>NZ_LMIB01000012.1 GCF_001429065.1 Sphingomonas sp. Root710
GAACAGGACGAACAGGACATGACCCTCCAGATCGGCGACACCGAAGACGCCGCCGAAGCCATTCGCGCCTTCGTCGAAAAACGACAGCCCGTCTTCGCCGGACGATGATGATAGACGACACAGGCTGTGAGGCCCCATAAACGACTGGAAGGACTGGAGAGACCTTGAAGAACATCGCAATTTTGGGCGGGACGGGCGCGCTCGGCGCGGCCTTGGCGGGACGCCTCGCGAAGGTCGGGCATATGATCTGCATCGGCTCACGCGATCCGGACAAGGCCCAGGCATTTGCCGCTACGCTGAATGATGCCGCAGCTGGCCGACGGGTCAGCGGCGCAGGCCTGGCCGAAGCGGCGGTCCAGGCCGACATCATCTTCGTCACCGTGCCCTATGCCGCCCACCGCGACACGCTCACGCAGATCCGCGAAGCGGCGCAAGGCAAGATCATCGTCGACGCGACGGTGCCGTTGCAGCCGCCCAAGGTGGGCACCGTTCAGCTGCCCGCCGCGGGCTGCGCCGCGCTCGAAGCCGCCCAGCTGCTCGGGCCCGACGTTCGCCTCGTGTCCGCTTTGCAGAATATCGGCGCGGAGAAGCTCGCTTCGGGTGCAAAGATCGACGCCGATGTGCTCGTGGCCGGCGACGATACCGATGCGGTGGAAGCCGTGCGCGACATCCTCACGGAGCTGGAGATGCGCAGCTGGCACGTCGGGCCGCTCGCCAACTCTGCGGCGGCCGAGGCGCTCACCTCGGTCCTGATCCAGCTGAACCGCCGCTACAAGCTGGTGCAGGCCGGTATCCGCATAACGGGTCAGGCAAAGGACGCCTGATGAGCCAGGCTGGGGCGACAGGTCTTTCGGTCTTGCCGATTCCCGGCCTGCCCCTTTTTGCCGCAGGAGACGATCTGGCCGGCGCGATAGCCGACGCGCTGACGACGGCGAGCATCACGCTACGTGACCGTGACGTCCTGGTCGTCGCTCAGAAGGTGGTGTCCAAGGTCGAGGGCCGCACGCGCAGCCTGTCCGGCATACGGCCAGGCCCCTCCGCCATCGAAGTGGCGGCGCGGGCGAAAAAGGACCCCGCGGTCGTCGAGCTCGTCGAGGGGGAAGCCCAGGCCCTGATGCGCGTGGCGCCGGGTGTGATCATCGCGCGGCACCGGACGGGCCATGTTCTCGCCAATGCCGGCGTCGACGCGTCCAACCTTGCTCCCGGAAACCATGATTCCGTACTGCTATGGCCCGAAGATCCCGACGCAAGCGCGCGATCGCTTCGCGCGCGGTTGGAGGCCCGGTTCGGAGTGCGGCTTGCCGTGATCGTCGGCGACAGCCTGGGCCGCGCCTGGCGGATGGGGACGATGGGCACCGCGATCGGCGTCGCCGGCATGCGCCCGGTGCGCGACCGGCGCGGCGAACCCGACCTGTTCGGCCGCGTCCTCGAAGCCACCATCATCGGCGTCGCCGACGAGATCGCCGCCGCCGCGTCACTGGTCATCGGCGAAGGCGCGGAAGGGACCCCGGCGGCCATCGTCCGGGGCGCATATTATGAAGACGCCGACGGCGACGGCGGGATCGGCGAACTATTGCGCCCCATCGAGCAGGACCTGTTCCAGTGACCAGCGCCGGCCATGTCATCGCGCTCTGCGGCGGCGTGGGGGGTGCGAAGCTGGCCTTCGGGCTGACCCGGCTGCTCGACCCCGAAGGGCTCAGCCTGATCGTCAACACCGGCGACGATTTCGAGCATCTCGGGCTGACCATCTGTCCCGACCTGGATACCGT
This sequence comes from Sphingomonas sp. Root710, assembly GCF_001429065.1. Taxonomy (GTDB): domain Bacteria; phylum Pseudomonadota; class Alphaproteobacteria; order Sphingomonadales; family Sphingomonadaceae; genus Rhizorhabdus. The sequence continues at coordinate 1,770 of NZ_LMIB01000012.1, forward strand.
CACCTACACGCTGGCGGGTCTTGCCGATCGCGAGCGGGGTTGGGGCCTTGCCGGCGAGACCTGGAACTTCATGGCCCAGCTCCGGAAGCTGGGCGGCGAGCATTGGTTTAACCTCGGCGACAAGGACCTGGCGCTGCATGTCGAGCGCACGCAACGGCTCGCCGCTGGCCAGTCGCTTTCGCAGGTGACGGCTGGGGTGACGGCGGCGCTGGGCCTGCGTCACGCGATCGTCCCGATGTCGGACCAGCCGGTTCGCACGATCGTCGACACTATCGACGGCCCCCTGCCCTTCCAGCATTATTTCGTACGCGAGCAATGCCGCCCCGTCGCGCGCGGAATATCCTTCGCGGGCGCGGAACAGTCCGTTCCCTCCCCCGCCTTCACCGCTGCGCTCGGCCGCCAGGATGTCGCGGCGGTGATCATCTGCCCATCCAACCCCTATCTCAGCATCGATCCGATCCTCGCCATCCCCGGGGTGGCCGATGCGCTGGCCCGGCTCGATGCGCCGGTCGTGGCGGTGTCCCCGATCATCGGCGGACGCGCGCTGAAGGGCCCAGCCGCGAAGCTCCTGGCCGAACTCGGCGGCCTTTCCGGCGTGACGGCGGTGGCGGCGCATTATGCCGGGCTCGTCGACGGGCTGGTGATAGACGAAAGCGATGCCTGCGAAGCGGACAGACTCCGCGAAACCGGCATCGCGGCGCTTGTCGCGCCGTCGGTAATGACGTCGGACGACGATCGCATCCGCCTCGCGCGCGACACGCTCGCATTCGCTACAGGCCTCACCCGCAGGGAGCTTCGCCGGGCATGAGCACCCATGCCGTCATCGCCGTGCGGGGCGGAGAGGCCGCCAAATCCCGCCTTGGCGGGTGCCTCGACGCGCCCCAGCGCGAGGCGCTCGTCGCCGCGATGCTGCTCGACATGCTCGCTACGCTGCACGGCGTCGAGGCAATCGCCAAAATATGGGTCGCGACACCCACGCCGGCGCTCGCCGCGCTGGCCGCCCGGGCCGGCGCGAGCGTGATCGCGGACGGCGAAGCCGGCGATCTCAACCGCGCCTTCGACCAGGCGCGCGCGCTGATCGCCATCCAGGCGCCCGACGCATCCATCCTGCTGTTGCCGGGCGACCTCCCGCTGATCGCCGCCGATGAGGTCGAGGCGATCCTGCAGCCGGCCCTGCGCGGCGCGATCGTCATCGCCCCCGCGGACACCGATGGCGGCACGGGCGCGCTCGCGCTTCCGGCGCATTGCCCGCTCGCGACCGCCTTTGGCCGCCACAGCTTCGCCCGCCATCTGGCCGCCGCCGCCGCCCATGGCTTCGACACCCATATCGTACGGGCCACCGGCCTGAGTCTGGATATCGATCGCCCGACCGACCTCGACGCCATGGCACATCATGGCGTGACGGGCCGCACCGGGGACCTTCTGAGCAGTTGGAAAACCGCCGCATGAACGACAGCAGCCTGCGCCATCATCTGTTGAACGCGCCTCTCGACGAGGTGATGGCGCGCAGCCGCGCGATGCGCGATGCTACCGGCGCCCGCCGGCTGACCTACTCGCGCAAGGTCTTCATCCCCCTCACCCAATTGTGCCGCGATGTCTGCCATTATTGCACCTTCGCCAAGGCCCCGCGGCGGCTCGGCTCAGCCTATCTGCCGCCTGATGAGGTGATCGCCATCGCGCGGGCGGGTGCTGCGGCCGGCTGCAAGGAAGCGCTGTTCACGCTCGGCGACAAGCCCGAGCTGCGCTACGCCGCTGCCCGCAACGCCCTCGCGGCGCTGGGTTTCGGCAGCACCGTCGACTATCTCGAACATGTCGCGGGGCGGGTGCTCGACGAGACCGGCCTGATCCCGCACATCAATGCGGGGGTCCTGACGCGCGAAGATTATGGGCGCCTGCGGCGCGTCTCGGGCTCGATGGGGCTCATGCTCGAAAGCGCATCTGACCGGCTCGGCCAGCGCGGCGGCCCGCATTTCGGCTCTCCCGACAAGGCGCCCGCCGTGCGGCTCGCTTCGATCGCGGCGGCGGGTGAAGCGGCCATCCCCTTCACCAGCGGGATATTGATCGGAATCGGGGAGACGCGCGAAGAGCGGCTGGACAGCCTGTTCGCCCTGCGCGACCTCCAACGGCTGCATGGCCACCTGCAGGAAGTCATCGTCCAGAATTTCCGGGCTAAGGCCGATACGCGCATGGCGCAGGCGCCCGAGCCGAGCGAGCGAGAACTGCTCTGGAGCGTCGCCGCCGCGCGGCTGATCCTGGGCGCGGAGGTCGGCGTGCAGTCGCCGCCCAACCTGAATCCGGGACGGACCCGCGCCCTGATCGACGCGGGGCTCGACGATTGGGGCGGGATATCCCCCGTCACCGTAGACCATGTGAACCCCGAGGCGCCCTGGCCCGAGATCGCCGAACTCGAACATCAATGCGCAGCGGCCGGCCGCTCGCTCGTCGAGCGGCTCACCGCCTATCCCGCCTACATGGCCGCTCCGGGCCGCTGGCTCGATGCGGCGGTCGCTCCGGCCATCCTCCGCCATGCCGATGCGGAAGGCCTAGCGCGCGACGGGGCGTGGAGTCCGGGGATGTCGTCTGCCTCGCCCGGTTCACCAGAACGGCCGCTGGGCGCTTCGGCACCCGCCCTGCTCACCGACGCGCGGATCGATGCGATCCTGTCACGGGCAGCGGCGGGCGACAGTCTGGACGAAGGCGACGTCACCAGCCTCTTCGCCGCACGCGGCGGGGCCGCGGAGACCATCGTCCAGGCCGCCGACCAGCTTCGCCGCGCCACCGCCGGCGATACCGTCACCTATGTCGTGAACCGCAACATCAATTACACCAATATCTGCACGTTCAGCTGCAGCTTCTGCGCCTTTTCCAAGACCTCCGCGAAACATGGCGCGCGCGACAAACCCTACGACCTGCCGTTGGCGGAGATCGCGGAGCGGACGCGTGAAGCGTGGGCGCGCGGCGCCACCGAGGTCTGCCTCCAGGGCGGCATCCACCCGCGCTACACCGGGGACACCTATCTCTCGATCTTGCGCGCGGTGAAGCAGGCCCAGCCCGATATTCACGTCCACGCCTTCTCGCCGCTGGAGGTGAGCCAGGGCGCCGAGACGCTGGGAATGCCTATGGCCGACTATCTTCGCCTGCTAAAGGACGAGGGCCTCGGTTCGCTGCCCGGCACCGCCGCCGAAATTCTCGACGACGATGTCCGCGCGATCCTGTGCCCGGACAAGCTGACGACGTCGGGCTGGCTCGACGTCGTCGCCGCCGCCCATAGCGTCGGCCTGCGCACCACCGCGACGATCATGTTCGGGAGCGTCGAGCAGCCGCGGCACTGGGCCCGGCATCTGCTCGCCATCCGTAATCTGCAATTCGAGACCGGCGGATTCACCGAGTTCGTGCCCCTGCCCTTCGTCCACATGCTGTCGCCGGTCTATATGAAGGGCCGCGCCCGCAAGGGGCCGACCTGGCGCGAAACCATATTGATGCATGCAGTGTCGCGGATCGTGCTCCATGGCGCGATCGATTCGATCCAGGCGTCCTGGGTAAAGCTCGGCGTCGACGGCGCCGCCGCCTGCCTCAATGCCGGCGTGAACGATCTCGGCGGCGTGTTGATGAATGAATCGATCAGCCGCGCTGCCGGAGCCGCGCACGGGCAGGAACTGACCGTCGCCGATCTCGAGGAAGCCGCGGCGGCGGCGGGACGGCCGCTCCGCCAGCGAACCACATTATATGCAGAGGCGTCGCCCAGACCGGTCGAATATGCCCTAGGCTAATGCGCCTTGCTGCGCGGTCCACCACACCGGGAGCAGCTCATACCAGCGCAGTTCCGCGGTCTTGAGCGTATTCTCCAGCGTCCGGGCGCGCAGGCTGTCATGGCTGTCGCTGCTGCCCAGCAGGATGTCCGCGACGACCGCCCGCTTGAAATAATGCGCGATCGGGCACTCGTCGGTCATGGCGATGCCGCCATGCATCTGGATAGCCTGACCGCACACATGCTTGGCGGCGCGGCCGACCAGCGACTTGGCCTGCGAGACAAGGCGCGCGATGGTGGGTTCGTCGCCGCCGTCGACCGCGAGCAGCAAAGCGAACAGCATCGACCGCGCCAGCTCCATTTCCGCCGCCATGTCGGCCAGCCGGTGCTGGAGCGTCTGGAAGCTGCCGATCGGCACGCCGAACTGGGTGCGCCGTTTCAGGTAGTCGGCGCTTAATTCGATCGCGCGTTCCATGATGCCGACCAGCTCGGCGCACAGCGCGACCGTGCCATAAGCGAGGCCGTGGCGCAGCGCGGGCAGCGCGCGGTCCGGTTGCCCCAGCAGCGCGTCGCCGCGGACGAACACCCCGTCGAAGGCGAGCTGGGCGGCCTGGCTGCCGTCATGAAGTTCCAGCGCGCTGATCATCAGGCCGGGCGCGGCGGCATCGACCAGCAGCAATATCGGCTGATCGTGGGTGACGGCGGAAACGATGAAATGATCGGCTTCCACGCCGCCCAGCACCAGCGTCTTGCCGCCATGGAGGATATAGCCATCCGGCGCGCGCTCGGCGCGCAGCATGATCGGCTCGGGCATGCCGCGCGACTGCGGCTCGCTATAGGCCAGCGCTACCCGCGATTTCCCGGCGATCAGATCGGGCAGGACCCGCGCAAGCTGCTGCGCAGAGGCGCCCGCGACGAGCGTCTGTGCCGCCATCACGGCGCAGCCGAGATAAGGCTCGATCACCAGGGCACGGCCGAACTCCTGGGCGATGATGGCCGTTTCGAACAAGCCGCCGCCGCTGCCGCCATATTCCGATGGCAAGGCTGCGCCCAGCCATCCATTATCCGCGAAGGCCCGCCAATTTTCGCGCCGGGTCGCGGCATCCCGACCCGGCACGGCGATGCCGGCGGAGACGCCCGAGGCCTTCGCCACGAAACTGCGCACGCCGTCGCGTAACGCTTGCTGTGCGGGATCGAGTTCAGCGTCCATCGTCCGCGCCCCTCACAGGCCGAACATCGTCTTCGCGATGATACAGCGCTGGATTTCGCTGCTGCCGCCGTAGATGGTCGCCCCCCGCCGGAAGAACATTTCCGAAGCAATATTCCGGGCGAAGTGGGGAAGCGGCGCGAACGGATCCTCGTTCGACTGGTCGATGGTTCCGCGGATGGCGCCATAGTCGCCCAGCGCTTCCACCAGGAAGTCGGTCAGCCGCTGTTGAAGCTCGGTCCCCCTCAATTTCAGCATCGACCCGAGCGCGCGCGCGGCGGGGCTTCGGTCCTGCGCCTGGTCCATCGCCGCGACGCGCGTGACCATCATCGCCACCGCCTCCAGCTCGGCCTCGAACCTGGCGAGGCGCGAGGCGAATTCATGCTGCTCTATCAGCAGCTTGCCGCCCACCCGCTCGCTGCCGCCAAGTTCCTTCAGCTGCCATAGATAGGCGCGCAGGGCCGGAAGGTCGGCGCTGGCGGCGTGGCTGCCGTCCAGGAAGAATTTGGTGATCGACCAGCCTTCATTTTCTGCGCCGATGCGGTTGCCAGAGGGCACGACGACATTGTCGAAGGTGATCTCGTTGAGATGGTGGAAGCCCGCGATGCTCCGGATCGGACGCACGCTGATCCCAGGCGACCGCAGGTCGGCGAGGAGGATGCTGATCCCCGCCCGCCCCGTCACCGCCTCGCCGGTCCGCACGAGCAGGAAGATCCAGTCCGCCTGCTGGGCGTGGCTGATCAGCGATTTCACGCCATTGACGACATAATTGTCGCCGTGCCGCTCGGCCCGGGTACGGATCGCCGCCAGATCAGACCCGGCCTGGGGTTCCGAAAAGCCCTGGCACCAGAGTCGGTCGCCATTCAGGATCAGCGGTATGTGCTCGGCCTTCTGCTCCGCGTTGCCGAAGCTGTTCACGACTGGTCCGAGCAACTTCTGCCCGACGATGTCCTGCGTCGGCGTACCGGCGGCGACGCACTCCTCCTCGAAAATGATGCATTGTTGCGTCGTCCAGCCGGCACCGCCATGTTCGCGGGGCCACGCGGGCGCGCCCCATCCCCGTTCGGCCAATATACGTTGCCAGCGGACGACGTCCTCGCGCAGCGACATCATCATCCGCGGCCGGCACGCGAGGTCCGCAGGAACATGCTCGTGCAGGAACTGCCTGACCTCGTCGCGGAAGGCGGACAGGTCCGCCGCCGTGACGAAACCCAGCGGAAGAGCTTCCCGCGTCCGATCCAGCGAGGCGGCAAAACCGTCCAGTTCCTGTGCGCCGCGATCCGAAAAAACTGCGCTCTGATGGATACCCACGATCATCACCTCCAATAAGCATTTCGGCCGCGTGAATCACGATAGGGCGCTAGATTTCGCCAAGTCCGCCGCGAACGAATTTCATATATGTCCGGACGACCTGCTCGAGCGCGGCTTTGTCGCTTGCCCCGCTCTTGATGTACCGGATGTAGAGATATTCGCGCGCGGCCATCAGCATATAGGCCACGGCCTCGAGCTCGCTGCTGTCGAACCGGTCGATCCCGCTGTCGATCAGGCCGCGCCGCAGCGTCTCGACATAGGGCCAGGTCACCAGTTCGAGATGCTTTGCATGGGCGATCGGCGCGGCGCCGTTTGCTTCGGTCGAAACGCGGAAGAAACCCGGATTGATCTTCATATATTCGAAGAACGCGCGAAAGCCGCGTTCCTCCTTGTCGAACACGTCCGCCGCGCCCGCCACCCGGTTCCGGATGAACTCGATCATCTGCTGGCCGACATGCGGCAACAGTTCGTCCAGGAGCGCCTGGCGGGATTTGAAATAAAGGTAGAAAGTACCCTGCGCGATCCCCGCGGCCTTGGTCACGCGCGCCACCGAGCAGCCCGCATAGCCATATTTTCCAACGACCTTCATCGCTGCCCGAAACAGCGCCTCGCGCGCCTCGGGCGCAAGTTCGTCGCGGCTCAGGCGTCGGCACGCCCCCGCCCCCCGCGCCTCCGATGCGCCAGACCCGGCAGCCTTTCCCATGGATGAAGGGGCTCGATCCGGGACAGGCTCGGAATGCGCTGGCTCCGCGACCCGCCGGGCCGACGGCCGTGCGATAGCCCTGCCTTTGATGGCGACCTCCTAAAGTCTTTCTGTTCTGACGCCGTGGCCGGCCATTCGGACCGGTGATCGGGCGAGATGAGAAAGCTAGGTGAACGATATCGATGAGTCAAGAGTCACTGAACCTTGAGTCGGTGACTTACCATTCAGCCAATGATCGACTCGTGCTGTTCGGGCATATCGTGGCGAATGCACGACGCAGGGGATTTTCGGCTATGGCATAAGGAGCCCGGTTGGGCGTACAGCGTCGGCCTCAACACGAAGGCGACCATTCCCACTGATGATTCCCTGGCTCTCCCGCAAACGGGCGGACGCGCCCGCGGCCGATGCAGCGCCCCCGGGCGCGCCACAGATCGAGCCGGGACGGCGGAGCGGCTGGGCATGGCGTCGGGCCGGACGATGGGCGCTCTACGCGTTTCTCGGCCTGTTCCTGCTCGCCGTCGGCTGGGCGACCTGGGTCGCCCCGCCCTGGGGTTCGATGCAGGCGCCGCAGAAGCCCGCCATGATCTATATCAGCGCCGACGGCACGCCGATCGCGCGCCGCGGCGAGCATGACGTTCCGGTCGATGCGGCATCGCTGCCGCTTCGGGTCAAGGGAGCCTTCATCGCGATCGAGGACCGGCGTTTCGCGAGTCATCACGGGGTCGACCTGCGCGGCCTCATCCGCGCCAGCTGGCGGAACCTGCGCGCCGGCGGCGTGGTCGAAGGCGGTTCGACAATCACCCAGCAGCTCGCCAAGAACGCTTTCTTGACGTCGGAACGCCGCATCGGCCGCAAGCTGCAGGAGTTCGTCCTCGCCGTCTGGCTCGACGCCTGGCTGAGCAAGGACGAGATATTGTCGCGCTATCTGTCGACGATCTATTTCGGCGATGGATCGCATGGTCTCCGCGCAGCGGCGCGCCATTATTTCCAGAAGACCCCCGAAAATCTCAGCGTCGGCGAAGCGGCGATGCTGGCGGCGATGGTAAAGGCGCCCAGCCGGCTCAATCCGGTCGCCGATCTCGATGCGGCGCAGGCGCGGTCACGTCTCGTGCTCGCCGCCATGGCCCGCGAGGGCATGATCTCGCCCGCCGAGGCATCGAGCGCGCGGCTGGCCAAGCCCAATGTCGCGGACGATGAACTGCCCGGCGGCACCTATTTCGTCGACTGGCTGGCGCCCCAGGTCGAAGCCGGGATTCGCGACGGCGCGGGTCAGGTCGAGATTCACACCACGCTCGACGGCGGACTGCAGAAGGCAGCCATCCGGGCGCTGACCACGGTGCTCTCGCGCCAGGGTGACGCGGTGCACGCCACCCAGGCCGCGCTCGTCGCCATGCGCCTCGACGGCAGCGTCGTCGCGATGATCGGCGGCCGCAGCTATCGGACGAGCCCCTATAACCGGGTGACCCAGGCCGAACGGCAGCCGGGCTCGGCCTTCAAGCTGGCCGTCTATCTGGCGGCGTTCGAGAATGGCTCCACGCCAGACACGGCGGTGGAGAACGGGCCGCTGACCGTCGATGGCTGGACGCCGCGCAACTATGGCGGCCGTTATGGGCCACCGACCACGCTGCGCAATGCTTTCGCGCAGTCGAGCAACGTCGCCGCGGTCCGGATCGCCGAGCAGGTCGGCCGCAACAAGGTGGTGGATGTCGCGCGGCGGCTGGGGATCACCGCGCCGATCACGCCGGGCCCATCGATGGCGCTGGGCAGTTCGGGCATGACCCTTCTCGAGCTGACCGCCGCCTATGCCGCGGTCGCGAGCGGCCATTATCCGGTCCGGCCCACCGGGCTCGCCGACGCCGGAGCGCCCACGGAAAGCCATGCGCTCGATCCGCGCGCGCGGGAATCGATGCTCGATCTGCTCTGGACGGCCACCAATCAAGGCACCGGGCGCGGCGCGGCGCTAGGCATCCCCTCCTTCGGCAAGACCGGGACCACCCAGAATTATCGCGATGCGCTGTTCGTCGGCTTCGCCGGCGGGCTGGTCACCGGCGTATGGGTCGGCAATGACGACGACTCGCCGATGCGTGGCGTGACTGGCGGCACGCTGCCCGCCGAAATATGGCGCAGTTTCATGAGCCAGGCCAATCTGCACGAGGATGATCTGCCGCTCCCCGAAACGCTGCGGATGTCGATCGCCCAGCGCCAAGAAGCGATGCGGCAGGCAGCGCTGGATCGTGAGCTGGAGGCACTGCAAGCCGCCGAGGAAGAGGAACAGTCGCCGCTTGAGCGCTTCTTCGACGGCCTCGTCCCTGGCTTCCTGCGCAGCGACCGTTCCAGACGGCTACAGGAGCTTCGCGAGGAGCGCGACCGTGGCTGGCCCGAAGAAGATGATCGAACCCCCGAAGAGCGGCGGCGGGACGACCTCCGCTGGGAACGCGAACAGGAACGCGACCCGCAATTCTGATTTCAACATGTCCGCACAAGAAAGAGGCGGCCGGTCTGCCGACCGGCCGCCTCGCCTGCTTCTCTGAACCTTAGAAGCTGTACTTGGCTTCCAGGCCGAAGGTGCGCGGCGGCGAGATCGCGCCCTGGGCCGGCGAGCCCAGGATCGGCGTATTCACGACACCGCTGGTCTTGGTCGTGATGTCGGTGATGTTCTTGACGAACGCCGTGACCTGCCAACGCGCGTCGCTCTTGTAGGTCAGCGACGCGTTGATCTTGGCATAGGGCTTCTGGCTCAACAGGTTGAGGTTCGCCGGGGTGAAATAGTAGCGCGACGAATATTCGCCATCGACCCGCGCCGCCATCGAGCCGGCGCCGAGATCCCAGCTATAGGTACCTGCGAGGTACATCTGGAACTCCGGCGCGTTGTTCAGGTGGTTGCCGCTGAAGTCGACCGACGCCAGCAGCGGACGGGCGCCATCGGGCCCGATATAGCTCTTATATTTGGTGTTGAGGTAGGATCCCGACGCCTCCAGCTTGAACTGGTCGCTCAGGATCGCGTCGATCTGCGCTTCCACGCCATAGACGCGCGCGGTGGCGGCGTTGGTCGTCACGACGACCGGCCCGACAACCTGGAGCACTTGAAGGTTGGTATAGTCATACCAGAAGGCGGCGGCGTTGAAGCGAAGCATGTTGTCCGCCGTCGTCGTCTTGATGCCCGCCTCATAAGCGGTCAGCTTTTCCGGCTCGAAGGCCGGGGCGACGGTGGAGACGTCATAGCCGCCCGATTTGAACCCCTTCGAATAGGACGCGTAGAGCATCGTCCGGCTGTTCATCTGATATTGGATGCCGAACTTCGGGGTGGTCGACTTGAACGACACCTTGGGTTCGGCCGTCACCGGCGGCAGCGGCGTGTCGTTCGAATAAGGCGAGTTCGAGACATAGGGCGTCGTCAGGCTGAAACCGTTGATCAGGAAGGCTTCCTTGCTTTCCTTGCTGGCGCGGACGCCCGCGGTGATCGAGAGGTTGTCGACGACTTCATAAGTCGCTTGCGCGAAGGCCGCCTTCGCCCGGGTCTTGATCGTGCCGCCGACCTCGACGAAGTCGACGATGTAGTCGGGCGTGCCATCCTCGGGGATGCCGAAGAAGCGGTTGAGCAGCGATCGTGCGAAAGGCGACGCTCCGGGAATCGAGGCGTCCTTTTCGCGGAAATAATAGAGGCCGGCGGTCGCCTTCAGGCGGTCCGAGCTGTAGTTGAGCTGCAGTTCCTGGCTGAACTGGTGTGCCGGTTCGCCCGCGATGAAGAAGGCGTCGACATTGCTGCCCGCACCCAGCGGGGTGAAGGTCAGCGAATTCTGGTCGCGATAGCCGGTGATCGACTTGAGCGAGACCGCACCCAGATCCCATTCGAGGATGCCGGTGATGGCATCGACGCGCAGGCGGAACTTGGGATCGCGCGGGCTGACGACATCCTGCAGGTCGGAGGCCGCATAGCCCCCAAGCTGGGCGAAGACCGGCGGGGTGCCGAGCGCGCCCGGCAGGCCCGTCGTGCCGGTCGCTCCGAAATAGTGGAGCGCGGCGCCACGGTCGTCCTGCTTGTAATGTTCGTAGATCAGCGTGCCGGTGATGTCCTCGGTCGGCTTCACCACCACCGTGCCGCGAACGCCCCAGGCGTCCTTATCGCTGATGTCGGTGCCGGTGACGAGATTCTTGCCGTAACCCGAATGCTTGTCGATGAAGCCCGCGACGCGGACGAGGATCGCGTCCCCGGCGACTGGGCCGCCGACCGCGCCTTCGAGGTTCACCGCACGATAATTGCCGACCATCGCCCTGACGAAGCCCGACCATTCATTGGTCGGACGCGCGGTCGAGATGTTCACCGAGCCGGCGGTGGCGTTCCGGCCATAGAGGGTGCCCTGCGGGCCCTTCAGCACTTCGACCGCCGACACGTCGAACATGCCGGCGAGCTGTGCGATCGGGCGCGAGACATAGACCTCGTTCGAGTTGACCGCGACCGCGCCTTCGGCGGTGGGCAGGAAGCCTGAGCTGCCGATGCCGCGAATGTGGAGCTGCGCATAACCGTCATTCTCACCCATTTTGAAGGCGGGGACGAGCTGCTGCATGTCGGTGAGGGTGCGCACCTGCGCCTGGGCCAGCGCGTCGCCGGTCAGCGCGGTGACAGCGATCGGGGTGCGCTGCGCACTGTTGCTGCGCTTTTCGGCGGTCACGATAATGTCGGCCAGGCCGGTGGTGGCGTCTTCGGCCGCCACAGGCGCGGCCTCCTGGGCCTGTGCCCCGGCCATGGCGAACAGCATGTTCGCGGAAATCGCCGACGCAAATAATATCGATCGAGCAGTGATCATGATTCAGGTCCTCCCCATTTATTCATGAGTTTCGTTTTTCTGGAGCCGCCTTCTTGGCTGGTCACTCCAAAGCATATCCGATTTATTCAGATTATCTTATTGATCTGAAAGCGATATTCCAAATCGTGAAAAACACTTTTTCCAATATCAATTGTCTAATTTTGATCGATAAATCTCTGTGATATCTATTTTTTTCTCGAACATTATGAAAGCGCACGCTGCTCTTCACGACACATCTTGGCTATTCGCCGCCGCACCCGGATCGCGGCGGCGTCGCTCGGCAGGATTGCCGGTTTCAGCGACCAGAACTCCTCGCCCGCCATGCGATCGGCGACGCCTTCGACCATCGGGTTGTCTTCGGCGAGGAAGACACGGTTCTGCGCCTCGCGCACCATCTCCGGAATCCACGCCTCGTCGTCGCCATAGGAGCCCGAGCTTCCGAAGAAATAATGGGTCGTCGCCTCGGTTTCGGGGGTGAAGATGTGGAAGGCATAGCCGCTCGCATCCACCACCGGGTCCGCACCGCGCGGCACCGCGCCGAAATCCATCATCGTGACGGAGGGCGCCATCCATTCGACATTGTTCCACTGGTCACAGGGCTGGCCCTGGAGGGGACCGAAACCACACAGCGTGTCCGGCATCCACAACTCTGCGCGGATCTTCCCGTCGGCCTCGCTGACATCCACCTCGGCCGCGCGCATGCTGGCATTGCCCAGCGACCCGTCGTGCAGGAAGCCGACATGGGTCAGGTCCATGAGGTTGTCGATCTCGAGCAGCCAGTTCGCCCGGACGTGGAGATAATTGCCGAGATTGTCGTGGCCGCCCTCGGGCGGGATGCGGTGGAGGTCAGGGATGCTCGCGGGGTCGGCGAGCGCCGGATCGCCCGGCCAGATCCAAAGGATGCGGTGCCGCTCGACCAGCGGATAGGCGCGAACATGGGTGCCCGGCGGGAATTGGCCCTTTCCGCCCGGATTGGCGATGCAGGCGCCGGTCCGGTCGAACTGAAGACCATGATAGCCGCATTCAAGGCGGTCACCTTTCAGCTTGCCCAGGCTCAGCGGCGCGAAGCGGTGCGGGCAGCGGTCTTCGAAGGCCACCGCCGCGCCGTCGTCCAGACGGAACATCACCACCGGCTTGCCGAACAGACGGCGGGCGAGCAGCCCGTCGGCAACCTCACTCGCCCATGCGGCCATATACCAGGCGTTGAGCGGGAAGCTGCGCGCGGGCTTGGTCATCGCCTCATGATGGTCATGGGCGGTCATCGACGGCGATCCCGCTCGTGGCACCGTGCCCGATATTGCTGACCCGAATGGCGGCCACCCCTCATCCTCAAGTCCCATCGCATTGGATGTCGTTCTGCTTTCGGGCAGCTTAAGTCCGATGGCGTGCCGCGGTGTAGGCGCGCACCCGAAAGACATTCTTTCCAATTTGGCACTTGGGTGGAGCCAGAGCGCTACGCCCCGTCCGCCCCGCGCGCCGTCCCCACTGCGTTCGAGCAAAACGCCACAATGTCGCCGCGCCCTGCCCCCGCTTTTTCCAATTCGGAAATCCAGTGGTTCCGCCGCGCGATTGTCAAAGCCAGCGCACCGGCTCAGGCTGGCTTCAACTAAAAGGAGCGACGTGAGGATGAAAAGCTGGAAGGATGATCCGCGGGCGGACACCAACCCTGTGTTCAATGACAATCCGCTCAAGCTTGGCCTGTTCGCCCTCAACGGCATCGGCATCAGCATGACGACGGCGCCCGAGGCGCTCCACACGCGCTGGGACGAATCCAAGATCGTGTCGGAACTGGCCGACAAGGCGGGTTTCGAGGCGAACGTGCCCTATGCGCGCTGGCGCGGCTTCGTCGAGGAAGAGCCCGAGCATCGCAGCGGCAACGTCATGGACTGCTACACCTGGGCCGCCGCAACGAGCCAGCTCACCAAGAACAGCGGCGTTTTCGCGACCTCTCACGTGCCGACGATCCACCCGATCGCCGCCGCCAAGCAGTGCGCGACGATCGACCAGATTTCGGGCGGCCGCTTCGGCCTCAACGTCGTCGCGGGCTGGAACAAGCCCGAGCTCGACATGTTCGGCGCGCCGATGAAGGAACATGACGATCGCTACGCACAGGCGGCCGAGTGGATCGAGATCATCCAGCAGCTGTGGAGCCGCGACGAGGCCTTCGACTATGAAGGCCAGTTCTATTCGATCAAGAAGGGTATCAGTCTGCCCAAGCCGCGGCAAAGCCCGCCGCCGATCATGAACGCGGGCGGATCGGATCGCGGCCGCGCCTTCGCGGCTAAATATGCCGACATGGCCTTCGTCATCGTCAAATCCGACGACCCCGAAGAGATCCGCGCGGAAACCGACCTTTATCGGCGCACGGCGCGCGAGGAATATGGCCGCGATCTCCAGATCTGGTCCTATGCCTATGTCGTCCAGCGCGACACCGAACAGGAAGCCCGCGACTATCTGAACTATTATGCCGTCGAATATGGGGACGATAAGGCCCTCGACGGCTGGATGCGGCTGCAGGGCATGCACACCCAGTTGATGCCCAAGGACGTGATGGAGGCGATGCGCTTCCGCTTCAAGGCGGGCAATGGCGGCTTCGAAATGGTCGGCACCGCCGAACAGATCGCCGAGCGCTGCCAAATCCTGCACAAGGGCGGTATCGACGGCGTGCTGCTCGGCTGGTGCGGCTATGCCGACGGCATCCGCCGCTGGACGAAGGACGTCTCGCCGCTGCTGATCAATGCCGGATTGCGGCGCAGCTGACGTCGAAGGAAACGCACATGCCCTTCGATCAGGCTCTTATCGACGATCTCGCCGGCCGGCTGGACCGCGCCGAACAGACGCGTGAGCAGATCCCGCAATTCTCCCGCGCCCATGCCGGCATGACCATCGACGACGCCTATGCGGTGCAGCACGCCTGGATCGAAAAGAAGATCGCGGCGGGCCAGAAGGTGATCGGCCACAAGATCGGCCTCACCAGCCGCGCGATGCAGCGCGCGGTCAACATCACCGAGCCCGATTATGGCGTGCTGCTGGCGCCGATGCAGTTCCATGACGGCCAGACCATCCCGTTCGACCGGTTCATCGAACCGCGCGTCGAGGTGGAACTCGCCTTCATACTGAAGAAGCCCCTCGAAGGGCCGAACTGCACGATCTTCGACGTGCTCAACAACAGCGACTATGTCGTGCCCGCGGTCGAGATCATCGACGCCCGCATCGAACGCATCGACCGCGAAGGCCGCGGCACCCGTACCGTGCTCGACACGATTTCGGACAATGCCGCCAATGCCGGCATCGTGCTGGGCGGTCGGCCGATGCGCCCCGACGCGATCGATCTGCGCTGGGTGTCGGCGATCCTCTATCGCAATGGCGAGATCGAGGAGACCGGGGTCGGCGCGGCGGTGCTGAACCACCCCGCCAACGGCCCCGCCTGGCTCGCCAACCGGCTGTCACGCTTCGGCGTGGCGCTGGAGCCGGGGCAGATCATCCTCGGCGGATCGTTCACCGCACCGGTCTTCGTGCGGCGCGGCGACAGCTTTCATGTAGACTATGGTCCGATGGGTTCGATTGGAATGCACTTCGCATGAACAGTTTCAAGCAGGCCCTGGCCGATGGACAAAAGCAGATCGGCCTGTGGCAGGCGCTCGCCAGCCCCTACAGCGCAGAAATCTGCGCCGGGGCAGGCTTCGACTGGCTACTGATCGATGGCGAACATGCGCCCAACGACATCCCGCTGGTCCTCCAACAGCTTCAGGCGGTGGCGGCCTCGCCGGTCGAGCCGGTCGTCCGGCTGCCCTCGGGCGATCCGGTGTTGATCAAGCAATATCTCGACATCGGCGCGCGCAACCTGCTGATCCCGATGATCGAGAGCGGCGCGCAGGCGGCCAGGATGGTCGCCGCCTGCCGCTATCCGCCGCGCGGCATTCGCGGCGTCGGATCGGCGATCGGCCGCGCCAGCCGGTGGAACCGCACCCCGGAGTATCTGCACAAGGCCGAGCAGGAGATATGCCTGCTGCTCCAGATCGAGAGCGTGGACGGCCTTGCCGCCTGCGCCGACATCGCACGGACAGACGGCGTCGACGGCGTATTCGTCGGCCCGTCCGATCTCGCGGCGGCACTCGGTCATCTCGGCGACCCCGGCCATCCCGAGGTCCAGTCGGCGATCTTCGGCGCGATCGATACGATACGAAGCGCCGGGAAGGCCGTCGGCCTGCTCGCCGCCGACGAGACGCTCGCGCGCAAGGCGCTGGCGGCGGGGGCGAGCTTCGTCGCGGTCGGCACCGACATCACCATCCTCGCGCGCGAGGCCGAAGCGCTCGCCCGCAAATTCCGCGAGGACGCGGCGCCAGCGACGCCCCCGTCGTCGAGCGGCCAGATCTACTGACGTCGAACCACCCTTCGCTCATCCTGAGTAGGGTCTTCGCCACGCTCAGCCCCTACTCAGGATGAGCGGGGTGGGAGTCAGTCCTCCATAGCCTGCGGCGCCGGCTCGCCCCGACGCTCATGGGCGATGCGCTGCGCCAGGATACGCCGCGCGCGGACGCCGCCGACGTCGGTCGGCAGAATGACGGGACGTAGCTGCATGATGTCGCGATGGCCCAGCCGCCGCTGCTGCGCCTCCAGCACTGGCTTGTCCTGCTCGCCGAAGCCGATCCGCTGCCATTCGCGGACCTTCTCGTCGGCCACCGGATCACCAACGCCATAATCGCGGCTGTGGGCATAAAAATAATGGCAGCTGCCGTCATCCTCGGGCGTGACGAGATGGGCGCTGTCATTGCCGATCAGATATTGTTCCGGCGCGCCCGGCTCGGTCACCGTCGCCGTCAGCTTGACGTTCGATGGCAGGGTCCAGCGAGTCTCGACGGTGAAATCGATGAGATGATCGGGCGACAGGAAGCCCTGGAGGAAGGCCGCGGGGCGTCCATTCGGAAAGGTCAGCGAGCGATAGACGTCATCGCCGTCCTGCCAGGTCTTGTGCTCGAGCCGGGGATAGGCCTCCGACGCCTGGAAATCGCGGTGGATGAACTGGATGTGGGTCAGGTCCGACAGGTTGTCGATCGCCAGCTGATAATCGGCGCTGACATGGGCATAGCCGGTCACGGTCGCCCGCCCCGGCGCGGTCAGGAAGGAGAAGTCGGCGATGCTGTCCGGATCGGCCAGCGCGGGGTCGCCGGTCCAGACCCAGATGACGCCGTTCCGTTCGACGACCGGATAGGTCTTCACCACCGCGCGATCGGGCGGATCGCCGAGCGGGTTGAACACGCAACGCCCCTCCGCGCCAAAGCGCAACCCATGGTAGGCGCATTCGAGCAGACCATCGTTGACGCTGCCCAGGCTCAACGGCACGAAGCGATGGGGGCAACTATCGGCCAGCGCGACAAGCCCGTCGCGCCCCCGGAAACAGACGATGTGGTCGCCAATGATCTTGCGGCCCACCGGCTTGCCGTCGATTTCGTCAGACCAGGCGAACACATACCATGTGTTGCGAAGAAAATTATCGCTCATGCCGGTTCGGCCACCCGATGCCGGAAACTGCTGCCGACATGGTCGGACGGCAGGCGGCCGTCGCCTTCAGGGAAGAATTTTTGACGCATCGTGCCGGGCGCATAGGCGGTCTTGTAGACCCCGCGATTCTGCAACTCGGGCACGACCAGATCGACGAAGGCACCCAGGCCGCCAGGCTCGACGGTGCGGACAAGGTTGAAGCCGTCGATATCGGCCTCGTCGACCCACTTCTCCATCTCGTCGCACACCTCGTCGACCGATCCGACGAAGAAGGCTTCGCGCCCGCCGATCTTGCCGAACTGGCCAAGATCGCGAACCTTGAGCGGCTTGCCGGGATTATATTTGGTCATCGCTTCCATGATCGACTGGATGGCATTGCTCTCGACATAGGTGATCGGATCGTCTGGCGCATATTTGGACAGGTCGATGCCCAGCCATTGCGAGAACATCGCCAGATTGCCTTCTTCGTCGCTATATTGGGCGATGTCCCGCTGGATGTCGCGCGCCTCGGCGCTGCTCTTCGCGACGATCACCGTCGCGGCGTTGAACACCTTGATGCTGTCGGGCCGACGGCCAGCACGAACCGCCTCGTCGCGATAGGCCTGCACCGTCTTCTTCGCGAAGCCGATGTCGCTGGTCGACATGAAGGTGCATTCGGCATGCCGCCCGGCAAACACCCGCCCCCGGCCCGACGCGCCCGCAGCATAGATCATCGGCGTGCGCTGCGGCGAGGGTTCGGACAGATGCATGGCGTCGCACCGATAATGTTCGCCATGATGGTGGACGATATGGACCTTGTCGGGATCGGCGAAGGTCCGTGATGCCTTGTCGCGAACCGCCGCACCATCTTCCCAGCTGCTTTCCCACAGCTTGTACATCAGCTCCATATATTCGTCGGCCATGTCGTAGCGCGCGTCATGCGCCACCTGCTGCGTCGCGCCGACCGCGCGGGCCGTGCTCGCCAGCACCCCGGTCACGACATTCCAGGCGACCCGCCCCTTGGTCAGATGATCGAGCGTGCTGAAGCGGCGCGCGAGCAGATAGGGCGTCTCATAGGTGGTGTTGCCGGTGATCCCGAAGCACAGGTTGCGGCTGACCGCCGCCATCGCCGAGATCAGCACCATGGGATCGTTGTTCGGCATCATCGTGCCCGAACGGAGCACCGCGTCGCTGTTCCCGCCATAGACGTCGTTCGCGCCCAGCACATCGGCCAGGAACACCGCGTCGATCAGCCCGCGCTCGCAAAGTTGGGCAAGCCCGGTCCAGAACTCGATATCGGTATAGCCGAGGCCGTTGGATTGCGGATGCGCCCAAAGTCCCGACCAGGATTGCGTCGGCGACGCCATCGAGAAGGCATTGACGGCGATCTGTTTCTTGCGGCCCATCACCACTCCAGCGAATATAATTATCGTGATGATCAGCTTCCTCCCATGTCTGGCGGGAGCAAAGGCCTCAATCGGAATATCACTGTTGTCGTTTTGGAAAGCGCTTTTGATTGGCGCGCGCACGAAGGCGGACGGTAAGTTCGTTTCAACAATTTGGGCCAGAGACCTTATTCATGACGCCTTCGGGAGAGGCCCCTGCCGTCGCATCGCGGACGGGGGAACAACATGATTTCCATTGCTACGAGCCGGCCAGAGGGCATGGCTTGAAGCATAATCCCATGCAGTCGATCATCGCGCCGCGGCCGATCGGCTGGATCTCGTCGGCCAGCCTGGCGGGGCACAATAATCTCGCGCCCTACAGCTTCTTCAACATGTTGCGGGGCGATCCGCCACTGATCGGTTTTTCGAGCGGCGGCCGCAAGGACAGCCTGCGCAACATCGAGGAAACGGGCCGCTTCGTGTGGAACCTCGCCACCCGGCCGCTGGCCACGGCGATGAACATCTCGTCGTCGGTCGTGCCACGCGACGTCGACGAGTTCACCCTGTCCGGGCTGACGCCCATGCCGTCGAGCTTCGGCGCACCCGCCTATGTCGCGGAGTCGCCGGTCTCGTTCGATTGCGTGCTTACCCAGATCGTCGACCTGCGCGACCGCAACGGCCGGCCTTCCGGCAGCTATCTGGTGATCGGCGAGGCGGTTTATGTCCGCATCGCACGCCACCTGATCGTGGACGGCATCTACGAAACGCTGAAGGGCGACCCGATCATGCGCGCCGGCGGCGTGTCCGAATATTTCCACCTGACCGCCGACGGCCATTTCCACATGCACAGGCCCGACTAGACCATATCCGCAGGAGAGCAGGCGATGATAGATAGCGCGACGACGCGGCAGGGCCGTTTGACCGGGATCGCCACCAAAGGCGGTTCGGCTTTCCTCGGCATCCCCTATGCCGCGCCGCCGGTCGGCGACCTGCGCTGGCGCCCGCCGCACGATCCGCTGTCCTGGCAGGGGACGCGCGCCGCCGATCGCCATTCGCCGGTCGCGATGCAATTCGCCCCTGCCCCCAATTCGCTCTACAATCCGGGCTCGCCGCCGCAGAGCGAGGATTGCCTGACGCTCAACGTCTGGACCGACGCAAAGGCACGTGGCGAGCGGCGGCCGGTGATGGTCTGGTTCCATCTCGGCGCGTTCATGTTCGGATCGTCGGCCTGCACCACCGCCCCCGACGGCAAGCTCCTCTTCGACGGCAGCGGCCTGGCGGCGCTCGGCGCGGTGGTCGTCACCGTCAATTACCGGCTCGGCCGCATGGGCTTCCTCGCCCATCCGCTGCTCAGCGCCGAGAGCGAGCATGGCGCGTCGGGCAATTACGGCTTCATGGATCAGGTCGCCGCGCTGCGCTGGGTGCGCGACAACATCGCCGAATTCGGCGGCGATCCCGGCAATGTCACCATCTTCGGCGTGTCGGCGGGATCGGCGAGCTGCTCGATGCACATGGCTTCGCCTCTCTCCAAAGGCCTGTTCCATCGTGCGATCGCGGGCAGCGGGGCGTTCATGGGGCCTCCCGCACAGGATAGCGGCCTGTTCGATCGGCCGCTTGACCTCCCATCGGCTGAAGCGCGCGGCCAGCAACTGTCGGATGGCCTGGGCGCGACCACGCTTGACGCCCTGCGCGCGCTGCCGCCTGAAGCGATCATGACCGGTGCAATCCCGATGGAGGAAGGCCGCTGGTATATGGAAGCGCTGGGCGGCTATCTCGGCGAGGGCGCGGCCGACACCAATTATCCGATCGTCGACGGCTATGCGCTTCCGGACAGCCCCGGCGCGATCATCCGCGCGGGCAAGCATAACGACGTGCCGCTGCTGACCGGATCGACCACCGACGACTGCTCGGGCCTGCCCAGCATCAAGACGCTGGCGGAATATGAGGCCTATCTGCGCACGGACATGGGGCCGCTGGCCGACGCCGCGCTGCGGGCCTATCCGGCGGTCGATGATCGGTCGGCGGCGCGATCGAGCGGCGATCTGCTCGCCGATCGGGTGTTCGGCTGGCAGAACTGGACCTGGGCCAACCTCGCCCAACGGCACGGCAATGCGCCTGTCTATTATTATGACTGGACCTATGCCCCGCCGATCCCGACGGGCCGCTATCTCGAAAGCGATTTCGGCCCGGTCCACGCGGCGGAGATCCCCTATGTCTTCCGCAACCTGGCCGCCTATGATTGGGCGTGGACCGCCGGGGACGAGACGATGTCCGGCCGCATCTCGCGCTATTGGGTCAATTTCGCCAAGGCTGGCGATCCGAATGGCGAAGGCCTGCCGTCATGGCCGCAATTCACCGGGAGCGACGGCCCCGCAATGCAGCTCGGCGAAACGCTTGCGGCAGGCGAACCGCTACGGCGTGAACGTTTCGCGGTTCTGGACGACTATTACGCCCCGAAGAATTAAAAGAAGTAGGCGCTCAATGTACGTGAGCGCCGGAAGCGCAGGAAATCGCCATTTGCAGACCGATACGGGCTTAATATCGATGCGCCCTACGGCATCCATTCGGGGGTGCCGCGAAACGCATCGCGGAGATGATCGATGAACACGCGGGTCTTCAGCGGCAGGTTCCGGCGCTGCGGGTAAACGACATAGATATAGCTGTTGATCACCCGGCTCTCGGGGAACAGCTCGATCAACGTCCCATCGGCGATCTCCTTGTAGACCAGATAGCGCGAGAGATGGCCGATACCGATGCCGTCGAGGATCGCCTGCTTGTAGATCGTGCCGTCATTGACGACGAGGTTGCCGGTGACGTGGATGACGGTCTCCTCGCCATCCTGCAGCAGCCGCCATTTCGAGCTGCTCGATGCGTCGTTGGTCAGCAGGCAGTTATGCTGGACGAGGTCCTTGGGCTCGGCCGGCCTGCCGAACTTCTCGATATAGGCGGGCGATACGCACACACTGCGGATATTGGGGGCGAGCTTCACCGCGATAAGGCCCGGTTCCAGATTGCTGCTGATCCGGATCGCGACGTCGATCGAATTGTCGATCAGGTCGATCACCTCGGGGGTGATGCGGAAATCCACGCTGATCTTGGGATAGCGCTCCAGAAAGGTCGGGATCAGCGGCGGCAGGTGATAGCCCGCGAAGGACGGCCCCATGGTCACGCGCAGATTGCCTTGCGGCTCCATCTGATATTCGAGCATCTCGGCTTCGGTTTCCTCAACCTCCTTCAGGATGATGAGGCACCGGTCGTAGAAGCGGCGGCCGAGTTCGGAGATGGAGAGATGCTTGGTCGAGCGGACGATGAGCTGGCCATGAATCTTCTCTTCCAGGAAGGAGACATGCTTGCTGATCGTCGAAGGCATCACGTTCAGCCGGTAGCCGGCTTCGGAAAAACTGCCCGATTCCACGACCGCGACAAAGGCGCGCAGCGCGCTCAGATTGTCGAGCATCGAGCGGTAGATATTCTTGATCTCGCCCTTCATGGCACCCGTCCTTTGCCTCCCAGCGCCGGTTCCGCCTGTCACAGGGCAGGCCGCAGCAGGACAGACGACCGCGAAGGATTATCGTCCGTCACTTAGAATCGAATATCGATGGGGCCGCAAGCTGCATATCCAGGGTCCGCCCTATGGCGCAGACCTGGATGAAGCGGGTCGCCTGGAACAACAGCGCAACCGCGAGCCCGGGATTTTCCAGCGCCGCGATCCGTTCCGCCGCCGCCCGTGCATCGTCATGGCGGCCATCGACCATGGCGATCGACAATTCGCGCGCCGCGGCCTGGGTCGGCGTGATCGCGGCGGAAGACGGCCGCCCGACCATGGCCGCGATCCAGTCCCGATCGAAGCCGAGCTTTTCGGACAGCCGCTCATGCTGGATCCGCTCATAGGAGAAATCCATCGCGGTGCAGACGGTCAGCGCGACGGTCTCGTTGACGTCATCGGGGATCGACTGCTTCAGCGCGACGCTGAGCCCCATGAAGCCCGACAGCACCGCGGGGGCATGGCTGCCATAACGAAAAAAGTCGCCAAAATAGCCGAGCCGGTCGATCGTCGGCTGGAATAGCGCCTGAAGGCTTTCGTCGATATCTGCGAAATCGAGGGGCGGGATGCTGGTCATCTTGGTCATCCGATGCGGAGCGCCCCGCACGATGGCGGGGCGCGGTGAAGGCACGTTCAGGCGAGTTCGGAGATGTTGGTCTGAAAGCCGATCTGGGTTCCCAGATTCTTGATCGGCTCCTTCATCGTCTCCTGCCAGATCAGCGATTCGGTCGCGATCATCAGCGGGTGATCCTGAATGGTCAGCGCATAGAAGCCGTCGGGCCCCGAGGCATGGTTGTGGATCGCCCAGCCAGGGGCGGACAGCATCAGGTCGCCCGCTTTCCAGGTCAGCTTCTCGCCGCTCACCGTGCTGCGCCCCGAACCGCCGAAATAATAGTTGATCGCCGCCGAGCTGTGCCGGTGCGGGCGATCGACGATGTCGCCGGGATAGGAGGCAATCGACGCGAAGAAGCTGTGGGTCGTGCCGTTGCGGCGCTCGGTGGCGGGGTTGTAGAGAATGTAGAGACGGCGGCCATTATAGCCGTCGCCGATCGCGCGAACCGTCTTCAGCCGCGGCTCCACCTCGGGCCAGGGCCAGTGCAGGGCGTGGTTGTCGACCGTATCGGGATCGACCAGATGCTCATAGGGCATCAGGAAGGCGCCGTTGCCGATTGGCACGATCGGCGCGCTGTCCTTGGCGCGCGGCCCGGTGGCAAACTCTTGCGCGACCGCGTGGAACCAGTCGTCCGAAACCTTGGCGTCGGCGGCCTCCTCGCCATAATAGACCATCAGCTTTTCGAGCATCGGCCGGTTCGAGAAGGTCAGCCGCACCAGCAGCTTCGATCCATTGTTCTCATAGAAGACCGGGTGCATCGACGGCACGTTCCAGACGTCATGCGTTTCGATACCGAAGGTCGATGTGCCGATCCGTGCCGCGCCATGCCCGCCGATGCACATTGCCGCGGCCGTGCTGTTCGACCGGCTGACGCGGACGCGTTCTCCAGGCTTCAGAACGTCGATATGCACATCGATGCCGGGCGCCAGGCCCAGGCCCGGCGCGGCCGACAGCGGGTGGACGATATTGGTCGACCGGCGGCCGTTGGCGGGCATGGGCTCATCCGCCAGCCGCGCGATCTCGGCCTCGATCTCCTCTTTGGTGATGACGATCGACGGCCAGGTCTCGGTAACATCCGGCGACTGACCGCTTTCATCGACAAGCTTGGCTCGACCCTGCATTTCCTTAAACTCCTGAAGCAATTCTATCTTATTTGACGTCGACGGTCCGCCAGCGGGGCATGACCCGCTGCGGCTGATCGATCGACAGGCCGATGCCCTGTGCCATGGCGCGCTCATAGGCCATGATCGCCACCGACAGATCAGACAGACCGGTGCCCATCGGCTTGAACATCGTGATATCACGATCGGCGAGCAGTGCCCCGCCCTCGCTCAGCAGCGCGCCCAATGTCCTGACCGCCTTCCAGCCGTCGCCGTCCTCGCCGAAATACTCGCGCAGTTCGCGCGAGTTGAGCTGGGCATTGCGCAGGCTGTCCACATATATCCCCGTGCTGCGTTCGAGCACATTGGGCAGGCATTCGGCATTGGCGGGCAGGATCGCGCCGGCCGCGATCAGCAACACGCCCGGCGACAACAGCCCGGCGTCCAGGAACGGTGCGGACGCCCGCGTGATCAGCGTGACGATCGGCACGTCGCGCACCGCGTCATCGAGCGACGGGCTGTCGATCACCTCAAAGCCGAACTGCGCCCGCGCCTTCTCGACAAAGGCCGCGCGCTTGTCCGCCGTGGGGCTATAGACCCTCAGCCGCCGCAGCGGGCGGACCGCGGCCACCGCCGCGACCTGGGTCAGCGCCTGCGCGCCGGTGCCGATCAGCGCCATCTCGTCAGCGCCGGGTGCGGCAAGCACATCGGCGGCGAGGCCCGACACCGCCGAGGTCCGGATCTGCCCCAGCGTCGCGGCTTCCAGCACCGCCAGCAACTGACCATCGCGGGTGTCGAACAACGAGAAGATCGCCGTCGCGCCCTTGTCGGTATGCACCCAGGTCTTGAACCCGGCATAATGCTGCCCCGGCGACATCGAGCCCAGCGCATGCATCGCGCCGCCCGGCCATTGGCCCAGCGCCTTGTCGACCGCCTTAGCCCGCCCTTCGGCCTCTTCGATGAAGCCGGTGCGCAACGCCGCCATCGCATCGTTGAGATCGACGAGCGCGGCGACCTGCGCCTCGGTCAGCCAGACCAGCGGTCCCTTGGCCCGCTCCTCGCTCATGCCCCTGCCCCGACGGCTTCGGGCGTTTCCGCGATCACATGGTTGCGCAGCAGACCGACCCCGGGGATGTCGATCTCCATCACGTCGCCGGGCACGAGCCACATCTTGGGATCGCGCAGGAAACCCACCCCGTCAGGCGTGCCGGTCGCGATGATGTCGCCGGGCAGCAGGCGGGTGAAGCTGGAGATATAAGCGATCAGGTCGGCAACGCTGAAGATCAGCGAGGTCAGCCTGTCATGCTGCACGACCGCGCCGTTCAGCCGGGTGGTGAGTTCCAGCGCCGAAGGATCGCCAACCTCGTCCGCGGTGGTCAACCACGGGCCGATCGCGCCGCTGTTGAGGAAGTTCTTGCCCGCCGTCACCTGACGCGCGTGCATCTGGAAATCACGGACCGAATTCTCGGCGAAGCAGCTATAGCCCGCCACATAGTCCATCGCGTCGGCCGCGCTGACCCGCCACGCCGGACGGCCGATGATCACGGCGAGTTCGCCCTCGAAATCGAGCTCGGTCGATATGGCCGGGGCGACGACCGGCTGGTCATGGCCGACCTGGCTCGATGCAAAGCGGACGAAGACCGAGGGATAGTCGGGCAGCGGCGTACCCGTCTCGATCAGATGACCGCGATAGTTGAACCCGATCGCCAGGATCTTGTCCGGGTCGGTGACCGGCGGCAGCATGGTGATCGCATCGGACGCGATCGCCGTGCCGGCGACCGCCTCGGCCTCCTTCAGCCGCCCATCGGCGATAAGCGCCATGACGCTGCTCGCGAAATCCTCGGGCAAGAGGACGATCTGGCCCTCATCCTCGCGGATGATCCGGGTGCGCCCTTGATACAGACAGGTTCCTATCCTCATCGCTCTTTTCATCTGCTGTTATGCGTTGAGCTAGTTATGTCCGATGGACTGGCGGCGTGTAGGCACGTAGCCGAAAGACACTATTTCCAAATCGGCACTTCTGGAGACGCCGCTTTTTCGCGGCCAGCGCGGGCGGGCCGTGCGGATTTTTCCAATTCGGAAATCCAGTGGTTCCGACACGCGATTGTCAAAGCCCATGCCGCGGATCAGGCTTTGGCAAAAGGTGAGGAGCCATAAGAATGAAGAGCTGGAAGGACGACCCGCGGGCGGAGACCAATCCCCTGTTCAACGACAACAAGCTGAAGCTGGGTATCTTCGGGTTGAACGGCATCGGCAACAATATGTCGAACGCCCCCGAGACCCCCAATGCCACCTGGGAGGAGTCGGAGCGGGTGTCGCGGCTCGCCGAACAGGCCGGGTTCGAGGGCAACGTGCCCTATTCGCGCTGGCGAGGCTATGTCGAGGGCGACGATGCGCATCGCAGCGGTCTCGCGCTGGACAGCTACACCTGGGCGGCGGCAACCAGCCAGGTCACCAGCGCCGCGGTCTTCGCCACCTCGCACGTTCCCACCATCCACCCGATCGCCGCCGCCAAGCAGTGCGCGACGATCGACCAGATTTCGGGCGGCCGCTTCGGCCTGAACGTCGTCGCGGGCTGGAACAAGACGGAGCTCGACATGTTCGGCGCGGCGATGAAGGACCATCACGACCGCTATGCACAGGCGGCCGAATGGATCGAGATATTGCGCGAGCTGTGGAGCCGCGACGAGGCCTTCGACTATGACGGGGAATATTACACCGTCAAAAAGGGCATCAGCCTGCCCAAGCCGATCCAGCGCCCCTTCCCGCCGATCATGAACGCCGGCGGATCGGATCGCGGACGTGAGTTCGCCGCCAAATATTCGGACATGGCCTTTGTCATCGTCAAATCCGACAATCCCGAGGAAATGCGCCGCGAGACCGATGCCTATCGCAGGCTGGCGCGTGAGGAATATGGCCGCGACCTTCAGGTCTGGACACTGTCCTATATCGTCCAGGGCGACACCGAGCAGGAAGCGCGCGACCGGCTGAACTATTATGTCGTCGAACATGGCGACGATCGCGCTCTCGACGGTTTCATGAACATGCACAACATGCATTCGCAGCTGATGCCCAAGGACATCATGGAAGCGATGAAATTCCGCCTGAAAGCGGGCCATGGCGGCTACGAACTGGTCGGCACCGCCGACCAGATCACCCAGCGCCTCGACAATCTGTCGCAGGGCGGGATCGACGGCGTGCTGCTCAGCTGGTTCAGCTATGAGGACGGCGTCAACCGCTGGATCAAGGACGTGAAGCCGCGCCTAGCGCAGGCAGGATTGCGAAAAGCCTGACAACGCGGAACGACTTTTCATGCGCGTGACGCCGGCAGAGGACATCCCCGTCCTCGATCGGAACGGGCTGCTGAACCGGCGTGCGCTGCTGTTCCTGCTGGGCACGGCGCTGGGGTTGCTCGGCGGCTTCGCGGTGATGGTGCCGCTGTCGGTGAGCGTGTTCATCAAGCCGCTGTCGCAGGCGCTCGGCTGGGGCCGGGCTGAGGTTTCGCTGCTCGCCACCATGTCCTTCGCGGGCTTCACGATCGCCGTGCCTTTCACGCCCGCGATCATGGAGCGCATCGGCGTGCGGCGGACGATGTGGATCGGCTATGCCGCGCTCGCCGGCTGCCTGCTCATGCTCGGCACCGCGCCCGCGACGGTCGGGCTGTTCTCGATGATCGCCTTTCTCTCGGGCCTGCTCACCGCGGTGACGTCGCCCTCGGGTTTCATGATGCTGATCGGTCAGGCGTTCGACCGGCGGCTCGGCACCGCGATAGGCCTGGCGATGATCGGCTTCGGGCTGGGCGCGGTCGGCATGCCGGTGTTCGCCAACCATGTCCTCGGCCTGCTCGGATGGCAGGCCGCCTTCATCGTCATGGGGCTGGTGACGCTGGCGCTTGGCAGCCTGTCGATCCTGCTGGTCGGACGTAACGGGATCGATTTCGACAACGCGCTGCAGCAGGCCCGGCAAAAGAGGTCGGATATGGTCGCCGGATCCGAGATCACCCTGCGCGCCGTTCTCTCGTCATGGCGCTTCTGGATCATCGGGGCCGCGATGCTGGCGACTTCGATCGCCGGGTTCGGCGCAATCACCCATATTCCCGCCGCGCTGGCCGACCGGGGGATGAGCCTCGATCAGGCCGCGCTGTTCGCAAGTTTCATAGGCATCGGCCTGCTGGCCGGCCGGATCGCATCGGCGATGCTGATGGACATCTTCCATGCGCCGCTGGTCTCGATGATCTTTGTGGCGCTGGGCGGCAGCGGACTGGAAATCCTCCAGTTCACGCCGGTTTCTTCCTTCGGCCCGATCATGCTCGGCGTGATCCTCGCCGGGCTGATCGTCGGCACCGAGACCGACATGGGGCCCGTGCTTGCCCGCCGCTATTTCCCGGTGGAGATGTTCAACCGCATCTACGGCGTCATAGCCTTCCTGGCGGGGCTGGGCGGCATGATAGGACCGTTCCTCTTCGGTTATCTGCGTGACATGGCGGGAAGCTACGATCTCCCCTTCCAGCTAGGCTTCATCATCTGCCTGGCGGGCGGCGGGGCCGTGCTGCTGCTCGGCCGCTATCGCCGCGAGCCTTAACGCTCGACCTTGTCCAGCCGGGTCGCCCCGCCGATCCGGAAGCCGTAGGAATAGGTTACCCCGCCGATCACCTCATGCTCGCGGAAATAGTCGAGCCCTTCGTCGGGTGCGTTGCCGAGTTCGAAAAACGGTTCGCCGACCCAGACGTCGCCGACCTTCAGGTCGGTGCGATTGACCTCCACCAGCTCCGACACCGCGGTCTGCGACGGGTGCAGCGCGGGCCAGTGGCGATGGCCGAAGGTGGCGGGCCGCGACATCAGGTCGCTGGGATCGCCCGCGCGGTCCACCGTCAGGCCCAGCCGCATCAGCGTGAAGCCGTGCCGGGAGCAGATCCCCCCCGCCACCGCGCCCACCCGCAGCCCGCCGCCGGTGACCGGGTTATAGCTGTGCGGCCGCGCCAGGGTGATCGAACCGATCTTCTTGGGATAGCCGTTCAGCCAGCCCCGGATCAGCGACCATTCCTTGTCGACCCAGACGAAGGCGGGGAAGTAGCCCTTCCTGTCGCCATAGGTGCAGGCGATGCTGAGCGCCGCCTCATTATAGACCGCGCCCGCCGGGTTGAGCAGCAGCGCATCCGGCCGGTCCTCACTGGCCGACTGGAACGCCCCGATATAGGCCATGCACAGCCCATCGGCGACCTTCAGGTCCGGCGGCAGCAGCGCCTGCAACCGATCGGGATCGCAGCGCAGATAGACGACCAGCATGTCGGCGCCCCAGCCATAGAGGCAGTCGTCGACGATGCTGGCATTGCCTTCCGGCGTCAGGAAATGGGTGGCACCCGCCATCGGAGAGCCTCCCTTACGCTTCGAAGCCGGGCCGTGCGCCCAGATGGATGACGGGCCGGTTCACATATTCCTGCAATATGGTGCTGTTCATCGCCGCGAGCAGCGCATTGTCCTGGATCGCGAAAGTATAGGCCTCGCGGTCGAACCGTCCGTTGGAATGCGCGGCCCAGGCGGGGGCGGTCAGCACCAGATCGCCGGGACCCCAGCTGATCTCCTCGCGCTCGACGATCGTCTTCCAGTTGCCGGCGATCGCATAGTTCATCGCGGTGACGTTGTGCCGGTGCGACCGGGCCATGTCCCATTTCTTGCCGGTCCAGTTCGGATCGACGCCACCGCTCATCCAGGCGGTGATCGTGTTGGTCGATCCATGCGTCCGGCCGGTCTTCGGATTCCAGTACATGGTGATGATCGCCGCGCGCAGGTCCTTGGTGTTCTTGTCCATGTCGTTGAGGAAGGTCTTAACCTCCTCCCACTTCCACAGATGCGCGGACTGCTCGACGACCTCAGGATCGATGAAGGCATGATAGGTCTTCAGCGCGCCGCCGCCGGTCGGCATCGGATAGATGAAATCCGCCATCGGATCGCGCTTATGCTCGATCGGTTCGGCGGAAGCCGCCGCCCCTGTGCCGACGCCATCCGAAACATAGAGCGCGCGCAGATATTCGAGGATCGGCGCATCGCTGAACACCAGCCGAACATAGGCCTCGTCTCCGGTGCTGGCATAGCTCTGGCTAGCCATGTTCGGCACCGACAGCGTGTCGTGGCGAGTCATGTCGAAGGCCTTGCCATCGATCAGCGCGCGTCCTTGCCCCTCGATGCAGATCGCCACGCTCGAGGAATTATTGGCGGTCGTCTCGACGACCTCGCCGGGCATCACGACCTCGATCGTCGCGCGCAGCCCCGGGGTTATGCTGTTCCGGTCAGATTGGGGATGGACGATGTAGGAACGGCGGCGGCCATTGGCGGGCCGGGGCAGCGACTTGAGCCGATCGATCTCGCCGTCGATCTGCTCCTTCGAGACCTTGAACGCATCCCAGAAGCGCGGGGCGCTGTCCGGCTGGCCCGATGCATCCACGAAGGGATCCTCGACCAGCCCGTTCGCCTTCTTCGAATCCAGCGCTACGTCCGTCACCATGGTCCAGCCTCTCACATTTTATCGCGGCACACATGTCCAGCTTACCGGCTACCGCAGGATTGCCGGAAAAATTAGCGTGAAGTGCGAAAGACATTCTTTCCAATTCGGCAGATGATGCGTCACTCGCCTTCTTGAGATGCCTCTCACCCCGACAGAGCATACCCTAGCTTCTGTAAGCTCGTCCTTCTGATTTTTCCGCTAGCTATTGCAATGCTGTTTTTCGGAAATCCAACAAACTAACTTTTCAGATCGATCGAAGGACGGTAGGGCATGGCCCGTTGAAATGAGGATGGATGATGAAGGCTTTGGTATCGGAAAGCGTCGGTGGACCAGAGACGCTCAGGCTGCGGGACATGCCTGTCCCTGCCGAAGGCCCGCATGACCTGCGCGTCCGGGTGCTCGCCTGCTCGATCAACTATCCCGACGTGCTGATCATCGAGGACAAATATCAGTACAGGCCCGAGCGGCCCTTCGCCCCGGGATGCGAGATTGCGGGCATCGTCGAGGCGGTCGGATCGGCCGTCACCGGCTGGAAGACCGGTGACCGCGTGATCGGCATGATCGGCCATGGCGGGCTTGCCGAGCAGGCGATCCTTCCTGCGGCATCCGCAACCCCGCTGCCCGAAGGCAAGAGCCCGGCGCAAGGCGCGGCGCTGATCATCACCTATGCCACGACGATCTACGCGCTGGCCGATCGCGGCCGGTTGCAGGCGGGGGAAACCCTGCTCGTCCTGGGCGCGGCCGGCGGCGTCGGCCTGGCGGCGATCGAGATCGGCAAGGCGATGGGCGCGCGCGTGGTCGCCGCCGTTTCCGATGAAACCAAGGCACAGGCGGCGCGCGCCGCCGGCGCCGACGCGGTGATGATCTATCCCCGCGCCCCGTTCGACCCGGCCCAGTCCAAGGCCATGGCGCAGGCGTTCAAGGAAGCCGTAGGCCCCGGTGGCGCCGACGTGGTCTACGATCCGGTCGGCGGCGATTATTGCGAGCCCGCGCTGCGTTCGATCGCTTTCCGCGGACGCTATCTGGTCATCGGCTTTCCCGCGGGCATCCCACGGCTGCCGCTCAACGTCGCGCTGCTGAAGAATTGCGATGTTTGCGGCATCTTCTGGGGCGCGTTCGCGGAGCGCGATCCCGAGGCCCATCGCAAGAATATGGACAAGCTCCTTGCCTGGTGGGACGCGGGCCTGATCAATCCCCCGGTCGGCAAGACCTGGCCGCTGGAGCGTGGCGGCGAGGCTATCGCCTGGCTCGCGTCGCGGCAGGCGATCGGCAAGGCTGTGGTGGAGATCGCCTAACCCCTCGCAAATCGGCAGGCCCGATCCTGAACGAGGTCGTACATGTCGCCCGCTATAAACCGAGCGGTCAGCTGACGCGCGCCGGAGGCTGGCCTAGTTTTGGTGCGCGCCCGCGCCGGTTAAACGCTCCTGCCCGTCAACGAAGGTCCGCAGGACTTGCGTCTTCAGATATTGGTCGGCGGGAACAGTCAGCAGGTTGCGGTCGAGCACCACCAGGTCGGCCAGATAGCCCGGGGCGATCCGGCCCAGCCGGTCGTCCTGGAACCCCGCGAAGGCGGCGGTGCGGGTATAGGCGGTCAGCGTCTGCTCGATCGAAATCCGCTGCTCGGGATGCCAGCCGTTCGGATTGGCGCCGTCGATCGTATGCCGCTGGACGGCCGCGTCGATGCCGGTCATCGGGTCGATCGGCGCGACCGGCCAGTCCGACCCGAAGCAGGTCGCGACCCCCGCCTCGAGCAGCGAGCGGAAGGCATAGGTGCGGTTCAGCCGCTCCTCGCCGATCCGCTTCACCGCCCAGCGGCCATCATCGGCGGCGTGATAGGGCTGGACCGAGGCGATCACCTGCTGCTTGGCCATCCGCGTCCAGGCGCCGGGGCTCAGATGCTGGGCATGCTCGATCCGGAAGCGCCGGTCGCGCTTTCCGTTGCGCTTCACCGTGTCGGCATAGATGTCGAGGACGACGTCGTTCGCCTCGTCGCCGATCGCATGGGTGGTGATGGCGAGGCCCGCCGCGTCGGCCGCGGGAATCCACTCGCGCATGTCCTCCACGCGCACAGTCCACACGCCACGCTGGGTCGGCGCATCGACATAGGGCTCATAGAAACGCGCCGTGCGCGCGCCGAGCGACCCGTCGGACACGCATTTGAGCGCCCCCCAGCGCACCCAATCGTCGCCTCGCCCCTCGGCTTTGACCAGCGCCGCCAGCCGCTCCCAGTCGGCGAGCGGCACCATCGAGTAGAAGCGCAGGCCGGTCGGCCCAGCGCGCCGGAGCCGCCGCACCGCATCCTGCACCGACCAGTCGACTTCGGTGTTGTGGACCTGTGCGACGCCCTTGCTCAGCGCATAGTCTATGCCGTGCCGGACAAGGCCATCGACGATCGCTTCGGTGGGCGGCGGGATCACCTCGAGCACGCGGTTGCGGGCATTGTCCTTCAGCACGCCGGTCGGTTCGCCGCGCTCGTCGCGCTCGATCACCCCGCCGGCTACATCGGGCGTGTTCCGGTCGATCCCCGCCAGCCGCAATGCAGCCGAGTTCAGGAACAGCGAGTGGAGATCGGTGCGCGGAATCGCGATCGGCGTGTCGCCCGACACCGCGTCGATCCATTCCTTGCGCGGCAGCTGGCCGCCGAAGCGCTGCTCGTCCCACGGGCCGCCGGTCAGCCACTGGCCATTGGGTACGGTGCGCACCGCCGCGCCGATCCGCTCGATGAACTCGGCTTTCGATTTCACCTCCAGCACGTCGGGCTGGGTGATCGTCGTCGATCCGCGCAGGAAATGGGTATGGCAGTCGATGAAGGCGGGCATGATGAACGCCCCCCGGCAATCGATCACCCGGGTCGTCTTGCCGGTGGCCGAGCGGACGGCGCGGGCTCCCAGCGCGGCGATCCGGTTGCCCGCTATGCCCACGGCATCGGTCGTTCCGCCCGCGCCGGTCCAGACCTGTGCGTTGATCAGCGCGGTATCGAGCGTGCCCGTCGCACCGAAAGCGGGGCCGCACAGCATCGCCAGCGCGCCCGACGCCACGAACCCGCGCCGCGTGATCTCATAGGACATCATCCGGTCTCCCTCGCCACCTGCAGGACGACAGGGATATGCCAGGGCCGGAAGAACACCCAGGCCGATCTTGGGTAGATTCGACGCCGGGTGGGTAAGGTCGCGCCGTTTACGCGCCCGGCGATACCCGCAACGGCGCGCGCTCTCCTGCAGCGGCGGCGGCCAGACGCATCCGGCGCGCTTCATGCTTCAGCTCATCGGACAGCCAGTCCCGGTCATGCCCCCACAGGCTGGGCCCATGCTGCAATTCGCACGCCTGCCAGCTATTCGGGTCGATATCGCGGCCGCCCCAGCCATATTCGATCAGGAAGCGCGACGGCGTGCGGATGTAGAAGGAGGTCATGTGATCGTTCGAATGCCGCCCCAGCGTGGCGGCGACGCGGCCGGGCTCCAGCTGGGCGAGATCATAGGCTTGGCCGACGTCGTCGAAGCCCGACAATTCGATCATCAGATGGTGCAGCCCGGGGCGGTCATTTTCGATCAGCGCCAGGCTGTGATGACGGGGACCGGTGTGGAAGAAATAGGCCTTGAACGGCCGCAGCGTATAATCGCTCAGCCGGAAGCCGAGCAGGTTGCGATAATAGGGCAGCAGCCGGTCGATATCGCCGACGTTGAGCACCGCATGCCCCATGCCGAGCGAGCCGGTGCGAAAGCCGAGGATCGGGCGACCGGGCGCGAACGGCGTGTCGGCCCGCGCCTGTCCGTGGAAGAACTCCAGCCGGTTGCCCGCCGGATCGATCGTCCAGGCCCCGTCACGAACCTGCCGCTCGGCCCGCAGCGCCGGGGACATCGCGATGACCTCATGCCCATCGCGTTCGATCCGCGCAGCGAGCGACTGGAGCGCCTCTGCATCGCGCACCTCCCAGCCATATTGATCGACACCGTCGTCATCCGCGGCGCGCAGCATGAGGCGCTGGGCGGCGTCGTCCATGCGGAACCCCAGCAATCCCGATGCCAACGGCTGCGCCTGCAGGCCGAGCAGCCCGGTGGCGAAGCCGCGCCAGTCGTCGAGCGCGGCGGTCCGCACCCCGACATAGCCGAGGCCGATGATCTCGCCGTCGCTCATCCGGCGCGATCGTAGCGCACGACCTCCTGCTCGATCGGCCCGAAGATGCTGTCGCCGCCGGCATCGGTCATGTCGATCTTCACCACATCGCCGAAGCGCAGGAATCCGGTCTTCGGGCTCCCGCTCTCGATCGTCTCCAGCATCCGCACCTCGGCGAGGCAGGAGGAGCCCACCGCCCGATCGCGGTTCGACACCGTGCCCGAGCCGACGATCGTCCCCGCGCCCAGCGCGCGGCTCTTCGCCGCATGCGCGATCAGGTCCGCGAAGTCGAAATTCATGTCGTGGCCGCCATTGGGCTCGCCCAGCCAGCTGCCGTTGACCCAGCTGCGCAGCGGCAGCGAAAGCTTGCGCCCGTCCCACGCCGCGCCAAGCTCGTCCGGAGTCACCGCGACAGCCGCGAAGGCCGTCGCCGGTTTTGACTGGAAGAAGCCGAACCCCTTGGCGAGTTCGCTCGGGATCAGGTTGCGCAGGCTGACATCGTTGAGGATCGTCACCAGCGCTATATGCCCTGTCGCCGCGTCGGCGGTGACGCCCATCGGCACGTCATTGGTGATCACTGCGATCTCGGCTTCCAGGTCGATGCCCCAGGCCTCGTCGGCGATCAGGATCGGATCGCGCGGGCCGGTCATCTGGTCGCTGCCGCCCTGATAGATCAGCGGGTCATGATAGAGCGATTCCGGCATTTCCGCGTTGCGGGCGCGGCGCACCAGCTCGGCATGTGAGAGATAGGCCGATCCGTCGCACCACTGATAGGCGCGCGGCAACGGGGCGGCGGCAGCGGCGGGATCGAACACGAAGGCATCGGCGATCTCGCCCGCCTCCAGCGCCTCGGCGCGCGCCCGCAGCCGGGGCTCCGCTTCCGCCCAGTCGTCGAGGGCCTGCTGCAGTGTGGCGGCGATGTCGGCAACCCTTACCGCGCGGCGCAGATCGCGGCTGACCAGAACCAGCGCGCCATCGCGCGACGATGACGATGGCAATGTTGCGAGCTTCATATGGCGTTCCTATAATTCGAATCTCATTAAATGAGACTTATCATATAAATAATGCCATTTTCAATCTCATCAATCTCTCATATATCAAATATAGTGAATTTTCTCAGGCTGCTTGCCGTTCAGGAGGCCCGTTCATCCGATGCATGTCCTGACCCGGATATTGGGCATCCTCGACCTGTTCGATCCTGACCGGCCCTTCTGGACCAGCGAACAGATCATGGAGGCGACCGGCTTCAGCCGTCCCACCACCTTCCGCTACCTCAAGGAACTGCGTCAGAGCGGACTGCTGGCGCGGTTCGGCGGCGGTTACGTGCTGGGCGCCAAGGCGGTGAAGCTCGATCATGTGATCCGCCAGTCGGACCCGCTGCTCCACCTGTTCCAGCCGATCCTCGGACGGCTGCGCGACGACACCGAATGCGACGCGATCTTCGCGACCCTGCTCGGCGACGATTTCTTCGCGACGATCCACGAACAGGGCGGCGCCGCGATCGTCAACTGGTCGCGCGGGCGGCCGATGCCGCTCACTCGTGGTGCCGGCGGCCTGGCGGTGCTCGCCGCCCTGCCCGCCGCGCAGCAGAAGCGCTTTCTTGCCCAGGCGGGACTGGAGGGCGACGCGCTCGCCACGTTCCGGGCCCAACTCAAGGCTATCGCCAAACAGGGCTATGCGGTGTCGCTGGGCGCGCTCGACGATGACAATGTCGGTATCGCGGTGCCGGTGCTGCTGGCGGGCGCGCCACCCGCGGCACTGATCCTGGTGATGAGCCACAAGCGCTATCAGACCAGCGACCTCGCGGTCATCGCCGGGATGTTGCAGCGCTGCCGCGCCGAGATGATCGCGGCCTATGCCCCCGTCGAACGAAAGGCGGACTGATGACGAACTGCTTCGCACCGCTCGGCGACACCGAATGGCCGCCCGCGCTGGAGGATATGCGCGGGGGCTTCGCGACCGGGCTCAACGTCTACCGCGTCATGGCGCACAACCCCGCACTGCTCGCCGCCTGGCGCGACTTCCGCAACCATGTCGTCCTGAACAACCGCCTCGATCCGCCCTCGCTCGAAATCGTCATCCTGCGTACGGGATTCCGGCGCGGATCGCGTTATGAGTGGATGCAGCATATCGTACGGGGCCGCGCCGCCGGTCTCGACGACCGCCGGATTGCCGCCGCCACGCGGCCGCCCGATCAGGCGGCATCGGCGGAGGACGCGATGCTGATGCGCTGCGTCGATGCGCTCGTCGATGCCAACCGGCTCCCCGCCGACCTCCGGCGCGAACTAACCGCGCGCTTTGGCAAAGAGGGCGTACTCGACATGATCGCCACCGTCGGCATGTATTCGACCCTCGCCTGGCTGCTGGAAAGCCTCGGCACCCCGATCGATGTCGATATCGCGGTGGCGCTCGACCGGGCTCCCCTCGCGCCATGAGCGCCGCCCCCCCTCTCCCTGTCGCGCAGCTGATCGACGCGATCGCCGATTGCGTTCCCGTCACCGGCGCGGAGGAGTTCACCGAGCATTTCCTGAACGTCGTCCGCTCGGCGGGCGCGGGCCAGGTCACCGCCTTCGCCTATGAAAAGGACGGGGTGAACTGCCTGCTCAGCCGCAACTTCCTGTCCGAGGACAAGGGCGGAACGCTGGCGGCAGCCTATGTCGAGGGCTGGTTCCGCGACGATCCGCTGTTCGAGCGGGCAATGGCGATGGACGCGGGCGGCTGCGCGGTCGAGCGACTGGAGGACCTGATCCCCAGCCTCAGCCCCGATTATTTCGACATGTTCTTCGGCGGCGCGGGTTTCCGCACCAAGGTCGCCGTGCTCGTCGCCCAAGGCTCGCTCAGGATGGTGCTGAACCTCTATTTCGAGCGCGATGCCGCCGATCCCGCCGCACAGGCGCCCGACGGTATCGAGACCGGCCTCTACCGGCTGATCGGCCGGACGCTCGCCACCCATTTCCTGCGGCTCAGCCTGCCCGCCTTCCCGCTCCCGCTCACCGTGCTGTCCGAGCGCGAGAGGCAGGTCTGCATCGGCATGCTGGCGGGCAAGAAGGCCGAGATCATCGCCGAGGAGATCGGCGTCGGCCCCAGCAGCGTCGTCACCTATCGCCAGCGCGCCTATCAGAAGCTCGGCATATCATCGCGGGGACAGCTCTTCTCGATCTGCGGCTCCTGGCACCCCTAGGCCAGCCCCATCGCCCGATAGACCGCGATATGCAGTTGGTCGCGCAGCATCTTCGCGCTGGGCGGGAATAGCTGGGTCATGAAGGTGACGGTCAGCCGGTTCTCCGGATCGACCCAGAAGGTCGTGCTCGCCCCGCCGCCCCAGCTATATTCGCCCCTGAACACCGGCACGCCGTTGCCCGGCGGTTCGAGCGCGACCGCGCCGCCCAGCCCGAAGCCCATTCCGTCCCCGGTCCCGCCAAGCCCCCAGGTCGCGAGCGCGGGCAGCTCGTCGAGCTGTTCGGGCGCGAGCTGGTTGGTCATCATTGCGCGGACCGAATCCCGCGACAGCACCGCCCCGCCGCCCTGCAGCAGCATCTCCGCGAAACGGCCATAGTCGTCGATGGTCGAAACCAATCCTCCGCCCCCGGCAAAACCCGGCACCGGCTTCAGCAACGGGCTCTCGGCACCGCTCTGGAGCAGCTGAAGGCCGCCGCCCGCCTTCGGGCCATAGAGCGAGGCGAGCCGGTTGCCCTTCCCCGCGCCGACGCTGAAACCGGTGTCGGCCATTCCCAGCGGCGCGAACAGCCGGTCGCGCAGGAAGGCGTCGAGCTTCCGTCCGCTGGCCCGCTCGATCACGATCCCCGCCACCTCCAGCGACATGCTGTAATGCCAGCGTTCGCCCGGCTGGAACAGCAGCGGCAGGCCCGCCAGCGTTCGGGTGAGTCCGTCGAGACCGCCCAGCGCCGGATCGAAGCGCCAGTCCTCGTGCAGGCCGATGCCCGGATCGGCGGCATAGAGCGCGGCAACCGGATTGCCGGGGTGGAACCAGTAGGAGAAGCCGGCGCTGTGGGTAAGCAGATGACGGACGGTCATCGCCCGCGCTGGCGTGGTCCGCACGGTGTCGCCGTCCTGTCCCGCATAGACCCCTAACGCGGCGAACTCGGGCACGATATCGGCGACCGCATCGTCGAGCCCCAGCACGCCGTCATCGGCCAGGAGCATCGTCGCCGCCGCAACGATGGGCTTGGTCATCGAATAGAGCCGGAAGATCGTGTCACGCTCGACCGGCCGGCCACTCGCGAGATCGCGGGGGCCCGCCTGATGGTAGAACAGCTCCTCCCCCGCCTGGCGGATCAGCACGCTCGCGCCCGGCAGGTCGCCCGAAGACGCGAGATCGTCGAGCAGCGCAGCGACCGGGCCAAATCGCGAAACCATCATTTCTTCTCCTGAAGATCGGCGAGAGCCAGCACGTCCCGGTCATGATCGAGGAAGGCGATGACCTCGCGCGCGGTCATCGCGACGGCCTCGTTGGGCAGCATATGGCCCTCGCTCGAG
Organism: Sphingomonas sp. Root710; assembly: GCF_001429065.1. Classification (GTDB taxonomy): domain Bacteria; phylum Pseudomonadota; class Alphaproteobacteria; order Sphingomonadales; family Sphingomonadaceae; genus Rhizorhabdus. Next base: position 40,778 of record NZ_LMIB01000012.1, read on the forward strand.
AAGACCACTTCCTTGCAGCGCCGCAGCTTGCGCGCCATGTCGTGCTGCCGCGCAGGCGGAACAACCGTGTCGCGCTCGCCGCAGAGCAGCAGCACCGGCGCGGCGATCTCGCCCAGCCGGTCGTCGATCGAGGTCCGGCTGTTCTCTTCCTGCAGGGCACGCAGCACGCCGATGTCGATCGCGCCGATCGCATCGACGATCAGCTCGATCTCGTCGCCCGGCGGGCGAACGAACATATGGCTGAAGCCCGCGCGCATCAGGTCGCGCTCATGCTTGTGGGCGATGAGGAATTCGAGCGCTTCCACCGGATCGCTGCGCGGGTCCGCGGGGCCGGGCGCGAGCAGGCACAGCGCCGAGAAGAACCCCGGATGACGGATCGCCGCAAGAAGGCCGGTGAAGCCCCCCAGCGAGTGGCCGACATAAGCGGGCCGGTCGAGGCCAAGTGCCCGCGCGAAGGCGACGACATCGTCGGCCAGCCCGTTGAGCGTCCAGTCCCGATACGCCGCCGCCGACGCGCCATGGCCGCGCAAGTCCAGCGCATAGACCGCATAGCGCCGCGCGAGCAGATCGATCAGCGGCGCGTAGATCCCGCTGGTCGAAGACATCAGGCCGCCATGCACGAAGATCAGCGACGGTTTGCCCGTCCCCGCGCCATGGACCGAATAGCCGAGATCCATGCCATCTATCGATATCCGCTCTATCTGGTCCGCCACGCTGCCACTCCGTAAATATCGGGGCGGCCCGAGGATATTCCTCGAAGCCGCCCGCAAACCGTCTTACATCAGAACTTCGCACCCAGCGTAACGCCATAGGTGCGCGGCGCGCCGACGTGCCGGAAGACCCCCTGATTGGCTTCTGCGATGCCGGTAGAATAGGTCTCATCGGTCAGGTTCTTGCCCCACAGCCGGGCCGAGAAGCGGTCGCTGGGGTCGGTCCACTGCACCGACGCGTTCAACAGCCCAAGGCTGGGCTGGAAGGCGAAATTGTCCGCCGAGGCATACCAGCGGCTGGTGTAGGAATAGAGGATGTTGAAGTTCAGCGAGCCTGCCGCGAACCCGGTCTTGTAGCTAGCGCCGACATTATAGGACCATGCGGGAGTCTGGCCGAGCTTATTGCCCTTCGCCGACTGGTTGCAGAAGCTTCCCGGCGGGGCGAGGCAACCGCCGAAACCCGAGAAATAGGGCGCGTCTGGATAGGACGAGAAACGGCCATGGATATAGCCGAGCCCGCCGTTGAGCGAGATGCCGTTACCCAGCGCCCAGTCTGCGTCGAAATCAAGACCGTAGATCTTGGCCTTCGCGCCATTGCCGATCAGCGAGTTGCCGCCAGCATAGTTGGTCACCTGGATGTTCGAATATTTATAGTCGAAGGCCGCGATGTTGAACCGCAGCCGCCGGTCGAACAACTGCATCTTCAGCCCGGCTTCGGCCGCCTTGATATTCTCCGGCTTATAGGGCGGATTGGCCGAGGAGTTGAGGTTGTAGCCGCCGCTCTTGAAGCCGGTATTGTAGCTCAGATAACCCAGGATATCGGATGTGAACTTGCGATCGAGCGCGACACGATAGTTGAACCGCTTGAAATCGACTTTCGCCGGAAAGCCCGAGCCGGGCAGCGGCAGCGGATGGACCACCGCCACCGCACCGCCGATCAGGATCGTCTCGGTGCCGCCGATCCGCCGGTCCTCATAGGTGAAGCGCCCGCCCAGCGTCAGGGTGGTGCGGTCGGCGATCTCGTAGCTGGCCTGGCCATAGACCGCCGCCGAGCGCGTCTTCGCCTGATTGTCGAAGCGGATGAAGAAGGGCGCGCCGGGCACCGGCGATGCGCCGCCTTCCAGCACGATGCTGACATCGTCATATTCATCCTTGGCGGCGAACAGATAGACGCCCGCCACCCATTTGAGCGGCCCGCCCTGCGCCGAGGACAATTGCAATTCCTGGCTCAGCTGCCGGGCTCGCACCGGGCCATGCTGCGGCCCGCAGCAGCTGATCAGCGCGACCGGGGTCAGATCGAGATCGAGGTCGAACGAATAGCGGCTCTTGCGGAAAGCCGTGATGCTCTGGAAGGCCACCGCGCCCAGGTCATGATTGACCTGCAATGACACGCCCCCCGCACGCAACCGGCTGTCGCCATCGACGTTGCTGTTGATGTCATAGGCGCCGCCAAGGTCATAAGGCCCGCCGAAGAACGGGTTGTTGAACGATAGCGGATAGCCCGCATACCAATGCTGCACGTCACGGGCCTTGCGGTCGGCATAGTCGATCGCGAGCCGGATCTTGGTGGCGTCACCGGGCTCGAACAGCAGCTTGGAGCGCAGGGCGAGGTCGCGATCGGTGCGGTTGACGTCGCGGCCGTCGAACAGGTTGGTGCCCCAGCCGTCGCCCTGATGCTCATAGCGTATGGCGAGATCGGCGGCGATGCTCTCGCCGAGGCCCGCCGTCATATAGGCATTGGCGGTGACCGTCTGGTAATTGGCGTAGCTCAGGTCGATCGACGCCGCCGGGTCATGCCTGGGATCCTTGGTGATCACCTGGATCAGGCCGCCGGTGGCGTTGCGCCCGAACAGGGTGCCTTGCGGCCCCTTCAGCACCTCGACCCGCTCGATATTGTTGAGCGTCAGCAGCGAGGACGTACCGCTTGCGATGTAGACGCCGTCGACATAGGTCGCGACGGGATTTTCCACGCCCGGACCGGAGAAATCGGTGCCGACGCCGCGGATGTGCGGCTGGATCGTCCCCGCCACCTGGGTGAGCGACAGGCTCGGCGTCACCGCGCCCAGATCCGCCGCGCTGGTGATGTTCGTCGCTGCCAGCCGCGCCGACGAGACCGCCGTGATCGCGACCGGTACGTCCTGGAGATTCTCGCGGCGCTTCTGCGCGGTGACGATGATCTCCTCCAGCCCGTCGGCCTGCCCGGCGCCGACCGCGGCCGGCGTCTCCTGCGCCTGTGCGTAGCCCGGAAACGCCATCATCGCAGCCAGCGAGACCGCCGCATGGAAACTCTTGCGCATATATCCCTCCCCCGAATTTGATTTCTCGTGCCCTATATTCATGTCACGGCATCGGCCCGGCGGTCTGTCCTCAATAAGAGGGGACAGGTTTCGCATCCCCGCCCTGCAGGGCGCGACGGCCCGTTGCCCGCCGCATGGGCCTGACCTCGCCGGGGAACGCCCCCGTCAGATTCGCGCAATTCCGATCAGCAGAACGGAACGAGCAGATAGGATGCCTGCTCGCCCCCGGCATGCAGCTGGTGCCGGCCATGGTTCACGCTGTCGTCATGCCCGAAGCGCGCATGCTCGACGATGTCGCGCCCGCTGATCGCCAGCCGCAGCGTCTCGCCGGGTTCGAACAGGGTGCTCGACGCCAATATCTCGATCTCCACCGGGACGACCTCGCCCGGCTCGACCTTTTCGACCCGGTCGAGGGTCTGATAGGGCCGCCACGGCTTCGACTCGCCGGGGTCGAGGTGCCGCCGCGACGCGCGCAGCCATCCCAGCGCGACGGCGCCTTCGCGATAACCGTCCTTGCCGCAGAAATGGACCTCGCGGCCTTCACGGTCGATCTTGTGGACCGCTGCGAACAGGTCGAGATCGTCGGCGTCGAGCGCCGACACCCACAGCTTGAGCACCATCGGCCCGGAAATCTCGGTCGGCCGGTCGAAGCTCAGGTCGAACGAGACGCTCTGTTTGGCCTCGGCGTCATAGACACGTTCCTGCGGTGCCGCGGGAGCGTCCGCCGATAGGGTGCTGCCCTCGGGATCGAGGTACATGTTGGTGAACTTCGCGGCGGCTGGCGGCCAGCTGATCTCGCTGCGCACTTCGACATTGTCCTTGTCGCGTCGCACCTCCAGCCTGACCGGCGGACGCCGGTCGAAGCCATTATCTTCACCCTTCAGGAAATGATCGAGAAACGACTTCTGCCATTCCAGGGCTTCGGGGCTGTAATAGACCTCCCACTTGTTACCGCCATGCGTGTAGAGCCACTTCTGCGGCGACGATATCCGCATATAGCCTTCCAACGAACCGCGCGTGTGCAATCCATGGTCTGACCAGGACGCGCAGATCAGCGCGGGCACGTCGATATTCTCCAGCGGAAAGGGATGCTGCGCCGCCCGTTCGATCATCGCCGGGCCACTCTCCACGATCCCCTCACCGGCGCCGCGTGCCAGCGATCCGGCATAATAAGCGCCCAGAAAACGCGTCTCGGGTACGCCGCCCGGCTCGATCAGGTCGCGGCGGAAATCGCTGACCCCTTCCCAGGGTATGATCGCCTTCAGGTGTTTCGGTCTCGTACCCGACGCCACCATCCACTGGTTGACCGCAAGATAGGACACGCCGTTCAGGCCAACCGCGCCGTTGCTCCACGGCTGCACGCCCGCCCAGTCGATCAGGTCGGCGTAATCCTCCATGTCCTCGTGCGAATAGATGCCGGCCTGTCCCTCGGAATCGTAGAAGCCGCGCGCGTTCGCCACGATCACGACATAGCCGCCAGGCACCCAGAAGCTTGGATCGGGCCCTTCCCATGTAGTCTGGTCGGAAATGTGCATCGTGCCCACGGCCATTCCCGCCTTCATGATCTTCGGCAGCGTCGAATATTCGTGCGGACCGAAATCCTTGCCATAGGCGGTGACGCACATGACGACCGGGAAGCGGCCCTCGCGATCGGGCCGCCAGACGGTCGCACCGAGGTGGACGCCGTCGCGCATCTTCACCCGGACAGCGCGGTCGACGATGATTCCCGCAGGCAAGGGATGGGTGATCGGGCCGCGATCGCCATGGGGGCTGACCGGATATTCGGCTGTCGGTTGCTGCACGTCCTTCTCCTTGTCTCGCGGCGTTTCCGCCTGGCCCGCGCGCAACGCGGATCGGTGATGTCGCGGATGTAACAAGGAAGACCCGCATCCTCTGTCCCCTCCTATTGAGGACAGACGCACGCCATTCAATCGGACAATTTCGCAGCCTGTCGAGACAAGGGCCGGCCGGACGCGCGGCTATCAGGGGCGAGGAATTACCAAGTCGCATGACGCATGCCAGCGAGACCTTCGACGTCGCGATCATCGGCTTCGGCCCGAGCGGGGCCACCCTCGCGCACCTTCTCGGCATCTCCGGCCTGCGCGTGCTGGTGCTGGAGCGCGACGGCGCCGCCTATCATTTCCCGCGCGCGGTGCATTTCGACGATGAGGTGATGCGCGTCTTCCAGACGGTCGGCCTCGGCGACAGCCTGTCGGCGGACATCCGCGTGAACCTCGGCATGCGGTTCGTCGATTCTGAGGGGAGGATGCTGCTCGACTGGTCGCGCCCCCAGGAGATCGGCCGCCATGGCTGGCACGCCAGCTACCGCTTCCACCAGCCCACCCTCGAACGGCTGCTGAACGAGGGGATTGCGCGCCACCCCGATGTCGACGTGCGGCGGCGATGCGAAGCCTTCCTGATCGACGATCGCGGCGATCATGCCGTGCTGCGCTATGAGGACATGGCGACGGGCAAGATCGTCGAGGTCCGCGCGGGACATGTCGTGGGCTGCGATGGCGCCCGCTCGCTCGTCCGCCGCTTCATCGGGACCGAGATGGAGGATCTCGGCTTCCACGAACGCTGGCTGGTGGTCGACGCGCTGCTGAAGACGCCCCGGCCCGATCTCGGCGACCATTCGATCCAATATTGTGATCCGCAGCATCCGGTCACCTATGCGCGCCAGCCCGGCGACCGGCGGCGCTGGGAGATCAGGCTGCGCCCCGAGGACGACGAGCGCACCGTCACCGCGCCCGACCGGATATGGTCGCGGCTGGCGCGCTGGATCACGCCCGCCGATGCCGAGCTCGAACGGGTGGCAACCTACACCTTCCACTCGCTCGTCGCGAAGCAATGGCGGCGCGGGCGGCTGTGGATCGCCGGGGATTCGGCGCACCAGACGCCGCCCTTCATGGGCCAGGGGATGTGCGCCGGAATCCGCGATGTCGCCAACCTCGCCTGGAAGCTGGCGCTCGCCGTGCGTGGCCAGGCCGACGAAGCCCTGCTCGACAGCTATCAGTCGGAGCGGCAGCCCAATGTCCGCGACTATATCACCACCGCGGTCCGCCTCGGCGGGCTGATCAACGCCAGCGATCCCGAAGCCGCGCTGCGGCTGGCGCAGCCGTCGGGCGACGGCGGGTCGCGCATGGAAAGCCCGGTCTCGCGCCTCGGACCGGGGCTCGGTTCGGGCCCGCACCGGGGCCAGATCTTCGGCCAGCCCCGGCTAAATGACGGGCGCCTGATGGACGATGCGATCGGCTATGCCCCGGTCCTGGTCGCCGATGCGGCGTTGCTGTCCGGCCTGGATGCCGAACCGGGCGTCGCGGTGGTCACCACCGACGATGCCCAAGGCGTCGCCGCAGATCTCGCCGACCTCGGGGTCCGCGCGGTGCTGCTGCGCCCCGACCGCTACATATTGGCGACCGCGACCGACCTCGCCGGGCTGAAAGCGATGCTCGCCACCTTATAGCGCCAGCAGCTGCTTCCCGAAATTCTGGCCGCGATAGATGCGGTTCAGCGTCTCCGGGGCCTGTTCGAGCCCCTGCTGGACGTCCTCGACCGAGACGATCGTCCCGTCGTCCAGCCAGCGCCCGAGCGTGGCGAAGGCATCCTCGAAGCGGTCCGCATAATCGAACACCAGAAAGCCCGTCATGCTCGCCCGCCTGAGCCCCAGCTGCATATAGTTCTGAATGCCGGCCGGCGGCGCGCCTTCGGACGGGACATAGGAGGATATGCCGCCGCACAGCGCGATCCGCGCGCCGATGGCGAGATGCGCCAGCGAGGCGTCGAGCACCGCGCCGCCGACATTTTCGAAGACGATGTTCACCCCATCGGGGGCGAGCGCGGCGAGCCGCTCGCCGATGTCCTGCGCCTTGTAATCGATGCAGGCATCGAACCCGGCGACCTCGGTCACCCATCGGCATTTCTCCGGCCCGCCCGCGATGCCGATCACCCGCGCGCCCGCGATCTTCGCTATCTGTCCCGCGATCGAACCGGTAGCGCCTGCCGCGCCCGAGACGACGACGATGTCGCCCTTCCCCGGCCGCGCGATCTCGGTCATCCCGAAATAGGCGGTGAGGCCGGTGAGGCCGAGGACGTTGAGCGCCTTGACCGGCGATTCCGACCGCAAGGCCGTGACCTCGCTGCTGTCGGCGACCAGACAATAATCCTGCCAGCCGAAACTGCCCTGCACCTTCATGCCCACCGGGAAGCGGGCGTTGCGGGACTGGACCACCTCGCCCGCCGCGAACGAGTCGACCACGTCGCCGATTGGAATGGCGGGCCGGTAGCTGTCGAAAGAGATCCCGTAGAGCTGCGCCGGATCGAACGCCAGATGGGTGACGCGGACGACGAACTCGCCGTCCGCCGGTTCGGGCACCGCGCCCTCGACGAGCGCTAGATCGCCGGGCCGCAACAGCCCTTGCGGGCGCTGTTTCACCACCCAGCGGCGGTTGACGCTTCCGGCCATGATCGACTCTCCCGGATCAGAAAGCGACATTATCACCACCCTTGAGCGCAAGCATCTCGCGCGCCTCGGCGGGGGTAGCGATCTGCAGCGACAGCGGCTCGAGGATCGAGCGGATCAGGCGGACCTGTTCGGCATTGGACTGGGCGAGACGCCCCTTCCCCGCGAACAGCGAGTCCTCCAGCCCGACGCGAACGCTCGCGCCGTTGATCGCGCCCATGGTGATGAACGGCATCTGGTGCCGTCCCGCCGCCATGACCGACCAGCGATATTGATCACCGAACAGCTTGTCGGCGAGCCGCTTCATGTGGACCAGGTTTTCGGTGTCCGCGCCGGTGCCGCCGAGGATGCCGAAGATCGTCTGGACGAACAGCGGCGGGGTGACGAGCTTGCGGTCGAGAAAATGCGCCAGCGTATAGAGATGACCGGTGTCGTAGCATTCGAACTCGAACCGCGTGCCATGGCCCTTGCCGAGCCGGTCGAGGATATTCTCGATATCCTTGAAGGTGTTCTTGAAGATGCCGTCGCGCGACGCCTCCAGATAGGGGGCCTCCCAGTCATGCTGGAACGTCTTGTACTTGTTCAGCATCGGATAGAGGCCGAAGTTCATCGACCCCATGTTGAGCGAGCACAGCTCGGGCGACGCGCGCAGCGGCGCGGCCAGCCGCTCCTCGATCGTCATCGTCTGGCTGCCGCCGGTGGTGATGTTGACCACCGCATCGGTGCTTTGCTTGATGCGCGGCAGGAACTGCATGAAGACATTCGGATCGGCGGTCGGCCTGCCCGTCTGCGGATCGCGCGCGTGAAGGTGGAGCACCGCCGCCCCCGCCTCGGCGGCCTCGATCGACTGCGCCGCGATCTCGTCGGGGGTGCAGGGCAGATGCGGCGACATGGTCGGGGTATGGACGGATCCCGTGACCGCGCAGCTGATGATGACTTTCGACATGCAATGTCCTTCCAGGGGCGGTCACGGCCGAGGACGATCACCCGGCTGCGGACGTCTGATGTTGTTCGGTTCGATGCCTGGGGAGGATCGGATTTAGCTGAGCGGCTGGGTGACGATCTTGTTGCTCAGTACGCCGATGCCCTCGATCTCCAGCCGGACGACGTCGCCGATCGCCAGCCGCCGGTCGAGCTCGAACCCGCAGCCGCCGAGCACCGTGCCCGAGCCGATCACCTCGCCCGCGACCAGCGGCGCGCCCTGGCTCAGATGATGGACCGCATCCTCGAACCGGTGCGCCATCGTCGCGGTGGTGCCTTCGCTCCACAGCTCGCCGTTCACGTGCGCGGTCATCTTCAGGTCATAGGGATCGTCGAACTCGTCGATCGTCGCGATGCACGGGCCGATGCCGTTGGCGAAATCCTTGCCCGAGCCCGGCCCCGCCCCGGTTTCCATATAGACGAGTTGCAGGTCGCGGGCCGACCAGTCGTTGAAGATGGTGTAGCCGAAGATGTGATCGCGGGCATTTTCCCGGCTGATCCGCAGGCCCGGCTTGCCGATCACGCAGGCCCATTCCAGCTCATAATCGATCCAGTCGGAATGATGCGGCCAGGGGATGTCGGCGTCCGGACCGAAGATGTGGACATGGTCCGAGTTCACATACATCGGATTCTTGCGGATCTCCGGGTGGATCTCCCGCCCCATCTTGCGGAACGCCACCTCCAGATGCTGAAGAAACAGAAAGGCATCGCGCAGCCGCGCCGGGCGCGGTAGCGGCGCCAGTAGCCGGACATCACCCAGCGGGCGCCGCGCCTCCGCCACCGCGCGACCGGTCCATTCCCGCGCCTGCGCCCAGGCCTCCTCGCCCGCCTCGATCAGGTCCAGCATCGTGGCGGGAAAGCGCGGGCCGATCCCGAAGAAATCGACGATGAACCCGTCGGGATGGATGGCGCCAATCCCATCCCTATCGGCGGCCCGAAAGGTAACAAGCTTCATATTTATCTCCGTCTATTGGCGCCGGCGGTTCAGAACCGCACCGTCACATAGCCGCCATAGGTCCGGGGCGGATCGAGGTAGCTGAGCAGGCTGTTGCTCGCGAGGAAGCTGTTGGCGGTCGCCGACGCCACCGTCGTCTTGTCGGTGAGGTTCTTCACGAACGCGCCGATCTGCCACTTGCCGCTTTCGCTGGTGTAATCGGCCGACAGGTCGACCTTGGTATATTCGCCCTGCGACAACGTCCGGATGTTGAATGGCGAGAAGTGGACGCGCGAGGTGTAGTTCACATCGCCGCGGAAACGCAGCGAGCCCCGGGCAAGGTCAAAGCTGTATTCGAGGCCGACCTGCCCATGATATTTGGGCGACTGCGGCAGCGTGTTGCCCGCATAGTCGAGGACCGGCGCACCGGTCAGATCGGTGTTCGACGTGATGAAGCGCTTGAACTTGGCGTTGAGGTAGCTGCCCGAAAGATCGAGCCGCAGCCCCTGCGCCAGCAGGGCTTGAACCTCGGCTTCCACACCGTAGGAGCGCGCCTTGGCGGCATTCTGGGTAAAGACCGTCTGGCCTCTGATCACCGACACCTGCAAGTTCTTATAATCATAGTAGAAGGCGGCGAGATTGGCCTGGATACGGCCGCCGAGCATCCGGGTCTTCAGACCTGCCTCATAATCCCAGAGCGTCTCGGGATCATAGGCGGGCTGAACCGCACCGAGGTCGAAACCGCCGCTTTTATAGCCCTTTGCGACGGTGACGTAGATCGTGTCGTCGGCCCCGAACAGATAGGACAGGGTCAGCTTGGGCGTGGTCGAATATTCGGTCGACCGGCCCGTGCCGCCGACATTGTTGTAGCCCGCCGAGGTCGGGTCGGGATTGGGGCTGATATAGGGATCGAGCGAGAACTGGTTCGCGTCCGACTTCTTGTGCCGCTCCCAGGCGTAGCGCAGGCCGCCGGTCAGCTCGAGTTCCGGAGTAATCTTCCAGGTAAGCTGGCCATAGGCCGCGGCGGTGTCGGTGGTCGCCGTGCCGCCCGCCCAATAACCGCGTGTATAGCCGTTCGGTGACGCCGGGGCCGGGATGCCGAGCAGGTTGAGCAGCGCGACGCCCAGCGGAATGTTCACCTGTCCATTGATGCGTTCGTGGAACAGGTAGACGCCGCCGACCCATTTGAAGGACTCGGTGTCCCCCGACAACTGCAGTTCCTGGCTATATTGCCGCGAGCGTTCGGCGTTGGTCAGCGGCGTCGCATCACCGACGCCGTCGGGATAGCTGTCCGAATATTTGGAATAGCGATAGGCGGTGATCGACTTCAAATCGGCGAAGGACAGGCCTTTGTCGATGGTGACGCTCGCCCCGTAGAAGGTCCTGTGGTTGGACGGGTCCATGACCGATGCATAGTCGCGGATGGTCGGGGGGATCGGCCCGCCGAGATCGGCCCGGCTGAGCAGCGTCGCCAGCATGATCGGAAAGACCGCCGGATAGGCCTGACCGCCATAATGGCCGCCGAAGTTGCGGTCATTCTCATGATGATAGTCGAAGGCGGCGGTGATGCGGAGATCGTCCGCCCCTTCATAGCGCAGCTTCGCGCGGACACTTTGCGTCGCGGCGTTGTCGACGTCGTTGCCCGACACGACATTCTTGCCATAGCCGTCGCGGTTGACGATCTTCACCGCCAGACGCGCCGACAGCGCGTCCGACAGGGGCCCTGAAATGGCGCCTTTCTCGGTGAACGCGTTATAATTGCCGATCGTCTGGGTGTAATAGCCCGACAGGTCCTTGGTCGGATCGGCGGTGATCACGTTGAGCGCGCCGCCGGTGGCGTTGCGGCCATAGAGCGTACCCTGCGGGCCGCGCAGGATCTCGATCCGGGCGACGTCGAAGAAGCCGCTGAGCGCGGTGGCCGGGCGGCTGTAATAGACGCTGTCGGTATAATAGGCGACACGGCCTTCCGCGCCGGCGTTGATGGAGTTGAAGCCGATGCCGCGGATCGCGAGCCGGGCGGTGCCGCCATAGGTGCCGAAGTTGAAACTCGGCACCGACGCCGCCAGCGACGACGCATCGACGATCCGCTTCCGGGCGAGCGCGTCGCCGGTCAGCGCGGTCACCGCCAGCGGCGCGCGCGAAAGCTTCTCCTCGCGCTTCTGCGCGGTGACGATGATCTCTTCCATGCCGGACGGTTCGTCGGCGGCGGCACGCGCCGGTGCGGCGGTCTGCGCCTGCACTACGGCCGGAGCGCCCGCCAGTGTCGCTGCGATGGCGCAGGCGGCGGTGCGATACATCAGAGACTTCTTCATGGCCTTCCCCTCATTCTGCCGGATTCCGGCTTTTCTTATCTCTGTCGGTCGTAAGACCAACCTATCAGACGCGATGTTCGATGGCGATACGCTGATCTACTTTCGGAGGCCCCCTTGGCCCGCGAACAAGCTTGCCGAAGATGATGGCAGGGACGACGGCGGGAGGGCGGAACACATGCCCTCGAGACCGATTGCAGATCGTCCGGCGACCGCTCCTGTCCGGCTTTTTTCTCTTAGTCGTACGACCGACTGACTGTCAAGGTGAAAAGGATGTTCTACCGTCATGCGAACAGCTCCGCGAACGGCCGGATCGGGCGATCCCCGGCCCAATCGACCGAGCTTTCCCACATCCGGGTAAAGGCCGCATCGATCATCGGACCTGCGGAAATCAGCTCGATCAGATCATGGCTGCCCGACTCGCGCGGCTCCATGAAATAGACCTGATCGCCGCTGGGCATGACCGCCTGAAAGACATTGGCATAGCCGAGCGCTTCGTAGCGCCCCCGCTCCGCCTCGATGTCTGTGCAGGCCTGGCCGTGATGATGGAAGCCATAGCCATGGTCGCGGATCGCGTCGCGGTGGACGCCCGGTTCCTCGTTCGCCAGTTCGATCAGCTCGATCTGCATCGATCCCACGAAACCCAGCGCCGCATTGAACAGGGCGCGGCAAGGTTCGCCGCGATAGACCGGATCGTCGCCGGAGAAATTCTCGACGACGAACCACGGCCCGCCCTTCATCACCGCCGTCCAATAGGCGATTGCCTCACCGAGATCGGGAACGGTGTACGCCGTCTGGATGAGCCCGTCCCTGGGACGGCCGAAACCGAAGTCCGCCATCTTCCTTCCTCCGTGGCTACCGGCCCGCCGCCGCTCACTGATAGGTGAAACGGATCGGCAGCGTCTTGGCCGAGCACAGCTGGGTCGAATGGGTGCGGGTCGGCACGCCGGCGAGCTCGACCGAGGTCAGCCGCTTGAACAGCTCCTCATAGAATATCCGCATCTCGAGATTGGCGACGTTCCGGCCCAGGCAGATATGCGGGCCATGGCCGAAGCCGACATGGACATTGTCGGGCCGGTCGAGCGAGAAGGTCCAGGGATCCTCGAACACCTCGTCGTCGCGGTTCGCCGAGAGGTAGGACATCATCACCCAGTCGCCCTTGCGGATCGTCTGGCCACGCAGCTCATAATCGGCGGCGGCGGTCCGCATGAAGCAGAGCAGCGGACTGGCCCAGCGCACCCCTTCGTCGACCAGCTTGGCCACCAGCGACGGATCGTTCCGGATGCGCGCCACCAGATCGGGCCGCTCGGCCAGCGCCCACATCGCCCCGGCGGTCGACGCGGAAGTCGTGTCATGGCCCGCCGTCGCGACGACGACGATCTGGCTCATCGCGTCCCAGTGCGACAGCAGCTTGCCGTCGATCGTCCCGTTGGCGATCTTGGAACTGACCGAATTGTCGGGGTTGGCGCGCAGCTTGTCGACCAGCGCGTAGAAATAGTCCTTATATTCCTCGAGCACATTGTGATCGAGCTGGACCCCGCTGTCCGCCGAGCCGAAATCGGGATCCTGCGGACTCTGAAACGCCTGGGTGAAACGCAGGATATGGTCCTCGTCCTCGGGCGGCAGGCCGAGCAGCGCCAGGATCACGCGGAGCGGATAACGCACTGCGACATCCTCGGCGAAGTCGGCGGTCCCGCCCTTGGCGAGCAGATCGTCCACCGAGCGGCGCGCGATCACGCGGATGGCGTCTTCCAGCCCCTTCATCCCGCTCGGCGCGAAGTCGCGGAAGGTGAGCCTGCGGTTTGCCCAATGCTCGGGCGGGTCCATCGTGATCAGCGCGCGCAGGAAGGGCACGCCCGGCTTTTCCATCTCGGCGAGCGCGGCCCGGTTCGACAGGAGCACACGATAGCCGTTGGACGGGAATATCTCCGGCTGGCGGCTGACCTCCTTCACATCGGCATATTTCGTCACCACCCAAAAGGGGTCGTAGCCTTCGGGGCTGGCCTTCGCGACCGGCAGCTCCTTCCGAAGCTGGGCGAGCTCCGCATTGATGCCGTCCCATTCGGCGAAGGCGGCGGGGCTGACCAGATGTTCGGATATCTGCGGGGGTACGATTGCTGCGTCCGACATCATCCGCTCCTCAATGCCCGTGGTTGCAGGCGCTGTGATCATGTTTCTTGGCCCTTGCCTCCAGCTTGGCAAGGAAGGGATCGAACAGGCCGAATATCTCGACGAAGTTGCCGGTCGCCTCCGCGCTGCCGAACTTGCGGTAGAAGAAATTGACCGCACCGATGATCCGCTCGGGCGTGTCCCATTTCGGCAGTTCGGGCAGTTCGGCGATCTCCAGCGCGGTGTCCATGATCGACAGCCCCGCCTCGAACCGCTTGCGCACCTCCTCGCGGAACCACAGCAGATAGGTGCGGAACTCTGCGACCGCGCTCTTGTCGGTCAGCGGGCCATGGCCGGGCACGACCACGTCGATGTCGAGCGACAGGATATGGTCGCAGGCGGCGACCCAGCCGTCGATCGATCCTTCCCAGATCACCGGATGCGCGCCATTGAACAGCAGGTCGCCGGTGTAGACCACCCGGTCCTCCACCGCGTGCACGATCACGTCGCCGCCGGTATGCGCCGGGCCCATCACGGTCAGCACGACATTCTTGTCGCCGACCTTCAGCCGCTTCTCGGTGGTGAAGGTCTCGTGCGGCTCGACCAGCGAGATATCATCGAAGCGGAACCCCTCATTTCCGAGCCGCTCGTGGACATAACGCCCGCCCGCACCCAGCTCGCGCCAGTTGTCGAACAGGTTCGTATAATCCTCCGGCGTGACCTTGAGGAACTCGCTCGCCGCCGCCTTCGAAGCAATGATGTGTGCGCCGCTGACCAGCTGGTTGCCGAAGATATGGTCGGCATCCGAGTGGGTGTTGACCAGCGTGCCGATCTTACGCGCTGCCGGAACCGCGTCCGCCATCGCCACCAGCATCTCGTTGGTCAGGCTCAGCTGGAACAGCGTGTCGACCAGCAGGCTCTGGTCCCCGTCGGCGATCAGTCCGGCGTTGCTCCAGCCCCAGCTGCCATCGGGCTGGACATAGGCATAGGCGCCCGGCCCCACCTGCTTCAGCCCGCGCTCAAAAGCCCAATTCGCCATTGCATCGACTCTCCCGATCCCTATGCCACTTGTCTGTCGTACGACCGACTGACTGTCAAGCGCCAAAAAATCCGGTTATTGTCTCAGTTCGAAATTTGAGCGTTGATCCTATCGTTAGTCGCCCCCACATCCTCAACGCTTAGCGCAACGCATGAAGGCGATATGATCGATTTTACATTCACTCACGTCACGCTAGGCGCTTGGTCTGTCACCATTCAGCTGGGTAAGAACATGACCGGCGGTGAAGCCTTTGAGCAGGCAGCCGCCGCGTATAAAAGCCAGGCGTTTCCGGCATGGTTTCCAGGTCACCCTGACGTAACCATAACAATGAAGGGGGTCTGACATACCCACCCAAATCCGGCGCGCGCGACGCGGCGCGAATCAGCGATTGGGGAAGTCGAGTATCGCCTTGGTGCCGCCGATCACGAAGGGGATGAGCCGTTCGCTGACCGCGGGAAAATCGGTGGCGCTCGCGGTGCCGCCGGAGATGCGCTTCAGCCGGTCATTCTTGGCCTGGACGACGCTGTCCAGCATGCAGCCGATGATGAATTGATAGCTGTAGGCAAGGTTGACGTGCGCCGACGCTGGCGAGGTTTCCTTGAGCCAGCCGATCAGCTCGGTGCCGATCGGATCGAGCAATTTGGGGATGAACTTACCCTGGTCCTCGGTGGTGATGTACATCAGGCGGCAGATCAGCCCGATATAGTTGCGCCAGCCCTCGTCGCTGGTCAGCGCCAGCCGCATCATCGGCAGGACGATCGCGGTGATCGCCTCGTCGAGCGTGGGCGTCCCGCCGTTCCGCTTGGCGATGAAGTCGCGATACATGCCGCGCCGCTGCTCGTTCATCTCCTCGAAGCGGCGGGTCAGCACCTCGGCGAGCAGGGTTTCCTTCGACTTGAAATGATAGCTCAGCGTGCCGAGCGTATCGCCCGCACGCGCGGCGATCTCGCGCGTCGTCGCCGCATCATAGCCCTTCTCGGCGAAGATATGTTCCGCCGAATCCAGGAGCCGGTCCCAGCTTCCCCCCTTTGTCGCCGCCATAATATCTCCACGCCCAGGCCCGACCCATTGCACCGGCGCTCCTGTCGGTCAAGTGTCCGAAAGCGGCGGATAGATCAGGGCGTGACGACGATCTTGCGGGGTTTGTCGCGCCGGGTCAGCGCGGTAAAGGCGGCAGGGGCGGCGTCGAGCGGATGGATGTCCGCATCGGGCGCGGTGAGCATGCCCTCCGCCGCCAGCTCGAACAGCGTATCCCATATCTCCATAGCCCGCGGCAGATCGCTTTCGTAGAGATGCCGGGCGTCGACGCCGATCAGCGCGCCATTTTTGAGCAACGGGAGATTGGCGGGCAGCCGCGGTATCTCACCGCCGGCAAAGCCCAGGATGAGATGCCGGCCGCCTTTGGCGAGCGACCTGAAGGCAGGCTCGAACGTCGCGCCGGCGACCGGATCGACGACAATGTCGACGCCCGCGCCATCGGTGAGGCGCTTGATCTCGTCGCGCCAGTCCGGGGCCTGATAATCCACAGCCGCCTCGGCCCCCAGCGTGAGCGCACGGGCGCGCTTCTCGGGCGAGGAGGCGGCGGCGATCACCCGCGCGCCAGCCCGCGATGCGATCTGCACGGCGGCGGCTCCGACACCACCGGCCGCGCCGAGCACGAGCACGGTTTCACCCGGCTGCATCCAGCCGCGATCGAACAGGGCATACCAGGCGGTGAGATGGTCGAGCAGCAGCGATGCCGCCGCCACCGGCGTCAGCCGCTCGGGCACCGGCACCAGCGATTCGGTCCGCGCCAGCACGAAGCGCGCCAGGCCGCCGCCCGCCAGCACCTGCCAGCTGGCCCGGCGGTCGCCGATCGCGAGCCCAT
This sequence comes from Sphingomonas sp. Root710, assembly GCF_001429065.1. Lineage (GTDB taxonomy): Bacteria > Pseudomonadota > Alphaproteobacteria > Sphingomonadales > Sphingomonadaceae > Rhizorhabdus. The sequence continues at coordinate 57,486 of NZ_LMIB01000012.1, forward strand.
CGACGCCGGAGCCCAGCGCATCGACGATCCCGACGATCTCCGCACCGGGCACATAGGGTGCGGCGGGCTTGTGCTGATATTGGCCGTTCGCGATCAGCGCATCGACATAGCCGAGCGCCACCGCCTCCACGCGCAGCCGGACCTGCCCTTCGCCCGGCTCAGGGACGGGCACATCGTGCAAGCCATAGCTTTCGGGCGGCCCCAGCCGGTCGCTGGTCAGTGCAGTCATCGTCGGCGGGGTGGTCATCGGCGTCCTACCAGCGCGCGTCGAGGCGGGTGAGTCCGCGGAACAGGAAATTGTCGCGCCATACTCCGCTGTCAAGATCGATCTGCATGTCCGGCAGCACCGTCGCCAGATGCTCGAAGGCTATCCGGCCCTCGATCCGCGCCAGTTCGGCGCCCACGCAGAAATGGATGCCGCCGCCGAAAGACATATGGTCGGCCGCCCCGCGGCCTATGTCGAAGCGGTCGGGATCGTCGAACTTGCGCCCGTCGCGGTTGGCGGCACCGACGAGCGTCAGCACCCGCTGTCCAGCCTTGACCGGATGGCCCGCAATCTCGGTGTCGTTGAGCGCGGTGCGATAGGCGGCGACCAGCGAGCTTTCGAAGCGCAGCACCTCCTCATTGGTCGAACCGGCCAGCCCCGCCGGGTCCGCCACCAGCCGCTCCCATTGGTCATGATGGCGGTGCAGCCGGTAGAGGCCGTTGCCGATGATGTTCGCGGTCGTCTCGAACCCCGCGCCGAACAGCGCGATCGCCACGGTGGTCGCCTCGTGCATCGTCAGTCCATCGGGCGCGGTGCCGGTCTGGGCGAGCGCGGTCAGCAGATCGTCACGCGGGTTGGCGAGACGATCCTCGAACTGCGCGCGGAAAAAGGCTTCCAGCTCGTCGATCCGGCGGTTGGCGGTCGAGAGTTCCCGATCGGTCAGCCTGCGCGCTTCGAAGACGACGAAGGCTTCGGGAATCCCGGCAGTCAACTGCGCCATATCCGGGTGGCGATAGTCGATCCCCATCAAGTCGCAGATCACCATGACGGGCAGCTGATAGGCGAACTGCGTCATCATATCGGCCTGGCCATCGGCGATGAAGGCGTCGGTCAGTTCCCGGCAGATTTCGCGAATGCGCGGTTCCATCGCACGTACCCGCTTGGCGGTCAGCGATCCGGTCACCAGCCCGCGGATGCGGGTGTGCTGCGGCGGGTCCTTGGCGATGAACACCTCCGACAGCCAGCGATAGGCGGAATTGGCCATCACATCGAAGTCGGGTCCGTAGAACAGCTTCAGGTTGTTCGCGAAGTCGCCGGTGCCGAAATCCTTCCGGTTCATCAGCACTTCGCGGACGTCGTCGTAGCGCGAGACCACCCAATAGCCGAACTTCGACCAGTGGAACCGGTCATTCTCCCTTATCTCCGCAAAGATCGGATAAGGATCGGTGATCAGTTCGGGCAGCGACGGGTCGAACGGTTGTATCTCGACGGCTGTCGTCATGGGCATCCTCTCCTCTGTCTTTTCCGCCGCGCGCTCTTCCGGCTCAGGCGGCGGCTTCTTCCTTTTCGCCCCGCCCGAAACTCAGGTCCTCGGGATTCGCCTGGCGCGTCATCCGCCAGAAGGCGTCGTTGCGCCACGGGGTGATCGCGATGATCCGGCCGCGCGAATTGCGGTACCAGTTCTCCGCGCCCGGATGCGTCCACACCAGCTTGTCGTGCGCGGCGTCGAGCCGCGCGACATAGTCGCGATAGACATTCTCACGCACCTCGACCGAGCTGGCCTGCCGCTCGATCATCGCCTCGATGATCCGCAGCGCATAATGCGTCTGGTTCTCGATGTTGCGGATCATGCTGCCGCCATGGCCCGATCCGACATTGGGGCCGAGCAAGATGAAGAAATTGGGGAAACCCGGAACCAGCGTGCCGAGATAGGCGGCGGCGTTGTCGCCGTCCCAATAGTCGCGCAGCACCCGCCCCTCGCGGCCCACCACGTCATAAGAACCCAGCACGTTGGTCGACTGGAAGCCGGTGGCGAGGATCAGCACGTCGGCCTTCACCTCTTCGCCCGACGCCGCGACCAGCGTGTCGCCGCGCACCTCGGCGAGATGCTCGGGGATCAGCCGGACATGCGGCTTGCGCAGCGTGCGGAACCAGCCATTGTCGAGCAGCATCCGCTTCAGGAAGGGCGGATAATCCGGCAACAGCAGCGGCAGCAGGTCCTGCCGGTCGCCCAGTTCCTCCTGATAATAGGACGTGAAGAACTGGCGGTGGCCATCGTTGATCTGGTTGATCGAGCGATCCTTATGCGCCCAGTCGGGATCGCGGTACAGCGTGCCATGGACCCGGTCGTTGAAGGTCCACGACAGGCGCTGCTCGACCCAGCTGCGATAGAGCGGGAAGAGCTGCATCAGATAGCGGACGCCATCGGGCACCGCTTTGCGGAACTGCGGAAAGGGCGCGATCCATTGCTTGGAGCGCGCGAAGATCGTCATTTCGGCGACATCGTCGGCGATCGCGGGGGCGACCTGCATGCCCGATGCGCCATTGCCGATCACCGCGACGCGCTTGCCCTTCAGGTCGATGTCGTCATTCCAGTCGGACGTGTGCAGTACCTCGCCGGTGAAGCTCTCCAGCCCCTTGATATAGGGGACCTTGGGCATGTTGAGGATGCCGACCGCGCTCATCACGATATCGGCGAAATGCTCCACCGTCTTGCCGTCGGGGCCGGTGACGGTCACCCGCCACTGGTTGCGCTGCGCGATCCATTCGGCGCGCTCCACCTTCGCGCCAAAGGTGACATGGTCATAAAGCCCGAACTCGCGCGCGGTGGCGAGCAGATAGTCCCTGATCTCGCCCTGCAACGGGAAATGCTGCGACCAGTCGGTCGGCCGGCATGAGAAGGTATAGGTAAGATTGGGGGTATCGACGCCGCAGCCGGGATAGTGATTTTCCCACCAGGTGCCGCCGAATTCCTCGTTCTTTTCGAAGATATGATAGGGAATGCCCATCCGCCGCAGTTCAATCCCGGCGCAGATGCCCGAGACCCCGCCGCCGATCACGATCGCTTTCAGCGGGCGCGCTGCCTTCACCGGCGCGGGAGGCGGGTCGAAGTGCATCGAGGATGCGACGACGTCGCCATATTCCTCCGGTACCGGCTCGCTCATCGCGACGCTCAGCAGCGACGCCAGTTGCGCGTTGCCGGGGCGGGCGAGCGCCAGCGGCGCCCCCTTCGTCCAGGCGATGATCGCGTCATAGGCGGCGTCGCGGACGCGCTGCTGGATGTCCTCCGGAAGCCCGGCACTGTCATTGTCGTCGAGGCCGCGCGCGCGGCGCGGCGTGAAAGGCTCGTCGAGCCAGGCCAGATCACCGGTCAGCTGGACGAGGCACATCAGCAATGCGGGAATATTCGCCTCGTCGACACCCTGCCGCAGGAGCGCTGCATCGACAGCCCCGCCCTTGAAAGTCTCCGCGCCCATCACTCTCCTTGCCGACCCTCGAAAGAGTCTCACATACGACAAATCATACCAATGATAATGAATATCTACTCATTGGTATTTCAAGTCAATGCGAGTCGGCGCGGACATTCCATCGAACCTGGCCATCAGGTTTTGGCCGCCGCATTCCTGCGAAAGCGATGCAGGTTCCAGCCCTGCTCCGATATGCGGCGGATCTCATCGAGATCGCGGACGATCAGCCGGTTCCCCCGGGTCTCCACCAGCCCGGCGCGCCGGAAATCGCGGAGCACCCGATTGACCGACTGGCGCGTGCCGCCGACCATCAGCGAAAGCTCGGTCTGGGTGATCGAGCGCGAAAATTCGAAGCCGCCCTCGACCGCAATCCCGAAGGTATCGATCGATTCGACGATGCGCTGCGCCAGCCGGCACGACAGTTCGTCGAATGCGAAGCCTGCGAAATAATCGCTCAGCAGCCGCATATGCCGCGACAGCAGCCGCAGCAGCGCATCGTTGAGCGACGGATGAACCCGGCGCAGCTCGTCGATCGTCTCACGGTTGTAGACCTCGAGCACGACATCCTCGAAGGCCTCCGCCGTCTGCGGGCGCGGCTCGTCGTCGACGATCGTGCTGGTGCCGAAGCCGTCGCCGGGTTCGAACAGCTGGTACAGCAGTTCGCGGCCGTCGCGCTGCATCACCGACAGCCGCACCAGCCCCCGCCGGATCCGGTACATTTCGTCACCCGTCTCGCCCTGGCTATAGATCAGCGCCCGCGCCGGCAACTGCCGTATCCGCGCCCGCGCGAGGAGCGCGTCGCGCGCCTCGGGCGTCATCCATTGCGTGAAATCAAAGGTGGCGACGCTCCGGGCCATGGCTCAGGCGGCCACGCCGCCGAAACCGCGCAACGCCCTGATCCTTCGCCCGTCCTCGTCCATCACCCATCCTAACCCACGACCGGCAGCCAGGCTGTCACATATGCGACAATCCTTCACCTGCCGGAAGAGCCGGCATCAACCGCGCAGCCCTGCCGCCGCGAGCCGGGGGAGCACATCGCGATTGAAGCGATGCAGACCGTCAAGATAGTCGACAAAGCTCATGATCACGCCGTCGAGCCCGGCGCGCGACAGCGCGGCGAGCGTGCCGGTGATCGTCTCGGGCGATCCGATCATCGGAAAGCCCGACCCCAGCACGGCATTCTTGCGCAGGAAGCGCATCTGGTCGCTGTCCTCGGCCACCTTGTTCTCGCGCGCCAACGTCGCGACGAAGCTGTCGATCGCGATCCGGTCGGGTACCTCCTCGCTATAATGGCGGTAGAGCGCCTCCGCCTCGGCATCGCTGTCACGCAGGATCGTCGGCGCGTTGGTCCACACCTGGATATCCTTGCCAAACTCCTCGCGGGCGAGCGCCTTATAGTTGCCGATCTGGTCGGCCCACGCCGCCTCGCTGTCGCCGAACAGACCGATCAGCCCGATATCGCTGTTCGCGGCGGCGAAGCGCATGCCTGTGGACGAGAAACCCGCATTCATGATCGGCACCGCGCCGCGCACCGGCTGGGGCCGGGACAGCGCGCGGGTCAGGTGGAAATGCTTCGTCTCGACATCGATCTCGTCGGTTGCGCCCCATAACGCACGAATGATGTCGAGCCATTCGGCGAGATAGACATAGCGCTCCTCATGGCCGAGCAGGTCGATCCCGAACATCTCGAATTCGCGCCGGTTCCAGCCGCCGACCACGTTCATCGCGAAGCGTCCGCCCGAGATCATATCGACCGTGGCGGCCTGCTTGGCGACCTGCAACGGGTGCGCCATCGAGGCGTGCGTCGTGGCGAAGACGCCGATCCGCTTCGTCGCCTGGGCGATCCCGGCGGCGAAGGTGAAGGGTTCGAGGATATCGTTCGATGGGTGGCCGAAATCGCCGTCGACATAGCCCTTCCACCGCGCGATCGGCACGAATGCCTCCATCCCGGCGTCGTCCGCCATCCGCGCCAGCGTGACGCAGTCGTTCCACACCGGCGCGAACAGGTCCTCCGCCCGGGTCAAGGCGGGCATGGTGTTCATGCAGAACACGCCGAGCTTGAGCTTGTTGGGACCGAAGATCGGATGCCCGGACGTCATGATCTCTCCTGTGATTTCAGGGTGAGGGCCGCGCGGAATCTGCCGCCCGCCGATCGGCCTCCCGGCGAAGCGTCAGCCCGCGAAGACTTCGCGGCGGACGCGCATCCCCGCCTTCTCGCGGTCGAAGGTGTCGGGGGTGACCGCCTCCTTGCGCAGGTCGGTCTTCAGCACCTTGGCCGACGGCGTCTTGGGCAATTCGGGCAGCACGCGAATATAGCGCGGCACCATGAAATAGGGCATCCGCTCGATCAGGAAGCTCGCCAGCTTCTCCGGATCGATGCTGCGGCCGGGCACCGGCGCCACCACGACCATCACCTCGTCCTCGGAAAATTCGCTGGGCACCGCGATCGCCGCGCACTCGCGCACGTCGGGATGCGCGCAGACCTCCACCTCCACCTCGAAGGAGGAGATATTCTCGCCGCGCCGCCGGATCGCGTCCTTCACCCGGTCGACGAAATAATAATAGCCGTCCTCGTCCATGCGGAAGGCGTCGCCGGTGTGGAACCAGCCGTTTGCCCAGGCCTTGGCGGTCGCCTCCGGGTTGCGGTTATAGCCGCTGTTCATCGCCCAGGGCCGGTCGGTGCGCACCAGCATCTCGCCGATCTGGCCGACCGGCACCTCGCAGTCATTGGCATCGACCAGCCGCACTTCCGCGCCGGGGCGGACCTTGCCGCAGGTGCCGCGCTTGACCGGATTGGCTTCCGACACGATCGGCGAGGAAATCTCGGTCATGTTGAAGATCGTGTAGATGTCGATGCCGAACCGTTCGGTGAAGGCAGGCGCGTCGTCGGTGAGCGGCACCATCAGCGCGGTCTTCACGCTGTGGTTCCTGTCGTCGGGTGACGGCTCGCGCTTCATCAGGAAGGTCGCCATCACCCCGAGCAGGAAGACCATCGTCGCCTGGGTCTTGCGCGCGATCTCCCAGAACTGGTCGGTCGAGAAGGATTCGATCAGCGCGACCGACGCGCCGCGCGCCAGCATGACGAAGGGGGGACCCATGCCGCCGATGTGGAAGATCGGCGCGACGCACATATAGCGGTCGTCCTCTCCCACCATCGGCCAGGATTCGGGCCCGGCGTTGGTATACATGTGGAGATAGGAGGACAGCACGCCCTTCGACGGGCCGGTGGTGCCCGACGTGTAGATGATCGACTGGATATCCCACGGCTGGATAGGCCGTTCGAGCGGCTCGAGCGTGTCGCCGTCCAGATCGTCGAACCGCGATATCGTCAGCCCGACATCGGGCGCTTCGCCCTGGGTGATCAGCACAAGATGCTCGAGCTCCGCCTTGTCGACCTCCCCCAGCCGCTCGACCAGATCGGGGTGGGCGATCATGATCTTCGCGCCCGAGTTCGACAGGACATGCGCGAGCAGATTGCCGCGATAGGCGGTGTTGAACGGCACGAACACCGCGCCGAGATAGTTGATCGCGTAGAAGGCGAGCAGGCCATCGCGCCCGGCGGGAATCCACGCCGAGACGAAGTCGCCCTGTTTGACTCCGAGCTTCTGCAGCCCCGCCGCCTTCGCGATCACGCGGCGGCGCAGCTCGGCATAGCTCCACTCCTCGCCATCCTCGAAGATGACGTGGGTCTTGTCCGGGCGTTCCTCGGCCCAGCGGTCGACGAGATAGCGCAGCACGCACTGGTTACGGTTCGGAATCCGCGGATCGGTGAAATCGCGCGGACCCGCGGGGGCGGTCATGGTCATGGAACCTCCATCTCCTTGGACAGGGGGCGGAGGCAGTTTGGTTCAGTTCACGGCGACGAGCCGCAGGCACGCTTCGACCGCCTGGTCGACGACTGCCTCCGCTGAACGTTTGCTGCCTGGCCGATAGCAATAGGTTATCCAGCTCAACAGGCCGCCGATCCAGATCGACATCGAAGCCGCGTCGGGGACGGTGATGAAGCCGTCGCGTACGCAGTCATCGATCAGTTTGCCGATACGCAGGTCGAACTCGTGGCGCAGGCGCAGAATGCGCTGCGCATCGTTCCGGTCCAGGTTCATCATCTCGCGCTGATAGACGACGAGATATTCGTGCCTCGCGACGATGATCTCCGCAACCTCGCGCAGCGAGGCCTTGAGCAGATCGATCGACGTGCGTTCGGTTTCCTCGATCCGGTCCAGCGCGGCCAGCGATTCCTTGACACCCAATTCGCAGATCGCGCTGAGGATCGCGCTCTTGCCCTTGAAATAGGTGTAGAGGAACGGCTTGGTCGCGCTCAGCCGGTCGGCCAGCATTTCCAGCGTCGCCGCTTCATAGCCCCTCTCGCAGAACAGGGCGCTCGCCTCCTCGAGGATACGGGCCCTCTTGAAGGCGACGACGCCCGGCTTGATCTCGCGGCCCGTGGGGGCTGCGGCGGCGGCGGGAGCGGTCTTGGTGGCGGCGCTGGACTTGGTCATGCGGCTCTTCTTAGGATCTCCAGGATGTCGGTCGGGGACCGAACGGGGCGCGGGTTCGTCCTACCCCATATATCAAGCATGGTATATTCCGCTACTTTCTGGAACTGATCCTCGGTGACGCCGACTTCGCCCAGCGTGCGGGGCATGCCCAGGCTGCGGATGAAGGCGTCGGCGCTCTCGGCGGCGGTCGCATGGGTATTGCCCATGCACGCGTTGATGCGATGCTGCCTGCTGTCGTCATATTCGGCGTTCCAGGCGAGGACGTAGGGCGCCATCACCGTCGAGCAATAGCCGTGCGGCACGTTGCAGGTGCCGCCGAGGATATGGCCGATCGCGTGGCTCGCGCCCATCGGCACGCCGCCGATGATCGATATCATCGATTGCCATGCGCCGACCTGGCATTTGAGCCGTCCTTCCATGTCGTTGGGATCGGCCTTGGAGCGCGAAAGCCCCTCGACCAGCAGCCGCAACGCATTGTCGGCGAGACCGTCGGCGAAGTCGTTCGACTGTTCGGAGGCCATCGTCTCGATCGCATGATCGACCGAGCGGACGCCGGTCGACAGCCACAGCCATTCGGGGGTGTAGACCGTCATCGCGGGGTCGAGCACGACCATGATCGGGGCCATTCCGCGATGCTCATAGCCCTGCTTGTGGACGGTCTTCTCGTCGGTCGAGCCCGACAGCGCGTTGAACTCGCCGCCCGACAGGGTGGTCGGCACGCAGATCGTGCGGATATCGGGGCCGACCTTCAGCGGGTTGATGACATTGCCCGCATCGTCGACATAGACACGCAGCGGCTCGAAATCCTCGACCGTCCGCACATCATGCTTGATCAGCAGCGGCACGATCTTGCCCGCATCGCTGATCGAACCGCCACCGATCGTGACGACCAGGTCGGCATTGACCGCGCGCGCCGCATCGGCGGCAGCCAGCACGCCCGAACGCGGCGCGTGCGGCGCAAGGCCGCTATGCGTGGCGGCATGGCGATCGCCCAGCGCCGCTTCGATCTTGCTGATTTCATCGGTGTTCCGGCGCAGGCTGTCCGACGTCAGCAGGAACACCTTGCGCGCCCCCATCGCCTCGGCCTGATCGCTGATCGCTTCCCGCGCCGGCTGCCCCATCGTGACCCGCTCGGTCACGGTGAAGGTCATCTGGCTTGCTGTGAGGCCCACGACATTCTCCTTCCTCTCATACACCCGTTCGGATGTTGCACGAATAGTGGCACAGCGCGTTCATACTGTATAGTATATTTTCGGACCAATGTTAAAATCGTCGCCGCATCGCGGCTTGACGCAACACATACCCATTGGTAGGTCGATTGGACGATATGGCCGGGAAGGCGCTGTAAAGCCGCCGGCGGGGCGTTGGGGAGTATAGCATAAGATGCCGGCAACCGACCATGTCTGGCCCGCCGCGGCGACAGGCGTTCCGGCATGACGGGGCCGCTTTCGGGAATCCGCATCGTCGAGTTCGCCGGCCTCGGCCCGACGCCGTTCGGCGCGATGATGCTCGCCGACATGGGCGCGGAGCTGCTGCGCGTCGAACGGCTCGGCAAGCCCAGCTTCGGCGGGGGGGACGATCGCGACGATTATCTCAATCGCGGCCGCCCCTCGATCGCGCTCGATCTTAAATCCGCCGGCGGCCGCGCGCTCGCGCTCGATCTGGCCGGCAGCGCCGATGTCGTGATCGAGGGCTTCCGGCCCGGCGCGATGGAACGGCTGGCCCTCGGCCCCGATGTGCTGACCGCCGCCAATCCGCGCCTTATCTATGCGCGAATGACCGGCTGGGGCCAGTCCGGCCCGATGGCCGACAAGGCGGGGCATGACATCAACTATCTGTCGATGACCGGCGGGCTCTACCTGATCGGCCCGCAGGACGGCGTCCCCATGCCGCCGATCAACTATGTCGCCAATTTCGGCGGGGGCGGCATGCTGATGGCGGTGGGCGTGCTCGGCGCGCTGGTCGAGCGCTCGGTCAGCGGCCGCGGCCAGGTGATCGACGCGGCGATGGTCGACGGCGCGTCGCTGCTCGCCACGCAGATATTCTCTTGGATGGCGATGGGCCGCTGGCGGCCCGGGCGCGGCGGCAACCTGCTCGACGGCAGCGCCTATTTCTACCGTTGCTACCGCACCGCCGACGACAAGTTCATCGCCGTGGGCGCGCTGGAGCCGCAATTCCATGACGCCTTCATCCGCGGCGCCGGTCTCGATCCAGCGCAGTTTGGCGATCATCTGAATCCGGCGCATTGGGCTGAACGCGCCGCACAGCTCGACGCGATCTTCCGCACCCGCAGCCGCGACGAGTGGATTGCGCATTACGCGCCGTTCGATGCTTGCCTGAGCCCGGTGCTGAGCCCCGAGGAGGCGCTGACCCATCCCGCCAACCTCGCCCGCGACGTCCATGTCGCGGTCGGCGGCCGGATGCAGCCCGCCCCCGCCCCCCGCTTCAGCCGCACCCCCGCGGACCCGCCCTCGCCTCCGGCCCGGCCCGGCGAGGGCGGCGACGCGCGGCTGCGCGCCTGGGGGATCGATGCGGTACGGATCGGCCAGCTGTCCGGAGAGAACAGCCTGCTGGCGCTCTGAGGCGAAAATCGTTCCACCTCTTCTCGTCACCCCGGGCTTGACCCGGGGTCCCGCTTCTTCCTTCTACTTGGCCAAGAAAAGCGGGACCCCGGATCGCGTCCGGGGTGACGCAACAATGTGATGAGGGGCGCTCCCTTTCGGGACGCAGCGCCGTCAGATCGCCGGAGACAATATCGGCCGGAAACCCGCGCCCTCGCGCACCACCCGCGCGACATGTTCGCCGCCGAAATGCGCGGGGATCAGCAGCGCCTCGCGATCGGCGGCCTCGCCCAGCACCTGCCGCCGCGTCTCGCGCGCCTGTTCGGCATCCTCGCAGAAGGCGCTGTTCCATTCGGGGCAATAGATTTGCGCGGGATGGTGGACCACGTCGCCGACGAACATCGCCTCGGCGCCGTCCGACGCCACCCGCATCACCGTGCTGCCCGGCGTATGGCCGGGGCGCGCGTGCAGCGTCAGGCCTGGCGCGACCTCGAAGCCGTCGTCGGCCCACTCGGCGCGCCCGGCCTCCAGGATCGGGCGGACGCTGTCCTCGAACATGCCGCCATTGACGAGGGTGCCGATCGCACCGGGGCCCGCGGTCTCGACCAGCGGGTCCCAATAGTCGCGGTCGCGGACCGGCAGGACATAGCGGGCGTTGCGGAAAGTGGGCTCCCAGAACCCATCGACCAGCCGGGTGTTCCAGCCGACATGATCGACATGGATATGCGAGCAGACGACCGTATCGATATCGCCGGGCTGGAAACCCGCGGCGGCGAGACGGTCGAGGAAATCGGTCTGGAGATTGCCGAAGATCGGCAGGTCGGGACGGTCCTTGTCGTTGCCGGCCCCGGTGTCGAACAATATGCGCTGGTCGCCGGTATCGAGCACCCAGCTTTGCAGGAAGGCGAAGAGCTTGCCTGACGCCGGATCATAATAATCCGGTGTGAACTCCTCCTCATGATCGCGCCAGTGGTCCGCGTCGAACCCTTGAAAAAGCTCGCCGGGAGGGCTGAAGGTCCCGCGCCATTCCTCGATCCGGTGCACCCGGATCTTGCCAATGGTGAAGCGGTCCATCCTGCCCTCCCGGCGATTATGTCAGTTCATACTGGCCTTGGGGCGTGTCGACATTCAGTTCAGATCGAGCCGAAAATTGTGGTTTCTCGTGACCCGGAGCGCAGTACTCAAAGGTACGTGAACACCGGAAGCGCGGGAAACCGCCATTTGCAGGCCGATACGGGGTGAATGGCGATACGCCCTAGAAGTTGAAGCCGAGCGTGGCGCCGTACGTACGTGGCGGCATCACCGAACCGACGCGGGGATAGGCATAGGTCGCAGCGGCGATGATGTTGTTCGCGATCACGAACTTGTCGCCGATATTCTTCACCCAGGCGCCCAGCGACCAGCGGTCGTCGGCGGCATGATAGGTGATCCCGGCATTGGCCATAAGATAGGACTTCTGCTCGGCGTCGCGGTTGTTGAACTCCGAGAAGTAGACCTTGCCCTGCCATTTGGCATCGCCGTTGATGCTGATCTTGCCCTCGCCGATCGGCACGTCCCAGTTGAAGCCGCCGCCGAACGAGAAGCGCGGCGCGTTCGGCAGGCGCTTGCCACTCAGGTCGACCAGCCCCGGATCGCTCGGGCAGACCGGATAGGAGATGCCGGGCCGCGCCGGGAAGGCCGCGCCATAATAGGCGTTGCAGAACTTCTTGAACTTGGCGTTGAGGTAGGAAGCGTTGGCGTTGATCGTCAGGCCGCCGCCGACCTTTCCTTCCAGTTCCAGTTCGCCGCCGAAGTTGCGCGCGGTCGCCGCGTTGATCGTCTGGACGATGCTGTTCGCGTTGACGAAGCTGACCTGCAGGTCCTTGTAATCATAGTAGAATACCGCGCCGCTGAAAAGGATGCGGTTGTCGGCCAGACGCTGCTTGAAGCCCGCTTCATAGGACCACACCGTCTCCGGGTTGATCGCGGGATCGGCACTGCCGACGTTGATCACGCCCGATTTGAAGCCCTTGGTGACGCTGGCGTACAGCATCGTCGTGTTGGTCGGGCGGAACTCGATCAGGGCCTTGGGAGTGATCGACGACCAGCCCTTCGATTCATCGGTCGGGATGTTCAGGCCGATCGCGTCGAAGCGGAAATAGCCGTCGCCCTTGCGATGCTCGTAATTGTAGCGCGCGCCGGCGGTGATCTTGACGGTCGGGCTGATCTCATAGGCGGCCTGGAGGTAGACGCCGACCGCGTCGATCTTGACCACGCCGTTCTGCTCATAAGCGCCGCTGTCGAAGGTGTTGGCGGGCAGGCCGAACAGCACGCCCAGATTGGTCGTCGGCACCAGCACCTGACCGCTCAGCTTCTCGTGCAGATACATCGCGCCGGCCAGCAGCGAGAAATCGTCGCGCTCATAGTTCAGCGTGATTTCCTGGCTGATCGAGCGGCTCTTCTCGACATAATTGTTCTGGCCGGCGAGGTTCACCTGCGAGGAGTCGAGGTCGTCGCGCTGGAAGCGGTCGAACGAGCGATAGGCGGTGATCGTCTTGACGGTCGCGTCGTCGCCCAGGTTGAAGTCGAGCGTGCCGGTCGCGCCATAGCCCTTGCGGCGGTTGATCGCTTCCTGATCCGAATAGATGTTGCGCAGGTTCGGCTTCTTACCCAGCGCGTTGTAATAGCCGAGGATCGTCTGGCCGCCGATCAGCGTATGGGGCAGCGCGTTGTCGGGAACCACGCTCGGGCCGAAATAGTGGAAGGCGTAGTTGTTGTCGTCCTCGTGGAAATGGTCGAGGACCAAGGTCGCCTTCACGCTGTCGCTCAGCTGGCCGATGATCGTGCCGCGCAGCGCATAGGCGTCGCGGTCGTCGACGTCGGCGCCGGTGAACAGGTTCTTGCCGTAGCCGTCGCGCTTTTCATATTTGCCCGCGACGCGGACGAGCAGCTTGTCGTCGCCGGTCACGCTGCCGCCGATCGCGCCTTCGAGGATCTTGGCGTCATAATTGCCATAGGTCGCGCGGACGAAGCCGCCCAGTTCCTCCTTGGGCTTGGCGGTCACCAGGTTGATCGCGCCCGCGGTCGCCCCGCGGCCATAGAGGATCGACTGGGGCCCGCGCAGCACTTCGATCTGCTCGAGGTCGAAGAAGCCGCTGAGCTGCTGCGCCGGGCGCGGCAGGATCGCGCCATTCTGCAGGAAGGCGACCGCGCCCTCACCGCCGACGTCGAAATTGTTGAGGCCGACGCCACGGATGAAGGTGCGGTTCACGCCGAATTGGTCACCGATCGACACGTTGGGAACGACGACCTGAAGGTCGCCGATGTTCGACACACCGCCCGGGCCGAGGTCGGCGGCGGTCACTGCCGTAACGGCGGCGGCGACGCGGCTGAGGGTCGTGTTCTGGCGGGTCGCGGTGACGATGATGTCGGTGGCGTCGACACCCTCGGCCGCTGCTTGCGGCGCGGCGCCGGTGGCCTGCGCGTTGGCGGCAGCCGGAAGCATGAGCATCGCGAGCGATGCGTAGCAGATGGAATGAAGGCGGATGGTCATCGACACTCCCCATGATTGGCCGCGTATCTTACTGCGGCTTCCTTATCGATACTCACGGGTATATCTATCTTTACGTCGGTATTCAAGAGCTATGGCGCGGCAAGCAATTTCCCGCTTTTCCGTCAGGCCGAACGGCGCAATGCCTCCGAGCCGCGCAGGTTCAGGCCTCCGACCCGACGGTATATCTGGATGATTCGCCGCGCTGCGGCGGGCACGGCTGGCCTGCCAGCGGATGGCACGGCGCGATACTGCCGCAGCCGAAATTAATAAACGCCAGTGCGCTGTGCCGGGATGGAGGCAGGTGCCGATCCCGGCCCTCGCATTATCGATGCGCCGGAGCGCCGATCCGATGCGTTCGGATCGTCGGCTCTAATGCTGGTTCTGCGCGATGACACGCAGCACATTGCCGCTCCAGATCTTCTCGATGTCGGCATCGCTATAACCTGCCGACTTCAGACGCGCGGTAACCTTGGGAAACGCCGAGATATCATTGATCCCTTCGATGCCGCCGCCGCCGTCCCAGTCCGCTCCGACGCAGACATGGTCGACGCCCGCGACCTCGATCGCGCGCAGCAGCTGCGCCATGAACTTCTCGAAATCGGCGTTCCACATCTTCTCGCGCTGGTCGAGCGCCTGCCATTTGCCGATCAGTTCGGCCTGCTGCGCGGGGGTCATCGTGCCGATCAGCTCATAGTCGCCGAACAGCTTGGCGCGCTCGGCGGTCAGGTTCATCTCCGACAGATAGATGGTCGAGATGCACATCGCTCCGCCCTTGGCGGCCAGCTTGCGCAGCCGCCCCTCGTCGAGATTGCGGGGATGGTCATAGGCTGAGCGCAGGCTCGAATGCGACAGCAGGATCGGATATTTCGACAGCTCGAGCAGCTGGTCGAAAGTCGCGTCCGACGAATGGCTGGCGTCAATGGTGATGCCCAGCCGGTTCATCTCCTTCACCCAGTCACGGCCGAGCGGGCTGAGCCCGCCCCAGCGCGGGGTGTCGGTCGCGGAATCGGCGAACTGGTTGTTCTTCGAATGCACCGGCCCCGCCAGCCGCACGCCCTTGGCGTAGAACTCGCCGAGCAGCGACAGGTCCTCGCCCAGCGGATAGCTGTTCTCGATCGACTTGAACGCGATCAGCTTACCCGCGCGATTGAGACGGCGCGCATCATCGGCGCTGAGCGCGGGCGCGATCAGCGCGTCATAGCGCTTGATCGTGCGGTCGATCAGGTCAGATCGGCCGCGCGCGAAAGCCAGCGCGTCGGCATAGCCCTTGGCGGTCAGCGGCCCCTGCTCAGTGTAGATCACGAAAAAGCCGCCATCGAGCGCGCCCTCGCGCATCCGGCCGATGTCGACCTGCGACAGGTCGTTCGCGAATGTGTGGCGCCCGTCGAACCGCCATTCGGGACGGTTGAAGTGAATCGGCGTGTCGAGATGGGTGTCGAGCACCAGCAGCCGCTTGTGCAGCGCCGCCGCATCCCCGCCACCCGGCGTCGTGGTCGTGGTGCAGGCCGACAGCGTGCAGGCCGCCAGCGCGATCGCGAGCGTCCTCATTTCGCGTCCACCACCGGCTTCAGGTCGAGATCCTGATAATCCCAGCTGAAATCCGCGATCGGATTGGCCGCCTTCATCGTCACGCCCGTCACCTTTCCATCGGCATCCAGTGCGAAGGTGACATAGGCCGGTTCGATCGCCTTGTCGTCATATTCGCTGACGAAGCTGTCATATTGCCAATGCTTTAGCTTGCCCACCATGCGCGGGGTGGAGGTGAAGTCCATCGTCAGCCCGTCCGGCGTCGACGCCACCACGACGTCGCCATACCAGGGGTCGCGATAGCGCCCGGCATAGCGCGAAAGATCGAGCGAAGGGCCGACCTTGACCGGCGTCGCCTGCTTCTGGGTCAGCGCAGCGCGCCCGCCTTCCAGCCGCGTCTCGTACCAATTCTGCCACTTGGTCGGCCAGTCATAGTCGGACGCGCCGAGATAATGGTCGAGGATCATATAATAGAGGCCGAGCAGCATGCCGCTGTCCTCGGAATTCATCATGATCGCAAAGGCGATGTTGCGATCGGGGACGATCACGACCCGGGTAATCGATCCGAATACGCCGCCGCTGTGCGCAATGATCCGGTGGCCACGATAATCCTGGACCTGCCAGCCCAACGCATAGGCCTGGTAATTGGGCATGGCGGGGGCGAGCGCGGGGGGCAGCTGGGTGATCGGCATCGTCACCACCGGGTTCCACATCTCCAGCGCCTGCTTCTCGCTGAACAGCCGCTTGCCGTCTGGCAGCCCGCCATGGGCGAGCTGGATCTTCAGCCAGGCGGCCTGATCCTCGGCGCTCATCGCGATGCCGCCGGCGGGCGCGCCGTTGCGGCCCAGCTCGTCGCGTTCGTCGAGCAGCTGCTGGGGCCCGAGGCCGCGCAACGGTCCCGAAAGCCGCGCATGCGGGTAGGAGCGGTTGACGACGCGGAAGCGGTCCTCGCTGTCGGTGGTCGCGTCCTTCATCCCGCCCGCGCGCAGCAGCCGCTCGCGCACGAAGACTTCCCATGTCTTGCCGGTGACTTCCTCGATCAGCTGTCCGGCGACCGCATAGAGGATATTGTCATAGGCATAGCCCGACCGGAAACTCGTTTTGGGCTTCAGATAGGCGACATGCTCGACGGTCTGCTTGCGGGTCAGCTTCGTGCGCGGCACGAACATCAGGTCGCCCTGCCCCAGCCCGAGACCGCTGCGATGGACCAGCAGGTCGCGCACCGTGATCTCGCGCGTCACCCACGGATCGGACATGCGGAACCAGGGCATGTGCTTGATCACCGGATCGTCCCAGGCGATCTTGCCCTCATCGACCAGGATCGCGAGCGCCGCCGCGGTCATCGCCTTGCCGGTCGATCCGGTCTGGAAGATCGTGTGGCTGTCGACCTTGGCGCTTTCGCCCAGCTTGCGGATGCCCCAGCCCTTGGCGAGCGTGGTCTTGCCGTTTTCGACGATCGCGATCGACACGCCGGTCGCGCCGACCTTCTGGCGGAAAGCCTCGACCTTGGCGTCGAGGTCGGCGGGGGGTGCTGCCATGGCGGGCGCGGCCACGGCCAGCAGCCCGAGGGCGATCAGATGGAACGGCTTCACGGTCAGATCTCCGTCGAAGAGGAAGGGGTACGGAACAGGCGCCAGACGCCGATCGTCAGCAGCGGCGCGAGATAGACGGCCAGGAACATCCAGGCGAGGAAACGGTAACCGCTGGCGATCAGCGTGATCAGGCCGATCCGCGCAGCGACGAACATGCAGCCGGTCAGGATCGCAGCACCGATAGCCGCGCGCGCGGCGGTGCCCAGCGGCGAATGTCCGCTCGCCTCGACCGCGCCCGAAACGCGCTCGTTGACGGCGTGCACCGCTCCCGCCCCGCTTTCGAGCAGCGCGCCGAAGATCATGATCTGGAACAGCAGCTGGAAGCCCGGCACGTCCATATGGCGCAGCAGGAAATCGGACGGCAGCGCCTCCGCCCCGATCGCGGGATAGAAGGCCATCATCGCGACGAAGAACAGGATGGCGGGCAGCATCGCCAGCGGCCCGGCGATCGCCCCCGCCACCAGCGCATCGCGGCGGCTGGTCAGGTGGCGCAGCACCGGCAGGATCACCACCGCGCCGACGATATTATAGCTGGCATAGGTCAGCCCGCCCGCCATCCAGCCCGGCGCGGGGGGAGCCGCCTGGGCGAAACCCTGCCCGATCAGCCCGCCGAAGCTCGCCAATGCCAGGACGAGGAACAGCGCATAGACCGCATAGAGCAGGATCGAAACATATTTGAAAAGCTGCTCGACCGCGCCGGTGCCCAGCGCGGTGGTCGCGACGATGCCGGTGGCGAGCAGGACCGAACCCGCCGCTTCGGGCCAGCCGAAGGTCGCAGCACCGATCGCCCCCGCCGCCGCGCCGAACACCGCGAGGATCAGGATCACGAAGATCAGATAGGCGATCTCGAACGCGATCCAGGCCGGGCCGAGCAGCCCCCGGAAGAAGCTGCGATAATCATAGGCGTTCATCGCGCGGGCGAGCGCGAAGGTCAGCGCAGCGATGAGGCTCCAGATCAGCGTGGCGAGCAGCATCGCCAGCAGCCCGCCCCACGGCCCCGACGGCACGAAATATTCGGCCAGCTCGCGCCCGGTCGCATAGCCGCCGCCTATGATCACCGCCTTGAGCGCGAAACCCGGTAACAGGAAACGCTGGAACCAGCTTGAGCCGGTGGCGGAATCGCCGGGCGTCATGCGAGGCAGTTCGTCACCAGCGCATCGAATGCCGCGCCGCCGCGGATCGGATCGGCGACCGGCAGGCCGAGCCGCTTGCTCTCCGCCGCCATCAGCGCTTCCGCCTCTTCCCCGCCATGGCGCGCGGTGTTGAAGCTTACCCCGCCGCAACGGATCGCGGCGTTGGTGCGGCTGCCCAGCCGGATCGTCAGGTCGATCACCTCCTCGATCGTGGGCAGCGGATAGCCGTCGATACCCAGGATCATCGGCCGGGCGGGATCGTGGCACACCACGAAGACATCGGGCTGGCTGCCGTGGAGCAGCCCCAGCGTCACCGCCGCATAGGCCGGATGGAACAGCGATCCCTGCCCTTCGATCACGTCCCAATGGCCGTCCGGCGCATCGGGGCTCAGCATCTCGGCCGCGCCCGCTTCGAAGTCGGAGATCACCGCATCCATCGGGATGCCGCCGCCCGCGATCATGATTCCGGTCTGGCCGGTCGCGCGGAAATCGGCGTCGACACCCTTGGCCACGAAGGCGCGATGCAGCGCCAGCGCGGTATATTTCTTGCCGAGCGCGCAGTCGGTGCCGACGGTCAGCAGCCGTTTGCCGCTGCGCTTGCGCCCGGTGGCGATCGGGATGGCGGCGGGCGGCGTGCGGATGTCGATCAGCCGCCGCCCCGTCCGCCGCGCCGCCTCCGCCAGCGCGGGGACGTTGGCCAGCCGCTCGTGCATGCCGCTGACGAGGTCGAGCCCCGCCTCCATCGCCGTCACCAGCGCGCCGATCCAGCTTTCGCCGATCACCCCGCCCTGGTTGGCGACCCCGATCACCAGCGACCGGGCCCCCGCCGCCTTCGCCTCGGCGGGCGAAAGGCGCGGCAGGCCGGTGCTGACGGTGCATCCTTCCACCGCCAGCTCGCCGACACAGCGGTCGCGCGCCCAGTCGACCAGCCCGAAGGCCGTCTTGGCAAAGCCCGCCTCGGTCGTGTCGCCGAGAAACAGCAGATAGGGCTGTGGCAGCGTCATGCTATCGGCCAGCTGGCCCACGGGCGCATTCATTTTAGACTCCATATATTCTTTTAGAAGGATGCGCCCAGCGTCATGCCAAGCGTGCGTGGACGGATGGGCGAAGCGAGGACCGCCGTCCCCGGTCGTGCCGCGAAGGAACCCACGCTGGAAAGGCCGAGATTGTTGGTCACGTTCTTGGCATAAATCGACAAATTATACCGGCCGAAGTCCACTCCCGCCCGCAGGTCCACCACCGTATATCCGTCGATCGTGAGACGGCGGCCGAAGGCAGTCTGGTAATTGTCGTCGAAGTCTGTGACCTGATCGCTGAGCAAGCGGACGCTGCCGCCCACATAAGCCTTGGCGTCGTCCCCCAGTGACCACTCATAGTCAGCCGAGACATTGACCGACCATTCGGGCGCATAGGGCAGACGATCCCCCGCAAACCCGCCGTTGCCGGGCGGCAGGTCTTCGTCGAGCTTGGCGCTGTTATAAGCACCGTTCACCACAATACTGAGACCACGAGTCGGCCGCAGGGTCGCGGTGACCTCCGCGCCTTTGCTGGTCGCGCTGTCGCCATTGCCGTCGGCATTTACCGGGCCGATCGCAGTATTGTAGGTGACCAGCACCTGTATCTTGCGCCAATCTAGATAATAGAAGGACGCGTCGATGGCGAACGTCCGGTCGGCTGTTTCGGCGCGGATACCCGCCTCATAGCTGACCAGCGTGTCAGCGTCATACTGGCTCGGGAATCCCGCGCCAGCGCCCGGCGGCACGACGTTGGGACCGCCCGGTCGATAACCCTTGGCGACCCGGGCGTAGACCGTGGTGTTGTCCGATAGTTCCAGGCGCGGCGAGACCGACCAGGTGAAGACGTTTTCGGATGATTTGCCGGTCACGATGTCGGGGAACGTAGTCGCGCCCGAGAAGAAGAGCAGCGATCCGTCAAGTAGCTGCCGCGTACTCTGGCTATTGTGGCTGTACCGGGCACCGGCAGTGATGTCGAAGCGCGGCGAGAAATGCCAGGTTACGCTGCCGAAACCGGCATATTCACGATATCTCGAGTCCAGCTCGGCGCGCAGGAAATCGGGGAAGGTGATATTGGCGCCACCCGGCCCCGCCGGCAGCGTCAGGGCCGGGTCTATCGCTTCGCCCGTGGCAAGCGCGAACGGCAGATAGCGTTGGAACAGCCTGCCCTTTTCCCGCGTGTAATAGCCGCCGACCAACCATTCGAAGGTCTCGTCGGAGGCAGACTGCAGGCGAAGTTCCTGGGTGAGCTTCTTCTGCCCGGCGAGCGCAGGAAAGGTAATACCGAGCGGCGGAACGCCGGGCCCGCCATAAATGGCGTCGGCGATGCCAGGCAGCTGATAGCTCGCGTCATAGACTTCGTGCTGCGTCAGCGTCCCATAGCTGGTGATGGAGGTCAGAGCGACCGGCCCGAGATCCCAGTTGATGGTTCCATTATAGAGGCGATAATCGACATCATTCTGTTCGGGGTAGAATTCCGAACGGGTTAGCCGCCCTTCCGTCGATGCGCCGGTGTTAGGATCAGTCGCCAGCGGTTTGAGCGTGAGGGGATCGGCATCGAAGGAAGCCCGTGAATTGGAACGAATATTCTGTGCAATACCCGTCAGCCGGACCGAGAAGTCCTCGCTCGGCTTGAACAGTATCGACGCGCGGCCGCCATAGCTCTGATAGTCATTCGCATCCTTGCGGGCGATGCCGACTGTATCGATATAGCCGCCGACCTTGCGGTAATAGCCGCTGGCACGTACGGCGATCATGTCGCTGACGGGCACGTTAAGGACAGCGTTGCCGTTCCAGCCTTCGCCACCGCCCGTTGTCGTTTCGGCACCCGCCTGGACGCGGCCTTCGAACTTATCGAGTTTCGGCTCGACGGTGACGAACTTCAACAGACCACCCAGTGAATTCGCGCCGTACAGCGTCCCTTGGGGCCCCTTCAAAACCTCGACCCGCTCAATGTCGAAAGTGTCGATGTCTCCGGCAAGGACCGCGCCATTGCTCTGGCCCGTGCTGGGTCCGAACGGCGTGTCATCCACATAGACGGCAGCGGTCGGACTGGCGCCGCCGGTGTTGATGCCGCGCAGCACGACACGTGCCTGGCCAGGATTGGCCTGTTGCAGGCTCAAGCCTGGGACCAGCGCCGCATAATCTATGAAACTCGTGGCCTGCTGCTGCTCAAGCTGTGCAGCACCCACGACGGAGATAGATTGCGGGATTTCCTGAAGCGTCTGCTCCCGCTTCTGGGCGGTGACGATGATATCGCCTTCCCGCATGTCCTCAGCCGCTGTCTGCGCCTGAACGGGTGCGGAGGAGGCGAGCGCCATCAGGCTGACCGCAACGATGAGTCCCTTTTTCGTCATGCTGTCTTTCCCCATGCTTGCCCGAGCAGCCGACGGAAATTTCCGCCGAGCACCGCCCGGATATTGTCGTTGGAATAGCCGCGGCGGATCAGTTCCTCCGTAAGGTCGAAGACCTTGCGGGGATGGTCGAAGCCATCGATGTCGATCCGTTCGCGGAACGCGTAGCTACCCTTTTTGTACAAAGCCTTGAGCGCGGCGAGGTCGGCCGGCTCCATGTCATCATACCCATTGAGATCGGCATCGGACCCGATGCCCACATGCTCCACCCCGACCAGCTTTGCGACATGGTCGATATGATCCGTCATATGTCCGACATTGGTCGGATCCTCGGCGCGCACGAACATGCGCACGCCGGTAATGCCCATGACGCCGCCCTTGGCGGCCAGCGCCTTGATGGCTTCGTCGGTCTTCACGCGCGGATGCGCGATCAGCGCGCGGCAGTTGCTATGCGTGATTGCGATCGGACCCTTGGCCAATGCGATAGCGTCAAGCGTCGTGCGATCGCCGCAGTGCGATACATCGACTAGCATGCCTTCCGACTCCATGGCGGCGATGATCTTTGCGCCGTAGTCGGACACGCCCCCGTCCACCCTGTCGGTACAGCCCGAACCCAATCGATTCTGGCTGTTATAGGTGAGCTGCGCACATCGCAGTCCCAATTTGCGAAACAAGGCGACATCTTCGACGCGATCGAAATGCTCGGCGTTCTGGAAGCCCATTATGACCGCGCCCTTGCCCTCACTCTTGGCACGGTCGAGATCTTCCGCCGTATCGACCAGCGTCAGGACATCGCTGTTGCGACCGACGAAGCCTTGCCAACCGGCGATATATTCCAGCGCCTTGGTTCGCGCGTCAGGCCCTTCGATGCCATAGCTGTGATGGAAACCAGTGATTCCGCTGCCGCTAAACTCAGCCGCCTCCCCGGTGGTCAGGCGATGGCCAACATAATCGATAGAGACGGTCGCCTTGAGCGGCGCCAGCATATCGATGACCAGGGAGGACGCGACCAGGTCCACAGCCCGCCGCGAATAGCGCTGAGGCTTACCGGCGAAGGCAAAGCTTCCCCGGTTAACCATCGTTGTGGACAAGGCTGTACCGATCGCGCCCGCAACAACTGCACGGCGCGAGATCGGGAACGGCGTAGTCATTCCGTCATCCTTAGTAAGATTATGCAACTATGATCCTGATTGGAAAACTGTCAACCCAATTAGGACGATTTTCTTGCATCACCCCAGATATCTGCACCACAATGGACCTTGCCATCGCGATAGGTGACGCCAGGCGTGCGGTCCGCGGCGAGGAAGGTCGGTCCGTCGAGATCGACGATGTCGCAGAGCTGTCCCACCAGATAGGCTGGAGCCATCGACAGGCTGGAGCCCATCATGTTGCCGACCATCACTTCCAGGCCCAGCGCACGCGCCTCCCGCGCGATCGCCAGCCCCTCGGTCAGCCCGCCGCATTTATCGAGCTTGATGTTCACCACGTCGAAGCGTCCGACGAGCCCCGCCGTGTCGGCCAGCGACAACGCGCTCTCGTCCGCCGCGAAGGGCAGGGGCCGGTCGAACCCGTCGAGATCGGCCTCCCGCCCGCGCGCGAGCGGCTGTTCGAGCAGGGCGATGCGGTGGGCGAGCAGCACCGGCAGCAGGTCGGGCAGCGTTTCGATCCGGTAGCCCTGATTGGCGTCGACGCCGATCCAGGCATCGGGCCGGGCGGCGCGGATCGCGTCTAGCCGGGCGATGTCGTCGGCCAGATCGCCGGTCAGTTTGACCTTGATCGGGGCGTCCGGGTCGATCGCCAGCGCGCCCGCCGCCATTGCTTCGGGCGTGTCCGCGCCCAGCGTCAGCGTCGATCGCAGCGGCCTCGGCGCGTCGAGACCGGCCAGCGCCCACACCGGTTGTCCGGCCCGCCTGGCCTCCAACTCCCAATAGGCGCAGTCGAGCGCGTTGCGCGCGCCACCGGGCGGCAGCAGCGCCTGAAGATCCTGGCGCGTCGCGCCGCGCTCGATCGCCTCGCGCACCCGCTCCGCCTCGGCCAGCATGTGCGGCACGTCGTCGCCCAGATAATAGGCGCCCGCCCCCTCGCCGCGGCCGCTATTCGCGCCGTCCGAGAGTTCGGCGACCAGCACGGCGGTCTCGGCGAAGACATGGCCGGCGATACGAAACGGCTTGTGGAAGGGGAAGCGCTCGACCCGAAGGTCGAGCGTCAACCGCTGATCGATATGCGCCGTCATCAGTAGACCATGCTGAAGCCGTAGAGGTGCGCGCCGATCACCACCCACAGGAAGATCAGCCCCGACAGCAGCAGCAGCGCGGCCCCCAGCTTTGCGGTCCAGCGACGCTTCTCCTGGAAGCTCAGCCAGGTCAGCCAGCCCGCGGTCGCGACGAGGCCGATCGCCGCGATCGGCGTGACGATGCGCAGCAGGATGATCAGCCAGTCGAGCGGACCGCCGATCGAGCCGATATCGGCAGAGAAGGAGGCGATCAGCCCCGCCCAGCCTGCGGTCGCGGCGAGCACGCCCCAGGCGAAGCCGCGCGACAGGCGATAGGCGCGCCGCGCATCGCCTTCGAGCTCCAGCTTCGCGCCATAGCTGCGCCGCACCAGCGCCCGCACCGGCCAAGCCAGCGCGGCCAGCAGGATCAGGCCCAGCGCGAGGCCCAGCGCCGGCATCAGCCAGGCGGCGTTGAACGCTGCCGGCGCCGGACTGAACACCATGAAGGGCGAACCCGCGTCGAGGCTCATCCGCACGACCTTGCCGTCGCGCACCTCGGCGGCGAGCCGCTCGCCGGTATTGGTGTCGCGCCATACGAACGGCGCGACCTCGACCCAGTCGCGCGCCGCGGCGCTCAACCCGTCGAGCGCAGGAAAGGTGATCTTGCCGTCCTCGCCCACGCCGATCGACGCCTGCCCCTGCAGCCCGAGCAGCGCCAGGAAGTTGGTGAACGAGCCCCGGCTGCTGACATAATGGCCCGCCAGCATCTCGGCATGTTTACGCGCGGTGGCCGCGTCGACCCGGCCGAACTTTTCATGGCCGGGCATATAGCGGTCGGCGAATTTGTGGAACAGCGCGCTGCGGATCGCGTGTGCCGCGCCCTCCTGGCCCGCGCTGTTCATCGACACGAACAGGCCGATGTCGTCCTGCGGGAACAGCCAGAGATAGCTGTGGAACCACTCGGTGTCGCCGCCATGGGCGATCGCGCGCCGGCCGTTGACCTGCTGCTCGTAGAAGCCGAGCGCCATGCTGTTGAGCGGTCCGACGCCCGGGGCATGATAGTCGTGCATCATCCGCGCGGTTTCGGGCTTCATCAGCCCCGCGCCGTTATTGAGATGCGCGATCATGAACTTGCCCATGTCGGCGCCGGTCGAAGACAGGCTGCCCGCGGGCGCGGGCACGACGAACTCGAACGGCTTGGCCTTCTCGGTCACCGTCGAATAGCCAGTCGCCATCAGCGGCTTGAGACTGGCCGGGAGCGGCTGGCGGTAGGTCGAATGCTTCATCCCCAGCGGCGCGAAAACGCGCTGCTCGATATAGGTGTCGAACGGAATCCCGCTGACCCGCTCGACGATATAGCCCGCCAGCGCGGTGGCGTAGTTCGAATAGGCCGGGGTCGTGCCGGGCGCGAACACCCGCGCGGGCAAAGCCTCGGGCATCAGCTTCTTCAGCGGCAGCGCCGCCTTGGGATCGCTGCTGATCAGGTGCCGCACCGATTCCTCGAAGCCGGCGGTGTGCGTCATGATGTTGCGCATCGTGATCGGCTTGCCCTCGAAGGGCGGAATCTTGAAATCGAGATAGGCGTTGACGTCCTTGTCGAGGTCGATCTTGCCCGCCTCGACCTGCTGCATCACCGCGGTCCAGGTCGGCAGCTTGGAGACCGATCCTGGGCGGAAAAGCGTAGCCTCCGGAGAAACCGGCTTGCGCGATTTGAGGTCGGCATAGCCATAGCCCTTCTGCAGCACCGTGCCGTTGCCGCGGACGACGACGACCACCGCCCCCGCGATCCGGCCGCGTTCCAGCGCATAGGGCATGAAGCCGTCCAGCCAGGCCTCGACATCCGCCGTGTTCAGCGGCGCGGGCGTCTTCACCGCATCGGTGCGGGCCGCCGTTGGACCGCTCGAGCCCTTGCTTGCAATCACCGGCGGCACAGGCCCTTGCGCGGCGAGCTGCACCGACGACGGCAGAACCAGCATCGCCGCAAACCCCGTCATCACCATGCGAATCGAACGCATTGCTTCCCCTTCCATTTGCTCTGCGCGCCCAGTTGCGGCGGGCGGCACGATACCTTATTCATGATCAACAGAATTATCCCGATGGGGACATAATGATCCTGATTGGAAAATTGTCAAACAGAATGGACAACGTCAATGCCTGATCGCCCTTCTCCGCCGACGCTCGGGGCCGTGATGCGGGGCATAAGGTCGCGCAACAACTGGACGCTCAAGGAGATGAGCGCCAGATCGGGAATACCAGTATCTACCCTGTCGAAGGTGGAGCATGACCGGCTGACGCTGAGCTACGACAAGCTCCAGCAGCTCAGCCACCGGCTCAAGATGCGGATGTCCGACCTCTTCGCGGAGGAGCCGGAGAGCAATGTCGTCCGCGTCACCGGCCGGCGCAGCATCGGGACGATGGATCAGGCGGTCCGCGTCACGACGCCCAATTATGATTATCATTATATGTGCACCGATCTGCGGCGGAAGCTGATGATTCCGCTGATCACCCGGATCCGCGCGCACAGCGCCAGCGAGTTCGGCGAGCTCGTCCGCCACCAGGGCGAGGAATTCGTCTACGTCATCGAAGGCCGGATCGAGGTGCTCACCGAATTCTATGATCCGGTCGTGCTCGATGCGGGCCAGGGCATCTACATCGATTCACAGATGGGCCATGCCTATGTCGTCGCCGAAGGCTTTGACGAAGCGCTCGTCCTCGGCGTCTGCTCGAGCGCCGACGATGGCCTGATGGACTCGCTGATGAGCCTCCACGGCGACGCCGCGGCCTGACCGCCGCGGAGACGAGCGAGGTTCACTTCACGCCGTCGCCCCGGGCTTGAACCAGTGCGGTCAGATGCGCGTACAGCGCCTCGGTGTTCCGCTCCCAGGTGAAGTCCCGCACGGTCTCCGCCACCTCGGCCGGTGACGGCGGATCGGCCAGCAGCCCGGCTATTCCCGCCGCGATCGCCGCAGGGGTTCGCTCGACCAGCCGTCCCGCCGCCGGGCGGCCGACCACCTCGCGCGCGCCGCCGACATCGGTGATCACGATCGGCGTGCCGCAGGCCAGCGCCTCGACCCAGACATTGGCCAGCCCCTCCGACGCCGACGGCAACGCCACGACGTCCGCCGCCGCGAACAGCATCGGCAGCTTCTCATGCGGCAGCGCGCCGAGCAGGCGGACGCGATCCCCCAGCCCCTCCGCGGCGATCTGCGCGGCAAGCCGCTCCCGGTCGGGTCCACGCCCCGCGATCAGCAGCGTGACGCCGGGCAAGGACCGCATCGCCTCGATCACGAGACCCTGCCCTTTCAACGGGATCAGGTTACCGGCGGTGACCACCAGCGGCCCCGCGATCCCCAGCGCAGCCTTGGCCGCCGGGCGATCCCGCGGCCGGAACACTGCCTGATCGACCCCGGTATGGTGCACCATGATCCGCTCGCCGGGCAGGCCCATGGCGATCATGTCGTCGCGCAGCGCGCCGGACACAGCCAGCATGCCGTCGGCGGCGCGCCCCGCTGCAACGAGCATCCGGCGGCTGGCGGCGATTCCGCCCCACAGATGGATGTCGCTGCCGCGCGCCTTGATCGACACCGGCACGCCGTGGCGCCGTCCCAGCCACACCGCCGCCGGGCCATCGGGATAGAAGAACTCGGCGTCGATCACGTCGAACGGAAAATCTTCGCGGATCGCATCTAGCAGCGGCAGCAGCGTCCACCAGATGCTCCACGGGTTCAGCCGCCCGCCGATCAGCGGCAGCGCCGGGAATTGCGGACGATGGACGTCGATCCCTTTCCACGTCTCGCGCGGCGGTAGCTGGCTGATCTCGCGATAGGCAGGATGGCGCTTCGCCCAGGCGGTCGGCGGCGCCGCATAGGGCGCTACGACGCGCAGCTCGACGCCCGGATGCGCGGCAAGCCCCAGCGTCTGCCGCTCGACGAATCCGCCGAAGCCCGGACGGGTCCGGTCGGGGAACAATGTCGACAGGGTCAGCACGCGCAGCATCGCATCATCTTAGCGGCTCGGCGTCGTGACGCATCCCCTCTTCGCGGCCATTGCCGCAGCCGTATTTGGCCCTTAAAGAGGTCGGCCTATGCTGCGTATAGCCCCCCGTTCGATCGCGCTGATGATCGCCGCCGCCCTTGTCGTTCCGCTGGCCGGCTGCGCCACCAGCAAGAACAAGGGCGACAACAAGTATGTCGCCCGCGACGTTGACACGCTCTACAACGCCGCGAAGGAGCGACTGGACAAGCATCAGTACAAACTCGCCGCCGCGCTGTTCGACGAGGTCGAGCGCCAGCATCCCTATTCGGTCTGGGCCCGCCGCGCGCAGCTGATGAGCGCCTTTTCCTATCATCTGGCGGGTCAGTACACCGAATCGACCGCCTCGGCGCAGCGCTTCATCTCGATCCATCCCGGCAACCGCGACGCGCCCTATGCGCTCTACCTGGTTGCGATCAACTATTATGAGCAGATCCAGGACGTTACGCGCGACCAGAAGCTGACCCAGCAGGCGCTCGACGCGATGAACGAGGTCATCCGCCGCTACCCCGATTCGCGCTATGCCGCCGATGCCCGGGTGAAGACCGACCTGATCAAGGATCACCTCGCCGGCAAGGAGATGGAGATCGGCCGTTTCTACCAGCGCCGCGGCGACTGGCTGGCCTCGGTGATCCGCTTCCGCACCGTGATCGATCAGTATGACACCACCAGCCATGCTCCAGAGGCGCTGATGCGGCTGACCGAAAGCTATCTGGCGCTGGGCGTCCCTGCTGAAGCCGAACGCGCCGCCGCGGTGCTGGGCGCGAACTATCCGGGCAGCAAGTGGTACGAACACGCCTACAAGCTCGTCCAGAAAAAGGGCGCTGCGTAGGTTTGTAGCCTCAGGCGCCGGCGTGGGCATCCGCCCACTTGGCTTTTCCTCGCATAAGCTCGGGCGGCCGTTCGGCCTTGCGGGACGCTAGGCGTCCCGACGCTTATCTCGTGGGCAGGACTGGCGAGGTTCGAAGAGGCAAGCGCGAACAGCGCGTCCGAGCGAAGGCGAGGAAGCCAAGGCCAGCGGATGCTGGCCGCCCGGCGTCTGAGGGCGCAAACAAAAAGACTCCCCATCCCTCCCTCTCAACAAATCCTTACTCCCCCTCCCACACTTCATTAACCAACTCTGCGGTATAGCGAATCCCGCCGGCAGCCCCGGCAGAACCGGTTCGGGATTTTCGCAGACACCTATGACGCGTGCAGCCTCCAGTCTTTCGGGTGACGAAGTCGCCGCGCTGATGGATGAGCTCAGCGACATCTCCTTCGATCAACCGGAGGAGAGCGAAGAGGCCAAGGCCCGTCAGGCGCGCGATATCGCGCCTTATGCGCTCGGCCAGCGCAAGGACCGCCCGGTCGCGCATCTCACCCATCTCGAGCGGATGAACGAGAAGATCGCCCGCCTGCTGCGCGACGTGATCGAGCCGATCGCCCAGACCCGCACCAAGATCGATGCCATTCCGCTGGAAACCCGCCGTTTCGACGAATGGCAGGCCAAGCAGCCCGACTATATCAGCCTCAGCCTGTTCCGCGTCCGCCCGGTCAAGGGCATGATGATGATCGCGCTCGAACCCGCCTTCATCACCAACATGGTCGACGCCTTCTACGGCGGCACCGGCAACGGCCTTGCGCACAAGACCTGCGAGTTCACCCCCTCCGAACAGCGGCTCCAGAAACGCCTCGTCTCGGCGATCACCGAGGTGCTGACCAAGAGCTGGCAGGACGCCTACCCCCTCGACTTCGCCTTCTCGACTCACGAGACCGACGTCGCCTTCGCCAATATGGTGCGGCCCGACGAGCCGGTTGTGGTCCAGAGCTTCACGATCAAGCCCGGCATGTCGAAATCCACCCGGATCGAAATCCTCTATCCGCTCTCGGTGCTGCAGCCGATCGAGGATCAGATCGCCATGCGCGTCCAGGCCGGCGCCGATGGCGATGACAAGGAGTGGAAGAACAAGCTGCTCGGCGCGCTCGACAATGTGTCGCTGCCGGTACGCTCGGTGCTCGCGCGTCCCGAGATGACCGTAGCGCAGCTGCTCGCCCTCAAGCCGGGCGACGTCATTCCGATCACCCTGTCGCAGACCGTTCCCCTGCTCGTCGGCAACCGCCGGTTCGCCGAGGGCACTATCGGCGAGCAGGAAGGCCGCGCCGCGATGATGATAGAAAACCTCAACAAGGGTCTTTTGAAATGAGCGATATGTCCGACGTTCCCGCCGTTCCGGCCGATCTGTCGAGCCGCGCCAACTATTCGCTGCTGGCAGACATTCCGCTCCGCCTGTCGGTCGAAGTCGGCAGCACCTCGCTGCGCCTCGCCGATCTGATGGACCTCAATTCGGGCAGCGTGGTCGAACTCGACCGCCAGGCGAACGAATTGCTCGACATCATGGTCAACGGAACCCTCGTCGCGAAGGGCGAGGTAGTGACAGTGAACGGAAAGTTCGGAATAAGGGTGGTCGACGTGGTCGCTGCCGATGCGCGGCTGTCGGGGATAGAACGCCGCCAATGATGTCTCGCCAATGATGATCGACTATCTGTTGAAGCTGCTCCTGCTGGTCCCCCTCGTCGGCGGACTGGCCTATGCTTCCCTCTGGCTCTGGAAAAAGCTCCAGCCGGGAATCGCGATCGGCAACAGGCAAAGGGCGCTCAGGATCGTCGACGCGATCCCGATGGGCGCCACCGGCCGGCTCGCCGTCGTCGAGTTCGCCAACCGCCACATCCTGATCTCGGTCTCGCGCGGCCGCATCGAAAAGCTCGCCGAAGCCCCGGCTGATGGCGCTTTTGTCCTTCCGGACGAGGATGTTTAGGGGCAGGCCCCTCCCCTAGCTGTCATGCTGAACTTGTTTCAGCATCCACTCCGAGCCTTGGTCGATGCTAAGAGAGGCGCATGGACCGCCAGCCTTGCGTCTACATCCTCGCGAGCGACCGCAACGGGACGATCTATATCGGCGTCACATCCGATCTGATGGGACGCCTCTACCAGCATCGCAGCGGCGATATTCCGGGCTTCACCTCGCGCCATGGCGTGACAAGGCTTGTTCGCTTCGAACTGTTCAGCGAAATGCTCGACGCCATCGCCCGCGAAAAGCAGCTCAAAAACTGGCGGCGCGATTGGAAGCTCAATCTGGTCGAGCAGGACAACCCTATGTGGGATGATCTGGCGATGGCATTGGGTTTCGATCCACCCGAACCACGCTAGCTTCGCTCCCGCGTCCTAGTGGATGCTGAAACAAGTTCAGCATGACGGTGCGAGGAGAGGGGCTACGCGCTCTCTTCCAGCCCGCTGCTGTTCCGGTGCAGCGCCGCCAGCACCGTGCCGACGATCGACTCGGCGTCCAACCCCGCATCGGCATATTGCTTCTCGGGCTTGTCATGCTCCTGGAACGCGTCGGGCAGGCGCAGCGTCCGCAGCTTCAAACCATTGTCGATCAGGCCCAGGTCCGACGCCAGCGTCAGGACATGCGCGCCGAGGCCGCCGATCGCGCCTTCTTCTACCGTCACCGCTACCTCATGGCTGGTCAGCAGCGTCTGGATCATCGCCTCGTCGAGCGGCTTGGCGAAGCGCAGGTCGGCGACCGTGGTCGACAGGCCCAGCGCCTCGAGTTGCTCGGCGGCGCGCAGCGCCTCGCCGAGGCGGGTGCCGAGCGACAGGATCGCCACCGTCTTGCCCTCGCGGACCAGCCGGCCCTTGCCGATCGGAAGCTGCTCGGGAACGGCAGGAATCGCGACGCCGGTGCCGTTGCCGCGCGGATAGCGCAGCGCGATCGGGCCGCTGTCGTACAGCGCGGCGGTGTGGACCATATGGCTCAGTTCGGCTTCGTCCGCCGCCGCCATCACCACCATGTTGGGCAGGGTCGCCAGATAGGTGATGTCGAAGCTGCCCGCATGGGTCGACCCGTCGGCACCGACCAGCCCGGCGCGGTCGATCGCGAAGCGCACGGGCAGGTTCTGGATCGCGACGTCATGGACGACCTGGTCATAAGCGCGCTGCAGGAAGGTCGAATAGATTGCGCAGAAGGGGCGATAACCCTGCGCCGCCAGACCCGCGGCGAAGGTCACCGCGTGCTGCTCGGCGATGCCGACGTCGAAGCTGCGCTCGGGATAGGCGGTCTCAAATTTGTCGAGGCCGGTACCCGATGGCATGGCGGCGGTGATCGCGCAGATCTTGTCGTCGCGCGCCGCCTCGCGGATCAGCGCCTCGGCGAAGACGCCGGTATAGCTCGGCGGTCCCGGCGGAGCCTTGGCCTGTTCGCCCGAGACGACGTCGAACTTCTGGACGCCATGATATTTGTCGGCCGCCGCCTCGGCGGGGGCATAGCCCTTGCCCTTGTTGGTGACGACATGAATCAGGATCGGGCCATGGTCGCTGTCGCGGACATTTTCCAGGATCGGCAGCAGATGGTCGAGGTTATGGCCGTCGACCGGGCCGACATAATAGAAGCCCAGTTCCTCGAACAATGTACCGCCGGTCGCCATGCCGCGGGCATATTCCTCGGACCGCTTGGCGAAATCATGGATCGGGCGGGGCAGCTTCTGCGCAACCCGCTTGGCGAAGCCGCGCATCGACAGGAAGGGGCCAGACGACACGATCTTGGCGAGATAGGCCGATAGCGCGCCGACCGGTGGCGCGATCGACATGTCATTGTCGTTGAGGATGACGATCAGCCGGTTGCCCGCCTGCTTGGCGTTGTTCATCGCCTCATAGGCCATGCCCGCCGACATCGCCCCGTCGCCGATCACCGCGATGGCGCGGCCTGGCTTGTCGCCAAGCTTGTTGGCGACCGCGAAGCCGAGCGCGGCGGAGATCGAGGTCGAGCTGTGCGCCGCCCCGAACGGATCATATTCGCTCTCGCTGCGCTTGGTGAAGCCCGACAGGCCGCCCGGCTGCCGCAGCGTGCGGATGCGGTCACGCCGCCCGGTGAGGATCTTGTGCGGATAGGCCTGATGCCCGACGTCCCAGATCAGGACGTCGCGCGGCGTATCAAAGACATAGTGGAGCGCGACGGTCAGTTCGACCACGCCGAGTCCCGCGCCGAGATGGCCGCCGGTCACCGATACGGCGGAGATCATCTCCTCGCGCAGTTCATCGGCAAGCTGGCGGAGTTGCGCCGGTTTCAGCTGCCGGAGTTCGGCGGGTGTCGCGGCACTATCAAGCAAAGGCGTTACAGGACGGTTGGTCATCCCGCTCGCCATAAACCCATGTAATCGCCATAGCCAGCTTAGATGCGCCGAAATGCGCGTTCAGGCCATATCTCCATCGGCGCAATCGGCGCAGCAGCCGCGCACCTCGATCACGGGGCGTAACTGGGAAAACCCAGCCTTCTCGGCGGAACGGCGCACCGCGCCCGACAGGCTGTCGTCGTCGACATGGTTGACCCGCCCGCAGGCGTCGCAAACCAGGAAGATGCAGTCATGCTGACAATCGGGATGGGCGTTGACGATATAGGCGTTGGCGCTCTCGACCCGGCGGGCGAGGTTCTTCGACACGAACACATCGAGGATGCGGTAGACGCTGTTGGCGGCGACCCGGCGGCCGGTCGACTTCGACACCGCCTCGGCCAGGTCATAGGCCGATGCAGGACGATCCGCCGCGCTCAGCGCCGCATAGATTTGCGCGCGCATCGGTGTCCATTGCTCGCCCGCCCGCTCGAACGCGCGCTGGGCGGCGCTGGCGAGCGATTCGCCCTCATGAATGTGGTGATCATGCGCGGTGGCCATGCGGCCAATCTAGGCCCTGGCGAACGCCCCGGCAAGGGTCAGAGGGTGAGATGCTCGGCGCTGGCGCGGCGGTTGAGCAGATGGGCGACCGCAACGCAGGCGACGCCGAGCATGGTGAAGGCCGCTTCGCGGACGCCATGCGGCACGCTCAGCGCGGTCGCCATCAGCGCGATCCCGGCGGTCCCGACGATCATCGGCACCGGCCGCCGATGCTGGAAGAAGCCTTTGCCCAGCCCGACGATCGCGAGCAGGATCGCCATCGCCAGACCGACCTCATGGATGATCGGATGGAGCAGCGCCCCGCCCGCCGTCGCGAGCACGGCCAGCAGGATGACGCTCGCCGCGCAATGGACGAGACACAGCGCCGACAGGCCGATCGCTAGCCGGTCGAATAGGTCGCGTGCAGGTACGAAGCGGTTCACGGTCATCCCTTCCTATTGTCGCGCCACATGGCATGTTCGGGCCGAAGATACAATATATCATTTCGGCGGCCCGGCGGTTTTTCTGGGCATCACGCGTATGTCCGTTAACCCACCCCCGCTCATCCTGAGCAGCCATTGAGCTCGTCGAAATGGCGTATCGAAGGACCGTCCTTCGATACGGGTCTTCGACTTCGCTCAGCCTCTACTCGGGATGAGCGGAAGAAATCTAAATGAGCGGCTCAGCCAAGGTCATCACCGCGCCGCAAGGTGGCCAGATCGGCAGGCACATTGATATTGGCCAGCTCGGGCCAGTCGATCGGCTCCGCCCCCACCCGCTCCGCCCAGGCGCGGATCGAATGCTTGCGATCATCGGCCAGGAAGGCGTCGAGATCGGCAGCCAGCATGGCGGGCCAATGGCCGATCACCGGCAGGCGCGCGACATAGACGGGCCCGGCGGCGCTCAGCAGCCGGTCGAACAGCGCTGCGGGTACATCGGGCGTATCGCAGCCGAGGCTCAGCACCGCCCCGAAACCCTCCGCGCGGGCATGATGGAGCGCGGCATTCAACCCGCCCAGCGGCCCCATGTCCGCCTCGGGACGGTCGGGGAGCGCACGCAGCCCGGCGTAGGAACGCCCGCACAGGATCAGCTCGTCGGTGACCGGCCGCAGCCGATCGGCGGCATGTTCGATCAGCGGCTTGCCGCGCCACAGGGCCTCGGCCTTGTCGGATCCGAAGCGGCTCGACCGTCCACCGGCGAGGATCGCGCCCAGCAGCCGCATCAGGTCGCCGCCAGCATCGCGTCGGGCCGGGCCAGCACGATCAGCCGCAGCCCAGCATCGCGGGCGCGGTCGATCGCAAGGCCGGTGGGCGCGGAGACCGTCACCAGCGTCGGGCATCCCGCCAGCGCCGCCTTTTCGACCAGTTCGAACGAGCAACGCGATGACAGCAGCGCGAAGCCGCCGTCCCAGTCCAGCCCCGCGCGCAGCATCGCGCCGATCAGCTTGTCGAAGGCATTGTGGCGGCCGACATCCTCGCGCACCAGCCGGATCGCGCCGTCCGCGCCGCACAGCGCGGCGGCATGGACCGCGCCGGTCTGGGCGTTCAGCGGCTGATGACGGTGGAGCGCATCGAGCGCGGCAAAGACCGCAGCATCGGCGGGCGCGGTTCCCGCCTCGACGCGGGGCAGGCTGCGCAGCGCCTGTTCGAGATTCTCGATGCCGCACAGCCCGCAGGAGGATTCGGACACGCGATGGCGGACCCGCTCGGCGACCAGCGCGAGCCGGTCCTCGCGCAGCGTGATCCGCAGCAACATGCCCTGCTCCGCGGCATGGGTATCGACATCGATGATCTGCGCGGGATCGTCGATCAGCCGTTCGGCGCGGCTGAAGCCATAGGCGAGATCGTCGAGATCCGCCGCGCTGGCCATCAGCACCGCATAGCCGAGGCCATTATATTCGATCGCGATCGGGGTCTCGTCGGCAACCAGCCGCTCGATGCTCTCCGCGCCGCCGGTCGCGCTGATCCGCCGGAACAGCCCGGGCCGCGTTGCCATCGCTCAGCCGGCGTCCGATCCGCCGGGCTCGTCGACGGCGGCGAAGGCGGTGGCGCGCGTCTGCGGCGGGGGTTCGAGACCGGCGGCGAGCTGGTCGACCGACGCCGCCGAGACCGGCAGCAGCTCGCCGGGCCGTTCGGCGGCGAGCGTCACGATCCGCGCCTTCATCCGGGGATCCCAGAAATGGACGAGATGGTCGGTGACGGCCTCGACGGCATGGTCGTGCGCCATCGCCCCGAAATTGCGGGCGATCTGGTTGACCATGTAGACGAGCTTGTCGTCGTTGCTCATCGCCATCTTATTCGGCCGCCTCAACCGTCATGATGCGCCGGCTGCGGCGCGCCTGATCGGCATAGTCTTCCTGCCAGTCCGACGGGCCGTTGGACAGAGAAACCTGCACCGCCGTCACCTTATATTCGGGACAGTTGGTCGCCCAGTCCGAATAGTCGGTGGTGATGACGTTGGCCTGCGTCTCGGGATGGTGGAAGGTCGTATAGACCACCCCGGGGGCGACCCGCTCGGTGACATGCGCGCGCAACGTCGTCTCACCCGCGCGGCTGCGCAGCGTGACCCAGTCGCCATCCTTGACCCCGCGATTTTCGGCATCGACCGGATGGACCTCCAACAGATCCTCGGGGTGCCAGGCGACATTGGCGGTCCGCCGCGTCTGCGCGCCGACATTATAATGGCTGAGGATGCGGCCGGTGGTGAGCAGCAGCGGGAAGCGCGGGCCGGTCTTCTCGTCGGTCGCGACATAATCGGTCACCACGAACTTGCCCTTGCCGCGCGCGAATCCCTCGATGTGCATCATCGGGGTGCCGAGCGGGGCCTTGTCGTTCGCGGGCCACTGGATCGATCCCTGCGCCTCGATCCTGTCATAGCTCACCCCGGCAAAGCTCGGCGTCAGCCGCGCGACCTCGTCCATGATCTCGGACGGATGGCGATAGTTCCAATCGAGCCCCATCGCCCGCGCGACGAGCTGGACGATCTCCCAGTCGGCATAGCCGTTGAGCGGCGCCATCACCTTGCGCACCATCTGGATACGGCGCTCGGCGTTGGTGAAGGTCCCGTCCTTTTCCAGGAAGGTCGATCCGGGCAGGAAGACATGCGCGTAGTTCGCGGTCTCGTTCAGGAACAGGTCCTGCACCACCACGCATTCCATCGCCGCGAGGCCCGCCGCGACATGCTTGGTGTTCGGATCGGACTGGAGGATGTCCTCGCCCTGCACGAACAGCCCCATGAACACGCCGTCGGTCGCGGCGTCGAGCATGTTGGGGATGCGCAGGCCCGGTTCGGGATCGAGCGGCACGCCCCATTCGCGTTCGAACAGCGCGCGCGTGTCGCCGTCCGACACATGGCGATATCCGGAGAATTCGTGCGGGAAGCTGCCCATGTCGCACGCGCCCTGAACGTTGTTCTGCCCGCGCAGCGGGTTCACGCCGGTGCCCTCGCGGCCGATATTGCCGGTCGCCATGGCGAGGTTGGCGATCGCCATCACCGTCGACGATCCCTGGCTATGCTCGGTGACGCCCAGGCCATAATAGATCGCGGCATTGCCCCCGGTCGCATAGAGCCGGGCGGCGGCGCGCAGCGTGTCGGCGGGAACACCGGTCAGCGGCTCGGTTGCCTCGGGCGAGCGGGCAGGCTCGGACACGAAGGCCGCCCAGTCCTGATATTCGTCCCAGTCGCAACGCGCGCGGATGAACGCCTCGTTCGCCAGCCCTTCCTCGACGATGACATGCGCCATCGCGGTCAGCACCGCGACGTTGGTGCCGGGCTTGAGCGGCAGGTGCTGGTCGGCCTCGATGCGGGCGCTGCGGACCAGATCGGTGCGGCGCGGATCGACGACGATCAGCTTCGCGCCCTGACGCAGCCGCCGCTTCATCCGGCTGGCGAACACCGGATGGCCGTCGGTCGGGTTCGCGCCGATCACCATGATCACGTCGGCATATTGGACGCTGTCGAAATCCTGCGTGCCCGCCGAGGTGCCGAAGGTCGTCTTCAGCCCGTAACCGGTCGGCGAGTGACAGACACGCGCACAGGTATCGACATTGTTGTTGCCGAAGCCCTGACGGATCATCTTCTGGACGAGGAAGGTCTCCTCGTTGGTGCAGCGGCTGGAGGTAATGCCGCCGACCGACCGGGTGCCATAGGTCGCCTGGATGCGGCGGAACTCCGACGCGGTGTGGGCGATCGCCTCTTCCCAGCTCACCTCGCGCCAGGGTTCATCGACCGAGGCGCGGATCATCGGGTGGAGGATGCGCTCCTTGTGCTGGGCATAGCCCCAGGCGAAGCGCCCCTTGACGCAGCTATGCCCCCGATTGGCCTTGCCGTCCTTCCACGGCACCATGCGTACCAGCTCCTCGCCGCGCATTTCGGCGCGGAAGGTGCAGCCGACCCCGCAATAGGCGCAGGTGGTGACGACCGCGCGGTCGGGGGTCCCCTTCTCGATCACGCTCTTCTCGATCAGCGCCGATGTCGGGCAGGCCTGGACGCAGGCGCCGCAGCTCACGCATTCGGATTTCAGGAAGTCCTCGTCCTGGCTCGCCGCGATATGGCTTTCGAAGCCGCGCCCGTCGACGGTCAGCGCCAGCGTCCCCTGCACCTCGTCACAGGCGCGCACGCAGCGCGAGCAGACGATGCACTTGGTGCTGTCGAAGGTGAAATAGGGGTTGGACTCGTCCTTCTCGGCAGTGAGATGGTTCGCGCCCTCATAGTCGTAGCGCACCTCGCGCAGCCCCACCGCGCCCGCCTGATCCTGCAGCTCGCAATCGCCGTTGGCCGAACAGGTCAGGCAGTCGAGCGGATGGTCCGAGATGTAGAGCTCCATCACCCCCTTGCGGAGCTGCTTGAGCTTCTCGGTCTGGGTGCGCACCACCATGCCGGGCATCACCGGCGTGGTGCACGAGGCGGGATAGCCCGCACGGCCGTCGATCTCGACCAGGCACAGGCGGCACGATCCGAAGCTTTCCAGCATGTCGGTCGCGCACAATTTGGGGATCGTCGTCCCCATCAGCGCGGCGGCGCGCATGATCGACGTGCCTTCGGGCACCTCGATGCGCTGATCGTCGATCGTCACCGCCACCATCGGGCCGGTGACGGGGGCGGCTTTGGTGCCAAGGTCGATTTCGCCGATCCACGCCATGGGCTTACTCCGCCGCCTCTGGCAACGCAGCCGCGCCGCCGAAATCCTCTGGAAAATAGTCGAGCGCGCTCAGCACCGGATAGGGTGTGAAACCGCCCAGCGCGCACAGCGATCCATATTTCATAGTGTCGCACAGGTCGCGCAGCAGCCCGATCTCCTTATCCTGCGCTCGATCCAGTCGAAGCGGTGAGCGCGAACCAAGCGCGGCGAGCAAGCCTTCCCCTTCGGGGGAAGACAATCGCATACCCATTCCGTCATCCCGGGCTTGACCCGGGATCCCGCTTTCCTTGTCAGCGCGGGAGGAAGAAGCGGGATCCCGGATCAAGTCCGGGATGACAGCCAGCTTGGCGTGACGACCCGCGATGATCCGGTCGATCGTCTCGACGCCACGGGTCGATCCGATCCGGCATGGCGTACATTTGCCGCAGCTTTCGACCGCGCAGAACTCCATTGCGAAGCGCGCCATCCTCGCCATGTCGACGCTGTCGTCGAAGACGGTGATCCCGGCATGGCCGATCAGCCCGCCCGCCGCGGTGAACGCCTCATAGTCGAAAGGCGTGTCGAACCTCGACGGCGGGAAATAGGCGCCCAGCGGCCCGCCGACCTGAACCGCACGCACCGGCCTGCCCGACGCGGTGCCGCCGCCGATCTCCTCGACCAGCTCGCCCAGCGTGATGCCGAAGCCGATCTCGAACAGCCCGCCATGTTTGACGTTGCCCGCCAACTGCACCGGCATCGTGCCGCGCGACCGGCCGAAGCCCACCGCCGCATAGGCGTCCGCCCCCTTCTCCAGGATGAAGGGCACCGCTGCGAGGCTCAGCACATTGTTGATCACCGTCGGCTTGCCGAACAGCCCCGCTATCGCCGGCAGCGGCGGCTTGGCGCGGACCTGCCCGCGCTTGCCCTCGATGCTGTCGAGCAGCGCGGTCTCCTCGCCGCAGACATAGGCCCCCGCGCCGACCCGCACTTCGAGGGTGAAGGGCGCGATCTCCCGCGCCGCGCGCAGGATCGCCGCCTCCATCGTCCGGATCGCAAAGGGATATTCGGATCGGATATAGATATAGCCATGCCCCGCGCCGACCGCGTGGCCCGCAATCGCCATGCCCTCGATCAGGCAATAGGGATCGCCCTCCATCAGCATGCGATCGGCGAAGGTGCCGCTGTCGCCCTCGTCGGCATTGCAGACGATGAACTTCTCGTCGGCTTCGGCTGCCAGCACCGTCTGCCACTTGATCCCGGTCGGGAAGCCCGCCCCACCGCGCCCGCGCAGGCCCGATGCCTTGACCGCATCGACCACGGCCTGGGGGCTCATCGCGCGCGCCGCCTGCAATCCGGCCCAGCCGCCGCTCGCCGCATAGGCGCTCAGGTCGAGCGGATCGTTGACCCCGCAGCGCGCGAAGGTGAAGCGCTGCTGCTTCGCGAAGAAAGGGAGTTCGTCGATCGCGCCGAGCCGGTTGGCATGATCGCCCGCCAGCACCGCCGCGACATCGTCGGGGCCGACCG
This sequence comes from Sphingomonas sp. Root710, assembly GCF_001429065.1. GTDB lineage: Bacteria > Pseudomonadota > Alphaproteobacteria > Sphingomonadales > Sphingomonadaceae > Rhizorhabdus. Next base: position 97,722 of record NZ_LMIB01000012.1, read on the forward strand.
GACCATAGCCCATCCGCCCCTCGGCGGTCTCGACCTCGACCAGCGGTTCGATCGCGAACAGCCCCCGGCTGCCGGTGCGCACCACGGTGCAGCCTGCACCCGCGAAGGCATCCGCCACCGCATCCGCGCCCAGCGCGACCGACGCCATGTCGGCGCTGATGAAAACCCGCGTCATGCCGCCACCGTCGCGGCGATCCGCTCGATCGCGGCGTCGCCGTCGATCCGCGCCACCGGCACCCCGTCAACCAGCGCATTGGGCCCGACCGCGCACAGGCCTAGGCAATAGACCGGCTCCAGCGTCACCCGCCCGTCGGCGCGGGTCTCGCCCATCGCGACGTCGAGCCGCCGGGCCAGCGCCGCCTCGATCGCCGCGCCGCCGCGCGACTGGCAGCTCTCGGCGCGGCAATATTTGACGATATGGCGGCCTGCCGGGACATGGCGGAAATCATGGTAGAAGCTGACAACGCCATGCACTTCGGCGCGGCTCAGGTTGAGTTCGGCGGCGATCGCCGCAACCGCGGCGTCATCGACCTTGCCGACCGCCGCCTGAAGATCGTGCAGCAGCGGCAACAGCGCGCCGCGCCGTCCGGCATGGACTTTGGCGAGGCGCGCGACCGTCGCCTCGATGCTTTCGTCGATCATCGTCATCGCGCGGCTTTCGCGCTCCGCTACGGGCGGGTCAAATCACTAATATCCATCAGTGATAGACACTATCTATCAAACATCGAACCCCTTGGGCAGCTTCACCTTGCGCGCGATCGCCAGCGCCGCCCCCGCCAGCGGGCCGATCGGGCTGCGATTGGGGACGATCAGGCCGATCCGGCTGGCCGGCGCGGGATCGTCGAACGGCAATATCTGCGCCCAGTTCAGCCCCGGCAGCAGCGCCAGATAGCTGTCGGGCATGATCGTCGCGAAGCCGCCCGCCTGCACCATCGCCAGCAGCGCGACATAGCTGTCCGCCGTCGCACGCGGATGCAGCGCCAGGCCGCGCTCGGCGATGCGCGCGTCGAGGATGCGGCGGTTCTGCATCCCCTGGTGGAGCAGGCAGAGATCGGCGCGCACCGCTTCCCCCCAGCCGATCTCGCTGCGCCCGGCAAAGGGACCCCCGGCATGGGCGAGAAAGATATAATGTTCGGCATAGAGCGCGCTTGCCAGCATGTCGGCGGGCGGCTCATGATCGAGATAGGTCAGCCCCGCGTCGATCTCGAACCCGCTCAGCCCGCGCTCGATCTCGCGCGAGGTCATCGACCGCACCGACAGGCTCAGCTCCGGATGCAATTCGAGCAAAGCCTTGGCGAGATAACCGACCACCGGCAGCGCCGCCGGGATAACGCCCAGCCGGAATTCGCCATGGATCGGCCCGGCCATCGCCTCCATCGCATGGCCCATCCCCTCGAACACCGCGACGAGCTGCTGCGCCCAGGGCAGCATCGCCTGCCCCTCGGGCGTCAGCCCGATATAGCGCCGGTCGCGCACCACCAGCCGGCGGCCGAACTGCTCCTCCAGCGCGGCGATGCCCGCCGACAGCGTCGGCTGGGTGATGCCACAGACCTCCGCCGCGCGCGCAAAATGCCCCTCGCGCGCTAGAGCCGTGAAATAGCGCAGCAGGCGCAGATGCATGGTGTCCCCATCGATCGATAGAGGATAACTATCACGCCGCTGCTGCGAACGCGATGGTTTACCAGAAGCCGTCGCCCCGGCGAAGGCGACGCGTAGTCACGCCTTAGCGCAACGCGCGCATCGACGCGCGGTCGGCGCTAGCCATCCGTTCGCCGCTGTCGGCCGCCACCTCCGCGATCATTGCCAGTATATCGGCGTCGAAGCGCAGCCCGATGTTGAAACAGTCGTTCCCCGCGCAGACATAGCCGACATGCAACCCCACCGCGGCATGCGCGCCGGGCGCATAATACATGCCGCCCGACGATCCCGACGCAGACTCCGTCGAACTGGCAAACAGCCGCGACGGGTCGGTCACGCGCGTTCCCCCCGCGCCGTCCTGTGCCAGGCCATAGGGAAAGGGCCGCGCCTCGCCGTTGCTGATGCGCGCGCGGCCATCGGCGGCATCGGCGGGAAAGGATATTAACTGCACCGCGCGTCCGCTAGGCCGGACGGCGACCGCGGCGACCCGCTCGGCGGCCATTGGCCGGTCGAGTTTGAGCACCGCGACGTCATAGGCGCTGTCGCTGCGGCGGCGCGCATCGGCCCAGGGCGAGCGGACATAGCGCACCCGCGCAGTCTCGCGCACCGATCCGTCGGGGTTGAGCAGGCTGAAGAAGCAGTTGCGCGGATCGATCGCCGCGCCGTCGGCATAGAGGCTGTGCGCGGCGGTGACGGCGGTATCGGCAGCGCCCAATATCCAGCCGGTCGCATCGCGGACGCGCGCACGTCCGCCCGCCGTCGGGCATTCGAGCCGGCCGACCGCCTCGAAAGCGCCCGGCGCGGTCCGGCTTTCGGTGCCGCCGAACCGCATCGCGGCGGCAGGCCCGCCGCCCGGTGCCAACGCCGCCATTCCCGCGACCAGAATCGCGGACATGAAACGCCTGGCGCGTTGAAAGGATACGCTACGCAACACCATATACCGACACCCGCCCGGCTCCAAAAAGGCCAAAAAGCCCACTGGATTCACGGAGACATCAAATTAGTGAAGTAGTCATACGAAGGATGTGCTAAGACATCCTGAATATCCGATTATGGATATAAATATGAATCTGGTTAATTACGTCATTACCATGACTTTTTACTCGATAGTAACTCTGTAATCATCGAATCGTCATTTAGCGCTGTATAGACGAACGGATATCATACCAACGTCGCGTCGGTGATCTTGTTCCTTTCGCCGTGACCGCACGGCCGGGGCGTCCAAGCAAAGTTTTCTGGACAAAGCGGCAGGCAGAGCGGCAAATCATCACCGGGGAGATCTCGCGATGCGGGCGAACTTCGGGGAAAGATGGGGAGACCGAAGGGGCGCGGCATGAACATCGGCCGGCTTCGACAACAGCGATGACCGAACTCAAGCCAATAGCCACCGGAAAACCCGCCCCGGCCGCAGGCCGGTCGTCGGCGCGCGCGCTGTTCTGGCGGCTGATGTGGCTGTACCAAGGCGGCTGTACCCTCGCGATCGTGATCGTCATGGCGCTGGTGCTGTTCGGTCTCGAACTCACCCTGCGCCAGTGGATCATCCTGGTCTGCATGACCCCAGTCGTCGTCGCGATCTACAATCTGTCCGACGTCTATCTGATGGTCCGGCACTTCCGGCCGATCGACCGGGCGCTGCGCGCGATGGACGCGGGGGAGAAGGTTCCGCCGCCCGTCATGGCCGAGGCGGTCGTCCGCGCGCTCAACCTGCCCTTCTACTCCTTCATGCGGGTCACCTTCCTGCATGGCCCGATGGTGTCGGTGCTGGTCTGCATCGCCCTGCCGCTCGGCAACTATTTCTTCGATGCGGGCTACGTGCCGTGGCAGGTGATCGTGTTCGCTGCGACCTGCCTGCTGTTCGCCTCGCCCACCCATGCGATCTTCGAATATTTCGGGGTCAGCAGGGCGATGGTGGGCACGATCGTCCGCCTGTCCGAAGCGCTGCCCGGCGGCCTGCCGCCTGAATATCAGCACCAGCTGGTCGCGATCCGGCTCAAGAGCAAGCTGCTCTACCTGACGATCTTCGTCGCCGCGCTGCCGCTCATCTTCTTCGCCGCGTCGATCATCTTCAAGGTGCAGCGGATGTTCGTGCTCCAGGGCATCGATCCCACACCCTCGATGATGCTGCCGCTCTATATCTGGATCACCGGCGTGGTGTGCGTCTGCATGCTCGGCTCGGTGATGATGGCCTTGCTCACCGCGCAGGAAGTGTCGCGGTCGGCGAGCCGGCTGATCGACGGGATGCGCATGGTCGAGCGCGGCGAGCTCGATGGCGTCAAGCTGGAGGTGGTCTCCACCGACGAATATGCCGACATCTTCCGCGGCTTCCAGCACATGCTCGAAGCGCTGCGCGAGGAGCAGTTGATCCTCGAGATGAGCAACGATCTCGCCGGCGAGTTGAAGCTCGAACTGCTGATCGCCCGGATCATGCGCGCCACCACCGAACTGCTCAACGCCGAGCGATCGACCCTGTTCGTCTATGACCGCAAGAGCGACGAACTCTTCTCGCTGTTCGCCGAGGGCGATCTGGTCCGCGAGATCCGCCTGCCGTCGAACCGCGGCATCGCGGGCGCGGTGTTCACCAGCGGCGTCGCCGAGAATATCTCCGATCCTTATGCCGATCCGCGCTTCAATCCAGAGGTCGACAAGGCGACCGGCTTCGTCACCCGCTCGATCCTCTGCCAGCCGATCTTCGACAAGCATGGCGGCCGGATCGGCGTCACCCAGATCCTCAACAAGCGCGACGCCAGCGCCTTCTCCGCCAAGGACGAGGCGCGGCTCAAGGCCTTCTCGGCGCAGATCGCGGTGTGCCTGGAGAATGCCCGGCTGTTCGACGACGTGCTCTACATGAAGAATTATAACGAGAGCATCCTCAAGAGCACCTCGAACGCGGTGATCACATTCGACGAAGACACCCGCATCGTCACCAGCAATGAGGCCGCGCGAACCTTGCTCAAGGCCCCGGACGGGCTGATCGGCACCCGCGCGCGCGACGCCTTTTCGGGCAAGAACGCCTGGATCGCCGAGCGGCTGGAACGCACCGACCGCGATCGCGAGGCCTATCTGGCGGTCGACGCCGAGCTGGTCGGCAACGATGGCCAGGCCGCCTCGATCAATCTCACCGCCGCCCCGCTGGTCGACGCCAATGATGCGGTGATCGGCTCGATGCTGGTGATGGAGGACATCACCAGCGAGAAGCGCGTCCGCTCCACCATGGCGCGCTACATGTCGAAGGAGGTCGCCGATCAGCTGCTCGAGGCGGGCGAGGACCAGCTGACCGGTAAGGACCAGACGGTCTCGATCCTCTTCTCCGACGTGCGCGGCTTCACCACGATCGCCGAGAAGATCGGCGCGCGCGAAACCGTGGCGATGCTCAACAGCTATTTCACCGAGATGGTCGACGTCATCTTCGAGAATAAGGGCATCCTCGACAAATATATCGGCGACGCGATCATGGCGCTGTTCGGCGCGCCGTTCGCCGGGCCGAACGACGCCGACAATGCCATCGCCACCGCGAACCGGATGCTGGTCGAGCTGAAGGCGCTCAACCTGAAGCGCACCGCTATGGGCGAAGCGCCGATCGACATCGGCCTGGGGATCAGCACCGGCGACGTGATCGTCGGCAATATCGGCTCGATCAAGCGCATGGAATATACCGTCATCGGCGACAGCGTGAACCTCGCCTCGCGGCTCGAGGGCGCGAACAAGGCCTATGGCTCGAAGATCCTCTTCTCCGAATTCACCTATGCCCGCCTCGCCGACCCGCGGCTGGTGCGCGAGATCGACCTGATCCGGGTGAAGGGCAAGGACTTCCCGGTCGGCGTCCATGAATCGCTCGGCTATCGCGCCGACGAGGTCGACCGCGGCCTCGGCGCGATGCTCGAACATTATGCGTCGGGCCTCGCCGCCTATCGGGCGATGCAATGGCGGGAGGCCGAAGAGCATTTCCTCGCCGCACTCAAGGCGATGCCCGGCGACGGCCCCTCGGCGATGTATGTCGAACGCTGCCGCGCCTTCGCCAAGGCGCCGCCCGCGGCGGACTGGGACGGCGTCTGGACGCTGACCTCGAAGTGACGCGGGCCGCTGCGGCCGTCCCGCCGGTGTCGGGGCGGTGAACGTCGACGGCCTCGAATATGTGGCGCTGGGGCTGGCGCTCGGTTTCCTGATCGGCATCGAACGGGGCTGGTCGAGCCGCTCCGCAATACCGGGCACCCGCGTCGCGGGGATCCGCACCTTCGCGCTTCTCGGGCTCACCGGCGCGCTGTGCGGAGCGCTGGCGACGGGCGTCCACATCGCGATCGGCGCGGGCCTGTTCGTCGCCACCGCGGGGCTGATCGTCATCGGCTACCGGCGATCGGTCATTCAGGGGGCAAGTGTCAGCGCGACCGGCGCGATCGCCATGCTGCTGACCCTCGGCATCGGCCTGCTGGCGGCCACGGGGCAGCCGGTCCTCGCCTCGGTGTCCGCCGCGATCATGACCCTGATCCTGTCGATGCGCGAACAGCTCCATGGTTGGATCGAACGGCTCGACAAGGTGGAGCTTCAGGCGATCGCCCGCTTCGCACTGATCGCCCTCGCCATCCTGCCGCTGCTGCCCGATCGCGACATGGGGCCATTCGACGCCTGGAATCCGCACCAGCTGTGGATCATGGTCGTGCTCGTCTCGGGCCTGTCGTTCATCGGCTATTTCGTCTCCAAATGGTTGGGCCCCTCACGCGGGATTATCGCTACCGCCGCCGCGGGCGCGATGATCTCGTCGACTGCGGTGACGGCCTCGCTCGCCACCCGGCTGCGCGCGGGCGAACTCGAAACGCCCAGCCTCATCGCGGGCGTCGCCGCCGCCTCGGCGGTGATGTTCATGCGCGTGCTGGTCATGGCCGCGATGCTCGCGCCCTTCGCGCTGCCGTGGCTTGCGGCGGTGATCGGCGCGCCGGCGATGGTCAGCCTGCTCTGCACGGGCTGGTTCCTCCGCCGCACCCAGACCGGGAGCGGCAGCGACGGGGAGATCGCCGTCCGTAATCCCTTCGCCATCTGGCCGGCGCTGATGCTCGTCGGCCTGGTGATGTTTCTCTCGGTGGTGGCGAACGCCGCGCTCCTGCGCTTCGGTGACGCGGGCCTCGCGACCGCGCTCGCCATTTCGGGAATGATCGACGTGGATTCGGCGATCATCACGATGGGCGGCCTGCCCGCCGGGGCGATCGACGGGCGGACGGCGGGGCTGGTGCTCTCCTTGCCGGTGCTGCTCAACACGCTGGTCAAGGCGGTCGTCGCGATCAGCATCGCCGGATGGCGCGCCGGCTGGCCCGCGGCGCTGCCGCTGATCCTCAGCGCCGCCGCCGCCTTCCTCGCCCTGCCCTGGATCCTGTAGGCGCTACGCCGCCGGTTCAGCGCGGCTGGGCCGGCTTCGGGCCGATGCTGTTCAGATAGGCGATGAAGCGCTTGATGTCCGCCGGCTCCCACGGGTCCGACGGCATGTCGGGATGCCCGGCGGTGATCCCCTCGGCCAGCGCCTCGTCGAGCGTCTCGACCGGATAGCGATAGGCGAGCGAGCGGAACGGCGGCGCGGCCGCAAGCGGGCTCGCGCCCGTCTTGCCCGTCGCGTGGCAGGCGCCACAGCGCTTCACCGCGAGCGCATGGCCCTCGCGCACGAGCTGGTCGGCCTGCGCGGGCGCGGCGGCCAGCGCCAGGCCGAGACCCAGAAATACAGCAATGCCCCTAGCTCGCATGATCCACCTCAACCGGCCGGCGACGATCTTAGGGATCGCCGCCTTCCGGCGTCAATGCGTGGTTATGCTCATGCGGCCGCCTGTGCCCAGGCGATCCGCGCCAGTTCGGGGAATACCCGGGCCCGTTCGGCGGCGCGCGCCGACGCGGCGGTGCCGCGGATCACGCGTCCCTTGATGCCGTGGAAGATCGCGGCGAGGCGGAAGAAGTTGAACGCGGTGTAAAAGCGCCAGCCGGGGATCGAGCCGCGCCCGGTGCGCGCGCAATAGGCGGCGATATAGTCTTCCTCGCTGGGCAGGTTGAGCGCGGTCAGGTCCGCGCCCGCCAGCCCCGCGACGATGTGCGGCGGCATCTGGTACATCATCGCATGATAGGCGAAGTCGGCGAGCGGATGACCGAGGGTCGACAGCTCCCAGTCGAGCACCGCCAGGACGCGCGGCTCGGTCGGGTGAAATATCATATTGTCGATGCGGAAGTCGCCATGGACGATGCTGGTCTCCTCGCCCGGCGGAATATTGGCGGGCAGCCATTCGATCAGCCGGTCCATATGCTCGTCGCGCCCCGCTTCGGCATCGTCGAGATATTGCCGCGTCCAGCGCGCGATCTGCCGCTCGAAATAATTGCCGGGCTTGCCGTATTCGCCGAGGCCGACCGCCTGATAATCGACGCTGTGTAGCGCCGCGATCGTCGCGTTCATCGCGTCATAATAGGCCGGGCGCTCGTCGCGCGGCACCTCGGGCAGCGCCGCGTCCCAGAAGACGCGCCCCTCGACCATGTCCATCACATAGAACCAGGTGCCGATCACCGCGTCGTCGGTGCACAAGGCATGGACATGCGCGACGGGGAAATCCGCCTTCGCCAGCCCGGTCAGCACCTGCGCCTCGCGCTCGACGGCATGCGCGCCTTTGAGCAGCTGCCCCGGCGGCTTGCGGCGCAGCACATAGGCCTTGCCTGGCGTCACCAGCTTGTAGGTCGGGTTGGACTGGCCGCCCTTGAACTGCTCGACGGCCATCGGCCCGGTAAAGCCAGGAACATGTTCGCTCATCCAGCGCGCGAGCGCCGCCTCGTCGAAACCGAACCCCTCGCGGACCGGCGTGGTCCCGCTGTTCGCGTCCTGACCGATGTCGTTGCTCATGCGGCATGCGCTTTCGCATGGTCGCGCTTTATCTTCTTGGCGAGCGACCATTTGTGCACCTCGGTCGGGCCGTCATAGATGCGGAAGGCGCGGATCTCGCGGAATATCTGCTCGACCACCGTATCGCCCGAAACGCCCGTCCCGCCCATCACCTGCACGCAGCGGTCAGCGACCCGGTAGAGCGCCTCCGACACCGCCACCTTCGCCATCGAGCTTTCGGTGGTGCCGAGCGATCCGCTATCCAGCACGCCCGCGCACCAATCGATCATCAGTTCCGACTGCTGGAGATCGATCATATTCTCGGCGAGCATGAAGCCGACCCCTTCATGGTCGATCAGCTTCTTTCCGAACGCCTCGCGGGTGCAGGCATAGGCAGTCGCGATCTCCTGCGCGCGAATCGCGCAGCCCAGCCAGCGCATGCAGTGCGACAGCCGCGCCGGGCTCAGCCGGACCTGGGCATATTGGAAGCCTTCGCCGCTCGCGCCCATCATCTGATCGGCGGGTACGCGCAGATTGTCGATCGTCACGATCGAATGGCCGCCGGGCATCGAGCTGTCGATCGTCTCCAGCACCCGTTCGATCCGGATCGCCGGATCGGGCAGGTCGACCAGGAACATGCACGCGCCGTCTTCGGACTTCGCCATGATGATGCCCACCTTCGCGCCGTCGGCGCCGGTGATGAACGCCTTGCGCCCGTTGATCACCCAATGGTTGCCGTCGAGGCGGCAGGTCGTCTTCATCATCGACGGGTCGGAGCCCGCGCCGCCGTCACCGGCCGGCTCGGTCATGAAGAAGGCCGACCGGCTCTCGCCCGCGATCAGCTGGTCGAGGAAGCGGCGCTTGTGCTCGGCGGTGCCCAGCTTGCCGATCATGTACATATTGCCCTCGTCGGGGGCCATGGTGTTGACCGCGACCGGGCCGAGCGGCGACAGACCCGACTTGATCAGCACGATCGCCGTCTCGCGCTGGGTCAGGTGCGAACCGTCAGGCAGAATGTGGGGGGTCAGCACCCCCGCCGCGCGCGCCTTGCCGCGCAGCTCGTCGACCAGATCCCCGGTCGGCCCATGGCTGGTCGCGCGCGGGTCCTTCTCATAGGGGACCACCGTCTCACGGACGAAGCTTTCGACCTTGGCGGCAATCGCCCGGGCGCGTTCGGTCATCCTGCTTCTCCTTTACAGCGAGCTGACGAGATGGCCGCCATCGGCGACGATCACCGATCCGGTCATGTAGGAGGACGCATCCGACGCGAGCAGCAGCAGCGGCCCGTCCAGCTCGGACGCCTGACCGGTGCGGCGCTGCGGGATGCGCTTCATCATCGCCTGTCCGGCCGGGGTTTCCCAGAAGCCTGCGTTGATGTCGGTCTCGATATAGCCGGGGCAGATCGCGTTGACGCGGATGCCGAAGCGCGCGAGTTCGAGTGCGGCGACCTTGGTCAGCTGTACCGCCGCCGCCTTCGACGCGGCGTAGCTCGCAATCCTCGCGCTCTGCCGCAGGCCGACGATCGATGCGATGTTGATGATCGAGCCGCCGCTCCCGCGCGCCTGCACCGCGCGGCCCAGCGCCTGGGTCATCAGGAACATGCCCTTGGCGTTGGTGTCGACCACCGCGTCCCAGTCCGCCTCGGTCGCGTCGAGGAAGGGCTTGTCGACGGCGATCCCGGCATTGTTGACCAATATGTCGGTCTTCGCGAGCAGCGGCTCTACCGCGGCGATGCTGTCGCTGCTCGTCACGTCGAGCGCGGTGGTGGTGCAGTTGCCGCCCGCCGCGCGGATCCGCTCCGCCACCGCCGCCAGCGCCGCCTCGCGCCGGGCGCCGACGATCACCTCGGCGCCGGCCTGCGCCAGCACCTCGGCGAAATGCGCGCCGAGCCCCCCCGACGCCCCGGTGACGAACGCGGTCTTGCCATGCAGGCTGAACAAATCGGGCATCTTCGACTCCTGATGATTTCGATCGACTATGGAACAAGATTGTGGAACAATCAACGGCGATGGATTCAGCCACGCCCTTCCCGCCCCCCGACGATTGGCTCAGCTACGAACCGGCCGGCGCGGGCCGCCGTGTCTATCTCGGCGTGCTGCACGACCTCGAAACCGGCCGCATGGTGCCGGGGCAGCGGCTGATCGAAACCGAGCTCGCCGCGCGGTTCGAGGTCGGCCGCAATGCGGTGCGGGAGGCGATGCAGCATCTCGTCGCGCGCGGCGTCGTCGATCTCAGCCCCAACCGCTCACCCGCGATCCGCCGGCTGAACCTCGCCGAATGCATGGACGTGATGGACGTCGCCTCGGCGATGACGCGGCTGGCGGCGCGGGCGGCGGCGGCGGGCTACCACCCGGGTCATGCGGCGCTGGTCAACGGCGTGATCGCCGATCTCGACGAGGCGGCGGCGTCGGGCGATCCCGCGCGTTTCGGCCGCGCGCGCCGTATCTTCTACCGCGCCATCCTGCTGATCGGCGGCAGTCGCGAGCTGCAGCGCCTGTTCCCCGCGATCGGCATGCACATCATCCATGCGCAATATCCGTCGCACCGGTTGCAGGGCATCCGCCTCGCCGACTATCGCGCGATCATCGACCGGATCGCGGCGGGCGACGCGGACGCCGCCGAACGCGCGGTGATCACGCATGTCGAGAACGTCCGCGCGATGATCCGCGAACTGACGGCGGCCGAAACGCGATAAAGCGAGTTTACGTTACGTCGCTTGCACGCCATGATGGCGCGATGCGGGGGCAGTTCATCACAGTCGTTGCGGCGCTGGCCGCGTTCCTTCCCACCACGGCGCATGCCGAAGACGGCGCGGAGACCCCGCCGGTCGCGATTTCCTACAATCTCGCGGTCGTCTCCGACTATCGCTTTCGCGGCATCAGCCTGTCCAACCGCGACCCCGCGGTGCAGGGCGGGGTCGACGCGGCGTTCAGCTCGGGCTTCTTCGTCGGCACCTGGGCGTCGAACATCGCCGACTATGGCGGTTCGAAGATCGAGGTCGATCTCTATGGCGGCTATGGCGGCTCGGCCGGCGGATTCGACTATACCGCCACCGTGCTCGGCTATCTCTATCCGGGCGGCCACGGCGTGAACTATGTCGAGCTGCAATCGACCGTGGCGCGGACGATCGGCCCGGTCACGACGACGCTGACCCTCGCCTATACCCCCGACCAGTGGAACACGACCCGCGACAATTTCTACGCCGGGCTCGGCGCCGACGTCGCGATTATCGGCACGCCGCTGACCGCGTCCTTCGCGGTGGGCCGCGAAAATGGCGGCTATGACGAAAAATGGGACTGGTCGGCCGGCCTGACCTACAAGCTCGACGCGCTGGAGATTTCGGCCTCCTATGTCGACAGCAACTATGGCGGCGCGCTCGAAGCCGGGCATAATGGCGGCGCGGGACTCGTCGCCTCGGTCAAGGCGACCTTCTAGGGAAACCTCTCATGGTGCGCTTGTTCCTTTCGGTCGACATGGCCGGTTCGACCCAGTTCAAGGCGCGCTTCACCGATGGCGGCAGCTGGCTCGACACCTTCCGCACCTTCTTCACCAATTTCCCGCTGATGCTCGCCGGACAGGTCGGCTTCGCCTTTCTCGAAGAGGGCGAGACACCCTCGGTAGAGGTGTGGAAGGTGATGGGCGACGAGGTGATCTTCGTCGCGACCCCGGGCAGCGTCGAGGAACTGGTGAACCTGCTGCTCGCGCTCTACCGCACGATCATCGCCTATGAGGAGCGCTACCTGGCCGATCTGCCGCTGCGGCTGAAGGGCACCGCCTGGCTCGCCGATTTCGGCACCGCCAATATCGAGCTGGAGATTCCCGAACTGTCGGGCGGCGACGGCGTCCGCGCGATCGACTTCATCGGCCCCGATCTCGACCTCGGCTTCCGCGTCACCAAATTCGCCCGCCCCGCCTGCCTGGCGCTGTCGTTCGACGTGGCGGACCTCGTCCTTTCGGCGAAGAATCTGGGAGACGCCGCGCTCTACCTGATCGGCGCGGAGGAGCTGAAGGGGGTGATGTTCGGCCGCCCCTATCCGATCATCTGGATGCTCGAGGCCGGATCGGATTTCGACTTCATGCCATGGGAGGTCGAGCAATGCCCGCACATGGCGAAGGCCGCCGCGATGCCGCCTTCCCCGATCTCGGACATCGAGCGGGTGATTGGCGATATGCGGCTCTATCTGCGCAAGATGCACGGCGTGCAGCGGCCCCGGCTCGCTCTGGGCGGCTGATTCCCAGGCTATGTCATCCGTTGACACTTAAAGGCTGAAGACCCTCTTCTTGCCGTCATGCTGACCTTGTTTCAGCATCCACTGTTCCACTGGAGCATCGGAACAGGTGGCAGCATGGACCCTGAAACAAGTTCAGGGTGACGGGTCAGGTGTTGAAAGGTCACGTAACCACCAACGAACCCATTAGCCGTCAGTTTCTAACTGATCACACGCCGCGGTACTGGACGACCAATATCGCGATATCGTCGAACTGCGGCGCATCGCCGACGAAGATGTTCACCCGCTCGGCCAGATCGGTCGCGATGCCCGCCGCCGATGGCGCCTTCGCCAGCCCGGCCAGCGCCGCCTCGATCCGCTCGACCGCGAACAGCTCCTCGTCGGCGCGTGTCGCCTCGGACACGCCGTCGGTGAACAGCACCAGCGCGTCGCCCGGCGCCAGCCGCACCGTCGCCTTCGCGAACTCGATGTCGTCGAAAATGCCCAGCGCCATGCCCTCGGGCTTGGCCAGCCGCGATACGCTGCCGTCGGCGCGCAGCAGGAAGGGGGCTTCATGGCCCGCATCGCTATATTCGATGCTGCCGTCGCGCAGGTCGATCACCCCGCAGAAGGCGGTGACGAACAGGTTGGCGACATTGTCGCGCACCAGCTCTGCATTGACCCGCGCCATCAGCGCGGCAGTGTCCTTCGCGGTGATCGACGCCGCCTTGAACAGCGTGCTGGTCATCGCCATGAACAGCGCGGCGGGCACCCCCTTGCCGGAGACGTCGCCGATCACGAAGAACAGCCGATTTTCGTCGATCATCGCATAATTATAGAGGTCGCCGCCCACCTCCTTGGCCGGTTCGAGCAGCGCGTGGATGTCGATATCCTTGCGGTCGGGAAAGGCCGGGAACTCGCGCGGCACCATGCCGATCTGGATGTCGCGCGCGGCGGACAATTCGCCCTCGACGCGCTCGCGCGCCGCGGTCGCCGCCTCCATCTCGATCAGATAGCGTTGCAACCGCGAGATCATCCCCGACATCGCCTCGGCGAGGCTGCCCACCTCGTCGCCGCGCGACCCGCTGATCTTCTGCATCGCCTCCAGTTCCTGCTCGTTCGACTGGAAGCTCCGCTCCTCGATATTGCGGGTATAGGAGGTCAGGCGGACCAGCGGTCCGACGATCCGGTTGACCAGCAGGCTGCCCACCAGCATCGACAGCAGGAACATGCCGACCCCGACGAGGATCGAGGTGAACAGCGCCTTGGTGAGCCGCCGGTCGAGCGAGGCGAGGTCTATGTCCGCGCCCAGCACGTGAATGCGCCCGTCGGGCGACCGCACCGGCATGTAGATCGACCGGAAGCTGCCGAAACTGTCCTTATATTCGTCGAAGCGGGTCCGGCCATCGGCGAAGCTCTGGTAGAGCTGGGCCGGCGCGGTGTCGTAGCGGGTGAAGAAGCGCGTCTGGCGGCCTTCGCGTATCTCCTTCGCCGTCGCGCTCGTTGCCACCGTGTAGATATGCCCGTCGAAGCGCATATAGCTGTAGACATAGATGATGTCGGACGCGTTGGCGAAGCGCGACAGCTTCGCTTGCACCCGGTCGAACTCGGCCTTGGAGATCGAATCCGGCCCATGGACACGGCGGTGATAACCGGTGGGGATCAGCTCGTGCGTCGCGTTGACCGCAGTGCGCAGCTTATGGTCGATCCCGGCGATGATCTCGCGCCGGTCGATCGAATAGAGCATCACCGAATAGGCGACCGCCGCGACAATGTTCAGCGCGAACAGCAGCAGCAGGAGCTGAGGCCGCAGGCCGAAGCGGCGCGGACGGCGCGGCACGCTGCCATTCATTCCATCTTCCCCCTTGCATCCACCCCGGATCGCCCCGAAAACCGCTACGGCGTGAGGACTATCGCATCGCGCGGCGGGCAGCGGTAGCCCAAACCGGAAGCGGGCGACAAGGGGGCGGCAATTGACAGCGTTGATCAACCGCCTGCTTCGGGTGGCGCCCGGCGAATGGCCGAAACTCGCGCCCTTCGCGCTGCTGGGATTCCTGCTGCAGATGGGGCTGGGCATCGGCTTCAGCGCGGGCGACGCCGCCTTCCTGGCCCATGCCGGGGCGGACAATCTCGCGCTCATCTTCATGATGACGCCCGGGGTGATGCTGCTCTACACCGGGGTCTTCTCCTACCTGCTGGTGCGCTACTCGCTCGATCATGTCGTCGACGCGACCATCGGCCTGCTCATCGCCGGCGGGCTGCTCTCCTATGCCATACTCGGCATGGCGCTGCCGCCCAGCTGGGAACTGCCGGTCTATTTCGGCCTGAAGCTCTACCTGGCGATGTGGTATATCGCGCTCTACTCGCTGTTCTGGAACTATACCGACGCCTATTTCACAATCCAGGACGGCAAGCGGCTCTTCCCGCTGCTCGCCGCGGCCACCGCCTTCGGCATGACCTGCGGCGGCCTGATCGTCAGCCAGCTCGCGGGGTCGGTCTCGCTGCGCGGCTTCTTCCTGATCTGGTCGGGCGTCGCGATCGTGACCTTGCCGGTGGCGATGTTGCTGCGCCGCCGCTGGGCGAAGATCGCCGACAGCGATGTCGAGGAGGGCGACGGCAGCGTCACCGAACAGGTCGGCGAGGTCGCGGCCACCTTCCGCACCTCGCGCTATACGCTGGTCCTCACCCTTGTCCTCTTCGTCACCCTGCTGCTGACCAACCTCGCCGAATTCCAATATTCCACCGTGTTCCAGCAGGGCCGCAGCGAGGCCGAATTGGCCAGCCTGCTCGGCAAGCTCTACGCTGGCGCGAACATCTTCAACATGTTCATCTGCCTGTTCGTCTTCAACCGGCTGGTGGGGCGGATCGGGGTGCGCAACGTCGCGCTGATCATGCCGCTATCCTATTTCGCCGCCTTCGGCTTCCTGTTCGTCACCGGCTCGTTCGAAGGCGCGCTCGCCGCCTTCTTCGCCTATCACGGCATCCTGACCTCGATCGAATACAACAACCAGAACATGCTGTTCAACGCGGTTCCCTCGGCCACCAAGCGGCCGGTGCGCACGATCGTCGAGGGAATGGCCGAGCCGCTCGCCAGCTTCGTCGCGGGCGGCTTCCTGCTCATCGCCGCGGACCGGATGGACATGCGCGAATTGTCTGGAATCGGCGTGATCCTCGGCGTCGCGCTGCTGCTGATCGTCATCCTGCTGCGGCAGCTCTACCCGGCGGCGATGGCGCGCAACATGCAGGCGATGCTGCTCGATTTCGGCCAGCACGCCGCCCCGCCCGCGCCATCGGCCGCCGAACCGGCGTCGGCCGCCACGCTGCTCAATCGCCTGCGTTCGCCCGATCGCGCCGAGCGCGAGCGGGCGATGGCCCAGCTGCGCGCCACCCGCGATGTCGAGGCCGTGCCGCAGATCGTCTCGAGCGCCGCCTGGCTGGGCCCACGCGAGCGCCACGCGATCGAGCATCTCATCGCAGACTGGGGCGACACCGCGATTCCACGCCTCGCCGCCGAACTCGGCGATCCCGACCAGCATCCGATCGCCCGCGCGCTGGCAGGGCGGGCGCTGGCGAAGCTGTCGCTGCCGCTCTTCACCTCGCGCCTTGACGCGCTGGTGCGCGGCGAACTGGAACGCGCGCGGCCCCGATCCGCCCTGGCCGAAACGCTCGAAGCCGTGCCCGAGCCGTCGCGCGCCACTCGCACCCTCGCCCGCTTCTACCGGCAGCAGGTCGGCACAGCGACCGACCTCGTGATCGAGTTGCTGGCGATCGGTGGCCGGCTGCCCGATTTCGACCTGCTCGTGGTGTCGCTTCATTCGCAAAATCCCAAGGTGCGCGCCAATGCCATCGAAGCGATCGAAAATGGCGTCGACCGGCCGACCTTTCTGATGCTCAAGGAATTGATCGACCGCCGTCCTTCGGCCGCCGTCGCCGCCCGGCCGCTGATCGACCTGCTCGACGAGCGTCTCGCCTCGACCAATCCGATCGAACTGGTCGCCGCCGCCCAGGCGATCCGCGACCTGGCGCCCCCGGCCGAATGGGGCCCGCGCTTGCGCAAGGGGCTGCGCCCGGGCATCGGCCGCACCGCGCGCGCCACCATCGCGACCCTGCTCGGCCTGGACGGCGCGGCGCGCCACACGCTGGTCGACCGCATCGACGCGATCGCCGCCCTTCCCGCCTTCGCGCCCGCGACGATCGAGGTGCAGACCCGCCTTGCCATGATCCTGCGCGACGACCGCCCCGCGCCCGACGCGATCGCGGTGACGATGGCCGACGGTTCGCAGCATTGGCTTGCACGGCACGAGGTGATGGACTTCGCCAGCCGCTATGCCGACCTCGCGCTGTCGATGTACCGCGCCACGGACGATCGCAGCTATGCGGCGTAGCATGCCCATCCAGACCCTGTTGCTGCGCGTCTTCCTGCCCGCGATCGGCCTTGTCGCGATCGGCCTGGGCCTGCTGACCTACAACCGGCTCTACGCCACCATTCTCGAGGGCTTCGACCGCAAGCTGATCACCACCAGCACGCTGGCCGGCGCGCTGATCGACGGCCGCGACCATGACCGGCTGATCGCCATTGCCCGCGCCAAGCCCGACGAGGCCGCTGCCGAAGCTGCCGAGCGAGGCCAGGATTATCTGCGCGCGGTGCGCCCGATGCGGCGGATCCGCGAAGGGCTCGACCTGACCTATCTCTACACCCAGATATTGGGCGGCAGTCAGGACATCATCTATGTCCTCGACAGCACCCAGGGCGAAGAACATTCGCCGATCGGCGCGGAAGACGATCTCCCCGCAGAGACGCTGGCGGGCGTGCGCCGTTCGATCGCGCGCGGCACCGTCCATCTCTCGCCGATCGAATATCAGCAACAATGGGGCCTGCTGAAGACCGCTGCTGCTCCGCTGCGCGACGGCCGGGGGCGGATCGTCGCCACCGCCGGGGCCGACGTCAACGTGTCGCTGATCCGGGTCGCGACACAGAACGCGCTGTTCACCAGCGTGGTGATCGGCATGGCGTCGCTGCTCGCCTGCGTGCTCGCGGTGCTCGTCGTCGTGCGCCGCATCGCCCGTCCGCTCGACCGGCTGCGGCAGGAAGCGCTGCGCATCGCCGGCGGTGATCATCGGCCGCTGGCGGAGTTCCCGGCCCCTCGCGACATCGCCTTGCTCCGGACCTCGCTCGCCGGCAGCGCCGCAACGATGACCGGAACGCTGGTCGACCGCCGCAAGGCCCTCGCGGCCGACCAGCAGAAAGCGGCCGCCGAGGAACGCGACGCCCGCCTGCGCACGGCGGCGCAGCACGGCGCACTCATTTTCACCGGCCCCGACACGGACGATGGCGATGCGCTGCTCCGCCGTGCCGCCGCCGCCCGGATCGCCGAGCGCATCGCCGCCGATCCGGCGCTGGCCGAACGCATCGGGACTTTCGGCCCCGTGCTGCGCCTGGCCCGCGATGAGACCGCAGCGGTCATGCTCGGCGATGGCCGCATCGTCGAGATCGGAGCGGCGTCGTGATCGAAGCCTTGCAACGCCTTCCCGGCTTCGACGCACTCGATCCCGCGACGATCGCCATGATCGTTGCGCGATCGACGGTGCGGCGGTTCGAATCCGGTCAGCTCATCCTCGCGGCGGGCGACATCGCCGAAACGCTGCTCGCCTGCATCGAAGGCGCGGTGACGGGCGCAGGCGGCTCGGCGGCCCCGCTCCTGTTCGACGCACCCGGGCTGCTCTTCGGCCTGCCCGCGCGCGAGGATTATCGCGCAGGGCCTGCCGGGCTGACCGCGCTCCAGATCGCCAAGCCGCACGCCTTCACCATCGCGCGCGAATTTCCCGAATTCATCGTGTCGCTGATCGGCGCGCAGGAGGCGGGACGATGAGCGTGCGGATCATCCTCGTCCTGCTCGCGCTGCCGCTGTTCCTGCTGCTCGCCGGGGTCAACAGCCTGCTGCTCTATCGCGAGGAGAGCCGCGATATGGAGGCGGGCCTGCGCGGCCAGGCGCTCGCCGCCGCCGTCACCGTCGCCGAGTTCGCGCGCGAGGCCGCCGATCCCTTCGCCGATCTCGCCCAGCGGCACCGCCTCGCCGCACTCCACGCATCGACCGGCAACATCCCCGGGCTCCGCGCGCTCTATCTGGCCCAGCCCGGCAGGGCGCCGCTCAACCTGCTCGACCGGCCGCTCATCACTGCGCGCAAGATTACGGCGCCCGCCCGGCCCGAGATCATCGGCACCTGGGAGGACGCGGCGGGCGATCCGCGGATCAGCGCGATCGCGCCCGCCGGGCGCGGCGCGATGGTCGTCGTCGATATAGATGCCCGGCCGCTGGCGCGGATGACCTTCCACCTCAAGCGCCTCGCGGTCGCGCTGGTCGGCGGATCGGCGGTGCTGGCGATCCTGCTGGGGCTGGTCGTCGGCCGGCGCGTCAGCCGCGAGTTCCGGCGCACCCGCGCGATCATCGCCGCGCATGGTGCCGACGACGATGACGACAGCCTGTCGATCGTCGAGGTCCGCGACCTCGCCGATGCGATCCAGCTGATCGACAAGAGCGTGACCGACGAGCTTGCCCGGCTCGAGGACAAGCAGCTGATCGCTCCCGGCAGCGCCATAGCCGAGCTGCGCGCACGGCACTTTCCGGACATTTCCGAACATCATGGCGACGCCGCCCTGTCGATCCGCACCTTGCCGGGCGCGGCGGCGGGCTGCTTCCATGTCCACCAACGCTGCGAAACCGGCTTCCTGCTTGCAGCTGGCGAGATCGGTGGCGAGCCGGAGCAAGCCTTCGCCGCAGCCGTCGCGCTGCGCGACTTCGTGGGCGGGGGCCCAGTGGGGCAGTTCGGGGAGCGCCTCGCGCTCGCGAAAAAGGCCTTCGGCGTAACGCGCGGCGGCGAACCAATCACGCTTGGCGACGGTGTCTTTGCGCTACACGGCGCGCAAGCCGCCATGGCGGGCTATGCCGCGCGCAACCCTGGCCTCAATGCCGATGCTCTGACCGCCGATCTCGCGCTGCTCTTCCCCGAAACCGGAATCATAGCGGCGGTGACGGCGGTTTAACGCACAATGATTTCGTCACCCCGGGCTTGACCCGGGGTCCCGCTTCCTTCGCACGTTGGATGGAAAAGCGGGACCCCGGGTCAAGCCCGGGGTGACGCTAATTCTTGCTACCCGATCGCCGCGATCCCCGCCTCGACATCGCTCTCGATCGTGAAGATCTTCGAAAAGCCGCTGATGTCGAACACCTCGCGCACCGCGGGCGACAATCCGGTGAGCGCGAGCTTGTTGCCCGCCGCCTTCGCCGCCTTTGCGCCGATCAGCAGTACGCGCAGCCCGGCGGAGCTGACATAGGGGACGTCGGCAAGGCTGAGCACCACCGCCTCATGCTCGCGCACGCGCACCGGCAGCACCGCTTCCAGCTCGCCCGCGCTGCTGCTGTCGAGCCGCCCGGAGGCGGAAATGACCAGCGCGCCGTCTCGGCTATTTTCGATGATGTCCATCTATATTATTAACCCTATGTGCCCCGGTCCGTCCGGCGTCGCTGCATATCAGGAGTGGGTGGTCATTTTCCACACGAATATGGGCCCGTTACCGGCAATGTACGTCTGCCATGGCGGCTGACTTCGCCCGTTCGATGGCCGCCGACGCGGCGCGGCTGCCCGCGCTGCTCGACGCGATCGAGGCGTGGCTGGGCGACAATGGCGTACCTATGGCGAAGCTCGCTCCAGTCATGATCGCCTTCGACGAGATATTGAGCAACATCGTCAACTATGGCGGCGGCACACTCGATGTCGCGATAACCCTCGACGATGGCGCGATGCAGGCGACCGTGGCGGACGACGGTCCGCGCTTCGATCCGCTCGCCCGCCCCGCCCCGGACACCGACGCCACCATCGACGACCGCGCGATCGGCGGCCTGGGCATCCATCTCGTCCGCGAGATGATGGACGAGGTCGCCTATGCCTACGAAAATGGCCGGAACCGGCTGACATTCCGCAAGACTTTCTAGGGATTTGCGCGTAGGAAACGGGCCTTGCGAAAGGGCTGAGCAATGACGTCTGCGCCGGACAGGGCAACGGCACGACAGGATGATGACGACGAAGCACTCGAGGTCGTTCGCCTCGATGAGCTGCGCGGGCTGGGTGTGCGTGCGCGCCGTGCTTTCCCGGCCGGCGACGTCATCCATCGCTTCGCGGGCGTCGTCAGCGAAACCCTCTGCCAGCACAGCCTTCAGGTCGACGCCAGCCGCCATATCAGCGGCACCCGCTATATCGGCTATCTCAGCCATGGCTGCGATCCCAATGCCAGGCTCGACATGACCGGCTTCACCCTCGCCGCGCTGCGCGACATCAAGGCGGGCGATATCGTCACGGTCGACTATGCGGCGACCGAGGACCGGCTGCACCGCCAGTTCGCCTGCCGCTGCGCCGCCCCTGCCTGCCGCGGCTGGATCACCGGGCGCGACGAACGGCCCAATGCCGAAGGCGAGCAATGGCTCGCTACCCGCGATGTCCGCTGACTGGTGGGTGCGCGACGATCTACGGCGTGAGGATGGCCGGCTGATCTTCGCGGGGCAGGACGCCGCCGCCCTCGCTGACCAATATGATCGCCCGCTCTTCGTCTATAGCGGCGCGCGCATCCGCGCCAATCTCGATCGGCTGCGCGGTGCGCTCGCCGCCTCGGGCTGCGATCACCGCCTCTATTATGCGATGAAGTGCAACCGCTTCCCGCCGCTGCTCCGCATGCTCGCGGAGACCGGCGCGATCGGCATCGACATCTGCTCACCCGACGAGCTCGACCTCGCGATCGCCTCCGGGATCCCGGCGGTGAATATCAGCTTCACCGGCACCAGCGTCGCGAACCGCGATCTCGACCGTCTCCTCGCCGAACCCGATCTCCACATAAACTGCGACTCGCTCAGCCAAATCCGCCGCATCGGCGAGCGGACGCCGGGCCGCGCGATCGGCATCCGGGTCAATCCCGGCTACGGCACCGGCTATGGCGACAATGAACGGCTGAGCTATGCAGGCGAGCGGACCAGCAAGTTCGGCATCTATCGCGAACAATGGGCCGAGGCGCTGGCGCTCGCGGCGGCGCACCGGCTGACCATCACGACGATCCATTTCCATGTCGGCTGCGGCTATCTGTCGCAGCAGCTCGACGCCTGGGGGCGCGCGGTCGGCGCGGCGGCGGATTTCCTCGCCGACCTGCCCGATGCCCGCACGGTCAACATCGGCGGCGGCCTCGGCCTCCCGCACAAGGCGGGCGATACGCCGCTCGATCTCGACCGCTGGGCGGCGATCATCGGCCGCCATTTCGGCGGACGCGGACTGACGGTCGCGGTCGAGCCTGGCGACTATCTGGTCAAGGACGCCGGGCTGCTGCTGCTCAGCGTCGTCGGTGTCGAGCGCAAGCGCGACACCCTGTTCGTCGCGGTCGACGGCGGCTTCAATCTCCACCCCGAACCCGCCCATTACGGCCTGCCTTGCGAGCCGGTGGCCTGCGTCGTCGCCGATCCCGATCGCACCGCCTGGCAACCGGTCACCCTGGCCGGCAACGTCAACGAGGCGCTCGACCTGTGGGCCGAGGACCACCCCATGCCGCCGCTTGCCGAGGGTGACCGCATCGCCCTCATCAACGCCGGCGGCTACGGCTCAGCGATGAGCTCTAACCACTGCATGCGCGGCGACTTTTTCGAGCTGCTGATTTAAGCGGGGTCCGCTCCCTGCCGACCGGAGAAACGGGCTTCGACATCGCTCGCGCTCATCGGCGCGGCAAGCAGAAAGCCTTGCAGGACGTCGCAGCCGATGCTGGTCAGATAGAGCCGCTGCTGCTCGGTTTCGATGCCCTCGGCGGTGGTTGTGAGGCCGCTGATCCGAGCAAGATCGACGATCGCCTGAACCACCGGGCTGCCGCCTACGCCGGGCTGGATCGTCGCGACGAAGCTCCGGTCGATCTTGATCCGGTCGATGTCGAGCCCGCCGAGATGCTTGAACGACGAATAGCCGGTGCCGAAATCGTCGAGCGCGATCCTGATTCCGATGTCGCGGAGCCAGCCGAGATTGCTGCGGCACTTCTCGCTGCTCTCCAGAAAGCTGGACTCGGTGATCTCGAGCTCCAGCCGGCCGGGCGACAGGCGCGTGCGCTTGAGGATCGCATAGACCCGCTCGGCGAGCGTCACATTGCGCAGCTGCACCGCCGACAGGTTGACCGCGACGCTTCCCGCGGGCCACCGCGCCGCCGCGAAACAGGCCTGTTCGAGCACCCATTCGTTAAGCGTCTCGATCAGTCCGCACTCCTCGGCGATGGGCACGAAGGTGTCGGGCGGAATCGGCCCGCGTGTCTCGTGGTTCCAGCGGATCAGCGCTTCGGCGCCAAGCGCCGCACCGCCCTGCGCGGCGAAGAAGGGCTGGTAGACCACGCTCAAACCGTCGCCGGTGCGCATCGCCTCGCGCAGTTCGCGCTCGATCTCGTTGCGCTCGCGGATGCGGTCGCCCATCGCTTCGGTGAAGAAACTGTGGCGGCGGCGTCCGCCATGCTTCGCGTCGTACAGGGCGATGTCCGCCCGGCGGACCAGCTCGACCGGATCGGTGCCGTCGGCCGGCGCCACCGACAGGCCGATGCTCGCGCCGATCAGCACCTCGCCATGGCCGAGGTCGACCGGCCGGGCCAGCGCCTTGTGGATCTTGCGGGCAAGCCGTTCGCCGCTCCTGGCGGCATTGTCGCCGACATGGACGATAGCGAACTCGTCACCGCCCAGCCGGGCGACCAGATCCCCCGGTGCGACACTGTTGAGCACCCGCGCCAGCGCGCAGATCAGCAGGTCGCCGGTCGGATGGCCGAGATGGTCGTTCACATTCTTGAAGTGATCGAGATCGACATAGAGCAGTGCCAGCGACCGGCCCCCGCCGAGCCGTGACAGTTCCTGGTTCAGCCGCCGGTCGAACAGCGCGCGATTGGCGAGACCGGTCAGCGGATCATGATCGGCGAGATGCTGGGCCTGCGAACGGGCAGCGCTCAGCTGGAGGGTGCTCCGGCTGATCCGGTACAGCAGCCAGCCGATCGTTCCGAACACCAGCAGCAGCGAGATCACCAGCGCGGGCGTCACCTGCCCCAGCATCGCCGTGCCAGGACGGAAGGGTATCCAGACGAAATAGCCGATCACATTGCCCGCGCGCGTGCGCAGCGGCACCCGGCTGATGTCTTCGTCATCGGGCGGCGCCGGCGCGAAATGCCCGCCCTCGAGCTGATAGCGCCGTGCCAGATCGGCGATGAAACTGCCGTCGAGATAGCGGATGCTGATGTGGAAATATTCGGTGCCGGGCGTCTGCGGAATCTCGCCGGTGTCGGTCACGACCGGCTTGACGCTGATGATCGCCGGGTGGCCGTGGACCGTGCCGAGGTCGATCGCGCCGGGGGTCAGCACGGAACTAGCCCGGGCCGTCTTCACACCGCCGCGCATCTTGGCGCGCAACTCGGCGATCAGCGGCGCGGCGACGGTGCCGGCCGAGCGGCCATATTCGTCGGCATCCCGGCGGCGGCCCTCGCGCATCGCATAGACGGGCCGGTCGTCCTGATCGACGATGAATATCTCGTCATGGCCGTAATAGGTGTGGAACCAGATGCCGAGATTATCATCGAGCCATTTCAGGTCGCGCGGCTTCGTGCGCAGCGCGACGACGCTGTCGTCCCAGACGGTGGCGGCTTCCTGGTCGTGCGCGATCGTCCGGAAACTCTGCTCCAGCACCGTCGCGATCACGTGCTGCTGGCGATCGATCGACAGGTCGTCCGACTTGCGCGCGGCGACCCAGACGAAGACAGCGACCAGCGCCGCCATGAGGAAGACGATCAGCAGGGCGCGGATGATGATCTGCGAGACGATCGCCTCGCGCCCGCCCGGCGCAGCGGCCATGAGCCGGCGCTGGATGCGCTCGATCACCAACGGACGCTTCTCACCCGCAGCGACATGACAAACTCAACGCTCCCCAACTACCCCGTGGTCTTCCTAGCCGAGATTGCCGGGCTTGGCCATGGCAAGCTTCGCGGCTGGCGGGGCGTGTCAGGGCGGCCTCAGTCGCGGCCGCGCAGCGCCGCGTCGATCGCCTGGGCTTCGCGCTCGAACATCGCGGCCATCGCCATCAGCCGCTCGCGCTCGTCCTCGCTTGCCGCATTATGCGCGAGCAGGCGGGACCGGGCTGCTTCCTTCCGCAGCCGCGCCGCGCTTCCCTTCGATGTTCCTGCCATCCCGGTCATATCAGCACGGCGAGTCGGACGCTGCCGCAGCCCGCGACATGGGCGCGTAGGCCCATGAGACGACCGCCGGTCCGGTAGCTTAGAATCGCACCGCGCATGAATCTCCCCCGAGTCAGCCCTGCTGACGCCAGTAAGCCTGTCGCGAAGCGGACACAATCGCTGGTTTTGATCCGTTATGGACCGTCCGGAGCCCGCAAACGTCATAAGCTTGTAATCGATGGCGTCCAAACTGGGCTGTTCCCGCAATATTCGGATAACCCATGTCTCTTTTCGAAACCGCCCAGGTCGAACGAATCAAACGCGAAATCGCCGACAGCTTCGACGAGGAGCTGGAAATGGAGATCGACGAGAGCCGCCTCGAAACGATGCTCGCCGACATGGAGGAGCACCCCGAGCGCGAGCAGCTCGAACGCCGCATCTATTTCCGCGAGCTCTTCCGGCTCCAGCACGAACTGGTGCGGCTGCAGGACTGGGTCCAGCACAAGGGCCTTAAGGTCGTGGTGATCTTCGAGGGCCGCGATTCGGCCGGCAAGGGCGGCGCGATCAAGCGCATCACCCAGCGGCTCAACCCCCGCGTGTGCCGCGTCGCGGCGCTGCCCGCGCCCAACGAGCGCGAACGCACCCAATGGTATTTCCAGCGCTACACCCAGCATCTCCCCGCCGCGGGCGAGATCGTGCTGTTCGACCGTAGCTGGTACAACCGCGCCGGCGTCGAGCGGGTGATGGGCTTCTGCACCGAGGACGAGGTCGAGGAATTCTTCCGCTCGGTGCCCGAGTTCGAACGGATGCTCGTCCGCTCAGGGATCATCCTGCTCAAATATTGGTTCTCGATCACCGACGAGGAACAGCAGTTCCGCTTCCACATGCGCATCCACGATCCGCTCAAGCAGTGGAAGCTCTCGCCGATGGACGTCGAATCGCGCCGCCGCTGGGAAGATTATACCCGCGCCAAGGAAGCGATGCTCGAACGCACCCACATCGCCGAGGCACCCTGGTGGGTGGTGGAGGCGGTCGACAAGAAGAAGGCGCGGCTCAACTGCATCGCCCACCTGCTCGATCAGATCCCCTATCAGGACGTACCCAAGTCGCAGGTCGTCCTGCCCGACCGCGTCCGCCACGCCGATTATGAGCGACACCCGGTGCCCGAGAGCATGTACGTGCCGGAACGTTATTGATCCGCTTGCGCGGATGCGGCGCCGCATTCAGCTTGGCCGAAACTATTCTCGCAACAACCGCTCCACCCGTGCGGCGAGGTCGTCGACCGAGAAGGGCTTGGTCACCACCTCCATGCCATGCTCGATATGGCCGTGGTTGAGGACGGCGTTCTCGGCATAGCCCGTAATGAAAAGCACCTTGAGACCGGGATTGATCGCGCGCGCCGCATCGGCGACCTGGCGGCCATTGAGCCCGCCGGGCAGGCCGACATCGGTGATCAGCAGGTCGAAATCGCCGTTCCCCTCCATATATTTCAGGCCCGCCGGCCCGTCGGCCGCCTCGACGCAGCGATAGCCCCGCTCCTCCAGCGTATCGACCACCAGCATCCGCACCGTCGGCTCGTCGTCGACGATCAGGATCCGCTCGCCCGATCCGGCGGTCAGCTCGGGTACGATAGGGTCGGTATAGGGCGCTGCCTCCTCGCCATGCTGGCGCGGCAAGTAGATGCACACCATCGTCCCCTGGCCGAGCTCCGAATAGATGCGGACATGGCCGTGCGACTGACGCGCGAAGCCATAGACCATGGACAGGCCGAGGCCTGTGCCCTCACCGATCGGCTTGGTGGTGAAGAACGGATCGAACACCCGCTGCAGGTCTTCCTTGGCGATGCCGGTGCCGGTGTCGCTGACGCACAGCGTCACATATTGCCCCGGATCGAGCCCGCGCTCGGCGGCCGCGCGATGATCGAGCCATTTGTTCGAGGTCTCGATCGTGATCCTGCCGCCGTTCGGCATCGCGTCGCGCGCATTGATGCACAGGTTGAGGATCGCATTCTCGAGCTGGTTGGCGTCGACCAGCGTCAGCCACAACCCGCCCGCGGCCACCGTCTCCACCTCGATCGCGGGGCCGACCGTACGGCGCACCAGATCGACCAGCTCGGCCATCAGCCGGTTGATGTCGACCGGCTTGGGCGACAGCGTCTGCCGCCGCGAGAAGGCGAGCAGGCGGTGGGTCAGCGCCGCCGCGCGGCGGGCCGCGCCTTGCCCCGCCGCCAGATATTTCTCGACCTCGCTGGTCCGCCCCTGCGACAGGCGGACCCCGATCATCTCGAACGCGCCCGATATCCCCGCGAGCAGATTGTTGAAATCATGCGCCAGGCCACCGGTGAGCTGGCCGACCGCCTCCATCTTCTGCGCCTGGCGCAACGCTTCCTCGGCCTCGGCCAGCCGCTGCTGCTCGCGCAGCCGGTCGGTCACGTCATAGACGAACTGATAGGCCCCGATCGGCGCGCCATCGGTATCGCGCAGCGTGCTGAAGCGCATCTCGAAATGCTTGCCCTGCTGCTTCGCGTCGACGAACTCTGCGACCTCGATATATTCCTCGCCCTTCAGCGCGCGATCCCAGCGCGCCAGCACCTCGGGCTCGTCCTTCAGCAACTCGAGCATCGAGTCCCCGGCCGCCGGGCGCACCCCGAACAGCCGCTCGAACTCGGCCACCGCCGCGCCGTTGATCGATATCCAGCGCCAGTCATGGCCGACGATCTGCACCAGCGCATCGGTACCCTCGACGATGTCGGCCAGCACCTTGCGCTCGGCGAGCGCCGCGCTCACCCGCTGCTCGAGCGTCTGGTTGAGTTCGCGCAGCGCCAGTTCGGCCCGGCGGCGCGGGGTGATATCCTGGAACAGCACCGCGACCTGGCGGCGGCCGGGCGGCTCGATCCGGAAGGCCGACAGCGACAGGAAGCGGCCGGTAGCGACCAGCTCCTGTTCGAAGCGGATCGGCTTCCCCGTCTCCAGCACGGGGCGATAGCGGGCGATCCAAGCATCCGCCTCGTCGGGCACCATCTCGCGCAGCTTCTGGCCGACGACATCGGGAATCCCCGCGTTCACCGTATAGGCGTCGTTCGCCTCGATATGGACATAGTCGCTGTTCGTTCCGTGCGGACCGTCGAAAAACTCGATGATGCAGAAGCCTTCGTCGATCGAATTGAACAGCGTGCGGTATCGCGCATCGTCCTCGTCGCGCTGCCTGAGCGCCAGCCGCAGTTCGAGCTGGTCCATCACCTGCCGCGCCAGCACCCGGAGCGTGCGCTGCTGCAGCTCGGTCAGCGCGCGGCTCTGGTAATCGAGCACGCAGACCGTGCCGATCGGATAACCTTCGGAGGTCTTGAGCAGCGCGCCCGCATAGAAGCGCAGATGCGGTTCGCCGGTCACCAGCGGATTGCAGTCGAAGCGCGGATCGGCTGTCGCGTCGGGCACCAGCAGGAAATCCTCCTCGAGGATCGCCTTGGCGCAGAAGGACGTCTCGAGCGGGGTCGATCGGACGCCCAGGCCGACCTCGGCCTTGAAGAACTGGCGGCCGCTGTCGATCAGGTTGACCACGCCGATCGGCGCGCCGCATATGTCGGCGGCGAGCCGGGCGATCTCGTCGAAGCTTTCCTCGGGCGGCGTATCGAGAACGTCATAGCGCCGCAGCGCTTCGACGCGCCGCGTCTCCCAGTCCGAAAAGCCGGTCTCGTTCATTGATGTGGGATGCCCCGTTCCAACCCCTGATGCCGCCCCAACGCTATGCATCCGATTCGGATGCATCGCCATGACGAATTAACAATTGGGCGGGCGGCCCCAGGTTAGCGGCGCATGAAGCCCATGAAGCGGAGGAACATATAGGTCGCCCCCGCCGTCCCTAGCGCCAGCATCGTCGCCAGCAGCGTGCCATGCGCATTCTGCGCCCAGGGCAGCCCGCCGGTGTTCATCCCGAACAGGCCAGTGATGAAGGTCGCGGGCAGCAGCAGCGCGGTCATGATCGACAGGATATAGAGATTCTGGTTGGTCCGCTGATCGACCTGAATGTCGATCTCCTCGCGCAGCTGCAATATCTGCCGCTGCACCCCCTGCGAGTCCGCGCCCAGCGCCTGTATGCGCTGCGACAGTTTCTCGACCGTCGCGAGCATATCCTCGGGCAGGTCCTCGTCATCCTCGAGGCGGCGGAACACCGCGCGCAAGCCGTCGAGCATACGATGCACGTGGGCATGGCGGCGGCGGATGCCTATCAGACCGCGCGCGGTCGGCGGATCGCGCCCGTCGAGCAGCGCGTCCTCGATCCGCTGCACGTCGAGACCCAGCTCGCGCACCACTGCGGCGATCCCGTCGGCAATCGTCCCGATCAGCAGTTCCAGCGCCTCGGCGGGCTCCTCGATTCCCCGGCTGCGCGCCAGCCGGTGCCGGACGATATCGGCCGAACGGATCGGATGGAGCCGCGCGGTGATCATCAGCCGCGGCAACAGCGCGAAGCGCAGCGCGCCGATCTGCAGCGCGTCGGTCTGCTCGAAATCGCGCTCGAAATCATGGACGACGCAGCCGACCACGCCGCCGTCGACCAGCGCGAGCTGATGGCTGTCGGACGACAGCAGCATGTCGCGGATATCCTCGGGCAGGCCGTCGAGCCGGTCGAGCCAGCCGGTCGTGCCCTGATGCGCCAGGCTGAGATGCAGCCAGCGGAAGCCGTCCGCGCCGGTATCGCACCGATCGGTCGGCCGCGCGGCGCCGCCGCCGAGATCGAAACCCCAGATCAGGCCCGGTTCGGCGGGATAGAGTTGCGGCGTCTGCGCCATCGGCTCCCCCAAGGCCGTTGAAGGTAAAAGCGCAGCGCTAGGCGGGTTTGATGACAATTTTGTTGCGGCACCCTCTACCTTTTTCCTCTTCATCGCACGAACTGCCGCTGGTGCCCGCCCACGATCGCGATACAAGACGGCCATGGCGGGCGAGGCATCGAACGGAACGGCGGACAGGCGGCTATGGCCGTGGCTGGCCGCCATCGCCCTGATCGGCTTCGCCCTGCGCATTGCTGCGGCATCGGGCGACTATTGGCTCGACGAGGCCTGGTCGGCGCTGTTCGCGCGCGAGGCGGGGACGCCGGGGCGCGTCTTCTTCGCGATCAACCACGACAATAATCATTATCTCAACACGCTGTGGCTTCAGCTTGCCGGCTGGGGATCGCCGCCGATGCTGGGCCGGACGCTGTCGATCCTGTGCGGGACGGCCGGTATCGTCGTCGCCGGACTGATCGGCGCGCGGCGCAACATCCGCGTGGCTTGCGTCACCGCGCTCCTGTTCGCAGTCTCGCCGATCCTCGTCACCTACGGGTCGGAAGCGCGCGGCTATGCGCCGATGCTGCTCGCGCTGCTGAGCGCGATCTGGATCGTCGACCGCGAACTCCACGGCGCGCCGCTGCGCCATGCGCCGCTGTGGCTCGGCATCGTCACGCTGACCGGCATGCTCGCGCACGCCTCGCTGCTGTTTGGCATCGCCGCGCTGACCGGCTGGGTGGCGGTCGACGCGAAGCGGCACAGGGACTGGCGACCCGCGCTCGCGAAGGCGTTGCGGCTGATGGGCCGCGCGATCCTCGCGGTCGTCGCGGTGATCGCGCTCGCGCTGGTCAGCGCCATGGCGAGCAGCGACGGCTTCCGGATCGGCAGCCTCGCCAGCTTCTCCTTCACCGCCTTCGTCGACGCGCTCGCCTATATGGTCGCCTTCACGCTGGGCTGGCCGCTGCCCGTCCCGCTCTGGCTCGCAGCGCTGCTGCCGCTGTCGCTCGCCGCGATCCGCCACCCCGCGCTGCACGATCGCCTGCCTTTCCTGCTTCTCGCCATCATCGGCCTGCCGCTCGTCGTGCTGCTGTTCCGGCCCGGCAACAGCGCCTTCCCCCGCTATTATCTGCTCAGCGCCATAGCCCTGCTGCTGCTCGCCGCCGAGCCGCTGGCGGTGCGGCGCTGGTTCGCGATGATCCCGCTCTATCTGGTCCTCACCGGCTGCCTGATCCTCGATCTCCAGATCATCGACAACCGGCGCGCAGATCCGGGCGTCGCGATCGACGCGATGGCGGAGCGCGCGCCGGGCGGCGCGGCCGTGCTGATCGACAATGCCCGCGACAGTGCCGTGCTCGAAAGCGCCGCCGCGACCCATGGCTATCCGTTGCGCTTCGCCGCCGGCTGCGCCGACGCCGACTTCCTGTTCGCCGAGGGTGATCCGGGCAAGCGCACGTCCGCCATCCCGCGGCTGTGCGGCGCGAACTTCCGTTCGATCAGCGGCGGACAGGTCTATGGATTGTCGGGTATGGACTGGCGGCTTTATGAACGCGCCCGATGACCGCTGACGACAGCCCGCCTTGGTGGCAGCGCCCCGCCCTGCTGGCGGCGGTCGTCCTGCTCGGCATCGTTCCCCTGCTCTGGCCGCCGCTGCCACCGCTGACCGACCTGCCCGGCCATGTCGCGCGCTGGCACATCGCCACCGCCGACGCCGCATCGCCGCTCCACCGCTTCTACGCAATACGCTGGGCGCTGATCGGCAATCTCGGCACCGATCTGCTTGCCATGGCGCTCGTCCCGCTGTTCGGCCCGATCGGCGCAGGCAAGGCGATCATGCTGCTGATCCTGCTGCTCGGCGGCGCGGCGATGCTGTGGCTGGCGCGCGAGGCACATGGCCGGGTGCCGCCCACCGCGCTGTTCGCCCTGCCCTTCCTCTATGGCTGGCCCTTCCAGATGGGCTTCGCCAATTTCGTCCTCGCGCAAGCCCTCGCCTTCGCCGCGCTTGCCTTGTGGCTCCGCCTGGGACGCGGCGAGCGGCTGGCGCTGCGCGCCGCGCTGTTCGCGCCGATCGGGCTGATCCTGTGGACCGCGCACAGCGCCGGATGGGGCCTGTTCGGTCTGGTGGCCTTCGGCGCGGAGCTCGCCCGGCTGCGCCAGACCGGACGCCGCTGGCCCGCGGCGATCGGCGGCGCGGTCCTCGCCTGCCTGCCGCTTGCCCTGCCCGTCCTCATCATGATCGCCAACGCGCCGCCCCCCGGCGCCCGCGCGGGCGAGACCGGCGACTGGTTCAACATCCTGGCCAAATTTCTCTGGGTGATCTCGTCGCTGCGTGACCGCTGGGCCTGGTTCGACACCGGGTCGCTGATGGCGCTGCTGCTCGTCCTCTACATCGGCGCGCGCGACAGGCGGCTCGGATACGCCCCCCTGATCGGCTTGCCCGCTTTGTTCGCGCTCGGCGGCTTCCTGCTCCTGCCCCGGCTGCTGCTCGGCGGCTCCTATGTCGACATGCGGATGATGCCCGCGGTGTGGATGCTTGCGCTGCTAGCCATCCGCCCGCCCGCCGACCACCGCTTCGGACAGGCGCTGGCGATCGCCGGCCTTCTCTTCTTCGCGGTGCGGACCGCTTCGACCACGCTCAGCTTTGTGTTGCGCACCGCCGAGCAACGTGCCGAACTGGGCGCGGTGGAGGCGATGCCTCATGGCGCTACGGTGCTGGCGCTGGTCTACAAGCCCTGCCTCACCCCCTGGTCGGACATCCGCCCCGAACATCTCCCGGCCTATGCGACCATCGGACGCGACGCCTTCACCAACGAACAATGGGCGATCGACGGCCAGCAATATCTCCACATCCGCCATTTCGCCGCCCGCCCTTTCGAGGCCGATCCGAGCCAGCTCGTCTATCCCATTGGATGCAAGGAACAGGGGCGCAGCCTCGCCGATGCGATTGCGACCTTCCCCCGCGCCGCCTTCAGCCATGTCTGGATCATCGGCAATCGCCTGCCCCCGGCCGGACCCGGGTCAAGGCGTTCGGGGCTGGTCCCCGTCTGGACCAATGGGCGCTCTGAACTATACGAAGTGATTGGCAGGGTGTCGCCCCAGGGTTAGACAAGCGCGGCAAGCAGATCACCGTAGCGGCAATGAGGTCGAGAGGGGACATGAGCAGCACCGGCCTTGAGGCCGTCTTCCTGTCGAACCGCGACCGGCTGCTGGCTTTCCTGCGCGCGCATGGCGCGGGCGACGCGGCAGAGGATCTGTTGCAGGAATTGTGGATCAAGCTGTCCGCCGCGCCCTCGGGCCCGATCGCGCAGCCCCTCTCCTATCTCTACCGCGCCGCCAACAATCTGATGCTCGACCGCTACCGGTCGCAGGTGCAGGCGACGAAGCGCGACCATGACTGGACCGAAGCGGCGACCACCCTGCCCGGCCAGTCCGACGAACCGTCGAGCGACCGCCGCCTGATCGCGCGCGAACAGCTCCGCCTCGCCCTGGCCGCACTGGACATGCTCGGCGAGCGGCCTGCCGCGATCTTCCGCCGCCATCGCATCGACGGGGTGGGCCAGCGCGACATCGCCGCCGAATTCGGGGTCAGCCTCAGCACGGTCGAAAGCGATCTGCGCCGCGCCTATCGCGCGCTGATCGAACTCAGGAACAGTTTCGATGAGGGATAGCGCAATCGACTCCGTCAGCATGTCCGGGAGCCTCTTTCATGGCTGAGGATAGGGACGATATGGAAACCGCGGCGCTCGACTGGGTGATCCGCCTGCGCGATCCCGGCTTCGACGGCTGGGAGGAGTTCGAGGCCTGGCTCTCGGCCGACGCCGCGCATGCCGACGCCTATCACCGTCTCGCCATCGCCGACGAGGATATGGCCGATCTGCTGAAGACCGCGCCGCCCCAGAAGCAGCAAACAAATCCGCTGATCGCGATGCCCGAGCGCCGCCCGCTCACCCGCCGCGCCTGGATGGGCGGCGCGATTGCGGCCTCGCTCGCCGCGATCGTCGGCATCGGCCTGATCGACCGCCAGCCCGCGCTTTACCCGATCGAGACCGCGCCGGGCATGCGCCGCACCATCACCCTCGACGACGGCAGCAAAATCGCGCTCAACGGCGGAACGAAGATCAAGCTCAGCCGCCGCGATCCGCGCTATGCGGTGCTCGAAAGCGGCGAGGCGCTGTTTGACGTCGTCCATGATGCAAGCGCGCCGTTCAAGGTCGCGGTCGGCGATGCCCGGCTGATCGACGTCGGCACCCGCTTCAACGTGCTGCGCGAGGGCAAGGCGACCGCGGTCCAGGTCGCCGAGGGCGCGGTGATCTACAATCCCGACGGCGAGGCGGTCCGCCTCAACCCCGGCCAGACGTTGAGCGCCCGCGACGGCGATGCGAAGCTGGTGCTGGGTTCGGTCGCCCCGGCGGCGGTGGCGGGCTGGAAAGATGGGCGGCTGATCTATGACGGTCAGACCATGGCCGAGGTCGCCGCCGATCTCGCCCGCTGGTCGGGCCAGCCGGTCCGCGCCGATCCGCGCGTCGCCGGACAGCGCTTCCGCGGCGTGCTCAGCCTGGCCGATGGCGACGACATCGTCCATCTCGCGCCGCTGCTCGACGTCGATGTCCGCAGGAACGGGCAGATTTGGGTATTGTCTCCCAAGAGCCAGTGACGCGCCTATCCGCCTTGGCCAGCATCTCGCTGCTCGTCGCAGCCGCGCCCCTGTACGCGGCGGAGACGGCGGCGCTCGACCTGCCGGCGGGAAGGCTGAGCGATGCGGTCGCCACGCTCGCGGCGCAGACCGGGGCCAGCGTCAGCGCCGCCGACGGCATGATCTGGTCGATGCGCGTCGCACCGCTCAGGGGGCGGATGAGCGCCGAGGAGGCGCTGCGCCGCCTGCTGCGCGGCAGCCGGGGGCGGCTCGTCAGCCTCGGCGGCAACAGCTTCCGCATCGTCCCTGCCGCGCCTGTGCTTGCCCGAAGGGCCGCACCACAGGTTCAACCCCAGCCGATCGAGTCCGAAGACGAAGGCCAGGCGATCATCGTCACCGCGTCGAAGCGCGACACGCGGCTGCGCGACTTCGCGGGCTCGGTCAGTCTGCTCGACGGCACGGACCTGAGCTTCGGCGGCGAGCAGGGGATGGAATCGATCCTCGCCCGCGTCGCCAGCCTGTCGTCGACCCATCTCGGCGCGGGGCGCAACAAGCTGTTCATCCGCGGCATCGCCGATTCGAGCTTCACCGGCCCGACCCAGGCGACCGTCGGCCAATATCTCGGCGACATGCGGCTGACCTACAACGCGCCCGATCCCGATCTGCGCCTCTACGACATCCAGTCGGTCGAGATCCTCGAAGGGCCGCAGGGCACCCTCTATGGCGCGGGTTCGCTCGGCGGGGTTATCCGCATCGTCCGCAATGCGCCTGCGCTCGGCGAAACCGGCGGCGCGCTGTCGGCGGGCCTGTCCGCGACCCAGCATGGCGATCCCTCGGGCGACATCGGCGGGATGATCAACCTGCCGGTGCTCGGCGATCGGGTCGCGGTCCGCGCGGTCGGCTATGGCATCACCGAGGGCGGCTATATCGACGATGTCTGGCGGCGGAAGCAGGACGTCAACCGCACCCGCATCGCGGGCGGGCGCGCCACGCTGCGCGTCGATGCGGGCGATGGCTGGACGGTCGATCTCGGCGGCGTCTACCAGGACAATCATGGCCGCGACAGCCAATATGCCGACGCCGCGATCGGCGGGCTCAACCGCGCCAGCCGCCTGCCCGGCGGCTTCGACGCCGATTATGCGCTGGGCGAGGTCGTCGTCACGAAACGCTGGGACGATATCAGTTTCCTGTCGTCGACCGGGCTGATCCGACAGCATCTCGACGAACGCTATGACGCGACGATGGCCGCCATCGGCGAGCGCCAGTTCCGCCAGCGCAACACCACCCATATGTTCGCGACCGAGAACCGGCTGTGGCGGCCGACCCGCGACGGCTATGGCTGGGTGCTGGGCGGCAGCTACACCCGCAACCGCACCGACCTCGAACGCTCGCTGGGCCCGGTCGGCATGCCCGTCGCGGTCACCGGGGTCTCCAACCGCATCCGCGAACTGACCCTCTATGGCGAGGCCAGCGTCGAGCCGGTGCGCGGCCTGACGCTGACCGGCGGTGCACGCTACACCCGCTCGAAGCTCGGCGGCGGCGCGGACGATCCGCTGCCCGCCTTCTCCGCCGCGATCGAGGCCGCCCGCGCCGCGATCATCGCCAGCCGGACCGAGAAGCGCCTGCTGCCCTCGGCGTCGGTCTCGGCGGCGCTCGTACCGGGCCTGCTCGTCTTCGCCCGCTATCAGCAGGGCTTCCGCCCCGGCGGTCTCGCGATCGAGAGCGGCTTCGTCCGCCGCTTCCGCAACGACAAGGTGTCGACCCTTGAAACCGGGTTGCGCTACGGCGCACGCGGCCGCGATCCGGTCGATCTGTCGCTGAGCCTGTCCTATACGAGCTGGGACAATATCCAGGCCGACTTCATCGACGGCGGCGGCCTGCCCAGCACCGACAATATCGGCGACGGCCGCATCTATTCGCTGAGCGGAGCAGTCGGCTGGCGGCCCTTGCGCGGCCTCACTCTCGATCTCGCCGCGACCTACAACGACAGCCGCGTGACCGATCCCTCCTCGGCGCTGCTGCTCGCGCTCGCCGCCGCGCCGGTCAACAGCTTCACCGGGGCGCGGACCGGCGGCCAGAGCCGCATTCCCAATGTCGCGCGCTTCACCACCCGGCTCGGCCTGGATTATCGCGTGCCGCTCAGCGAGGCGCTCGAGTTCCGCATCAACGGCTGGGCGCGCTATATCGGCAAATCGCGGCTCGGCATCGGCCCGATCCTCGGCGACCTGCAGGGCGACTATCTCGACACCGCCGTCACCGCGCGCATCGGCCGCCCCGATCTCGGCGTCAGCCTCAGCGTCACCAACCTGACCGACGCGATCGGCAACCGCTTCGCGCTTGGCACCCCCTTCGCCACCACCGGCGGCGGCCAGATCACCCCCCTACGCCCCCGCACGATCCGCATCGGTGTCGATACGAGCTTCTAAGAGCGGGCACCCCGCCCTCCTCCTTGATCGTCATTCCGGCGAAGGCCGGAATCCACTCGCTGGCTTGATCCGAACCCCTGATGGTTCGCGCCGGCCTCCCGGTGGATTCCGGCCTTCGCCGGAGTGACGAAGAGCGCGCGCGAGATTTTTCCAAGGCTCCCTCACAACGTCCCCGTCTTCCCCAACATGCGGGAGGGTCGCCCCTCCCCGCCACAAAGGGACAGACAATTTCATGCGCCATCTGCTTGCCACCACCTGCCTCGCCGCTCTCGCCGTCGCGCCGGCCCATGCCGAGACGACCGTCGCCGACAAGCGCACCGCGGCGATCCGCACCTCGACGATCAAGGCGGGCGCCGCCGACGACATCCGCATCACCTCGGCCGGCTCGGTCGTCCCCACCGCCGCGGGCAGCGCGGTTATCCTCGACAGCGCCAACAAGGTGGTCAACGAGGGGACGATCCAGATCACCAACCTCGAATATTCGACCGGCGTCCTCGGCTCGGCCAACGCCACCGGCTCGATCACCAACACCGCCAACGCCAAGATCATCGTCGACGAGACCTATGCCCCTGCCGACGCCGACAAGGACGGCGATCTCGACGGGCCGCTGGCGGCCGGCACCGGGCGCTTCGGCATCCGCACCGCAGGCGCCTTCACCGGCGACATCGTCAACAGCGGCCAGATCACCATCGAGGGCAAGGATTCGGCAGGCATCCAGCTCGGCGGCGCGCTCGCTGGCAAGCTGACCCAGGACGGCAACATCACCGTCGTCGGCGATCGCTCAGTCGGCGTCCGCACCGGCGATATCAGCGGGCCGGTCCGCATCGCCGGCTCGGTCGCCGCGACCGGGCTTAACGCCAGCGCGGTCTCGGTCGAGGGCAATATCGGCGGCGCGCTGGTGCTGCAGGGCACCCTCGCCTCCACCGGCTATCGCTATACCACCCCGCCCGCCGACACCTCGAAGCTCGACGCCGACGATCTGCTCCAGGGCGGCCCTGCCGTCCGCATCGCGGGCAATGTCGCGGGGGGCCTGATCCTCGCGGTCCCGCCCAAGGACAACAGCACCACCGACAATGACGAGGATAAGGACGGCATCGAGGACGCCAAGGAAGGCTCCGCCGCGATCACCTCGCTCGGCTCGGCCGCCGCGCTCGAGGTCGGCTCGGCCGCCCGCACCGTCGCGATCGGCGCGGTCGCGGGCAATGGCGACGGCCATGGCCTCGTCATCGACGGCACCATCACCGGCAACGGCGTCTATGCCGGGGTCGCGGGCAACGGCCTCGTCATCGGCGGCCTCGGCCAGGCGGTGACGATCGCGGGCGGGATGACCGTCAACGGCGCGGTCACCGCCACGTCGAACGGCGGCAACGCCACCGCGGTTCGCATCGGCAGCGGCGCCAGCGTGCCGAAGATCAAGAATGCGGGTACGATCCAGGCCACCGGCACCAACGCCGCCAACGCCAGGACCACCGCGCTTCAGATCGACGCGGGCGCGGCGGTGTTCGCACTCACCAACAGCGGCGCGATCAAGGCGGTCGCGGGCGGCACCGCCTCGGCCAATGGCGCGACGGTCACCGCGATCCTCGACCGCTCGGGCGAGCTCGACCTGATCGACAATGCGGGCACCATCTCCGCCACCGGCGCGGCGGCGGGCAGCAATGTCGCGATCGACCTGACCGCGAACAACAGCGGCGCGCGCGTCGGCCAGACGGTCGTCGCCAGCGGCGTCGCCGCACCCGCGATCACCGGCGACGTCCGCTTCGGCGGCGGCAATGACGTCTTCGACATCGCCGACGGCAGCATGACCGGCGACACCAGCTTCGGGAACGGCGCGAACCAGCTGCTCCTCTCGGGCGACGCCACCTATGCGGGCGAGGCGGGCTTCGGCGCGGGCAACGACATCATGGCGCTCGGCGGCACCTCGTCCTTCACCGGCGACGTCAGCTTCGGCGGCGGCAGCGACACGCTCAGCCTCACCGGCGCGGCGAAGTTCAAGGGCGCGCTCACGAACGCGCAGGGGCTCGCCGTCGCGCTCACCGGCGGCACGCTCGATATCGGCAAGACCACCGCGTCGATCGGCTCGCTCGCGGTCGGCGGCGGGAGCACGCTGGTCGTCACCGTCGACACCGCGACCCGCACCAACACGCTCTATCAGGTCGCGGGCAACGCCAGCATCGCGAGCGGCGCGAAGATCGTCGTCAACCTGAGCAGCGTCGCCGGGGCGGAGGGCAGCTACACCTTCGTCAAGGCGGGCTCGGTCACCCTGCCGCAGACGATCGCGCCCGAAACCGCGGTGCTGCCTTTCATGTACAAGGGCACGATCACGGCGGTGTCGCCCACCGACATCGCGGTGACAGTGACCCGCAAGACCACCACCGAGCTCGGGCTGAACCGCTCGCAGGCCTCCGCCTACAACGCGGTCTACGCCGCGCTCGCCAAGGATGCGAAGGTCGGCGCGGTCTATCTCGGCGCGGCCGATGGCGACAGCTTCCGCCGCCAGCTGCGGCAGATGCTGCCCGATCATGCCGGCGGCGCGTTCGAGGCGGTGACGATGGGCTCGCGCGCCACCGCGGGCTTCCTCGCCGATCCCGACGCCCCCTTCGCCGACCAGGGCAATTGGGGCTACTGGATCCAGCAGGCCGGCTGGGGCACCTCGAAGAGCCTCGGCGATACCGCCTCCTACGACATCAGCGGCTGGGGCATCGCCACCGGCGCCGAGTATAAGACCGGCCTCGGCAATATCGGCGTCTCGCTCGCCTATCATGCCGGCCGCGACGCCGACGGCGGCACCGACAACAGCGTCGACGCCAACCAATATGAGGTCGGCGCCTACTGGCGCGGCAACTGGGGTCCGGTGCAGGGCTGGACGCGCGGTTCCTGGGCGCATGTCAGCTTCGACAGCAAGCGCGTCTTCAACGGCACGCTGGCCGGCAATGAGAAGGTCGAGCGCCGCGCCAGGGGCAAGTGGAACGGCACCGTCGTATCCGCGGCGGCGGGCGCGTCCTACACCATCCAGATGGGCTCGTTCAGCCTGCGTCCCGCCGGCGCGGTCGATTACTACCGGCTCAAGGAACAGAGCTATGCCGAAAAGGGTGGCGGCGACGCCTTCAACCTGATCGTCAACGGCCGCAAGAGCGACGAGCTGGCGCTGACAGGCACCGTCGCGGCGGGCTTCGACTTCGGCGGCTATAACGAGGATTCGGGCTGGTTCCGCCTCGAACTCGAAGGCGGCCGCCGCCAGCTGGTCGGCGGATCGCTCGGCTCGACCACCGCGCATTTCGCGGGCGGGGCGGACTTCACCCTCGATCCCGAACAGCGCACCAGCGGCTGGGTCGGCAAGCTGCGCGCCACCGGCGGCGGCAACGGCTTCCGCATCGGCGGCGAGGCGGGCGCCGAGGAACAGCAGGGCCGCGCCGCCCTCTCGCTCCGCGCCAGCCTGGTGGTCGGGCTCTAATCTAGGCGCGGCACCGGCCCACGCCCCCACCCGGCCTCCCAAATATTGTACCCTATGGGAGGCCGGGTGGGGCGCGGGCCGGTACCGCACGCCTCGGCACAGCCGAGGCAAACCACAACGCCATCCCCCTTTCAGGGGGACGGGGGTGGGCCCCAGCTCCCCAAGCACCCGGCGGCCTCGAGGCCCCCCTGCCGCCAGCCCACCCCCACTTCTAAATCCCTCTCCCGTGCACGTGCGGGAGAGGGATTTTGCGCATCCCCAGAAATTTATTTTTCTTCGCAAATTTCACTTGCGGATTCGAATATTTCACACCGCCTCTAACGCTACGTCCAAACCCCTGAACCGACTCGAATTTTTTTCCGCCCGGGAAACCGGACTCGTTTCACGGTTGCGACGAGTCGAGTCCCCGAACCGTCATTTTGACTCTTGCGCTCGGACTCAGATGAGGCACTATAGGTTGTGTAAGGCAACAGGGGCAGCGCTAGTGGTGGTGGCAGACGTCGAGGGGCATGGCTCCCGGCGAATGATCCACAACGTCGCTGAAAACTGGGGATAAGGGGTAATCGGCGCTGGTATCGGCCGGCCGAAACACTACATTCCCTACACGTCCTCTGAGTCGAACGGATCGGGAACATGGCCGTGCGGCCGGTTCTGTGGTATTTGTGCGAGGGAGACGGACGGATGGATCTTTCTGGCAGCAGCGAAGTGAGCGCGAACGACGTGGCGACGATCATTGATTCCTCGAAGGACGCCAAGGCGCCCGAGGCGAAGGCCGAGGCTCCGGCAAGCGTGGAGGCGGCACCCGCCGCTGCCGCGCCCGAGGAAGCGAAGAAGAAAAAGATCGACAGCATGGAGATCGTGCCTCAGCTCTATCCGATCGAGGTCGATCACAGCCGCGACGCGCTCCTCACCGATTTCGGCAAGGACACGCTGACCGACCGCTATCTCCTCCCCGGCGAAAGCTATCAGGACCTGTTCGTGCGCGTCGCCTCGGCCTATGCCGACGATCAGGCGCACGCCCAGCGCATCTACGACTATATCTCGAAGCTGTGGTTCATGCCCTCGACGCCGGTTCTCTCGAACGGCGGCACCGGCCGGGGTCTTCCGATCAGCTGCTATCTCAACTCGGTCGACGACAGCCTGGAGGGCATCGTCAACACCTGGAACGAGAATGTCTGGCTGGCGGCGCGCGGCGGCGGCATCGGAACCTATTGGGGTTCGGTGCGCGGCATCGGCGAACCGGTCGGCCTCAACGGCAAGACCTCGGGCATCATCCCCTTCGTCCGCGTGATGGATTCGCTGACGCTGGCGATCAGCCAGGGTTCGCTGCGCCGCGGCTCGGCGGCGGTTTATCTGGATGTCTCGCATCCTGAGATCGAGGAATTCCTCGAAATCCGCAAACCCTCGGGCGACTTCAACCGCAAGGCGCTCAACCTGCACCATGGCGTGCTGCTCACCGACGCCTTCATGGAAGCCGTCCGCGACGGCGCCGAATGGGATCTGGTCAGCCCGAAGGACGGCTCGAAGCGCGCTTCGGTCGACGCCCGCTCGCTGTTCCAGAAGCTGGTCGAGACCCGTCTCGCCACCGGCGAGCCCTATATCGTGTTCAGCGACACGGTGAACCGGACGATGCCCAAGCATCACCGCGACGTCGGCCTCAAGGTGTCGACCTCGAACCTGTGCTCGGAAATCACCCTGCCCACCGGCCGCGACCAGCATGGCATGGATCGCACCGCGGTCTGCTGCCTGTCGTCGCTCAACCTGGAAACCTGGGACGAGTGGAACGGCGACAAGCGCTTCATTGAGGACGTGATGCGTTTCCTCGACAATGTGCTGCAGGACTATATCGACCGCGCGCCGGACGAGATGGCCCGCGCCAAATACAGCGCCAGCCGCGAGCGTTCGGTCGGCCTCGGCGTGATGGGCTTCCACACCTTCCTCCAGGCGCGCAACATCCCGTTCGAAGGCGCCATGGCGAAGAGCTGGAACCTGCGCATCTTCAAGCATATCGCCGCCGGCGCGCAGGAAGCCTCGATGCTGCTGGCCAGCGAGCGGGGCCCCTGCCCCGACGCCGCCGACCAGGGCGTCATGGAGCGGTTCAGCTGCAAGATGGCGATCGCGCCGACCGCGTCGATCTCGATCATCTGCGGCGGCACCAGCGCCTGCATCGAGCCGATCCCGGCCAACATCTACACCCACAAGACGCTGTCGGGCAGCTTCTCGATCCGCAATCCCTATCTGGAAAAGCTGCTCACCGAGAAATCGAAGAACAGCGACGCGGTGTGGAATTCGATCCTCGAAAAGGGCGGCTCGGTCCAGCATCTCGACTTCCTGACTCAGGAAGAGAAGGACGTGTACAAGACCAGCTTCGAGATCGACCAGCGCTGGCTGATCGAACTCGCCGCCGATCGCACCCCCTATATCGATCAGGCGCAGTCGCTGAACCTGTTCATCCCGGCCGATGTCGAGAAGTGGGATCTGCTGATGCTCCACTTCCGCGCCTGGGAACTGGGCATCAAGTCGCTCTATTATCTGCGGTCCAAATCGGTCCAGCGCGCGGGCTTCGCGGGCGGGGTCGAAAGCGACAACACCCCCGACCTCAAGCAGATCGAGCTGGTGTCGAAGGACTATGACGAGTGCTTGGCCTGCCAGTGAGATGACGGCGCGCGGTGGCGCTCCCCTCCTCGTCATTCCCGCGGAAGCGGGAATCCATGGACGGCGGAGCATCCGGTCAAGCAGCGTTCCGTGTCCGTGAATTCCCGCTTCCGCGGGAATGACGGTATAAGAGTTGGGGCTACAGTGAAGCGGCGGGGGCGCCGCTTCGGGGGTAGGAAATGGACGTTTCGGTTTCGCTGATCATTGCCGGTCTGTCGGTGCTGGTCGGCCTGCTCTGCCTCTGGCTCGCGGTCGTCGCGCTGGTCCGGCTGGGCAAGGCGAAGAAGGGCCGGGACGTCGGTGGCGACACCCCCGCCACGCTCAAGGGTTTCGCGCTGCGGCAATCGCTCAGCGCCGTTGTCATGTTCGCGCTCGCCGCGATCATTGTTGTTTTTAGCTGATTAGCTGAAAGGTCCGTTCGATGCCGCTTCTCCAGGCCAGCCGCACCTACAAGCCCTTCGAATATCCGTGGGCCTTCGAATATTGGAAGCGCCAGCAGCAGCTCCACTGGCTGCCGGAGGAAGTGCCGCTGGGCGAGGATTGCCGCGACTGGGCGCAGAAGCTCTCGGATCATGAGCGCAACCTGCTCACCCAGATCTTCCGCTTCTTCACCCAGGCCGATGTCGAGGTGCAGGATTGCTACCACGACAAATATGGCCGCGTGTTCAAGCCGACCGAGATCAAGATGATGCTGACCGCGTTCAGCAACATGGAGACGGTGCACATCGCCGCCTACAGCCATCTGCTCGACACGATCGGCATGCCCGAGACCGAATATAGCGCGTTCCTCCAGTATAAGGAGATGAAGGACAAGCACGACTATCTGGCGACCTTCGGCGTCGACAGCGACGAGGACATCGCCCGCACGCTGGCGATGTTCGGCGGCTTCACCGAGGGGCTTCAGCTCTTCGCCAGCTTCGCGATGCTGATGAACTTCCCGCGCTTCAACAAGATGAAGGGCATGGGCCAGATCGTCACCTGGTCGATCCGCGACGAGACGCTCCACTGCGAAGGCATCGTGCGCCTGTTCCACGCCTTCTGCAAGGAACGCAACTGCCTGACCAATGCGGTCAAGGAAGACATTCTCGACATGTGCCAGAAGACGGTGCGGATCGAGGAC
Organism: Sphingomonas sp. Root710; assembly: GCF_001429065.1. Taxonomy (GTDB): domain Bacteria; phylum Pseudomonadota; class Alphaproteobacteria; order Sphingomonadales; family Sphingomonadaceae; genus Rhizorhabdus. The sequence continues at coordinate 141,664 of NZ_LMIB01000012.1, forward strand.
GCCTTCATCGACCTGGTGTTCGAAATGGGCCCGGTCACCGGCATGACGCCGAAGGACATCAAGAAATATGTCCGCTACATCGCCGACTGGCGGCTGGGCCAGCTCGGCCTCAAGCCGATCTACATGATCGACGATCACCCCCTCCCCTGGCTCGCGCCGATGCTCAACGGCGTCGAGCACGCCAACTTCTTCGAAACCCGCGCGACCGAATATTCGAAGGCGGCGACCCGCGGCCAATGGTCCGACGTCTGGGACGCCTTTGACAACCGCAAGGCCGCGAAGCAGGCGGCGGCGGCGAACGAGGACAGCGCCGAGGGCAGCCTGTTCGGGCATGCGGGGGTCGCGGCGGAGTGAGCAAGTCTACTCAAAAAACTTGTTTTGTCATTTCTGCCATAGGACCGGAAGGTTCCGAGATCCGCGAACGTGCTGATCTAGTATATGATTTTGTCATAGCAAAGGTTCTCGAAGCAGAGCCTTTTTCCTTTAAGGTAGAACGGGCGGACAGGATAGGCACGCCAGGGATAATTACAAACCAAATAATAGATAGAGTAATAAATAGCGATTTAGTTGTAGCTGATTTAACGGGACAAAATCCTAATGTCTTCTACGAACTTGCCATTAGGCATATTTCGCAAAAGCCATTTATACACCTGATCAGCGATACTAGCGATATCCCTTTTGACAATGCTGCCGTTCGCGCGATTCCTATCGATGTAACCAATTTGAGAAGTGTAGAAGCCGCAAAGCGCGATCTGGCTGCCCAAGCGCAAGCAGCAATGGCGGATAAAGTGATTATCGATAGCCCGATCAGTATCGCCTTAAATCTCCAGGACATGAAGAAAAGCGGTGATCGAGAACAGATAGCTATCAGTACTCTTGCAGCCGATGTTGCGGATATCAAACGCTCATTGGCGACGTTATCGTTGGATAATCATGCTTCTTCATTATCCAAGGGACTTGCTAGCAGATATCTTGAGAACAACCATCTTCTAGAACCGGAAAATAAGGCTGGTTTTTTTGGGAAAATTACCAATAAAGAACTGTTTGTAGACGCATTACTCCAAGAGGCGTTAAAGGTAAAATCTGACGACGCGCTTGGCATTGGGTCAGCAGCCGCTAAGATTAAGGTGGGAGCTGCTGTAAAATCTGGGCAAAGCTCTAAGTGAGGAAAAAGGTTCACTTTTTCTCGCCATCGACATTATTGATATCCATCCAGAACAATTCCCACACATTGCCGTCCGGATCTTCAGCGCTGCGGCTGAACATGAAGCCATGGTCCTGCGCCGGATTGGGATCGGCCCGCCCACCAGCCTCGGCTAACCGGGCGACAAGCTCATCCACCTCCTCGCGGCTGTCGACATTGAGCGCGTAGAGCGCCTGGGTCTGGGCGCGCGCGTCGCCGATCGGGCGGGTGGTGAAGCTCTGATATTTCGCGTGGTTGAGCAGCATCACATAGATGGTCTCGGACAGGACGATGCACTTGCCGTTGTCGTCCGAAAATTGCGGGTTCACCGTTCCGCCCAGCGCCTCATAGAAGACGACCGACGCCGCGAGGTCGCGGACGGGCAGGTTCACGAAGATCATCTTGGCCATGGGCGGTTCCTCTCCTTCGGCGGCGATGCTAGCCGCGTGGGGCGACGGCTGGAACCCCTCTCCCATTTGGGGAGAGGGAGGGACCCAAGCTGAAAGCTTGGGAGGGTGAGGGCACGCGCTAACCTCAGCCGGGCCGCTTGCCTGTATCGCGTGCCCTCACCTTCCCACCGCTTTGCGGCGGGCCCCTTCCTCTCCCCAAGTAGGAGAGGGGTAAGAAAAAAACGGGGCGGAGCCTTGCGGCCCCGCCCCATCCTCTCCTCCAGAGAAGGTCAACCGGCGAACTTAACCCGCCCAGTTATCCCGATCGTTGGCATCCGCGCGCAGCATCGCGCCCAGCTGGTCGAGCCGCTGGTGGATGACATTCTCCTCGGTCGCGGTGAAGCGGTTGCCCGAGCGGCGCATCCGGTCCTCGTCGCGGCGGATCGAGGCGAGTTCGGCGCGGGCGCGGCTTGCCTCGCTCTTGCTGATCAGGCCGCGTTCGCGCTGCCGGTCGATGCGGGCGGCGATACGCGTCTCGCGGACGCGGACGTCGCGGCTGTTGGCGACCCCGCCGGGGCGGCCCGCCATGCCGGTCGAGACCCAGCGGCCCCGCGCGTCATAATAGCCGGTCGTCTCGCCGCGCACCCAGCGGCCATTGGCGTCATAATAGCCCGGCTGGGTCTGCGCCTGCCAATAGCCGACGGGCGCCCCATTATAGTTGCGGTCGGCGATCCAGCGGCCATTGGCGTCGTAGCGGCCATAGGTCGGCCCGGCGACCCAGCGGCCATTGTCATAATAGCCCGGCGAGTTCGCCTGCACCCACTGGCCATCGGCGGCGTAATAGCCGGTCACGCCCACCGGGACATAGCGGCCGTCGCGGTCGCGATAGCCCGCATAGTTCGGATCGCCGTTGAACGAGACCCAGCGGTTGTTGCTGTCATAATAGCCGTTCGGCGCGCCTTCGACCCAGCGGTTGTCGCGGTCATAATAGCCGCGCGCCTCGCTGGCCGAGATGCGGTTGGCATGCCAGCGGCCGCTCTCGTCATAATAGCCGTAGGAAACCTCGCAGCGGTCATTGCCGCCCTTGGCGAGCTGATTCCCCGCGATGCCGCCGGCGATCGCGCCGCCGATCGTGCCGACCTCCTTGTGACGGCCGCCGTCGATCACGCGGCCGAGGATCGCGCCGATGCCGGCGCCGGCGACGGTGGCGACGGTGCGCCCGGTGTTGTCCTGCTTGCAGACCGTCGCGGCCTGGGCCGAAGTGGTGCCAGCCGCGAGCGCGGCGATACTGGCCGCGATAAGATATGTACGCATGTGTCTCTCCTGGAACCCAGCTTAATGCCGTTTCCCCCGCCACACAGACGTTCGGCGCGGTGCAATGTTCCGTTCGCCGCTTGCGGAACGATTGTTTGACGCGTCTGCCCGAAGGAGGCCCGGCTTGACGAACGCCCTGCGCATTCCGCACAACCGCGGTGTCAGGAGATGCCGATGCGCTTGATCGTCCTCATGGCCGCCACGGCCGCCCTATCCGCCGCCCTGTCGGCTGCCACGCCCGCCATGGCGGTGAGCCTTCCGGGTTCGCAGCCGGACAAGCTGACCGCGCTGCCCGACGACTGGCTCGACAAGGATCTGGAGCCCGGCGGCGACAGCGCCGATCGTCGTGCGGACACGGACGCGGATCGCCCCGAAAGCGGCGGCGCGAGCGACGAGAAGCTGGCGGGCGGCGCGGCCGACTGCGCCCCCTCCAGCGGCACCACCGGCGCGATCCTCGGCGCGGTCGCGGGCGGCCTGCTCGGCAACATCATCGACGGCGGCCGCCACCGCGCGGCGGGCACGATCGTCGGCGCGGGCGGCGGCGCGCTGCTCGGCCGCTCGATCGAACAACGGCGCGGCTGCAAATAGGCGTAGCGCCGCCCAGTCAGGCACAGCAAGCCTCTTCAAAAAGACAGCGCTCCCCGGCTGAATTTCGGCTCAGCCCTGTCCCCCATATGAACGCGCCGTAGTTTCCGGTTCACGCAACCTTTGCGCAGCCGTTCCGTTCTCCTCTCGTCCATATCGGACCGGAGAGATTCAATGCGTAAGTTCATATTGGCGATCGCCCTGGCCGCCACCGTCACGCCCGCGATGGTCGTGACCCAGCCCGCGGCCGCCCAGAGCCGCGAGGACCGGCGCGACTGGCGGGAAGAGCGCCGCGACGACCGCCGCGACGATCGCCGGGAAAGGCGCGACGACCGCCGCGAAGCGAAGCGCGACTGGAAGGATGCGCGCCACGATCAGCGCCGCGCCTATCGCGATTGGAACCGCTACGATTACAACCGCCCCGATCCGCGCTATGGCAACCGGTACGATGCTGCCCGCTATTATCGCAACGACCGCTCCTATGGCGAACGCCGCCTGACCCGCAACGACCGCATCTATCGCGGCAATGACGGCCGCTATTATTGCCGCCGCGACGATGGCACGACCGGCCTGATCATCGGCGCACTCGCCGGCGGCCTGCTCGGCAACACGATCGCCAACGGCAATTCGTCCACCCTCGGTACCCTGCTGGGTGCAGGCGGCGGTGCGCTGATTGGCCGCTCGATCGACCGCGGCGACGCTCGCTGCCGCTAAACTGCGCGGACAGCTGATTTTCAGACATCGGCGAAGCCCCGTCCGTGCGCAGGCACGGGCGGGGTTTTCGCTATCCGCGCCGGGGCTGGCTGTCGGATCGGTGAACGTGATGTAGTTTACGGTTCACGCAACCTTTGCGCAGCCGTTCCGTTCTTCGTCGGTCAAAACGATCGGGAGAGATTCGATGCGTAAATTCCTGCTGGCGGCAGCACTGGCCGCGACCGTCCTGCCCGCCACCACCGCCTTTGCGGACCCGCCGCCCTGGGCCCCCGCCCATGGCAAGCGCCACAAGGACGATTGGCGCGACGCCCGCCGCTACGACTATAACCGCCCTGACGTCCGCTATGGCCGTTCCTATGATCCGGGCCGCTATTATCGCGACGGGCGCTATTATCAGGAGCGCCGCCTGACCCGCGCCGACCGCATCTATCGCGGCAATGACGGCCGCTATTATTGCCGCCGCTCGGACGGCACCACCGGCCTGATCATCGGCGCGCTCGCGGGCGGCCTGCTCGGCAACGCGCTCGACAATGGCCGCTCCTCGACGCTCGGCACGATCCTCGGCGCCGGCGGCGGCGCCCTCCTCGGCCGCTCGATCGACCGCGGCGAGGCGCGTTGCCGCTGAGCTGACCTTACTCCCCTCCCGCACGCGGGAGGGGTTTTCTTTTGCGTAACCGGATCGCCAGCTCTCCCCACCCCGTCATCCCGGGCCTGACCCGGGATCCCGCTTCTTAAGAATGTTCCTATTTTGTTCTATCAATTTTGGGCGATGTCTGCTAAGCGACCCGGTTTCCTCCTCTTCGGACCCCGTCGAAACCACGCCATGCAGACCGCACCCGGCAGCCCGAACCACCCCACACCGCAAGCCGCCACAAAACCGCGCGCCACCGCTCAAAAAATAAAAACACGAAAAACGCGCAAACAAGCCCATGCAACGGGGCCAGCTAAGAATCGCTCGCATCTTCTGACCATGACGGCCTACCGCTTGACCCCGCCCCCGCACCGCGCCAATCCCGGCGCGACGAGAGGGGAACGCCGTTCATGACCGACACTGCAGCCACACCGCCATCGACCCGGCGCATCCTGCTGGCCAGCCTCACCGGCACCTCGGTCGAGTTCTACGATTTCTACATCTTCGCGACTGCCGCTTCGCTGGTGTTCGGCCCGCTCTTCTTCGGCGGTTTCGAACAATCGACCCAGCTGATCTGGGCCTATACGCTGCTCGGCCTCGCCTTTCTCTCGCGCCCGCTGGGTGCCTGGGCCTTCGGGCATTTCGGCGACCGGATCGGCCGCAAGTCCACTCTCGTCGCCTCGCTGATGGTGATGGGCATGTCGACGCTGCTGATCGCGTTCCTGCCCTCCTATGAGACTGCGGGCTGGGTCGGCGCCTTCCTGCTCGCGCTGCTGCGCTTCGGCCAGGGCTTCGGGCTCGGCGGCGAATGGGGCGGCGCGGCGCTGCTCGCCGTCGAAAATGCCCCGCCGAACATGCGCGGCCGCTACGGCATGTTCCCGCAGCTCGGCGCGCCGGTCGGCTTCATCGCCGCCAATGGGCTGTTCCTGATCCTCGGCATGGGCATGACCCAGCAGCAGTTCATGGACTGGGGCTGGCGGCTGCCCTTCCTCGGATCGGCGGTGCTGGTCGGCGTCGGCCTGTGGGTCCGTCTCAAGCTCACCGAGACCGCCGCCTTCCGCGAGGCGATGGCGCATGCCGAGCCCGCCAAGGTGCCGATCGCCGAGCTGTTCCGCGCCCACCTCGTCCCCACCGTCGCGGGCACCTTCGCCGCGGTCGCCTGCTTTGCGACCTATTATCTCGCGACCGCCTTCGCGCTCGGTTACGGCACCAAGACGCTCGGCATCCCCAAGGAGACCTTCCTCGGGCTCCAGCTGATCACCATCCTTTTCATGGCGGCGGGCATCCTGCTCGCGGGCTGGTGGTCCGACCTGCGCAGCCCGCGCTATGTGCTGATCGCCGGATGCATCGGCACGATCGCCACCGGCGTTCTGATGGGGCCGATGTTCCTGAGCGGGGACCTCATGGTGATCGGGCTGTGGCTGGCGCTGGCGCTGTTCATGATGGGCTTCGTCTATGGCCCGCTCGGCGCCTTCCTGCCGTCGCTGTTCCCGCCGAGGGTCCGCTATACGGGCGCGTCGATGACCTTCAACATCGCCGGCATCCTCGGCGCGGCCCCGGTCCCCGCGGTCGCGCAATATCTCTCCGACCATGGCGGCCTCGGCTATGTCGGCTATTATCTCAGCGGCTCGGCGCTGCTCAGCCTCGCGGCGCTCTGGTGGACGCGTCATCACGACGCTAAGGTCGCCTGATGTTCTTCGGCTTCCTCGACGAGTTGCGCGCGGCGGGCATCAACGCCAGCCTCAAGGAGCATCTGACGATGCTCGAGGCGCTGCAGCGCGACGTGATCGGCTGGTCGCCAGAGGATTTCTATTATCTCGCCCGCGCCACCTATGTGAAGGACGAGGGGCAGCTCGACAAATTCGACCGGGTCTTCGCGAAGGTCTTCAAGGGCGTCCTCGCTCCCACGCCCGAAGGCGAGGAGATTCCCGAGGACTGGCTCCGCGCGGTCGCCAAGAAATATCTCAGCCCCGAGGAGATAGCGAAGATCGAGGCGCTGGGCGACTGGGACAAGATCATGGAGACGCTCAGGAAGCGGCTCGAGGAGCAGCAGGGGCGGCATCAGGGCGGCAGCAAGTGGATCGGCACCGGCGGCACATCGCCCTTCGGCAATGCCGGCTATAATCCCGAAGGCGTCCGGATCGGCGGCGAGAGCACCCACAAGCGCGCGGTGAAGGTCTGGGAGAAGCGCGAGTTCCGCAACCTCGACAACGACGTCGAGCTGGGCACCCGCAACATCAAGGTCGCGCTGCGCCGCCTGCGCCGCTTCGCGCGCGAGGGCGCGGCCGACGAGCTCGATCTGGAGGGGACGATCGCGGGCACCGCGCGGCGCGGCTTTCTCGACATCCAGATGCGCGCCGAGCGGCGCAACGCGGTCAAACTGCTGCTCTTCCTCGACATCGGCGGTTCGATGGACCCGCACATCAGGCTGTGCGAGGAGCTGTTCTCGGCGGCGACCGCCGAGTTCAAGCATCTGGAGTTTTTCTACTTCCACAACTGCGTCTACGAAGGCGTGTGGAAGGACAATAAGCGCCGCTTCCAGGAGCGGACCCCGACCTGGGACGTGCTCCACAAATTCGGCCATGACTATAAGCTGGTCTTCGTCGGCGACGCGGCGATGAGCCCCTATGAGATCAGCCAGCCGGGCGGCTCGGTCGAGCATTTCAACGAGGAGGCGGGCGATGTCTGGCTGAAGCGGATGACCAATGTCTACAGCTCGGCGGTGTGGCTGAACCCGACCGCCGAAGCCTATTGGATGCACAGCCAGTCGACCCGCATGATCCGCGAGATCATGGACAACCGCATGTTCCCGCTGACCCTGTCCGGGCTGGATGACGCGATGCGGAGCCTGTCGCGGAAGAAGTGATGCGCCTAAGGGTGGTGGACCACCCCGCCGGTCATCGGCGCGGCAACCCCGGTGGTCCCGGGAAAGCTGATCGGCTCACCGTTCAGCGCGCGGACCGCCATATAGGCGAAGCCCTCTGCCTCGGTCGCGTCGCCGTTCCAGCCGAGCGCCTCGATCGGCTCGGCGGCGATCCCGGTGGCGGCGGAGATCATCGCCATCAGCGTCGGATTATGCCGCCCGCCCCCCGCGACGATCAGCCGCCTTGGGCGTTCGGGCAGGTGGCGGAGCGCCAGCCCTACCGTCTCGGCGGTGAAAGCGGTCAGGGTCGCAGCGCCATCGGCGGCGGACAGGCCGCGCGCAGGCTGGATGGTGAAGTCGGCGCGGTCGAGCGACTTGGGCGGCGGCGCGTCGAACCAGGGGTTGTCGAGCATCGCGCCGAGCACGGTCGCGTCTACCGTCCCACGCGCCGCGAAGGCCCCGTTCGCGTCATAGGGCGATCCGGTCTCGGCCAGCATCCAGTCGTCGATCAGGCCGTTGGCCGGGCCGGTGTCGAAGGCGATCACATCGGCCTCGCCCGCGCCCAGCCAGCTGATGTTGCCGACCCCGCCCAGGTTGAGCACCGCGACCGGCGCGTCCATCCCCGCGGTCAGCGCGCGGTGATAGACCGGGAGCAGCGGCGCGCCCTGCCCGCCCGCCGCGACATCGGCCGAGCGCAGGTCGTTGACCACGCGGATGCCCAGCGCCTTCGCCATCGCCGCGCCGTCGCCGATCTGCCAGGTCCAGCCGCGGTCGGGGCGGTGCGCGATCGTCTGGCCGTGGAAGCCGATGACGTCGACCGCGCCCGCATCGACCCCCGCGCCCGACAGGAGCTGGCGCACCGCGAGGATGTGGCGGTTGGTCAGCATCGCTTCGGCCTCGACGATCTTCGGGCTGGGGCGCGGCTTGTCGAAGCTCAGCGCCAGCGCCGCCGCCTCGCGCAGCTGCTCGCGCGCCTGCCCGCTATAGGGATCGGAGCGAAAGGCGATCGGGCGGATATGGCCCGCGCCATCGGTCTCGATCAGCGCGGCGTCGATCCCGTCGAGCGAGGTTCCGGACATCAGTCCGGCGGCAAGCATCTTGGTCATCCGGTCCTCACCCTCTCGTCATTCCCGCGAAAGCGGGAATCCACGGTCACGGCACATATCGGCTCCAGCGGGCCGTCGTCCATGGATTCCCGCTTTCGCGGGAATGACGATGAAGGGCATGACGCCCGGCCCGCCACATGCTAATCGCCCGCGCGCTATGACCGAATACACATCCGACCTGCTGCGCCTGCTCGATAGCCGAGGCTATATCCATCAGATCACCGATGCGGAGGCGCTCGACAAGCTCGCCGCGACATCGGTCGTCCCCGGCTATATCGGCTTCGACCCGACCGCGCCCTCGTTGCACGTCGGCAGCCTCGTCCAGATCATGCTGCTGCGCCGGATGCAGCAGAGCGGGCACAAGCCGATCGTGCTGATGGGCGGCGGCACCGGCAAGATCGGCGATCCCAGCTTCAAGGACGAAGCGCGCAAGCTGATGACCGAAGATGTCATCGCCAGCAACGTCGCGTCGATCAAGCGGGTGTTCGAACGCTTCCTGACCTTCGGCGACGGCCCGACCGACGCGGTGATGGTCGACAATGCCGACTGGCTAGACAAGCTCGAATATATCCCCTTCCTGCGCGAGGTGGGGCAGCATTTCTCGATCAACCGGATGCTGAGCTTCGACTCGGTCAAGCTGCGGCTCGACCGCGAACAGTCTCTGAGCTTCCTCGAGTTCAACTATATGATCCTGCAGGCCTATGACTTCATGGAACTGGCCCGCCGCCGCGCGTGCCGGTTGCAGATGGGCGGGTCGGACCAGTGGGGCAATATCGTCAACGGCATCGAGCTGAGCCGCCGGATGCTGGGCACCGAGGTGTTCGGCGTGACGACGCCGCTGATCACCACCGCCGACGGCGGCAAGATGGGCAAGACGATGTCGGGCGCGGTGTGGCTCAACGAAGAATCGCTGCCCGCTTATGATTACTGGCAGTTCTGGCGGAACACCCACGACAAGGATGTCGGCCGCTTCCTGAAGCTGTTCACCGACCTGCCGCTCGACGAGATCGCGCGGCTGGAGGCGCTGGAGGGTCAGGAGATCAACCAGGCCAAGATCGTGCTGGCCAACGAGGCGACGACGATGTGCCGCGGCGTCTCAGCCGCCGCCGCCGCCGCCGAGACCGCGCGGCGGACTTTCGAGGAAGGCCAGGCGGGCGGCGACCTGCCGACGCTGGCGGTGGGTGCGGCGGGGATCAACATCCTCGACGCGGTCGTCCAGATCGGTTTCGCCGCATCGCGCGGCGAGGCGAAGCGCAAGCTGGAGGAGGGCGCGGTGCGCATCGATGGCGCGGCCATCTCCGACCCGGCCCATGTCGCGACGGCCCCCGCCAAGCTTAGTCTGGGCAAGAAGAAGCATGGGCTGCTAGCCTGACGCCATGATCCGCACCATCCTCCTCGCGGCCGTGCTGGCCTTCGGTGTCGCCGCCAAGCGCCCGCCTTCGCCGCTCGACGGGATCGCGCAGGACTATGTCCGCCTGACCCTCGAAGCCGGGCAGCGCGAGGATGGTTATGTCGACGCCTATTACGGCCCGGCGGAATGGGCCGCCGAAGCCAAGGCGAAGCCCCGCGATGTTGCGACGCTGCGCAAGGACGCCCATGCGCTCGCGACGAAGCTCGCCGCGATCAAGCCCGCGAAGCTGACGCCCGCCGACCGTAGCCGCCGCGCCTTCCTCGCCGCGCAGCTCAAGGCCGCCGAGACCAGGCTGGCTATGATCGCCGGCGAGAAGTTCAGCTTCGCCGACGAGGCGCAGGGTCTGTTCGGGGTCCGCCCCGCGCTGAAGCCGCTCAACAGCTATGATCCGGTCCTCGCCGAGATCGAGCAGCTCGTTCCCGGCGACGGCCCGCTCTGGCAGCGTGTCGATGCCTATCAGAACCGCTATGTGATCCCCACTTCGAAGCTCGAACCGGTGATGCGCGCCGCGATCGCCGAGTGCCGCGCGCGCACGGCGGCGCATATCGCAATGCCGCAGCAGGAGCGGTTCGAACTCGAGTTCGTCACCGGCAAGAGCTGGTCGGGTTACAACTGGTACAAGGGTGACGCCCACAGCCTGATCCAGGTCAATACCGACCTGCCGGTACGGATCGACCGCGCGGTCGATCTCGGCTGCCATGAGGGCTATCCCGGCCATCACGCACTGAACATGCTGCTCGAACGCAACCTCGCCCGCGCGAAGGGCTGGGTCGAGTTCACCGTCTATCCGCTGTTCAGCCCGCAAAGCTTCATCGCCGAGGGATCGGCCAATGCCGGGATCGAGCTGGCCTTTCCAGGGCCGCAGCGCGCCGCGTTCGAAGCCGCGACGCTCTACCCGATCGCCGACCTCGATCCGGCCAGCGCCGCATCCTATGACCGGCTGCTCGATCTGCTCCACAGGCTCGCGGGCGCACGGATGACGATCGCCGCCGACTATCTCGACGGCAAGATCGGCCGCGACGTCGCGCTCGACCTGATCCAGACCTATCAGCTCATCAGCCGCAAGCGCGCCGAACAGTCGCTGCGCTTCACCGAACAATATCGCAGCTATGTGATCAACTACGGCCTTGGTCAGGACATGGTGACCGCCGACCTGCACCGCGCGGGCGAATCGCCGGCGGCGCGCTGGAAGCGGATGGAAGCGATCATTTCGCAGCCGACTCTCCCCGCCGATCTGCGCAAGTGAGCGCGGCCTAAACCGATGGTCGCAATAAGGCGGAGAAAATCCCGCTTAACCTGCTGGTAACCCTGAGGCTTAACACACTGGCAAGTCCCGTAGGCAATTCTCATGTTGAAACAAGGACATGAGACCATGACCCAGCCAGCGCCCACCCTGCCCTCGTCAACCGACGAGGACGCCAAATATGCCGAGCAGCGCCGCGCGCCGCGCGACGACGTGGCCCTGCCGACGCGCATGTTCACCCAGGACAGCGGCAGCGACGTGCTGCTGGTCAACATCTCGCCGCTGGGCTTCATGGCCCGCGAATATGGTGAAACGCCGAAGGGCACCATCGTCCGTCTCGCGCTGCCCCGCCTCGGCCAGGTTTCCGCGAAGGTCGTCTGGTCGCTGGGCGGCCGGGTCGGCGCGGAGTTCATCAAGCCGATCGACAGTTACGCCTATGCCGCGATGCTCAACGCCGCGCGCGCCAAGCGCCAGCGCTGGCCGATGGGCTGACCGTCTCGGGAGCAGCGTTCCCTTCCGCGCGCTGCTCCCACCCTATCCGGCGCGCAGCAGCCCCACCGCCGCGTCGCGTTCGAACAGGTAGAGCGCGGTCCGCGCCGCCTGCCCCCGCTCCGCTTCGAGCCCTCCGTCGCGATCGACGAGCAAGCGCGCATCCTGGGTCGCCGCCTCGATCAGCGCGGCGGTCCGCTCAGGCCCCGCCAGCCGGAACTCGGCCTCGCCCGACTGGCGCGTCCCCAATATCTCGCCCGCGCCGCGCAGACGCAGGTCCTCCTCGGCGATGCGGAAGCCGTCATTGGTCTCACGCATCAGCGCCAGCCGGGCACGCGATGTTTCCGACAGGGCATTGCCGCGCAGCAATAGGCACGTCGATTGCTGGTCGCCGCGCCCTACCCGACCGCGCAACTGGTGAAGCTGCGCAAGGCCGAAGCGGTCGGCGGCCTCGATGATCATCAGCGTGGCGTTGGGCACGTCGACGCCAACCTCGATCACCGTCGTCGCGACGAGCACCCCGAGCCGGTTCGCCTGAAACTCGGCCATCACCGCGTCCTTCTCCGGCCCTTTCATCCGGCCATGGACGACGCCGACCCGATCCCCGAACAAATGGCGCAGGCTCTCCGCGCGGCTCTCCGCGGCGGCGAGGTCGGACTGTTCGCTCTCTTCGACCAGCGGGCAGACCCAATAGGCCTGACCGCCCTTCGCCATATGCCGCCCGAGCGCGCCCGCAATCTCATCCAGCCGATCACCGGAAATGACGCGCGTCTCGATCGGCTGGCGGCCCGGCGGCATCTCGTCCAGGCGGCTGACATCCATCTCGCCATAATGGCTGAGGGTCAGCGTGCGGGGGATCGGGGTCGCGGTCATCACCAGCAGGTGCGGCGGCCGCTCAGCCTTGTTCTGGAGCAGCATCCGCTGCGCGACGCCGAAGCGATGCTGCTCGTCGACCACGGCGAGCGCGAGGTTGCGATAGGCGACCTTGTCCTGGAAGATCGCATGGGTGCCGACGAGGATGTCGATCGAGCCGTCGGCGAGACCCATCAGCGTCGCCTCGCGCGTCTTGCCCTTCTCCCGCCCGGTCAGGATCGCGACATTGACGGGCAGGCCAGCGAGGGTGCGGCGGAGCGTCTCATAATGCTGACGGGCGAGGATTTCGGTGGGAGCGAGCAACGCGCCCTGCGACCCCGCCTCGACCGCAACGAGCAGCGCCATCGTCGCGACCAGCGTCTTGCCCGATCCGACGTCGCCCTGGAGCAGCCGGGTCATCGGCACCGGCTGGGCGAGGTCGCCCTCGATCTCCGCCACCGCGCGGCTCTGCGCGCCGGTTGGCGCGTAAGGCAGCCTGAGCGCGTCGCGCAGCCGCCCGTCGCCCTGGAGCGGTGTGCCCTTGCGCCGCCGCGACGAGGCGCGGACCAGCATCAGCGCGAGCTGGTTGGCGAACAGCTCGTCATAGGCGAGCCGCTGACGGGCGAGCTCGTCAGCCGGATCGGCATGGACGCGGACCAGGGCCTCGCGCCAGCCGGGCCAGCCGCGCGCGGCAAGCAGACTCGGCTCGATCCATTCGGAAAGCTCCGGCGCGCGCGCGACCGCCTGTTCGGCAAGCTGGCCCATGCGCCGCGTCGTCAGCCCTTCGGACAGTGGATAGACGCTCTCGCGGACCGGCAGGTCGACCGCCTCGTCGGGGGGCAGCACATGATCGGGATGGATCATCTGCAGTTCCTGCCCATAAAGTTCGAGCTTGCCCGAGACGATACGCGGCTCACCGATCGGCAGCAGCTTCTTCGCCCAGCCGGGATTGCCGCCGAAATAGACGAGGCTGAGCACATTGCCCGCCTGATCGGTGACGCCGACCCGGAACGGCCCGCGCCCGCCCGAGGCACGGTAGCTGACCGGCACCACGCGCACGGTGACGATTCGCCCGCTATCCTCCGCCTCGACCGTGTCGACCGGCTTGCGCTCGATCGACCCGGTGGGAAGACGGAACAGCACATCAACGACCCGTTCGAGCCGCAATTTCTTGAGCGGCTTAGCCAAGGTCGGGCCAACACCTTTCAGCGCCTCCACTTCGGCGAACAACGGGTTGAGGATATCGGGCCGCATCACTAGATGGCTTCTAACGTTCCGCCCGCAGGCTTGCCAATCGCCCGCGGGCCAATTTTGCATTGGAAGACCATGGATCGCGAAGATCGCCTTAAACGCCTGCGCTTTCGCGCATGGCACCGGGGAACCCGGGAAGCCGACTATATGATGGGCGGCTTTTTCGACCGGCTCCACCAGGGCTGGGACGACGTGTCGCTCGACTGGTTCGAGGGGCTGCTCGGTCAGGAGGACCCGGACATATTGGGCTGGGTGCTGGGGACGATCCCGGTTCCGCCCGAATGGCGGGGGCCGATGATGGAGCGGATGCAGCGGATCGATTACGTCGACATCCCGCGCTGAACCCCAAGCACTCAGAAGACAGATGACCGACCTGCAACGCATCCTCAAAGCCGGCGAGGCCCTGACCCTCGCGCGGGCACCTGCCGGGTTTCAGCCCTGGCTGCTCGCCGATCTCGCACGCGCCACCGCGGCGCGAGGCGGGCGGCTGATATTCGTCGCCGCCGACGATCAGGCGATGCAGGCCATCGCCGACGCGGCGCGCTACTTCGCCCCCGAATTGTCGGTGCTGCAGTTTCCGGCCTGGGACTGCCTGCCCTATGACCGCGCCAGCCCGGCGCTGCGTGCCACGTCGGATCGGCTCGCCACGCTGCAGGCCTTGCAGGCGAAACCGCAGGAACCGGTGCTGGTCGCGACGACGATCAACGCGATCACCCAGCGGGTACTCACCCCCTTCCGCATCCGCCAGCTCGTCGCCCGGCTCGCACCCGGCGAGCGTATCGACCGCGACAAGCTCGCCGCGCTGCTCCAGGCGAACGGCTATGTCCGCACCGACACCGTCACCGACCCGGGGGAATATGCGGTGCGCGGCGGGCTGGTCGACCTCTTCCCGGCCGGCGAACCCCATGCGCTGCGCCTCGACTTCTTCGGCGACGAGATCGAGAGCGTCCGCCAGTTCGACGCCGCCGACCAGCGTACGATCGGCACGATAAAGGGCTTCACCCTGCTCCCCGCCTCCGAAGCGCTGCTCGACGAGGAATCGATCAAGCGTTTCCGCAGCCGCTATCGCGAACGCTTCGGCGCGACCGCGACCGGCGATCCGATCTATCAGGCGGTGTCCGACGGAAGGCGGCTGGCGGGCATGGACCATTGGCTGCCGCTGTTCGAGGAGCGGTTGACCACGTTCTTCGACCATCTGTCCGACGATGACCTGATCCTGCGCGAGGCGGGATCGATCAAGGCGGGCGAAGCACGGTTCGAGGCGATCACCGATTATCACGCCAACCGCGTCCGCGCGCGCAGCGCCGATCCCGGCAGCTACCGCCCGCTGGAACCGAACGAGCTCTACCTGACCGCCGAGGAGTGGGAGCGCACGGCGGCCGACCGGCCGATCCATCTGATTACCCCCTTCGCCGAGCCCGAGACCGCACGCGTGATCGACATGGGCGTCGATGCCGCCCGCGATTTCGCGCCCGAGCGCAACCAGGGCGTCAACGTCTATGACGCGGTCGTCGAACATGTCGAAGCGCTGGGCAAGGCGGGCAAGAAGGTCATCCTCGCCAGCTATTCGATCGGCTCGCGCGAGCGTTTCTCCGGCCTGCTCAAGGATCACGGCCTCGATCGGGTGGCGTTGTCGGCAAGCTGGCAGGAAGCACAGGGTCAGGCACCGCGCGGCGGGGCCGCCCTTGCCGTCGTCCCGCTCGGCCATGGCTTCACCAGCGGCGACATCGCGCTGCTCACCGAGCAGGACATGCTCGGCGACCGGCTCGTCCGGCGGCAGAAGCGCAAGAAATCGGCAGACGCCTTCCTCGCCGAGCTGGCAACGCTCAGCCCCGGCGATCTGGTCGTCCATATGGACCATGGCATCGGCCGCTATGAGGGGCTGACCTCGATTCCCGTGGGCACTTCGCCGCATGACTGCGTCGCGCTCAGCTATGCCGGCGGCGACAAACTCTACGTGCCGGTCGAGAATATCGATGTGCTCAGCCGCTATGGCGCGGAGAGCGAGGGCGCGCAGCTCGACAAGCTGGGCGGCGTCGGCTGGCAGACGCGCAAGGCGCGGATGAAGGAGCGCATCCGCGAGATCGCGGGCGAACTGATCAAGACCGCAGCCGAACGCGCGCTGCGCCCCGCCGATGTCGTTCAGCCCGAGAGTGGCTATAATGAGTTCGTCGACCGCTTCCCCTATCAGGAGACCGAGGACCAGGATCGTGCGATCGCCGACGTGATCGAAGATCTGGGCGCGGGCAAGCCGATGGACCGGCTGGTGTGCGGCGATGTCGGATTCGGCAAGACCGAGGTCGCGTTGCGCGCGGCCTTCGTCGCGGCGATGGCGGGGATGCAGGTGGCGCTGATCTGCCCGACCACCCTGCTCGCGCGCCAGCATTACAGGAATTTCGTCGACCGTTTCCACGGCTTCCCGATCAATGTCGGCCATCTGTCGCGGCTGGTGAGCGCAGGCGACGCGAAGAAGGCGAAGGATGGGCTTGCCGACGGGTCGCTCGACATCATCGTTGGTACCCATGCGCTGCTGGCCAAGGGGATCGAGTTCAAGCGGCTGGGCCTCGTCATCGTCGATGAGGAACAGCGCTTCGGGGTTACCCATAAGGAGCGGCTGAAGGCGCTCAAGACCGACGTCCACATGTTGACGCTGACCGCGACACCGATCCCGCGCACGCTGCAGATGGCGATGTCGGGGCTGCGCGAGCTTTCGGTGATCCAGACCCCGCCGGTCGACCGGCTGGCGGTGCGCACCTATGTTGCGCCCTGGGACGGGGTGGTGATCCGCGAGGCGCTGCTGCGCGAACATTATCGCGGCGGGCAGAGCTTCCTCGTGACGCCACGGATCAAGGACCTGCCGGACATCGAGGACTATCTGCGCAAGGAAGTGCCCGAGGTCAGCTATGTCGTCGCGCACGGACAGATGTCTGCCGGCGAAGTCGAGGAGCGGATGTCGGCCTTCTATGACAAGAAGTTCGATATCCTCGTCTCGACGACGATCATCGAGAGCGGGCTGGACATCCCGTCGGCCAACACGCTGATCGTCAACCGCGCCGACAAATTCGGCCTCGCCCAGCTTTATCAGCTGCGCGGCCGGGTCGGCCGGTCAAAGACGCGCGCCTATGCCTATCTGACCACCGGCAACCGCACGCTGACCGAGACCGCCGAGAAGCGGCTGCACATCCTCCAGAATATCGACACGCTGGGGGCGGGCTTCCAGATCGCCAGCCACGACCTCGACATCCGCGGCGCGGGCAATCTGCTCGGCGACGAACAGTCGGGGCATATCAAGGAGGTCGGTTTCGAACTCTATCAGTCGATGCTGGAGGAGGCGATCCTGGAGGCCAAGGCGGGCGGCCTGGCCGACGCCAAGCGCGAGGCGTTCAGCCCGCAGATCAACGTCGATGCGCCGATCCTGATCCCCGACGACTATGTCCCAGATCTCGACCTGCGCATGGGTCTCTACCGCCGCATGAATGAGGCCGAGAGCAAGCAGGAGATCGAGGCCTTTGCCGCCGAGATGATCGACCGCTTCGGACCGCTGCCCGACGCGACGCAGAATCTGCTCACTGTGATCGAAACCAAGCTCAACTGCCGCAAGGCCTGCGTCGCCAAGCTCGATGCCGGTCCGCGCGGGGCGCTCGTCACCTTCCACAACGACCATTTCCCGGACCTGCCCGGGCTGCTGGCCTATGTCGACCGGATCGGCGCGAAGCTGCGTCCCGACAGTAAGCTGGTGATCACCCGGCCATGGCCGGATGCCAAGGCGCGGTTGAATGGCGCGCTGCAATTGTCGCGGGGATTGGCGAAGATATTGAGTTGAGGGCAGCGCGCTAAACGCGCCAACCCACCCCCTGCCCCTCCCTTTCAGGGAGGGGAGTTTCTAGTGCGCGGTGTCCTTATTCTCCCCTCCCTGGAAGGGAGGGGTTGGGGGTGGGTACCGCCGAGGCACTCGGCGGTCTTCGCCAAGATCATCTCAACAGCACCATCTGGATTTTCGAGCACTTCGCCATTCCAAAAACGGATCACGCACCAGCCGGTCTGTTCAAGGTAGTCGGTCCGCGCCCGATCATAGGCGACAGCGTCGATATGCTGACTGCCGTCGAACTCGATAGCGAGCTTCGCGGTTCGGCATGCCAAATCAAGGATATATGGCCCGACGACCAATTGCCGCGTGAAGCGTGGTCGATAGATCGAGATGCGCCGCCAGATCAAACGCTCAGCCTCGGTTACGCCGTTACGGAGCGCACGGGCGTTGGCGGTCATGTGCTCTGGCACTCTTGTCATGGGCGAGAAGTTATCGAGGCGTGCTGCACACGCCAACCCACCCCCTACCCCTCCCTTTCAGGAAGGGGAGATAGGTCAGACCAGCGGCTCTTCTGTCGCAGGCATCAGCGCCCGGTTCTCGATCAACATCGCTTCGAGGGTAGCGCTGTCGACGGGGGGCGAGCAAAGATAGCCCTGATAGAAATTACAGCCTTCGCGGGCGAGCAGCGAAAGTTGGGCCTTGGTCTCGACCCCCTCGGTGATCACGGCGAGGCCGAGCGAGCGGGCCATGTCGATCACCGCGCGCACCACGATCCGGTCGCGGGTCGACCCGGTGATATCCTCGGCCAGGGTCTTGTCGATCTTGAGATAGTCGAGTGGCAACGCCTTCAGATAGGCGAGGCTCGAATAACCGGTACCGAAATCGTCGATCGCCACCCGCAACCCGGCGCGGCGCAGCTGGTCCAGTAGTTCGGCGGCGCCGGCCAGATCGGCGATCAGGCCGCTTTCGGTGACCTCGACGGTCAACCGGTCGCGCGGGAAGCCGGCCTCGTCGATCCTGCCGAGAAAGTCCTCGACGAAATTGGGCCGGGCGATGTCCGCCGACGTGACGTTGACCGACACGCGCAACTTCCCCATCCGCTCGGGCCAGGCCGCGGCAAGGCGTAGCGCGCGCGACTGGATATGGCTCGACAACTGGACGACGAAATCGGAACGCGCGGCGGTCGCGAACAGCGGCACCGCGCCCAGTTCGCCCAGTAAAGGGTGCCGCCAGCGCGCCAGCGCCTCCACCCCCATGATCACGCCGCTGGCGATATCGACCTGCGGCTGGAACAGGATGTCGATCTGGTCATCGTCGAGCGCGCGGCGCAGGTCGATCTCCAGCTGGTTGCGGCGGTGCGCCTCGGCTTCGCTGTCGGCGTCGAGCGCACGCACCATGCCGGCATCGCCATGCTTGGCGGCGGCGAGCGCCGCGGCTGCGCGCTGGAACAGCGTGCCCGCATCGCGGCGGCCATCGGGATCGACCGCAGCGATGCCGACGCGGCAGGACAAGGGGATGAGCGATTCGCCCGACACGAAAGGCCAGGCCACGCTTTCGACGAGACGGTTGGCGATCAGTTCGGCGCTGTCGGCGCTGACCGGGGGGCCGAGCGCGATCGCGAATTCGGAGCCCGCGGTGCGCGCGATCATCGCATTGCCGACGCCGATCCGTGCGATCACCCGCTCGATCCGCCGCGCGACGCCCTGCAGCACCGCGTCGCCGGTCGCGCGGCCGAAGGCGGCGTTGACGAGACCGAAGCGCATCACGCCGAGCATCAGCAAGGCGCAGCGCGGCTCGTCGGCGGTCTCATCGGCCAGCCGCTCCTCCACCCAGGCGCGGATACGGTCTGCCGACGGCAGGCCGGTGAGCATGTCGTCACTCTCGCGCTCCGCGCCGTCCGGGCGGGTCGCCTCGATCCAGGCGACCACCGCGCCCCGGGTGTCGTCGAAGGAGATGTGATGCGCCAGTTTGTCGCCATAGAGCGGAGCGCCATGCGCGAAGGCGGTGCCCCGGCCGCTGACCAGCAATCGATCGATCGCCTCGCGCGCCAGCCGCCGGCTCGGCTGGTCCATCAGCCGGATCAGCCGGGTCGCGGGCACCATATCGCCATGGATGCCGATACGTTCGGCAAAGGCCGGGCTGATCCGCACCATCCGGTCGCCCGGCTTCCAGATCCACGCCTCGGACTCGGCTAGCCGCAGCGCCGCGCGGTCAGAGGCCGCCCGGCCGCTGCCGACGACGCGCTCGACGAGCCGGTTCGCCAGGCGCAGCGCGATTGCCAGTTCTGCCTCCATAAGAGGCGCCATGAGATAATGGGTGATGCCGGCGTCGTAGAACCGCTCCAGCGCCGCGTGGTCCTCGACGATCGCCACCAGCGCCGAGCCCACCGAACTGGCGGCGGAGGCGAGCCCTTTGCACGCCGCAATAGCCTCCTCGGTCGCATCGCGGCCATCGACCAGCGCGACCGCCGCCCCCGAGGCGATGAAGCGCCGGGTGACGGCATCGGCGCGCCGCGCGGCGATGACCTGGCAACCGGCCCGTTCGACCATCTCGGCCAGCGTATCGCGGTGATGGAAGGACAGCAGGAAAAGCGGGAGCCTGGACGGGGCCGCGCCGCGTCTGACAGCTGCTTCGCTCACGCTCTTGCCCCGGGTCATCGCAGGTGTGTTATCCTATCGGCACGGTCAGGCCAATCGCAAAGCACCCGCGGAGGCGATCTTTAGCGGCTGCGCTATGCTTGGCCCAAGCGGCCTGCTAAGACAGGACGATGGCGCAGATGAAACCGATGCCGACGACCGGAGCAGGGCCGCTTGCCGACAGTTTCGGCCGGCGCATCTCCTATCTGCGCCTGTCGGTCACCGACCGGTGCGATTTCCGCTGCCGCTATTGCATGTCCGAGCGGATGCAGTTTCTGCCCAAGCGCGAGATATTGACGCTGGAAGAGCTAGCGGCGCTCGCCGACGCGTTCATCGCGCGCGGGATCAGGCGAATCCGGCTGACCGGCGGCGAACCCCTGGTGCGGCGCGGAATCGAGGATCTGGTCCGCACGATCGGCCGGCGGATCGGCGACGGTCTCGACGAACTCACCATCACCACCAATGGCAGCCAGTTGCGCCGCCAGGCCGGAGCACTGGCCGATGCGGGGGTGCGGCGGATCAATGTCAGCCTCGACAGCCTCGATCCCGAGCGCTTCGGCTTCATCACCCGCGGCGGCGACCTGCCGGTCGTGCTCGACGGCATCGCCGCAGCGCGCGAGGCGGGGATCGCGGTCAAGATCAACATGGTCGCGCTCAAGGACCTCAACGAGGCCGAGATCGTGCCGATGTTGCGCTGGTGCGCGGCCGAAGGCCATGACCTGACCCTGATCGAGACGATGCCGCTGGGCGAGATCGAGGACGACCGCACCGACCGCTACCTGCCGCTTGACGGCGTGCGCCGTGACCTCGAACAACAATTCACGCTGAGCCCGCTCAATTATCGCACCGGCGGCCCGGCGCGCTATTTCCTGGTGGAGGAACTCGATGCGCGGCTCGGCCTGATCACACCGCTGACGAACAATTTCTGCGACGGCTGCAACCGCGTCCGGGTCACAGCGACCGGGCAGATCTACATGTGCCTGGGCCATGAGGACCGGCTCGACCTGCGCCGCGCACTGCGCGAGGGCGCTCCAGGGGAGATCGACGCGCTGCTCGACCGGGCGATGCGGATGAAGCCCGAGCGCCACGCCTTTCGCATCGACGCGCCGGGTGCGGCGCCGGCGGTGTCGCGGCACATGAGCGTTACTGGCGGATGACCGAAAAGCGGATGGCGCTCGTCGCCTCGCCGACCGACGCCGCCCAGGCCGCGGTCGCCGAGCTGCGCAGGCTCTATGAATGGCATCCGGTCGAACAGGCCGACCTGATCGTCGCGCTGGGCGGCGACGGCTTCATGCTGCGCACCCTGCACGCGATGCTCGACCGGCATCGGATATTGCCGGTGTTCGGGATGAACCTCGGCACGGTCGGCTTTCTGATGAACGACTGGCGGCCCGACCTGCTCGAGCTGCGGCTCCAGCACGCCAAGGCGATCACCGTGCTGCCGCTGCGGATGGACGCGACGACGGTGGACGGCGAGCGGCTGACCATGCCCGCGATCAACGAGATATCGCTGCTGCGCGAAACCCGCGAGACCGCCAAGATCGAGGTGCTGGTCGACGGCCGCGTGGTCCTGCCCGAACTGGTGTGCGACGGGGTGCTGGTGGCGAGCCCGGCGGGGTCCACGGCCTACAACCTGTCGGCGCAAGGGCCGATCCTGCCGCTCGAATCGTCGCTGCTCGCGCTCACGCCGATCAGCCCGTTCCGGCCCCGGCGCTGGCGCGGGGCCATATTGCCCAACAAGAATGCGATCTCGTTCCGTGTGCTCGACGCGGTGAAGCGCCCGGTCTCCGCCGTCGCCGACCAGCGCGAAGTCCGCGACGTGGCGCATATCAGCGTCGGCATCGACCGCACCAGCCCGCTGACGCTGATGTTCGACCCCGAACATGCGCTGGACGACCGCATCACCATGGAACAATTCGCGTCCTGAAGCCCGGAAAACCGGCGATCGGACAGCGGCTTTAACCATATCCTCATCTTCTGTTCCTAAGGGCTTGCAACGCGCAAGAAGGCGCTGCTATAGGCGCGCCTCGCCTTAGGGCGTTGAAATGATCCCCGGTAGCTCAGCGGTAGAGCATCCGACTGTTAATCGGACGGCCGCCTGTTCGAATCAGGCCCGGGGAGCCATTTCTTTCACCGCCAAAGGCGGCATATGAGACTTCCCCGATATCGGCAGAAAATGCCCCACTTTCCGTGGGTTTGCGCGTCGCGATCTCACGCCCTCAGCTCCAGAGACCGATTTGACCGATAGCCATGGTCGCAAATGGCTCAAAGTCTCCGAGGGCCAGTTTGGTGACACTGGGAATAGATGGTGGCGTCAGCAGGACGACCAACAAAAAAGGGCGGCGCCGGAGCGCCGCCCATTGGCTTATGGCGACTGGAGGTCAGCCGAAGCCAAGCATAAGCTTTTGCTGCTTCCAGTCCATCGGCAGATCGGAGCTCCGCATCAGCTTGCGGACGGACAGACCGGTAGGCTGCGATCCTTCCAGGATCGCCGTTATGATCTCCGGCGCCAGGAAAGCGAAGCGCGCGATGCGCGCGAGATGGTTGCGGGCATGATAGTCCAGCTTCGGATCGACCGTCGGCGGCTTGCCATCGAGACCGAGCTGTCGCTTCGCCTGGTGCGCCTTCGCGATCAACTCGACCAGTTTGGCATCGCGCCGGCTTGGCGATGCAGCAGCATCGAATTGAATAGTTAGCTTCACATCAGTGCCACGCCGAACCAGCAGGGTCGGGATGCTGAGTGCGATGGGAGTATGATCAGCATCGAACCTGTCGATGCCGAGGCGCTTGCCCAGTTGGCTATGAGCAATCTGCGCCTCGATGCGATCTGCGTCGACGATCACCGTCAGATCCAGGTCGAGCAGCAGGGCTCGCTGGTCAGATGGTGACATGGTCGGGATGGTTCGATGCAGCAACGCAGCCGAGCGGAGCAGATCTGCGGTCTCATAACCTTCGCGATCATGCTGGGGGTAGAGCAGTATAAGCTGTGAGGACGCACCGAGTAGCCGTTCGATGCTCTCGATGACCGCCTTCTCGACGTCGCGTGCGGCGATGCGGATTGGGCGCGCATGCGGCCCCTCGCCTTCATCGACCGAATTATAATAGCGGTAGCGGACATCCCCTCGGCTGGCATGGCTTGGGGTCATCCTCCGCCCCTCCCCATCGCGAATCATGCCAGCGAGCAGGCTGACCCCGGCGACATTGGTCTGATGCTGGCGTTCGATCCGGTTCGATGCCATTTTGGCCTGGACGGCATCCCAGAGGTCGTCATCGACGATCGCGTCATGCTCGCCGGGATGGGCTTCGCCTTTGTGAGCCACCACCCCGCGATAGAGGGGGTTGCTGAGGATATGATAAAGCGCGCCCGCCGTGATGGGCTTGCCGCCCCAGATCTTCCCTTCTTCGTTGCGATGAACCTTCGAGGTGATGCCCTTGGCTCTTAACTCGGCGACCAAGTCATAAACGCTACCCAGCTCGACATAGCGGCGCATGATCAAGCGCACCGTGTCGGCTTCGGCCTCGTTTACGACCAGCTTACGGTCGCGGATGTCGTAGCCGAGCGGGCAGTTGCCACCCATCCACATGCCTTTGCGCTTTGAGGCCGCAACCTTGTCCCGGACGCGCTCAGAAATGACCTCACGCTCGAACTGGGCGAAGCTCAGCAGCACGTTTAGGGTCAACCGCCCCATGCTGGTCGTCGTATTGAAGGCCTGGGTGATGCTGACGAAGCTGGCGCCTGCTTCATCGAGCACGTCGATGATCTTGGCGAAATCGGAGAGGGCACGGGTCAGGCGGTCGACCTTGTAGACGACAATGACGTCGACTTTGCCCGCTTCGATATCGGCGAGGAGTTGCTTGAGGCCGGGGCGGTCCATGTTGCCACCGGTGAAGCCACCATCGTCATAATAGTCGGGCACCAGCGTCCAGCCCTCGTGACGTTGGCTCATGATATAGGCGGCACAGGCTTCGCGCTGGGCATCCAGGCTATTGAATTCCTGATCAAGCCCTTCCTCGGTCGACTTGCGCGTATAAATCGCGCAGCGGATCTTCTCCCGGCGCTGCGGCTCGGACGCCCTGCCCCGGCTCATGATGCCGCTCCAGCGCCGGTCTTTTTCAGGCCGAAGAAGCGCGGGCCCGACCAGTGAGCGCCGGTGATCTTGCGAGCGATCTCACTCAGCGACCCATAGCGCTGGTCCCGATAGAGATAGGAATCGTCGAGGATCATCACCCGGTGGGTGCTGCCACGCCATTCTCGCACCAGTTGGGTCCCGGGACGCAGCGTGGCCGAGGCCGACGCTTTGATCTCCTCGCCTTTCTCTATGTGCTTGATCATCGTGTCGATCTCGCGGGTGATCTTAGCAGGAAGTCCGCCCTTCCCTTTTTCCTGCAGCCGATGCGCAATAGCCAGGCCAAGCAGCTTATGCCCCGCGTGCGGTGCGGCGCTGCCGAACAGCTGCAGCCATTCGCCGCGCAGCTGCGCCGGCGACATCGTCGCCAGCGCAGCCAGTTTGTCGTCGAGGCGGCTCATGTCAGGCTGCAGCGCTGATCTGGTAGCGGGTCACGCCCTCGACCTTCTCGCTGGTCACCGCGTATCCCTTCTTGCGCAGCCCGGTGAGCGCCGCACGCGAGGTGTGCGCCAGCCAGCCGGTCAGCTCGACGATGTCGGTAAGCGTTGCTCCGCCGTTGCGCTTGAGGAGGTCGATCACCTGCGCCTGTTTGCTAGCCGGGCGCGAGGCCGCAGGGGTAACCGCTGACGCGCTGTCGACCGAGGCATCCTTATTGTTCTTCGTGCTCGGCGGATCGATGATAGCGCGTCCCGCATCGGTAACGGTGACGCCAATGACGAGATCGCCATCGCTTCGCCACGCTTGTGCGGCCGCCATGCCTTCCCGCTCGGCAGCGAATCCCTTCTTGATCAGAGCCTCGACGGCCTTGCGGATACGGGCAGCCTGCGCTCCCAGGCTCTCGGGAGGTGGGAGCAGGCTACCGTCCTCACGCTGGCAGGCGGTGGTCAGCAGTACGAGCTGCATGTCGGTGAGCTTGGTCATCTGAGTGGTCTCCTATGGACCGGCCCCAGTGCCGGTCCCACCACCCAGAGCCCCGCCAGTCGCCTGGTCGGAGCGTGCACCGGCTCAGATCAGCCAGGGCGATTCACATGCATACCAATGCTCGGCTTCGACTCGAAGTCGAGCGGATAGTGCGCATGCGGCGAACTATTCCGAATCCTTTAGAGCTGCAGCGATGATGGCAGCGAGCGTTTCCTCGGCTCGGGCGCGTAGTGCGGGGTCTTTCATAGCCGATGATCAGCATCCGCAGCATCAGCTCGGGATCGATCGAGGGCCGTCCTGTCTCGCTGTAGAACGGGCGCAACTGCTCGCGCACATCTGACAGGTCGACGAAGCGGTCGATCGAGCGCAGCAGGTGGTGGGCCGGAACGTGGCGCTCCAGGTTGAAGCTGTAGAACAGCGCCTCCTGCGGCACGGTGCGCTCGCCCATCATCGTCACATCTCCTGCCGACCGGCACGAGTGAATCAGACCGGCCCCGAGACTTCAAGGCCGCCTTTTTCAACACAATCGGGTGGAAAGCGGACTGACAGCTTTTGGGTTGCGAATCCGGCAAAGCCGCCCCTCAAAAGTCGAAGGGCCGCCCGCGCTAGATTTCCGTTCGCTCAGCCAAGGTCAGTGTGCTTCGCCACCAATCTTCCTTGGCCACCTGCCTTTTCAGACGCACCCGGTGCCCGGTGCCGATCGAGGAGGGTGACACCCCGGTCGCTCAGGCGCGATAGGCGCCCTCGGCTATCGCCTTGCCGATATTGTTGCGGTGGATCTCGGTGGTGCCATAGCCCACCGCCATCCCCCGGACGTCGCGATAATGCCGTTCGAACGAATATTCGGCAGACAGGCCATAGGCACCGGCGAGTTGCATCGCGACATCGGTTATCCGCATCGCCGCCTCGTTCGCGAAGGTCTTGGCGATCGAAACGTCGATATGATCGATGTTGCCCTCGTCGATCATCTGCGCGGCGCGATAGACGAGCGCCCGGGTGGCCTCCAGATCGATCGCCATATCCGCCAGCTTCCAGCGCAGACCCTGAAAGTCGCTGAGCAACTGCCCGAACTGGCGGCGGGACGCGACATAGTCGGCCGCCTCGTTCAGCGCCGCGGCCGCGACGCCGAGACAGATGGTGGGATTACCGGCGATGCGGTCGGCGTTGAACACGTTCAGGAGGTCACGCATGCCACCAGCCGGAAACAATATGTTTTCGGCTGGGATATGGCAGTCGTCGAAGAACAATGGGGCCATGCCGGTCGCGCGAAGCCCGATGAGGTCGAGATGCTGCCCGATGGTGAAACCGGGCGTGCCCCGCTCGATGAGAACGCCGCCGATGCCGGCCAGCCCCTTGGCATCGCTCAGCCGGACGAGAACGAGGAAGAGATCCGCCACCTGGGCGCACGAACACCACATTTTCGAACCGCTCAGTCTATAGCCGTCGCCGTCCGGCACGGCGCGCGATTTCATCGCGCCGAGGTCCGAGCCCGCCTCCGCCTCCGACATGCTCCAGGCCGAGAACAGTTCACCCGAAACGAAACGCGGCAGATAGCGGCGCTTCTGCTCCTCTGTCCCCAGATGAAGGATCGCGCGCGGCGTCGCGCCGTCGGTCACGCTCATCAATATCGCGGTGTTGGCGCAGGAGCGCGCAATCTGCTCATACATCAGCGCATTTTCGAGAACGCCAAGGCCTAGCCCGCCATATTCCTCCGGCACGAAGGTCCCGGTGAAGCCGAGGTCGGCGAGCGTCCTGATATTCTCGATCGGGGGTTGCAGCTTGCGATCCGCCTCCCCTGCCAGCTCGAGAAAATTATTCTCCGCGATCTGTCGCACGGTGTCGCGCAACATCAGCTGGTCGTCGGTCAACCGCGGGGAGGCGCTCATGCACCGCGCTCCATCTGCTGATCGGCCAACGCCACCGAGCGGGCGATTTCTTCTTCGGTCCGCATCCAGATCTGCTTCGCGATCGGCGTGCGCAATTCCTCGGCGATATGGCCTACCAGGCCGACCGCGCGGCCGATCACCGCCAGCCCCCGACACAGTCGCCAGTCCAAGCCGAGCTCGCAACATAGCGCGCCGATCGCCCCGGTCGCGTTGACCGGCATCGATTTGCCGGTACGCGCCTCGGCCGCTGTCGCGATGGCCTCGATCAACGCGACATAGCGGCCATTATATCCCTGTTTCTCGGCGATCGAGAAAAGCACCGGGGTACGCGGGTCGATCGGTTTGTGAAGATTATGGCCGATGCCGAAAATGGGGCGCTTGGCGCCGAGCTCGCGATCGACGACGCGCCTGGCGATGATCTCGAGATCCTCGTCCGCCGGCGCATCCTTCAGCGCTGCATAGAGCATCTTCGCGGCGCCCTCGGCCGTCCCGGCGAACGCGGTGCCCATGCCGAGCAGGCCCGCGGCAACCGCGCCCTGCAAAGCTTCGGGCGCGCCAAGATAGGTCAGGCGGGTTGCGATCGCCATCGGGGTCGCGCCATGCTCGACGAGCGTGAGCAGCATCGCTTCCAGCAGCGCGGTCTGCTCGGGCGTCGGCAACGCACCCGTCAGCTCCAGCCAGGTCATCTCCGCAAAGCCGATCTTGCCGAGAAGATCAGTGCACAAATCCCTGCCCTGCACCCAGATCTTGTCTGGCACGCTTGCGCCCATGCGCGAAATCATCGGCTTGCTACTCATAGAGATCATAAACCTTCCGTGCGATTGAGACGCGCATCACTTCCGCAGCGCCCTCGGTAATCATGAACGAGCGCTGCTCGCGCCACATGCGCTCGATCGGCATCTCGGTGGTCAGGCCCATACCGCCATGGATCTGCATGCATCGATCGACCGCTCGAAAGCCCATTTCGGTCGCCTGGCTCTTCGCGATCCAGGACTTCAGCCGCACATCGCGGCCGAGTTCGAGATCGTTCGCGGCATCCCTGACCAGCAAGCGCGCCTGCTGAAGCTCGGCATAGGTGTCCGCGAGCATGAACTGCACCGCTTGCCGGCTTGCCAGCAGCGCGCCGAACGTCTTTCGCTGCCGGCTATAAGAAGTGCCGAGTTCGAGGCACCGCTCCGCCACGCCCAGCGACCGGGCGCCGTGGCGCAAGATGCGCCCTTCGGTGATCCAGCGCTGCGCGAGCGCCATCCCGTCACCTTCCGCGCCCACCAGATTTTCGACGGGTATCCGCACATCCTGCAGCGTGACCTCGCACGGTCGGTCGCCCATCATCGTGTCGTAGTCGGCGGTGACCGACACGCCCGGCGTGCGCATGTCGAGCAGGAAACAACTCAGGCCGCGCAGGCCCTTCGATGGATCGGTATAGGCGATCAGCTGGGCGATATCGGCTTTGCGCGCGCCAGTGATGAACCGCTTCACGCCATTGACCACATAATGATCGCCCTTGCGGACCGCGCGGGTTCTCATCGCTCCCGGATCGGATCCCGCATCGGCCTCGGTAATCGCGAAGCACGGGGTCATCTTGCCCCGGATCACCGGCATCAGATATTGTTCGCGCTGCTGGCCTTCGAGACCAAGCAGGATCGGGCCGACGAGCGACCGAAAGATATAGGTGTCGCGCGAAGGCACGGCCACGGTGCGCGAAAGCTCCTCCCAGAAGAGGCTCATGCCCAACGGGCCCAGCCCCTGGCCACCCAGCTCCACCGGTACATCGAGCATCCACAGCCCGGCGGCCTGTGCCTTTTCACGCAGGGCGTCCCGCGTCACGTCATCGAGTTCGCCGCGCGGCTCGAGCGGAATCAGCTCGTTGTCCACGAAGCGGCGCATCATGTTCTGGAAGAGCTGGAGCTCCTCGGGAAGATCGAAATCCATGCGGCGCGCTCAGGACGGACGTTCGACGGGCGGATTGCGGAACACCGCGGTGCCGGTCATCAGGGTGCGGCCGTCGGCGATCAGGCGGCCGCTGGCCCATGTCATGGTCTTGCTCGATCCGTCGACCTGCGCCTGACCGATGACGAGCGCCCCCTCGGGCGCGGCAGCCATCATGTTGCAGTTGAGCTGGATGGTGATGGGATGACGACCGCTCTCGCTCTTCAGGAAGGCTTCGACGCCCATGCCGAGCGTGATGTCGAGCAGCGTCATCAGCACGCCGCCATGGGTTGTCCCGTTCGGGTTGAGATGATGCGGTGCCACGCGCAGCGACGTCTCGACTCCGTCCGCCGTCCGCCGCCGTCCGATCCCGCCTACATGGCCGATAAAGCTCGCATGCTGGCCAACATCCTCGAAATCATTTTCGTCGCTCATCACCCCTCCCCCTCATAGGCGATACAAATCCATTCGCAGACCGCGGCGGGCCGCTCGCTGCCTTCCAGTTCGAGCGTGCAGCCGAACCGGAGGCGTGTGCCGGCCTTCGCGGGTTCGAGTTCGAGCAGCTTCAAACGCAGGCGCAGGCGCGACCCCGCAGCCACCACCGCGGTGAAGCGCACGCGGTCCACCCCATAGTTCATCCACCGGCTGGCATTGCGCACCGCATAGCATTGGCCGGACAGCCCGGTGACGAGCGACAGGATGAAAAAGCCATGCGCGATCGAACTGCCGAACGGCGTCTCGCGCCGTGCGCGATCGGCATCCATATGAACCCAATGGGTGTCGCCGGTGACTTTACCGAAGGAAGCGATCGCTTCTTCGTCGAGCAACACCCAATCGCTGACGCCCAGTTCCTCACCCACATGCGGCGCCAGTTCGGCCACGTGATCGACGGCAATCATAGCTGTACCTCTTCCTCGTAAAGCGCGGCCACTTCACCGGTGCGACGGGCCAGCAATGTCTTTCGGTTGATCTCGCCCTTGGGCGTCAGTTCGCCAGCGTCGACGCTGGGCGCTGTGGCCAGCGCGGCGAATTGCACGACCCGCATCGTCTGACCGGAATTCTCGCTGTTATGGGCGGCGAACAGCGCTTCCAGGTTGAGGTCTCCATCCACCCAGCAGAGCGCCGCGACCCCAGGCTTGTCCGCGCCGACGATCACCACGTCGCGCAGGGCCCCGCCGGCGCGGCGCAACAGCGCCATGCGGAGAGCGCTGGCATTGACCCAGCTGCCATTGGCGAGCTTGAAATCATCGAGCAGCCGGCCGTCGAACAGGAGGCCTTGCTCGGGACGATCGGGATTGACCATCTTCCCCGCGTCGCCGGAGCGGTAGAAACCCTCCGCATCGAAAGCGTTGCCGGACAGATCGGGGCGGCCCCAGTAACCCGTCATCACACTACGGCTGCGCACGCGCAGCTCCAGCTTCTCGCCATAGGGCACCAACCTGATCTCGGTGCCCGGGAGCGGCGTTCCTATCCAGCCCGGCCGGACGTCGGCCTGATGCACCATGGTTGCGCCGGGCCCCGTCTCGGTCGCGCCCCAGCCGGTGACGATCGGCACCGGATACCCCCGCACCGACGCGGACGCACGCGACAGCCGGCCGAACAGGTCGGACGACATCGCCGCTCCTGCGGAGAACATCACATCCATCCGGCCGAAAAAGGCCTGGCGGAAATCGGCATCGGTTTCGATCGCGGGCAACAGCGCCGCCCATCCGGCCGGGACGGCGCCGTGGATAGTCGGCCTGAACGTCCGCAAAGCCTTCAGCGAGACCGCGAGCTTATCGGGCTTTCCGCCCGACGGATCGATATGCAGCGCGCCGCCCTGCGACAATGTGAGGTTGACGTTGTGGCTGCCCCCGAAGGCATGGTTCCACGGCAGCCAGTCGACCAGCACCGGCTTGCTGCGCTCGACGAAGGGCCAGACGTCGATCGTCGCCTGCATATTTTCGGTCATCAGCGCATGGCTATAGGGAACCGCCTTCGGCGTGCCCGTAGAGCCCGATGTCAGGAGCAGCTTGGCCGGGGCATCCGGATCGAGGTCCGCGATATCGGGCTCATGCGCCGACGCCCCCCGGTCGGCGAGCAGCGCGAGCGCCGCCCGGCCCTCCAGCAGCAGGCCAAAACCCGCGACAAGCGGGGCTGCCTGAACGCTGTCGCAATAGACCGCGGCGGGTTGGACCGTCTCGAAAACGCCTGCCAGCTTTGCCGCATTCGCCCGGGGTGCGGCATATTGCGTCGCGATGGGCACATAGATGATCCCGGCCCGCATCGCCGCGAGCGCCATTCGCATATGATCGACGCCGTTCGCGGCGATCACCGCCAGCCGATCGCCGGGACGAAGGCCCGAGGCGAGCAGACCTGCGCCGATCCGTCCCGCGTCACGCCACGCGTCGCCATAGCTCAGCGCCCGGCGCCCGCCCGCCACATCGTCGGCTTCGGTGACGAAGGGCGCCTCGGGCGTTTCCGCCGCCCAGCGCGCAAGCCAGTGCAACGTGGTCGGGACACGTGGCGATCGCGCAATGCGGGACGACAGGAGAACCTCGCCACCCGGCAATATCCGCGCCTCGACATCGGGCTGGGCGAACATGCCCGCGCGCCAGTCCGAGGTCATGATCGCATCAGTGGTGGGATGCGGCATTGTGTTCGGCCAGCGAATCCATGTCGATCACGCGGCCGGACTGGCGGATAAGCGCCTTCTTGCGGAAAAACCGCAAGAGGCTGTTCGGCCCCATGCGCGATCCGCCCATTCCCGAGATCCCGAAGGACGTCTTTTCGACGTCGCGCATGATGAAGATGGTAAGCGACGTATCCTGGATGCTGATCGCGCCGGCGTTCATCCGCTCGGCAATCCGCTCCGCTTCTTCCGCGCTGCCGGCGATCACCGCGCCGGACAGGCCGAAATCGCTGTCATTGGCGAGCGCGATCGCTTCGGCTTCGCTGTCATAGGGCATGACCGGAAGCACCGGCCCAAAGGTCTCCTCCCGCATCAGGCGCATGCTGTGATCGACGCCGGTCACCACGGTCGCGGGCATGTAGCGGCCACCGCCCAGCGTCTGGCTCGGGCCGCCCACTTCCACCGTCGCGCCGGCCTGAACGGCCTCTTCGAGCTGCGCATCGACGATGTCCGCCTGGCGGGCGAGGATATAGGGGCCGATATGTCCGTGCTCGATATCGGGATAGGACAGCGCGACCCTGCTCGCCTGGCTTTTCAACTCTTCCACGAAAGGCTCGTATATCTCGCGTGCGACATAGGCGCGCTCGGTCGCGAAACACATCTGGCCGCTATTATGGACCGCGCCCTTCAGCACGGCGGCGGCGGCCTGCTGAATATCGGCGGTGCCGGTGACGATCACGGCGTCCTTGCCCCCCAGTTCGAGGAAAGACGGGATGAAGCGGCGGGCGCAGGCTTCGGCCACCTTGCGGCCGGTGGGGACGCTCCCGGTGAAGCACAGCGCGTCGACTTCCTCGATCATCGCCTGGCCGGTGGCGCCATCGCCGACGATATAGCGCAGCACGGCCGCGAGTTCGGGCACGGTGGCGATGGTTTCGCTGACCGGCCCGGCGAAACGCGGCGCGACCTCGCTGGGCTTCACGAGCAGCGCGCAGCCGGCGAGCAGGGCCGGAACGCCGTCGAGCATCGAAAGCAGGAATGGATGATTCCAGGGGCTGATGACCCCAACCAGGGGATAAGGCACCAGCTGCGTGCGATAGCTGATCGACGGCATGACCGTGGACGTGCCCTCGTAGAGCGTCCGGGCAACGATCTCGGGGGCCTGGTTGCACCAGCCCCGGATCGAGCCGGCGACGATGAACGGCACCTCACGCGCGACGCGACGGCGGCCGGTATCCCGGATCTCCGCCGCCGTGATCTTGGCGGCATTCGCTTCGATGGCATCCGCCCAGCGGCGCATCACGGCGATCCGCCCGTCGAGCCCCAGCGCCGCCCAGCTCGCCTGACCTTCGCGGAGCTCCCGCGCGGCCTGGGCGACCTCCGCAGACGTAGCGGGCACGATCTCGCCGTCCTTCTCGCCGGTGCGCGGATCGAACAGGGGAATTGCATTTGAAATCGACGACATGATCACCTCAATTGAACGCTGCGCGGGCCATCGCGGTGTAGTCTTCGGCCGACCCGGCACGCGCCGCGCTATGATTGAAGGGTGTCGCCGCCGCGACGACCCCGGCGCGCTCCAGGCTGTCTTCCGGCACGCCCATCGCGGCCAGACCGGCGGGAAGCCCTATGCGCCGGTTGAGATCCGCCAGCGTCGCCGGGATCGCATCCCCGTCGCACCGTAGCGCCGCCGCCAGCCGCGTGCGGCGCTCGTCCGACACCGCGGGCAGCACGAAGCGAAGCGCCTCGGGCATCAGCACGCCGACGAGCGTGCCGTGATGGAGGCCAAGATCATCGAATGGCATGGACAGCGCATGGGCCGCGCCGAGCCCCTTCCACATGCTCATCGCAGCCTCGAGAGTGCCCATCATCAGCTCGAAGCGCGCCTCGCCATCCTCCGCGTCGAGCACGGCACGCGGCAGGCAATCGACCAGCCGCGCGATCGCATCGAGCGCGATTGCATCGGCCGGCGGATTGAAGGCCGGGGAAAGATACGCCTCGATGGCGTGGCCCAGCGCGTCGATGCCCGATCCTGCCTTCAGCCGCGCGGGAGCGCTCTTCGTCAGATCAGGATCGCAGATCGCCACGCGCGGGATCAGGTGATGGCTGAGGAACACGCCCTTCTCGCCATCCGCCAGCGTCAGGCCAGCGCCGCGTCCGATCTCGGTCCCCGTACCCGAAATGGTGGGAACGGCGATAATCGGCGCGATCGGGCCGATGCGATCCAGCCCTCCCCGCCGGGCGAGAAGCTCGGTGATCGGCACATCATGCGTCAGCATCAGGGCGGCACCCTTCGCGCAATCGATGACCGATCCGCCGCCGACCGCGAGAAAGCCATCGCAATTCTGTTCACGGTACAGCGCGAGCAGCGCTTCGGACGCGGCCACCGTCGGGTTGGGCGGCACGTCGCGAAATTGCGGCCAGTCCGCCCCTTGCGCGGTCGCGGACAGAACGAGGTCGAGCACGCCTGCTCCGGCGACGCCATGATCCGTGACGACCATCGGCCGCTTCAAGCCCAGGCGTCCCGCCTCCGCATCGATGAGCTTTCGAGAACCTGACTCGATCTGAATACGCGCGAAATACTGAATCAGGGCCATTAGATCTGGTCATCCTCTTATGTCAGGCCACGTCGAGACATCGCCCTTTCCGTTGATGTTAGAGGGCACACCATTATGAATCCAATCGATTGGGGGCATGACAAGAATAGAAGTCATGAATGCCCGATCGATTGGCAGCACCCTCGCCCGATGGCATATCAGACCGATGACTGATGTTGACATACCCCTCGCCGTCGAGCCGCTCCGATTGTGCGACGGTTTCGTCATGGACGTGCTGGTGGATCGCCCGGCCGATGCCCCGAAAGCCGCCATTTTGCTGCTTTCACCGATCTTTGGGGTGGATGAGATATTCGCCCGCACGATGCGGAACTGGTCGCGGGCCGGCTATCTGGCCGTTGCGCCCGATTATTTCGCGCGCGTGTTTCCCGGTCCGATCCAACATTCGGACGAGGGCTTTCAGGCAGCGATCGGCCGTGTGAAGGCGGTGGATCGCCGCCAGATGCTTCTCGACCTCCGCGAGGTCGGCGCCCATTTCCAGAATGCCGGTCCCCTGTTCATCGGGGGATATTGCGCGGGCGGAGAACCTGCGCTGCAACTCGCGCTGCAAGGCTTCGGCGATGCTTATGTGATCTTCCACGCGGCGCGGCTCGGTCTCTATGCGGACCGGCTGGCCGGCATCGACAAGCCACTCGATATTCATTTCGGGGGAGCCGATCCGCTCGTTCCGATGGAGGAGGTCGAACGGATTCGAGCAGGTGCCGCGGGAAAATCCGACATCCGGATCACCGTCCATCCCGACGCCGCGCATGGCTTTACCCAGCAGGGAAGCCGGAACTTTCAGGCGGCGGCCGCGGCCGCGTCGTTCGAAGCCGCTCGCGACTTTTTCGCTTCGCGGCCATGACGGCCGGGCGGCCCGCAACCGCGCCAGAGCCGCCCGGCAATCCAGCTTACGGGAAAGACACTGCGGCCGATCAGAATTTGTCGAGGTCACGCCCGAGAATGACGGGCCCCTTATAGTATTTTTTGACGCCCATGACGTAGGGCGTCAGGTCGGCTTCCTCGTCGGCCCCGGGCACGACATGGGTCAGGATGACTTTCTTGACGCCAGCCGCGGTCGCCATCGCGCCGATCTGTTCGGGCGTGATATGCTCGATCTTCATATGATCGATCAGCGGTCCCAGTTGTTCATCGGGTACGCCGAATGCCCGCAAGAGGCTTAGTTGCTTGTCGAGGTCGATCACCTCGGTGACCAATATGTCAGCCCCCTTGGCCAATCTGGTCACGGCCTCGCTTGCTCCAGTATCGCCCGTGAACACGATGGAAAGGTCCGGCGTATCGAAGCGATAGCTGTAGCTTCGGTCCTCGCCATAGGCGCGCTGGGGTAGATGAATCGTTGAATAATGGGAGTTTTCGACGGCCGATACGCGTATCTTGTCGTCCTGGTAGATCGTCGCGGGCGGCCCGTCTGCGCCGATCGCCCCGAGCTCGTTCGCCTTGACCAGATCGGGCATTTTCGGCGCAGGGGGAAATTGCAGTTCGAATATGGCTTCCGGAACGGCAGAATAGGCGATCCCGGCATCGACGATCGCTTTCGTGCCCGGCGGGCCGAAGATCGCGATGTGGTTATTGCGGCGGCTTACCCAATTGAACGCGAGTAGCGGCGCCAGTCCATTGACATGGTCCATATGCAAATGGGTCAGGAATACCGACTTGATGTCGAAGGGCTGATAGCCCGCCTTCACCAGTTGCCGGGAAACGCCGTCCCCCGCATCGATCAGATAGGCCTTGCCATCCACCGTCAGGAGATGCGCGGGCTGAGACCTGTTCTTCCGGATTATCGGTCCGCCTGCGGTACCCAGCAGGATCAGGCGCGTACCCTGTCCCTTGCCATCCTGAGCGGCTGGGGCGGCCGATCGGGTTTCGATCGGTTGCTGCGCCTGGATGGACGATGCGGCGGCAAGCAATGTCGATCCAATCAGTAGGGCTTTTCCCGGCAGCATGGCTTCTTCCAACAAAGAGCGGGCTCAGCACGGCCCGCTCATCGAGCGGGCGTTTCGCAGACATCCGAAGAAACGAGGATCGCGCAGGCCGCTCGAAGACATTGCCTCGAGCAACCCGCGCGCGCCTGTCCGTCAGAATTTGTAGTTGAGCGTGGCGCCCCAGATCCGTCCCTTGTCGATCACATAATAATAGGCGACGCCGGGAACCACGGGGGTCGAGGCCGAGTTCTGCTCACGGTTGGTAAGGTTGGTGACATAGGCGGAAACGCTGAGATTCCCACCCGGCAAGGTGTAGGTGATGTCGGCATTCATCTTGCGATAGGGAACCATCGGAACGAGATTGGCCTCGTCGAGGAACGCCTTGCTGCGATAGCCATAGTCGGTGTGGAAGGCGACCTTGCCGGCATCGCCGAGCGGCAAGGTGAACGTGCCGCCCACATTATAGGACCATTTGGAGACGCGCGGGATGGCGCGGTTCTTGTCGCGGCTGTTGATCACGCCGTCCTTGTTGAGATCCGCGAGCACCTTGGTGTAGTCGCCGATCGTCCGGCCTACATTGGCGTTGAGTTCGAGCCCCTGGAACGGCGCGACCACGAACTCCCCTTCCACACCGTAGATGTTCGCGTCGGCGGCGTTGAACAAGGTGCTGACGACGCCGGTGGGGCAGGTCGTCGGATTGATCGTGCAGTTGAAGTTGCCGTTGAGGATCAATCCCTTGATCTTTGTATAGAAGGCCGAGACGTTCACTCGCGCCCGACGGTCGAAGAACTTGCTCTTGATGCCGCCCTCGAGCGAGTCCAGCTTCTCTTGGTTGAAGACCCCGGGATCGGCCGCGCTGGCGCGCCGCACATTATAGCCGCCGCTTCGCACACCCTTGCTGTAGGATGCATAGGCCATGACGTCCGGGGTTGCCTGCCACTGCAGGCCGACGCGCGGAGTCAGGGCTTTCCAGCCCTTCTTGGCGTTCAGCGCGTCCGCGCCGGCGAAGGTGCATATGCGCGTCTGCAGATTGCAGGGGCGCGCGCCCGACGACCGGGCGACATGGGCCTCCTTTTCTTCCCAGGAATAGCGCAGGCCGGCCGTCGCCGTCAGCGCGGAGGTGACATGAATGTCGACTTGGCCGAAGACGCCCCAGCCCTTCTGGTCGATCGAGCCGCCGCCTTCGGTGATCGCGCCGCCAGCCAGATCGCGGCGGTCCACCGCGATCAGATATTGCTTGAACAGGAAAAGCCCCGTCGTGAGATCGATGAAATCCCCGAAGCTGCCCGCATAGCGCAACTCGTTGCTATATTGGTGCTGCTTCCAGCTGTCCTGCGCATGATTGATGAGCGTCGGCCCGGAGTCGAAGTCGCGGCCCGATTTCTGGCTCAGCTTCCTGTAGCCGAAGATGTTGGTGATCTTTCCGTCGCCCAGGGCGACGTCGATGTTCGTTTCCGATGTGAAATCGGTGGCCTTGATGTCGGTGTAACCGGCATAATCCTGCGTGATCTGGAACTTCTTCGGGTTCAGGAAGATGTTGCGCGACACGATGCCGTCGCCATGGGTTTCGAGATGCTGGACGATGAAGGTCTGCTCGATGCCCTCGGCGGGATTGACCTGGATGGTCGGGCGGACGAACCAGGTGTTGTCGCCGCCGGTGTGGCGGCGCAGCGTCTGGTTGTAGAACCAGCCGCCGTCATGCCGGTTGTAGACCGTCAGCTTGCCGAGCACCGCATCGCCGATGATGGGGCCACTGACCGTCGCGGCCGCCTTCACATTATCGTGGCTGCTGTAATCGAGCTGGAAACGCGCCGACAATTCCTTGGTCGGGCGCGCAGTGCGGACGACCACCGCGCCGCCGGTGACGTTGCGGCCAAACAGCGTACCCTGCGGCCCGCGCAAGATCTCGACGCTCTCGACGTCAAAATTGTCGAGCACCTGACCGCCGTTGACGCCCTGGTAGACGCCGTTGACGAACAGGCCGACGCTCGGCTCGACCGAGGCGGTCGCGGTGTTCGCGCCAAGGCCGCGGATCGTGAAGTTGGCGAGGCCCTTGATCGTGCCATTGGGTTCAAGCGCGACGTTCGGGGCATAGGTGCCCATGTCGCGCAGACTGGTGATGTGAAGGGAGTCGATCTGCGCGCCGGACAGCGCCGTGATCGCGATCGGAACCTTCTGCGCTTCCTCGGCCTTGGTCTTCTTCTGCGCCGTCACGACGATGTCGCTCAAAAGGCTTTCTTCACCCGCAGCGCCCTGCGCGAGCACCGGAGTGCCGGCGCCGGCAAGCGCCGTCGCCGCAAGTAGCATCGCTATCGATTTGTCGATCTTCATATCTGCCTCCCCAAGTTGCGCGGCCCACATTTGGATCCGCAGTTTCCACTATGCCGGCTGCGCTCAGGTCGTCGGGAGCGGAGCCGCTATTCCAAATTCGGCGAATATCTCGCGCGTATGCTCGCCCAGGGTGGGCGGCGGACGGAAATCGATCTCACGGCTGCCGTCTACGCGGTACGGCCGGTGAAGGCTCGCGATCGACCCCATTTCGGGATGTTCGATCGTGTAAAACGGGTCGAGATGCGCGACCTGCGGATCGCTCGATAGTTCGTCCACGCCATGTTCGGGTGCGAATGGCACATCGGAACCATCGAGCCGCTCCAGCCAATGATCTCGCGGATGCTCGCCGAACACCTTGTTAAGCGACTCCGCCAGGAACTCGTAGTTCCGGATGCGATCGACGCGCCGGGGATAGGTTTCGACGAAGTCCGGACGGCCGATCGCATTGCACAGCGCTTCCCAGAATTTGTCCGGCGACGAGATATGCAGACCGATCCGCAGACCATCGGCGCAGGTTACCGAATAGGCCTGCGACATGGCTCCGCGCTGCAGGACGGCCGGGGCGACACCGGTCGCAAGGAATTGACCGATCGGCTCGAGGCCGAACGCCATCGTCGATTCCAGCATCGATATGTCGATCGAGCGCGCGACGCCGCTGCGCTCGCGCTCGAACAGCGCGCCGAGGATGGCTGACGCCGCATAGAGGCCTGTCGCCGCATCGGATACC
This sequence comes from Sphingomonas sp. Root710, assembly GCF_001429065.1. GTDB lineage: Bacteria > Pseudomonadota > Alphaproteobacteria > Sphingomonadales > Sphingomonadaceae > Rhizorhabdus. Next base: position 181,202 of record NZ_LMIB01000012.1, read on the forward strand.
GCCGGCCCCAGCACCCTCGGGTCGTCATTCACCTTGAAGCGGGACATCCAGCCAGACAGGGCCTGGCCGACATTGTCGAAAGCTGGCCGCTGCGAATAGGGACCGGTCTGGCCGAAGCCGCTGATCGCGCAGATGATGAGGCGCGGGAAATCGGCGCGCAGGCGCTGCTCGGACAGTCCGATCTTGTCCATGACGCCGGGCCGCATGTTGAAGAGCAGGACGTCGGCGCGCCCGATCAGGGTCAGCAGCGCCGCGCGCCCCGGATCACGGCCATAATCGATCACCGCAGACCGCTTGTTCCGATTGTGGGCCTGAAAGTGCGGGCTGTATTTTCCGCCGTCGAACTGGCGGAACGGATCACCTTCGGGGCGCTCGACCTTGATCACGTTGGCGCCCATTTCTGCGAGCACCAGACCAGCGAGCGGACCCGTAATAAAACTACCGAGCTCAATCACAGTGATGCCGTCGAGCATCCGCATCCTAAATCCCCTATTCGCCCCGCCAATTACGAGTCTCTGGCGAAGACTTTTTACAATGCGGAATGCGTGGCAGGCATCCGACCCATTTCGAATTGATGGTATTCATCGCATCTATTCAGCTGACCCGAGATCATGATCCCGGCAATAGCCAGAACCCAGCCGCCCGCGCCCGCCGACGTGGTGCGAATTTCAGGTTTCAGGGGTGCCGCCCCTTCCAATTTCATGGATGTGCGGGCGCCCGAGGAGGACTTGATCGCGAACAGCGGAGCGAAGGCGCCCTGCTCGTCCACATGATGCCACGCCCTCGCGGAGTCAGGAGACGAGGCGGTCGCGATTGGCCCAATGCGGCGCCCTGAGCGCTACCTTGTTCACCTTGCCCTGCGGAAGCCGCGGGAGATCGTCGACGACATATATCCGCTGCGGCCTCTTATATCCCGCTATCTTGGTCCGACAGTGCGCGATCAGCGCCGCTTCATCGGCCGGCGCATCGAGAACGACATAGGCCACCACCGCCTCGCCCCAGCGCTCGTCGGGCACGCCGACGACGGCGGCCTCGGTCACGGCCGGATGGCTGAGCAGGGCATCCTCGACTTCGCGGCTGTAGATATTTTCACCGCCGGAAACGATCATATCCTTCTTTCGGTCGACGATGAACAGGAAGCCGTCCTCATCAAGCCGCCCGACGTCGCCGGTGCGCAGCCAGCCATCGTGGAACGCCGCCTCGGTCAACTCGGGCTTGTTCCAGTAACCGCTCATCAGGCCGACTGACTTGACCTCGATTTCGCCGACGCCCCCGACGGGCTGCGCCTTACCGGTCTCGTCGACGATCCGCAGTTGGGTTCCCGGGAAGGGCTGCCCCGCCGAACTCAGCCGTTCCCGCTCCTGCTCGGTTCCGGAAAGCTTCGCCTGGAACGGCAGGAGGATGCTATTGGTGATATTCTCGGTCATCCCGTAAATCTGCGCGAAGATGGCGCCGAACCGGCCGGTGGCCTGGACCAGATCCTCAGCCGGAACGGGCGCCGATCCATAGTTGATCTGCCTGATCGACGACAGGTCGCGTTGTGCCGAGCCGGGGTGCTCGACCAGGCGCTTGACCATGACCGGCGCGAGGTGGGCCACGGTCGGCCGCTCCCTTTCCATCACGTCGAGGATGAGCGTCTCGTCGAACTGACGCAGAAGAATGCAGGAGCCTCCGAGATATTGCGTGGCGCTCCATTCGATCTTCGCGCCCGAATGGAAAAGGGGCATTACCACGATCATGCAGTCATCCGGCCGGAGGCCCGCCGTGCCGTTGATCACACCGGCGGCGCGCGCAAGCGCGCCCTGGCTCACCATGACGCCCTTGGCGCGACCGGTCGACCCGGATGTGTAGATGATGTGGGCGATGTCCTCCGGGCGTATCGCGACATCCGGCGGCGACGGCTCGCCCGATGCGAGAAGCCGCTCATAATCGCTGCTGAAGTCATCGGGGCCGCCGATCATGATCAGGCGGCCCACGGGATGCTTTGTCAGCGACCGGGTCTGTTCCCACAGGCCGACCATCGCCTGTTCCACGAACAGCACATCAGGCCGGCTGTCGTCGACGATCGCGGCGAGTTCGGCAGGGGCGAGCCTCCAGTTGAGGGTGACCGCTACGAAGCCGCCACTCTCCGCTGCTCCGAATATCTCGAGATATTCGCTGCGGTTCTGCGACAGGATCGCGAGACGGCTTCCACGAGCCACGCCCAGCGTCCCGCCGATGGCATTTGCGAGCGACCATATCCGGTGCGCGTGGTGCCGGTGCGTATAGACGCGGCCCTCATTCCTGACGGCGATCCGATCTCCGTTGAGCGCGGCGTTGCGTTGGATGATCCCCGACATCGTATCAAGCATGGTGAGCCCTCGATAATGGAAATGTTCGGCTGCCGGCGGCGTGCCTCGATCGGCGCTTACGGATGCACCGGGCTGAGCGTCCTGTTGCCGCCGATGCGGGTCTGCCGGGGCGCCAGGAGCGAGATCAGTACGATCGCGGCGACCGCCGAGCCGGCGAAGGCGAGCAATATCGAGGCGTAATCGTCCGTGAGATCGACGCTCAACCCGACCAGGGCAGGCCCTATCGCGGACCCCATCGCCAGCGCCGAGAAACTGAACGAATTGACCCGGCCGAACGCCCGCATGCCGTATTTCCGGCGCAGCACATAGGGCATGATGTCCGATTCAGCACCCAGTCCCGCGCCGATCAGCATCACCCCCAGCACCGCGCCGAGACTGCCGACGTCCATCTGGAGCAACAGGCATCCCGCAGCCTGTCCGCCCAGGAAAAGCGCGGCCGGGAAGCGGACGCCGAACCAGTCTATCATTATGCCCGTCGACAGCCGCGCCACGATGGAACCGATGCCGAGCGCGGAGATAGCGAAAAGCGCTTGCTGATGGGGAAGCCCCCGGCTCAGCAGCAGCCCTATCAGGTGAACGGCGGTGCCATTGGCGACCATCGCGATCAGGAAAAAGGCGAGCGCGAGCAGCCAGTAGTCCGGCCTCCGCAAAACCTGGCCGAACTGCAGCCCGTCCAGAGGTTCGGCCGCCGCCTTGCCAGGCAGCGCGGCCGCATCCCTGCGCGGAACCAGGAAAAGCGCATTGGCCAGTCCGGCAACCAGGATGATCGCGCTCATGACCACCCAGGCCATGCGCCAGCCGAAATTCGCCACCACGGCGCCGCTTATCAGGGGGAGCACGATCTGTCCGACGCCGAGCCCGATGACACCCAGCGAAATCGCCAGCCCCAGCTGACGATCGAAGAAACGCGGGATGCTGTACAGGTAGACCGACGGCAGCGTCGCCGCGCCGCAGATGCCGATCAGGACGGCGACCATCAGGAAGATGGTGAAATCGGCAGGGATGAAACCAAGGAGCATGATCGACAGCGGCATCGCGACGCTGCCGGCGATCGCGACGACGCGCGCGCCTCGACGATCGATCCACCAGCCGACGAACGGCGCCAATATCGCCAGGGTAAGAGACGCGACCGAAGGCCCCATCGCAAGCTGGCTGCGATTCCAGCCGAAGCCGTCGGCCATCGGTGCGAGAATGACCCCCGACGCATATTGGAAAAATGGGGAGATACATAGGAGCAGGCCGAGGAAGCAGCTCAACACGACGAGCCAGCGGCTCCGCCCCGGCAACGCTTGAGGAGTGTTCATGGGGCAAAGAACCTTCTGATGGATGGGACGCGCTGCTGGAAGATGGAGTAAGAGAGGCCGCCCATCCTTGTCGACTGCCCGGGCCGTCCATGCCCTCTCGATGGACCTGTGGACCGTGCCCGCGTCGACATATGCCGACCGCAATGCCGCATGGTTCCGCCAGGTTGAAAAGCCGGATGCCGCATTATCGCATCAGCGCTCCGCCATTCACGTCGAGCGTGGCGCCGGTGATATAGGAGCAGGCGTCCGAGAGCAGGAAGCATGCCGCATCGGCTATCTCTTCGGGCGAGGCAATGCGGTGCAGCGGCGCGCGCGCCTCGAGCGCCTTCATCATCGACGCATCGACGAAGCGCTTGAGCTCGTCAGTGGCGACGCTCCCGGGCGCGATCGCATTGACGATGATGTTATGGGGCGCGAGATCCAGCGCCGCCTGGCGGGTCAGGCCCATCACCGCGGCCTTCGACGCGGGATATGCGGGGCCCGTCATCGATCCCCCCAATTGTCCGGTGATCGAGGCGAACAGTAGGATGCGCGTTGCCGGAACGGGCTTTGCGACGCGCAGCTGCGCGAACTTGCGCAAGCATAGAAATGTGCCCGTCGCGTTCAGCTCGAGGGTGCGGTTCCATTCGTCGAGAGAGACGGTGAAGATATTGGCGGGTGCCGCGGGCGTGCCGAGCGGTCCTCCCGAAACGATGACCAGCTTGGACGCAGCGGCGTGGGCCTCCACCGATGCGAATGCGGCGTCAACCGACGCTTCGCTGGTGACGTCGACCCGCACGAATATATGATCGTGCCCCGTCAGCGATCCGACTATTGTGGAGCCGGCCGCCTCGTTCAGATCCAGCAGAGCGACGCGGAGCCCCGCCTCGGCGAGCTTCCGGCATATCGCGCGGCCGATGCCGCCCGCGCCGCCCACCACGACCGCCGTCTGCCTGTCGGATCCCGTCATGGTCGGCCCGTCCCCTCTTCCTCCACAGCCGGCGCTTACCCGCCGATGCGCAGGAACCGCAGCCATCGACGCCTGTCGCGGGACAGGCCGCGGTAGCGCGGCATGGCATGGCGGACGCACCCTGCGCCGCTCATTGGGAAAACGGTGACGTTTTCCGATGCTTGCTTTTGCGGTGATCTTAGCCACGCTCGCAGAGCCTCGCATCATTTGGTGCGCAATAAGCTGTATTCATTTTATCGATGGCAATCGCGCCGTGCCGACGCTATCCTAACCCAACATGTTGATTAACGATTGACGCCATGAATATTCGTGACATCGACCTCAACCTGCTCGTCGTGTTCGACGCCATCATGCAGACGCGCAGCGTCACTGCCGCGGCCGGACAACTCGGCCGCGCCCAACCCACGATCAGCCATTCGCTGAACAGGCTCCGGCTGCTCTGCGGCGATACACTGTTCGTGCGGACCCGCACCGGGCTGGAGCCGACGCCATTGGCGAAATCGATCGCCTTGCCGATCAGCGAAGCGCTGACCCTGGTGCAGAAAAGCCTGTCGATGTCCGCGCAGTTCGATCCGAAGACCGCGCATGCGACCTTCACATTGCTGATGTCGGACATCGGTCAGGTCGGCCTGTTACCGGCGCTCGTCCGCCGCGTGCGCGCGGAGGCGCCCAACGTGTCGCTGGTCGCCACCCAGCTTCCGCGAGAGGCTTATGGCGAGGCGCTGGAAACGGGTCGTGCGGATCTCGCGATCGGGGCGCTCCGCCATCTGACGAACGGCTTCTATCAACAGCGGCTTTTTGACGATGAATATGTCTGCGTCGTTTCCAAGGATCATCCCACGATCGGCGACCACGTCACCCTCAAGCAATATATCAACGCCGATCATGTCGGCATCATATCCCCGGGCCTGTCGGAAATAGAGATCGAACGGCTCTTGCTGCCGCCGGGGCGATCTCGCAGGATCGTCGTCCGCGTTCCGCACTATCTGGCGGCGCCCGCGCTTCTCAAGGGCACCGACCTCATCGTCACCATTCCCAGCAAGGTCCTGCAATCCTTCCGCAGCCGGGACCAGCTCAAATTCGTTCACCTGCCCATTGAGGCGCCCAAGCTAAGGGTGCATCAATATTGGCATGAGCGCTCTTTGAATGAAGCCGCGGCCAAATGGCTGCGGGGTATCGTCATGGATCTCTTCGCCGACTGGTCGGGAGACGAGCTGATCGCCGATATGATCTAGCGCGCCTCGGAATGCGGCGATTCCGTCCATTGGCGGGCATAGCCGACGAACTCCAGCGCGACCGACGACACCTTCTGCTTGTTCCAGGCGAGCCCGAAGGTCACCGATTCAAACGGCTGGGGCGGCGTCGATACGCTGAGCGGCCGGAAACAGACGCCATGCATGTGCAACCTCTCGGCGGAAGCCGGCACCAGCGCGACCCCTTCCCCACATGCGACGATTCCGACGACCGCCTCGGTCGATAGCGCTTCATGCGCGATCATCGGTTCGAACCCCGCAATCCGGCACTGCGCATGGAGATCGGCATAGTAGCTGAAACCTCGCCGGGCTTCGTAGGTGACGAAGGGGTATGGCGCCAGTTGATGGATGGCGATGGGACCCGTGGTCGCCTGGAGCGGGTGACCGGACGGCAGCGCCACGGCGAGCGTTTCCTGATAGACCGTCTGGGTCGCGAGAATCTCGTCGAGGATCGGTTCGCGGATCATGCCAATGTCGATGCGCCCTTCGCGCAGCGCCTCGACCTGCTCGGTCACCGGCATCGAAACGAACCGAATGGTTACATCGGGCACGACCACGCGGAAACCCTGCACCAGCTTCGGCCACAGCGAGTAAACCGTGGATCCGCCGAAGCCCAGCTTGAGCGTGCCGCGCTTGCCGCGCGCAATGCCGCGCACCTTTTCACCGGCTTCGCTGACGCCCGCCAACAGGCGCATCGCGTCATCGGCAAGGCTACGCCCGGCGGCCGTCAGCGCCACGCTGTGCGTATCACGCACGAACAGGGCCGCCCCGAGCTCCTCCTCCAGTTGGGCGATCGCCCTGCTCAGCGGAGGCTGGGATACGCTGCATCGCGCCGCGGCGCGGGTGAAGTTCAGCTCTTCGCTGAGCACCAGGAAATACCGAAGCTGCCGAAGATCCATGGCTATATCCGTAAGGTATAGCAGCTGGTCCTACAATATATTTCCGGCCAGCCCCGCATCGGCGCATCGTAACCGAAGCGAGGAGAGAACCATGTCCGACCGTATCGAACGCCTGTCCTTCGACCAGCTCGCGCCAGCGGTCCAGCAGGTCCTGGACGCACGGGTCAAACGATTGGGATATCTCGGAGAATTTTTCAAATGCGCGGGACATCAGCCCGATATCCTGGTCCCATTCATGGAGATGACCGAAGCGCTCAAGCACGCGCTGCCGGATCGGCTGACGGAGGTCGGCGCGCTCACCGTCGCATCGGTGATGGGCAATGATTACGAGCGGAACCAGCACGAACGGCTGTCTCGCAAGCTCGGCTTCGGCGAGACCTGGGTGGCTGCCGTCGAAAAGCTGGATCCAGATGGCGCCGAGGCTCTCTCCGATGCCGAACGCGCGGTGCAGCGGCTCGTCATGGCGGCGATCGAACGCCGCGGACACGATATTTCGGCGCAGCTGGAAGCGGCGATTGACTGCATCGGCGCCGACCAGGCCATCGCCGTACTGTTTCTGATCGGTCGCTATCTCACCCATGCCATCATCGTGAACGGCCTGGGGCTCGCCCCGCCGGTGCCATCCATATTCGAAGAGGAAACTGCGGCATGAGCGACCCCATCTGGCTTACCGAGCAGCACGTCGTCGACCTCATGTCGCTGCCTCAGGCCATCGACGCGCTGCGGAGCGGCCTGCGGCAGGAGGCGGCCGGCAAGGCCACCAACATGGTCAAGACCCATGCTGTCTGGGACGGACATTCCACGCTGCACGCCATCGGCGCCGTGCTTGAGGGCCAGGGCGTCGTCGGAACCAAGACATGGGCGCACACGCCCGGCGGCGCCATGCCACTGCTGATCCTCATCGATGCCAATGACGGGGCGGTGCTCGCCATAATCGAGGCTTTCGCGCTGGGGCAGATGCGCACCGGCGGCATCAGCGGGCTGGCCACGGACGTCATGGCCAAGGCCGATGCGAAGCGCATGGCGATGATCGGCGCAGGCAAGCAGAGTTTGACGCAGATCGCAGCCGTCAACGCCGTGCGCCCGCTCGAACGTCTCACCGTGTGGAGCCCCACGGCAGCCAATCGCGAGGCGCTGGCCCGCGCGGCCCATGAAGCGCTCGGCATCGATGCCGTCGCAACCGCCACCCTGGAAGAAGCGATCGGCGGGGCCGAGATCGCCACCGTCGCGACACGGGCGACAGCGCCTTTCCTCACGCGCGACATGCTCGCCCGCCATACGCATCTGAACGCCGTTGGCGCCATTCTGCCCGGCCGCGTCGAGTTCACGACCGATTTGTTCGAGCGCGCCACCGTCATCGCCGCCGACAGCGTGCCGCAAGTTCGCAAGCATTCGCACGAGTTCATGGACGCATTCGGCACCGACGAGACGGCATGGCAGCGGGTGCACCCGCTGAGCGAACTCGTGGCGGCCGACGCCCGCCGCCCCGCTGACGCCGATCTTACCGTCTTCAAGGCCATGGGGATGGGCATCGGCGACCTCGCGCTGGGCGCGCGGCTGCTCGACAGCGCTCGGGAGGCCGGCGTCGGTCGCCCCATACCAAGACCGACCCGCGCCAAGCCGCGGCTGACCGACATCCGGCTTTAGGAGGTTACCTTCATGACCCAATCGCTGTTCATCGACGCAAGCGGTCCGCTTCCCGAAAAGGATGCCCCCTGGGAGCCGATCGTCATCACCAAAGAACAGATCGACGCCGAGATCGAGCGCCTCGCCGCCATCCCACGCCCGCAGAACGGCCGGCGGCGATCCTATTTCCAGCATCCGCGCAATCAGCGTTCGATCGGGCTTGCGCCGGGCATCCAGGTATCGCTGGACGTCCTATTGCCGGGCGAGGAAACCGCCACCTTCCGCCAAAATTCCACGCAGGTGAATTTCGTGATCCGCGGCCGCGGCGAGACCGAGATCAGCGGTCGCCGCCGGCAGACCGCGCTGCACGACGTCTGGAACACGCCGTCGATGCGCATCTACCGCGACAGGAACAGCGGTGACGATATCTATGCGCGGCTGACCTACAGCAATGGCGGGCTGCTCGAGATGATGAACATTCACGTCGTGGAGGAGAACCCGCAACCGCTGCTGAAGAGCATCGACCGCGACGAGGAACAGGCGCAGCCCGATGCGCGCCGGACCAGCCCCTACGGCACCTTCCAGCTGAACGACGAGGGTGCCTGGATGATGCCTTACGAGATCGTGATCAATCCGCCGTCGGTCACCAGCCCGGCACTATATTGGCCTTGGCAGGAGGTGAAGCATCATCTCGACAAGCTGGAAGCGCTCGGGAAGGATTATATCGGCCGCCGCCTCTATCTGCTGTACAATCCGATGACGGGCCGCACGAACGGGACGACCCCCAATTTCTTCGCGACGATAACGATGCGTCCACCGAAGATCGTCGATCGTCCGCACCGCCATTCGTCGGCGGCGGTGAACTATTATTTCTCCGGGTCGGGCCGTTCGACGGTCGAAGGCAAGACCTATGAATGGAAGGCGGGCGATCTGATGCTGTCGGCGCCGGGCTGGTCGGTCCATAACCATGCCAGCTACGACGAGCCCGTCTACGAACTGACCATCCAGGATCAGCCGCTCAACATCGCGATGGAATCGCTGCTCTGGCAGGAGAGCCTCAAGGAACCGCCGGCTCTGCTCGGCGCCGAGGAAGGCTTCGCGACGAACCGCGCCGCCGCGAAGGCCTGAGCTTGGCTGGGCAGATCACCCTCGACGAAGCGGTCATCCGCGCCGCCGCGCTTGCGTTGGACGGCGCGGAGCGCAGCCATGTCCAGATCCCGCTTCTGAGCGAGGATCATCCGGCGATGACGATGGACGACGCCTACGCCATCCAGGCTGAATGGGTACGGCAGAAGCGCGAAGCGGGGGATGATGTCATCGGCTGGAAAATCGGCCTGACGTCAAAGGCGATGCAGTCCGCGCTGTCGATCGACATCCCGGATTCGGGGGTGCTCCTGCGCAGCATGTTGTTCGAAAATGGCGCTCGGATCGCGCCGCGGAGTTTTATCCAGCCGCGGATCGAGGCCGAAATCGCCTTCATCATGAAAAAGCCGCTGGCGGGTCGCCAGCTCAACGCGGACGCCATCCTGGCGGCGACCGATTACATCGCGCCTGCCCTCGAGATTCTCGATACCCGGATAACGCGCAAGGATCCGCGGTCCGGCCGATTACGCACGGTGCTCGATACGATCTCGGACAATGCCGCCAATGCCGGCATCGTTCTGGGCAACCCGGTCCACGACATCCGGGCGCTCGACCTGCGCTGGGTCGGCGCGATCGTTTCGCGGGATGGGGAGGTCGAGGAGACCGGCCTGGGCGCGGGGGTGCTGAACGATCCCCTGCTCTCCGTGTCCTGGCTTGCGGATCGCCTGGCGCTCTATGGCGAGCGGATCGAGGCGGGACAGATCATCCTGTCCGGATCGTTCATCAGGCCCGTCGAAGCGCCATCGGGAAGTATGATTTCAGCCGATTTCGGTCCATTGGGAGACGTCGCGTGCTGTTTCGGCTGATAAAGGCATAGTGCCGCACCATGAGAGCCAACACATTCAAGGCGGCGATCGCCGAGCATAGTCCGCAGATCGGATTGTGGCAGGCGCTCGCATCGCCGTACACGGCCGAGATATGCGCCGGCGCCGGCTTCGACTGGCTCATGATCGACGGCGAGCACGCGCCGAACGACATACCGCTGATCCTCGCCCAGCTACAGGCGATAGCAGCCTCCGGGGTAGAAGCCGTCGTTCGCCCGCCGGTCGGCGATCCGGTCATCATCAAACAGCTCCTCGATATCGGCGCGCGCAGCTTGCTGGTGCCGATGGTGGAGAGCGGCGAGCAGGCGGAATTGCTGGTACGTGCCGTCCGCTATCCGCCGTTCGGCATCCGCGGGGTTGGCTCGGCGATCGGACGCGCCAGCCGCTGGAACAGGACGCCCGGCTATCTCCAGTCGGCCTATGAGGAGATCTGCCTGCTCGCCCAGGTGGAGTCCGTCACGGGGCTGTCCGCGATCGAGGATATCGCGCGGGTGCCCGGCATTGACGGCGTGTTCATCGGTCCTTCGGATCTGGCGGCGGCGCTCGGCCATCTTGGCGACCCCGGCCATCAGGACGTCCAGGATGTCATCGAGCGAGGCATCGGCCGGATCCGGCGCGCCGGGAAGGCCGCCGGCATTCTGATCGCCGACGAAAGGCTCGCCCAGCGCTATCTCGAACTGGGCGCCAGCTTTGTCGCGGTCGGCACCGACATCACGATTCTCGCCCGAGGCGCCGAAGCGCTGGCCAGACGCTTCAAGGCCGCGCCAGCCCCGGCGAAATCCTCGGCGATCCAGATATATTGAGCGGGAAAGATCGGATCGCGTTGCAGGCGAGCAAGACGCAGGCGGCCAAATGCGGCGGTCCCAAACTGGTCTAGGGAGCTTCGAAAAGCCAGTTCATGGCATCGTCGACAGTGGTGAAAAAGCGGACATTCAGATGTCGCATTCCTCGCTCGGCCTGCATTTTCTTAAGGACGCCATCCGTCACGATTGCGATCGGCCCCTCGTCCGCCGCCAGCAGACCGTCGTTCATCAATCGATCGAACGCGCTGCTGACATCCTTTGACTGTATCTCGAGCGCCAGGCTGTCGGACAGGACGCGATAGCGATCGTGATCGGCGCGCACGCGCGACAGGAGAGGCCGGAGTTCCGCCTCGAAGGAGCGGAATATGTCCATCGTCCAGAAACCTTTGGTTTCTATCATAAGGAAAGCGCGGTCGGGGTCGTAGGCCAGACGATATGCCATGAAGGATCACTCGCTTGTTGGGCCGTCCCACCATAGAGCGTGGAACCAATTTTACAGCGTCCCCTTTTCGACAACTCCTGGCGGATCAAAGATGTTCCCTGGGCAGGAAAAAGCGCGGTTCCGTAACCAGGGACCGTTCAGTCGACGTCGAAGACGTCTCCGGGCTGGGCGGCGGCGAAGCGGTCGGGACCGATGCCCAGGCGTGCAAGAGCTTCGCCGAGTTCCTCGCGCGGGGCTTCCCGACCTTCGTCCGTGAGCTGGAACGTTCCCCAGTGGATACCGATCGCCCGGCGCGCGTCGAGGTCGCGCATGACCTGAACCGCCTCGGCCGGATCGACGTGCTGCGACGACATGAACCAGCGCGGAGCATAGCCGCCGATCGGGATCAAGGCCACGTCGGGCGATCCGTAAAGGGCGCGGATTTCCCGGAAAACCGCACCGTCACCATAACCGGTGTCGCCGCCGAACCAGATGCTGCCAACCTTGGTCTTGACCAGGAAGCTGGCCCACAAGGCGCTTCGCCTATCGCGCAGGCCGCGGTTCGACCAGTGGTTGGCGCGGGTCACGGTCACCGTCGCCGACGCATCGATAGGGATGCGACTACCCCAGTCGCCGGTGACGATCCGCGCCCCGGGAATAGCCTTCCGCACGATGGTGTCGTTGCCGAGCGGCATGATCATCAGCGGCCGGTGCTTCGCATGGAGCCGCCGCAAGGTGGCGATATCCAGATGATCATAATGATTATGGCTGATCAGCACGACGTGGATGGGCGGCAGATCATCAAACGCGATACCGGGCGCCGTCACCCGCCGCGGCCCAATGAAGGAAACAGGGCTGACGCGCTTCGACCAGACCGGATCGGCAAGGATATTGAGAGTGCCCGCTTGAATCAGCGTCGTGGCGTGGCCGACCATCGTGATACGCAGCTTGTCCTGGAGCGGCGCGGGGGCGACCGGCGTGATCTCGACCGACTTCGGCCATTTCGCCGCGGCGCGCGACGACTGCCATCGCCATATTTCCCCAAAGCTGCGATCGGTGGACGGCTGCCCCGGATTCAGGAACCGTTGCCCATCGAAATGATCGCTGACAGGCCCCTTATAATAGGGGTTGGCCTGCGCCAGGGCGCGTGAAAGCAAAATGATGATGGCAAGGCCGACGATGCCCGCGATTATCGCGCGATATGAGAACATGACGTCGGCGATCAAGGCAGGACATCGACTGGCTTGCCGGAGCTCGGCGCTGCATCGTGGCGGCTCCTGGTCTGCCGCATCGCGGCGAGGCCCTCCGCCAGCGTGATCTGCGGCGCATAGCCCAGATCGGCCCTGGCCTTGTCGGTCCGGATCGTGAACGGCTTGCCGATCAGCCGCAGCATCTGGCGGGTGATCGGCGGTTGGCCTTCGCGGCGGAAGATGCGCCACACCGCTCCCATCAGGCCGGCCATGAACCACGCCATCCCGAAGGGAACGGCCTTGTCGTCCGCGGTCACGCTCCGCGTCGCGAGCAGCGCCGAGATGAACCCTTTCAGAGTGCTCTGTTCGGCATCGGCGATATGATAGGCTTCGCCCCCTCGTCCGTGCTCCGCCGCGAGGAGCAACGCATGACACAGATTGTCGACGTGACAGGTTGAAAGGGCCTGGCCGCCCCCGGCGACCCACCGCCAGCGGCCGGCGTGAACCGTTTCGACCATTTCATTGAGAGCGGGCATGCCGAGCCCCCAAAGGAATGGAGGCCGGAGCACGATCGTCTCCAAGCCGGGGCGGCTGTTGTTGGCGGCAAGCAGGACGCGCTCGGCCCCCGCCTTCGAAGAGCTGTACGGCGCATATTTGCGAGCTTTCAGCGGCAGGCTCTCGTCGACATCGAGCATCGGCTCCGGATCGCCCATGACGACCGCCGCGGCGCTCACACCGATTACCCGCCGCACCGTGGCGGTCGCCACGGCGGCATCGACAATGGCACGCGTGCCGCCGATATTGACCCGGTCGAACAGCGCCTGATCGCCCCAGAGCTTGAAGTGAGCGGCCACGTGGAAAACAACGTCGCAACCCTTCATCGCCTTCAACAGCGCTTTCCCATCGGTCAGGTCGCCGCGCACGGGCTCGGCCCCCAGCGATTGCACCTCCGCCGCACTGTGTGCGCTGCGCGCCAGCGCGCGGACGCGCCAGCCATGGGCGAGAAGATGCCCGATCAGACGGGTTCCGACAAAGCCGGACCCGCCGGTAACGAATGCTGTGCCGCCGGAGCGGGTTGGGTTGGAAAGGTCAGTCATGCTGCAGCCCTCGAAGTGACGTGCGGCTGATAGCGCATCGCCGATCATTATACAACGAACATATTTCATATTTTGTTTGGCATTGATTGATCGGCGGCGACACGCTAGTTCCGGAAGGGATGTCCGACACGCAAACCTCGCTCGAACCGAACTTCCGCGCCCAGATTCTGGATGCCGCCAGCGCTCAGGTCAGGCGCTTCGGCGAAGCCAAGACGAATGTGGTGGATATCGCGCGCGCGCTGGGCACATCGCACACCACCATTTATCGCCATTTCCGGTCCAAGGCCGAGATCTTCGACGCCCTGGTCCTGGAACTGATGCGCGACGAAGAGGAACTGGCGGCAACCTATCTGAACTCGAGCGCACCTGTTGCCGAGCGGCTTCTGGCGATGTTTCTGGACCTGCACCGGCGCAAGCGCGAACGCTTCGTCGGCGATCGGGAGATCCATGACCTGCATCGCCGTATTCTCGTCGAACGACTCGATATGGTGTCCAGCTATGTGCAGCGCATGACGGCACTGCTGACGAAGATCATCGCCCAGGCGGTGGAGCGCGATGAATGGAAGGTCGACGACATCGCCACGGCCGCGTCGGTGATCAGGGATGCGATGACCGTCTATGTGCATCCCGCCTTCATTGCCGACCTCGTCAAACAGGAGGCGCCGGTCGAGGATATGATCCGCGCCGCCATATTGACGCTATCCCGGGCGTTTGAAGCAGGCGTGATCTACGCTTGACGTGGCCAGGGCCGCGCCCTGGGCGGGCGACCGGCACAAGCGAGCGTCGCCCCGATGATCCGACGGCTGCGGCCCCGCCGGCTTTTCCGGCAACTCCTCTTTTCGAATGGCCCGGCGGTTTTTCTTCGCCGGCGAGGCAATCCCCGGACGAAAACCCGCCCTCTCCGCACGTCCGTTATGGGGTGGGGCCCATACCAACATCGATCCCATCAATGCCCTGTATTCACCGTCAGGTGGAGGAAATCGCCCACGGAAGCGAATAGGATCAAAGCACCGGCACGTCCCTACACAACGAGGACGGCCGTAAGATTACGAAGCCCTGCCAATAGGCGGAGGCACAGGTAACAGGGAGGGGAATTAATGCTTATACCTACAAACTCTATGCGCATGTCGTCATCGCTGAAAAGCTTGATGATGCTGTCCTGCGCCGCGAGTGCACTGTTTTTGACTTCCGCCGCCAACGCACAGGCGACGCCCGACACGAGCGCGGCGGCGCCCGACAACGGATATGGCGATATCATCGTGACGGCGCAGAAGCGTTCGGAGCGCCTGCGGGACGTTCCGATGTCCATAACCGCGGCGACCGGCGACGAGCTGCGCTCGCGCGGCATCGCAAGCACGGATGATCTCGGCAAGCTCGTCACGGGCTTCACCGCCGCCCGGACCGGCACCGGCATGCCGGTATATTTCATTCGCGGCGTGGGATTTTTCGATACGACGCTGGGCGTGAGCCCGGCGGTCACGGTCTATATGGACCAGGTTCCGCTGCCTTACTCGCCGATGTCGCGCGGCGCCACGCTCGACCTCGCTCGCGTGGAAGTGCTCAAAGGGCCGCAGGGAACCCTGTTCGGCCAGAACTCGACCGGCGGCGCGATCAACTACATCGCCGCCAAGCCGACCGACCAGTTCGACGCCGGCTTCGAACTCACCGCCGGGCGTTTTAGGCAGGTTGATGCGGAAGGCTATATCAGCGGTCCGATCGGCGAGGGTCTGACGGCGCGCGTCGCGGTCCGCAACGAATATCGCGACGAATGGCAGTATAACTACGTCAATGGCGAGAAGAACGGCAAACGGCGCTTCCTGAATGGCCGGGCCCTGCTCGACTGGCAGATCAGCGACGGCGCCAAGCTCTCGCTTTCGGCCTCGGGCTGGAAGGACAGGTCGGAAGCCCAGCAGGAACAGTTTGTCGCCTTCACGCCGCTGGTTCCGGTCTCCGCTGGCGGCCGTCCGGCGGCCTTCCCCTTCCCCACTTTCCCGCCCGCACCGAACAACAACCGGGCGGCTGCGTTCGATCCGGGCGGGGATCTGCGCCAGGACACGCATTTCTATCAGTTCTCCGCGCGGGGGGACTTCGATCTGACCGACGCGGTAACGCTCACGTCGCTGACCTCATATGCCAAGTTCAAGTCGTTCATTCCGATCGACCAGGATGGCACTATCTATCCAATGGCATCCACGCTGATCTCGGGGAACATCAGGAGCTTTTCGCAGGAGCTGCGGCTGGCCGGTACGTCCGGACCGGTGCAATGGATGATCGGTGGAAACTATCAGAACGATACCGTTAAGGAGCTCTTCGACTCGGACGTGATCACATCGGGTGCAGGCTTCCCGGGGGGGACCTTTCTCTGGAACGGCTTCAAGATGAACAACGACCAGAAGGTCAGGACTTACAGCGGGTTCGGGAGTCTCGACTATGCGCTGAGCGACACGCTGAAACTGCAAGGTTCGGTGCGTTATTCGAAGCAGGACCGCGACTTCTCGGGTTGCGCACGCGATGACGGAACCGGGCAGATCGCTGCAGCCTTCAGCTTCCTGGCCTCCTTCGCCTCTGGGATTCCGCAGGTCATCCCGCCGGGCGGATGCGCGACCTTGAATGACGCGTTCATCGTTGCCCCGAACAATACGGGCACCCTGAACGAGGACAATCTGTCCTGGCGCGGCAGCATCAACTACAAGCCAAACGACACGACACTGCTCTACGCCAGCATCACCAAGGGCTATAAATCGGGCAGCTTCCCGACATTGCCGGCGTCGAACACCGCCCAGATCAGGCCGGTCAAGCAGGAATCGATCCAGGCTTATGAAGCGGGCGTGAAGACCAGCCTTCTGGATCGGGCCGTCGATCTCGATGGCGCGGTGTTCTACTATGACTATTCCGACAAGCAGCTTCAGGGCTATGTCGCGCTTCCCATCTTCGGAAACCTGCCCAGCCTCGTCTCGATTCCCAAGTCGCGGGTCTGGGGCACCGAAGCGAATGCCCTGATCAGGCCCGTCAAGGGGCTGAGCATCAACGCCGGCATAACCTATATCAACAGCAAGGTTCAGAGCGATCCTTCAAATCCGAAGGGCCCCTATGCCACGCCGACCCAGAACGACAGCTTCATCGGGCAGAGCTTCCCCTTCTCGCCGAAGTGGCAATCGGTCGTCGATGCGCAATATCAGTTCCCGATCAGCGAAACGGTGGACTTCTTCGTCGGCGCCAGCGTGTCGAGCCGCAGCTCGACCAAGGGCACGTTGCTGAGCGGCCGCCCTGCCGTCGCCCCGCTCGAGGCCAAGCTCTCGATCCCCGGCTACTCGCTGGTCGACGGGCGAATAGGTGTCACGTCCAACGATGGTATCTGGCGCGTCGAGCTTTGGGGCCGGAATATCTTCGACAAATTCTACGTCACCAATGCCAATCGTGGCAACGACACCACCTATCGCTTCACGGGAATGCCGGCCACTTACGGCGTGACGTTCAAATATCGCTTCGGCGGCTGATCGTTAGTCGAGTGGGAGCACTGGAGGGCAACACCACCGGGAGTCATCCCGGTGGTGTTGCCCTCCATTTTTCGTTTTGCTGCAAGCCTATCCCGGCGGTCTCGCGAGGAGACGCCAGGGCGCAACCGCGGCAGGCCAGGTCCGGCGGGCTCATGCGCTTGCATGCCGCGCAATATTCATTTGCCGCCATGGGTGACTAAACCATGTGCCCTGGGGGTTCGCGGGACTGGCCACAGCCATCGCCGCGTTCCACACACCGGCTACCGCCGATACCGTCCTGTTCAGGTAACGGCTGTGGCAGGTCCAATGACGCGCAGATCAATTAGGTTGTGGAGGCGAACCGCCCCGCTTTTATTCACCGGCCTTCAAAAGGCCCGACAGGCGAAGGATCCGCTCTGCGGACGGCCATCGAGCGTGACCATGACCGGGTCGAACGCGGCCTTGTCGATCAGCGCGGAGCCTTGCTCATAAGCCGCGGCGCTTTCCCACTTCTCTATGAGCAGGAAGCGGCGGTCATTTTTCAGATCCCTCAGGAGTTCGACGCCCCGGCAGCCCGGAACCTGGCGGACCACATCGGTCAGCTTGCTCAACGCCCTCTCCAGAGCGGTCTCCTCGCCCGCCCGGGCGAGCATCTCATATTGGCGCGCGAAGGTCGTCATGATATCCTCCAGGTCCTGGGCGGCCGACCACGGCCGCCGTTGAACGAAGGCGGCTCCGCTTCGTCGGCGACCGGGTTCACGGGACTGGCCGGATCAATGCCCGCCGCTGCCGGCCATGAAGGTCTCATGCGCGTGATGCGTATTGTGATATTCTTTCACGGCAGCGATCTTCCCGTCGCGCATCGTAAATTTGAAATGATATTGATTGTTATAGACCTTGGAATTTTTGAGAACGGCATAGCTTTCCGCTTCCACGGCGACATGATCGCCTTCGGCGACCATGTCCGTCACGGTGACCTTGATCGGGCCTTCCAGCATCGACGCCATCACGTCCATCATGCCGACCAGCTGCGGGATGGTCATATCGCCCGCGCCGGCATTCCACCATCGAACGTCCTCGGTTGCGAACCGGGGCAATGCCGCGAAACCTTCCTGCTCGATGGCTGTAAAGAAAGCTGCGACCAGGGATTTGTTGTCGGTCATCTCTACTCCAATCTTCATAAGGAAATGCCGCGCCACCCACGGTGACGAGCGGTATTCTGGGGGCCCGCGGAACGCGATCCGGTCAGGTCGGCCCGTCCCCGCACATGGGGTCGAGCAGTTCCTCCCTCGCCCGCGTTCGATCGTATCTGAGCGCGTGCACCCGATAGAGCGCGCGGTCCCGCCGCCGGACAATCAGGCTTTGGGTACCAGGTTGAAGCGCCGCGAGACGCCGCGATCGAGAATGCGTTTCGGCAGGATCCGCGGGATCACCCAATCCCGCATCTTGTGCTTCACGATCGCGTAGCGCGCTTTTGGCTTCGGGGTCGTCACCGCATCCGCAATCGCCCGGCCGACGACATCGGGCGTCAGTCCCGCCCGGATGTCTTCGATAATCCGCATTTCGGCGGCGCGCATCACCTTGCCATAATCGGTATTGTCATAGGGCCCCATCTCGGCTTCCGCCTTATAGGTGATGGGCGTGTCGACGCCGCCCGGCCCGATGACGACGACATCTATGCCGTGCAGCATGAGCTCGCGGCGCAGGCTGTCGGAATAGCCTTCGAACGCATGCTTCGACGCGCAATAGGCGCCGACGAACGGGAAACCCAGCTTGCCGGTGACCGACGTGATGTTGACGACGCGTCCCTTGGGGCCCTGATATTTCGGCGACGCGCCGAGCATGCCGGCAAAAGCCTGTACGAGCCGCATCGGCGCGAACAGGTTGACGTCGAATTGCTTGCGCACGTCGGCCATGGGCTGGTGGATGAGCGGCCCTGAAATCGAAATTCCGGCATTGTTCACCAATGCGGCGATGCGTTGATCGCCGATCGCCCTGGAAACGGTCTCGACGGCGGCAGCGATGCCGTCTTCGTCGGTGACATCGAATAGCAGAGGCTTGAACTGGTTGGGATATGAGCTGACGAGTTCGGCGGCGTCTTCCTCGCGACGCACCGACCCGAACACGAAGAAGCCCCTGTCGATGAGCGCCCGCGCTGCGGCTTTACCGATGCCGCTTGAAACCCCCGTAATCACGACCGTCCGCATTCCCGACTCTCCCTGTTCGCGTGGCTTTTGATCGTCTTTGGACGGGCATGTTACAGCGCCGCCCGTCCGCGGCGCATCCATCTGAAGGTGAATGTTAGATATCCGCCGGATGAATATGCCGGTGCGGGGATGGCCGGCGAACCGCCGTCCGATGCGATCGGATCACTGACCGCCGAGGCGCGCGAACCTTTGGATACTGCGCTCCGGATGGAGCATCGCAAGGGCGACGAGGCTGCCGATCGCAGCCACACCGCCCTGGAGCAGCAACGCCTGCGACCAGCCGGAAGCGTCATTGCCGGAGATGAGCCAGCCCGCCAGCGCGGGTGAGAGCATTCCGGCGGTCGTGATGCCGGCGAGGATAAGCGATAGCAGTCTGTTGCGGTGCGCGGCGGGCGCGATCTCGCTGATCATCGATGCGAGCAGCGGATAGATGGGACCGGGCAAGCCTGTCGCGAGGGTGACCGCCACCAGCTTGATGCTGATATCGGACACCATCGCCGCCACCGCGAAGGCGACCCCGCTGCCGGCCATGCAAAGCCCCATGATCACGCCTCGCGCAAGACGCGAAGGACGCCCCGACTGCAGCAATCTCTGGGAATAAAAGGATATGCTAAGCAGCAGCAGCGCGTGCGACGCATAGATGACCGACAAGACCCATCCGGCGTCGAGCAGCTTGAAACCGAGCCCCAGGGTGATGAACGGCGCTAGCCAAGATATCGCGAAGCCGGTGAGCCAGTAAGCCGCGAACCCCAGCAGGCATATCCCGATCACGGTGGGATCGCTCCAGATGGCGCGTTGGCTGATCGCCCTATGGGTTGCGGACGGCACGTCGGCGCGGGATGTGGTGGCTCTGAAAGGTCCGTCGGCACCGAGCGTCAGCCACAGCGCGAGGATCGCGACGCCAAGCAGGCTGCAAGCGAGGAAGGCGGCGCGCCAACCGAAAAGCTGGATCGTGTAGGACAGGACCGGCGCCGCGAGCAGGAAACCGGCGCTGGTGCCGAACATGACCAGCGCCGATGGCATGTTTCGGTCCTTGTTGGCGAACCATTCATGGCAACAGGTCAGCGCGGTCGGCGTTCCCGCGCCTTCGCCCATCCCCAGCAGCACCCGGCAGGCGATCACCGTGGTGAACGACGCCGCAAACACGATCGGCAGCTGCGAGACGCTCCAGATGAAGAGCAGCGCCGCCAGGATATGCCGGGGCCGCACATGCGGCGCGACGAAGAAGGCAACGAGCAGACCGCCCACCGCGAAGAGGCTGTAGAAGCTCGACGCGAGCAGGCCATATTGCTCGATGTCGAGGCCAAGCTCCTGCATCATGGGCTTCGCCGCCAGGCCAAGCACCGACTTATCCGCCGAGTTGGCGACTTGCACCAGGAAGAGCAGGAGAACGATCAGCCATCGGCGCCTGCGGGACACGTCCGGATGGCCTGCATCGGCTTCGCCCACATTACTCAGCATTCTCGCTCCCCGATCTGCCCGGCGTCCGGAGGCCGGTCTCTCGACGGTCGTCAGTTTTTCGCCCGGTTGACGACCGACCGCTGCGAGAATTCGAGCAGGCCTTCCCGCCCGAATTCACTGCCGATACCCGATTGCTTGGCGCCGGCGAATGGAATGTGCGGTCCGAAGTGCAGATGATGATTGATCCAGACCGTTCCCGTGTCGAGGCGGTCCGCAAGCGAGGAGGCGACATCGGCGTCGGCGGTCCACACCGAGCCGCCGAGACCATATTGAGAGGCGTTGGCCCGCGCGATCACGTCGTCGACCTCGTCGAAGGCGATGATCGGCAGGACAGGCCCGAATTGCTCCTCATCGACAAGGGGGGAGCCATCCTCGATATCGCGGACCAGCGTAGGCTCGATGAAATAACCCGGGCCCTCCTTCCGCTGTCCGCCGGCGATGATCGTCCCGTCACGCTCGGCGACCTCGAGATAGCGGGTCAGCTTTTCATATTGCTGCGCATTCTGCACCGGCCCCATCGTGGTGCCCTGCTCGAGACCGTCGCCGACGATGATATCCTGAACGCGGATCGCGAGCGCCTCGCACATCTCTTCATAGATCGAACGATGCACATAGAGCCGCTTGATCGCGACGCAGACCTGTCCGGCGTTGAAGAATGCGGCGCTGACTGCGCGGTCGGCGGTCTTGTCGATATCCGCATCGGGTAGCACGATGGCGGCGTCGTTGCCGCCCAGTTCGAGCGTCAGCCGCTTCAGCGACGAAGCCGCCGCCTCCATGACCCGCCGCCCGGTGGCGGTCGAGCCGGTGAAGCTGACCTTGGCTACCTGCGGGTGACCGGACAGCGCGCTTCCAAGATCATTCTGATCGATGATGATGTTGACCAGCCCGGCCGGGAAGAGGTCGCGGAGCGGTTCCGCCAGCATCAGCGTCGTGACCGGCGTCGTCGGCGACGGCTTGAGGATCACGGCGTTGCCCATGAGCAGCGCCGGGGCGAGCTTGTAGATCGCCATCATGAACGGGAAGTTCCACGGCATGATGGCCGCGACGACGCCCAGGGGCTTGAACCGCTGTTCGACATGATACTGCTCGTCATCCTGGATCAGCTGCGGCTCGAGATCCTGATCGACGAAATAGCGGATAAACTGGCAGGCGAAGCCCACCTCCATCTCGGCCTGCGGCAGCGGCTTGCCTTGCTCCATCACCAGCATCCGGGCGATGTTCGCGGCGTTGGCCTCGACGAAGTCGGCAAGCTTGAGGAGCGCCGCGCGACGCACGTCGAACGACGTCGCCGCCCAACCGACCTGCGCCGCGGCCGCGGCCGCGACAGCCGCGTCGAGCATCTTTTCATCGGCTCGTTCCACGGTGGCGAATACCACCCCCGTGGCGGGATTGAGCACCTCGAGCTGCTTTGCGCCTGCAACGAGCTCGCCATTTATGAGCATGGGATAGTCGGGCATGAGCCTCTCCTGTCGAATCTGGTTGTGCGGGGGCCGGGCAGCTTGCCCGGCGGGACGCCCTTATTTTTTGGCGCTGGAAAGATCGGGCGCGGCGGGACGGAAGCCGCCGCCCGTGTCCATCTGCCGCGCGGTGATCTCCAACGCGGCTGCGGCGCGCTTGTCGGCCTTGATCTTGGCCATGACGGCGGCGGTGGCGCCCGCCATGAGTTCGCCGCTCCGTTCGCTCACATATTGCGCGGACTCGCGCAGGGCGCCGTTGTAGCCGTTGATCTCCGGGATCACGTAGCGGGCGAAAAGCTCCCACGACCTGAGGGTCGCTTCCCGATTGGCCCAATCATGCGCGAAGCCGATAACCGCGCCCAACCCTCCCGAGATTTTCTGGAGATTG
The DNA here is from genome assembly GCF_001429065.1 of Sphingomonas sp. Root710. Taxonomy (GTDB): domain Bacteria; phylum Pseudomonadota; class Alphaproteobacteria; order Sphingomonadales; family Sphingomonadaceae; genus Rhizorhabdus. The sequence continues at coordinate 204,051 of NZ_LMIB01000012.1, forward strand.
CGGATCGCGGCAATCACGTCGTCGGGGGTCCCGATGACGTTGGTTCCGGTGCTCATCGTATCGGTCAGGGCATCCTGGGCATGTTCGTAATGTTTACCGCCAGGCTGATTGAGCACGCCGACCTTGTAGTTGTTATTCCAGTGGTGGAGGCCGGTTATCACCTCGTCTTGCGCCTGTTGCCGGGTTTCGGCCAGATGCCAGAACATGACGACGCCCCAATCCTTCCGGTTCACGATATTGCCGTGCTTGAGGGCCGACTCTTCGGCGAAGCTCCATTGCGTCGGCAGCGCTTGCAGCCCTTCCGATGATGTCGAGGCCACCGAAATGACGCCGATCCCGTGCTTACCGGCCAGCTGCATACCGGATGGGCTTATCGACGAAGCGGTGGCCATGGGCAGCTTCTCCTGCAGCGGCAGGAGCTGGAGTGCGGCGTCGCGCATCGTGAACCATTCCGATTCATGGGTGATACGCTCACCGTTCAACAGCCGGATGATGGCGCCGAGCGCTTCATCCTGCCGGTCGCGCTGCACCATCGCGTCGATCCCGAGCATACGGGCGTCCGACGGAAGGGCCCCGGGTCCCGAGCCGAAGATGACGCGGCCCTTCGACAGATAGTCGAGCTGCACCATACGCTGCGCGACCATGAAGGGGTGATGATAGGGCAGCGAGACGACGCCCGTCGCCAGCTTGATATGCGACGTCACCTGGCTCGCGGCCGCCAGAAACATTTCTGGAGAGGCGATGGTTTCCCATCCGGACGAATGATGCTCACCGACCCATATCTCGTCGAAGCCGAGCCGGTCCAGGTGAGAGGCAAATGCAAGATCGCGCTGGAACAGGTGAAGCGGGTGCTCGCCGACGGGATGATGCGGAGCGAGAAAGGTACCGAAGCGTAGGCGATTCATTGACTATGCACTCCAAGATTAAGGTGGCGCATGACCGGCGAAACCTTTGCCGGCCTATCATCAGAAGATTGAGCGCGCGCGATCCGAAGGGTTTTGGGTAGAGGAAACTGGCGAACGCACGCTCGAGCCAGAGAATATTTTTGCCGCTGGCAATCTAGATCCGGTCAATAATCTCACCTCCCCATATCAGGTTATGCACGTTCGCAATGGAACCGCCCCCGATTTCTGGTTCGACCGCAAAACACGGCCGTACTAATTGATCTGGGATCCTACAATTCTGCGTGCCGGACGGCATCCACCTCTTAGCGAATGCAGATCATTCATACGGTCTATGTGTGTCGCGGCTTCTTCCTCGCCTAAGCTGTTTCCGATCATCGCCGCGAACAGCGCAGGTCTTGTATGGGCAAGAGGGGGAGAGGGATGCGAAGCTGGGGTCGCCTGCGCAGAGCATCGTTCCTGGCCGCCGCCATTTCCGTCGTGAGCGGAGTGACGTACGGCGCAGGCAACAATCTCAAATTCAGTGCGGCGCAGGTCGAGCGCGGCAAGCAATCCTATCAGCAGCAGTGCGCCGCGTGCCATGGCGGCGCCCTCAACAACGGCGAATTCGCCCCACCGCTCAAAGGCGCCGACGTGCTGGCGAAATGGAGCAGCGGCTCGGCCGGGGATATCTTCGCCGTGATACACGACCGGATGCCGCCGACCTCGCCGGGATCGTTGTCGGTCGAAGAGTCCGTCGGGTTACTGGCATATATCTTCAGCGAAAATGGCATCGAGCCGGGCAACATCGCCTTGCCGCACGACCCAGCATCGCTGGCCCGGATCTCGGTTCCGCCGCCGACCTCGCCATTCGGAGGGGCGATCGCCGACGATGTCGAACTGCCGCCGCCTCCGGCGCCATCGGCTGATCCGCTCCGGAATATCCGGCCGGTGACCGAAGCGATGATCGCGACGCCACCCGAGGCGGACTGGCTCACCTGGCGCAGGACGCCGGAGGCGGATGGTTTCAGCCCGCTCAACCAGATCGACCGCACCAATGTCTCCAAGCTGCGCCTGGCCTGGGCATGGTCGCTTCCCAGCGGACCGAACGAGTCGACGCCCCTCGTGCATGACGGCGTCATGTTCGTGTTCGGCCAGGGGCGGGACGATGTCGTTCAGGCGATCGACGCCGCGACCGGCAATCTGCTCTGGGAATATGTCCACAGCCTTGCGAAATCCGACACCCCCTATGTGAAGAAGTCGCTCGCGCTTCTCGGAACGCGGTTGTTCTTCGCGACATCAGATAACAAGGTCATCGCGCTGGACGTCCGCAAGGGCGCGCTGCTCTGGGCCAACGCGATCCTGCCGCCCGGCACGCCGGTGGTGGAAGGTCGCGTCGCCGGCGGACCGCTGGTCGCGCGCGGCCGGATCATCGTCGGAACGACGGGGCGCAAGCCGGGCGGCAATTTCGTCATCGCGCTCGATCCCGAGAGCGGGCAGGAACGCTGGAGGTTCGCGACGATCCCCTCCCCCGGCCAACCTGGCGGCGATAGCTGGAACGGCCTGCCGCAGGACAAGCGGTCGGGCGGATCGGTATGGAATCCCGGGAGCTATGATCCGGCATCGGGTCTCGTCTATTTCGGACCCGCGCCGACCTACGACACCGGCCCGCTTCGTGATCGTGTCGCCGATCCAGCGGTCAATAACGACGCGCTCTACACGAACAACACGATCGCGCTGGATCCCGAATCCGGACAGCTGCGATGGCATTTCAGCCACAGGCCCAACGATCAATGGGATTTCGACTGGTCGTTCGAACGCCAGATTTTCGATATCGATGTCGACGGGGTCCGGCGACGCGCGGTGGTAACCGGCGGCAAGGAAGCGATATTCGACATTCTCGACGCCGGAACCGGGGCCTATATCCGGTCCTTCGACCTGGGGCTTCAGAACATCGTCAAATCGATCGATCCCAAAACCGGCGCGAAGGATATCGACGCCAACCTTGTGCCGTCGCGGGCGAAGACCATCACGGTCTGCCCCAGTTCGGAAGGGGGCAAGAACTGGCTTCCGAATTCGTTGGACCCGGTCCGCAAGATATTGTTCGTTCCGCTGGCCGAAAGCTGCGAGGATTTCATCCCGGCAGGCCCGGGCGGCGGCGGACTGCTGACCACCGGCGTGAAAATCCGCCTGCGTCCCCGGGTCCAGTCCGATGGACGGTTCGGGCGGCTCGAAGCAGTGGACCTGCGCAGCGGAAAGCCGCTTTGGAGCGTTCGACAGCGCGCCATTCTGACCAGCGGAGTGCTCGCCACGGCCGGAGGCATCGTGTTCGCGGGCGACATGGATCGCAATCTGATCGCCTTCGATACGGCGAAGGGGCGTGAACTGTGGCGCACCAGGCTGAACGGCATGCCGAGCTCGGCCGTGATCAGCTATGCCGTCGGATCGAAACAATATGTGGCGGTCATAACGTCGAACGGCGGGCACCATGCGACCATATTGGCGCGCCTGACGCCGGAAGTGCGCAACCCGATCAACGCGGCATCCACCCTGTGGGTGTTCGAACTGCCGGCTGCCACCGCGCGGTGACGTTGGCGGCAACGACGAGACGCAATTTTCGAGGACATGAAATGCGGAAATTCGGACTTTATCTTGCTCTCCTCACAGGAAGCGTGGCCGGCGGGGCGCTATATGCCCGCAGCGGGACAGGCAATTCCATGCCCGCCACGCTGAACTGGCTCGCCCCAGCGGACGATGCGTCGGAACAGCGCTTCGTTCCGCTGGACCAGATCAATGCCACCAACGTCTCCCAGTTGGGACTGGCCTGGTCGCTCGACCTGCCGGAAGAACGGACCGCGCTGGCCGGCAGCCCGCTGGCGGTCGACGGCCGGCTCTATTTCAGCGGGGCGATGGGCATCGTCTATGCCGTGGACGCCGTCTCCGGCCGCCTGCTCTGGCAATATGACCCCCAGACCAATGCAGGAGCGCCGCGCGAAGCCCGGCTGGTCTACAGCAACAATCGCGGGGTCGCCTGGTGGAAGGGCAAGATCTATGTCGCCCTGAAGGACGGTCGCATGGTGGCTATCGACGCCAAGAGCGGAAAGCCGGTGTGGATCAGCCGCTTTCTGCGGGAAGGCGATCGCTCCACGAGCAGCGGCGCTCCGCGCATATTCAACGGCAAGGTGATCATCGGCAATAGTGGCGCCGAATATGGCGCTCGCGGCTATGTGACCACATTGGACGCCGAGACTGGAAAGATCCTGTGGCGCTTCTTCACCGTGCCCGGCAATCCGGCGGTCGACAGCGACGAAACAACGCGCATGGCGGCTGCGAGCTGGTCGGGGGAATGGTGGAAATGGGGCGGCGGAGGCACGCCCTGGAACGGCATCACCTATGACGAGGCGCTGGACCAGATCTATGTCGGCGTCGGCAATGGCGGCCCCTGGGATTGGAAGGCGCGGGGCAAGAAAGGACAGGACAATCTGTTCCTCTCCTCGGTCGTCGCGCTCGACGCGACCACCGGCAAATATAAATGGCATTACCAGTATAACCCGCAGGAAGCCTGGGACTGGAAGGCCACCTCCTCCATCATCCTGGCAGACCTGGATATCGGGGGGCAGAAGCACAAGGTCCTGATGCAGGCACCGTCGAACGGCTTCTTCTACGTCATCGACCGGACCAGCGGTAAGCTCCTGTCGGCCGAGAAATACGGCAAGGCGAATTGGGCGGACAAGATCGATCTGGCGACGGGAAGGCCGATCGAGAAGCCCGACATTCGCTATGAGAATGGGCCGGTGGTGATCTATCCCGGCGTGTCGGGCGTGCACAACTGGCAGGCGTCCTCCTATAATCCGCGCACCGGCCTGGTCTATCTTCCGACCATGCAGACCGGCATGCGCTATTCCTCCACCACGCCCGAGCAGAATGCGGCCTCCGGCAGCCCCGCGCGCCTCGGTGGCTGGACCGGCGTCAACGTCGAGCCCTATGTCGATCCCAAGGATCCGCGCGACAATAAGGGCTCCTTGGTCGCCTGGGATCCGGTGCTTCAGAAACAGCGGTGGAAAGCCGACTATTCCTCGCTGTGGAATGGCGGAACGGTCACGACGGCGGGCAACCTAGTATTCCAGGGAACACAGGACGGGCTGCTGCGGGCCTTCGATGCCTCGACGGGCAGACAGCTCTGGTCGTTCAAGGCCGGACTGGGCATCCTCGCCGCGCCGACCAGCTATTCGTTTCGCGGCAAGCAATATGTGTCGGTGCTGGTAGGCTATGGTGGCGCGGGTGGAACCGGCGGACCGCCGATGCAATATGGATGGAAATATGGACTCCAGCCGCGCCGGCTTCTGACGTTCGTGCTTGGCGGCAAGGCCAGATTGCCAGCCACGGCGCCACCGGACTTTAGCACGCACGCGCTCGACGACCCAAAGATCGCGATCGATGCTCAACAAGCCGGCAAGGGCGGGTTCCTGTTCGCCATAACAGGTTGTGGAACCTGTCACGGGCCGGGCGCTCAATCGACGGGCGGCGCTCCGGACCTGCGCGAGTCCCAGATCGCCTTCGATCGGCAATTCCTGGGCACATTTCTCCGCAGCGGCGCGGCGGTAACGTACAATATGCCGAAGTTCGACGATCTTACGGAAGATCAGATCGACGCGCTCTACGCCTATATCCGTTCGGAGGCTCGCAAAGCGCGGCTCGGCCATGCCTCACCTACGAACTTGATGGGCCCCTGATGCGGCCCGGCCGAGCGGACGATATATCGAGTATAGGCACAAGTGCTCAAGCGGTTGGGCAGCAATCATGGCGCTACGCTCGCCGACATCATGGACTGGACTGCCCGCGATGACTGGTCCGGTTGCGTTTTTTTGTTGAGGCGTGTTTCCGATGCCAGCCTGGGCGGGAGGCGAAGAGTAGCCGAGCGGTCAGGCTGGCATCCTGATTGTTTCCGGGCCGGTGGTCGATATCCGAGGTTGCTGTGGGGCCGCGGCCGGTCGTAATGATCGCGCCACCAACCAGTGACGACGCGGGCCTCCAAAGCTGTAGAAGATTTCGCCGTCCAGTAGTCCGTTGCGCCATCGTGCGTTGAAGCGTTCGACATAACCGTTCTCCCACAGGCTTCCGGGTTCGATATAGGGGGTCCTGACGCCGAGCCGGCGCAACCATTCGCGCACGGCGGTAGCGAACTCGGGACCAGTATCGGATCGGATATGCTCAGGCGGCCCATGCTCGATGAACAGATCGGCCAACACATCGATGACGTCGTTCGATCTGAAAGCGATGCTCAAGGACACCTTGCTCGTCCAGCGTCGGACGACCTGACCTATCCAAGCGTTGACGGGTTCGATGCTGGTGACATCGTAAAAGCGGCGCAGCGTCGTGTCGGCATGGACGGGGTCTAGCACTACTTTGGCAGATTTTTACGATAGATGATTTTGCGGCAATGTGGACATTGCGTTGTCGGGGGCTGAGCGAGTGCGTTGAGGATTGCCTGCCGCACGGCTGGCAGGGTCGGTTGAGGCGGAGGTCCGTGGATTCTTTTTTCCCCCTTCGGCCTGTTTGAGCCGCCGGGCCTGGAGGAAGGCGAGCGCGATCATGCACATGAGGCCGTGTCGATGAAGCCCCTGCCATGATCGCCCTTCGAAGTGATCCAGGCCGAGTTCTTCCTTGAGTTGCTGATGCGCCTGCTCGCAGACCCAGCGCGCCTTGATGGCCCCGGCGAGCGCCTTGACCGGTGTATTGGCGGGCAGGTTGGACAGATAATATTTGCGTTCGCCGGTCGAACGATGCTCGCCAACAAGCCACGCCTCTTCGCCCGGCAGATGCTGCGCGCCCATATCGTGGATGCGCTGGGGCGGTCCATCGGCGACCCTGACGCGAACGGCAGCGAACCTTGCCGCGAGCATGCCTTTGGTTCCTTTGCGCCAACTGACCTTCTGCCACCTGGCGCCCTCCAGCATGGTCTTTGCCGTCACGGATTTCGTGTCGGGGATGTAGCGCTGGCGGGGACGACCAGCGACAGGGAATATCATGGCGACATCGACCGGATAGACCTTTTGCTTGTAGGGAATGCCCACCGCCCAAAGGAGGCCGCGCTCCGAGAGGCCCTGCCGGAACGGCGCGGACAGCCCGTACCCGGCATCCGCCAGCACACAGCCGAAGCGTACACCGCCCGCTCGCACGCGGTCGATCTCGGCCAGCGCAATCTCGGGCTTGGTCCGGTAATCCCGCCGATCTTCAGGCACTTTTGCCCGATCAAGCCGGGCGGGATCGCTGGTCCAGCTCTCAGGCAGGAACAGGCGCAAGCCAACCATCAACGGCACCTCGCGCGATGCCAGCGTCAACGATACCAGCGTCTGGCAGTTGGCGTTCTTGCCGAGCGCAGAGGCATATTGCGGTGCCACCCCAACCGAACCGCGCCCCTTCTTCGGCAATGCCGTGTCGTCGATGATGAGCCAGGCATCCTCGCCGCCGACCTGGGTATCCGCTTCCCTCAGCAGCGCCGCCTCCAGCGGTTCCGCGTTCCACACGCCGCTCGCCACAAAGTGGTGGAGTTGGTCGTAGCTGACCGCACCGTCGCGTGCAGCCATCGGCTGAACGCTCTTACGATCCCCCGGACCGATCAGTCCCGCAACATAGCTCGGACACATCCGCCCGCGCGTTTTGTGCCCGAGAGCCGACACAAAGGGGGTCAGCCACTTCTCAAGATCATTCCGCCAGTCGTCGTCCATCGCCAGCCTCCACAAGCTGGCTCCCCATGAATCACCGATCCACAGAAAAGGGAATCCTCAAAATCACAAATCTGCCAAAGTAGTGCTAGGGCGGATCGACATTCAGGATTCCCAAAAGGGCTGATCACTGATTCATAGGGCTCCGTGTTGGATCGCGGAGCGTGCAATGGGGATCAAGCGATACGAGTACGAAGCGCAGTGGGCGAAGATCGCGCCGCTGCTACCGGGTAAGGTGGGTGATCCTGGCCGGACGGGGTCCGATAACCGGTCGTTTGTAAACGGATGTCTGTGGATTTTGCGGTCTGGAGCACACTGGTGCGATCTGCCGGAGCGTTACGGCCGATGGAAGACGGTGCACCGGCGCTTCAGTCGTTAGTGTGACGCAGGGGTCTGGGAGCGGGTGTTTGATGCGCTCACCACGGATCGCGACAACCAGTATCTGATGATCGACAGCACCATCGTTCGCGCCCACCAGCAGGCGGCGACCGGAAAAGGGGGGGCCCAGGACCAGGCGCTGGGGCGTTCCCGAGGAGGACTGACGAGCAAGATTCATATGCTCGCCGATGCATTGGGTCGGCCGTTGCGGTTTCGGATCACGCCTGGACAAACTCATGACATCACCGCCGCACCAGCCCTTCTGGAAGGTCAGGAAGCGGATGCCATACTCGCTGATAAAGCATATGACAGCAATGACTTACGCGAGACTATCGATCAAATGAAGGCGCAAGCGGTGATCCCATCCAAGCGCAATCGCAAGATCTTCATCCCGCATGATACCGAACTCTACAAGCAGCGAAACCGGATCAAACGATGCTTTGGTCGCCTCAAACATTTCCGCCGCTTCGCGACCCGCTACGACCGCCGAACCATCCACTTTGCCGGCTTCATCCACCTCGCAGCCGCCGTGATCTGGTTACGCTGAATGTCGATCCGGCCTAGCGGCCCGGCTCCGGGCCGAACGCGCGGTGGTGACGGCTGAGGCTTCGATCTCGCGGCTGCTGTGCCGAGCGGGCTTCACATATAAAAAACAACTGATGGCATCGGAATGCGCACGCGCTGACGTTGTCGAACGGCGCAGGGTCTGGATTGACGAGCGCCAGCCTGCCATGCGCCGCGAGCCCAGCCGACTGGTGTTCATCGACGAGACGTCGGTCAACACCAAGATGACCCGAACACGGGGGCGAGCTCAAAGGGACAGACGCCTGAAGGCCCGCGCTCCGTTCGGTAAATAGGGCACTCAGACCTTCATCGCGGGCCTGCGTCATGACGCCCTGACTGCGCCTTGGGTGATCCCCGGCGCGATGGATCGCAAGGCATTCGATACTTACATCGAAACCCAGCTGGCTCCGACCTTAAAGCCACGCGACATCGTCATTCTCGACAATCTCTCGGTGCATAAGAGCGCCAAGGCCCAGGCCGCCGTGCGGGCACGCGGAGCATGGCTACTCTTCCTGCCCCAATATTCGCCCGATCTGAACCCGATCGAGATGGCCTTTGCCAAACTCAAGGCTCACCTGCGAAGGCTCGCAGCACGCACCTTCGATAGCCTCATCGAAGCCATCGGCGACATCTGCCAACTCTATCAGCCAATCGAATGCCAGAACTATTTCAGCGCCGCCGGCTATGGGTCACATTAACCGCATGCTGCTCTAGGCGTCACTCATTTCGCCCGAAGCCATCACGAACTCATGGTGACAGACTTTGCCCCACCTCGAGACATGTTCGCCTCGCTTCGCTAACCGGAGGTACAAGCGGCACATTCACCCACGCTACCTACGGCGCTATACCCTGTTAGTCGCCAACATCTAGTAACGCTGCTGGGCCGGTTAAAGGGTTTCCGATGAAAGAGCGGAAGGGCATTGACACCGAGAACTGCCCCCCCGGGGGGACTGTCGTGCATCACTGGTCCGCTTGGCCGGCAGTCACCTTCAGACTCTCAATGCCGCTTCCGCTGGCCGCGGGTCTCAGAAGCGCAGCGCTTCGTCGTAGAATATTCAGGTGAGACGCTCCATCAGAACGTCCTGCGCGCCGTGCCATAAGGTGCGTTTGCCTAGCGCCGGAAGTTGTTCGAGGCCCTCGACGATCGTCAGGAAGTGATTGCCGGCCAGCTGGCCCAGCTTGCTGGCAAAGGATACTCCGCCATAGGCCAGCAGGATCTCGGTTTCGCTGTAGCCGCCCGGATAGAAGATCATTTGGCCGGGCGCGGGGTGGCTCGTGGCATTCTCGAAACCGAAGGGCATCGCTTCGTCGCCCATCGGAACCCAGCAGCCTTCGCCGCTCCAGCGGACATGGATGAACTTCGTTGTGTAGGGCAGCTGCGCCTCGAAATAACGGCATGTCTGCGGCGCGAGTTCGCGCTCGAGACGGCCGACGAAGCGCAGATCCCCGGTCGTGATCACTATGTCGCTCATGTCGTCCTCAATGCTGTGCGGTGCCATCGGCGCGACGGCGGGCGATGACTTCGATCTCGATCAGGGCAGCGGGCAGCACCAGCTGGCTCACGACCGTCGACCGGGCTGGCTTGTGCGCGCCGAAACAGGCGGCATAGGCGGCGTCGAAGGCGACGAAGTCACCGGCATTTTTAAGCCACACCGTGGCCTTCACGACATCGTCGAGCGCAAGGCCCTCGGTCCGCAGGACGTCGGTGATATTGGCGATGACCTGCCGGGTTTGCCCGTCGATGTCGGCGGCCGAAATCTGCCGGCTGGCATCGAGCGGCAGCTGGCCGGATAAAAACAGAAAGGGATTGCTTGCCGAGAATGGCGCGAGATGGGGCGTCATGAGAACTCCTGATGTTGGGGGATTAGGGTGCGACAACCGCCTGGTGCGGCGCATGTCGATCGCGCCGGAGCCGCCAGATGCCGATTGTCAGCAGGGGGATCATGTAGACGGTGATGAAAACCGCGGCGAGCCAGCGGTAGCCATCGGCGATCAGCGCGACCAGGCCGATCCGATCGGCGACGAAGATCGCGCCGATGAGGATGCCGACGGTGAGGAGGGCACGATGCGCGTTCGACAGGTCCGCGCCGCGCCGCTTCGCATAGGCATTGGCGATCCGCTCGTTGATGGCGTGCACCTGGCCCGTGCCGCTTTCAAGGAGCGCGGCGAAGATCATGATCTGGAAGACATAGCGGAACGCGGGGAAATCGAGACGGGCGAGCAGGAAATCCGATGGCAGCGTCTCGTTCGAGATCTGCGGATAGAAGGCGCACATCGCGATGAAGAAGAGGATCGCCGGCAGCATGGCGAGCGGGCCGGCGAGCAGGCCCGCCGCCACCGCGTCGCGTGAGCTGGTCAAATGCCGCATGACCGGAAGGATCAGCACCGCGCCGACGGCATTATAGCCCGCATAGGTGAGCCCGCCCATGAACCATCCCGGTTGCGCGGGCGCCGTGAACGCCTGCGCGATGGGCATGCTGAACCGCGTCAGGGCCAGCGCGAGAAAGACCGCATAGGTGCCGTAGAGAAAGAAGGAGACATATTTGAAAAGCTGCTCGACGGACTCATTGCCGAAGGTAGCGAAGATCGTGATCGAGCCGGCCAGCAGTAGGGCGCCGATGATCGGCGGCCAGCCGAACAACGCCTGGCCGATCGCGCCCGCCGCCGCGGCGAAGACCGCCAGGATCAACGTCATCCCCAAGACGAAGGCGATTTCGAAGGCCGGCCAGAACGGCCCCAGAAGATAGGCGAAGAAGGACCGATAATCCCGTGCCCCGATACGCACGGCGATCAGGAAGGTGAGCGCACACACCAGGCTCCACACGCCGGTCGACACCAGCATGCCGAGCAGCCCGCCCCATGGCCCGCTGGGCATGAAGAAGGTGACGAGTTCGCGGCCGGTCGCATAGCCGCCGCCAATGACCACGGCCTTGAAGGCGAAACCCGGCAGCAGAAACCTGCGGAACCAATTTGACCCTGACTGCACCGCACCCGTCCCCTGCATGATCTTGAGATTGGCCTAAAATAAATCCCTAGAACTGACAATATTTTTCTGAAATAGATTATTTCTCTCTTTTTGAGAATATGCGGTGTGACGGTTATGGCGGCGCACCCCAATCTGAAAGTGATGTCGCCGTGATCATGCCCGCAGGACGCCCAGCAGCCATCGACCCGAACTGGAAAGCTTTTCCGCCCGCGCTGGCGGGTCTCCCGATCGATGCGGCGGTGGCACAGGGTAAAAGCCTGTTGGACGGCGATTTCCTCATGCCGGTCGCCATCCTGAAGGAAGCGGCGATCGACCAGAATATCCGCTCCATGCAGGCCTTCGCGGAAGCTGCGGGCGCGGAATTATGCCCGCATGGCAAGACGACCATGAGCCCCGAACTGTTCGCGCGACAGCTCGATGCCGGGGCCTGGGGAATGACGGCGGCGACCGCGCACCATGTGCGTCTCTACCGGCAATGGGGCGTGTCGCGAATCCTGCTGGCGAATCAGCTGGTCGCGCCCGCCGACATTGCGCTGGTGCTGGATGCATTGGCGGAGACCGATTTCGAGTTTTTCTGCCTCGTCGATTCGCCCGAGGGCGTCGCACGGCTGGCCGAGGCCGTGCGCTGCAAAGACCTGAAGCGGCCGTTGAATCTGCTGCTGGAAATCGGCGCGACGGGTGGCCGCACCGGCGTGCGGTCGGCCCAAGCCGGCCTTGAACTGGCACGGGGAATAGCGCGGGAAAAGCAGTCGCTGGCATTGCGCGGGATCGAGATTTTCGAAGGCATTCACGCCTTCACTGGGAGTGGTGTCGCCGCGACGGAGGCGATGCTGGACGAAGTGGCCGGGACGGCGCGGCTGCTCCTCGACAAGGGGCTGTTCGCTGCGGGCGACATCATCCTGACCGGCGGTGGTTCGGCATTGTTCGACCTATGCGCGAGCCGCCTTGCCGCGATCGATCTCGACGGCCGCGCGAAGGTGGTGCTGCGGTCCGGCTGCTATGTGACCCATGATCACGGAACCTACGCGGCGGCCATCGAGGCCATTCGCCAGCGGCAGCCAGAGACGTTCGTCGCCAAGCTGCACCCGGTGGCGGCGCTCGAAGTCTGGGCGGTGGTGCAGTCGCTTCCCGAGCCGGGTTTCGCGATTGTCAGCCTCGGCAAGCGCGATGCGGGTTTCGACGTCGATCTGCCCCGGCCGATCTGGCATTTCCGGCCCGATGGCGTCGTGTCTCGCCCCGCGGACGATCTCCGCATCACCAGGATGTACGACCAGCACGCCTGCCTCGAAGGCGCTGACGGCTTGGCGGTCGGCGACCTGATCGGGTTCGGGATTTCCCACCCGTGCAGCACCTTTGATCGATGGCGCGCGATCCCGGTGGTCGACGAAGATTATCGGATGATCGACATCGTAACGACGGGATTCTGACCCATGACGAACAGCACATCCTCTGCGCAGGTGGGCAATCTCTTCGGTCATCCGCGCGGTCTGGTCGTCCTCGCGGGCACCGAATTGTGGGACCGCATATCCTTCAGCGGGATGCAGGCGATCCTTGTTCTCTATATGGTCGAACAATTGTTCGCGCCGGGACACGCCACCGCTATCGCGGGCTTTCCGTGGCTCAAGGCCGCCATCGAGGGCATGTTCGGCGAACTCAGCGCGCAGGGCCTCGCGACGCAGATATTCGGCTTCTATGTCGGTTTCAGCTATCTGACCCCCTTGTTCGGCGGGATGATCGGCGATCGCTGGATCGGGCGACGGCTTGGAGTCACGCTTGGTGCCTTGTTGATGACGGCGGGCCATTTCTGTATGGCTTTCGAGGCAAGTTTCCTGCTGGCGCTGTTGCTGATCATCCTCGGCGCGGGCTTCCTGCGCGGCAATCTCACCCCGCAGGTTGCGGAGCTTTATGCGCCGGAAGACAGCCGTCGCGCCACGGCGTTCCAGATCTATGCGAGCATGGTCGCAATCGGCGCCTTCATCTCGCCGCTCATCACCGGCTGGCTCAGCCAGGCGTTCGACTGGCATGTGGCGTTCACCTTTGCCGGCTTCGGCATGCTCGTCGGGCTGCTCTGGTATATGGCGGGGCAGCGCTTTCTGCCGGAGGAAAAGGTTGCCGTCGCGCAGGTGGCGTCTGAACCATTGAGCAGGCAGGACTGGCGCGCGGTCATCGCGCTTACCGCCATCGTCCCCCTCTGCACCCTTTTCTGGGTCGCGCAGGCGCAGATCTGGAACAGCTATAATCTATGGGTTCGCGATCATGTCGACCTCAAGATCGGCGGCCTGACCGTGCCGGTTCCCTGGCTGCAGGCGGTGGACGGCCTGTCACCGTTACTGGCGGTGCCGCTGCTGTTGCTGTGGTGGAAAAGGCGCGAGCGCGCAGGGGTGAAGGCCGACGAACTCGTGCGGATGGCGATCGGCTGCTTCATTTTCGGGGCGGCGGTCCTGCTGCTCGCCTCAGGCGGCATGGTCCTCAACGATCAGGGGAAGGTTCTCCTGATGATGCCCATCGCCTTCCACCTGATGTCCAATGTCGGCTGGATCTATTTCTCTCCCAGCGCTAACTCGCTGTTCACCGGCGCGGCGCCCGGCGGAATCCGGGGGACGATGGTCGGGATCTACACCCTGTCCTATTTCTTCGGGAGCGTGATCAGCGGGCGGCTGGGCTCACTCTATGAATATTGGTCGCCCGCGCATTTCTGGCTGTTGCACGCCGGCCTGGTCAGCTTCGCCGGTATCGCGCTTCTCGCTATCGCGCCCTGGCTTCGCCGCATGACCCGCAGGGCGGAGCCTGAAGGCGCGCTTCCCGCCGATGCCATTGCCATTCTTCCGGAGACCGCGACGTGATTCTGCACCTGTCCACCTGGCCCGAGATCGAAGCCCAGCTCACGCGCTCGCGGACGATCGTCATACCGATCGGCTCAACCGAGCAGCATGGCCCGACAGGCCTGCTCGGTACCGACTGGCTCTGTTCGGAGATCATCGCACATCGCGCCCATGCCGAAGATTCCGGGATTCTCGTCGGGCCCACCTTCAACGTCGGGATGGCGCAGCATCATCTGGGCTTTCCGGGGAGCATTTCGCTGCGCCCCTCGACGATGATGCTCGTGCTTCGCGACTGGGTCTCTTCGCTGTCGATGCACGGCTTTGAAACCATCTATTTCCTGAACGGCCATGGCGGCAACATCCCGACGATCGAAGCCGCCTTTTCCGAAATCTATGCCGAGGCGAGCTATGCGAAGCGCCGGGCCGGCGTCACGCTGATGTTGCGCAACTGGTGGCAGTTTCCGGGGGTCGACGAACTGGCCCATCGCCAGTTTCCGACCGGCCATGGCAGCCATGCCCAGCCGTCCGAAATCGCAATCACCCAGGCGGCTTATCCCGAGTCGATCAAGGTCGCGCCATGCGATCCGCCGATCGCGCCCAGCGGCCCGATCCGCGAAGCGATCGACTTCAGGGCGCGCCATCCCGACGGACGCATGGGATCGGACCCGCTTCAGGCGACGCCCGCGCATGGCGAGGCGCTGATCGCATTGGCCGCTAAGGGGCTGGTGGCGGAGATCGAGGCGTTGGCGGCGGGGGCGGATCAGGCCTAGCCGCTTCTAGGTTTTCGGCACCTTGCCCTTGCCCGTGGCGGCTTTCTTCCGGCCACCCGCGGGCGTGGCGCGCAGCTTCCGCTTGGGGGGCTGGTCCTTGTCGTTTGCCGAGCTGTCGACGATCTCCGGGCCATTGATCAATTTGGACTCGTCGCCCGAGCAAATGCACAGGACCTTGCACGGCGTGTCGCCCACCGAAATATAAGCATGGCCCATGCTGCTGTCGAAGTAGATGGCATCACCGGCTTCCAGGAGAACCGGGGCATAAAGCTCGCTGTGCAGTTCCAGCGCGCCTTCGAGGACGTAGCAGAACTCCTCGCCCTGGTGGCGGATCAGTTCGCCGAAGTCGTCGATCGATTTCACATAACCCTGTCCCAATATGGGCACGAAACGCTTGTTGAGCAGATCGGTCGCCAGAAACTGATTCTGATAGCTATGGGTTTCGATCGTGCGGCCTTCGCCCTTGCGAATGATGCTCCGCCGCCCGCCCAAGGTTGAGGGCTGCGACCTCGATGCCTCGTTCGAGAAGAAGACGCCGATGTCGATATCCAGGCCTTTGCTGATGCGGGCCAGCTTGTCATAGCTGAGCGAGACCTGGCCTTTCTCGATTTTGGAAAGTGTCGAGATCGGAAAACCCGTACGTTCGGAAACGTCCGCCAGCGTCCAGCCCCTCTGGGCTCGGAGTTGTTTGAGAATCGCTCCGGGTTTTGCTTCTTCGCTCACTTTTCCACCCTCTGTCAGGTGCCAATTTACGACCGTAATCGCGATTTTTCTCTCAATTGGCAAACCTTCATCGCGCTTGTTGCCCGGCTTCACAGCCTATGTCCGGGGACAATGTCACAATTTTCTCTAAAGTAGAGAATTTTTCACACTAAACGAAAAACATCGTTATATTGGGGAAGAGATAACGAATCGGACGGGGTGGGAATGGGCGGTATTCGACGGAGCGGCGAAAACTGCGTGCCGATATTCTTCGATGAAACCTGTCCTGCGCCGGTCGTCACCGGCGCGATCGAAGCCAATGCGATCCCTTCAGCATGGCTCGTCCGCACCGAACGTCGTCACCGGCGGCGCGCCGCCAGACGTGGCGCCGCCGCCGGTGACGCCAATCTTGTCGGCAAGCAAGGATCGACGATCGGCGGGAGGCGCAACCCGGCGTCGCTCCTTGTGGCGGTGTTCAATGCGGCCGTTCTTCGCCGCAAGCCGAGGCGCGGGCAGATGCAATCAATTTTCCAAGAGTTTGTTCATGCGTGAAAATGATTTTGACGTTTTGGTGATTGGCGGCGGGATCGCCGGCACGGGCATTGCGGCCCATCTCGCGCCCAGCTGTCGTGTGGCTGTTCTGGAAATGGAGGAGCAGCCGGGCTTTCATGCGACGGGCCGGTCGGCGGCACTGTTCGTCACCGGCTATGGCAATGCCGTCATCCGGGCTTTGACGGTTGCGAGCCGTCCATTTTTCTATTCGCCCGATCCACAATTCTGCGATGGGGTGCTCGTCAACAAGCGGAAGATAATGATCATCGGCCGTGCCGAAAAGCGCGAAGCCTTTGAGCAATTCGCCGCCCATGAACTTCCGGCCAGCAATCTTAGGGCGATCAGCGCCGAAGCCGCCCTGGAATTGTGTCCGGTCTTGCGTTCAGAAGGGCTGCTTGGCGCGATTTTGGACGAGAATGCCGCCGACATCGACGTTCACGCCCTTCAGCACGGCTATATTCGACAGCTCAAAGCGCATGGCGGGCGGCTTTTCCTGCAGAGCAAGGTCGAGGAGCTCGCGTTCGACGAGGTTACACAGCGTTGGGTCGTGAAGACCGCGCAGGGCATATTCTGGGCTACGACCATAGTGAATGCTGCTGGCGCCTGGGCGGATGAGATCGCCGCCAAGGCGGGGGCGAAGCCGATCAGGCTGGAGCCCCGCCGCAGGACGGCAGCGCTCATAGACGCGCCGGAGGGCGTTGAATCCAAAGACTGGCCGATGGTGCTCGACCCCGATGAGCAGTTCTATATGAAACCCGATGCTGGGCTGTTGCTGATCTCGCCGGCTGACGAAACGCTATCTGAGCCGGAAGACGCCCAGCCTGACGAGATCGATGTGGCGATCGCGGCCGACCGCCTGGAGCAGGTCAGTTCGATCCAGGTGCGACGGATCAAGAGCAAGTGGGCCGGCCTCCGGTCCTTTGTCCGAGACCGTTCGCCGGTCGCGGGCTTCGATCCCGATATTCCCGATTTCTTCTGGCTGGCGGCGCAGGGCGGATACGGCATCCAGACCGCCCCGGCCTTGAGCAGCCTCGCCGCCAAAATGGTCCTCCGGCTACCTGTCCGGGAAGAGCTGGAGGCGATGCATATCCGCGAGGAAGATCTCTCACCTGCGCGGATTTTCCAGCCGATTAATAAGTAAATTCAACAACTTACGGAAATTACAAAAAGAAAATCTATTGTCATCAAGCACAAGGGGAAAGTTAATGAAGGCCTCAAACAGATTTCGCATCACTTTGCTGACGGCCACGAGCGCCGTCGCCGCCATGCTGGCCCCTGCTCCGGCAAGCGCCCAGGCCGCCGCGGCGGACGCCGAAAGCGGGGAGATCATCGTCACCGCACAGAAGCGGAGCGAGAGCATTCTCAACGTCCCGGCGGGCGTCAGCGTCGTATCCACGGCGACATTGGAAGCCGTCCATGCCACCCAGCTCACCGATGTCAGCGCCTATGTGCCCGCGTTCCAAGTGGATTCGGGCGGGTCGGCCGGACAGACGACGATCAGCATCCGCGGCATCGCGCCGATCGGACGCGCCAGCACGGTGGCGACCTATATCGACGAAGCGCCGGTCGGCAGCAGCACCAGCTATAATGGCGGTAACGCCTTCCAGCTCGACCTGCTCCCCTATGATGTCGAACGGTACGAGATTCTACGTGGCCCGCAGGGGACGCTTTACGGCGCGAGCTCGATGGGCGGATTGCTGAAATATGTGATGACCTCTCCCTCGCTTGATGAATTTTCGGTGCGGGCCGGCGGGACTTTGATGGGCGTCAAGAGTGGCAGTAAGGTCGGCGGCGGCGTTCGCGCCAACGTCAGTGGCCCGATCGTGCAAGGCAAGCTTGGCTTCGTCGCTAGCTACGCGCTAGAACATACACCGGGCTTCATCGATAACGCCGCGACGGGCGAGAAGGACCAGAACAGCGTCGAACAGCAGAGCGCACGGCTCGGGCTCTATTTCAAGCCGGTCGATGGCCTGACGATCAAAGTCAACGGCTTGTGGCAGCGGACGAAGACGCGCGGCAATTCGACCGTTCCGCTAGCAGACGGCACTCTGGCCCCGATCTATGGCGATCTTCAGGACAATAACCTTACCGATCAGCCATTTCGCAAGACGATCAAGATGGTCTCGGGTGGCATCGAATATGAAGGTGACCAGGTCGATCTGATCGCCGCCACCAGCTACACCGAGACGTCGGTCAGCCAGACGCAGGATGCCTCCTACACCTATGGCGTAGCATTCCCTTTCCTGGGTCTGCCTTCGGCTGGAAAGTCGGTCTATTCCTACGAGCTGGGCCTGAAGAAGTTCACGCAGGAACTGCGTGCGCAATCCTCGGGCAAAGGGCCGCTCGATTGGACGATCGGCGCGTTCTATACATATGAGGATTCGACGAACTTCCAGTCGCCCAGCGCGCTCACTATGGCGGGCGTGCCGATCCCGGGCGTCGATCCGATCTTCTCCGCGCAGCTTCCTTCCACTTATAAGGAATATGCTGTGTTCGGAAATCTGAACTACAGCATTACCGACCGCTTCGAGGTCTTCGGCGGCATCCGCTATGCCCATAACAAGCAGGTGTTCAGCGAGTTTGCGACCGGTGTCATCCTGCCGGCGCCGATCAGCCTGCCTAATCAGAAGTCTAAGGAAAACGTCACCACATACAGCGGTGGCGCGCGGTTCAAGCCGACCAGCACGACGATGGTTTACGCCCGGGTGGCGACCGGCTATCGCCCCGGCGGCCCCAACCTCGCAATCCCAGGCGTGTCGCCGACCTTCAAATCGGACAGTCTGACCAACTACGAAATCGGCGTCAAAGCCCGCACCCCGGACAATATGTTCGCGATCGACACAGCCGCCTTCTTGATCGACTGGAAAGACATTCAGCTGCTAACGAGCGCCGGTGGCGGCTTCAACTATGCCGTCAATGGCAGCAAGGCGCGCAGCAAGGGCATCGAGGCCAATGTCACGGTGCGCCCGACAGCCGGTCTAGATCTGAATGGAACCCTCGCTTATATCCATTCGGTCCTGGCTGAGGACGCTCCGTTGGCGAGCGGATTGAAGGGCGACCGGCTGCCTAGCATCCCTAAGTGGAGCGGCTCGGTCAGCGTTTCCTACACCCATGACCTGACGGCAGACTGGAGCGGCACGCTGGGCGCTGGTCTACGGCTGGTCGACAGCCGTCTGTCGGATCTGTCGAGCGCACCCTTCGCGCGCCGCCTGCCCGGCTATGCCGCGCTGGATCTCAACGCCAGCGTGACCGACGGGCGCTACACGGTCCGTCTATTTGCCAAAAACGTCACCGACAAGCGCGCCTATTCTTCATACAGCGTGCTCAACAATCAGGCGACCGGAGCCGTGACGCAGATCAACGCCGCGATCATCCAGCCTCGCACGATCGGGGTTTCGTTCGACGCAAAGTTCTAATTATTCGGGGGTGAAGGCACGTGTGCCTTCGCCCTAATGTTGTGACTGAGTGGAGTATCGAACGATGCGTTCGAAAATTGTCTTCGCCCTGTTGATCGGCGCGGTTCTCTCTGTCCCTGCGGTTGCCGACGCCGCTGCTCCGCACACAACAGGCGCCGCCAACGGCGCGAACACGTGCATCGTTGAACGCGGTGGCCGCAAGATTGCCTTTCACGTCATTCCGGGAAAACTACCAGCTATCGTTCTCGATGCGGGCGGTGGTGCGGACTCGACCTATTGGGCGACGTTCGCGCCCGAGCTCGCTAAGCGGACAGGTGCCCAGATCATCACTTATGATCGTCCCGGGTTCGGCCAGAGCGAGGAAGTGCCGGGCCCGTGGAGCCTTACTGGCGCCATTGACGATCTCGAGGCTGGCCTGCGCGCATTAGGTGCGACGCAGGATGTCATCCTGGTTTCGCATTCGCTGGCCGGCCAAATCGCCACCGGAATAACCTCTCGGCATCCCGAATGGTTTGCGGGTGGTGTCATGGTCGACGCCAATGTGCCCGAATTCTTCACCAACGAGATGATCGCCCGGACGCAGAAAATGTATGCGCCGATGCTCGAACAGCTTCGAAAGGCCCCGTCGACGCCCGCCAATCGCCAGCTACTGGCGTTGGGCGCTTCCTATCAAGCGACGCAGAGCGCCTTCCACAAGATGGAGTGGCCGGCTAACGTTCCGGTCGCCGTGATCGTCGCCGAGACACCGCCTCCTCCCGATCCCGCCGATGCCCAGGCTTGGCGCGACGCTCATGCGGCATTTGCCGGCAAGGCGCCCAACCGCACGCTGATCACTGCCTACAAAAGTTCCCATGATGTCGCGCATGATCGGCCTGACGTCGTCCTTGATGCGATCGCCGCGCTGCGCCGTGGCGCGACCGCTGCCGCGACGGCAGCGACATACGATGTCGTGATCCGCAACGGGAAGGTTCTCGATGGCAGTGGCAATCCGTGGGTCCGTGCGGACGTTGCGATAAAGGGCGGGCGCTTCGTCCGGGTTGGTCACGTCCCGGGGCACGGCGCGCGCGAGATCGATGCAAAAGGCCAATATGTCACGCCGGGTTGGATAGACGACATGGACCAATCCGGCGACAACCTGCTCGAGGATGGCCGGGCGGAGAGCAAGGTGATGCAGGGCGTCACGACGCTTATCGCGGGTGAAGGCGGTGCACCGGTCGAATCCTCAAAGCTGTCCGGCTATTTCGACCGCCTTCAGCAGCAGGGAATCTCGGTAAACTTCGGGACGCTCTATGGCGCGAGCCAAGCGCGCGTCGAGGTCATGGGCGATGTCGACGGTCTTCCAACGGCAGAGCAACTGGATAAGGAGCGCGCGCATGTCGCGGAAGCGATGCGCGCGGGTGCAATGGGGCTGGGTACTGCACTAATTTATGCCCCGGCAAGCTATCAGCAGACCCCGGAGTTGATCGAGTTGGCCAAGGTCGCCCATCAATATGGCGGCATCTATGCCCATCATATGCGGGACGAAGGCGAAAAGCTTCTCCCAGCAGTGGCGGAGTCAATTGCGATTTCCGAGCAGAGCGGGATTCCTGTAGAAATCTATCATCTGAAGGCGGCTTTCGCACCCGGCTGGGGCAAGCTGATGCCCGCGGCTGGAAAGCTAATCGAGGACGCTCGCGCACGCGGGATCGACGTCGCGGCGGACATGTATCCCTACACGGCCGGCGGAACCGGCCTAGACATTACCGTACCGAACTGGGTCTGGGCCGAGGGCAAGGAGAAGGGCCTAGCAAGGCTGGCCGACCCTGCAACCCGCAAGAAGCTCAAGCAACAGGTTAAGGCGGGGTCGTTGCCGGGCTGGACCAACCTCATCACCGCATCGGGCGGTTGGAACCATGTCGTTCTGGTCGCTGCCTATAACGAAAAATATGATCAGTATAAGTTCAAGGACATGGCGACGATCGGCCGCGCTTTGAAGCGCGATCCCGCCGATGTGGCCTGGGATATCGTTCTTGCAGGCGCGCCGCATCGGCCGATCGCACTCTATTTCGGTATGAACGAAAAGGACATCGAGACAGCCCTGCGCTTTCCATGGACTAGCATCGGCTCAGACGCCACTGCGACATCAGGTGAGCAGGGGTCCGACGGACATCCACGGGCCTATGGCACTTTCCCGCGCATCATCGCGGAATATGTCAAAAGCCGGCATGTGCTGACGCTGGAGGATGCCGTCCGCAAGATGACATCCTGGCCCGCCGCAAGGTTCAAGCTGTTCGATCGCGGTGCGATCCGGGTTGGACTGCGTGCGGACGTCACAGTGTTCGACTATGATCGGATCAAGGACCTCGCCACTTATCAGGCGCCGACTACGCCGCCGGAGGGGATCAGCTATGTGCTCGTCAACGGCGCGGTGGTGGTCGACGATGGCCGCCATACAGGTGCGAAGCCGGGGACGGTCCTGCGGGGGCAGGGTTGGGCGGCGCCATGACCGACAGCCCGCAGCCGGGCTCCAGTTTCCGTCGGATTCGATCCCTTGTCGCTGATTTCATCATGCATCGTGGTCTGACGCAACCTGCTCGGGCAGATGATCGCGCTGCTCTGTCGGATGCGGGTTGGATGCCCTCAAAACGCGCGGCCGGTGCCAGAGTGATCACGGGTGCAGCTCATTGAGTCGTAGTTGGAAACCCTTCGTCATCTTATTAAGGCTTTAGTACGATCGCTCCGCGGGAATTGCCACCGTCGACTTCCGCGTGCGCCTTTGTGGCGTCCGCGAGGGCGTAGGTACGCCATGTGTCGGGCACAATGGTTCCTTTCGCGACTGCGTCAAGCACGGAACTGGCCCGCGCGCGGTATTCGTCGACATTGCTGATGTGCGCGGCCAAACTGGGCCGCGTCAAATAGAGCGACCCCTTGCCGTTCAGGGTTTCGACTGCGACAGGATCAGGGGAACCGGATGATGCGCCGAATGAGACCATCAGTCCACGCGGTCGGAGGCAATCGAGCGAAGCGGCGAATGTCGCGCGTCCGATACCGTCGTAAACCACATCTGCCCTCCGTCCACCGGTAGCGGCACGGACGCCGTCTGGCAGATCATCTCGGCCCCAAACTAGTACGGCCATGCAGCCGGCTGCCTTGGCCGCCTTGATGCTCTCCGCGCGAGATACGACACCGATAACGATAGCGCCCAGATGTGTTGCCCAGCGTGCCATTATTTGACCTACCGCACCGGCGGCACCGTAGAGCAAGACGACCGTTCCCCTGGTGACGGGATAGGTTGAGGATATCAGATACTGCGCAGTCAGCCCTTTGAAGAGGACCGACGCGGCATCCTGCATCGACAGGGTGTCGGGCAGTCGGATAAGGCGTTGCGCAGGGTATAGCCTGGCGCTGGCATAGCTGCCGATCGGGCCGAGTGCGTAAGCGACACGGTCACCTATAGCAAACTCGGTGACACCCGCACCCACCGCCGTGACACAGCCCGCACCTTCCAGACCGATGCCACTCGGCAGCGGTATCGGCACTGTTCCGTTGCGCTGCATTACGTCGAGATAATTGACACCGATCGCCTCCTGTTCGAGCCGAACTTGCCCCGGTCCAGGAGCTTCGCAGTTATAGGTGCGGCGCTGCAACACACCCGGGCCGCCCGCTTGATCGAACCATATCTGTGTGGTCATGCGGGATCCTCGCTTCAGCCGGCGCGGCAACGCCGCAACGGTTTGGAAAAGTCAGTAGGTTGCCCTCAGGCGCGTTTTCTGAGGGCTCTGACGGCGCTCCACAGTCATAAGCTCGGGTGCATGTTTCGTACGGAGCTAATGCTTTCAAGAAGTGATGCCACATGGAGGATGGTCGATTCCGCCAGCCAGCTACCTACGATCTGCACGTTGATCGGCAGACCTTCCCTGCTCGTCCCAAAGCGCATCGAGACCCCAGGCAGGCCCGTGACATTTAGCGGCACGGTCGCGGCCTGGAGATAGGTGGCATCTACAGTCTGTCCGTCGATGACGAATTCTTCGACGCCATGCTTATGCGCCGGGATGGGAAGGACATGCGTGATGAGTGCATCGAAAGTGCGGAAATAATCTGCATAGCCGTCACGAATGCGCTCGACTGCCTGCTCAGCGTCGATGAAGTCAGCCATCGACGTTTCGGGCAGCGACAACATCGCCCGGGCCATCTTGTACATCTGGTCCTCGTGACCGACGGTCGCCAGGCGGAAGGCGGGCTTCATCTCCATGACGTGAAGCCGGTTGAAAACGTCTAACGCAAAATCATGCTCCAGCGCCGGGATACCGACCTGCTCGACATGGATTCCCACACCCTTCAGGGCCTCGGCCGCCGCCTTCACCGTAGCGGCCACTTCAGGATCAACTGGACCCAAGCCCGGACCAACCATCCAACCGACACGGAGCGGCCGATAGGGCTGGCGACCGATGCCGGCATCGAATTGCACGGTGCTGGTCGCAAACGCGTCATGGCCATCGGGGCCGGAGAGCTGGGAAAAGGCGAGCGCGATATCCCGCACGGAACGCGCCATCGGGCCGACATGCCAGAAGCGCCGCGGCGCGCGAGGCCAGATGCCGGTCATTGGCACCCGGCCATGTGTCGCCTTCATGGACGTAATGCCAGTCTGGGCAGCCGGTCCGCGTACCGAGATTGCAAGGTCGGTACCTAGCCCGATCGGGGACATCCCGGCTGCAATGGCTGCGGATTCGCCGCCGCTAGAACCGCCTGGCGTACGTGTCGTGTCCCAAGGGTTGTTCGAGCGACCGGAAAGGAGGTTGTCACTTTCGATCCAGTAGGAAAACTCGGGCAGGTTGGTCTTGCCAAGCAGAATGCCGCCGGCCTTTTTCATGCGCGCAACGCTAGTCGCATCAGCATCGGGAAGTCGGTCTTTGAAGATCGGTGAGCCGCGCTGCGTCAGCACACCCGCAGTATCGATCGAGTCCTTCACGGTGAATGGTACGCCGTGCAGCGGTCCGACTTCGTCGCCCGCCAGAAGTGCGGCTTCAGCAGCCTTGGCCGCCGCAATCGCGCCACTGGCGATGGTGACGATCGCGTTGATTGACGGGTTGAGGACTTCGATCCGCTCGAGGTGCTGTTGCATCACCTCGACAGGTGAAACCTCCTTTGTGCGGATAAGTAAAGCGAGCTTGGTAGCGTCGTAAAAGGCAATATCGTTGTTCATCACTGCATCCTACCTGTCGTTCGTTAGTATCTCAGCGATTAGGGCTTCCATTTTGCTACGTCAAGCACTAACTAACGACCGTAAGCAAGAAGGGACTGGTTATGGCGGCTATGAGCACAAAAGAGGCAATCTTGACGGAGGCGCGGCGAATCGCGCAGGCGCACGGCTATAGCGGCATGAATTTCCGCGAACTGGCAACCAGTGTGGGGATCAAGCCTGCCAGCATCTACAATCATTTCCCTAGCAAGGCAGAATTGGGGGCTGCGGTCGCCCGGCGCTATTGGGAAGACGCGGCGGCCAATCTAGAGCTTATCTCGACAGTGGAGAGAGATCCGGTGGCGTCGCTACGGCGTTACCCGGAGATGTTCCGTCGATCGTTAGAGAGCGACAACCGCCTCTGCCTCGGCAGTTTTATGTCGGCTGAGCATGACGATTTGCCGGCGTCAGTCATGCAAGAGGTTCAGACGTTTACCGACATCAACGTCGCGTGGCTTGCTCGAATGCTCGTAGCGGCGGGAATTGCGGACACGGATGGCGCAGCGCACGGAAGAGCTCAAGCGATCTTCGCCTCGATCGCGGGGGCGCAACTGATGGCCAGAAGCCGATCCGACATAGGGGTGTTCGATAGCCTAGTCAGTGCTTATCGAAAGGCAGGGCTTCTGCCGTCATAGCACAATCGCCAAGGGTCCTTTTATCAGTCAACCCCTCACTCCTAAAAGGAGATTGAACGGTATGACTAGGGCAGCATGTGGCTTACCGAGGGCCCGGCGAGACGCGGAGCAACCCGCGCACCATACCGCTCCTTCCCGCGGGCCGGGTCTGCTTCGGCATTCGCCCGGTACGCGAGCATCTCAGGGTCTGTGATCGTCTTGGCCATGGGGTCGCCTTCCTGGACAGCAATGTGCTGCCCTCATCAGAAGGGGGCCTCCGCTAACCCACGACCGGCTTTGCCGTCGGCCAAGACGACATAGGCGCGACGAGATAAGCTGAGACCCCAAGCGTCGCCCTGAACAAACTAATTGGTTCGGGCTGATCATTTTATCAGAAGATCCAATGCGGCTGAAACGTCCCGCCAGACGGTTCCGTCCGCAGCAGATTGATCATCGGGGCTCGATCGAGCCGGCGGGAGAGAAATCTCGAGTATAGTCCTTAGGCAGCCAGTTCTGAGTTCCGTCGAGACAGAACGGCTCCACGGCTTCCCCCAAAACACCGGGGCCTTCAAGAATAACGAGAGTGTCGACAGCTACTGGTCTATCGTCACTTGCAGGCAGCACGGCGAAATGTCTCCAGCCCTCGTATCCTCCGGCCCTGCTCTTGGCGTTTATCTCACCACAGAAAGTCAGCCGGTCCTGGCTTTGATCACGCCTTTTCGAATATGTTGCTCGCACATTTTTGAATCGAGAACTGGGGGAAATCGGGCAGTTCGTTGTCCATGATCGTCTGACCGAGGGCGGCATAGCCGTCAGCCAGCGCTTGAACGCTGGCCGGTATCGAATCTTGCCCCCATGTTGGAGCGCAGACCACCATCAAGCCGCAAATCGACACCGTCGTAGAAAAAACCTTTATCAGTGGCATAGTGCAATAACCTCGAAAGCCGTTTACATATTATAGTTGATAAACTTAACCGGCCCGGGTCGGCAGTTATTTGTGCATGGACATGCGCAAACTCGTGGCGACGAACGTGGCGCGAATACGTCGTGAAAAAGGTCTGACTCAGGAGCGGCTTGCTGAGCTGTCTGGACTGAGCCAGCAGTACCTTAGCGGGCTCGAGCGCGGGAACCGCAACCCGACGATAGTCACACTCCATGAACTTGCTACCGCGCTGAAGGTAAGCCACGTCGACCTCGTCATGCCATGACGCCAGGTCGGCGATTGCTCCCGAATTAGCGTTACAGAGCGAGCGGAAGGTCCTTTTCGTCCGACCTACGTCCTCCCGCTCCAGCACATCTCGTTGTATTTATTGGTCTTTTTAGCCGGATAAGGTGCCCCGTCCGGGCTTCCATCCGGGTTTTGAAACCGGATACGCACGGTCCGATGCGGTCACCTGTGGATGAACCAAGACGAACCGTTTACGCCAACGTCCATCATCCTTCTGGCGTGAGCTTGCTGTCGATGGTCTTCATCCCTTCAGCCGCTCTCGATTTTAAGAAGCAACGCTCAACGCTTCGCTCACCCGAGCACGGTTCTCCGTCACCACTTGTCTGTGCCGACGATCTACGTCGTCTTCGAAATCCCTATGCCAACTCTGGAAACAATGTTACCTTGGGCAACGATGTTTCTCGAATGATAGAAGGGGCCACTGTGCGAACACGAATAACGCAATTGTTCGGTATTGAGCATCCAATCATGCAAGGCGGCATGCATTTCGTTGGACTTGCGGAATTGGCGGCTGCCGTCTCCAACGCGGGCGGCTTGGGGGTCATTACCGGCCTCACGCAGCGGACCCCCGAGCTCTTGGCCCGCGAAATCGCGCGCTGTCGTGATATGACCGACAGGCCGTTCGGCGTGAACCTCACTTTTCTGCCGACGTTCAGTACGCCCCCTTATCCAGAATATATTCAAGCGATCGCCGAAGGCGGCGTTCGGATCGTCGAGACCGCCGGCCGGAGTCCAGAAGCCTATATGCCCGCCCTCAAAGAGGCTGGCATGACGGTGATCCATAAATGTACCTCCGTTCGCCATGCGCTGAAGGCTGAATCGATCGGTTGCGACGCGGTGAGCGTCGATGGTTTCGAATGCGGAGGCCACCCCGGCGAAGACGATATCCCCAACATGATCCTGCAGCCCATTGCGGCCGATCGGCTGCGCATTCCGTTCGTTGCTTCGGGGGGAATGGCCGATGGGCGCAGCCTCGTCGCTGCGCTTGCGTTGGGCGCCGAAGGCATCAATATGGGTACGCGGTTCCTCGCGACGCTGGAGGCGCCTGTCCATGCGAACGTCAAGCAGGCCCTTCTGGAAGCGACTGAAACCGATACGCGCCTCATCATGCGATCGTTGCGCAACACCGAACGCGTGCTCAACAACGCCAATGTCGCGCGACTTATCGAGATCGAAAGAGAGAGGGGAGACAGCCTGACGATCGCCGACATCCACGATCAGGTGGCGGGCGTATATCCCAAGGTAATGATCGACGGAAACATGGACGCCGGGGCATGGAGTTGCGGAATGGTCGTCGGATTGATTCATGATATCCCTGCTGTGGCGGTTTTGATCGAGCGGATCATGGCCGAAGCGAGCACGCTGATCCGCGAGCGCCTTATTGGACTGCTTGATAGCGAGCCGACCCAGTAATGAGCACCTGCGACGCTTCGATTCTCGGCGACGTGCGTGCGGCCCGGATGGCAATGGAGACGGATACCCGCGCCTTATTGCTCAAGGCGGCCGCCGTGGTGCTGACTGAAGAAGGACCGTCGGCGCTGACGGTCCGCCGCGTGGCCGAGAGAGTCAACGCATCTACGAAGATGATCTACACCCATTTCGGCGGCAAGGACGGATTGCTCGAGGCCTTGTATCTGCACAGCTTTGCTGGCCTCACGGAGGCGTTCAAAGCGCAGAACGAAGAGAGCGATCCGGTCCTGCGGTTGGACAAGATGGTGTGCGCCTACCGCACTTTCGCGTTGAGCGAACCCGCGCTCTACAATGTCATGTTCGGCGATCTAGGGCGCGCATGGGAAGCACCGATCGAGAGCCGCAAGCAAGCATGGACGAGCTTTGAAACACTGCGCGACACAGTCCGGCTCTGCATGTCGCCGGCGCAGGCTGCGGAGGCCGGACGAATAACCTATCTATTGTGGGCGGCGATGCATGGTGTTGTGAGCTTGGAGTTGCGCAAGCTGATTGGCGGTCCGGACGGCGGTGAGCATCTATATCAACTCGCAGCCGCTGCTGTCCGCCAAGCGCATCAGGTGGGACAATGATCTGATCTGAATACCGGTGCCGACCGGTTATCCAGCGAAGGAAGAAGCGGTCATCTTCTCAACCAGTTTCTCGGCACCCTTGGCGAACTCCGCCACCGACGGCACGTTGTAAATTGCGAGCTTGTTACCGAAAGGGTCGCGGAAATAGGCGATGTACATCTCCGGCGTTCGGTAGCCGGGTCCGCCTTCGTCGACCGACCCGTTCCTCATGGCAATACCGTAAACTGCATCAACAAGACGCTTCGTCAGTGCGGGTATGCCAAACATCGAGCCATTACCGTTAGTGACGGCGCCCTTGTCGTAGGGGGCGGCTATCGCCAGCATCGTGGCTCCACCGTCGAGTGCGTAGAATATCATTTTGGGCGCGGCTACGATCGCTCTGCCGCCGAGAGGTTGCAGGATCGCGTCGTAGAAGAGGCGGGAAGCAACGAGATCATCAGATCCGATCGTGACATAACCGATCATTACAGCTCCCTCAGAACTTCGGACACCGTGGGCAGGCTTCGTTAGTGGAACACCATCCGAAGCAGCCCCTGGTGTGATCGATGGAGAGTTCCGTCCTCTCGCGCAATTTCACTTCGCCGACGCACGCGCACCCGTGCCCGTTATGATGCCGCCGTCGATAACCAGTTCGGTTCCCGTCATATAACTCGAAGCGTCCGAGGCGAGGAACAGCACCCCGTCGGCAATCTCGTCGGGCCGTCCTGCCCTGCCGAGCGGTACCACTGCCCGCAACGCTTCATCCGCCAGCATGGCCACAGCGATCTCTTGCCCACCCTGCTCAGCGGAAAGCTTTTCCCAGATTGGCGTGTCGACGAAACCGGGATGTACCGAGTTGACGCGGATACCGTCCGCCGCCTGGGCACATTCCATGGCAATCGACTTCGCGAATAGACGCACGGCGCCCTTGGTTGCGCTGTATCCCGCAAGATTGGCCGACCCACGGAGACCTGCCGCGGAGGACATCATAATGATTGAACCCGGCCCCGTGCGACGCATCAAAGGGAGGCAATATTTGACGGAAAGAAACACGCCATCAAGATTGATGGCAGTTTGGCGACGCCAGTCGACAAGGCTCATGTCCACGATCGAAACCGATCGAATGGCTATTCCGGCGTTGGCCACGAGGATGTCAAGGCCGCCATATCGTTTCTCAATGTCGGCGACCAAATCCCGCCAGCAACCTTCGTCCGTCACATCTTGGTGCAGGTAGATCGCTTCGCCGCCATCACTTCTGATCCGGTCGACCAAGCTTTGTCCGAGAATGTCGTCAATATCAGTCGCGATGACCCGAGCACCCGCTTTCGCCAAGGTGGAGGCACAGGCTGCGCCGATTCCCGAAGCGGCTCCCGTCACGAATGCAACTTTCCCGTCTACCTGACCCATGTTTCCTCCGCGGGGCGGCTTGGCCCGAATAGTTCGTCCAGCGCTGTCGGAATATGCTCAACTGGCGCGAGACGCTCGACAGATTGGTGCCACGAGAGCTTTCGGTAACTACAACAGGCTCTTGTTCATCCCGCCGTCCACCGCAAGCGTCGTCCCCGTGACGTATGACGCGAGGGGCGAAGAGAAGAATGTCGCGACAGCAGCAATTTCCGCAACATCGCCTTTACGGCCGAGCGGGATCATTTTGGCCGCTTCATGATATTCGGCGGCCGACGGACCACCTGCAAGCTCCAACCGCGGAGTCTCGAAGAGGCCGGGGCACAGCGTATTGATCCGGATACCTTTGGGCCCGAGTTCGTGAGAGAGCGTTTTGGCAAGACCCACCACGCCCGCCCAAGTGGAAACAGACAGGCCAAAGCTTGCCAAGGGCTGAATAGCGGTCAGCGCGGTAATATTAAGAATGCTGCCGCCTCCACGGCTTTCCATCATCGGCGCGACACCTCTGATCATTCGAACAACACTCAATAGATTCTGTTCGAATGCCCGGGTCCAGCGCAGGTCGTCGAAATCCAGCGCATTCCCGAGCGGCGGCGCGCCGTCATTATTGATCAAAATGTCAACGCCGCCCCTTTCACGGACGGCGGCAATGATATTGTCGCACCCATCCAGCATGCGGATGTCGCCAACAACGGTTCGAACAGCCTGACCGGTCTCGGCGTTTATTTGCTCAGCCGCCTTGCTAAGCGCATCTTCCTTCCGCGCGCTGATAAGTACGTCGACGCCCTCTGCCGCAAGGGAACGCGCAATCGCGAAGCCGATGCCTTGGCTAGCACCATTAACGACTGCCGCTTTTCCCCTCAGCTTCAAATCCATCATCGTCTCCCCAGAGGTCGTTTGTGCCGTCTTCCGAATAGGGGAGTAGGGCACGAAGTGAGCAAGGTCAATAACGGTTCAGTTTAATGACTTCAAAGTCACATTCTATTGGTGTTCGCGGAATTCACGATGGCGATGTCACCAACAAGCGACTCCGCAGGGGCGACTCCGGCGCAACGCGATTCGTTGTGCGACCGTGCGCTTCCGGACCTACGCGATACGCTGACACCCACCGGGTACCAACGGCGTGCCGGCGATGGATCTAGTCGGACGGAACCTGGCCCTGGGTGGCGGCACGGTGGTTGAAGACTATTTCGCCTTAGTCGCATCGGATCTCGATCAGGCGCAGGGGCTGCCAGTTGCGGAGAGAAGGCAGGTAGCACTCGCTC
Organism: Sphingomonas sp. Root710; assembly: GCF_001429065.1. Taxonomy (GTDB): domain Bacteria; phylum Pseudomonadota; class Alphaproteobacteria; order Sphingomonadales; family Sphingomonadaceae; genus Rhizorhabdus. Next base: position 235,594 of record NZ_LMIB01000012.1, read on the forward strand.
TGCTGCGCGACGTGACAGCCACGCTGCGCGGAGCGAGCGGAGGCGCGGCTGGCGCCGCAGCTGTGGACTATCTGCGGTTCTTCGCGCTGGTGGCAATCGGATGGATGTGGACGCGCATGGCCGCGGCCGCCCGGAGCGAGAGTTCTCTGTACCAAGAAAAGCGCGCGGTGGCTGACTTCTTTGTCCAACGCGTCTTGCCGCAAGTTCAGGGGCTGGCAGCAAGCACCGCAGCAGGCGACGAGTCGATTATGGCGCTGGACGCCGCGGTCTTCTGAGCAAGGGTGATTTGGATGCCTGGTGAGAGCATGCCTAAGGGGGCGGCCATGTCTTGCGGCGGGGTGATGAGATCGCTTACCGTCCGCGCGACGTCGATAGGATCCGCGTTCGCGGCTACGGCGTTAGCCACGGGCGCAGTGGACCAATGTTCCAAGCTGATATGAAGAGCTTGGCTGCCGTACTCGATAAGTATCGCGGTCGTGCCGTCGACTGTCACGAGTGGGCATGGACTCCAACGCCACTATTCGAACAGCCCGCAGCCAACCGGCGCGCTCAGCGATCCGTTCCAGGCGATCCACATGGGCGTAACCGCAGAGAATGTCGCGATACGCTAAGGTGTTTCGCGAGACGACCAGGATGCGCTCGCTTTCGAAAGCCAAAGACGAGCGGCCAATGCGATCGCGCAGGGCTATTTTAAAGATCAGATCGTTCCCGTCGAGGTGTCCGCGCGGCGCAAGCCCCTGTCTTTCGACACCGACGAATTCGTTCATGGTGACGCGACTGCGCTAGATTTCGCCAAGCTGAGGCCAGTCTTTCAGAAGGGCGGTACGGTAACCGCCGGCAACGCGTCCGGCATCAACGATGGAGCCGCAGCATTTATCCTAGCAAGTGAGGCAGCGGTTAAGGCTCATTCCCTCAAGCCTATTGCCCGGCTGGTGGCCTATGGACATGCAGGCGTCGAGCCAGCCTACATGGGCATCGGTCCGGTTCCCGCGACCCGTAGTGCGCTTGCCCGAGCCAACCTTACCGTCGAAGATCTCGATGTCATCGAGTTCAACGAAGCCTTTGCAGCACAGGCTTGCGCGGTTGCGAGGGAGCTTGGCTTCGATTCCGCGAAGGTGAATCCCAATGGGAGCGGGATCTCGCTTGGCCACCCGGTTGGAGCAACCGGCGCAATCGTCACCACAAAACTCATGTATGAGCTGCAGCGGGTGCAGGGCAGATTTGGATTGACCACTATATGCATTGGCGGCGGCCAGAGAATAGCAGCCGTCTGGGAACGGTTATAGGCTGACCAAGGTAGTGCTTTGCAGAGCTAGAGAATTTCGCACGGGTGTAGTTCGCGCGCAAAATGGCGCTGGCGATCGACATAGTGGGCCGCCCCCGCAGGGGCGAGCTTACCGATTTCTTCGGATGACAACGATCGAACGGCCTTTGCGGGCGATCCGACGATCAAGCTACCAGGCGGGAACCTTTTACCCTCTGTGATGAGTGCGCCTGCGCCGATTAGGCAGTCGTCGCCGATCACCGCGTCATTGAGCACCCGCGCGCCAAGTCCGACCAGTACGCGGTCACCGATCGTGCAGCCATGCAGGATCGCGTGGTGACCGATCGTACAGTCGGCGCCGATCACAAGGGGGCTGCCTACGTCCGAATGCAGCATTGCACCCTCCTGAACATTCGTGCGGTCGCCGATGCCGATCGAGGTATTGTCTGCGCGGATGACTGCACGGAACCAGACGCTCACGTCCCCGCCTAACCGCACATCGCCGATAACATCGGCCGATGGCGCGATCCAAGCTGAGCCGTCAGCAGGCAGCGTTGGCACAAGATTGCCGAGGGCATAAAGCGTCATGGTCGTCCTTTCATCATTGACCGGAATCGGCACCGTGCTGGCGACACGCAGACCTTTCAGTAGCGCGGATGCTCGCCTGTCGTGCAATCGCAGATCCGCTCGCCTTGATAGCTGATCTGGAGAGCGATTTTCGCGCCGAATACCAACGATTTTTCAGTAGTTCGACAACAACCTGCTCGCGGGGAAGGAATGTCCACAGTAACGGGCAAGGCCCACGTAAACGATTTCCTCGAATGCGTTGAAGACAATCCACCTCGAAATAGCTGCTGTGCAGCGGCGGCGAATCGGCGAATCGGCGAATGCCAGATAAGGCATATCGCCTGGGGGCGGGAGGTAGAAAATCTCCCTGAGCCCAGGTCCAATCTACATAATTCCGTCTGCACGCCGCCGCGCGCGCAAGCCTCCTAATCTCTGGCACCCCAAGTATAAAATGAGTCGGCCTCTTCGCGTCCAGAAGCGACCAGCTCCTGATAACGCGGCTTCCAAACGTCTCTGATGAAGTCTTCCATTTTAGTCGGCAACAGAGGACGCACGGGCGGGCCATCGCTATGAAAATGAACAACTCCGTTGTTGAAAGCGTCGGCGCTCTGATTGTCGTCGAGCCACCTTTCGGCCGTCCCGAAGCGTTTCAGAAATTCGGTTTCTATGTCCTTGCGCGATCTATCGATGCAACGATACTCAACCGGTCGGCCGATCTCTCGCCCAATCATCGCCGCCAGCTCGTCCATGGTGAGGTCTTCTGAGCCGGCTTCACGGATTACACGGTGTTCGCCTGTTGGCTGGGTCAGCTCTACTGCCGCAAGATCAGCAATATCATTTGTTGCGACCCATGGCATCTTGAGATCCGGCTTGTAGAACCAAGCCATCCGGCCATACTTTGCGACCGACTGGGTCCAAGCTGCGGTGTTTTCCATGAACCAAGCCGCCCGCACGTGAACGAGGTCTATATTGTTAAGTTCGTTCAACTTCTGCTCGAGAATATAGAAGCATTCGGAATGGCCGGTCTTGCCATTAACCTCGGCTCCGAAAGCCGATAGACTGACTGCCAGTTTGACGGGAGATTGGCTGAGCGCATCGACAAAGCGCTGGGAGACCACTGGATAGTGCCCGGTAGGATTATTCCAGTCGGACTTGACCATCAGGAAAGCAGCGTCGACATCGTCGAAGAACTTATCAAGTTCACCGGTGCCTGTGTCAAAGCTGCCCAGAAATGGTTCTGCACCAATTTCTGCCAGTTCGTCTAGGGCTGCGCCGCCCCTAGAGAGGGCTCTTACCTGGTGTCCCTCGCTCAGTAGCTTGCGCGTGAGCCGAGCGCCCGTTCTCCCGGTCGCGCCAACGACAGCAAATTTTGTCATAAAAGTCTCCAGACGAATTGGAATTGCAAAAGCCGCATTTTACTGGCGAAGCCTCGCTCCGCCCGACGGGTGAGCATGGCCATCACGCCACACCGCCTAATATTTACAAATCGCGGGACGGCGATCAGAGGCCCCAACTGTATCAGTGTCCGGCATGAGATTAATTGGAAACTCGCCCGCGGCAGTGTGGTACAGCTGATCGCCGGAGTTTCGAAAAACCCCATTAGATGACACCGAGGGATGTGAGGAACCTTTCCCCGTTGCCGGAGAACACATCGTCGAGAACGTCGGACTCGAAGCCTTCCTCCCGCCACTCTTTTACAAGGCGTTCGTGGGTGAGCATCGGGTAATCGGCTGCGAAGAATGTCTTCTTACGAAGCCGTTTGCTGATCTCGCGCTTGAGTTCGTCGGAGAAGTAGCGAGGCGACCAACCGTGGAGCTCCATCCATACATTGCCTTTGTGCAAAGCGATGGCAATCATTTCCGATTGCCAGGGCCACGCCACTCGGGCTGCGATGACGTTCAAGTCGGGATAGCGAGCCGCGATTCGATCGATGTAGCGCGGATGGCAGTCCTCGAGCTTGAGACCGCCGCCTCCACGTGTGCCGGCACCGCCCGCCGACATGCCCGCAAGCATGAGGACCGGACGGTTGGCCTCGATGCACAAATTGATGGCGCTCGCCCACCCCGGCTCGTCCGGCAGGCCCGCCGCGCAGAATGGATGGAGTCCCATCCCAATCAGTCCCGGCCCCTCGCTGAGGCAGCGTTCGAGTTCCTTGACGTGACCGGGCTTGGTCGGATCGATACCGATCCAGTTGCCGAGGACGACGTCGGGGTGCTGGCGAGCATAGTCGAACGCATAATTATGCTGATCGCGCATCGCGCCCACATCCATCTTGTAGGTATAGGCGAGATCGAGCATCGCCTTGACATTCGCGCGACGGAATTGAGCGGCCTGCTCCTGCTCGCTAACGAAGCTCATGTCCCATTTGAAGTAGGCACGTACGGCCTCTCGCGCCTCCGCGGATTCGAACGGGCTTCCCTTCCAGCCGCGCTCCGTGCCCCAATGGGAATGAAAATCGAGCAGACGCGGCGGCATGGCGGTCATGCGGGAACCCTTTCGTTATAAAATGCCGGAGGCAGTACGGACGCATCGACACTCCCGATTATTCGCTGGAAAGGTGTCCAGGGTTCGGTCATGTCGCAGCAGGGATGACCCGTTTCGTGCGGGTGTTGCCGATCTGTTTTCATTGTAGTGCCCCGCTGGGCCTTGCTGCGGTCAGGCGCCTTTCCACCTCATCGGCCAGCTCGCGCTTCAGGACCTTTCCTGTCGATCCCAGAGGAAAGGTGTCGAACAACTCGAGGTACTGCGGCAATTTGTACTTGGCGACGTCGGCCGACATGAACGCGATAACTTCCTCCAGCGTCAGCGTGAAACCGGGTCGCGGAATGATGCAGGCGCAGACATTCTCGCCCGAGCGGTCGTCGTTAACTCCCACCACCGCGACATTGGCGACGGCGGGATGCCGGGAGAGCACTTCCTCGAGTTCTCGCGGCCATATGTTGCGGCCACCATGGATAATCATGTCCTTGGAGCGGCCCGATATTGTCAGCCTGCCGGCCTCATCGATATAGCCGCGGTCGCCAGATCGGAACCAGCCATCGGCGGTCCAACTCTCCTTGTTCTTCTCCGGGTTTCGGTAATAGCCGACCATGATCGACGGCCCAGTCTTCACGATCTCACCCTCGACGCCGACGGGCACATCCTTGTCCTCGTCATCGAGGATTCGTACCTGCATCCATGGATAGGGCCGCCCGACCGTACCTACCCATTGCTCATAGGGTTCGTCGGGGGCCGTACATGAAGTGACGCCTGTTTCGAGCATGCCGTACAGGTCGACAACCGGGCAGCCAAGCCGCTCATTGGCCTCTCTGAGCACCTTCATCGGCGTCGATGATCCTCCCGTATACACCAACCGCAAGGACGACAGGTCCCTCAGGTCGAGACTTTCGTCGGCCAAGATCGCGATGAGGGCGGCCGGCGCCGCGATAAACGACGTGACTCTATATTTCTCGACGAGCTCCAGCGTCGCTGTTGGATTGAACCGCTCCATCAGGACGGCTCGCGCGCCAGCGATCGCGGCCTGAATCACCAGGCTGAAACCGGCGTTCATGCCCACAGGCAGTAGCACGAGAACCGTGGAATCGCTGTCGAACACCTGCCCGTTATTTTCGCGCTCATGGCCAAACAAGGTGGTGTTGCCGGTGTGGATCACCGCCTTTGGCTCGCCGGTCGTGCCGGAAGTGAAGGCGATGCGCATGACGTCGTTTGCATCATTGGGCCGGTCGGGCGCCGGGTCAGCAGGATCGATGTCATGGCGAACCTGATCAAGCGTGACCCAAGGGCTGGCGTCCACCGCGGCCACGGCTTCGCCCGTGACGACAGCGATTGTATTGACCAGATGCGGGAGGCGCTCCCGCATGCCGTCGATCATCGCGACGTGATCGAAATTCCGGAACTGGTCCGGTACTATCACGGTGTGCGCGTCGGAGAACTGGAGGATGAATTCGATCTCGCGTGCACGGTAATCCGGCGGAAACTGGCAGATCACCGCGCCAAGGCGTACTACGGCGCCCAAGATGTAAACGAATTCGACGCGGTTCGGAAGTTGAACGGCGACGACGTCGCCCCGCCCGACCCCAAGGCGGGAAAGCCCTGAGGCAACTTCCCCACTGATCCGCCAAAGCTCGCCCCACGTCACCTGCAGCCGAGCATCAATGAAGGCGGTCTTGTCCGGGGTTTCGTGGGCATTCCGCCGGAAGATGTCGGCAAGCGTGGTATCTGTCCAATAGCCGGCTTCGGTGTAAGTCTCGATCACCTCCGGCGTGAGGATCGTGTCGTTCCGGGTTATCGCCATGAATGTCCCTTGGATGCTCGCTAGTAGCTTCGACGAGATCGCGTCGAGCTAGACTCTTTCGGAGGGGTAGATCGCCTGTTCGAAAACCGCGCTCTCAGCCAAACCTTGCATCGGGAATTAGCCTGACCAAGCCCATCACATCCTCCTCCGTGAATCTATATGATAGCACGATAGTGACTAGCTTATTCTATCAAATGACTCCAAAGTCAATGTAGTGAGAGTAGCATCTCACGGACACTCCGGCTTTTTGAAGGACGCTGCCATGTTTGGATTTGGGCGCGAGATGCGATCTCGGATCGAACAGGACGGGACGATGACCGTTTCGCTCGAACAGGTCGAAATTCCCGACCCCCGCGAAGACGAGATTATCGTACGCGTGGAGGCCAGCCCAATCAATCCAAGCGATCTCGCGCTTTTGCGCGGCCCCGCAGATCTGGCGTCCTTTACGCAACTAGGGACAGCGGATGCGCCTCTTCTCTCTTGCTCGGTGCCCGCAGTGAGGCTTGCGAGCGTTCGGGGCAGGCTCGGTCAATCTCTACCGATCGGCAATGAGGGTGCGGGAACCGTTGTAGCAGCGGGCCCCGGTGCCGCTGGCCTCGAAGGCAGGCGGGTAGGGATGTTTGGGGGAGCTATGTACGCCGATTATCGACGGCTCAGCAGCCGGGACGTCATCCCGCTTCCCGACGGCGCATCCGCCGCTGATGGGGCCTCAATGTTCATCAACCCGCTCACAGCGCTTGGATTCGTCGAGACCGCCCGCAATGAGGGACACACCGCCATCGTTCATACCGCGGCGGCTTCGAATCTCGGTCAAATGTTGCAAAAAATCTGTCTGGTTGACAATATTCCGCTAATCAACATCGTCCGTTCACAAGCGCAGGTCGAAATCCTTCGCGGGATTGGTGCCGTTCATGTCCTGAATAGCGCTGATGACGATTTTACCCCTCGTCTCGCAGCTCTAATCGAGCAAACCGGCGCCACTATCGCCTTCGACGCGATCGGCGGGGGGATGCTGGGAAGCGACATCCTGCAGGCGATGGAACAAGCCTCGGTGCAGCGCATGACCGAATATAATCGCTACGGATCGGAAACCTTCAAGCATCTCTACCTCTACGGTGCCCTGGATCTCAAGCCGACGACTCTCAATCGCCTAACCTTCGGCTTTGAATGGAGCGTATCGGGCTGGCTTCTCTTTCATTTCCTGCGCAAGGCCGGGTCGCAGGTTGAGGATCGTCTGCGCAAGCGGGTGGCGGACGAACTAACCACCACCTTTGCCAGCCACTACACGCGTACCGTCGGCCTCGCGGAGGCGCTGCAGCCCGATCTACTTCGTGCTTACGCGCGCTTGGCGACCGGGGAGAAGTTCCTTATCGATCCGACTCGAGGTTGACGCGGTCCTCCCGAGAGGAAGCCCAGCCGATCGCCCCCGTGGATGCGATGATGTTTCGGTCGACGGCCTAGACGTCGCGCAGCCCGCACAGCGCCATCGTCACGTCCAGCTCGCGCCTGATGATATCAAGAGCGAGTGTCACCCCTTCCTCGCCCCGCGCGCCCAACCCGTAGAGGAACGAGCGACCGATCATCACGCCCTTCGCGCCGAACGCCAACGCCTTGATCACGTCCTGACCCGATCGAATACCTCCGTCCATCAGGATCTCCGTTCTGTTTCCGACTGCTTCAACAATCGCCGGAAGGGCTGAAATCGAGGATGGGGCGCCGTCGAGTTGACGCCCCCCGTGATTGGAAACAACGATCGCGTCCACGCCCGTTCGCGCGGCATATTCCGCATCCTTGGGGTCCAGGATTCCTTTGAGGATGAGTTTCCCGGCCACCTGTCCCTAAAATAATTCATGTTCTCCCCGCTCAACCTGGGATCGAATTGGGTGGCGATCCAGGAGGCGAGGGAACTCATGTCATCCACCCCCCGTACGTGCCCCTGGAGATTGCCGAACCCTCGCCTGTGCGTTCCGAGCATATTCCAGCACCAGCGCGGCTTGGTCGCGAGATTGATGAGATTAGCCAGGGTAGGTTTTTGGGGGCGTGCTCAATCCGTTGATAACATCCTTATGCCTTTGACCCATGATCTGCAGGTCCAACGTAAGCACTAGCGCGGAACAGCCTGCATGCTTCGCTCGATCGATCAGGCTATCGATGAAGGCGCGGTAGCGCATCACGTAGACTTGAAACCAGAATGGCCGGTCCGTATTCGCAGCGACGTGTTCGATTGAGCAAATGCTCAAGGTCGATAGGGTGAAGGGAACCCCGGCTTTAGCCGCGGCTCGTGCCGCCAGAATTTCACCGTCGGCGTGCTGCATCCCCGTCAGCCCGGTTGGAGCGAGCGCCACTGGCATGCTGACGGGCTGCCCAACCATCGTGCTCGCGAGCGAGCGATCCGTCATATCGACCGCAATGCGCTGGCGAAGCTGGATGGCCTGGAAGTCGCTGCTGTTCGCGCGATAGGTGCTTTCAGTCCACGACCCTGAATCGGCGTAATCGTAGAACATGCGCGGGACTCGCCGTCTGGCAAGCAGTCGCAGGTCCTAGATACAGGTAACCGGTTTCGACATGAGCACTGTCCAATATTCTCGGTGCCGGAAACATGGTGCCTGCCTATTGCTTCACGTCTAGAGTGTTCTGAAGCGATAGGTAAGCTTGTTGCTGCGCGCTCCAGTTCTTTCCACCCGTAACTCCACCGTCGATCACGAGGTCGTGCCCATTGATGAAACTGGACTCGTCACTCGCCAGAAAGACGGCGGCGTGTGCGACATCATCAGACATGCCGGCGCGGGGGATAGGTTGCGCGCTTTCATATAACTTGGCGGCCGCCGCCGCCGATTTTTCCGCAGCCTCCCCGGTGAGCCCCATCGCCTTGCCCAGGATTCCCGTTGCTATCGCTCCCGGAGAGATGCTGTTGACGCGAATATTGTCTTCGCCCAATTCCATCGCAACGCATCGCGTCAGATGGATGACCGCCGCTTTGGCGGCGCCGTAAACCAGGGAGGACGAATAACCTGCGGTTCGCCCCGCGATGCTGGCATTGTTGATGATGCTGCCCGACCCTTGTCGCCGCATATGGCTGGCGACATGCTTCATGCCGATCATCGCGCTACGCACCAGGGTGGCCATCGCTTCGTCGAAGCGGTTTACGTCAAGGTCGGCGATCCCGCCCGTTTGGGCCGGTCCGCCAGCGTTGTTGAACAAGCAGTCGATGCGACCGAATTCGTTAATGGCGTGTGCGATCAGGGCTTCGACCTGCGCCTCAACGGTAACGTCCGTTTGCATGAAGCTACACGCATCGCCAAGCCGATGCGCGAGCGCCTGACCTTCGCTCGCCCGGCGTCCGGCAACCACCACGCGAGCCCCTTCTCGGACGAAGATTTCGGCCGTTGACAAGCCGATGCCGCTGGTCGCCCCTGTGATGACCGCGACTTTTCCGTTTAAACGCCCCATGCGGTCCTCCCCTAATACCTATAAATGCGCGATGCGTCTGGATACGATTGGCGCCGAGCGCCTCGGCCCGGTCCGCGACGCTGCCCCGCCTAGCTTCGGGCCGCCAGGGTCTGAGCGCGAGCCTCTTTCAGTTCACGGCGCAGAATCTTGCCTGTCGCCGTTTTCGGAAGCGCTTCCACCAGCTCGATCGAGCGTGGCCGCTTGTAATTGGAGAGCCGCCCTCTGCAGAATTCATCCAGGTCGGTCAGCGTGATCCGTTCCGAACCTTGTGCCACGATCACCGCGTGAACCGCCTCGCCCCAAACGGGATGCGGAATGCCGATGATCGCGAGTTCCGCGATGGCTGGGTGGCTTGCAAGAACGTCCTCGACCTCGGCGGGGTAAATATTCTCGCCGCCGCTCAAGATGAGATCCGTCCGGCGATCTACGATGTAGATATAGCCTTCGTCGTCCTGCCGGGCGAGATCGCCAGCAGTAAACCAGCCGTCGCGAAAAGCACGGTCAGTAGCATCGGGGAGACCGTCATATTCATGAAACGTCGGCCCTAAAGAATAGAGTTCGCCGACCTCGCCCGGCGCTACCTCATTCCCTTCGGGATCGAGAAGCCGCACTTGCACGCCAAAAATCGGCAGCCCGACGCAACGTGTTTTGCGCGCCTGGTCCCTGGGCTTCAGGTTGGTCACGATGCCCGCTTCCGTCGAGCCATATAATTCGTTCAGTTCGGCATTGGGGAAAACCTTGAGAATGCCTTCCTTCGTTTCAGTCAGCAAAGGTGCGGAAGACGAAATGAAGACCCGCATGCTGCGAACATCGTATTGGTCAAGCGTCTGCTTCGGCAAAGCTAGGATACGGGTATACATGGTTGGCACCAATGACACGTAACTCACCCCATGGCGCTCGATCGCCTGCAGGACCCCCTCGGGCTCGAAATTACGCTGGATCACGATGGTGTTGCCGAGCATCAGCCCGATGTGAGTGAACGCAAAGCCATTGGAGTGAAACATCGGCATCACGACGAGAGCGACGTCAGTGTCGCGTAACCCGTACTCGATGGCCGCATACAGTGCCGGCATGGTGCGGGCACCGTGGGTCAGCACCGCGCCTTTGGGGAAGCCGGTGGTGCCCGAGGTAAAGCCGATGAACCACGGATCATTGTCGCCGACGGCAACCGACGGCTCAACCTCACTGCTGACGGCCAGCAATGGCTCGTAAGCGTGGGTGCCCTCCAGCAGCGGCGCACCGACCGCGACAAAGTGACGAACCTCGACAAGGTTGTTGCGAATCTGCGCTACGTGGCCTGCATAGTCGTCGCCAAAAACGAACGCCTTGCAATGCGGCTGCGTCACCACATACTGGATTTCGGGCGCACTGAAGCGGAAATTCACGGGCACAGCCACCATCCCGCATTTGCCGACCGCCATAAGCAACTCGGCCATCTCGCTGCAATTTCCCAGCAGAATGGCGATACGATCGCCCTTCCGCAGTCCCAGCGATAACAAAGCGTTGGCGGCACGATTCACACGCGCGTTGAATTCGCGGTAGGTGTAACGGCGTTTCTCGAAGACAATGGCAGTCTTATCCGGATATTTCCGGACGCTGCTCAGTAACGAGTCCGTGATCGTCAGATGAAGATTCATGGATTGACCGGTTTCAGCGTTATGATCGACCACATTTTGCGGCACCATTGATTCGAAAATATCATAGGTCTAGCACTAGACGTTTTGACTTCGAGCGCGATACGCAAATCAACATCTTGTCGCCGGCTTCTCTCTCTTCGTTATCCAGCAATGAGTCCCTGTGGTCCGGCGTGCCTTTTAGAACCATCGTTAAACACGTTCCGCACGTACCCTGCCCACAGGAGGAAAGCGTTGAAATTCCGGCATCTTCGATAGTCTCGAGGATCGATCGATCTTCGAGCACCTGCAGTATCGTACCGGACTGCCTTAATTCAATCTCAAAGCTCTCAGACATCCGATCGTCCATCGGCTTGGGCGCGAAACGCTCAACATGGAGGGAACCGCGGGGCCAATGCGCGGTCCCGCGCTCGACCGCCTGCAGCAGCGACTCAGGTCCGCAACAGTAGACCTGCATTCCTTGAACCGGCGTCTCGAGCCAGGATTTCAGATCCAGGAGGCCGCTTTCGTCCTGCGGCGCCAGCGTGACTTGGTCGCCATATTTTTGTAGCCGATCGACAAACGCCATCGACTGGCGATCCCGCCCGCCATAGAGAAGGCGCCAGTCCGCCCCCGCCGCCTCAGCAGCTTGTATCATCGGAAGGATGGGCGTGATGCCGATGCCGCCGGCGATAAACAGGTAACGGGGCGCCGGCACCAGCTTAAACAACAACCGTGGCTCGCTGACGTCAAGCATGCTGCCCGGTGCCACGTTGCGGACGATATGTCGTGAGCCCCCTCGTCCCTCGGCTTGGTCAAGCACCGCGATCTCGTAACGATCCACATCCGATAAATCGCCGCAGAGCGAATAATGCCGCACCAGGCTACCGGGCAGATCGATTTCGAGATGCGCGCCCGGCTGCCACGGGGGCAGCGGCTTGCCCTCGGCGTCGCGTAGCACGAGCCGAACAACGTCGCGTGCGACGATTTCGCGCTGTTCAACGACCAGGGTCATTCGCCCAAGAACCATGTTCAGGCGCCCGGATAGTCGTAAAAGCCGGCGCCGCTTTTCCGGCCGAGACGACCCTGCGCCACTAGCTCCTTCAGATAGCCCGGTGGCGTAAATCGGTCGCCGCCGTAATGCTCCGACAAAGCCGTCGTCGTCAGTAGCGCAGTATCGAGTCCGGCTAGGTCGAGCGTTGTAATCGGCCCCATCTTGTGCCCGAACATGAGCCGCGCAACGGCGTCGATATCGGCCGGCGACGCGATGCCCTCGTCCACCAGGCGCGCGGCCTCCATGAAAAGAACGGCAGACATGCGGTTGGAAATGAAGCCCGGCACGTCCTTGCGGCATACCACCGAGGATCGGTTGCAGGCATGGACAAAATCGACGGTGGCGGAGAGCACCTCGTCGGTCGTCAGCGAGCTGACGATAATCTCGACGAGCATCATCAAGGGCGGCGGGTTCGACCAGTGCATACCGATGACGCGCTCCGGTGAAGCGCATCGCTCGGCAATCTGGCCTATCCGGAACTGCGAGGTGTTGCTCGACAGGACAACGTCGTCGGAACACCACTCGCCCAGCTTGGCGAACAGCGCCTGCTTCGGTTCCAGCGCCTCGATAATCGCCTCGATGACGAGATCGGCGCGTCCCGCGGCATCTTCCAGATCCAACGTGAAGGCGATGCGGTCGAGGATCGCTTCGGGAGCGTCGCTGAGTTTGCCGGAAAGCTCAAGCCGTTTCAGGCTGCCAAGGATGCGCTCACGCGCCTGGTCGAGCGCACCCTGTTGTGAATCAACAAGATCGACTCCGAAACCAGCCGTTGCGGCCACCTGCGCAATGCCAGCGCCCATTAGGCCGGAGCCCACCACGAGAACCTGGCTGATAGCTCGCACCGTCATCAGCCGAGCTCCTTGCCGAACAGCCCGATGAACGAGACGAACTCGCCCGGCAGTCCACCCATATTGTGAGCAAGGCCGATCTGAGGGTCCGGTAACTGACGACCGCCCGCCTCGCCACGGAATTGCAGCCAGAGTTCGAACATCATTCGGAGACCGCTTGCGCCCACCGGGTGCCCGAAAGATTTCAGGCCACCATCAGGGTTGATTGGCAACCGCCCGGTCAAATCGAAGGCGCCGTCCAGCACATCTCGCCACGCCTCGCCGCGTTTGGAGAAACCGAGATCCTCCATCAACAGCAATTCCGTCGGCGTGAAGCAGTCGTGCACTTCCGCCATGGAAATCTGATTTCGCGGATCGGTGATCCCGGCATGTGCATAGGCTTCGGCGGCGCAGGCCACCACTTCGGGGAAGCTGACGTAGCTCTGGCCGGCAGTGACAGACCCCTCGCAGCGGCCCGCGTGCAGCGACATGCCCTTAAGGTACATCGGCTTGTCCGTGTAGCGCAGCGCATCCTCGGCGCGCACGATAATTGCCGCCGCGCCGCCATCCGCGACGCCGGAGCAATCGAACACGCTGAGATCGCCGGCGACGCGCGCTGCACCGTTGATGCGGTCCTTACTGACGGGGGTGACATACTGAGCCCGCTCCGGATTCAGCGCCCCGTTGCCGTGATTCTTCCACGCTATATGCGTCAGCGCGTCCCGCATGTCGGCTTTGTCGACACCGTAAGCTTCGGTGTAGGCGTCGGGCAACATCGCGTAAGCTGCGGGATTGCTGATTTCCGCCGCCGTATTGTCCCCGGGCGGGGCGTTCAGGGTCAGTCCGGAGTAACCGCTGTCCTTCAGTTTTTCCACGCCAACAGCCATCGCGATGTCGTACACGCCTGCTGCTACGGCAAAGGCTGCGTTTCGGAACGCTTCGGAGCCGCTGGCGCAAAAATTCTCGACCCGCGTTACGGGGCGGTCCACCTTGAGCGCGCGAGAAAGCATCAGCCCGGAATGGCCCGAGGCCTGTGTCGAGACCCAATAGGCCTCGATATCGTCTTTCTTGAGCCCCGGCACCGAGGCCAAAGCTTCGACCGAGGCGTCGATCATCAAATCTTCGGCGGAGCGCTCCCAGCGTTCACCGAACTGGGTGCACCCCATGCCAATAACCGCGATCCTGTCTTTGAGACTTTTACTCATTTCGACACCCCGATCAAAGGCCGCGCCTTCCAGAAATAGTTTGGCGTTCCGTGAACTTTGTAGGTGCGTCGGAAAGCCACCTCGACCGGATCGCCGATCGCCAATGTGGCGGGGTCCGCTTCGGTCAACTCCATCATCACCCGTCCACCGTCCTCGAAATCGATCATCGCGGCGACGGCCGGGGTTGCCGGGCTGTCGGACACGAGGTCGGTACTGAACGACGCGATATGCGCAGCCTTGCCTGAGGCGTCGTAGATCTCAGTCTGGTCGATCGCATCGCACGAGGAGCACACCCGCTGGGGCGGCAAATGCACGGCGCCGCATGCAGTGCAACGCGATCCTCTAAGACCGAACTTCCAGTCATGGTTGCGATAACTTGCCGGTGCAGAAACCGATGGACGGTCGGGCCGTCGTGCCGGCTCCCGCTCCAGCAGCCCGCGCCAGACCAGATAATCGGTATAGCTCAGGCCAAGTCCGTCACCGACTTTGAGCTTCCCCTCGCCATCGCGGAGCACGCGCAGCAACAGCGCATCGGCGCCGCTGCCGGTGCCGACCACCATGATCGTATCGCCCGCCTTCGCCTCATCGAGCGCCAGCGCCAGCAGCATGCCCGGGTCCGCCGATCCACAGAAGCCTACTCGGCCACGGTGGTTCTTCTGCAGCGTCGTGCCGCGTGTCGGGTTCAGCGCCGTCGCCGTAGTCAAGGCGAAACGGCCATTGAGGGCGCTGATGAGGGCATAACTCGGGGCGGCGTTGCTGCCCGAACCGGCCTGTAGCTCCCGGGCCACCTCCGCGACCACCGGCGCCATCACCGTAGCGGCAAAGCGCTCCTCCCAGACGTAGGACCAATCCGATCCAGGCGTACGCCATACGTCCATCAATTCGATCGGACGCGATACAGTGCTGATCACTTCGGCAACGGCATTGTCGCCATCGCCAAACAAGAAAGCCGCAGCGGCGTCTCCGCCCTCCAACTCTTCTGTCGAGCCGGGCCGGCCCGTCCTCAAGTCGCTGAGGACGGCTATTCCGCCAGTTTCAGAGACCAGTTGCAGCGCGGCAACCCCTGAGCGAAGCCCGACGAGATCGATACATTGCGCGTCGGCGGGCAGGTCGCAGGCAACGTGAACGACACCGGCATTCGACTTGTCCCAGAACGGCGAGGTGGAGGTCGCGAGATAGAGCTTTTTCTGCTGCTTTCGCATGTCCGGCAACTGCCGAACCGCCTCGACCGACATGGTGATGACATCTTCGTCATAGCCCGCGACGGAGCGGTGCCCCGCGCCTGAGGAGAATGTGGCTCTCGCAAGCGCATAGCGAGGTACAAAGGCGCTGAACGCCAACAATTTCTTGCTCATTATCAGTGCGCCGTCGCGTCGGGCGAAGCCAGGCGGGCAGGCAGATAGTCTAGCCCGCGCAGCAGAAGAACACGCTGCCATTCAAGCGATCCGAGCGGCACGGCGAGTTCCAGCCGTGGCATGATGCGCAGAAACGTCGTGAGCGCCGCCTTCATCTCCATGCGAGCCAATGGCGCACCCATGCAGAAATGCATGCCGCCGCCAAAGGTGACATGCGCATTGCGCTGCCTGTCGATCATGAACCGATTCGGCTCCTCGAACCGCCCGGGATCGCGATTGGCGGCACCGGTGACGATAAAGATGCGACTGCCCGCCTGAATGTTCTGCCCGCCGAACTCGATATCGCGGTCCGCGCGCCGGATGATGTAATTGCCCGCCGGTGCGAAGCGAATGCACTCCTCGACGGCGCTTTGGGCGACCGCAGGGTCGCTCGCAAAACGGTGCCAGTCGGACGGCGACTGGAGCAGGGTCAGCAACCCGTTGACGAGCGAATATTGCACGGTTTTGTAACCCGCATCGATCAACAACATGCACGTCGCGATTAGTTCGTCGTAATCGAGCTTGTCACCCTCATCAGCCGCCTGCACCAACCCGGATAGAATATTGTCCGCAGGGTTCTGGCGATACGCATCGATATGACCGCGCAGATAAGTCTCGAGGTCGGTCATGGCTTCGGCAACCCGCTCGTTCCGATCAGGATTGTCGAGCGCCGCGTTCATGAACATCCCGAGATTGTGCGCCCAGCTCTTCAACAGCGCGCCATCCTCGACCGGCACGCCAAACATCCTGGCGATGACCTGCCCCGGCAGCGGCGCACAGAATTCCGAGAAGAGATCGACATGCTCCACCCCGTCTTTCAGCCGCTTGAGCATGGCCTCGGACAATTCGGTCGCGATGCGCTCCACGTCGCTCTCCAGCGCTTTCACTCTCCAAGGCGTGAAGGACTTTTGAACCAGACCGCGCAGGCGGGTGTGGATCGGGGCAGCCTTGAACAGCAGCATGCTGCCGAGCAGGTCGAACATCCGCTTGAATCGTTCGCGGTCCTCGATCGGCACGCGACTTTCCAGGTACGGCGCAATCCGGTCCGAACTGAACGCCTCATGCTTCAGCGCGGCAGTCACGTCTTCATGACGCGAAATCAACCATGCACGATGGCGCTCGCTCCAGAGCACCGGGGCGCTCTGCAGCAATTCAGCGAAAAAGGGATACGGGTCAGCCCGAAGCTCATCGCTTAGCAAATCAAGCTGCGCCAACTCGGCTGCTGGGCGCGCGCCTGTTTTCAGTGTCTCGACGCTCAAACCGACCTCCTCCATTCGCAATGTCTCACCGCTGCTGTTTACATTATGAGTGAGCGAGCGCTCGGTCAACCTTAATTTTGGGTTTGCTTTTATAGATTAGCTCTTGTCTGTGCGATCGGCCTATTCAAATACCCCTGTCATACTCTACGCCGGAGATTGTAAGCGGTAGGACGGCTGTTCTGGGACACGGCAAGCCCGGCAGACACGGCGGAGCCTAGAGCATCGCCGACCCCGTTCTTGTAAACATTAACAATCTGCGGAATTATGACGTTATGCCAAGGGAAAAGGGACTGTCGATTGACGGGGGAGCGCTTCGCGCGGCGCGCGAGCGCCGTGGTCTCGGTGTGCGCCAGCTCTCGAAGCAGCTTGCTGTCAGCCCCGCCACGCTGATCGGAATCGAGACCGGCCGAGTCAAAGTGACGCCGTCACGACTGGCTAGGATTGGGGAGCTGCTTGACTGTCCAGTATCCCGGCTCCTGCCCTCGCTTGAAGCTGCGGGGCCTGTCGATGGCCACTCAGCTAAGCTTTTGCCGCCGCACTGGAGAGACTATCCACCGCTTGCGCTCGACAAGCCTTTGGCTGCGGCCCTTGATGCCTTCGTAGAATTTGGCTATCATGGCGCCAACACGCGCGACATTGCGCGACGCTGCGGGCTGTCCGTTCCAGGCCTTTATTATCACTACGCGACCAAGCAGGACATGCTGGTTGCAATTCTCGACTATGTCATGACCGACATTCTCGCCCGCAGCCGCGCCGCCATCGCCGACGGCCGGTCGCCCGCCGAACGTTTCGCCTTGTTAGTCGAGTGTCAGACCTTGTTCCATGCTGCGCGGCGCGATCTCGGCTTCATCGGCTCGAGCGAGCTCCGAAGCCTGGAAGAAGCTAATGTTGGATCTAACCGAAGGCTGCGACGGGAGAGCAAGCAACTCTTCGACAACGAGGTAACCGCAGGGATCGCCTCAGGCGAGTTCCGCTGCGATGATCCCAAAGCCGCCTCGCGCGCCGTAGTCGGCCTCTGCACCGGATTGCCGCTATGGTTCCGGACAGACGGGCCCCAGTCACCACGCGAAGTGGCTGCGCAGTATGCCGGTTTTGCTCTGCAGTTGGTCGGCTATACCGGCTCCAGTTCGAAGCTCTTACGCGCGCTCAAGATTGGCGAAGCGCCTTTTGAGCGATAGCTCCACGCCGACACGTCAAAGCGATTAAACACACAGACCCACTTCATCGTTGCTTAGGCTGCCGATGAAATGACCGTTCTCGCTTAACGTTGTTCTCGGAACGGGACGAATCCCCTACATACTGGCCCGCATTGAGGCAGAAGAAGCTCAGACATACCCAAGCAATATCTCGAGAAGCTGTTCAGGCTTGTCGGCCATAACAAAATGTCCGGAGTCAACTTCGTGGAATTGCCATCCAGGGTCGCATTTCAGTTTCTCGGAATACACGGCATACGGATTCGAATAACCGGTGGCATAGATGAAGACACGCCGTTGAACCTTGCTCTCCTCACCAGTGAAACGGACCGGTTGTAAAGCCGTTAGCAGTGGCTGTGGAGTGAGGGGCAAATGTGCCCATGCTGGTAACGGCATCATCAGCCCGGGCGTATCACGCTGCAAATCGATCCACAGCCCGCCCCCATCGCCGGAGATGTCGTAGATCGATTGGCCGTCGTCAGGAACGAAGGCGTCAACGTAAATCAGCGCATCGATCCGCGCACCCAACGATGCGGCCACCCCGGTGATGACCATTCCGCCATAAGAATGGCCCACGAGATTGAAGCGATCAAATCCGGCGTCCTCAATCTGGATTCGTACGTCATCTATATGGGTAGCCAGGGTGATAGCCGGGCTCAGTTCCGCTTTTCTGATGCCAAGACCTGCGAGCGCGGGAGTGAGGACACGGTGCCCCAGTGCCCGAAGGTCCGCAGCGGTGCGATCGTAACACCAGCTTCCGCACCATCCGCCGTGCACGAGAACGTAGTTAGCCATCCTGGGATTTCTCCAGCTTAAGGATGTCGGCTTGATCGCCTAGCCACTGCGAGCCTTCCGGAGGCTTCTGGGAAGCCGGACCGGGCGTTCTCGGCGGACAATCATGCCCATGCTCAAGGTAAAAAAGGGCGTCCCTGAGGTCGTTCCAACCGACAGATCCACCGCTGAATACCAGCTAACGCCTCGGGTTCCTAACCGCAGAATTTCCCTCACATCGACTCGTTGACTTATGAGTCATACGATAGTACTCCTTGGTCATAGAAGCAACAGCGAAGGTCATAACGCGCTGCCTGGCTGCGAGCAAAATCGAGGAGCTAGACCGCGATAGTCCATCAGTATCGATCAAAGTGCCGTCGCAGTGCCGAGTCCGTCTTGTACGGTTTCTAGAGCTTGTACCCGGTCTTTGGGCTGAACCGCAGGCATGTCTCCATGAACAGCCAAATACCGCATTATGTAATTTGAACAGAAGTCCACAACACGAAGGGCTCAATTGTGAGGGGAGGTCTGAGATTATGAATATTAAGCTTTGCCTGTTGGCTGGTGTCTGTGTAACCAGTTTAGTGCAACCTGCCTTTGCGCAGGACGTGAAACCAGCTGCGGCGGTGGACACGGTTCCGGACATCATTGTCACCGCTCAGCGCACGTCTCAACGTTTGCAGGATGTGCCGATCGCGATAACCGCTGCCAACGCGGAGGCGCTCGCACAGGCCCGCGTCCTAAATGTTTCTAACATCGGGACGATCTCGCCCAGCATCACTTTCCATGTGAACAACAATTCCTCCGCCAGCTCCAACCTAGTCATTCGTGGCTTGGGGACGAACGGGATAAGCCGGGCGTTCGAAGGCTCAGTCGGCGTGTTTATCGATGGCGTGTACCGGACTCGGGCAGGCTCTGCGCTCCATAATTTCCTGGATATCGACAACCTTCAGGTCGTGAGGGGGCCGCAGGGAACGCTGTTTGGTAAGAACACCACGGCGGGCGCGTTGCTTCTGGATTCGACAAAGCCCTCGACGACCGAGCGTGCCGGTTCCATCGAGGCTAGTTACGGTAACTATGACTCGCATGTTGTGAGGGCTGCGGTAAACCTGCCTTTGGGTGACAACGCCGCCCTGCGCGTAGCCGGCCTGACTTCGCACACCGATGGCTTCTTCACCGACGCCACCACTGGGAGTCGGATCAACGGCGATACGACTAAGGCGGTCAAAGGCCAGTTGCTGTGGAAACCGTCGTCCGATGTCTCAGTCCGGTTGATCGCGGACTATTCGCACAGCCAAGGAGTTTGCTGCTACGCGACCTACAGGGTGACAAAAGGACGCACCCAGCCGGCAATCGCTTCGTTGACGCTCGCAAATGGGCTGAAACTTCCTTCAACTAACCCTTCCGATTTTCAGGTTTCGCTCAACTATGCTGGCGACCAGACGATTGAGGACTATGGCGCCACACTTATGATCGATGCCCAGCTCGGGACCGGTAGTCTCAAATCGGTGACCGCTTATCGCCGTTTCAACGTTTTCCAGGCAATCTCTGATGGGGACTTCTCCGGTGCCGATATCATCAACGTCGGCGATCGCTTCAAAAACTATTTTGCGTCACAGGAGCTCACCTATAATACGAATATTGCTGCTTTAAATGCGGAAACCGTGTTTGGTGCCTTCGTGGCCAAAGAAACGATCCATGACGTCCATTCTCTCTTCAACGGGTCGCAGGCCGAATTTTACTATAACGCATTGCTAGGCCTCCCACCCCATACGGTTTCGGCAAACCCAGGCCTACTGGACGAAGGTGGATTTCGCGCCACAAGCGAATCCTATGCGTTGTTCGGACACGCCGACTTCAAGCTCACCGACGAACTCCACTTGATCACGGGCGTGCGCTATTCGATTGAGCACAAAACTGGATCCTATCATTCCCTGTACACTGATCCTGCTCCTAACGCATGGGCCACGGTTCTGGGCTTGCGGCCTTCGCCGGAATATAGGCGAACCCACACCGACCGAGCTTTTTCAGGCACGCTTGGGCTGCAATACGAATTCAGCCGGGACGCTATGGTCTACGCCACCTTCAATCATGGCTTCAAGGCGGGCGGTGTGAACATCGATGAGAACGCCGCGGGACTTAAGGCGAATTTAGCAGTTCCTCTGGACCCGACATACAGGCCGGAGACTGTAAACGCCTACGAAGTCGGAGCCAAGTTCCAATATCTCGACCGCCGTGCACGTACTAACATCTCGTTTTACTATTATGACGTGAAAAACATGCAGATCGCTCAGTATGTGGGTACGCGATTCCAAATTATCAGCGCAAATCAGGCGAAAGACTATGGTGCGGAAATCGAAAATAGCTTTCAATTGACCAAGGCTCTGGCGCTGAACGCCGACGCGATCTGGATCCCCCATGCGCAGTACGGCACAGTTCCTGGCGTATTGGCAAATGCTCGTTTTCGATTTGCGCCGAAGGTATCGGCCAACGTCGGGCTAAATTTGGATACTCCACTGACCGATCAGGTCGATCTGCTTGCCCGTGTCCAGTACCGATATACCGCCAGCCAGTATATCAATACCGCCGCGCTCAATGTTCAAGGACGGGTCGGCTTGGTCAATGCCAACCTCGGGGTGAAGATCGGCCAGCGCTACACGATAGAAGGTTGGGTGCAGAATCTGACCAAGAAGACATATTTTGATAGTGTGGTCGAAACCCCGCTGCAGGCCGGCACTCAAGAGGCTTTTGTGGGTGCGCCACGCACATTTGGTGTTCGTGTACACGCCACCTTCTAGGCACGGGGCTATAAGCCGGGTGGAACAGATACCGATCCTTCCGGCTACGTCTCTGATCCAAGAGGCAGACACAAACCTGGATAGGCGACCGCAAGCTCATCGCTCGTCTAATCAGTAGATTTGCAAATCGGGGGGCGTCACCACTGGCGCCCCCCCTCTTCGCAAGTACTCAAATATTCGGACGTACCGTCAAAGTTTTCGAGACAGCCGCGAAGGGGCCAATCGAGTCGTGAAGAATGCTGTGCGTAAGGCCAATCCCGACGGCGCTGCTGCACACGGAAATGTCGAAACCGATCCATTCGCCCACTGGCGACCGAAGAAGGTGAGCGGTGAGATCAAGATTTGGAAAAGCGACGTCCGTTGGAGAAAATAGCGGCGTCAGACCGTTAGCGATATCAACGACACCCATGACTCGGGCGGTTGTCGATACGGGTTCCCCACGAAGTAGTGGGAGCGACGGGCGGACCCAGCATCGCGCACGTCCCAAACTGTACTCGTCCCGCCTTGCTTCCACACTCGCGATGAACCCGCCCGGCCAGATAATGGAGGGGTTCCAAGCAGGCATGACGTCAGGCGGCGGCAAGGTGGGAAAGTTGACCGTCTCCAAAGCCTTATTGTCATAGGTTTGAGCCAACCACGCGCGCAGGACGATAGCGGGGCGACCACCGTGGATAAGTCGAGCCTCGATAAGCTCAATGGTCCGACCGGCCCGTAGCAAAAGTCACCTCAATGCTGACCGCTTCCATCGGAATGACGCCCAAAATATCGTACGACAAACGAGCGATTTGCAACCGGTCGGCGCGCCGCGACGCATGATCAACGTCGATCGCGTGGACGAGCAGACCCATAGCCGGCGCAACATGCTGTTCCGCAACACTCCAGGCGCCGCCAACGTGAGGCGTGGATATAAACTGTCCATCTTTCGTCCGCGCAAAATAAGCTGGCGGCGAACTCTCCTCAAGCTCCAAGGCTCGGTTCCCGTTCCACGATCACCCACATCTTGAATTGTGTATCTTTTCCTGCCATAGCATGCTCCGGGTCGCCCTTACGACAGATAGATTGGCAGATCTTCACTGCCCCACTTGGCATTCGACGTTAACGATTTCTCGTGGACAGGTTAGTATTAGGCTGACGTCGCTTCATCTACTCTGTCTGCGAGAATCTTAATCAGCGCCCAAGCTTATGCGGAGAGACCAAGAACTTTTGTCCAGTCGCGTTTTGAGCACATCGTTCTAAATTCGCGGGCATGAGTAATTCCTCCAGCGAGAGATCAGCGCCATATTTAGTCAAAAAGGTCGTGGTCAGCTGCTGAGGTACTTGGGCCCACAACTCTGCCATGCGCTGCCGGGATAGCGGGAGCAACCACCCGGAGACCGTCCACGATAGATCCGATTTGCGCTGATATTGAATCGGTTGATCCTCCAGTGCTCCGTAGACGTACACCGTCTTGCGGATCAATGATCCGTAGCGGCTATATTGCGTCGCTCGGCGGAGAGCTACGGACTCCATTGCCTCAAGTAGCTGCCCAATTAGAGGCCCTCCACCAATAGCATCAAATGCGAGGGTCGCTTGAGTTTCATCGAGCGCGTCCAAGAGCTGGTCACGAAAACCATCTTCGGTTGACACGCAGACATATCGCGCACCTTGACTACGTAATAAATCGGCTTGTTCCTGCCGGCGAACAACGTTGACCAGTGGAATATCTTGATCGATGCACACCCGGTTCAACATCTGTCCCAAGCTTGACGCGGCCGCCGTATGGAGGAGCGCTGAATGTCCGTCAGAGCGCATCGTATCAATCATAGCCAGCGCGGTCAGAGGATTGACAATGCTTGAGGCTCCCTGGACCGCAGGGATGTCGTCAGGAAGGACGAAGCAAGCGCTAGCAGGAAGACGAATATACTCGGCGTACATTGCCCGACCCATACATGCGACTGTCTTACCAATGAGATGTGCTGCGTCTTGCCCCGCGTCCACGACTAAGCCCGCTCCTTCGGTGCCTGTTTCCGTTGGTGTACCAAAGCGCCCCGCGAGCTCCGCCAACCGCCCCCCTAGAATGAGGGCCTTCACCGCCGGCCGATCCTCTGTACCCGCCGCTTCAAGCGTATCTAAATCTACCGCCGGGATAAGAGTTAATAGATCGGCCGGGTTTATCGGCGAAGCATCAATGCGAATAATGACCTCATTGGGCCCCGGAGGGCCAGTTTCAACATCTTCAGCGTACAGCTCAAATGTTCCATTCTCTTGGACTAGGCTAAATAGCTTTTTCCCTCTCATTGAAATCCCTTTTCGTAATTAGATTGCTTAACAATTTGCGCCCACTTGGCTCGATCTGCAGCGAGGCCCCGAACTCTTGACGCTCCATGCCATCCTTCAGGGTAACATTCTGCGTGCGACCCGTGGAATGTTGCGCACGGCTGCGCCCTCTCGCTAACGCTGCCCAAACCTGACCGACGGCTCAAGTTTCTGTAGTCCAAATGACTCCAGGGTCAAAATAATAAATTTATAGAACAGGCCGTTGGGGGTCATTCGATTGAGGCAGGCTATCCGACTCTACAGTGCGCCCCCTCGGCGAGCAGCGGCAGTCATTGAGGTCTCGATTCTGATCGCTTTGATCGGCCGACCTCGGTCGCGCGCCTCCGATGTCGTAAAAGTTCACCCGGCCTATCATATTGACCCGCGAGTTCGCTTGATTTATCGCAAATGACAAATGATCGGGCAACTGACGCGAAGGGTGGCCAATGCCCCGCTGGGAAAACGGCTTTCAAACAAATGAGGAAATTCAGCGGTTCAAGCGTAACGCCGTGATCCGCGAGGCGGCGCGGATCATGTCACGCCGGGGCTTCCACAATACCTCTTTGGACGAAGTCGCAAAAGTACTCGGGATCTCAAAAGGGACACTCTATAACTACGTCAAGGACAAACAAGAAATCCTGTTCGAGTGCCATAATATCGCGCTCGATCTGGGGCTTCATGCCGCGCAATTTGCAAAGCTTGCAGGTGGCGTGGGAATTGACAGGCTGAGGCTCCATTTACGATGCTACACCATATGGATGTATGGGCAGGCCGGTGTCGGCGGTGTAACATTCGATGTCGACGCCCTGCGTCCTGACGATCGCTCAGTCGTAATCGAGCAACGAGACGCGGTGGTAGCTAGCCTTGTCGCGATGTTAGAGGAAGGCCTGGCCGATGGAAGCACTCGTGCTTGCGACGCCAAAGTTGCAGTCTACGCCATCATGAGCGCGATCAACGGGATATCGACCTGGTTTTCTCCCGATGGTCGCTTGAGCATTGAGCAAATCGCAGACCAGGTCGTGGATTTATGCACGCTGTCGCTTGCCACACGACCAGAAGCGCTGGCGCCTTACCCCCCGATTCCGGCCGCTCCAACACGAGACGCACCTCTGGGATTCGCCAATTCAAGCCCTCCAGCCGCCCCTCGACGCAAAGTCATGGCTAAGAGCGGCGCGTAAGATATGTCGATCGATCTATCGGGGCGTTGGCAATCATCACCGGCGCGGGCGGAGGATTGGGCCGAGAGCACGCTTATCTGCTCGCGAGGCGTGGCGCGAAAGTTGTTGTAAACAACCTGGTACTGCTGCGGACGGAACGGGGGCCTCGGTATCGGCTGCTCGCCGCGTTCTGGCGAGCGATCGTGGCTTCGCAAAAGCGCGTGAAGCGCGGTCAGGGTCTTCGTCATGACCGAGACGCCGGAAAGGCTCTTGCGCTTAGCCGATGTCAAGGCACGGGTCGGGCTTGGGAAGTCGAAGATCTACGAGCTGGTCGCGGAGGGCGGCTTGCCCAAGCCGTACAAGCTCACGGCGACTGCCTCCCGGTGGCACGAGAACGAGATCGAGGCTTGGCTCGCGGACGTCATATCCTCACGCAGCTAGGCGGGTTTCGACGCGTGCGGCACGAGGAGGTGCGCGCGTCTTTTTCGCGGCATTATATAGCATACGCACCAAGGCCGATGCCTTCACCCTCGAATGCGGTGATGACCACCGGGGTTCCGGTGATTAGTGCGTTTTTGTCGGCGCTGGCACTAATGCATGATGGCGGGAGCCACCTTCGTTATCCTAAACTCTCGTGGCTCTGGGGGCCGTCCGAGATGGTCAGCAATCATATGGAAGGTCTGAACGGTCTCAAAGATCTCGGCCCCGCCATTTTCACGATAGGCACAGACCACGACCGCTTCGAGAAAGAAAATGGGGCCAGCATCGTCGAACGGCATATAATAGGTGGCGGTATCGGTATGCGAGAAGTCAGGAGCGACGGTATATCCTTGCCCGGTATCGGCGGAGCCTACCTGCCCTCTAAGGTGTTTAATGATCCTGTCGATCTGAGATCGGGGGTCTCCCGGCTGTCCAGCGATCACTTGGGGAAGCAGGTTAGCCGCTGGCGTTTTCCCGCTGTTATGCGGAACAGCCTCAAAGGCCACCGCGATCCTGTCTTCGAAGCCCGGGATCGCGATGCGGATGGCAGGCTCGACAAGTTCAATGCCGGTCACGCTGATCCAGGGTCGTCGGTCAATCCGTGCGGCACTACCGGCTATGGTGTTGGACTGGACGGTAAGTGCGAGCGCACCAACAATCCCGAGAACGCTAATCGCGCTGAGGACGGTGCCGATCTTTGTCCACAGGGCCGCGTCCTCGGCGGCCCGCGCTGCCTTCCACTGGGCACACAGATCGGCTTCGTCTGCACCTCTGGGATTATCGCATGGCTGTCGATATTCCACGGGCTTGGTTTGATCGGCAAGGGCCGCTTCCGCAGCCTGTTTGTTATCGGCGGCGTAGCCGTAGGCCTCATACCTTTCTTCTTCGGGATAGTTTGAGGCTGCTAAGCTAAAACCCCATATCGCAGCCCAAATGAGGGCGATTAGTCCAGCCGCAGCGATGAGGCTCCTATAGCCTCTAGACATTGCAGCAGAAACGCAGCCGTAAAGCCGCCCCGGCTGATCTTGTTATTAAGGTTCCGCTCGTTCTCTGTGACGCCAATTGACGCCAGCTTCTCCGCAAGCTGAGCATAAGTGACCCCCCGTCGCTTCAACTCACCCTTAAGCAAGTTCTTCGCGCGAGTCTCATACTCGACGTTCACGGGGTCCGACTTCGACACCATAACGGATCAATCCTAAAAATATCATCACTTATGATGATATACACCCTTGACTTCGGTTATATAAACCGCCATATCCAGTGCATAACATCACCGGATATGATGGCATGCAACACATTCTCCTCTCAGCCGCCGCCCGCACGCTCAGCCTCAAGGCTGTGTTTCGCATGGGCGAAGATGGGGCTTACGAGACGTTCCGCCGCCTGCGTTGGCCGGAGACGGACGGCGAGGCCGTGTGCCCCAAGTGCGGCTGCACCGAAACCTATGAGATCAGCACGCGCCGCCGCTTCAAGCGCGTCGCCTGCTACGCGCAGTTTTCGGTTACGAGCGGCACCATCTTTGCTTCGCGCAAGCTGTCGTTCACCGATCTGCTCGCCGCGATCGTCATTTTCGTAACGGCGCTAAGGGCGTCTCAGCGCTACAAGTCAGCCGCGACCTGTGCGTCCAGTACAAAACCGCTTTCGTCCTCTCGCACAAGCTGCGGGAAGCGATGGCGCGCGAGAATATGAACGCTACCCTTGGCGGTGTGGTCGAGGTCGATGGCGCCTATTTCGGCGGCTACAGCAAGCCGGCCAATGAAAAATCGGATCGCAAGGATCGTCGCCTTCTGGAAAACCAGACCGGCAAGCGCCAAGTCGTTGTCGTGGCCCGCGCTCGTGGCGGTCGCACCCTCACTTTCATTGGCAAGACCGAAGCGCAGGGCGTTCCCTTCATCCGTTCGGTTGTCGAGGCTGGCGCGACCGTCCACGCCGACGAGGGCACCGCATGGGACGCGCTGCACGCCTCCTACGATACGGGCCGGGTCAATCACTCGATCCGCTACATGGACAAGGGCGTCTGCACCAATCAGGCCGAAAGCTACTTCTCGCGCCTGCGCCGGATGGAAGTCGGCACGCACCATCATATCGCGGGCCCGTATCTCAATGCCTATGCTGGCGAGGCTTCGTGGCGCGAGGATAACCGCCGCGTGTCGAACGGTCAGCAGGCAGCGCTGGTTAGCTATGCGGCTATGGCGTCGACTCAGTCGCGCAGGTGGGCTGGGTATTGGCAGCGCGCCGCTTGAAAACGTAACGAGAACAGCATATCTTCCATACCAGACGATGCCCCGAGTGCGCCATGCACGAGGGGCTTTTGATTCGGGAGAAAGGAAGCTGCTATGACCCAAGCGGTTGCCAATGGCGCTCCCGCCTCGACCGTCGCGGCGGTAGCTAATGAATTTCTGGCCCTAGGCAGGGCCGAGCCTTCCGTGCCAAAAATCGATCAGATGAAGTTGCAGAAGCTCTTGTTCTATGCCCATGCATGGTATCTGGCGATGAACAACCGGAAGCCTCTATTTGAGGATGATTTTGAAGCGTGGCCTTGGGGGCCGGTTGTTCGCCCTGTCTACACACAAACGGTGGATTGTGGCCGTCGCGAAGTCGACACCCTAATCTCTGAGTTTGGTTCGGTTGGCGACGGTTTCAGCTTCGTCACCCCCGACGGTGTTCCGGAAGAGTTAAAGCCGTTCATCCGAAGCGTTTGGGATATCCATAAGAAATACACGGGTGTTCAACTATCGAACGCGACACACGCCCCGGGCGAGCCGTGGACGATTATCAAAGAGCAATACGGAAGCTTAGACTCCAAACCTAAAATCCCGAACGATTTGATTGCGGCGGTTTTTGAACAGAAATTGAAGCAAAATGCCGCAGCAAATACTGCCGCCTGAGCATACTTCCCCGGTCCCTGATGACGATACCAAACTTGGGATTCCAGATCATACAGGGCCGGGCAAAGCTGGAGGCCGGGTCCTTCGGCTGAACTTGGGAATAGTAAAATTTGGCACGGACAACACAACGCAAGCAATTGCACTTTTATTGTCCGTTCTGGTGCTTGCCCTTATCATGATTATCGTTTTTTGGGGCCCAGGAACGCCTCAATCGAACGACCTCTTGAGCGCCCTCAAAAATATACTGCTCATCACGATCGGCGTAGCTGTTGGGAATGGCATTCAGGCAAAAAACGGCTGATCTGTAGGCTCACGCCGCTGCGCGAACGCTACCGGTTATCATGTCAAATAGGCGCACGGCGGCTTCCCACGACGGGGCCTTCGCCAGCACTACCGCAGTGTTGCCGGGCTGACTTTCATCCATTTCGAATACGAAATATCCGCGATCACCGCCCAAACCTGAACCTACCGCGTGCTTATAGGTCTGCCGCGATATAGAAGAGACGCAAACACGCCTAGAATCGCCGATATCGGCCGAGAGGAAGAGGTCTTCCATGCCGTCACCCAAACCAAAGTATCGCGAAGTAGACACGCCGTCTATCTCCGCCAACCAATTGGCAGCCTATTTAAATGCAGGGCCTGCGGCACGCAAGCGAATTATTAGAGATGCCCGATGGCAGTCAACCGCAGTCGTTTCGCGTTACCAACAAGCGAGAAAGGCAATCAGCGCCTGTCTATGCGATGCCATCAAAAGCCCCAACACCTTTGCTCAACATAGACAGGCTCTAGTTGATCGCCTTTCTAATGAAAGTAATACTGTTTGGACTAAGGCTGATCTAGAGTCGTCTATCGAAGCTCTGGACAAGTACGCCTCATCCTTGAACCAAACTGGCCTGAACAAACTGAATTGCAAGGGAATCACGGGACCGGTTCCGCCGCTTTCAATTGGCGGCTTAAGAGTCAAAGTCACGCCTGATGTGACGGTTCATCGCGCAGGAAAGGGCGAGGCAGAGTCGTCTGTCGGTGCGATTGTTACGATGATCGCAAAAGGCGAGGGATCGACCACGAAGCGGAAAGAACAAGCGAGGACTGCCGCCGTTCTGGTCTGGATGTTCGCGCAGGCCCATCTGGGAAAAACAGGGATACCGGACCGTGCCATCTGCTTCTCATATGATGTGTTTGATGGGCAGTTGATTCCGGCGGGGGCGAATATCACCACGCGGATAAAAAATATCGAAGCGGCGTGCGAGGAAATCGCCCATGCTTGGCCTAATGCAACACCCCCGGACGATCTCGACGATTAACGGGCCACTTCCCACAACTGATACAGCCCCGCGCCCTCGACGGTGCGCACCAGCCCCTTTTCGCGCTTATCCCGCAGCGCCGATCCGACGCGCTTCGTCATGAGCCTGAGCAGCTTCATATCCATAGCCATGCCGCGCTCTAGGATAAGCTGGGAGACTATGTCGCGGGATGCCAGCGGTTCCTTGGCGTCGCAACTGGAAGACGCCGGGCGAGATATATCAGCCGCGCTATAGCGATGCTGACGAGGAAAGCGGCGGGAACACCTAATCCGACGCCCACGCCGGCCTTAGCACCGGACATTAGACTTGCTTCCTTATCGGAAGCACGCAATCTGACCCGGCTCCCGCGACACTCGGGAGTGGGGCTTCGAAACCCCTCGCAAAGCACCTCGGTCGAACCGTTTCGGCCGGGTGGCATACGCGCATGTCCAGCCGGCAACGGTAAAGGCGTATGCGCTCTGTGCTTTGCCAGGGTTTCGAACATCCGGCTTTGGCCGTCGCCCCGAGAGGACATAGGCGCGACGAGATAGGCCAAAGCCCAAGGCGTCGCCCTCTAACAGGGGACGTCGATGAATGTGATGATGGGCCGGCGCTGCACCGGCAAACACAGGACCACGCTCGCGCTAGCGGCCGCGGCCGTGCTGCAACTACCCGGCCTTCCGATCGAGGCCAAACCGCTTCCCATGGACGAGATCAATTATGGTCCGGAGCCGGAGTGGGAGCAGTTTCGTGAAATGGCCGAATCAGCGATCAAAGATGCGCTTATCGATCCGGATTCCGCGAAGATCAGCTGGCGCTACGGCCTGCACAAGGGCGGCTGGAAGCCATTTCTGAAGGGATGGGTCTATGGGTATTATACCTGTGGTGAGGTCAACAGCCGCAACCGCCTAGGCGGCTACGTCGGCAAGAAGGACTTCGTGATCGTGGTCAATTACGACCGCGTCGAATATCTTGCCATCGATGGGCCAGACGCCGGGGATTTCGTCAAAGAAAACTGTGCGCTTGGGGTTAAGCAAGGTCTGCTCGTGCCGCTTTCCGGCCCCAGCAACAAGTCCGCTACTACCGCGCTGATCAAAATATCCGTTTATGGGTTCACCTTTAGCGACATTACCTATGGCGCCTATGTGGACGAGGTGGAGGCGAGCGCGAAAAGCTCCGGCCTCGATGCGGGCATGGTCATCACGGCCTTCAACGGCATCAAGCTCCAAGGGCTCCCGCCTGCCGTGAAGGGTCAGTTGATGAATGCGGCAACCGGCCCTGCCACCATCACGATCATGGGCAGCGACCAGATGATACGCCTCGAACACGCAACCGCTTCGGGAGCCCAACAGTGACCCTGGTGCTGGTCGGCGACAGCCATGATGCTTTGGTCGTACCGCGCGAACCTCAAGGTATTGCCCGCTACGAAGACAGCTTACGCGACATGCTCTTCGACAATCCGTCGATGCTCCCCGTGCGCGAGATCGACCCAGGCATCGGCCGGCTGCTGCCGGTCGCCAAGGAGTTCGTTCTGCCGAGCGCGGGCCGGATCGACGCGCTGCTCATCGACGAGCATGGCCGGCTCGTCATCGTCGAGTGCAAGCTCTGGCGAAACCCGGAAGCCACGCGCGCAGTGATCGCGCAGATCCTCCATTATGCGAGCGAGCTCGCCAGGCTCAGCTATGAGGTGCTCCAGCGCCAAGTCTCTCGGGCGACCGGCCGACCGGGCAATGTGCTGCACAGCCTCCTCGTCGAAGCCGGCATCGAGATCGACGAAGCCCGGCTGGTCGACCGGATCACCCAGGATTTAAGGCGCGGACGCTTCGTGCTGCTCATCGTCGGCGATGGCATCACTTCCGAAGCGAACACGATTGGCGAATATCTGAATCAGCATGCCGGGCTCGCTTTCGAGTTCGCGATGATCGAGATGGCGCAATATCGCTTTCACGACCCTGTGCTCGGCACCGAGCGGACCATCGTGCAGCCGCGCATCGCTCAAAAGACCGAGCTCATCGAGCGCTACGTGATCCGCAATGAGGCTACCGGCGTCGTCATCGAGCCTCTTGCCGACACGAGCGGTACCCAACCGCCCGAGGGCGGCACCGCCACCGAGACGTCGGTGCGTTGGCAGATCTTCACCGAGCTTTTCATCGCTCAGCTACAGCTCGACGATCCGACCCAGCCCCCGCCCCGCTCGGGCGGACTCAACTGGATGAAGCTGCCGCTCCCCGGCCCTGCCCATCTGACGCTGTGGCGCGGCAAGAGCGACGGGGTCGTTGGCGCCTTCGTCACCTATAAGGGCAGCGAGGGGCTCGCCATCTTCGAGGATCTCCTCGCCGAGCGCGCGACGATCGATCAGGAGTTTGCCGACAGCGGCCTGCCGCTCCCTGAATGGAAGACCGAGGGCACTGATCGATCGATCGCTCTCAACTGGTCGTCACCCGCGCCTTGGAGCGACGAGGAGGAGGGGCGGCAGCGCTCGCTGCTTAGCGCCGCCGCCAACCAGTTCGTGACGTCGCTGCGCGCCCGACTGCTCCAACGACAGGCATGATCGCGCCTCTGCGCAACCGGGTGACGCCGTTCGGCGAGATCGTCGCGACACCGCATCGTGGTAGCCTCATGGGCAATCGAGGATGCCTTCACGACGATGAGGGAAACATCGTCCGATACGAGCATCCCGAGCGGAGTGCCTGGATTAGCTGCGTGCTCGCCTGGCCCGGGGTTCGCCGCCAGTTGATGCAGCCTGAATGCTATACCGAACTGTTCTTCCTCGATGAAGCAACCGCGCTCGCCGCCGGCCATCGGCCATGTGGAGAATGCCGTCCAGAGCAACTCCAGGCCTTCAAGGAAGCCTGGGCGCGCGCTTATGGCTTGCGCCGTCTACCGCGCGTGCAGGCGATCGACGCAGAGCTGCGCGCCACCCCGCCACTCGCTCACCGCTCACCGCTCAGAGATGCTGGCAGACAATGTGCCCGATGGCGCCATGGCGTGCCTCCGCGGTTCGAGCAATGCCTGGCTGCGCTGGAAGGACGGCTGGTATTGCTGGTCCTTCGCCGGATATGAAAAAGGGGCCGGTGCCCCGGCCCCTTCCCTCATTCCCCTGACGCCAGCACCAATCATGGCGGTGCTCAGCGAAGGCTATTTGCCTATGGTCGCCATGCGCTAATCGGCCTGATCAAGCCGCTCCTCTTTGAGCTGCTCGAATGACAGCCCCAGCTCCGCGTGGACGGCCTTCCCGCCGGTCATCGCCTGCCATCGCTGGATGGTGACGTCGACATAGGCGGGATCGAGCTCGATCCCATAGGCGATCCGATCGGTCGCCTGTGCCGCGATGAGCGTCGTTCCCGACCCCATGAACGGATCGAAGACAAGATCGCCACGCCCGGTGACGTCGTAGAGGGCGTCAGCAACCAATTCGACAGGCTTGGGCGTCGGGTGATCGCCAAGCGCCTTGCCCGCCGACGAGCCACGCTGATTGGCCCCAGGATAGGTCCAGACATTGGTGCGGTTGCGCCCATGACGACCGAGCTGGACATTGTTGGTCGCCGGCGTTGACCCATTGCAGAAGACGACCACCTCCTCGTAGCCCGAGCGGTAAAGGCCGCCCATGCCTCCGGTGCCCTTGTTCCAGATCGCCTTGTTGATCCGATGGAGCCCCGCGTCGCGGCCTGCAAACAGGAGCAAATCGACCTGCCGCCAGTCCATACAGGCGAAGATGACCGCGCCTTCATTGGCATGGGCTTTGCTGAGCTTGAGATAGTCGGCGAGGAACGTCCGGAACTGATCGTCGGACATTTCGCCTACGCCCATGGCGAAATCTCGATGCTTGGTCTTGCCGAGCCCGCTGACCACTCCATCGATCTTGATGTTGTACGGTGGGTCCGAGAAGACGCAGTCGATCTTTGCCGACCCCAACAGGCGCTCATAGCTTGCCGGGTCGAGCGCATCTGCGCACAGAAGCCGGTGCTCGCCCAGCAACCATAGGTCGCCCGGCTGCGAGACCGAAACCATGGGCGGAGCCGGCACCCCCTTATCCAGCGCCGCCATCGACGAACCACTATCGAGGATAAGGTCGAGTTCACCGCGACTGAATCCGCTGACATCAAGATCGAGACCCGACAGGTCCAGCTCACTGAGTTCGAGTCCCAGCTCCTCCAGATCCCATTCTCCGGTCTCGGCGATCCGGTTGAGCGCGATCCGGGCCAGGCGCAGCTCATCGTTGGAGAGGTGGTCGATGATCGTGCATTCGATGTCGGGCAGCCCCATGCGGCGCGCGACCTCGACGAGGATATGCCCGTCGACGATCCGCCCGGATGCATCGATCAGGACCGGCTTGAGAAAGCCGAACTGCGAGACCGCGTGCGTCACGCGTTCGAGCTGCGCCGGCGACGTGCGCCTGGCGCGGCGCTCAGCGTCCTTCAGCGTGTCGAGGGGCCGGCGTTCCGAACGAAGGGCTGGTGCCGGATCGTTGCGGGTAGCCATGGCGCGGCTATCTGCCCCCACGCGGCCTTCATTGCCCTTGACCCGCCGGCGGTTGCGCTCCTGTATTTGATCCTTGAGCCCCGTGGGGAGCGAGGCAGACATTCGATCGTTCATAGCTGAGGTCCCTTTCATCGAGATATGTCCTGCCCGTGGCTCGAGCGGCGGCCGCCGAGCGGTCTTGGTAACCGGCGTTCCCGGCTGTTCTTGCGCGTCAAAGCCTTGCCGCGCGGCATCGCCGTCCACCGTACGAACTGCGTCAGCGCGTCCACCTGATCGTCGTTCTCGGCGTTCGGAAACCCGAGCAATTCGCGCTTGAAGGTCGGCAGCCAGGGCGCCTCCTCAGGGATTGCGACAAGCCCATCCTCGAGCCGCGCCGAAGCCAGGTCGAGCCGCTCTTCCTTGCCCATGTCGGGCGGGATTCTGATGATCTTACTGCGTCCGACACGCAGGATATCGCAGAGCTCCTGGATGAGCTGACGACCGCTGCTAGCGTCTTCGATGAGGATCTTGTCCGGCTGCCACTGATCATAGAGCCGAAGCGCTGCCGCGCGCAGGTCGCCAAACCTGACCTGTCGGCGCCAGATATCGAGCAGATACCATTGCCCTTCGCAGAAACCTAAGACCAGACAGACGGAGAAGTCGCTATTTGGGTCCTCGCTCGTGGCCGTGTCGAAGGACAGCACCACCCGGCTGAATATCTCTCGGTCGCAGGGAAGATCGAAACGGGGTAAATCCTCCCAGCGGACGCGAGCGCCTTCTGGGGAAATCGGGTTCTGCTGATATTGTGCCTCAAACGCCGAGATGCCGATCATCAAGCGGATTTCTTGCAAGACCTCGATCGTCTCTGCGCTGGACAGCGTGTCGCCGGGCTCGCGAACGAAGGTTCGCCCATAGTAGGTCTCGAACGTCTGCCGCTCGTCGGCGATGGCGGGCATGATCAACTCATCCCACGCGCATTTGGTTTGCAAATGGCCGATGATGTCGCGCTCGTGAAGGCGCTGGCCTATGGCGATGATCGCGCCGGTTTTCTTGTTGTTGAACCGCGAGAACAGCACTTGGTCGAAAAAGGTGTTCGCGCCCTCGCGCAGCGCCTCGGAATAGACGTCGCCGGCCTTGAGGAGATCATCGATGATGATAATGTCCGCGCCGAAGCCGGTGGTTGCCCCATTAGGCGTCGTCGAACGACGGAAACCTCCCTGGGTGGTTTCGAACAGCTCGCCTAGCTTCCGGCGTATCGCGAACCGCGGAAACATCCGAGCAAAGGCATGGTGCTCGATCAGCTTCTGGAAATTGCGCGTCTGAGCCGCAGCGAGTTCGCCGCCATAGCTGACCGAAATGATCTTCTTCGACGGATCACGTCCCAGCATCCAAGCGGTCATGGCGACCACAGCCACGGACTTCAGATGCCGAGGCGGTAGCGCGACCATCTGGCGTCGCCGGCGCCCGCGCGCGACCTCTTCGAGCGCGAAGCACAGAGCCAGGATATAGGGGTCTGCCCGGAGCGTCTCCCCCGGGCAGAGAACGGAGAATGACCATGTCAGGAACCCGTAGAGGCTCGATCGCCGAAGGTGATCAAGCGTACCGACCTGCCACTTCACGCGACCGGCTCGTCGCGATCGTCATCCTCCTCCTTGTCAGGATCTTCGTCCGGATCGTCCTTATCCGCCGGGGGACCCATGAGGTCGATCAACGCCTGCAGCGCATCACGGCCGTCGGCATCAAGATCGAATTCTTCGCCGGCGGCCTCGCTTTGCGCGTCCACTAGGCGGATCACATTATGCCGGGCGAGTAGATCGATCTTGCGGTGATCACCCTTGATCGCACCGTTCACGATGGTTTGAACGATGAGCTCTTCCTTGGTGAGCCGAATTTCCCGGCCACCTTGAACGAGGGTGACCTTGCTGGCCAACTCGCGCTTCACCATCGCCCCAAAGCCTCGGGCCTTCTTCTTCCGGCCAGGGGGATTGCCGTTGGGCTCTCCGAAGCGCCGATTTCTGGGCGGTCGGTTCTTACCTACCTCGTAATCCGCACGGGTTTCACTTACGCTGGCGGCAGCAGCTTCGGCCGCCTCCTTCGCCACGAGGCAAGGCGGCTTACGACGGTATCTAAACTTAGGTTCCATTTGCATGGCTCCAGCTACAGAGTTACGATCGCCGCACCGTGCGACGTTCGGACCTGAACTGATTGCCTGGATTGAAGCGGAGCTTCTCAAGGACTGCCGTTCGGGGCAGATCGCATTCTATTTGCCGGCCCCGCGTCAGCAATGCAGCTCTTCTTTAGAGCGGCCTAGAAGTGTCCATATATGTCAGAGTGTTCGTCAAACAAACCTGATCGCCGATACTTCGCTATGGGGCAGAATTATTTTCCGTATTTGCTCACACCCTTCCCATTTCCTTCCCATTTCAACGTAACCGGGAAAAAGCGGCATAGAGGCCCGGATTTCGGGCATTCGGCAAAGCGCCTCGGACTAAAAACGGAGCGAAATCAGCAGATTTTGGCATTAAACGTGCCGAAATGGGTAAGAGACCAGATCGCTCCTAACTGCCTCACGAGCCATTTCTTCCACCGCCAAGAGCGGCTTTTGAGACTTCCCCGATATCGACGGAAAATACCTCACTTTCCGTGGGTCTGCGACTCCATCTGCGGATCGGAGCCCCCGCGAACGCGCGGACGTAAAGACTGGCAAGTTTGCGCTCCTTCTCTGCGTCGTTCATGCCCCGCTTGCACCCGCGGCTACGTGCCGCTATCGCCATTCATAACTTGTACGTTCAACTAAACTGGAACGCGACCGGTATTGGAGCTATGCAAACCGAACGGCTGAAAACATCGCGCTACGATATGCTGATCGCGGTCTTCTCGGCGGTCCCTCTTGCCGCACAGGCGCGGCCTACCAACTTGGTCGCTCTCGAGACATGCACCACGGTGCGCGCGACGGTCGCGCCCACCCCTATGCGCGGGCGGCGCAACAGCAGAAATGCCGGGCTGGTGAAGACGGCTGCCTAGGAGATGCGGATGGGATGGATTTTCCCAATCGTGATGACGGCGGCCGCCGCGCTGGCAATGCCGGCGCGGGCGACCGATGTGAAGCTGCACGGCCGCGCGGTCCATTACAACGTGCAGGGGACGGGACCGACGATCATCTTCGTTCATGGCTGGACCTGCGACGAGACCTCCTGGTCGGGACAGGTCCCCGCCTTTGCCGGCAGATATCGCGTGGTGACGCTCGATCTGCCCGGCCACGGCAATAGCGACCTTCCCGCGCGAAACCGCTTCACGATGAAGCTGTTCTCAGACGCGGTCGAAGCGGTCCGCGCCGCGGTGAGAGCCGACCGCATCGTGCTGGTCGGGCACAGCATGGGCGCGGTGGTGATCCGCCAGTATGCGCTCGATCATCCCGGCCATGTCGCGGGGCTCGTCGCGGTCGACGGGCCGCTCGACATCCGGGCGATCAGCCTGCCGCCGGGCAGCCTGCCGCCGATGACGGTCGAGATGCGCGGCCAGCTGGTCGGCAACATGTTCGTGCCCGAAACGTCCGCGGCGCTGCGGGAACGGATCACCGCGATGATGCTGGGCACGTCCCAGACCACTGCTGCCGGCGCGAGCCCGCTGATGTTCGATCCCGCGCTTCGGTCCGACCGGACGATCCCGGCCCCGGCGCTGACCGTCTACGCGGGCAAGCCGCTGTTCCCGATCGATCCGCACACCAGGGAGATGCTGCCCGGCTGGCAGCAGAGCCAGGTCGAAGGCACCGGCCATTTCCTGATGATGGAGAAGCCCGAGGCCTTCAACCGCCTGCTGGCCGACTTCCTCGACCATCGGGCGCGCTACTGAACCGATAGCCGGTTTCACAAGAAAATCCCCGCCGGCGGATCCGTGGATCGGCGTCGGCGGGGATCTTGTTTTCCAACGCTGCTTAGAACTTGTAGCCCAGCGTCAGGCCATAGGTGCGCGGGTCCTCAAGATAGCCG
This sequence comes from Sphingomonas sp. Root710, assembly GCF_001429065.1. Lineage (GTDB taxonomy): Bacteria > Pseudomonadota > Alphaproteobacteria > Sphingomonadales > Sphingomonadaceae > Rhizorhabdus. The sequence continues at coordinate 273,836 of NZ_LMIB01000012.1, forward strand.
TTCAGCGGGAAGCCGACGACGCTTGAACTGACCAGCGCGTTGCCGACCACGGTCTTGTTGGTCAGGTTCTTCACGAACAACGAACCCGTCCAATGGCCGTCATCGGCCGCCCAGTTGAGGAAGGCGTTGACCTTGGCGTTCGCCGCCTGGCTGACATATTTCAGGTTGAACGGCGTGAAATAGACCCGGTCGCGCCATGCCACTTCGCCGCGCAAGGTGAACTCGCCGAGCCGCGAGGGCACATGATATTGCGCGCCGAAATAGGCGGTGAAATCGGGCGCCTGCGACAGGCTGTTGCCCTTCAGGTTGAGTTCGCCCGCGCCGCAGCCCGGATCGCCGCCCAGCGCGGGCCGTGCAGGATCGGCGCTGCAATAGCGCGTGAAGCGGGCATGCAGCCAGGAGGCGTTGGCGTCGATATCGAACGCGGGGCTGATCTGCGCCTTCAGTTCGGCTTCGAGGCCGTAGATCCGGGCGGTACCGGCATTTTCCAGGACCAGCGTCGCCGAGCCGGTGCCGGTAACCTTGCCGATCTGGAGATCCTTATAATCATAATAGAAGCCCGCGAGGTTGAGCCGCAGGCGCCGATCGAACAGCGAGCTCTTCACACCGGCTTCGTACGCGTCGACCTTTTCGGGATCGACCGGCGGCGTCAGCGAACCGAGGCTGTAGGTGCCCGCCTTGAAGCCTTTCGACCAGGACGCATAGAGCAGCACGTCCGGCGTCGCCTGATAGTCGAGCGCGATGCGGGGCGTGAACGACTTGAAGCGCTTGCTGCGGTCCAGCACGAACTGCGGCACCGACAGCTGCCCGTTATAGGGTGTGAAGATGTCGAATGCGAACTCGTCATGGTCGGTCTTCTTTTCCGAACTATACCGCGCGCCGAGGGTCAGCCGGAGATTATCGACGATCGCATAGCTCGCCTGGCCGAACAGCGCTAAGGCGTCGGTCTTGATGAAGCCCGCACCGAGATAACCCGAGGAGATCTGGTCGGGGCCGAAGAAGATCGTCCGCGCCGGATTGAACGGGTCGGCCTGGGTGCCGTTGGTCTTCTCGTGGAAATAGAAGCCGCCGATCAGCCAGTTCAGGCGGTCGGCCTTGCCGGACAGCTGCAGCTCCTCGCTGAACTGCCTGGCGTGTTCGAACTGGATCTGCTTCGTCAGATAGAGTTCGGTGCCGTCGAGATCGGTGAAGGTCTCGTTGTCGGTCTTGCGATAGGCGGTGAGCGAGCTGAGCTGGATGTCGTCGGTCAGATCATAGCTGATCTTCCCCGACACGCCCCAGAACTGCGCATAGTTGGTCGGGTCGGTCGTGTTGCTGATATCGCGCAACCTGGGCGCGAAGGTGCCGCCCTGCGCGACGCCGAAGGGGACGATCGGGTTGCCCGCCAGATCGAAGCCGCCGGCGCCCGTGACATGATAACCGCCGGCATGATCGCGCTCATGGAAATAGTCCGCTACGATATTGATCGTCACGCGATCGCCGGGCGTGAACAGCAAGGAGCCCCGGACCGCGCGGCTGTTGAGATCGTCGATGCCGTTGCCGGTCACGATGTTCCTGCCATAGCCGTCATGGTTCTGGGTCTGGAACGCCAGACGCGCCGCCAGGACACCCGGAACGATCGCGCCGCTCACCGCACCCTCGGCGGTCAGGCGGGAATAGTTGCCGCCCGTCAGGTTGAAATAGCCGGTCAGCTCCTCGGTCGGCGTCCGCGTCGTGATGTTGACCGCGCCGCCGGTCGCGTTGCGGCCATAGAGCGTGCCCTGCGGTCCGCGCAGCACCTCGACCTGCTGGACGTCGTAGAAGCTGGCCAGTGCGGTGATCGTGCGCGACAGGAAGACGCCGTTCATATGGAAGGCGATGCTGCCCTCGGCCCCCGAAGAGATATTCTCCAGGCCGATGCCGCGTAGCGCGATCTTTGCCATGCCCAGTTGCGCACCGAGGTTGAGGTTCGGCACGCTGGAAACTATGCCCTGCAGGTCGCGAATACCGCTGCGGTCGAGATCGGCCGCGGTCACGGCAGTGATGGCCAGCGGCACCTTCTGCAGCGATTCCGAGCGCTTCTGCGCGGTGACGACGATATCGCCCACCCCGGCGGCACCGGCATCGTCCGCGCCCTGTGCGGCGGTTGCCTGCGCCTGATCGGCGGCCTGCGCGCCGGTGATGGCGATCATCGATGCCGACAGCGCGGTCAGCACCATCATCGAGCGGCGAATGTTCATGATCATCATGCTCCCCTTCCCGTGTCCCGAGCGCAGCTTGGACGGCTCCGCTGTCATTATTCTTTTTGTCGCATCAGGCCTGGCGCGTGATGCGGCCCCGTAAGCGAGTCGATCCGATGACCGGATCTGTGATGCACCCTATATTCAATTTAGTTGAACGGTCAATCAAATATTGAGTGTCTTATTCCGTTGGCGGCCGACAACCGCTATGTGCTGATTTAAACTGGATTTTTTGAAGATTGGCGTTTGCTGTCGAACGGGTATCCACCTTGCGGCAGGTCGCTTTCGTCGTCCCCGCTGCGCGGTCGCCTCTCCTTCTCCCTTTCAATCTTTGTATATTCATACGATCGTTCGTAATATATATCAAGCGGCGATCGGCGTTAAAGGCTCGCGATAGCGAAGGTTGGTGCACGTTGACATGGCGGGCTTGGCAATGGCTACAGTTCCGCCACGGCGAAACGGTGAACCGGTGTGGCGGGGGTAGAGAGGCAATGGCGACCAAACCGCGCAAACGCATTGCCAATGCGGATCATGATACGCGGCAGCAGCTTATCCGGACGGCGATCCGCGAATTCGCCATCCACGGCTTCGACGCGCCGTCGATCCGCGACCTGACCGTCGCGGCGGGGGTCAATCAGGCCGCGATCAACTATCATTTCGGGTCGAAAGACGGCCTGATCAAGACGATCTTCGAAGAACTCGCCACCCCGGTGATCAATGAACGGTTCGAGGGTCTCGATCGACTTGAGCGGCAGGCCGCAGGCAAGCCTTTGCCGATCGAGGCAATCATTCGCGTTCTGGTGGAGCCGGTCGTCCGGCGCGCCAAGGAAGGCGTTGACGGCCAGCGCGATCTCGCCAAGCTCCTGCTGATCGCGTCGTCACTCGGCTCGAAACCGATCGAGCTCCAGGTCGAGACGATGCACGACGAACTCGCACTGCGCTTCGTCGACGCGATCGCGAAGGCGGTTCCGCATCTGTCGCGGGTCGAGGTGATGTGGCGATACAAGTTCAGCCTCGGCGCGCTGCTCTATACCCTGTCCGACCATATGCAGAACCACCGGCTGCGGCGGCTGTCCGGCGGCGAATGCGACACCGATAATCCCGACGAGATCATCGATAATCTCGTCCCCTATATCGTCGCGGGCTTCACCGCCTGAGAGATCAGCCGGCGCAGCAGCGATGCAGCGCCAGCAGATCGGGCATCGTCGCCGGTCAGCCGCAGCGCCGCGACCGGACGCGCCTTGATCGACAGGTCGATGCCCTTGGCGATGGTCGCACCCGCATTGCTGACCAGGTTGATCGCGCCCGGCAGCGTCTGGAGGATCTGCCGGTTGCGGATCTTGGTCAGGAACAGGTCGACGTTGAAGGTGACCATGCGATCGAACAGCGAGGACTTCAGGCCGATCTCGTAGGAATCGACATGTTCGGGATCGAAGCGCGTGTTGCCGACCGCCAGGCTGGCGACCGGTGCGGGCGGGAAATCGCCGATCGCATTCCGTCGGCGGTGAACAGGAAGCGGACGTCATCGCCGCGCCATTCGATCTGGCCGCGGCCGCTGAGGCTCGGCAGCTTGCCGGGGTCCTCGCCGCCGCTCAGGTCAAGAAATTGAAAAAGAATGATATTTTATCTAAAGTTGCTTCGGCAGCCGGGTGAAGAAGTCTCCGGCCTCAGCCAGCAGACTGCGCAGGAAGCGTTGGGTCAACCGCACTTGGGCGGTCTCCGCCATGTCGCTATCGGCAACCATCCAATAGGAGCGCTTGAGCGACACCTCACCCGGAAGCACCGCGATCAGATCGGGCGCGGTGCAGGCGACATAGGCGGGGAGGACGCACAGGCCATAGCCGGCTACGGTCGCGCTCAACTGCGCATGGAGGCTGCTGTTCTGCAGCCGCGCGCGCAGATGCGGGCGGATCTCGGGCAGATAGTTGAGCGCGCGGGTGAAGATCAGGTCGTCGACATAGCCGATGAAAGGATGATCGCCGAGATCGTCGCGCGAAAGGATCGGCGGCGCGGCGGCGAGATAGTCGCGCGATGCGTAGACGAAGAGGCGATAGTCGGTGAGATGCTCATGGACGAAATTGCCCCCCGCCGGCAGCGTCATCGTCACCGCGACATCGGCCTCGCGCCGCGACAGCGCGACGATCTGCTGGATGGTGATCATCTCCACCGCGAGGCGCGGGTGCGCCGCCGCCAGCGCGCCTATCCGCGATGCCAGGAAGAAATTGCCGAAGCCTTCGGGGGTGCTGATCCGGATCGCGCCGGTCAGTCCTTCCTGCTGCCCGGCCACCGTCTCCTCGATCTTGACCGCCTCGGCCTCCATTGCGCTGGCCATGCCGAGCAGCGCCTCGCCATGCTGGGTGAGGTTATAGCCGCGCGGATTGCGCTCGAAGAGCTGGAGGCCCAACGCGGCTTCCAACGCACTGATCCGGCGGCCGACGGTCGCATGATCGGTGCCGGTGCGCCGCCCGGCGAGCGAGATCGTTCGCGATCGCGCGACAGCGAGGAAGAAGCGGAGGTCGTTCCAATTGAAGGGCGGCGCGCTCATATGTGCAAAATCCCACAGAAATTGCGCGAAATCTCTCGTGGTCGTGCGGATATGTCAATGATAGCAGCGCACCATAAGGATCAGGCCGCCTGGCCAGACAGGAGACGATGATGTCCGCGATCTTTCTGCCCCGCGCGATGCGGATCGGCGCGGGAGCGCTGACCGAGCTTCCCGCCGCCCTCGCCCAGCTCGGCCTGCGCGCGCCAGCGATCCTGACCGACGCCTTCCTCGCCGGCAGCGGCGCGCTCGACCGCGTGCTCGGCATCCTCGCCGAAGCGGGGATGGAAGCGCGGGCCTATAGCGCGGTCATTCCCGATCCCACCGTCGCATCGGTCGACGCCGCCGTCGCCTTCGTCCAGGGCGGCGACCATGACTGCATCATCGGTTTCGGCGGGGGTAGCCCGATCGATACCGCCAAGGCGGTGGCGATCCTCGCCGCGCGCGGCGGCACGATGCGCGAGCGCAAGGCGCCGCATCAGGAGAATGTCCCGGGGCTGCCGATCATCGCGATTCCCACCACCGCCGGCACCGGATCGGAAGCGACCCGCTTCACGATCATCACCGACGAGGCCAATGACGAGAAGATGCTGTGCGCGGGCCTCGCCTATCTGCCGGTGCTCGCGATCGTCGATTATGAGCTGACCCTCACCAAGCCGCTGCGCCTCACCGCCGACACCGGCATCGACGCGCTCACCCATGCGATCGAGGCCTATGTCTCGAAGCTCGCCAATCCCTTCTCGGACGGGATGGCGATCGCCGCGATGCGCTCGATCTGGCCGAATCTGCGCCGCGTCTGCGAACAGCCCGGCGACCGCGCCGCGCGCGAGGCGATGATGGTCGGCTCGCTTCAGGCGGGCATCGCCTTCTCCAACGCCTCGGTGGCGCTGGTCCATGGCATGAGCCGTCCGATCGGCGCGCATTTCCATGTCGCCCATGGCCTGTCGAACGCGATGCTGCTCCCCGCCGTCACCGCCTGGTCGGCCCCGGCGGCGCTGGGCCGCTATGCCGATTGCGCGCGGGCGATGGGGGTGTCCGACTCGGGCGAAGGCGATCAGGCGGCGGTCGCCCGGCTGGTCGAGGCGCTGCGCGACGCCAATCGCGACCTCTCGGTCCCGACCCCGAAAAGCTACGGTATCGACGAAGCGCGCTGGACCGAATTGCTGCCGTTGATGGCCGAACAGGCGCTCGCTTCGGGCTCGCCCGGCAATAATCCGCGCATCCCCGACGCCGAGACCATCCAGGCGCTTTATCGTCAGGCCTGGGCCTGAGCAGCCAACTCTTTCAGACCCCACAGGAGTCCACCGTGCCCGAAGCCGCTCTCGTCGATCATGTCATCCAGGGTCGTGCGCCCGCCGCGCCCGCCAGTCTGGCCGACATCTTCAATCCTGCAACCGGGGAAGTGACCGGGCGTCTGGCGCTGGGCGGATCGGCGGAGGTCGATGCGGCGGTGACAGCTGCGCTGAAGGCGTTCCCGGACTGGGCAGCCACCCCGCCACATGTCCGCGCGCGCGTCCTGTTCCGCTTCCGTGACCTGATCGAGCGCGATCTCGACCGGCTCGCCGCGCTGATCACCGCCGAACATGGCAAGGTGCTGTCCGACGCCAAAGGCGAACTGATCCGCGGTCTCGAGGTCGTCGAATTCGCCTGCGGCATCCCGCAGGTGCTGAAGGGCGAGTTCTCCGAACAGGTCGGCAACAGCATCGACGCGGTCTCCTTCCGCCAGCCGCTCGGCGTAGTCGCGGGGATCACCCCGTTCAACTTCCCGGCGATGGTGCCGATGTGGATGTTCCCGGTGGCGCTCGCCTGCGGCAACGCCTTCATCCTGAAGCCATCGGAGCGCGACCCGAGCCTCGCCAATGAGCTCGCCAGGCTGCTCGCCAAGGCCGGATTGCCCGAGGGCGTGTTCCAGGTCGTCCATGGCGGCAAGCCGGTGGTCGACGCGATCCTCGACCATCCGGGGATCGAGGCGGTGTCCTTCGTCGGCTCCACCCCGATCGCCGAATATGTCCACAACCGCGGCACCGCGGCGGGCAAGCGCGTCCAGGCGCTGGGCGGGGCGAAGAACCACATGATCGTCATGCCCGACGCCGATCTCGACAAGGCGGTCGATGCGCTGATGGGTGCGGCCTATGGCTCGGCGGGCGAGCGCTGCATGGCGATCTCGGTCGCAGTGCCGGTGGGACAGGACACCGCCGACGCGCTGATCGAGCGCTTGGCACCCAAGGTCCGCACCCTCAAGATCGGGCCGGGCACCGACGCCGAGGCCGAGATGGGCCCGCTCGTCACCCGCGACCATGCCGACAAGGTGCTCGGCTATATCGATACCGGCATCGCCGAAGGGGCCGAGCTGGTCGTCGACGGGCGCGGGCTCAACATCCAGGGCTATGAGAAGGGCTTCTTCGTCGGCGGCACGCTGTTCGATCGGGTCACCCCCGACATGCGCATCTACCGCGAGGAGATCTTCGGACCGGTCCTCTCGGTCGTCCGGACTGAAAGCTTCGACGAGGCGCTGGGCCTGATCAACGCCCATGAGTTCGGCAACGGCACCGCTTTGTTCACCCGCGACGGCGACACCGCGCAGGCTTTCCTCGGCCAGGTTCAGGCGGGCATGGTCGGCGTCAACGTGCCGATCCCGGTGCCGATGGCCTTCCATTCCTTCGGCGGCTGGAAGCGCTCGCTGTTCGGCGATCATCATATGCATGGGCCCGAGGGCGTCCGCTTCTACACACGGCTGAAGACCGCGACGCTGCGCTGGCCCAAGGGCATCCGCGCCGGGGCCGAGTTCGTCATGCCGACGCTGAAGTGAGGCGCTGACGATGTCCGCCGGTCTTCCCGCAGACGAGGTGCTGGCTTCGGTCGAGGGGCGTCTGGGGGTGATCACCCTCAACCGCCCCAAGGCGCTCAACGCGCTCAACCTGGCGATGGTTGAACAGCTCGACGCGATCCTGACCGCCTGGGAAAGCGATCCAGCAATCGATGCGGTGCTGGTCCGCAGCGCCAGCGAACGCGCCTTCTGCGCCGGGGGCGACGTCCGATCGATCGGCATATTGCCCGATCCCGCCGACCGGATGGCGCTGGGCCGGGCCTTCTTCGGCACCGAATATCGCGTCAACCGCCGGATCAACGGCTTCCCGAAACCCTATGTCGCGCTGATCAACGGCGTCGCGATGGGCGGCGGCCTCGGCCTGTCGATCCATGGCAGCCACCGGGTGGTCAGCGAAAATCTCCGCATGGCGATGCCCGAGACGGTGCTCGGCCTGTTCCCCGATGTCGGCGGCACCTGGTTCCTCAACCGCTGTCCCGGCATGATCGGCCGCTATCTGGCGCTGATCGGACCGCAGATCGGTGCCGCCGACGCGCTGACGGCGGGCCTCGCCACCCATCATGTCCTCTATGCGACGTTCGATGCCTTGGCTGCCGACCTCGCCACTGCCGGCCGGCTCGACCATGGCGCAGTCGACGCGATCATCGCCGCACACGCCACCCCGGCGGAGGGCGGCACGCTCGGCGGCCGCCGGGCGGATATCGACCGCCTCTTCTCCGTCTGCGATCTCGAGGGCGTCGCCGCGGCGATCGATGCGGCGGCGGCGGAGGCCGACTGGATCGCCGAAGCGCAGGCCGTGCTCGGTCGCGCCTCGCCGACCAGCCTCCACGCGACCTGGCGGCGGATGGTCGAGGGCAAGGACCAGCCGATCGAACGCATCCTGTCCGACGATTTCCGCATGGGCGTCCGCATGGTCGGCGGCCATGATTTCGCCGAGGGGGTACGCGCGATCCTGGTCGACAAGGACCAGTCGCCGCGCTGGGACCCGCCCACCCTCGCGGATGTAACGACCACGGAGATCGACGCGCTGCTTGCGCCCTTCGACGACGGCGCGGAGTGGGCGGCGTGAAGCCGAACATCATCCCGACATCCACTCTTCGGCCCGATGGCGATATCGAGATCGCGCTGGCCGGAGCGCCGGTCCTAGCCGTGCAGGAATTTCTCGGGATAGAGCACGCCGAGCAGCCCGCCCGCGATGAAATTGTCGAGCTGGTCGATAACCCGATGCTGGTCGGCGCGATATTTGCCGCCCGAAAGCCGCTCGACCCGGCCGGTGCCCGCGAGGTTGGTCGACAGCGCGCCGACCGCGAAGACAAAGGCCCAATAGAAACGCTCGTCAGCGACGTCGGGCGCGGCGCGGCGCAGCACGTCCACCGCCGCCACGCCGATCGGATCCAGATATTCCTCGACGATGCCGCGCCCGCCCTCGACCGGATCATGCACTTCGCGGGCAAGCAGCTGGGCGAAGGTCCGGCCGCTTTCGGTTTCGCGCAACAACAGCAACGGCTCGACGAGCGCGCGGGCGACCTCGATCAGATTCTCGCGCAGGTCGGGGCCCAGCTCGATCGACTTGAGCTGATCGAGGCGCTGGGTGGTCAGCGTTCCGCTGCGCCGCTTGAACACCGCCTTGTAGAGGCCGAGCTTCGATCCGAAATGATAGCTGACCAGTGCAAACGGCACATCGGCATCGGTCCCGACCTGCCGCATCGAGACCGCGTCGAACCCGGCCGAGGCGAACAGCCGCTCGGCAACATCGAGGATGCGTTCGCGGGTCTGGTCCCCGCCCGCGCGCTGGGTCACCTGACGCGCCATCAGATCATGCCCCGTCGATCGAAGATAGGATGTCGCTCGGCCATCGTTCCGTCATGCTGCGTCTCCCGGCTCTCTTCGAATACTAATGCGCAATGGTCAATAAGCCCGGTTCGGTACCGAAGACAGCTTGAGCCCTCGTTGACCTTGTCGTGCCATGGCGGCATAGCGGCAAAAAATTGAACGTTCAATCAAACGATGGGACATGACATGAGCGACGCGATAATCGTTGGCTGGGGCCACACCAAGTTCGGCAAACTCGACGCATTGTCGCTCGAGGATCTGATCGTGGCGGCGGCGCGCGAGGCGCTCGACGACGCCGCGATCGACGCGGCGGAGATCGACGCGGTCTGGCTCGGCCAGTTCAATTCGGGGCTGGTGCCCGACGGCTTCTGCTCCTCGATGATCCTCGGCGCCGATCCGGCGCTGCGCTTCAAGCCCGCGACGCGGTGCGAGAATGCCTGCGCCTCGGGCGCAGCCGCGCTCTATTCGGCGATGGACGCGATCGACGCGGGCCGCATCCGCGCCGCGCTGGTGGTCGGCGCGGAGAAGATGACCGGCCTCGACACCGCAGGAGTCACCCGCGCGCTGGCGGGGGGCAGCTATCAGCGTGAAGAAAGCGGGGTCTCCTTCCCCGAGATCTTCGCCCGCTATGCCCGCGCCTATCGCGACGTCCATGGCGATCCCAGCGAAGGCATGGCGCGGATCTCGGTCAAGAACCACAGCAATGCGCTGCGTAACCCGCTGGCACAGATGCACCGGCCGATCGACCTCGACTTCGCGATGACGGTGTCGGACCGCAATCCGATGATCGCCGATCCGCTCAAGCTCAGCGACTGCTCGCTGATTTCCGACGGTGCGGCGGCGGTCGTCGTCGTCCACCGCGATCTCCTCCCCGCCTTCCGCCGCGCGATCGGTTTCCGGGCCGTGGCCCAGGTCAACGACCTGCTGCCGCTGTCGGCCAAGACGCTGGTCGACTTCGAAGGGCCGCGCCGCGCCTTCGCCCAGGCCTATGCCGCGGCGGGCGCGGGGGTCGGCGATATCGATTTCGCCGAAGTCCATGACTGTTTCACCATCGCCGAATTGCTGACCATGGAGGCGATGGGCCTCGCCGCCCCCGGCGGGGCATCGGCGGCGCTCGCCGAGGGCGTCACCAGCCGCGACGGCCGCCTGCCGATCAACCTGTCGGGCGGGCTCAAGGCCAAGGGGCACCCGGTCGGCGCGACCGGCGTGTCGATGCACGTCACCGCCGCGCGGCTGCTGACCGGCGAGGCGGGCGAGATGAATCTCGCGCAGCGGCCCGAACTCGGGCTGTGCTTCAACATGGGGGGCGGCGCGGTGGCGAGTTGCGTGTCGATCCTCGAACAGATCAAGTGAGGCGAGGACGATGATCAACAAGATCTATCCAGACGCGGCGGCGGCGCTCGACGGGCTGCTGTTCGACGGCATGCAGATATGCTCGGGCGGCTTCGGCGTCTGCGGCATCCCCGAACGGCTGATCGATGCGATCCAGGCCAGCGGCGTGCGCGGCCTGACAGTTGCGTCGAACAATGCCGGCATCGACGGGGTCGGGCTCGGCAAGCTGCTGCTGACGCGCCAGATCAGCAAGATGATGAGCTCCTATATCGGCGGCAATCGCGAGTTTGAGCGGCAATATCTCTCCGGCGAGCTCGAGGTCGAATTCTGCCCGCAGGGCACGCTGGCCGAGCGGTGCCGCGCGGGCGGCGCGGGCATCCCCGCCTTCTACACCCGCACCGGCGTCGGCACCGAGGTGGCGAAGGGCAAGGAGGTCCGCAACTTCAAGGGCGTCGATTATCTGATGGAGGAAGGCATCTTCGCCGACCTCGCGATCATCAAGGCGTGGAAGGCGGACACCAGCGGCAACCTGATCTTCCGCAAGACCGCGCGCAACTTCAACGAGGTGATGGCCACCGCCGCGAAGGTCTGCGTCGCCGAGGTCGAGGAGATCGTACCGGTCGGCACGCTGGAGCCCGACTCGATCCATCTGCCCGGCATTTTCGTGAAACGGCTCGTGCTCGGCGCGCCCTATGACAAGGTGATCGAGTTCCGAACCACCCGCAGCAAGGAGGCGGCATAATGGCCTGGACACGCGACCAGATCGCCGCGCGCGCGGCACAGGAGATCGGCGACGGCTTCTACGTCAATCTGGGCATCGGCATTCCGACCTTGGTCGTCGATCATCTGCCGCCCGGGATCGACGTCACCTTCCACAGCGAGAACGGGCTGCTTGGCATGGGGCCGTTCCCGCTCGATCACGAGGTCGACGCCGACCTGATCAATGCGGGCAAGCAGACGATCACCGAAGCCCCGAACAGCGCCTATTTCAGCTCGGCGACCAGCTTCGCGATGGTGCGCGGCGGCCATCTCGACATCAGCATCCTCGGTGCGATGGAAGTGTCGGAGACCGGCGACATCGCCAACTGGATGATACCCGGCAAGTCGATCAAGGGCATGGGCGGGGCGATGGATCTGGTCGCCGGGGTCCGCAAGATCATCGTGACGATGGAGCATATGTCGAAGGACGGCAGCCCGAAGTTCGTCAAGAGCTGCTCGCTGCCGCTGACCGGGGTCAACGCGGTCGACATGGTCGTCACCGACCTGTGTGTCTTCGCCCGTGACGATCGCGACAGCGGCTTCCGCCTCGTCGAGCTCGCCCCCGGCGTCTCGCTCGACTTCGTCCGTGCCAACACCGGCGGCGCCTTCGCGGCCTGATCGACGTTTCTTCATTGAACGTTCGATCAAATAAGTTGCGCAGCGGTTGGCCTTCCCATATTGTGCCTCCCGCGCCGGATGCGATTCCTTATGGGTCGCCGGCGCGGGACCGACAGCGATATGGAGGGGTGGGATGGCTTCGATCAGGCTTGAGCGTCAGCGCGGACACGCCGCCGAGCCCGCCAATGATCCCCGCGCCGGAGCGGAGGGTGAGGGCGACAGCCCCGGCATGTACCCGCTCCAGGCATCGCGCTCCTACCCGCGCGAGCAATGGTATGTCGCTGCCTATCGCAACGAACTGCCCGCCGGAAAACCGCTAGGCCGCGAGATCTTCGGCGAACCCGTCGTCCTGTTCCGTTCGGACAGCGGAGAGGCGGCCGCCCTATCGGGGCTGTGCGTGCACCGCTTCATGCCGCTGGCCGGGGGACAGGTGACCGGCGGCAAGCTGGTCTGCCCCTATCATGGCTATGCCTATGGCGCCGACGGGCAATGCGTCCACATCCCGACCGGGGGCAAGCCGTCGCCACACGCGAAGCTGCGCCATTATCCGGTGATCGAGGATGGGCCCTTCATCTGGATCTGGCCGGGCACGGCCGAAAAGGCCGCCAATACCCCGTTGCCCGATCTGCGCGACATCGGCCTGTCGGGCGATGGCGAAGGCTGGCGGGTCGATACGGCGGAACGGCTCGATCTCGACGCGCGCCCGGCGCTGCTCGTCGACAACCTTTTCGACCTGTCGCACATCGCCTTCATCCACCTCCAGTCGCTCCCCGGCGCTGAAGGGTTGGCGCTGATCCCGCCGGTGTTCGACCGGACCGACGTCCGCTTCCGCGTCGGCCGTACCCTGCCCGGCTTCGTCGCCGAGCCCGATACGGCGATCGCGCGGACGATGCCGCTCATCGCCGGACGGCCCGTCTTCGTCAGCCTGCACACCGATTTCTACAGCCCGGCGATGATCAATTCCTCGGGTCCCTGGGCCTATGAACTGGTCGATGGCAACCAGCCGGGCGCGCCGATCGCCAAGATCAACTTCGTCCATATCGTCACCCCGAAGAATGAGACTGCGACCCATTATTTCAACGTCGTCTCGCGGGATTTCGACCTGGATGACGAAGACATCTCAGCCCAGCTCGTCGCGCAGACCGACCGCGTCCGCAAGGAAGACGCGGTGTGGATCGCCCAGATCGAGAAATATGCCGACCGGCTGGATGTCCGGAAGGAAATCTCGACCAAAGCCGACGAAGGCGCGCTCAAGGTCCGGCGCGTCCTGCAAGCCCTGATCGAGGCCGAAGAGGCCTGATCGGCCAAGGCCGGCGTCCGGCCACGGACTGCGGATATCCCGAATGACGGGCCAGCCGATTGAAAACCTCCGGCCACGTCAGGTTCGTGCTGCGTCGAGCCCGATCTGGTACCACTGGAAATATTATTTGATTGAACGTTCAACTATTATTAGCGTTGCTGTCGAGAGAGGGCGGTCCTTCGCATCGGGGTCGTTCAGCGGAGGATCGGATGATACCTGAGAAATACGAAAAAGGACTGTTCCAGGTCGGAGCGGGCACTTACGCCTACGTTCAGCCGGACGGCATCTGGGGCATGAGCAATGCGGGCCTGATTGTCGACGGTGACCAGTCGATGCTCGTCGACACGCTGATGACGCTGCGCCTCACCGACGAGATGCTGACCGTCATGGCCGATGCGGTCCCGGCGTCGCGCAAGATCGACATCCTCGTCAATTCGCACGCCGATATCGACCACACCTATGGCAACCAGCTGGTCGGAGGCGCGCGGATCGTCGCTTCGCAAGGCACCGCCGATGAGTTCTTCAAGGTGCCGCCCGATTATCTTCAGAAGCTGGTCACCACCGACCATAGCGAGGGCGGGCTCTACATCGCCGAGAAGATGGGCACCCATCTGTTCGACTATAGCGACATCGTCCTGACCCCGCCGACCGAGACCTTCGACCGCGAGGCGACGATCATGGTGGGCGACAAGGAGGTCCGCCTCATCAACGTCGGGCCCGCACACACCTCGGGCGACACCCTGATCCACTCGGTTCAGGATCGTGTGGTCTTCACCGGCGACCTGCTGTTCCTCGGCGTCCACCCGGCGATCTGGGCGGGGTCGGTCGATGGCTGGATCTCCGCATGCGACACGATGCTGGGGCTGGACATCGACACCGTCGTCTCAGGCCATGGCCCGGTGACCGACAAGCGCGGCGTTCAGCTGTTCCGCGATTATCTGGTCACAGTCCGCGACGAGGTACGGAAGCGCTTCGACGCCGGCCTGTCGGTCGAGGAAGCGGCGTTCGACCTCGCCCTGTCGCCGCCCTATGACGAATGGATCTCTCCCGAGCGGATGGTCGGCACGGTCAACTATCTCTACCGCCTGTGGGGCAGCACCGAAACGATCAACGATTTCGTCGGCATCTTCGCCGCGCTCAGCCGCTACGCCAAGCGCAAGCAAGCGTGCCGCGAGGGGCTGCACAGCGCCGGCTGCGGCCACGCGCACTAAGCCTTATCGCATATCATAATCACGAACAGAGGAGCGGAAGATGCGTTTTGTCACCTTTAACGCGCAGGGCACCGACCGGGTCGGCGCGCTCGTCGACGGCGGCGTGCTCGATCTCGCAGCGGCGGGCCGGCGCACCGGCAATGCCGTGCCGGGCACCATGCAGGAGCTGATCGACGCCGGACCACAGGCCTGGGACGCCGCGCGCGCCTGCATCGAGAAGCGGCCCGACGAGGATGTCGTCGCCGCCCCCGCCCTGCGCGCACCGATCCCCCGGCCGGTCCGGCTGCGCGACGCCAGCCTGTTCCTGGAACATATGGAGGTCGCGCTAGGCAAGCTCGGCAAGACGATGAACCCCGAGTTCAAGCGGCAGGTCATCTACTACAATGCCGACCATATCCACATGGTCGGCCCCGACGCGGACGTGCCGTGGCCGACCAAGTCGCAGTGGCGCGACTATGAACTCGAATGGGCCTGCGTGATCGGCAGGACCGCCGCCAATATCAGCCGCGCCGATGCGCGCGACCATATCTTCGGCCTCACCATCTTCAACGACTGGTCGGCCCGCGACCTCCAGATACCGTTCATGGATTGCGGCCTGGGCCCGGGAGACGGCAAGGATTTCGCCAATGGTATCGGGCCGTGCATCGCCACGCTCGACGAATTCGACGACATCTACGACCTGCGGATGACCGCGCGGGTCAACGGCGAGACCTGGAGCGAAGGCAACACCGGCAGCATGCATCACAAGTGGGAGGACGCCGTCTCGCAGCTCAGCGCCGACCGGACGCTGACCGCGGGTGAGATCATCGGCTCGGGCACCGTGCTCAGCGGCTGCGGCTTCGAGCTCGACAAGCGGCTCGACATCGGCGACGTCGTCGAGCTGGAGATCGAAGGCATCGGCATATTGCGCAATCGCATCGTCGCCGGATGAGCGGGCGCTGACAATCGAAGGAGAATGACGTGGCGACAGTGGCGATAACCGGCGCAGGACGCGGCATCGGCTTCGAGCTGGTGAAGCAACATCTGGCGGCGGGCGACCACGTCATCTCGCTGGTCCGCAACCCGGCGGGGGCGACCGCGCTCGCCGCGCTGGCCGATGACAGCGGCGGAAGGATCGCCGTTCACCAGCTCGACGTCACCGATCTCGCTTCCGCCACCCGTGCCGCCGCCGCGAGCGGCGATGTCCCGATCGACATCCTCTATAATGTCGCGGGCGCGGCGGACGGCCGCTCAGACCTCGCCAATATCGACTGGCAGCAGTTTGACGAAGTCGTCGACATCGGACTGAAAGGTCCGTTGCGGGTGCTTCAGGCCTTCCTGCCCCGGCTACGTGAAGGGTCGAAGGTCATCAACATCACCAGCCAGATCGGCGCATCGACCTGGCCGACCGGCGGCTATTATGCCTATGGCGCGACCAAGGCGGCGCTCAACCGGCTGATGCGATCGATCGCCGTCGACCTGAAGCCGCGCGGGATCATTATCGGGCTGGTCCATCCCGGCTGGGTGCAGACCGACATGGGCGGCCCGAAGGCCGATCTCACCCCCGAGCAGAGCGCCCATGGTATCTGCACCGTCGCGCGCGGCTGGACGCTGGACCGAAGTGGCGATTTCTACAAATGGAATGGCGAGCCGCACGCCTGGTGAGGCTTGCCCCGCCGCTTTTCGAACGATCGTAGCGGCCCGCTATATCCCGACCTTTTCGTGCGCGACGCCCAGGCTGTAGCGCATCGCATCGGCAAAGCTGGTCGGCTCGCGGCCCAGGATCATCCGAAGGACATTGCCGTTCCCGACCAGGCCATAGCCGTCATAATGGTCGAGCATCAGCCGCAGTTCGCGGGCCTGTCCGGGCGTATAGCCCCGCGGCGCCGCGACGCGCGGGACGAGGGTGTCGGCGCTCGCCTTGCGCGCACTGATCGGGCGTCCCAGCACGGCACTAAGCCGCTCGGCCATCGCCACCGAGTCCAATATCTCCGGCCCCGCCAGCTCATAGGTAGCGAAGACATGGCCGTCCTCGCTGTGGATGATAGCGGCGGCTTCGGCCAGATCGCCCTCGTGGATCGGTGCGAAAGGCTTGGCGGTATCGAAGGCGGGGATAAGTTCGCCGGCTTCGGCGTCGAAGAAAGCCAGCGCGGTCTGCGCATACATGGCGGGCTGGATGATCGTCCAGCGAAGCGCCGAATGGCGTAACAGATGCTCGGTCTGGCTCTTGCGGAAGTGGTGCGGCATCTCGGGCGTGCCGGGGTGCAGGACCGAGTGATAGACGATCCGCGCCACCCCCGCGCGCTCGGCGGCGGCGATGATATGGCGCGCGAAGTCCGGTTCACGCGGATCGAAGGACGGCGGGATATAATGGATCGCACTGGCGCCCGCGAAGGCCGCAGCCAGTGATCCGGCGTCCTGCAGGTCACCGCCGCGCAGCTCGACCCCAGACGGCAGCAGCGCCGCCGCGTCGCCGCGCCGGGAGATCGCGCGGACGTGCGGGCCCTTGCCGATCAGCGCCCGGACGAGCGGGCGGCCGGTGCCGCTGGTGGCGCCGATAACGGCGATGATGCTCTCGGTCATGCGATCCTCAATCAAAAGGTGGCGGGAAGCCTCTAACTCGGCAACCCGCTTCACAGATCATGGACTTTTTAGATTGATCGTTCAACCAATTAAATTCCGCCCCGGCCGGGCACGGTGTCCAGCCGGGTCAGCCCCCCAACCTACCAGGCGGATTCGCCGCTCGCCTCCACGAACCGGCCTGAGACCGCATCGTCGCCTAGCAGCGCATATTTGACCGGCAGCTGGGCACCCTCCTCGACCGTCAGGAAACCCTGATGGCCGGTCAGGTCGGTCTTCACATAGCCCGGGCTGACCGAATTGATCACCAGCGGCGTGCCGCGCAGTTCCTCGCTCAACTGGACGGTCAGCATGTTCAGCGCCGCCTTCGAAGCGTTATAGCCCATCAGCCGCGCCGAATAATAAGGCGAGGTCGGATCGGCATTCTGGCTGAGCGAGCCGAGCGCGCTCGACAGGTTGACGATCCGCCCCGCCGCCGACTTGCGCAGCAGCGGCAGCATCGCCTGCGTCACCGCCAGCGTGCCGATGAAGTTGGTGTCCATGATCCGGCGGGCGGCCTCGGGCGAGGCGACGGTCGGCGGGCCGTCGGCGGCGTCGACGATGCCGGCATTGTTGACGAGGATGTCGAGCCGGCCATGTTCAGCCTCGATCGCCTTCGCCGCCGTGGCCAGGCTCGGATGATCGTTCAGATCGATGCGCAGCGACTGCACCGCCAGCCCGTCTGCGGCCAACGCCTCGGCAGCCGCGGCGCCCCGCGCCGCATCGCGCGCGCCGAGGATCACGAGGATCCCGGTCTGCGCGAGCTGGCGGGCGATCTCCAGCCCGATGCCCTTGTTCGCGCCGGTGACGAGGGCGATGCGTTTCGTGTCGGCCATGCCGAATTCCTTTCGTGTTTTTGTGACGACTCAGGATATGAAGGATTATTCACTTTGAGGATTCGCTTATGGCCTCGGATGCCCCGGCCCATCTAAATCCCCGGAAAATGCCGCGTCAGGCACGGGCGGCGGCGACGGTCGAAGCCATTTTCGAGGCGACCATTCAGGTTTTGGTCGCCGAGGGCCCGCGCCGTCTGACCACCACCCGCGTCGCCGAACGGGCCGGGGTTTCGATCGGCAGCCTCTACCAATATTTCCCGCACAAGCAGGCGTTGTTCTACGCACTCAACGAGCGCTACCTCGAAGCCCTTGCCGCCACGGTGGAGGCGAGCTGCCAGGCCCGGCACGGCGCGACCGCCGCCGAGATGGTCGAGGCGCTCGTCACCACCTATTGGACCGTCAAGATGGACCGGCCCGAGGTGACCCAGGCGCTCTACCGCTCGGTCGCCGAACTCGACAATGCGGCGATGATCGCGACCTTCAGCCGCCGGGTCGACACCGCCACCGCCGCGATGCTGGCGAGCGCCTCCGATGCGGTCTTCGCCGATCTGCCGATCGTCAACCTCACCTTGCTCAGCACGATCTTCGGCACGGTGCGCAACATCTTCACCCGCAACCTGTCGCTGGCCGAAAGCCGCGCCGTCCACCGGCAGCTGGTGCTGATGTGTCAGGCCTATCTGAACGCCGTCCAAGCCCAGCCGCACGATGTCGCTGCCTAATCCTTTTTTATGTTCTTCTGGAAATAGGGGGCTGGCGCGACCGTCGCGCGGATTTCGTGGACGACATTGTCCTCGACGGTGATCCGGCGCGAGTTCGGTTCGCCCCAGCGCAGCATCACCTCGGTTCCCGGCTCGCTATGCTCGACGCCGACCAGCGACAGCGACAGCATCTGCCGGGCGTTGGCGCTGATCCCGGCATATTGCGAGACGCCGGTGCGGCGGCCGCCCTTGATCACTTCGTCGCACTGATAGGTCGCGTAGATCGACAGCGGCATCTTGATGAAGCGAGCGGGATTCTCGCGCTCGAACAGCGAGGCGCGCATCGCCTCCATCACATCGTCCTGGTTCCAGACGAGCGTGACCTTCTTGCGCTTCGGATTCTTGATCTTCTCGGCCAACGCATCACGACCGATGAAATCTTCGTCGAAGTCGATAAACGGACCGTAGCCGACCTCGATCGGGTCCATATAATAATCGCGGATATCATCGGACTCGAGGCTGCCGCCCAGCGACGCCAGCGCCGGACGATGGTTCGGCGACAGCCATTCGCGGAACGGCTTCATCGCGTCACCGTCATAGATCCCGGGCAGCGGCGTCGCCATCCAGCCTGACTCGATCGACGAAGTGGGAAAGGCGAGCCCGCCGACCTTGCGCATCCCATATTTCTCGCCGGTCGTGGTCAGCGCTTCGAGAACCGCCGCCTGATCCGCCCAGGGCCCGAAGATCTCGAAGCCCGGCGACCCCGCCATGCCGTGACGCAGCGCGCGCACCGGCTTGCCCGCGATCTCGAACTCGCCGATCCCGAAGAAGCCGATCTTGGGCAGCGTCCCGCCGGTTACCTCGTTCATCAGGTCGAGCGCATGCGGGCCCTGCACCTGATAGGCGAAGATGCGCGGTTCGCCGCCGCGCAGGCCGACCGTCTCGTCGCGGTCCATCTCGATGTCATAATCGCCCGATTCGACGTTGAACTGCACCCAGTCGCTGATCGTCGGCCCGGCGGCGACGCGATAGACGTCGTCCGATGTGTGGAAGCAGATGCCGTCGGCGATCAAATAACCGTCGGGGCTGGCGCAGATCAGCTGCTTGCCCCGGTTGACCGGAAACTCGCCGATCTTGTTCGCGCCGATCCGGGTCAGCAGCCGCTTCGCATCGGGACCTCTCAGGTAGAGATGCGTCATATGATAGGAGCTTTCGAGCAGCGCGCAGGACTCGCGCCACGCCCGCTGCTCGTCGCGCCAGTTGGTGAACTCCGGCGGGATGCCCGGAAAGGCGTGCGAGCCATAGGGCGACGAGCGGAGCAGGTTCACCGGTCCGCCGGCGGCGGCGAGCATCTCTTCCAGGTTGTTGTATGTCGGCATCGTGTCTTCCTTGGATTTCCTGGAAAAGGTCAGGCCCAGTCGCGCTGGACGACCGCGGCGAAGGTGGTGGAGGGGCGGCCCAGCAGCATCTCCAGCACCCGGCCGTTGCCGGGCAGGCCGAAGTCGCCATAATGGCGATACATCGCAACCAGCTCCTCGGTCTGGCCGGGATCGAATCCCTTTCGCTCCGCGCGGACCTTCGCGAAGCTTTCGGTGTCCTCCTGGCGGAAGACGATGTCGCGGCCGAGCGTCGCCTTCAGGATCGCCGCCATCTCGACCGGGGTCAGCCGCTCGCTGCCCGCCAGTTCATAGGTGGCATATTCGTGGTTCTCGCCGGTCAGGATATTGGCGGTCGCCTCGGTCAGGTCGGGCAGGTCGATCGGGTTGAACAGCCGGTCGATCGCATAAGGCGGGGTGAACGCGCCCGCGTCCCGGTCGAAGAAGGTCAGGCAGGTCTGGCTGTACATGGCGGGCTGAACGATCGTCCACACCAGCGGGGATTCGCGCAGCATCAGTTCGACCAACGCCTTGCGGCCATGGTGCGGCATCGCCGGGGTCGGCGCGTGGAGCACCGAATGATAGACGATGCGCGGCACCCCCGCCTGCTGGGCGGCGGCGATCAGTGCGGTCGCGAACTCGATCTCGCGCGGATTGAACGAGGGCGGGATATAATAGAGCGCCCGCGCGCCTTCGATCGCGGCGGCAAGCTGATCGACGCTCGCGAGATCGGCGATCCGTGCCTCGCGGAACATCGCCGCCTGCTCGGCACGGCGCACCACCGCGCGGACGGGCGCCCCGCGCCGCTCGAGCTCGGCGACCAGCGGACGGCCGGACAGTCCGGCCGCGCCCAGGATCGCGATGGGGCTTGTCGTTTCAACCATATCTTCAGTCCTTCCAGGCCGTCTCAGGCGGCCGTTCGTTCGGGGCGGACGGACCGGGCCCATGCGGCGCGGAAATCGTCCATCAATCCGGCGGTTTCGACCCGTGCGAAGCGGGCCATGATCCGGTCGCGCGAGGCGGTCAGCCGGGTGCGGATCGCAGGCCAGTCATGCCCGCGCAGACGCCCGCCGCGCTTCACCGCCCGGCCCGCGACGAACACCGAGTCCACATCGGACGGGTTGGCGTAGAAGACGATCGCCGCCGCCGGATCGTTGACCGGGGCCATGTTGATCGAGTCGGTCCGGATCAGGACGATGTCGGCCGCCTTGCCGGGGCTGAGCGACCCGGCGCGGTCGCCGGTCCCCGCCGCCGCCGCGCCGCCCACCGTCGCCATCCGCACCATGTCGCGGGCGGGCCGGCGCCGGGTCAGCGGCAGGCTGCCCTCGGCCTCGTAATCGCGAAAGCGCTGGACCTGGAGGAGCATCCGCATCTGCGAGAAGAGGTCGCCGGCGACGCTCGACGAGATGTCGGTGCCCAGCGACGGCTCCTTGCCGCTGCGCGCCACCCGCGCCGCGACCGGAAAGCCCATCCCCATCTGCAATTCGGTGTCGGGGGTTGTCGATACCCAGCCGCCCTGCGCCGCGAGCAGATCGAGGTCGTGATCGCTCAGATGCGCGCCGTGCGAGAAGAGGAGATCGTCGCCGAGCAGCCCCGCCGCCGCCAGTGCGGGGACAAAGCGGACCTGTTCATTGACCCCGGTGCCGATATGGACGCTGATCCGCGCGGGCTCCAGCTCGCGCAGCAGCCTTATCTCCTCGACCGCCGGGCCGGTCTCGGTCAGCCGCGACCATTCGGTCGAGGCGAGCCCGAATTGCAGCAGGTCGTCGGGCCCGGTGAAATAGGTATCGCGGATGCGCCGGGCGTTGGCGCGATGGAAATCGCTCACCGGGCTATGGACCAGCGTCGAGGCGATATGGTCGCCGTCGCGCTTCGGATTCTCGTACATGCCGTAGCAGAAGACGCCGCGAACCCCGCTATCCTTCAGTCCGCACACCAGCGCGTCGCTATGCGCCTCGCTGATCTGGAGGTGCGAATGATCGACGATCGTCGTCACCCCGGCGTTGAGCGCCTCCAGCGCGCCCGCGAGATTGCCGATATAGGCGTCTTCGGCGTCATAGCTGGTGCAATAGCCATGGCGCATCAGCACGACATAGTCGAACAGGCTCCAGTCGGCGACGACGCCGCGCAACTGGGTCTGCCAGTAATGGCGGTGGGTATCGGCGAAGCCCGGGGTCACGATCATCCCCGCAGCATCGACGATCTCGGCATCGTCGGCGGCGATCGTCGGCGCGACCGCGACGATCCGGCCGTCCTCGACCAATATGTCTCCCTGCGGCAGATCGCCGATCGCCGGGTCCATCGACAGGATATGCCCGCCCCGGATCAGCATGCGCGCACCCATCGATCAGCCCTCGGCCACGCGTTCGCGCGGGTGCAGCCGTCGCAACGTCGCGACGAGCGCCGCAGCACCGACCAGCACCGCCGCCGCGAGCAGGAAGCCGCCGCGATAGCTGCCGGCATGATCGTAGAGATATCCCATGATCGTAGGGCCCATCGCGCTGCCGAACAGGAAGACGCCGAACAGCCCGCCATAGGCGGTGCCATAATGCTGGCGCGGGAAGTGGCGGGCGGTCAGGTAGCAGAGCAGGTCGACCTCGCTGCCCATCGCCAGCCCGACGACCAGCGCGCCGATGATCGCCACCGAGGCGCCTTCGAGCGCGAGAATGGAAAGGCCCACCGAGGTGATCAGGAACAGCGCCGCCGCGACATATTCGGGCACCAGCCGGTCGAGCAGCCAGCCCGTCACCAGCCGCCCGCAGATCAGCGCGACGCCGAGCAGCGAAGCGAGCTGCGCCGCCCGCGCCGTGGTCAACCCGCCATCGACCATCATCGGCACGAAATGGACCACCGACGCCGCGATCGCGTTGGCCGCAAGCAGGAAGGTCGCGGCGAGGAGCAGAAAGGGCCGCTGCGACCAGATATCCCAGCCGCGCACCGCCGCCGAAGCCTCGCCGGTCGGGGCGGCAGGCGCTGATGCGCCGCCACGCTTCGTCCCGATCAGGATCGCGACCAGCACGCCGACGACGATCACGATCGAGGCGAGCAGGCGATAGGCCCCGCGCCAGTCGCCTTCCTGAAGGGTCGAGGAGAGAATGAACGGGATGGTGAACGCGCCCATCCCCGCGCCGGTCTGCATCATCGCCAGCGCCAGCCCCCGGTGCCGGTCGAACGCGTCGACCACCAGTCGGCTGAACGACACCGAACTCGATCCCGCCCCCAGCAGCGCGATCAGCACCGAACAGGCGAGCAGCGACGCCAGGCTGCTGGTCGCCCAGGCGCAGATGACGAAGCTCGCCGCCAGCCCGGCCAGCGAGACGAGGCCGATCAGCCGCGCCCCCAGCCGGTCGACCGCCCGACCGAGCAGCGGGGCCATCACCGCCGCGGTCATGCTGCATACCAGCAGCGCCAGCGTCGCCTCGCCCCGGCTCAGGCCCAGGTCGCGGGCGATCGGGATCAGCAGCAATCCGCTCGAATAGAAATAGGCTGAGCTATATCCGGACGCGACGCCGAGGAAGCATCCGAGCAGGATGCGGCCCTGATAGAGGCGGATAGTGTCGTTCTGCATGGTCACATCCGGATGCCCGATGGTGATCCGGGATGGCCGCGGCCATCCCGGATGGAAACGGAAGTCAGATCAATCGACGAAGGCCACGACGCGCGCGGGCGCGGCGCTCATGCCCTTCAGCTTGATCGGGAAGAAGCCTACCATGAATCCGCGCAAGGGAAGTGCGCCCAGATTTTCCAGCTTCTGGACGATGAAGGCCTCGCGCTCCTTGATCGCATAATGGCCGTCCCACAGCACCGAACGGTCGCCGGTCTCGGCGAAGATCTTGCGCATCACGTCGAACGGACGATCCCAGGCGAAGCTGTCGGTGCCGAGAATGGTCGCGCCCTGGTTGGTCAGGTGCAGCGTCCCCTCGCGGGTCATGCCCGGATAGGTGGTGAACTCCGGATCATTATAGCCGTAGCGTTCCTGCCCGGTGCGCAGCAGCACCGCCATGCCCTGCTCGATCCTGCCGCCGGCCGCTTCCAGCGCGCGATCGAGCGCCTCGATGCTGATCGCCTCGCGCGGCTGCACCCAAGGGCGGACGTCGAGGACGATCCCCGGCCGGTAAAGCTCTTCCAGGGCGATGTCGGAGATCGTCCGCGCCGCCTTGCCCTCGATCGTCGCACCCGAATGGAGCGGCGCGTCGACATGGGTGCCGCAATGCGACGACATGTCGTTGAGCCGCTCCGCCCCCCAGCCTTCGCCATCGGGCAGATCTTCGGGGCAGCAGCCCAGGACGTTGCAGGTGATCTCCAGCCCCTTTTCCTTGGGATGGAACACCTCGACAACCGGGGCGACGACCGCCTTCAGATGCTTGATGTGGTCGGGTAACAGATCCCGCTGGGCGGGATCGATGGTGGAGGTGAGGTCGACGATACGGGGCAAGGTCAATTTCCTTTTACTGATAAACTACGATCACCATTCGGCCCCGGCCCGCACACCGATCGTCCGGCGCGGACCCCAGACTTCGAGCAGACGGGTGGGGTTGATGTTGACGACCTGGGTCCGCTGGCGGTTGCCGGTCAGGTTGGTGACGAAGGCGCCGACGCGGAAATTGCTGAACTTCAGATCGGCGCTGAGATCGATCGAGGTGTAGGACGGCTCCTTCACGCCCGCGTCGAAGTTGCTCGGCTCCCAGTAGAAGCTGTCGACATATTGGCCGCCGCCCCGCAGGTTGAGCGAACCGAAGCTCAGCGGGATGTCCGCCACCAGCGCCGCGTTGAGCGTGTGCTTGGGCGAGCGCGGCAGATGGTTGCCGGTGAAGTTCACCGTCGGCGAGAAGATGTAGCTGTCATATTTCGCGTCGAGATAGGAATAGCCATATTCCGCCCGCAGCCCGCGGGTGAAGACGAACTGGCCGTCGACCTCGAAGCCCTTCAGCGTCGATTTCGCACCGTTGCTGAGCAGCGAAATCGTCGTCGTCTGGCCGGGGAGCAACACGGTGCGCTGCACCTGGATATTGCTGTACTTATAATAGAAGCCCGCGATGTTGAGCCGCATCCGCCCGCCGAGCAGGTCCGACTTCAGGCCCGCCTGATAGGCGGTCATCCGTTCGGGCTTGGCCGCCTGGGTCGCCAGCAGCGGGGTCGCCGGCGCGAGCTGATAGGCGCCGCTCTTGAAGCCGCGCGAATAGCTCGCATAGGCGAGGACCGAGCGGTTGATCTTGTACGACAGGATCGCCGTCGGATCGAACGCACTCCATGAGCGCGACGCCGGCTGGGTGAAGTTCGACCGGTATATTCCGGGGGCCGACGTCACCGCCTGGGCGACATAATCCTTCTTGTCCTTGGTGTAGCGGCCACCGAGATCGAGCGACAGCGCGTCGGTGAAGTTCAGCGTCACCTGACCGAACAGCGCATAGCTGCGGACGTCGATATTCTCGGTGCTGACCCAGGTGATCGGTGTGCCGCCGGTGCCCGACGGCGGCGGCAGCGCGACCAGCGAGCTGTCCACCCCGTAGTTGTAGGTATAGTCCTGATGGACATTCTCGGTGAAATAATAGGCGCCGAAGGTCCATTTCAGGAAATTGCCGAAGGTCAGCGGACCGTCGGTCTTCGACGAGAAGCGGATTTCCTGGCTGAACTGATCCTGCTTGGATTCGGTGGTGACCAGCCACAGATCGAGGCTGGTGCCGTCGAAGTCGACCGGCCCGAACAGCTTCGCCTTCCGATAGGCGGTGATCGTGGTGATATCGACCGCGTCGGTGCTGAAGTCGCCGGTCAGGCTGACGCCGCCGCCGTCGCGCTGCACGCCTTTCACGCCCGGCGTCTGGGTCACCTTATAAGGATTAGGATCGACCGGTGAGGTCGCGCCCGGGCGCACCAGCAATATGGTCGGGCGGCGACCGTCGACATCGTTGCTGCGATAGACCGAGGTCTCGTCATGCGAGTCATAATAATCGCTGTTGAGGGTCAGCTTGGCGTCGTCGGACAGGTCGAAGATCAGCTTGCCGCGCACCGTGGCGTTGCGGCCGCCATTGCCGGTGCGGCCGGTGTTGACGATCTTCATCACGCCGTCGGCGTCGCTGTAGCTGGCGCTGACCTGCGCCTTGACGCGCTCGGCGATCGGCCCGCTGACCAGCCCCGAGACGGTCACGCCGGTGCCGCCGAATTCCTGGTTCCAGGTATGTGAGGCGTTGACCTGCGCATGGAACTCGTCGGTCGGCGAGCGGGTAACGATGTTGAGCGCGCCGCCGATGGTGTTGCGGCCGAACAGCGTGCCCTGCGGCCCCTTGAGCACCTCCACCCGCTCGACGTCGAACAGGTCCTGCAGCGCCGAGCTGAAGCGCGCGATATAGACGCCATCGACGAAGGTGCCGATCGAGGCGTCGGCCTCATCGGTGAAGCTGCGCGTGCCGATGCCGCGGATATAGAGCGAGGGAACGCGGCGATCGGCCGCGCGATAGAAGACGCCCGGCGACAGGGTGGCGACCGCGCGGATGTCGGTCGAACCACGCTGGAGCAGCGAAGAGCCCGACAGCGCCGAGATCGCGACCGGGACGTCCTGCAGACGCTCTTCGCGCTTGCGGGCGGTCACGACGATGTCCTCGACATGATAGCCGTCATCCTGAGTGGCCGCCGGAGTCGATGGCGAATCGGCTGCGACCTGCGCGTGCGCCGTGGCGATCGGCGACGTCGAAAAGGCTAGAAAAGCGAGCAAGGCATGGCGATTTTTCATCTGATTTCCTCTCCTGGGCTTTTGGTTGTTGCGATTTCATACGATCGTTCGTAATAGAGCGCAACAGTTCATTCGCATGATCAAAAATCATCGCGAAAATCGGGATCGAGAGGATCATGAGACTCATAAGCTTCAAGACGATCGGCGGCGCCGAACAGCGGCTCGGCGCGCTGGCCGACGACGATGCGGCGATCGACCTTCAAGCGCGTCACATCAGCCGATTCGGGCGCGAACACGCCGCGCTGGCTTCGACGCTCGCGCTGATCGAGGCGGGACCGGAGGCGCTCGACCTCGCCCGCACGCTCATGGAAGGCGACGGCCCCCGGCTCGCGGTCGGACGCGATGTCCGCCTGCTCGCGCCAATCCCGCTGCCGCCGCAGATCCGTGACAGCCTGAACTTCCTTGGCCATCTCGAAAACGCGATCGACGGCCGCAACCGCCGCAACGGCATCGCCGAACGCAGCAAGGCGCAGCTCGATCGGCTCGACATCTTCCTGCGCCGCCCGGCTTGGTACAAGGCCAACCGCTTCTCGGTCACGGGCACCGACAGCACCGTCGTCTGGCCGCCCTATTCCAGCTATCCTGACTATGAGCATGAGCTGGCAGTCGTGCTGTGGGGCGGCCGCGATCTGTCGGTCGAGGAAGCCGAAGGCCGTATCTTCGGCTATATGAACTTCAACGACCTTTCGGCGCGCGACACCCAGGCCGATGAGATGGCCGGCCAGATGGGCCCGACCAAGAGCAAGGACTTCGACGACGCCAACGTCTTCGGCCCGTGGATCCTGACCGCCGACGAATTCGATACCGCCAACGCGCGGATGCGCTCCTGGGTCAACGGCGAACTGGTCAACGAGGGCCGCGTCGCCGACATGCATTACAGCTTCGCGCAGGTGATCTCCTACGCGTCACAGCATGAGACGCTGCGCCCCGGCGAGATCATCGGATCGGGCACGGTGCCGGGCGGCTGCCGGCTCGAAGCCGGCGAACAGCTCGCCTTCGGCGACACGGTTGAGATCGAAACCGACGGTCTCGGCCGATTGAAGGTCACGATCGCCGCGCGCTGACGCCCGGCCTTCGAACAGCATTTATCGAGGAGACAGACATGCGCGCGATCCGCATACGCGAATATGGCGGCCCGGAGGTCCTGGAGTTGGCCGAGATCGACAAGCCGGTGGCCCATGACGACTATGTCGTCTGCCGGATCCACGCCGCCGGCCTCAACCGTGGCGACGTCGTCCAGCGCGAGGGCCGCTATCCGCCGCCCCCCGGCGCGCCAGACACGCCCGGCTTCGAGTTCGCGGGCGTGGTCGAAAGCGTCGGCCCAGCGGTCACCCGCTGGAAAGCCGGGAACAAGGTTTGCGGCCTGCTCGCAGGCGGCGGCTATGCCGAATATTGCCTGATCCATGAAGGCCATATGCTGCCGCTGCCCGATGGCTGGACGATGGCCGAGGGCGCGGGCCTGATCGAAGCTATCGCGACCGTGTGGACCACCATCTTCGACCAGGTCGTCCTGAAACCCGGGGAGACCCTGCTCGTCCATGGCGGCGCGAGCGGGATCGGCACGATGGCGATCCAGATGGCAAAGGCGATCGGCGCAGATGTCCTGACCACCGTCAGCGGCGCCGAGCGCGGCGCACGCTGCGTCGCGCTCGGCGCGGACGCGGCCATCGACTACACCACGCAGGACTTCGTGAAGGAGGTGCTCGCCCTGACCGATGGACGCGGCGCCGACGTCATCCTCGACATGGTCGCTGGCGACTATATGGCGAAGAATATCGAATGCGCGGCGATGAACGGCCGGCTCGCGACGATCGCCTGGCAGCGCGGGTCGGAGATCACCCTCGACTTCCGCGCGCCGATGCGCAAGCGCATGCTGCTGTCGCAGAGCGCGCTACGCGCCCGTGACGTCGCCGAGAAGAGCCGGATCATGCGCGGCGTCGAGCAGGACTTCTGGCCGCATATCGTGGCCGGGCGGATCAAGCCGGTCATAGCCTCGACCTATCCGCTGGCAGAGGCCGGCGCGGCGCAGAGCGAAATGGAGCGCGGCGGCCATGTCGGCAAGATCGTGCTGCTGGTCGACTAAGATGACCACCCCGCTCATTCATCCCGGCTGGGCGCAGCCCGCGACCAATATGGTCACGGGCTATTCGCTGGAGATGACCGCGAAGGACATCGGCTCGCTGCGCGCGGCGGCGCCAGCAATCCGGCCGACCGCGCCGGTAGCGGTCACCTTCCTGCCCAACGAGGACCCTGCCGCGCGGATCGCGGCAGTGAAGGCAGTCCGCGACCTGGGCTTCGAACCGATGCCGCATTTCTCGGCAAGACGGATCGGATCGGCGGGGGCATTCGAGGACTATCTCGCCGCCGCCGTTGCCGAAGCGGGGGTGAAGCGCTGCTTCGTCATCGCGGGCGATCCGTCGACTCCCGAAGGCCCCTTCACCGACAGCATGGCGCTGATTGCCAGCGGCGCGTTCGAACGGCACGGCATCGCCGCGATCGGCGTCGGCGGCCATCCCGAGGGCCATCCGAATATGAGCGAGGAACAGGGCTTCGCCATACTCGAGGCGAAATGCGCCGAAATCGTCGCGCGTGGCATGGCCCCGCTGGTCGTCACCCAGTTCGCCTTCGACGCGGGCCGGGTGCTCTCCTGGCTGGCGGCATTGCGCGCACGCGGCACGGACGCGCCGGTGCGCATCGGCATCCCCGGCCCCGCCGGGATCAAGACGCTGCTGCGTTTCGCCGCGCGTTGCGGGGTGGGCGCATCGACCGCCGTCCTCGCCAAATATGGCATCTCGGTAGGCAAGCTGTTCGGCTCGGCAGGACCCGACAGGCTGGTCGACGAGCTCGATCGCGGGTTGGGCCCCGAACACGGCCCCGTCCGCCTGCATTTCTATCCGTTCGGCGGGCTCGAAAAGACCGTCGCGTGGATCAACGGCTATGATCGCGCGCATCGCTCGCGCGCGCCGGAAAGGACCGTCTGAGGTGAGCACTTCCTATCTTCTGCGCGTCGAAGCCCCCGACCGGCCCGGGCTCGTCGCCCGCGTCGCCGGTTTCCTGGCCGATCGGGGCGGCAACATCATCGACGCGCAGCAGTTCGACGACAGCCTCAACGACCGCTTCTTCATGCGCGTCGCCTTCCAGCCCGGCGAAGGCGAGACGCTCGAAGCCTTCCGCCGCGACTTCGCGCCGATTGCCGAGGGCCTCGGCCTGACCTGGGCGGTACGCGATCAACTTCAACGCAAGAAGGTGCTGCTGCTGGTCTCCAGGTTCGACCATTGCCTCGGCGACCTGCTCTATCGCTGGAAGATCGGCGAACTGCCGATGGACGTGGTCGGGGTGATCTCCAACCATCCGCGCGACGCGATCAGCGTCGAGATCGGCGACGGCATCCCCTTCCACCATCTGCCGGTGACGAAAGACACCAAGGCCGATCAGGAGGCCCGGATCAAGGCGATCGTCAACGAGACCGGGGCCGAGCTGATCGTCCTCGCCCGCTATATGCAGATCCTCTCGGACGATCTTGCGGGCTTCCTGTCGGGACGCTGCATCAACATCCACCACAGCTTTTTGCCCGGCTTCAAGGGCGCGAAGCCCTATCATCAGGCGCATGCGCGCGGGGTGAAGATGATCGGCGCGACTGCGCACTATGTCACCAGCGACCTCGACGAAGGGCCGATCGTTCATCAGGACGTCGAGGCGATCAGCCATGCCGACACCCCCGACGAGCTGGTCCGCAAGGGCCGCGACATAGAGCGCCGGGTGCTCGCCGAAGCGGTCCGCCTCCACCTCCATGGCCGTGTCTTCCTCAACGGCGCGAGCACCGTCGTCTTCAAGGGCTGACGCCATGGCCGCGGTTATCGACGGCCTCGTGGTGCGCATCCGCGATCTGACGGTGCTCGCCGATATCGGCATAAATCCCGACGAAATCGGACGACGCCAGCCGCTCGTGATCCAGGTCGAGCTGACCCTATCCTCGCCCGACCCGAACAATATCGAAGGGATGGTCGACTATCGTAGCATCGCTCGCGCCGCAGAGGCCCTGGCAGAAACCCATATTCCGCTGATCGAGACGTTCGCCCAGCGGCTGGCGACGCAATGCCTCTCCTGGCCGCCTGTCGCCGCAGTTCGCATCACCGTCGACAAGCCGTTTGCGCTGGCGTGGGGGCTGGCCGGTGTAGAATTGAGGATGCGTCGGCCTGACTGTTGCGCGCCGAATCCACACCGCGTCGGCGGGCATCAGCCCATATAGCCGCCGCAGATCAGGATCATCTCGCCCGTCACATAGCGTGCCGCCTCGCTGCACAGGAAGGCGACCACCGAGGCGGTGCGTTATCGGCCAGCATCGTGGCTCAAGCGCGATCGACGATCATCGCCAAATCGCGCGCAACGCGCTTCAGCGCGGGCAGGTAGCGCGTCCGCAATTCCGTCAGCGAGACCCGCCCCGCAGGAACGCCGATGTTGATCGCGGCATGGACGCCATCCCGGCCGATCACCGGAACGGCAACCGACCGCAGCCCCACTTCGAGCTCCTGGTCGACGATCGCACAGCCTTCCTCGCCCACCCTGTCGAAGATCGCCAGCAGCGCGGCCGGATCGGTTTCGGTCTTGTCCGTCAGCGCGACCAGCGGCGTCCGGCGCAGATAGGCCTCCTGCGCCGCCCTGCCCTGCCCCGCCAGCAGAACCCGTCCCATCGACGTGCAGTAGAGCGGCACCCGGCTGCCGACCCGCAGCGCGACCGACATGATCCGCGACACCTCGGCGCGCGCGATATAATAGACCTCGTCCTCCTCGACCACGCCGAGCGAGCAGGATTCGTGCAGATCGTCGCGCAACTGGTCGAGCAGCGGCTGGGCGCGCATCGCCAGGCTGCTCGACGACATATAGGCATAGCCCAGCGCCAGCACCTTGGGCCGCAGCGCATAATGCGCACCGGTCTGCATCGCATAGCCCAGCCGCACCAGCGTATGCAGGCAGCGCTTCACCGCCGGCCGGCTGAGTCCGGTCAGGCGGCTCGCCTGCGCGATCGTCATCGGCTGCCGCTCGTCGGCGAAGCAGCGCAGCACCGCAAGCCCCCGCGCCAGCGAGGTCATGAATTCCGGATCGCCTTGCGCGTCCAGCGTGGAAAGCTGCTCCACCCTGTTCTCCACTAACCGATTATCGGACAATATCACGTTTATCGGTTGACTCAAGTGGCAGCCGCCGGGAGACGGAGCGCCATCGATCGCCGCTGGAAGGAGATTCGCGCGTGGTGGACAAGACGGTGGCGACGGTCGACGACGCGGTCGCCGATATCTTTGACGGCGCATCGGTGATGATCGGCGGCTTCGGCACCGCGGGCATGCCCGATCAGCTGATCGACGCGTTGATCGCGCGCGGCGTCGGCGACCTGACGATCATCAACAACAATGCCGGCAATGGCGAAAGCGGCGTCGCCGCGCTGATCAAGGCGGGCCGCGTCCGCAAGATCATCTGCTCCTTTCCGCGCCAGAGCGATTCCCACCATTTCGACGCGCGCTACCGCGCTGGCGAGATCGAGCTCGAACTGGTGCCGCAGGGCAATCTCGCCGCGCGCATCCAGGCGGCGGGGGCCGGGCTCGGCGCGATCTTCACTCCCACCGGCTTCGGCACGCTGCTCGCCGAGGGCAAGGAGACGCGCAACATCGACGGGCGCGACTATGTCCTCGAATATCCGATCCATGCCGATTTCGCGCTGATCAAGGCGCATCGCGGCGATCGCTGGGGCAACCTCGTCTACCGCAAGACCGCGCGCAATTTCGGGCCGATCATGGCGATGGCCGCGGAAACCGCGATCGCGCAGGTGTCTCAGATCGTCCCGCTCGGCGAACTCGATCCCGAGGCGGTGATTACCCCCGGCATCTTCGTCCAGCGCCTCGTCCAGACCGGAGCATCGGCATGACCCCCATGACCCGCGACCAGATGGCCGCCCGCGTCGCCCGCGACATTCCTGAAGGCGCCTATGTGAACCTCGGCATCGGCCTGCCGACCAAGGTCGCCAATTATCTGCCGCAGGATCGCGAGATATTGCTGCAGAGCGAGAACGGCCTGCTCGGCATGGGCCCCGCACCCGCGCCGGGCGAGGAGGACTGGGAACTGATCAACGCCGGCAAGCAGGCGGTAACGCTGCTCACCGGCGGCTGCTATTTCCACCATGCCGACAGCTTCGCGATGATGCGGGGCGGCCATATCGACATCTGCGTGCTCGGCGCCTTCCAGGTCTCGGTCCATGGCGACCTCGCCAACTGGCACACCGGCGAGCCCGATGCGATCCCGGCGGTGGGCGGCGCGATGGACCTCGCGATCGGCGCGAAGCAGACCTTCGTGATGATGGAGCTGCTCACCAAGGCCGGACAAAGCAAGCTGGTCGGGCGGTGCAGCTATCCGCTGACCGGCCTCGCCTGCGTCTCGCGCGTCTACACCGATCTCGCCATCTTCGACGTCGGCGCGGACGGCGCGCGCGTCGTCGATATGGTCGACGGCCTGTCGCTCGACGAACTTCGCCGCCTCACCGGCCTCACCCTCACCGCTGCCTGACGGAAAGATCATGACCGACGCCTTCATCTGCGACGCCATCCGCACCCCCATCGGCCGTTATGGCGGCATGCTCGCCGGGGTTCGCGCCGACGATCTCGGCGCGCTGCCGCTGAAGGCGCTGATAGAGCGCAACACTTCGCTCGATCCGGCGGCGATCGAGGAGGTCTTCTACGGCTGCGCCAACCAGTCGGGCGAGGACAACCGCAACGTCGCGCGGATGAGCCTGCTGCTCGCGGGCCTCCCCACCAGTGTGCCCGGCCTCACCCTGAACCGGCTGTGCGCCTCGGGCCTCGAAGCGGTCGGCGCAGCGGCCCGCGCGATCCGCACCGGCGAGATGGCCCTCGCGGTCGCGGGCGGGGTCGAGAGCATGACCCGCGCCCCCTTCGTGATGGGCAAGGCCGACGCCGCCTTCGGCCGCGCGCAGAAGCTCGAGGACACGACGATGGGCTGGCGCTTCGTCAACCCCACGCTCGACGCGCTGTACGGCACCGAGACTATGCCGCGCACCGGCGAGAATGTCGCGCAGGAGCATGGCATCTCGCGCGCCGATCAGGACGCCTTCGCGCTCCGCAGCCAGCAGCGCGCCGCCGCCGCGCAGCAGGGCGGCTTCTTCGCCGAAGAGATCGTCCCGCTCACCCTGCCCGGCCGCCGGAAGGGCGACACCGTCACCACCGACACCGACGAGCATCCGCGCGCCGACACGACGATCGGGACGCTGGCGAAGCTCAAGCCGCTGTTCGGCCCCGACGGCACCGTCACCGCGGGCAATGCGTCGGGCATCAACGACGGCGCGGCGGCGATGATCGTCGCCAGCGAGACCGCCGCGAAGGCGCACGGCCTGACGCCGCGCGCCCGCATCCTCGGCATGGCCAGCGCCGGGGTCGAGCCGCGTGTCATGGGGATCGGTCCGCTGCCCGCCACGCGCAAACTGATGGCCCAACTCGGCCTGTCGATCAGCGGCTTCGACGCGATCGAGCTCAACGAAGCCTTCGCCGCCCAGGCGCTCGCGGTGACCCGCGGCCTCGGCCTGCCCGACGACGCGCCCCAGGTGAACCCCAACGGCGGCGCGATCGCGCTGGGCCATCCGCTCGGCATGTCGGGCGCGCGGATCGCGATGACCCTTGTCCACCAGCTCGAACGGACCGGCGGCAAGCGCGGCCTGGCGACCTTGTGCATCGGCGTCGGCATGGGCCTGGCGCTGGCCGTCGAGCGGGTCTGAACGCCGGCAGGTGAAAGCCCATCGCGCCGGATCAGGCTTCCGCGAGGATTCTGTCCTTCTCGTCGGGCGCCGGATAGTTGATCAGCACCGCGCGATATTTGCCCTTGAAGACGAACAGGCTGCCCGCCGCCGCCCCGATCACCCCATGATCCCGGACAAGGCCCCCGATGTCGTCGAGCGACCCGGCCCCGCCCAACAGGGTGAGCGGCAATGAGGTGGCGGCGCGGACCGCGGCGATGAGGTCGCGGTCATAGCCCTTCATCACGCCGTCGCGGTCGACATTGTTGAGCAGGATCTCGCCGGCCCCAAGGTCCTGCACCGCGCGCGCGAACGATACCGGATCACGGCCGGTCCGCCGCGTGGCGTTGTGCGTCACGACCTCGGCCCGGCGCAGCAGGCCGGTCTTCTGCACGTCGAGCACCGCGACGATGCTCTGGCTCCCCACCCGGGCGGCCGCCTCCGGCAGGAGCTGCGAATCCGCATGCAACGCCGCCCCCAACGCGACCTTCTCCACGCCGAGCCCGACGATGCGCTCGATCTGCTCGACCCGGCCGACGCCTCCGCCATAGCAGAGCGGCATGCGGCATTCGTTCGCCAATATCTCGATCAGCCGGTAATTGGGTTCGCGGCCATGCCGCGTCGCATCGATATCGACGACGATCAGCTCGTCGACTTGCTTTTCGTTGAAGATGCGCACCGCGTTGATCGGGTCGCCGACATATTTCGGGCTGCCGAACCGCGTCGTCTTCACGAGGCCGCCGTCCTGGACGAGGAGACAGGGCATGATCCGCGCACGCAGCATCGTCAGAGCGCCGCGAAATTCTTGAGCAGGCGGATGCCGCCGGCATGGCTCTTTTCGGGATGGAACTGGGTCGCGTAGATATTGCCCGCGCCGATCGCCGCGGCGAACGTCACGCCATAGTCGGCCTTGGCCAGGATCGCGCCGTCGTCGGCGGGAATCATGTGGAACGAATGCAGGAAGTAGAAACGGCTGCCCTCCAGCCCGTCGAACAGCGGGCTCGGCCGGTGCAGGATGATGTCATTCCAGCCCATGTGCGGCAACTGCGTTTGCCCGTTGAGCCCTGCCGTATCGAGCTTCACGACCTCGGCGTCGATCCAGCCGAGCCCGGCCTCCCGCCCCTCCTCGCTCCGCCGCGCCATCATCTGCATGCCGACGCACACGCCCAGCACATCGGCCTTTTCTTCGAGCACGACGCGGTCGAGCATGTCGCGCATGCCCGACGCCTGCAGCCGCGCCATCGCCCAGTCGAACGCGCCGACGCCGGGCAGGATGATCTTGCGCGCACCCGCCAGCGCCGCCGCGCCGTCGGCGATGCGGACGGGGATGTTCAGCTGCCGGTAGATGTTGGCGAAGGCCTTCACATTGCCGAGGCCGTAATCGACGATGGTGATCAACGCTTGCCGCCGATTTCGAGGCCGAGCCGGCGCATCGCCCAGGCGCCCGCGTCATAGATCGCCCGCTGGTTGCGATAGTCGCTGTAGCGCTTGTGCGGCAATGCCATGAACCCCATCAGCTCGTCGACGCTGATGTCCAGCTTGTTGGCGACGAACTCCTTGTCCTGCGCGATCGTCTCGCGATCATAGGAGGGCTTTTCAAGCTCGGCCAGCGCGTCCTCCCGGCGCATCTGCCCGGTCACGATCAGGCTGGAGAACTGGACACGCCGCACGTCATATCCGAAGCGCTCGGGCAGCCAGTAGCTTTCGTAGAAGCGGGTGAAGCGCGATTCGAAATGCTTCTGCGGATAGGGCTGCCAGCCGAACCGCTCCGCCAGGAACGCCTTGGCCTCCTCCTTGACATAAGGGACATGGTTGAGGGGGCGCAGCACCTTGATGCGACGGACATAGGGCAGCCACAGCTTGTGCCAGAGGATCGAGGTGACCGGATAGCTGCGCAGCGGGCGCCGGCCGAAGCGGCGATGGATGTCGCGGAGCTGCCAGGAATCCGACTGATAATACATCCACTCGACCGGATTGCGCACGCACTCGGTCGACAGGTTCGCGCCGGTCAGGATCGTGTTCACCCCATGCTCGGTCGCGAATTTGTACATCGTCGCGAAAAAGGCATGGTCCTGCGGAACGTCGATATGCGGCACGCCCGAGCGGAAGAAGGCGAGCTGGAGGTCCTTCATGTCTTCCCAGTTGATGACCTCGGTGAACAGGTCGAGCTTCAGCCCGTCGACCAGCCGCTCGATATTGTTGACCGCGATCTGGGAGTTCCAGCCGGCGTCGACATGGAACACCAGCGGCCGCAACCCCAGCATCTCCTTGGCGACATAGAGCAGATAGGAACTGTCGATCCCCCCGCTCATGCCGATGATGCAGTCGAAGTCCTTCCCCCGCCCCGCCTTGCGCACCCGCTCCAGCGACCGTTCGAGCTCGGCCCGCCCGCGCTCGTCGGGGTGCCAGTTGGGCAGCGTGTGCTCACGGAAGGTGCGGCAATGATCGCAGACCCCCTCGGCGTCGAAGCTGATCGCGCTGTCGCTGGTGTCCATGACGCAGGAAGTGCAGATCTGGTAGGCGCGCCCGGTCATTGTGCTTCAGGAATTCCCGACAGGAGGAAGGACGTTTGCGATGACGTTACCCGATCGATCGCCATCATGGCAGATTATAGATGGCGCGCCTGATTTTGGTGATCGACGAACCAGCGATAGGCATCTTCCAGGCCGTCGCGGATGGCAATAGTGGGCTTCCAGCCGAGCGACGACAATTTGGAGATGTCGAGCAGCTTGCGCATCGTTCCGTCCGGCCGGCTCTCGTCGAAGCTTATTCGTCCTTGGAAGCCCGTGATGCCGGCAATCATCACCGCCAGGTCCCGGATCGAAATGTCTTCGCCCAGGCCGACGTTCAGATGCGAACACATCGGACGGGTGACGGAGCGATATTCCTCCTCTGACAAACCGAGCACGAAAAGGCAGGCCTCGGCCATGTCCTGCACGTGAAGAAACTCCCGCCGGGGCGTCCCCGTCCCCCAGACGACGACTTCGTCCGCCTGCCGCGCCGCTGCCTCGGTGAACCGTCGAATGAGGGCCGGCACCACATGCGAATTCTCGGGATGGAAATTGTCCCCGGGCCCATACAAATTGGTCGGCATCACGCTGCGGAAATCGGTGCCATATTGGCGGTTATAGCTTTCGCATAATTTTATGCCCGCGATCTTCGCGATAGCATAAGGCTCGTTGGTAGGTTCGAGGGCTCCCGTCAGAAGCGCCTCCTCTGCCAGCGGTTGAGCCGCCGCGCGTGGATAGATGCAGGAGGACCCCAGAAACAGCAATCTGGACACGCCCGCGGCGAAAGCCTGATGGATGACATTGCATTCCATCATCAGATTCTGATGGATGAACTCGGCCGGATAGCTGTTGTTCGCGTGAATCCCGCCAACCTTCGCGGCCGCGAGGATCACCATGTCAGGTCTCTCCGCCTGCATGAACCCGGCTACCGCGTGACCGTCGGTCAGGTCGAGCTCGGCGTGGGTCCGGGTCAGCACCTCCTGCCCCCGATGCTCGAACGCACGTGAGATGGCCGATCCCACCATTCCACCATGACCGGCCACATAAACGCGCATCGTCAGTTCTCGAACGTCATGGATGAACGAAATCCATGCGCGCGCAGCAGCGCGTGGCGGCGGGCCTTTTCAAGATCCTCCGCCACCATCTCGGAACACATCTCCCGAGCGGTTGTCTTCGGCTGCCAGCCTAATTTCACCCGCGCCTTGCTGGGATCCCCGAGAAGCGTTTCGACTTCCGCAGGCCGAAAATAGCGCGGATCGATCCGGACGATCACATCGCCCGGTCTTACGCCCGACGCGATCTCACCGTCCACCGCCTCGACGATTCCGACCTCTTCCACCCCTTCTCCCTCGAAGCGCAGTTCGATCCCCAGTTCCTGCGCCGTCCACAGGGTGAACTGCTTGACCGAATGCTGCTCGCCGGTCGAAATGACATAGTCTTCCGGGCTGTCCTGCTGCAGCATGAGCCACTGCATTTCGACATAGTCCCTTGCATGGCCCCAGTCGCGCAAGGCGTTCAGGTTTCCGAGGTAAAGGCAGCTTTCGAGGCCCTGGCTGATATTGGCGAGCGCGCGCGTGATCTTGCGGGTGACGAAAGTCTCGCCACGGCGGGGGCTCTCATGATTGAACAGGATGCCGTTGCACGCATACATCCCATAGGCTTCGCGATAATTCACCGTCATCCAATAAGCGAAAAGCTTCGAGACGGCGTAAGGCGATCGGGGATAGAAGGGCGTCGCCTCGGTCTGCGGAACCTGCTGGACGAGCCCGTAGAGTTCGGACGATGATGCCTGATAAAAGCGGGTACTGCTCTGGAAGCCGAGAAACCGGATCGCCTCCAGCAGCCGCAAAGCCCCCATCGCATCGACGTCCGCCGTATATTCGGGCGCCTCGAAGCTCACCGCCACATGGCTCTGCGCGGCCAGGTTATAGACTTCGTCCGGTTCGACCTCGCTGAGGATGCGGGTCAGGTTGGATGCGTCGGTCAGATCGCCATAATGCAGCCGGAGATGCCCGCCCTTCTCGTGCGGATCCTGGTAGAGATGGTCGATACGCTGCGTGTTGAACAACGAGGATCTGCGCTTGATGCCATGGACCTCATATCCTTTGGCCAGGAGCAGTTCCGCCAGGTAGGAACCATCCTGCCCGGTTATCCCGGTGATCAAAGCCTTCTTCATCATCGAAAATCGGTACCTTCGGTAACTGCTCAGCGTCTACGAGCGCGCTCGGACTTTGCCAAGAACGGACTCTATGTACGAGAATGTCAGGTCTGAGCACCGGTCCCATGTGTAAGCGGTGCTGTTCTTTCTGGCCATGGCGGCGATCTGTTTGGCAACCACATCGCTCGATACGACCTTCTCGATGGAAGACGCGATATCGGCTGAATCGGTGGGATCGAAATATATCCCGCCGTCGCCCAAGGTTTCCCGGAGACTTTCGAGACGAGAGCAGACAATCGGGATGCCACAGGCCATCGCCTCGAGCAGGGTTATGCCGAACGTCTCGCACGATGAGGCGAATATCGCGATATCGGACGCGCGGTAGAGATCGATCATCTCGTCGCGGCCAAGATGGCCGAGCATTCGCACCGATCCCTCGCGGGCGGGATCGCGCGCGATCATCGAGCGGATTTCCGCGACATGCGCCGGCTTGCCGCCGCCGACGAGGGTGAGTTCGACGCGATATCCCCGCGCCTGCAACAGGCCGATCGCCTCTATCACCTTGTCCTGGTTCTTATAGGGCGCGATCGGCGACACATAGAGGCACCGGATGACCCCGCCCTCACGCGGAATAGCGGGCCTGGCCACCGCCCCCGCCTGCCGATACCGCTCGTCAAAGCCGTGCGCTATGACCGTGGTGTCGGCTAGGGCGCCCGTATATCGGCCGATCGTCTGCCGTGCGTGCTCGGTTAGAAATATCACACCGTCCGATCGCCTCATGCGCGCTACCTGGACGCGCCCGATCGCCCATAGCCGCAACTTCTCATAACCGAAGGAGAAGCGCTGCGGGATGCCCGCCTCGAACGAGAGCATGTCCTGGCTCAGGGCAACCGACGGTCTGAAATCGCATAAGCTTGCGGCATCGAGCGTGAACATTATGTCACAGCCGTAACGTCGCGCTTCTACCCCCAGCACGAACCTCTGCCAGAACAGTTGAAACAGAAGGGGAGCGTTCAGGAGCCTGGACCTGTGCCGGATAATATGGGCCGAGGGCTCGATCTGATCGAGCAGTTCGTCATAGGACCAGATGTGCAATTCGATATCCGGCCGGTCGGCCTTGGCGAAACTGCGCAGAATCCCGAGCAGATGACCGATGCCGCCGCCCGACCTGATCCGGGAAGCGTCGATGCCGATCTTCATGGATTCGCCTGCCGGAAAACTGTGCCCGGCTTGCGCCTTGCCAGAGACAGGAAGCTCTGCGCGGACATTTCGGGATTGATCGCCATCGCGAGTTCGGTGCTCCGCTTCCCCATGGCCTGTCGCTCCCCCTCGGAACTAAGCTCCATCCGGCGCATCGCAACCGCGAGATCCGCCGGATCCGCATTGCGTACCCGAAAACCGTTATAGCCGGGAATAAGCAATTGCGGCGCCGCACCAACGCCTTCCGACAGAATCAGCGGCAGACCCGCAGCCGCGAATTCGTGCACCACCACACCCCATTGGTCCAGCCGGCTGGGGAGGATGAATGCTCCAGCGCGCTCGGCCAAACCGGCAAGCGCATCCTGATCGCTGAAGCCAACATGGTGTATATCCGGGCACCGTGCAACGCGCTCAGCAAGCTCGCCGCTGCCGACGCAGGTGAGCGTCCACGCTCCCCCCAGCTCCTTGCGATAGATGTCATAGGCGTCCAGCAGGACGTCGACCCCCTTCACCCGTCGCAACGCCCCGACATACAGGAATCCCGTCGTCGCACGCGCGAGACGCCGTTCCGGCACCGCGCCGAAGAGCCGGGTGTCAGCACTCAACAGGTGAAAGATGATCTCATCGTCCCGGAAACCGAGCCGCTGCGCAAAGGCATATTGTCGCGGCCCGGCGACCCACGCGTGAGAAAAGAACAGCGGCCTGAGGACGAAGCGGGACAGAAGCGCCCCTGCGCGCTGCCGCAACCTGCCAAGCCACTGATCGTCGAAACCGACGACGACCGGCGTTCCGCTTCGGCGCAGCGCCATTGCCGCAGGGAGATATCCCAGATCCTGCCACCCGGCGATGTAGACGATGTCGGGACGCAGGGCCCGCGCCATATCCGTGATCGCCCGTGTTGAAAAACTCTCCCGGTCGTAAGTGGTTACCGGGAGCGACGACGGAAGTTGGTAGGGTGTGATATTTCTTCTGGTCCACCGCATCACATGCAGCTCGCAACCTGCTGCCAGGAAACTCCGGAATACCGGAACGTGATAGGGCATGATTTCGCTATGGAGGTACAGGATCCTCAATTTTGCATCCGCCTGCGGGCAGACAATGTTTCTGCAAACAGAACCGGCATCAATGCCACCGACAACATGAAGGACCAATATAATGAGTATATATAGGGCCTTTGCAAGATAAGGATCAGCAGAGTTAACGGAATTGCCCAGCCAATTTTCCTATTCTTGAAGCATAAAAATAAAAGCATACAACATATCAGGAAATATGGAATCCATACAAATATACCTGATGCAAAAAGGATACTGAAAGGATTAGAACTCATATCCAAATCAAAACGACCATAGGACGTCAGGTATCCCTTTTTAATTATATTCCAGTCCAGGTAATAAAAGAAATTTTCGAGCTGGTTCGATCTGTTATCTCCGGCGAACTTTCCGTCCTCCATGCGGAATCGTGAAAGAACAGTCTCGGAAAATATATCTCGGGCGGTAGGAATAGCCAACAATGCTATCGTAGCCAGAAAAGCCACGGCAAAAGCGACAAATCGCTTACCCCTTACGAAAAAGGCGGAAGTCCAAAAAATAACTAAAGCTATGAAAGCCATGACAGAGAGAGTCACAAGATTAGCCAACAATATAAGCTGGGTCTTAGAACTATTTTTCCCATATATATCATTAATTATAGCGACGATTATCGAAAACATC
The DNA here is from genome assembly GCF_001429065.1 of Sphingomonas sp. Root710. Classification (GTDB taxonomy): domain Bacteria; phylum Pseudomonadota; class Alphaproteobacteria; order Sphingomonadales; family Sphingomonadaceae; genus Rhizorhabdus. The sequence goes on from NZ_LMIB01000012.1 coordinate 316,078, forward strand.
GCCAGAGCACCCGGCTCATCGAATATTCCCGAAGGTCTTATAAGCCCATCCTGCACGCTATTTGTAAAGGACGTGAGATAGAATGGCATCTCCTTGTCCGTTTCCAGGTTCATCGCGGCAAAAATCGCCCCGCCACCCAAGAGAGCATATATAAGTGCTATCCAGGCACCTGCGAGAATGCAGAATGTAATGATGTTCAGAGCTCTGACGGCTTGCTCGGAATAAATATACCGCCGGCTATAATATACCGCTATCACCGAAGCACTGCCGACGATACCGATCATGATCTGATGATAGGCCCCAGAAATGATCGTTCCCAGAATGCCGAACGCGAAATAAAGGAGCGCGATCGCGAGTGGCCGGTAGCTATGGGTCTGCTCACGTTCACCGATGAAGCATATTGCGAGCAATCCGACGAACGACGCGACATAGACATATTTGATGTCCCAGTTCAGCAGGCCATGCAGCGGATGCGACGTTGGGGCCAATATGCAGAGAACGGCCAGCACCGACAGGACCATCCGATTGATCCCCCTGGTGCGGGACTGAAGGGAAGTCTGGCTCATTTGAATTGTTTCACAACCTTGGCAGGACAGCCGGCTAAAAGAGAGTTGGGCGGGTAACGGCCACGCTTTACCAGACTCCCTGCAGCCACCAAGCTCCCGCTACCGATGACCGCCCCGGCAATGATCGTGGCGCCGGTGCCGATCCATGTGCCCGATCCGATCCGGATCACCCCCTCGCTCGGCGCGCCGGCACGGCGGGAGTCATCGCCCATGAGGTGGCTTCCTGCGTGGATGGTGACGCGCGGCGCAATGTCGCAACGACAGCCAATGGCAATGTCACCACCCGTTATCAAAACCTCATCCCCCACGAACGTGTCGCGCCCAATCTTGATCTTCCCGTGGTTGAGGAATGCCGAGTGCATGATGTTGGCAGACATGTGCACCCGATGCCCCATCGCGTTGTGGAAGCGATTACGCAATGTCCTGAAAGGCGCGCCACTGAAAAGGGTCAAGACCAGACGGGACTGGCTTCGCAGATAGGATTTCAAACGCGGAAAGAATGTCATTCGAAGTCCATTGCCGCCCGGGGCCTGGCCGATGTTCGCCAACAGATGATGCCCCAGCCCCGTCGGTCCCTTTTTGCCCTGCGATAACGGCCTAGCATTCAGGGCCATTCGTACCAATGCCTATCTTGATGAAACGCGCGCTTGGCTGGGTATGGAGGTCAACGGGGGCGGTCAACCAGGGCGGATCGACATTCGGTTCTGACCGAGCCGGAAATGCCAGTCTTCGGTGACCCCGCGCGCAGCGTACTCCGCCCGGCCGAGGGGTTGCTCTGGGAAGTGCGCTGGCAAGAAGGACTGCGCAGCGCGGGCTGTGGTTGTCCGTGCCAGCAGGCCGTCGCTGCCGGCGTGCTTCCCACAGCAATCACGGCCATCAATCTATGTGACGACCGGCCCAAATGTACGTGAGCAACGGAAGCACCGGAAACCGCATTTGCAGGCCGGCATGAGCTGAACGTCGACCCGCCCTAATATGGTCTTTCACCCAAAATATTTCCGCCCTCGCTGTAGCGGCAGACGAAGAATTCGTCTTTCCGTCCCCGCCGTAAGGCACAGCCGACCGCCTTGCTCGAAGCCCATACCATCTGCGTGTAGTGACCGACATCCTCCAGGTCGCCGGTCCGGCTATTGTCGGGGAAAACGCCATATTTGAAGTTGCGCTTTTCCTTCAGCCACAGCTTCGACATATCATCCGCGGAAAAGGCTCCGGCGGTGCCCGCCCACAAATTTTCGCCCTGCGGTGAGATGTCCGCTGGATCATCGGGGGAATGGACCAGATATCCGAGCCGGGCCAGATGCCTGGCCCAGCGATCCGCATCCGCTGCAAGCCGCCTGTCCCATTTGAGGGGCCCGATCCCGAGACGTGCCCGCTCGAAATTATGAATGGCAAGCGTGCGCTGTTCGAGTGCCTGGACCCTGCCGATGCTTCCCATGGTCAGCACGGCAATGGCCGGCAACGCGAGGGCCCGCACTAAGCGACATGCATCCGGCATAACCTGCTCTTCTCGGCCCCCCCGATCAGAGTTTGGCGGTTATCGCTGTCGCGCACTTAATACGGCACCGTAACGCTCATCTTAAGCGCGGATTTCTACCTAGCTGGCCACAAGGCGCTTCATCCTGTGGAGCCCGCGATCGACGATTGGAGGAACAGCTGGATCCGCCTGTCCTCCGGAAAGGGAGGATCCACCCCACCAAATCCTCCTTACGCGAAGCATGGGGAGGGGAACATGCAAAGCATGGTGGAGGGGTATCAACGGCTTTCGCTTTGGCTCCCGCGCTGCCTTTGACTGGCTCGCGCATCCGCCGACTGAGTATCGTGTTCCCCAGGATTCGGGAAATGTCGCCACCAGCCATCGCGAGCCGTTCTTGTCGCCTGGCTCTGGCGGACCGCCATCCGGCGCATCGTCAATCGGGCATCGGGATAGCCCGGGCGTCGGATGCGGCCTTCGAACAGATCCGGAGTGATGGCGTGCGCGACGCAATCGGCGTGATAGACATCCGCGCCGATGCCGAAGATGCTCGTCGTCGTGTCATCCCGGCTGTGCCGCGCGATATCGAGTCTGGCGCGCAATTCGATGCCCGCCATGCTCCATTGGCCCATATAGGCGAAGCTGCTGTCGCCGCCGCCGAGCAGCCCCTCGCCGATATGAACCACGCCGCCCCGCGTTTCGCCATCCGGGCAACCGAACGTGCCGAACCGCAATGACCACAAGCCCGTCATCTCCCCCGCCGTTATATCGACCGGCGCACCACCGACGACAGGCGGGCGGCCCATCGGGCGGCCGAAGGCGTCCAGCGGAAACCGGCTCGCGCCATCCAGTGCCTCGACATGTCCAAACGCGGTCATCTGTTCCACTTTCATCTCCATTGAAGGCATAAGAGGCAGACTGGGACTCCGTTTAGTCGACTGCCCGCTGCACCGGGCGCGCCTCGGCGAGGCTGGGCTCGCCGTCAGCCACTATGAGGTTCGCGGGCGCCGGTTGATCGCGCACGACCATGTCGACCATCGCCACGATCGCGGGTGTGAAGCGCAGCCCGTAGTTGAAGCATAGATGAGGATCGTATCGAGGCCGGACCTGATCGCAGACCGCGCCCAGATGCACGCCGATCGCGGCGTGCATCCGCTCGTCATAATACATGCCGCCGGACGATCCCGGGCTCGAGTCGGCTGATGTCGAAAAGAGCCGCCGTGCGTTGGTGATGCGCGTGGCCGCCCTGTCGTCGCGCTGCTGACTGGCGGGGAAATCGCGCAATCGGCCCCTGGTGATCCAGGCGCGCTGCATCTCGCCGACGCCCAGATGAAAGGCGACAAGATCCACCACCGCCTTCTCCTGGCCCTTGAAAGCCATCGCCACCGGAATGCTATCGATCTTAATCGGCCGATCGAGCTTGAGGATGGCGACGTCGTAGGAGCTGTCGTTACGGATGGTGATGTCGGCCCAGGGCGACACCGCATATCGGATGCGCGCTTCCTGTCGGATCTGCTGGTTCCGATCATAAAGAATGAAGGCGCACTTGGCCGGGTTTAGCGCCCGTGCCGCCCTCATCGTCGATGCGCCACGGAAAAAGACATGGGCGGCCGTCACCACGGTGTCGGTGCTGCCGAGCACCCAGCCGGTGGCGACATACGCCACGCCGGATGTTCGGGGGTCGCGGCATTCAACCCGGCCGACGCCCGCGAACCGCCCCCTGTCGTCGGCCGACATCATGGCGGAGCCATCGGTCGGGCGGCTTCCACTCAGGATGATGGCATCGGCGGTCGTCCCGCTCGATAACAGCATCGCGGCCACCGGGACGAGCAGGCGGCGCCGGGCCAGGGCGTGCAGCGCCCCGCCCTTCGATAGGTATCGAAAAGCCATGATGATGTCCGATGCAGGCTGTCACGTCGCCGTGGGTCAGATCCGCGTGGCGACGTCACTCATTGAAATGACGGCGGCGCTGGGGCGCGTACACCTCAACCTGTACTGCTGCGCCTTCGGCGATGTCCGCGCCGCTGTGCTATGTCATGGCGCGCGCTGCACGTTCGAAGCGGTGAGCAGCACGGCCCGGCTGGAAAGAGTCGCATGATATGGCCTCCGGGGGCCATGATGCGCCGGCGCCCCCGCCCTCTCAACTTCGGTCTGGCGACATTTCAGGACAAAGCGGCGTCGCTTTCGTCATCGCGCGTGCCTTCTCCGGTAGCCTGAAAGCGAAGGCGATAGTGCATCGGCGTGACGCCGATCCTCCGCATGAAGGCGCGGCGGAGCGTCGCCGTCGATCCGAAGCCCGCGACATGGGCGATCCGCTTGATGGGGGACGCGCTGTCTTCCAGCAGGCCGCGGGCGATTTCGATGCGGGTCAGTTCGACATAATCGGCCAGGCTTATGCCCAGTTCGGCGTGGAATAGCCGCGACAGGTGACGCGGGCTGACCCCGGCCGCTCTGGCGACGGCGGACAGGCTAAGGTCGGCACGCGGATTTTCGAGGATGTGCAGGCGGACTTTGTCGATCGGGCTGGTCGTCGCGATCTGCGCTGTCAGCGTCGCACTGAACTGCGATTGCCCGCCAGGCCGCTTCAGGAAAACGACGAGCCGGCGCGCCACCCACAGCGCCAGCGCGCTCCCATGATCTTCCTCGATCAGCGAAAAGGCCAGGTCGATCGCCGCGCTTACCCCGGCTGAACTGAACACCGGTCCGTCGCGCACGAAGATCTGGTCTGGCTCGACGCGGATGTCCGGATATTCGGCGGCAAGGCGTTCGGCATATTGCCAGTGGGTGGTGGCGCGTCGCCCCGACAACAGCCCCGCCTGCGCCAGCAGGAAGGCGCCCGTGCAGGCGGAGCCGTAGCGGCGCGACTGCCCGGCCTGTTCGCGCAGCCAGCGCGTGACATCTTCGCTCGAACGCGCCGGCACCCCATTGGGCCCGACGACGATCAGGGTATCCGATCGCTCGGTCGCGTCGCGCACGCACGCATCGGGCATGAACTTGACGCCGGACGCGCTCTCGGTGATCGTTCCGTGCTCGGTGACCAATTGCATGCGATACGGTTTCCCGGTCCGCATCTTGCAGTTCGCTTCGAAGAACGCATCGCGCAGGCCGGCGATTTCCAGCAAATGCACATTGGCGGGAGCAAAGATCGTGATCAGCACAACGCGCGTCGCCCAGCGGTGGCGCAATGCCCCCGATAGGTCTGGTAATACGCCTCTTTGGCCGGATTACCTAGAGCGGCAGGAAAAGCCGCCTGGCGCTATCCGCGCAGCCTCGACGGGATCACGCGACCGCCGATTGGCCCGGCGGGCGGCAAGGACATCGCCAACCGCATCGGCCCCTGCATCGTCACCCCGGACGAGTTCGCCGATCCCTACACGCTGACGATGACCGCCCGGATCAACGGAGAAATCTGGTCGCACGGCACCACCGCCAGCATGCACTGGCGCTTCAAAGACGCGATCGAACAATTCAGCCGCAACGCCCCGCTGGTCCCCGGCGAGATCATCGGATCGGGGACGGTCCTCAACGGCTGCGGCTTCGAACTCGACCGCTATCTGCAGTCAGGCGACCGGGTGGAACTGGAGATCGAGGGGATCGGGTGCTGCGGAATAGGGTTGGGTATGTGGGGGAGCTTGAAAGCTAAGGCGCGATCCTATGGCGGCAATTGCGCATCGGCGTGCCGCCGGGCAAATGGAGGCCTGACCTCTCAAATCCTCCCTATCGCAAAGCGATGGGGAGGGGGACCATGCGCAGCATGGTGGAGGGGTATGCGACGCTGATGACCGCAAAAACGCTGGAATTACTATACAGGTTTACCAAATCCGATCGTCGGATAACGATCAACCCATTTTGGCGTAAACTTCCGGATTTAGTAAACTGTCACCGTAATCCTAGGGCGGATCGGCACTCGGTGCAGATCGAGCCGAAACATCGGCAATGGGGGAGCACGGCATCCTCTTCCTGCCGTGCTGGACTTCGGTTTGGCGGGGGCATGAGCCGGTAGACCGGAATCGTGGCCATGTGATCGAACTGCCTCGACCAGGCCGACTGACCGCCAAGATAATTGTTCTCTTTTTGTTCTTGCTTTTTCCGGGCGATTATATACTTGACAAATCGCACAAGGAAAGAACAAATGGAGAATGACAGGCCGGCGCTACCGTTTGAACTTCCGCCAGAGGCGTTGGACGCTGGCGTGGATGCGTTTTGCGAGTTCGAGCCCGACGACGGGAGTACCGCTAGCGAGATCGTTAGCGCCGTCTTCCTTGCTATCTGGGCCAAACTTCCACACCCCAATGTCGTCACGAATTGACCAGCATTCGTTGGCAAGCGCGTGGATTTCAGCGCCGATCTTTCCAATCTGCAGCGGGGTGAATGACTGCTCCTTTTTTTCACCCTTCAGGCGCGACATTCTCAGGGTAGTGGCCCCGTTTTCCATAGGCCGATGAGCGCCATGCACAAGCGTATTGCGGTCTGCCGCCAACCCGTCTCGCAAAGCCTTCCGAACGGCGGTGAGGCGCTTGGTAAACCGGAGAGGTATCTTATTGTGCAGTCCCAGGCCGAGGGCCATATTAATGCGCGGTATGATATCGAGACCGCCGAATATGATTTCCCCTTTTTCGACCGTCATGTCCTCAATTGTGATAAGGACACCGATAACAGCCAATTCGAGGCGAGCCCATTGAAGGCAGAGATGGCCGATACCGGCCATCACTTTGATTTCCTCTGAGGCGCAAGGTTGAGATTGATCCATGTCCGATACCGACCCAACAGATGATGTGCTGCGCCGTATGCTCAGCACCCCACCTAAACCGCATGATGCGAAGAAAGAGTCGAGTCCGAAACGGAAGAGCGCTCCTAAAGCCGATTGATCAGCGGCCAGCATAGTGGTACTATGATACCACTATGCTGGAGCCACCTTTTAAATACGGCGTGCCGTATCGGAATGGTCAGCCGTTTACATCACGGACTGGAGCCACTCCGTCCCCTTGTCGTCATATCCCCACCACGCGGAATCTTCCGTCCAAGCCTGAACAATAAGGTCGTCATTGCTGTCCAGAAACTGGCAAGCGGCGGTGGCGACATCGAGCGCGGACGAGGCTGGCCCAACAATCCAAGCCGATTTTTGAATGTGCCAGTGGTTTGGATAGCCTTCGAGATGCTTGATTAAGTCCGGATAGTTTTGGCCCGGCTTATTGCAATCATAGGCGACGAGATAGTGAGGCATGTACGTGACCCTTTCTTGGTCTGGATCGTACAATCGCCTTGACCTTGGACATCGAAGGGCCCAAATTCCCCCTGCAAAAGCTGCCAGTCCGCTGGCGATTGTACTCATCGTTAGCGGATTGATCGAAGCCGGGGCTGTAGGAGGCCTCGGCTTCAATCGTGTCGGGGACCGTAATAACTCATTAACCGAAAATTGTCGAATTTTTCGAGTCGCTTAGCGGCCAAAAACACGCTATGCGCCTTCCCCGCGCATAGCGTACTAGCTCCCTCGTCAATGTTTAGATCGCCAGCGCTGATTTTTCGGCGGCTTTGTCGGTTTAGCTTTAGGCGTATTGCTCGTCAGACCGCCGATAGGTGAGGCGCTTGCCGCCGATGCCCTTCAAGGCGCGCTCGGCGCGAACATCATCGCTGATGCCGAGCTTGGCACGGTTCGAATAGCGGAAATCGAACTCGGCAAGGTAGCGGTGCAAATGCTGCTCGCCGCAATGCTGATAGATGCCCTTCATGCCACGCTTGAAGATGGAGAAAGAGCCTTCGACGGTGTTGGTGAACACGTCGCCGCGCACATACTCGTTGACCGAGTGATTGACCGTCTCGTGGCTGGCGAACTCTTTGCCGAGCGGCTTATAGAGGCGAGCCTGATCGGTGATCAGACGGGCTTCCTTCGCGATGTTCGCCTTTACGATCGGCTCCACATAGGTCGAGATCATCTGATCGAAAGCGTATGAGCGAATGCGGCCCGTGTCGCGATCGACAAGGCTAATGACCTTCATCTTGTGCCCGCCCGACTGACGGACGGGCTGACCCTTAAGGCGACCGATGTAAGTTTCGTCCACCTCGACGCCGCCACCGCCCGAACCGAACGGCACAGCAAGCTCGCCTTCACGCATGGACTCGCGAATGCGGTGGAACATGAACCAAGCCGTCTTGTAGGTGATGCCCAGCATACGGTGAAGCTGATGGGCGCTCATGCCCTTCTTGCTGGCACACAGCAGATGCGTAGCCATCAGCCACTTGTTCAGCGGAACCTTGCTGCTCTCAAACACAGTACCGACCGTGACGCTGAACTGCTTACGGCAATCGCGGCACTGGTAGACGCCATCACGAACCGCGCCTTCCGGGTGCGCCTTGGTCGGACGACCGCGCTGCGCCGGAAGCCGCTGCGCGTTGACCGACTGGCAGTGCGGGCAAACGGCACCGTTCGGCCAGCGCAGAGCTTCAAGATGCTCGCGTGCTTTGTCGGCGTCGGTGAAGTGCGGGGCGGTAAGGTTCGTCATGCACCCCTTTTAGGGGTCGGGGGTCTGCTTTGTCAAGTATATAATCGCCTTTTTCCGCTAAAATCGAATAGGCATTTCGGCCCCAAAACCGAAGCCGAGCGCCTTTGACCCGGTCCGACGCCGCCTTACCTCCTCCCCATGCGAAGGCCGATCTTCGCCGGGCGGGCGGGTGAAGAAGCCGCCATGCCGGGCCGGATGCGCCCGGCCTGAAAGGCAGGCCGATGACCGACATGACCACCTCCAAAGCACACCGAAAAGACAGAGACCCCGGTAAACCGCACGAAATCCGCGCGCTGATGCGCGAGATCCTCGTCGACCATGCCGTGTCGCTCGATGGCATCTTCACCGATTTCACCGATCACGCCGTGGATGTCTTTCAGGACTCCCCCTTCGCTTCGCAGACCTATCTCCGTCTGGCGATGCGCGCGCAGACCGGGTGCCGCGCGGCGTTGCAGGCGGTCGTTCGGGCCGATCAGGCGGTGGAGGCAGCGGCGGCGAAGGAAGCGCGGAAGGCGGCGGCATCCGGCCTTGATGCGGCCATCGCCCCGCCCGCCGGAAAACCGGCCCGGCGCAATCGCTCCGCCGCCACCCATTAAAAAACGAGCGGTCGAGCCCATGCAACCGGACATCCTGGCCAATGCGCCCCGCTGCGGCGCGCGCACGCGCGGCGGTTCGCCGTGCCGCTCGCCTGCGGTCGGCGGCAAGGCGCGGTGCCGGATGCACGGCGGCGGCAAGGGCAGCGGCGGACAGCGCGGCAATCGCAATGCCTGGAAACATGGCGCGCGCTCGGCGCGGACGCGCGGGATCACCCGCTATCTGCGCCTCTCGCGCCACCTCATCCGTCTCGCCGGCGACAGCGCGTTAGCCGGTGGCGGCGCTCGGGCCGCCGACGGCGCTCTTCACCATGCGTTGCGGGCTCAGCTGCGCCTCCTCGATCGGCTCGTCGAAGGCGATGCCGAAGCGGTCCTCGTCGTTCCAGCGGATCACGCCCTTCACCGGCATCCCGTCGCCGAAATCGAGGGTCACCGCCTCGCCGGGGCGGAACGGGATCCCGCATTCGATCATCGCGCCCGATCGCGACAGGTTGCGCACACGCCCCGTCTCGGTGCCGCGCGGGCTCTTGATCGTGGCGGCGCGCAGCACCGCCACACGCGGATCGCGGGTGACGACCAGGCTTGGCATCACCAGCTTGCCCGATCCCGCCACACGGGCGCGCGCCTCGTCCGACAGCATCGGCTTGCCGAAGATATAGCCCTGGATGTGGCTGCAGCCGAGCGAGCGGATCAGCTGCAATTCCTCGGGGGTCTCGGCCCCCTCGGCGGTGGTCTCCATCTCCAGGCTCTCGGCCAGCGCCACGATCGCACGGATGATCGCGGCATTGCGGTTCCCCGGGACAGCCGCCCCGCGCACGAAGCTCTGGTCGATCTTGATCTTGTTGAACGGCGCCTTCTTCAGATAGCCGAGCGACGAATAGCCGGTGCCGAAATCGTCGAGCGCGAAGCGCACCCCGATCGCCTTCAGCCGCGCGAACATCGCGTCGGTCGCGGCGTCGTCGTTCAGGAACACCCCCTCGGTGATCTCCAGTTCGAGCCGGTGGGGCGGCAGCTGCGAGGCGGCCAGCGCGCTCATCACGATGCCGGGCAGCGACGGATTGGCGAACTGGATCGGCGAGATGTTGACCGCGACGCGCACCGAATCGGGCCAGTTCGCGGCCTCCAGGCAGGCGGTGCGCAGCACCCATTCGCCGATCTGCGGGATCAGGCCGATCTCCTCGGCGATCGGGATGAACTCGCCGGGGGAGACGGGCCCGCGCGTCGGGTGGTTCCAGCGCGCCAGCGCCTCGAAACCGACGATCGCCTCGCTGTCGGCGTTGACCACCGGCTGATAGACGAGGTGCAGCCCGCTCTCGTTCATCACGTTGCGCAGGTCCATCTCGAGCAGGCGGCGCTCCTTGGCGCTGGCGTGCATCTCGGGCTCGTAGAAGCGGTGGACGCCCTTGCCGTCGGCCTTGGCGGCGTAAAGCGCGAGGTCGGCATTGCGGACCAGCGCATCGGCGGTGGCGCCGTCGTCGGGGGCGATGGCGATGCCCACCGACGCGCCGATCGAGACATGCGCGCCGTCGATCAGATAGGGCTTCGACACTTCGGCGATGATCGCGGTGGCGAGGGTGGCGAGCCGGTGCTTGTCGACGATGCCGGGCAGCACGACGTTGAACTCGTCGCCGCCCAGCCGGCCGACCTGCCCATCATTATGCACCACGCGCTGCAACCGCTCAGCCACCTGCCGCAACAGGCTGTCGCCCACCGGATGACCCAGCGTGTCGTTGACCGACTTGAAGCGGTCGAGATCGAGCATGAACAAGGCGGCGCGCTTCGGCCGCCCGGCGATGTCGTGCAGCGACTCGTCGAGGGTCCGGCGCATCAGGATGCGGTTGGGCAGGCCGGTCAACGAGTCATAGCTCGCCAGCCGCTTCACCTCGGCCTCGGACCGGCGCATCTCGGTCAGGTCGGTGCCGCTGCCGCGGAAACCCAGGAAGGTGCCATATTCGTCGAAGGCCGGGCGGCCGGAGAGCGACCACCAGCGGATCTCGGTCCCCGCCGCCGCGCGCACCGCGATCTCGGAGAAAGCGAGCCGGGTCGACAGGTGGAAGCCCAGCGTGCGTTCGCCGTCGCCGGTGCCGCCGTCGCCGCGCTCGTGGAGGACCAGGCCGGTCATCGGGCTGCCGATCAGTTCCTCGACCGGCAGGTCGATCGCCGACGCGATCTGGGGCGAGATATAGGTGAGCAGGCCGCGGGCGTCGGTTTCCCAGAACCATCCGCGCCGGTTCTCCTCGAACTCGCGCAGCAGCACGGCGGCCTTCAGCGCTTCGGCGGCGTTGGCCAGCCAGCGGCGCGAGGCGAGATAGCTGCGTTCGGAAATCCCGCCCAGCGCGACCGTGGCGATGGCGAGAAGCGGGATCAGCACCGCCAGCGCCATCCACTGCCCGGCGGCGATCCCGGCGGTGATCGACAGGGTAAGCCACAGCGCCAGCGCCGCGGTCGGCACCGGGGCGAAGGCCAGGGTGGTGATCACCAGCAGCGCCGAATAGGCGATCGCCGCGACCGGCCAGCGGTCCGACGTCATGTCACCCACGGCGCCGATCATCCAGGCCGACCAGACGAGGCCCTGGGTCAGCCCGAAGATCGAGACGAGCGCGTGCATCCGCTCGGGCGAGAAGGCCGCGGGGCGCTTGTGCCGCGCCACGAAGCGCAGCAGCGCGCCCGACCCGAGGATCAGCGCCAGCGGCGCGGCGAGCAGCCAGAAGGCGGGGCCGAACGGGTCGGGCCTGCGGATCAGCCCCAGGCCCGCCACCACCGCGACATTGGCGAGCAGCAGCATCGGCAGCGCGTCGACCGCCATGCGGACGCGGTTGCCGATCGATTGCTGGTCATGGGTGGTGGCGCGCGGAAACAGGCCGCGCAGGAAGCGAAGCCGCTCCTTGCGTTCTTCCTCGACGCTGTCGACCGCGAGGGCCGACCTTCCACGCACGCGCCGCATCGGGCGACTCCCCCTGCAAACCGGAACCGGCTCGCTGGCGGCCGATCCGATTCGGGGCTTAACCCAAACTGCTTAATTTCGTTTGAACTTCGCCGTCGATCACGCTCGCGCGCAGCAGCCAGCGCCGCTCGCCTTCCAGGCCCAGCGCGGTCAGAACGCCGCTGCGATAGGCCCCGGTGTCGATGCCGATCCGGTTGTTCTGGACATCCGGTTCGGTGGAGATCGAATGGCCATGGACTATGAACGCGCCCAGTTCGCCGCGATGATCGAGGAATTCGTTGCGGATCCAGCGCATGTCGGCCGGGGTCTGGTCGTCCATCGCCACCCCGGGACGGACGCCGGCATGGACGAACACATAGTCGCCGAAGCGGATCGCATCGGGCAGATTGTCGAGAAACTGGCGGTGCCGCTCGGGAATATGCTGCCGCAGCGTCTCGATCGGCGGGATTTCGTCGCCCAGCGCGGCGACCGGCAGGCCATAGCTCGCCAGCGTCTCGTAGCCGCCGAATTTCAGCCAGAGATTCTGGCTGCGGTCCTCGAGCGGGTCGAGCGCGCGCAGCATCGCCTCCTCATGGTTGCCCATCAGGATATGGAAGGTCGCGAAGCCCGGCAGGCCGCTGATCGCATATTCGAGCGTCTCCGCCGAATAGGGCCCCCGGTCGACCAGGTCGCCGAGCAGCACGACATGATTGTCGGCGGCCGCGCGCGCGGCGATGTCGTCGCGGATATGGGCGAGCAGCGGGATCAGCAGGTCGAGCCGGCCATGGACGTCGCCGATCGCATAGACGCGCTGCCCGGCAGGAACCTGCGGGCGCGCGGCATCGCCGCGCCGCGCCGTCAGCGTGTTCATCCGCTGCAGCCAGCCCCTGTCGCCGCCCTGTCCTATGCCAGCCTGGTTCAATTCCTGCCTCCGAACCGGAGAATATGGCGCTCGACCGTCGAATTGGCAATGCGAGGCGCTCCGCGCTCCGTCCATAGTCCATGTGCTTCGGGATTATTCGTCTCCACCGGTCCGATTTTCTGCTAGCGACCCCGGGCATGTACCGAATCCCATTGTCCGACACCCTCCTACGCGGGAGATACGACCGCGTCCGGCAGCGCGGGGCTAGTGTGAAGCCATGACTCGCCCGGTCGATTTCACCCTCTTCGCCAACCGCCGCACGATCCTTCGGTATGTTCCGAAGCTGCAGGCATGGCTGCGCCGCGTCTACCTCCAGCGAACGGTCAGCGCGATCCCGGTCGATAACGACACTATCCTCTGCCGGATCCTTGGCCGGACCAAATTCTTCGTCGACGCCCGCGATCGCAGCATCTCGCCGCATCTGATGATGGATGGCTGCTGGGAACCGCGCATTACCGGCCTGCTGATCGACAAGCTTCGCTTCGGCATGACCGTGATCGATGTCGGCGCGAACCTCGGTTATTTCACCGTGCTGATGGCGCTGCTCTGCGGGCCTAGGGGTCGGGTCATCGCTTTCGAGCCCAATCCGCGCATTGCCGCGATGCTGCGCGACTCGGTGCAGATAAACGGGCTCCAGAGCCGGGTGGATTTCCATCAGCAGGTGGTCGGCGCCACGGACGGCGCCGAGGTGAATCTGCTCCTGTCGGACGACCATCCGGGCGGCACGCAGATCACCGCCCTCGCTCCCGACGGCCCCAATTTCATGAAGGCCACGACGCGCCGGCTCGATGGTTTTCCCGGGGCGATGGAAGCTACGCTGGTCAAGATCGACGCCGAGGGCGCCGAGGAAATGATCTGGCAGGGCATGAGCGCGATGATTGCGGGCGAATGCCTGCGCTACATCATCATCGAATTCTCGCCAGCGAGCTACCATGACGCGCCGGGCATGCTCAATCAGGCCGAGGCGGCAGGCTTCTCGATCGCCTGGATCGACGAAGAATATGGTCTCCGTCCGGTCAGCCGGGCCGAAATCTTCGACGGCAGCCCGCTGCGCATGCTGTTCCTCAGCCGGTGACCGCCATTTCCCGCCTGCCATCCGGACCGGCCGCCCGGAGCGGTCTACCCAGTCTCGCGCAGGTGATCTGCGCGGTTGAAACATTCCTCCTGCGGCCATAGAGCGGCGTCTCCTATGACGATCGATGCCCCCATGCCGCCCCAGGCCTCGACCCGAACCCGTCCTTCGCTGATCCGCCGCTTGGTTTCCTATTGGCATTACGCGTGGAGCGACCTGCGTTCGCTGCCGCATCGCAACCGCCAGCGCGTCGCCCTGCAGCCCTTTTCCTTCTGGCCGGGGCACGCAAGCGCGCTCGTCGAAAACGCCGGACAGGAACCGCCGCTCGTGCCGGGCTACGCCTTTCACACAAATTATGTGCAAAGCTCCGGCGGCCGCATCCGCTTCCTGATCCGCTTCCCCGGGCTGGAAGCACGAACGGGTTCGCTGCTGCTGTCGATCAACCGCCTCGACGGCCTGGGCGTCCTGCGCGACTCTCGTACCAGGCAGCTTCCGCTTGCCGAGATCGCGCGAGCCGGCGGGGAGACCGAGATATCGATGCGCGGCCGCCTCGACTGCAGCTATGCGGTGATGGGCGCGGTTACCGCGGACAGCGACGCGCGCGCCGATCAGGTCGAAATCGACATGATCGGCGGCGAGCCCCGTGAAGCCCTGAACGACCGGTTCGACATCGCGCGCCGAACATTCCTGGCGGCGCCCGGCACCGGCCCGCTGGCTTCCCATATCGTCCAGCGGCCCGCCACCCTCGCCGAGCCCCTGTCGCAGATGTGCACCGCTGCGCAGATGGACGAGCCGGCATATGAGGAGTGGTGCCGGCGCATGGGCATGGCCCGCTCGCCGCATCGCAAGCAGTGGGAATATGTCTTCATCGCCCGCGCTCTCGAATATTATGGCGCCTTGCGCGAAGGCGCCCGGGGCGTCGGCTTCGGCATCGGGCAGGAGCCGCTGCCGTCGGTCTTCGCCGCCGCCGGCTGCCAAATCGTCGCAACTGATCTCGCGGCGGCCGATGATCGCGCGCAGGCGTGGAACGACACCGCCCAGCTCGGCACCAGCCTGCGCGACATCTATCAGCCGCATCTGTGCGACGAGGCAACCTTCTTCGAACGGGTCAGCTATCGCGCCGTGGATATGACCGCGATCCCGGCCGACCTCACCGGCTTCGACTTCACCTGGTCGTCCTGCGCCTATGAGCATCTCGGCTCGATCGACGCCGGCCTCGACTTCTTCGAAAATTCGCTCGCCTGCCTGAAGCCGGGCGGCCTCGCGGTCCACACCACCGAACTCAACCTGAGCTCGAACGACCAGACGTTGGACAGCGGCGCGACGGTGATATTCCGGCGGCGCGATTTCGAGCGGCTGGCGGCGCGCCTGATCCGCCAGGGCCATCAGGTCATCCCAATCACCTTCGACAGCGGCGATGCCGAACTCGACCGGGTCATCGATCTGCCGCCCTATGTGAATGATCCGCATCTTCGCCTCGCCCTGCTGCGGTGGGTCGCGACATCCTTCGGGATGATCGTCCGAAAAAAAGCGTGACGGCCAAGGCGGTTGACCGGTGGCTCCGTCCATAATAGCGGGACCGGACCATTTTGGTGCGTTGCCGCAATTATTATGTTGCAACAAATGCAAGCCCGGCTATTTTCGCGACGAGCAGTGGGGCCAGGGAGACGAGCGTGATAACACACGACATCCGGTCCGACGCGGCCAACGACATCATTCTCGAACGCGGGCGCGAAGTGCTGCGCGCCGAGATCAACGCGCTGGTCCAGCTCGAAGCGCTGCTCGATGACAATTTCACCGCCGCCGTCCGCCTGCTCGACGCGACCGAGGGCCGCATCGTCGTCACCGGCATGGGCAAGTCCGGCCATATGGCGCGCAAGATCGCCGCGACGCTGTCGGCGACCGGATCGCCCGCGATCTTCATCCATCCCGCCGAGGCCGCGCATGGCGATCTCGGCATGGTCAAGCATGGCGATACGCTGATCGTCCTGTCCAATTCGGGCGCGACGACCGAGCTGACCCCGGTCATGCAGCATTGCCGCAACCTGCGCATTCGCATCATCGGCATCGCCTCGCGCGCCGAGTCGCCGGTGATGCAGGCCGCCGATGTCCGCCTACTGCTGCCGCAGGTGCGTGAAGCCTGCCCCAGCAACATCGCGCCGACCAGCTCGACCGTGATGATGCTCGCGCTCGGCGACGCGCTGGCGATGGCCCTGATGGACGTGCGCGGCGTCGCGCGCGACAACATCAAGAAGCTCCATCCGGGCGGCGCGATCGGCCTGCGCCTGATGGCGGTGAGCGAGATGATGCATGTCGGCGCCAGCCTGCCGCTGGTCGAGCTCGACACCCCGATGCGCGAAGTCATCATGACGATGACCTCGATCGGCTTCGGCGTCGCCGGCGTCATCGACGGCGACGGCCGGCTGGTCGGGGTGATCACCGACGGCGATCTTCGCCGCCATATAGCCGATCTGCTCGACGGGACCGCTGCGATCGTGATGACGCCGAATCCCAAGACCGTGCCCCAGGACACGCTCGCGGAAGACGCGCTGATGATCATGAACGACTGCAAGATCACCACCGTCTTCGTGATGGACGAGCAGCGCCCCGGCTATCCGGCCGGCATCGTCCACATCCACGACTTCGTCCGCTACGGCCTGAGCTGAGGACCCCGCCGCTGTGACCGGCGTCGCGGTCATCATCCCCGCGCGTTACAAGTCGTCGCGCTACCCCGCCAAGCCGCTCGCCCCGCTGGTCGGCGCGACAAGCATTGCGAAGCCGCTGATCCAGCGCAGCTGGGAATGCGCGACGACGATCGCCGATCCTGCGTCGATCTGGGTCGCGACCGACGACGAGCGCATCGCCGACGCCGTGCGGGCCTTTGGCGGACAAGTGGTGATGACCGCCGAAAGCTGCGCCAACGGCACCGAACGCTGCGCCGACGCCATCGCACGGCTCGGGATCGAACCGGAGATCGTCGTCAACCTCCAGGGCGACGCCCCGCTCACCCCCGCCCATGTCGTCACCGCGCTGGTCGACGCGCTGCGCGCCACGCCCGATGTCGCGATGACCACGCCGGCGATCCGCTGTGCGCAGAGCACCTACGCCCATCTGGTCGCGGATCAGGTGCAAGGCCGGGTGGGCGGCACCACGGTCGTGTTCGGCGGCGACCGGCGCGCGCTCTACTTCTCCAAGCGTGTGATCCCGCATCTGCCGCCTGACGCCGCGGCGCTGCCCTTCCCGCCGGTCCATCTCCATCTCGGCGTCTACGCCTATCGCCCCGACGCGCTGCGCCGCTATGTTGCGCTCGGGGTCTCGGAGATCGAACAGCTCGAGGGGTTGGAGCAGCTTCGCTTCCTCGCTGGCGGCGTAGCCGTGGGTGTGGTGCCGTTCGAACCGATCGACTGGGATGCGATCGAACTCAACAATCCCACCGACGTCGGTCCGATCGAAGCCATCCTCAAATCGCGCGGCATCGCCTGAACAGCCTCATGACCCCGATTCTGCGCACGCTTCTCGCGCCCTGGTGGGCCGCACAACTGCTCACCGGGGCCAAATCTTTCCTCGACAACCCTATGATCGGGTCGGATCGCCTCAACCGGCGCGGGCTGCACGCAGGCCGCGTCCGGCTGGCGAGCGCGATGGCGGAGCGGCGGCGGCGCGGGCTGGCGAAGGCGGTCGATCCCGCCGATGTCGCCGCGTTCCAGCGCGACGGCTTCGTCGTGAAGCACGACTTTCTGCCAGCCGGGGATTTCGCAGCCCTGCGCGATCAGCTGCGCGACTGGGCCGGACCGGCGCGCGAGATGGTTCAGGGCGACACCGTGACGCGCCGCTACGCGGTCGATCCGGCGATGATCCGCCAGGTGCCCGCGGTCCGCAGCTTCCTCCGCGATCCGCGCTGGCGATCGCTGGCGCGCTATGTCGCCAGCTTCGACATCGAGCCGCTGCTCTATGTCCAGTCGATCCTCAGCCACCGCCACGACAACCTCCCCGATCCGCAGACCAACATCCATGCCGACACCTTCCATCCGACGATGAAGGCGTGGCTTTTCCTGGAAGACGTCGCTCCTGAAGACGGCCCGCTCACCTATGTTCCCGGATCGCACCGGCTGACGCCCGAACGGATCGCCTGGGAGCAGCGCCGCAGCCTCGCGGTCCGCGGCAGCGGCGATTTCCTGTCGGCACGCGGGTCCTTCCGGATCGAACCCAACGAACTAGCCGAACTCGGCCTGCCGCCGCCCGCCGCCTTCGCGGTACCCGCGAACACGCTGGTGGTAGCTGACACCTTCGGCTTCCATGCCCGGGCGGAAACGAACCGGCCGACCACGCGTGTCGAGCTGTTCGCCTATAGCCGGCGCAACCCGTTCCTGCCGGTCAGCGGCCTCGATGTCTGGAGCCTGCCCGGTATCGCCCCGCGCCGCGTGCCGCTGCTCTGGCTGACGCACGACATATACCGGCGCTGGATCGGTCAGCCCTGGGCCAAGGCGGGCCGCAAGCGGCCTGTCGATGATTGACGCGCAAGCCCTTCCGCGATCGGCGATGCGGTTCTAGGGAGAGGCCATGTCGGATATCGAAAATCAGGACCTGGTGCGCGAACTCGATCCCTTCGGGTTCATGATCGGTCACAGCAGCGCGATCAAACCGCTGGGCGGCGGCGAACGCGGCCCCGATCCGCGCTATGTCTTCCACACGCCCTATATCGCCTTCCGCCCGGGCCGCGTGACCTTCACGATACATATCGACAAGCTGCAGGCGAGCTTCGGCGAGCTGCGCGTCCACATCAACGCCTTCGTCCACGGCAGCGGCCGCGACGCCATCTTCGTCACCTCTTCCCGCCTCGATCTGACCGATCGCGCGGCGGCCGAGCGCGGCATGACCATCTCGGTCCTGGCAGTCGCCGGGGCGACCTATGCCGCCTATGGCTTCTGCCTGGAGGGAACCGACGCCCGCGCCGCCGGGATCAGGATCACCGCCGAGGAGAGCGGCGGGTCCGACGGAACGATCGCCGACGAGTTGCTGCTGCCGACGCAGTGGGGCACCAAGGCGCTGGAAACGCCCTTCCGGCTGGTCGGCGACGAGCCGGTGCGGCTGAGCGATCCGGTGTCGCAGCCGATGACCGAGGAACAGCTGGCCGAACCCGATTTCACCCGCTGGTCGAAATTGATGCCCGCCGCCGCCGACGATGAGCGTCTCGCCTGGCAGCTCGCTTTCGCGGCCCAGGCCCTCGATCGCTACGGGATGTTGCAGCCCGGCGCGCGCGGACTGGCACTGGGACAGCGCGCCACCGCACTCGCTCCGGTCATGGCCGCACATCAATGCCACGCCATGGTCGCGACCGTCAGGGCGCAGCCTGGGGGCGCAGGCATCCATTGGGATGCCTTGCCCTGTTTGCCGATCGATGCGGTCCCCGGCCCCGATGGCCGCCTGCACGGCATCCCGCTCTCGATCGCCGACCAGCCCGCCGACGAACGTGGCTTCGATTTCATCTGGTCACTCGGCGCGGCCAGCCGGCTGCACGTGACCGGCGACACGGCCAGTTTCCTGACCGGCGCGATGATGCTGCTGCGGCCGGGCGGCTATGCGGTACACATGTTCGATCTGGCGACAGGCGGCGACGCACCGCCCACCGCCATTCCGCGTGCCGAGGTCGAGCGAATCGCGATCATGCTCATCTCGCGCAATTTCTCGGTTGCGCAGCTCAACTTTGCGGCGGGTACCGGACTGGAAAAGCCCTTCACGCCCTTTGGCCTCATCGTCCGCAAGGGCTGATGTGGATCAGGTCGTTTCGGGCGCAGCCAATTAGACGCTGAGGCGTTCTTCAGCTCCTGACGGGAGCCTTGATGACGCAGCCACAAATCTTCGCCTTCCTCATCCTCGCGGGGATGATGCTTCTCTTCATATGGGGCCGGTTGCGCTACGACGTGGTGGCGATGATCGCCCTGCTCGCATCGATCGCGGCAGGAACAGTCTCCCCCAAAGATGCTTTCAAAGGCTTCAGCGATGACATCGTGATCATCGTCGGCAGCGCGCTGGTCGTGAGCGCGGCGGTCGGCCGCGCCGGGGTGATCGAAGGCGTTCTCGGCTGGCTCGGCAAACGCGTCACCAGCATACGTTGGCAACTGACCCTGCTTGTCGGATCGGTCACCATATTGTCGGCGCTCGTCAAGAATATCGGCGCGCTGGCGATGCTGATCCCCGCCGCGCTGAAGATGGCAAAGCGATCGAACGCCTCGCCCTCAGTATTCCTGATGCCCATGTCGTTCGGATCGCTGCTCGGCGGGCTCATCACGTTGATCGGGACCTCCCCGAACATCATCGTGTCGCGCGTGCGCGAGGAAATGACCGGCCAGCCTTTCGGGATGTTCGATTATGCTCCGGTGGGCCTCGGCCTCGCGCTGGCCGGACTTGTCTTCCTCCGCTTCGGTTACCGGCTTATACCGCGCGACCGGCGCTCGGCTTCGACGATCGACGAGGCGCTGGACATTGCCGACTACAATACCGAGGCCGAGGTGCCGCCCGGCGCGCGCGCAGCGGGTGGAACCGTGGGCGACTTCATCGCGGCCAGCGGCGGCGCGGTGGTCGTCACCGGCATGATGCGCGGAACGCGACGGCGTGCGGTCACCCTGCCCGACATGGTGATCGAGGAGGGCGACACCCTGTTCCTGCGCGGCGAACCCAATGCACTCGAAGGGGCCATAGCGAAGGGAGGACTCGAACTCGCGGGCCAGGATCGCAGTGCCGTCACCGAAACGATGGAGGAAAAGCGCGGCGTCATCGAAGCGATCGTCACGTCGAACGCTTCGCTGGTGGGCAAGGCCGCGGGACTGATCGCTCTCCACGACGTCCACGGCATCAACCTGATCGCGATCTCGCGCGCAGGGCATCGCATGACCGAGCGGCTCGGCGATACCCCGCTTGCCGCCGGCGACGTGGTCGTCGTCCAGGGGCCGCTGGATATATTGCCCGAGCGGATGCGCGAACTCGGCCTCCTGCCGCTCGCCGAACGGCCGATCCGGCTGGGCAGCATGCGCCGCGGGCTGCTGCCGGTGGCGATCCTCGCCGCGGCGATGGGGGCCACGGCGGCGGGCCTTATCCCAGTCGCTGTGGCGTTTTTCGGCGCAGCGGCGCTGATGATACTGACCGGCTCGATCAGCCCCGCAGAGGCTTATGACAGCGTCGAATGGCCGATCCTCGTCATGCTCGGCGCGCTGATCCCGGTCAGCGAAGCGCTGCAAACCACCGGTGGCACCGACCTGATCGCCGGCTGGCTCTCGGCAACCGCGCGAACCCTGCCGATATGGGGGGCGGTGGGCCTGATCCTCGTCGCCGCCATGGCCGTCACGCCCTTCCTCAACAATGCCGCGACGGTGCTGGTGATGGCGCCGATCGCGGCTATGTTCGCCACCGACCTCGGCTATCGGCCCGAAGCCTTCCTGATGGCGGTCGCAGTCGGCGCGGGCTGCGATTTCCTCACGCCGATCGGCCATCAGTGCAACACGCTGGTCATGGGCCCCGGCGGTTACCGCTTTTCCGACTATGCCCGGCTGGGCGCGCCGCTGTCGCTGATCGTCGTGCTGTTGGGCGTACCGTTGATCCTGGCGGTCTGGCCGGTGTGAGCAATCCGATCTAAGCGGGACCCATGAGCCTCGAATCAGTCCGCGCCTGGCTGGCGCAGCACGCCCCCGACATCGCGATCATCATTCAGGAAGCGAGCACCGCCACCGTCGCGGAAGCCGCCGAGACGCTGGGCGTCCTGCCCGGTCAGATCGCCAAGACACTGTCGGTGCGGGTTAACGAGGCGGTCATGCTGGTGGTGGCGCGCGGCGACGCGCGTCTCGACAACCGCAAGACTAAGGATGCGCTCGGCGGGCGTCCGCGCATGCTGGGCGCCGAGGAGGTCGAGACGCTGACCGGGCATCCGGTCGGCGGCGTCTGCCCGTTCGGCCTCGCGACGCCGCTGCCCGTTTATTGCGACATGTCGCTGAAGGATTTCGGGCTGGTCTATCCGGCGGCGGGATCGCGCACGGCATCGGTTTGCCTGAGCCCCGAGCGGCTGGCCGCGATCACTGGCGCGACCTGGGTCGATATCTGCCAGCCGCCGGCATGAAAAAGGCCGGCAGAGCCATGCTCTACCGGCCCGATGGTTTTCGAAGAGCGAAGGCTCAGGCCTTGCAGCTCTGCGCCGGCTTGCCGGGAGCGGCGATTTCGACCTGCGGGCCATCGCCGCTGATCGAATAGCCTTCGGCGGTGAAGGGCTTGCCCGCTTCCGGAGCGGTCAGCGTGGTCGCCTTGCCTTCCTTCTCGGTCTTGTAAGCTGCGGTGTTGTTGCTGAAGAAGTCGACGTAGACGAGGCTCGCGTCCTTGCAGCGATAGGTGCGGCTGCGCATGACCATTGGGGGCAGCTCGACCGGCGCTGCGGCGTTGATCGACGCAGCATCGGGATCATTGTCCCCCTGGGTGATGGTTTCGGGCTTACCGCACGCGGTGAGCAGAAGAGCGGAGCCGAGAACGGCGGCGGCGATAAAGCGGGAAGGGTTGTGCATAGCGGCGCTGTCTTTGGGGTCCTTGTGTGCACTGCGTCAAGTACAGGAACGCGATGAAGCTTGGATGAATAAAAAAATCTGCTTCGCCGGCAAATTCGCCCGCTTAATTCCCAAGAAATTGCCGAATTTTTATCCAGCTGCGCAATTTTTCGGCATAGCCGAGCGTATATGCCGGGCTACTGGACGGCAGATCGACCAGCGCAAGTCCGGACCGATCGCCGAGCATCTTCCGTCCGATTCGCGCTGCGGTTGCACCATTGAAGCCGATAGCCCGCAAATTGGGAAGCGAAGCCACTAGCGTGACGAGGTCGTTCGGCCGGTGATCGCGGATGGCGCCATCGAGGCTGCCCGGTCGCACCGCGTCCGCCACGACGTCCCAAAGACCGACGCCGGCCGCGGCAAGCGCAGCAAGCCGGTCGGGATATTCCAGCGCGTTCAGATCGTCGCCCCCGATAGCCGCGCCAAGCAATCGCCAGAACTGGTTCTGCGGATGCGCATAGTAGCGCGCCGCGCGCAGCGACGCCTCCCCGGGCAGGCTGCCGAGCATCAGCAGTCGGGTTTCGGGCGTCACGATCGGCGGAAAACTGGCTTTGCGCAGGGTCATCCGCCACAAGCAGCACAGACCGCCGCGAAAGAGAAGCTATGTTGGCAAGGCGGATGGGGCTCGGCTAGGTAGCGCCCATGGCAAATGAGAAGATTGCGCCCGACGCGCTTGCACTGATCGGCAACACGCCGCTGGTCCGCCTCAAGGGACCGAGCGAGGCGACCGGATGCGAGATCCTTGCCAAGTGCGAGTTCATGAATCCCGGCGGCTCGGTGAAGGACCGCGCCGCGCTGGCGATCATCACCGACGCCGAGGAACGCGGGCTGATCCAGCCCGGCGGCATCATCGTCGAGGGCACGGCCGGCAATACCGGCATCGGCCTGGCGCTGGTCGGCAATGCGCGCGGCTACCGGACGATCATCGTGATGACCGACACCCAGAGCCAGGAGAAGCAACAGACGTTGCGCGCCCTGGGCGCCGAACTGGTGCTGGTCGCGCCGACCGCCTATTCGAACCCGGCGCATTATGTGCACACCTCGCGCCGCATCGCCGAGGAGACGCCCGGCGCGCTCTGGGCCAACCAGTTTGACAACACCGCCAACCGGCTTGCCCATATCCGCACCACCGCGCCCGAGATTTGGGCGCAGACGGGCGGCAAGATCGACGGCTTCACCTGCGCCGTGGGCACCGGCGGCACATTGGCCGGGGTCGGCCTCGGCCTGAAGGAGTTCAGCGAGGACGTCGTGATCGGCCTCACCGATCCGCACGGCGCGGCGCTCTATAATTATTTCGCGCATGGCGAACTGAAGGCCGAAGGCAGCAGCGTCGCCGAAGGCATCGGCCAGAGCCGGATCACCGCCAATCTCGACGGAGCGCCCGTGGACACCCAGTTCCGCGTCTCGGACGAGGCGGGGCTCGAACAGGTCTACGGCCTGCTTGAACAGGAAGGGCTGTGCGTCGGCCTGTCGTCGGGGATCAACGTCGCCGGTGCTATCGCGCTCGCCAAGGAGATGGGTCCGGGCAAGACGATCATCACGATCCTGTGCGATTCCGGCATGCGCTACCTGTCGTCGCTGTTCAACCCGGCGTGGCTCGAGGCGAAGGGGTTGCCGGTCCCCGCGCTTCTGCGGCGCTAAAGTTCGGCGGCGTTCCCGCACCGGCGGGAAATTGGCGATTGACCTCGGCACGAGGCTGACGGACATTGTCCCCCATGGGGATCACCGCCTGATGCAGCGCGTGCGTGTCGGCATAACCGGCCTTGCGGTCGTGTTTCTGATCGTCTTGCTGGCGGCGGCCATCGTCGGATTCCATTCCAAGGAACGGACGGGCAATGCGGCCTCGGCCAATGACGCGGCCAATGGCAGCGAGGCGCCGCCCGCCGACCCCCTTGCCGAGCTCGGCGTCGCACCGGGCGGAACCGCCGGCGACAAGGACGACTCGAAGGCCGAGTCGCCGCGCTGATCGCGCGCACCGGACGCTCATAACGCCTGACTGACCGGCCCGCGGCCGACCTAAGCCGCGGAAGGCGCCGCGCCGCGCCCGTCGTTTTCGACAAACTTATCCACAGGACCCTTCAGACCGGGAGCCCCGGATTCCAGCCGCGCATGGCGCGCCGCGGCATGGCGGCCCATCCCATGCGATTCCATGAATCCACAGGCTGAACCGTATGAATCCATGAAATGGTATAAAAATGCTTTGAAAAACCAGTCCGATCCCAGTACATCCAGCATGGTGAAATGGGGTGGGAAGTATCGCTTGGCGTAAAGCACGCCTCGAACCGTCCGGGAGGACGGTGCGGCCCCTGCGATGCTTCCCTCGCTCGAACGGGGTGCGGCTGTGGCGGCGGGTGGTGCGGTCTTCAATGACGTTCATTTGAACGGCGTCGACCAGAAGGGTCGCGTTTCGCTGCCTGCTGCCTTCCGTCAGACCATCGAAATCCGCTGCGGCGGCGGCAAGGTCGCCCCGGGCCTCGAGCGGGTCCTGCGCATGGCGAAACACCCCACCCTGCCCTGCATCGAAGTGTCAGACGGCCGCCAGATCGCCGAGCATGAGGAGCAGATGGACGCGCACGCCGCGCGCATCGCCGCCGAAACCGGACGCATGCATGGCGACGTCCTCGAAGAGGAAGAGGCCAAGGCCTATCCACTGATGAAGGACGTCAATTTCGACGCAGCCGGCCGGATGATCCTGCCCGAGCGGCTGCGCATCAAGGCGAAGATCGACGGCGACGCCTTCTTCGTCGGCCGGGGCCGGCGCTTCCGCATCTGGAATCCCGAGATCCTCCGCGCCACCGAAGGCGGCGAGACCGCCGACGTGATCGAGGAGATGGAAGACCTGCTCGCCCGGCGGAAGGAGCGCGCATGACCGCCCCCGCGCCCCATATTCCCGTCCTCCTCGACGAGGTGATTGCCGGCCTGGATCCCAAGGCGGGCGAGACCCATGTCGACGGCACCTTCGGCGCGGGCGGCTATACGCGCGCGATCCTGCGCACCGGCGCACGCGTGATCGCGTTCGACCGCGACCCCGATGCGATCGAGGCTGGCCGCGCCCTCGAAGCGGGGAATGACGGCGCACTCACCCTTGTCCAGGACCGCTTTTCCCGTCTGGCCGAGGCACTGAACGAGCGTGGCGTCGATCAGGTCGACGGCGTGACGCTCGACATCGGCGTGTCGTCGATGCAGCTCGACCAGGCCGATCGCGGTTTCTCCTTTCAGGCCGACGGCCCGCTCGACATGCGGATGGAGCAGGCCGGCATGAGCGCCGCCGACTTCGTCAACGAGGCCGACGAAGCCGAGATCGCCGACGTGCTGCACGAACTGGGCGAGGAGCCCCGCGCCCGCCGCGTCGCCCGCGCGATCGTCGCCGCCCGCCCGATCAGCCGGACCGGCGAACTGGCCGATGTCGTGCGCCGCGCGCTCGGCCATCGTCCGCACGAGAAAAAGGATCCGGCAACCCGCACCTTCCAGGCGATCCGCATCCATCTCAACGCCGAACTGGACGAGCTCGAACAGGGTCTGGCCGCCGCCGAGCGGGTGCTGCGCCCCGGCGGCCGGCTCGCGGTCGTCTCCTTCCATTCGATCGAGGATCGGATCGTAAAGCGTTTCCTGCGCGAGCGCAGCGGGGCAACCCCCGCCGGATCGCGTCACCTTCCCGATGTGCGCGGCGGGGGGCCGCGCCCCAGCTTCGACGCCGTCGCCAAACCCGTGCGCGCCAGCGAAGCCGAACTCGCCCGCAACCCCCGGTCCCGCTCCGCGACATTGCGCGTCGCCCGCAGGACCGAGGCCTCCGCCTGGGGCCTCACCGCACAAAAAGAAGGACGTCAGGGATGATCACGACCCGCTTTCGAGAGGTGGTGTGGACGGGCGGCATCTGCGCCGCCGCGCTGGCCTTCTACATGGTCTCGCAGACGGTGGCGGCGAAGCGCGCCGAACTGTCCGGGGTGGAGCGGAAGATCGTCGCGACCAACCAGGAAATACGCCAGCTGCGCACCGAGATCGATACGCGCGGCGGGCTCGCGCAGATCGAGAAGTGGAACGCCACCGTCTATGGCCTGCAGGCACCCGGCGCGGAGCAGTTCGTCTCGAGCTCGATCAAGCTGGTCGCGCTGGCGCAGCCGCAGCCCGGGACCTCGGCGCTGCCGCTCGATCCCGCGATCGTCGCCAGCCATGGCGCGGTCAACCAGGTCAGCCTGAACGTGATCGAGGATGGCGGTCTGGACCGCACGGCGAAGCCCACTGCCGTGGCCGCGCCACCGGCCCCCGTCGTCGCGCAGCCCGCGCTGCGCCAGGCCAACTATGTCCAGGCGAAACCATCGGCGCTGGCCCCCGCCACGCCGTCGCCGGTGCGCGAGGTTGCCCTGCGGAAGCCCGCCAGGGCGGCCGCGCTGGGCGACGACTTCCTCGCCGATCTCGGCGACGAAGGCTCGGCGAACCGCTCGCGCAAAGTGAAGCCATGAACGCGATCGCCGTCGGGCTTGCCCCGCCGCGCGACCGCGCCCTCGCCAAGACCAACCACCATAGCCAGACGGCCCATTACCGGCTGATGATCCTGATGATGGCGTTCGCGCTGATGATCGGGGTCATCGGCCTGCGCCTGCTCTATCTCGCCATCTTCGACGCCCCCGACCGGTCGCAGGCGATCGCCAGCCGCGTTCAGCGCGCCGACATCACCGACCGCAACGGCGTGGTGCTGGCCGGCAACATCAAGGGCATCAGCCTGGCGATCCGCCCGCCGCGCATCATCGGCGACAAGGAGAAACTGGCGGTCGAGCTGGCCCGCCTGTTCCCGACGCGTCCCGTCGACTATTATCGCCGCATTCTCAGCGGCCCGAAGAAGTTCGTCTATCTGGAGCGCGGCGCGACCCCCGCCAAGATCCACGCGGTGCGCCTGCTCGGCGAGCCCGCGATCGAGGAAGTGCCCGAGCCCAAGCGTTTCTATCCGCAGGGCACGATGGCCAGCCAGGCGATCGGCTATATGGACCTGGGCGGCGTGCCGGTCAGTGGCATGGAAGCCTTTCTGGACAAGCGGCTGACCAGCCCGGCCAATGGCGGCCGCCCGGTGGCGCTGTCGATCGATAGCCGTGTCCAGGCCGCGATGGAAAATGCGCTGCGCAACCAGGTGATCAAGCATAGCGCGGTCGGCGGCGCGGGCATCGTCCTCGACGTCCATACCGGCGAGATCCTGGCGATGGCGTCGCTGCCCGTGTTCAACTCGAACGCGCCGGGGCTCGTCCCCGTCGGCACCGATCCGCTGCGCCCCGACGCGCGCTACAACCGCGCGATCAGCTCGGTCTACGAGCTCGGTTCGACCTTCAAGATGATCACTTTCGCCAACGCGATCGAGAATGGCGTGATCACCGACTTCGGCAAGCGCTATGACGCGACCGCGCCGCTCCAGGTCGGCAAGTTCAAGATCAAGGACGACCATCCCGAGAATCGCTGGATGTCGATTCCCGACATCATGATCCATTCGAGCAATATCGGCACCGCGCGGATCGCCGACGAGCTGGGCGAGGCGCGTACCGCCGCCTTCTTCCGCAAGCTGGGCTTCGATCGTCCGGTCGAGCTGGAGCTCGGCGCGCGCGGCAAGCCGCTGTGGCCGGGCTTCTGGGCGCGCACCACCGTCATGACCACCGCCTATGGCCATGGCATCGCGGTCAGCCAGCTCCATCTCGCCAACGCCTATGCCGCGCTCGTCAATGGCGGAATCATGCGCCCCGCGACGATGCTGAAGCGCGCGCCCGGCGACGTGCCGCAGGGCCATCGGGTCATTTCGGAAGAGACGAGCCGTCGCGTGCGCCAGCTCATGCGTCTGGTCGTCACGCACGGCACCGGCAAGACCGGCAATGTCCCCGGCCTGCGGATCGGCGGCAAGACCGGCACTGCCGAAAAGAACCTGAACGGCCGTTACATCCACAACAGCCTGGTGACGACCTTCGCCGGGGCCTTTCCGATGGACGCGCCCCGCTATGTCGTGATCGTGACGATGGACGAGCCGCAGGGCATCAAGGAGACCTACGGCTTCCGTACCGCTGCGTGGACCGCGCTGCCCGCCGTCAAGAATATCATCGCGCGGATCGGCCCGATGCTTGGCATCATTCCCGACACCAGCAAGGACATCGATCTGTCCGACATCCTGCCCTATGTCTATGAGGAGCAGCAGAAGGCGAAGGGGGAGAAGCAGGAAGAGACGGTACATGCGATTGATTGACCTTCTTCCCGGCATTTCCCCGGACGGGGGGCAAGCGCGCGTCACCGGATTCGCCATCGATCACCGCAAGGTCGCACCCGGCACGGTCTTCGGCGCCTTCAAGGGGGCGCGCTTCAACGGCGAGGATTTCATCAGCCAGGCGGTCGCCCACGGCGCGATTGCCATCGTGTCCGCGCCGGGCGTGACGGTCGAGGGCGCGATCCATGTCGCCGATGCCGAGCCGCGCCGCGCTTTTGCGAGCCTCGCCGCCAACTTCTTTGCGCCATTTCCCGAGACGACGGTCGCGGTCACCGGCACCAACGGCAAGACATCGACCGTCGAACTTACCCGCCAGCTGTGGCGGATGGCGGGCTATCACGCCGCGTCGATCGGCACGCTGGGCGTCACCACCGCCGACGATCAGGTCTCGACAGGGCTGACGACGCCCGACATCGTCACCTTTCTGTCGAACATGGCCGGGCTGAACCGCGAGGGCGTGACCCACGCCGCGTTCGAGGCGTCGAGCCATGGCCTGTCGCAATATCGCACCGAGGGCCTGCCGGTCCGCGCCGCCGCCTTCACCAATCTGAGCCGCGACCACCTCGATTATCATGGCACGATGGAGGACTATTTCGCCGCCAAGATGCGCCTGTTCACCGAGGTCGTCGATCAGGACGGCGCGGTGGTGGTGTGGGCGGACGATGCCAAATCGGCCGAGGTGATGGCGGCGGTTCGGACCCGGGGCGTCAGGCTGCTCAGCGTCGGTTCCCACGGCGAGACGATCCGCCTGCTCGATCGCACCCCGACCGCGCTCGGCCAGACATTGAAGATCGAGATCGACGGCAAGACCCGTGACCTCAAGCTGCCGCTGATCGGCGCCTATCAGGCCGCCAATTCGCTGGTCGCGGCGGGCCTCGTCATCGCGACGGGCGGCGATGTCGATACGACGCTCGCCAATCTCCAGCGCGTTGCCCCGGTGCGCGGGCGGCTCGAGCGCGCGGCGATCACCAAGACCGGCGCGCCGATATATGTCGATTATGCCCACACTCCGGACGGGCTGGAAGCGGCGATCACCGCGCTGCGCCCGCACACCGCGGGCAAGCTGACCACCGTGTTCGGCGCGGGCGGCGACCGCGACACCGGAAAGCGGCCGCTGATGGGCGAGGTCGCGACCCGCCTGTCCGACCGCGCGATCGTGACCGACGACAATCCGCGCAGCGAGGACCCCGCCGCGATCCGCCGCGACGTGATGGCGGGAGCGCCCGGCGCGACCGAGATCGGCGGTCGGCGCGAGGCGATCGCCGCGGCCATCGCCGAAGCGCAGGACGGCGACATCGTCCTGATCGCCGGCAAGGGCCACGAACAGGGCCAGATCATCGGCGACCGTGTCCTGCCGTTCGACGACGTCACCGTCGCGCGCGAGTGCGCGGCATGACGCCGCTCTGGACCGCCTTCGACATAGCCGCCGCTGCCGATGGCGAGATTCATGGGGATTTCGCGGCCAATGGCGTCGCGTTCGATTCGCGCGAGATCGGCGCGGGCGACCTGTTCATCGCGCTGAAGGGCGAGACGACCGACGGCCACCGCTTTCTCGACAAGATATTCGACGCCGGGGCCGCGGGTGCGATCACCTCCGACGCCTGCAACGGCCCGCATGTTCGCGTCGCCGACACGATGGCGGCCCTCAACGCGCTGGGCGCGGCGTCCCGCGCGCGGATGACGGGCAAGGTCATCGGCGTGACCGGCTCGGTCGGCAAGACCGGAACCAAGGAGGCGCTGTTCGCCTGTCTGGACCGCGCCATGCCCGGCCAGGTCCATCGCTCGGTCAAGAGCTACAACAACCACACCGGCGTGCCGCTGAGCCTCGCCCGCATGCCGGCCGACACCAAAGTCGGCGTCTTCGAGATGGGGATGAACCATCAGGGCGAGCTGGCGTCGCTGACCCGCCTCGTCCGTCCGCATGTCGCGATCGTCACCGCGATCGCCCCCGCGCACAGCGCCTATTTCGCGAACGAGGAAGCGATCGCCGACGCCAAGGGCGAGATTTTTCAGGGCCTCGAGCCCGGCGGCACCGCGATCATCCCCTTCGACAGCCCCCACCGCGACCGGCTGATCGCGGCGGCAAAACCCCATGCGGCGCGCATCCTGACCTTCGGCATGACCCAAGGCGCGGATATCCGCGCGCAGGATGTCATCCCGCTCGACAAGGGCACGCTCGTCTCGCTGATCCTGCCAGATGCCGAGCTGACCTTCACCATCGCGCCGCCCGGCGACCATTGGGTGTCGAACGCGATGGCGGTGATCGCTGCGGTCTGGGCAGTCGGCGGTGATCTCGCCGCGGCGGGGCTGGCCTTTGCCGAGATGCCCGGCCTGGCGGGGCGCGGTCAGCGCAGCCAGGTGCCGGTCGGCGACGGCGAGGCGCTGGTGATCGACGAGAGCTACAACGCCAATCCCGCGTCGATGGCGGCGACGATCAAGGTGCTGGGAGAGCAGCGCGCCGAGCGCCGCATCGCGATCCTCGGCGAGATGCGCGAGCTCGGCCATAGTTCGCCGGCCTATCATGCCGACCTGGAAGCCCCGCTGCGCGCCGCCAAGGTCGACTTCGCTCTGCTCGTCGGATCGGAGATGACGCCACTCGCAAACGCGCTTGAGGGCCGGATCGATTTCGCGCATGTGCCCGACGCCGGCGCGGCGCTCGATTCGATCGGGACCCTGATCGCGCCCGGCGACGCCATATTGATCAAGGGATCGAACGCGATCGGCTTGTCGCGGCTCGTCGAGCATCTGCGCTCGGGGGCCCTGGCCGGCGAAAGGACGACATGCTCTACCTGATTGCCGAACAGCTTGGGTTTCCGGGCGTCCTGAATCTCATCCGCTACCTGACCTTCCGGGCGGGCGGCGCAGCGCTGACCGCGCTGTTCATCGGCCTGATCATCGGCCCGCGCTTCATCGGCTGGCTTCGCGTCCGCCAGGGCAAGGGACAGCCGATCCGCGCCGACGGCCCGCAGACCCATCTGAGCAAGATCGGCACCCCGACGATGGGCGGCCTGATGATCCTGATCGCGGTGATCGTTTCGCTGCTGCTGTGGATGGACCTCAACAACCGCTATGTCTGGGCGTGTATCCTGGTGACGCTCGGCTTCGGTCTGATCGGATTCCTCGACGATTATGACAAGGTTACGAAGCGCAGCCACAAGGGCGTTTCGGGCAAGGTGCGCCTGCTCGGCGAATTCGCCATAGCCGGTGTCGCGAGCTGGCTGATCGTGTCGGGCAACGGCACCCAGCTCTACGTGCCTTTCTATAATGGTCCGGTGATCGACCTCGGCCCCTTCTACGTCGTCTTCGCGGCGTTCGTGATCGTCGCCTTCGGCAACGCGGTGAACCTGACCGACGGGCTCGACGGGCTCGCGACGATGCCGGTGGTGATCGCCAGCCTCGCCTT
Source organism: Sphingomonas sp. Root710 (assembly GCF_001429065.1). Lineage (GTDB taxonomy): Bacteria > Pseudomonadota > Alphaproteobacteria > Sphingomonadales > Sphingomonadaceae > Rhizorhabdus. The sequence goes on from NZ_LMIB01000012.1 coordinate 348,342, forward strand.
CTTCGTCATCGCCTATCTGGTCGGCAACAAGGTCTTCGCGCATTATCTGGGCATTCCGCATGTGCCCGGCGCGGGCGACCTGACGATCCTGACCGCCGCGATCATCGGCGCTGGCCTCGCCTTCCTGTGGTTCAATGCGCCCCCAGCGGCGGTGTTCATGGGCGACACCGGCAGCCTCGCGCTCGGCGGCGCGCTCGGCGTCATCTCGGTCGTCACCCATCACGAGATCGTGCTGGCGATCGTCGGCGGCCTGTTCGTGATGGAGACTGTCTCGGTCGTCCTTCAGGTGTTCTTCTACAAGCGCACGGGCAAGCGCATCTTCCGGATGGCGCCGATCCACCATCATTTCGAACAACTCGGCTGGAGCGAACCGACCGTGGTGATCCGCTTCTGGATCATCTCCTTCGTCCTCGCCCTCGCCGGCCTCGCGACGCTCAAGCTGCGGTGATCACAAGCCGCGCCTTTGCGGGGAAGACCTATGCCGTGCTCGGCCTGGCGCGCTCGGGCGTGGCGACGGTCGAGGCGCTGCTCGCCTCGGGCGCGACAGTGGTGGCGTGGGACAGCAAGGAAGAGGCGCGCGCGAAGGTCAGCGGCGTCAGCTTCGCTGATCCGGTCGAGGCCGACCTGACCGGCTTTGCGGGCGTGATCGTCTCTCCCGGCGTGCCGCTCAACAAACATCCGATCGCCGCGCACGCCGCGAGATTCGGCGTCCCCGTGATCGGCGACATCGAGCTGTTCGCCCAGGCGCGCGCCGACCTGCCCGCGCACAAGGTGGTCGGCATCACCGGAACCAACGGCAAATCGACCACCACCGCGCTGATCAAGCATATCGTCGAGACGGCGGGCATTCCGACGCTGATGGGCGGCAATATCGGCCTGCCGATCATGGGCCGCGATCCGCTGCCCGGCGGCGGCGTCTATGTGCTCGAACTGTCGAGCTACCAGATCGATCTGACCTTCAGCCTCGATTGCGACATCGCGGTGCTGACCAACATCACCCCCGACCATCTCGACCGCTATGATGGCTTCCAGGGCTACGCCGACAGCAAGGAACGGCTGTTCGCGATGCAGACGCCTACCCATGTTGCGATCGTCGCGACCGAGGACGATCCCAGCCGGGCGATCGCCGCGCGGCGCAAGGCGATCGGCGTCCGGTCGACCGATGTGGCGGGGCAGGAGAACTGGCCCGCGCTGCAAGGCCCGCACAATGCCCAGAATGCGGTAATCGCGATCTTCGTCGCCCGCGCGCTGGGGATTTCGGACGAGGTCATCGAGCGTGGCCTCGCCACCTATCCGGGCCTGCCGCACCGCATGGAGCGGATCGCGGAAAGGGGCGGCGTGCTGTTCGTCAACGACAGCAAGGCGACCAACGCGACCGCGACCGCGCCCGCACTAGGCGCCTACCCCAAGATCCACTGGATCCTCGGCGGTCTGCCCAAGACCGACGATCTCGACGATTGCGCGCCCTATTTCGATCATGTCGCCGCCGCTTACACGATCGGCCAGGCGGGCCCGATGTTCGCCCGCATCCTGCGCGAGGCGGGCAAGCCGGTCACCGAGAGCGGCACGCTCGACCAGGCCGTGAAGGACGCCGCCGCCGCCGCCCGGCCGGGCGAGGTGGTGATGTTGTCGCCGGCCTGCGCGTCCTTCGATCAGTTCAGCGATTATGAGGCACGCGGCGACGCCTTCCGTCGCGCGGTGGAGGGGCTTTCGCTATGAACGTCACCATGTCCTTCGACTCCTCCGTGCCGACCCACGCCTCCCCCTTCAAACGATCACGCTTCGGACGCGGCAAGCGCACCCCGTTCGCGCGCTGGTTCTGGGAAATCGACCGGGTGCTGCTGCTGCTCGTGACGATGCTGATCGGCATCGGGCTGATCGCAGTCGCCGCGGCGTCGCCCGCCGCGGGCGTGCGCTATTCGGGCAATGGCGTCACCGTCGCCGCCCGCCATTATTTCTGGATGCAGCTGGCCTGGACGGTGATCGCCGTCCCGGTGATGATCGGGGTGTCGGCACTGCCGGTGAAGATGGCGCGGCGCATGGCGTTGATCGGCGGGCTGATCTTCCTGGTGTTGCTCGCATTGGTACCAGTGATCGGCAGCAGCGCCAACGGCGCGCAGCGCTGGATCGGCGTCGGTTCGGCCAAGCTCCAGCCTTCGGAATTCCTGAAGCCGCTGTTCGCGGTCGGCATGGCGTGGCTGTTCTCGCTGCGCGTCCGCAATCCGGGGATTCCCTTCGCGCTGATCTCGGTGGTGCCGATGGCGCTGGTCGCCGGCCTGCTGATGAAGCAGCCCGATTTCGGCCAGACGGTGATCTTCGTCTCGGTGTGGGTGGTGCTGCTGATGCTTTCGGGCGCATCGCTCAAGCTGCTCGGCATGCTCGGCGCGGGCGGCCTCGCCGCGATCGTCTCGGCCTATCTCTTCTATTCGGTGGCCACCGAGCGCATCAACAAATTCCTGTTCAAGCAGGGCGACACCTATCAGGTCGACCGCGCCCATGCGACATTGACCAATGGCGGGCTGCTGGGCACCGGCCCCGGCGCAGGCACCGAGAAGTTCAGCCTGCCCGAACCGCACACGGATTATATCTTCTCGGTGATCGGCGAGGAATTCGGGCTGATCGCCTGCATCGCCATCGCGTGCCTCTATCTGGCGATCGTCGCGCGCGTCTCGCTGCGGCTGCTGCGCGAGGAGAATGACTTCATCCTGCTCGCCTCCGCGGGCCTCGTCTCGCAATTCGGCCTGCAGGCACTGATCAACATGATGGTCAATGTCGGCCTCGCGCCGTCCAAGGGCATGACCCTGCCCTTCATCAGCTATGGCGGTTCGTCGATGATCGCGCTGTCGATCGGCGTCGGCCTGCTCCTCGCCTTCACCCGCGAAAATCCGCATCTGAAGGAAAACAGCTATACGGTGCGGTGGGGCGGCAGATGAGCATCGTTCGCCATTATGCCCTCGCGGCAGGCGGTACCGGGGGCCATATGGTCCCCGCGCATGCATTGGCGGCGGAGCTGATGCGGCGCGGCCATCGCGTCGCGCTGGTGACCGACGAGCGCGGTGCGCGCATCCCCGGCTTGTTCGACGGGGTGCAGACCCATGTCATCCCCGCCGGACGGATGGGCGGCGGCCCGCGCGAATGGCTGAAGGCATGGCGAGACATCCGCGCCGGGACCGCGATGGCGCGGCAGCTCTACGCGACCTTCGAGCCCTCGGCGGTGATAGGCTTCGGCGGCTATCCCGCCCTGCCCGCGCTGCGCGCCGCCTTCAAGGCGAAGATCCCCACCGTGATCCACGAGCAGAACGCCGTGCTGGGGCGGGTCAACCGGTTCGTCGCGGGCCGGGTCGACGCGATCGCCACCGCCTATCCCGAGGTCTATCGGCTTCGCGAGAAATATGACGGAAAGACCTTCCTCGTCGGCAATCCGGTGCGCGACATTGTCAAGGATATCCGTAACCAGCCCTTCCCCGATCTCGGCCCCGACAGCATCTTCCGCGTGCTGGTGACGGGCGGAAGCCAGGGCGCGTCGATCCTGTCCGATGTCGTGCCCGACGGCCTCGCGCTGCTGCCGCAGGGTTTCCGCCGCCGGCTGCAAGTCACCCAGCAATGCCGGCCCGAGGATATCGAAGCGGTCCGCACCAAATATAAGGTGCTGGGCATTCCCGCCGATCTCGCCACCTATTTCACCGACCTGCCCGAGCGGCTGGCCTGGGCGCATCTGGTGATCGCCCGCGCGGGCGCATCGACGATCGCCGACATCAGCGTCGCCGGGCGGCCCGCCATCCTGATCCCGCTGCCGTCCGCCGCCGACGATCACCAGACCGCCAACGCCCGCGAGCTCGCGGCGGTCGGCGGGGCGCGGTCGATCCGGCAGGCGAACTTCACGCCACAGGAACTGGCCAAGCAGATGCAGAAGCTGGCGCTCGATCCCAAGGCGCTGGTCAACGCGGCCCGGCGCGCGCATGGCGTCGGCCGGCCCAACGCAGCCGAAGACCTCGCCGACCTGGTCGAACGGATCGGGCTCAACCCGGTCATGGAACCGATCCCGGTCGAAAATCTCGAACTCCGTCCTCTGAAAGGCGCATTCGCATGAAGGGTGTCGCAATCGACATCGGCACCATCCATTTCATCGGCATCGGCGGCATCGGCATGTCCGGCATCGCCGAGGTGATGCACAATCTGGGTTACAAGGTGCAGGGCTCCGACGTCGCCGAAGGCTATGTCGTCGAGGGCCTGCGCAAGCGCGGCATTCCAGTGATGATCGGTCATAAGGCCGAGAATCTGGGCGATGCCGCAGTCGTCGTCACCTCGACCGCGATCAAGCGCGGCAACCCAGAGGTCGAGCTGGCGCTGGAGAAGCGCATCCCCGTGGTCCGCCGCGCCGAGATGCTGGCCGAGCTGATGCGCCTGAAATCGACCGTCGCGATCGCGGGTACCCATGGCAAGACGACGACCACCTCGATGGTCGCGGCGCTGCTCGACGCGGGCGGGGTCGATCCGACCGTGATCAACGGCGGCATCATCAACAGCTATGGCTCGAACGCCCGCCTCGGCGCGTCCGACTGGATGGTGGTCGAGGCCGACGAGAGCGACGGCAGCTTCTTGCGCCTCGACGGGACGATCGCGGTCGTCACCAACATCGACCCCGAGCATCTCGACCATTATGGCTCGTTCGACAAGGTGAAGGACAGCTTCGTCGAATTCGTCGAGAACGTCCCCTTCTACGGCGCGGCGCTGCTGTGCATCGACCATCCCGAGGTGCAGGCGATCATCCCCCGCGTGCGCGACCGCAAGGTCGTGACCTACGGCTTCTCTGCGCAGGCGGACGTGCGCGGCGACAATGTCACTCCGATTCCGGGCGGCAACCGTTTCGACGTGGTCATCCGCAACCGCGATGGCGAGACGCGGCGGATCGAGGGCGTCATCCTGCCGATGCCGGGCCGCCACAATGTCCAGAACGCCCTCGCCGCGATCGGCGTTGCGCTGGAGATGAACATTGCGGACGCGGTGATCGCCAATGGCTTCGCCAAGTTTGGCGGGGTCAAGCGGCGCTTCACCAAGGTCGGCGAAGTGCCGGTGGGCGACGGCGTGGCGACGATCATCGATGATTATGGCCATCATCCGGTCGAAATCCGCGCCGTTCTGGCGGCGGCGCGCGAGGGCGCGCGGGCGAAGGTGATCGCGGTCGTCCAGCCGCACCGCTACACCCGGTTGCGCGACCTGATGGTGGAGTTCCAGACCGCGTTCAACGACGCCGACACCGTCTATGTCGCTCCGGTCTATCCCGCGGGTGAGGCACCGATCGAGGGCGTCGACGCGGCGGCCCTGGTCGCGGGGCTCAAGCAGCGCGGCCACCGCGCGGCTCAGGTGATTTCCGGACCCGAAGAACTGGCCTCGACCCTTGCGCAGACTGTTGGACAGGACGACATGGTCATCTGCCTCGGTGCGGGCGACATTACCAAATGGGCGGCGGGGCTTTCAGCGGCGATAGCCAAGGAGAAGGCAGCATGACCGATTATTTCGCATCCTGGAAACTCCTCCAGGACCAGGTGCTCCACATGCAGAAGACCGCGGTCGACGCCGCGTTCAAGGCGATGGGCAGCGGCGAGCAGTTCGACAATGCGGCGAAGGCCGCCAAGCAGCTGGCCGATGCCCAGGTCCAGGCCTGGGAGCAGTGGATGGCCATGTGGGGCATCGAGAAGAAATGAACGCAGCCGCCAGCAGCGTGTCTTCGCCGTCCCTGCCGCCCGTGCGCGGCCGGCTGACGGCGGACGCGCCGCTGGCGCCGCTTGTCTGGTTCAAGAGCGGCGGCGCGGCCGAATGGCTGTTCGAGCCCGCCGACGTGGACGACCTGAGCGAATTCCTGGGCGCGCTCGATCCAGCGGTGCCGGTGATGGGCCTCGGCCTCGGTTCCAACCTCATCGTGCGCGACGGCGGCGTCCCCGGCGTCGTGGTCCGCCTCGGCAAGCCTTTCGCGAAAGTCGAACGGCTCGACGCGGTGACCCTGCGCTGCGGCGGCGGGACGAGCGGTATCCTCGCCTCCTCCACCGCACGCGACGCGGGGATCGGCGGGATCGAATTCCTGCGCTCGATCCCCGGCACGGTCGGCGGCTTCGTGCGGATGAACGGCGGCGCCTATGGCCGCGAGGTCAAGGATGTGCTGGTCGAAGCGGACGTCGTCCTGCGCTCGGGCCAGCGCAAGATTCTCGGCCTGGCCGACCTGGGTTACACCTACCGCCACAGCGAGCTGCCCGAAGGCGCCATCGTGGTGAGCGCGACCTTTCGAGGCCATATCGACGAACCAGCCGCGATCGGTGCCGAGATGGACCGCATTGCTGCCGAGCGCGAAGCGAGCCAGCCGTTGCGCAGCAAGACCGGCGGATCGACCTTCAAGAATCCGGACGGCCATAAGGCCTGGCAGCTCGTCGACGCCGCCGGCTGCCGCGGGCTGACGCGCGGCGACGCGCAGGTCAGCGAAAAGCATTGCAATTTCCTGCTCAACCTCGGCGCGGCCAGCTCGTCGGATATCGAGGCTTTGGGCGAAGAGGTAAGGGACAAGGTGAAGGCACAGTCAGGCGTGACGTTGGAGTGGGAAATTCAGCGGGTGGGGGTGGCGAAGTGAGCCATAGCCCCCTTCACATCGCCGTTCTCATGGGCGGCTGGTCCTCGGAGCGCGAGGTGTCGCTGACCTCGGGCAACGGCGTCGCCGACGCGCTCGAGAGCCTCGGCCATAAGGTCACGCGGATCGACATGGATCGCGACGTCGCGCTCAAGCTCGCGCAAGCGAAGCCCGATGTCGTGTTCAACGCGTTGCACGGCACCCCCGGCGAGGACGGCACGGTTCAGGGGATGATGGACCTGATGGGGCTGACCTATACCCATTCGGGGCTGACCACCTCTGTGATCGCGATCGACAAGGAACTGACCAAGCAGCAGCTCATGCCGCACGGCATCCGCATGCCCCAGGGCACGATCGTCGCCAGCGAGAGCCTCTACGAGAGCGACCCGATCGCGCGGCCCTATGTGCTCAAACCGGTCAACGAAGGCTCTTCGGTCGGGGTCGCGATCATAAAAGAGCGTGACAATCACGGCACGCCGATTCATCGTGATTCGCATGGCCCGTGGCAGACCTTCGATACGTTGCTTGCCGAGCCCTTCATCCGGGGGCGCGAACTGACCGTCGCGGTGCTCGGTGATCGCGCCCTGTGCGTGACCGAGCTGGTCCCCAGCAGCGGCTTCTATGACTATGAAGCCAAATATACCGACGGTCTGACCACCCATATCTGCCCCGCCGACGTGCCCCAGGACATCGCCGACGCAGCGATGAAGATGGCGCTCGACGCGCACCGGCTGCTCGGCTGCAAAGGCACGTCACGCTCCGACTTCCGCTGGGACGACGAGCAGGGCGAGGCCGGGCTCTATCTGCTGGAGGTCAACACCCAGCCGGGGATGACCCCGCTCAGCCTGGTGCCCGAGCAGGCGAAGCATATCGGCATGAGCTATGCCGATCTCGTCCAGGCAATCGTCGACGAGGCACTGGCGGAGAAAGCCATCGCATGACCGCCGCCCGCGCCCGATCCGCCGACCGCAGGCCCCGCCCCAAGGCGGCCCCCGCGCGCCGGGCGCCCGCCAAGCGCCGCGCGTCGACGCTGGACAGCGCGATCGAGCAGTTGCCGATCTCCCGCGAGACGCTGCGCCGGACGGGCAACTGGGTGCTCGGCGGCGGCATCACCGTGGCGATCGTCGCCGGCCTGATCGCGATGGGCATCCCGCAGATGATCGGCCTGCTGATCGCCGAGGGGATCGGCGACGCCGGGTTCAAGGTCCGCAACGTCGAGATATTGAACCGCCAGCAGGTCGACAGCGCCTTCGTCTACGACGTCGCGATGCGGCAGCAGGCCCGGCCGATGCCGCTGGTCGATCTGGAGGGCACCCGCGCCGAACTGATGAAGCTGGGCTGGATCGCCGACGCCCGCGTGTCCCGCCGCCTGCCCGACACGCTGGTCGTCGACATCGTCGAACGCGTGCCCACAGCGATCTGGCAATATCAGCACCGGCTGGCGCTGATCGATAAGGACGGCGTGGTGATCGGCCCGGTCGACGACCGCGCGATGCCCGATCTTCCGGTAGTGGTCGGCCCCGGCGCGAACCGGCGCGCGACGCAGCTTTCGGCGCTGATGTCGGCCGCGCCGTCGCTCAAGCCGCTGGTCACCGCCGCCAGCTGGCAGAGCGGCCGCCGCTGGGACATCATCTTCCAGTCGGGCGAGAAGCTGATGCTGCCCGAAGGCGACGACGAAGCCGCGAAGGCGCTTGCCTTCTTCGCGGTGGAGGACCGGCGCGCAGGCCTGCTGGGCAAGGGGCTGGTGTCGATCGACATGCGCGACCCCACCCGCGTGGTCGCGCGCATGTCGCGCGAGCCGGGCAGCAAGATCGAAGCGCCGGCACCGGCGCTCAGTGCGAAATCGGTGACATGAGGGTGGACCGGTGAGCTTGTGGGGAAAAGCCGTGGCATTACCGCAATCGCGTAACGATGGGCTGATCACGGCCATCGATATCGGATCGTCGAAGATATCGGCGCTGATCGCGCGGGCCGACGAGGCCGGCGAGCTCGAAGTGCTCGGCTCCGGCCAGCGCGAGAGCCGCGGCGTGCGGCGCGGCTATATCGCCGACATGGAGGCAACCGAAGCGGCGATCCGCGAGGCCGTCGAACAGGCCGAGACGATCGCGCGCACCAATATCGACCATGTCTGGGTCAGCTTCTCGGCGGGGGGACTCGTCAGCGACGTGGCACAAGTCGAGGTCGACCTGGGCGGCGTGCAGATCGAACAGCAGGATATCGACGAACTGCTTCATCAGGGCCGCCGCTCGCTCAATCCCGAGGGGCGGATGGTGCTTCACGCCCAGCCGACGCTCTACACGCTCGACGGGCTCAACGGGGTGAAGAACCCGCTCGGCCTCCATGCCGACAAGCTGGGGGTCGAAATCCATGTCATCGCGGCCGAGCCTTCGCCGGTCCGCAACCTCGCGCTCTGCGTCCGCTCGGCGCATCTCGGGGTGCGTTCGATCGTAGCTTCGCCGATCGCGACCGGGGTTTCGTGCCTGACCGAGGAAGACCGCGAGATGGGGATAGCGCTGGTCGAGATGGGTGCGGGCGTGACCAACGTCTCGCTGTTCGCGGGCGGTCTGCTGGTTGGCCTGACCTCGCTGCCGATGGGCTGCGCCGACATCACCGACGACATCGCTTCCGCCTTCAACATCCGCCGCGCCCAGGCCGAGCGGCTGAAATGCGTCCATGGCTCGGCGCAGAACTCTCCGCGCGACAATCATGAGATGCTGGAGATCGGTTCGCCCGAGGAGGTCGCCGACGGCTCCGAGCCGCCGCGCATCAGCCGCGCCCAGCTGATCCAGGTGATCCGCCTGCGGCTCGATCACTGGATGGATGCGGTCGCGAAGGCGCTGACCGAACTGGGCTATGTCGGCCCGGTCGGGCGTCAGGTGGTGCTGACGGGCGGCGGTGCGGAACTGCGCGGCATCGCCGATTATGCCCAGGGCGTGCTCGGCCGCAGCGTGCGGATCGGCCGCCCCCGGCACATGAGCGGCCTGCCCGACGCACATAGCGGCCCGGGCTTCGCGACGCTGGTCGGCCTCGCCCAGGTAGCGGCGACTAACCCCGCCGATCTGCGCCCCTTCGCCGCCGAGCCGCAGACCGTTCACCGCACGCAAGCGACCGGGCTGATGGCGCGGCTGATGACCGCGCTGAAGAGCGGCTACTGACCATGGATTGCCACGCTTCACCCCGGTTAACCTCGAAATCTGTGGATAGAGAGATTTTTCGCGTGCTTCGCCGAATCGCGTCTGGCAAGATTCACCGGACGACGTGCTTCAGCGGGCAGGGCCGCCAAGGAGAAAATCTATGACGATCGAGTTCATGCGGCCGCAGGTCGACGAGCTGAAACCCCGGATTGCCGTGATCGGTGTCGGTGGTGCGGGCGGAAACGCGGTCGCGAACATGATCGCTGCCGAGGTGCAGGGCGTCGACTTCATCGTCGCCAACACCGACGCGCAGGCGCTCAACGCCTCTCCTGCGGAGCGCCGGATTCAGCTCGGCCTGAAAATCACCCAGGGCCTTGGCGCCGGAAGCCGTCCCGAAATAGGACGGGCGGCCGCCGAAGAGACTATGGAGATGGTCGAGAAGGCACTCGACGGATCGCACATGTGCTTCATCGCCGCCGGCATGGGCGGCGGCACCGGCACCGGCGCCGCGCCGGTCATCGCCAAGGCGGCGCGCGACCGCGGCATCCTGACCGTCGGCGTCGTCACCAAGCCGTTCAGCTTCGAGGGCAACCGCCGCATGCGTTCGGCCGATGCCGGCATCGAGGAACTGCAGAAGCATGTCGATACCCTGATCGTCATCCCGAACCAGAACCTCTTCCTGATCGCCAACCCGAACACGACCTTCAAGGAAGCGTTCCAGATGGCCGACCAGGTGCTGCAGCAGGGCGTGCGCGGCATCACCGACCTGATGGTGATGCCCGGCCTGATCAACCTCGACTTCGCCGACGTCCGTTCGGTGATGAGCGAGATGGGCAAGGCGATGATGGGCACCGGCGAAGCGACCGGCGACAATCGCGCCATTGAGGCCGCCGAAAAGGCGATCGCCAACCCGCTGCTCGACGGCGTCAGCCTGAACGGCGCGAAGGGCGTCATCGTCTCGATCACCGGCGGCGAGGATATGCGCCTGCTCGAAGTCGACGAGGCGGCGAACCATATCCGCCAGCTGGTCGACCAGGACGCGAACATCATCTGGGGTTCGGCCTTCAACAACGAGCTGGAAGGCAAGATCCGCGTGTCGGTGGTCGCCACCGGCATCGAGGTCGACGCCGCGACGATGCCCGAGCCGGCCAAGAGCTTCAGCTTCCCGCCGCGCACTCCGGTACGCGACGACAAGCCATCGGTCGCGGTGCCGCAGGCCGCCGCCCCGCAACCGGCAGAGCCCGTCGCCGAGGCTGCGCCCGCGCCGCTGACCGCGCCCGCGATCGAGCCGGCCGTCGAGGTTCCCGCCGAGGAGCGCATCGTCCTCGAAGCACCCGAGGCTCCCGCCGAGCCGCTCGAACTGACGAACCTTTTCAACGACGAACTGCTGCTTCAGCCCGAGGCGGCGATGCCGACCCCGGCGCCCGAGACGCCCGAACCCAATGGCCAGGACGACGCGCAGGGCAGCCGCCGCTGGGTGGCCGACGCCGAGCCGCCGCGCCGTCCCTCCTCGGCCGGCGCCACCCTGTTCGAGCGCATGTCGAACATCGCGCGCGGCGCCGCCAAGGCACAGGTCGAGCCCGAGGAGAACAGTGCGGAAAGCACCGAGATCCCGCGCTTCCTGAATCGTCAAAGCAACCAGTAATCGGCCAGCCCCGGCCGGTCGCCAAATGGCGCGGCCGGGTCTCGTCCTGTCGTTCGGCCCCTATTCATCTCTTGCGGACCACACAGCGAATGTCTGTAAGCGATGCGCCTATGAAAATATTCCTCCACATTAGCGCCCTTGCGCTGCTTGCCGGCCTTCCGGCGCTTCCCGCCGCCGCCCAGATGGATGGACAGCTGGGCGAGGAACCGCTGATCGTCGATCCGATGAGTTCGGCGCGCGATGCGATGGCACGTGGCGACCCGGCCGAGGCGCTCGCCCGCTATCTGCGCGTGCTGGCGCGCGATCCCGGCGATCTCGACGCTCTGTCGGGCGCAGGTTCCGCCGCGCTCGCCGTTGGCGATGCCGATGCGGCGATCAACTTCTACGTCCGCGCCGAGAAGATCTCGCCACGTGACGGCCGGGTGAAGGCCGGCCTGGGATCGGCGCTCGTCCAGAAAGAGCAGCCGCGTGCCGCGCTGCGCCTGTTCGACACGGCGACCGATCTGGGCGTCGCGCCCTATGAGGTCGCGCTCGACCGCGGACTCGCCTATGATCTGCGCGGCGACAACCGCAAGGCGCAGGCCGAATATGCCCTGTTGCTGCGCGTTCGCCCGAACGAGGCCGAAGCGAGCCGCCGTCTGGCGCTGTCGCTGGCGATGAGCGGCGACCGTGCGGGCGCGCTGGCGATCCTCGATCCGCTGCTGCGCAAGCGTGACATCCCGGCGTGGCGCGCGCGCGCCTTCGTGCTGGCGATGACCGGCGACAGCGCCGGGGCGCAGGCCGCCGCCTATGCGGTGCTGCCGCGCTATCAGGCCGATGCGCTAAAGCCTTTCCTCGAGCGCCTGCCCTCGCTGAAAAGCGCGGAGAAGGCCGCTGCGGTCCATTTCGGCCACTTCCCCGAGGACAAGGTGCCGCTCGAAATGGCGGCGTCGAGCCCGGTCGCCTCCGTCAAGGCGTCTCCGGCCCCCAACACCCCGCCGCCGCCGCCGAAGTCCGCCAAGCCGGCGTTCGACAGCACCGGCCGGCTGGTGATGAAGGTCGATACGCTGGCCGCCAAGGCCGGATCGGCCCCGATGGCCGGCATCGCCGGCGATGCGAGCGGCGATGGCGCGCCGACGGCGGCCGAGCAGCGCGCCAGCGACGCCCGCAGCCTCGCCGAGGACCGCCGAGCCGCGCAGAAGAAGGCCGCTGCCGAAAAAGCGGCCGCCGAGAAAAAGGCCAAGGCAAAAGAAGAGGCACAGGAGGCGGCCAAGGCCAAGAAGGCCAACCCGTCGCGCTACTGGGTGCAGATCGCCAGTGGCTCCTACAAGCCCGATCTCGACAAGGAATGGGACAAGCAGAAGTCGCGCCACGGCAAATTGCTGTCGGGCAAGTCGCCCTGGACGACGCCCTTCAAGGCAACAAACCGGCTGCTCATCGGCCCGTTCGCGAGCAGCGACGCGGCACAGGATTATGTCAACGAGGCGCGCGCCGCCGGACTGAGCTGCTTCCCGGTGACGACGTCCGCCGGGCAGAAGGTCGAACGGCTCAACTGACGCTTTATTAATCCGGACATGTCATGTTAGCCTCTTCGCGGGGGTTGGCATGCGAAAAGCTGTATATTTTGCGTTGATGGCGCTGAGTGCGGCGCCGATTGGAGCTTCGACAGGACGGATGGAGACGGCGATAGCCGACGCCAAGCCGGTCGACTGGCTCTATCCCGAAATACCGGTGGACGACGAGGGCTGGCGCGGCCTGCTGCCCGTGATCCTGCTCGACACCGAGGCTGTGGTGGATAAGCCCGCGCCAAAGGATGTCCGCAGCGAACGGAAGTAGGATCATCCTTCCCATCGCTTCGCGACAAGGAGGATTTTTGCTCCTCGACTTCGCAATCGCCCTCGGCCATCACGGCGCCGATGCCGACGCTCGCCCCCTATGCCACCGATCCCGCCCGCAGCCGGGGCAGGTTCCACGATCTCGGCGGCGGCGAGACACGAGGCCCGCGTGACGCCTTCCAGCGCGACCGCGACCGCATCATCCATTCGATCAGCTTCCGGCGGCTGCGCCACAAGACCCAGGTGTTCGTCGCCCCTGATGGCGATCATTATCGCGTCCGGCTGACTCACAGCCTCGAAGTGGCCCAGATCGGCCGCACCATCGCCCGCGCGCTCGGCCTGAACGAGGACCTTACCGAGGCGTTGTGCCTAGCGCACGACATCGGCCACCCGCCCTTCGGCCATGCCGGCGAGGACGCGCTGCAGGCGGCGATGGCCGACGCCGGGGGCTTCGATCACAACGCCCATACGCTGCGGATGCTGACGCTGCTCGATTCCCCCTATCCCGCGCACGAGGGGCTGAACCTGAGCTGGGAGACGCTGGAAGGGCTCGCCAAGCATAATGGTCCGGTAAAGCGCCGCACCTGGGCGATGGCGGAAATCGACGCGCAATGGCCGCTCGACCTCGACAGCTGGGCGGGACCCGAGGCGCAGGTCGCGGCGCTGGCCGACGACATCGCCTATGACAATCACGACATCGACGATGGCGTCCGCGCCGGGCTGCTCAGCCTCGATCAGGTACTCACCGATCCGCTCGTCAAATCGAACTGGGACAAGGTTCGCGCCCGCTATCCCGACGTGCCGACCGCACGGCTGCTGGGTGAATTGGTCCGCGAGCAGATCGGCTGCATGGTCAACGACCTGCTCGCCGAAAGCAGCCGCAGGCTCGCCGAGGCCGCACCCCGCTCGGTAGAGGATATCCGCGCCGCGGGCCGCGCGCTGATCGGTTTTTCGGACGAGATGGCGGCGCGGGAAAAGGCACTGACCCGCTTCATGTATGCCAATCTCTATCATCATCCCGAGCAGCTGGAGATGGCGGCGCGGATGGCGGAGATCGTCGCCGGACTTGCCGCGCTCTATAAAGGCGACCCGGATCGCATGCCCGAAAACTGGCGCGCGCGCCTGCCTGCCGCAGAACCCGGTATTACCCGCCATGTCGGTGATTTCATCGCCGGAATGACCGATCGTTATGCCTTGTCCCGTTACCGCGAACTGATTGGTCCCATATCGATCGAGGGCTTCTGATGCATCGGACCTACGCGCTCGCCGCCGCGCTCGCTGCCGCCCTGATCTGGGCGATATTGGCGATCATGCCGCCCGCGGCGCTGGGCTCCGACGCACCCGCCACCGCCTTCTCGGCGAACCGCGCCTTCACCGACATCGAGGCGCTGAGCCGCGCGCCGCGCCCGGTCGGATCGCCGGGCAATGCGGCAGGCGTCACATATCTGACCGAACGTCTCCGCGCGCTCGGCGCGGGAGTGACCGAGCAGCGGACGCCGCTCGACGCGAAGACGCTGAAGGCGCTAAGCAAATGGAGTGGCCGCCCGGAAAGGAACGTCACGGTCCGCAACCTGATCGGCGTGATCCCTGGCCGCGACCGCACGAAGCCCGCGCTGCTGCTGATGGCGCATCATGACAGCGTCTGGGGATCGCCGGGTGCCGCCGATGATGCGATGGGCGTCGCCGCCGCCATGGAGGTGGCGCGCGCGATCAAGGCGCAGGGCCAGCCCGTGCGCGACATGATCCTGCTGTTCACCGATAGCGAGGAGTTGGGCCTGAACGGTGCGGAGGCCTTTTTCGGCAAGCGTCCGCATCCGCTGGCCGCGCGCGTCGGTGCGATCATCAATTTCGAGGCGCGCGGCGCGGGCGGGCGGGCGAACATGTTCGAAACCGGCCCAGGCAACGGTGCGATGATGCGGCTTTACGCCAACAAGGTCGCACGCCCCGCGACCAATTCGCTGTCGGTGCTGATCTATGATCTGATGCCGAACTATACCGATTATACCGTGGCCAAGAAGAAAGGTGTGCCGGGCTTCAACCTGGCGACCCTCGACCGCGCTTTTGCCTATCATTCGCCGATGGCGACCCCGGCGGTCGTCGATCCGGACTCGGTGCAGGACATGGGCGATCAGGCGCTGGCACTCGCATCCGCGCTGGCATTTGCGGCCGACCTGCCGGCGCGCGCAGACAACGCCGCCTTCTCCGATCTGATGGGCCGGGTGACGATCGTCTATCCGGGCTGGGCTGGCTGGCTGTTGCTGCTCGCCTCCGCCACGCTGATCGGCGCGGCGCTGTGGCGCACCCGCTCCGCCACGCGCGCGATCGGCGGCGGGACGATCCTCGTCGCGGCGCTGCTGCTCCACGGCGCGCTGTTGCTGACCACGCTCAATGCGCTGTCCGGCAGCGGCGGCGCGAATTATTATGACCGGCTCGCCGCCCTGCCCCGGCTCGAAACCATTGCCGCGCTGGGCGTCGTCACGCTGATGACCCTGCTCGGCCTGTTCCGCCGCCAGGAGGCGCGCCTTCTCGCCATCGCTCCTGCCATGGCGCTGATGTGGGCGGGGCTCCTCGCAGGCGGACCGCTGGCCGTTCTGGTGGTGATCGCGCTGCTGGCAATGATCGCCGCCTGGTTCCTGCCGGTGGCGCACGAAGATCAAGGCATCGGCGCGGCCTTGCTGCTGCTCGCCGCCGCGCTGCTCGTCCAGGCCTGGCAGCCGACCGCCGGGCCGCTGCTGCAATGGCCGCTGTTGCTGGCGAGCATCGCGATCCGGGCGCGGGCGTCCCTGCCGGAAACTGCCGGGCTGGCCGTCAGCGCGCTCTGCGCCGCGATCGGGGTCGGCCATCTGCTCGCCCAAGCGCATTTCATCTTCCTGGGCATCGGCGCGGAAATGCCAGCGGTGACGATCCTGCTCCTGTTCGCGGCGCTGCCCCTATTGCTGCCGCTCTGGCCCGCACGGATTCCCCGCTGGGTTCCGGGCACCGCATTGGCGGCGGCGCTGGCCCTGACATTATGGGTGCGGCTCGATCCGATCGCCCCGTCGGTTCCGGTCTACAGCAAGGCCGAAGGCGGGACGAAAACTAGGGACTGACGTTTCCGGGATGATCCGCTAAGCGCTTCCACAGTTTGTGAACGCTGAACGGAAATCTCCTTGCCTACCCTCTATGCCAGCTTCGCCGCACGGATCGGCGCCATTCTCGACGAACTCGCCGCCACGGGAGCCATCCCGGCCGGGCTCGATCGACGCAATGTCGCGGTCGAGCCGCCGCGCGACGCCGCCCATGGCGACCTGGCGACCAACGCGGCGATGGTTCTCGCCAAACCCGCCGGGATGAACCCGCGCGCGCTGGCCGAACTGATCGTGCCGAAGCTCGCCGAGCTGCCGGAGATCGCCAGTGCCGAGGTCGCCGGCCCCGGTTTCATCAATGTCCGGCTGACCGAACAGAGCTGGCGCGACGAACTCGCCGGCATCCTGTCCGCCGCCGGAGATTATGGCCGGTCGCAGCTGGGCACGGGTAAGCGCGTCAACGTCGAATATGTCTCGGCGAACCCCACCGGGCCGATGCATATGGGCCATTGCCGCGGCGCGGTCGTCGGCGATGCGCTCGCCGCCTTGCTCGAATATGCCGGCTATCAGGTCACCCGCGAATATTATGTCAACGATGCGGGCGCGCAGGTGCAGACGCTCGCCCGCTCGGCGCATCTGCGTTACCGCGAGGCGCTGGGCGAGACGATCGAGATTCCTGAAGGCTTCTATCCCGGCGACTATCTGATCCCGATCGGCCAGAAGCTCGCCGCCGACTATGGCAGCCGCTATGTCGGCGCGCCCGAGAGCGAGTGGCTCGACCTGTTCCGCGAGCAGACCGTGGCGCAGATGATGGACCTGATCCGCGCCGACCTCGCGCTGCTCGGCATCCATCACGACCTGTTCGCGTCCGAGGCCGCCGTTCAGAAGGCGGGCCGGGTCGATGCCGCGCTCGAGCGGCTGACCGCCAAGGGACTAGTTTACAAAGGCACGCTCGAGCCGCCCAAGGGCGAGCTTCCCGACGACTGGGAACCGACCGAGATGACGCTGTTCAAGGCGACCGAGTTCGGCGACGACAGCGACCGTCCGGTGCGCAAGTCCGATGGCGGGCTGACCTATTTCGGCACCGACCTCGCCTATCACGCCCAGAAGGCCGAGAGCGCCGACATGCTCATCGACATCTGGGGCGCCGACCATGCAGGCACGGTCAAGCGGATCAAGGCGGCGGTGCAGGCACTGACCGGCGGCAAGGTGCCGCTCGACGTCAAGCTGGTGCAGATGGTGCGGCTGCTTCGCGGCGGCGAGCCGGTGAAGATGTCGAAGCGCTCGGGCAGCTTCGTGACGCTCGCCGATGTCGTCCGCGAGGTGGGCAAGGATGTCGTTCGCTTCACCATGCTGACCCGCAAGGCCGATGCGCAGATGGACTTCGACTTCGCCAAGGTGGTCGAGGCATCGAAGGACAACCCGGTCTTCTACGTCCAATATGCCCATGCGCGCGGGCGCTCGCTGCATCGCCGGGCGGGCGAGGCGGGGATCGACCTGGCGCCCCCCGCCGACCTGTCGTTGCTCGACGGCGAGGAACTGGCGCTGGTCAAGCTCGCCGCGCAATTCCCTCGCATCGTCGAGAGCGCGGCGGTGGCGCATGAGCCGCACCGCATCGCCTTCTACCTCTATGATCTGGCGGCGATGTTCCATGCGCTGTGGAATCGCGGCAATGACGATCCCGCTCGTCGCTTTTTGCTGGCCGACAAGCCCGAAATCACCCGCGCGCGTCTGGCGCTCAGCGATGCGATCGGGCAGATTATCCGCAATGGACTTGGCGTGATGGGCGTCGCCGCCGCGGAGGAGTTGCAGTAATGACGGATTACTCGCGCGACCGGCTCGGCCCCGACGACGAGGATCGCCTGCCGTGGCTCGAGCCCGTCGAAGAGGAATATGAGGATAGCGGCAGCGGTTCGGGCCGCCTGCTGCTGTGGATCGCCATCGCGGTGCTGGTGGTCGCCGTGGTCGTCGGCGGCTTCTTCTGGCTGCGCGGCAAGGACCAGGCGTCGTCCGGCGACGGCGCGCTGATCGCGGCGCCCGACAGCTATTATAAGGAACGCCCCGCCGCCGAAGCCCCCGCCGCCGGCGACGACGAGATCGTCTACAGCGCGAGCAAGGGCAACGAGGTCGAAAGCGTGATCGACACCAGCGGCGCCGCCGAGACGCCGGTAAACATCGATCGTCCACCGGTCGCGACGCCCGCCGTGACCCCGCCCGCCGCCAAACCCGCTGCAGCGGCGGCAAAGCCGGCAGCGCCGACGGCAACGGCGGCTGTTACGCCGCCCAAGCCTGCGCTGAAACCGGCCGTCAAAGCCACCGCGCCCGAACCGGTGGCCGAGAAAATCCCGGCTTCGGGAGGATCGATGATCCAGATCGGCGCTTTCTCCAGCGAAGCCAAGGCGAAGGCGGCGTGGAAGACGCTGTCGGGCCGCTTCTCTTTCCTGGCGGGGCTCACCGAGTCGGTGGTGCCGGTCCAGTCGGGTGACAAGACGCTCTATCGGCTGCGGGCGTCGGGCGGCAATGCGCGCGACCTGTGCGGCCGCTTGAGGACCGCAGGCGAAACCTGCTCGGTGGTAGGATAAGCGGCGGCCCATGACGCCACTATTCCTGGGCCTCGCCGGCCCCGCGCTCACCGATGCCGAACGCAGCTTCTTCGCCGGGCTCGATCCGGCGGGCTATATCCTGTTCAAGCGTAACGTCGTCGACGCCGCGCAGCTGCGGGCGCTGACGGACAGCCTGCGCGATCTGTCGGGCCGCGACGACTTGCCGATCCTGATCGATCAGGAAGGCGGTCGCGTCGCCCGGATGCAACCGCCGGTCTGGCCCGCCTTTCCCAAGGCCGAGCTGTTCGACCGGCTCTATGACATCGCGCCGGTGACGGCGATCGAAGCGGCGCGCCACAATGCGCAGGCGATCGCGGTGATGCTCGCTGAAGCCGGCATCAACGTCGACTGCCTGCCGCTGCTCGACGTCCGCCAGCCCGGCGCGCACGACATTATCGGCGACCGCGCGCTAGGCGCCGAGCCGTTGCGTGTCGCCGCGATGGGCCGCGCAGTGATCGAAGGGTTGCGCGCGGGCGGCACGGTGGGCGTGGTGAAGCATGTTCCCGGCCATGGCCGCGCCATGGCCGACAGCCATGTCGAGCTCCCCGTGGTCGACGCCGATGCCGCGGCGCTGGAAACCGATCTGGCCCCCTTCATCGCGCTGAACGGCGCGCCGATGGCGATGACGGCGCATGTCGTCTACCCCGCCTGGGACGCCGATCGGTGCGCGACCATGTCTGCCAAAGTGATCGGCGGGATCATTCGCGGGCGGATCGGTTTCGACGGGCTGCTGATGTGCGACGATATCGGCATGCACGCCCTGTCCGGCGGCTTCGGCGACCGGGCGGCGGGCGCATTGGCGGCGGGGTGCGACATCGTCCTCCATTGCTCAGGCAGGATGGACGAGATGGAGGCGGCCGCCGGCGCAGTCGGCGCGATCAGCGAGACCGCGAAGAACCGGCTCGATCGCGCCATGGCGACAATCGCGGGCCGCAGCAGCGATATGCCTCTCGACGAGCTCATCGCCAAGCGCGACGCGCTGCTCGGCATCCTGCCGGACGCGGGGCAACAATGGGCCGAGGGCCGCGATCCGACCAACTTCGTCCGCTGAGATGATGGTTCCCACGGGCTGCGAATCCTGATTTACTCCCGCCAATGCTGGGGGATGACGAAGACGAGAATTTCGATCTGCCGTTGGCGAGCGCCAGCGACGACGTCCTCACGCTCGAACTCGACGGCTGGGAAGGGCCGCTCGATCTGCTGCTCAATCTGGCCCGCGTTCAGAAGGTCGATCTGCGCGAGATATCGATCCTCGCGCTGACCGAGCAATATCTGGCGTTCATCGAGAATGCCAAGGCGCTGAAGCTGGAGCTCGCCGCAGACTATCTCGTGATGGCTGCCTGGCTCGCCTACCTCAAATCCTGCCTGCTGCTGCCCAAGGATCCCGCGATCGATCCGAGCCCCGAGGAACTGGCGCTTCGGCTTCAGCTTCGCCTGCAGCGGTTGCACGCGATGCGCGAGGCCGGCGCGCGGCTGATGGGACGCGACCGGATCGACCGCGACGTCTTCCTGCGCGGCAATCCGGAGGGACTGAAGCTCGTCCGCAAGGCGGCGTGGGACGCGAGCATCTACGACCTGATCTCCGCCTATGGCGTCGTCCGCGCGCGCGCCGACGTGCCGATGCACGTCGTCCAGCGCCGCCCGGTGATGACCCTCGAACAGGCGATCGAGCGGGTGTCGATGATGGTCGGCACGGTGATCGAGTGGACCAGCCTGGAGGCGTTCCTGCCCAGCGATGCGACCGGCGACTATCGAAAATCGGCGCTCGCCTCCAGCTTCGTCGCCGCGCTCGAGCTGGCACGGCAAGGCCGTGTCGCGCTCATGCAGGAGACGGCCTTCGCGCCTTTGATGTTGCGCCCGCCGGAGGCAGCATGAGCGAGGAGCCCGACAACCTGCTCCGCGCGATCGAGGCGGCGCTGTTCGCGGCCGAAGCGCCGATGGGCCCCGCCGAGCTGATGAACGTCATCGGCGTCGATGCGCTGGGCGACGCGCTGCCGCGTCTCGCCGAACTTTATGCGGGACGCGGCATCGAGCTGGTCGAGCGCGGCGGGCGCTGGCATTTCCAGACCGCCGCCGACCTGGCCCATATCCTGCGCCGGACGCGCGAGGAGCCGCGCAAACTGAGCCGCGCGGGAATCGAGACGCTGGCGATCATCGCCTATCATGAACCGGTGAGCCGCGCCGAGATCGAAGCGATTCGCGGCGTGCAGATATCGAAGGGAACGCTCGACGTATTGCTGGAAGCCGGCTGGATCCGCCCCGCCGGCCGGCGCGAAACGCCCGGCCGGCCGCTGCTTTTCGCCACAACACCGGCTTTCCTGGCCCATTTCGGGCTGGGAAGCCGCAAGGACCTGCCCGGCATCGCCGATCTGCGTGCGGCAGGGCTGCTCGATCCCGTCGATCTGGCTTTCGAACAACTACAGATGGAAAAAGCGGACGAGGACGACTAAATGCACCTCATCCAAGGAGATTTGACATGGGTGGTTTGAGCATCTGGCACTGGCTCATCGTCGGCGTGGTCGTGATGCTGCTGTTCGGCAAGGGCCGTTTTTCGGACCTGATGGGTGATGTCGCCAAGGGCATCAAGAGCTTCAAGAAGGGCATGGCCGAGGAAGACGAGCCCGTTCAGCCCGCGCCGCCGCGCCCGGCGGCCCGCCTTCAGCAGCAACCGCCGATGGAGCCCAACGCCGATCCCAAGCTGCAGCCGATGCAGGATGATCGGCCGCATAGCTGATCCGTCGCAGGACCGTCCGCTGAAGCCGCGCGATGCTTGACGTCGCTCCGACAGAATTGCTGCTGGTCGCGGTGGTCGCCTTGCTGGTGATCGGCCCGAAAGACCTGCCGCGCGCCATGCGGTTCGTCGGTCAGTGGGTTGCGCGCGCGCGCGGTGTCGCCCGGCATTTCCGCAGCGGCATCGACGAGATGATCCGCCAGGCCGAGCTGGAGGAGATGGAGAAGAAATGGGCAGCGGAGAATGAGCGCATCATGCGCGAGCATCCGCCGCAGCCTGCGATGATCGAAGGCGAGATGGTGCCGCTGGGCGGTCCGCCGGAAACCGGGGCAGCAGCCGCGATCGACGCTCCCGCCGCCGATCCCGATCCGGCCCCCGCGCCACCCAAGTCCCTCACGCCGGCCCCTGCCGCTACTCCCGATCTGTTCGATCCGGCCCCGGCCGAATCCCCGTCCAAACCGCCGCTACCATGAACGATATCGACGAGAGCCGCGCGCCGCTGCTCGATCATTTGCTGGAACTGCGCCGCCGTCTGCTGATGTCGGTCGCCGCGCTGGTCGTCTGTTTCGGTATCTGCCTCTATTTCGCCCGGCCGATCTTCGCGTTCCTCGTCCAGCCGCTGTTGCGCGCCGGGCAGGGCAAGCTGATCTACACGCAGATTTTCGAGGCCTTTTTCGTCGAGATCAAGGTCGCCTTCTTCGCGGCGACGATGCTCGCCTTCCCGATCATCGCCAACCAGATCTGGCAATTCGTCGCACCCGGCCTCTATCGCAACGAGAAGCGCGCGCTGCTGCCCTTCATCCTGGCCACGCCGATATTGTTCCTGACCGGCGCGGCGCTCGCTTATTATGTCGCGATCCCGGTGGCGCTGCACTTCCTGCTGAGCTTCCAGGGCAATCTCGGCGGCATCCAGCAGGAGGCCCTGCCCGCCGTCGGCAATTACCTGTCCTTCATCATGCAATTCCTGTTCGGCTTCGGGCTGTCCTTCCTGCTGCCGGTGCTGCTGATGCTGCTCGAACGCGCCGGAATCGTTACCCGCAAACAGCTGGTCGGCGCACGGCGCTACGCTATCGTCGGCGCCTTCGCGATCGCGGCGGTGCTGACCCCGCCCGATGTCGGATCGCAGCTGCTGCTCGCGGTGCCGCTGGTGTTTCTCTACGAACTGGCGCTGATCGGGATCTGGTTCACCGAACGCCGCCGCAAAAACGAAGCGCCCGAAACGGCCTGACCGTCCGGGCGCTCAATCGTCCTGGACTGGACGGTTAGCTTCGTCTCACTTCGCTGCGTCGGATACTGTCCGGCCGACCGAGGAGACATCCTTGCCAACGCCCTCGAATGTGTTGCACGCCGTAACGGCCATAAAGGCGCCGCCCGCGAGCATGAGAGCGATAACGCGTTTGATCATGAAAAAGCCCCTTTCGCTTGCGGGACCGCCGTCCTCTCGAATGGCGATCCCCGGTGGTCGTTGCCGTAACAGACCACATCAAGCGGCACGGGGCCAGCGCTGTTTTACTTGGCGTCGTCCGCCGCGTTGGCAACGGCCTTGCCGGCCGAGGAAACGTCCTTGCCGGCGCCTTCGACGGTATTGCACGCCGCAACGGCGAGCAGGCTGACGCTGACGAAGGCGATAGCGATAGTGCGCTTGAACATGGTGAACCCTCTCGATTGAACTGGGCTTCCACTGGGAAGCTCGACGGTCAATGCGCCCGGGACGGCTTTGTTCCCCATCTGTAATGGAATCGCCATATTTTCTATTTCAGAACAGTGGCTTGCCCCAAAAGAAAATGGGCCCGGCTGCGTCTACGGGGGGGATGACGCGACCGGGCCCTTGTTAAGCGGATAGCGGGAGCGGGGGGGGCAAAGCATCGCTATCCGAATAACAGAACGGCTTGCCGTGCATCGGGTTCCGCCCGCCGAGATTTTTTTATCGTGAACTCGGAACGGCGACAGCGCGGGACAGGATCGGCGAGAAAGCCGCGACCGGTCAGGCCAGGATACTGATCTGGATTTCGAACCGGCCGGCGTCGAGGTCCTGCGTCAGCGGCGACCGGAACTGACGCGCAATGCCGGTGACCACGCGATCGAAGCGGCCGATACCGGGATAGTCGCCCAGCGTGTCGCCGACGAGGCCCACCGTTTCGATTCGCAGCGTCGCGCGTTCGGGCTCCCCGGTCGCTTCCAGCGAGATCAGTACCGACCCTTGCGGGTTGCAGTGCATCAGCAACTCGACAACCTCGGTGATCAGGAACGCCACCGGGACCGCGACGTCCTGCGTCACGTTGACGTCGATCATGTTGAGCGCGATCGGCATGCCTGCGGCGGAGGCGGGTGCCGAGGCACGCAGCGAGGCCGCCAATTCCCCGGCCAGCGCGCGCATCGACACGCCGCGATTCTCCTCGAGCTCGGCATAGTGGTTGCGGTGGACCACCGCGAGCGCATCCACCCGCCGCTGGATTGCGCCATAGGCGTCGGCCACCGCCCCTTCCGCGCCGCGCGCATGGAGGTTGATCAGGCTGGAAACGACTTGAAGGTTGTTCTTGACCCGGTGATGGACCTCGCGCGTCAGCTTGGTCTGGCGGGCAAGCCCTTCCTCCAGTTCGCGTTCATGCTGATAGATGCGCGTCGACACCGCCGCGAAACTGTCCGTCAGATCGCGTATCTCGTGGCTGGGCGTCGTCATCCGGGGCAGCAGCAACGGCCCGCCGGCCCCCTGCCAGGCATCGATCGACTGCTTCAGCTGCGCCAGCGGAAAGAGCAGCAGCCGGTTGACGATGAACCAGCCGGTGAACGCCGCCGCCGCCCACATCAGGATCGGCAGCATCACCAGCAGCATGGTGCGCGCCCGCGCCGGAGCCAGCCGATATTCGGCGATGATCGCCAGCCGGCCATCGCCGACCGGCTGCGACAGCCGCAGCAGTTCGTCGCGGTCGTTGTTCGGCAAGCGGCGGTCGATCAGGATGACTTCGGACTGCCCTTGGCGCAGCGAGAGACGCGTTAGCGGCAGCCCTTCCTTGCGCTGGCCGCCGAGCGCAATGGCGCGAACCGGAATATCGGCCTCGGCGCGAAGGCTCGCATCGCCGCGCGCGGACGTGAAGCGGAAGCGCCGGCCCTCGGGATCGAGCCAGACATGGTCGACGCTGGGATCGGAGGCCGCGATCGACGGGATCGACGGACCCCAGGACTGGCAGAGCTTGCGTCCTTCGCGATCGAACAGTGCGGTCGGCGGCCGCCCGCTGGGATTGAGCCGGGCCTGCCGCGCCAGCGCGGTGCACAGATCGTCGGCCGGCTGGGTACTAACGACCGGTGAGCGGACGGCGTCGAGGCCCACATTGACGACGGCGTCGGCCTGCGCCGCATACATGGCGGTGGTTATCTGCGCCGCCGTCTCGCGCTCGGCGGAGGCTGACCGCGCCATGTCCAGCGAGGTCAATAGCGCGATGAATCCGAGCGGCAGCATCGCGGCCGACAGAATCAGAAGCATCTTGGTACCGGTCGAGAGCCGGGCGAAAAGGATCTTTGCCGGCCAATTCTTCACGACAGGATTCATCCGCCGGCAGCGTCGTGCCTGAGCCGCCAGGCCATCCAGGGGGTAGGCATCACCACCCGCATGGCCTCAGTCCAGCTTGCTCAGCAAATCCAAAAATTCGTCGGGAACGGCTTCGTCGACGGTCTGCGAATAGACCGAACGCAGCGCAGCGCCCACGCTCGCGTCACGCGCCGCCTCGCCGCGCTTACGCTTGGCAGGCTTGCTGCCCCCGCCGTCGTTCGCCGGTGCCTGCATCTGATCTTTTTGTGCCAACCGGCCCGCGCCCCTGAAATTCATGTCGTTGCCCAACGCTCCTCAGCAAAACGGCCCTGGCAGGCGCCGCTCTCCCTGGATCGATCCGGATACGTACCATTTTTCGACTTTCGATAAAATGCACGCATCGGGGATGAAACAAAAAACTCCCCCGATGGTTCCATCATCGTGAATGTCTCTTTTCACACATATCATTACCGGAAGCTTCGGGTGGCTTCCGCGACACGGGCGGGGCTGCTATCTGCGCTCTCTATGTGGCGGCTGTCATCCGGTCCAATTGCCATCAGGGAGTGCTGATACCAATGTCGCTCGGCCAGAAACTCGCCCCCCACCTGCCCTTTCTGCGGCGCTATGCCCGGGCGCTTACCGGAAGCCAGAGCCATGGCGACAATTATGTCCGCGCCGCGCTCGAGGCGATCGTCGCCGCTCCGGACGACTTCCCCAAAGACGTCGATGTCCGCGTCGGGCTCTACCGCACGTTCCAGGCGATCTGGGTTTCGGCCAACTATGACGAGCTAGAGTCGCCCAACGTCGAAGCCGAGCGCGAGGCAATCGCCCAGGCGCGACTTCAAGGCATCACCCCGCTGTCGCGTCAGGCTCTGCTGCTGACCGCGATGGAGGGCTTTACGGTCGCCGACACCGGCTATTTGATCGGCACCACTCCCGAGGAGGTCGAGGCACTGGTCGCAGATGCGATCGCCGAGATCGATCGCCAGACGCGCACCGATGTGCTGATCATCGAGGACGAGCCGATCATCGCGATGGACCTTGAAACCATCGTCCGCGATCTAGGCCACAGCGTCAGCGGCGTCGCCGTCACCCGCGACGAGGCTGTCGCCCAGGCGCATGCCCAGCGCCCCGGCCTCGTCCTGGCCGATATCCAGCTCGCCGACGACAGCTCGGGCATCGACGCGGTTAAGGACATCCTGGCCGAGTTCAGCGTTCCGGTAATCTTCATCACGGCATTCCCCGAACGGCTTCTCACCGGCGAGCGTCCCGAACCGACCTTTCTCATCACCAAGCCGTTCCAGCGATCGACGGTCAAAGCGGCGATCAGCCAGGCGCTGTTCTTCAACGCCGCCACCGTCGAGGCTTGAGCGGGTTCGTTTCGGATACGGTTTTATTGGAACCCGACATTGTTCCCATCGTTCTAGCACTGGAACGGGCACATAAGTCCGTCAGGCCAGTAACGATGGGAATTGATGGTGCTACTGACCAAGCGACGGCCAATGGCATATCCTCACAGCGGGAAACCCAACCATATGAATGATGATGATCGGGACGAGGCGGGCGCGGAAGCCCCCGCCGGCGAACTGGTCGCCCTGTCCGATGACGAATTCAAGACCGAGCTGGCCCGCGTCATACCCCATCTCCGCGCTTTTGGCCGTTCACTGTCCGGCAATCGGGACTTGGCCGATGATCTGGTCCAGGAAACGCTGATGAAAGCCTGGGCCGCGCGGCAACGCTTCCAGGCCGGCACCAACATGCGCGCCTGGACCTTCATCATCCTGCGCAACCTGTTTTTGTCTCAGATGCGGCGCGCCCGTTTCCGTGGCGAATGGGATCAGCACGCCGCTGACAAGCTGCTGGCGGCCCCGGCGTCGCAAGATCGCCATATCGAACTGGCCGATATGCAGCGGGCGCTGCTCCATCTGCCCCAGCCGCAGCGCGAGGCGCTGATCCTCGTCGGTGCGGGCGGCTTCGCTTATGAAGAAGCCGCCGAAATCTGCGGCTGCGCGGTTGGCACGATCAAGAGCCGCGTTGCGCGTGGCCGCGCCGCCCTCGAGCAGCTGCTCGACCATGGCCAGCTGCCCTCGCGCCGGGACCACAAGACCGACCCTTCGACCACGACGCTTCAGCAGATCATGGCCGATGTCGATTTCCTGAGCAAAGAATAGTCGTCCGGACGGCCGACCGAACAATAAAAAACGCCGCGCTGGTCCTCCAGCGCGGCGTTTTTGCATAAGAGCAGTCGTTAGCGGTCGAGCTTGCGGAGCAGCTTCGTGAACTCGTCGGTGAGCCCATAACTCCCCGGGTCGAAGGCGGCGCGCAATGCGTTGCCGATCCCCTCATGGCGCGCGGGCGCACTCACCGTGCGCGACTGCGCGATGCGGGCGTTCGACGCCATGAAGGATGAACTGCGCTTTTCCATGCGAACATAACGCGGTAACCCGGGCAAGTTTCCCAATGTTGCACTCCCGTACGAATAGCCTATTCCCAACCTCATGAATTCACGCGCGAATGTTGCCGACTTTTCCGACGCCTTACGCCGGATCGGCGCCTTTTCGCCCTTTCTCGCCAGCCTGGCCGAGCGTCATCCCGACACGGTCGCGGCGGTGCGGGACCATGGATTGACCGAGGCAATCCGCCTCGGCTTCGCTGCGGTCGAGTCACCTGACGCCGCGGTCGCGCTCAGGCTTCAGCGGCAGAAATTGTCGCTCGCGACGGCGCTGGCCGACCTGGCGGGGCTTGCGCCGCTCGAGGAGGTCGTCGGCCATCTCTCGGCCTTTGCCGATCGCGCGCTCGACCGCGCGATCCGCACCGCGATCGCCGAGCGCACCCCCGACGCCGAACCGCGCGGCTTCGCCGCCCTGGCGCTCGGCAAGCATGGCAGCCGCGAGCTCAACTATTCGTCGGACATCGACCCCATCCTGATTTTCGACCCTGAAGCGCTGCCGCATCGATCGCGCGAGGAACCGGTGGAAGCGGCGGTCCGCATCGCCCGGCGAGTCGTCGAGCTGCTCCAGACCCGGGACGCGCACGGCTATGTCTTCCGGGTCGACCTGCGGCTGCGCCCGTCACCCGAAGTGTCGCCGCTGGCGCTGCCGATCGATGCCGCGCTGAGCTATTATGAATCGGCGGCGTTGCCCTGGGAGCGCGCTGCCTTCATCCGGGCGCGCGCAGCGGCTGGCGACATCGCGCTCGGCCAGGGGTTTCTCGACGCGATCCGTCCCTTCGTGTGGCGTCGTTCGATCGACTTCGGCGCGGTCCAGGAGATCCGCCAGATATCCCGCCGCATCCGCGACCATTATGCTCAAGGCCAGCTACTCGGCCCCGGCTATGATCTGAAGCGCGGACGCGGGGGCATCCGCGAGGTCGAATTCTATGCGCAGATCCATCAGCTGATCCATGGCGGACGCGAGCCGCAGTTGCGCGCGCCGGCCACGCTCGATGCGCTGGCCGCGCTCGGCGAGGCAGGACGGATCGATGCGGAGCTGGCAGCGCAGCTGGCCGAGGCCTATCGGCTTTTCCGCACGATCGAGCATCGCCTGCAGATGGTCGACGACCATCAGACCCATCGCCTGCCGAAGCAGCCCGAGGCGCTCGACAATGTCGCCCGGCTGCACGGCCTGCCCGATGGCGCGGCGCTGGTCGATCTGCTGCGCCCGCATGTCGAAACGGTCGGCATCGCCTATGACGGACTCGACCAGGACGACGAGGCGCGGCTGCCGGTCCAGGCCGAGAAGCTGGAAGAGGCGCTGACGGCGGCGGGCTTTGCCGACCCCGCCGCTGCGCGGCTGCGCATCGACAATATGCGCGACGGCAAGAGCCGCTCGCTGCGCACCCCCGTCGCACAGGCCGCGCTCGAGGCGATGTTGCCGACGCTCGTCGCCGCACTCGGCAAGGCGCCGTCGCCACAGGACGCGCTCAACCGCTTCGAAGACCTGGTCGCCGGCCTGCCGAGCGCGATCAACCTGTTCCGCCTTCTCGAAGCGCGCCCCGCGCTCGCCCGCGCGCTGATCGACGTGCTCAGCCACGCCCCTACCTTGAGTCAGGCGCTGAGCCGCCGCCCCGCGCTGCTCGACGGCCTGATCGACGCGACCGCGCTCGCCCCGCCGCCGCCGTTCGAGACGCTGGTCGAGGAGTTCGCCGCCGCCGAATCGAGCGACAGCTATGAACAGCTGCTCGACCTCGTCCGCCAGCGCGTCGGCGAGCGCCGCTTCGCGCTGGGCGTCCAGCTGATCGAGGGATCGACCGACCCGATCGAGGTCGCCCAAGGCTATGCCCGGGTCGCCGAGGCCGCCTTCGACGTCCTCGCTTGCGCGACGATCGCCGAGTTCGAGCAGACGCACGGCCGTGTCCCCGGCGGCGAACTGCTGGTGATCGCGCTCGGCCGGCTCGGCGGCGGCGCGCTCACCCACGCCTCCGATCTCGACATCATCTATCTGTTCACCGGCGACTTCCTGACCGAGTCCGATGGACGCAAGCCGCTCGGCGCCACCACCTATTTCAACCGGCTCGCGCAACGCGTGTCGGGGGCCCTGTCGGTGGCGACCGCCGCCGGTCCGCTCTACGAGGTGGATACGCGGCTGCGCCCGTCGGGAGCGCAGGGGCCCCTCGCCGTTTCGGTCGAAAGCTTCGCCAAATATCAGTCGGAGAGTGCCTGGACCTGGGAGCATATGGCGCTGACCCGCGCGCGCACGATCTTCGGGTCGGCAGCGGCGCGGGCGGAGGCCGACGCGATCGTCGCTGAAACGCTGGGCCGCGAGCGCGACCAGGCCGCGCTGACCGCCGACGTCGTCAAGATGCGCGGCGACATCGCCCGGCACAAGCCACCGTCGGGGCGCTTCGACGTCAAGCTGATCGACGGCGGGCTCGTCGATGCCGAGTTCACCGTCCATCTCCTTCAGCTGCGTCACCGCACCGGCTTCGATCCGAGATTGCGAACCGCCATGCGGATGCTCGCCGACCAGGCGCTGATCGATCCCGAGGTGATCCCCGCGCATGAACTGATGACGCGGATGCTGGTCACGCTGCGGCTCGTCTCGCCCGCCTCGACCGAACCGCCGGAGGCGTCCCAGCCGCTGGTCGCGCGGAGCTGCGGCCAGCCCGACTGGGAGTCACTGGTTAAGGCATATGAAAGGGCGCGCGACCTGGTCCGTGCCGAGTGGAAACGCGTCTCAGCCGTAAATTAGGCGGGAAAGTCCTCGGATTTCCCGTGCTTTCCACTTTTTCGCATTTTCCTTAGACAAAAGACGGTTGCCGGGATTTTAACCAGACAAAGGCACGCGGATTTAAAGAAATCGCTGCTACCCAGGCAGCATCAACTGTGCGTGTTGCGTAAGCGTCAGAGACATCGGTGGTCGTATTCATCGAAGGGCGCCCCAGCGTATCGGGGCGCCCCTTAGTCTCCCGGCGGCATCCCTGTTGATGCACCGCCCCGCCTGCCTCCCGCGCAGCCTGTTGAACTTTCCCGTCTCGTCGTCCTAAGGATCACCGATCCGCAGGAGACCGACATGCTGAACGAAGGCGACAAGGCCCCCAACGTCACATTGCCGCTGCCCGACGGCAGCAGCACCAGCATCGCCGGGCAGGCGGGCAAGATCGTCGTCCTGTATTTCTATCCCAAGGACGATACGCCGGGCTGCACCACCGAAGCGCAAGCCTTCACCATGATGGCGGACGAGTTCGCCAAGGCAGGCGCCACGATCATCGGCGTTTCCAAGGACACCCCGGCCAAGCACCAGAAGTTCATCGACAAATATGGGCTGAAGGTCCGCCTCGCCTCCGACGGAGACGGCGGCATCTGCGAAGCCTATGGCACCTGGATCGAAAAGACCCTCTATGGCCGCAACTATATGGGCATCGACCGCGCGACCTTCCTGATCGGCAAGGACGGCAAGATCGCCCGCATCTGGCGCAAGGTGAAGGTCAAGGGCCACGCCGAGGAGGTGCTGGCCGCGGCGAAGGGGCTGTAGCTATTTCGGCAGATAATCGCCGAACGCCGCCACCACCTGCGCGTAGAGCGTCTTCTTGAACGGCACGATCAGGTCGACCAGTTCGCGGGCGTCGGCCCATTTCCACGCCCGGAATTCGGGTTCCGCCGTCTCGAGGTCGATATCCTCGTCGCGTCCCAGGAAGCGGGCGACGAACCAGTGCTGCGCCTGGCCGCGATATTTGCCCCCCCAGATCTTGCCCTGCAACTCAGCCGGGAGATCATAGAGCAGCACGTCGGGCGCGCGGCCCAATATCTCGACGAGGTGGGGCCCGATCCCGGTCTCTTCCTCAAGCTCACGCAGCGCCCCGGCCTGCGGGTCCTCGTCGGGATCGAGGCCGCCTTGCGGCATCTGCCAGGCATCGAGCGCATTATCGATCCGCTGCGCGACGAACACCTTGTCCTCGCTGTTGAGCAGCATCACCGCCGCGGCGGGACGATAGGGAAGGCTGGGCTTCACGGACGATATTCCTCGATCATGGTGCGGAAGGCGCGCAGGCAGCCGCGCAGATCCTCCTGTGACGACGGGATAGCCCGGCGCAGCGTGAGCCAGCCATGGATGTTGCCTTTGGTCTCGCGATATTCGGTCGGCACCCCCGCCTCGATGCACGCCATGGCATAGGCCCGCGCCTGATCGAGCAGCGGATCGAGCGTCGCCGCGACGACCAGCGCGGGCGGCATGCCGCGCTGGTCGCCCAGCCGCGGGGAGGCGCGCCAGTGCATGAAGTCGGGCGCATAATGTTCGTTGAACCAGCGCAGCGTATCGAGGCTGAGCATATAGCCTTCGCCCAGCCGCTCGGTCGACGGATAGCGCTTGCGCAGGTCGACCGCCGGATAGAGCGGCCAGATCGCGATCACCGGCAGCGCGGCCGGATGGTTGCGCAGCGCCATTGCGGTGACGATCGACAGCGTGCCGCCCGCGCTGTCCCCAGCGAAGGCCATCGAATTGAAGCGCCGCCCGAACAACGTCCCCTGCTCGGCCACCCAGCGCGCGGCGACTTCGCAATCGTCGGGTGCGCCGGGCCAGGGATGTTCGGGCGSGAGCCGGTAGTCGATCGACAGCAGCGGCAGATCGAGCCCGATTGCGATATCGGTGCAGGCGGCGTCATAAATGTCGAGGTCGCCGATCACGAAGCCGCCGCCATGATAGAAGACGATCAGCGGCCCTTCGTCGCGGCGCGGACGCGAATCGTAGAAGCGCGCCGCGATCGAGCGCCCGTCGGGCGCGGATATGTAGAGATCCTCCCGCGTCGCGATTTCGGAACTCGGCACATCGGCGATATCGCGCAGCCGCCCGGCCATGCGACGCGCGGTTTCAGGATCGACCTCATGGGTCTTCGGACCCTCTCGCCGGTTGATATCGTCTAGAAAGGCCCGGACGTCGGGACGGACAAATTCTTCGCTCATGGCCTTCCATCGGTAAAAGCGGCTAGCGTGGCAAGATGCTGCAACTCGTACATCATCCATATTATGTTTCGCCGACAACGCCGGGCAGCGCATTTAGCTTCGATAAATATGGGTTGGTGATGATCGCGCTGGCCGAAAGCGGCGCACCGCATGCGTTGCACACGCCAGAGCCGATGCCGCGACGATGGATCGAGGCGTTGCACGATCCTGCTTATGTCGACGAAGTCGCCGAGAGCCGGGTGCCGCCCGACAAGACTCGGCGGATCGGCTTTACGGTCACCGAGCGGGTGTCGCGCCGCGCCTTCCTTGCCCCCGGGGGCACCTGGCTCGCCGCGAAACTGGCGCTCGTCCATGGCTATGCCGCGAACAGCGCAGGGGGCAGCCATCATGCGCTGGCCGACAGCGGAGCGGGCTATTGCGTGTTCAACGACCTCGCCATCGCCGCCAACCGGCTCGTCGCCGAGGGCGACGCGCGGCGGGTGATGATCGTCGACCTTGACGTCCATCAGGGCGACGGCACTGCCGTGCTGCTCGCCGGGCGGCCCGATGTCTTCACCTTTTCGATCCACGCCGAGAAGAATTTTCCGGCTCGCAAGGCGCGATCGAGCTTCGACCTGGGTCTGCCCGACGCGACCGGCGACGAAGCCTATCTGGCCGCGCTCGCCATACATCTTCCCGCCGCGATCGCCGGTTTCGGGCCCGATCTCATCCTCTATCAGGCGGGAGTCGATCCACATCGCGACGACAAACTCGGCCGTCTCGCGCTCACCGACGCCGGATTGCGTGCGCGTGACAGCTTCGTGATGCGGCAGGCGCGCTCACGCGGCACTCCCCTCGCCAGCGTGCTGGGCGGCGGCTATGGCGACGACCGCCTCGAAGTGGCGCGCCGGCATGTCCGGTCGATCCTCGCGCTCGACGAGGCGTTTCGCGAGGGACGGGTCGCGTGATCGATGACTGACATTTCTGAAGCCTGCCGTGCGGTGCTCGACCAGCCCGATCCGATCGCCAAGGTGAAGGCCGCCCGCAAGGCCGCGCGCGACTGGCGGATGGGGCGGCTGGAACAGCGCTTCACCGTCGCCATGCCCGACCGCCCCGCCCGCACCGATCGTCCCCCGCTGCTGCCGCCATCGCGCATGCCCAAGCGCGGACGCGCCGGATCGGAGCGCGCGCGCATCGCGATGCTGCATGCATTGGCGCATATCGAATATGTCGCAATTGATCTCGCCTTCGATCTGGTCGGGCGGTTCGGCGCAATGTTCCCGCCGCGCTTCATCGACGACTGGATGAAGGTCGGCGCAGAGGAAGCGATGCACTTCGCGCTGCTCGAACGACGCCTGAATGCATATGGCGCACGCTATGGCGACCTGCCTGCGCATGACGGATTATGGGAGGCGGCGGAGGAGACGGCGGGCGATCCGATGGCACGGCTGGCGGTCGTCCCGATGGTGCTGGAGGCGCGGGGACTGGACGTAACACCTTCATTGATAAGCCGTTTCGAAGCGGCACGCGACATGCGATCCGGCGGTATCATGCGCCGTATCGCCGAGGATGAGATCGGCCATGTCGCCGCCGGGGTCGCCTGGTTTCGATTCCTCTGTGACCGTGAGCGAATCGATTGCGTGCAGAACTGGCAATCACAGGTCCGGCGACATTTCCGAGGAGCGATTAAGCCTCCGTTCAACGACTCGTCCCGTGACAAAGCCGGTTTAACGAAAGAGATGATGGCCGGGGTTGCCGCCCCTTGTGATCTTTCTCACACAGGCCGGGTCGCAGACGGGGGGGCAATTCCTGACAGCGGCTAACAGGGCCCGGCCGGGTGTTCGGTCGGGAATGTTCCGGTTGCGGGGGAATTATGCACTTCTTGGGCAATGTAGTTTCTGCTGGCTTGCGCCTTGCCGCCCAATCGCTTTCATCGACCCGCACGAAGCTGATCGCCGCAGCACTGCTGCTTGCGTCGTCGGTAACGCCCGCCCTGGCGCAGGACGGGGAACTCTCGGATAACGCACGTGGCGCCGCACAGTTCCATGCGCTGTTCCAGTCGTGGAAAAAGCTCGACGCCATGGACAATGGCGCGATCTCGATCCCTTCGATCCTCCCGATCGCCAATTTCTCGGTGTCGAGTTCCTTCGGCGTCCGCTCCGACCCGTTCGCCGGGTCGGCTGCGATGCATGCCGGCATCGACCTCGCTTCGCGCAGCGGCACCCCGATCTACGCCACCGCCGACGGCGTCGTCGATCGCGCCGAGTGGTTCGGCGGCTATGGCAACATGGTCGAGATCGACCATGGCAAGGGCATTGCCACCCGCTATGGTCACATGTCGCGCATCGCCGCCCGCCCGGGCGAGCGCATCAAGCGCGGCGACCTGATCGGCTATGTCGGTTCCACCGGCCGTTCAACGGGCAACCATCTTCATTATGAGGTCCGCATCGACGGCCGCGCCGTCAATCCGCTGCCTTTCCTGCAGTCCGCCGATTATCTGATCGCGATGAAGGAGAGCAACGCGGAGGTCGCGCTGGGCGGCCCCGAGGAATAAGGCTCCAGGAGATAAAAAGGGGGATTGGGCCGCCGGCATTGTCGGCGGCCTTTTCTATGCCTATCTTCACGGCATGAGCGCACAGCAAGATATTGATCTGACTCCCTCCGCCGCGGCGCGGGTGGCGATGATCGCCAAGAAGACCGGCAAGCCGGCTATCCTGCGGCTGGCGATCGATGGCGGCGGCTGCGCAGGCTTCCAGTATAAGTTCGAACTGGCCGACGCTCCCGCCGATGACGACACCGTCACGACGCGTGACGGCGTGTCGCTGGTCGTCGATCCGATGAGCCTCGATCTCGTTCGCGGCGGCGCGGTCGACTATGTCGAATCGCTGGGCGGTGCGGCCTTCCAGGTGAAGAACCCCAACGCCGCCTCGGGCTGCGGCTGCGGATCGAGCTTCTCGATCTAAGCACCTGCATGGACGGGTGACGGCGTCGGGAAGCCGCGCTATCCCTGACCCCATGAAAATCTCGACCTTCAACATCAACGGGATCAAGGCCCGTCTTCCCCGCCTCGTCGAATGGCTGGAGCAAAAGGCGCCCGACATTGCGTTGTTGCAGGAAATCAAGACCTCCGACGAGACCTTTCCGATCGCCGATATCGAGGCTGCGGGCTATGGCGCGATCTGGCACGGGCAGAAGGGCTTCAACGGGGTCGCCATCCTCGCCAAGGGCGCACAGCCGGTGGAGCGGCGCAAGGGCCTGCCCGACGATCCCGACCCTACCCATAGCCGTTATATCGAAGCCGAGGTGAACGGCGTGATCGTCGCGTCGATCTATCTGCCGAACGGCAATCCGGTGCCGGGCCCAAAGTTCGACTATAAGCTGGCCTGGTTCGACAAGCTGATCGATCATGCCGCCGACCTGTGGACGAGCGAGAAGCCGGTGATACTGGCCGGCGACTATAATGTGATCCCGACGCCGTCGACCGACGACGTTTTCTCCGAGCGGGCGATGGCGAGCGATGCGCTGACCCAGCCCGAGAGCCGCTCGGCCTTCCGCCGTCTGTGCAATGCGGGCTGGACCGATGCGGTGCGCACCATCCATCCGCACGGCCCGGTCTACACTTTCTGGGATTATCAGGCGGGGGCGTGGCAGCGCGACGCAGGCTTCCGCATCGACCATCTGATGCTGAGCCCCGCCGCCGCCGACCGGCTGGCCGATGCGGGCGTCGACAAGGATACGCGCGGGCTCGAAAAGGCGAGCGACCATGCGCCCACCTGGATCACACTAAGGCCGTAACGCAACCGTTCCGTCTTACCCGTCGTAACGAAGTGCGTTGCTTAAAAGCGGGGAGTGAACATGGCGACAAAAGCTCAGGGGCGAGCCGCGGCAATAGCGTCCGAACGCAGATTCTACGCAGGCATGGCGATCGCGATGATCGCGGCGATCGTGATCGGCTTCGCGCCGAGCTATTATATGCGCGGCATCGTCCCCGCCGCCTATCCGCTGCCGTCGATCACGGCGCTGATGCACCTCCACGGCGCGCTGTTCACGAGCTGGATGCTGCTGTTCCTTGCGCAGGTGCTGCTCGTCTCCGGCGGGCGGCCCGACATCCACCGCAAGCTCGGCCTGCTCGCAGTGGCGATGCTGCCCGCGATGATCGTGGTGGGAACGCTGGCCGGCCTTTATCAGGTGGCGCGCGCCTCGGGCCCGCCGATCGTCCCGCCACTGAGCTGGCTGTCGATCCCGCTGCTCAGCGTGCCCGTCTATGGCGGACTGATCGGCTGGGCGCTGGTCAAGCGGCGCGATCCGCAGACCCACAAGCGGCTGATGCTGATCGCGATGATCGAGATGACCAGCCCAGGCTTTGGCAGGATGCCATGGCCCGCCCTCGTGCCCGGTCCGGTCATCCTGTTCGGCTTCAGCAACCTGTTTCTTGTCGCGTTGATCGTCTGGGATTACCGGCGCAACGGCGGCATCCACCGCGCCACCGCGATCGGCGGCGGTATCATGGTCGCATCCCAGGTCTTCCGGATCGCGACATGGCAGACCGAAGCCTGGCTCAGCTTCGCACGCTGGGCGGTGAGTTGGGTGGCTTAGTGTTTCAGCATGGCTGAAACATGCGGTGCCGGCCCGCTGCCCCGCCCAACCACCCGATATCGTACACTGATCGGGTGGTTGGGCGGGGCAGCGGGCCGGCACCGCACATCCGCGCGAGCGGATCAAACTAAGCTTTATTCTTCGCGACGCTCGCGTCCATCCGGGCCAGTTGCTCCGGGGTCGCGGGCGGCTGCTGCGCCTTCCACTGCGCATAGGGCATGCCGTAGACGGCTTCGCGCGCCGCATCCTTGTCGAGCGTGCCCTCTGCCGCTTCGCCCACCCAGTCGGACAGGCAGTTGCGGCAGAAGCCGGCGAGGCCCATCAGATCGACATTCTGCGCATCGTCGCGATGCTGGAGGTGGCGGACCAGCCGGCGGAAAGCAGCGGCGGCCACCTTGTCGTCGATATCGTCGATGGTCATTGCGGGCTCCTCTTTATTTTTGACGCCAGGCGAGCAGCGACGCGCCGAACAGCATGAACAGTCCGCCGTTCGCGCGGTTGAACAGCCGTTGCCAACGGGCGTCGGCCATGAACCGGCCGAGCGAACGGCCGCCCGTCGCATAGGTAAGATACCAGCCGCTCTCGATCACCACGAAGGTGCCCAGCAGGATCGC
The DNA here is from genome assembly GCF_001429065.1 of Sphingomonas sp. Root710. GTDB lineage: Bacteria > Pseudomonadota > Alphaproteobacteria > Sphingomonadales > Sphingomonadaceae > Rhizorhabdus. The sequence continues at coordinate 386,061 of NZ_LMIB01000012.1, forward strand.
GAATTGCGGGAGTTTGGGCAGCGCCGGGCTGACGAATTGCGGGAAGAAGGCGGCCGCGAAGATCAGCGCCTTGGGGTTGCTGATACTGATCAGGAAACCACCGCGGAACAGTTCGCCCGCACTCTCGCGGCGAGCGCCGATCTCGTCGCCGGCGATATCGATCGGCGCGCTGTCGTCGCGCCACGCCTTGATGCCGACCCAGATCAGATAGAGAGCGCCAGCCACCTTGATCACGGTCAGCAATTGCGGAAGCGCAGACAGCAGCGCGCTCATCCCCATCGCCGACAGGCCGAACAGGGTGAGCAGCGCCAGCATGCACCCCGCCATGGTGAAGACGGCGCGCGCGAGGCCATGGCGCATAGCCTGGGTCATGACGTGGAGCATGTTCGGCCCCGGCATCGCGGAAATCAGGAAGGTCGCGCAGACGAAGAGCCACCAGTTTTGCAGAGTCATCACATCGCCTTCTCACCCTCTCCCCGCCCAACGGCAAGGGGGGGACACATCACAATGTCTTCGAATAGATCCTGTAGATCTTGTTGACCTTGCCCTCGACGGTCTCGGCGATCGAGCGCATTCCCTGGTTGTTCTCTAGGATCCAGCCGATCTCGCCGCGGGTCGCGCCATAGTTGGCGACCGAATCGCGGCGGATATATTCGATCATCATGAAGGCGAGTTGGCTCGCGAGGCGGGTGGCCTGCAGCTTCTTGACCACGCCCATCAGGGGCACACGCATCGTCTTCACCCGCGGCTTGCGCAGCCGCCACAGCAGCTTGGCCCAGCCAAAGGGAAAGAGCCGCCCGTCGAGATCGGCCATCAGTTCGTTGAGATCGGGCAAGGTCATCATGAAGGCGACCGGCTCGCCATCGACCTCGGCGACGCGGATAAGATCCTCGAACACGATCGGCTTCAGCTTCTTGCCTGTATAGGCGATCTCGCTGGCGGTGATCGGCACGAAACCCCAGTTGTCCGACCAGGCGTCGTTGAGGATCGAGAGGATCAGCGCGGCTTCCTCGTCGAAGCGGCTCCTGTCCACCTTGCGGATATGGATGCGCGGGTTGCGCTCACCCGAGGAGACGATCCGCTGGACCAGCGGCGGGAATGGCTTGGCGATATCGAGGTCATAGGTCAGCAGATCCTTGATCCCGCTATAGCCCAACGGCTCGATCCAGCCCTGATAGGCGGGATTGTCGTGCCCCATCATCACCGTCGGCGGATGATCATGGCCCTGGATCAGCAGGCCGGGCTCTTCCCAGATCGAGCAGCTGATCGGCGCCATCACGCTGGTCATGCCCTTGGCGCGCAGCCAGTCCTCGGCCTGCGCGATCAGCGCCGTCGCAGTCTCCTGGTCCACGGCTTCGAGCAGGCCCCAATTGCCGATTCCGGGGCCCCCGCCCTGTTCGGCCGGCATCGCCAGCAACAGCTTGTCGATATGCGCCGAAATCCGTCCGGCCAGCGCGCCATCGCGTTCGGCCAGGAACAGCTGCTGTTCGGCATGTTCGTAAAAGGGGTTCTTGCCCGGCGTGACCAGCTCGAGCGCCTCCATCCGGAGCGGCGGCACCCAGTTGGGATCGGCTGCGTTCAGCGTGTAGGCGAGTTCGACGAAACGCTTCCGGTCCGCCTTGCTGCTGACGGGGCGGATCGAGACGGCCATGCGCGGACTATCCTGTATCAGTGCGGGATGCGCTGGCTGGGATGGCCGGTGGCAACCCCGCCCGAGAGGCGCGCGACGTGCGGATAGCGCTCGGCGACCTCGGGCGTGTAGCCGAGGTTGAACACCGTCTCGCTCTTCTTGTCCTTCTCGATACGCTCGTAATAGGTGCCGAACAGCTTATCCCAGAAATAGTTGGTGATGCCGAAATTGCCGCGCTCGTCGTGGAAATGATGCGCCATGTGACGCGCCTTCATCTCGATCAGCATCTTGTTCTTCGGCTTGTAGGCCAGATGCTGGATGCAGTGGCAGAACTCATAGAAGCAGGTCGTCAGCAGGCCGGTGGCGAAGGCCGCCAGCGCGCCGCCGGGGCCGCCGATCCAATAGCCGATCGGTGCGGTCGCCAGCGCGATCGTCGGCAACGTGGTGTGCAGCGCGCCGAACAGGATTTCCAGACGGTTCGGATCCTGATGATGATCATAATGGATGCGCTTCCAGGTCGCGGCCAGGAGGGGCACCTTGAACATCCAGCGGCTGTGCAGCACCCAGCGGTGCAGACAGTACCAGACCAGCGGATAGACGAGCAGCGCGACGCCGATCGACGCGAGCGTCGGCACCAGCGGCGCGGGATAGCGGAAAAACAGGCCGATCGCGACGATCGCGCTGGTCAGATAGCCGATGATCGCGGGATATTGGAAATAGGCGATCACCAGCTCGCGCAGCGTCATGCGGTCGAGATGGTGTTCCTTGGCCCAGAAGGCCGGCTTGATGGCGGTGAGCTTCACGTAAGTCCTCGAAAGTCGATCGACGCCCCATCCGGGCTAATATGGTGATGCCCTCTGGCGTGGCAATGCGGCGCTTTTGCGACTTTCGCGAGACGAGATACTATTCTTCGGTCCGGATCAGGACGGCTTCGCCGATGAGCAGGAACAGCAGGAAGGGCGCCCAGGCGGCAAGCATCGGCGGATAGGCGCCGAGATTGCCCATCGCGAGCGCGAAATTGTCGGCGACGAAATAGGCGAAGCCCAGCGCCATGCCGATCACCGCGCGAATGAACAGATGCCCCGACCGGGCCAGGCCGAAGGCGGCTACCCCCGCCAGCAACGGCATCAGCATCGCCGAAAGCGGCCCCGACAATTTATGCCATAATCCAGCCCGGAGCGGCCCGGTGGGGCGTCCCGCGGCATCGAGATCTTCGATCGCGCCGCGCAGCTGGAGGATCGAGCGCGAAGCCGGATCGACGCTGGACAGGGTGAAACGGTCGGCGGTGACGCCACGCGCGAAATCGAACCTGGGCAGCTGGGTGGTCACCCCCCGGGCGACGTCGAATTGCGCCGCATCGGTGATCCGCCAGCCGCCATCGGCCTGAACCGCCCGCGTGCCCTTGACGATCGAAATCAGCCGCCCGCCATCGCGATCGTACAGGGTGACGCGGTCGAGCTCGGCGCGCAGCCCGCGCCCGCGCGCCGTGGCGGCGTGGATCAGATCGTCGCCGTCGCGGACCCACACATTGTTGGCGATGCCGCGGTCGCGCGGGATCGGGCCATAGTCGGCGTTGGACCAGGCCGTCAGCGTCGCGGTCGACCGGGCGACGACGCGTTCGTTGAACAACAGCGATACCATGGCGATACCCATGCTGGCGACGATCAGCGGCGCAAGGATCTGGTGCGCCGAGATTCCCGCCGCCTTCATCGAGATGATCTCGCTGTTCTGGTTGAGGGTGACGAAGGTGATGAGCGTTGCGAGCAACGCCGCGAAGGGCAGGAAGCGGGCGATGATCTGCGGCGTCCGCAGCGTCACATAGAGCCACAGCTGCGCGTCGCCATTGCCAGGATAGGCCAGGATATCGCCCGATTCGCCCAGCAGGTCGAGCGCCATCAGCACGATCACCAGCGCCGCCAGCACCGCCGCGAAGCGGACCAGGAACATCCGCGCCATGTAGAAGGTGATCGTCCGCGAGGCGAAGAAGGAGATGTTCATCACGCGGCCTCCTTCCGGCTGAACTTGATCCAGCGGATCACCGCCTTCACCGCCTTGTCGGCGGCGCGCTCGAGCGCCCCGATCGGCTGACCGCCGGGAACATGGGCAATCGTACGGTACATCCACCACACCAGCGCCGCAAAGCAGAGGAAGGGTATCCACAGCGCCAGGATAGGTTCGATCCTGCCCAATGCGGCGACCGAAGCGGCATATTCGTTGATCTTGTGCTGGGTGACGATCATGATGATCGACAGGAACACGCCGAGCGCCGAAGAGGACCGCTTGGGGGGTATGGCGAGCGCGAGCGCGAGCATCGGCAGCAGGAACATCGTCGCCACCTCGACCAGCCGGAAATGGAACTCGGAGCGCAATTCCGAGCGCAGCTTCTCCGGCGTGTTCGGCTTGTGGGCGGTGACAACCAGTTCAGGCATCGTCATTTCGAGGTCGCGGCCGCCGCGCTGGCGGAAGGCCTCCATCTTGGGCAGGTCGATCGGCAGGTCATGGCCGACGAACTGGAGCACACGCGGCTCCTTGAAGCTGGGTGCGTCGTGGACGAGGACGCCATTACGCAGGCGCAGGATGATCGTGTCAGGGTCGTCCGTCGCCAGGAACTGACCATGTTCGGCGGTGACCGCGAGGCTCTTGCCTTCGTTAGATTCGGTCATCACGAAGATGCCCGAAAGCTCGCGCCCGCCGTCGCGGCTCGTTTCGACCCGGATTGTCATCCGTTTGCCCAGCTTGGTGAACTCGCCGACCTTGATCGATGCGCCAAGCGCGCCCGATCGCAGCTCGAAGCGCAGCCCTTCATAGGCATAGCGCGAATAAGGCTGGATGAAGCCGACGATGGCGAGATTGAGCAAGGCGAGCGCAATCGCATAATAATAGGGCACGCGGAGCAGCCGCCCGTAGCTCATTCCCACTGCCCGCAGCACGTCGAGTTCCGACGACAGCGCGAGCTTGCGGAAGGCGAGCAGGCAGCCGAGCATCAGCCCGATCGGGATGCCGAGCGACATATATTCCGGAATAAGATTGGCGAGCATGCGCCATACGACGCTGACCGGCCCGCCCTCCGACACGACGAAGTCGAACAGCCGCAGCATCTTGTCGAGGGTGAGGAGCATCGCCGCGATCACCAGCGTGCCGATAAGGGGCGTGGCGATCAGGCGGGCGACATATCGGTCGGTTAGCGTGTCAAATCTCAACTTTTCGACGCCCCGTGACCATGTTCTGGCCGCAATCGCAGCCCAATTTCCGACTCATGGGGCAGTGTACCGGCCATGGGTTCGCGCATGGCTATAGCTTCCAGGAGTAATGAGGTCATGTCGAAACTTGTGGCAGGGATGGCGGGAATGTTGATCGCGGCGGCAATGCCCGCCAGCGCGCACGCCGCCGTGCTCGGCCCCGACGCGAGCGCCTGCAAGGGCGACGGCCCGGCGATGCTCGTTCATATCGAGGGTCTGAAGAAGCGCGGCGGAACGCTGCGCGTCCAATCCTATGGCGGCAATCCCAATCGCTATTTCGAAAAGGGCGCGTGGCTGCGTCGCGTCGACGTTCCCGTCCCCGCGACGGGCCCGGTCGAGATCTGCGTCGCGGTGCCCGCCGAAGGCACTTATGCGGTGTCGGTGCGGCACGACGTCGATTCGTCGGGCAAGACCGGCATGAACGATGGCGGCGGGATGTCGGGCAATCCGAAGATGTCGCTGTTCGACGTGATGTTCAAACGCAAGCCCAGCCCGGACCGGGTGAAGGTTGCGGTGCACGGCGTGGTTCGCGTTCCGGTCACGATGAACTATGTCCAGGGCGGCTCGTTCGGCCCTATCGCGATGGCGGCGAGGTAGTCGATGGCCAGCGTCGCGCTCCTCTCCAATCCGCGCTCGACCGGCAATCTGTCGATGTTGCCGCGGATGCGGAGCTATTGCGCGGCGCATAGCGACGTCTTCCATTATGAGGTGGAGTCGATCGAGCAGATCGGCGAGGCGCTGCGCACCATCGCCCGGGTCAATCCCAAGGTGCTGGTGGTGAATGGCGGCGACGGCACCGTCCAGGCGGCGCTGACCGAACTCTATCTGGGCGGCCATTTCGACGGATCGCCACCGCCGGTCGCGGTGCTGCCAAATGGCAAGACCAATCTGATCGCGCTCGATCTGGGCGCGGTGGGCGATCCAATCGCGGCGCTTGCCAAGGTGATCGAGATCGCGCGCAACGGCGTCGAGGAGCATGTCGTCGACCGCGAACTCATCGCGCTGTCGGACGGCACCGATGGCGCGCGTCCGGTGCTGGGGATGTTCCTTGGCGGCGCGGGGCTCGCCGACACGATCCTCTATTGCCGCAACAAGATCTATCCGCTCGGCCTGCCCAACGGGATCAGCCATGTGCTCACCGCCATCGCGGTGCTCGCGACACTGATCCTTGGCATCCGCACCGCCTTCCTGCCCCCCGCCGCGACTCCACTGAAGGTGTCGATGATGCGCCAGGGCCAGTTGCACGGCCGCTTCTCGCTGCTGATCGTCACCACGCTGCATAAGCTGCTTCTGGGCAGCAGCACCGGCGGCGCGGCCTCGGCGGGCCCGTTGCAGATGATGGTCGTCGAACAGCGTCCGCTGCCGCTGCTGCGCGCGCTCTTCGCGGGCATCTTCGGACGGGTCGGCCGCAACCAGATGGACGGCGTTCATTTCGAGCGCGGCGACGAGATCCGCATCGAAGGCGAGCGTTCGAGCGTGGTGCTCGACGGCGAAATCTTCCAGGCGGACGCCGGCCGACCGATCATCCTCAAGACCACCCCGCCGGTCCCCTTCCTGCGCCTCGCCGCTTAAGGCCGTTCATGGCGCTCGAAACGCTGGTCGCGGCCGAACTGGCCGAATCCGTCGATCCACGCGTCACCGCCATGGCCACAGCCTTGGCCGCGCGCTACGGGCGGGCTTCGCGGTCGGTACTGTTCTACGGCTCCTGCCTGCGCGAGGCCAATCTCGACGGGCTGATGCTCGATTTCTATCTGATCGTCTCGGACTATGCCGAAGCCTTCGGCAAGGGCTGGCTGGCTTTCGCCAACCGGCTCATCCCGCCGAACGTTTTCCCGTTCGAGCATGACGGGCTGATCGCGAAATATGCGGTGCTGAGCGAAGCCGACTTCACCCGCCTCGCCTCCTCCTCGACGCGCAACGTGTCGGTCTGGGCCCGCTTCGCCCAGCCATCACGCCTCGTCTGGGCGGCCGACGACGGCGCGCGGGCGCATGGCGTCGCCGCCATCGCCGGGGCCGCTCCCGCACTGCTCGCCGCCGCGCGGCCGATGCTCGCCGATACGGTGACGCTCGACGAACTGTGGGGCCAAGCCTTCAACCTCACCTATGCTGCCGAACTGCGCGCCGAGCGCAAGGGCCGGGCGACCTCGGTCGTCGCCGCCGATCCCGTCCGCTACCGCTGCTTCACTGCGCCGGCCCTCGCCGCCGCGGGCCTCCCCGCGACGATCACGGGGGATCGCATCGCTTTCGAGGAGGCGTTGACCGCGGCTGAGCGGCGCGCCGGAGCAGCCCTGTGGGTGCGCCGCCGCCGCGAGGGCAAGGCGCTGACCATCGTCCGGCTCGCCAAGGCGAGCACCACCTATGCCGGGGGGATCGATTATCTCGCCTGGAAGATCAACCGCCACGCCGGAGCCGCGATCGAGATTCGCCCCTGGCAGCGCCGCTGGCCGATCCTCGGGGCGATCAGCCTGCTGCCCCGCCTGATCCTGCGCGGCGCGGTGCGCTGAACGCGCGCTTGCGCGGAAACTCTCGCGGATTATCTTACGATCATGGTCTGGGATCTGCGCGGCGCGCTGCTCAAGAAGCAGGAAGTGGAGACCGCCCGCCTCGCCGACTTCGACTTTCGCCTGCGCGCCCGGACGATGCGGCTGCTCGCTCCGATCGTCGGCGTCGATGCGGTCTGGCTGGTCGGCCTGATCGCGGAAAGCGACGACGCTTCGATCCTGGCCCGGCTGGCGGAAAGCCTCCGCATCCCATCCGCCGACCTGGCCCGCCATCATGCGGCATGCAATGTGCAAGCGCGGGCCGAGCTGGTCGACGAAATAGGCGATCCGACTCCGCATCGGCTGGCATAGCCGACCATCTTTCTCCTACCCGAACGGCGCCTTCGGCAACGGTTCGTCGCACGTGATGACCCAATTACCGGCTCGGCCCACGGCCTGCGGGGCCATGTTCATCTGCCAGACAGGTCGATCTGAACACGCAGGATTTGCTGGGGGTAGGATAGAGGAGTCGCGATATGCGTGTCATTTCCCAAACATCGGGCGTTTGTATCGTGCTTGCCGCGTTGGCGGCATCGGGCAGCGTGTCTGCACAGGAGCAAGTTTCGGATCCAAGCATCCTGGTGAACGCGCCGGTGATGGCCAAGGGGCCGGAGATCAAGGGCGTCATCTCGGCCCGCAAGGACGACAAGATCAAGGTCACCGCACCCGACGGCAGCAGCACCATCATCGCCGTCAACGACGCCACCCGGATCAAGACTGGGGGCGGCCTGTTCGGCGGTCGCAGCAAGCAGGGTACGGCAGCGCTGCTCAACGGACTCCCCGTCACCATCAAGACGCTGCAGGCGGCCGATGGGCAGTCGACCGAGCTGGTGGCGAGCCAGGTCACTTTCCGGAATGCGGATCTGAAGACCGCAACGATGATCCGCAACGCCACCGACCAGCGTTTCGAGGAGCAGACCGCGGCCACCGAGTCGCTGCGTGGCCGTCTGGGCGATATCGACAAATATAATCTGAAAGGCACGACGAACGTGCATTTCGACACCGGCAAGACCGAATTGTCCGCCGAGGACAAGGCGCAGCTCTGCTCGACGGCGGCCTCGGCCGAAGCGATGGACAACGCCCTGCTGCTGGTCGTCGGCTATACCGATTCGACGGGAAGCGATGATTTCAACCAGCAGCTCAGCGAGAAGCGCGCCAGCCGCGTCATCAACTATCTCCAGCAGCAGTGCGGATGGAAACCCTATCGCATGCTGACGCCGACGGGGATGGCCGAGGCCGATCCGGCCGCCAGCAACGACACCGATGAAGGCAAGGCACAGAACCGTCGCGTGGCGGTGAACGTCATGGTCAGCAAGAGCGTCGACAATATGTGATGTGCGCGGGCCGGGCGGGGAGTGTCCACGCCCGGCCCGGCTTTAATCGCACCGCGCGCGCAGCCCCTTCCGGAACAAAGCTTTTCGCGCCCGCGATCACGCGGCCTGCGAGGCAGTAGGATTGCCCCGGCGATCGATCGCATGGGTGATGGCGTTACCCAGGCCCGCGATGGTGAAGGGCTTGCGCAGCACCTCATGACCAGTGAAGTCTTCGGTCTGCCCCGCCTCGCCGACATAGCCGGTGACGAACAGCACCGCGATATGCGGGTAGTCGCGGCTGATCCGGCTGACCAGTTCGGGACCTGTCATCCCCGGCATCATCACGTCGGTCAGCATCAGGTCGAAGCCCGATCCGGTCGCCAATATCTCGAGCGCCTCGTCACCCGAGGCGCAGGCGCGGACGCTGTGTCCGAGTTCGACAAGCCCGGCGCGGGTTGAGGCCTGCACGCGCGGATCGTCCTCCACCAGCAGGATCGACAGCGGACCGAATTGCGGCTTGATGATCGTCGCGCCTTCCTGCGCCGGCCGCTCGCCCGCCGCCCCGTGGTAGCGCGGCAGGAACAGCGAGATGGTGGTGCCCTGGCCCACCGTCGAAGCGACGCGGACATCGCCGTGCGACTGACGGACGAACCCGAAGATCTGGCTGAGCCCGAGACCAGTGCCCTTGCCGACAGGCTTGGTGGTGAAGAAGGGTTCGAAGGCCCGCTCGATCACTTGCGGCGGCATACCGCAGCCGGTGTCGGCGACATCGATCCGGACATAATCGCCCGGCGCAAGCCCGCCCGGATCGTCTGTCCCGATCGCCACATCCTCTGCTGAGATGTCGAGCCGCCCGGCGCCCTCCATCGCGTCCCGCGCATTGACCGCAAGGTTTAGAATGGCGTTTTCGAGCTGATGCGCGTCGGCCCAGATCGGCCAGCGCGCCCGGCCGACGTCCACCCGGACCGTGATCCTCTCCCCCAGCGTACGATCGAGCAGGACGTTCATGCCGGTGACCAGCTTCGACGGCTGAACTGCATCGGGCAGCAGCGGTTCGGCGCGCGCGAAGGACAGCAGACGCCGCGTCAGTGCGGCGGCGCGGTCCGCTCCTTCCATCGCACCGTCGAGATAGGTGCTGACGTCGCCCGATCGTTGCGCCAGCTTGCGCCGCGCCAGATCGAGCCCGCCGACGACGACCGCGAGCATATTGTTGAAGTCATGCGCAATGCCGCCGGTCAGCTTGCCGACCGCTTCCATCTTCTGCGCCTGGGCCAGTTGCGCCTCGGCTCGCGCGCGAGTCTCGGTTTCCTCGCGCAGCTTCTCGTTGGCGCTGCTCAGTTCGCGCGTGCGCGCGGCGACTGCGGCTTCGAGCTGCGCGGCGCGATCGCCCTCCTCCTCGGCCATCTGGTCGGCGCTGGCGCGTTGCACCGCCTCCGACGCGGCAAGCCAGCCGAGCAATATGGCGAGCCCGGTGAGCACGATACCGAGCACCGACAACAAAGTGGTGAAACGCTTGGCGCGATCAGCCGACGCGATCGTCGCCTCGGCGCGCTGTCCCAGCCGCTGGCGTTCGTTGGCGCTGATATGTTCGAGCACCCGGTCGATCGCCGCGACGTTCGGCGATTCCGCGGCGCGGTTGTACATGCCGATAGCATACCAGCCCTTGCCGACATTGGCGAAAGCCGCCGCTGCCGCCAGCTCCTTTTCGCGGGCAGCGAGCAGGTTGCGGAGTTCAACGACCAGCGGCCCCTGAACCTTCCGGCGGCCGACCAGCTTCTCCAGGGCGCGCAGATGCGTCGCCGCACGCCGCCACTCGTCATAATAAACCGTGCCGGTACGGCGGTCGGCATTGACAACATAGCGGCCAAGCGCCGCTTCCGATCGTGCCAGCGAGGCGTCGAGCGAGCGGGTCAGCATCATGATGTCGTAACTGCGCTGCTCCTGCGCCAGCGCCGCATCGCGCGCATCGTTGGTACGGGCGACCATCATGACGACGACGATCAACAGGCCTAGCGCGGTCAATGCCAATAAGCTGGCCGCCACCACCCGCCCGGAGGCAGGAGACAACCCCCGCTTCAAGGTCTCGGGAGAGAATGTCGCCATTGGCGCTTTGTACCGTAGCCGGAGCGACGGGCAAAGCCACCAATGCGACGAAGCGTGCGGCTTTATAGCCCGTATCGGATCAGGCGATCACACCCGTAGCCCGGCCCGCGCGCTCAAACATGCCGAGGATCTCGTCGACCTGCTCGTCGCTATGTTCGGCACAGAGCGAGCAGCGCAGCAAGAACATACCCGCCGGCGTGGCGGGCGGGCGCGCCGTGTTAACGTAAAGGCCAGCCTCGAGCAGCCCCTGCCACAGCGCCACCGCCTGAGCCATGTCGGTGAGGATCACAGCGATGATCGCCGACTGGGCGGTCTCGGTGCCGAGCTTGTAGCCCATGTCGCGCAGGCCCTGGTGCAGGCGGCGCGAATTCTTCCAGAGATGCGCACGCTTGTCGCCGGCATGCATCAGCTTGCGGATCGAGGCCGCGGCGGTGGCGACGACCGACGGCGGCAGCGACGCGGTAAACACATAGGGACGGCAGACGAGGCGCAGCACCTCGAACTTCGGATGGTTCGACACGCAGAAGCCGCCGACCGTGCCGACCGACTTGGAGAAGGTGCCAACGACGAAATCGATGTCGTCGGAGACGCCCGCTTCCTCGAACACGCCACGGCCATGTTCGCCGAAGAAGCCCATGCCATGCGCTTCATCGCACAGGATCATCGCGCCATGCTTCTTCGAAACGGCAACCATCTCCTTGAGCGGTGCGATATCGCCCATCATCGAATAGACGCCTTCGAGGACGACGAGCTTGCCTGCCTCGGCCGGCAGGCGACCCAGTCGCTTGTCGAGATCCTCGACCGAATTGTGCCGGAAGCGGACCACCTCGGCATTGCCCAGCGAGCAGCCGTCGTAGATCGAGGCATGGCTGTCGGCATCTAGTATGATGTAATCGCCCTTGCCCGCGATCGTGGAGATCATGCCGAGATTGGCCTGATATCCCGTCGAAAAGACGATCGCATGCTCGGTGCCGTAGAACTCCTTCAGCGCTTCTTCGCACTCCTTGTGGCCCTGATAGGTGCCGTTGAGAACGCGGCTGCCGGTGGTGCCGGAACCGAAGGCGTCGAGCGCGGCCTTGCCAGCGGCGATCACGTCCGCGTCGAAGGTCATGCCCATATAGTTGTAGGTGCCGAGCAATATCGTGCGCTTGCCGTTGATCAGCGCTTCGGTGGGCGACAGCACTTTGTCCATCACGATGCCGTAGGGATCGCGCACGCCTGTCGCGAGCAGCGCCTCGCGCTCGTTGATCAGCGGATCGAATTTCGAAAACAGATCCTTCACCGGATTCAGCCCTGCAATTTGGCGACGGCGTCGACCAGCTGGCCAATCGTCTCGATCTCGGCCTGCATGTTCATCGTGATGATGATGTCGAACTCGTCCTCGACTGCGGCGACGAAATCCATCACGGTCAGGCTGTCCCATTCGAGGTCGCCCGCGAAGGTCGTCGCGTCGGTCAGGTCGACGCCCTTCTTGTTAAAGGGTTCGATCTGTTCCGCCACGCGGGTGAAGATATCGTCTCGGTCGCTCATGCTAGTCCCTTAAAGCGATTTCGAGGCAGGAGGAAATAGCTGCCACCTCGGAAATCGCGGTCCAGTCAAAACTGAACGGCTTTTGCCGTTCATTTTTGTTGTGCAGCGCATGACAAGCGATTGCGGCGGCTTCGCGGCAGCGACGCGGCGGCGCTTGGCAGCGGCGGGTTCGCGGTGCATGTATATGACAAGAAGAAGTCGAACCAGGGGGGCATGTGTCGACCGAACCAGCCAATCCGAACGGACCGCGCGTTTATTCGCCAGACTTCGTCCACCTGCTCCGCACCACCCAGTCGATCCAGTATCAGCTCAGCCAGATGGCCGATCAGAAGGCTAACCTGCTGATGGGGACGACCTTCGTGATCTTCACGATTACGCTGGGGCAGATCAAGGGCGGCGGCCATCCGCCGCTGGCGCTGCTGATCCTGGGCGCCGCCGCCTTTCTGTCGGCGCTGCTTGCGGTGATGGCGGTGCTGCCGTCGACCAAGGTGCCGCCCAAGGCCGACGGCCCGGCCAATCTCCTGTTCTTCGGATCGTTCAGCCAGTTGAGCGAGGACGAGTTCGTCGCGATGATGCTGAAGACTGTCGAGACCCATCAGGGTGTGTTCGAAGCCTTTGCGCACGACATCTACCAGAACGGCCGGGTGCTCGCCCGCAAGAAATACCGGCTGCTCGGCTATGCCTATAAGGTGCTGGTGCTGGGTCTGATCTGCAGCTTCGTCGCCTTCATCCTGCACTTTGCGGCGGGAATCGGCTAGAGCCACCCCTCCGATCGATACCAGCCCGCCGTCGCCTTCAGCCCTTCGGCGGCACTTACCTTGGGTTGCCAGATCGATGCGGGAGGCCGCTTCTGCACGACCCAATCGGGATGGCAGAAATAGCGAACCCGGTCGGGGGTGAGCTTGGCGCGATCACCGTGCCGCATCCGCTCCGCCATCGCCGCCAGCCGCAGCACGAAGCCCGGCACCGGCAGCGTCAGCAGGCGCGGACGGCCGACGCCCTGCCCGATCAGCTTGCCGAACTCACGATGGCTATAGCCCTGGGACGCTCCGTCATCGGGCTCGTACACTTGCCCGACAGCGTCCTTGGCGCCAATGAGGTCGAGCAGCAGCCGGGCCAGATCGCCGGCTTCGATCAGCGATATCCGGCCCTTGGGCGGCAGCGGGAGAATGCCCTTGCGCCGGGCGACGCGGAACAGTTCCAGCATTTCGCGATCGCCCGCGCCGTAAATCGCCGGGGGCCGGACGATCGTCCAGTCGAGCGGTGACTGCACCACCATCGCCTCCGAAGCCGCCTTGGACCAGCCATAGTCGGACAGGTCAGGCTCTCGCGCCGACAGCGACGAGACGTGAATGAAGCGTTTCGCGCCGACCGCCTCGCTCGCGGTCAGCAGCGATGCCGTACCGGTGACGTTCGCTTCGACGAAACCGGCGAGCGCGGGCGCGTTGATCGCACCGGCGATGTGGATCACCGCATCGGCGCCCTCGGCCAGGTCGGCGAGCACGCGATGATCCTCGAGCGTGCCCTTGATCCATTCGACATTGGGCCGGGGCAACTGCGCGCTGCGGGTGAGCGCCTTGATATCATGGCCCCGCGCCGCCGCCTCGCGCAGGACATGGCCGCCCAGGAAGCCGGTGCCCCCGGTGATCGCGAGGATCACAGCAGTACCATATGGTCGCGATGGACCAGCGCCGATCGCGGCGCATAGCCGAGGATCGCCTCGAGCGCCTCGCTGCGCCGGCCGACGATCTTGCCCGCGTCTGCCGCGTCATATTCGGCAAGGCCGCGCGCTAGCACATGCCCGTCGGGACCCGCGATGTTCACGACGTCGCCGCGCGCAAAACGCCCGTCGACCGAGACCGCGCCCGCGGCGAGCAGGCTGCGCCCTTGCGCCAGCGCCTTCGCCGCGCCGGCATCGACGATGATCTGTCCCTTGACGGTGAGCCGCCCCGCGAGCCACGCCTTGCGCGCCCCGCCGATCTTGTCGCCGACGAAGATCGTGCCGCGCCCGTCGGCGTCGAACGCAGCGAGCGGACGATCACGCTTGCCCGAGATGATGGCGAGATGGGCGCCCGAATGCTGCGCGATCCGCGCCGCTTCGAGCTTGGACACCATGCCCCCCGATCCCATGCCCGAGGCCGACCCGCTGTCGGCCATCGCCCGGATCTTCGCATCGATGCGGCGGACCTCGGGGACCAGCTTCGCGCTGGAATCCCGGTGCGGATTGGCGGTGTATAGGCCGTCGATGTCGGACAGCAGGATGACGCCCTGCGCCTCGGCCGCCTGGCCGATCCGCGCCGCCAGCCGGTCATTGTCGCCGAAGCGGATTTCCTCGGTCGCGACCGAGTCATTCTCGTTGATCACCGGCACAACGCCGAGACTGAGCAGCCGGTCGAGGGTCGAGGCGGCATTGAGATAGCGGCGGCGATCCTCGAGGTCGTCGAGCGTCACCAGCATCTGCGCGGCGGTCAGCCCCCGTTCACCGAGCAGTTCGGCCCAGCAGTGCGACAGCGCGATCTGTCCGGTCGCCGCCGCCGCCTGCGCATCCTCCAGACTGGCGCGTCCGCCCTTGGCAAGGCGGAGCCGCCGCGCGCCGAGCGCGATCGCACCCGACGACACCACGGCTATCTTCTGGCCGGCGCGGTGGCGCGCGGCGATGTCGGCCACGACCCCCGCGAGCCAGTCACGACGCAGCAGCCCCTGCGGATCGACGAGCAGCGCCGACCCGATCTTGACGATCAGGCGCGGACAGTTGGCGGGCAAAAAATAATCCGCGATCATCGGATCAGATGGGCGACCACGGCTCCGCCCCCTCATTCTCGTTCGCGGCCGCCGTCTCCGGCGCAGGACCGAGTATCTCGATGATCTTGTCGAGCACAGGATCGAGCCCCTCCCCGGTCGCACCCGACAGGCGCATCACGTCGCCCCCGCTCTTCTTGGCGAGTTTCTTGACCAGCTTGTCGAGCGTCTTGGCATCGACCGTGTCGACCTTGTTGAGCGCGACGATCTGAGGCTTGTCCGACAGGCCGGCGCCATAGGCGTCGAGTTCGCCCTGGACGATCTCATAGGCGTCGACAGGATCGTCGCCGCTCGCATCGATCAGGTGGAGCAACACCCGGCAGCGTTCGATATGGCCCAGGAAGCGATCGCCGATGCCGGCGCCTTCCGCCGCCCCCTCGATCAGGCCAGGGATGTCGGCCACGACGAACTCCCGTCCCTTGTGGCTGGCGACGCCGAGTTGGGGGCGAACCGTGGTGAAAGGATAATCGCCGACTTTGGCCTTGGCGTTCGACACCGCGTTGATGAAGGTCGACTTCCCGGCATTGGGCAGGCCGACCAGCCCGCAATCGGCGAGCAGCTTCAGCCGAAGCCACACCCACGCCTCTTCGGACGGCCAGCCGGTGCCGTGCTGGCGCGGCGCGCGGTTGGTCGACGTCTTGTAGCTGGCGTTGCCGCGCCCGCCGTCGCCGCCGCGCAGGAACACCCGCCGCTCGCCGGGAACGGTGAAGTCGGCGAGCACCTCGCTCTTGTCCTCGGACAATATCTGGGTGCCGACGGGCACGCGGATGACGAGATCGTCTCCGCCCGCGCCGGTGCGGTTGGAGCCCGCGCCACCCTTGCCGCGCGGCGCCCGGAAATGCTGAGTGTAGCGGAAGTCGATCAGCGTGTTCAGGCCGGGCACCGCTTCGAAGACGATATCGCCGCCCTTGCCGCCATTGCCGCCGTCGGGGCCGCCATATTCAATGAACTTCTCCCGCCGGAAGCTGACCGCCCCCGGGCCGCCCGCGCCCGAGCGAATGAATATCTTGGCTTGATCGAGAAAATGCATCGCGCGGCTTTATACGAAATGGCGGCGAAAAGAACCCTCCCGGCCACAGACGCTCGGTCATGCCGAACAAGGTCTGCATGACGATGGAGGAGGAAGCTACCAGCCCCGCATCGTTTGCAGCTGGTGCGCGATCGTCTTCCGCGCCGTGTCGCGGGGGACTTCGAGCGCCTTGGCGATCGCCCCGCCGATCAGGCCTTCGCCCAGCGCGGTGAGCACCAGCATCTGCGTGATCTGGCGGAGGGGCGCCCCGCGATGCTCGCCGAGCTCCTCGATCAGGTTATGCACGGCGTCGAGGATGGGCGTCAGGCCGTCATGCTCTCCCGACAGGATCATCCACGACATCAGCGCCGCCATGCCCTGTTTTTCGAAGGCGTCGAAGGTGATGTCGACGACCTCGCGGATGTCGCCCTCGGTCTGTCGCTGGCGCAACACGGCCTCGCCGATTTCTGCGGTGATCCGCGCGACCATCATCTCTGCCATCGCCCTGCGCAATTCGCCCGCCGAACCGAAATGGTGGAGGATATTGGCGTGGGTGCGGTTGATTCGCTTGGCGACCGCCATCAGCGTCACCGCCTGCGGCCCTTCTTCGATCAGGATCGCGCGAGCCGCCTCAAGAGCGATCTGGCGCATTTCCTCTGTCGACAGGCGCGAACGTGTGTGCGGCATCATAAGCCCTTGCAAGGATAGGGAGCTTAACGCCGGAACCTCCGCCGGCGCGTGCGCGCCGTGGTTCCACCCCAACGCGGCGGCGCATAGCATCGCGCCGCCGCGTTACCCCGTAGATTTTTCTGTCATCGTTGCAAGGCGCGCTTTGCGCCGGCCCAGCTGGACGCGGCAGCCACGACCGCCTTCAGGCGGCCAGGGCGTCCTCACGGTCGTAACCGCTATGGGCCGGGGCGCGGCCCGCCGAAGCGCCAGCCTTGCGTACGAAGTCGATGCAGGATTCGACCGACTCACGCGAACGGCAGCTGCGCATGCTGATATTGCCGGTCGGCTCGAAGCCGAGCTTGTGCAGTACCCGCGCCGAACTGGGGTTATCGACGAAATGCCCGGCGAAGAGCTTTGGCAAACGCAGGCTGCGATCAGCCATCTCCACGACGGCGCGTCCCGCCTCGGTGGCGAAGCCCAGCCCCCAATAGGGGCGTGCGATCCAGTAACCGAGTTCAGCGCCGCCATCGCGTGCGTCGAGCCCGATGCCACCGACGAGACGCGGTGCGCCATGGGTGCGCGCGAAGATCAGCAAATTGGGCAGCGGCCCCTGATCCATCGCCAGAAAGGACTCGGCGTCATCGATGCCATAGGGCCAGGGGACGCGCGCGAGATTGCCGGCGACCGAAAAATCGTCGAGCGCAGCCGCCAAAGCGGGCGCGTCTTCCTTCCAGCCGGGACGCAGCAAAAGCCGCGGGGTACGTGCGAACATTTTGGTAGAAACTCCCTCTCCGCACCCCCGAAAACGCCTTTGCGCGCAAAAGGTTACAGGGCTGCGACAATAATTTGAGGGAGACACGAAAAAGGGAGCCGGTGCTACCGTCTCCCCTCGCGATCCGCCTTGACGGATCCTCGGGTCGCCCTCTGGACGACCCGAATATGGGCTCGTCCGTTACTCGGCCGCTTCGGCCAGCGCGTCGACGCTCACATATTTCCGGCCGAGCTTGCCGCTGTGAAAAGCGACGCGGCCTTCGGTGAGCGCGAACAGGGTGTGGTCCTTGCCAATGCCGACATTGCGGCCCGGATAAACCTTGGTGCCGCGCTGGCGGATGATGATGTTCCCGCCGATCACGACTTCGCCACCGAACTTCTTGACGCCAAGGCGGCGGCCGGCCGAGTCACGACCGTTGCGCGAAGAGCCGCCTGCTTTCTTATGTGCCATCTCAAACTACTCCGTTTGGCTCTTCGATCAGGCTTCGGCAGCCGCAGGCGCTTCCGCCTTGGCCTTCGCCGGTGCCTTCTTCGCCTTGGCTTCGCCGCCAATCGACAGGATCTTCAGGATCGTGTGCTGCTGACGGTGGCCGTTGCGGCGACGATAATTGTGGCGGCGGCGCTTCTTGAAGACGATGACCTTCTCGCCCTTCGCCTGTGCGACGATCTCGGCCGACACGGTCAGACCCTTCACGTCCTTGAGCTCAGCGCCTTCGCCGGCCAGCAGGACATCGCCCAGCGACACGGTTGCACCTGCATCGCCCTCGATCTTCTCGACGACGATCTTGTCTCCTGCGGCAACGCGATACTGCTTGCCGCCCGTGCGCACGATAGCGAACATGGCCCTCATCACTTCTTCAAATCTGTTAGCGCAAAGGCAATGGCTCACAGCCATGAACCCCTGCGCGGGAAAGCGGTCCGCTAAAGGGAGAGCGCCGGAAAGTCAACCATCATGGGGCCGCCAAACCGCAACAATTCCGTCATTCCGGCGGAACACCGCAATATCGGGCGCGCGATATTCGCCCGATCAGGCTAAACACACGGCCGATGATTCGCCGCTTAATGGCGATGCTCACGCCGGAGCCGGTAGCGGCCGTCGGCATAGCTGTCGAACAGCCCGGCGATCGCCGGATGGTCGATCATCTCGTCGCTGTCGTCATGGACCAGGTTCTGCTGGCTGACATAGGCGATGTAATTGCTTTCGCTGTTCTCGGCGAAGAGATGATAGAAGGGCTGGTCCTTTGCAGGACGAATGTCCTCGGGAATCGCCTCATACCATTCCTCGCTGTTCGCAAAGACCGGATCGACATCAAAGATCACCCCCCGGAACTCGAACAACCGGTGCCGCACGACATCGCCAATCGCGAAGCGAGCGTGGCTGACGGGCGGGGAGATGATTCCCTGATGGGGAGCGCCGGTGACGGCGGGAATGGAAACATTCTTTTCGATCACATCGATCAATGTAGGGAAGTATCGCCGACTTGCAAGCAGGTGCTTGGCAAGCGCCGATCCTTCGTCTAATGCCCCGCCCCTATCGACTGGCAAGCGGCTCCACGGCCTCTTGCTCGCTCCTCTGCGGAGAGGTGCCGGAGTGGTCGATCGGGGCGGTCTCGAAAACCGTTGTGCCCGCAAGGGTACCGTGGGTTCGAATCCCACCCTCTCCGCCATGAGGCTTCTCGCGATCTGCGGGGTCACCCCTTCCGGTGAATGGGACAGGTTTCGTCAGGCCGCTTCGCGCCGCCGCCGCAGCAGCGCGAGCACATATATGACCAGCGCCACGCCCGCGAAGAGGAACCACTGCCCGGCATAACCGCGGTGGTTGTTGGGAATGGTTTCGATAGAAGGCGGTACGCTCGGCGACAGGCCGGGCGCCGCGCCTTCGAGAACCAGCAATAGCGGCGTCCCCCCCTTCGCGTCGCCCAGCACGCGCTTTGCCAGCACATCGTCGGGAATGAGCCGCCCGCCCGCTTCGATTCGCTGGCCGGGTGCCGGCAGGTCGGGTTTCGCGTCGATCGCGCGCCAGCCGAGGTCCACCATGATCAGCCGCCCGTCGATCAGCGCGCAGCCGACGATGTTGCGGAAGCCGGTCCGGCCGCGTCGGTCCATGCCGCCGAGCAAGGTCGGTGCGGTGGTTATCCGGCACAGGATATGCGCGCGGCGAAAGGCGACCTTGTCGGTCGAATCAGCCGGGGGCAGCCCGTAGAGCGCGGCCTCACCGGCATTGGCGCGATAGCTGGCGAGGAGCGATTCCTTCCATTCCGCACGGCGCAGCTGCCAGATCCCTAGCGCGATCATCGCGGCCACTGCAGCTCCGACGATCAGCGTCGGGATGAAGGGAAGACGGCGCATCAATCGGGCATCCGGATGCGTCCCTCACGGGCAGCATTCCTATATTCGAGCGCGAGCAGCAGCCCCTTGGCTATGCGCAGCAGCCCGATGGTGAGGATGAGGGTCAGCGGCGCCCAGAGCAGCAGGTGGAGCCAGAATGGCGGCGCGTAGGTGAGTTCCACGATGATCGCGAGCAGACTGACCAGCCCGCCAACGATCATGATCAGGAACGCCGCCGCGCCGTCACCGACGTTGAATCCGCGATAATCGAGGCCGCATGCCGGGCAGATGTCGGCGAAGCGCAGGAAGGTCGCGAACAGCCCTGGCGCCCCGCAACGGGGGCAGAGGCCGCGGATGGCCGCATCGAGCGGCGCGGGCGGCGTTGGTGCGGGGGTCTCGGGTATCGATCTGCTCCGGTCAAAAGAAAGGGCGCGGCGACAGTATATCCTGCCGCCGCGCCCCCGTCATTTCTTGCGATCGGCCCGGATCAGCCGCCGTGAACCGGCGCGCCCCAGCCGCCCCAGACATAGACGACGACGAACAGGAACAGCCATACGACGTCGACGAAATGCCAGTACCAGGCAGCCGCCTCGAAGCCGAAATGCTGCTTCGGGGTGAAGTCGCCCCGATAAGCCCGGACCAGGCAGACGATCAGGAAGATCGTGCCGATCAATACGTGGAAGCCGTGAAAGCCGGTCGCCATGTAGAAGGCTGCCGAATAGTTCAGTCCTTTGAAGCCGAACGGCGCGTGCATGTACTCATAAGCCTGGATCGAGGTGAACAGCGCACCCAGAATGATCGTCAGCCACAGACCCTTCTTCAGGCCGTCACGATCGCCGTGGATCAGGGCGTGGTGCGCCCAGGTCACAGTCGTGCCCGAGCACAGCAGGATCAGCGTGTTGAGCAGCGGGAAGTGGAAGGCGTCGATGACCTCGAGGCCCTTGGGCGGCCACACGCCCGCGGCGTGGGTGATGCTGTTCGGGCCCTCGATCAGCGAGGTTACGCCTTCCTTATATTCCAGTGCGACCGGGAAGAGCGAGAAATCGAACCAGGCCCAGAACCAGCCGACGAAGAACATCACTTCCGACGCGATGAACAGGATCATGCCGTAGCGCAGGTGCAGCTGCACGACCGGGGTATGATCACCGGCATGCGCCTCGCGGATCACGTCCGACCACCAGCTGAACATCGTGAACAGCACGCCGATCAGGCCGGCGAAGAACACATAGCCGCCGAAGGCCGCCTTATGCATCCACATGATGCCGCCCGACGCCATGGTCAGCGCCGACATCGAGCCGATCAGCGGCCAGATGCTCGGCGGTAGGATATGATAATCGTGGCTCTTGGCTCCGGCCATTTTCGTGCCCCTGATGGTCTGATGAAACGTCCCTTAACCGCCCGCCCGTCCGGAATCCACAGCGGATTTGTCGGGGAAGAAGGTGTAGGACAGGGTTATTTCGTTGAGCTGCCGTGCATCCTTGTCGTTGAGGATGGCGGGATCGACATAATAGATTACCGGCATGCGGACCGTCTCGCCGGGCTTCAGCGTCTGGCTGGTAAAGCAGAAACACTGGATCTTGGTGAAGAACGGTCCGGCCTGCTCGGGCGTGACGTTGAAGGCTGCGGTCCCGGTGATCGGGTGATCGGACAGGTTGGTCGCGGTGAAGAAGGCCATCTGCCGCGCTCCGATCGCGACCCGCGCGACGGTCTTTTCCGCGGCAAAGCGCCAAGGCAGCGCCGGCGAGACATTGGCGTCGAAGCGGACATTGACGATCTTGCCGGCGACTTCGCCAGGGGCGATGCCGGTGGCGCTACGCATTGTCGTGCCGCCGAATCCGGTGACCTGGCAGAACATCCGGTAGAGAGGCACGGCGGCGAAGCCGAGCGCCAGCATCGCCAACGCGATCAGCACGGCGATCAGCCCGACCCGCAGATTGCGGTCCTTGGGGAAGAAGGCAGTGGTCACAGCATCTTGGCGATCGAGATCGCGTAGAAGAGGATGACGAGCGCACCAAGCACCAGCGCGGTGACCACCGCGCGGGACTTCTGGCGGCGGCGGATCTCAGCCTGTTCGTCGGGGGTGAATGTCATGCCAGCACCAGCCTGTCGGCGACGAGTATGCCGAAGATGAGGAAGAGATAGAGGATCGAGAAAGCGAAGAGACGCCGCTCAGGCTTCATCTTCGCCTGCTCGCGCTCGCGGCTGAAGCCGACGCGCAGCGCCAGCAGCAGGAAGACGCCCGACAGCAGGCTCGCGCCGATCCCATAGAGCGCGCCGGTCAGGCCCATCGCCCAGGGCGCGACCGCAGCGGCGGCCATCGGCACGGTGTAGAGCATGATCTGGATACGGGTGGCGCGCTGGCCCGCGACCGCCGGAAGCATCGGCACGCCAGCGCGCGCATAGTCCGAGTTGATGAACAGCGCGAGCGCCCAAAAGTGCGGCGGCGTCCACAGGAAGACCAGCGCGAACAGCAGGACCGGCAGCGTCTCGACCCGGCCCGTCGCCGCCGCCCAGCCGATCAGCGCGGGAAAAGCCCCGGCCGCACCGCCAATGACGATGTTCTGCGGCGTCCGGCGCTTCAGCCAGATCGTGTAGACGACGACATAGAAGAGGATCGAGAGGGCAAGGATCGCTGCGGAGAGCAGGTTGACCGCCAGTCCCATCAGGATCACCGAGAAGGCGCCGAGACCGACGCCGAAGTGCAATGCCGTCTGGCGGTCCATCCGCCCGGCGGGCAGCGGCCGGTTCGCGGTGCGCGTCATCATCGCGTCGAGATCGGCTTCATACCATTGGTTCAGCGCACCTGCCGCGCCCGCGCCCAGCGCGATGCACAGGATCGCAGTGAAGCCCAGCACCGGGTTGATCGCGACCGGCGCGGCGAGCAGCCCGCACAGGCCGGTGAACACGACCAGGGTCAGCACGCGCGGCTTGGTCAGCGCGACGAAGTCGCGCCACTCGGCCGTGGCCGCGGTTGCAACGGGGTAAGCTCTACTCGCCATCATCTCTCAATCGCATTCGCCAACGGAACCGCCGCTCAGACATCGCTGTCGAAGCGGCGGCCCGGATGCGTCTACCGTTCGATCAGTGCGCGTGGTCGTCGCCGATGTGCGGCAGCTGCTCGAACTGGTGGTACGGGGGCGGGCTCGACAGCGTCCACTCCAGCGTGGTCGCGCCTTCTCCCCAGTAATTGCCCTCCGCCTTCTTGCCGGCGAACATCGACCAGAAGACGTTGATGAAGAAGAAGATCATGCTGAAGGCCATCAGCTCATAGCCATGGCTGGCCAGCAGGTTCCACTTGGCGAAGGCGTCCGGATAGTCCGGGATACGGCGCGGCATGCCGTCGAGGCCCAGGAAATGCATCGGGAAGAACAGGACGTTCACGCCAATGAAGAACAGCCAGAAGTGCACCTGGCCCAGGAACTCGTTGTACATCCGGCCGGTCATCTTGCCGAACCAGTAATAGAAGGCCGCGAACAGCGAGAAGACCGCGCCGAGCGACAGCACATAGTGGAAGTGTGCGACGACATAATAGGTGTCGTGCATATAGTTGTCGACGCCGCCGTTCGCGAGGACGACGCCGGTGACACCGCCGACCGTGAACAGGAAGATGAAGCCGATCGCCCAGAGCATCGGCGTCTTGAAGCTCATCGAGCCACCCCACATCGTCGCGATCCACGAGAAGATCTTGATGCCGGTCGGAACCGCGATGACCATCGTCGCGGCAGTGAAGTACATCTTGGTGTCGACCGACATGCCGGTGGTGAACATGTGGTGCGCCCACACGACGAAGCCGACGACGCCGATCGCGACCATGGCGTAGGCCATGCCGAGATAGCCGAACACCGGCTTTTTCGAGAAGGTCGACACGATCTGGCTGATGATGCCGAAGCCGGGCAGGATCATGATGTACACTTCGGGGTGACCGAAGAACCAGAAGAGATGCTGGTAGAGCACCGGATCGCCGCCGCCAGACGCATCATAGAAGGTCGTGCCGAAGTTGCGGTCGGTAAGCAGCATCGTGATCGCGGCGGCAAGCACCGGGAGCGCCAGCAGCAGCAGGAAGGCGGTGACCAGCACCGACCAGACGAACAGCGGCATCTTGTGCAGGGTCATGCCCGGCGCGCGCATGTTGAAGATGGTGGTGATGAAGTTGACCGCGCCGAGGATCGACGAGGCGCCCGCGAGGTGGAGCGACAGGATCGCCATGTCCACCGACGCGCCGGCCGAGCCGCTGGTCGACAGCGGGGCGTAGACCGTCCAGCCGGTGCCCGCGCCGTTGCCGGTGCCGCCGGAGAAGAAGGTCGAGCCGAGCAGCAGCGCAAAGGCCGGGATGAGCAGCCAGAAGGAGATGTTGTTCATCCGCGGGAAGGCCATGTCCGGCGCGCCGATCATGATCGGGACGAACCAGTTGCCGAAGCCGCCGATGATCGCGGGCATGACCATGAAGAACACCATGATCAGGCCGTGCGCGGTGATCAGCACGTTCCACATGTGGAGCGCGGTGTCGAAGTCGGGCGAACCGCCCATCAACACCGTCCAGGTCTGCAGATACTGGATGCCCGGGTGCGCGAGTTCTGCGCGCATCAGGCCGGAGATCGCGCCGCCGATGATGCCCGCGATGATCGCGAAGATCAGGTAGAGCGTGCCGATGTCCTTGTGGTTGGTGGACATGAACCAGCGCGCGAAGAAGGCAGGCTTGTGATCGGCGTCATGGTGACCATGAGCGTCATGCGCCTCGAAATGCGCGGGAGATGCGGTGGTGTCGGTCATCTGTCTCTGGCCTTAGTTCTGCGCGGTCGCAGGCTGGGACGTGGTGGGCGCGGCGGGCGCCGCAGTGCCGGGAACCGGAGCGTCAGCGGCAGGCGCCGCCGTCGCAGCGGCAGGGGCCGCAGCCGGAGCAGGCGCGGCAGCCGCGGCCTCACCCGGCATCTTGCCGCCCTTCGAATGGACCCATTCGGCGAACTTTTCCTTCGAGACGACCTCGACCGCGATCGGCATGAAGCCATGGCGGGCACCGCACAGTTCCGAACACTGGCCATAATAAAGGCCTTCGCGATCGGCCTTGAACCAGGTTTCGTTCAGGCGGCCTGGAACGGCGTCCATCTTCGTCCAGAAGGCGGGGACCGCCCAGCTGTGGATGACGTCGTTCGAGGTGACGATCACCTTGACCACCGAATTGACCGGAACGACGACGCGCTCGTCGACGCCGAGCAGGCGGGGCTCGCCACGCTTCTTGGCCTCGGCCTCGGGCAGCATGTTTGAAACCAGTTCAAAATCGCCGTTATCCGGATATTGATAGGTCCAGTACCACTGGTTGCCGATCACCTTGATGGTGAGATCGGGCTTCGGCTGGGCATATTGATGCGCGAGCAGCCGGATCGAGGGCACCGCGATCACCAGCAGGATGAGCACCGGGACGAGCGTCCAGATGATCTCGATCAGGGTGTTGTGCGAGGTCTTCGAGGGGACCGGGTTGGCCTTGGCGCGGAAACGAATCACCGCATAGGCCAGCAGGAGCAGAACGAAAATCGAGATGATCGTGATGATCGGCATCAGCAGCGAGTTATGGAACCACTGCGCGTCCTCACCGATCTGGGTGACCTGCGGCTGGATCTTGAAGCCGCCGGGAATCGGCTGGCCGATATCGGCCTCCGGGGCGCGGTGCTCAAATGCAGGCGCGGCAGGCGCCGCCGCCGCGGGGGCGGAAGCTTCGGCGGTTGCCGGAGCCGGAGCAGCCTCCTGAGCCTGAACTGCCAGCGGTACGGCAGCCAGCGAAAGCGCCATCATCAATGTCTTCAACGTCTTCATCTTACCCCCGTGAAGCGCGGTTGGATCCGCGCCTGCCTGATGTCGGGCCCTACGAAATCGAGCGCCTTATAGGCGTGGCTTCGCTGTGCCTCAAGCACCGCTTGGCGACGAATGCAAGCGGTTGAAGCGATTATCTCATGCGCCTATCTGGGCCGATGCTGCAAAGCGGCAGCGGGAAAGCGGGAAACGAACGATGACGGATGAAGAGGTGCTGGCCGAATTTCGGGATGCGGAAGCGCTGCTCGAAGGCCATTTCATCCTCTCGTCGGGGTTGCGCAGCCCCCGTTACCTGCAATGCGCCCGCGTGCTGATGAACCCCGCGCGGGCCGCCCGGCTCGCCGAGGCGCTTGCGCTCAAAATTCCTGACAAGATCAAGATTCAGCTCGGCGCCGTCGTCTCTCCGGCAATGGGCGGCGTGATCGCGGGGCATGAGATGGGCCGCGCGCTCGGCCTCGACGCGATGTTCGTCGAACGGCCGGAGGGCGTGTTCGGCCTGCGCCGCGGCTTCCGGCTGGAACCGGGCCAGAAGGTGCTGCTGATGGAGGACGTCGTCACCACCGGCCTGTCCTCGCGCGAAGCGATCAAGGCAGTTGAGGAAGCGGGGGGGCAGGTCATCGCCGCCGCGTCGCTGGTCGACCGGTCGAACGGCGCCGCCGACCTGGGTGTCCCCTTCTATCCGCTGATCCGGCTCGAGGTGCCGACCTATGCCGCAGATGCCCTCCCCCCCGAGTTGGCGGCGATTCCCGCGGTGAAGCCGGGCAGCCGGGCGAAAGTAGACGCATGAACGCGCTCCGCCTCGGGGTGAACATCGATCACGTCGCGACGATTCGCAACGCGCGCGGCGGGCTATATCCCGACCCGATCCGCGCAGCGGTGATCGCGAGCGAGGCCGGCGCCGATGGGATCACCGCGCATCTGCGCGAGGACCGCCGCCACATCATCGACGACGATATCGGCCGGTTGATCGGTGCGGTCGAACTGCCGGTGAACATGGAGATGGCCGCCACCGAGGAAATGGTCGCGATCGCGCTCAAGCACCGGCCGCACGCGGCCTGCATCGTCCCCGAACGGCGCGAGGAGGTCACCACCGAAGGCGGGCTCAACGCTGCAGGCCAGCACAATCACCTGAAGCCGCTGATCGCGCGGCTCGCCGATGCGGGAATTCGCGTGAGCCTGTTCATCGAGCCCGACCCGCGCCAGATCGAAGCGGCGGTGTCGCTGGGCGCGCCGGTGGTCGAGTTCCACACCGGCCGCTACGCCCATGCCGAGGGGGAAGCCCAGGCCGCCGAACTGCGCCGCATCGCCGACGCCGCCGCGCTCGCCGCCAAAAACGGTATCGAACCGCATGCAGGCCATGGCCTGACCTTCGACAATGTCATCCCGATCGCCGCGATTCCCCAGATCGCCGAGCTCAACATCGGCCACTTTCTGATCGGCGAGGCGATCTTCGAAGGGCTGGGCCCGGTCGTCCGCCGCATGCGCGCGCTGATGGACGAGGCGCGGTGAAGCCTCCCCGGCACGGGGAGGGGGACCATGCGCAGCATGGTGGAGGGGGGCTGTCTCCCCACAGCCGCCTGTGCGAAATCTCGATCCCCCTCCACCGTTTCGCGTTCCCCCTCGCCGTGCCGGGGAGGATTGAAAAATGATCATCGGGATCGGCTCCGACCTCTGTAATATAGAGCGGATCCAGAATTCGCTCGATCGCTTTGGTGATCGCTTCCTCAACCGCGTATTCACCGATGTCGAGCGCGCCAAGGCCGAGCGCCGGCCGTTCACCCGTGCCGGCACCTATGCCAAACGATTCGCCGCCAAGGAGGCTTATTCCAAAGCGGTCGGCACCGGCTTCAAGGCGGGCGTCTTCATGCGGGATATCGGCGTGGCCAATCTGCCCAGCGGGGCGCCGACGCTGGTTTTGACCGGCGGGGCCAAGGCAAGGCTTGACGCGCTGACGCCGCCGGGCCACGCCGTCGAGGTACATCTTACGATGACGGACGATCATCCCTGGGCGCAGGCGTTCGTGATCCTGTATGCGCGTCCGCTGTAAGGAGAGGATCGCGTGAGCGATCAGCCGAGTGACAATATGGACAATGCAAGCGAGTTGCCCGCCGCTCCGGCCGAAACGCCGGCCGCGCCCGTAAAAAAGGGGACCGATTGGTGGGCAGAGGCCCGCGGCATCTTCTGGCTGATCCTGGCGGTGCTCGGCTTCCACAGCTTCATCGCCAAGCCCTTCTACATCCCGTCCGAATCGATGATGCCCACGCTCATCACCGGCGATCGGCTGGTGGTGACCAAATATCCCTACGGCTGGTCCTATGTGTCGCCCAGCTTCCATATCCTGCCGTTCATCCATGGCCGGCTGCTGGGCCGCCTGCCCGAACGTGGCGACATCGTCATCCTCAAGCCGCCGCAGGCGGACACCGACTTCATCAAGCGCGTCATCGGCCTGCCCGGCGACCGCTTGGAAGTGCGCGGCGGCGTGATCGTGCTGAACGGCGTGCCCGTCAAGCGCGTGCCCGTCTCGCCCGCGATGATCCCGGTCGACGCCAACGTCCCATGCGATCAATATGACGTCGCACGTTTCCGGATCACCGGACCCGACGGCAAGCTCTACTGCGCGCTTCCCCGCTTCCGCGAAACGCTGCCCAATGGCCGCAGCTACGACACGATCGACCTGGGCTATCTGCCCGAGATCGACGACGTGCCGGCGATTACTATCCCCGCCGACCATGTCTGGGTGATGGGCGACAATCGCGACCAGTCCGCCGACAGCCGCGTGCCCGCCGACCGCAACGGCCTGGGCGGCCCGATCCCGTTCGAGAATCTCGGCGGCCGCGCGGAGTTCATCACCTTCTCGCTCGACGGCACCACCAAGCTTTGGAACCCGCTGAGCTGGTTCGAGGCGCTGCGCGGCGGACGCGCGGGCACCAGCCTGCACCCCGACCGCGAGGACCGCTGAGCCGATGGCGGGCCGCAAGCCGGAGCAGCCCGGCCCGTCCGACAGCCGTTCGCAAGCGACGGTCCTCGAACTGCACAAGGCCGCGATCTGGCTCGGTCTCGCCGCCGCTCTCGCGCTGCTGGTGCTGCTCATCGAGCCGCTGTTGCTGGTGGTCGCCGCGCTCGTCTTGGCCGCGATGCTCGATGGCGGCACCCGCCTGCTCGGCCGCATCCTGCCGATCGGACGCGGCTGGCGGTTGCTGATCACCTGCCTCGGCGTCGTCGCATTCCTGGGCTGGACCGTCTATTTCGCCGGATCGCAGATCGCCGGGCAATTCGAGGCGCTTCGCACCGTCGTTGAGACCCAGCTGACGCGAGTCTTCGACTGGGCGACAGCGCGCGGCCTGGTTCCAAAGACCAATGGCGGCCAGGCGGTCGCCAATGAGCTGATGGGATCGTTCGACCGGCTGACCAGTTGGGTCGGCAGCGCGCTTGGCGCGGTGTCGAGCATCGCGATGATCATCGTCCTCGGCCTGTTCATCGCCGCCGAACCGCGCCTCTACGAGCGCGGCTTCGCCTGGCTGCTGCCGATCGAGCGCCGCGCCGACTTCTACGCCACCTCAGAGCGGATGGGCTATACGATGCGGCGGCTGATGTTCGGCCGGCTGATCGGCATGGCGGTCGAGGGCTTCGGCACCGGCATCGCGTTGTCGCTGGCCGGTGTGCCGATGGCGGCGCTGCTCGGCCTGCTCACCGGCCTGCTCGCCTTCCTGCCCAATATCGGCTCCATCATCTCGGGGATATTGATTATCCTCGTCGGTTTCTCGGCGGGGGTCGACACCGGCATCTGGGCGATCATCATCTATGTTGTGGTGCAGGTGATCGACGGCAACATCATCGTCCCTTGGGTGGCGCGCAAATCGGTCGACCTCGCGCCGGCGCTCATTCTCGGCGCGCAGCTGTTGTTCGGAACGCTGTTCGGCATCGTCGGCCTGGCGCTCGCCGATCCGATCGTCGCGATGATCAAGGTCTTCCTGGAGGAACGCGCGAAGCGCCCGGCGGAGTAGGCCGAACCCGCGACCTGCAGGACGGTCTAGAGGCCACGCCCTCCCGGCAACAACGGGCCAAACAAAATGGGGCCGCATCGCTGCGACCCCATTCTCTCCTATCTGTTCCGGCCCGCGGCGGATCTACATCCCGCCATGGCCGCCGGGCATGCCGCCCATCGGGGCGGGCGCGATCTCCAGCAATTCGACGTCGAAGGTGATCACCGCATTTGGCGGGATGACGCCATTGCCTGCGCCATGCTCGCCATAAGCGAGGGCCGGTGGCATCCAGAAACGGTATTTCGAGCCCTTGCTCATCAGCTGAAGCCCCTCGGTCCAGCCAGGGATCGTCCCGCCGATCGGCATCGCCCGCGGCTTGCCGTCCGTCTTCGTCGAATCGAAGGTCTCGCCGCTCAGCAGTTTGCCGTCATAGTTGACCAGCACGATATCGGCGGGGCCGGGCTTCGGCCCATTACCCTCGCGCAGCACCTTGTACTGAAGCCCCGAGGGGGTTTGGACGACGCCGCCGTCCTTGGCGTTCGCGGCCAGGAACTCGTCGGGTGACATCGCCATCGCCACCTGTCCGGCGGTGCCCAGATAGGCCGCGCCGAGACCGATGGCGATTGCCGCTGCTACCCCTACCCAAAGCTTCACCAACGAACCCTTCGCGATCGGACGAAGGGGGACGGCGGTCACTTCGGACATGGGCGGCTCGCTCTCTCTGGCAATGATTATAAAACCGCCGCCCGGTGGATTCGGGCGCCGGGTTAGCCCTGTTATTTACCGGACGCCGTCGCGCTCCATGCGCTTGCGCTCGAGCTTGCGGGCGCGGCGGATCGCGGCGGCGCGCTCGCGGGCGCGCTTTTCCGACGGCTTCTCATAATGACGGCGCAGCTTCATTTCGCGATAGACACCTTCACGCTGCAGCTTCTTCTTGAGCGCGCGGAGGGCCTGATCGACATTGTTGTCGCGAACGATGATCTGCATAAAAACCAAATTCTCCAATCACTTGCGGAGCGAGCCAGCCACGCCGCCGATCCGACGGTGTCTCCAGCTTCAACGCAAAAAAGCGTGTCGTCGCGGAAAGCGATCCGCGCCGTGAAGCGCCGCCCCTACCAGCAGCCCTGTGATTCTTCAAGCGAAAGGCGGCGTTTTTTGCGCTGTGCGG
Source organism: Sphingomonas sp. Root710 (assembly GCF_001429065.1). Classification (GTDB taxonomy): domain Bacteria; phylum Pseudomonadota; class Alphaproteobacteria; order Sphingomonadales; family Sphingomonadaceae; genus Rhizorhabdus. The sequence continues at coordinate 416,948 of NZ_LMIB01000012.1, forward strand.
ATTCACGCTTCCCGGTATAACGGGCCATGACCCGGTTCACCGTCAATGGCCAGCCCATCCATTACAAGATGGACGCAGCGACGCCGCTACTATGGGCGCTACGCGACGCATCGAATCTGACTGGCACCAAATATGGCTGCGGCGCTGGGCTGTGCGGGGCGTGTACGGTCCATGTCGATGGCCAGCCGGTCCGCTCGTGCCAGGTGCCGATCGGCGCGATCGAGGGCAGCTTCGTCACCACCATCGAAGCGTTGTCCCGCGACCGCAGCCACGCCTTGCAGCAGGCTTGGGTGGCGGAGAACCTGCCCCAATGCGGTTATTGCCAGTCGGGAATGATCATGGCGGCGGCAGCGCTGCTCGGCAAGAACAGCAGCCCGAGCGATGCCGAGATCGACGCGGCGATGACCAATATCTGCCGCTGCGGCACCTATCCGCGGATTCGCCGGGCGATCCGCCGGGCCAGCCGTGTGATGGCGGGGACCGAGACGATCGCCGCCGCGCCGCCGCCTGGCATCGATCCGGCCGACGCCGCACGCGCGATCCCCGCCCTCGCGCCGGGAACGGGCGATTCACAGCCCGGCGATTGAGTCTCTATTCTTTCAATATGCTGACGATGGGGTTCAGCATCGGCTCAGTTGGCAGGGCGCAGATAGAAGGCAAGGGTGGCAGCACGCCTCCCGTTGGAGAGTATTCCGATGCGTAACCCTTCGAGGATGATGGTCGGCCTGCTGCTCGGAGCGGTGATGGTGTCACCGGTCGTGGCGCAGGCCCAGGAACGCGGGCGCGATCGCGGCGACCGTCAGTTCACCTTTCAGCGCGGCGGCCAGGAGCGCGGCGGTGCCAACCGCGGCGCGCAGGTCAATGGCGATGCGCGTGCCGCGATCGCCGAAGGGCGTGAAGCCCAGCGCGCCGTCGAGCGTCCCGCCCCCATGCCCCGGGCTGCGGACACTGGCGAAAGCCGCCGCCAGTGGCAGACGGCCGACCGTAACCGCGGCGATGACCAGGGCCGCCGCGACTGGCAGCGCAACCGCGACGATTCGAACCGCGCCGCCGACGCCGGTCGCCAGCGTGGCGACTGGAATCGCGACCGGGCCGATGGCCGGGGCGACGACCGCCGCTGGGACCGTAATCGTGATGGCGACCGTACCGTGAACCGCAGCGACCGCGAACAGCGCTGGGACCGCGACGGCAATGGCCGCGCCGACGGCAACCGCCGCTGGACCAGCGACCGCCGCGACTGGAACGGGCGCGACTGGGATCGCCGCGATAATGATCGCTGGGATCGCAACTGGCGCAACGACCGGCGCTATAGCTGGCAGGACTATCGCAACCATAACCGGCACATTTACCGCCTGCCGCGCTACCAAGCCCGTTATGGCTACAGCTATCGCCGCTGGTCGCCGGGCTATCGCTTCGATCCGTTCTTTTACAGCTCCAGCTACTGGATCAACGATCCCTTCTATTATCGCCTGCCGCCGGCCTACGGCCCCTATCGCTGGGTCCGCTATTTCGACGATGTGGTACTGGTCGACACCCGCGACGGCGAGATCATCGACATCATCTACTCCTTCTTCCTCTAAACGGGATCGGCAAGGAGAGTGGCCGAGGGGCCCGGCGGCAGCGATGCCGCCGGGCCTTTCGTTTCAGTGCGCGCGGCCACATCTGGAAAAGAAAATTTTCGACCGAATTTCCGCGGAAAAGCTTTCATTTCGCTGACGATCGCATTCCCGCAGGGTTCATGCGCGCTGTGCGAATCAGGAACCAGTGGACGCCGGAATCATTCAGGCCGCCACCATGAGATTCGAAGAGTGAAAGGAGTTACCCAATGCGTACACCGATCATCCTGTCGTTGATGGCCGCCGTTGCGGCCCCGTCGATTGCCCAGGCCCAGTCGCTGGGTGAGGCGCGCCAGAGCCAGCGCGAGGTCCGCGAGGAACGCCGCGACCTGCGTGAGGCGCAAATGTATGGCGACCGCCGCGACGTTCGCGAAGCGCGGCGCGACCTGCGCGACGCCCGTCACGAGGCCCGCGACGACTGGCGCGACTATCGCAAGGCCCATCGCGACGTCTATCGTCGCCCGGCCTATGTCGGCCCGCGCGGCTATGTCTATCGTCCGGTGACCATCGGCTATCGCTTCCAGCCGCATTATTACAGCGCGCGCTATGTGATCAGCGACCCCTATCGCTACCGCCTGCCGCGGCCGACCGGCTATAATCGCTGGGTCCGTTACGGAAACGACGCGGTGCTGGTGAATATCCGCACCGGTCGCGTGCTTGAAGTGCACAACGGCTTCTTCTGGTAAGACAGGAGAGCATTGCAGCCCCGGCGTCCTGCCCCCCGGACGCCGGGGCTCCTTGCATGTGCTGTGTTAGAGGCATAGCACAGGGGCATTCACCTTTTCAGGATGCCTCCCGACATGACCCGCACTTCCCTTATGCTCGCCACCGCCGCCGCGCTGCTGGCGATCGGCCCGCTCTCCGCCGCGCCCGCCACCGTCGCTTCGACGGTCCAGCCGTCCGCCATGGACGCCGCGCTGATCAAAATCTTCCATGACAGCGACGAGGCCTCGCTGCGCCGCAACCCGCTCAACGCCATCTATCGCGGAGATCTGCGCTATGCCGACCGGCTGGGCGACTATGTTACCGACGCTTATTATGCGGAGGAGCGCGCCGCGGGCGAAGCCGACCTTGCCGCGCTTAAGAAGATCGACCGCAACAAGCTGAGCGCCACCAATCAGATCGCCTATAACGTCTTCAAATGGCAGACCCAGCTGGCGCTGAAAGGGCTATCGCCCGAATTGCTGGCGATCACCGCGGTTCAGCCGGTCGATCACTTCTCGGGTTTCCACAACAGCTATCCCGGCTTTGCTTCGGGTGAGGGCGCTGCGCCGTTCAAGACGGTCGCCGACTATGAGAATAATCTGAAGCGGCACCGCGACTATGTCGTGATGATCGACCGCTGGATCGCCCGCTTCCGCGAGGGCATGAAATCGGGCGTGGTCGAGCCCAAGCTGGTGGTCAACAACATGATCGACCAGCTCAATCTGCAGATCGCCCAAGGCGTCGAGGGTTCCACCTTCTACGGTCCGGTGAAGAGCTTCCCCGCCGCGATTCCCGCAGCCGACCAGTCCCGGCTGCGCGCCGAGACGACGGCGGCGATCCGCGACGGCATCGTCCCCGCGCTCACCCGGCTGCGCGATTTTCTGAAGACCGAATATCTGCCCGTCGCGCGCGACAGCGTCGGGCTGGTGGGCCTCAAGGGCGGCGACAAGCTCTACGCCTATCTGATCGAATCGAACACGACGCTGCCGCTGAAGGCCGAGGACGTGCATCAGCTGGGCCTGAACGAGGTGGCGAGGATCACCGCCGAGATGGATGCAATCAAGCAGCAGGTCGGCTTCAGCGGCACGCTCGCCGACTTCTTCGTCTATCTGCGCGACGACCCCAAATTCCAGCCGGCCAGCGCGGCATGGATGCGCGACGAATATTTCCGGATCGGCAAGCGTGTCGACGCGCGCGTCCGCGAGCAATTCTCGCTGATCCCGAAGAGCCCGCTCGAGATCAAGGCGGTCGAATCCTATCGAGAAAAGACCGAGGCGGGCGGCAGCTATCAGCAGGGCACCCCCGACGGATCGCGGCCGGGCACCTTCTACTACAACACCTATGATCTGAAATCGCGGACGACGCCGGGGATGGAGACGCTCTACCTCCACGAGGCGGTCCCGGGGCATCATTTCCAGATCAGCCTTGCGCAGGAAAACGAAGCGCTGCCCGCTTTCATGCGCTTCGGCGGCAACACCGCCTTCGTCGAAGGCTGGGCGCTCTATGCCGAGACGCTGTGGAAGGATCTGGGCATGGAGACCGATCCCTATCAGCGCTTCGGCGGCCTCTCCGACGAGATGCTTCGCGCGATGCGGCTGGTGGTCGACACGGGCATCCACGCCAAAGGCTGGAGCCGCGACCAGGCGCTCGACTATATGCTGAGCCATTCCAACATCGGCCGCGCCGACGCCACCGCCGAAGTCGAACGCTACATCGCCATTCCGGGCCAGGCGCTTGCCTACAAGATCGGCGCGCTGACCATCCTCAAGGAGAAGGCGGCAGCGCAGAAGGCGCTCGGCAGCCGGTTCGACCCCCGCGCCTTCCACGCCCAGGTCCTCGACACCGGCGCACTGCCGATGACCGTGCTGGAAGCCAAGATCGACGCATGGGTCAAGGCGGCGAAATAGCCAGCCGATCCTCCCTGTCCGAAAGATGGGGAGGATCTGAGAAGCCAGGTGGCCGCGCCGCATGATACGCAACGGCGCGGCCGACAATGCGCGTCGCCGCGCATGCCAGTCCGAAAGGGGATGGACCGGATGCGAAACGCCGCGTCCGGCTTAAGGGTTTCCCCTTAGAGCAAAAATTCAGGCGAGAGCTTCAGCGATCAGCTTGCGGCTGTTGGCGATGCCGTAGAGCGCGATGAAGCTGCCCATGCGCGGCCCCTGCTCGGCGCCGAGCAGGGTTTCGTACAGCGCTTTGAACCAGTCGCGCAGCGACGCGAAGCCATAGGCCTCATCCTTGCCGATCGCATAGACCTCGTTCTGGATATCCTCTGCCGAAGCGTCGGCGGGCATTTCCGCCAGCTTGGCGTCGAGCGCGCGCAGCGCCGCCGCCTCGTTCGGCTCGGGCTTGCGGCGCTTGAGCGTCGGCGCGACGAAATCGCGGTGATAGGCGAGCGCATGGCCGATCAGCCGGTCGAGTTCGGGATATTTCTCGGCCGAGGCATCAGCGACATAATTGGCGAGATAGCCCCAGACCTGCTCCTTTGACGCGTCGCCCATCACCCCGACGAGGTTGAGCAGCAGCCCGAAGGTCACCGGCAGTTCGCCATCCGGCAGCTTGCCGCCATGGATATGGTGGACCGGGTTGCCCAGCTTCTGCTCGATCGGCTGCGCGGCATAATTACCCTTGAACTGCCAATATTCGTCGACCGCGCGGGGGATCACGCCCATGTGAAGCTGCTTGGCTTTCTTAGGCTCGCGATAGGCGTAGAAAGCGAGGCTCTCCTCGGGGCCATAGGTCAACCATTGTTCGAGGCTAAGGCCATTGCCCTTGGACTTGGAGATCTTCTCGCCCTTCTCGTCGAGGAACATCTCATAGTTGAAGCCTTCGGGCGGGCGGGCGCCGAGCTCGCGTGCGATCTTCGACGACTGAACGACCGAATCGATCAGGTCCTTGCCCGACATCTCATAATCGACGCCCAGCGCGACCCAGCGCATCGCCCAGTCGACCTTCCACTGGAGCTTGGCCTTGCCGCCGAGGATCGACTGGGTGATCGTCTCACCCTCATCCTCGAAGCGGATCAGGCCGGCGTCGGCATCGACGACCTCGACCGGAACCTGAAGGACGATGCCGCTCTTCGGGCTGACCGGCAGCACCGGCGAATAGGTCGCCTGCCGCTCCTTGCGCAGCGTCGGCAGCATGATGTCCATGATGCCCTGATAATGGCGGAGGATGCCCTTGAGCGCCTCGTCGAACTGCCCGCCTTCATAGGCTTCGGTCGACGAGCGGAAGTCGTAATCGAAGCCAAAGCGGTCGAGGAATTCGCGCAGCATCGCGTTGTTGTGATGCGCGAAGCTCTCATATTTGCCGAAGGGATCGGGAATCTTGGTCAGCGGCTTGCCGAGATGCGCGCGCAGCATCTCCTGGTTCGGAACATTGTCGGGCACCTTGCGCAGCCCGTCCATATCGTCGCTGAACGCGATCAGCCGGGTCGGGATATCCGACAGCTCCTGATAGGCCTGGCGCACCATCGTCGTGCGCAGCACTTCGTTGAAGGTGCCGATGTGCGGCAGCCCCGACGGACCATAGCCGGTCTCGAACAGGATATGCCCCTTTGCCGGCGCGCCCTTCTCATAGCGTTTCAGCAGCTTGCGCGCCTCCTCATAGGGCCAGGCCTTGGAAACGAGCGCGGCTTCGCGCAGGGCGGCAGGGGTGATGCTGTCGGACATAGGGCGTCCCTGTAGCGCGCCCTGCGTCCGAATCAACAATCGTCGCCTTCCGCCAACTCGTCATTCCCGCGAAAGCGGGAATCCATGGGCGTGCGGTCCGCAGAGCCTCGTGCTGGCCGTTACCGTGGATTCCCGCTTTCGCGGGAATGACAGCGGAGGTTGGGTGTTCCTAAATCGTTCTCCGTCACCTACATCTGCCGATAATGGATTCGTCCCTCCCTTACCCCGCACTCTACGCCACCCATGGCGGTATCTGGATCGCGTCGCCCGACGGCGAGGTACGCGGCATCGGGCGGGGCGAGGCGGCGGCGCGGGCGGCGGAGACGCCGATGATCACCCTCAATGCGGCGGTGACCGCAACACGGCTGGGGATCGCCGAATTTTCCGGGCTCGACCTGCTCGAACTGTTCGCCTTCGTCCATCCGGCGCGTTTCGCGGTGCCGACCCCCGCGGGGCTCGCCCGCGCGCTGGGTCTGACCCCACCGGTCGACGATGCGCGTGCCCCCGCCTTCCTGCTCGACGCGGCAAAGGCGCTGCTTGGGCGGATGGCTGAGCCCGAGGACTGGGCCGAACGCTCCGGCGCATGGAACAGCGCGCAGTCGCTCGGCCGGCTCGGCTGGCCCTGGGCCCGCCCGATTCGTCATGTGCTGCGCGAACCGGCGCAGGCCGAGCGCGGCCTGTTCGCGCGCCTGCCCGAATGGGACGAGGCAGGCGGCCGCCCTCCCCCACGCAATATCCAGCTGGGCGAGGCGGAAACGCTGGAGCGCCTCGCGGCGCTCACCGGTGCCAAGGCCGAGGCGCGCGAGGGGCAGAAACATTATGCCGCCTCGAATGCCCGCGCCTTCGATCCGCGGCTCGGCGAAGGCCGTCCCAATCTCGTCCTCGCAGAGGCGGGCACCGGTATCGGCAAGACGCTCGGCTATCTTGCCCCCGCCTCGCTCTGGGCCGAGCGGGCGGGTGGCGCGGTGTGGATTTCCACCTATACCAAGGCGCTCCAGCGCCAGCTCGATTTCGAGACGCGGCGGCTCTTTCCCGATCCGGCGGTGCGGCGCGAAAAGGTCGTCGTCCGCAAGGGCCGCGAAAATTATCTCTGCCTGCTCAACCTGGAAGACGCCCTTCAAGGCGGTTTCCAGAACCGCGCCGCGATCCTGGCGCAGCTCGTCGCGCGCTGGGCGATGTATAGCCGCGATGGCGACATGGTCGGCGGCGACTTGCCCGGCTGGCTGCCGACGCTGTTCCGCCGCGCGGGATCGACGGCGCTGACCGACCGGCGGGGCGAATGCGTCTATGCTGGCTGCCCACATTACCGGAAATGCTTCATCGAGCGGTCGGCGCGTGCCTCGGAAGGCGCCGACATCGTCATCGCCAATCATGCGCTAGTGATGATCCTGGCCCAGCGCCGCGCCGATGAAGGGCATCCGCTCGGCCGGATCATCTTCGACGAGGGCCATCATCTGTTCGATGCCGCCGACTCGACCTTCGCGGCGGCGCTGACCGGCCAGGAGGCGATCGAGCTGCGCCGCTGGATCATCGGCCCCGAAGCCAAGGCACGCGGGCGGCGGCGCGGCCTGTCGGCGCGTCTGTCCGATGTCGCAAGCTATGATGAGGAGGGCGCGCTGGCGATCGAGGCCGCGTCGGCGGCGGCGACGCAGCTCCCCGCCGACGGCTGGCTCGGCCGGCTGGGAGAAAACCTGCCCCTCGGCCCCGTGGAGAAGCTGCTCGCGGCGGCACGGGCCACCGTCTACGCGCGCGCCAGCGCGGTCGATGCAGGCTATGGCCTCGAAACCGATGTCGGCGAGCCAGATCCCGAACTGATCGACGCCGCGCAACCCGCCATCGAGGCGCTGGAAGCGCTGGTCCGGCCGATGGCGCGGCTGCGGCAACGGTTGACGGCGGTGATGGAAGACGGCCCCGACTGGCTCGACGGCCAGGCGCGCGCACGGATCGACGGTGCCATTGCGGGCCTCACCCAGCGCGGCCAGCTGATCGCGGCCTGGATATCGATGCTGGCGCGGCTCGGCGGGCCGATCGATCCCGACTTCGTCGACTGGCTCGCGGTCGACCGGATCGAGGGGCGCGAGATCGACATCGGCCTGCACCGTCACTGGCTCGATCCTGCCCGCCCGCTCGCCGAAACCGTGCTCAAGCCCGCGCATGGCGTGCTCGTCACCTCCGCCACGCTGCGCGACGGCGAGGACTGGACGATCGCCGAGGCCCGCAGCGGCGTCCCCTATCTCGATCACGCTCCCCGCCATGTCGCGGTGCCGAGCCCGTTCGACTATGCGAGCCATGCCGAGGTGCTGGTCGTCACCGACTTGAAGCGCGGCGATGTCGCCCAGCTCGGCCAGGCCTATCACCGGCTGATCGCTGCAGCGGGTGGCGGGACGCTGGGCCTGTTCACCGCGATCTCGCGTCTGCGTGCGGTCCACGCCCGCATCGCCGACCGGCTCGCCCGCGACGGACTGCCCCTCTATGCACAGCATGTCGATCCGATCGACACCGGCACGCTGGTCGACATCTTCCGCGACGATCCCCACGCTTCGCTGCTCGGCACCGATGCGTTGCGCGACGGCGTCGACGTACCTGGAGACTCGCTGCGGCTCGTGGTGATGGAGGGAATCCCCTGGCCCCGCCCCACGGTCCTTCACGCCGCGCGCAAGGCGGCGGGCGGCGGCAGCGTCTTCGACGACCGCATCGTACGGGCGCGGATGCGGCAGGCGTTCGGACGACTCATTCGCAGCGCCGACGACCGCGGCCATTTCGTGCTGCTCGGCGCGGCGACGCCGTCGCGCCTGCTCGACGCCTTTCCCGGCGGCGTGCCGGTGCTGCGCGTCACCCTCGACGAGGCGATCGCCCGGATCGGCGCATCCAGCGGACCCGCCCGCGCGCGTGCCGAATCCGATCAGAAGATATCCGAACCCGGCGAACCATGATCCTGGATCATCCGATGGCTGCAATTGCGACCGGGCGTCGTCATGGTCTTTCTTCCGTCGCATCTTTGGGGCATCACGAAAGCCGATGCCGCAGGAGGGCCACCTGATCGTGAAGAAGCTGATGTTGTTGCGCCACGCCAAATCGGGTTGGGATGACCCCGTGTCGCGCGATTTCGATCGGCCGTTGAACACCAAGGGTAAACGCGCCGCCCACCGCATTGGCGAATATTTGCGCGAACATCATATCGGCTTCGATCATGTCGTCGCCTCGCCCGCCGTTCGCGTCGTCGAGACGATCGAGCATCTTGCCGAAGGCACTGGGGAGACGATCGCCCCCGCCTGGGACAAGCGCGTCTATCTCGCCTCCGCAGTGTCGCTGCTCGACGTCGTCCAGGAAGCCGACGACCGCTTCGACACGCTGCTGCTCGTTGGCCACAATCCCGGGCTCGAGGATCTGGTGCTGATGATGGTGCCCGACAAGCCGGGTGACGAGGCGCGCGACCAGGTCGAGGAGAAATTCCCGACCGCGAGCGTCGCCGAGATCAGCTTCGCGGTCGATCGCTGGGAGGACATCCGTCCCAATAGCGGGACGCTGTCGCTGTTCGTGCGGCCGAGGGACCTCGATCCGGCGCTGGGGCCAGACCAGAGCTGATCGCCCCTCCCCACGCCCGACGCGAGGAGGGACCCAAGCATCAGTTGCGCAATTGGACACCGATATAGCGAGGCGGATTGTTGCCGCGCTGCGCGAAGAGCAGCACGGTTGGCCGTTTCGCCTTCTTCGCCGCGTCGATCGCCGCCGCGGCACCCTGCACCGTCGTCACCGGCACATTGTTGATCTGCAGGATAATGTCGCGCGGCTGGAAGCCGTTGGCGGCGGCGTCGCTCGATGGATCGACATAGCTGATGACCACGCCCTTGATCGTCGGCGACACGCCGAGACGGCGGGCGAGATCGGGGGTTAGCGTCTGGAAGCCGAGCCCGATCGTGTTACGGGTCGACTGATCCGGCGCGGTCTGCGCGCCATTGTCGCTGGGCGTGTCGTCGCCGTCCGCATCGCCATTGTTCGCCAGCTGATCCTCGGGCGGGCGTTCGCCCAGCGTGACCGTCAGCGTGCGCTTCTGGCCGTCACGGATCAGTTCGATCGGCATGCGCGTGCCGACCGGGGTCTTACCGACGATATAGGACAGCGTGTTGTCGGGGGTGACTTCCTGCCCGTTGACGCTGACGATCACGTCGCCCTGGCGGATGCCCGCGCGTGCCGCCGCCTCGCCGGGCTCGACCCGCGCGACGATCTCGCCGCGATCCTTGGGCAGGCCCAGGCTGGTGGCGATATCCTCGGTCATCGGCTGGATGCCGACACCCAGATAGCCCCGCTTGATCTTGTTGCCCGAGCGAAGCTGATCGATGATCGGCTTGGCTTCCTCAGCCGGTATCGCGAAGCCGATGCCGACATTGCCGCCGGTCGGCGAGAAGATCGCGGTGTTGATGCCGATGACGTTGCCCTGAAGGTCGAACATCGGCCCGCCCGAATTGCCTTGATTGATAGAGGCGTCGGTCTGGATGTAGCGATCATAGGGCCCGTTGATGCCGATCGAACGGTGCAGCGCCGAAACGATGCCCGCGGTCACGGTGCCGCCGAGGCCGAACGGATTGCCGATCGCCACTACCCAGTCGCCGACGCGGGTGCGCGTCGAATCGCCGAACTGGACGAAGGGCAGATTGCGCGCATCGATCTTGAGCAGCGCGAGATCCGACGCCTGGTCGCGGCCGACGATCGTCGCCTTATATTCCTTGCGGTCGGGCAGAGTGACGGTGATCGAGCTGACAACCGCGCCGGTACCGCCCTCGGGCGAGGCGGAGATGACGTGGTTGTTGGTGACCACATAGCCGTCTGCCGAGATGATGAAACCCGAGCCGAGCGAGGTCGCCTCGCGGGTGATCGGGCGGCCGCTATCGTCGGTGCCGCCGCCGCCGAAGCGCTTGAACAGTTCCTCAAACGGGGTGCCCGAGAAGGCATTACCGCCGCTGCGGACCTGGATCTTCTGGGTGGTGGAGATGTTGACGACCGCCGGCTGCAGCTTCGCCGCAAGATCGGCGAAGCTCAGCGGCGCGCCGGGGCGCGGCGCCATGTTGATCGCGCCAGGCGCGTTCTGCGCCACTTGCGCGCCGACAGGCTGCTGCATGACGAGGGTCGCGCCGGTACCGCCTACCAGCAGGGCCGCGGTGATCGCGTAGGCATAACGCACTTTGGCCAACTCCTTAAAACTCCTGTCCTGACTTGAGCCGAATATCCGGGCGGTTTATCTCTTCCCCGGTCTCTGAACCCCGCTTGAACGGCCCCGTTCCATCTTATGCTTATCGGCGCCCGCGGAATTCGCGCAGATATTCGTTGTTCGGCGACAATATCAGGTTCGACGTGCCGGATGCCTCGGTCCCATCGGTCCCGAAGGTGATCCGGTAAGACTGCATCGCCCGGTAGAAATCATAGAAATCCGGATCCTTGTTGAAGCTCTCGGCATAGGTCCCCGCCGCCTGGGCATCAGCCTCGGCGGTGATGATCTGCGCCTGCTTGCGCCCTTCGGCCAGGATCGAGCGGGCTTCCTGTTCGCGCGCGGTGCGCATGCGGTTGAACGCCGATTCGAGCGGGGTGCCGTCGGGCAGGTCGGCGCGCTTGATCCGCACGTCGACGATCTCCGCGCCATATTGGCGGGCGACGCGGTTCAGCCGCGCCTGGATATTGTCCATCACCTGCCCGCGCTCGGGGCTGAGCAGCGCCGCGAAAGGCCGCTTGCCGAGCTCGTTGCGCAGCGACGAACCGAGGATCGGGCGCAGCGCCTCGCTGACCCGGCGTTCGGTGCCCGCGGTGATCGCCATCTGCAGCGGATCGACGATGCGATAGCGCGCGAAGGCGTCGACTTCGAGCCGCAGCTGGTCGGTCGACAGCACCGACTGGCGCTCCATGTCGAAATCGAGCACCCGCTTGTCGATCCACCGGATCTGATCGACGAACGGGATCTTGAACAGCACGCCCGCACCGGTCTGCCCGAAATCCTCATTGGGCTTATAGGCGTTGTAGATCTTTTCGGGCTTGCCGAAGCGGACGACGAGGACCTGCTTGGTCTCCGGCACCACCGCGACCGAGCTGCTGACCACGACCACCGCGGCAATCGCGGCGATCGCCCAGCCGATGACGTTGCGGCTGGCGAATTCGTCGGACAGGCTCATTGCTGGCCTCCCTGCGCACGCGGCGGCTGGGGCAGCGGCACATAGGGCACGACGTTGGGGGCCTCGACGATCGTCTTGTCGGTCTTCGCCAACACGCGCTCCATCGTTTCATAATACATGCGGCGGCGGGTCACCTCGGGCGCCAGCTTATATTCGGCATAGACCTTGTCGAACGCCGCTGCCTCGCCCTCGGCCTTGGCGCCGAGCTGTTGAGCATAGGCGCGCGCCTCGTTCAGATAGGCCTGGGCCTGCTGCTGCGCGGCGGAGACCGACTTGAATGCCTCGACCACTGCGGTGGGCGGGTCGGCCTGCTTGATCGCGACACCCTGCACCGTGATGCCGGCGCGGTAGCTGTCGAGAATCTCCTGCATCCGCTGCTGGACGCGGCCCTCGATCTGGCTGCGCTGCGAGCCCATCGCGTCGTTGAGTGCCACCCGCGCGATCTCGGCGCGCATCGCGCTTTCGGCGACCTCGCCGACGGTATCTTCCGGATCGGCCAGTTCGTAGAGATAGAGTTCGGGGTCACGGATGTTCCAGCGCACCGAATAGGCGAGGTCGATCATGTTCTGATCGCCCGTCAGCATCAGGTTCTGGGCGTTACCGCCACCGGCGGGGATGTCCCTCACCCGGATTTCCTCGATGTCGATCTTGGTGACATGGTCGATCGGCGCGGGGAAGGAGAAGCGCATGCCGGGGCCCAGCGTGCCCGCATAGGAGCCGAGCCGGGTGATCACGCCGCGTTCCTGCGGGTCGATCCGGTGACTGCTGGTCCACAGCACCCACAACAGGAGGATGCCGCCGACCGCCCACAGGATCATGCGGCCCGCCTCGGGTTCAGGGCCGTCGCGGCCGCCAAAGCGCGCGCGGCCGCGGCGCAGCAGTTCGTCGAGCGCCGAACGGCCCGCCGGGCCACGCCCGGGCCGCCCGCGCGGCGGCTGATTCCAGGGGTTGGAGCCGTCGCCCCCGTCGCCGCCAGATCCTCCGCCACCCCAAGGCCCGCCTTCGTTGAGCAAGGGCCGCGGCGTCACCGCGCTACTGTCATTCTCGTTCATGAAAGTCATTATAGGTGCGGATCGGCGGAAAAATAGGGGGCTTTGATAAAGCCCGCCCGCGCTTTCGCGCGAAACACGGTGGGAAGAGAAGCATCGCTCACCCACGGTAAAGGAATAATCGGCCGGTTCGGCATGGCTCAAACCGCCCCGAACCGTTATTCGCCGCCCCATGGACATGACTGAATCGCTTCCCGCCGCGCTCGACCGCGTTATCGACCCGATCAGCGGCAAGGGCCTGATCGCCAGCGGCCGCGCCGCCGAACCCCGCTTCGACGACGGCACCGCCAGCGTAGTGATCGACGTCACCGGCCTGTCGGGCGATGCGCGCAGCAAGATCGAGACCGCGGTGAAGCAGGCGCTGATCGCGGTGCCGGGCGTCGAGACGGTGCGCGTCGCGATGACCGCCGAGAAGAAAGGCCGCAAGATCATCGCGATCGGATCGGGCAAGGGCGGGGTCGGCAAATCGACCCTGTCGGCCAACCTCGCGGTGGCGCTCAGAAAACTCGGCAAGAAGGTCGGCATCGTCGACGCCGACATCTACGGCCCCTCGCAGCCCCGGCTGCTGTCGACCGAGGGCATGCGCCCGACCGCCCAGGGGCAGAAGATGGACCCGGTGATGTCCCCCCACGGCATCCCGATGCTGTCGATGGGCCAGCTGGTGAAGCCGGGTCAGGCGATCGCGTGGCGCGGGCCGATGGCGGCCAATGCGCTGGGCCAGCTGATCGACGCCGAATGGGGCGACACCGACCTGCTGGTCCTCGACCTGCCGCCCGGAACCGGCGACGTCCAGCTCACCATGGTCCAGAAATACAAGCCGGCGGGCGCGATCATCGTGTCGACCCCGCAGGACCTGGCGCTGATGGACGCGACCCGCGCGATCGACTTCTTCCGTCAGGCCAATGTCCCGATCATAGGCATGGTCGAGAATATGGCGGGCTATGCCTGCCCGCATTGCGGCGAGATATCCGACCCCTTCGGCAGCGGCGGGGCGCAAGCGGCGGCGATGTCCATGGAGCTTCCCTTCCTCGGCCGGGTGCCGCTGGACATCGGCATCCGCACCAGTTCCGATGCGGGGAGCCCGCCGGCGTCCGAGGACGACGACGCGGTCTTCCGCCCCCTCGCTGAAAAGATCGCTGCATGGTTGAATCCGGCGGGGCCCGCATCATTTTAACAGGGCCAACGTCGAAAGGTCCGTCATGCCGCTCGAAAGCAATGCAGAGATCGCCAGCCTGCTGAAGGGCGCGAAGACGATCGCGATGGTGGGCGCCAGCGACCGCCCCGACCGGGCGAGCTTTGGCGTGATGCGCTTCCTCCAGTCGAAGGGCTATCGGGTGATCCCGGTCAACCCGCAGCTGGCGGGCCAGACGCTGCACGGCGAAACCGTGGTCGCCACTCTTGCCGAGATAGGCGAGCCGATCGACATCGTCGACATCTTCCGCAACTCCGCCGCCGCCGGGCCGGTGATCGACGAGGCGATCGCCGTTGGCGCGAAGGCGGTGTGGACGCAGCTCGGCGTGTTCAACGACGACGCCGTCAGCCGCGCGGAAGCGGCTGGACTGCAGGCGGTGGTGAACCACTGCCCCAAGATCGAGATCCCGCGGCTGGGATTGTAATAGCACGCCCGTTTCGCCGGTTTTCCAATAACGCAGCAGGTGATGCGCAGCTGGGGAGTGATCCGGCCTGCCGTGTGGAATTATCGATCGGGCGGAGCGGCGCTGCGCGCACCGACGCGCCCGCGCCATCCGAACAGATATGCAATGCACCATAGGATAGCAATGGCGCTATATTGATAGAGCGGCAGGACGATACCCATCGCCACCCCGTTCAGCACGTCGAGATGGACGGAGATCATGCCGGCCCACATTATGAAGGTCGACGCGATGACCAGCAATTGCATCGCCGTGAAACCGTAGGCGCCGCGAATCGCGCGCGACATACGAACGCCGATCGACGCCAGCGCCGCCGGCCCCGCCATCCACAGAAGGAGGACCATCCCCGCGGCGGTGCGAAGTCCGTCGAGCAGCAGGAACAGCGCGCAGGCGAGAGCCGTGGCATAGCCTATTGCGAGCCATGTCGTGACGAGCGTGAGACGAATCGAGGTCATGATAGGACGACTATCGCACAACCGAGGCTGTCCTCCATTTTGTCCCATGGCGCGCGCCGATTTGCTTCGCTATTGAGCCCGTAACTAGGGAGGAACGAATGTTAGGTGCAATGCAGGATTGGCCGCTTCGCCTGGAACGCCTGATCGATCATGCCGCACGCGAGCATGGGCCGCGCGAGATCGTCACCCGCTGGGCGGACGGCAGCTTCGAGCGGACCAATTGGGCGGGCATTCATCGCGACGCGCGGCGGCTGGCGCAAGCGCTGGTCGCGTTCGGCATCAAGCCGGGCGACCGGTTCGCGACGCTGGCTGCCAATCATGGACGCCACCTGGTTTCCTGGTTCGGTGCGATCGGCGCGGGCGCAGTGATCCACACGATCAACCCCCGGCTGTTCGACGACCAGATCGTCTACATCGCCAACCATGCCGAAGACCGGGTGCTGATCTATGACCAGGCCTTCGAGGCCGTGGTCGAGCGGCTGAAGCCGCGTTTCGAGACGATCGAACATTTCGTCTGCTTCAACCCCGACAGCGGCGAAGGCGGCTTCGAGGCACTGATCGCGGGTTATGACGGCGACTATGTCTGGCCGGAAGGCGACGAGCGCGCGCCCGCGATGCTCTGCTACACCAGCGGCACCACCGGCAATCCGAAGGGGGTGCTCTATCAGCACCGATCGCAGATGCTGCACAGCTTCGTCCAGGCGACGCCCGACGTATTCTCACTGTCCGCGCGCGCCGCGGTCCTGCCCGTAACCCCGCTGTTCCACGCCGGCGCCTGGGGCCTGCCCTTTGCCGCGGCGATGACCGGATCGAAGCTCGTCCTGTCGGCAAGCAACGAGCCCGCCGTGCTACACCAGCTGATCATCGACGAGCAGGTGACGCACAGCTGCGGCGTGCCGACGATCTGGCTGTCGCTGCTGCAATATGTCGAGCGTGAGAGACTAGACCTCGGCAGGCTGCATCACATCAGCTGCGGCGGTTCGGCCGCGCCCCGTGCGCTGATCGCGGGCTATATGGATCGCGGCGTCCAGTTCACCCATCTGTGGGGGATGACCGAATTGTCGCCGATCGGTTCGGTCGCGGCGCTGCCCGCCGAGTGGGACAATATGGACCGCGAAGCCAAGCTCGATCTGCTGCAGAAGCAGGGCTATGCCGCGTTCGGCCTCGAACTGCGCGTCGTCGATGACGAGGGCAACGCGCTGCCCCGCGACGGCAAGAGCTCGGGCCAGTTGCAGGTGCGCGGGGCCTGGGTCGTCGAGCGCTATTTCCGCGCCGAGAAGAGCGCGGTCGACGAGGACAACTGGTTCGATACCGGCGACATCGCGGTCATCCATGCCGATGGCGCGCTTCAGCTGACCGACCGCGCCAAGGACGTGATCAAGTCGGGCGGCGAATGGATCAGCTCGGTCGACCTGGAAAACGCCGCCATCGCTGCCCCCTGCGTCGCCGAAGCCGCGGCGATCGGCGTCTATCACCCGAAGTGGGACGAACGCCCGCTGCTGCTGTGCGTGCCCAAGCCCGGCATCGAGCCGTCTGCCGATCGGGTCCGCGAGGCGCTGGCCAGCCGGGTCGCGAAATGGTGGCTGCCCGACGAGATATTGTTCGTCGACGAACTGCCGCACACCGGCACCGGCAAGCTGCTCAAGACCGAACTGCGCGAGCGGTACAAGGATTATAAGCTGCCTGGGGTTTGATATAGGGGGCGCCTCGGCCAACATCGGGGCGCCGTTTCCCGCTAGCGAATAGCCGCTTTCGCCGCATGTTCGGCCAGCCGATCGACCGCTGCGGCATGGATCGCCGGGGCGGTCGCCAGCACGCCGAACTGTTCGCCCTTGGTGCTGTTGTAGCGCAGCGGATTGCCGAAGGCGTCCGTCACCGTCGCGCCGGCCTCCTGCGCGATCAGCGCCGCGGCGGCGATGTCCCATTCATTGCCCCAGCGGATCGTGGCAAGCAGGTCCGCCTCGCCCGCCGCGACCATCGCGATCCGCAGCGCAATCGAATTGGGTTTGGTCACCGCCACCAGATCGCCGTCGCGGCGCGGCAGCGTGTCGGCGGGCACCCGCGCACCGGGCAGCGCCAGCCGCTGCGACGCGATGATCGGCTCGCCATTGCGGGTCGCTCCCTGTCCGAAGCGCGCGCGCCAATGCTCGCCACGCGCGGGGGCGTCGAGCACGCCCAGCACGGGGCGGCCGCCCTCCACGAGCGCGATCGACACCGCCCAGCCTTCGCGTCCCCGCACATAATCGCGGGTGCCGTCGATCGGGTCGACCACCCAGACGCGCACACAGTTGAGCCGTTCAGCGCTGTCGGCGGTCTCCTCCGACAGCCAGCCCGCCTCGGGATCGATCGCCATCAGCCGTTCGCGCAGCAGCGCGTCGGCGGCGAGATCGATGTCGCACACCGGACTGCCCGGCGTCTTGTCCCAATATTTGAAATCCCCCCGCCACGATGCGTGCGCCATTGCGCCGACTTCGGCCGCCACCGCACTCACCGCATCGAGCAGATTCTCAGGCACCGGCGACCGTCATCCCTTCGATTCTCACTGTCGGAGCATCAACGGCGCGACGGAAGACAAGATCCGACGCGGGGGTCAGTTCGCGGAACATATCCTTGAGGTTGCCGGCAACGGTAATCTCGGCGACCGGCTCGCAGACCTTGCCGTCGCGGATCACGAAGCCCGACGCGCCCCGGCTGTAATCGCCGGTGACGCCATTGACGCCCTGCCCGATCAGTTCGGTGACGTAGACGCCCAGCTTGATGTCGGCGATCAGCTCCTCGGGCGAGAGGCTACCGGCCTCCAGATAGAGATTGGTGAGCCCGGTACCTGGAGGGCCGCCGACCCCACGCGTCGCATGGCCGGTCGGTTCGAGACCGAGTTGGCGCGCAGAGGCCGAATCCATGATCCAGCCGGTCAGCACGCCGTCGGCGATGATGTCGCGCGCGGCGGTGGGCAGCCCCTCGCCATCGAAGGGCTTGGAGCGCAGGCCGCGCGGCCGGTGCGGATCGTCGCGGATGACGATGCCTTTCGCGAACACCTCTTGTCCAAGCCTGTCGAGCAGGAAGCTGGTGCGGCGCGCCACCGCCGATCCGGTGATCGCGCCGGCGAGATGGCCGAGCAGCCCCGATCCGACGCGCGGATCATAGACGACCGGCATCGCGCCGCTCGACAACTTGCCCGGATTCAGGCGCTTCACCGCGCGTTCGCCCGCGCGAAGGCCGATCGCCACCGCATCCTCGAGATCACTCAGATGGCGCGCGCTATGATAGGCATAGTCGCGCTGCATGCTGCTGCCCTCGCCCGCAATCACGCTGGCAGAGCAGCCATAACCGCTGGTCGAATAGCCGCGCGCGAAACCCGCGCTGGTCGCCAGCGCGATCACGGTCCGGCTTGCCGATGCTCCCGCGCCCTCGCTGTTGGTAACGCCGGCCACGCCGCGCGCCGCATCTTCGGCGGCTTCGGCGCGCACGCGCAGATCCGCCGGGGCGGGATCGGCCTGGTCGTCGCCGTCGACATCGACCGCCGCTCCGCGCAGCAGCCGGTCCTCGGGAGCGAGCCCGGCATAGGGGTCTTCGGGCGCTTCGCGCGCCATCGCCACGGCGCGCTCGACCAGCGCGTCGAGCGCGTCGCTCGACAGGTCGGAGGAAGACACACTCGCCGACCGGCTGCCGACGAACAGACGCAAGCCGATCTCCTCGCCTTCCGACCGTTCGACATCCTCGAGCGCGCCCAGGCGCACCGAGATCTGGGTCGAGGCATTGCAGATATAGAGCGCGTCGGCCGCATCGGCACCCGCCTTGCGGGCGGCGGCAACGAGATCGGCTGTGCGGGCTTCGGCTTCAGGGATGCTCAACATGGTGGCGACTTAGGTATCGCGACCCCGAACGTCAAAGGCTAATGCCCTTATTCGATCACGCCGTACTGCCCACCACCAGACAGGCCATGAACATCAGCAGACCCGCAAAGCGGTTCGCGCGGAACTTGGCGAGAGCGTCGGCGGGGTCGGCGATGCGGAGCCGGGCGACCTGCCAAGCCAGATGGACGGCGACGGGAAGGAGCGCCGCCAGTGCCAGCAGTTGCGGACGGATTTGCCAAAAAGCCGAAATCCAGCAGCCGATCGCGATCGCATAGCAAAGCGCGACGCCGCTGCGCGCATGGCGGCCCAGCGCCCGCGCCGAGGATTTCACGCCCGCCAGCGCGTCATCCTCGATATCCTGCAGCGCATAGATGGTGTCGTAACCGATCACCCAGAAGACCGAACCGCTGAACAACAGCCATATCGCCGGGGCGAAACCGCCGGTCACGCCCGGCCATCCGACCAGCGCTGCCCAGGAGAAGACGATGCCGAGCCAGGCCTGCGGCCACCAGGTGATCCGCTTCATAAAGGGATAGGCCGCGACCGCACCGAGGCTGGCGACCGCGGTGATCGCAGCGGTCAGGTTGAACTGGACCAGCACGGCAAGCCCGATCAGGCAGAGCAGGCCCAGCCACAGCCAGGCCGCCTTCAGCTTCACCCGGCCGCTGGCGAGCGGCCGCGCGGCGGTGCGCGCTACCTTGCGGTCAAGGTCCCGGTCGACGATGTCGTTATAGACGCAGCCCGCGCCGCGCATAACGAACGCCCCCAGCCCCATCCACAGGATCAGGTCCCAACGGTCGGCGCCGTGCCCCGCCAGCGCGATCGCCCAGGCGCCGGGCCAGAACAGCAACCACGCCCCGATCGGCCGGTCGAACCGCGCAAGCACCCAATAGGGCCGCCAGCCGGGGGGCAGATGCCGCACCAGCCCGCGATATTCGCTGTCGGGTACGATTTCCTCGACTTCCTCGGCCATGAGCGGCAGGTAGGACAAAAGCCCCGTCTTCGGAAGTCCCATGGCCCAAACCCCCGCCTGGCCGCCAGGCAGCGTCACCCGCCTGTTCATCGATCAGCCACTGTCCGAAGGGATGGCGCTGACGATCGACGGCGGACAGGCGCATTATCTAAGCGGGGTGATGCGACTGAAGGCGGGCGACCAGATCGCGCTGTTCGACGATCGCACCGGTGAATGGCGCGCCGAGATCGAGCAGGCCGGAAAGCGCGCCGTGGCGGTGCGCGCGGTCGAGCGGATGCGCGAGCGCGAGGCGGTGCCCGATCTCTGGCTGCTCGCCGCGCCTATCAAGAAGGGGCGGATCGACTGGATGGCCGAAAAGGCCTGCGAACTGGGCGTCGCCCGGTGGCAGCCGGTGATCACCCAGCGGACGATCGTCGACCGGCTCAACCTCGACCGATTGCGCGCGCATATGATCGAGGCGGCCGAACAATGCGAGCGGACCGCGCTGCCGGTCCTCGACGAGCCGGTCAAGCTAGCGCAGCTTCTGAAAAGCTGGCCCGGGGACCGCGCGCTGATCTTTGCCGACGAGGAAGGCGGCACGCCGATGGCCGAGGTGGCAAAGCCCGGCCCCGCCGCGATCCTGATCGGCCCAGAGGGCGGCTTCACCAACGAGGAACGTGCCGCGATCAAAGCGCTGCCGCAGGCGACCGGCGTGTCGCTTGGCCCGCGCATATTGCGCGCCGACACCGCGATGGCGGCGGCGGTTTCGCTATGGATGGGATTGGCCGGCGATTGGCGGTGATTTGATTTTGATCCGCTCACGCGAATAGATGGTGCCGGCCCGAACGTTTCAGCAAAGCTCAAACAAATCTAGCCACGTACCGATCGGTCCGCTATGGGCGCGCCATGAGCACGCGCAAGGCCGCCGATGGCGAGGATCCCATCATCGATTCGCGCGAGGACCTGATTTCGGTCTTCGCGGACGGCGAGAAGCCGAAGTCGCAATGGCGGATCGGCACCGAGCACGAAAAGTTCGTCTTCTTCGAGGATTCGCATCGCGCGCCATCCTATGAGGAACGCGGCGGTATCCATGCGCTGCTGATCGGCTTGACGAAATATGGCTGGGAACCGGTCTATGAGGGCGACAATATCATCGCTCTCGCCGGGTCCGACGGCAATGTCAGCCTGGAGCCCGCCGGCCAGTTCGAACTGTCGGGCGCGCCGCTCGACAATCTCCACCAGACCTGCGCCGAGACCGGCCGTCACCTCGAACAGGTGAAAGCGATCGGCGAGAAGCTCGGCATCGGCTTCCTGGGTCTCGGCCTGTGGCCCGACAAAAGCCGCGAAGAGCTGCCGATCATGCCCAAGGGCCGTTACGACATCATGCTACGCCACATGCCGCGCGTCGGCACGATGGGCCTCGACATGATGCTGCGCACCTGCACCATTCAGACCAACCTCGACTATGCGAGCGAAGCGGACATGGTGCGCAAGTTCCGGCTGAGCCTGGCGCTTCAGCCGCTGGCGACTGCGCTTTTCGCCAATTCGCCCTTCCTCGACGGCAAGCCCAATGGCTTCCTCAGCTATCGCAGCCATATCTGGACCGATACCGATCCGCATCGCACCGGCATGCTGCCCTTCGTATTCGAAGACGGCTTCGGCTACGAGCGCTACGCCGATTACATGCTCGACGTGCCGATGTATTTCGCCTTCCGCGATGGCTATATCGACGCTGCCGGGCTGAGCTTCCGCGACTTCCTCGACGGCAATCTCTCGGTCCTGCCCGGTGAGAAGCCTACGATCACCGATTGGACCGACCATCTCTCCACCGCCTTCCCAGAGGTACGGCTGAAGAGCTTCCTCGAAATGCGCGGCGCCGATGGCGGACCGCACGACCGGATATGCGCGCTACCGGCCTTCTGGGTCGGGCTGCTCTATGATGACGACGCGCTCGACGCGGCGTGGGATCTGGTGAAGCACTGGACGATCGAGGATCATCACCGCATCCGCGCCGAGGTGCCGAAGCTCGGCCTCAAGGCGATGGGCCCGCGCGGCCGCACCTTCCAGGAACTCGGCAAGATCGTCCTCGACATCGCCGCGTCGGGGCTGCGCGCGCGCGCGCGTCTCAACGGCGCGGGCGACGACGAGGCGGGCTACCTCACGCCGCTGCGCGAGATCGTCGCCAGCGGCAAGACGCCCGCGGAGCGGCTGCTCGATCTGTACCACGGCGCGTGGGGCGGAGACATCAGCCATGTCTATCGCGACGCGCGCTTCTAGGCATCACGCGCTAGCTACCGGCCGGTAGCTTTAGTTTAAAAAGCGTGTCCCCTCTGCAACAGTGCGGGGAGAATGCTGCACCAATCGGGCGCAGCACGCGCTTTTGGAAGAGTCCGCTGGCAAGGCGGGGGGTGCTGGGCTAAACGGCGCCTGCTGCGTCGGCAGGAGACATCCGCAAATGCGGGGCTTCGCAGGAGAGGAATGCACCGGTGAAAGTCCGGTACGGCGTGCAGGACGTGGTAGCTGCGGTAAAATCGGGCATCGGGCCGCACCGATGCAGAGCCGGAAGGTCCGGCCCGCAGCACCGTCCCCCCATTCTTTAGTAGCAATGGTCGATCCGGCCCTCTGCCGGTTAACGGGCCGTTTACGCCTCGCGCCCAAGCCAGGGGCAGCGCGGGACTTTCCCATTGGAAGCCTGCCGGACATGATGAATCTCCGGCTTACCAATCTCCCCAATAAAGGGACAAGCCATCCTCGCTAGCATCGGGACATCCTGTTTTCCTGGGAGCGACGGCATGGCATCGAATTTGGGACGGACAAAGGTGACGAGGCTGGCGGGTGCGCTGGCGCTGACCCTTGCCGCACCCTTCACGCAGGGAGCGACCGGGGTCGAGAACAACCTCGAGGCGCGCCTGCTAGCCAGCCACAACCGCGAACGCAGCTCGCTCGGCATCCCGCCGCTGGTCTGGGATCGGAAGCTCGCCCGCGACGCACAGGCCTATGTCCTGCACCTCGCCGAGACCGGCTACCTCGTCCATTCTGAAGACGATCCCGCCGACCCTGATCCGCAGGGCGAGAATCTGTGGGCGGGGACCAGCGGCTATTATGGCCCCGAAGCGATGGTCGGGCTGTGGATCGAGGAGAAGAAGGACTTCAAGCCCGGCATCTTCCCCAACAACAGCATCAGCGGCGATTTGGAGCAGGTCGGCCACTACACGCAGTTGATGTGGCGTTCCTCGCATTCGGTGGGTTGCGCCGCGGCGCGCGGCGCGGAGGATGATTTCCTCGTATGCCGCTACAGCGAAGGCGGCAACGTGATTGGAGAGAGGCCTTTTTGATTGGCCTCAAGCGCCGGCGCGGACATCCGCCCGGCTTTGGCTTTCCTCCCCGGACTGCGTCCGGGTCCGGGACGCGCAGCGTCCCGCAAGGATCGTAGCCGGTCCGCGGACTGCCGGGGGCAGTCTAGGCGGAGATCGGCTCGCAAAGCGAGCCGTGGCGGCCGCCCGAGCTTATGCGAGGATAGCCAAGTGCGCGGATGCGCACGCCGGCGCTTGAGGCTAAATCAAAAACCGGCCGTCAGGCCGATGGCTCTGCCGCGGGAGTTCCATTCTTCCGATAGGTTACGCGCGCGACGCCGCCAATCAGGCCGAAGCCGAGCATCAGCTGAATCCAGGTCGACGGTTCGGGCACGCCCGGCTGGTCGTTCGGCGGAGTGCTTGTCGTCGGCGGCACGAAGATGGTCGGGGTCAGCGGGATCGGGGTCGGATCGGGCGGTGGCGCTTCGGCCACCTGGATCGGCGTCGGCGGGGCCGGCGTCGGGCTCACGGTCGGCAGGTTGGACAGCGCGAACGGCGTGACCGTCGGGCACGGCGTCTCGGCCGCCGCATATTGGGTGCCTTCCTCGGGCGTCGCGCGGATACGGGTCTTGGGCTTGGCATATTGGCGCGGCTGGGTCGCCTTGTGGACCGCGTCGCGGACCTGGGGAACGCCGAGACTCAACGCCGTGGTGCCGGCAACCGGGCAGACACAAGTCATGAGCAACTTGGCCGCTTTTGACGCAACAGCTTCCTTCAACATGAAGAACTACCCCAAATACCCCCGCGCTATAGCGCTCATCCTGCAATATCATATTCCGCCGCAAGTTCAAAACCGCGGAGGTTAACAAGTGCAATGCCGCCACCGAAAGCTCAAGGATCGGTAACGGCTATTCGGCCTTGCGGGCTTGGGCTATGCCGGAAAGACCACAGCGTCTATCTGTGCCGGTGCGGTTCGCATCGATCTGGCGGTCGCGCGATAGTATATTCATCATGGTTGAGATGGCGTAATCCTTTGGGACATCGGACGGGGGACATAACGAGACGAGCGGCGGCAGGCGATGCTGGCCGCTATGGCTGGAACGACCTGCTGCCGCTCCGCGACGCGCTGGTCCGTCATTGGCTGCTCGCGATCGGTGCGCTGATCCTCATCCTGCCGACCATGTATGGCGTCGCCTCGGAAAACTGGTCGACCGAACAGGGCGCGCATGGACCGATCGTGCTCGCCACCGCCCTATGGCTGTTCTGGCGGCGATGGAGCGAGGTTCGGACCCTCGCCAGGCCCGGCGACACCCGCATCGCGGCGCTCGCCTATCTGATCGTCGCACCGGTCTATGTCATGACCCGGATCATCAACATCATCGAGGTCGAAGGCTTCATGATGTACGGTCTGCTGCTGATCACCGCCTACTGGCTGGTGGGTTTCGCCCCGCTGCGCGCGATGTGGTTCCCGATCGTCTATGTGCTCTTCATCTTCCCGCCACCGGATTCGGTGGTGACGATGATCACCCAGCCGCTCAAGATCGGCATTTCGCAGACGGCGATCGACCTGCTCTACGCGCTCGGCTACCCGATTGCGGGCTCCGGTGTCACGATCATCATCGGCCAGTACCAGCTACTGATCGCCGCCGCCTGTGCCGGCCTCAACTCGCTGATCAGCCTGTCGGCGATCGGGCTGTTCTACATCTACATCCGGCACAATGCGAACTGGCGCTATGCGCTGCTGCTGATGCTCGCGATCGTGCCGGTGGCGATCATGGCCAATTTCATTCGCGTCATCGCGCTCATCATGATCACCCATTATCTGGGCGACGAAGCGGCGCAGGGCTTCCTGCACAATTTCTCCGGCATCACCATGTTCCTCTTCTCGGTGCTCGGCATCTTCGGCGTCGACGCACTCGCCTCACCGCTGCGCCATCGTCTCGCCCGCACTGGGTCCGCCGCATGAGCGACGATCAGAGGACCGAGGGGCCCGCGCTCGACCGGATGCTGACGCGGCGGACGATGATCGCGGGCGGGCTGCTCGGCGCGGCGGGCATCGTCGCCAATTCGCGGCGGCCCGACATTCCGTTCGTGATGCTCGAACGCGGCAAGCTCGACCCGCTCTTTCCGAAGAAGGTCGGCAGCTGGGAATATCAATCCGACAACGGACTCGTCCTGCCGCCCGAGGACGAGCTGCGCGACCGGCTCTACAGCCGCGTGCTGACCCGCTATTATGCTTCGCCCAACCAGCTGCCAGTGATGTTCCTGGTCGCCTATAGCAGCAAGCAAGACGGCATGTTGCAGGTTCACCGGCCCGAGACCTGCTATCCGGCTGCGGGTTACGAACTGATGCACGAACGCTTCATCCCGCTTGATGTCGGCGGCGGGCTGACCGTTCCCGGCCATTATCTCAATGCGCGCAGCATCAGCCGGCACGAACAGCTGATCTACTGGACCCGCATCGGCAACGACTTCCCGACCCGCTGGTGGGCGCAACATTGGGCCGTGGCGAAGGAGAATCTGAAGGGCCGGGTGCCCGATGGTGTTCTCGTCCGCGTCTCGACCGCCGCGCCCGACGACGAGACCGCGATGATTACCCTCAAGCGTTTCCTGCCGGCGATGCTGAAACAGCTGTCGCCAGTCGCCCGCCGCGTCCTGTTCGGCGAAGCCGGCGCCCCACTGCCCGGAAAATGAACCTAGCCTTTGTCCAAAGGCCTCAGCGCGATGTGGATGTAGACGAGCGTCGCCACCAGCACCGCTACGGCAAGCAGGTGATAGACGACGCCGCGTCCGCCGACCGCCTCGTTACCGAAATAATTGGCCACCGCGCAGCCTGCCGATGCTGCCAGATATTGCCACATGGAGTCCCGCGGCGGCGCGTCGCGGCTCGATCGTTGCAGAAACAGAACGACAAGTCCGGCAAAGATTGCAACGGTGACCCAATCGTAAATTGTTTCCAAATCAGCATCCTCCGCACCGAAATGGTGGCATACAGGCTTGTCGCCGGGGCTGGCAATCATGTAGCACCTTGGGGGATTGCTTTGTCTGGATTGCGATCGGGGGACATCAAGTGAAGGTAAAGGCTGCACTTTTGGGCGGCGCGCTGGTCGCGGGGCTGCTTGTCACGGGTTGCCAGAAGGCGCCGAAGGGCCAGGTCGTGGCGGTTGTCAATGGCGATGAGATTTCGCAGGCCGAGCTCAACGCCGAAATGACGGGCGTGAGGATTCCGGATTCCGCCGATCGCGACAAGCTGCGCCGCGAAGTGCTGCAGCGCCTGGTCGACCGCAAGCTGATCGTGCAGAAGGCGCGCGAACAGGGCCTCGACAAGACACCCGAATATGTCGCGCAGCAGCGCCGGCTCGAGGAAAATCTTCTCGTCAGCATGCTGGGCCAGAAGATCGCCGCGACGGTGCCGATGCCCGATGACCGCGACATAACCCAATATATCGCCGACAATCCCACCCAGTTCGGCGGGCGCGAGCGGCTGCTGCTCGACCAGATCCAGTTCCAGGCGCCGAAGGACGTCAAGAAGCTGCTGACGCTCAAGGATGCGCATTCGCTCGACGAGATCGCCGCCGGCGTCCAGCGGCTCGGCCTCTCCTTCTCGCGCGGCAAGGGCGTGATCGACACCGGCCGGCTCGATCCGCAGTTGACCGCAGTGATCAACAAGCTACCGCCCGGCGAGCCCTTCGTGCTGCCGTCCAACGGCCAATATGTCGCCAGCGTGATCGTCGGCCGCGACGCGACCCCGACCCCGACCCCGGTCGCGCGCCAGGCAGCCGCCGAGATGGTTCGCCGCCGCGAGCTGATCGCCGAAAGCAAGGCTCAGGTCGCCCGCGCACGGTCGAGCGCCGAAATCCAGTATCAGCCGGGCTTCGAACCCGACAAATCGGCAATCAAGGCTAGCCAGGCTAAGCAGGAAGCAGCCAAGTAGCTGCCTCCTGCTTAACCCTCGGCTTTTGTTTCGCCCTCAATAAACGTCGCGGTCCCAGATCAACCGCCATACGGTTTCCAGGATGATCCGCAGGTCGAGCAGCAGCGACCAGTTCTCTATATAATACATGTCATATTCGACACGGCGCTTGGCGCGCTCGATCGTGCCGATCTCGCCGCGCAGCCCGCGCACCTGGGCGAGGCCGGTAATGCCGGGCTTCACCCGGTGGCGCGCGGCATAGCCGCGCACCGCATCGACATAGTAGCTGTCGCCGACCATCATCAGCGTTGCGTGGGGGCGGGGACCGACGATCGACATCTCCCCGCGCAGCACATTGACCAGCTGCGGCAGCTCGTCGATCGACAGGCGGCGGATGAGCCGGCCGAAGAGCGTCACGCGCGGATCGCCGCGCCGCGTCCTCTCCGCGCCGGTTTCGTCCTGACGATCGACGTGCATCGACCGGAATTTGAGAACCTGGATCTTCACATTGTTGAAACCGAAGCGCTGCTGACGAAACAGTACCGGCCCCGGGCTCGTCAACTTGATCACCAACGCGGTGAGCAGCAGCAAGGGCGACAGCAGGATCAGCCCGAGCAGCGCCAGCACCCGGTCCTCCACCGCCTTCAGGATACGGTTGAAGTCGCGCATCGGCCGCTGCCACAGCGCGAACAGCGGCAGGGAGCCGATGAAGCGCATGCTATATTGCTGCGACAGGTCGAGCGCCTCGCGCGGCATCAGGCAGATATCGACCGAGACCAGCTGCAGCGCCTCGGTGATCTGATCGAGCCGCGCCTGGCTGATCATCGGCAAGGCGATGATCACCATGTCGACGTCGCCCCGGCCGATGCGCCCGACCAGCGCCTCGAGCCCGCCGAGGAATGGTACGCTCCAGGGCGTATTCCGCTCGATCCGCTTGGTTCGGTCGTCGGCGATGCCGACCACCGAGACATAGGGAAGCCGTTCGAGCTCGAGCAGCCGGAGCACCCGTTCCGAACTCGCCTCATCGGCGCCATAGATGACGATGCGCTGGCCGATATGCCCCGCCCGCACCAGATAGAAGATCAGCTTGCGGACGACGAAGCGGCTGACGAACAACATGCCGGCGGTCAGCCCGAGATAGCAGAGCGCCAGCCCGGTCGAGAAAGGCTTGGCCTGCCCTAGCTGCCAGATCGTCACGAAGACCAGCATCGCCGCGAGCAGGAACTCGAAGGCGACCGCCTGGTCACTGTCGCCGCCGCGCCCCATCGGATGGGCATAGCTGTCGCGCGACAGCCGGATCAGGAAGAAATTGACCCCGACGATCACCGCAACGTTGACATGCTGTTCGATGAAATATTGCGGACCGCGGATCAGCTCGTACGCGACCGGCGAGAGTAGCGCGCCAAGGGTCAGGCACAGCAGATCGACCCCCAGGATGATCGTCGCGATCACATTGGAAGTAAACCGGTATTTGCGCGATGCCGGCTCCGCCTGTGCGCCAGCCCCCTCGATCACCTTCAGCATAGCGTGCCTGTCCTGCCACAGGTCGGGGCGGCTTGCCCAGCATCCGCCTTTGCGGGGGTGACGGGCCGACGCCAGCCGGCCGCGAGCTCCCGGCGGACTTTCGGACCGCCGGGCAGCTGATCGAGAATATGGAAGGCCTCATCGACGCAATCGGTTTCGCCGAGCTGAATGCACAGCTGCGCCCGTTCCCGCCAGCCGTCACGCGAACGCGGATTATCGACGGTAAAGCGCCTGGCCGCATCAAGGGCACGCGCGGGGCGGCCGGTGCGCAGCATATAGGCGGCGTAGGCGTTGAGCATCGCCGGGTCTTCCTTGATCCCGTTCATCGCCTGGGCATAGACGTCATCGGCGAGGATCCTTTCCTTACGACGCACATAGATTTCAGCCAGCGCTACCCGGCCCTCCACCATATCCGGATTGTCGCGGACCAGCGCCTGCGCGTCGCGCAGGGCGCGCGGCAGATCGTTGGCAGCAACCGACACGCGGACCCGCATGAGCAGCGCGCGCGGATTACCGTCGTCGAACTTCAGGATGCGGTCGATCAGCGCCAGCGCTTCGCCGCCGCGTCCCAGCCCCGACAACGCTCCGGCGTACAGAACGTCCGCCTCCACATTGGCGACCGTGATCACCGCATTGGGGGCCAGGGAATCGACGAAGGGACGCAGCACCGCTTCCGCTTCGGCATAGCGCTTCTGGTCGAGCAGGAGATGGCCGAGCGCGACCTTCATCTGCGGATCGCCCTGCGCCGCGACGAAGCGGCGGACCCGGTCCAGATCGACCGCGGCGCTCCCCGCTTCGGTCCAGATGTCGACGATGCTCTGCTGAAGCGCCTCGTCCCCGGGATAACGGCGGGCGAGCCGGGCGAGCACGCCAAGCGCGCGATCGGGCAGGCCCTGATCGTACAGCGCCCGCGCATATTCGAGCCGCAGGTCGCGGTCCCCGGGCTTCAGCGCGAACAGCCGGGCATAGATTCGCGCCGTGTTGCGGAAGTCGCTGCCCGCCGCATAAAGATCGAGCAGCGCGAGCAGTTTCTGGCTCGACTCTCCATCCCTGGCGATCGATTTTTCGAGCGTGTCGATCGCAGCCCCCCGCTTGCCGTCGATATTGAGCAGCCGCGCGAGCAGGATCGCCGCGCCTTCGTTGGAGGGATCGATCGACAACATCCTGTCGACCACCGCTCGCGCCTCGGGCAGTTCGCGCCGGCTGGCGTGGATCGATCCCTTGACGAGCAGCATCCGCAGCGAGCGCGGCTGTTCGTCCAGAATCTGATCGGCGAACTTTTCGGAATCGCCGAATGAACCGCCCGAATAAGAGAGTTCGGCGAGCGCCTGGATCGCCTCCTCATTCCTCGGTTCGAGTTCGATCACCCGCGAATAGGCGTCATGCGCGTCGAGATAATTGCCCATGCCCAGCTGTGCGCGCGCCAGCTTCGCCCAATATTCGGGATTGTCGTCCTGCGCCGCGATCGCCTTGCCGATCTCGACCTTCGCCGAATAATAATCGCGCTTGGCGTAATAGGCATCGAAGCGCGCCGCCGCCTTCGCCGCCTTCTGTTCGGCGGAGCCACAGCCGACGAGCGCCAGCAGCAGCGCGCCCGCCAGCATTGCTGCTCTCCCCGAAGCCATCTCTTGCCAGCCGTCCCTTTCCCCCCGATTACAGACCGGTGGGCCGACGGGATCAATAGGGCAAAGCGTAAACAATGAGCCGAACCGACATCGCAGCGGTGGTCATCGGCCGAAACGAGGGCGCCCGGCTCGATTGTTGCCTGGCGTCGCTGGATGGGTTGCTCACCATTTACGTCGATTCCGGATCGACCGACGGCAGCCCCGGTCGCGCCCGCGCGGCCGGAGTGGAAGTGATCGAGCTCGATCCGCGCCAGGGTTATTCGGCGGCGCGCGGACGCAATGCCGGGCTCGTGCGGCTGATTGCCGATCCGGCTATCGCCTATGTCCAGATGCTCGACGGCGACTGCGTGCTGGCGCCCGGCTGGATCAGCGCGGGGGCCGCCGCGCTCGACGCCGAGCCGGAGCTGGGAGCCATCTCCGGCGAACTGCGCGAGGCCGATCCTGACGCCTCGCTCTATGCCTGGCTGTGCGACATCGAGTGGAGCGCTCCGCCGGGTCCGGTGCCGCTGTTTGCCGGCAATGTCCTGCTCCGCGCCGATGCTGTGCGGCGTACCGGTTTTTACCGGCCCGGCATGATCGCGGGTGAAGACCCCGACTATGCGATCCGGATGCGCGAAGCAGGCTGGAAGGTCGGGCGCATAGCCGAACCGATGGCGGTGCACAGCGCCGGCATCGCCCGCTTCGGACAATGGTGGCGGCGCACCGTCCGCGCTGGCCATGCCTTCGCCGAACTCACCGCGCTCCATCCTCGCTCGCCGCTCCACGATTTCGGCCGCAGCCGCCGCCGCATCCTGTTTTGGGGCGGCGCGGTCCCGTTCGCCGCGCTCGCCGGCCTGATCCTGGCGGCGGTGGTCGATCCGCGCTGGGCGCTCCTGAGCGGAGCGGCGCTGTTCGTCACCCTTGCGCAGATGGTCCGCGTCGGTTTGCGCGAGATGCGGCATCATCGCCCCCGGCCCGCCTTCACGCTCGCGCTGTTCCTCGGCATCGGCAAATATGCCGAGATGATCGGGCTGCTGCGCTATCATCTGTCCCGGCGGCCCCGGGCGTCATGACCGCCCTTGCCGCCTGGCTGATCTTCGCGTTCCCGGCGACCGTCACGCTGGTACTAACGATCGAACTGGCCGCCGCCCTGGGTCCGGTCCGCCGCTTGCTGGAAACGGCCGCGCCCAGCATTGCGATCCTCGTCCCGGCGCATGACGAGGCCGCCGGCATTGCAGCCACGATCGCCGGGCTACGCATCGCCGCCCCCGGCGGCGCGCGGCTGATCGTCATCGCCGACAATTGCACCGACGATACTGCGAGCCTTGCCCGCGAGGCCGGCGCTGAGGTCATCGAACGCGACGATCCGGCGCGGCGCGGCAAGGGCTTCGCGCTGGCCCATGCCCGCGACCGGCTCACCGCAGACCCGCCCGAGGTGGCTGTGGTCGTCGACGCCGACTGCGACATCGGCGGCGACGGCGTCATCCGGCTCGCCGCCGCAGCGCGGGCCAGCGGACGACCGGTCCAGTCGGCCTATCTGCTGCGGCCCCGGCCCGACCTCGGCGCGATGGTCGGGCTGTCGGGCTTCGCCTTCCTGTTGCGCAATCTGGTGCGGCAGCGCGGTCTCGCCCGGCTCGGGGCGCCCGCCCTCCTCACCGGTTCGGGCATGGCCTTTCCTTGGGAGACGTTCGCCGCTGCCCCGCTCGCGACCGGCGCGCTGGCGGAAGACCTCGCGATCGGTGTGGCACTGGCGCGGGCGGACTATCCGCCTGCCTTCCTGCCCGATGTCGTGACATGGTCCGACCCCGCGCGGCGGGCAGCGACGAGAATGCAACGTACTCGGTGGGAACAGGGCTTCCTGCGGATCGCAGCCGCGGAAGCCTGGCCCTTGCTGGCGTCAGGGCGCTGGCCACTCCTGTGGCTCGGCCTGCACCTGCTGGTGCCGCCGCTGGCGCTGCTGGTCCTGATCGACGGCGTGGCGCTGGCGCTGCTCGCCTGGCTGGCGAAACCGCTGCCGCTGGTGCTGATGGCCATATTGCTGGCTGCCTTGCTGATCCTGCTGCCACTCAACTGGCTATGCTTTGGCCGCGCGCAGATCTCGGGTATGCGGCTGCTGCTCATCCCGCTCTATGTCATCTGGAAAGTGCCCATCTATCTCGGCGCGCTGCTTCGCCCCGAACGGCGCTGGATCCGCACCGACCGCGATTAGAGCAGCGCCAGCCCCGCGTCGACGACATGCGGGGCGAAAAACTCGCTGGTCCCGGCCCCGATAAAAGCGCCCCCCGCCATGACCGCGTAGAACAGGCCATGCGCGCGGAGATCGAACAATCCGGCGCGGCGCAGCATCGCCGTCGTGTATAGCAGCACGCCGAACTCGGCGGCGGTCAGCGCCAGCGGCAGCGCGATCGGTCCGAGCGGGCGGAACAGTAGCGCCACCGCCAGTATGAACAGGCCGAGCCGCACCAGATTGGCGCGCAAGACCGGGCTGGCGCGGCCCATGGCGAGGATCGTCTGGACATTGGTGTAGTTGTCGAGATCGAAGGCGGTCCGCAGCAGCAGCACCGAGAAATAGATCCAGCCATATTCGTAGCGGTGATCGAACATCACCCGGAACAGTGCCGGGGCGGCGCCGATGCCCAAGCCGATCCCGGCGAACAGCAACAGGTAGAATCGGCGGCGTGCGGCATAGAAGATCGCGGCCAGTGCAGCCGCGCCCTCTCGCCAGCTGCGCGACGCCAGCGGAAAGAAATAGCGTTCGACATAATTGCGGCCGAACGGCGCGAGCGCGAGCGCCAAATTGACCGGCAGCATGTAGACGCCGAAATCGGCGACGCTGAACAGCTTTGCGAACAATATCTTGTCCGACTGGGTGATCAGCAGCGTGACCAGCGTCGACGCCATGATCCAGCGCGAGAAGCCCAGAAACTCGCGCGCCAGCCCACCGTCCCAGGCGAAGTGCGACCGGCCCGGCAGCAACGACAGCGTCAGGACGACCCGCGCGATCGAATTGACGTAGAGGCCGACGATCAGGGCACGATAATCCGGCATGACCAGCGTCAGGGCGAGATTGGCGGCGATCTGGATCGCCAGCGCGCCGAGTTCGACGGTGCAGCCCGCCCGCACCCGCCCCTCGCGCTGGGCCAGCAACAGCGTCATCGGACAGAGCGCGTTTATCAGGAACAGCGGCGCGGCGATGGCGATCGGCCAGGCCAGCTCGGCCTTGCCGAGAAATAGCGCGATCGGCCAGGCCCCCGCTAGCATGGCCGCCGACAGGAGCGCCCCCTGCCCCAGCCGCAGCGTCCACAATATGTCGAGAAAGCGCTTTTCGCCGCCGCGATCGTGGCGGACGACGAAATCGAAAAAGCCGAGGTCCGACAACATCGTCAGCACGATCATCACCGAGACGATCACCCCGACCACACCAAAGGCATGCGGATCGAGGAGACGGGTGAGGACGATGTTGCTGCCGAGGCGGAGCACCAGCGTCGCCGCCGTGAAGGCGAACAGCATCGCCCCCGCCTCGCTGCGCGTGAAGCGCGCGACGAAATGCGTCAGCCGCGCGGAAAAGGTCTGCGCGCCGGTCATCGCAGCGAGGGGAGCCGCTCGCCCTGATCGACGAGCAGTTCGGCAACGAGGGGCGCGGGCCTTGGCGCGCTGGCGGCCCGGTTGCGGGCGATGTCGTGGCGCAGCGCGACCAGCAGCGCCACCGCGACGAAGCTCATCTGCATCGGCGCCACCCAGCTGCCGAGCAACGCGAAGGCGACCATGAGCGCGGCGATGATGGCGAGCAGCGTCTGAGCGAGCAGCATATGGTCGGGGCCCGGCCGCATCCGGCGGATCGCGCGATACTGCGGAAAGGCCGAAAGCAGGAACAGAATGAAAGGCACCAGCGAGACGATCCCGCCTTCGACAATGATCGCGATATAGGCGTTGACGAGGTCGACGATGCCCTGCCCCTGGATGAACTTGTCGAGCAGGCCTTCGGCCACGGCTTCGCGATAGCCCAGCCAGACCCGGCTGCCGAGCGCCTGCGGAATGCCGGTGACCAGTTCGAGCCGGTAGTTGCCAGAGGATTGCGCATCGCTGCCGGCCAGGATGGGAAGGCCGACGATCACCACGAAGCCCGCCAGCGGCACCAGCAGCGCCAACAGATAGCGGCCGCGCAGCATCTGCAGCGCCATGACGCCGATCGCCACCGCGACCAGCCCCGACCGCGACAGCGTCGACGCCAGCCCGATGAGGATCGTGGCCCCCAGCGCGAAGAGCGCAATCGACCGGCCCCGCGCCAGCCAGGTCCCCCATGCTGCGATCGCGGCGATGCCCAGCATCGCGCCGCCGGTCAGCGGATGGGCGAAGGGGCCATAGGCGCGGTGGATACCGCCGCGCTCCAGCCAGACACGCGGAGCATCGATCGTCCAGAAGTCCTTCTTGATGCCCATCACCCCGGAATAGAGCGGCCAGTGGCGGATGCTTTCGAAAGCACATAGGAACGCCGCACCCGCCGCCGCGAGCAGCATGGTCCGCAGCAGCAGCTCGGGCCGCTCGACCCGCACGCGCGACAGCACATGATAGGTCAACAGATAAGGCACGAAATAGCTGGCGACGTTGCGGGCGATGCCGGTGGGCGTTTCACGAAGCGAGACGCAGATCAGATAGATGACGAGGAAAGCGATCAGGAAGAGGTCGGTCGCGGCGACGCCGCGGCGGAGATGATGTTCGGGATGGAGCAGATAGCCGACCAGCAACGCCGCCGAAAAGGCCATGAACGGCGTCAGCGGCGCGATATAGGCTCCCGCCACCGCGAGCAGCGATCCGGCGGCGGGCGTCCAGAAAAAGAAGAAGAGATAGGTCGCCGCCATCGGCACGCGCTTGTCGAAACAGGCGATCAGCAGCAGCCCGAAGATCAGTTGGGTCCAGAGCATCGGCACGAAACTGACCGCGATACAGGCGACGAGCATTCCGCAGATCACGATCCGCGCCAGATAGCGCTTCTCCCACCTTTCCCGGACGAGCATCGTCGCGGGCAGGGCGGCGAGGCCCAGCAGTCCGCACAACACGATCGCATTCTTCCAGAGAAACATCGGCCCCCGATCGGCTTGCGCTGCGCTGGCACCGCATATCGTCCGCACGCCTTAATCAAGCTCTACGCTGCCGAGGTAAAGAAGGAATGGCTTGATCGAGGGGGCGAGTCCCCCCAAATGACGATCATGCTGATAGAAACCGAACTCACGCCCAATCCGGCGACCCAGAAATTCCTGCCTGGCCGCGCGGTGATGACGACGGGAACGCGCGATTTCGCCGACCCGGAAGAGGCCGGCGCATCGCCGCTGGCCGAGGCGCTCTTCTCGCTGGGCGACGTGACCGGCGTCTTCTTCGGTCAGGATTTCGTATCGGTCACTGCGGCCGAGGGCACCGACTGGCGTGACCTCAAGCCGCAGGTGCTGGGCGTGCTGCTCGACCATTTCGCGTCCGAAGCGCCGTTGTTCCATGCGGGCAGCGCGGCGGAGATCGTGATCGACGAAGCGTTGAGTGAGGACGACCCCGCCGACGCGGACATCGTCGCCCAGATCAAGGACCTGATCGAGACCCGCGTTCGCCCCGCGGTCGCCCGCGACGGCGGCGACATCGTCTATCGCGGGTTCCAGCGCGGCACCGTCTATCTGGCGATGCAGGGCGCCTGCTCGGGTTGTCCGTCATCGGCGGCAACGCTCAAGCAGGGCATCGAGACGCTGCTCAAGCATTATGTGCCCGAGGTGACCGAGGTCCGCGCGGCCTGAGGTAAAGAGAAGTGCCCCGCACCCTGGTGATCGATACGGCGACCGCCGCCTGTTCGGTGGCGCTGATCGAAGATGACCGGATAATCGCGGAGTTCCACGAGGTCGTCGGCCGCGGGCACGCCGAACGATTGATGCCGATGATCGCAGCCTTGCCGGACGGCGGCCGCGCCGATGCGATCCTGGCCGATTGCGGCCCGGGCAGCTTCACCGGCGTGAGGGTCGGCCTCGCCGCCGCTCGTGCGCTGGCGCTCGGCTGGGGCGTCGGCGTGCACGGCTACAGCTCGATGGCGGTCATCGCCGCCGCGGTGGCACATGCGGACGTTGTCGCGGATGCTTCGATCGGCATCGCGCTGACAGGAGGGCATGGCGAATTGTTCGTCCAGCGCTTTGCCACGGCTCCTGTCGCGGCGCTGTCCGCGCTCGAATCGCTCGCTCCCGACGGTGCTGCCGCCGTGATCATCGATACCGATGTCTTCGGGTCCGGGGCGGCCCAACTGGTGGCGGCGCGCAACAGCGGCGCGGCGCGCGATCGCCTGCCCCGCGCGGCGGATGCCCGGCTGTTGCCCGTCGCCCTCTCGCGCCTCGCGCCCAGCCCGATCTATGGTCGCAACGCCGACGCGAAGCCCGTGGCATGAGCGTGATCGGGATCGAGAACGTCGGCATCGACGCGCTCGACGCCGTCATGGCGGTCATGAGCAGCGCCTTCGACCCCGGCTACGGCGAGGCCTGGAACGAGTCGCAGACCTTGGCGATGCTTGCCATGCCTGGCGTGTGGCTCTCGCTCGCGACGGTCGATGGCGAGCCCGCGGGCTTCACGCTCAGCCGCATCATCGCCGACGAGGCCGAACTCCTCCTGCTTGCCGTGGCGCCGGCGCATCGCCGGCAAGGTGTCGCCCTGGCGTTGATCGAGCATTGCCGCAAGCAAACATCGCATCGCGGAGGCACACGACTTCATCTTGAAGTACGTGATAATAATCCCGCTATCGAATTATATAAGAAAGCCGGCTTCACGCAGATAGGTCGTCGTCCAGGCTATTATCGCGGAAATGACGGACAGCTCTATGATGCGTTGACCTTGTCTTGCACTCTGGTTGAGCAATAACTTAGATCTAGTCTGAGAAAGCCGTTGCAATTCGTCTCGAATGGGCGCAGACGCCCTGCTTCGAGTGCGCAGGAAAGCATTCTAAAATAAATCTATCTATATCAGCTAATAAGGGTTGAACCATGTCTGACAATAACGGCCTCACCGAAACGCTCATTGCTTTGACCGCGGACATCGTCTCCGCGCATGTCAGCAACAATAGTGTCGCGGTGTCCGATCTGCCGCTGCTTATCCAGAATGTGCATAACGCGCTGTCGTCGCTCGGCGACGAACTGGTCGAGCCGGAAGTGAAGCAGGAGCCCGCCGTCTCGATCCGCGCCTCGATCAAGCCCGACTACATCGTGTGCCTCGAGGACGGCAAGAAGCTCAAGATGCTCAAGCGTCACCTGATGACCCATTATCAGATGACCCCCGAACAGTATCGCGCCAAGTGGAACCTGCCCGCCGACTATCCGATGGTCGCTCCCAACTATGCCGAGCAGCGCCGTTCACTCGCCAAGAAGATCGGCCTCGGCACGAAGCGCCGCACCCGCTGATCGGAAAGGATGGCAAGGGGCGGAGAAATCCGCCCCTTGCACTTTTCAGCATCGCCCTGACCTTGTGTTCGCAACCGCGATCCGGCTAACAAGGCGCCCATGCCCGGCAAGATCGACATCGAACAGCTCTGCGCTGAAAAAGGCCTCCGGATCACCGAGCAGCGCCGCGTGATCGCACGCGTGCTGTCCGACGCGGTCGACCATCCCGATGTGGAGCTGCTGCACCAGCGCGCGGCGGCGATCGATCCGGGCATCTCGATCGCCACCGTTTATCGCACGGTGCGGCTGTTCGAAGACGCCGGCATCCTCGAGCGGCACGATTTCGGCGATGGCCGCGCCCGTTATGAAGCCGCTCCCGAAGCGCATCACGATCATCTGATCAACGTCGAAACCGGCGAGGTGATCGAGTTCGTAGATCGCGACCTCGAGGAGCTTCAGCGCAAGATCGCCGAGAAGCTCGGCTTCCGCCTCGTCGACCATCGGCTCGAACTATACGGCGTCTCGGCGGAGCGATCGAAATAAACTGCCGATGACGCGGTATCGCGCTGCCGCCCGCATCGCCGTCGCCTTGTCCGTGCTTGGCTTTTGCCTGACCGGCTATGCGCTGACCTGGCCGATACGCAAGCGGCTCGGCTGGACCCGCTTTTTCCTGCAATGGTTCGGCGAAGCGCTCGGCCTCGACGTCCGCGTCGAAGGAAAGCCGGTAGGCCGCGACGTCCTCTACGTCGCCAATCATCTCAGCTGGCTCGATATATTGGCGATGGGCGGCGCGACACCGACCGCGTTCGTCTCAAAGGACGATGTAAGCCAATGGCCGCTGGTCGGCATGCTGGCGCGGATCGGCGGCACCATCTTCATCGACCGCCAGAGCCGCCGCGCGGCGCGCGGCCAGGCCGATCAGCTGGGCCTCGCGCTGATGGACCACCGGCCGATCACGCTGTTTCCGGAGGGCACCACCAACGACGGCGTATCGCTTTTTCCCTTCCGGCCCGCACTGTTCGCCTCGGTCGCGCCCGCCCCGCCCGGCGTCGTGATCCAGCCGGTCGCGATCGACTATGGCGATGCGGCGACCGAAATCGCCTGGAGCGGTGACGAAGAACTGGGCCCCAACGCTCGCACGGTACTAAACCGCCCCGGCCCGCTGGTCTGCACGCTGCGTTTCCTGCCGCCGCTCGCGCCGTCGAACGACCGCAAGCAGCTGGCGGCGCAGGCACAGGCCGCCATCACCGCGGCGCTGGCGCGCTAGCGCAGCTTCGCTTATAGGGCCCCGCATGACGCGTCCTGCCCCCAAGAGCTTCCACGTCAAGTCGTTCGGCTGCCAGATGAACGCCTATGACGGCGCACGCATGGCCGAGCTGCTCGAAGCGCAGGGGCTGACGGCGGCGGACAGCCCAGAGGCGGCCGAACTGATCGTCCTCAACACCTGCCACATCCGCGAAAAGGCGGCCGAGAAGGTCTATTCGGACATCGGCCGGATCGTGAAGCGCGCCGAGGGCGGCAAACCGATGATCGCGGTGGCGGGCTGCGTCGCCCAGGCCGAAGGCGCGGAAATTCCCCACCGCGCGCCCGCGGTCGATATCGTCGTTGGGCCGCAGGCCTATCACAACCTGCCCCAGCTGGTCGCCGATGCCGCAGCGGGCAAGCGCGCGCTCGATACCGACATGCCCGCCGCGTCGAAGTTCGACGTGCTGCCCAAACGCCGCCGCCAGGGGCCAAGCGCCTTCCTGACCGTCCAGGAAGGCTGCGACAAATTCTGCACCTATTGCGTCGTGCCCTATACGCGCGGCGCGGAGATTTCGCGGCCCTGGCGCGCGATCGTCGACGAGGCGAAGGCGCTGGTCGACGCCGGCGCGCGCGAGATCACCCTGCTCGGCCAGAACGTCAACGCCTGGAGCGGAGAAGACGAAAAGGGCCGCGCGCAGGGCCTCGACGGGCTGATCCGCGAACTCGACACGCTGCCGGGCCTCGACCGCATTCGCTACACCACCAGCCACCCCAACGACATGAGCGACGGCCTGATCGCCGCGCATGGCGATGTCGCCAAGCTGATGCCGTTCCTCCATCTGCCCGTGCAGGCGGGATCGGACCGCATCCTCAAGGCGATGAACCGCAGCCATGACGTCGCCAGCTATCTGCGCCTGATCGAACGCGTCCGCGCGGTACGCCCCGACATCGCGGTGTCGGGCGACTTCATCGTCGGCTTCCCCGGCGAGACCGAGGCGGACTTCGAGGAAACCCTCGCCGTCGTCCGGCAGGTCGAGCACGCCTTCGCCTTCAGCTTCAAATATAGTCCGCGTCCTGGCACCCCCGCCGCGACGATGGCCGAGCAGATCGATCCAGACGTGATGGACGACCGGCTCCAGCGGCTCCAGGCGCTGCTCAACGAGCAGCAGCACGGCTTCAACCTCGCGACCGTCGGCAAGCGCTGCGAGGTGCTGATCGAACGCGACGGCAAGCGCCCCGGCCAGCGCATCGGCAAATCGCCCTGGCTCCAGTCGGTGATCGTCGAGGACGGCCCGGCGATCGGCGAACTGGTGACGGTGTATATCGTCGCGGCTGGACCGAACAGCATCAATGCGGTGATCGCGGAGCGGCAGGCGGCGTAAATATCCTCCCCATGCTTCGCGCAGGGAGGATTTGAAAAGACCGTCACCCAACTGCCACAACAACGGTGGATAAGTTCGCGGCACGCCCGCTTTTCCCCTTCGCATGGGTCGAAATCGGCGTAGGATCGTTGTGACCCCGACGAGCCCGTCCAGGGTCGTAAAGGAAAGGAAGCGCCCACCCCTTATGTCGCGCAAGCCAGTTCCCGCGCAGGCCGGAGATCGCGCCCGGTTGGAAATCCTCTTCGACAAGCCCCAGCTGCTGGGACGATTATTCGGGGAGTTCGATCAGAACCTGGTCGCGATCGAGAACAGGCTGGGGGTGTATATAGCGGCGCGCGGCAACAAGCTGCAGATCGAGGGCGAGGCCGAATCCGCGGGCCGGGCACGCGAAGTGCTCACCGGGCTCTACAACCGCATCGTTCAAGGTCAGGATATCGACAGCGGCGCGGTCGAAGCCGTGATCGCCATGTCGGCCGAACCGACGCTCGACGGCATCATCCGCAACGACGTGTCCGATCCGCCCAAGGTGATGATCCGCACCCGCAAGAAGACGATCGTCCCACGCTCGGCGACCCAGATCCGCTACATGGAAGCGCTCAACCGCTCCGACATCATCTTCGCGCTCGGGCCGGCGGGCACCGGCAAGACCTATCTGGCGGTGGCGCAGGCTGTGCAGCAGCTAATTCAGGGGACGGTCGACAGGCTGATCCTGTCGCGGCCGGCGGTCGAGGCTGGCGAGCGGCTGGGCTTCCTGCCTGGCGACATGAAGGAGAAGGTCGACCCCTATCTCCGTCCGCTCTACGACGCGCTCTACGACATGTTGCCGACCGAACAGGTCGAGCGGCGGATCGCCAGCGGCGAGATCGAGATCGCGCCGATCGCCTTCATGCGCGGCCGCACGCTGGGCGACGCCTTCGTCATCCTCGACGAAGCGCAGAACACCACACCCGCGCAGATGAAGATGTTCCTCACCCGGTTCGGCCAGAATAGCCGGATGGTGGTCTGCGGCGATCCGCGCCAAGTCGACCTGCCCGACATCGGCAAGTCGGGTCTGGCCGATGCGGTGACCAAGCTGGAGGGTATCGAGGGCATCGCCACCGTCCGCTTCGGCTCGGCCGACGTGGTCCGCCATCCGGTCGTCGGCCGGATCGTCGAGGCCTATGAGGGACCGGATAACGCGTGATCGAGGTTGCCGTACAGGCCGAGCCTGACTGGAACGACGGCACCGACTGGGAAGCGCTCGCCACCGAGGCGGTCGCCGCCGCGCTCCGAGTCACCCCGCATGCCGAGATACTGACCGCCGACTATCTGGCGGAAATATCGGTGCGGCTGGCCGATGACGACGAGGTACGGGCGCTCAACCGCCAATATCGCGACAAGGACAGGCCGACCAACGTGCTGAGCTTCCCGATGGTGCAGGACGATCTGCTCGGTGGGCTCGACAATAGCGACGATGGCGAAGTGCTGCTCGGCGACATCATCCTGGCGCGAGGCGTGTGCGAGCGCGAGGCCGCCGAGAAGGGCGTGACCCCGGCCGGACACGCCACCCACCTGATCGTCCACGGCACGCTCCACCTGCTCGGCTATGATCATATCGAGGACAGCGAGGCCGAGGCGATGGAGGATCTGGAGCGCGCCGCGCTGCGGACGATGGGGATCGACGATCCCTATGCGATCACCGAAGATTGAACCGGCGCTGCCGCACGCTAAAATATAAGTTCATTGCCCATCGGGCGGTTTTTCGGTTAGCGATCCCCCGACAAAGGACGGCACACTAGAAAGACGATGCCAGACGATAGCAGTAGCAGCGCCGCGGACAGCGGCGGACGATGGTGGCGCGGGTTGCGCTCGCTCTTTGCACCGGAGCATGAGCCCAGCCTGCGCGACCAGATCGAGGAAGTCATCGAAGAGCATGACAGCGAGGGCGGTGAAGACGACGACCTGTCCCCCGCCGAACGCGAGATGCTCCGCAACATCCTGCATTTCGGCGAGCGCACCGTGGGCGATATCGGCGTGCCGCGCGGCGACATCATCGCGGTGCCCGAGACGATCGGCTTCAACGAGCTGGTCGCCCGTTTCGCCGAGGCCGAGCACAGCCGCCTGCCGGTCTTTGGCGAGGATCTCGACCATGTCATCGGCATGGTCCATGTGAAGGACATATTCCGGATCATCGCGACCGGCGCGCCGCGGCCGGAGACGATCGCCCCTCTCATCCGCCAGCCGCGCTTCGTGCCGTCGTCGATGCGGATCATCGACCTGCTGGCCGAGATGCGCGAGACACGCACCCATCTCGCCATCGTCCTCAACGAATATAGCGGCACCGATGGCCTCGTGACGATCGAGGATCTGGTTGAGGAGATCGTCGGCGACATCGAGGACGAGCATGACGAGGAGGAAGAGGAACTGCTCGTCGCGCTCGGCGATTCGCTCTGGTCGGCCGACGCCCGCGCCGAGCTCGAGGACGTCGCCCGGCTGATCGACCCACGCCTCGCCGACATCGACGACGATGTCGAGACGCTGGGCGGCCTCGCCTCCGCGCTCGCGGGGCAGGTGCCGGCGATCGGCCAGATCGTCGAGCATCCGAGCGGCTGGCGGATCGAGATCGCCGACGCGGACGAACGGCGCGTCAAGAAGGTGCTGCTGCACCCGCCGGTGGCCGAGGAAGCCGCCGAAGAGTAGAAGTCCGGATCCCCTTCGGTCATTCCATGCGTTAGAATGTGGCGACCCGCCCGCCAGGAGAAACAGATGACGACCAGGAAGAAGCTGTTCATCGCCATTCCGGTGCTGATCCTGCTGGCCACGATCGGCTTCGTTTTCTGGTTGTTCACCCACGAGCGCGCGGAGGTCGATTTCGCCGCGACGGTCGGCGCACGCCCAAAGATCAGTGAGCCGAACGAGACGCTGGTGCCGACCATCAACGTCGCCAAGGCGGTCGGCTGGAAGCCCGGCGAAAAGCCGGTCGCGGCCGCGGGGCTGTCGGTCGCGCCGTTCGCGGCAGGGCTCAGCCATCCGCGCTGGCTCTACGTCCTGCCCAATGGCGACGTGCTGGTCAGCGAGAGCAATTCGCCGCCGCGCGACGACAAGAATGGCGGCGGCGGCATCACCGGCTTCGTGATGAACAAGATGATGGAGCGGGCGGGCGCGGGCGTGCCATCCCCCAACCGCATCGTCCTGCTGCGCGACGCCGATGGCGACGGCAAGGCCGAGCTCAGGACGGTGCTGATCGCGGATCTCAATTCACCGAGCGGGATGGGTTGGCACGACGGCCAGCTCTATATCGCCAACACCGATGCGCTCGTCCGCGTCCCCTTTACGCCCGGCCAGACGAAGATCGACGCCAAGCCGGAGCTGGTAGCCAAGCTGCCCGGCGGTCAAAATCACTGGGCGCGCAACCTGCTGATCGCGCCCGACGGCAAGTCGGTGTTCGTCGCGGTCGGCTCGGCGTCGAACATCGGCGAAAACGGCATGGACAAGGAGGACAAGCGCGCCGCGATCTGGCAGATCGAGCTGCCCTCGGGCCGCGACCGTATCTATGCCTATGGCCTGCGCAATCCCAACGGCCTGGCGTTCGAGCCGACCACCGGAGACCTGTGGACCACGGTTAACGAGCGTGACATGATCGGTTCGGATATAGTCCCCGACTATCTGACCGAGGTGCAGTTCGGCGGCTTCTACGGCTGGCCCTGGTATTATTGGGGCGGCTATGTCGACAAGCGGGTCCCCGAGCCCGAAGAAAATCTGCAATCCTATGTAATCCGCCCCGATTATGCGCTCGGGCCGCATGTCGCCGCGCTGGGCCTGACCTTTACCAAGGGCGCGATCCTCGGCCCCGAATACGCAAACGGCGCCTTCATCGCCGAACATGGCTCATGGAACCGGCGGCCCTTTTCCGGCTACAAAGTAGTGTTCGTGCCCTTCGCTCAGGGCAAGCCCACCGGCAAGCCGCGCGACATCCTGACCGGTTTCCTGTCCGGCAAGGAACAGGCCCGCGGCCGCCCGGTCGCCGTGGCGATCGGCAAGCTCGGCGGGCTGTTCGTGAGCGACGATGTCGGCGGCGTGATCTGGCGCGTGACTGCGCCGGCCAGATAGTTAGCCTCAGGTGCCGGCATGCGCGTCCGCGCATCCGGCGTTTGAGGGCTGAATCAAATAAGCTGGCTTAGCTTCGACGGCGCAGGAGACGCCTTGTCGCGCGGCTGCGGCTGGATCGCCGGAGCCTCGAAGCGGTGCCAGCCCCCGGCAGACAGCCGCTCGAGCGGCTGGAATCGGGTCTTGTACTGCATGCGCGGCGAACCATCGACCCAATAGCCGAGATAGACGAAGGGCAGGCCGGTCTCGGTGGCGCGGCGGATATGGTCGAGGATGATGAAGGTGCCGAGACCGGGACGGATCTCGTCTTCAGTCTCGAAGAAGCTGTAGACCATCGACAGGCCGTCCGACTGGACGTCGGTAAGGCAAGCGCCGATCAGCTTGCCGGGCCGGCCGCCGACCGAAGGCTCGCGATATTC
Organism: Sphingomonas sp. Root710; assembly: GCF_001429065.1. Classification (GTDB taxonomy): domain Bacteria; phylum Pseudomonadota; class Alphaproteobacteria; order Sphingomonadales; family Sphingomonadaceae; genus Rhizorhabdus. The sequence continues at coordinate 461,920 of NZ_LMIB01000012.1, forward strand.
GACGATGTTGGTCTTCACCGGAGTCTGTTCGACCATGTCGGCAAAGTCGAGCTCATCCATCTGCGCCATGCCGCCGCCGGGATGACGCGACTTCAGATAGCGGCGAAGCAGCGCGAACTGCTCCTCCGTGGTCCAGGGCTTGCAGACGCTGATCTCGAGATCGCCATGACGGCGCAGCAGTTTGCGCTGGCTGGCGTTGGGTTTGAACTCGCCTGCAACGACGCGAACCGAGACGCAGGCCTGGCAATCGACACAGGTGGGCCGATACGCGACGCCCTGGCTGCGGCGGAAGCCGATCCGGCCGAGCGCATCGTTCAGTTCGCCCGCATTGGGGCCCGCCAGTTCGGTGAAAACCTTCCGCTCGGTTCGGCCGGGGAGATAAGGGCACGGGCCGGGGGTCGTTACGAAGAAGCGCGGAAAGCGAAACTGCGCCGTCATCCGAATCCAAGCCCCATAAAACTGACCGCCCGCCGGTCAGCTATGAATATGCCTACGCATGAACGTCATGAAAAGACCATTAACCTTGAATATTTTTAGGGGTTTTCGACTTAAGTCGAAGATCGAATTGCGTCGAATCCAACTCGTCATACCCGCAAAAGCGGGAATCCATGGACGGCGGAACATCCAGTCAACAAACGGCCCGTGCCCGTGGATTCCCGCTTTTGCGGGAATGACAGTGATAAGGAAGACTACGCAGCTTCGATGGGGGTGACGTCGTAACCCTCGGCGCGCAGCGCCTTCAGCAGCCGCTCGAGATGCTCCGCGCCCCGCGTCTCGCATTCGATCTCGGCGATCAGCCCCTTGGCGGGCAAGGTGGTGAACACCCGCTGGTGATAGACCTCGACGATGTTGACCTGCTGCTCGTCGAACACGCGCGCGACATGGAACAGCGCGCCGGGCCGGTCCTGCAAACGCACGCGCAGGCGCGCGAGGCGGCCGAGGCGGGCAAGGTCGCGCAGCAGCACATTGGCGAGCAGCCGGGTGTCGATATTGCCGCCGCACAGGATGACGCCGACATTGCGGCCCCGGAACTTCTGCGGATGGGCAAGCAACGCGGCCAGGCCCGCCGCGCCCGCGCCTTCGGCCACGGTCTTCTCGATCTGCAGCAGCATCGACACCGCGGTCTCGAGGTCGCGCTCGGCGACGAGAACGATATCGTCTACCAGCGCACGGACGATCTCCGCGGTCAGCACGCCCGGCTGCTTGACCGCTATGCCTTCGGCCAGCGTATCGCCGTCACAGGGCAGCATCAGCCCCTTCATCTTGGCGTACATCGACGGATAGAGTTCGGCCTGGACGCCGAACACCTGCATCGGCTTGCCCGCCGCACGCGCAGCGACCGCGGCGCCAGAGATGAGGCCGCCGCCGCCGATCGGTACGACCAGCGTGTCGATCTCCGGGGCGTCCTCCAGCATCTCGAGCGTGACGGTGCCCTGGCCCGCGATCACGTCGGGATCGTCGAACGGATGAACGAAGGTCAGCCCTTCCTTGGCCTCCAGCGCGCGCGCCGCCTCATAGGCATCGTCGAAGCTTTCGCCGCTCAGGATCACCCGCGCGCCATGGCCTTCGGTCTGCTGGACCTTCACCGTCGGGGTCATCTTCGGCATCACGATCGTCACGGGGATGCCAAGCCGCTTGCCATGATAAGCGAGCCCCTGGGCATGGTTGCCCGCCGAGGCAGCGATGACGCCGCGCGCGCGCTGCTCATCGGTCAGGAGCAGCAGCTTGTTGAGCGCGCCGCGCTCCTTATAGGCGGCGGTGAACTGAAGATTTTCGAACTTCAGCCAGATATTCGCGCCGGTGATCTCACTCAGCGTGCGGCTCTTCAGGACCGGTGTACGGACGATCGACGGCGAAATTCGCGCATGCGCGGCGCGGATATCGTCGATGGTCACGGGGACGCCGTCGGCGCCGGTCTGTTTGTGCACGCTAGCCATAGTGGCCGCGCCATAGCTTATTGTGTTCCAGACTCCTAGCGTCCCCGGAAAATCCATCTTATGCGGGTCGCCATGGCTAAAGTGACCTTTCTCGGGCTGGGCGCGATGGGCGCCCCCATCGCGCGACATCTTGCGGCCGCCGGCCATGATGTCACCGTCTACAACCGCACCCGCCACAAGGCCGACGCCTGGGTCGAGCAGCATGGCGGCCGCGCCGCGCCGACCCCCGCCGCCGCCGCCGAGGATGCCGATGCGGTGTTGTCCTGCGTCGGTGCGGACGGCGATCTGGAAGCGGTCACGCTGCGCAAGGACGGGTGCTTCGCGGCGATGAAGAAGGGCGCGCTGTTCATCGATCACACCACCGCTTCGGCCAAGATCGCCCGCCAGCTTGCAGTCGAGGGGCGCGACCGGGGCCTGCTGGTCGTCGACGCGCCGGTCTCGGGCGGGCAATCGGGCGCGGAGGCGGGCACGCTGGCGATCATGTGCGGCGGCGCGGACAAGGCGGTCGCCGCCGCGATCCCGCTGATGCAGGCCTATTCGTCGCGAATCGTCCATATCGGCGGGCCGGGCGCGGGGCAGACGACCAAGATGGTCAACCAGATCTGCATCGCCGGTGCGATGCAGAGCGCGGCCGAGGCGCTGCGCTTTGCCCAGAATGCCGATCTCGACCTCGACAAGGTGTTCGAGGCGGTGTCGGGCGGCGCGGGCGCGAGCTGGTACATGGTCAACCGCTGGAAGACGATGGCCGAGGACAGCTTCGATTTCGGCTTCGCGGTCGACTGGATGCGCAAGGATCTCGGCATCGCGATCGAGGAAGCGCGCAGCAACGGCGCGGCGATCCCCTTTGCCGCGCTCGCCGATCAGTTCTATGCCGATTCACAGGCGATGGGTTGCGGCCGCGAGGATATCTCCTCGGTGGTGAAGCGGCTCCCTAAGGGATGATCGCCCGCCGCTGGCTGCTCGGCCTCGCCCTCCTCGCCTCCCCCGCACTGGCGGACGGGCTGATCGACAATGCCAATGGCTATAGCTTCGACACGAAGGGCCAGCTGGTCCGCTTCAACGCGCTGCTGATCGACGATCAGGGCAAGGTCGCGAAGCTGCTCGGCCGCGACGACAAGCGGCCCGACAAGCTCGACTACCGGCTCGACGTCAAGGGGCGCACCGTCATTCCTGGGCTGATCGACGCACATGGTCATGTCATGGGGCTGGGCGAAGCGGCGCTGTCGCTGGACCTGTCGGCGACCGCCACCCTCGCCGAGGCGCAGGCCGCCTTGCGCAAATATTCGGGCGACCGGCCTACCCCGCTGTGGATTCGCGGCGGCGGCTGGAATCAGGAGCGCTGGGGGCTCGGCCGCTTTCCGACCGCCACGGATATCGACGCGATTACCCCGGGCCGTCCGGTGGTGCTCGACCGGGTCGACGGCCATGCGGTCCTCGCGAACAGCGCGGCGATGGCGGCGGCGGGAATCAGCGCCAGGACAAAGGACCCGGCGGGCGGACGGATCGAGCGCGATGCCAAGGGCAACCCCACCGGCGTCTTCGTCGATGCGGCGCAGGACCTCATCCTCAACGCGGTGCCCGCGATGCTGCCGCGCGACCGCGATGCTGCGCTCGCCAAGGCGCAGGAGATATTGCTGAGCCAGGGCATCACCGCGACCGCCGACATGGGGACCAGCGGAGACGACTGGCAGGTGATGCGCCGCGCGGGCGACGCCGGGCGGCTGCGGGTGCGGATCATCTCCTATGCGGGCGGCATCCCCACCCTGCTCTCGATCGCGGGCACCGGGCCGACGCCCTGGCTCTATGATGGCAAGCTGCGCATGATCGGGGTCAAGCTGTACAGCGACGGCGCCCTAGGATCGCGCGGGGCCTGGCTGAAGGCGCCCTATGCCGATGCGCCGGGCCAGAAGGGGCTTCAGTTTCTGGACGACGCCAAGCTGCGCAACCTGATGAGCCGCGCGGCGATGGACGGCTTCCAGACCGCGGTCCATGCGATCGGCGACGCCGCCAATGCGCAGCTGCTCGGCGCGATCGAGGAGCTGGCCGAAACCTATAAGGGCGACCGGCGCTGGCGGATCGAACATGCCCAGATCGTCGATCCTGCCGATCTGCCCCGCTTCGGCAAGAACGGCATCATCGCCTCGATGCAGCCTGTCCACCAGACGTCGGACCGGACGATGGCCGAGGCGCGGCTTGGCCCCGCCCGGCTGGGCGGCGCCTATGCCTGGAAGTCGATGCTCGACAACAAGGTGCCGCTCGCCTTCGGTTCGGACTATCCGGTGGAGAGCCCGAACCCCTTCCCGGCGCTCGCCGCCGCGATCAGCCGGCAGGACGCGACGGGCCAGCCGGCCGGCGGGTGGCAGCCGCAGCAGGTCATCAGCCTTCCCGAAGCATTCCGCGCCTTCACCGCGACGGCCGCTTATGCGGGCTTCGCGGAAGATCGCATCGGCACGCTGACGCCGGGTCGCATGGCCGACTTCCTGATCCTCGACCGCGACATCTTCACCGCGTCCGCGACCGACATCCGCGCGGCGAAACCGCTGGAGACCTGGATCGGCGGCAAGCGGGTGTGGGTGGCGAAATAGCGTCATCATAGTGAAATCGAAGGCGGGCATCGCACCGCCATGCACAGACTGATCCTCGCCGTCGCCGCGCTCGCCGCAACCTCCGCCATCGCCCAAGCCGCGCCGCCGCCGAGGCCCAAGCTGATCGTCGCGATCTCGGTCGATCAGCTCTCGACCGAAGTCTTCGAGAAATATCGCCCTGGCTACACCGCCGGGCTGAAGACGCTGGCAAACGGCGTCACCTTTCCCACCAGCTATCAGAGCCATGCCGCGACCGAGACGTGCCCCGGCCACTCGACCATCCTGACCGGGCGTCACCCAGCCGGCACCGGCATCGTCGCCAACAGCTGGACCGACCGCAAGACCGGGCAAAGCGTCTATTGCGTATCGGTCCCCGGCGAGGATTCGAAGGCGCGCGGGCATCAGAATCTGCGCGTCACCACGCTGGGCGACTGGATCAAGGCGGCGCGGCGCGGCGCGCGGACCTTCGCGGTCGCGGGCAAGGACCGTGCCGCGATCACCATGGCAGGAAAACATGCCGACGGGGTCTATTGGTGGAGCGACGGCACCGGCTTCGTCACCTCGCCCTTCGCCGGCCCCGCCGGTCCGCGCGTGACCCAGCCTGCCGAGGCGTTCAACGCCGCGTTGATGGCGAAATGGACCGCGACCCCGCCGCAGCTCTGGCCCGCCCCGTCACCCGCCTGCGCGGCGCTCGTCAAGCGCGAGCAGTTCGGCCAGCTCGAACTGTCCGGCGAGGTGCCGCCCGAGATGGCGAAGGGCGTTACCGAGGGGGAGGACTTCACCGCGACCAAGCGCTTCAACGAGGCGATGCGGGCCTCCCCAACCTTCGACGCGACGATCGCCGACTTCGCGATCGATCTGATCACCCGCGAGAAGCTGGGCAAGGGCAGCGCCCCCGATCTGCTGGCGATCGGCCTGTCGGCGACCGACTATGTAGGCCATCGCCTCGGCAATGGCGGCGCGGAGATGTGCGTGCAGCAGGCCGCTCTCGATGCGACGATCGGTCGGCTGCTCGACCGGATCACTGCGCTGAACATACCCTTCGTCGTCATGCTCACCGCCGACCATGGCGCGACCGACGCCTCCGAGCGCCATTTCGAACAAGGTGGCCATGGCTATCGTATCGACGACAAGGCACTGATGATGCGTCTCAACGACGCACTCGAAGCCGAACTGGCGGTGATCTGGCCGCCGCTCAGCACCGAAGATCCGCAGCAGCTTTACATCGTCGCCGATCCCGACGAGACGCCGCACGAGCGCGTGCTCGAAGCCGCAGTCGCCTGGCTCAAGGCCCAGCCCGAGGTGAAGGCGGTGTTCTCCCGCGCCGAGGTGGAGGCGGCGACGGTGCCGCCCGGCACCCCCGCCGATCAGCTGACGATGGCCCAGCGCTTCCACGAGAGCTACGATGCGGAGCGGTCGGGCGATATCGCGGTCGCCTATGCCGAACGGGCGAGCTACGGCGTTCCGCGCGAAGTCGGCGACACCGTCGCGGGCCATGGCACTCCCTGGGATCACGACCGACAGGTGCCGATCCTGTTCTGGTGGCCCGGAGCGCCCGCAGAACGGCGCAACCAGCCGGTCGAGACGGTTGACATCGCCCCGACCCTGGCGGGCGTGGTTGGGATCAAGCCGCCGGTGCCGGTCGACGGGCGCTGTATCGATCTCGGCGGCAATTGCCCGAAGTGATGCGGCGCGCCTATCAGTCGGCATGGCGCGGAAAAAATATTATCTGACGGCGACACTGCCGGATGGCTATGTGAAGACCATCGGGCCAACCGCGCTCGACTTCACCCATTATTGGCGGGTCGTCGCGGTACTGGCGAACGGCAAGACCGAAGTCTTCTGGGGCCACAGCAAGTCGCTGCGCGAAGCGAAGAGCAAGCAGGCCGCGCTGACCGACGCTGCCGCGATGCGCGGCTGGACCTCCTACGACTTCGATATCGTCGAACTGGTGAAGACGACCGAGCCTTGAGCGATTTCTAGGCAGATGGAATCATCTGCCGACTCGGAAATCGCGGTAAATCAAAAAGCTAGAGCGGCAGATCGGATGCAATCCGATCGTGAACCGCTCTAGCCGGCGATTCTGGCCACCAGCCGCGCGGCATAGTCGCGCAACCGTCCCTTCACCTTGTCGGCAAAGCTGGGCGGACCGGGATCGACCGCCCGCATCGCGGCGATCCGCTTGCCGAGCCGATTGCGCGCCAGGCGCTTCACGCTGCCGCTCCAGTCGGCGACCAGCGCGCTCGGCCATTCGGCGGCGCGCACCTGATCGGCGCGATTGCCGGCAACGACGAGGCCCGCCGAACTGTTGCGACGCCCCTCGGCGGCGACGGCGATAAAGGCCGCATGATTTTCCTTGTCGGCGCCTTGGACGAAGATGTTGCGCGCGATCCGTCCGGTCGCCCCCTCGGGCAGGTCGATCATATAGTTGGTGGCGCGGCCGCGGCTGTCGTCGAAGCTGGAGTCGCTGATCTCGATCCGCCCGGCACGGCTCTTCACATAGTGACCGCCGCGGCCCTGCTCGAACCGGCTGCGCCGCACCGTCAGCGACCGAAAGGCGCTCAGATAGATCGAATGCGCGCAGGCGAGCCCGCGATCGCAGCGGCCAAGCCCGATGAAGGTCGAACGATCGATCCGGACATCGGCGGTGGGATCATCGCCGCCCCCCAATATTCCCTCCTCCGAATCGCGAAAGATGCTGCGCGTGACGTTGAGCGGCCCCTTCTCGATGCGGATGCCCGCGCCATTGCCATCGGGCACGCGCAGGTTGCGGAAGACGAGCCCGTCGACCGTCGCACTGCGCCCGCGCAGCACCAGCACCGCCTTGCCCTCGCAGATCCCGCCATCGAAAACCGCGGTCAGCGGCCGTTCGGCGCGATAGGTCACGCTGCCGCCGGTCTGGACGGCGCAGTCGCCATGGACCCCGGGCGCGATGCGGATCGTCCCCACGCCGTCGCCTATGGCGAGAACCGCGTCGGCGAGGCGATGATAGCCGCGCCCCGTCTGCTCGACGGTGAAGGGAGCAGCGGCCAATGGGGTCGCGGCGAGCATGATCGACAATATGGCCAGCAGACGCATCGGCCGCCTATATCATGGAAGCCTTGAGCAAAGGCTTACGGGTTAATCCAGATTCGGCCGCAGCCAGCGTTCGGCGGTCTGGAGGTCGGTGCCGCGCCGCGCGGCATAATCCTCCAGCTGATCGCGGCCGATCCGGGCAACGCCGAAATAGCTCGCCTCGGGATGCCCGAAATAGAAGCCCGAGACCGCCGCAGTCGGCAGCATCGCGAAGCTTTCGGTCAGGGTGATGCCGGTCGCCTCGCCCGCCTTCAGCATGTCGAACAAGACGGGCTTCTGGCTGTGGTCGGGACAGGCCGGATAGCCGGGAGCCGGGCGGATGCCGCGATACTGCTCCTTGATCAGCGCCTCGTTGGTCAGCTGCTCGCCTTCGGCATAGCCCCACAGCGTCGTGCGGACATGGAGATGCAGCCGCTCGGCGAAAGCCTCGGCGAGGCGATCGGCGAGCGCCTTGAGCAGGATGTCGCGATAGTCGTCATGATCGGCCTTGAATCGCGCAATATGCGGATCGATGCCGTGGATGCCGACCGCGAAGCCGCCGAACCAGTCGTCCTGCCGGTCGACAAAATCGGCTAGGCACATATTGGCCCGGCCCTCGCGCTTCTTGATCTGCTGGCGCAGGAAGGGCAGCCGCACCTCGCCCGCTTCGGTCTGGACGATGACATCGTCGCCCTCGGCATGAGCGGGCCACAAGGCGGCGACGCCCTTCGCGGTCAGCCACTTCTCGGCGATGATCGTGTCGAGCATCTTCTGCGCGTCCGCGAACAGGCCGCGCGCGCTTTCCCCAACGATAGCGTCGTCGAGGATCGCGGGATAATTGCCCGCCAGTTCCCAGGCGCGGAAGAAAGGTGTCCAGTCGATCAGTTCGCGCAGATCCTCGAGCGGCCAGTCGGCGAAGACATGCTGGCCGGGCTGTTTCGGCGCATCGGGCTTCAATGCGAAATCGGCGACGAAGGCGTTGGCGCGCGCCTCTTCCAGAGTCGCTAGTTCATTCTGGCCCTTGCCTTCGCGCGCCTTGCGGACCGCGTCATAATCGGCCGCCGTCTTCGCGACGAAATCGTCGCGCTGGGTGTCCGACAACAGGGTCGATGCGACGCCGACCGCGCGGCTCGCGTCGAGGACGTGGACGACCGGTCCTTCATAGGCGGGCGCAATGCGCAGCGCGGTGTGCACCTTCGACGTCGTCGCCCCGCCTATCAGCAGCGGCATCGTCATATGGGTGCGCTGCATCTCGGCGGCGACGGTCACCATCTCGTCGAGCGAGGGCGTGATCAGGCCCGACAGGCCGATCATGTCGGCGTCATTCTCGTTCGCGGCCTTCAGGATATCCATCCACGGCACCATCACCCCGAGGTCGATAACCTCATAGCCGTTGCACTGGAGCACGACGCCGACGATGTTCTTGCCGATATCGTGGACGTCGCCCTTGACCGTCGCCATCACGATCCGGCCCTTGGAGCGCTGTCCCGCCACCTTCTCCGCCTCGATATAGGGCAGGAGATGCGCGACCGCCTTCTTCATGACGCGGGCGGACTTCACCACCTGCGGCAGGAACATCTTGCCCGATCCGAACAGGTCGCCGACGACGTTCATTCCGTCCATCAGCGGCCCTTCGATCACCTCGATCGGCCGGGCGAACATCTGGCGCGCCTCTTCGGTATCGTCGACGACATGCGCGTCGATACCCTTGACCAGCGCATGTTCCAGCCGCTTGACGACATCCCAGCCGCGCCATTCCTCGGCGGCCTTCTCGGCCACCGCATCCTTGCCGCGAAATTTTTCGGCGATCGCAATCAGCCTTTCGGTCGGCGTTTCGTCGGGATTGCGCGCCGGGCGGTTGAGGATGACGTCCTCGCACGCCTCGCGCAGCTCGGGATCGATCGTGTCGTAGACGTCGAGCTGCCCGGCGTTGACGATGCCCATGTCCATCCCGGCGGGAATGGCATGGTAGAGGAAGATGCTGTGCATCGCCTTGCGCACCGGCTCGTTGCCGCGGAACGAGAAGCTGAGGTTCGACAGGCCGCCCGAGATATGCGCGTGCGGGCAACGGGCGCGGATTTCCTTGCACGCCTCGATATAGTCGACACCGTAATTATTATGCTCCTCGATCCCGGTCGCCACCGCGAAGATGTTCGGATCGAAGATGATGTCCTCGGGCGGGAAGCCGTCCGCCACCAGCAGCTTATAAGCGCGCTCGCAGATTTCGACCTTGCGCGCCTTGGTGTCGGCCTGGCCGACCTCGTCGAACGCCATCACCACCACGGCGGCGCCATAGGCACGGCACTTGCGGGCATGGTGCAGGAAGGCTTCTTCGCCCTCCTTCATGCTGATCGAATTGACGATCGGCTTGCCCGAAACGCATTTCAGCCCGGCCTCGATCACCGACCATTTCGAGCTGTCGACCATCACCGGAATGCGCGCGATGTCGGGCTCCGCCGCCATCAGCTTGAGGAAGGTGGTCATCGCCATTTCGGCGTCGAGCAGGCCCTCGTCCATGTTGACGTCGATGATCTGCGCGCCGTTCTCGACCTGCTGCCGCGCGACTTCGATCGCCTTGGCATAATCGCCGCCCATGATGAGCTTCTTGAACACCGCCGATCCGGTGACGTTGGTGCGCTCGCCGATGTTGACGAACTGGGCGGTGGAGGGCGTGGTGTTGCTCATTGCTCTTCTATTCTGATCGTCATGCTGAACCTGTTTCAGCATCCACCGCGCCACGGGAGCGATGCCCGAGGGAAGAGTGGATCCTGAAACAAGTTCAGGATGACGGAGGAAAACTCACGCCGCCATGATCATCGGATCGAGGCCGGCAAGCCGGGTGCGATGGTCATGCGCGTGCGGCACACGGGCAGCGTGGCCCTTGACCGCCTCGGCCATCGCAGCGATGTGCGCGGGGGTGGAGCCGCAGCAGCCGCCCACGACATTGACCAGCGCATTGTCGGCCCATTCGCGGATGAAATCGCCGGTGGTGTGCGGCTGCTCGTCATATTCGCCGAGGTCGTTGGGCAGCCCGGCATTGGGATAGATCATCACGAGCACATCGGCGATACCCGACAGCACCTGCACATGCGGGCGCAACAGGTCGGCCCCGAAGGCGCAGTTGAGACCGACCGTCAGCGGATGGGCGTGGCGCACCGCGTGCCAGAAGGCCTCGACCGAATGGCCCGACAGGTTGCGGCCCGACATGTCGGTGATCGTCATCGAGATCATCATCGGAATCTCGACGCCCCGCTTCGCCTGCTCTTCGAGCACCGCCATGATCGCGGCCTTGGCGTTGAGCGTGTCGAAGATCGTCTCGATCAGGATGAAGTCGCAGCCGCCGTCGATCAGCGCCGCAGCCTGATCCTGATAGACGTCGCGCATCGTATCGAAATCGACCGCACGATAGCCCGGGTCGTTCACGTCGGGCGACAGCGACAGCGTCTTGTTGGTCGGGCCGATCGCCCCCGCCACGAAGCGCGGACGGCCATCCTTCGCCTGATAGTCGTCGGCCGCCTTGCGGGCGATCCGCGCCGCGGCGAGGTTCATCTCGCGGACGAGATGGACCGCGGCATAATCCTCTTGACTGATGATGTTGGCGTTGAAGGTGTTGGTCGAGACGATGTCAGACCCCGCGTCGAGATACTGCCGGGTGATCTCGTCGATCACATCGGGGCGGGTCAGCACCAGCAGGTCATTATTGCCCTTCTGATCGAGCCGCAGGTCATAGGACCCGCGATAATCGGCCTCCTGGAGCTTATAGCTCTGGATCATCGTGCCGAACGCGCCGTCGGTGATCAGGATGCGCTGCTTCGCCTGCTCGCGAAAGCGGATAGCGGCTTCGGACTTGTGGAGTGTCATGCGGCATTCTCCAGCGCCTTGGCGTCCGCGCGCAGCCCCAGCAGGTGGCAGATCGCGAAGGACAGTTCGGCGCGGTTGAGCGTGTAGAAATGGAACTGGCGGACCCCGCCCGCATAGAGGCGGCGGCACATCTCGGCGGCGATCGTCGCGGCGACCAGCTGGCGCGTGGCGGGATGATCGTCGAGCCCTTCGAACAGCCGGTCCATCCAGGCGGGAATCGCCGCGCCGCACATGCCGGCGAACTTGCGGGTCTGGGCGACGTTCGACACCGGCAGGATGCCGGGCACGATCTCGCCCTCGATCCCCGCCGCGCGGGCGCGGTCGCAGAACCGGAAATAGGCCTCGGGAGTGAAGAAGAACTGGGTGATCGCCCGGGTCGCGCCCGCGTCGAACTTCGCCCTCAGATTGGCGATGTCGGCCTCAATGCTCGCCGCCTCGGGGTGGCATTCGGGATAGGCGGCGACCGAAATCTCGAACGGGTGGATCGCCTTCAGCCCCGCGACCAGCTCGGCCGCGTTGCGATAGCCATCGGGATGCGGCGCGAACGTAGCTCCCTCGGTCGGCGGATCGCCGCGCAGCGCGACGATATGGCGCACCCCCGCCGCCCAATAGGCGCGGGCGATCTCCTCGATCTCGGCCTTGCTCGCTTCCACGCAGGTCAGGTGCGCGGCGGCGGGAATCGCGGTCTCGGTGGCGATGCGGGCGACGGTGTGATGGGTCCGCTCGCGCGTCGAGCCGCCCGCGCCATAGGTCACCGAAACGAAGCGGGGCTTGAGGGGCGCGAGCGTCTGGATCGCGCTCCACAGTGTCTCTTCCATCTTGTCCGACTTGGGCGGGAAGAATTCGAAGGAGACCGCCGCATCACCCGCCAGATCGGCGAACAGCGGCGTGTCGAGCGCGCGGCGCGCTTCTTCGAGCTGATTGAGGGAAACCCTTGTCATGATACCGCCTTCAACTGGCTGCGCTGTCCGCGCACGCCCAACCATAATTTTACCGTCAATGCATCCCCGACGAGTTCCTCGACCCGGTCAAGGCCCATACCCGCCGCCTGGAACCAGCCGCCGATCTGGTCATCGCCGAAGCCGAGACGCACATGCGCGTCGCGGCTGCGCAGATCCTCGAGATCATGGCTCGCGAAATCGACGATCAGCAGCCGGCCGCCGGGACCGAGCAGCCGCGCGCTTTCGGCGATCGCTGCCGCCGGATGCTGGGCGAAGTGAAGCACCTGATGCAGGATGACGAGGTCGGCCGATCCGTCGCCGAGCGGCAGGGCATACATGTCGCCCTGGCGAAGCTCGGCCTGCGTCAGGCCCGCTTCGGCGAGCTTGACCCGGGCAAGGCGCAGCATCTCCGGGCTGCGGTCAATTCCCAGCGCCGAGGCCGCCCGCGCGCCGACGAGCTCGATCATCCTCCCGGTGCCGGTACCGATGTCGACCATCCGGCCGATCGGGGCATCGACGAGCATCGACAATATGCGCTGCTCGACCGCGCTTTCGGGGACATGGAGCGAGCGGATCGCGTCCCATTCCTCGGCATGTTCGGCGAAATAGCGCGCCGCCGCCGCCGCCCGGTCGGCGCGCACGGCGGCAAGGCGGGCACGGTCGGCGACCGCCCAGACATCCTCGCCATCGCGGCTCCAGTCGTCGATCGCGGCGAAGAGCGGTCCGACGCAGGCGTCGGGACCGAGCCCGAGGAACACCCAGCTGCCTTCCTTGCGGCGCTCGGCCAGACCCGCGTCGGCAAGGATCTTCACATGGCGCGATACGCGGGGCTGGCTTTGCCCGAGAACCTGGGCCAGTTCGCCGATCGACAATTCCATCGCCCGCAGCAGATGAAAGATGCGCAGACGAGTCGGATCGGCCAGCGCCCGAAAGATGGGTAGCGCATCGTTTGGCATATATGCAGACATAAAGAAGTCTTTATATGTGGTCAAGGTGCTTGCCGAGCCGAAGCTTGGCGGGCATGCCGCTTCGGCGCGGAACTCCGCGATGTTTCAAGAGTATGACCGGCGGCGGATAAGCCGCCTGAAAGGGGACTTCGATGCATGCTTCGGCGAAGATGATCGGCGTGGTGGCACTTAGCCTGACGCTGTCGGCCTGCACCACGACGCGGGTCGGAACCGACCGTCTAGCCGAGAAGGACCCGCTCGAAGGATTCAACCGCGCGGTGTGGGCCGTGAATCGCGGCGCCGACAAGGTCGTCGTGAAGCCGGTCACCCAAGTCTATCGTGCGGTCGCGCCCAAGCCGGCGCGCGACGGGGTCCGCAATTTCTTCGCCAATGTCGCCGAGCCCTTCTCGTTCATCAACAATATCCTGCAGGGCAAGCCGGACCGGGCGGTCCGCAACCTCGGCCGCTTCCTGGTGAACACCACCGCGGGCATCGGCGGACTGTTCGATCAGGCCAGCCGCGTCGGTATCAAGCCCGCCTCCGAGGATTTCGGCCAGACACTCGCCGCCTGGGGGGCGAATGGCGGACCCTATCTGGTGCTCCCGCTGCTCGGTCCATCGACGCTGCGCGACGGCGTCGGCACCGGGGTCGCCCAGTTCACCGATCCCTATCGCGTCTGCCTGAGCGAATGTGGCCTGCCCCATGGCGTGCCGCTGGCGCTGACCGCGACGCAGGTGATCAGCATCCGCGACGGGCTGATCGAGACCGGCGCGGACAGCTTCCTTGAATCGAGCCTCGATCCCTATGCCGCAGCGCGGTCGGCTTTCCTGCAGCGGCGGCGCGCCGAGATATTGAACCAGGAAGGCGACGACGCGGCCAGCGAGGCGGCGGCGGCTGCCGACGCCGAAGCGAATCCGATCGGCGCCGACGCGGGCTCGGCGGCCGATGCCGAAGCCGGAATTCCGGGCGCGGACGCGCCGTCCGCCGCCGATGCGGATGCCGGCATACCGGCATCCGATCCGGCTCCGAAACCAAGTGATCCTGCGGGTTCCGAGGCTCCGAAACAGCCGAATTAACTACCGGAACAAGAGACATTGCATCGCACTGCGCAAAACTGTAAGAAGTCCGAGCCTGTTTCGGGGGGAAACAAGCCTGAACGTGATTGGAATCGTTCGAGCCACTCTCTTTTTTTAATTCACTTCCGGAGAATTCGATCATGAAGAAGATCGTTGCCCTTTCGCTTATCGCCGCTGCCTCGCTGACGCTTGCTGCCTGCAAGAAGGAAGCTCCCGCTGCCGAGAACAACACCGTTGTCGTCGACAACGCCGCCGACGCGATGGCCGACACCAACGCTGCGATGGTCGATTCGAACGCGGCTGCTCCGGCGGACAACGCTTCGAACGCGATGTAATCGCGCGGGTGGCCGCCTCGGCGGCCGCCACGAAAGATTGAAGGCCGCGCCTCCGGGCGCGGCCTTTTTTCTTTGCCTCGGGCTTTCCGCGGTCAGCGGAAGATCGGCTGGGTGACCAGGACTTCTTCGGCCGAACAGACCTGCGCCGATGGCGGTGCCCCCGTCTTGCGCAGCGCAGCGAGCTCCGCCCGCGCGGCGACCACCGCATCCTGATAAGCGGGCTCGGTGCGGATCACCGCCAAGGTCGATGCGGCGACCATCCGGCCCGCCTCGATCGCGCTCATATTGTGGACGCCGCACACGACCCGGCTTTCGCCATAGGCCCTTGCCCGGGCCAGGATCGGCGCAGCGCGATCGTCGACCAGTTCGGCCAGAATCAGCCCCCAGGTCCAGCTCTTCGCCGCGTGGCCCGAGGGATAGTCGTAGCTCGCGGTCAGTTCATCGGTCTGCGCCACGCAGGTTTCACCCGGATCGAGCAGATAGGGCCGCTTCTTCTTGTAGAAGGCCTTGAGCTCATTGGTCTGCCGCGATGCGTCGCGCGACGCCTTTTCCAGCAGCGCCGCCGTCTTCGGCGCGGTCGCCGGCGTCATACTGATACGTGCGGCGCAGCCGAAGTCGCGCATCAGCGATGCCGGGTCGCTCGGCGCATCGTTCACCGCCATGTCCCAGCGGGCCGTTCCCTTGAGCGCGCGGGTGAGCTTGAACACCTCGCGGTCAGCGACACCGCGCGGCTCTTGCGGGATCGGCGCGGGCAGGACGACGTCGATCAGGGTGATATAGCCGTCAGGCAGAAAGCCGGCCCCGTCGGCGCCCGCCGCCATCACCCCGCCCGCCGCACCCGCCAGGGCGGCGGCCGCGATCATCATTCCATATCGAACCCGCATCGCTCCCCCCGGTAATCAACGGTCAGTCGTCGTAATAACCGCCATATTGCTTGTTCTGGCCATAGCCATAGCCATAGTCGTCCGCTGTCAGGCCGGCGCTGTAGCGGTTGAGCACGGTGCCGATGCACGGCGCCGGGCTTAGCAGCCGGATACTGTCGCGCACCTGTTTGCGGGTCGTCACGCCATCCTCGACGATCATCAGATAGGCATCGATCTTCTGGCTGATGACGACCGCATCGTCATTGGCGAAGACCGGCGGCAGATCGCACAGACAGATCGTACCTTCCGGCAGCTGGCGCATCGCGCTGATCAGCGAATCCATCCGGTTCGAAGCGACCAGCTCGTCCGATGCGGCGGCATTGGGGAAGCTGGGGAAGATCGTCAGCTGTTCGTTCGGGATGGTCCGCGCCACCGCGCTGAGATCGTTGATCGTGCCGTCGAGGAAATGCGACAGGCCGACCTCGCCCTGTAACTTGAAGTTGCGGGCGATCGTCGAGCGGCGAAGGTCGAAATCGAACAAATAGGTGTGGAGATCGGGGCTGCGCGCCATCGCGGCGGCAAGGTTGGAGACCACGAAGCTCTTGCCCACCTTCGGGGTCGGCGACGTCACGCCGATGATCCGCCAACCCCGCGCCCGCGCGATCCGCAGGATCTGCGCACGCAGCAGGGTGAAGGGCCGCGCCCTTATGTCCTTGCTGTCGAAACCGTAGATGCCGGTTTCGCGCAGCGTCTCGAAGACGCTCGCACGGTGGGCGTCGCCAGGCAGGGCGGCCGCCGGCTCGACACGCTGGGGCGGATCGAAGCTCATGCCGCCGCGGCCTTGCGCCGGGTGAACAGGCCCTTCTTACGCTTCCTGCGCTTGCCCGCGCCACGGCGCGCCTTCGGCTTGAGCGTGGGGATGACCACCAGCGGGCCGACCCCGAGCATCCCCTGAAGCGCCGCGGCGCCGCGGATAGGCCGGCGCAGCAGCTCGATCAGCAACGCAAGGCCGAGACCGAGCGTCGCGCCGACCGCCAGGCCGCCGATCACCAGCAGGCTGCGGTTCGGTGAATTGGGTTCGTCCGGCAGCGTCGGCGGATCGACCAGCACGAGCCGCTCGCCGCGTTGTTCGGCATCCATCTTCTGGGCGGCCTCGGCGGCGAGAAGATTGCCCGAGATGCGCTCATAATTGCCGCGCAGGCCATCGGCCTTCGCCTCGAGCTGGCGGATGCTTTCCTCGATCAGCGGCGCGCCGCTCTGCGCCGCGACCGCCGCGCTGGCGCGCGACATGTCGGACGAGCGGGCACCGGACAGGCTCGCGATCGTACGGTTATTGGCAGCGATCTGCGCGCTGATCGCGGGATTGGTGCGCGGATTGACATTGGCCTTGGCCGCTGCGCGTGCCTCGGTCAGCTTCTGCTTGGCGGCGATCACATCGGGGTGGTTGTCCGAATAGAGCGCCTGCGCCGCGGCAAGCGCCGCTTCCGCCTGGCCGACCCGATCATCGGCATTGGTGCTGTTGCTGCTGAGTTTGCCCTGCAGCTCGGTATTCTCACGCTGCAGCTGAGCGATCTGGACATCATAGTTGGAGGTCGAGGGGATGAAACCACCGACCCGCGACAGCGCCAGGCCGTTGCGCGCCTTGATGTCCTGGATCTTGCCTTCGATCTCGCTGATCTGCGCCTGGATCTGGCTCGCCTGCCCCCGCAGGAAGCCTACGGTGGCATCCGCCTTCGCCGAGAGTTCGGAACTGTCGAGTTTCAGCAGCTTCTCGGTGAACTGCTGGGTCACCGCCTGCGCCTTTGCCGGGTCCGAATAGGTGAAGGAGATCGAGAAGGCGATCGTGCTCGATCCGCCTCGCGCCGCCGCCATCCGGTCTATGTCCGCGGTGACGGGGGTGATGGCGGTGGCGTCGCGCATCTTTTCGATGATCGTCGACAGCGAGCTCTTGCGGCGATCGGCCATGTACAGCTCATTGTTCTGGATCAGCTCGATCAGGCCGGGGCGGCTCAATATCTGCTGCTTGATCCGGGCGATGCGCTGGTCGATCAGGTCGGTAACCGAGGCGGCGGCGATCGCTTCGGGCAACTCCTTGGATTCGACGACGACCGTCGCCGACGAGCGGTAGAGCGCAGGCAGGCCATAGGCGAGCCCTACGCCGGTGAGCGCGCACACTACGAAGGGGATGATCACGAACCAGCGCCGCTGATACAGGATCTGCGGCAGATAACCGAGCAGGCCGTCGGCCAGCTCTAGGTCATTCGCGGCCGGATCGATCGCTGCATTCATCGCGTGCCCGGCAGTGCCACGTTCATGTAGATCTCGCCGCCGAGATCGGCCTTGATCGGCGGGCCGCCGAAGACGTCGCGATAGCGCGCTTCGGTGCCGATGATGATCTGCCGGCTCGCGCGCCATTCGAAGCCGGCATGCGTGCTGACATATTGGCGCGTGTCCGAGATGCCGCCCTGCGCCTCGCTGCGCGAATAGGTGCCGCCCATCGCGAAGCCGAGCCGTTCGGTAAGCTTGCGGCTGTAATTGCCACCCGCGCTGGTGCGTTCCACCGTGCCCAGGCCCGATGCGCTGACCGAACGATTGGCGAACAGGCAGAAATCGTCGCGCGAACCTTTGTGACAGAGGCTGGCGCTGCCCGACAGCCCCTTGGTGCTCCGGTCAGGCTGCAAGGGCAATGTCAGTTCGCTGAACGATACGCCGAGCGAGGCATCGAAGGTCCAGGCCGCGTTGAGCTTCGTCGAGAAGGTGACGCGCGGTTCCATGATCAGTGTGCTGAGATTGGCCGTGTCGGGATAGTCGATCCGGTAGACTGCGCCGCTGACGCCGACCTTCGTGCGCTCCGACACCGCATGCTGCCAGCCGATACGCCCGCCGACACTGTTGGAATCGGTCCCGCCTGCATCCCGGTAGCGGGTCGCGGTATAGCCGCCATCGGCTGAGACCGTGTCCTTTGGACCAACCTGATATTGCCAGCCGCCGCTCGCCGAATAGGTGTCCGTACGCTGACGCAAACCGATCAGGTTGACGTCGGTGTTGTCGAGCGGCGAGGAGCCGGTAACATCGTCATTGCCCTGGCCGATCACCGAGCTGTCATAATGCAGCGCGGCGAAGACGCTGAGCTTCGGCGTCACTCTCTGCTGAACGCTCGCCTCGGCGCCATAATCATCGGACTTGCCATATTTCTCGAGATAGGCGGTCCGGGTGAAATGGCCCGAGACCGACATCTCGCCCTTTTCGGTGCGCTTCGTGAGCTTGGGCTCGATCGAGGATTCGACATAGGGACTGGCCAGATCGTTGCCCGTCGTCAGGAACGGATTGAGATCATAGCCGAGCCGGGTCGACAGCTCGACCGACGCTTCGACCGGTGCGGCCGCCGCCGGAACTGCCGCCAGCAGCCCGGCGAGCACCACCAGCGATGCCCTGTGGTGGAGAGCGAGACGCGCGATCACGGCACCACCACCGTATCGCCGCTCTGCAGCTCTATGATCGCCCCCTGTAGATCGGCATTGGATGGATTCCCCTTCATCGCGGTGTCGAGCCTGACATCGATCACCTGGATCTGCGCCCCATTCTTACGGTAGATCTTGACCCGGCCGAGGTCGGCGAACTCGGTCGGCCCGCCCGCCACGCTCACCGCCTCCAGCACGTTCATATAATGGCCCGGCGTGAACGATCCGGGCGACCGCACCTTGCCCGCAACCGAAAAGCTGAGCCCGCTGGGGTTCTTGACCGACACGGTCACGCGCGGCACCGAATTGCGATATTGATCGGCCAGCCCCTTCACGATCACGCCTTCGAGATCGGTGGGCAGCTTGTTGAGCGCGTCGATCCGTCCAACCAGCGGAAAGGAAACGCTGCCGTCCGGCAGGACCTTCAGCACGCGCTGAAGCCGCTCGTCGCCCCAGACATAAATCTCGATCTCGTCACCCGGGTTGATGCGATAGGGCTTGAGCGTGGCCGCCGCGGACTGGCCGGCGGCAGGCGCCGCAGCCAGGAAAAATGCGGGAAGTGCGGCCATTGCGGTGGCCGCCAGCATGGCCGTCCTGATCGTCCCCCGCATAAGCACTACAGCCCCATCATATCGCCACCGGACGCCCTTGCCCGATCCAGCCGCCGCCGCCCGACAACCCGCCTGATCGTTCGACCATGGTTCATCTTCACAATTGCCTCAAAAAGGCGGCGCGCGAAACAGAAAAAGCCAACACAAACCGGCACTTTGCATATGCTAACAATTGACGGACGCGATGCAGGCCAATGCCTCGCGGCCTTTTGTGGCTTTTGTTGGGGCCAGCTTCGCGTTTTTCGGGGTGGTCTATAGGACGACGGCGTGAAATGATGGTGCGGGCGGGGGGACTCGAACCCCCACAGGTCTCACGACCTTACGGATTTTCGTACCACTTCGGCTTTCGCCGCCGGGCCGGACCAGCCGGCGCCGTTCGTGGTCTGGACTATCCCTTCGCCCTATCCGCCACCCTCAGAGGGAGGAGCGGACGTAGGCGCTGCCCGTCTAGTCTCTACACCTTCCGCCGGAGCGCGAGGCCCCTGCGGCTTGGCTCGGGATCACCAGGAAGAGGCTTCCCCGAATTTGAGCAGTTCTGCATCGCCGGTTTCCCGGCGAGCACTCGATGCCGGAATCTTGCCTTTCCGCTTCAAGTCCGTTGCGTCTACCAATTTCGCCACGCCCGCAGCGTCGCAGCGGGGTGCATAGAGCGTGATTGGCCGGGGTGGAAGCGCTTTGCGTTTTCACGTCGCATCCGCGCTCATTCCGCAGATTCCCGCCCTCAGCGCCGCGGCGCCTCGAATCGGGCGTGCCGACGGCGGAGCGATAGATCAGACGTTGAGGCGGAGCCGCATTTCCTTACCTGGCTTGAAATATGGCACCCGCTTGGCAGAAACGGGCACAGTGTCGCCAGTCCTCGGATTACGTCCAATACGCGCGCCACGGCTACGCGTAGAAAAGGCGCCGAAGCCACGAAGTTCTACACGGCCGCCTTCTGCGAGCCGCTTTGTAATCGCGTCGAACAATGTCGAAACGATCTTTTCGACTTCTTTCGGAGAAAGATCGGGATTGTCCTGCGACAACAATTGTACCAACTCGGATCTGATCACAAAGCCACCCCCGTTGATGTCATGCCCGAGCCCGTAAATGCACCGTCCGCAGATTTGGCCCCGTCATCGACCAGGGCCGACCCCTTTTAGGCCCTGTCTCCACCTATGTAGCGATAAAAGCGCCTTTAAATCAATCTGAGTCAAGGGCTGGCATCTGCCACGATCCTGGCTGCCGTTCAGCCTTGCGACAGACGCGCCGCCACAATAGACGGGAAAGCCGTCCGGGTGCCCGGCCCGGCTGCCCGCCACGAAAGGAGCTTAGATGCCGTACCGGTTCGTTCTCGCCTCGATCGCCGCCGTCGCGCTGGCCGCGCCGGCGCTGGCCGCGCCGCTGCCCAAGCCCGCCCTGTTCGGGGTCTGCGCCGCATGTCACAAGGTCGACAAGGGCGCTCCGAATACGATCGGGCCCAATCTGTTCGGCATCGGCAACACCAAGGCGGGCGAGGTTCCCGGCTTCGCCTTCTCGCCGGCGATGAAGAATTCCAAGATAAAGTGGACCCGCGCCAATCTGATCGCCTTCATCCAGGAGCCGCAGAAGACGGTACCGGGCACGCGCATGCCGTTCGCGGGCCTCAAGAACCCCAAGGCCGCCGAGCAGATCGCGGACTATATCCTGTCGCTGAAATAAGCGTCATCGCGCGTTTGATGGGAGGCGGCCCCCTGCGGGTCGCCTCTTGCCATATTTAACGCCGCGATCTGCCGCGCGCCTTGCCCGGCATCCAGCGCGTCAGAACGAATATCGCCAGCGGCCAGAGCAGCGTGTTGATCACGTCGCTCGTCGTGTCGGGCATCCAGCGGCCGTGATACAGGCGGTCGAATATCTCGTTGACGAGTTCAGCGATGCAGACGCAGGCCAGCGGCACCGGCGACGACAAGGGCCGGCGCGTTACCACCCTGGCGATCAGCAGGATCAGCAGCCCGGCGTGGACATGCAGCAGCCGATCCTCGAAACCGGTTGCGGCGGCGATCCAGTCGACCAGGCCGATATAGGCCTCTACTATCCGATGAATTTGATCGCGCAGCACCCCGTCCCGTTGGCCGGGTTGCGGCGGCAGGTCAACAGCGGAGCGGCGTTGCGCACCATGATGTTGCTGGGAAGACCGCCATCGGCGGTGGTGGAAGGGGCTGGATTCGAACCAGCGTACGCTTGCACGGGCAGATTTACAGTCTGCTGCCTTTAACCACTCGGCCACCCTTCCAGAGGCGCCAAAAGCGAGGCGGCTCAATGGCCAATCGAAACCGGCCTGTCAACGCATCTTCAGCGAAAAAGATCGGCATGCCGCGATGCTTGCCTAGCGAGGGCGCCGGTGGCTAAGGCATGCACATGCGTAGAGGCCATCGCCCATCCCAACCCGCCGCCGGCCGGCCCCGTTTCTGGGGCCGCCATGCCGTGATCGCGGCGCTCGCCAATCCGAATCGCACCGTGCGGCGGATGTGGGGAACGCGTGAGGCGCTTTCGGCCCTCGATCTGCCCCCGGTCGTTCCGGTTACCTATGCCGACGCCGCCGATCTCGGCCGGCTGGTGCCGCACGATGCGCCGCATCAGGGGCTGGTGATCGAGGTCGATCCGCTGCCCGATATCTGGCTGGGCGACCTGCTGGAGGAAGCACAGGGCAACCGCCGCCCGCTGGTGATCCTCGATCAGGTCACCGATCCGCACAATGTCGGCGCGGTGCTGCGTTCGGCGGCGGCGTTCGACGCGGTCGGCATCGTTACCCAGGATCGCAACGCGCCAGCCGAATCGGGCGCGCTCGCCCGCTCGGCCTCGGGTGCGTTGGAGGTGGTGCCATGGGTGCGCGTGGTCAACCTCGCCCGTGCGCTCGACGAGATCGCCGAGGCGGGCTTCTGGCGGATCGGCCTGACGGGCCATGCCAAGGGGACGCTGGCCGAGGTGATGGGCGACGCGCGAATAGCGATCGTGCTGGGCGCCGAAGGTGAGGGCATGCGCCAGAATACCGAGGCACATTGCGACGAGCTGGCGAAGCTGCCGATAAGCCCGAAGGTCGAGAGTCTGAACATCTCGAACGCCGCGGCGATCGCGCTGTACGCGATAACCACGCGTTAGTTTAATAGCCTCAGGCGTCGGCGTACGCTTCGCGCTTGCGGAGCCCTGACGGGCTCCGACGCAAACTAGGGCGCGAAGCGGCCCGCAACGCCGAACGGACGCCGCGCCTTATTGGCGCGAAGCCAAGCAGGGCGGAGACCCTGCGCCCGGCGTTTGAGGGCGCCCACGCAAAGCGTAGGCCAAAACGAAAACAGGAAGATTAAGGCCTAGCCTTAATCTTCCGGCGCGATCGTGACGGTGAGGCCGTCGAGCTCGTCCGACATGACGAGCTGGCACGACAGGCGCGAGCGCTCGTCGCGATGATCGCTGCTGTCGAGCAGGTCGTTCTCGTCGTCGCTCATCTCGGGAAGAACGCCGGTGAACGCGGGATCGACGAAGACATGGCAGGTCGCGCAGGAGCAGCAGCCGCCGCACAGCGCCAGCAGCTCGTCGACACCATTGTCGCGGATGACTTCCATCACCGACAGGCCGGCTTCGGCCTCGAACACCGATTCCTCACCCTCACGCGTGACGACGACCAACTTGGGCATTAGCACTCCCCCGACACTTTAAATGATCCGGATTTGGCGGGGCTATGTCGCGCGCCGCCGCCGAAATCAAGAGCAGGAGCCGAAATGAGCCTCTCCGCGAAACAAATAAGCGATAGTTTGAACACTTTGGCAAAGAATGAACCGGCTTTTGCGCGCGCGATCGAGACGGTCGGCTATCCGCCCCCGCGCATCCGCGAGCGCGGCTATCAGACGTTGCTGCGCACGATCGTCGGCCAGCAGGTCAGTGTCGCCGCCGCCAACTCGATCTGGGCGAAGCTCGAATCCCTGGTCGGCGCGGGCCTTGCCCCCGAGGCGGTCGCGGTCGCCCCAGACGAACTGCTCCGTCAGGCCGGGCTGTCGCGCCAGAAGGCGAGCTATGCCAAGAGCCTGGCCGAACATGTCGCGAGCGGCGACATCGACCTCGACAACCTCCCTGCCGACGATGAAGAGGCGATCGCGCAGATGACCGCGATCAGGGGCATCGGGCGCTGGTCGGCCGAAATCTACCTGCTGTTCGCGGAAGGGCGCGGCGATGTCTGGCCCGCCGGCGACCTGGCGGTGCAGATCGAGGTGGGCAAGCTCCTCGGCCTGCCCGAGCGCCCGAGCGAGCGCGAGACGCGCCGGCTGGCCCAGCCGTGGAGCCCACATCGGGGCGCGGCCGCGATCTTCACCTGGCACAGCTATTCGGCGCGGCTGGCCGCAGCGAAAGCGCCGATCTGACCTTTAACCCCTCTCCCATTCGGGAGAGCGAAAGCCTTACCCCCTCAACCGCGCGCCCAGCTTGGCCGCCGCCGCGACGATCTTTTCGGAGATCGCCTGGAGGTCGGCATCGGTGAAGCTCTTCTCGGCGGGCTGGAGCACCACCTCGATCGCGACCGACTTCTCCCCCTCGCCGACGCCCTGGCCGACGAAGATGTCGAACAGCTTCACATCGACGATCGCCGTCTTGTCCGCGCCACGCACCGCGCGCAGCAGCTCCTCGCCGGCCTTGTCGGCGGCGACGAGGAAAGCGAAGTCGCGGCGGACCGCCTGCAGCGCAGGGGGCGCATAGGCATCGCGCATATGGTCGACCGAGGCGCGCTTCGTCGGGATCGCGTCGAGGAAGACTTCGGCGGCGACCGCCACGCCTTCGATGTCGAAAGCGCGGGCGATGGCGGGGTGAAGCTCGCCGAATTCGGCCAGCACCGTCTTGGGGCCGAGCCGCAACGTGCCCGAGCGACCGGGATGATAGACCCCCGCCGACACCGCCTCGAACAACTGCAGCCGATCGACCGGCGCGCCCGCCGCGCCCAACAGCGCCACCACCTCGGCTTTGGCGTCATAGGCGTCGAAGGGCTGGGCGCGGCCGGTCCGCCAGTCGCGCGACACCCGGTCCCCGGTCAGCAGCAGGCCGAGCGTCAGACTCTCGCGATCGGCCAGATAGCGGCGCCCGATCTCGAACAGGCGGATGCTGTCCGCGCCGCGATCGGCATTGCGGCGCGCGGCGGCGATCAGGCCGGGGAGCAGTGACGGCCGCATCACCTTCAGATCTTCGCTGATCGGGTTGGCGAGCGTCCAGTCCCCGCCACCGAAGGGTGCTGCCTCGGCCTCGCTGACGAAGCTCCAGGTCACCGCCTCGTTCAGCCCGCGCGCTGCGGCGGCGCGGCGGCTGCGGCGCTCGATCATCTGCATCTGGGTCGCGGTGGGCGGCGCGACGCCCTCGGCGCGAGGCAGCGGCGTCGAAGGTATATTGTCGATCCCGACGATGCGGACGACTTCCTCGACCAGGTCGGCAGGGCCGTCGATGTCGCGCCGCCAGCTCGGGACCGAGATGTTCCACACCGCGTCGATGCCGAAGCCGAGCGCGGAGAGGATCGAACGCTGGCGATCGGGCTCGACGGTCAGGCCAGCGATCTTGGCGGTGAGCGTCGGATCGTAGCGGAGCGCCTTGGTGCCCGATGGCGGTGTGCCCGCCTCGACCGCCTGGGTCGGCGTGCCACCGCAGATATCGAGCACCAGCCGGGTCGCGATGGCGAGGCCCGCGCCGAGGAACTGCGGATCGACCCCGCGTTCGAAGCGGCTGCGCGCGTCGGAGGTGACACCGAGCTTCTGGCCGGTGCGCGCGATGCTCTCGGGCGTGAAATAGGCGCATTCGATCAGCACGTCGGTGGTCGCGGCGGTTACGCCTGATTTCTCGCCGCCCATGATGCCGCCGATATCGTCCGCGCCATTGGCGTCGGCGATCACCGTCATCGTCTCGTCGAGCGTATAGGTCTTCTCGTTGAGCGCCAGCACCTGCTCGCCGGGTTTCGCCTTGCGCGCGACCAGCGGCCCCGACAGCTTGGCGAGATCATAGACGTGCAGCGGACGGCCATGGTCGAGCATCACATAGTTGGTGATGTCGACCAGCGCCGAGATCGGCCGCTGGCCAACCGCCTTCAGCCGCTTGGCCATCCACTCCGGGCTGTCTCCGTTGACGACGCCCTTCACCACCCGGCCGAAAAAGGCGGGGCAGCCCTCGGGGTCTTCGGTACGGATCTCGATCGGGCATTCGCCCTGCCCGGCGATCGTCGGCACGTTGAGCGGCTTCAGCGTACCGAGCCCGGCCGCCGCCAGATCGCGCGCGATGCCGCGCACGCCCATGCAGTCCTGCCGGTTTGGCGTGATCGCCACGTCGATCACCGGATCGGAGAGACCTGCCCAGTCGACATAGCCCTGGCCGACCGGTGCATCGGCGGGCAGCTCGATGATGCCGTCATGCGATTCGCCGAGTTCCAGCTCACGCATCGAACACATCATGCCGCGCGATTCGACGCCGCGGATCGCGGCGATCTTCAGCGTGACGTCGAGGCCAGGGACATAGTCGCCCGGCCGCCCGAGCACACCGATAAGGCCTGCGCGCGCATTGGGCGCGCCGCAGACGATCTGCAGCGGCTCGCCCTCGCCCGCGTCGACCGACAGGACCTGCAGCTTGTCGGCCTGCGGATGCGGCGCGGCGCTCAGCACGCGGGCGATGCGGAAGGCGCCCAGCTTCTCGGCGGGATCCTCGACACCCTCGACCTCGAGACCCACCTTGGTCAGCCCCTCGAGGATCGCGGTCAGGCTCGCGTCGGTGTCGAGATGCTCCTTGAGCCAGGACAGGGTGAACTTCATGCGCCCACTCCCCCGCTTAGCGTGGGCACGTCGAGCGCCGCGAAGCCATAATGGCGCAGCCAGCGCAGGTCGCCGTCGAAGAAAGCGCGCAAATCATCCATTCCATATTTGAGCATCGCCAGCCGGTCGATGCCGCAGCCAAAGGCGAAACCCTGCCATTCGTCCGGGTCGAGCCCGCAATTGGCGATCACCTTGGGGTGCACCATCCCCGAGCCGAGGATCTCCATCCAGCCGCCATTGGGCCCGGTGGGATCGCCGCCGATCACGCGGCGGCCTTTCTCCCAGGTGAAGCCGACATCGACCTCGGCCGACGGCTCGGTGAAGGGGAAGAAGCTCGGGCGCAGGCGCAGCACGATGTCGTCACGCTCGAAGAAAGCCTCCACGAAGGTCTCGAGCGTCCATTTGAGATGGCCCATATGGATGCCGCGATCGATCACCAAGCCTTCGACCTGATGGAACATCGGCGTGTGGGTGGCGTCCGAGTCCGACCGATAGGTCCGGCCCGGCGCGATGATCCGGATCGGCGGCTTCTCGCCCATCATCGTGCGAATCTGCACCGGCGAGGTGTGGGTGCGCAGCAGCATCTTCTTCTCCCCCTCCATGTCGGGGAAATAGAAGGTGTCGTGCATGGCACGCGCCGGATGGGTTTCCGGGATGTTGAGCGCGGTGAAATTGTGCCAGTCGTCCTCGATCTCCGGACCGGTCGCGACTGCGAAGCCCAGATCGGCGAAAATCTCCGCCAGTTCGTCCATCACCTGCGCGACCGGGTGGACCGACCCGGGGGCGCCCGGCGAGACCGGCAGGCTCATGTCGAGCTTCTCGGTGGCGAGGCGTGCGTCGAGCGCGGCGGCCTCCAGCGCGGCCTTGCGGTCGGCGATCGCGACGGTGACGGCTTCACGCAACGCGTGGATCTTCGGGCCCTCGGCTTGGCGCTGATCGGGGGTCATCCCGCCCAGCGTCTTCAGCAATGCGGTGATCGTGCCCGACTTGCCGAGCTTCGCCACCCGGATCGCCTCCAGATCGGCCAGCGTCGTCGCCGATGCAATCTCCGAAAGCTCTGCTTGATTCTCTATCGTCACGTCAGCCCCACACAAAGTTCGTCATTCCCGCGAAAGCGGGAATCTATGGACGGCGAAGCGCCCGATAATAAGTGTCCCGTATCCGTGGATTCCCGCCTTCGCGGGAATGACGAACAGGAAATCATTCTCCCTTCGACGTGAACCCGAACATCGTCTCGGCAAGGTCTTCCCAATGGGGGTTCCGCGCCTCGATCAGCTCAATCTTCCACGCCCTGTTCCACTTCTTGAGCTGCTTTTCGCGGGTGATCGCAGAAACCATATCGTCAAAGCGCTCGAAGTGGACGAGATGCGAGACCCCGTAGCGGCTGGTGAAGCCTTTGATCAAGCTTTCCCGATGTTGATACACTCGGCCGAGCAGATCGGATGTCACTCCGATATAGAGCGTGCCATGTCTGCCACTCGAAAGAATATAAACCGCAGGCTCCTTATCCATGGTCTTGCCTTACGTCATTCCCGCGCAAGCGGGAATCAATGGTTATGGCGATTCTGGTTCATGCCCCCCGCTGTCCATGGATTCCCGCCTGCGCGGGAATGACGGTTACTGGGTTAGACCAACAAAAACAAAAAGGGCGCGGTGACATGGCCACCGCGCCCTTCCTGTGTCTCGGTCCGAAGACTTACGCCGCGACGCGGGCGCCTTCGGGCAGGGCGGCCTTGGCCTGGGCGATCACGCCCTTGAAGGCTTCGCCCTCATGCATCGCGAGGTCGGCGAGGACCTTCCGGTCCAGTTCGACGCCGGCGAGCTTGAGGCCATGCATGAAGACGCCATAGGTCAGGCCTTCGGCGCGAACCGCGGCGTTGATGCGCTGAATCCACAGAGCGCGGAACGAACGCTTCTTAACCTTGCGGTCGCGATAGGCGTACTGACCCGCCTTCTCGACAGCCTGCTTGGCGATACGGATGGTGTTTTTGCGGCGGCCATAATAGCCCTTCGCCTGCTCAAGAACCCTCTTGTGCTTGGCGTGGGTGGTCGTACCGCGCTTGACGCGTGCCATTTACCGGCCCTCCCTTAGTTCAGGCCGTACGGGGCCCACAGCTTCACGCGGGCGGTATCGGCCTCGGCGAGAACAGTGGTGCCGCGATTGGTGCGGATATACTTGGCATTGTGGCTGATCAGCCGGTGACGCTTGCCGGCGACGCCGTGCTTCACCTTGCCGGTGGCCGTGAGCTTGAAGCGCTTTTTGACGCCGCTCTTGGTCTTGAGCTTGGGCATTTTCGTCTCCTGATATGCAACGTTTGCAGACAGCCACGGCAGCCCATACAGCCGGACCATCCATCAAATCGCGGAAGCGCGGGCCTATAAGGGGCTTGTCCCGACTTTGCAACCATCGACGTTGGCCATGGGGGGAACCCGGCTCCCCGCTCACGGGTTTCATCGGGTCATGGTAGTCGAACCGCATCCGCCGATCGAGGCGCCGCTGGAAGCGCCGGAGCCCAAAAACAGGGCGGTCCCGCCGCGCCGTGATCCCGCCAGCTGGACGCTGGCCGCGGGATTCGCGGTGGTTGCGACGATCATCGGCCTGATCGTTCTCGCCTGGTTCGTCCTCTTCGTGACGAAAGGACGCTTTCTGAAGCCGACCTTCGAATCGGTCGCCAGCCGGCTGGCCGAGCGCCAGGTGAAGGTCGCGGGCGACTTCCAATTCTATTTCGACATCATCGACGCGCGCTTCGTTGCGGACGGCCTCACCATTTCCAACCCCGGCTGGACGAGCAAACCGAACTTCTTCGAGGCCCGGCACATCGCAGCACGGATCGACACGATCTCGACCGTGTTCGGCAAACGCAAGGCCGACTGGCTCGTCCTCGACGGTGGCCGGGTCGACGCCGAATGGGATGCAAAGAAGCGCAACACCTGGACCTTCGGCGATCCGAACCAAAAGGGCGAGCCCTTCCAGTGGCCCGTCATCGGCCGCGCCAACATCACCAATACCGAGGTCCGCTATATCGACCCGGCCATGTATCTGCGCACCGATATCAAGGTCGGCGACATTGCTGC
This sequence comes from Sphingomonas sp. Root710, assembly GCF_001429065.1. Taxonomy (GTDB): domain Bacteria; phylum Pseudomonadota; class Alphaproteobacteria; order Sphingomonadales; family Sphingomonadaceae; genus Rhizorhabdus. Next base: position 491,442 of record NZ_LMIB01000012.1, read on the forward strand.
GGGCGATACGAAGATAGACGGCAAGGTGCCTTTCACCGGCACCGGCACGCTGCGCAACAAGCCCTTCACGATGTATGGCGCGCTGCTCTCGCCCAATTCGACCGTGACCTTCGGCCGCACCAATTTCGAGATGCATGCCAAGTCGGGCGCGACCTATCTCGACGTCAACGGCGTCCTGCCCGCCGCAACCCAGATCGAGGGTTCGGACCTCAATGTGAAGGTGCGCGGGCCGAACATCCGCCAGCTGTTCGATTTCCTCGGCGTCGCGGCACCAGATACCCGCGCCTACTGGTTCACGTCCAAGCTGACCAAGGCGAGCGGCGAATGGCGCTTCACGCGGATCAACGGCCGCTATGGCGCAAGCGATCTGCACGGCAAGATGACGATCAGCTTCCCCAAGGAGCGGCTCTTCCTCGACGCCGTGCTTGATTCCAATCTCGTCGACATCATCGATGTCGGGCCGTTCATCGGTTATGCGCCGCAGGCGCTGGCAACGCAGGGTGTCGTGGCGGCGGTCGCACAGACTGGCGGCACGCCCCGCATCCTGCCCGACGCGCCGCTGCGCATCGAATCGATCCGCAATTATGACGCGCATATCCTCTATAAGGTGAAGGACTTCCGGAACCCGAAATTCCCGATCTCGAACGTCAACCTGACCTTCGACCTGAACAACAGCCTCATGAAGCTGTCGCCCTTCACCTTCGACATAGCTGGCGGGCATCTCGCGTCGGACATCAGCATCAACGCGCGCGTGCCCGCGGTTTTGACGGACTATGACATCCGCCTGTCGCCGACCCCGATGGGCAAGCTGCTGGCGGGTTTCGGGGTCGATCAGGCCGGAACCACGGGCACGATTAAGGCGCGGATAAAGATGAGCGGCACCGGCGACACGCTGCGCGATTCGCTCGCCACGTCGAATGGCCGCATTGCCATCATCCTGCCCAAGGGCACCTTCTGGACCCAATATATCCAGCTGTCGGAATTCGACCTGGGCGTGTTCGTGCAGAAGCTGCTGCAGGACAAGCTGAAGAAGCCGGTCGAGATCAATTGCGGCCTGCTGGGCTTCACCGTACGCAACGGCGTCGCGGCTGCGGACCCCATCCTGATCGACACCGACAAGAATGTGATGACCGCAAAGGGCGGCTTCAGCTTCAAGGATGAATCGCTCGACATGAGCTTCCGCGCCGACGCGAAGAAGTTCAGCCTTTTCTCCGGCCAGTCGCCGGTGGGCATCAAAGGCTATTTCGCAGAGCCGGGCATCAACATCCTTAGCCCGCAACTCATCGCGCGCGGCGGCGTCGGCCTTGGCCTCGGGATCGTCGCCAGCCCCCTCGCTGCCGTTCTGGCCTTCGTCGATATCGGCGACGCCAAGTCGGCGGCCTGCGGTCCGGTGCTCGCAGGCGCCCAGGCGAGTGCGATGCGCACCAAGAGCGGCAAGCCGCGCAACGACGTCGGCAGGGTGAGCGAGAACCGCCAGCAGGCGGGCGACCGCAAGCAACCGACCAGCCTCGACGAAAAGGTAGGGCTGAAGAAGTGAAGCCGGTTACCCGTTGAGCAGCGCCGCGATCTGCTCGACCAGCGCCGGATCGCCGGCAGCGATGACCTGACCGGGGCTGGTTGCGTCGAGCGGCCTGCCCTGCCAGTCGGTCATCCTTCCACCCGCGCCTTCGACCACCGGGATCAGCGCGGCGAAGTCATAAAGCTTGAGACCCGACTCGATCACTGCGTCGAGATGCCCCGACGCGACGAGCCCATAATTGTGGCAGTCGCCGCCCCACAGCGTGTCGCCCGCCTTGGCGCACACCCGCTCGAAATGCGTCAGATCGGCCGCCGGGAAAGCCGCGGGCGACGTGGTGCCGAGATGCGCGCTGGTAAGCGCCGAACAGCGCCGCGTCTGCGCGGGCGCGCCGTTGAACTGGGTGACATGCCCCCGCGCGCCCACCCAGCGGTCGCCGATGATCGGCTGGTCGATCACGCCCAGCACCGGCTGCTGTTCTTCGACCAGGGCGATCAGCGTGCCGAACAGGGGCCGGCCCGCCACGAAGGCGCGGGTGCCGTCGATCGGATCGAGCACCCATACGCGCGCGGCGTCTTCGCGCTCATTGCCATATTCCTCGCCGATAATGCCGTCGGCCGGCCGCTCGGCGTTTAGGATCCTGCGCATCGCCGCCTCGGAGGCGCGATCGGCCTCGGTCACCGGCGACGCGTCCGGCTTGGTCTCGCGCTCGAACCGAGCGCGGAAGAAGGGCCGGATCGCTTCCCCGGCCGCGTCGGCGAGCCGCTGGGCAAGGGTGATGTCTTCATTGGTCATGCTGGCGTCATCCGCGAGCACGATGCAAAGTGCAAGCATCCCGGCGGCGATCCTTCAGTCGACCGTTGCGCCGATCGCCCAATAATGACACCCTGTCGGCAGGGCAGCACAGGACGGCGCGGGGCCGATGGATTTCAACCGCGAGGTGAGCGTAATTTCGGCCAGCCCGCTGGTCGACGATGTGCTGCGCCAGCTATGCGAGCTTACCGGCATGGGATTCGCCGCCGTCGCGCGGGTCACCGAGCATCGCTGGATCGCATGCCAGATCCTGGACAAGATCGAGTTCGGCCTGAAGCCGGGCGATGAACTGACGATCAGCACGACGATCTGCGACGAAATCCGCGATAGCGGGGAAGCCGTGTTCATCGACTGCGTGGCCGACGCTCCTGTCTGGCGCGCGCATCCGACGCCAGTGCTCTACGGTTTCCAGAGCTATGTGTCGCTCCCGCTCCGCCGCGCCGATGGCAGCTTCTTCGGCACGCTCTGCGCGATCGATCCGAGACCGCAGAAGATCGACACGCCCGAGCTGCGGCGCGCGATCCAGCGCCTCGCCGACCGCGTAGTGGCGTTTCTCGATCGCGAGCTGCGCGCAACATCCAGCGCGCTTTGATGGGGTCGGCACTCGGCGGGCCGACCTGCCGTGGCCACAATTCGGTCGAGGAGAATATAATGACCGCGCCGCCAGGATTCGCCACCGTCACGCCCTATATCTTCGTGGACGAGGCCGATGCCTTGGTCGCCTTTTTGATCCGGGCGCTAGGCGGAGAGGAGGTCGGCGTCCATTACCGGCCTGATGGCGCGATCGCCAATGCGCAGGTCCGGATCGGCAATGCGACGATCATGGTCAGTGAAGCGAGCGGCGCCTATCCGGCGATGCCCGCGTCCTACTACCTGTATGTCGACGACGCCGATGCCGCGATGGCACGGGCGATCGAAGGCGGCGCGACTGAGATCATGCCGGTCGACGACATGCCCTATGGCGACCGTCAGGGCGGCGTCCGCGACCCGCACGGCAATATCTGGTGGATCTCGCAGCGCCTGAGCGACGCTGCTTATTATTGAATCAATCGAACAGCGACGACACCGAGCTTTCGTCGGCGATGCGCTTGACCGCCTCGCCCAGCAACGGGGCGATGGTCAGATGGCGGATCTTCTTCGCTTCGGCCACCGCCGGGGGGGCGCCGATCGAATCGGTGATCACCAGTTCGAGCAGTTCGGATCCCTCGACGCGGGCCACCGCGCCACCCGAGAGCACGCCATGGGTGACATAGGCGACGACGTCCTCGGCGCCCGCCTGGCGCAGCGCCGCGGCGGCGTTGCACAGCGTCCCCGCCGAATCGACGATATCGTCGACCAGGATGCAGAAGCGGCCGCGCACGTCGCCGATGATGTTCATCACTTCGGACTCGCCGGCGCGCTCGCGGCGCTTGTCGACGATCGCCAGCGGGGCGTTGTCGAGCCGCTTGGACAGCGCGCGGGCGCGGACGACGCCGCCGACGTCGGGCGACACCACCATCAGGTTGCGGCCGCCGAAGCGCGCCTGGATGTCGGCCGACATCACCGGCGCGGCATAGAGGTTATCGGTCGGGATATCGAAGAAGCCCTGGATCTGCCCGGCATGGAGATCGACCGAGAGGACGCGGTTGGCTCCCGCGGTCTCGAGCAGGTTGGCGACCAGCTTGGCCGAGATCGGCGTCCGCGGTCCGGGCTTCCGGTCTTGGCGGGCATAGCCGAAATAGGGGATGACCGCGGTGATTCGCCGCGCCGACGAGCGCTTCAGCGCGTCGATGCAGATCAGCAGTTCCATCAGATTGTCGTTCGCCGGATAGCCGGTCGACTGGATCACGAACACGTCCTCGCCACGCACATTTTCGTGGATTTCCACGAAAACCTCCTCGTCGGCGAACCGGCGCACGCTGGCGTCGGTCAGCGGCAGTTCGAGATAGGCTGCGATCGCCTTGGCGAGCGTCTGGTTCGAATTGCCGGTGAGAAGCTTCATGAAATGGATCCCCGTGACGGTCTGTCCCCGTTTCGCGGCCTCTTAGGGTTCAATGTCGATCATCGCAATGGCCGGGATGGCACCTACGGCGAAGTGACTATATGACGCGCCGCATGATCGTCACCCGTTTCGCGCCATCCCCGACCGGAAGGCTTCACGTCGGCAATATCCGCACCGCGCTTCACAACTGGATGTGGTCGCGGAAATGGGGCGGGCGCTTCCTGCTCCGCCTCGACGATACCGACGTCGAACGATCGACCGCGGAAAATGCCGAGGCGATCCAGACCGATCTCGCCTGGCTCGGCCTTTCCCCCGATGACGCTGTCCGCCAATCGGACCGCTTCGCACTGTACGAAGCGCGGTTCGAGGAATTGCGCGGGGGCGGCCATGTCTACCCCTGCTATGAAAGCGCTGAGGAGCTCGAGCTCAAGCGCAAGATCCTGGCTGGGCGCGGCTTGCCGCCCATCTATGATCGCGCTGCGCTCGCGCTCAGCGATGCCGAACGCGCTGCTTTCGAAGCCGAGGGCCGCCGCCCGCACTGGCGCTTCAAGCTCGATCATGACAGTTCGATCCACTGGGACGACTTGATCCGCGGTGTCCAGCATCTCGATCCGAAGCTGCTGTCCGATCCGGTGATCCGCCGCGCCGACGGGAGCTGGCTCTACATGCTGCCCAGCGTCATCGACGATATCGACATGGGCGTCACCCATGTCGTGCGCGGTGAGGATCATGTCACCAACACCGGCCTTCAGCTGCAGATGTTCGCCGCGCTCGGCGCACCTGCGCCGGCCTTTGCGCATGAGGCGCTGCTGGTGGGGAGCGAGGGCAAGCTGTCGAAGCGGCTCGGATCGCTCGGTTGCGACGCCTTCCGCGACGAAGGCATCGAGCCGGTCGCGCTGATCGCGCTGCTCGCCCGGATCGGCACCAGTCTGCCGGTCGAACCGGTGACGGTCCCCGAGACGCTGCTCGACAGCTTCGACTTCGCCCGCTTCGGCCGGGCGCCCGCGCGGTTCGATCTCGACGAGCTCAAGGCGCTCAATGCCCGCATCCTGCACATGCTGCCCTATGGCGCGGTCGCCGATCGCCTGCCCGCCGGCATGGACGAAGCGGGGTGGGAGGCGATCCGCCCCAATCTCTCCACCGTCGACGAAGCAGCCGACTGGTGGGCGGTGGTGGTCGATGCCCCCGATACCGCGATCGCGGATGAGGATCGGGCCTATCTGGCGCAGGCCGCCGCGATTGCTGACGGCGCGGATTGGAATGATGGCATTTGGAAAGCGCTGACCGGCGCGCTGGCCGCCGAGACCGGGCGCAAGGGCAAGCCGCTGTTCCTGCCGCTGCGCCTCGCTCTCACCGGCCGCGAGCATGGGCCCGACATGAATGCCCTGCTGCCGCTGATTGGCCGGGAACGGGCGGTCGAGCGGTTAAAGGCGGCTGCGGGCTGAAACGCGCCATAATATAATCGTCATGCCGGACTTGTTTCAGCATCCACTCTTCAACGCGAGCGCCGCTCCCGTGGCGCGGTGGATCCTGAAACAAGTTCAGGATGACGGTCGATTTTGATGATGGGCCCTCACGCAAAGGTGATGCGGTCAGGCCGGCGTCTTCCAGCTGACCTTGTCGCCTTTGGCGATGCCATTGGCCGCGGCACCCCCGCCGATGATCTCGAGCACCGCCGACACCGGCTCACCCGAATCCACCGGTTCGAGATTTTCCGGGATGGTGTTCGCCGCGATGCGGGCGATGGTTCCGTCGGGACGGATGAAGATCATGTCGAGCGGGATGTAGGTATTCTTCATCCAGAAGCTCGCCGGGCGCGGTGGGGTCATCGGGAAGATCATGCCGCCATGATCGGGCAAGCTCGTGCGATACATCAGCCCGCGCGACTGCTCCTGCGGGGTGATCGCCACTTCGACCTTGTAATGGACAGTGCCTTTCGCAGTGCGGATGTCGAGCGGCACGAGCCGGACACCGTCCTGTTGCTCGGTCTTTTCGGTGGGGCGGGCGGCCGTAGGCCCGCAGCCGGCGATGCCGAGCGATACGAGCGCGATCGCGCCCAGCAGCCGTACCGACATGGCCATGATCAGTCGGCGATCAGTTCGACCGCGAGCGGGCCCTTGCGTCCCTCGGCGATGCGCGCCCGCATCCGCATTTCGGGCACCAGATCGGCAAGGCCGGCGCGGCGCACGGTTTCCATGTGGATGAAGATGTCCTGCGTCTCGCCCTCGCGTACGAGGAAGCCATAGCCCTTGAGCCGATTGAACCATTTGACGATCACCGCCTCGGCATCGCCCGCATTGTCGATCAACTGGATCGGATCGACCCGGTCGGCATTGCGCTTGGCGATCAGGTCGGGATCCGGGCCGGTCGCGGTCGACAGGTCGATCGCGAGAATCCGCCGCGCCTGCAGGCCACGATCGCGTGCGATCACCTCGCATGCGATGCGTGCGCCCTCGGGCAGCGTGCGGCGGCCATGGTCGCGCAGAACCGAGAAGTGGACGAGGACATCGCCCTTGTCGCCATCGGTGGCAATGAAGCCGAAACCACGAGTGGCATCAAACCATTTGACCGCCCCCACAACGGTCTCGGCGGGTTCGCCTGCAGCCATCGACACGCGTTCCTGATCACTATCCAGGCTGACGTCGCGCAACGTTACAGACGCAACAGACTTTTCATTCATGTCCAGACACCCGCTGCTTGCGCAGCCTTTTAACATATAGCACCGCTGAAACGAAGCTATTCTGACTCCCCGACACGCTGCCATCGCCCGGAATTGCGTATTGATCAATATTCTTCTTCGTCGGGCTCGCCGCTCAGCACACGCAGCAAGAGGTCCATCGGATGCCCGGCGCGCGCCATCGCGGCGATCCAGCGGCGTTTTTCCGCCGGATCGGGCGTCCGTCCGGCGAAAGGCCCGATCCTTTTGCGCCGGGCGTAGCGCATCGCCGCTTCCTCGGCCTCGTCACCGATCCGATCGCGCAATTCACCCGCGACGTCCTCCGCGATGCCGGCGGCGCGCAACGCTGCATCGATCCGCCGCGCGCCATAGCCGCGCCGCAGCAGCGAATCCGCACGCGCGCCGGCAAAGGCCCGGTCATCGACATAGCCCCGCTCGCTGAACCGCTGGACCAGCGCCTCGACCGGGGCCGCGCCGTCCCCGGCCCAACCGCGCTCGCGCAGCTTGCGGCGCAGATAGGCGGCCAGCTTCGCCCGGGTCGTGGCATAGCGAGCGGCATAGTCGAGCGCGGCGCGTTCGAGCGCCGCGGCGTCATAGGGCGTCGATGTTTTGGGGGCGGATCGTGGCATGCGCCATGATTGTGCCACAGTCGGGCCGGATTTTGAACGCGGGCCTGCGCGAAGGCTCCCGGATTGCAAGGCTGCCCGGCGGCCGCGGGCGGCCCCATAAGGGGGCTCTGCGATGCTGGACCGGGTGGACGACGCTTCGAGATTGCAGAGGAATGACACTATAATGGCATTGGTGCCAACGCCGACAGTGGACGCGCTGCCGCGCCGTTTCGCCGATTTCGAGACCTTGGGCGCCGCTCTGGATTATGCCGCGACCGGCAGCCGCGGGCTCAATTTCCACGACGCGCGCGGAACCCTGGTCCAGCCCTATCCCTATGCCCAGCTGCGTAACGACGGCCTCGCCAACGCGCGCCGCCTGATCGCCGCCGGCATCGCGCCGGGCGACCGGATCGCGCTGGTCGCTGAAACGGGCCCGCATTTCGCCGCGCTGTTCTTCGGCGCGATCTATGCCGGCGCCTGGCCGGTGCCGCTGCCGCTGCCCACCTCGTTCGGCGGCAAGGACAGCTATATCGACCAGCTCACCGTGCAACTGTCGAGCTCGGACCCCAAGATGTTCTTTTATCCGGCCGAGCTGGCGGAAATGGCGCACGCCGCCGCCGAGCTGCGCGGCGTCGAAGGGCTGAGCTACGAGGCGTTCGAAACGCGCGAGGCGGGTGATGCGGTCCTGCCGCAGGCGTCGCCCGACGATATCGCCTATCTCCAATATTCGAGCGGATCGACCCGCTTCCCGCATGGCGTCGCGGTCACTCACCGCGCGCTGCTCAACAATCTCGCCGCCCATTCGCACGGCATGCTGGTGGAGCCCCAGGACCGCTGCATCAGCTGGCTGCCCTGGTACCATGACATGGGGCTGGTCGGCTGCTTCCTGTCGCCGATCGCAAACCAGGTTTCGACCGATTATCTGAAGACCGAGGACTTCGCGCGGCGCCCGCTCGCCTGGCTCGACATGATCAGCCGCAACGAGGGCACGACGATCAGCTATTCGCCGACCTTCGGCTACGATATCTGCGCGCGCCGCATGTCGAGCCAGACCAAGGCGTCGGACCGTTTCGACCTGTCGCGCTGGCGGCTCGCCGGCAACGGCGCCGACATGATCCGTCCCGACGTGATGCAGGCCTTCGTGGACGCCTTCGCCGAGGCCGGTTTCAAGGCAAGCGCCTTCCTGCCGAGCTACGGCCTCGCCGAAGCGACGCTGGCGGTGTCGATCATGCCCCCCGGCGAGGGCATCGTCGTCGAACTGGTCGAAGAAACCCAGCTGTCGGGCGGCGACCATAATCAGGATCGCCCACGCCGCTTCCGCGCAATCGTCAATTGCGGCAAGCCGGTGCGCGACATGAGCGTCGAGATACGCGACGACGACGGATCGGTTTTGCCCGAAAAGATGATCGGCAAGCTGTGGGCCAAGGGCCCGTCGATCATGCAGGGCTATTTCCGCGACCAGGAGGCGACCGACGCCTGCATGGTCGACGGTTGGCTCGACACGGGCGACATGGCCTATATCTCGAACGGCTATATCTTCATCGTCGGCCGCGCCAAGGACATGATCATCATCAACGGCAAGAACCACTGGCCGCAGGACATCGAGTGGGCGGTCGAGCAGCTGCCGGGCTTCAAGGCGGGCGACATCGCCGCCTTCGCGATCACCACCCAGGGCGGCGAGGAAACCCCGGCCGTCCTCGTCCAGTGCCGCACCTCGGATCCCGCGGAGCGCGCGCGCCTGCGCGACCAGATCCGCGAGAAGGTCCGCGCGATCACCGGCATGCACTGCGTTGTCGAACTGGTGCCGCCGCGGACCCTGCCCAAGACCAGTTCGGGCAAGCTCAGCCGCGCCAAGGCGCGCAACCTCTATCTGTCGGGCGAAATCCAGGGCTACGACATCGCGGCGTGAGCGGGCGGATTTGGTGGGGCAGACAGTGGGCAAGCGGTTGACGATCTTCGCCGTCGCCCTCGCCCTGTCGAGCGCAGCCACCGCTGCTCCGCTCGATCCGCTCGGCGATCCCGCGCAGTTCCAGCGCGACGTGGCCGAGCTCAACCGCAAGCCGCTGCCCGATGGCGAGCCGCTCGCCCGTGTGGTCGGCGCTGCGGTGGCGGTCGATGCGCGCCAGCGGGGCCGCTGCACGCCCAACAAGATCAGCATCGGCGCGCTGTCGCCGGTCACGCTCGATGGCATGATCACCTCGATGGTCGCCGCCGGGCAGATCGAGAATGCCTGGCTGACCGCGGTCAAGCTCGACGATTGCCCGCCTGCCGCGCCGATCCGGGTGCTGCTGCTGCGGATGGCCGACGGCGTGGCGCTGCAGGGAATCTTTGCCGGACAGGGCGAAAGCCTCGCCTGGCCGACCCTCGCCCGCGAAGCGCTGAAGGCGACCGTGCCGCATGCCGTCAACGCGCTGCGCCGCGCCGATCCCGCCTGCGCACCAAAAGACCTGACCGCGACCGACGTGAAGGTGGCCGACCGCAGTCCCGACCTCGGGCCCGACGTCTATGGCCTGCGCCTGAAAGGCTCGTGGCGCGAAATCTGGACCTTCGAACCCTGCGGCCACCGCATCACCGTGCCCATCAGCTTCACCGCCAATGGGACTGGCGGCGCATCCTGGGATATAGACGGCGGCGGCATAGTCTATGTGCCTTGAGGGATCGGGGCGAGGCGGGAGCCCCCTTTCGGCGATGCCGAAACCATGAAAGCCTTCAACCCCTTGCACTCGCCCGCACCCACCGCTATGTGCCCGCTCTCTCGGACCCGGAGGAGTGTAGCTCAGTTGGTAGAGCATCGGTCTCCAAAACCGAGGGCCCACGGTTCGAGTCCGTGCACTCCTGCCATTCCGATGGCGATTGGGTAAGGCCAACGGGGTCGAGAAAACGAGGTCAAGGTCCGCGGCCGCAAGGCTGAAAAGCGGACTGAGGCCTCGTGTCGTTATTTGGGAAGCTTTGGCGGGCTCCGGCTCGTCAACTTGGTGGTAGGCGAGGACGTGGCGAAGACTTCACCCGGCGAGTTCATCCGGCAGGTCAGGGCAGAGACGGCGAAAGTCGTCTGGCCGACCCGCAAGGAGACCGTGACGACCACCATCATGGTGGGCATCATGACACTGCTGCTGGGCCTGTTCTTCTTCGGCCTCGATCAGGCCTTCGCGGCGATCGTGAAGTTCCTGCTCTCGCTGCTCGGTTAAACGGAGAACGTGGCGTTCATGGCGCGCTGGTACATCATTCACGCCTATTCGGGCTTCGAGAACAAGGTGCGGGAATCGATCCTGGCCGACGCCGCGCGCATGGGGCTGGAGCAGCTTGTCGAATCGGTCGAAGTGCCGACCGAGAAGATCACCGAGGTCCGCCGCGGCAAGAAGATCACCTCCGACCGCAAATTCTTCCCCGGCTATGTGCTGGCCAAGCTCAGCATGAACGACGACGTCTATCACCTGGTGAAGAACACGCCAAAGGTGACGGGCTTCCTCGGATCGATGGGCAAGCCGCAGCCGATCAGCGAGGCCGAGGCCGCGCGCATCCTGAACACCAAGGAGGAAGCCGCTCAGGCAGCCCCCAAGGCAAAGCTGAAGGTCGATTACGAGATCGGCGATCAGGTCAAGGTGCTCGACGGTCCGTTCGCGAGCTTCAACGGCGTCGTCGAGGAACTCGACTTCGACCGCAGCCGCGTCAAGGTGTCGGTGTCGATCTTCGGCCGCGCCACCCCGGTCGAGCTCGAGTTCGAGCAGGTCGAACGCGTCAAATAAGTTTCCGGTTAGAACCGGGAAATGGGCCCCTTTCAGGGGTCCGACATTGCGGGAGGCGTTCTTTCGGGAAGGCCGCATGGACCGCTAAACTTGAAAGAGAGTGAAACATGGCAAAGAAGATCACGGGCTATATCAAGCTCCAGGTGCCCGCTGGAAAGGCGAATCCGTCGCCGCCGATCGGCCCCGCGCTCGGACAGCGCGGCGTCAACATCATGGATTTCTGCAAGGCGTTCAACGCGCAGACCGGTGATCAGGAAGTCGGCACCCCGCTTCCCACCGTCATCACCGTCTATGCCGATCGCTCGTTCAGCTTCGTCACCAAGACGCCGCCCGCCAGCTACCTCATCAAGAAGGCCGCGAACCTGAAGTCGGGCTCCAAGGAGCCGGGCAAGGTGGTCGCAGCCAAGATCAAGCGTTCGCAGCTTTCCGCGATCGCCGAGATCAAGATGAAGGACCTGAACGCCAACGATATCGAAGCGGCGACCCGCATCATCGAAGGCAGCGCCCGCGCGATGGGCCTCGAAGTGGTGGAGGGCTGATAAGATGGCCAAGCTCAGCAAGAAGCAGAAGAACCAGGCTTCGTCGGTCGACGCCAACAAGCTGTACGACATCGATGCGGCGATCAAGCTCGCCAAGTCCAACGCCACGTCGAAGTTCGACGAGACCATCGAGGTCGCGCTGAACCTGGGCGTCGATCCGCGCCACGCCGACCAGATGGTCCGCGGCGTCGTGACCCTGCCCAAGGGCACCGGCAAGGACGTTCGCGTCGGCGTGTTCGCGCGCGGCGCCAAGGCTGACGAAGCCAAGGCCGCCGGCGCCGAAGTCGTCGGTGCGGAAGACCTGCTCGAGACGATCCAGGGCGGCACGGTCGATTTCGACCGCTGCATCGCGACCCCGGACATGATGGGCCTCGTCGGCCGCCTGGGTAAAATCCTGGGTCCGAAGGGCCTGATGCCGAACCCCAAGCTCGGCACCGTCACCATGGACGTCGCGGGCGCCGTCAAGGCGGCCAAGGGCGGCCAGGTCGAGTTCCGCGTCGAAAAGGCCGGCATCATCCACTCGGGGATCGGCAAGGCCAGCTTCCCGGCGGAAGACCTGCGCGCCAACTTCGACGCCTTCGTCGACGCGATCGTCAAGGCGAAGCCGACCGGCGCCAAGGGCAAATATGTCAAGAAGGCCGCCGTCAGCTCGACGATGGGCCCGGGTGTCAAGATCGACACCGCCGACCTCGGCGTCTGATCTCTCCCGGCGTCCGTCCGCAAGGACGGGCTGAACAAGGAACCGCGGTGGAGCCCCTGCTCCGCCGCGGTTTTTTATTCCTCCCCGTGCCGGGGAGGAATTAAGCGTCGGAATTCCTTACACAACCCCCGCCTTGCAAACGATCGCAACGCAAAAAATTGCCAGAAATCAGCCATTTATTAAAACTGGCACGCTTCTGGCTTTAATCTTTTGTGAACCCGCTGTTGGGGGCTCGCTGGGGCCGAGGTGGGGGGAGGTTGATCCGATGGCGAGTACCGCATTCCGGGGGGTTATTGCGCTGTTTGCCGCCATTGTGATCGCCTCTCCCGCCTGGGCCCAGCTGGGGGCGCTTCAGGCATGGTTGCAGAATGTTCCGCAACCGAGTGCGCTTGTCGTGTTCCTGATCGCGGTGGCCGGCTTGTTCGTCGGCCGCCTCGCGAGCCGAAAGCGGCGGGATCCGTAAGTTTGCGTTAGTATTTTTGCGTCCGAGTTTGCGTATTCCCCTGTAGCGTTGCTGTGCGTAATCGGCCCCCGCCCGCCCTCACCGGCCCCTATCGGTGAATGGCGGGCGGGGGTTGCTTTATGTATGCGCGGTGCCGGCCCGCTCCCCCGCCCAACCTCCCGATATATTACGCTGGATCGGGAGGTTGGGCGGGGGAGCGGGCCGGCACCGCGCGTTTCAGCTCTGCTGAAACAAACCAAGCATTGACCTCTTCCGCCGGGCAGGCTTGAAGCGGCGCATGACCGCCACCCTCGAACAGCTCGAATCGACCATCGCGGCCCGCCGCGACGCCGACCCATCGGCCTCCTATGTCGCATCGCTCTTCGCCAAAGGCATGCCCAAGATCGCGCAGAAGCTGGGCGAGGAAGCCGTCGAGACGGTGATCGCGGCGATGGCGGGCGACGCCAAGGCGGTGACCAGCGAGGCCGCCGACCTGCTGTTCCACCTCACCGTGCTGCTCGCGGCGGCGGGGGTGCCGCTCGCCGATGTAATGGCCGAACTCGAACGGCGCGAGGGCCGGTCCGGGCTCGACGAGAAAGCCTCGCGGCCGAAAGGATAGGACTCCCATGCCGATCGACGCCACCCTGCCCTATGACGACGGCAATATCTTCGCGCGCATACTGCGCGGCGAACTGCCGTCGAAAAAGGTCTATGAGGACGAGTTCGCCCTCGCCTTCCACGACATCAACCCGCAGGCCCCGGTCCATATTCTGGTGATCCCAAAGGGCCGCTACGTCTCATGGGACGACTTCACCGCCAAGGCAGACGATCGCGAGGTCGCCGGCTTTATCCGCGCCGTCGGCCATGTCGCGCGCGAGGCGGGACTGGTGGAGCCCGGCTATCGCCTGCTCGCCAATATCGGCGGCCATGGCCATCAGGAGGTCCCCCACCTCCACGTCCACATTTTCGGCGGCCGTCAGTTCCGCGAAATGATCCCGCCGCCGCGCGGCTGAACGCTGCGGCGACGCTGCGCAGCAAAGCCCGGAAATCCGCGCTCCAGGCGGCGATGACGGCCAGCCGGAGTCGAGGGCCATTTCGTTCACGCGCAATTCTGTTGCGCACGGCGAATTAGCGGTTAGGCTCCGCTCCCCATGACCGGCCGCGTGCAGAAGCCCGGCCAGACAAGGGAACTCCGCATGATATTTGGGCGCGTAAAACCACTCGACGCCATTCTCGCCACCGCCGCGAAGAAATCGCTGCACCGATCGCTAGGCCCCTTCCAGCTGACCATGCTGGGCATCGGCGGCATCATCGGCACCGGCATCTTCGTTCTCACCGCCGAAGCCGCGCAAAAGGCCGGCCCCGGCATGATCCTCGCCTTCGTCATCGCCGGCTTCGTCTGCGCGGTGGCGGCATTCTGCTACGCCGAAATGGCGGCGATGGTCCCGGTTTCGGGGTCCGCCTACACATACAGCTATGCCGTGATGGGCGAACTGGTCGCCTGGATGGTCGGCTGGGCGCTGGTCCTCGAATATGCGATCGCGGCGGGTGCAGTCTCGGTCGGGTGGTCGGGATATGTCGTCGGATTGTTCCAGTCGCTCACCGGCATAACCGTGCCGAAAGCTCTGGTTCTGGGCCCGATCGACGGCGGCCTGATCAACGTGCCGGCGATGATCATCGCGCTGCTGGTCACCTGGCTGCTGGTTCTCGGCACCAAGGAGAGCGCGACGGTCAATGCGGTGCTCGTCGGTATCAAGGTCGCCGCGCTGACGCTGTTCGTCGTGCTGGCGCTGCCGGTGATGAACATGAACAATTTCGATCCTTTCGCGCCGCTCGGCTTCGCCGGCATCTCGGCGGCGGCGGCATCGATCTTCTTCGCCTATGTCGGCTTCGACGCGGTCTCGACCGCGGCCGAGGAAACCAAGAACCCCCAGCGCAACATGCCGATCGGACTGATTGCGTCGCTTGGCATCTGCACGATCTTCTACATGCTCGTCGCCGCCGGCGTGATCGGCGGGGTCGGTGCGCAGCCGATGCTCGACGCCGCCGGCAACGGCATCCCCACGGGATCGAAGGAGCTTGCCGCCGCCTGTTCGGCGATCGGCGACGCCAAGGTGGTCTGTTCGAAGGAGGCGCTGGCCTGGACCCTGCGCGAGATCGGATGGCCGCAGATCGGCAACCTGCTCGGTCTGGCCGCCGGTCTGGCGCTGCCTTCGGTCATCCTGATGATGATGTTCGGGCAGACCCGCATCTTCTTCGTGATGAGCCGTGACGGCCTGCTTCCTGCAGTCTTTTCTAAAGTCCATCCGCGTTACAGGACGCCGCATGTCGTGACCATCATGACCGGTATCTTCGTCGCGATCTTCGCGGCGCTGTTCCCGGTCGGGGCGCTGGCGGACATCTCCAATTCGGGCACGTTGTTCGCCTTCGCGGCCGTGTCGATCGCGGTGCTGGTGCTGCGCAAGACCGACCCGAGCCGCAATCGACCGTTCCGCACTCCGGCGATCGCCATCGTCGCACCGGTGTCGATCATCGGCTGTCTCTATCTGTTCTTCAGCCTGTCGACCTACACCATCACGCTGTTCTTCAGCTGGGCGGCGCTCGGGCTGCTGGTCTACTTCCTCTATGGCTATCGCAAGAGCCATCTGGGCCGGGGCGTCGTCGAGGTGCACGAGACCGATAGCGACGTGCCCCCGCAGCCGGTGCCGCCGATCGAATAAGACCGCAGCTCCTGCGCAAGGATCGGGCTCGGCGAAAGCCGAGCCCTTTCTGTTTCAGGCGCTGCGCAGCCGCTTGTCGATCAGTGCCGCCAGATCCTCGCCATCGGGCAGGCGGGGCCCCATCAGGCCGATGATCCGGCCCGCCGCGATCGATCCCATCCGCAGGCTGGTGGGCAGATCGCGCCCCTGCGCGAACCCGGCGAGAACCCCGGCGGCGAACAGATCGCCCGCACCGGTCGTGTCGACGATCGGCCCCAGCGGCTCGGCCGGCGTCTCGTACCGCTTGCCCCCGTCCACCGCGATCGCCCCATCGGCCCCGCGTGTCGCGATCAGCAGCGGGACGCGGGCCGCCGTCCAGTCGACGCCCGCCTCGAAATCGGCGAGCCCGCTCAGCTCGGCGAGTTCGCCTTCATTGGCGAAGAGGATATCGACCAGCCCGCCGCCCAACAGGGCGACGAAATCGTCATGATGCTGGCGGACGCAGAACTCCGACGAGAGGGTGAATGCGGTGCGCCTGCCATGCGCGCGCGCCACTTCCAGCGCCTTGACCGACGCCGCACGCGGCTCGGGCGTGCGCCACATATAGCCTTCGGTGTAGATGATCGCCGCATCGGCCGCGATCGACGCGTCGAAGGCGGCGGCGGGCAGATATTCCGACGCGCCGATCGCGGTGTTCATCGTGCGATGTCCATCAGGACTGACGATGATCAGGCAACGGCCGGTGGGGGTGTCGATCGGCGGCAACGGAAAGTCGATCCCGTTCGCCGCCATATCATCGGCGAACAGACGGCCCAGCCGGTCGTCGCCTACCTGCCCGACAAAGGCGAGGCGCAAGCCCAACCGCGCGAGCGCCGCCATGCTGTTCGCCGCAGAGCCGCCGCAGACCTCCTCGCACATCCCCATCGCCTGATGGAGCAGCACCGCGCGATCGGGGGCGATCGGCTGCATCACGCCGCGCGACAGGCCCTGCGCCGCGACGAAGGCGTCGTCCTTGTGGCAAAGCACGTCGACCAGCGCATTGCCGATCGCGATGATGTCATAGCGGGGAGCGGGCATCGCCGCCCCCTAGCTGAGTCCGCCCCGCAGGCAAAGCCACTCGACGACACTGGCTTGCGCTCGGGCCGCAATAATGCTGACGGTCGCCGCATGACCTTGCACCGCATCTCGGCCTTCGCGCCGATCGCCCTGCTTGCCGCCTGCGGCCCGGCCCAGAATGCCCGCGTCGCCCACACCCCCCCGCCACCGGTCCGCACTGAAGCCGGACTCGACCGCGTGCTGGGCAAGGACCTGCGCGCGCTGATCAGCCTGTTCGGCACACCCAATCAGGACATCCGCGAGGAGCCCGCCCGCAAGCTGCAATATGCCAGCTCGGTGTGCGTGCTCGACGCCTATCTCTATCCGCCAGGGCCCGGCCGCGAACCGCTCGTCACCCATGTCGACGCGCGGCTGCCCACCGGAGAGGACATCGACCGCGCCTCGTGCATCGCGGCCTTGGTGCGGCGGAAAGAGGCTAGGTAGTTTCCAACCCGTCACCCCGGACTTGATCCGGGATCCCGCTTCTTCCTCGAACTTAGACAAGAAAAGTGGTGAGGGTTACGCCTCCACCCCGTCCAATGCCGCCGCCAGTTCGTCGAGCCACACTTTCGCATTGCCGTCCGACGGCGCGCGCCAGTCGCCGCGCGGGGAGAGCGCGCCGCCGCCCGACACCTTCGGGCCGTTGGGGATCGCCGAACGCTTGAACTGGCTGATCGTGAAGAAGCGGAACAGGAACTTCTCCAGCCAGTGCCGGATCGTCGCCAGCGAATAGCTGTTGCGCAGCTCGGCGGGGAAACCGGCGGGCCACGGCCCGGCGTCGACGTCCTTCCAGGCATGCCAGGCGAGGAAGGCAATCTTCGACGGCTTCAGCCCCAGCCGGATGACATGGTGGAGGAAGAAGTCGTTGAGCTCATAGGGACCGACCTTCGATTCGGTGCTCTGGATAGCGCCGCTTTCATCGGCGGGAACGAGCTCGGGCGAAATCTCGGTGCCGAGGATCGCGGTGAGCACCTCGTCGGTCGCGGCGTCGAACTGATCGGTCGCGACGCACCAGCGGATCAGATATTGGATCAGCGTCTTCGGCACGCCCGCATTGACGCCATAATGGCTCATATGGTCGCCGACGCCATAGGTGCACCAGCCGAGACCAAGTTCGCTGAGATCGCCGGTGCCGACGACGAAGCCTTCATTCTGGTTGGCCAGCCGGAACAGATAATCGGTGCGCAGGCCCGCCTGCACATTTTCGAAGGTGATGTCGTAGACCGGTTCGCCGCCCGCGAAAGGATGACCCATATCCCCGAGCATCTGCCGTGCGGCCGGGCGGATATCGATTTCCGCGGCGGTGATGCCGAGCGCCTTCATCAGCGCCCAGGCATTGCCCTTGGTCTCCTCACCGGTCGCGAAGCCCGGCATGGTATAGCCGAGGATCGTGGTGCGCGGCAGGCCGAGCCGGTCGCACGCCTTGGCCGCGACGATCAGCGCATGGGTCGAATCGAGCCCGCCCGAAATCCCGATCACCATCGTCTTGCCGTGGGTCGCGGTGAAGCGCTTCGCCAGTCCCTCGACCTGGATGTTGAAGGCCTCGTAGCAGTCGGCGTCGAGCTGCGCGCGGTCCGCCGGCACGAACGGGAAGCGCGCGACCGGCCGGCGCAAGCCAACATCGGCGAAGTCGGGCTGGTGCCGGAAGGCGATGGTGCGGAAATAGGTCTCGGGGTGGCCGTTGGCGGCGGCGCAATCGTTGAACGTCCCCATCCGCATCCGTTCGAGCCGCAAGCGCGACACGTCGACATCGGCGGCGATAAGTTCAGGGTCCATGCCGAAGCGGCTCGATTCGGCAAGCACCGTGCCGAGTTCGTGAATCATCGCCTGCCCGTCCCAGGCTAGGTCGGTGGTGCTTTCGCCGGGCCCGCTGGCCGAATAACAATAGGCGGCGACCGCGCGCATCGATTGCGCGGCGGCTAGCAGCGCGCGGTCACGCGCTTTGCCGATGATGATGTTCGACGCCGACAGGTTGCACAGGATCAGCGCCCCGGCCATCGCGCCTGCGGTGGAGGGCGGCAGCGGCGCCCAATAATCCTCGCAGATCTCGGCATGGAAGACGAAGTCGGGCAGGTCGGCAGCGGCGAAGATCAGGTCGGGGCCGAAGGGGACGCTTTGCCCGCACAATTCCATCTCCAGCCCGTGCAGCCCCTCCCCCGCCGCGAACCAGCGCTTCTCATAATATTCGCGGTAATTGGGCAGGAAGCTCTTGGGCACGACGCCCAGGATGCGGCCCCGCGCCACGGCGACCGCCGTGTTGTACAGCCGCCCGTTGCGGCGGACCGGCGCACCGATGAGCAGCACCGGGCGAAGATCGGCGCTCGCCGCGACGATCGCCGCCAGCTCGGCCTCGACCCGGTCGAGCAGGGCGTCCTGCAGATGAAGATCATCGATCGCGTAAGAGGACAGCGCCAGCTCGGGCAACACCAGCAGATCGACGCCCTGTCCGTCGGCCTGTCTGGCCAGCGCCAATATCCCCGCCGCATTGGCGGCGACGTCGCCCGCGCTCGCCGCCGGGGTTCCCGCGCCGACGCGCACAAAGCCGTGCGTGTGGATCGATCGAAAATTGGTCACGCCGGGCATTCAGGCTCTCGCAGGCTGCTGTCGTTCCGCCCCAATAGAGGAAGGAACGCGCAAGCGCCAATGCGGAGCCCCGACGACGGTCGTGGACGATCAGTCCGCCGCGGTGATGCGGTTACGGCCGTCCTGCTTGGCGCGATACAGCGCGGCGTCGGCGCGCTTCAGAATCGAACCCGGCGAATCCTGGATGTTCAGGGTCGCGATACCTCCCGAGAAACTGAGCCGTCCGAGCGATTGGCCGGTGTGGGTGACCTTCAGCTCGCGCGCTGCGATCGCCGCGCGGATCTTGTCCAGAATCGTTACCGCATCGGCGGCAGCGGTCCGCTCGAACACCAGGACGAACTCCTCGCCGCCATAGCGCGCGGCGAAGATGTCGTTGTTCGCGGGACGGCCCAGCGAGGAGCCGACGAACTTGATCACCTCGTCGCCGATCTGATGGCCATGGGTGTCGTTGAATATCTTGAAATGGTCGATGTCGCAGATCGCCAGCGCGAGCGGCGTACCATTGCGGCGCGCGGTCTCGAAGGCGCTGCGCAGATGATGGTCGAAGGCGCGGCGATTCGGCAGGCCGGTCAGCGGATCGCTGTTCGCCTTATGCTGCGCCGCCGCCAGATCCTTGCGCATCGCGCTCATCTGCAATTCGGTGCGGCGCAGATCCTCTTCGGCCGACTGCGCCTTGTCGATCATCTGGCGGGTCAGCTCGACCAGCGTTTCGACCGAGACCACCGGCGAGGCGCTCTTCGCGAGGCCCGCCGCTTCGCTTTCCAGCGCGGCGCCATAATCGCGCGCGTCATCGCCGGTACGCGCTAGGATCGCCGACATCTGTTCGAGATACCCCTGGGCGTCGGTCGCGATTCGCGACAGCTCGTCGGTCGACAGGCCCGAATCGAGCTTGGCCGAGATCGCGGCGGTGACCGCCTCGTTAAGGCCGCCATCCTTGGCGATCGCGCGGTCGATCATCGCATTGAGCTCGCCGTCGCGGCCCGACAAGTAACGATGGCACAGCTCGAAATTGGCCGGAGACGGCTCCAGCCCATGATCGAACAAAAGCTTGCCGATCATGTCATAGAGCCGGCGCCACTCGTCGCGTTCGGCTGACTTTTCGGCTATTCGTTCTTCGCGCACCGTTGCACCCCTGATCTCAGCGGCGACCGATAGCGCGAGATTCGATACATCCGGTTAATGCGCCCCGGTAATTTTACGGGGTCAGGCGCGCCAGCGGCCCGTCTCCATCCAGGCCAGGAGCGGCTTCAGCGGCAGGATCCAGACGATTCCGGCGATCGTGTAGATCACCGCCTGCACCAGCATGTGCAGCTGTCCGATCCAGGGGGAGGCGGTGGCGACGATCACCGCCCATATGAAAATGATCAGCAAGATCAGAAAGATGCCGACAGGCTTGCGCCAGCTGGGTTCGATCATCGCGGCCTTGTCCCTTCGCTAACGCCGGCTTCGGTGACGACCGCATCGAGCGGCACGTCCCATGGGTCGCAGGCTATGACGGGGCGCCGCTGGATCGACCAGCATAATCCAATTTTTTTTACCTCCGGGTGCGCGGCGAAAGCCCGATCGTAAAAGCCCGCCCCCTGGCCGAGTCGCGCCAGCGTCGAGTCGAAGCCGAGCAGGGGCGCGACGACCGCGTCAGGATAGACCTCCGTAGCGTCACCGCGCGGCTGGATCAGCCCGCGCCATCCGGTTTCCAGCGGATCGCCGGGCATCCAGGCCAGGAAGCGCATGGGGCTCTGGCGGTCTTCGACATGAGGCAGCGCGATGGTAGCACCCCGCGCCGCGGCGGCGGTGATGGCAGCGCCGCAATCGAGTTCGCTGCCCAGCGCATGATAGAAGGCGATGCAGGACGCGCCATCGAGCAGCGGCGCGAGATGGGCAGCGGCGCCCGCTTCGAGTCGCCCTCGCTCGCCTGGCGCCAGTCCCAATATGAACGCATCGCGCGCGGCGCGCAGTTCGGCCCGCAAGGCCGCCTTGGCGGGGTCACTCATCGGGCCGGCTCATCGATGAAAGGGTGGCGGGACCGCCATGGTCGTTGCTGGAATATCCTCTGACGCCGAAAGCATCAGGTGGGGACCATATGCATCGGACCAGGGTCCGAACAGGGACAGCCCCCATAGGAAGTGAATCGCCTCAGGGATGTTCGCTCAGCTCGTGCCGGGCAGTACCCGCCGCCGACATATGTAGGCGCTGGGGCGGCGTTGCTCAAGGGCGACCTTATCCCCCCTCCCTGCCAAGGGAGGGGAAGGGGGTAGGTTTCGCCGTCCATTATGCGGCGATACAGGGCGGACCAACCCACCCCTAACCCCTCCCTTGGCAGGTAGGGGGATGCCGTCACTCCCCCGTGCGCTCCAGCTGGTTCGCGAGCCGCTCGACCCGTTCGGCGATGCGTTCGATCGCGACGGCATAGGCGGGATCGGGCTCCGCCTCGGCGCCGCTTTCATTACGCGCCACCGCCGCCGCGCCGCGCATATCGTTGAGTTCGTCGGCGATCAGCAGCGCCGAAAGGAGCAGGGTGCGCGCCTCGGTCATCTCGCCCAGTGCGCCGGTGATCTCCTCGGCCTTTACGTCGACCATGCGGACGAGCGCGCGGAGATGATCCTCCTCGCCGTCGCGGCAGCTGAGCTTGTAGCGGCGGCCCGAGACCGACACCTCGACATCGGCCATCAGTCGCTCCCCAACAGGCGGTCGATCCGCTCGATCGCCGATTCGGTCGCCTCGCGCAGCGTGCGATGCCGCTCGGCCAGGCGGAACAGCGCCTCGCTCTCGTCATGGCCGAAGGGCGGCGGCGCGGACTCGATTCCGGCCTCGACGCGCGCGAGGGCGCGTTCCAGGCGGCCGAGGGCCAGTATGAGGCGGCGGTCAGTCATCGACTCGAAGGAATAGCAGCCTCGTTCCGGCCCGCAAGGGAGCGGCACTTTTTGCTTCCATTCACATGGTAGTGCGGTGCCAGCCCGCTCCCCGCCCAACCTCCCGATATCATATCCTGGATCAAGCGGTTGGCCGGGGGAGCGGTCTGGCACCGCCGTTTCGGCGAACGCCGAAACCCGCCAACGGTTGACGATGTCGCTCCGGCACGACAAAGGGTCCGCGCGAGCAGGATATGCGCCTGTTCGCCGATCCCGCCGGTCTGCACAAAGGTTTCCTATGACGATTGCATCGAAGCAGCTCGCCAATGCCATCCGCGCGCTGTCGATGGACGCGGTGCAGGCCGCCAATTCGGGTCACCCCGGCATGCCGATGGGCATGGCCGACGTCGCGACCGAGCTGTTCACCAAGCATCTGAAGTTCGATCCCGCACAGCCGAAATGGGCCGATCGCGACCGCTTCGTGCTGTCGGCGGGCCATGGCTCGATGCTGATCTACGCACTGCTCAACCTGACCGGCTATGCGCGCCCGACGATCGAGGATATCGCCAATTTCCGTCAGTTGCACAGCCCGTGCGCCGGCCATCCCGAGAATTTCGAACTGGCCGGGGTCGAGGCGACGACGGGTCCGCTCGGCTCGGGCCTCGCCACCGCGGTCGGCATGGCAATCGCCGAGCGTCATCTGAACGCCGTGTTCGGCGACGATCTGGTCGATCACCGTACCTGGGTGCTGGCCGGGGACGGCTGCCTGATGGAAGGCATCAACCATGAGGCGATCGGCCTGGCCGGGCATCTGAAGCTCGGCAAGATGATCGTGCTGTGGGACGACAACCGAATCACCATCGACGGCGCGGTCTCGCTCAGCTCGTCGGAAGACGTGCTCGCCCGCTATGCCGCGACCGGCTGGCACACCGTCAGCTGCGACGGCCATGATCCGGCCAGCATCAATGCCGCGCTCGAAGCGGCCAAGGCCGATCCGCGTCCGTCGATCGTCCAGTGCACCACGATCATCGGCTATGGCGCGCCCAACAAGCAGGGCACCTCGGCCACCCACGGCGCGGCGCTGGGCGCCGACGAGGTCGCGGCGACCCGTGAATTCCTCGGCTGGACCGCCGAACCCTTCGTCATCCCCGAGGATATCAAGGCCGCCTGGCTCGAAGCTGGCGCACGCGGCGCACCGGTCCGCAGCGCTTGGGAAGCGAAGCTCGTCGCATCGAAGGACCGCGCTGAATTCGAGCGCCGCATGGCGGGCAAGCTGCCCGAGAGCTTCTCGCTCGGCGCCTATCTGAAGGACCTGATCGCCAATCCGCAGAAGGTTGCGACCCGCAAGGCGTCCGAAATGGTGCTGGGCCCGATCAATGAGCAGATCGCCGAGACGATCGGCGGCTCCGCCGACCTGACCGGATCGAACAATACCAAGACCAAGGCGCAGGCACCGCTGACCGCCGACGATTATGCCGGCCGCTATATCTACTACGGCATCCGCGAGTTCGGCATGGCCTGTGCGATGAATGGCATGGCGCTGCATGGCGGCGTCATCCCCTATGGCGGCACCTTCCTGGTCTTCTCCGACTATTGCCGCGCCGCGATCCGCCTGTCGGCGCTCCAGCAGCAGCGCGTCGTCTATGTGATGACGCATGATTCGATCGGCCTGGGCGAGGACGGCCCGACCCACCAGCCGGTCGAGCATCTGATGAGCCTGCGCGTGATGCCGAACCTCGATGTCTATCGCCCGTGCGACGTGATCGAGACCGCCGAATGCTGGGCGCTGAGCCTTGAGAAGGCCGACGGCCCGTCGCTGCTCGCGCTGTCACGCGAGGGCCTGCCGCAGCTGCGTACCAACATCAGCGAGAATTTCTCCGCGAAGGGCGCCTATCGCCTCAAGGCCGCCGAAGCCCCGCGCAAGGCGGTGCTGATCGCCAGCGGTTCGGAGGTCGAGATCGCGCTCGCCACCGCGAAGAAGCTCGAAGAAGCCGGCCATGGCGCCGACGTCGTCTCGATGCCCAGCTGGGAGCGCTTCGACGCACAGCCCGAAAGCTATCGCGACGAGATCCTGCCCGACGGCGTCCTGCTCGTCTCGATCGAAGCCGGCACGACGATTGGCTGGGAACGCTATGTCGGCCGCAAGGGCCTGCGCTTCGGCCTCGACGGCTTCGGCGCGTCGGCCCCGGTGAAGGCGCTCTACGATCATTTCGGCCTGACCGCCGACAAGCTGGCCCCGCAGATCATCGGGGCTCTGGCCAACTGAATTTGGGGCGGCACCCAACAAGAAGGAGTATCGACGCATGGCTGTGAAGGTTGCGATCAACGGTTTCGGACGCATCGGACGTAACGTCGCGCGCGCCATCCTCGAGCGGACGGATCACGATCTCGAGCTGGTCTCGATCAACGATCTGGCCGACGCCAAGGCCAACGCCCTGCTGTTCAAGCGTGACTCGGTCCATGGCGCGTTCAGCGGCACCGTCGAAGTCGACGGCAACGACCTGATCATCAACGGCAAGCGCATCCACGTCACCGCCGAGCGTGATCCCGCCAAGCTTCCGCACGCTGCGCAAGGCGTCGACATCGCGCTGGAATGCACGGGCTTCTTCACCAACCGCAAGGGCGGCCAGGCGCATCTCGACGCCGGCGCCAAGCGCGTGTTGATCTCGGCTCCCGGCAAGGAGGTCGACCTGACCGTCGTGTTCGGCGTCAACCATGACCAGCTGACCAAGGACCATGTCATCGTCTCGAACGCGTCGTGCACGACCAACTGCCTCGCGCCCTTCGCCAAGGTTCTGCATGAATCGATCGGCATCGAGCGCGGCCTGATGACCACGATCCACGCCTATACCAACGACCAGAAGATCCTCGACCAGATCCATGAAGATCCGCGCCGCGCCCGCGCCGCCGCGATGTCGATGATCCCGACCACCACCGGCGCAGCCCGCGCCGTCGCCGAAGTGCTGCCCGCGCTCAAGGGCAAGCTCGACGGTTCGGCAATCCGCGTGCCGACCCCGAACGTCTCGGTCGTCGACCTGACCTTCACCCCGTCGCGCGACACCACCAAGGAAGAGGTCAACGCCCTCCTCAAGGCCGCCGCCGAAGGCCCGCTCAAGGGCGTGCTCGGCTATTCGGACGAACCGCTCGTCTCGATCGACTATAACCACGACGCGCACTCGTCGACGATCGACAGCCTCGAAACCTCGGTCATCGAAGGCAAGCTGGTCCGCGTGCTCAGCTGGTACGACAATGAATGGGGTTTCTCGAACCGCATGGTCGACACCGCGGGCGCGATCGGCAAGCTGATCTGATCGCCCGATGCCCGGCCGCCTGATCGGCATTGCCCGCAAGGATCGGCCGCTCGGCCCGATGGAGACGCTCGATCATGTCATGGTCGGGCTCGATACCGGGGTCCATGGCGATCATCGCGGGGCGCTGAGGCCGGGCAAGTCCAACCGCCGCCAGATCACGATCATGGCGGCGGAGGACTGGACCGCTGCGCTGGCCGAACTCGGCCAGCCGGTGTCGTGGGAACAGCGCCGCGCCAACCTGCTGAGCGAAGGCATCGTCCTTCCGCGCGAAGAGGGTGCGCGGCTGCGCATCGGCGCGGTGCTGATCGAGATCACCGGCGAGTGCGATCCGTGCCGCCGGATGGACGGCGTGGCCGACGGCCTGCGCATCGCCCTGACGCCCGAATGGCGCGGTGGACGGATTGCGAGAGTGATCGAGGGCGGCGAAATCGCCCTCGGTGACGTGATAGAGGTGGAATCCTGACATGGCTTTCAAGACGCTCGACGACATCGGAGACATAAAGGGCAAGCGGGTTCTCGTCCGCGAAGACCTCAACGTGCCCATGGACGGTGGCGCGGTGACCGATGACACCCGCCTCCGCGCCGCCGCGCCGACCGTCGCCGAACTGGCCGACAAGGGCGCGATCGTCCTTGTCCTCGCCCATTTCGGCCGCCCCAAGGGCGAGCGTAATCCGGATATGAGCCTGGCGCAGGTCACCGTGGCCTTCCGTTCGGTGCTGGGCCGCGACGTCCGCTTCATCGGCGATTGCTGCGGCGAACAGGCCGAAGCCGCCGTCGCGCAGCTGGAGCCGGGCGACATCGCGCTGCTCGAGAACACCCGCTTCCACAAGGGCGAGGAAAAGAACGACCCCGATCTCGCCAAGGCGATGGCGAAGCTCGGCGACCTCTACGTCAACGACGCCTTCTCTGCCGCGCACCGCGCACATGTATCGACCGAGGCGCTGGCCCACCTGCTTCCGGCCTATGCCGGGCGGTCCATGCAAGCCGAGCTTGAGGCGCTCGAAAAGGCGCTGGGCAAGCCCGAGCACCCGGTCGCCGCGGTGGTCGGAGGGGCTAAGGTTTCAACCAAGCTCGACGTGCTCAAGCATCTCGTCGCCCGGGTCGATCATCTGATCATCGGCGGCGGCATGGCCAACACCTTCCTCGCCGCGCGCGGCGTCGATGTCGGCAAGTCGCTGTGCGAGCACGACCTGAAGGATGTCGCAATCGAAATCCTCGATGCCGCGGAGAAGGCCGAATGCATTGTCCACCTGCCCTATGACGTGGTGGTGGCCAAGGAGTTCAGGGCGAACCCGCCGACGCGCACCGTCAACGTCCATGAGGTTGCCGCCGACGAGATGATCCTCGACGTCGGACCGGCGGCGGTCGAGGCGCTCGGCGACGCGCTCAAGACCTGCAAGACGCTGGTGTGGAACGGCCCATTGGGCGCGTTCGAGATCGCCCCGTTCGACTCCGCGACAGTCGCGCTGGCGAAGACCGCGGCGGCGCTCACCAAGGGTGGCTCGCTGGTGTCGGTGGCGGGCGGCGGCGATACCGTCGCGGCGCTCAACCATGCCGGCGTGGCCGGGGATTTCAGCTTCGTGTCGACCGCGGGCGGCGCCTTCCTCGAATGGATGGAAGGCCGCGAACTGCCGGGGGTCAAGGCGCTCGAAGCCTAAGCAGATACCAGGAACGGACGACGCGCCGAAACGGCGCACCACAGGATGGGAGATTATCGCACATGCTCGATCAGGACATGACCAGGAAGGTCGCCGAGGGGAAAGGCTTCATCGCGGCGCTCGACCAGAGCGGCGGTTCGACCCCCAAGGCGCTCAAGGGCTATGGCGTCGAGGAAGGTGCCTGGTCCGACGAGGCCGGGATGTATGACCTGATCCACCAGATGCGCAGCCGCATCATCACCTCGCCCGCCTTTACCGGCGACAAGGTGCTCGGCGCGATCCTGTTCGAACGCACGATGGATGGCCAGGTCGACGGCAAGCCGACCCCGCAGGCGCTGCTCGATCGCGGCGTCGTCCCGTTCATCAAGATCGACAAGGGTCTCGAGGATGAGGCGAACGGCGTCCAGCTGATGAAGCCGATGCCCGAGCTGAACGCGCTGCTCGCGCGCGCCAGGGGCCTGGGCGTCTATGGCACCAAGGAGCGTTCGGTGATCAACCTCGCCAACCGCGAGGGCATCGCCGCGATCGTCAAGCAGCAGTTCGAGGTCGGCAAGCAGGTGCTCGCCGGCGGGCTGATGCCGATCATCGAGCCCGAGGTGAACATAAAGAGCCCGGAACGGGCGCAGGCGGACCAGATCCTGCTCGAGGAACTGCTCAAGGCGCTCGACGCGCTGACCGGCGACGACAAGGTGATGCTCAAGCTCTCGCTCCCCGCTAAAGCCGGTCTGTTCGATCCTCTGGTCGATCATCCCCGCGTGCTGCGCGTCGTCGCGCTGTCGGGCGGCTTCGCGCGCCCCGAAGCCTGCGTCGAGCTGGCCAAGAACAAGGGCATCATCGCCAGCTTCAGCCGGGCGCTGCTCGAAGACCTGCGCGCCCAGATGAGCGACGACGAGTTCAACGCCTCGCTCGGCGGCGCGATCGACGAAATCTACGGCGCGTCGGTCAACAAGACGGTCTGATCCTTCGTCCAAATCCTCCCTGTGCGCAGCATGGGGAGGGGGGACCGCCGCAGGCGGTGGAGGGGCAAGGACCGCTGCAAGACACAGGCGCTTGAGGATAATACGGATACCCCTTTACCACCCTTCGGGCGGTCCCCCTCCCCGGCTTCGCCAGGGAGGATTTTTAGGATAGAGCGGCCGCATGACCGACGATTTCGACGACGACAGTGACGACCTCCGCCTCGACCCCGGCTTCGCCGACCGCTTCGAGCGCGATGAGGCGCGGGGCGCGTGCAAGCTCTACCTGATCTCTCCCCCGGCGATCGACGCGGGCTTCGCCGAGACCCTCGCCGCCGCGCTCGACGCCGGGCCGGTCGCAGCCTTCCAGCTTCGCCTCAAGGGTATCGACGAGCATCGCATCGCCGAACTGGCCAAGCCGCTCCAGGCGGTCTGCGCGTCGCGCGAGGTCGCCTTCATTGTCAATGACTCGATCGGGCTGGCCAAGCGACTCGATGCCGATGGCGTCCATCTCGGCCAGGAGGACGGCGATCCGCGGGAGGCGCGGCAGGTGCTGGGCGCCGATGCGCAGATCGGCGTCACCTGCCATGACAGCCGCCATCTCGCGATGGAGGCAGGCGAGGCGGGTGCGGACTATGTCGCCTTCGGAGCTTTCTACCCGACCAGCACCAAGGAGACGAAGCACCAGCCCGATCCGTCGATTCTCGGCTGGTGGGCGACCCTGTTCGAATTGCCCAGCGTCGCGATCGGCGGCATCACCCCTGCCAACGCCGCCCCGTTAATCGCGGCGGGTGCGGATTTCCTCGCGGTGTCGGGCGCAGTGTGGAACGATCCGGAAGGCCCCGCCGCCGCGGTGAAGAAGTTCGCCGCGCTGAAAGGCATGGGGTAAGCTCTCTCCCCTCCCTGCCAAGGGAGGGGTCGGGGGTGGGTTAGTCCGGCTCAAGTGGCAAGCCAGTTCGGCGTGCCGCGCGGCGGGACCCACCCCGACCCCTCCCTTGGCAGGGAGGGGCTAATCAGTTCAGCCCAATTTACCGAATTCCTTCTCGAACCCAGCCGTGTCGCCCTGTTCGAGATAGCGCGCCTGATCGATCCATCGGTCGCGGAAAATGCGGCCCTTGAACGCGCCGAGCCGGGCGTCGACCTCGGCCGCCTGGGCGGGATCAAGGTCGGCCAGCTGGGCAAAGCGGTGGATACCGATCCCTGCCAGCACCGCCGATGCCTTGGGACCGAGCCCCTTGATGCGAGTAAGATCATCGGCCGGCAAGTCGGGATTGACGTCGACACCGATCACCGGGCCGGACACGTCGAGTACCGCCGCAGCGGCGCTGTCAGCGAGGCCATGGCTTTCCTTCGCGACCGGCTTCGGTGCCGCGGGCTTGGGCGCCGCGACCGGCGGCGGGCTGTCCGACAGCGACACCCGTTGGGTCGGCTTGCGCAGCAGCAGGAACAGGCCGACGACCGCGAGGATCGCGACGATGGCGGCAATGATGAGGGTGTTGTTCGACATTCCCCGTCCTTTGGCGTTGATTTATGTTACTTCAATGCCGCAGCAGCTCAGACGTTCCGCTGCCGTGCCAATTCTCGCCATCCTATATCACGGCGGCAGAAACCACTCGCGAAATCGAGCGTGTCCGCTGCGGCATAGGCCAGATCGCGGGCCTCGCCGATATCCTGGCCGAGCGCGGTGACATTCAGCACACGCCCGCCGTTGGCGATCAGCCAGCCGCCCTGCGACATCGCGGTCCCGGCGTGGAACACCTTCGCGCCCTTCGCCTCGGCCTCGACGATATTGCGGATCGCGCCGCCCTTGGCCGGCGTGCCCGGATAGCCCTTCGCCGCCATCACGATGGTCAGCGCGGTGTTCGGCGACAGGCTGGGCCGCGGTAGCTCCGCCAGCCGCCCTTCGGCGACTGCGAGCATCAGCGTGATCAGGTCGTCCTCCAGGCGCATCATCAGCACCTGACATTCGGGATCGCCGAAGCGCGCATTATATTCGATCAGCTTCGGCCCCTCGGCGGTCAGCATGAGGCCCGCATAGAGCACGCCCGAATAGGGGATGCCCGCAGCAGCCATTGCCCGCACCGTCGGCTCGACGATCTCGCGCATCGCCTGCGCCTCGAGCTCGGGCGTCAGCACCGGCGCGGGGCTGTACGCGCCCATGCCGCCGGTGTTGGGGCCGGTGTCCCCGTCGCCGACGCGCTTGTGATCCTGCGCCGATCCGAAGGGCACGACGGTGGTGCCATCGGTCAGCGCGAAGAAACTCGCCTCCTCGCCGGTCAGGAATTCCTCGACGACGACTTCGGCCCCCGCGCTGCCGAAGCTGCCGCCGAACATGTCGTCGATCGCGTCCTCGGCCTGCTTGCGGGTCTCGGCGATCACCACCCCCTTGCCCGCGGCGAGGCCGTCGGCCTTGATCACCACCGGGACGCCGAAGCTGTCGAGCGCCGACTTCGCCGAACCCGCATCGCTGAAGCGGCCATAGGCGGCGGTCGGAATATTCTCGCGCCGGCATAGATCCTTGGTGAATCCTTTCGACCCCTCCAGCTGGGCGGCGGCCTGGTTGGGCCCGAAGGTGAGGATGCCGTTCTCGCGCAGCAGATCGCCAAGCCCGGCGACCAGCGGCGCTTCGGGGCCGATCACCACCAGCCCGACATTCTCGTCACGCGCGAAGGCAAGCACCGATTCGATATGGGTCGGATCGAGATCGACGCACTCGGCGCACTCGGCTATGCCCGGATTGCCGGGTGCGGCGTAGAGTTTGGTGAGCCGTTCGGATTGCGCAAGCTTCCAGGCCAGCGCATGCTCGCGGCCCCCCGATCCCAGCAGCAGGACGATCATGAACGAACTTCTCCCCGGTGATGCCCCAAGCGACGGGCCCCGCCTGTTAGCCGAGGAGCAGCCGGGCGACAACGCGCCAGCGCTCAGCGTCTCCGAATTGTCGGGCGCGCTGAAGCGGAGCGTCGAGGAAGCCTTCGGCCATGTCCGCGTGCGCGGCGAGATTTCGGGCTTCAAGCGGCACAGTTCGGGCCATTGCTACCTGACGCTGAAGGATGACCGCGCCTGCATCGACGGGGTGATCTGGAAGGGTCAGGCGGCGATGATGCGCTTCCGGCCCGAGGACGGTATCGAGGTGATCGCGACCGGCAAGCTCACCACCTATCCGGGCCGCTCCAAATATCAGATCGTGATCGACCGGATGGAGCTTGCGGGCCAGGGAGCGCTGATGGCGCTGCTCGACCAGCGCCGGCGCATGCTCGCCGCCGAAGGATTGTTCAACGAGGATCGCAAGCGCCCCCTGCCCTTCATGCCGCGCGTCATCGGCGTGGTGACGTCGCCGACTGGCGCGGTGATCCGTGACATCCTCCACCGGCTCGAGGATCGCTGCCCCACCCATGTCATCCTCTGGCCCGTCGCGGTACAGGGCGAGGGCGCGGCAGGACAGGTGGCGCGGGCGGTGCGCGGTTTCGGGGCGCTCGCCGAGGATGGCCCGGTGCCGCGCCCCGATCTGCTGATCGTCGGGCGAGGCGGTGGCTCGATCGAGGATCTCTGGGCCTTCAACGAGGAGGAGGTCGTCCGCGCGATCGCCGAATCGCCGATCCCGGTGATTTCCGCCGTTGGCCACGAAACCGACACCACCCTCGCCGACTTCGCCGCCGACCGCCGCGCGCCGACCCCAACCGCCGCCGCCGAAATGGCGGTGCCTGTGCGCGCCGATCTGGCACATCACGTCCGCGAACTGGGCGCGCGCGCCGAAAGGCTGGCGCGGCGGTATCGCGAGCGCGCGGGCGAGCGCTTCGATGCGGTCGCCGATCGCTTCCCCGCGCTCAACAGCCTGTTCGCGGGCCAGCAGCAGCGGCTCGACGACATCGCCGAGCGGCTGCCCCGCGCGCTCGGCCAGCGCATCGCCCATGCCCGCGGCGATCTCGCGCATGCGGCGGGCGCGTTGCGGATATCGCTGCTCGACCAGAAGCTCGCGCGATCGAAGGAGCGGCTGGCGGCCGTCCGGCTTCGACCCGAACCCATCATCGCCCGCATTGCAGAAGGTCGCGGCAAGGTCGACCAGCTATGGCGGATCGCCGAGCAGCTTCACCCCGACAAACCGCTGCAACGCGGCTATGTCCGCGTCGAGAAGCGCGGCGGCGGCGTGCTGACTGAGGCCGCCGAAGCCAAGGCCGCGGGACTGCTCACGCTCCACTTCGCCGATGGCGCTGTCGATGCCCGGGTTGAGAATGGCGGCAAGCCCGCTTATGCGAAACCCAAGGGATCCGAAGAGCCCGCGCCGCGCCAGCAGGACCTCTTCTAACCGGGCAGCGCGATGCCCATATCGGCGGTAAGGAGCCAGACATGCTGATGAACGCCGGCCGCCCCGCCAAGCTCAACTATCTCGCCAACGGTTTCCGCGTACTGGTGCCGGGCGATCATGTCGTCTGCGCGGTGTCGGGCCAGTCTATCGCGCTCGACGACCTGCGCTACTGGAGCGTGGCCCGGCAGGAGGCCTATGTGAGCGCGGTCGAGGCGACCAAAGCGGAGCAGAAGGCTTGAGGGCAGCCCGGCGCGGCCCGATCGCCGCGCTCGCCACGCTGACGCTCGCGGGCTGCGCGCCAACGATCGTGCCGCCCGCACCTCCGGTGCCGCCGCCGGTCGCCGCGCGCATCGTCGACAATGCCGATTTCCAGCTATCCGGATCGATCGAGCAAGGAGGTCTCGCCATGGGCGTCGCTCCCCGCGGCACCGCGACGCTGCTGCTCGATGGGCAGCCGATCGGCCATGCCCCCGATGGCCGTTTCCTGATCGCTTTCGACCGCGACAGTGGTCCCAATGCCCTGATCGAAGCGCGGCTCGCCGACGGCACCTTGCTGCGCCGGACGCTGACGGTGCAGCCCCGCCGCTGGCAAATCGAATCCCTGCCGACCCTGCCGCGCGGAACCACCCCGACCCCCGAGTTTCTCGCCCGCCGCAAGATCGAAACCGACCAGATCGCCGCCGCCCGCGCGATCAGCACGGGAAGCGAAGGGTGGCGGCAGCGCTTCGTCTGGCCGGTGACGGGGCGGATCAGCGGCGTGTTCGGATCGCAACGCATCTATGCCGGTGAGCCCGGCGCCTACCATTCGGGGGTCGATGTCGCCCGCCCCGCGGGGACCCCGATCGTCGCCCCCGCCGACGGCGTCGTCATCCTCGCCGCCGCCGCGCCCTTCAGCCTGGAGGGCAATCTGCTGATGATCGACCACGGGATGGGGCTGAACTCCGCCTTCCTCCATCTGTCGCGGATCGATGTCGCCGTGGGACAGGCGGTGACGCAGGGCCAGACGCTGGGCACGATCGGCATGACCGGCCGGGCGACCGGACCGCACCTCCATTGGGCGATCAAGTGGCGCGACGCGCGGATCGACCCGGCGCCGCTGGCGGGCGCGATGCCGTAAAAATCCTCCCTATCGCGCGGCGATAGGGAGGATCTTTTCACATCACCCGGCGAAAGCGCACGCCGCGGCTCACGCCTACCTGGCCGAGATAGCTGCCCATCGACGCCTTCGAGATCTTCACCTTGTCGCCGACCCGCGGCGGATAGCTGAGGCCCGAGATCGCCTCCCAGGTTCCGCCGTCATTGGCGAGCCGGATCGACCAGTTGCCCCCAGCCTGCCGCACGGATTCGACGGTGCTGGCGACCTCCTTGATCTCGTCCTTGTCGTCATCCCTGTCGCCGCTGAACAAACCGATTTTCGGCAGCGCGAAACCAAAGAGCGATCGTTTCGTTTCCCTAATCTCCTTACGGTCGACGACGACGAGGTCCTTGGTCTTCTCGGCTTCGTCGAGCGCCCGGGTCGCCGCGTCATAACAGGCGAGGCGCTGGGTGTTTTCCGTAATGGCGCGGCAGTCGATCAGCTTGGTAAACAGCTCGGGACGATTGGCCTTGCGCTCGGCGGACGCCGCCGGGGTGAACAATAGGGCTGCGGCCAAGAATATTGTAGTCACGGGCACATTGGCCATGGGCTATCCTCCTGAGCTTGAAACAATATAACCATCTTTCGTCGCATATAAGCAACGAGATTTCGCGACTGTTGCAAAAAGGCGACATCGGCGGCGCAAGATGTCCTACGCATTAACCTCTGCTTTACAGGCTGATCGGATTTCTTGCACATCTGCGAGCATGCCTGAATGGGGCGGAGGTCGGCGTGCCAGCGCCTGCACTGTCCCGTAAAGGTTGAGCCAGGGGGGAAATTTCTCCCCGCTCACTCCAGAAAAGGGACTGGAAAGTGACCACTGAAACTAAAAAGACCAGCCGCTTCGGGCTGGGCTGCAGCGCAGCATCGCTCGCGCTGAGCATGGCGCTGGCCGCGCCAGCCTTCGCTCAGGCGGCCCCCGAAGCCGCTGCCGAAGCCGATGACTCCTCGGTCATCGTCGTCACCGGCAGCCGCATCGCCAACCCCAACCTGACCTCGGCATCGCCGGTCACCGCGGTCAGCTCGGCTGAAGTCAAGCTGAGCGGCAATACCCGCGTCGAAGATCTGCTGAACTCGCTGCCGCAGGTCGTCGCTGGGCAGAACGCCAACACGGCCAACGGCGCCACCGGCACCGCCACGGTCGACCTTCGCGGCCTCGGCCCGTCGCGCACTCTGGTGCTGATCAACGGCCGCCGCCTGATGACGGGCGATCCGAACACGACCAGCTCGGCCGCCGATCTCAACTTCATCCCTTCGTCGCTGATCAAGCGCGTCGACGTTCTGACCGGTGGTGCCTCGGCGACCTACGGTGCCGACGCCGTCGCCGGCGTCGTCAACTTCGTTCTCGACACCGATTTCGAAGGCTTCCGCATCGACTCCAACTATGGCGTCAACCAGCACAAGAACCGCAACAAGACCACGCCGCCGCTGCTCGACGCGCGCGCCAATGCGGGTTTCGCGGGCTTCGGCTATCCGAAGGGCAACGTCGTCGACGGCGGCAATTTCGACACGACGATCTCGTTCGGCACCAGCTTCGACGACGGCCGCGGCAAGGCGGTCGCCTATGTCGGCTATCGCAAGACCCGTCCGGTCACCCAGGATCGCCGCGATTACAGCGCCTGCACCATCCAGGTGAACGACGGCCTCGCCGGCGGCTTCACGCCGAATGCGCCGCTGCAATGCGGCGGCTCGCTGACCAACCGCACCGGCACCGCGATCTTCTACACCAACACCACCTCGTCTTCGACGGTCGGCACCTTCGGTCCCGGCGTCCTGAACAAGGGTGTCATCGATCGCTACAACTTCGCTCCGGCCAACCACTTCCAGCGCCCCGACGAGCGCTACACCGCGGGTGTCTTCGCCGATTACGAGATCAGCGAAGCCATTCATCCCTACATGGAATTCATGTTCATGGATGACCGCACCGTTGCGCAGATCGCCGAGTCGGGCGACTTCGGCAACACGCTGACCATCAACTGCGACAACCCGCTGATGTCGGCGCAGCAGCGTGGCCTGATCTGTAACCAGAACAACCTGATCGTCGGCAACCTCGGCACCTTCCCGCTGGCGACCGGCCTGTATCAGGGCATCTTCGGCACCGCCGCTCCGGGCCCGATCAACTATGTCGATCCGACCACGGGCGCGACCTACAACAAGGCGTTCCTGCAGCTTCTTCGCCGTAACGTCGAAGGCGGCAAGCGCATCAACGACCTCCAGCACACCCAATTCCGCACCGTGATCGGTACGCGCGGCGATCTGGGCAAGGGCTGGGCGTATGACGCCTATTATCAATATGGCCGCGTGAACTATTCGCAGGTCTATCGGAACGAGTTCTCGACCCGTCGTCTGGGCAACGCCCTCGACGCCGTCATGGGCCCCGGCGGCACTGCCGTCTGCCGCTCGGTGCTGACCGGCGCCGATCCGAACTGCGTTCCCTATGACATCTTCAGCGGCAACATCAGCCAGGGCGCTCTCGATTATCTGAGCGCGGACGGCTTCCTGAAGGGTCAGACCTCGCAGCAGGTGCTGAGCGGTCAGCTCACCGGCGAGCTCGGTGAATATGGCTTCAAGACCCCCTGGTCCGATACCGGTGTCAGCCTCGCGCTCGGTGCCGAATATCGCAAGGACTCGCTCGAGCTGAACGCGGACAACGCCTTCTCGACCGGCGATCTGACCGGCCAGGGCGCGCCGACCAAGTCGGTCGCGGGCTCCTACAACGTCAAGGAGCTCTTCACCGAGGTCAACGTGCCGATCGTCAAGGACGGCTTCATCTACGAACTGAGCGTCGACGGCGCCTATCGTTACTCGAAGTACAAGACCTCGAACGGCCGCGGCTTCAAGACCGACACCTGGAAGGTCGAAGGCATTTTCGCCCCGATCCGCGATGTCAGCTTCCGTGCGACCTATGCGAAGGCGGCGCGTGTTCCGAACATCCAGGAGCTGTTCGCACCGCAGATCATCGCGCTCGACGGCGTGACCGATCTTTGCGCCGGTTTCGAGATCACCGCGGCGGACACCGGCTGTCTTGCCCAGGGCCTGCGTGTCGGCCAGACCGTCACCGCCAACCCTGCGCAGCAGTATAACGGTCTCATCGGCGGTACGCCGACCCTGAACCCGGAAAAGTCGACCACGAAGTCGTTCGGTGTCCTCGTGCAGCCGCGCGTGATCCCGAACTTCAGCCTCAGCGTCGATTATTTCGACATCAAGGTGACGGACTTCATCCAGGGCTTCGGCGCGGATGCGATCCAGGCCTCATGCGTCAACGACAACAATCTCGACGCCTGCGCGCTGATCCACCGTAACCCGGCGGGTTCGCTCTGGCTGACCCCGGACGGCTTCGTCGACGATCTTTCGTTGAACGTCGGCGGCATCCGCACCAAGGGCTACGAGATCAATGCCAACTACGCACATGACATCGGCGCAGGCCGCCTGTCGCTGCGCCTGTTCGGCACGCTGCTCGACAGCTACGAAGTCGATAACGGCCTGACCGACCTCTACGATTGTAAGGGTTATTATGGTCCGACCTGCGGCAATCCGCTGCCGAAGTGGCGTCACACCGCGCGTGCGACCTACCAGATGGAGAACGGCATCGGCGTCTCGCTGAACTGGCGTTACCTGTCGTCGGTCAAGGTCGAATATGCGAACCCGAGCACTTCGCTCGCCGGTCCGTTCTACGACTTCGACGCGAAGATCAAGGCGCAGAGCTACTTCGATCTCGCCTTCACGGTGGACATCGGCAACAAGTTCACCTGGCGGATTGGTGCCAACAACATCATGGACAAGCAGCCGCCGCTGGTCGCGTCGGGCAGTGGCAACTTCGGTGCCAGCGCCTGCGCCTCGGTCGCCTGTAACGGCAACACCTATCCGGGTACCTATGACGTGCTCGGCCGTTACCTTTACACCGGCATCACGCTCAACTTCTAATCAGGTTGGCATCTGCCTGAACATCGACGGCGGCTTCTCCGGAAGCCGCCGTCTTTTTTTGAGCGCGGCGCATCGTCTTGCCGTGGCCGAACCTTCCGATAGATTGCCCGAAACAAGAGGCTCGATAACCACATCATGTCCGAACCCACATCGCCGCAACTATTGGGGCAGATCGCCGCTCTTGCGCGCAACGGCCGCCTCGATGAAGCCGCGGCGCTCGCCGGGACCGCCTGGACGGAGAGGCAGGACCCGATGCTCGCCGCGCTCGCCGGCGCGGTCGACTTTCATCGCGGCGCCTTCCAGCAGGCGGCGGCCTATCTTCGCGTTGCGCATAAGGCGAAACCCGCCGACATAACCGTGCGCGCCAATCTCGCCGACGCGCTTTATCGCATCGGGCAGGGCGCCGAGGTTTTGGCCTTGTGCGACGACGCCAGCATGCGCGCCGATCCCAGTCTGCGTCTCGCCCGGCTGGCCGGCCATTATCACCAGGAGGCCGGCGACTATGACGCAGCCGCCACCTGCTATCGCTTGATAGCGGATCGTGCGCCCGACGACTGGGGGGCGCTCAACAATCTCGGCAATGCGCTCAACGCGAGCGGCCGCCGCGAAGAGGCGCTCGACATGCTGCGCAAGGCGCGCGATCTCGCGCCCGATTCTGCGCCGATCCTGCTCAATCTCGGCAATACCTTGATGGAGGCCGGGCTGGGCGACGAGGCCGAAGCGGTGTTCCACAGCGCCGCCACCCAATTCCCCGATGATCCGAAACCGCATCAGGCGCTTTACAATCTCTACAGCGCCGCCGGACTGGAAGATGCGGCGTTCGATGCGATCTCTGACGCGGTCGAGCGCGCACCCGGCGATGCCGAACTGATTTCGAACCGCGGCCAGGAAGCCGCGCGACGCAACCAATATGACGTCGCCGAAGCGAGCTTCGAGGCAGCGCTGGCGCTCAAGCCAGGGCTCGCACAGTCGCTCGTGGGCCTCGCCTCACTCTATGAGCGGGTCAACCGCGAGGCCGAGCTCGACCCGCTTTACCTCCGTGCCCAGGGCGAACAGGCCGACGCCCAGACGCTGTCGTTCATCGAGGCCCTGCGCTTCAAGCGCGCTGGCCAGTTCGAGGAAGCGTATGATGCGCTCGAAAAGGCCGGCGACGTCATCGTCGCGGGCAGGATGTTCCATCTGCGCGGCACCGTGCTCGACCGGCTCGGCCGCTATGACGAGGCCTTCGCCAGCTTCACCGCGATGAACGAGCATTGGCAAAATGATCCGTCGCGTCCCCGCGACAGAGCGCGCGACTATCGCGATGCGATGACGAAGGCCGACGCCCTGCTGTCGCCCGACTGGCTCGCGAGTTGGAGCTCACCACCACGGGCCGACCCCCGCCGCACCCCGGTCTTCATCGTCGGCTTCCCGCGCTCGGGCACGACCCTGCTCGACACGATGCTGATGGCCGATCCTTCGGTGCTCGTGCTCGAGGAGGAGCCCTTCCTCGTCGAGGCTGAGAATGAACTGGGCGGGATCGAGGCGCTGCCAGGTGCGGGCACCGAGGCAATCGCCGCCGCACGTGATGGCTATTTTGCGAAGATCGAGGCGCTGGCCGGACCGGTCGGCGACAGGCTGGTGGTCGACAAGCATCCGATGCATCTCAACAAGGTCGCGATTGCCCGGCGGCTGTTTCCCGACGCCCGCTTCATCCTCGCGTTGCGCCATCCCGCCGACGTGCTGCTGAGCTGCGCCATCACCAATTTCCGCATCAACAACGCAATGGCGAACTTCCTCGATCTTGGCGACGCGGCGACGCTCTATGACCTCACCTTCCGCCATTGGGGCAAGGCGCGCGCCCTGTTCGACGCGCCGGTCCATGAGGTCGTCTATGAAAGGCTGGTGCTCGATCCGGCGCGCGAGCTACGGCCGCTGTTCGCCTGGCTCGGCCTCGCATGGCCCGACGACGGCGTCGATCACCAGCAGGCCGCGCGGGCGCGGGGCGCCGTCAGCACCGCCAGCTATTCACAGGTGACCGAGCCGATCTATTCGCGCTCGTCAGGACGCTGGACGCGCTATCGCAAGCATCTCGAACCGATCTTGCCGGTGCTGGCGCCATGGGTCGATCGTTTCGGATATGCATTGGACGATGGCCGCATCCCCGGCTGGCCGGCCGACGCGGGCTGATGGCGGCGCCCGATCCCGCGCGCATTGCCGAAGCCGACGCGCTGGTGCGTCAGGGCGACGTTGCGCGGGCCGCGGCGCTGCTTGAAGCCACGCTCGAGGGCAGCGACGCCGATGCCCCGCTCTGGCTGAGGCTGGCGGGCCTGCGCCGCGCGCTCGGCCAGCCGCGCCGTTCGCTCGATGCGGTCCATCGCGCGCTCACCCTCGCCCCCCTCGATTTCATGGCGCTGGCGATGCGCGCCAGCCTGCTCGAGCGAATGGGCGATGCCGAGGCAGGCCGCGCCTGGGACCATGCGCTGGTGCAGAAGCCCGAAGGCGACTTGCCGCCGGTACTGACGCAGATGATCGCGGCGGGCGAACAGGTGCGGGACGCGTGGATCGCTGAACGTTCCGAAGCACTGACCG
This sequence comes from Sphingomonas sp. Root710, assembly GCF_001429065.1. Lineage (GTDB taxonomy): Bacteria > Pseudomonadota > Alphaproteobacteria > Sphingomonadales > Sphingomonadaceae > Rhizorhabdus. The sequence goes on from NZ_LMIB01000012.1 coordinate 531,548, forward strand.
AAGCCGCCCGGCGCGAAGCAAGCGATGCGGATGCCGACGAGCGGGCCAAGCTCGATCGCTTCCGGACCAACATATTGCGCAGGACGAAAGTCTATCGCTCGGAACCGATATATTATCATTATCCGGGCCTGTCGGAGCGCGAATATCATCCGCGCCACCGCTTCCCATGGATCGCCGAACTCGAGGCCGCGACGGCCGAAATTCGCGCCGAGATGGAAGCGCTGCTGCGATCCGAACGCGCCGAGCTGGTCCCCTATCTCCAATATTCCGACCATGAGCCGATCGGCCAGATGGCCAATCTCAACCGCAACCGGGACTGGACCGCGATCCATCTGCTGCGCGGCGGCAAGCGAATCGACGCCAATGCCGATATGTGCCCCCGCACGATGGCGTTGCTCGACCGGATCGATCAGCCTGCGATCACCGGGGCCTCGCCCACCGCGATGTTCTCGCTGCTTGCGCCCCACACCACCATTCCGCCGCATAATGGCGTCAACAACAGCCGGCTGCTCTGCCATCTGCCACTGGTCGTTCCCGAAGGCTGCTGGTTCCGTGTGGGTGCCGAGACCCGGCCCTGGCGCGAAGGCGAGGCGCTGATCTTCGACGACACGATAGAGCATGAGGCAAGCAACCCCACCGATCATCTGCGCGTCGTGATGATCTTCGATCTGTGGCACCCCGACCTGAGCGCCGTCGAGCGCCGCGCCATAGCGGGGATGATCGGAGCCGATGGCGGTGCGCCTATGGAAGGCTGAACGATAAGAAGGACTTGCTTGCCGGCCCGGACTGATCGAAACTTTCCGCATCAGCCGCCGAATCCGGCGGGCCGACGACAGATGACCATTTGACCCAAGAGGATGATTCCATGCCGGCACCCCTGAAGTTCGCTTTCCTGGTCGCTCTCGCTGCGATGGCCGCGCCCACGCTCGCCGCCGATCCGGTCGCCGACAACACACCGCCAGCGCCGACGGCCTCGACCACCAATGCCACGGGCAGCGAGACGGCCGCCGCCGCTTCGCCGAACAAGCTCATCTGCCGCAAGCAGGAACAGCTGGGATCGCGCCTGCGCTCGAACAAGGTCTGCATGACGCAGAGCGAATGGGCCGAGCAGCGTCGGCAGGACCGTATGAATGTGGATCGGTCACAGCGTAACCGCTGGACCCAGGGCAACTGATCCCTGCGCTGCGCCTGCGGTGATCACCGGTTCGACGCTCTGGCGGCGCGGGTCGCCGCCAACCCGCGCGACGCCGACGCCGCCTTTGATCTGGCCGCCGCCGCCGGGCCGATCCGGCGCGAGGCGACGGCGTTGCCGCTGGTTGCAGCCGCGGCCCGCGCCGTCGGCAACGATCCAGCGCTGTGGCAATGGGCCGCGCTGCTTCATCGCGCGCTCGACGACAATGTCGCGGCGGTCGCCGCATTCGAACGGGCGGCGCGCCTAAACCCGAACGACGCCAGGATCGCGCATGGCCAAGCGCTCGCAGCGCTCGACCTCGGCCGCCCTGCGACCGCCCTGTTCGATCGCGCCCGGCGCCTCGCACCCAGCGATGGCGACATCCTGCTCGGCATCGCCCATGCCCGCCATGCCGACGGCGATCTCGTCGGGGCGATTGCCGGGCTCGACGCGCTGCTCGTCCAACATCCCGGCTGGCTGCCTGGCCATCATCTCGCGGCGCACCTTCGCTGGCTGGCCGGAGACCGCGCGGGTTTCACCGCCTCGCTGGAGCGCGCCTTGCTGGCCGTGCCGCGCGACCAGGGGCTGTGGCACGCGCTGATCCTGTTGCTGCTCCAGGCCGAAGCGCATGAGCGCGTGCTCGATGCGATCCGGCGAGGCCGCGCCGCCGCAGGGCCTCAACTCTTCTTCGACGCCAACGAGGCGGCGGCGGCGGCCGAACTGGGCGACATCGCGACCGCCGATCGGATCTTCGCCGCGATCGGCGAGATCGACGATATGCCTTTCACCGTGCGCCGCGTCCGCCACCTGCTACGCAGCGGGCGGATCGAGCAGGCGGCGGCGCTCGCCGAGCGCTGGACCCGCCGTCCCGACGCCAACCTGATCTGGCCCTATGCCGGGCTCGCCTGGCGCCTGCTCGGCGATCCGCGCTGGCAATGGCTGGAGGGCGACGAGCGGCTGGTGGGCATCCTCGACATCGGCGGCGCGCTGCCCTCGCTCGATGCGCTGGCCGATTGCCTGCGCGGATTGCATGGCGACCGGCAGGAGCAGCTCGATCAGTCGGTGCGGGGCGGCACGCAAACCCGCGGCGTGCTGTTCGCGCGCGCCGAACCGCAGATACGGGCGTTGCGCGCGGCGATCGTCGAGGCGGTGACGGCGCATATAGCGCAGCTGCCGCCCCATGATGCGGCGCATCCGCTGCTCGGCGCTCCCCGCCCCCGCGCGATCCGGTTCAGCGGCAGCTGGTCGGTCCGGCTCGGCGCGCAGGGCCATCACAGCAGCCATATCCACCCGGCCGGATGGCTGAGCTCAGCCTTTTACGCCGCGCTGCCGTCGCTGGAACAGCGCGGTGCGCAGCCCGCCGGATGGCTGGCGCTCGGGGTGCCCGAACCGGCGCTGGGTCTCGAGCTTCCACCGACACGGCTGATCGAACCGAAGCCCGGACGGCTGGTGCTGTTTCCCTCGACCATGTGGCACGGAACGATACCGTTCGACCGCGGCGAACGTCTCACCGTGGCGTTCGACGTCGCGCCGGGGCTGGCCGAAGAGGGCTAGCGGCCAACCCCGGGGGCGCTCATTGCGCTCGCAGCTCAAGCTTCCCGTCGCCCTCGTCGATCCTCAGCGTCGATCCATCGGGCACCTCGCCGCGCAGGATCGCATCGGCGAGCGGGTCCTGCAGATATTTCTGCACCGCGCGCTTCAGCGGCCTCGCGCCATAGACCGGATCATAGCCGACCCGGCCGAGCCAGGCGCGCGCACCGTCGGTCAGCTCCAGCTTGATCTTGCGATCCTTGAGCAGCTTGCCGACGCGGCCGACCTGGATGTCGACGATCGGGCCCATATGCTGCTGCGCCAGACGGTGGAACAGGATGATCTCATCGAGCCGGTTGAGGAATTCGGGCCGGAAATGGGCGCGCACCACGTCCATCACCTGATCCTCGACGCTCTCGACCGTCTGGTCGTCGGCAAGGTTCGACAGATATTGGCTGCCGAGGTTCGACGTCAGGATGATCAGCGTGTTCGAGAAGTCGACCGTGCGACCCTGTCCGTCGGTCAGCCGCCCGTCGTCGAGCACCTGGAGCAGCACGTTGAACACGTCGCCATGCGCCTTCTCGACCTCGTCGAACAGCACGACCTGATAGGGCCGCCGCCGCACCGCCTCGGTCAGCACGCCGCCTTCCTCATAGCCGACATAGCCCGGAGGGGCGCCGATCAGCCGCGCGACGCTGTGCTTCTCCATGAACTCCGACATGTCGATGCGCACCATCGCCGATGAGTCGTCGAACAGGAACTCGGCGAGCGCCTTGGTCAGTTCGGTCTTGCCGACGCCGGTCGGGCCCAGGAACAGGAAGCTGCCCAGCGGCCGGTTCGGATCCTGCAGACCCGCGCGCGAACGCCGCACCGCGCGGGCGACCGCCGCGACGGCATCGGTCTGGCCGATCACCCGCTTGCCGATCTCTGCCTCCATCGCGAGCAGCTTCTCGCGCTCGCCCTCCAGCATCCGCTCGACCGGGATCCCCGTCCAGCGGCCGACCACCCCGGCGATATCCTCGGCCGTGACTTCTTCGCGCAGCATCGCACCCGCCGTCGCGCCCTGCGCGTCGGACAGTTCCTTCTCCAGATTGGGGATGACGCCATAACTCAGCTCGCCCGCACGGCCGAGATCGCCGCGCCGCTGCGCCTGATCCAGCTCCATCCGCGCCGCGTCGAGCTGTTCCTTCAGCTTGGCCTCGGCGTTGATCTTGTCCTTCTCGCCCTGCCAGCGCGCGGTCAGCGCCGCCGACTGTTCCTCAAGCTCGACCAGATCGGCTTCGAGCGCGTCGAGCCGGTCCTTGGAGGCCGCGTCGGTTTCCTTCTTCAGCGCCTCACGCTCGATCTTGAGCTGGATGATCCGCCGGTCGAGATTCTCGATCTCCTCGGGCTTGGATTCGACCTCCATGCGCAGCCGCGACGCGGCCTCGTCCATCAGGTCGATCGCCTTGTCGGGCAGGAAACGGTCGGTGATATAGCGGTTCGAGAGCGTCGCCGCCGAGACGATCGCCCCGTCGGTGATCCGCACGCCATGGTGCAGCTCGTACTTCTCCTTCAGCCCGCGCAGGATCGAGATCGTGTCCTCGACGGTCGGCTCGCCGACGAACACCGGCTGGAAGCGCCGCTGCAGCGCCGGGTCCTTCTCGACATATTTGCGATATTCGTCGAGCGTGGTCGCGCCGATGCAGTGCAGCTCGCCGCGCGCCAGCGCGGGCTTGAGCAGGTTGCCGGCATCCATCGCGCCCTCGGACTTGCCCGCGCCGATCAGCGTGTGCATCTCGTCGATGAACAGGATGATGTCGCCCTCGGCGCCCTTCACCTCATCGAGCACGCCCTTCAGCCGCTCCTCGAACTCGCCGCGATATTTCGCGCCGGCGATCAGGCTGCCCATGTCGAGCGCCATCACCTTGCGGTCCTTCAGGCCATCGGGCACGTCGCCATGCGCGATGCGCAGTGCCAGCCCCTCGGCGATCGCGGTCTTGCCGACGCCGGGTTCGCCGATCAGCACCGGGTTGTTCTTGGTGCGCCGCGCCAGCACCTGGATGGTGCGGCGGATCTCCTCGTCGCGGCCGATCACCGGGTCGAGCTTGCCGTCGCGCGCCGCGGCGGTCAGGTCACGGGCGAATTTCTTGAGCGCGTCATAGCGGTCTTCCGCCCCCGCCGTGTCGGCGGTGCGGCCGCCGCGCAGCTCGTTGATCGCGCCGTTGAGCGCCTCGGCGCGCACGCCCGCCTCGGCCAGCGCCTTGCCGGCGGCGGAGGTGGCGGCGAGTACCAGCGCAAGCAGCATCCGTTCGACCGTCACGAAGCTGTCGCCCGATTTCTGGGCGATCTGCTCGGCCTGATCGAGGATGCGGGCTAGGTCGTTGTCGAGGCCCGGCGTCTGCTGCGCGCCGCCGCCCGAAACCGCCGGAATCTTGGCGAGCGCCGCGTCGGTCGCGCGCAGCGCCACGCCGGCGTCGCCGCCCGACGCCTTGATCAGGCCGGACGCCATGCCCTGCTCGTCCTCGAGCAGCGCCTTGAGCAGATGTTCGGGCGCGATCCGCTGATGGCTCATCCGGATCGCCACGGTCTGCGCCGACTGGAGGAAGCCCTTGGCGCGGTCGGTGAATTTTTCGAGGTTCATGTCTGATCCCTGTCCTTACACCCGGCGATATGGTGTGGCTTTTTTGCAACACAAGAGGTGATCGAAAGTCTTCAGTACCAGTCGGCCAGCGCGGCATGAACCATCTCCACCGTGATTGCCGGACGGGTATCGTCAGGGCCGATCTCGAAGAAGGCGGCGCGGCCGACGATGTGTGGCGGGCCGGCATGGCTTTCAATTCCGTGATAGCGCGGACGATTGACATAATCGTCGCACATCAGCGTCGCGCGATGCCCGCCCGCGCGGGCGCGGCGCACCGCCTCCAGCATGCAGGCCAATCGGAAGCGCCCATCGGTCAGGATGAAATCGGGAAAGCCGTCGAGCAACGCCCAGGGCGCCTGGACATAACGTGCCCAGCGCCGCATCCGCCGCGGCGTGGGCGTCGTGTTATAGGGGCGGCACAGGCCCAGCGTCAGGCCGATGTCGGGCTCCGCGAAGCGCACCGGCGCCTCGGCGGGCAGCAGCGCCCGCACCGCCCTGGCGAAATAACGGTCAGCCTCGACCGAGACGGTCGGCACCCCGGCGCGCGCCGCGTGGAGGGTCGACGAGCCGCTGCCATATTCGAGATAGGATCGGCTCCGCGACAGACGCTCGCGAAAGGCGTCCTCGGCTCCGGCGAAATAGATGTCCGGCGGCACCGTGAAGCCGGTCACCCGCTGGAGGTAGAGGAATTCCGCCAGGGTCTTCCACTCGGCCGGGACTAGACGCATCGCCGCTCCTGCTGTTTCGTCGCGGGATATAAGCGCAGTGCGGCCGCGCTTGCCAGCCAGACGAACGCACCATGGCGTTCGACCAGCGTGTTGCCCGGATATTGCACCCGGCGCACCAGCGGCTAGACTGCGCGCATCTTCCCTTTCGGAAAGCCGTGTTCATGCGCCGTACCCTGTTCCGTCCGTTCGCCGCCCTGCTGATCGCGACGGCCCTGTCCGTTCCCGCCTTTGCCGCCCCGGCCGAACCCGCCGCCGTGTCCGATCTCGTGAAGGCGGTCGACATCCCCTATGACAGCTTCACCCTCGACAACGGCCTGCGCGTCATCGTCCACACCGACCGCAAGGCCCCGGTGATCGGCGTGTCGATCTGGTACCATATCGGCTCGAAGGACGAGCCCAAGGGCAAGACCGGCTTCGCCCATCTGTTCGAACATCTCATGTTCAACGGCTCGGAAAATGCGAATGAGGATTTCTTCAAGCCGCTCGAATCGATCGGCGCGACCGACCTGAACGGCACGACCTGGTTCGATCGCACCAATTATTTCGAGACGGTGCCGACCGGCGCGCTCGACATGACGCTGTTCCTCGAATCGGACCGGATGGGCCATCTGCTCGGCGCGATCGACAAGTCCAAGCTCGATAACCAGCGCGGCGTCGTCCAGAATGAGAAGCGCCAGGGCGACAACGATCCCTATGGCCTCGTCGAATATGCCCAGCTGAAGGCGCTGTTCCCCGAAGGCCATCCCTATCACCACTCGACGATCGGCTCGATGGCCGACCTAGACGCCGCCAGCCTCGACGATGTGAAGAACTGGTTCCGCGCGCATTATGGCCCGAACAATGCCGTGCTGGTGCTGGCGGGCGACATCGACGCCGCGACAGCGAAGGCCAAGGTGCAGAAATGGTTCGGCGACATTCCGCGCGGACCCGAGACGCCGCGCGCCGCGGTGACGGTGCCCACCCTCGCCGCGCCCGTCGATCAGGTGATGAAGGACCGAGTCGCCACCACCCGCATCTATCGCAACTGGGCGGTGCCGGGTCTCAACGATCCCGATCTGATCCCGCTCGATATCGGCATGGACATACTCGGTGGCCTGGCCTCGTCGCGGCTCGACAATGCGCTGGTCCGCAAGGACAAGACCGCCGTCGCCGTCACCGCACAGGTCCAGCCCTTCGAGAAGATCTCGATCGTCGAGATCACCGCTGACGTGAAGCCCGGGGTCGACGCTGCCGCGGTCGCCAAGCAGCTGGATGCGCTGATCGCCGATTTCGTGAAGAACGGCCCGACCGCCGACGAGGTCAAGCGCGCCGCCACCAAGCAGGTGGCGGGTGAGATCGCCGGCCTCGAAACCGTCGGCGGCTTCGCCGGCAAGGCGGTGACGCTGGCCGAGGGGGCGGTCTATTCGGACGATCCCGAGAAGTACAAGAAGGACCTTGCCGCCGCCGCCGCGACGACGCCCGCAAGCGTGCGCGCCGCTCTGCAGAAATGGCTCGGCCGCCCGGCATATCGGCTGGTGGTCGAACCCGGCGAACGCACCGAATCGGACATGGCCGTCGCGGGCGGCAGCGCGCGGGAGGGCATGAGTCCGGCCTATTACCGCGACCCCAAGCGGGAAGGCGGCGCTCCGGCGCCCGGGGTTTCCGCACCCGCCCAGCCCAAGGCAGGCGTCGACCGCTCTTCACCGCCGGCTGTGGAGGCGATCAACGACCTCACCTTCCCCGCCATCGAGCGTACCACCCTGTCGAACGGCATCCAGGTGGTGTTCGCGAAACGCACCACCGTGCCGACCGTTCGCATGTCGGTCGTGTTCGATGCCGGCAACGCCGCCGATCCCAAGACGAAGCTCGGCACCCAGGGGCTGATGCTGTCGCTGCTCGACGAAGGCGCGGGCAAGCTTGATTCGATCGGCATCGCCGAGGCGCAGGAAAGGCTCGGCGCGCAGATCGCGTCGAGTTCGACGATGGACCGCACCAGCGTCTCGCTGTTCGCGCTCAAGGCCAATCTCGCCCCGTCGCTCGATCTGCTCGCTGACGTCATCCAGCGGCCGGCCTTCGCGCCCGCCGAGATCGAGCGCCTGCGCGGCCAGATTCTCACCGGCATTGCCGCCGAGAACGCCCAGCCGCGCGGCATCGCCCGGCGGACCCTGCCGCCGCTGCTGTTCGGTCCGGCCCATCCCTATGGCGTGCCGCTGTCGGGCAGCGGCACCGAAGCCGGCGTCAAGGCGGTGACCCGCGCCGACCTGCTCGCCTTCCACCAGGCCTGGCTGCGCCCCGACAATGCGAAGATCTTCGTGACCGGCGACACCACGCTCGCCGAGCTAAAGCCGCTGCTCGAGGCGCGCTTCGGCAGCTGGGCCAAGCCGAAGCCCGCCAAAGGCGTGAAGGTCTTCCGCATGGACAAGATGGCGCGGCCCTCGCGGATCGTGCTGATCGACCGGCCGCAGAGCCCGCAGAGCTACATCATGGCGGGCCATCTGCTCGCCACCAAGGGCACCGAGGACCCGCTGACGCTGGTCGCCGCCAATGAGGTGATCGGCGGCAGCTTCCTGTCGCGGCTCAACATGGACCTGCGCGAAACCAAGGGCTGGGCCTATGGCGCGTTCAGCCAGACCCAGATGCTGCGCGAAACGATGCCCTTCTACTTCATCGCGCCGGTCCAGACCGACCAGACCGGTCCGTCGATCGCCGCCGCGCTCGCCGACATGAAGGCCTTCCTCAGCAAGGATGGCGTGACCGCCGAGGAGCGCGAGCGCACCATCAACGGCCAGATCCGCTCGCTACCGGGATCGTTCGAGACGTCGAGCGACCTGCTCGGCGCGCTGGTGACGATGGACACGCTTGGTCGGCCCGACGACTATTACACCAAGCTGCCCGGCCGTTACCGCGCGATGACCGCCGCCCAGATGGACGAGGCCGCCCGCGCCGCGATCAAACCGGACGACCTCGTCTGGGTCGTCGTCGGCGACGCCGCCAAGGTCGAACCGCAGCTCAAGACGCTGGGCCTGCCGGTCGAAAGGATGGCGCCGGGCAAATGAGCGAGGAGGTCTGGGACTGCATCACCAAGGCCCCGTTCGGCGAACAGGCCTCGGTCTTCACCATCGTCCGTGACGGCGATCGCTTCACCGGCAGCAACGTCGCCGATATCGGCGAACTACCGGTGATCGACGGCCGGATCGAAGGCGACCGGCTGATCTGGAAGATGCCGACTACCAAGCCGATGCCGATGACGCTGATCGGCAAGGCGGTGGTGGACGGCGACCGGCTGGAAGGCACGGTTACCCTCGGCGTGATGGGCAAGGCGGTAATGACCGGGGTGCGGCGGGGCTGACCGCCGCATGTCATCCCGCTTTCGCGGACCTTTGCATAAAGAACGACAGGCTCTCAAACCGTCATCCTCGCGAAAGCGGGGATCCATGGACGGCGGCACATTCGATTTCAAGCGGCACCCTTCCATGGATTCCCGCTTTCGCGGGAATGACGAATCCTGTGGCGATTGGAAAGCAGCTTCGTCAAATGGCCCCCCGCCCGCCCTATGCGATCGTGGGCACCAGTCCGCCCTCGACCCTGACCGCCGCGCCATTGGTCACCGCCGCCAGCGGGCTGGCGAGGAAGGCGACCATGTTCGCCACCTCCTCGGCCTCGATCAGGCGGCGGATCAGCGAGGTCGGCCGGAACTTGTCGAAGAACTCGGCCTCGCGCTCTCCTTCAGGCGCGTCCTTATTGTCGACGACCGATTGGATGAAGCCGACGATCCCTTCGGACCGTGTCGGACCGGGCAGCACCGAATTGACCGTGACGCCCGTTCCCCGCGTCTGATCGGCGAGCCCGCGCGCCACCGCGAGCTGCGCGGTCTTGGTCATGCCGTAATGGATCATCTCGCCGGGAGTCATCAGCCCGCTCTCGCTGGAGATGAAGATGATGCGGCCCCAGTCGCGCGCCAGCATCGCCGGGAAATAATGACGGGCGAGGCGTACGCCGCTCAGCACGTTGACGTCGAAGAAGCGCTGCCAGTCCTCGTCGCTGATCTCGGCGAAGGGCTTCGCTTCATAGATGCCGAGGTTGTTGACAAGGATATCGACCGACGGGGCGGCCTCGATCAATGCCGCCGCCCCTTCGGGGGTCGCCGCGTCGGCCAGGACCGCACGCACGCGCCCCGCCCTGCCGACCTGTTCGGCAGCCGCGTCGAGCTTGGCGCGGTCGCGGCCGGAGATGATCACTTCGGCGCCCTCGGCGGCGAGCCGTTCGGCGATCGCCAGGCCGATGCCGGCGGTCGAGCCCGTCACCAGCGCTATCTTTCCCTTGATGTTCAGGTCCATGATCGGAGCCTCCTGTTCCAATGTCTCGCGTGGAGATAGGCGATCCCAGCATTGATGATTAGATCGTGACTATGCAAAATAGAAATGATCTGAAATCATGAATGCGGGACCATGGACAATCGCATCGGCGATATGGAGACCTTTCTCGCGGTGACCTCGGCCGGCAGCTTTGCCGCCGCGGCGAAGACATTGCGGCTGACGCCCTCAGCGGTCAGCCGCTCGATCGCGCGGATCGAGGCGCGGCTCGGTGTTCAACTCATCCTGCGGACGACACGCTCGCTGACCCTCACTGCCGAGGGCCTGTCCTATCGAGACCGCATCTCCGCGCTGCTCGCCGAGGTCGAGGATATCGAACAGAGCTTGGGTCAGAGCGATCAGGGGCCGCGCGGCCCGCTGCGCATCAATGCATCGGTGCCGTTCGGCACCCAATATCTGTTGCCGATATTGCCGGGCTTCCTGTCGCACTATCCCGCCGTGACGGTGGACCTCGCCTTGTCGGACACCGTCGTCGACATGGTCGATGAACGCGCCGACATCGCCATCCGCATAGGCCCGTTGCGCGATGCCAATGTCCGCGCGAAGAAACTCGGCCGCAGCGCAATGGCCCTGGTCGCCAGCCCCGCCTATCTCGCCCGCCACGGCACGCCCGAACGGCCCGATGATCTTGCCCGCCACATCTGCCTGCGCTTCAGCTTTCGCCGGTCGGTGGATAGCTGGCCTTTCCGCATCGGCACGCGCGTCGTCCACCGGCCGGTCGACGGGCCCTTCACCGGCAATTCGGGCGAAGTCGTCCGCCAGATGGCGGCGGCGGGCGGCGGCATCGCCCGGCTGGGACGCTTCCACGTTGCGGCAGACCTGGCCGCCGGGCGGCTCGTCGAAATCCTGGAGCCGTTCAATCCGGGCGATGGCGAGGACATCCACGCGCTGTACAACGGTCACCAGCGTCTCGCCGCCCGGGTTCGGGCGTTTCTCGATTTCCTCGATGCGGAGCTCATCCTGCCGGGCTGACCTGGCGGTATGTGCTCAGTCGAAGAACAGCTTGGTCACATGGCCCATCTTGCGGCCCGGCCGTGCCTGGCCCTTGCCATAGAGGTGCAGATGGGCGGCCGGATCGGACAGGATCATGTCCCAGCCATTGGCCTGATCGCCGATCAGGTTGCGCATCTCGACCCGCGGCGCGGCGCGCGCGGTCGATCCGAGCGGCAGGCCGCAGATCGCGCGGATATGGTTCTCGAACTGCGAGGTGACAGCGCCCTCGATCGTCCAATGGCCGCTATTGTGGACGCGCGGTGCCATCTCGTTGAACACCGGGCCCGACGGCGTGTCGAAATATTCGATCGCGAGAACGCCGACATAGTCAAGCTCGGTGACGATCTTCTCGGCCAGCGCCTTCGCCGCATCGACCGTCTCGGGCGACAGCGCCGCGGGCACGGTGGACAGCGCGAGGATGCCGTCCTCATGGACGTTGAGCACCGGGTCCCAGGTCGCCATCGCGCCATCGGCGCCGCGCACGATCAGCAGCGAGAATTCACGTTCGAACTCGACAAAGCCTTCGAGCACGGCCGGCTCGAAGGCGAGCGCGGCCCAGGCCTCGTCGGCGTCGGCGGCGTCCTTCAGCCGCGCCTGGCCCTTGCCATCATAACCGAAACGCCGCGTCTTCAGGATCGCGGGCGCGCCGATCAGCTCCAGCGCCATGTCGAGGTCGCCGCGTTCGGAAATCACCGCCCAGGGCGCGGGGCGGCCGCCAATCGCCTTGACGAAGGCCTTTTCGGTGGCGCGGTCCTGCGCGGTCGCCAGCGCGCGCGGATGCGGCGCAAGCGGGGTCCGCAGCGCCTCCAGCGGGGCGACCGGGATATTCTCGAACTCATAGGTGATCACGTCGACCGTCGCGGCGAACGCCTGCAGCGCGGCGACATCGTCATAGGCGCCCTGCACCCAGCGCGCCGCGACATCGGCGGCGGGGCCGCTGGGTTCGGGCGCATAGATCGCGCAACGATAACCGAGATTGGCCGCGGCCATGCTGAGCATGCGGCCAAGCTGGCCGCCGCCGATGATGCCGATCGTCTTGCCGGGAGGGATCATCGCCACGCGATCAATCGAACGGCGCGACCGCGACATCGGCGGTCTGCTTCGCACGCCAGGCGTCGAGCCGTTCGGCGAGCGCGGGATCGTTGTTGGCGAGGATCGCGGCGGCGAACAGCGCGGCGTTGATCGCGCCGGGCTTGCCGATGGCGAGGGTGCCGACCGGAATGCCGCCGGGCATCTGGACGATCGACATCAGGCTGTCCATGCCCTTCAGCGCCTTGGATTCGACCGGCACGCCGAGCACCGGCAGCCGGGTCATCGACGCGGTCATGCCCGGCAGATGCGCCGCGCCGCCCGCGCCCGCGATGATCGCCTTGAGGCCGCGGCCGACCGCCGACTTGGCATAATCGTAGAGCCGGTCGGGGGTGCGGTGCGCCGAGACGACCAGCGTTTCATGCGGCACGCCGAGCGCCTTCAGCGTCTCGGCGGCATGGCTCATCGTCTCCCAGTCGGAGCGGCTGCCCATGATGATCCCGATCAGCGGCGCTTCGGCCATGCGCTCGAACTCCCCCTAAAAAGCCCTTTTACCGTTCCGACAGATAATAGCGATCCTTCGCGGTCAGATCGTCGGCGACCTCATAGACGATCGGCTGGCCGGTCGGGATCTCCAGCTCGGTGATCTCGTCGTCGGGAATGTGCGACAGATGCTTGACCAGCGCGCGCAGCGAATTGCCGTGCGCGGAGATCACCACCCGCTTGCCCGCCTTCAGGTCGGGCGCGATCCGCGCCTCCCAATAGGGCAGGACGCGCGCGATCGTGTCCTTCAGGCTCTCGGTCGACGGGATGGCGATGCCGGCGTAGCGGCGGTCCTTCGTCAGATCGAACTCGCCCCCCGCGTCGAGGACCGGCGGCGGAATGTCGAAGCTGCGGCGCCAGATCTTTACCTGGGCGTCGCCATGCTTCGCCGCGGTCTCCGCCTTGTTGAGCCCGGTCAGCCCGCCATAATGGCGCTCGTTCAGCCGCCAGTCCTTCTCGACCGGCAGCCACAGCCGCCCCATCGCTTCGAGCGCGAGGTTCAGCGTCTTGATCGCGCGGGTTTGGAAGCTCGTATAGCACATGTCGAAATCGAGGCCCTTGGCGGCCATCAATTCGCCCGCGGCCTTCGCCTCGGCGACGCCCTGGTCGGTCAGGTCGACATCCCACCAGCCGGTGAAGCGGTTCTCGAGATTCCAGGCTGACTGGCCATGGCGGATCAGAACGAGCGTCGGCATTTTTTCCCCTCTAGAGCGATTTCGAGGCAGATGGAATCATCTGCCGGCTCGGAAATCGCGACAAACCAACAAGCTAGCGCGGCGGAAGGGGCCTCTTAATCAGGCGAGGCCGGTCTGTCACCTTGCAATGGACCATATTGGGCGCAAAAACGGCCACCTTCCCAAGGAGAGTTTTGCCCATGCCGATCACCTCAAAACCACTTCGCTACGATCATGGCGGGGTTTCCTTCGAGGCCTATGCCGCGTGGGATGACGGCAGCACCGCATCACGCCCGATCGTCCTGATCGCCGGCACCTTCATGGGCCGCACCGCCTTCGAGGAGGGCAAGGCGCGGAGCCTGGCCGAACTCGGCTATGTCGCGGTCGCTATCGACTTCTACGGCGTCGGCAACGCCCCCGGCGACTTCGACGAGGCGCGCACCGCGATGGGCGCGCTCAACGATGACAGGGCGCTGCTCAAAGGGCGCCTCCTTGCTGCGCTCGACAGCGCCCGGGCGGTTGGCGCGCCAGGCGATCCGGCGCGGGTCGCGGCGATCGGCTTCTGCTTCGGCGGCAAATGCGTGCTCGATCTGGCGCGCAGCGGCGCGGACGTCGCAGGGGTGGTGAGCTTCCACGGCCTGTATGACGCCCCGCCCTTTCCGAATGGCGACATCAAGGCGAAGCTGCTCGTCCTGCACGGCTGGGATGATCCGCTCGATCCCCCCGAAACCGTCGTCGCGCTGGCCACCGAGATGACCGAGGCGCGGGCCGACTGGCAGATCCACAGCTATGGTCACACCGTCCACGGTTTCACCAACCCGGCGCGCGAGGGAATGTACAATCCCACGTCCAATGCGCGTGCATGGCAGGCGATGGAGAATTTCCTGGCGGAAATCTTCGAGTGATCGATCTCGGGCAGGCTATAGCGCAAGCAGGCGAACAAGAAGAGCATTGACCTGCTTTTTATTGCGGCGCAGCATTGAGGCATGTCCAGCGCCCCGCCTATCACCCAGAACCCCGACATCCGTTTCCTTGGCCGCCTGCTCGGCGACGTGATCAAGGCCTATGGCGGCGAAGCGCTGTTCCGGCGGATCGAATATATCCGCTCGGCTTCGGTCGATCGCGCGCGCGGGATCGTCGCCGCGCATGAGGTCGATTCGGGGCTCGATGCGCTGACCCTCGACGACACGCTCGCCTTCGTACGCGGCTTCATGCTCTTCTCGATGCTCGCCAACCTCGCCGAGGACCGGCAGGGCGTCGCCGCCGAGCCCGGTGCGGACGTCGCCGCCGCGCTCGACCGGCTGGAGAAGGAGGGCATATCGCGCTCCAACGTCGTCGACATGCTCGACAAGGCGTTGATCGCGCCCGTGCTCACCGCCCACCCGACCGAGGTGCGGCGCAAGAGCATGATCGATCATCGCAACAAGATCGCCGAGCTGATGATGCTCAAGGATATCGGCCGGACCGAGACCGCCGACGGCGACCTGATCGACCAGGCGATCTACCGCCAGATCGCGCTGCTGTGGCAGACCCGCCCCTTACGCCGCGAGAAGCTCTACGTCGCCGACGAGGTCGAGACCGCGCTCGCCTATCTGCGCGACATCTTCCTGCCGACCCTGCCCGCGCTCTATTCGCGCTGGCAGCGCTCGCTCGGCCATCGCCCCGCCAGCTTCCTCCGGCCGGGCAGCTGGATCGGCGGCGACCGCGACGGCAATCCCTTCGTCAACGCCGCCTCGCTGCGCTTCGCGCTGTCGCGCGCGGCGGAGACGGTGCTCGGCTATTATCTCCAGCAGCTTCACGAACTGGGCGCCGAACTGTCGATCTCGACCGAACTGGCCGAAGTCACCTGGGAGGTCGAGAAACTCGCCGAAGCCTCCGGCGACAAGAGCTCGACCCGCAGCGACGAACCCTATCGCCGGGCGATCACCGGCATCTATTCGCGGCTGTCCAAGACCTTCGAGAAGCTGACCGGCCGCCTCCCCGCGCGCCTGCCCGCGACCGATGCCGAGGGCGGCCCCTATGAGGACCCAGCCGCACTGCGCGCCGATCTCGTCGAGATCGCCCATGCCCTCAACCGCACCGGGGCCGGATCGCTGTCGGGCAGCGGCTCGCTGGGGCGGCTGATCCGCGCGGTCGAGACCTTCGGCTTCCACCTCGCCACGCTCGACATGCGCCAGAACGCCGACGTCCACGAACGGGTGATCGCCGATCTGCTCAAGGTCGCCGGCGTCGAGGCCGATTATCTCAAGCTCGACGAAGAGGCGCGCGTCACTTTGCTGCGCAGCGAACTCGCCTCGAAGCGGCTGCTGCGCACTCCCTTCGGCGCCTATGACGAGGAGACGCTGTCCGAGCTGGAGATCGTCCAGGCCGCGGCCGAGGCGCACCGCCTCTACGGCCCGGCGGCGATCACCACCTATCTGATCTCCAAGGCCGAGAGCGTGTCGGACATGCTGGAGGTCAATGTCCTGCTCAAGGAAGCCGGGCTCTACGTCCCCGGCGATCCGCCCACCGCCGCGATCATGGCGGTGCCGCTGTTCGAGACGATCGGCGATCTTCAGCGCGCGCCCGAGGTGATGACCAAATGGTTCGCCCTGCCCGAGGTGGCGGCGGTGACCGCGGCGCGCGGGCATCAGGAGGTGATGGTCGGCTATTCGGATTCGAACAAGGACGGCGGCTATCTCACTTCGGTGTGGAGCCTGCACGAGGCGTCGAGCGCGCTGAAGCCGGTGTTCGCCAAGGCTGGTTCGGCGATCCAACTGTTCCACGGCCGCGGCGGCGCGGTCGGGCGCGGCGGCGGATCGAGCTTCGCGGCGATCCTCGCCCAGCCGCATGGCACGGTGCAGGGCCGCATCCGCATCACCGAACAGGGCGAGGTGATTGCCGCCAAATATGGCACGCGCGAGAGCGCCGCCGCCAATCTGGAGGCGATGGCGTCGGCGACCCTGCTCGCCAGCCTCGAGGAAGCCGCGCTCAAGCCCGCCGACGCCAAACGCTTCTTCGGCGCGATGGACGAGATTTCGGGCAACGCCTTCAAGGCCTATCGCGGCCTCGTCTACGAGACCGAGGGCTTCCGCACCTTCTTCCGCCAGATGACTCCGATCGCCGAGATCGCCGACCTCAAGATCGGGTCGCGCCCCGCCAGCCGCACCAAGAGCGACCGGATCGAGGATCTGCGCGCTATCCCTTGGGTGTTCAGCTGGGCGCAGGCGCGGGTGATGCTGCCCGGCTGGTATGGCGTCGGCCAGGGCCTGAAAGCGCACAAGGATATCGGCCTGCTGCGCGAGATGCTGGAGGCGTGGCCCTTCTTCCAGTCGACCCTCGCCAATCTGGAGATGGTGCTCGCCAAATCCGACATGGGGCTAGCCGAACGCTATGTCGCGCTGGTCGAGGACCAGGATCTCGGCAAGGCGATCTTCGCCCGCATCCGCGATGGCTGGCAGATGACACAGGATTGCCTGCTGTCGATCACCCGCCAGACCCGGCTGCTCCAGAAGAACCCGTCGCTCGACCAGTCGATCCGGTTGCGCCTGCCCTATATCGAGCCGCTCAACCTGCTCCAGATCGAGCTGCTCAAGCGCCACCGCGCGGGCGAGGACGATCCCCGCGTCCGCGAGGGCATCCAACTCTCGATCAACGCGATCGCAACCGCACTCAGGAACAGCGGCTGACGCCTTTCAACATCTTCCGTCATTCCCGCGAAAGCGGGAATCCATGGATGGCGTCCACTATCGTCTCGATCGTGCCGTTACCGTGGATTCCCGCTTTCGCGGGAATGACGTAGGTGGAAAGCGAGTCGCTTTTGTCAGAACAGGTTGGGAATGCGTTTCGGATCACTCACCCTCGCCGCCGCCCTCCTCCTCGCTACGCCTGCTCTGGCCGAAGTCCCGATCGACCCCGGCCAGACCGCGACGATCCGGCTCAGCCCGCAGGGCGAGCTCGCCTATCCGGTCGCGCCCGTGCCGCCGCACGCGCCCGCCAACCATGGCGCGATCCTGTCGGTGGATATCGACGAACCCGGCCTGTACCATGTCGCGCTGGGCGCTCCGGGCTGGATCGATGTCTATCGTGACGGCAAACCGCTGGCGTCGACCGGCCATCGCCATGGCGAACCCGGCAGCAGCATTGCCAAGATCGTCGATTTCGAGCTGGCGGTGGGCCACTACACCCTCGCCCTGTCGGGCATGACCGGTGGCGAGGTCAGCGTTAGCGTGAGCCGCTGATCAGACAATAAGCGATCCGCCAGGTGACGATGCGCGGCCCGGCGTCGAACCGCGCCATCGCCCGGCGCAGTGCGGCGGGCGGCAGCGGGCGATAACCCTCGGCGGGGGTGCCCGCACCGATCGCCTTGAGCCCGCGCAGGAAGGCGCGCGCGTCGGTCCGCTGGACGACGTCGGCGATCTCGACATCGGTCTGAAAGCCCGGCGGCGCGAGCGCGGTGAGCGCCGCATGGTCGGGATAGGCGGGCGTGCCGCCCGGCAACCCCTCCCCGGCCAGCGCCGCGGTCCACTCCGGAAAGCTGTCCGCCGCCATGGTCGAAAAGGCGAGCAGTCCGCCCGGCTCCAGCCGCGCCGCCAGCGCGGCGATCGCGCGGGGAAGGTCGGCGAACCATTGAAAGGCCAGGCTCGAGGCGATCAGGTCGAAACGGCCGAGTTCGGGATCGACCGCCTCGCCGTCGATCACCCGATAGTCGGCACCGAGGTCCAGCGCGGCGCGGGCGCGATCGATCATCGCGGGCGCGACATCGCTAACCGTCCAATCCGCCGGACCGATGGCATCGCGGAGTGCGCGAGTCAGGAAACCGGTGCCGCAACCCAGTTCGAGGATGCGCGGTTCGGCCCGCAAGTCCGCCGCCGCGATCCGTGCGGCGAGCGTGTCCGCCGCGATCCGCTGCGCGTAGGCGGCCTCGTCATAGCCACCCGCACGTCCAAAGGCGGCGGCGATACGGGCCCTGCGATCGAGCGGGGTTTCGGTCATCGCCGCGCCTAGAGCAGCATGGCGCGTCCGATGCAAGGACAAGGCCTAATTTCTATTGATAGTCAGTCGCAATAGCGCTATCTATCGATTCGAGAGGTGCCGCATGGTCGTTTGTGTCTGCAATGCCATCAGGGAAGCCGATGTCCGGGAAGCGGTGCGCAAGGGCGCGAGCTGCCCGCTCAGCGCTTATCAGGCGCTCGGCCGCCGTCCGCGCTGCGGGCAATGCCTGCCTTATGCGCGCAGCATCGTCGCTGATGAGAGCGTGGCGGCCTGACCCGCCGGCTGAGAAAGAAATCCCCAGCCCTTAGCTCCGCGCAACTAACTGATCCGATTACCGAAATCTCATAGCGGTAAAATTTCCCGCCCTTTAAATCCCCGCGCGACTGCTTTACGCCACCTCACAGTCGAACGCGGAGGCACAGCTATGAAGGGCGACCCCAAGGTCATCGAATATCTCAACGAGGTGCTCAAGAACGAGCTGACCGCGATTAACCAGTATTTCCTTCACTATCGGATGCTCAACCATTGGGGCATCGCGAAGCTCGCCAAGTTCGAATATGGCGAATCGATCGACGAGATGAAGCATGCCGACAAGCTGGCGGAGCGCATCCTGTTCCTCGACGGCCTGCCCAATTTCCAGATGCTCGGCCGCTTGCGCATCGGCGAGACCGTCGAGGAGCTGCTCAAGGCCGATCTCGCGCTGGAGATGGAAGCGCTGCCGGTGCTGCGCGACGGCATCCAATATTGCGAGCAGGTCCGCGACTATGTCACCCGCGATTTACTCCAGCACATCCTCGATTCCGAGGAAGAACATGTCGATACGCTCGAAACCCAGTTCGAGATGATCGAACGGATGGGCATCCAGAATTACATCCAGCTCCAGTCGGAGCCGGCTGGGGATTCGTAAGCCGCTCTCCCCCCTCCCCTTTAGGGGAGGGGACGGGGGTGGGGCCTATCCGCGAGCGTCGCGCCTGGGTTTGACGCCCCACCCCAACCCCTCCCCTGAAGGGGAGGGGCTTTAAATTACCGCAACGCCGCGTTGATCTTGTCGAGCGCGGCCGCCGGCGGGCTCAGCTCGCGATCCGACAGTGCGTTCAATGGCCGTTTCACCGTGCCGAGCGCATCGTGCAAATCCTCCGCCTGCGGGTCGATATAGAGCAGGCCCGTCACGATCTCGCCCGCCGCCTCGCGCTGGTTGAGATAGGACATCGCCGCAACCCGGTCGGTCGGCTCATAGTCGGCAGCCACCTTGCGCAGCCGCAGCACCGATCCGTCATGCTGCTCGACCTCGACCATCGCGCCGGGTTCGTACTGCGCAACGATCGGCGCGCGGCCCTGCATCACGTCGAGCCGGTTCACCGCCTCATTATGCTCGCGCACCCAGTCGAAGCTCTTGGTCGATCCCTTGTGGTTGTTAAAGGCGATGCATGGGCTCAGCACATCGATGAACGCCGCGCCCTTGTGGCGCAGCGCCGCCTTGATCAGCGGCACCAGCTGCTCCTTGTCGCCCGAAAAGCTGCGTCCGACGAAGCTCGCCCCCAGTTGCAGCGCGAGCGCGACGAGTTCGATCCCGCTGTCCGAATTGACCACGCCCTTCTTCGACTTGCTGCCCTTGTCGGCCGTGGCCGAGAACTGCCCCTTGGTGAGGCCGTAGACCCCGTTATTCTCGACGATATAGGCCATGTTCACCCCGCGCCTTATCGCATGGGCGAACTGGCCGAGACCGATCGAGGCGCTGTCGCCGTCGCCCGACACGCCGAGGTAGATCAGGTCGCGATTGGCGAGGTTCGCACCGGTCAGCACCGACGGCATCCGGCCATGGACGGTGTTGAAGCCATGGCTCGCGCCGAGGAAATAATCGGGAGTCTTCGACGAACAGCCGATCCCCGACAGCTTGGCGAGGCGGTGCGGCTCGAGGTCGATCTCGAAACAGGCCTGGACGATCGAGGCGCTGATCGAGTCATGGCCGCAGCCGGCGCACAGCGTCGAAACCTTGCCCTCATAATCGCGCCGGGTGAAGCCCAGCGCATTGGTGTTGAGCGACGGATGATGGAAGGCGGGTTTGGCAATATAGGTCATCGCACCATCTCCCCGACCGGCCCCTTGTCCGCGACGCCCATCCCCTTGGCCAGTTCGGCCTGGATGAAGCGCGCGGTGATCGGTGAGCCGTCATAGTTCAGCACTTTCACGAGGCGGGCCGGATCGACCCCGCCCTCGTTGATCAGCAGCGCGCGCAGCTGCGCATCGCGATTTTGCTCGACCACGAAGACCAGGTCGTGCACGGCGATGAAATCGAACACGTCGCCCGCGAAGGGGAAGGCGCGGACCCGCATCGCGTCAACCGCCAGTCCACGCGCCTCCAGTCCCGCCAGCGCCTCGTCCATCGCGGGTGAGGTCGATCCATAATAGATCACGCCATAGGAGGTTGGCTTGGCCGCCTTGCGGTGGATCGGCGCGGGCACCAGCGCCTTGGCGCTGTCGAACTTGCGCAGCAGCCGCTCCATATTGTCGACATAGACCGCGCCTTCCTCGCTGTAGCGCGCATAGGGATCGCGCGACGTGCCGCGGGTGAAATAGCTGCCCTTCGACGGATGGGTCGCGGGCAGCGTGCGATAGGGGATGCCGTCCCCGTCGACATCCTTGTAGCGGCCGAAATCGGCCCCCGCCTCCAGCATCTCGGCGGTCATGATCTTGCCATGGTCGAGCGCGCGCGCGTCGTCCCATGTGAAAGGCTCGGTCAGCCACTCGTTCATGCCCATGTCGAGGTCGAGCATGACGAAGATCATCGTCTGCAGCCGGTCCGCCAGGTCGAAGGCGAGCGCGGCGAACTCGAAACATTCGCCGGGCCCTTCGGGCAGCAGCAGGACATGCTTGGTGTCGCCATGGCTGGCATAAGCGGCGGACAATATGTCCGACTGCTGGGTGCGGGTCGGCATGCCGGTCGACGGGCCGCCGCGCTGCACGTCGAAGATCACTGCCGGGATCTCGGCGAAATAGCTCAGGCCAATGAACTCCTGCATCAGCGAGACGCCGGGGCCCGATGTACAGGTGAAGGCGCGCGCGCCGTTCCAGCCTGCGCCGGTCACCATGCCGATCGACGCGATCTCGTCCTCGGCCTGGACAATCGCATAGCGCGCTTCGCCGGTATCGGGATCGTGGCGCAGCTTCTTGCAATAATGGATGAACGCTTCGGCCAGTGAGGTCGACGGGGTGATCGGATACCAGGCGCAGACCGTCGCCCCGCCATAGACCGCACCGAGCCCGGCGGCGGTGTTGCCGTCGACAAAGATGCGGTCGCCCACCGCGTCGGCGCGCTGAAGCTGAAGGCCGAGCGGCTTCAGATTGCCGGCGGCATGATCGAAGCCGATCCCCAGCGCTTCGATATTGGCGGGAATCAGCGCAGGTTTGGACGCATATTCCTCGGCCAGCAGCGCCTCGACCACCTCGCGCTCGATGCCGAGCAGATAGGTGAGCGCGCCCAGATAGATGATGTTCTTGAGCACCTTGCGCTTCGACGGCTCGACATAGGCTTCGTTGCACAAAGCGGTCAGCGGGATGCCGACGACGTTGATGTCGGGGCGGAAGCGCGTCGGCGGCATCGGCTTGGTCGAATCGTAGAAGAGATAGCCGCCCTTCTCGATCGAGGCGATGTCGCCGTCCCAGGTCTGCGGGTTCATCGCGACCATCAGGTCGACCCCGCCGCGCCGTCCCATCCAGCCCTGGCCGCTGACACGGATCTCATACCAGGTCGGCAGCCCCTGGATGTTCGACGGGAAGATGTTGCGCGCCGCGACCGGCACCCCCATCCGCAGGATCGCCTTGACGAACAGGCCGTTGGCCGATGCCGATCCCGATCCGTTGACGTTGGCGAACTTGACGACGAAGTCGTTCACCGCGCTGATAGGCCGCGTCATTTGCACCCTCCGGCGTGGGTCATCTCGAGCAGCGTCTTCTGCATGTCCCACGCCCCGGTCGGGCAGCGCTCGGCGCACAAGCCGCAATGCAGGCAGACATCCTCGTCCTTCACCAGCACCCGCCCGGTGGCAAGGGTCGACGAGACGTAGAGGTCCTGCGCTAGGTTCATCGCGGGGGCTTTCAAGCGGGGCCGAAGCTCCTCCTCTGGCCCGTTGATCGTGAAGGTGATGCAGTCGGTCGGGCAGATGTCGACGCAGGCGTCGCACTCGATGCACAGCGGCTTGGCGAAGACCGTCTGGACGTCGCAGTTCAGGCAGCGCTGGGTCTCCGCCCAGCTACGCGGATCGTCGAAGCCCAGCTCGACCTCGGCCTTCACATCGCCCAGCGCCTGAGCAAGCGGCAGCAGCGGCACCTTCTGCCGGTCGTCGAGCGAGACGTCATTGTCATAGCTCCATTCGTGGATGCCCATCTTCTGCGACGAGACCTTCACGCCCGGTGGCGGACGCAGGCGAACATCGACGCCCCGGCAGAAATGGTCGATCGAGATCGCCGCATCATGGCCGTGCGCGACCGCCCAGATGATATTCTTCGGCCCGAAGGCCGCGTCGCCGCCGAAAAAGACCTGCGGCAGCGTCGACTGGAAAGTCGTCTCGTCGACCACCGGCATGCCCCAGCGGTCGAAGTCGAGACCGATGTCGCGCTCGATCCACGGGAAGCTGTTCTCCTGCCCCACCGCGATCAGCACCGCGTCGCACTCGAAATGCTGGTCGGGCTCACCGGTCGGCTGGAGGCTGCGGCGGCCATCGTCACCGATCACCGGCGCGACCTTTTCGAAGGTGACTCCGGTCAGGCGGCCATCGGCATGGGTGAACTCCTTGGGGACCAGGAAATTGTGGATCGGGATGCCCTCATGCTGGGCATCCTCCTTCTCCCAGGGCGACGCCTTCATCTCGTCGAAGCCCGAGCGGACGATCACCTTCACATCCTCACCGCCCAGGCGGCGCGAAGTGCGGCAGCAATCCATCGCGGTGTTGCCGCCGCCCAGCACGATCACGCGCTTGCCGATGCTGTCGATATGGCCGAACGACACGTTCGATAGCCAGTCGATGCCGATATGGATGTCGGCGGCGGCCTCCTTGCGGCCGGGCAGGTCGAGGTCGCGTCCGCGCGGCGCGCCGGTGCCGACGAAGATCGCGTCATAATCCTCGCGCAGCAGCTTCGCGAGACTCTCCACCCGCTCGCCCAGCCGCATGTGCAGGCCCATGCCGGTGATGAAGCCCATCTCCTCGTCGATCACGCTTTCGGGCAGGCGGAAACGCGGGATCTGGCTGCGGATCATGCCGCCCGCCTTGGCGTCGGCGTCATAGACGGTGACGTCATAGCCGAGCGGGGCAAGGTCGCGCGCGACGGTCATCGCCGCGGGGCCCGCGCCGATGCAAGCGACCTTTTTGCCGATCTTCTTCTTGGGCGGCACCGGCATCCGCGCCTGGACGTCGCCCTTGTTGTCGGCGGCGACGCGCTTCAGGCGGCAGATCGCCACCGGCTCCTCGTCGACCCGGCCGCGGCGGCAGGCAGGTTCGCACGGGCGGTCGCAGGTCCGCCCCAAAATTCCTGGAAAGACGTTGGACTTCCAATTGACCATATAGGCGTCGGCATGACGCCCTTGCGCGATGAGGCGGATATATTCCGGAACGGGCGTGTGGGCCGGACAGGCCCATTGGCAATCGACGACCTTATGGAAATATTCCGGCGCCTCGATATTCGTAGGCTCCAACGCGAACACTCCTCTCCTTCGGCTCCGCATCGGGCAACGGACGATCCGGTGTATCCAGATCTCCGATGCGCGCCCGTGCGGATGCTCGAACGACCCTTCTTAGCCCTCCCGGTCCACGCTATCCACCCTGTTTGATGTCTTTATCTTAGCGCGATTTGGCATAGCAGCTATCACCTGAACTGCATCCCTCCACGACAGGAGAGTCAGAAGATGCACCTGTCTCGACAGCGCCGGGCGCGGCCTTTATCGATCGGGTGAAAGCCGGGGCAGAGACAGTGCGATACGACCGCCGCAAACATGCCGCCCGCAGCACCGGCGATTTCGTCTTCAACCAGCTCATTCCCTATATCGGCAACAAGCGGAAGCTGCTGCCGCTGATCCAGCGCGCGGTGGAGGCCAGCGGGATCGTGCCCGGCGACAGCTTCGTCGATCTGTTCTCGGGCAGCGGCGTGGTCGCGCGTTTCGCCAAGGCGCAGGGCTTCCGCACCATCGCCAACGACTGGGAGCCTTATTCGGAGCAGATCAACCGCGCCTATATCGGCTGCAACGCCGCCCCCGCCTTCGCCGGGCGCAGCTATGCGGAGATGATCGCGCATCTCAACGCGCTGCCCCCGTCGGCCGGATGGGTGACCGATCACCTCTGCCCCGACGATGACGACGCCTATGTCATCGGCCATGATCGCATGTTCTTCATGCGCAAGAACGGCATGCGGATCGACGCGATCCGCGAGGCGCTGGAACGGCTGCGCGGTGAGGGCGCGCTCGACGACGGGCAGTTCGCCTGCCTGCTCGCCCCGCTGCTCTATCAATGCTGCTACACCAGCAACACGTCCGGTCTGTTCAAGGGCTTTCACGCGGGCTGGGGCGGCAGCAACGGCACCGCGCGCTACCGCATCTGCAGCGACCTGACGCTCGCCGCCGCCACACTGTTCGACAATGGCCAGGCCAATGAGGTCACCCGCCTCGATGCCCAGCGCTTCGCGCGCGAGCATGGCCGCGACTATGACTTCGTCTATGTCGACCCGCCCTATAATCAGCATCCCTATGGGTCGAACTACCATGTCCTCAACAGCGTCGCGCTGTGGGATAAGCCCGCGCTGGCGCGCAAGATCGGCGGCCGTGGCGACAAGTCGGCGATCCGCATGGATTGGCGAACCGAACGGCGCAGCCCCTATAATAGCGCGAAAGCCGCCACGGCGGCGCTCGCCGCGCTGATCGACGGCGTTCCCGCGCGCTGGATCGCGATCAGCTACAGCACCGACGGCAACATCCCGCTGCTCGATCTCGCCCGCGCCGGCTGCGCACGCGGCGCGACCCAGAGCTTCGTCCAGCCCTATAAGCGCTACCGGGTCAGCGCCCAGCGCTTCTCGCCCAAGCCGATGAACGCCGAATTCGTGCTGCTGATAGACACCGCGCGCCCCGCGTCCTGCTCGCCCGAGGCGATCTGCGAAACCATCCTCGAAGAGGAGCGGCGCGCGTTGCACAGCCATCCCGAAACGGGCGCGAACCAGCCCTCCGCCTGAGCCGCTTGCCTTTCCCGTCAAATAGGACATGTCTTTAGCCATGGCACAGCGTCCAACCCGATGGCGTCGGCAATCAGGAAGCGGCTCCGCGCGGCGGCGCAGGAGCAGCGGCGCACGCGGCGGCCAACTGATCTGGCTCCTTGCCGCGCTGGGCTTCATATTGTGGCTCGGGTTGGGCGAACCGCTCAAGACGCTGGATCACGCGCTCGCCCTGATCGGTTTCCAGGACAAAGAACGCTAGATCGGCACGCTGAATTTGATCTTCTTGCCCCGCAGCTTGAGACGGGCGCCCCGATCCTCTTCGGGAAGATCGACCAGCGACGGCAGCATCCACTGCTCGTCGTCATCGGCATCCTCGACCGCCATCTGCTGCGCGATCACGGCGTCGAGATCAAAATCGTCGGGCGCGGCCGCGGGCTGGGCCATGGCGATGCCGGCGGAGATCAGCAAAAGGTCGAGCACATCACATCCTGTCCTGCGCCCCGTGTAAAAAGGCGCGACGGACCAAAGCGTTCCCGTCGCCTCTGGACCCGG
This sequence comes from Sphingomonas sp. Root710, assembly GCF_001429065.1. Classification (GTDB taxonomy): domain Bacteria; phylum Pseudomonadota; class Alphaproteobacteria; order Sphingomonadales; family Sphingomonadaceae; genus Rhizorhabdus. Next base: position 557,911 of record NZ_LMIB01000012.1, read on the forward strand.
CGCGCCAAATCGGTAAAGTGGATGCACTTATAAGGAGAGGATCGTCATGACCGCGCTCACCCAGACGCCGCGCTATCCCTATTGGCCTATCACGCGCGGCCGCCGCTTCGCGCTGCCCAGCGGCGCGCGGGTGGCGCTGCTCGTCTATCTCAACATCGAGCATTTCCCGATCGACGTCCCCTTCCCCGCCCATGCCATCTATCCCGGCACCCAGCATATGGTGCCCGACATCCTCAACTATGGCTGGCGCGACTATGGCAACCGGGTCGGCATCTGGCGGATGATGGAGCTGCTGTCGGGCTTCGGCATCCGCGCCAGCGTCAACCTCCACTCCGACGTCTGCCGCGAATATCCCGAGCTGATCAAGGCAGGCGAGGCGCTGAAGTGGGACTGGAACGCGCAGGGCCGCACCTCCGCCGACATCCTGACCAGCATGAGCGACGATCAGGTCCGCGCGATCGTCACCGAAACGATCGACACGATAGCCCAGGCGACCGGCCGTCGCCCCCGCGGCTGGATGGGATCGCACCTCGCCGAGACCGCGACGACGCCCGACATCCTCGCAGAGGCCGGAATCCAGTTCATCAGCGACTATGCCTGTGACGACCAACCCTTCCCGATGCGGGTTACGAAGGGCGACCTGCTGTCGATGCCCTATGCGCTCGAATGCAACGACGTCCCCGGCGTGCTCGGCAAGGGCCTCACCGCACGCGACTTCGCCGACATGCTGATCGACCAGTTCGACGAGATGTACGAGGAGGGGGCGACGATCCCCCGGGTGATGCCCGTGTCGCTTCACCCCTTCATCTCGGGCCACGCCTTCCGCATCCGCCACCTGCGCCGCGCCTTCGAGCATATCACCGGCCACGACGGCGTGTGGCTCGCGACCTGCGACGACATCAACGCCCATTTCCGGGCGACATGCTCGATGGAGGTGGCTGACTAGCCTATTCCTCCCCGGCACGGGGAGGAACTTACCTCCTCAACACTCCACGACATTAACCGCGAGCCCGCCGAGACTCGTCTCCTTGTAGCGGCTCTGCATGTCCTCGCCGGTCTGGCGCATCGTCTCGATCACCGCGTCGAGGCTGACGACATGGCGGCCGTCGCCCTGCAGCGCGAGATAGGCGGCGTTGATCGCCTTGACCGCGCCCATCGTATTGCGTTCGATGCAGGGGATCTGGACGAGCCCGCCGATCGGATCGCAGGTGAGCCCGAGATTATGCTCCATGCCGATCTCGGCGGCATTCTCGATCTGGGCGTTGGTCCCGCCCAGCACCGCCGCGAGGCCCGCCGCCGCCATCGAGCAGGCGACGCCGACCTCGCCCTGGCAGCCCATTTCCGCCGCCGAGATCGACGCGCGCTTCTTGTAGAGGAAGCCGATCGCCGAAGCGGTGAGCAGGAAGCACCGCACCCCTTCGGCATCCGCGCCGGGAATGAAGTCGCGATAATAGCGGATCACCGCCGGGATCACCCCCGCCGCGCCATTGGTCGGCGCGGTGACGACGCGCCCGCCGGCCGCATTCTCCTCGTTCACCGCCAGCGCGAAAAGGCTGACCCATTCGAACACCCGGGCATATTGCTGGTCGGCGGGCTGCGCGCGCAGCCGGGCATGGATCGCCTTCGCGCGCCGCTTCACCTTGAGCCCGCCGGGCAGCAGCCCCTCCTCGCGCATGCCGCGCTCGATCGAGCCGTTCATCGCCTCGGCGATCCGGTCGAGCAGCGCGTCGGTTTCGGCGCGGGGCCGCCAAGCTTCCTCGTTGCGCGCGACGATCGCCGCGATCGACAAGCCGGTCTCCTCGCCCGCCGCCAGCATCTCCGCCGCCGAAGCGAAGGGGTGCCGCTGGACGATATTGTGGCTGCGCAGCGCCAGCGTCTCGCCGACCGCGACGATCGCGCCGCCGCCGACCGAGTGATATTCGCGCTCCACCGTCGCGCCGTTTGCAAGCGTCGCGGCAAAGCGGATCGCGTTCGAATGACCTTCAAGGAACTCGCCCTTGCGGAAGATCAGGTCGCGTTCCTCGTCGAACGGCACCGGGCCCAGGATGGTCGCGATGCGCTTCTCTGCACGGATCGCGTCTACGATGCCGGGAATCGCGGCGGGGTCGACCGCTTCGGGCGTCTCGCCCGACAGGCCGAGCAGGATCGCCCGGTCGGTGGCGTGGCCATGGCCGGTGAGCGCGAGGCTGCCGAACAGCTCGACCCGGATCGCCGTCACCGGCTGCGTCGCCTTGGCCACCTCCTCGATGAAGGCGAAGGCCGCGCGCATCGGCCCAACCGTGTGCGAACTCGACGGCCCGATGCCGATCGTGAAGAGATCGGCAACGCTGATCGCGACGCTGCTGTCGATCCGCGATCGTTCGCGGGGGCGGTTGTCCTGGTTCGCTTCGGTCGGCATCGGCACTCCACATCGGCGTCACCGCCGGTTTCGTGCCCCCTCTGTCGCTTGCGCCTGAGATCGCTATCCCGTCGGCGGACGCCCTGCGGCGTCACTTTCCAGAGTGTCGTCCCGCGCCGGTCCTTTGTGCCTGAGAGTTTCCGGGGCGGTTGCTCCTTCGGCGCCGGCTCCTGGCCGGTCTCTCCCTGCGCGGGGCCCGCCACCGGCGGACGCGGCCAGGATAGAGGCCGCGTGCCGGAAAGCAACGGCGTCAGTCGACGATCGGCAACAGCACCGCGCTCGCCGCCGCGCCGCCGGTGAATATGCTCTGCGTCGCCTTGCGATAATCGCCGGGCTTGGCGAAGAAGATGTTCTTCACATAGCTTTGCGGATTGCGGTCATAGAGCGGGAACCAGCTCGACTGGATCTGCACCATGATGCGGTGGCCGGGCATGAAGCTGTGGTTCACCGCGGGGAGCAGGAAGCGGTAATTCTCCACCTTGCCTGGCTTGAGCGGGCGGGGCTTGTCGAACCCGTCGACATAGCGGCCGCGGAAGATCTCCATGCCGATGCCGAGCTGATAGCCGGCGAGCTTGGGATCGCTGGTCAGCTCTTCCGGATAGACGTCGATCAGCTTGACCACCCAGTCGCTGTCGGTGCCGCTCGTCGCGGCGTGGAGGTCGACCATCGGCTGGCCCAGGATATGCACCGCCTTGGTCAGCGGCGGGGTGACATAGGTCAGAACGTCAGGCCGGCCATCGGCATGGCGCTGATCGGAGACGAGCCAGGGCTTCCACACATCGGCCTGATCCCAATGGACCGGTCGCGCCACGAAGGGCACCGGCTTCGCCGGATCGGACACATAGTCGTCATGCCCGCCCTTCGCCGCCTTGTCCCAGCCGAGCGAAGCCCCGGTCTGCAGGTAGAGCGGGGTCAGCTTCGTATCGAAGATCGCGGCGGTCGGCTGCCAGCGTTTCGCGCCGCTGTCATAGGTCAGCACCGGCGGGGTCACCGCGCGCGGCGCGTTCGTCTTCACATATTGGTCGAGGAAGGGCTTCATCACGTCGCGGCGGAATTGCAGCGCGGTGTCCCCGGTGAAGCGCAGCGGCCCCAGCGTGGTGCCGTCATAATTGACCCCGCTGTGCCGCCACGGCCCGATCACCAGATGGAGCCGCCCGTCGGGATCCTTGGGTTTCAGCGCGCGATAGACCGCGGGCGCGCCATAGCTGTCCTCCTGGTCCCACTGCCCGACGACCAGCATCATCGGCACGGTGAAGGGCCGCGCGGCGAGCGCCTTGTCGACCGCCTGACCCTTCCAGTAATCGTCATAGGCCGGATGCTCCTGCAGCTTGCGCGCGACGGGAAAGGCGTCGAGCCCATAGGCCTTCACATAATCGCCCGCCGATCCGGCCTTCAGCCACAGCGCATATTGGTCGCCGGTGCCCGACGACACCGGGCCGCCATCGTCCTTCGATGCCATCTGCCCGGTGAGATAGTCGTAGGAAGCCTGGCGGAAGGCGCCGTTGTGGAACCAGTCGTCGCCGATCCAGCCATCGGCCATCGGGCTCATCGGCACCACCGCCTTCAGCGCGGGATGCGGATCGACCGTCGCCATCAGCGTGGTGAAGCCGCCATAGGAGGATCCCGTCACCGCGACGCGGCCGTTGCTCTCCGGCACGTTCTTCACCAGCCAGTCGATCGTATCATAGGCATCGGTCGCATGATCGACCGGTGTGTCGTTGAGCGGACCGCGCAGCGGGCGGACCATCACATAATCGCCCTCGGACCGGTTGCGCCCGCGCACATCCTCATAGACGCGGATATAGCCGTCATTGACGAATTCGGCGTCGGAGACGGGCAATATCTCCTCGATCTTCTGGCTCGGATTGCGGCTCGTCGCCTTGCCGGCATTGTAGGGGGTGCGCGTCAGCAGGATCGGCGCGTCCTGCGTGCCCTTGCGCATCACGATGACGGCGAACATCTTCTTGCCGTCGCGCATCGGGATCATCACCTCGCGGCGGATATAGTCCGCCTCGGGCCGGGTGGCGTCGAACGCCGCCGGGATATCGGGCGTCATCGGTGCGGTCATGGTCTGGGCGAAGGCGGTGGTGGCGAGCGCGGCAAGCGCCGCGGCGGCAAGGAAGCGCCGGCTGATCATGGGGAGGTCTCCACGTAATTTTATGTCGCGACCCTATGCCGATCTCGCGGCGGGCGGAAGCGGGAAAGACGCGCGGCATCGGGCCATCCTCTTCCCCCGGAGGGCCGCGCCCGCTACAGGCGCATTCCATGATCCTCGTCATCGACAATTATGACAGCTTCACCTGGAACCTGGTCCATTATCTGATGGAGCTCGGGGCCGAAGTCGAAGTCGTGCGCAACGACGCGATCGGCGTCGGCCAGGCAATGTCGAGCGGGGCCGAAGCCTTCCTGATCTCGCCGGGCCCCTGCACCCCCAACGAAGCGGGCATCTCGCTCGAACTGGTCGGCGCCTGCGCGGCGGAGAAGCGGCCGCTGCTTGGGGTCTGCCTCGGCCATCAGTCGATCGGCCAATATTTCGGCGGCCAGGTGATCCGCGCGCCGCAGCTGATGCACGGCAAGACCAGCCCGATCCTCCATGACAATAGCGGCCTCTACGAAGGCCTGCCCTCGCCCTTCACCGCGACCCGCTATCACTCGCTGATCGTGCCCGAGGAGGGGATGCCCGCCGATCTGGTGATCAACGCGCGCACCCCCGATGGGCAGGTGATGGGCGTGCGCCACGCGACCCTGCCGATCCACGGCGTTCAGTTCCATCCGGAAAGCATCGCCACCGAACATGGCCATGCGATGCTCGCCAATTTCATGCGCGCGGCCGGGATGAAGGTGAAGGAGCGCGCCTGACTTGGGCACACTGCCGGATCCGCTCTTCCCGCTCGATCAGCAGACCGCCTACGAGATTTTCTCGGGCGTATTCGATGGCGCTTATGACGAGGAAGATCTGTTCGCCTTCCTGACCGGCATGGCCGAACGCGACGAGACCAGCCCCGAGATCGCAGGCGCGGCGCTGGCGATGCGCGAGCGCATGGTGACCATCGCCGCTCCGCCCGGCACGATCGACGTGTGCGGCACCGGCGGCGACGGCGCGCACAGCCTGAATGTCTCCACCGCGGTCGCGATCGTCGTCGCTGGGGCGGGGGTGCCGGTCGCCAAGCATGGCAACCGCGCGGCATCGTCGAAGGCGGGTGCCGCCGACACATTGGAGGCGCTCGGCCTCGATCTCGACCGCGCGTCCGAGCGGGCCGAGGGGTCGCTCGCCGAGATCGGCCTGTGCTTCCTCTTCGCGCAGAAGCACCACCCCGCGCTCAAGCCGCTCGGCCCCATCCGCAAGCGCATCGCGCGGCGCACGATCTTCAACCTGCTCGGGCCGATCTGCAATCCGGCCGGCGTCACCCGCCAGCTGATCGGCGTCGCCCGGCCCGACTTCATCCCCGTCTATGCCGGCGCGATCGAGCGGATCGGCTGCGACGCGATGATGCTGGTCGCGGGCGACGAACCGCTCGACGAACTGTCGATCGGCGGGCCCAGCAGTATTTTCCGCCTCGGCGGCATCGGCTTCGGCCCCGAACGCTTCGAACCCGGCCTCGCGGGGCTGGAGCGCCACCCGCTCGACGCAATCCGCGGCGGCGATCCCGCCTATAACGCCGCCGCCCTCGCCCGCCTGCTCGACGGCGAGGCCGGGGCCTATCGCGACGCGGTCCTCCTCAACGCCGCCGCCGCGCTGATCGTCGCGGGCAAGGCGGACGGCTGGGCGGCGGGCGTGGCGCTCGCGGCCGAGAGCATCGACAGCGGCGCGGCCAAGGCGCTGCTGGCGAAATGGATCGCTTTTTAAACTCGCTTCAAACCCACACCGTCATTCCCGCGAAAGCGGGAATCCATGGACGGCGTCCAGCCCAGTCGAAAGCGCTCCGTGACCGTAGATTCCCGCTTTCGCGGGAATGACGACACAGTAGGCGGAGCGATTACCGCTCCTCCCGCCCTATCCACTTCTCGACCGCAGGCGGCGTGTAAGCCTGCATCCGCGCCACCAGCGCCGCCGGATCGCTCTCCACCATCAGCATCGCCCGGTGCGCGTCGCGCAGGAAGCCCGCTTCCACGACATCGTCGATGAAGCTCGTCAGCTTGTCGTAGAAACCCGCGATGTTGAGCAGCGCGACCGGCTTGGCATGGTCGCCCAACTGGCCCCAGGTCCAGATCTCGAACAGCTCCTCAAAGGTGCCGATCCCGCCCGACAGCGCGATGAAGCCGTCGGACATGTCCGCCATCATCGCCTTGCGCTGGTGCATCGAATCGACAAGGTGAAGCTCGGTCAGCCCCTTATGCTCGACCTCCAGGCGCGCCAGCGCATGCGGGATCACCCCATAGGCCTTCGCCCCCGCCGCCATCGCCGAGTCGGCGACGATCCCCATCAGCCCGACCCGCCCGCCGCCATAGACCAGATCGATCCCCGCCGCCGCGAGCGCCGTACCGAGCGCGCGGGCGGCCTCGGCATGGGCGGGATCGAAGCCGGGACTGGAGCCGCAGAAGACGCAGAGACGCTTGATCATCGATTCCCTTTTCCCGTCATCCCGGACTTGATCCGGGATCCCGCTTATCTTCTTCCCGGCCATAAAAAAGAAGCTGGATCCCGGATCAAGTCCGGGATGACGAGAAGGAAAGCCTATGTCTTCATCGCCGCGCTCAACGGCATCGGGCCATCGCCCAGGCTCAGCGCCAGCCGGTCGGTGAAGCCCAGCGTCATGCCGTGGAAGCGCGCGATCAGGTCGGTGTCCATCGTGTAGAGCGCCTCGAGGAATTTGTAGCTCTCCGGCACCGGCGTCTCGCGCAGCATCCGCTTGGCGAAGCGCCTGTAATAATCACGCTTCGCCCAGGCCTTCGCGGCATGGGCGTGGAGCATCTTGTGCAGCGCCGTGCCCGACCAGTCCTTCGCCTGGGCGATCATCAGCGCGGTGCGCGCCGCGTCGCCCAGCGTGTTGCCGCTGACCGGGTGGAACAGCCCGGCGCGCAGGCCGACCTTGGCCACCCCCTCGCCGCCCGACCGCCAATAATCCTCGAAGTCGCCGCCGACCGCGACCGGCACGATTCCCGCCTGCCCGCGCGCCGAACTGCGGATGCGCCAGCCGAAGCGCGCCGCATGGTTGACGATGCGGTTGCCATGGTCGGTCATGTCGAGCTCGGGATGCGCCTCGTACCGGACGTCCTCGATGAACAGCCGGTCGCTCTCGATCGGCAGCATCGTCATGTACTGGAAGCCCTCGGCCGGATCGGCAGCGGCGTCGATCAGCGTGGCGCGGCGAACGCTGTGCGGCCCGTCCAGCGTCAGCTCATAGCCGACGAATTTGCGCCAGTGCAGGTCGAGCAGCGACAGGTCGCCCGGCCCCCGCGCGTCGACCACGCCATGCGCCGCGATCATCGTGCCGTCCTCCAGCACGACGCCGTCGGCGCTCACCCCGGCGGCGCGACGCCCGGTCAATATGCTCTCGGCGGGCATCGCCTCGCGCAGCGCCGCGTCGAACCGGTCGGAGCGGATCGAATAGAAAGGCTGGGGCAGCGCGCGCTTGTAGCGCGGGAAGACCACCGAGAATTCGCGCCAGCCATAATTGACCAGCGGCCGCAGCAGGTCCTTCTCCGCCGCGCCCACATCGCTGTCGATGAACGACCAGAGGTGATTGCCGCCCAGCGCCGGCGCCGCCTCGATCAGCAATATCCGCTTGTCGGGCTGGGCACGGCGCGCGGCCATGGCGATGAGACCGCCGGACAGGCCGCCGCCTATAATCGCGAGATCGCACGCCACGCCGGTCATTACGCGGACATATAGGCGACGGCATGCGCTCTGCCCAGCCGTGCAGAACGGGCTTTCGCACAAGCCGGTCTTCCGTTACGATTGTTGACATCCCCGGGGAGCCTCAGGCTGAGAGGTGGTGCTGAAATGCCCACGACCCGCTGAACCTGATCCGGCTCGCACCGGCGTAGGAAGGGAATCGCCGCATGCGGCCTCTCCTCTTTCGACGATGCGAGTCCCAATGGAGCGACTTGTCATGGCCGATATTCCTGCACGCACCGAAATGAAGGTGACCACCGGCCCGATCCGGGGATCGCGCAAGATCCATGTCGAGGGCCCCCAGGGCGTCCGCGTGGCAATGCGCGAGATCGCGCTGGAGCCGTCGGCGAACGAACCGCCCGTGCGCGTCTATGACTGCTCCGGCCCTTATACGGACGACAATGCGCAGATCGATATCATGGCGGGCCTGCCCGCGCTGCGCCGCGACTGGATCGTCAGCCGCGGCGATGTCGAGGAATATGAGGGCCGCGCGATCAAGCCCGAGGATAACGGCCTGAAGGGCCCGGACCGCAGCGGCGGCGTTACCCCCTTCCCCAATGTCGTCAAGCGCCCGCTCCGCGCCAAGGCGGGCCAGAACGTCTCCCAGATGCACTATGCCCGGCGCGGCATCATCACGCCCGAAATGGAATATGTCGCGATCCGCGAGAATGTCGGCCGCGCCGCGCTCAAGGAGAAGCTGCTGCGCGACGGCGAGGATTTCGGCGCGTCGATTCCCGACTATGTGACGCCCGAATTCGTGCGCGACGAGGTCGCCCGCGGCCGCGCGATCATCCCCAGCAACATCAACCACCCCGAATCCGAACCGATGGCGATCGGCCGCAACTTCCTGGTCAAGATCAACGCCAATATCGGCAATTCGGCGGTCGCCTCCGACGTCGCCGCCGAGGTCGACAAGATGGTCTGGTCGATCCGCTGGGGCGCCGACACTGTCATGGACCTGTCGACCGGCCGCAACATCCACGACACCCGCGAATGGATCCTGCGCAACAGCCCTGTCCCGATCGGCACCGTGCCGATCTATCAGGCGCTGGAAAAGGTGAACGGCATCGCCGAGGACCTGACATGGGAAATCTTCCGCGACACGCTGATCGAGCAGGCCGAGCAGGGCGTCGACTATTTCACCATCCACGCCGGCGTCCGCCTGCCCTTCATCCCGATGACCGCGAAGCGCGTCACCGGCATCGTCAGCCGCGGCGGTTCGATCATGGCGAAATGGTGCCTCGCGCACCACAAGGAGAGCTTCCTCTACGAGCGCTTCGAGGAAATCTGCGAGATCATGAAGGCCTATGACGTCGCCTTCTCGCTGGGCGACGGCCTGCGCCCCGGATCGATCGCCGACGCCAATGACGAAGCGCAGTTCAGCGAACTCAAAACGCTGGGTGAGCTGACCCAGATCGCCTGGAAGCATGACGTGCAGGTGATGATCGAAGGTCCCGGCCATGTGCCGATGCACAAGATCAAGGCGAACATGGACAAGCAGCTCGAGGCGTGCGGCGAAGCCCCCTTCTACACGCTCGGGCCGCTGACCACCGACATCGCGCCGGGCTACGACCATATCACCAGCGCGATCGGCGCGGCGATGATCGGCTGGTTCGGCACCGCGATGCTCTGCTACGTCACGCCCAAGGAGCATCTCGGCCTGCCCGACCGCGACGACGTGAAAGTCGGCGTCGTCACCTACAAGCTCGCCGCCCACGCCGCCGACCTCGCCAAGGGCCACCCCGCCGCCAAGCTGCGCGACGACGCGCTGAGCCGCGCCCGCTTCGAATTCCGCTGGCGCGACCAGTTCAACCTGTCGCTCGACCCCGACACGGCCGAGCAGTACCACGACCAGACGCTCCCGGCCGAGGGCGCCAAAACGGCTCATTTCTGCTCTATGTGTGGCCCGAAATTCTGCTCGATGAAGATCACCCAAGAAGTTCGCGACTTCGCCGCGACCCAGAACGCCCCGGTCGAAACCTTCATCGCGGCGGGTGAGGCCGAGGCCGGGATGCGCGCGATGAGCGATGTGTTCAAGGAGAAGGGCGGGGAGATTTATCTGCCGGCGGCGGAGTGAGGGCGATCTATCTCCGCTTAGTCAGGCTTGACTAGGCCCATTCGAGAAGCTGCTCGATGTACTTTGAGATGAGCCAATCTGGCTCTTGGCTCATCCAATCCTGTTATTAGATTAGCAAGGCCAAAATGCAGACGGTTTTTTGGGAAATCATAATAAAAAGGCGACATCCAGCCTAGTAGGGCGATGGCGGCCGACAAAATAATTGTGAAAATATTTGCTGATAGAGGTGTCGCGGAAGAACCCCATACATCTCGGGCCATGGTGAGCCACAGAATCCAACAACCTGCCACTGCCAAAATTAGAAAAATTACGAAAAATATTAAATAGGCTATCTGTCCATAGGATCGTTTAGGGGTCCAGGTAATAAATCTAGAATTCCCGATGATTCCTGGCAAAAAGTGAAAATTCCAAAATGCATCCGGAAATTTAAGAAGTACCTCTATTTTCTCAGATGGGTCGGCTTGCTTAAATTTTGCTAGAAACCAGTTCTGGATAAATGTCTGCTTGCAATAGGATACACAAAAAGCCGCCGTCGTTACACTCAATGCGACCAAAGCGGTGTGGCTAAATATTGCTGAAGATACGTCTATTCCACCCGCATTGAAGCTTTTAAGCATGTCAAAATGTGACAGAATGCTTAAGGATATTGCTCCTATAAGCCATACTCCCGCAGTCCTGGAAGAACTCTGAACTGATTGAAAAGATTGGTATATTCTTTCGTCCAATTCTTCTGAGAGATAGAGGCGTTGACCTACTAAAAGACGAAACACTTGACCGTCTGTCATCTTCTGTGTTTTTACGATGTACTGGCCTGAACGCCTGCGCCATTTCGACATTCGCCTCTCCCACGCCGGTAGGCAGTCAGTGATAAATCAACTACCCCTTTTGGACTCAATAATGATACCGGCACTGCGCGATCTCCAGCGCCTGCGCCTCGCCCTTCCCGCTTACCCGATAAACCAGCCGATGCTCGCTGTTGATCCGGCGGGACCACCAGCCGCTTAGGTTTCCGCCTAACGGCTCGGGCTTGCCGGTGCCGCGAAAGGGATCGCGGCGGCATTCCTTGATCAGGTCGTTAAGCCGGGCGAGGAGCTTGGGGTCTTCGGCCTGCCAGTGGAGATAATCGGCCCAGGCCGTAGGCCAGAAGACGAGCTTCACGGCTCGATCAGATCATGCTCTTCGCCCTCGCCGGCTTCCAATCCCCTGATCGCGTCCAGCAGACGTGCGGCATTGGCGGGCGAGCGCAGCAGGTAGAGCGTCTCTTCGATCGATGCCCATTCGCTGGCGGAGACGATCACCACCCCCTCCTGCCCGCGCGCCCGGGTGATCGCGACCGGCGCGCGGTCGGCGACGACCTTGTCCATCACCGCCTTGAGGTTGGCGCGGGTGTCCGAGAAGCTGAGTGAGTCCATGGGAGTAATGTACGTTTTTTTGTACATAAATCAATGAGGCTCACTGACGGCTCATGTCCAGACTTGCAATGTAGGGATGCATTTGCTGCCGTTTTTACCGGTGCCTGCGCATCCCGCTCTTTCTCATGACCGGACCGAAACATTTGCCCGCCCGCAAGCCGAGAAAAATCGGGAGCAGGGCTTCCGAAAAAAAAAAAGCGAAAAACGAGCAAACGACCCCATGCACCCGGACTTGCTAAGAACCATTCGCAAAACATGCCGGACGCGAGGGGCATGACGGGCGGTGCCAAGTCGGCCGTCCGCCCTTGCATTTTTCCGGCCCATCGCTACGTTACATGTAACGGAGTCGCCCATGAACCGCCCACACCCCGCCGATAGCAAGACCCGTGTAGCACGCCATCGCGCGGCGATGCGGGAGAAGGGGTATCGACTGAAGCAGTTCTGGCTCCCGGATGTGCGGACGGCTGCATTCAAGGAACAGGCGCGCCGCGACTCCGCCGCGATGTCGGCCCAGATTGAGCGGGACGACGATATGGCCTTCGTCGAAGCGGCCCAATATTGGCCCGAGCAGGACGATTGAAACGCGGTGATATCGTCACGGTCGCGGCGGGCGGTGGCTTCGGCGGCAAGCCCCGTCCTGCGCTGGTCCTGCAAAGCGACGATTATCCCACGGGCGCCGTCCTTCTCGCCCTGCTCACCAGCAGCATCACGGACGACGAGACGATAAGGCCCCGCATCGAACCGAGCGGAACCAATGGGCTGGCGCGCGTTTCGGATGTAATGGTCGATGTCATCGTCACGGTTCGTCGTGAAAAGACGGACAGCGTGGTCGGCCGATTGTCCGACGACGATATGGGCCGGGTGGAACGCGCCTTGCTGGTCTTCCTGGGGATGGCCGGCTGAGCCGGTCAGGCAGCTACATCGGCGTTTCGCCATTCACAGCGCCTGCAACCGCCACCGTTATTTTTTAGTGGATCTTTGTTTCGTCGGTAATATGTTCTCTATATGTTCGAATAAGGGAGCGAGTCGCCGTGACGACCATCAGCGCGGATAAGGCGGGGATCGATTACCCGGGAATCGGCTTTCTGGAAGATGGCGGCATCATCAGCTTCGACAGCGTCGGAAGCCTGACCGGGATAATTGCGGAGTTGGAGAGCCGGGCAGCGCACGTCCGATCTGAGATCGTGGACGGTGCCGGGCGACGCTGGCGCGTTGCAGGCGTACGCCGCAGCCACACGGAGCCTGAGCGGAGCTGGTGGCAATTCTGGCGTCCGGCCGTCTCGCCTGTCCGGCTGGATATCGACCTGGAAGAAATGGCGCCGCTGAGCTTCGAGGCCTGCCGCGACCGCGGGGCGGCGCACGTCGCAACCTTGTTCGATGGGGACGACCGGGTTCTGGCGCGCATCGGCGCGGCTGCAACCATGGAAGAGCTGAGCGATGCCTGCATGTCCGTCATGCTGCGGACAGCGAACCGTCGCATCCTTCAGGGCGCTGTGGATGTGAAGACCGCCACGTCGATCGACGTTGCGCGCAGAGCGATGGTCCTGTTTGCCGCAGTGCGGGTGTCCCACAAGGTGGGCAGCCTGAATGTCCTCGGCTGGCTTGACCAGCACGACCTGATCAGCGCCATGTCCCCGGACGAAGTCGATCTGTTCGGAACGCTCCGGCCATCGGACGAGCAGCGGGCAAGAGCAGGCTGGAACATTGAAGCATTGGCAGCCCTCGTCTGGGCTCTCGGTAAAAGGGACATGCCGGAGTTCGGCCAGTTCGTCGACGACATTGCGCCGGTGATGGAGATCGTCCCGCCGACTGCGGCGATCAGCGTGCGCGACTTCATGACGGCGGCGGAGTTGAGACCTATGCAGGAAATCGCGGCGATGGCGGAGAGCTATTGGCAGCGTCTCCCAGAAGCCCAGGCCGCTGGCGAGGATGCCCATGAGGCAGCCTTTCGACGCTGTGTCGCCCTGCAATGGATCGTGACTCCACAAATGGGCTGGGAATAGCGGCCACGTTGCTTTCCTTCATCAGAGGCTGTCGAAATAGTGCTTGTCTAACCGACCTGTTTTTCCGGGGTTGGGCCGTATGAGAGTCCGATAATCGTAAGGTCTCGCAGACAATGTTCTCATTTTGTTCTTGACATGTGACTGCTTTTATGCCAGCGTGACCGTGCTGTAGATATCGCGCGAGTCATCCGTTTTAGCGGACAAGTCGGGGCGCGGTCCGGCGCGAGTTGTTTCGAAAAGCTGAGCCGTCTTCTGGCAGCATCATGCGTGCGCCGAACGGTCGCGCCCATTCCAAATTGGAGATTAAAAATGACCACGCCTCCCCGGCGGCCGTGGCCTGTCGCGGATCTCGACGGGCCGAACCCCTATGCCTCAGTTACCAGTGATTATGGTCGCGAAGTCGACAGGTACGCCGGAAAGTTTCGGGATTTTACTCGAAACCTATCCAATTACTTACCCATTGCCGGATCGACGCTCGATGCCGTGGATGATTTCCATGAAGGCAATTACGCCAGAGGAGCCTTCAACAGCGCTGTCGCGGCAGTCGAGGCTGCGACTGTTTTACCCTACGCGAAGGCGCTTAGCATGGTCAAAAGAGTGAATGACATGCGGCGCAAGACAACGCCTCTACTCGCCAGGGCCAAAACCCAAACCAATCGCATACGAAAAACGGAAGCCGTTCTACCGGGCTATGAGGTCCATCATACGATACCGATGAAAGGATGGGGGCCGATCCCGCAAGCGAGCCGCGATGCCGAGGGGCTGCTTAGGAACCATCCCTTGAACATGAAGATCTTACCCGAGCATCTGCACGATGGCGTGCATCACGGTTTCGGCAATCGTTACACCGATCCAGCGCTCCAACTATGGCACGGCACCAACGCTTTCCATAAGGCAACTATCGCATCAGCCGGTGCCGCCGCAGCCGATATCCACGAGAATAATACGCGTGCCGTTCAGGCGCCCCAACCAAAACAGCGCTAAGAAATAAAAAGTTCCTCTTTTGTTCTGATCGCGAATCGTGTAGGGATCGGAACAAAGGAGAAACGCCATGACGTTGCGCCGGCCCTTTGACGATAGTGACGAGCTTGTCCTCCACCGCCTGTTCTTCGCGCTGATGCCGAGCGCGGAGGCGGTGGAGGAGATCGCGCGAGTGCGCGGTGGGCTGGGGGTGGCGAAGAGCCATGTACTCGATCACCGGCTGCACATGACGCTGTGGGCGCTCGACCTGCCGATGACGCCGACGCCGGGGATCATCGACGATCTCTGCGCGGCGGCGGCCAAGGTCAGCGCGCCCGCGCTGCGGCTGGTGCTGCGCGAGGCGGTCGGCAATGGGCAGGTCGCCTGCCTGAAGCCCGGCGAGCCGATGCCGGTGCTGAAGGCCTTCCAGCAGAAGCTCCAGCTCGCCATCGCCGACGCCCGCATCTGGCCCAATCGCGGCTTCCGCTTCGAACCGCATGTCACGCTCGCCTATGGCATGGACGAGGGTTTCCGCCGCGAGGTCCTGCCGATCAGCTGGCGCGCCGAGGAGTTCGTGCTGGTCCATAGCCTCGTCGGCCTGACCGAGCATGTTCCGCTCGGGCGCTGGGCGCTCGGCGCATAACACCGCTAAGGCGCGGGCAGCACCATGGCGCGACATTCGCCGAAACCGATCGGGACATAGCCGTCCGCATGCGCGTGCGCAGTCAGGATCACCTCGTCGCCGTCCTCGAGGAAGCTGCGCTGCTCGCCGGTCGGCAGCGTCAGCGGCTGCTGGCCGCCGCGCGACAGTTCGAGCAGGCTGCCGAAGCCGTCTTCGCTGGGGGCGGAGATGGTGCCGGTGCCGAGCAGGTCGCCCGGTTGCAGATTGCAGCCGTTCGACGCGTGATGGGTGACGAGCTGGGCGACGGTCCAGTACATGTTCGACGCCGGACCATGGCTGAGCCGGTACGGCGCGGCGCCCGCGTCGCGCATCTTCGCGGTGAGCAGGCCAGCCTCGAGGTTCAGCGCCAGCGCGCCCGCCTGCTGATCGGCTTCGTCCCACAGATAGGGCAGCGGCTGCGGATCGCCCTCGCTGCGTTGCGGCTGGGCGATGCGGAACGGGGCCATCGCCTCGGTGGTGATCACCCAGGGCGAGATAGTCGAATGGAAATTCTTGGCGAGGAAGGGCCCCAGCGGCTGATATTCCCAGGCTTGCAGCTCGCGCGCCGACCAGTCGTTGAGCAGGCAGAAGCCGGCGATGTGATCGGCCGCCTCGGCGATCGGTATCGCTTCGCCCAACTCATTGCCCCTGCCGATCCAGATGCCCAGCTCCAGCTCATAGTCGAGCCGCTGCGTCGGGCCGAAGACCGGAACCTCCGCATTGGGCGGCTTGCGCTGCCCCTTGGGCCGGACCAGCGGCACGCCCGATGGGCGGATCGACGACGCCCGGCCATGATAGCCGATCGGCACATATTTATAGTTGGGCAGCAACGGATTGTCCGGGCGGAACTGCCTGCCGACATTGTTCGCGTGGTGGATGCCTGCATAGAAATCGGTGTAGTCGCCGATCGCGGCTGGCAGGTGCATCATCACATCGGCGATGTCATGGAGATATGGCGCGAGCGCGGGCCGGTGGTTCTCCGCCGACAGCAACTCGGACAGCTTGCGGCGCAGCGCGAGCCGCCGCTCGGGCGCGAGCGCGAACAGCGCGTTGAGCGTCGATCCCGTCACCTCGACCGGCAACAGCCCGCTGATCGCCGACAGGTCGAGCAGCTTGTCGCCGATCGCCACCGCCGGGCGCGGCGTATCGCCCCTGATGGAGAAGATGCCATAGGGCAGGTTCTGGATCGGGAAATCGCGATGGCCGTTCGCGCCGGGCACCCAGCTGGTCAACGCCGGCTCATGGGTCTCGTCAATCACCGGCATTGCCCGCCTCCTGCTGATGCAGCCAGTCGGCATGCCGGGGCGCCTTCTTCGTCCGGCTCCACTCGTCGAGCATCAGCGGCGCAACGCGGGCCAGTTCATCATATTGCTCGGCGGTGCCGATATCGCAGGCCAGCTCGACGCGATGGCCGTTGGGGTCGAAGAAATAGATCGACCTGAAGATGCCGTGATAGGTGGGGCCGAGAACGTCGACGCCCTCCGCTTCGAGATGCGCCTTGGCGGCGAGCAACTCGTCGAGGCTGCCGACCTTGAAGGCGAGATGCTGGACCCACTCGGGGGTGTTGGCGTCGCGACCCATCTCCGGCTGGTTGGGCAGCTCGAAGAAGGCGAGGATGTTGCCGTTCCCGGCGTCGAGGAAGACGTGCATATAGGGGTCGTAGGCCCCTGTGGAGGGCACATGATCCTCGGCGAAGGCGGTGACATAGCGCATGCCGAGCATGCGTTCGTACCAGTCCACCGTCTCCCTGGCGTCGCGGCAGCGATAGGCGGCGTGGTGGATGCCGCCGAGCTTTATGGGATGCGCGCTCACCCGACCGTTTCCGGTTGCGCGGCCAGCACGCCGCGGCGGACCTGGTCGGCCTCGATCGACTTGAACAGCGCGGTGAAATTGCCCTCGCCGAAGCCTTCATCCTTCTTGCGCTGGATGAACTCGAAGAACACCGGGCCGATGACGGTCTGGCCGAAGATCTGCAGCAGCAGCCGGGGGTCGCCCTTGTCGGTCGACCCGTCGAGCAGCAGGCCCCGCGACTGCAGCTCCGCAACCGGTTCGCCATGGCCGGGCAGGCGATCGTCGATCATCTCATAATAGGTCGACGGCGGTGCGGGCGCGAAAGGCTGGCCCAGTGCCTTGAGCTTGTCCCAGGTCGCGTAGAGATCGTCGCAGGCAAAGGCGATGTGCTGGATGCCCTCGCCATTATAGGCGCGCAAATATTCCTCGATCTGGCCGCCGCCCCCGGCGCCCTCCTCGTTGAGGGGGATGCGGATCTTGCCGTCGGGCGCGGTCATCGCCTTGGAGGTGAGCCCGGTATATTCGCCCTTGATGTCGAAATAGCGAATCTCGCGGAAGCCGGCGATGCGCTCGTAAAATGCCGCCCAGTGCGCCATGCGGCCGCCATAGACATTGTGGGTCAGGTGATCGATCAGCTTGAGGCCCGCGCCCTCCGGATGGCGGTCCGCGCCGGGTTCGTAGACAAAGTCGATGTCGTAGATGGAGAGCTCGTCACCATAACGGTCGATCAGGTAGATGATCGATCCGCCGATGCCGCGGATCGCGGGCAGGCGAAGCTCCATCGGCCCGGTCTTGACCTCGACGGGCTCGGCGCCGCGCGCGATGGCCTCGGCATAGGCCTTGGCGGCGTCACGGACCCGCCAGCCCATGCCGCAGGCCGAGGGGCCATGTTCGGCGGCGAAATAGGCGGCCGGCGAGCGCGGCTCGTAATTGGCGATCAGGTTGATGTCCCCCTGCCGCCAGAGCTGCACGTCCTTGGAGCGGTGCCGCGCGATCGGCGCGAAGCCCATCGCCTCGAACACCGGCTCGAGCATGCCCTTTTCGGGCGCGGAGAACTCGACGAACTCGAAGCCGTCGAGGCCCAGGGGGTTGTCATGCGGTTCGAACTGATCGGACATTGCGGCCTCGCAGATAGTATCAATTGTCACCAATAGGGATTTGCCCCGAGTCGTGTCAAATGTTACCAACGCGCATGACGTCCAAGAGCCTCATCCTCGACGATTTCATTCCCTATCGCCTGTCGGTGACGTCGAACGTCGTGAGCGATGTGATCGCGCGCGCCTATGAAGCGCTGTTCGGCCTGTCGATTCCCGAATGGCGGGTGATTGCGGTGGTCGCGGAGAATGACGGGGTGACCCAGCAGGCGATCTGCGCGGTGACGCGGATGGACAAGGTGACGATCAGCCGCGCGGCGATCGCGCTGGTCGACCGGGGGCTGATCGCGCGTGCGCCCAACCGCGCGGACCGCCGCTCACGCCGGCTCGCGCTGACAAAGGCGGGGCAAAGGCTCTATGCCGACGTCGCGCCCAAGGCGCTGGAGTTCGAAAGCCGGATCTTCGACCATTTCCCGCCCGACGAGCTCGACCGGTTCATGACGATGCTGCGCGCGATCGAGGCCCGGGCGCTGGATGTGGGCGCGCCCTGAAGCCGAGCCGGGCTCTGGCAAAACGTCAGATTGGGTTAGACCGCTGCCTTGTCGGCCAGATGCGCATCCATCAGCGCATCGCACGTCGCCATCATCGCGGTGCAGGGCCCCTGGCTGCCGAAGATATGATGCGCGGCCATGCCGCCTTCGATGACCAACATCAGCCCGTCGGCCAGTTCCTCGGGGCGGCCAACGTCGAGTTGCCGGGTGATCGTCACGATCCGCGCACGCAGGTCGGCCTTGCAGCTTTCCAGCACGGTGCGGCCTGGATGGCCCGGCTCGGGAATTTCAACCGCGGTGTTGCTCAATGCGCAGCCACGGAAATCGGGGGATGCCACCTTGATGGCGAAATGCCGGATGATCGCCCGAATCTGATCGCGCGGCTCGCCGCCAGCCTTTTCGACGACCTGGTCGAGCGCCGCGCCGCTCTCGCGCGCCGTCTGCTCGAGGCAGGCTGCGATCAGTTCGTCCTTCGAAGCGAAGGCGCGATACAGGCTGGGCTTGGTCACACCGGCCTTGCAGACGATCTCATCGACGCCGACCGCCCGGATGCCCCGATGATAGAAAAGGTCGCGCGCAGCTTCGAACACGCGCGTCGCGGCAGTCTTCTTCTGGCCTTCGCCATCACAGCAGAGAGCAGCCTTGATAGCAGTCACAGACAGTCCAATCCTTGACGACTCGTCTTATGTAACAGATCGGTACGCTCGTTACAACAGGTGGATTCAGTCTGTACGCGCCGCCGCTATCGGGCTTTCGTCTTGCCCAACACCGGGTCGATCTTTGCGCGCAGCTCGGCATATTCCGCCGCCGGGTCGCTGTCGGCGACGATCCCCCCGCCCGCGCGGGCGATCAGCCGGCTGGGGGTGACAGCGATCGAGCGGATCACGATCATGCTGTCCATCGTCCCGTCGCTGCCCAACGCGAACACGATGCCGAAAAACGGGCCCCGCCCCGACTCCTCGATCTCGTCGATGATCTCGACCGCGCGGCGCTTAGGCGCGCCGGTGATCGATCCGCCGGGGAAGGTCGCGGCCAACAAGTCTATCGCGTCGCGCCCCGGGCGCAGCCGCGCGTGCACCGCCGAGACGAGATGCCAGACCGACGCGAAGCCCTCCAGTCCCGCGACCTGCGACACCGTGACGCTGCCCTCCTCGGCGACGATCGACAGATCGTTGCGGAGCAGATCGCAGATCATCAGATTTTCGGCGCGATCCTTGGCCGAAGCCGCGAGCCGCTCGCCATTGCGGCGGTCCTCGCCGGGATCCGCGGCGCGGGGCGCGGTTCCCTTGATCGGCCGGGTTTCGACCACTCCGTCGGCATCGCATTGCACGAAGCGTTCGGGCGAGGCGCTCAGCAACGCGCTGCCCTGTCCCAGGTCGAGATAGGCGGCGAAGGGGGCCGGCGTCCGGTCGCGCAGCGCCAGATAAGCCGCTGGGGGCGAAAAGTCGGGGGGCCGCGGCGCGACGAAACGGGTGCTGATGTTCGCCTGATAAATGTCCCCCGCGCGCAGATAGCCGAGCACCGCGGCGATCATCCGGTCGTGCCGGTCGGGGCTGGTCTCTTCGGTCCAGTGCAGCGCGGGTTGGCCACGCAGCGGCGGCGTGGCCCGCGACAGCAACCGGTCCAGCCGCGCCTCGGCGCTTAGCCCGTCGCGGGGGCGGGCGAAACCCCAGGCGCGGCGGGCGGCATGATCGAAGCCCAGGACGAGGTCATAGCGGCGGACGATCAGCGCGGGCAGTTCGGGGTCGGCAGGATGCCGGCTCTCCACGCCCAGCGCGCTGGGGCCGAGATCATAGGACAGCAGCCCGATCAGCCCCCCGGTGAAGGGCAGCGGCCCCGATGCCGTGCCGGGACGGTGCAGCTCGCGCATTATGGCGAGCGCGTCGTCCATCGTTCCGGCCGCGAGCCGCACCTCGGCAGCCGGATCGACCGCGATATAGGATGCGGTCGAGCGAGGATCGCCCGGCGCGGCGCTGTCGAGGAAGGCAATGCCGGGCTCGTCGGACAGCCGCGCGAACAGTTCGGCGGTGTCGACCCAGGGCAGATCCCGAATCAGCAGCGCGTCGCCGCTCATTTCGCGTGCGCCTTGGTCCACAGGTGACGCGCGAGCATCAGCGGCGGCATCCGCATCGCATGCGAGCGGACA
Source organism: Sphingomonas sp. Root710 (assembly GCF_001429065.1). Classification (GTDB taxonomy): domain Bacteria; phylum Pseudomonadota; class Alphaproteobacteria; order Sphingomonadales; family Sphingomonadaceae; genus Rhizorhabdus. The sequence goes on from NZ_LMIB01000012.1 coordinate 578,840, forward strand.
TAGAAGCCGAGGCGGTTGATCGGCCGGATCGGCCGTCCCCAGCCGTCGCGTGCGAGCAGCCGGCGGATGAACAGCGCGTCGCGCATATGGTCATAGCCCGCCAGCCGCGGCTCGACCGGGGTCGCGAAGATCCGGTCGGCGAGCCGCAGCGCGAGCCCGACCGGCGCGCGCATGTCGTGAAGGTCGGCGCGGTCGCGAAGCTTCGTCCAGAAGTCGGGCGAGGCAGAGAACAGCCGCAGCAGCCGGTCGATATCCCACAGGTTGCGCAGGCCCCCCGCCATGTCGCCGTCGGCGAGCAGATGGGTCACCGCATGGACGATCATATCGGCAGGGCTCAATATGCGCAGGCCCGGCGCGATTTCGACGCTGTCGGCGATCAACGCCGCGGCGTCGGGCCTGCGCCGCGCGGTCAGCGGCAGGATCGTGTGGTGGACATCGATCATGCTGCCACGATCCTTGTGCACCAGCGGCGGCAGTTCGTGCATCCAGCGGCGGTAATAGGCCTGGTCATAGTCGCCCGTCTTGACCCATTCGAAGCCGCTGTCCAGCAGCGCGCCCTCGACGTCGTCCAACCGGTCGCGCGGCACCAATATGTCGAGATCGCCGATCAGCCGCCCGACCCCCGCGGGCAAGCCGGCGAAGGCGAAGGCGCTGCCCTTCAGCAGGATCGGCTCGATGCCGGCCGGCGCGAGCGCGCGACGCGCCATCTCGACTTCCCACAGCGCCTGCGTGCGATCGAAGGCCGCCTGCGCGCGGGCGTCCTCCAACGCGCGCGCCACCGGGTCGGGCAGCGGCAAGTCGGCGAGACGATAGGCCAGGCTGCCATCAAGCCGCTCGGCGCGGGCGATAGACAGCAGGCTGGCCCAGTCGCCTGGTCCAAAGGTCAGCACCGACACGGGATCGGCAAGCGCGACCGCCAGGGCGCCTGCATCCTTCATATCCCGACTTCCGCGCAGAACTGCTCGACGATCGCCATCCCGCTCCGGCTGTCAGGATAGGCGAAACGCGCGGCGGGGATATGTTCGACAAGGCGCAGCATCGCCCCGAACCCGGTCTGTCCCAGCATCGCATAGTTGGTCGAGCCTTCGGTCAAGCGCGCGAATAGCTCGGATTTGTTGACCCCTTCGGTGACAGGCTCGAAGCCGAAGGAGGGAAACAGGATCAGCGCAGGCCGCGCGGGCTCGTCCATCCGGGCGATCGCGCATTCGTTCGGGCGGAGATGGCACAGCGCGCCCTTGGGGGTGTCGTTCAGCCGGGGGCCGAAGCGGGCGGAATCGGGAATCCACCGCTCCATCTCCGCAATCGCGCTGTTCTTCAGGCTGATCGCGCGGGGGAAGGGCAGGATCATGCCGCTCGCCATGTCGATCATCACCAGCTCGTCGGCCAGCAGCCGCCAGCCATTCTCACCGAGCAGCGCCGCAAGCGTCGATTTTCCCGACCCGCTGTCGCCCGGCATGATCACTGCCCGGCCGCCACGCTCGACCGCCGAAGCATGGATCAGCAGATGACGACGCTCGCCCAGCGCGACCTGCATGTTCATCGCCATTTCGAGCGCGAGCAGGCCATGGCGCAGCGCCATCGGCACGGTGTCGGGCAATGTGTGATCGCCGCCAAGCTCAACCTGCGGCCTTATCCAGCGCCGCCATGGCCGCGCCGGGCCGATCCGCGCCGTCACCGTGGCGATGCTCTCCTCGGGCCCCGGATAGCCGCTATAGAGACGGCGCAGTGCCGCGATCGGGCCCCGCCATGCCGATCCGACCCGATAGGAGATCGCGCCGATCCTGACCGAGAAGCCGTGCATCACCCTGCCTGCGCGAGCCCGCTGGCGATCAGTTCACCCAGTCGCGCCTCGACCACGACAAGCGCCTCGTCGTCATGCGGCAGATCGAACCGCTCGCACAATGTCCGGCACAGCAGCGGCGCGCTCATCGGGGTTTCCGCCAGCAGTTCGAGCATTTCGGGCATCGGGCTGGCAAGAAAATGCGTGGTGCTGGAGGGGCGGTGAAATACGAGCGTCAGCCCGTCGAGCATGTGCGTCCGACAATGATTGGGAAAGTCGGTTCGATAGGTTGGCCTGGTCACCGTTCGATCATCGTCTGACGCTGGAGCGGGTCCTAGAAACGGTTGGGACTCTGCAATGAAGCATAACAGGTGAAGCCAGGTTTTCCGGATACGATCTTCTTGTTGATATAGTTCAGATAGGCCGTCGTCTGGTCAGAGGACGAGGTGCCCGGGATTCTGGTGCCATATTTGATCGCGTTCTTTACGTCTTCGCCGGCGAGCGGCTGACTGGGGGGGGCCCAGCTGTTGGCGGTATTGGCCTTGACGACAGAGCCGTCCTTCTTGATCCATTTGCCGGCATCGGCGGCCAACGGAATGCTGATGTTGCACGTCATAACCGAAGCGACGGCTGCCTGCGCGATGCCCGGGCGAATCGTGACGACGGCCGCAGCACCCAATGCGCTGATACGCAACATGCCGCGCCGGTCATGAGACGTACCTGACTGCACTGCAGAGCCGCCCTCGGGTTTTTCGTCCTCATTACGCATAACCATCCCCCAACACGCCCATGGGCCATCGTTATCCTATCGCCATTCGGCGGTCGAGGCGAGGGCCAGAATAGGTAACTGACCGAAACGAGCGCCGGGCTTTTATGTCCGAAAGATTTCACAATATGATTATAAGGGAGACGGATGAAGCATGATCCTCTGCCACTTCCAGGCCAGGATGCCGCGATGACCGGCCGCTCGATAGCGCGTACGCTGCTCGGTTTCGTGCTCGTAGCCGGCGCGTCGTGGGCCGTGGGGTCGCCGATGTCTGCGGCGGTGGCCGCCGGGGTCGTCGCCGCCGTTATGATCGGGCTGATCGCCGGTTCTGACGAGCCTGCGGCGGTTGCGGTCCCCGCCCCGGCCGACGACGCGCCCGATCGCACGGCGGAGGTGATCGACGCGGTCGACGACGCGGTGCTGATCATCGATCGCCAACGCATCACCCATGCCAATGCAGCGGCACGCAAGCTGTTCGGCGCAGAGAAGATCGAAGGGGATTTCAGGCTGGCGCTGCGCCATCCGGTCGCCGCCGACCTGATCGCTTCGGACGAGGAGACGGCCACGCCGGTGGAGATAGCGGGTCTTGGCGAGCCCGACCGCCGCTGGGCGATGAGCGTGCGGCGAATCGAGGGCGGAGCCCGTCTGGTCACGCTGCGCGACCGCACCGACAGCTGGGTCGCCGAACGGATGCGGGTCGATTTCGTCGCCAATGCCAGCCATGAGCTGCGCACCCCCCTCGCCACCATCCTGGGCTTTATCGAGACGCTGAGCGATGGCGGCGCGGGCGACGATCCCGCCATCCGCGCCCGCTTCCTCGGCATCATGATGGGTGAGGCCAAGCGGATGCAGCAGCTGGTCGACGACCTCATCTCGCTGTCGCGGATCGAGGCGGATCGCTTCGCCGTGCCCCAGGCGCAGCTGGCGCTGGGCCCGGTTGTCGAGGAAGTCGTCGGCGTGATCCGCTCGGGCATGGACAAGGATGGCGGTCGCATCCAGGTGGAAGCAGCCCCGGTGCCGCAAATCCGCGCCGATCGCGTCCAGATCGGCCAGTTGCTCCACAACCTGATCGGAAACGCGGTCAAATATGGACGGCCCGACACGCCGATCCGCGTCGTGCTGAAGCCGATCGATGGCAAGGTTGTGCTGCGCGTCGTCGATCAGGGCGAGGGCGTTGCGCCCGAACATCTTCCACGCCTGACCGAGCGCTTCTACCGCGTCGATCCGGGCCGCAGCCGTTCGGTCGGGGGCACCGGCCTCGGCCTTGCGATCGTCAAACATATCGCCGAAAGGCACCGCGCGCTGCTGGATATCGCCTCGCGGGTCGGCGAAGGGACTGCGGTGACTGTCACATTTCCCGCAGCGGAAGCGGATCTATTGTCATCATAGTGCAACATCCGGCTCACATAGGCGGCGTCAGCATCGGCGCCGGCATCTGGCCCGAAGGAAAGCGAGACCATGGCAACGGGACATACGGTTAAGGCGTTCGACGAGGATCTGGGCCAGCTTCGCGCACTGATCTCCGAAATGGGCGGCAGGGCCGAAGCGGCGATTACCGGCGCGATCGAGGCGCTGGTCAATCGCGATATCGAATCGGCGGCGACGATCGTCGAAGGCGACCGCAAGATCGACGAGCTCGAGGCCGAGATCGAGCGCCAGGTCGTCCGCCTGATCGCGCTGCGCGCGCCGATGGCCGACGATCTCCGCGAGGTCCTCGCCGCGCTGAAAATCGCGGGCGTGGTCGAGCGGATGGGCGACTATGCCAAGAATATCGCCAAGCGCACCGCGCTGGTCCAGGACGTGCGCGGCATGGAAGCCATGTCGGTGCTCCCCGCGATGGGCAAGGTCGCGACCGAGATGGTCCGCAACGTGCTCGACGCCTTCGTGCTGCGCGACGCCGAGGCGGCGGTCGCGGTCTCGGCCCGCGACAAGGCGGTCGACGATTTCTACAACAGCCTGTTTCGCACGCTGCTGACCCACATGATGGAAAACCCGCAGAACATCACCGCGTCGACGCACCTGCTGTTCATCGCGAAGAATATCGAACGGATCGGCGACCACGCGACCAACGTCGCCGAGATGGTCTATTTTGCCGCCACCGGCCGCCAGATGGCCGAGCGCGCCAAGGGGGAGGATCCCCTGACGAGCGGTGACGCCTGATGGCGCGTGCCAGGGTCCTCCTGGTCGAGGATGACGCCGCGCTGGCCGAACTGGTCAGCTGGCATCTCGAGCGCGAGGATTTCGAAGTCGAGCGCACCGGCGACGGCGAAGAGGCGATCCTCCTTGCCCGCGAGACGCCGCCCGACCTCGTCCTGCTCGACTGGATGATCGAAGGCGTTTCGGGGATCGAAGTGTGCCGTCGCCTGCGCCGCCTGCCCGACACCGCCAACGTGCCGATCATCATGCTCACCGCACGCGGCGAGGAAGAGGATCGCGTGCGCGGCCTGGAAACCGGCGCCGACGATTATGTCACCAAGCCGTTCAGCCCGCGCGAGTTGCTCGCACGCGTCGGCGCGGTACTCCGCCGGGTTCGCCCCGGGCTCGCCGGCGAACGGCTCGCCTATGCCGATATCGAGATGGACACCGCCAGCCATCGCGTGCGGCGCGGGGGCAGTCCCGTGATGCTCGGGCCGACCGAGTTCCGCTTGCTCAAGCATTTCCTCGAGCATCCCGGCCGCGTCTTCTCGCGCGAACGGCTGCTCGATTCGGTCTGGGGCCGCGACAGCGATATCGAGCCGCGCACCGTGGACGTCCATATCCGCAGGCTGCGCAAGGCGATCAACATCGCCGATGCCCCCGACGTGATCCGCACCGTCCGCTCGGCGGGCTATGCTCTCGACAGCGAAGGCGCGCTTTAGCAAATATCGCTGAGCAGGTGTATTGCAAATATAATACAGCTATGGTACTTCCGCATATGAACGGAGAGGCCCATGTATAGTGAAAGCGACATCGACGGCGCGGTCGAGGCCGGAGCGCTGAGCCCCGAAGCGGCGGCGTCCTTCCGGGCGCATGTCGCCGCAGTGCGGACCGCGCCCGCCGTCGACGAGGAAAGTTTCCGGCTGCTGACCGGCTTCAACGACATATTCGTCTCGATCGCCGCGGTGCTGATGCTCGTAGCTATGGGCTGGCTGGGCAACAGCGTCCGGCTGTTCGCGCCAGAACATGGGCCGTCGCCGCTGATCGGTTTCGCGATTGCGGGCACAGCCTGGGGCCTCGCCGAATATTTCACCCGCACGCGGCGCATGGCACTGCCGAGCATCCTGCTGTTGCTGGCCTTTGCCGGCGGCCTGTTCGGCGGCTTCGGCGCGCTGTTCGCCTGGATGCTCGATGCGACCGACACAGAATTCGGCGACGGCCGGGTCGTTGCCGTCACGCTGGCGATCGCCGCGGCGCTGACCGCGGGCGGGGTGTGGCTGCACTGGCGGCGTTTCCGGGTGCCGATCACCGTGGCGGCGGGCGCCGCAACCGTGGCGGGGCTGTCGCTATCGCTGCTCGTCGCGGCGGCGCCGTCGCTCAGCAAGCATCTCCTGCCGTTACTGCTAGTGGCGGGGATCGGGGTCTTCGCGCTGGCGATGTGGTGGGATATGGGCGATCGGACGCGCACCACGCGCCGGTCGGACGTTGCCTTCTGGCTGCATCTGCTCGCCGCGCCGATGCTCGTCCACCCGATCTTCGCGATGATGGGCATGCTTCAGGGAACTGCGGCGCCCGCCCAGGCGACGATCGTCATCCTGCTCTATGTGGCGCTGGGCATCGTCGCGCTGGCGATCGACCGCCGCGCGCTGATGGTTTCGGCGCTCGTCTATGTGCTCTACGCGTTGTCGAGCCTGATCGAATCGAGTGGTGCGGTGGACCTGTCCTTCGGCCTGACCGCGCTGATCATCGGATCGGCCCTGCTGCTGCTCTCGGCTTTCTGGACCGCGGCACGGCGTTTCGTGGTCGGCTATCTGCCCGGCGATGTGGCCGCGCGCTTGCCGGTCGTCGATCGGGTAGCGCTGGCCTGACCGCCAGCGGTATCGAGAAGTTACTCCCCCACCAGCTTCATCAGCCGGCGTTCGACGGGGGCCAGCACCGGCCCCAGTTCCGCGCCGCGCTTGAGCACCGAGCCGCCTTCACCGATCAGCGCCCACATGCCCTGCCGGTTGCGTAGCGCGGGACGTTTCTCGATGCGATATTCGGGGCGCTCGGCGGCGCGACGAAAGGCTGCGAAACAAGCCGCATCACGATCGAAATCGATCGCATAGTCGCGCCACAGCCCCGCCGCGACCATCCGGCCGTACAGGTCGAGAATGCGGGTGAGTTCAAGACGTTCGAAGCCGATCTGCAACGGCTTGCCGGGAAATTGCGCGATCGTGCCCATCAGGCGGATTCGCGGTCCTCTGCGATCTTCTTCGCCTCGGCGATGGCGGGGATCTTGCGCAGCGCCGCGTCGCGCTCGTCGATCAGCATGCCGATCCGGCCGCGCAGCGTCTCCAGCTCGCAGCGCAATATTTCAAGCTGCTGGGTCTGGGGGTCGAAGCGCTCGCTGCACGGCGTGCCATACGGCACGAATCCCTTCTGATATTCCTTGGCGTCGACCAGCATCGGCTTGGCGGGGATGCCGACCACGACCTGGCCTTCGACGACGTCGCGGGTCACGACCGCATTCGCGCCGACCCGGGCGCGCGGGCCGATGGTGATCGGGCCGAGGATCGCCGCGCCCAGGCTGATGATCGCGCCGTCGCCGATCGTCGGATGGCGTTTACCCGCCTGGCCGTTGGTCGGATTGGTGCCGCCCAGGGTCGCGCCCTGATAGATGGTCACGTCGTCGCCGATCACCGCGGTCTCGCCGATCACGACGAAGCCATGGTCGATGAAGAAGTTGCGGCCGATCTGCGCACCGGGGTGGATGTCGATCGCGGTGATCATCCGCGAGAAGTGATTGACGAAGCGCGCGAGGAAATAGAGTTCGGCCTGGAAGAGCCAATGCGCAATGCGGTGAAGCCCCAGCGCGAGCACACCCGGATAGAGCAATATTTCCCAGCGCGACCGCGGCGCGGGATCGCGCGCCTTGATCGAGTCGAGATAGGAGATCAGTCCGTCGAACATCGGTCTTCCTTCTGGGCCCACTCCAGCGGGAAAGCCCAATATAGTCGCGGGAGCCGTTCCTGCAAAGATGTTCCTGAGCGGTACGTCATAAGCTGTGCTTGTTACATAAGGAAAATCTCTTCGTTCTCCGCGTGCCGACGGCGCGGTCGAACCGGCAGGCGCGGATGTTTCAGCGGCCAAAGGCCTCTAGGCCGGGCGCCGACGGACACGGGGGCTTATCGACGTGCGATTCCCGCGCTAGAGCTTGCCCAGATGCTGACGCTGCCGAACATCCTCACCCTCTCGCGCATCCTCGCGGTGCCGATCCTGGTCTTCCTGCTCTGGCCGGCGCCCGAGCCAAGCCGATTTGATTATGCGATGGCGTGGGGGCTCTACGCCCTCATGGCGATTACCGATTATTTCGACGGCTATCTGGCTCGCGCACAGGGAACGGTGTCGAAGCTCGGCGTCTTCCTCGATCCGATCGCCGACAAGATCATGATCGCTGCGGTGATCCTGATGCTGGTCTTCACCGGCGATGTCGCGGGCTATGCGACGATCGCCGCGCTGATCATCCTGCTGCGCGAGATCGCGGTGTCGGGCCTGCGCGAATTCCTGGCAGGGATTCAGGTGTCGCTGCCGGTCAGCCAGCTCGCCAAGTGGAAGACGACCTTCCAGATCATATCGTTGGGCGCGATCATCCTTGGCAACGCCCTGCCCGACTGGGGATGGATCGAGCAGGTCGGCCTGTTCAGCCTGTGGGCGGCGGCTGTACTGACGCTGATCACCGGATGGGACTATCTCCGCGTCGGCATCCGGCACATGGACTGAGCAGCGGGCGATGCCGATCGAGATCCTCTATTTCGCCGGGATACGCGAGGCAATCGGGCTGAGCGCCGAGACTGTCTCCCCGCCCGCTGATGTCGTCACCATCGCCGACCTGGTCGGTTGGCTCGCGGCGCGCGGCGGCGGCCATGCCGAGGCTTTTGCGGACCGGGCCCGCATCCGCGCCGCGATCGGCAGCGACTTTGCCGATCCCGGCACGCCGATCGCCGGCGCGCGTGAGATTGCCCTGTTTCCGCCGGTGACCGGCGGATGATCGCCGATATCCGCGTCACCGTGGACGCCGCCGATATCGACATCGGCGCCGAACTCGCCCGGCTTGAGGCGCTGGGCGGCGGCGGGGTCGCCAGCTTCACCGGGGTTGTGCGTGGCGGCGGCGGGCTGACTGCGCTCGAACTCGAACATCATCCCGGCATCACCCTGGCGATGATGACCCGCATCGCCGAGGAGGCAGCCGCACGCTGGCCGCTGCTCGGGATGACAGCGATCCATCGCTATGGCCGGCTCGCCCCCGGCGACCGGATCGTGCTGGTCGCCGCCGCGTCGCCGCACCGCGCCGCCGCGCTGGAGGCGACCGCCTTTCTAATCGACTGGCTCAAGACCCGTGCGCCCTTCTGGAAGAAGGAGCATTTCGCCGACGGTTCGAGCCGATGGGTGGAGGCGCGCGCCGCCGACGACGAAGCCGCCGCGCGCTGGAGCACGAAGGCGTGAGCGCCGAGGAGCTTCCCGAACTGCTGCTGGCAGTGGCCCACGGCGACCGCGCCGCCTTCGCGCGCTTCTACCAGCGGACCTCCGCAAAACTTTTCGGTGTCGTCCTGCGTATCTTGCCCGAAAGGTCGTTGGCGGAAGACGCGATGCAGGATGCTTATGCGAAGATCTGGCGGAACGCGGCGGGCTATGACCCCCGGCGCGGGAGCCCGATCACCTGGGCCGCGACGATCGCCCGCAACGTCGCGATCGACCTGCGCCGCCGCGAACATCCGGGCGGCCGCCAGCGCGACGACGACTTCGATTTCGATGCGATGAGCGATCCCGCCGCGGGCGCATCGGCCGAAGAGATGGCGGCGCTGCGCGCCTGCCTCGACCGGCTCGACCCCGATCAGCGCGCGCTGATCCTCGCCGCCTATCTCAACGGAGAGAGCCGCGAGGAACTCGCCGAGCGGCTCGGCCATCCGACCGGCACGATCAAGAGCTGGCTGCACCGCGGCCTCGCCCGGTTGAAGGGCTGTCTCGATGGCTGACGACATCGACATGCTCGCCGGCGAATATGTGCTCGGCACGCTCGACGATGCCGAGCGCCGCGCCTTTCAGCGGCGGCTGCTCACCGATCCGGTGGCGGTCGCCGCGGTGGCGATGTGGCAGGAGCGGCTGTCGCCGTTGCTGCTGGCCGTCCCCGAAGTCACCCCACCCACCGGGCTCTGGCCGAAGATCGAGGCACGCAGCGCCCCCGCCAACGACAATCGTATCCGCCGCTGGCAGATCGCGACCGCCGCCGCGGCGCTGGTCGCACTGGTCACGTCGGGACTCGCGCTGCGGCCGTTGCCGAAACCGGCACCGCAGCCGATCGTGACGCAACAGCCGCTGTTCCAGTCGGTTGCTGCCTTGAGCGAAAGCGGCGGCGCGCCGGCGCTGCTCGTCACTTATGACCAGGCGACCAAGACGATGAAGGTGACCCCGGTGAACGTCGCGCCACGCCCCGGCCACAGCATGGAATTGTGGGTGATCGCCGGCAAAGCCGCTCCGAAATCGATCGGACTGATGCGCGAGGACGGCGCGACCGCGCTCGACCGGATGGCGCTCGACATCAAGCAACAAATGACGATCGCGGTATCGGTCGAACCCAAAGGCGGATCGCCGACCGGGCTGCCGACCGGGCCGGTGGTCTATTCGGGGCAGATGATCACCCTGCCGACGAGTTAGACCCGCAATGCGGATCGCGGCGATCTCGGACATCCACGGCAACCTCGCCGCGCTCGACGCGGTGCTGGCGGATATTGCCCGGCGCGGAATAGACTTCACCGTCAATCTCGGCGACATTATCTCCGGACCGCTCCAACCCACCGAGACCGCCGATCGGCTGATGGCGCTCGACCTGCCGACGATCCGCGGCAACCATGAGCGGCAGCTGCTGACCACGGCGCCAGCGATGATGGGCGCGTCCGACGCCTATGCCGACCAACACCTGTCCGATCGGCATCGCGCGTGGCTTAAGACCATGCCGATCAGCTTGCGGATCGGGGACGACGTGCTGCTATGCCACGGCACGCCGAAGAGCGACCTGAACTATTATCTCGACCATGTCGACGAAAGCGGCAGCCGCGCTGCAACGGCGGAAGAGATCGAGGCCCGGACCGGCGGCGAGACGGCGGCGCTGATCCTGTGCGGGCACACCCATCTTCCACGCGTCCACCGCCGGCCGGGCGGCGGGCTGATCGTCAATCCTGGATCCGTGGGCCTGCCCGCTTATGCGGACAACCATCCCTGGCCGCACGTGATGGAGGCCGGAAGCCCGCACGCCCGCTATGCGATCGCCGAACGCGGCGCGGATGGGCGATGGTCGTCGGAGATGATCAGCGTGGATTATGGTTGGGAGACGGCGGCGCGGCTGGCCGATGAACGGGGCAGACCCGACTGGGCGGTGGCGCTCAGGACGGGGCGGATGTCCTGAGCGTTCAGCATAGTCATTCGGCCTCCCGCAGCGCATCCGCGAGCAGCTTGAATTCCTTCTCGCGGGGGCTGCCCCGCCGCCAGGCCAGCGCGATCCGGCGCGAGGGGTGGTCGGCGTCGAGCGGCTTGGCGACGACATGGGTGTTGTCGAGGATGCCCGCGTCGAGCGCCATCGCCGGAAGCAGCGTCACCCCCAGGCCGTTGTCGACCATCTGCACCAGCGTGTGGAGCGAGGTGCCGAGCATCGCCGCCTCGGCGCGCAGTTCGGGGCGGTTGCACGCGGCAAGGACGTGATCCTTCAGGCAATGGCCGTCTTCGAGCAGCAGCAGCCGGGATTCATCGATCTCATTGGCGCTGATGCCCCGCGCCGGGCCATCCATCTCGCCCTCCGGAAAGGCGATGAACAATTTGTCGAGGAACAGGTCGACCGATTCGATATCGCCGCAATGATAGGGTAGCGCGAGCAGCACGCAGTCGAGATGGCCGCGATGGAGCGAGTCGCAGGCGGCGCTGGTCGTCTCCTCGCGCAGATAGAGCTTCAGGTCGGGCCACGCCGCACGGAGCTTCGGCAATATGCGCGGGAGCAGGAAGGGCGCGATCGTCGGGATGACCCCCATGCGCAAGTCGCCCGACAGCGGCTTGCCCGCCGCGCGGGCGAGATCGCCGAGTTCCTCCGCCTCGCGCAGCACCCGCTGCGCCTTCTCCGCGATGCGCAGCCCGAGCGGGGTGAAGCGGACGACACGGCGGGTGCGCTCGACCAGGGTGATGCCGATCAGCGACTCGAGCTCGCGCAGGCCTGCCGAGAGGGTCGACTGAGTGACGAAACAGGCCTCGGCGGCGCGCCCGAAATGACCATGGTCCTTCAGCGCGACGAGATATTGGAGCTGCTTCAGGGTCGGAAGATAGGTGGCCATTCATCGCCTCACTCGATCATTGGTCGAGGAATAATCAATTGGAACGCTCATAGCCAGCCTGCCAATAACCTCTCTCCGAATTTCGACTCTCATATGGAGACCCCATCATGGCCCTTACCGTTGGCGACAAGTTCCCCGAGTTCGTCCTCCCCGTTCAGCAAGGCGTGTCCGCGCTGCCGGCTGGCGAAACGATCGACACCGGCGACACCCAGGGCAAGTGGAAGGTCGTATTCTTCTGGCCGAAGGACTTCACCTTCATCTGCCCGACCGAGATCATCGGCTATGGCGAGCTGCAGAAGGATTTCGCCGATCGCGACGCGGTGCTGATCGGCGCGTCGACCGACACCGATTTCGTCCACTTCGCATGGCGCAAGTCGGACGAGCGCCTGGCAAACTGCGACTTCCCCTGGATCGCCGATAACCAGAAGAAGCTCGCCGACGCTTTGGGCATCGTCGATAAGGATGCCGGTGTCGCCTATCGCGCCACCTACATCGTCGATCCGCACAATGTGATCCAGCACGTCACCGTCAACGGCCTGAACCAGGGCCGCAACCCCGCCGAGGCGATCCGCGTGCTTGACGCGCTGCAGACCGACGAGCTGTGCCCGTGCAACTGGAAGGCCGGTGACGAGGTCCTCAAGCCCGCTGCCTGATCCCCTTTTCAGGTAGCCAGTCGGGCCGCCCCCCGCGCGCCCGGCGAATGGGCGCGGAGATCACCCGACCTCCGCGCCCTTTTTCTTTCGCCCGATCATGAATGGAGCCCATCCGATGTCGCTCAAGGAATTTTCCGACGCGCTGCCCGATTACGCCAAGGACATCCGCCTGAACCTCGGATCGCTGCTCGGCGACCAGACTCTCGGCGACCAGCGCAAATATGGCCTGCTGCTCGCTTGCGCCCATGGCAGCGGCTACAAGCCGATCGTCGATGCCGCCGAAGCCGAATGCACGCCGCATCTGAGCGCGGAGGCCGCCAACGCGGCCCGCGCCGCCGCCGCGGTGATGGCGATGAACAATGTCTATTACCGCTTCGTCCACCTCGCCTCGAACAAGGAATATGGCCAGATGCCCGCCAAGCTGCGGATGAACGTCATCGGCTCGCCGGGAATCGAGAAGGTCGACTTCGAACTGTTCAGCCTCGCGGTCTCCGCGATGAATGGCTGCGGCCTGTGCATCGACAGCCATGAGAAGGTGCTGCGCCAGCACAATATCGGCGCGGACATCATCCAGGCGGCGGCGCGCGTCGGGGCGGTGATCAAGGCCGCCGCCACCGTCCACGCAACGGCGGTCTGAACCGCTCGGTTCCTCCCCATGTGTGCATGGGGAGGAACCGTCTAGAAGAAGAGCTTCCGAAACTCGATCCGGATGACCCGTCCCGCGGGGTCGAGATAGCCCGGCTGATAGCGCAGCGGGGTCGCGCCGGTGGCGTCGCGGACCCTCTGGTGACTGTCGAACAGATTGTCGACGCGCAGCGAGACGCGCGCGCCCTGCGCCCAACTCGAATCGATCAGGGCCGGGATCTGGGCGAGCTGGACGAAGATGCGCGCATTGACCTTGGCATAGGGCGAGAAACGCAGATTGCCCGCCGCGCTCCCCGCGCTGCCGTTGACCGTGGTGCCGCTGCGCCAGTTGCCGGTGAGGCGGCCGCCGATGCCGTTATTGGCATAGGTGAATTGCGCCTCCAGCTCATGCTCCGCCGTGCCGCCGCTCGATCCCAGCGTATCCCCCTTGAGCAGGTCGAGAACCGGCAGGCCCTGGCGGATCAGCACCTCGTCCCTGAAATGCCAGGTGTGGAACAGCGAGAATTGCAGGCGGCCACCCTGCCCGGCCCCGCCACGGCCGCCGAAACCACCGAAGCCGCCGCCCGGTCTTCCACCCCCGCCTCCACCGCCGCGGGCACCCGCCTGCGTGCCCTGCCCGGCGGCTTCGCGGGCGGCCTGCGCGGCGGCGCGGCGCTCCATGGCCTCTTTCGCGCGGCGGCTGTTGCGCATCGCCTCGATCAGCTTTTCGGAGGTCTTGAGCTTGTGGCTGAAGGTGATGCCCCATCGCAGTTCGCTACTCGATTGCCGCTCGAAATTGATCGGGCGCGCATCGATCTGGAGGAGGTTGCCGTCATCGTCGCGGGTGAAACGATCGGGGAAGGCGGCCTCGATCGCCGCCGTCGCCTCGGGAAAACCGGCGACCGCATTGCGCAATCGGCTGTGAATGTAGTTTGCGGTCAGCGTGACGTCTGCCTTGAACGGCTTGGCGGTGAGGCCGAGCTTCACCACCCGGCGGCGATCGGCATCGAGCAGCGGGTTGCCACCGCTGATCTGGCTGATGTCGACCGTCGTCCCCCGAACATAATCATAGATGCGGACGAACGGCGTCGAAACGGTCGGGTTGCCGAGCTGCTGGACGGTCGGCGGGGTGCGATCCTCATTCACCGAGGCGATCAGGCTCAGCCCCGCCAGCGGCTTCCAGTTCGCGCCATAGCCCCAGCCGCCCAGGGTGCCGAAATCCGAATAGCGGTCGACCGCCGCATTGAGGTTGAGCGACAGGTCGCCGATCGCCGCCAGGACATTGTTGCGCTTGCTGGTGAGAGGGATGTCGAAGCTCAGCTTGCCGTTGAGATCGGTACGCGACGGATCGCTCGCGGTGGTGACGCCCGCACGGGTCGAGCGGGTATCGAGCGCGAAGGCGTCGAACCCGCCCTTGAAGGTCGCGCTGAGCGGCCCGGCGGGAAGCTGGGCCAGCGGTCCCGTCGCGACGAGATCGACACCGCCGCTGTTAGAGGTCGATTTCGCGCGATCGACCTGTGTCACGCCCGGCAACGGCGCGAGTAGCGGCGCGAACAGGTCGACCGCAGGATCCCCCGCATCCAGCCCCGCTTGCAGGTCGGACACATAGGCGCCTCGGACAGCGTCTGTGCGGGTGCGGGTAACGCTGCGGTCGAAGCTGCCGGTGAGTGAGGTACGCCATGTGCCGACGTCCTTGTCGAGCGTGACGCCGAGATGGCCGGTCACCCCCTCGACATCCTGCGCGAGCGGGCTTGTTCCGAGATAGCGTGTGAGCCGCGTATCGTCCGGAAAGGGCGAAGTGGGGTTGGAGGCGGGCAGGGTCAGCCGCGCGCCGGGTAAGCCGCGAAGCGAATCGCTGTCGGTGACGTCGAGGGTGGCGTTCACCGTCGCGCCGACGGTGCCGAAGATGGTGCGCGCATAAACGCTGTTGATCCCCAGCGTCTTCGTCGCGGGCCGGATCGTCCGGTAGCGGCCGAGCGCGGTGCTGTCGTCGATCGGATTGCCCGCGCTGTCGACGGCCACCCCGCCGGTGCGCGAACGCAGCTTGCGGTCGGCTTCGCTCAGCGACGCAAGCCGTTCATATTCGATGTTCAGGTTGAGCCGCCGGTCGCGCTGGATACGGAGCAGGTTTGCCTCGACCTCCCCCTGTTTTCCGCCGCCCTGGGTGGTCGCCCCGCCTTCCACCTCGCCCACGATCGAGTGGAAGCGGCGGCGCAGAACGATGTTAACGACACGCTGATTGGCGCTGTAGCCATATTTGAGCGCGGCTTCTTCGGGCAGGATGTCGACCCGCTCGATCGCTTCGGACGGAATGTCGCGGATTTCGGCGAATCCCGAGATGCGGCGGCCATTGAGCAAGGTCACCGGCTGTTCGCCGCGTCCCCGATCACTGCGTGTTTGGGGTGCCAGTTCCTCCAGCAGTTCGGCAACCGAGCTGACACCCAGCGCGCGAATATCGCCGCTGTTATACTGTAGCTCGGGCGCGATGTCGCCAATCACTGCGCCGCGCTGGCGCTGCCCGGTGACGGTGATGATGCCGGCTTCGTCGAGCTCGGCATCGTCCTGCGTGGTCTGGGCCATATCGGCGGACTGAGCGAACGCAGGCGAACCACCCGACAGCCCGACGAGCAATACCGCAACGCTTCCGCCCGACAAACCACTCAACCGCACCAAACTACTCCCGTCCGAATCGACATCCGAGCGCTCTTAGCCGATTATTTTGACGGGATATGTCAGGGGTGAAATGAGCCCCCGGACCAGTCAGATGACGTGAAATAGCAGCAAAGCGATGACGACGATGCCCGGTACGCCGAGCAGCCACAGGATCAGGCCCTTGCCCATATCTTCATCCTCCTAACAAACGCGCCGCCCGCATCCGAAAAACGAAGTCATTGCAGCGCTGTTCCATCTTTCAGCCGTCATCGGCTTCGTTTACGCTGCTGTCAGCAAACGACTGTGGGGGCAGCCGATGTTCGAAGGCTTACGCGATCTCATCGGCGGCCATTATGCGCCGCACGGTTATTGCCTGCTCTGGGACCCGTGGCTGGTCTGGACGATGGCGGCTTCCGACGCGTTGATCGCGCTCGCTTATTTCTCGATTCCGATCGCCCTGGTCACGTTCGTCCGCAAGCGCCGGGACGTCGCCTTCGGGGGCATCTTCTGGCTATTCGCGCTGTTCATCACGGCTTGCGGGCTGACCCACGTCGTCGCGCTGTGGAACCTGTGGAACGGCGCCTATGAGTTGGAAGCGATCATCAAGCTGATCACGGCGCTTGCCTCGGTGGGAACCGCGATCCTGCTCTGGCCACTATTGCCCAAGGCGATCGCCCTGCCCTCGCCGGCCCATCTCCGCGAAGCGAACCGGGCGCTGCGCGCCGAAATCGCGGAGCGCGAGAAGACCGAGGCCGCGCTGGTCCAGGCCCGCAAGATGGAGGCGATGGGCCAGCTGACCGGGGGGATCGCGCATGATTTCAACAATCTGCTCCAGGTCGTCAGCGGCAGTCTCGACCTGATCGCCGCGCGAACGAGCGAGGACGAGCGCATCCAGCATCTGACCAGCGCGGCGCTGTCGGCGGTCGATCGCGGCCGGCGGCTAACAAGCCAGCTGCTGTCCTTTTCTCGAATCCAGCGAATCGAACTCCGTCCGGTCCGCGTCGCCGACGTTCTGTCGGGGCTGCGCGATTTGCTCAGCCGCACCATAACCCCATCGGTGGCCCAGCATTTTGCGACCGACAGCATGTCGGGCGTGATGGCCGACCCTGTCCAGCTCGAATTGGCACTGCTCAACCTCGCCTTCAACGCGCGCGATGCGATGCCCGATGGCGGCAAATTGACCGTCGCGGTGAATGATCAGCACCTTGAAGGCCGCGACGATGTCGCGGATGGCGACTATGTCGGCATCACCGTGTCCGACACGGGCACCGGTATGACCAGGGATGTGCTGGCGCGTGTGTTCGAACCCTTCTTCACCACCAAGCCGGTCGGGCATGGATCAGGCCTTGGCCTGAGCATGGTCTTTGGGATGGCACGGCAGAGCGGCGGCACCGTGACGATCGACTCAACCCCCGGCAAGGGCACTTCGGTAACGATCTTCCTGCGTCGCGCCGAGGAGGCCAGGCCACTCGAAGCCGTGAAACGCCGGGCCGAGACGGACGATATCCGCCAGTTGGAGGGCGCCAAGATATTGGTGGTCGACGACGAACCTATCGTGCGCGAAGTGGTCACCGATATGCTCGATGGTTTGGGGTGTAAGGTGATCACTGCCGAGAATGGCGAGCAGGCGCTCGAGCTGGTGGACAGCGAAAGGCCCGACGCGCTGCTCCTCGACTTCGCCATGCCGGGCATGAACGGCGCCGACGTCGCACGCGCGGCGCTGCAGCGGCAGCCGCGAACGCGTATCGTCTTCGCCACCGGCTTCGCCGCGTCCGAGGCGATCGAGGCGGTGGTCGGCGAGGACGCGGTCCTGTTGCGCAAACCCTTCTCTCCAGGCCAGCTGGCCGACGCGCTGCGCAGGGCATTGGCGTAGACCCCGCGAAGACATATATCGGCGATATGACCCGCTTCGCCCAGGCCCGGCTCGCCGCCCTGCTGCTCCCCGCCGCGCTGATGATCGGCGCACTCGGCTCGCAATATATCGGCGGGCTGTTTCCATGCGAGATGTGCCACTGGCAGCGTTGGCCGCATGAGGCGGCGATCGCGCTGGCGCTGTTCGCCTTCCCGCTGCCCGAACGCCCCTGGGGCCGCATCCTGGTCGCGCTGGCGATCGTCGCCATTCTGATCAGCGGCGCGATCGGCGTCTTCCATGCGGGTGTCGAATATCGTTGGTGGCAGGGCATCACCCGCTGCGCGGCCCCCGTTTCCGGCACGTCCAGCGCCGACCTGCTCGCCCAGATCATGGCGACCCCGATGATCCAGTGCAACGTGCCGCAATGGACGCTGTTCGGCATCTCGCTGGCCGGCTTCAATGCGATCTTCTCGATCCTCGGCGGGCTTGGCATCATCGCTCTATGGAGCCGCAAATGACCGCCGATGCGAAGCGGCGCGCGAGCATGCTGCGCGTCGATCAGGCGGGCGAATATGGCGCGACGCGCATCTATGCGGGACAGCTCGCGGTGATGGGACAGCGATCGGATGAGGCCCGCGCGATAGCGCGCATGGCCGAGCAGGAAGCACGCCACCGCAAGGTCTTCGACAAGATGGTCGCCGCGCGCGGCGTGCGCCCGACCGCGCTTCAGCCGCTGTGGAACGTCGCCGGCTTCGCGCTGGGCGCGGCTACCGCACTGATCGGTCCCAAGGCGGCGATGGCGTGCACCGCCGCGATCGAGACCGAGATCGACCGCCATTATGGCGAACAGCTCGAGCAGATCGGCGACGGCGACCCCGAACTGGCGGAGACGATCGCGGAGTTCCGCGCGGAAGAGGTGGAGCATCGTGACGCCGCGATCGCCGCCGGGGCGGAGCAGGCCCCCGCCTATCCGCTCTTGTCCGGTGCGATCAGGCTCGGCTGCCGCATTGCCATCGGCCTGTCGCGCCACTTATAATCCGAAGCCACCACAGAACAGGACCGCGCCGATGAAGACGACCCGCTTTCTCTCCCCGGCGCTGGCGATGATCGCCGCCGTCGCGTCGATCGGCCCGGTCTCCGCGCCCGCCCAGGCGCAGCGCACCGAACGGGTATTGACCATCTTCGGCACCGACCCCTGCCCGACGAGCAACGGCGAGGAAATCGTCGTCTGCCGCCGCATGCCCGAAGCCGAGCGCTATCGCATTCCCGAGGAACTGCGCCGCACCACCGGCCGCGAAAGCGAGACCTGGGGCGATCGGGCAGCGAGCATCGAATATGTCGGCCGCAGCGGCGTCAACAGCTGCTCGCCGAGCGGATCGGGCGGGGCATCGGGCTGCTTCCGCGAAATGGCGCGCAAGGCCTGCGACGAGGACAAGGCCGACGGCAAGAAATGCGGGATCAAGTTCTGACCGGATGTGATCCGTTCAGGACCGGGAAAGCCGCTCGCGCGTTAGTTCGCACCATGAAAGCCCTGTTCCTCATCCCGCTGCTGATAGCCGCGCCGCTGGCTGCCAGGACCGAAAAGCCCGCGCTGCCCGGCGAGGCGCCGCCGCCGCGGATCAGCACCCTGGTCGTCTATGGCGAGGACCCTTGCCCGCGCAGCAAGGATGAGGAGATCATCGTCTGCGCGCGCCAGCCGGAGAGCGACCGCTATCGTATTCCCAAGCAGCTGCGGAAGAAGAAGGCCGACGACGGGTCCGACCAGACCTGGACCGAACGAACCCGCACGCTCGACATGGTCAGCAAGAAGGGCCTGCCCAACAGCTGCTCGCCCCATGGTTCGGGCGGGCAGACCGGCTGCATGCGCCAGTTTCTCGAACAGGCCCGCGCCGAACGCGAGGCAGAAAAGGCCGGCGAGTAGATTTCGCGCCGTTTTCTCACGAAAGTCTGGTTCCACACTCTTCCGGTTTCGCACATTTCGCGTTAATCTGGATCAAGAGGTGATGCGGTGAAGGCGATCGATCCGGATCTGTTGCTCAGGGCCTATTCCATCGGTGTCTTTCCGATGGCGGACAGCCGTGCGGCCGACGACGTCTACTGGGTCGAACCCAAGAAACGCGGCATACTTCCACTCAACCGCTTCCGCCTGTCACGGTCATTGGCAAAGACGATCCGGTCGGATCGCTTCACCGTCACCGCTGACAAGGCGTTTTCGGAAGTCGTCACGCAGTGCGCTGCCAGCACGAGCGACCGGCCCGACACATGGATCAACCCCGCGATCGAGATCGCTTATGCCGATCTGCATCGCCGCGGCCACGCCCATTCGATCGAGACCTGGCACGATGACAAGCTGGTCGGCGGCCTCTACGGCGTCCGCCTCGGCGGTGCCTTTTTCGGCGAAAGCATGTTCAGCCGCGAAAGCAATGCGTCGAAGGTGGCACTCGCCTGGCTAGTCGCGCGGCTGAAGGCGGGCGGCTTCCGCCTGCTCGATTGCCAGTTCATCACCGATCACCTCCAGTCGCTCGGCGCGATCGAGGTGAGCCGCGACGACTATGTCGCGCTATTGGACGGTGCGCTGGGGGTGGCGGGCGGCGCGATGGGTGCGGCAGCGGGCTGGTCCTCGCCCGATTTCTTCGCGCTCGACGCCTTGGCCGCGACCGATCCCGAGAGGCGCACCGTGTCGGGGCCGATATCGGGATGCGCCATCGTGCAGCTCTTGGGCCAGACGTCGTAGACCGGGTCCTCGACTGCGTTGAGCGACGGCGATTCTTTGAACAGCCAGCCTGAGAAGACGCGCCGCCAGCTGCCATCGCGGTTGCGCACATCGGTCTGGACGAAGGCGCCTGTGAGCTTCTGATCCTCCCACGGCGCGGTGGTCTCGCAGGTCCGCAACCGCACGACGACGTCGCCGACGCGGATCGCCTGGCCGGGGCGCAAGGTCAGGTCGCGCGACTCGCCATTGCGCTTGTTGAGCAGGCCGAGCACCGCGACCCGCTGGCCGAGCGGCGTGCCTTCGGTGACGAGCGGCTTGTCCGGAATCTTCTCGGCGACCGGGACCGGCTTAGCAGGGGCGCTGCTATTGCCTTCGGCGCTCTCGTCACCTGCGGGCGTAAGCGCCGTGGCCACCGCCTGCTCGTCGGAGGGTATCGCCTCCACGGCCGGCTGCTGCTGGCTGGAGGCCTGCCATGCGACCACGCCGGCAAGGCCGCCGAGCGCGACCGCGCCCAGCAGGATGCGTCTCACGGCTTGGGCGCTTCCGCAGCACCGCCTTCGGCCGGGGCCGCAGAGCTGCCGCCCGACTTATTGATGAACTGGCCGACCATGCTCATCAGGTCCATCGCACCCTGCGTGTCGGCAATCGTATCGCCATCCTTGAGCGCAACCGTATCGCCGCCCGGAATCAGCGAGACGAAGGTAGCGCCGAGAAAGCCTTCGGAGGTGATCGCCGCGCTGCTGTCCGCTGGCAGCTTGACCGCCGGATCGAGCGCCAGCGTCGCCTTGACCTGGAAGCTTTGCGGATCGAGCGCCTGATCGGTGACCGTGCCGACCTTCATCCCCGCGACGCGAACCTCGCTGCCGACGTTGATGCCGGTCGAGTTGGGGAACAGTGCAGTGACGTGGATCGCTCCGGCCTTGGTGCCGCCGCCGGTCTTGTCCCAGGCGAACAAAACGAACCAGGCCGCGAACACGACCACGAACAGGCCGACCAGCGCCTCACCGATATTCTCGCGAAACAGCGATTTCATGACTTAGTTCGGGCTCCATGCCTCATAGTCGCCGGTGGCAGCGGCGCGGACGCCGCCTTTCTCCAACGCGCCAGACGGCCGATAGGCGGCTTCGGTTCCCGTCAGATTGGGCAGCGGCGTCTTCTGCCAGCTGCGCGGCTGGGGCAGCTGATCGGGGGTAAGGTCGGTGCTGTGGTGCAGCCAGCCATGCCATTCGGCGGGCACCCGGCTGGCATCGTTCGCGCCCGAATAGATCACCCAGCGGCGCTTGCGCCCGTCGGCGGCCTTGCCGCCTTCATAATAGACGTTGCCGAGAGCATCCTCGCCCATCCGCGCGCCGTTGAGCTTGCTGAACAGAAGCGTGCCGATCGTGGCGCCGTCCCACCAGGTGAAGATCTTCTTGAGCATGGCACCCGCTTAGCCGCTGGCTGCCCCTGCGCGCAACCCTTTCGCGCGATAGTGCGCCGGGCCCTCAATAGCGGTTCGACGGCGCGATCAGCCCGACCAGCAGATAAAGGACGATCGTCGATCCGACGCCGCACAACGTCAGCAGCACGGTCAGAATGCGGATCAGCATCAGGTCTATGCCGGTATAATCGGCGAGACCGGCACAGACGCCCATGATCTTGCCCTCGCTCTTGTTGAGGCGGAAGCTGTTGCTGCGGACGGACATGGCAATTTCCCTTCGCGGAAAATGGGGTGGATCAGAGAAGCGTGGGCCTGTCGAGCGACGCCGTCGCGGCCTTGCAGAAGCAATTGGCGTTGGCGGGGCCGAGCGCGGCGGTCAGGCAGGCCAGACTGAACAACAGTCCGCCGCCGACCGCGAGCAGGAAGCGCCTGGCATCGCTCATGCTGGAGTTGGTATCGAACATCGTCTTGCTCCCTCTGTGCCGGCTCGCGGCCGATATCGGGTGAAGTGCAGGAGACGTGCCAATTTCCGTGGAGCGCCGAAATTCTGCCAATTTTCGCTATCAACGTTTTTAGACGAAGAAATTCGCACTATTATTTGGCGCCCTACGCCAACAGGTGTTGGCAAATCCGGCCACTGGCAATCGCGCCAAAATGGCGAAATCCGCTGCGACGCCTATCAAGCAATGGTGTATCATCGTCCGACGCGAGCCGCCGGTTAGCGTGGCCGCGCTTCGGAGTAGGAGCTTGCCATGCATGAAGGAGGTTTTCTCACCGCTCGCAAACCCAATAGAATCGGACTGGGCCTGGTTGTCGCGGGGCACGCCGCGGTCTTGACCGCGCTCGCGCTGGCCCCGCCCGAGGCGGTCCAGCGAATCGTGTTCGTCGACACCATCGTCAAAAGCATCGAGGATCAGCCACCGCCGCCGGTCGACAAGCAGCCGCCTGCACCAAAGGCGGAACCGCAGGCCCAGCCGACGACGGTCGAACCACTGATCAAGGCTACCAATCTCGATCCCGTGATCATCGCCCCATCCAGACCGATAGACCCTCCGCCGATCCCCACGATCGAGCCGGTGCGCAGCGAACCGGTCACCACCTTGCCGGTCATCGATCCGGCCGCGATGGCGCGCTTCCAGCCCGATTATCCGCCCGAGCTGATCCGCGCCGACATCGAAGGCAGCGCAACCGTGCGGGTCCTGATCGGCAGCGATGGCCGGGTGAAGGCGGTCGAGATGGTGAGCGCCACCCATCCGGGCTTTTTCGAGGCGACCCGGAAACAGGCATTGCGCTTCTGGAGGTTCAAACCCGGCACGCGCGATGGCGTCCCTGCCGAAAGCTGGCGGACGATGACGGTGCGCTTCAAGATCCAGAGCTGACCGCCCGCTCCCGCCGCGCCGGACTGGCGCGGCGGGCCTTCGCACCCTATTTAGGCGCGCATGGCGATTTTTCCCCGACCTTCGGGCCCGCGCGCGGCCTGGACCGATCTCAAGGCGTTCTGGCGACAGCAGGAGCGGCACAAGATCCTGTTCGCCTTGCTGTCGATCCTGATGCCGATGCTGATCGTCACCGGCTTCTATGTCGATTCGAAGCCCGACAAACCGCGCGAGACGATAACCTATATCAACAGCTGGCCCGCCAGCCGCCCCGACGCCGAGATCGAGAAGCAGAACATCGCCGACCAGAAGATTCTCGACGCGAAGCGTGAGGCGAAGCGCCGCGAATATCAGAAGCTCGCGGACCAGCTCGGCATTGAATAGGCCCGCATCCGACGACCGCCGCTGGATGGCAGCCGCCATCGCGCTCGCGGCCCGCGTATGCGGGCGCACCGCCCCCAACCCGGCGGTCGGCTGCATCATCGTCCGCGATGGCCATGTGATCGGCCGGGGCTGGACCCAGTCCGGCGGCCGCCCCCATGCCGAGGCGCGCGCAATCGAAGCGGCTGGCGATGTCGCCGGCGCGACCCTTTATGTGACGCTCGAACCCTGTGCGCATGTCTCGGCGCGCGGCCCCGCCTGCGCCGGCCTGATCGCCGCCGCGAAGCCCGCCCGCGTCGTGATTGCGCTGCACGATCCCGATCCGCGCACCGACGGCAAGGGGATCGCACGGCTCGAAGCTGCCGGCATCGCCGTGACCCAGGGCGTCGGGACCGATGCCGCGCGCGCTTCGATGGCGGGCTTCCTGACCCGCCAGGCAAAGGGACGCCCGCACGTTACCCTCAAGCTCGCGATCTCGCTCGATGGCCGGATCGCCTTGCCCGACGGATCGAGCCGCTGGATCACCGGCGATGCCGCCCGTGCCCACGCCCATCTCGAACGCGCCCGGCACGAAATGATCCTGGTCGGGCGGGGCACGCTCGACGCCGATGCTCCCCGCCTCGACGTCCGGCTGCCCGGTCTCGAGGACCGCAGCCCGCGCCGGGCGGTGCTGGGCCACCGCGCCGCGCCCGACGGCTGGACCGCGCTGCGCTCTCCGGCGGATATAGGAGCGCTCGACGCGGTCGACCATCTCTTCGTCGAGGGCGGCGCGGGCGCAGCCGCCGCCTTCCTTGCCGCCGATCTGGTCGACAGGCTGCTGATCTACACCGCGCCCATCGTCATCGGCGCGGGCAGGCCGGCGATCGGCGATATCGGCCTGACCGATCTCGCACACTCGCACGGCCGCTGGCGGCGGACCGACACGCGGACGCTTGGCATCGACACCCTCTCCATTTACGAGCGGATTTAATGTTCACCGGAATCATCACCGACATTGGCACGATCACCACGGTCGAGACGCGCGGCGACCTCCATGTGCGTATCGCCTGCGGCTATGATACCGGGACGATCGACATCGGCGCGTCGATCGCCTGTTCAGGCGCGTGCATGACCGTGGTCGAGCTGGGCCCCGACTGGTTTGCGGTCGACATCAGCCATGAGAGCGTCTCGCGCACCGCGTCCGATCGCTGGAAGGTCGGGGCGAAGCTCAACCTCGAACGCTCGCTGAAGGTCGGCGACGAACTGGGCGGGCACATCGTCACCGGCCATGTCGATGGCGTCGGCACGATCGCGTCGATCGCCGAGGAAGGCGATTCGCACCGGTTCGAAATCCACGCCCCCGCCACGATCGCCCCCTATCTCGCTGCTAAGGGCTCGATCGCCGTCGACGGCATTTCGCTGACGGTCAACAGCGTCACCGATCAGCCCGACGGCAGCACCGTCTTCGGCCTGAACATCATCCCCCATACCAGCGCGGTGACGACGCTGGGTGATCGCGGCGTCGGCGACAGCGTAAATCTGGAGATCGACGTGCTGGCGCGCTATCTGGGCCGAATGGAGCAGTTACGCGCTCTCAAAATGGAATAAATCACATTCCAATGTGAATTTCCTTGGAGACTCATGTTCCGCTGTGATAGCCGTTCCACATGAGCATCGATCTTGTCACCCGCATTCGTGATGCCGTCGCCGAGCGCGGCATCTCCCGTTCCGGTCTCGCCCGCGCGGCCGGTCTCCACCCGAACTCGCTGCGGTCGCTCGACGAGGACGACTGGAACCCGACCGCCGACACGCTGAAGAAACTCGAGCGCTACCTGTCCTATTCGGGCCTTTCGCCGATCGAGGAGATCATCGACGAGGCGCGCAACGGCCGCATGTTCATCCTGGTCGACGACGAGGATCGCGAGAATGAGGGCGACCTCATCATCCCCGCGCAGATGGCGACCCCCGATGCGATCAACTTCATGGCCAAATATGGCCGCGGCCTGATCTGCCTGTCGCTCACCAAGGAGCGGGTCGACCAGCTCGGGCTGCCGCTGATGAGCCGCAACAACGGCACGCGGCACGAAACCGCCTTCACCGTCTCGATCGAGGCGCGCGACGGCGTCACCACCGGCATTTCCGCGGCCGACCGCGCCCGCACCGTCGCGGTGGCGATCGACACGTCGAAGGGGCCCGAGCATATCGTGACCCCGGGCCATGTCTTCCCGCTGGTCGCCAAGCCGGGCGGCGTGCTGATCCGCGCCGGGCACACCGAGGCGGCGGTCGACGTATCGCGCCTCGCGGGCCTCAACCCGTCGGGGGTGATCTGCGAGATCATGAACGACGACGGCACGATGGCGCGGATGGACACGCTGGTCGAGTTCGCCCGCACCCACAAGCTCAAGATCGGCACGATCCGCGACCTGATCGCCTATCGCCGCAAGAACGACCATCTCGTCGAGAGGCGGGCCGAGGCGCGCTTCACCAGCCGCTGGGGCGGCGAGTGGAAGTTGATGACCTTCTACAACAAGGCCACCGGCACCGAGCAGACCGCGCTGGTCAAAGGCCATATCGATCCCGACAAGCCGACGCTGGTCCGCATGCACCTGCTGTCGCCCTTCACCGACGTCTATGGCGAGCGCGGCCCGCGCGGCGACATGATCCAGCGTTCGATGGAGATCATCGCCGAGGAGGGGTCGGGCGTCCTGGTCATCCTCAACCGGCCGGTCGAAGGCTGGATGAGCCGCGCTGTCGCGGCACACGAAAAGGAAGACGATTCGGCGATGGACGAGTTGCGCGACTATGGTGTCGGCGCGCAGATCCTGACCGAACTCGGCGTGCACGACATGGTGCTGCTCACCAACTCACACCACACGCTGATCGCGCTGGACGGCTATGGCCTGTCGATCGTAGGGGAGCGCCCCATCCCCATCGAAGAAGAGAAAGCCTGATCATGGCCAAGCTGCTCATCGTAGAGGCGCGCTTCTACGATCATCTCAACGACATGCTGCTCGATGGCGCGCGCACCGCGATCGAGGAAGCGGGCCACAAGCATGAGACGGTCACCGTCCCCGGCGCGCTCGAAGTCCCCGGCGCGATTGCGATGGCTGCGGAAAGCGGCCGCTATGACGGCTTCGTCGCGCTCGGCGTGATCATCCGTGGTGAGACCTATCATTTCGAAGTGGTCTCGAACGAGAGCGCGCGCGGGCTGATGGCGCTATCGATGGACAGTCTCGCGATCGGCAACGGCATCCTCACCGTCGAAAACGAGGCGCAGGCGCTGGCCCGCGCCAAGCGCAGCGAAAAGGACAAGGGCGGCGAGGCTGCCAAGGCGGCGATCCGGATGATGGAACTGCGCGAACAGTTCGGCTGACGGGCCTGTGCCCTCTTCCGCATCGGGAAGAGGGCTTTGCCGTTCACGCTACCGCCGGATAATCCACATAGCCCTCGGGCCCCTGGCTGTAATAGGTCGCCGGGTTGCCCTTCGCCAGCGCGAGGTCCTGCTCGAAGCGCCTGGGCAGGTCTGGATTGGCGATGAACGGCCGGCCAAAGCTGATCGCGTCGGCTAGCCCCGCATCCAGCACCGCCTGTCCGCCCGCGCGGTCGAAATTCGAATTGAGGATGAAGGCCCCCTTGAACGCCGCGCGCATCGCCGGCGCGATCGGCGGCTGCGCGTTGGGGATGGAGGGATTCTCGCCCTGCGGCTCGCGCACCTCCAGAAAGGCGATGCCGATATCCGACAGCAGCGCCGCAGCGGCGGTGAACAACGGCGCGGGGTTGCTGTCGTCGGTCCCCTGGACGAGGCCGCTGGGCGACAGCCGGACGCCGGTGCGATCCGCACCGACCGCCTCTACCACGGTCCGCGTGACTTCGCCGAGCAGGCGGAGGCGGTTTTCGATCGATCCGCCATAGGCGTCCGTGCGCTTGTTGACGCCGTCGCGCAGAAACTGGTCGATCAGATAGCCGTTGGCGGCGTGGATCTGCACTCCGTCGAACCCAGCCGCGATCGCGTTGCGCGCAGCCTGCGCGAAATCGGCCAGCAAAGCAGGGATCTCATCGATCTCCAGCGGCCGCGGTTCGACATAGGGCTGATTACCCTCATAGGTGTGCGCATGGTCGGGCGCGGTGATCGCCGAAGAGGACACCGGCTGGCCGCCGCCGACCGACGGATGGACCAGACGGCCCATATGCCACAGCTGCGCCACGATCCTGCCGCCCGCCGCATGGACGGCGTCGGTCACCGGACCCCAGGCCGTGACCTGTTCGTCATTCCACAGGCCAGGCGCAAAGGGCCAGCCGAGGCCGAGGCGGCTGATCCCGGTCGCCTCGCTGATGATCAGCCCTGCCGAGGCGCGCTGGGCATAATATTCGGCCATCACCGGGGTAGGCACCGCCTCGCGGGTCGCGCGGGCGCGCGTGAGCGGCGCCATGATGATCCGGTTGCGCGCCTCAATCGCGCCAAGGGAAATGGGATCGAAAAGAGAGGGCATGTTTCGCCTTTCGCACTTGCTTCAGTGGCCAAGAGGTAGGACGGACATCGGCAACATGCATCCTGACGACGAAACAAGATTTGCTGCCCCCCGTGAAAGCGCTTCTGTGCGCGGCTATGCGGCGATGGTCGGCGGCAATATCGCGCTCGCCTTCGGCCCCTGGATGGTGCGCCTGACCGACGTGTCGCCGCTCGCTTCGGGGTTTTGGCGGCTGGCACTCGCGGTGCCCTTCCTCCTGCTGCTGGCGCGGTTGGCGCGCCAGCCCATTCCCCGGCTGTCTCCGTCGATGCTGGGCGTGGTCGCGATCGGCGGGCTGTGCTTCGCGGCCGATCTGGGCGCCTGGCATATGGGCATCCTGCACACCAAGCTCGCCAATGCGACGCTGTTCGGCAATTTCGCCAGTTTCCTGCTGCCCGTCATCGCGCTCATCAGCGCACGGCGGCGGCCCGAACTCGCACAGGCGACTGCGTTGCTGCTCGCGATGGCCGGCACGATGCTGTTGCTCGGCCGCTCCTATGACGTCGACCGCCGCTATCTTACCGGCGACTTGCTCTGCATCCTCGCGGGCGTCCTCTACACCGGTTATCTGCTGGCGATGGGCCGCGCCCGCGGCCTGCTTCAGCCCATCCCGCTGCTGCTCATTTCCACGATCGCAGGCCTCGCTCCGCTGCTGTTCTTCGCATGGATCGCCGGCGGGAAGATTCTGCCGGATGCGTGGGGGCCACTGATCCTGCTGGCGTTGGGCAGCCAGGTCATCGGCCAGGGCCTGATGGTCTATGCGATCGGCCACCTGCCGCCGCTGGTGATCGGCCTCGGTCTGCTGATCCAGCCCTTCATCAGCGCCCTGATCGGCTCGTTGCGCTATGGCGAGCGGCTGGGATTGCTCGACATCCTCGGCGGACTTGCGATCTGCGCCGCGCTCGTCCTGGTCCGCAGCGGCAAGTCTGGCGCGCCCGAACGGGTGGCGGTAGAAGCAACGCCATGACCGCGCCCGACACCATCCCCGCCACCGAGATGACCCTCGACGAACTTCGCGTCGCTCTCGCGGAACGCATCGCGGGACATGCGGTGTTCGACGGCTGGACCGAAACCGCATTGGCGGGCGCCGCCGCTGAACTTGGCATCCCCGCCGATCGCGCCGCGCTCTGCTTTCCCGGTGGAGCCATCGAGATGATCGACGCATGGTTCGCCGTCATCGACGCGCACATGGCCGCGAAGCTCGATGCGGCGGGCGCATCCGGCTGGAAGATCCGCGACCGCATCCGCGGTGCGGTGCTCGCCCGGCTCGACGAGGCCTCGGCGCATCCCGACGCGCTGCGCCGCGCGCTCGCGATCCTCGCCCGGCCAGCCAATATGGCGCGCGCCGCCCGGCTGTGCTGGCGCGCCGCCGACGCGATGTGGCGTGCGGCCGGCGACAGCAGCGTCGATGCCGCCTGGTACACCAAACGCGCAACCCTCGCCGCCGTCTATTCGGCGACGCTGATGGCCTGGATGGACGATGACAGCGAAGGCTTCGCGGACACCCGGGCCTTCCTCGACCGACGTATCGACGATGTGATGAAGGTCGAGAAACTCAAGGCCCGGCTCAAGCCCGATCCCGATCGCCATTTCAGCCCCGCCCGCGTTCTCGGGCGGCTGCGCTACCGGCTAGAGGGATAGGGCGCGATCCACTGCGGACGCGAGTTTTGACTCGCCTTTCGCCATCGTTATTGATAATCAATCGCATCATGACGACCGATGCCAACACGATCACGCTCGACAAGCTGCCGATGAAAAGCGGTGGCGACATCGTCCGCGTCGATTGGGCGATCCTCAGCGAAAAGGATGCGCGCCGCTTGCGCGAGCTTGGCGTCGACGAGGGCGTGCCGGTCGAAAAGCTGCACAAGGGCCCCTTCGGAATCGACCCGATCGCCTGCCGCATCGGACGCATGACCGTTGCGCTGCGCACCGCCCAGGCCGCCGCGATTGCCGTGGGACTTCACCGCGCCAAATGATCCATCCCCGCCGATGAATTCCACACCCCTGGTCGCGCTGGTCGGCAATCCCAATGCCGGCAAGAGCGCGCTGTTCAACGCGCTGACCGGCGCGCGGCAGAAGGTGGGCAACTATCCGGGCGTCACCGTCGAGCGGAAGTCTGGACGGATGTCACTGGCCGATGGCCGCCCGGTCGAGATGCTCGATCTTCCCGGCACCTATAGCCTAGAGCCTTCGAGCCCCGACGAGGCGGTGACGCACGACGTGCTGCTTGGCAGGCAGGCAGGCGAAAGGCTGCCATCGGCGCTGCTGATCGTCGTCGACGCGACCAATCTCGACAATCACCTCCGCTTCGCGCTGCAACTGGTCGCGCTGGGCTTGCCCGCGGTGGTTGCGCTCAACATGGTCGACATGGCCGAACGCGACGGCCTGAAGATCGACGCGGCCAAGCTGTCCGCCGAATTGGGGGTGCCGGTCATCCCCACCGTCGCGGTGCGCAGGAAAGGCATCGACGAACTCAAGGCGGCGATCGGATTGCTTGCGCCCGGCGGTGCGGTCCGCGTCTTGGCAGGAGACGACCCGGCCCCGCATCAGGACATCGTCGAACTGCAGCGCCGCGCCCGGGCGATCGCCGTCGCGGCGACCACCGAGGAGAATTTCAAGCGCCGCTGGAGCCACCGCGCCGATGCGATCGCGCTCCACCCGCTGATCGGGCCCGTGCTGCTCGCGACGATCCTGTTCGTGATGTTCCAGGCGGTGTTCGCCTGGTCGACCGTGCCGTCCGACATGATCGACGCCGGTGTCGCCAGCCTGCAGGACATGGTGCGGGCGGCAATGCCCGCAGGTTTCCTGCGCTCGCTGATCACCGAAGGGCTGCTCGCGGGTGTCGGCGCGGTGGTGGTCTTCCTGCCCCAGATCCTGATCCTTTTCCTGTTCATCCTGCTGCTCGAGGCGTCGGGCTATATGGTCCGCGCCGCCTTCATCATGGATCATCTGATGGCGCGGGTCGGCCTGTCGGGCCGCGCCTTTATCCCGCTGCTGTCCTCTTTCGCCTGCGCCATTCCCGGCATCATGGCGACGCGCACGATCGACGATCCCAAGGACCGGCTGACCACCATCCTGATCGCACCGCTGATGACCTGCTCCGCGCGCCTGCCCGTCTATGCGGTGGTGATCGGCGCCTTCATTCCGGCCCGCGACGTCGGGCCAGGGATCGGCCTGCAGGGGCTGGTCCTCTTCTGCCTCTACATCGCGGGTGTCACGGGGGCGATGATCGTCGCCTTCG
Organism: Sphingomonas sp. Root710; assembly: GCF_001429065.1. Classification (GTDB taxonomy): domain Bacteria; phylum Pseudomonadota; class Alphaproteobacteria; order Sphingomonadales; family Sphingomonadaceae; genus Rhizorhabdus. The sequence continues at coordinate 610,276 of NZ_LMIB01000012.1, forward strand.
TCCTGCGTCGGACCGTCACCAAGGGATCGCCGCCCGGCTTCATGATGGAGATGCCGCGCTACCAGATGCCGATCCTGCGCGATATCGCGCTGGGCCTGTGGCAGCGCGCGATGATCTTCCTCAAGCGCGCCGGCACGATCATCGCCGCCACCACCGTCGTCCTGTGGCTGCTCGTCTCCTACCCCAAGCCGCCTGCCGGCTATGATCAGCCAGCGATCGACTATTCGATCGCCGGGCGCACCGCCAACGCGATCGAGCCGGTCTTCCGCCCGATCGGCTTCAACCGCGACATGGCGCTGGCGCTGATCCCCGCGATGGCGGCGCGCGAGGTGGCGGTCTCGGCGCTCGCCACCGTCTATGCGATCGACGCCGAGGACGAGACGGTGCAGGAAAGGTCGCTGATCGGCCGGCTCCAGGGCCGCTGGTCGCTGCCGACCGCGTTGGCCTTCCTCGCCTGGTTCGTCTTCGCTCCGCAATGCATCTCGACGATCGCCGTGGTCCGGCGCGAGACCAATGGCTGGAAATGGACGGGCTTCATGCTCGCCTATCTCTTCGCGCTGGCATATCTCGCCGCAGGCGTTACCTATTGGGCCGCAATCGCTCTGGGACTCTAGAGCATCCCCAATAAGGAGACGGCCGTGGCTGGCAGCGTGAACAAGGTGATCCTCGTCGGCAATCTGGGACGCGATCCCGAATCGCGCAGTTTCCAGAATGGCGGCAAAGTGGTGAACCTGCGCGTCGCCACATCGGAACAATGGAAGGATCGCAACACCGGCGAGCGCCGCGACAAGACCGAATGGCATTCGGTCGCGATCTTCAACGAAGGTCTTGCCAACGTCGCCGAACGCTATCTGCGCAAGGGCAGCAAGGTCTATCTCGAAGGCCAGCTGCAGACCCGGAAATGGACCGATAATGCCGGGGTTGAGAAATATTCTACCGAAGTCGTGCTGCAGGGCTTCAACGCCGTGCTGGTGATGCTCGACGGGCCTGGTGGCGGTGATCGCAGTGGTGGCGGCGGCGGGGGCGGCATGAGCTCGGGCGGCGGCGGTGGCGGCGGCTGGGGCGACGACGACGGCGGTTATGGCAGCGGTGCGGGCTTCGGCGGCGGTAGCGGCCGCGGCGGCTCCAGCGCACCGGCAGGCCGCAAGTCCGATCCTTTCGACGCCGGCGACCTCGACGACGACGTGCCTTTTTGAGCTTTCCGTCAAAGCCGATCAAAAATCGGACAAACCGTGGGCGAAATGGTTTAGGCCGGGCGTAATCGCTTGATCGAAACCGGCGGGGGCGTATTTTCCCGCGATGTGTAAGTCAGCGCGTGCCCGGGCGATACGATAGATGACCTTCACACCGGTCCTGCGATCCCCGCCCTTTCCCGGTATTCCCGCCGCCACCGCCGCGGTGAGCCGGCCGGTGACGACGCCGTCCCCGCGTATTGCGCTGAGCCCGGCCGAGGTTGAACGGGCGCGGTTGATCGTCGAACAGATTGTGGACGCGCGGATCGGCGGCGATTTCTGGAAAGGCGGCAAGGCCGATCCCTGGCAGGTGGCCGGGCGCGATGACGCGTTCGCGGCATCCGGCGACGACGAACGCGGGCTGATCGCCTGGATGGCGGGTGCCGACGTCGACTGGCGGAGCGGCGGCCGTTTCGCCGACATCGCCCGCGATGGCCGCCCCGATCCGCTCGAGCGGGCGGTCACGACCTGGCTGGTCGACGCGGCCAGCTATCGCGATCCTTATTCGGGACGCCCGGTTCCGGTCGAGGCGGCGATCGAGCAGCTGGGCTTCTGGCGGCAGGCAATCGACCGCAATCGCGGGCTGGCGGTTGCGGCGGGCATCGCCCGATGGAAACGGCGCGAGGTCGAGGTGATGCTGTGGCCGGGCGAGCCACTCTATTTCGCACGCACCGCCGAAGAGGCGGTTCGCAACGCCCGCGCCAGCCAGGGGGTGATCGCGGTGTGGCCATCCAAGGCGCCGCGCGGTCTCGATGCCGAAGCCGCCGCACATGGCGTCACCGTCCATCCGGTCGAGGACGGCTTCCTCCGTTCGACCGGCCTGGGTAGCGATTGTCATCCGCCCCATTCGATCATCCTCGACCGCAGCGGCCTCCACCTCGACCCTTCCCGCCCGTCGGACCTCGAAACGCTGATCGCCACACCGATCGACAATCCGGTGCTGATCGCACGCGCCGAGCGGCTGATGCGCGATGTCGTCGATGCCGGGATCAGCAAATATGCCAGCGGCGGGCGGCCATTCGACCGCCCGGTGCAGGGCCGCCGCCTCGTGCTGGTAACCGGGCAGGTGGAGGACGACCTGTCGGTGCAACTCGGCGGGGCCGGGGTGAAAGGCAATCTCGACCTCATCCGTCGCGCCCGGGCAGCCGAACCCGACGCCTATCTGATCTTCAAGCCCCACCCGGATGTCGATGCCGGGCACCGGCGCGGGCGCGTCGCCGATGCCGATGCTCTGCGATATGCCGATCAGGTCGTCCGCGACGTGCCGATGGCGTCGCTGCTCGACAGCGTCGACGCGGTCCATGTCCTGACCTCGCTCGCGGGGTTCGAGGCGCTGATCCGGGGCTGCGAAGTGGTGACCCACGGCCAGCCCTTCTATGCAGGTTGGGGATTGACGCGAGACCTGGCACCGCCCATTGAACGGCGCAGGGGCCGCAACGTAACAAAGGCGCAGATCGTGGCGGCAACCTTGATCCTGTATCCCCATTATCTGGACCCGGTCACGAAATTGCCCTGTCCTCCAGAGATACTGGTCGAAAGACTGGCGGCCCAGCCCGTTCCTCAGGAAACTCTGCTCACTCGCTTCCGGCGGCTGCAGGGACGTCTGCGGCGTGGCCTGGCGGGCGCGGGAGGCAAGGCTTGAAATTGCACGATATTGCCAAGCAGCGCTTCCTGTTCCTTCAGGGGCCGCCTGGACCGTTCTTCGACCGGCTCGGCTCCGCGTTGCGGGTGCTCGGGCATGCCGTCCACCGCATCAACCTGAACGCCGGCGACGTCGCCTCATGGTCTGGCCCGGCGATCGATTATCGCGGCACGGCCGAACGCTGGCCCAGCTTCGTCGATGATTATCTGGTTCAGCATGCGATCACCGACGTCATCCTGTTCGGCGACTGCCGCCCCCTCCATAACGCCGCGCGCGGCATGGCGCGGCTCCGGGGCGTGCGCGTCCATGTCTTCGAAGAGGGCTATATCCGGCCGAACTGGGCGACGCTCGAACTCGACGGGGTCAACGGGCATTCGACACTGCCGCGCGATCCGAAATGGTATCTGAACGCCGCTCGGACGCTGCCGCCGCTGGCGAACTTGGCCGAGGTGCCGTCGCGCTTCCGCCGCCGTGCGCAGGAGGCAACCAGCTATTACGCCCGCACCACGCTCGGCAAATGGCGCTTCCCGCATTATAAGTCCCACCGCGACCGGTCCGCATCGGCCGAAGCGCTCGGCTGGCTCAAGCAGTTCGCGCTGCGCAAGCATCATGAGGACCAGGCCGAGACCGAACTCGCGAAGCTCGAGGGCAAGCGCTATTTCACTCTGCCGCTCCAGCTATCGTCGGACCACCAGATCCGCGTCCATTCGCTGTTCGGCACGATGCAGGCCGGCGCCTCCTATGTCATCGAGAGCTTCGCGCGCTCGGCGCCGTCGGACACGCTGCTGCTCGTCAAGGAGCATCCGCTCGACAGCAGCCTGTTCAGCTGGCAGCGCTTCATCCGCCGAGAAGCCCGTCGCCTCGGTGTCGAGAACCGGGTGGTCTTTGCCAAGGGCGGCCATATCGGCGACATCGTCGGCGGTTCGCTCGGCGTCGTCACGGTCAACAGCACCACCGGCACACTGGCGCTCGCTTCCGGCGTGCCCGTGATCGCGCTCGGCCAGGCGGTCTACAACATACCCGGCATCACCTTCGACGGTCCGCTCGATGCCTTCTGGGGCAATCCGACCCCGCCCGATCCCAAGATCTGGGACGCCTTCTCGCGCGTCCTTCAGGCACGCTGCCTGGTCTATGGCGGCTTTGCCAGCGACGAGGGGATCGAGATGCTGGTCGAAGGATCGATCGCGCGCCTCGTCCAAGCCTCGATGATCATCGACCTGAACAAGCATATCGCCGGGACCGCGCAGGCCGCGGAATAGACCGCCCGAGGCGGTCAGCCTTTTCGGAAGATATATTCCTCGTCGTACCAGCTGCCGACCTTGAAGCGGTAGTCGCCGACTTTCCGGAATCCGCTCGCGAGATAGACTGCCTGCGCCTTTTCATTGCCCGACCAGACGCCGAGCCAGATCGGGCCGGGCCGCGTCTTGGCGAGATGCGCCATCGCGACATCGAGCAGTTGCTTGCCGAGCTTCTGTCCCTGCGCCTCGCGCAGCACATAGAGCTGGTAGAGTTCGCCCTGAGCCGGCCCCGCTTCGGGATGGGGGAGTTTGCATGGGCCGACCTGCGCATAGCCGAGCAGCCGCCCGTCCCAGTCCTCGGCGACCCAGTTCTGCCGTTCGGGATCGGCGATTTCGGCCGCGACGACGTCGGCCGAATAGGAATCGGCCTCGAAGATCGCGAGATCGGCGGGCGGATAGGGAATGGCAAAACCCTCGTCGAGGAAGGTCTGGCGGAACGTGGCGAGCTTGAGCGCCGCAAGGGTGGGCGCTTCTTCGATATGGGCGTGGCGGATCTGGACCATGAACGTCAGACTAGCCAATCACCGCCAGCCCGTCATGCAAAGAAAAGGGCGCGGAGAGTATACAGGTGCGGAGTGCCCCGCACTCCGCAGACCATGCTGGGAGCATGATCGACCTGCTAACTCCCCGGCGCCCTGATCTTTAGACCTAAGCCTGGGCTTAGCTGGCGTCGCGCTTCTTGAGCGCTTCGCCGAGGATGTCGCCGAGCGACGCGCCCGAGTCGGACGAGCCGTACTGCGCGACGGCCTGCTTCTCTTCGGCGATCTGCATCGCCTTGACCGAGAAGGTCGGCTTCTTGGAACGGTCGAAGCCGGTCACCATCGCGTCGAACTTCTGGCCGACCTGGAAACGCTCCGGACGCTGCTCGTCGCGGTCGCGGCCAAGGTCGCCACGCTTGATGAAGCCAACTGCGCCATCGTCGCCGGCCTGTACTTCGAGGCCGCCGTCGGTGATCGCCATGACGGTGACGGTGACGACGGCGTTCTTGTTGAGCTTCGAGCCGTCGGACGGAGCCGACGAAACGCCGCCACGCTCGAGCTGCTTGATGCCGAGGGAGATGCGCTCCTTCTCGGAGTCGATGTCGAGCACGACAGCCTTGACGGTCTCACCCTTGTGGTGGAGCGCCAGAGCTTCCTCACCCGAAACGCCCCAGGCGATGTCGGACATGTGGACCATGCCGTCGACATCGTTGTCGAGGCCGATGAACAGGCCGAACTCGGTCGCGTTCTTGACTTCGCCCTCAACGGTCGAGCCCACGGGATGCGCTTCGGCGAAGCTCTCCCACGGGTTGTTGATCGCCTGCTTGAGGCCGAGCGAGATACGGCGCTTGTCGGCGTCGACCTCGAGGATGACGACTTCGACTTCCTGGCTGGTCGAGACGATCTTGCCCGGGTGGACGTTCTTCTTGGTCCAGCTCATCTCCGACACGTGGACGAGACCCTCGATGCCCGGCTCGAGCTCGACGAAAGCGCCATATTCGGTGATGTTGGTGACACGGCCCGAGAACTTGCCGCCGATCGGGTACTTGGCGCCGGCGCCTTCCCACGGATCGCTCTCAAGCTGCTTCATGCCGAGCGAGATGCGCTGCGTGTCCTTGTTGATGCGGATGATCTGCACCTTCACGACGTCGCCGATGTTGATCATCTCGTTCGGATGGCCAACGCGCTTGTAGCTGAGGTCGGTGACGTGGAGCAGGCCGTCGATGCCGCCCAGGTCGACGAATGCGCCGTAATCGGTGATGTTCTTGACGACACCCTCGATCACCTGGCCTTCGGCGAGCGACTGGATCAGGCCCGAACGCTGCTCGGCGCGGGTCTCTTCGAGGACGGCGCGGCGCGACACGACGATGTTGCCGCGGCGGCGATCCATCTTGAGGATCTGGAAGGGCTGCGGGATGTCCATCAGCGGGGTGACGTCGCGCACGGGGCGGATGTCGACCTGCGAACCGGGCAGGAAGGCCACGGCGCCGTTCAGGTCGACGGTGAAGCCGCCCTTGACGCGGCCGAAGATCACGCCTTCGACGCGGCTCGACTGGCCGAACTCGGCTTCCAGCTTGTCCCAGGCGGCTTCGCGGCGGGCGCGGTCGCGGCTGAGCATCGCTTCGCCATGGACGTTCTCGACGCGGTCGACATAGACTTCGACCTCGTCACCGACCTTCAGGTCGGCCTTCTGGCCGGGGGCCGCGAACTCGCGGAGCGCCACGCGGCCTTCGGACTTCAGGCCGACGTCGATGACGGCCATGTCGTTTTCGATCGCGGTGACGGTGCCCTTGACGACGCGGCCTTCGAAGCCTTCGTTCTCGCCGCCGAGAGTCTGATTGAGGAGGGCCGCGAAATCGTCGCGGCTCGGATTTGCCGAAGTGGCCATAAGTTAGAGTTCCTGTTCGTTATATTCCGGCCATCCGGTTGTCTCCGGAGGTCTTGGGGCCAGAACGCCCTGCGAGCCCCATGCCCGCAAGGCATCCGTTGCGCGGTTCATTCGCGGCAGGCCTGCGGACAATGCAGAAAGGCGCGCCAAGGGATCGACACTGCTGCCGGACCCTCGTCACGCCTGCTGGGCGACCTCTTTTTTAGCGGTCTGCCGTACGGCCTTCCACGAGCGAAATCGCCCGCTGGACGGCGGCGTCTATACTCAGATCGCTCGTATCGAGCAAGTCGGCATCCTCAGCCTGCCGCAGCGGCGCGGCGGACCGCCCCATGTCGCGCTCATCACGGGCGAGGATATCGGCCAGGACGTCGTCGAAGCCGACCCCGGCCCCCATCGATTCGAGCTCCCGGAAGCGGCGTTCGGCCCGCACCTTGGGGCTGGCGGTCACGAACAGCTTGGCATCAGCCTCGGGCGCGATGACGGTGCCGATGTCGCGGCCGTCGAGCACCGCGCCGCCGGGCTGGGCCGCGAAGCCGCGCTGACGCTCGAGCAGCGCCTCGCGCACCTGGGGGTGGACCGACACCAGCGACGCCGCCTTGCCCGCCGCCTCGGTCTTCAGCTCGGGCTGGGCCAGCAGCGCTGAATCGAAACCACAGGCGCGGAGCGCATCCAGCGCATCGGACGGATCGCCCCCGGCGCGGAGCACCTCTATCCCGACCGCCCGATAGAGCAGCCCGGTGTCGAGGTGCGGCAGGCCATAATGCCGCGCCAGCGCCCGGGCGATCGTGCCCTTGCCCGACGCCGCGGGTCCGTCGACCGCGATGATCATGCAATCTCGGCCCCCAGGCCGGTCATCAGCGCGGCGAAGACCGGGAAGCTGGTCGCGACCGGGCTCATGTCGTCGATGACAACGGGCGCCTTGGACACCAGCCCCGCGACCGCGAAGCTCATCGCGATACGGTGATCGAGCCGCGCCGCGATCGTGGCGCCGCCGGGCAGCCTATCGCCGCCGGTGCCGTCGATGATCAGCCCGTCCTCAAGCTCCTCGACCCGCGCGCCGATCGCGCGCAGCCCTTCGGCCATCACCGCGATCCGGTCCGATTCCTTGACCCGCAGTTCCTCCAGCCCGCGCGCCACGGTGCGTCCCTCGGCCAGCGCCGCCGCGACGAACAGGATCGGATATTCGTCGACCATCGCCGCGACCGTCTCGACCGGGGTCTCGATGCCCTTGAGCGACGAGTAGCGCACGACGATGTCGGCAACCGGCTCCCCGCCCACCTCGCGCGCGTTGATGAACGCGATGTCGCCGCCCATCATCCGCAGCACGTCGAACAGGGCCGCGCGGGTGGGGTTGAGGCCGACATTGGTGACGGTCACCTCCGACCCCGGCACGAGCAGCGCCGCGACCACCGGGAAGGCCGCCGAGGACGGATCGCCGGGCACGACGATATGCTGCGGGCGAAGCTCGGCCTCGCCGCGGATCGAGATGATCCGCGCGCCGTCGGCATCCTGCTCGACCGACAGCTCCGCGCCGAAGCCTTTCAGCATCCGCTCGCTATGGTCGCGGGTCGCCACCGGCTCGATCACCCGGGTGATGCCGGGGGTGTTGAGGCCCGCGAGCAGCACCGCCGACTTCACCTGCGCCGACGCGACCGGCAGGCGATATCCGATCGGCACGGCGGGACTGATCCCTCGCAGCATCAACGGCAGACGGCCTCCGGGGCTCGCGGTCACGTCCGCCCCCATCAGCGACAGCGGCTCGATCACCCGGTTCATCGGCCGCTTCGACAGCGAGGCGTCGCCGGTAAAGGTGGCGGTGATCGGGTGCGAGGCGACCAGGCCCATCAGCAGCCGGGTCGAGGTGCCCGAATTGCCCATGTCGAGCGCGGTTTCGGGCTGGAGCAGCCCGCCGACGCCGACGCCGTAGATGCGCCAGACATCGTCTTCGCCACGCTCGATGGTGGCACCCATCGCCCGCATCGCGGCGGCGGTGGCCAGCACATCCTCGCCGGTCAGCAGACCTTCGACCCGGCTTTCGCCGACCGCCAGCGCCGACAGCATCAGCGCGCGGTGGGAGATCGACTTGTCGCCCGGAACGGCGGCCTGCCCGTTGAGCGGGCCGGACGCCGAGAAGCTTGCGGACTGGGGAAGCGATGCGTGCATAGGGCGCGGCTTTTGACAGCGGCGTTCCGCTATGGCAAGGCGCGCGGCGTTTCGCGTGTTCTGCTGACTCGGCCGGGCATGCGGTTTCCTCATTTTTCGACTGGAGTTGCTGAACCGTGGTGAAACCTGAATGGGGCACCAAGCGGACCTGCCCGAAATGCGGCACCCGCTTCTACGACCTGGAAAAGGATAATCCCGTCACCTGCATCGAATGCGGCGCAGCGTGGGAGCCCGATCCCATCCTCAAGTCGAAGCAGCCGCTGCCCTTCGACGCGCCGAAGAAGGAGACCGAGGTCGAGGCCGTCGACACCGATCTGGCCGATGACGATCTGGACATCGACGAAGAGGCCGAAGCCAATCCCGACGACGACGTCGATCTGGGCGGCGACGACGATATCGGCCTGAACACGGCCGACGACGAAGACGAGAATTGATTCGGCGGCGCCGGGCCCGCGCCACACGGGTTCCGGCGCGCCGATCGCCAAAAAGCGCGCACGATGCTAAAAGGGCTCTTGCAGCCCTCGTCTAGCTGACATAAAGGGCGCGCTCCGCCGCCGGGCCCAACCGGCGCGCATCGAAATGGCACGGGGCCGTAGCTCAGCTGGGAGAGCGCTGCAATGGCATTGCAGAGGTCAGGGGTTCGATCCCCCTCGGCTCCACCACCACCTCTCCATAAAGCACTGAAATACTGAAGTTATTTCGGCTCGATTGGTTTTCGTTCCCACACCTGACCCCACACCAAAAGATCGGCTGCAAGCGTCCGCTGGCGAACGCAGGTGAACAGACTGCGGTGACGGAACACGATTTGTGATCGAACAAGAGCTAGGCCGGAGATCAATTTCTCAACTTCGCCAAAAGCGGCTGATCACGAAGGTCTCGGCAGTAAGACCGAAATTCGCACGTTAGGGGGCGCTCGCACTGTGCTCCCATCTCCTGATCAACCTCCGATCCCCGCGCAGTCTCACGCGCTGCTTCAATCACAGCATCCCGTTTAGAAGCCAGGCGCTTAACCGGACGCGTAACGTCTGCATCCTGAAACCGCAGACGGGCAACGTTCGGTCGTCGCCAGGAAAAAGGCTGGGCGATTAGCCTCAGATACGCCCTCGACACCTTGATGCCACATCCGTGCATTACCCACATTTGGGTTGCCAGGTCGGCAAGCTGATAGGCTTTTAGCTTCGTGGAAGCTTTCACTTCGATAGCCCACCACTCGTCTGAGCCGGCGGGCACCAGGATATCGACTCGGACGAGCACATCTTCGTGCTGAAATGTCGCCTCGAAGATCGGTCGACGCGGTTTGGCCAGCATGAGTTCGTTGGTGCGAGCAAGAGCCGCAGCCATGTCTTGCCCGGTGTCGACCATTATGCCGGCGGGAAAGCTCGAAAGGGCGCGCGCGCCCACCGCGTGCCCGAAATTGAACAGCGACTGAGTTCCCGGATCGATTCGGGCCACTTCCGGGCGGTGAAATTGCAGCCACAGCCGCTTGGCGCAATGTTCGAACGCTGTGATCTTCGATTTCGACAGCCGGTATGACGGGAGCACGTCACTCATGCAGCGTTCTCCATATTGTTGTCCGTAATCGGAAGCGAACCTCCACGCTCTGGTAGCCCTGCTCCGGCTCTAGCGATCAGATAATCTGCGGCGGCCTGAGCCCGCGCTGCAGCAGTGAAGATGGCCCGGTCATAATGCTGGAACACCTGGAGCCAGTTGGCGATATAGGCGGCATGATCGCGCCGCGGCTCATTGGCGAGGCCGAGCTCCGCCATGATGAAGGCGGCGCCAAGCTCTGCGACGAGCTCCTCCATGGCGCGGCCCTCCATCGAGAAGCGCTTCCCCATGTCCCGATCGAGACGATGCTTCGCCCCGGTCCAGTGGGCCAGCTCATGGGCGAGGACGGCATAATAGCCATGCGCCGACCGGAACTGGCCGAAGGCCGGCATCTGCACATGGTCGGTGCCTTTGTCGAAATAGGCCTGGTCACCGCCATTCCGGATCTCGGCGCCGATCGCATCGAAGAAGGCCTCAGCCTTCTCAAGCCGGCCCTCTTCCGACAGCGGCGCGGTGACGGGCGCCACATATCCCTCGACCTGGTCGGCGTTGAAGACCATGTAGGAGCGCGCGATGAAGCACCGCCGGTTGGCGCCGTCACCCTCCTCGTCGCCGCCCTCGTCCCGACCGCCAGCCTGCCGGTTTTCCCAGAAGTAAACCATCGTACCCTTCTCGCCCTTGCGGACTTGGGCGTTGGCCTCAAGCCATTGCCGGTAGGTCGCCCAGCCGCCCGAAACGTATCCCTTAGCCTCGGCGGTCGCCCACAGAGTCACAACATTGAGGCCGCGATAGGCGCGCTTGCTGAAGGCGTTGCGCGGTGCCCCGATATCATTGCCCGACCTGTGCCAGGGCATGCGACAGTCGCCGACACCCGCCGAGATCGCCTCGATGATCTGCTGCGTCACCCGCGCGTAGAGCTGGGCCATGATCGAACCTCCTCGCTGATCTGCGAGGAGGTTCACGAAGGCGCGGGTTCAATTTACGCCAGCCGCTGGCGAATGGAGGGTCAATTAGGGTCGTTCGCGCACTGGCTGCGGATCGTATGCCTCGCGCGCCGAGCCATCCGGATTGCTCGCGCCGCCGGCCTCGCGGCCATAGGTGCTTCCGCCGTTCATCGTGGCGGGCGGCGGCGCCTCACTCTCGTCCGTGGGTGGAGGAGGTGCGTTCGGATGATCCGCCGGGGGTGCTGCATCCTTGTCGTAGATGGCCGTGAGGACCTCAACCCACGTAGGCTCTTCGGTGTTGGACGGTAGCTCGAAGCCATCGACGGCGATCCGGCTGATCTGGACGAGACCCGGCTCGCCTGCGCAATCACGTCCCGACGTGAGAAACGCCAGCGAAGTACGCTCTGCCGGATCAAGGGCAATGCTCAGCGTGCGATCGAACTTCCTCACCGGATCATGCCATGCGACATCGAGAACCCAGCCCGCGCGGTTCTGCGTCCAGCTCGTCCGCCGGCCCATCTGGCCGAGTGTGTCGACGAGTCGGACAACGGTTGCCTGCGCGCCGATGACGCAGCGTCGCATGAATTCGGCTGGCGGTGAGGCGGATGGCCCCGCAGCTGGCGGATCATCACCTAACATAGCGGTAACCGAATTGCCCCCTGGCACGTGGGCCAGAGCGTCCTGAAAACCATCTGCGCGTGCGAGCAGGAAGGCACCGGCACCGAGCACTAAGATCACGATGGGGCCAAGGATCCACGGCAGCGCTCGCCTTTTCGGCGGATTATCAGCTGTCACAGTCCGAGGCGCCAGCAGCGCCGTCTTCCGCATCGCGAACTCGGCCTCGGACAGATGGCCGCCGGCGCGAAGCGCCGCGAGCCGCTCGAGCTCCGTCATAGGGTCAGAGGGGCCACTCATCGGGCCGCCGCCGGGCAGTCGTTGACGTTGAAGGCGAGGAGCGGCTGGTCGGTCCGCTGATCCGTGATCATGAAGCTTCCCAGCTCCGCCGGGGTGTCCAGGATACCCTTCGGCTCCGCTTTACCGATCGGCTGAAGGATCTCGTTGCCGTCGAGCGCCAACTGGAGCGTCTGGTCCGTGTCGTTGATGATCCTGACCGTGCTGCCCGAGCATAATGTCGGGGTGTTCGGATCGGCGTTGAGCATTTCCCAGCTTGGCGGATTGGCGAGGAGTGCTGTCGAAATCTTGAAGATTTTCGCTGCAGGGATCGCCACGGTCTTGACAGGTGCCGGATCGGCCTCAGGGACAGGCGCTGGCGCCGTGACATTCGCGACCGACTGGCGCTGCTCCTCGATGGTGTAGCCGCGCGTCAGGAAATAGATGCCCACCAAGACGATCGCGACGAGCAGGAGGCCGAAGAACCAGCGGATGAATAACCGGATACCACGGGTTTGCCGTTTCGCTTCCGAGTAGCTCTGGGAGTGCAAATGTGCGTAGCTCCCATCGGCATCGCGCATAAGCGCTGACTTTTGCTGCTCGAACTCTATCTCCGTAAGGGCACCGGCGGCCCTCAATCGTGCGAGGCGCTCAAGCGCGTCGATATTATTGGTCATCGGCTGATCTCCCTTCCGAGGGATTCAGCTAAAACGGCGAGATATTGTGGCTGACACTCATATATAGAGCGTTGCGGTGTTCGACCGGTCATCAACGTCACCCCCCATGTCCTTCGGGGCGACGGCCGTCGGCCGGATGTTCGAAACCCGCTGAAGCAACGAGCGCATGCGCCTTTACCGGCAAGCCGGTTGGACATGCGCGCATGCCACCCGGCCTCCAGAAACTGGGGACCGAGTTGCTTCAAGAGGGGTTTCGACGCCCCACTCCCGAGTAATGCGGGAGCAAGGGCGTTCTATAGGATCGCGTTGCAAGATGGCAAGTTGGCAAGTACCAGCATCGAGACCTGGAGATTTTGTCCCGAACCCAAGAAATTTACGAAAAAGCCGGAGATTATCCGGGGGTCGCACCCTAAACACGTAGCCGCTTTTGATACTCGATGCCCCTATGGTTTGGGCCTGATACGGAATGATTATCGGCTGTGATCAGCAGGAAGCTGAGCTTCGTGAGGGACAGGGCTATCGGCACCGCCGTGCGTTGACGGAAGCCGTCGGAGCGAAAGCCGCCCCGCGGCACCGTCCAAACCGCCTGCTCGCTCAGACTGATGTTACGGAGATCATATTCACCCGATGGTGGCGCGGCCTAAGCCTTACTGACGCGATCGGTACCTATATTCGCGAGGGCCAAGGCTGAACTCACGCCGGAAGGCCTTGCTGAAATGGCTCATGTCGTTGAAGCCCCAGCGTAGGGCGATCTCGGTGACGCTGCGGCGGGCCAGCGCGGGCGCATCCAGATCGCGGCGGCACATTTCCAGACGCCGCTTGCGGATCCAGTTGGATACGCTCACCCCGGTGCCCGCGAAAATCTTGTGCAGATAACGAATGTTGATGCCGTTCTCGGCCGCGATCGTAGCGATATCGAGATCGGAATCCTGTAGCTTCGCCTCGATATAGGATTTCAGCCGGGTAAGCTGGCGCTCGCGCGGGGTGATCATCCGGTCGGCGTCGAGCGAGCTCAGCGTCATGGCGAGCAGATCGAGGGTGACGTTGAGAATGGTGTTTGCCGCCGCGTCATCGAACGTATCGAGATGCAGTTCGACCGAGGACAGGTGATCGATGAAGAAGGACAGCAGACCATGGCTGCGGTCGAAAGGCACCCCGACGAATTCCTCGGCGAAGGGAAAGACCGAGAGGACCCGGTCACGCGGAAATATGAAATAGAGCTGCCGGAAATGCGATGGCAGGTCGAGCACCATCGGCTGGGCGCTGTCGGTGATCGTGAACATGCCGGGGCTCAGTTCGACACTGCGGTCCCCGATCTCCAGTTCGCCGCTGCCGATCGCGGTATAGATGATCGACAGGTCGCGCCGTGCGGTGCGCCGCGCCGCGGACCGGTCATGCAGACAGCGGACGCCGCCCTCGCCGCTGAACGCCACCACCCGGGCGTCGAATACCGACCGGAACCGGCTGATTCCCGCGCTTCCCGGAAGCATAGGCCGGTCGACGCGCCATTCGTGCATCGTATGGGCGGAGATGGTCTCATCCCAATTGCCACGGGACGAGTCTGGGCCAAACCGCTGTGACGTCCACATGCGACTGCCGATCGGACCATTTTCTTCCAGGGTGCAGGACCCCTGTAGCGCACTTGCCACGAACCCTCTCCCGTCTTTGACGGATCTAGTCCGATCCTATGCTTCCATGGGCCGTTTCACAATTGCCCGAGCTGCCCGCGATGCGGCGGGGCCCCATGCGGGCAGCACCTTCATCTCGGACGCGCGGATGGGGCTAGGCGGCCTGCTGTTGCCCGGTGCGTCCTGCTGCGATCTGTTCCTCGATCCAGCGCGAATCCATTACCTGGGTCGGTCGCTTCTGTTCATCAATGAACATGATCGGCCCATGGGTGATGAACAGCATCTCGGTGTCGACCGGAAAGACGGTCTGTTCGTGCAGCGAGCCATAGGGTTCGTAACCCGAATCTCCCGCCGGTGCCATCTGGTCGCGATAATTGAGCGCGCCGCTCAGGATCAGATAGTCGGCGCCGGCCAGATGAAGGTGCGGCGCGAAGGTCGCTCCCGCCTTGCCGCGGAAGATCACCGAAAATCCGCCGGTCGACGGGTCGGTGCTGATCACCTCCATTTCCACGCCCTCGGACGCAAATGGGATGATATCCCTGAATATCGGCTTTTCGGCCTTAGTAACGTGCATTTCGTTGCCGGCACGGGACTTCATGATCACCCTCCTTGGTTATATGCTGACGATAATATCGTTGCTGCGCTCATTCTTGGGCGCGTGACCGCAAAAGCTGGTCACAGAGCGCCCTCTACTTGTGGCAGCGCGCCCTCGATCCGCTCCGCCAGGCTGGTAAGAAAAGCGCCGCTGGGCGCCCCATCGATGACGCGATGATCGGTCGTCAGCGACAAGGCGAGTTCGGGGCGGCTGGCGACACCGCCATCCTCACCCAGATGAAGCGCGGGCGTGATCCGCCCGATCCCCAATATCGCCACCTGGCCGCCGTTCAGGATCGGCGTGAAATGATCGACTCTCGTCGTCCCGATATTGCTGATCGTGAATGTGCCGAAGCTCATCTCGGAGAGCGTCAGTTTGTTCGCCCTTGCCCTGGCGACCAGAGCGCGCCGCAGCTCGACGATCTCGGGCAGCTTCATCCCGCGCAGATCGGGCATGGCGGGCGCGACGAGGCTGTCGTCCAATGCGACCGCGACCGAGACGCAGATCTCGTCATAGATATGCACGGCGTCGGCGGTGGAGACCGCGTTGAAGCGCGGATATTCCAGCAAGGTATCGCGCACGGCGGTCAGCAGGAGGTCCTCATAACCTGCCGGCACCCCCGCTTGTTTCCAGGCGGCGCGTGTCGCGACCAGCGCGGTCGCGTCGACCCGGGTGGTGAAGGAAAGCTGGGCGGTGGACGCCAGACTGTCCATCATCTTTCGGGCGATCATCCGCCGTATGCCGCCGATGGGCATGACGAGAGAAGGCTGTGCCGTCATTCGGCCACGATGACGCCAAGCAGATCGCCGACCGCGACGATATCTTCGACCGATGCGCGTTGTTGCAGCACACCCGATGCCGGAGCGGGAACCTCGAAGGTCACCTTGGTGACCATCAATTCGCAGACGACATCGTCGGCGTCGACATGATCGCCCTCGTCGACCAGCCAGTTGGCGACGACGATCTCGGTCTCTTCATCGGCGATGCCGTCCGGAACCCGTATTTCAGTGCTGCTCATCGGACATGATCTCCATGACGGTTTCGACGATCTTCCCCGCTGAGGGCAGTGCGGCCTGCTCCAGCACGCGCGCGAAAGGGGGCGGCATATCGGGATAAGCGATGCGGGCCGGGGGGCTGCGCAGGTCGCGGAAGGCGCGTTCGCTGACCCGTGCGACGATCTCGCCGGCGACACCGCAATTCGCATAATCCTCGTCGATCACGACCAGCCGGCCCGTCCGCCTTACCGATTTGAGGATCGTGTCGATATCGAGCGGCACGATCGAGCGGATATCGATCACCTCGGCGCTGACGCCCTGCTGCGCGAGCGCATCGGCGGCATCGATGGCGAGATGGACCGTCGAGGCCCAGCCCACCAGGGTGACGTCCGTGCCGTGGCGCACGACCGCTGCCTCGCCGATCGGGATCGTGTAGAGATCCTCGGGCACATGGACGATGGTGCGCTTGACGGTACCGAGCCAGCCTATGCCCTGAAGACCCTTGTGGCACATGAAGATCACCGGGTTGGGATCCCGGATCGCCGAGACCATCAGCCCCTTGGCGTCATAGGCGTTGGACGGCGAGACGACTTTCATGCCCGGCATGTGCGCGAAGGTGGCGTACAGGCATTGCGAATGCTGTCCGGCGTCCGAATAGCCGCCGCCCACCGATGTGGTGAGCACCATCGGGCAGGTGACGGCGCCGCCGGAAAAATAGGATTGCTTGGCGGCGAGGTTGTAGATCGCATCGAAGCAGACGCCGAGGAAGTCGACGAACATCAGCTCGACGATCGGCTTCTGCCCGACCGCGGCCGCACCGACGGCGGCGCCGATGAAGGCAGTTTCGGAAATCGGCGTGTCGCGAATGCGTTCGGCACCGAACTCGTCGAGCAGGCCGGTCGTCATCCCGAACACGCCGTTAAAGGCGCCGATGTCTTCG
This sequence comes from Sphingomonas sp. Root710, assembly GCF_001429065.1. Lineage (GTDB taxonomy): Bacteria > Pseudomonadota > Alphaproteobacteria > Sphingomonadales > Sphingomonadaceae > Rhizorhabdus. The sequence continues at coordinate 627,196 of NZ_LMIB01000012.1, forward strand.
CCCATCACGAAGACCGATGGATCGCGCCGCATTTCTTGCGCCGTCGCCTCGGTGATCGCTTTCGCGATGCTGATTTTGCGTTGCTTGGCCACCTTCGGCGGCGCCAGCAGCACGGATGTCGCGGTCATAGATCCTCACTTTCGGCGAATACGGTGGCAAGCGCGCCGGCCAGGACCGGGTCCGGGCTGTTGCGCGAATGGGTGATGGCGTCGTCGACGCGCTGGCGTCCGGCTCCCTCGATCGATGCGACCAGCGCCTCATCTGCGACACCTGTGTCGATCAGCATCGCGCGGAAGCGCGGAAGCTCGTCCTTGGCGAACAGGGCTTCCTTCTCGCCCTCCGGACGATAGGCCTCCACGTCGCCCATGAAGTGGCCTTCGAGCCGGTAGGTTTCGATCTCGATCAGTGTGGGGCCTTCGCCCCGCCGAGCCCGGGCGATCGCCTCACCGGCCGCAGCGTGCACCGCAAGCGTGTCGTTGTTCGGAATGAAAACGCCTGGAATGCCGTAGCCCGCGGCGCGAACATCGTTGCGCGGCACGGCGGTGGAAGCGCTCTTCGGGACGGAGACGCCCCAGGCATTGTCCTCGATGATGCAGACGAACGGCAGTTTCCACACCGCGGCAAGATTCATCGCCTCATGCCAGGCGCCCTGATTGACCGCGGCCTCGCCGACATAGGCGACCGCGACATGCGGCTCTCCGCGCATCTTGAACGCCAGCGCCGCGCCGACCGCCGGCCCCATGCCCTGGGCGATGATGCCCGAACAGGTGAAGTTTACCGCCGGATCGAACAGGTGCATATGCCCGGCCTGTCCGGCGGAAAGGCCGGTCGACTTGCCGAGAATTTCCGCTGTCATCGCAGGCAGATCCACGCCCTTGGCGATGGCGACATGATGCGGACGGTGTCCTGCCGACACGAAATCCTCGGGGCCGAGATGAGCGCAGACCCCTACCGCGCACGGCTCCTGCCCGTTGGACAGGTGCATCTCTCCCGGCAAGGGGCCGTTCGCCATGTTGAACAGCGGGGTCTTGCCTTCGAGATAGATGTCCCGGATGCGCTCCTCATAATAGCGGGACATCGCCATCCGGTCATACATCCAGAGGAGGGTGTCGTTGCGTGCGGTCATCGAAGATCCTCAGAAGCGGGCGGTCAGGGTGACGCCATAGGTTCGCGGTGCCGCCTGGCGCTGGGCATCGCCGAGCCCGGCCTGCTCGGACCGTCCGACATAATAGGTGGCGTCGGTAAGGTTCTTGGCCCAGAGCTGGGCATCGAAACGCCCGCCCGGAAGCGTCCAGGTGATGGATCCGTTGACGAGCCAATAGCTCGGCTGGGTCAGGCGATTGTCGGCGTAGAAGAAATAGCCGTCATTATAGGCGGCGTTCATCGCGACCCGGAACTCGCCGACCGAGGTGTCGATCCCATAGTCACCGCCGATGTTCGCGGTGAGCTTGGGGGTGGCGATCGTGCGATTGCCCCTGGCGTCTATGGTGAGCGGGTTGCCCGAAGCATCGGTGGACTCGCCGTTCGGCCCGATGAACAGGGCGTTGGGATAGCTGCGATATTTGCCGTCGAGCAGCGCGATGCTGGCGTCGAGGTTGAGCTTGCTGACCGGACGCGTCTGGATGGTCGCCTCCAGCCCCTTGATCCGCGCGCGGGCCGCGTTGAGGGTGACGATGCCGCCGAGCTGCGGGATCGTCACCTGGATGTCCTTATAGTCGTATCGGAACAGCGCGAGGTTGAAGCGCAGCCGGCGATCGAACCATTCGGTCTTGAAGCCGGCCTCATAGGCATCGAGCACTTCGGGCCTGAACGGCGCTGTGTTCGGCGCGAGCAGGTTGAAGCCACCGCTCTTGAAGCCCCGATTATAGGAAATATAGGCCAGTGCGTCGGCGTTGAAATGATGGTCCAGCGCGGCCCGCCAGGTCAGCTTGCGGAAGCTCTGACGGTCGTTCGGCAGCGGGATGACCGCGCCGCCGACCGCGAAGCTGTCGACGATCAGCTTCTGGCGTTCATAGGTGTAGCGCAGGCCGCCGGTCAGGTTGGTGTCAGGAAATATTTCCGTGCTGGCCTGGCCGAAACCCGCGAAGGACCGGGTCTTCTGCCGGTCGGCGATCAGCACGACGCCATAGTTGACGTCGGCGGGCGTGTAGGCGGCGACTGCGTCGAAGAAGAAGCCACCCAGCACCCATTTGAATGGCGCGGACGAAGCGCCATGCAGCTGAACCTCCTGGCTCCAGTTATGCGCCTTTGAGGGCAGGCTCAGATCGGCGATCACGGCGGGCGTGTCGTCCTGATCGAGCAGGTAGCGCACGTTCGACCAGCGATAGCTGGTGATGCTGACCAGTTTGAGATCGCCGATCGCCTGCTCGACCTGCAGCGAGCCGCCGCCGGTGTTGAGACGCTCCAGATCGCGCAATCCGGTCAGCGCATTATATTCGCCCGCATAGGTTGAGGCACCATCGGCCCCGGTCACGCCCTTGGCCAGCTGATAGGAATAGCGCGAGAGCGCGTGCGAATAGTCCAACGCGAGATGGATTGTGGTCGCGTCGCTGGGTATGAATTTCAGCTTGCTGCGCACCGCGTAATTGCCGTCGGCCATGATGCCGTTGTCGCGGCCGGTAAACAGGTTGCGGCCCCAGCCTTTGCCCTGGTCGGCATAGTTGGCGGCGAGATCGGCGCTGACCGTTTCGCTGAGCGGGCCGCCCAGATAGGCCGATGCGCTCAGCGCCTGATAATTGGCGTAGCCGAGGCTGGCTTCGGCGCGGAGCTGATCCGAAGGTTCGCGCGTGATAATGTGCACCACGCCGCCCGTGGTGTTCCGGCCGAACAGCGTGCCTTGCGGCCCCTTCAGCACCTCGATCCGCTCGATATTATTGAAGGTGAAGAGATTGGCCTCGGGCGAGGCATAATAGACATTGTCGACATATACCGCGACAGTCTGCTCGCTTGCCGGCCCGAACAGGTTGGTGCCGACGCCGCGCACGAAGATATTCCCCTCATTGGCGGTGCGGTTGATGACAAGGCCCGGAATCGCGGCCTGGATCGACGCGGTGTCGTTGATGCCCTTCGCACCCGCCTGCGCGGCGCTGATCGCGCCGATCGAGATCGGGACGTCCTGCATCCGTTCGACCCGCTTCTGGGCGGTGACGACGATTTCCTCGATCCCGCCCTCTTGTGCGGCCTGGCTGTCCTGAGCGAAGCTCGGCGTTGCGCCGGCCATGCCCAGGATCAGGGCGATGCGCGATGCGCCGATGATGATCCTGTTCATATCCATCCCCTTCATTTTTTTCTGATCCTCCCTTTCTAGCGTGGCTGGGGGGAAGGTCTTGGTCAGGAGCGCCCTGTCGCTGGTCCAAATCATCCGGCTCGCGGGAGCGCCGGTTGGCGATGGAAATGAAGCGGGCGGACCGATCGGATCGGCCCGCCCGTCACCGCCTTCACGCGGGGAACATGGTCTTTGTCAGAAGTGAACCGACAGGCTTCCACCATAGGTGCGTGGCGGTGCGGCGCGCTGCACATCGGTCAGGCCCGCCTGCTCGGACCGATTGAGATAATAGGTCTCGTTGAGCAGATTGCGCGCATAGAGCTTGAAGCTGTAGCGTGCGTCCGCCGAGGTCCAGCTGATCGACGGGTTGAGCAGGGTATAGGACGGCTGCTTGAGCCGGTTGTCCGAGTAGAAATAATAGCCGTCATTATAGGACAGCGCGATGGCGGGGACGATCTCGCCGAAGCGCGTCTCGAGGTGATATTCGGCGCCGAGCGAGGCGGTGATCGGCGCCGCGCCCAGCAAGCGGTTGCCCTTGGCATCGCCACTCGTCAGCACGCCACCGGCGGAAATGAACGGAGCGTTCGGGTAGCGGAGATATTTGGTGCTCAGATAGGTCGCGCCACCGCTGAGGATGAATGCGGGCGTGACATGCGCCTCGAAATCGAACTCGGCACCGATCACCCGCGCCTTCGGACCGTTGGTGACAACTGTGCCGCCCGCGCGCGGGATTGCCGCCTGGATGTCGCGATAATTATAATAGAAGGCGGCGCTGTTCAGCCGCAGGCGGCGATCGAACAATTGGGTCTTCAATCCGCCTTCAAAGGCGTCGAGCGTTTCGGGGCGGAAGCCCGCGCCCGCCGGATCGGCAAGATTATAACCGCCGCTCTTGAAGCCACGGTTGAACGAGACATAGCCGAGAACATTGCTGCTGAACTTGTGGTCGATCGAAATCCGGAATGTCATCTTCTTGAAGCTCTGGTCCTGCGACGGCAATGGGATCGAGGTTCCAAAAACGCTGAAATCATTGGTGACCAGCGTCTGTTTCTCATAGGTGTAGCGCAGGCCGCCGGTGATCTTGGTATCGGGGAAAAGCTCATAGGAAGCCTGCGCGAAGCCGGCGAACGACCGGGTCCGCTGGAAGGCGTCGATCGCGATACGGCCAATAGGCGTGGAAACCGCGATCGGCTCGAAGCCCGCATGCGAGAAATAATAGAAGCCGCCGAGCTGCCAGGTCAGCGGACCCGGCGTCTTGCTCTGCAATTGCACTTCCTGGCTGAAGGTGCGGGTGAGGCTGATCACCAGATCGTCGCTGGCGACAAGCGGCGTCGCATCCTGATCGATCACATAGAAGCTGCGGTTCTTGCGATATGCCGAGATGCTGACAAGATCGACGTCACCCAACGCCTGGGTGATCGTCGCCGATGCGCCCCGCGCCTTTTGGCGGATATAGTCGGTGAACAGCATGTTCGCGCCATAACGGCCGGGATAGGTGCTCACCCCATCGACGCCGATGATGCCTTTCGGGATCTGATGCGAGTCGGTGTTGGTCGAGCGGGAAAGGTCGCCCTGGAGGACGATCTTCGTGCCATCCGCCGGGCGCCACAATGCCTTTGAACGTATTGCATAATCGTGGCGCGCCTGGAGGCCGGTCTTTTCGCCATTGGCGATGTTGCGTCCATAGCCGCCGCCTTGGTTCGCATAGGTCGCGGCGACGTCCACCGCCAGCGTGTCGGTCAATCCGCCCGTGGCGTAGAGCGACGCATTGACCATCGCGTAATTGCCATAGCCGATCGACATGTCGAGCGCGGGTTGTGCGGACGGATCCTTGGTGATGATCTGGACGACCCCACCGGTCGTGTTGCGGCCGAAGAGCGTACCCTGCGGCCCTTTCAGGACCTCGACCCGCTCGATATTGTTGAACGAGAAATTCGCGCCCTCGGGTGAGGCATGATAGACGCCATCCACATAGAGCGCGACGGTCTGCTCGGCGTTAGGGCCATAGAGATTGGTGCCGATCCCGCGCACATAGATATTAGCGTCGTTGGCGATGCGGTTGAATACGAGACCAGGTACGGAGACCGTCAGTCCTGAAGGTCCGGAAACACCTTGCGCGGCCAACCGATCCGATGTCACCGCCGCAACCGCGATTGGCACATCCTGCAAACGCTCGCCACGCCTTTGTGCCGTTACGATAACGTCTGTGACGGCGGCGTTGTCCGAAACATTCTCCGGAGTGCTCAGTGGATTCGAAACCGGCACTCTGATTTGATCAGTGGATAAGGGTTGCGCAAACGCCGGCGTTGTTGACGCGAGCATTGTACTGCCAATCAGGGCTGTCGCGCGAAATCTGGAAGCATTCATAACTATTCCTCCCCATTTTGATATTTTGCTTTTTTTTAAGCGAATAGGGGGAGGCTGCTTGGTTGAGAGCGCCCACTTAATGGTCTAGGAGGATTTCCTTGTCCGGTTTGCGCCTCAATACCAGACGTTCCGCTACGTCGCGCTAGTCCCTGAAAGCTGCCGCTCGTTCATTTTCGCGATAGCCGGACGAGGAATGACCGACATCGGAACGAAGCTGTCTTCACACACGGTCTTCCAACTTCGGCCCCTATCAGCGCAGGCATTCGCTAGATATGCCCAGAGTCAGCGAAGAAGTGCTTTTGCAACGTGAACCGCTCGGTCTGGACGTTGATATTGCATCGCCAGGAGTTAGCTCAACCTTGGGAGGGCACTCCCCCTATGCTCTTGCGTGCCTTTGTAGTGAATTGCTTTGTCAACCACGCCCCTGCCCGTGACGGATCTCCCATGCCCTGAGTAGACCCGAGTGCGCCCGTCCGATCAGTTCGTCATAAGGTAGCCTCCACAGCGAATCCGGAAGATCAGTCCCCCAACGACCATCATCGGAAAAGATCTCGAGATCATACCAGCCATCGAATCCGCCGCGATTCAGGGCCCCCAGCAACGCAGGTATGTCCATGATCCCGTCACCGGGAAGCAGGCGATCGGCCGCACATCGGGGCGGTTCACGCCAGTCGTTATACTGGACGCCGAAGATGCGGGACGCGAACCGCTCCGTGTCGACGACAATGTCGGTCTCGTCCCAAAGGTGATAAAAGTCGTAGAGAAGGCCGATGCCCGGTTCGCCCACCTCGTCTAAGAAGTCCACCGCGTCGGGTAGCGAACGGAGGAACGAGAAATCGATGCCCTCGTTGCGATTTGTCTCGAGCGCCAGGCGGGTTCCCAGGCTGACAGCCAGCCGGGTCGCCTCGCGCATGGCTTCCACGGCGATCCTGCGCGCGTCGGCCGCAGCGTAGCCGGCGCTCGATCCGGTTATCACCGCGATGCAATCCGGCTCGAATGGCGCAAGCCGCCTTATGCTCGCCAGCATGGCTTCAAGGCGGAGGTCGGTATCAGCCGGCCCCGGGTAGATGTAATCGGGCAGCAGCGGAAGCGGAGCGATGGCGGCGGGGATGCAGATGGTAGCCGCAAGCCCGCTGGCTTTGAGCGATGCGAGTTGTGCGGCTTCATCGCCGTCGCGCAGCTTGAATTCGGATATGGCGACGCCCGTCGCCCCCGAAGCCTTGATGAGGTCGAGATCTTGCTCGAAGCTCGTGTCCGGGAGTGACAGCTCGCAGACGGACAGGCGCGGACTTACCGACATGATATAACCTTTCAAAACCGGGCGCCGAAGCAGCTTAAAGCGTCCCCGGCCGCTGCCCATATGTTCCCCGCGCTAATCAATTTGTCTCCTTGGGAGGAATGATCGGCATCGTGATCGCCGCGGCGGAGTCGCCGCCGGTGAACAACGTTGTGGTGCCCCCGAAGATGTCCACCGGACGGTCGACGGGATCGTCGTGAGTCATCACGGATACGCCGCGCAGCGGGACCCCATAAACCTCTGGCCAGGGCTCCGGCAGATCATGATGGTAATCCACCCCCGATACCGTCAGCGCCACGCTGAACCCCTTGGGAACCACGATGCTCGTGGGCCAGATCTCGATAGCGAGTTCATATTCCTTGCCGGGCTCCAAAGGCTCGGCGCAGTCGTGGGGGTGGAATGGGCGATAAGGCAGGCTCCGCTCCGCGTCGAGCTTGCGGTGCGACGCGCGCAACCAGCCGAGCGACAGCGGGCAGTTCGGATCGGTGGCCCCGACGAACAGCACCTCTTTCCGGTCCCCATCGTAGAGTCGCAAGGCGAGGAAGATGTCGGCATCTGTGGTGGTCGACGATACGAACAGCTTGGTCGCTAGCGGCCCGGTGATCTCCGTGTCCTGTTCGAACGGCTCGGACCAGAATGTGACACTTTCGGACAAGGCATGGAAACTGGCCGATGCCTTGGTTTCCGGAACGGTTCTGGAGAGCCTGCCCGTCGCGGCGTCGAGATAGAAGTCGGTCCACCGGGTGCGCGCAATCGGCCACTCCGCCTCCGCCCGTTCGACGAAGCCGTCAACGTGCCTGACTTGCAGCAGCACGGGCGGTCGCTTGTCCCAGCCATTGTCCTCGTCCTTCAGGAAATGATCGAAAAATTGTCGCTGAAGGGCGACCCCATAGTCGGTGTAGAACTCGGTCCAGTGCTCCCGTCCGTGCAGTTCGAGCCATTTTTGGCCGGAGCCTGCGCCGAGAAACCCTTCCACGTTGCCGCGCAGGTGCATGCCCTGGCCGCCCCAGTTGCCGCACGACAGGAGGGGCACTGTGATCTTGGAGAGGTCTGCCGATCTTGCCTTTGTATATTCGTTCACGAACACGGCATCCCGCACCATCGCGCCAATATCCACGCGCCGGGCCGCGAGCTCCTCGTCAGACAGATCAATGTCGCCGGCGATGCCGTCCCCGGTCATCCGGCCGATCGGTGCACGCGATCCAAGCCCATTTTGCACATGAACAACCTGGACCGGATACCAACGTTGCAGGAAGGTGGACAGGATGCCGCCGTGGCGGATCCCATCGCGGTAAAAGTCCGCTGCCCCTTCGAACGGGCAGATCGCGGCGAGATGCGGCGGCTGCATCGCCGCAACCGTCCACTGGTTCATCGCGTAGTACGACACCCCCGACAGCCCGACCCGCCCGGTGCACCAGGACTGTTCAGCGGCCCATTCCACACAATCGTAGAAATCTCGACTCTCGTCGGTAGACCAGGGATCGATTGTCCCCGGCGATTGGCCCGCCCCGCGCGAGTCGACACGGACGAGCGCATAGCCGAGCGGCACCCAGCGCTCCGGATCAGGGGTTTCCCAAACGGCGAACTCGGTCGTCGTTCCGCGTGCAACCTCCGGATATTGCCCGATCAGGCTTTGCCATTGCGCCGGATAACCATCTTGGAAAGCAAGACCCTTGCCATAAGGACCATAGCTCAGCAGCACCGGATAGCGGCCCCCATCCACCGGGCGGAAGACGTCCGCGCGCAGCACCGTGCCGTCCCGGACGACGATCGGGACGTTCCACGACACGGAAAGTCCGTTTCTGATCTCACTGCTCTCGTTCACGCTGGCTTCCCCAGTAGGTTTACATCGAGGCGATGGGGCTGGTCCCCCCGCGACGGTTGATTGTCATTGGCCGCCCGGTTGCGATGGACCGTTGTCGCTGGTGGCAGCCCCGACGCCGCTTACTGCTCGGGACGAAGCCAGCGCTTGTCCCACTCACGCGGAGGAACCATGGCATCGTAGATCTGCTGGGCTTCCTCTTTCGCCAGACCCATTCCGCCCGACGCCGTCATGCCGCCATCAACGTGGAGATTCTGACCGGTAATGTTCGACGCTTCATCCGAAGCGAGGAACAGCGCCGCGCTAGCCACGTCCTCGGGATAGGAAATGCGCCCGAGTAGCATATGGGCATCGACCAGAAGGCTTCTTTCGGGGCTCCCCTCTTCGCCAAAGAAGGCAACGGCATTGGGCGTGGCCACCGGCCCGGGCGAGACGATGTTGACCCTTATGCCGTGCTTGCCGAGCACGTTGGCCAGCACGACACCCAAGCGGATTACGGCGCCCTTGCCGACCGCATAGGAGAATAGGTGGCCGGTATTGCCCAGGAAGCCGGTACCGAGACTTCCCGACTGGGAGCCGGCCAGCACCATGGAACCGCCACCACGCGCCACCATGAACGGCACCGCATGCTTGCTGACGAGGAACGCCATCGTCGCCGTGCGGGTCAGTGTATAGTCGAAATCCTCGACGCTCACCGACGCCAGTTCGCCGACGCGCAGGTCCATCGCGAAATGGGCAAGCACGTCGATACCGCCGTAGGTCGTCTCCGCGAACTTCATCAGCCGGTTGACGGCCGCTTCATCCATCAGGTCGGTCGCTACGTGGACCATCTCGCCGCCTGCGGCGGTGACGAGACGCGCGGTTTCTCGCACCTTGTCTTCAGCGAGGTCGGTGCCGACTATCCTGGCTCCCTCTTCGGCGAAGCGCAGCGCTGTCGCTCGCGCGATCCCGTCGCCGCCGGTGATGATCGCCACTTTTCCTTCGAGGCGTCCTGCCATGGCTCGTCTCCTCAGCAGATATCAGGCGGGGTTCGCCGACGAGGGAAAATGGGTGGCAATGTAGGGGGCCGGGTCGAGCCCGTCCGACGCCAGCTCGACGAGCAGGTCGCGATAGCCCGGGTGCGCGCAGATCAGGAATTCGTCTTTTTCTAGCTCGGATAGGAAGTATCGCGCCACGTCTTCGACGCTAGCTGCGATATCGAGAATATTCTCGATACCCGGCAGGCCGCTGCTCCGCAGGTTGTCGATAGCGCCGGGCGTGGCCGTGAGGCTCGGGCAGAAGGAGACCGACCTGAGACCCGAACCCTCGAGCGCCACGGCCAGCGCCTGCGAGAAACCCAGCACGGCGTGCTTGATCGACTTGTACCGCATGAGCACCGCGGCGGTTGGATCCGGGAGCAGCGCGACGGTCGACGCTGTCAGCGCGACAGTGCCAGTGCCCCGGGCCCGCATTCCGGGCAGGACATGCGCGAGGATGCGGATGTAGCCGAAGAAATTTACCTCGAAACTGCGCTTCCAGCCCGCGATATCCATGTCGTCGAGGCCAGAGAACGAGCTGAGATAATCGATCACGGTCACCAAGAGCAGGTCGGGCGCGCCCATCTCGCGTTCGCACCACTGCGCCATCGCCGCCACCGCTTCGTCATCACCTATGTCGACGGGACAGGTCCGCACGGTCTTGCCGGCGGCCCGGATACGACCGCTGACTTCCTCCATCGCGGCGGCGGAGAGATCGGCGATTGCGACCTCTGCGCCCTGCATGGCGGCCTCATAGGCGATGCCGGCGCCGATCCCGGCGCCACCGCCGACGATCAAAACTTTCTTGCCGTTGATGTTCATGCGGAGGATCCTCTCTGCAACTTTTAAAAATCGGACGGGTCCGGCGCGCTCGACTGGCGAGCGCGCCGGATTTCTTCAGAATTTGTATCCGATGGTCAGGCCATAGGTGCGCGGATCTTCGAGGTAGCCGGTCAGGGGGAAGCCCACGACGCTGGAGCTGACGTTCAGGTTGGCAACTACGGTCTTGTCCGTCAGGTTCTTGACGAACAGCGAGCCGGTCCAATGTTCGTCATTGGATAGCCAATTGAGGAACAGGTTCACCCGTGCATTCGGCCCCTGTCCGACATAATCGAGGTTGAACGGGGTGAAATATACCCTGTCCTTCCAGGCCACTTCACCACGTAGCGTGAACTCGCCCAGCCTCGAGGGCACCCGGTATTGCGCGCCGACGAACACGGCGAACTCCGGTGATTGCGAAAGCCGCTTGCCCTTCAGATTGAACGCCGGAATGCCGTTATCCAGCGTGGTCCCATCGCCGAACGGCCGCGCGGGGTCGGCGCTGATGTAGCTGTCGAACCGGGCGTGCAGCCAGGCCGCGTTTCCGTCGATCTGGAACTGCGGGCTGATCCGCGCCTCGAACTCAGCCTCGAGACCGTAGATCGTCGCGGTGGCTGCGTTCTCAAGTTGGAGCGTCGCGCTCGTGGTGCCGACGACCTTGCCAACCTGAAGGTCCTTGTAGTCGTAATAGAAGCCGGCAAGGTTCAGCCGAAGACGACGGTCGAACAGCTGCGACTTGATCCCGGCCTCGAACGCGCTCACCTTCTCAGGATCGACCGGGGGCGTGCCGGCACCAAGACTGTAGGTCCCGGATTTGAACCCCTTGGACCAGGACGCATATAGCAGGACATCGGGTGTCATCTGGTAGTCAACGGCGACACGCGGCGTGAAGGACTTGAACCGCTTGCTTCTATCGAGCGTCGCCTGTGGCGTTGCGAAGCTGCCTTCGTAGGGCGTGAATATGTCGAACGCCAAGTCGTCGTGGTCGGTCTTCTTCTCGGAACTGTACCGCGCACCGAGCGTGATCCGCAGATCGTCGACCACCTCGTACGTGGCTTGGCCGAAAGCCGCGAGAGCGTCGGTCTTGAGGCTGCCGCCGGCAAGGAAACCGGTCGTCAATATGTCAGGTCCGAAAAACAGGGTGCGCGCCGGATTCAGAGGGTCGGCCGTAATGCCCTTATTGTTTTCGTGGAAATAGAAGAGGCCGAGAAGCCAGGACAGCCTGTCCGCCTTTCCGGAAAGTTGAAGCTCTTCGCTGAACTGCTTCGAATCCTCGGTTCGAAATTGTTTGACGAGCGGAAGATTGGTGCCGTCGAGGTCGGTCAAACCAAAGTTCGAGGTCGATCGATATGCCGTTAGGGAGCTGATCTCGATCCCGTCGCTCAAAGCATAAGTGATCTTGCCCTGCACGCCCCAGAATTTGAGGACGTTCTGAGGGTCGTCCTCGGCACTTACGTCGCGAAGATCGGTGGGCAGGATACCGCCCTGCGCCTCGCCATAGCGTATGATCGGTACGCCCGGAGCCGAAAAACCGGCGCCGCCCGGCGAGTGGAACGCACCAGCCCGATCCCGCTCGCGGAAGTAGTCCGCTTTCAGATCGACGGTCAGGCGCTCGCTCGGCGTGAATAGCACCGTGCCGCGGATCGCGCGGGAATTGAGATCATCGACGTCATTGCCGGTTATGACGTTCTTACCGAAGCCGTCGCGGTTCTGCGTCTGAAAGGCGACACGCACCGCAAGGACGTCCCGAACGATCGCGCCACTCACGGCGCCTTCGACGGTTATCCGCGAATAGTTGCCGGCGGTCAGGTTGAAATATCCCGACAGGTCCTGGGTGGGCTTGCGCGTCGTGATATTGATCGAACCGCCCGTTGCGTTTCGGCCATAGAGCGTGCCCTGCGGCCCACGCAAAACCTCGACCTGCTGCACGTCGTAAAAGCTGGCCAGCGCGGTAATGGGCCGCGACAGGAAGACGCCGTCGGAGTGGAACGCGATGCTGCCCTCTGCCGCTGCCGACTGGTTCTCCAAGCCGATGCCGCGCAGAGAAACTTTCGCTGCGCCGATGTTCACGCCAAGGTTCAGGTTAGGGATGCTCGAGACCATACCCTGCACGTCGCGAATCCCGCGGCGCTCCAGATCAGCTCCTGTTACGGCGGTGACCGCCAGGGGAATTTTCTGTAGCGATTCCGAGCGCTTCTGCGCCGTTACGACGATTTCGCCGACGGCCGTGCCGTCTGCGCCCTGTTCCATGGCCGCGGTGGCATCGTGGTTCGGTGCGGCGGTGCTCGCCTGCGCATGGGCAGGCGAGGACAGCGCGATGACTATGGCGGCGATGGATGCAGTTGATGCCTTCATTCGATCCTCCCTCATTTTGTGTCGAGCAAGAGACCGAGGGTAGAGCGTGCGGCAGGACCTCCGCTGGCGCGGATCGACATGTCATGCTGCTTTGTTCAGGCGCTTCCTGCAGCGCCGCGCTCACCGACCTCGTCCTCTGCCTATGCGATGCGGAACATCGTCAGACCTCCGGCAGCGCGGCAGCGTTGCCGAGTGCGTCCTGAAATCCCGCTCGCACCCCATCCGCGTTCGCTTCAGCCTGCGACTCCGCGTCGGAGTAACCGGAGGACTACGCCTATCAACTTATGGTGTCAACACATTCATATGTATTTTTAGACATATGATCCGTCTGCTGGACGCGTACGCTCGACACCGCGCATGGCTCGTTCCAGTCCTTCGTTGCACCAAGCGATTCTGGCGTCCCGAATTGCCAGCGCGCCTTCGTATAGCGAGCGGATACCGACCAGTCGCTCTTCGCTGGGCTGATGGTCCCAGGGAGCGTTCCACACCCCAAGCCAGCGCTCCTCGAGTTGCCGCCGTTCCTCAATGCACTGCTCGCGGTACATCGCCAGCGCCTGCTCGACCCGTTCCCGTCCGATCAGATCCAGATTATAGGCGATCAGCCTGACCTCATCGTCCGATAGCATATCGCGCGGCTGCACCAGCCAATCGGTCAGCCGCTCGATACCCGCTTGCGAGATCACGTAGTTCTTCTTGTTCGGACGGCCATTCTGCACGATCCAACTGCCGACGATGTCACCCTGCTCCTCGAGCAGAGACAGCGCCGGATAGATCTGGCTGTGCTTGACGGCCCACATCAACGAAACCGGCTCGGCGAGGATTACGCTGATCTGGTACCCGGAAAGCGAGTTTCCATCGGCAAGCACCGATAGCAGCAGCATTTCCAACGCGCCCGAAGTCCGCCGCCCAGCCATGAATTACCCCGTCTCTGTTGTGACCGCCGCCATAACTTTGCTTAAGGAATATGTCCAACTCGACATGGCTAAATTTATAGCGGTGATGCCGTAGCGGTCAGTCTGCAGCACCCAGCCGACCGTTAGCCGGCCGGTGGTCAGCGCGCTGAATCCGCCGCCGGGAGTATAGCGACCGCTCGCACCCACCCGGCCGATGCGCGCTCGATCTTCACCGGGAAGCAGGCCACCGTGAACCCACGAGGGGGCAAGGACTCGAGGTTGTGGAGCTTCTCCATCTGGAAATAGGGACGAACCCTTCCCGCCTTGTGGCCTTCCCAGATGAGGGAGACGTCCGCCGTCCGGGCATAGCGTTCCGCGGTGAAGCTGAACGGCGCATCCCATGACCATGCGTCCGTCCCGACAACCTTTACGCCGCGCTCGGTCAGATACAGCGTCGCCTCGCGACCCATGCCGCAACCGCTGTTGACATAGTTGTCGCCCCCATAGGCCGCGCCGGCCGACGTGTTGACCAGAATGATGTCGAATGGCTGCAAATCATGGCCGACGCGTTCCAACTCGTTAGCCACGTCTTCGGCTGAGGCCACGTAGCCGTCGGCGAAATGCCGGAAGTCGAGCTTCACACCCGGGCGCAGGAAGAGGTCCAGCGGCGCTTCGTCGATGGTAGGAGCGGCAGAGCGTCCCTCGTCGGTCGTCGAGTGATAGTGCCAGGGCGCATCCATATGGCTCCCGCTATGCGTGCTCAGCGTCAGGCGTTCGGTGGCCCACCCTTCGCGATCGGGCAGGTCGTCAATCTTGAGGCCGGGAAAGAAGGGAAGCATCTGCTCGGCCCCCTCGGCGTGAGCGGAATATTCGATCGTCGGTTTGATGATCGGTGGATCCGTCACCACAGTGTTGCTGATCGGCATCGAGATATCGATGAATTGCGCCCTGATCATAGCAACTGCACCTTCCTATCGCGGCCGTAAGCATTGGCCTTTTAACGGGTCACGAATTTCTGCCCGATAGCGGTCTCTAGAATGTCACGGCCGCTTCCAGCATCCGGGATGAGCAACCAGGACGCCTTCGACCTCCACGGTGCTGATGTTTTTGCCGCTCGAGATGAAGATGTCCTTGGATCGGCCGCGGATTTTGACTCAGCCGCTTCTGGAATCATACTCGGACTCAAAGAACGAGGCGTTCCGGGATGTGAGGCGCGTTGATGGTTGTGGTTTGCCGACCGATCCCTTCGATTTCCAGAGTCACCACATCGCCGTGCCGCAGCATGCGTCCCAGTTCCAGGCCGCACCCGTTTCCAACGGTTCCGGATCCCAGGACTTCCCCTGGATAGAGCGTTTCGCTTCGGCTGACATATGCGATAAGTTCGGCGAATGACCAATGCATCGTCGCGCTGCTGCCTTCGCTCCACAGCTCGTCGTTGACCCAGGCGCGCATCGTCAAGGCATCAGGATCGAGTTCGTCAGCGGTGACGATGACCGGTCCTAGGACATTGGCCCCGTCGAAATCCTTACCCTTAGCCGGCCCCAGCGGGCCCTGCATTTCCTTAAATTGGGCGTCGCGCGCCGTAAGGTCATTCAGGATCGTGTAGCCGAAGATGTGAGAGTGCGCGTTCTCGACCGAGATGTCGCGGCCGCCGCGACCGATCACGCACGCGAGTTCCAGTTCGTAGTCGGCCACGAAAGAGTAGCTAGGCCAGTCTACCGTGTTGCCCGGCCCGGATACCGCGAAGCGATTGCATTTGTAGTAGATCGGCTGCTGGTACCAGACGGGAGGGACGGGCGGGGCGGACGTGGGCGCCGGAGGCCCTTCGCCCAGCCGATCGCGCAGCTTGGCGCCGTTCCATACAGCCCCTTGCATGTGCACCTCGAAGACAAGGAAGTCGCGCATCTGGGCTGGCACCGGCAGCGGCGCGAGCCAACGCACTTCGTGCGGATCAAGGCCGGCTTGACAGGTCGACACCACGTCGCGCGCCTTGGCCAAGCTTTCCGGTCCCGATTCGATGAGCGCTTGCATAGAAGCGAATGCCGGATCTCTCTTTGCGCTGAGGTCGACGATGCGTCCGTCAATCCCCAGCGCGCCCAGCCTGGGCCCCGAACCATGTTCAAACGTCAGAAGCTTCATGCTTATATCCTGATTGGCAGTAAGGGTGGGCAAGCGATAGCGTCTGCGGTGCAGGGCGACGCGGCTGGCCGATTAACCGGCGGTGCGGCAACGGTTTCTACTGTCCCCACGAGATTGCGGCCGGCAGCGGCGTTTCTGCCCATATGCGCGCCGCCTCCTCGGCGAAGGCGCGGTATGTGCGCGGCTCGTGGCCGATCAGCGCGCTGACCCGATCTATGTCTTCCCGCGTCGCTATGGCGCCTTCGCGCTGCCACACTTCATACATCTTGCACAGGTCGTAGGCCCAGTGTTCCGGAAGTCCGGTGGACTGGAGATAGTCCTGCACGCGGCGCATGTCCGCATGTCCGCTATATTGCACAGACTTCCCCAAAACCTCGGACCACAGCGCCGCCGAAGCAGCGCCATTGAATACTTCCGGCCCGCTAACGACATAGCGCTGCCCCGTACTGCCGTTCTCGAAGCTTGCGATCGCAGCATCGGCGATGTCCCGGCAATCGACCCGCGACAGACCGACATCACCAACCGGCGAGCCATAGACCCCGCGTCGCTCGATGTTCTCCCGCTGTCGTTCATCGTTCTGGAAGAAATAGTTCGGGCGCAGGATGGTATAGGCAAGGCCTGTCCTGGCGAGCGCGACCTCTGCCGGCCACATGCCACCGCAGTGGCCGACGCCAACGAGGTTGTCGTCCACATTGATTGCGGTCATCATGACGAGATTGCGCGGCCGTGTTTCCGAGGCGACGGAGACCGCATTCAGCCCCTTGAACGACAGCGTGTCCTGCGGCGGGAACATCAGGAACACGCCGTCCGCGGCACGCATTTCGTTCTGCAGGACCGATATGCAGTCGAGATCCCCGATCACCGCAGTCTGCCCCTTTGGCATCGCGCCCGCGGCCGCTTCGTTTCGTGTTAGAACGCGGACGTCCGCCCCCTTGGCCGCCAACCCTTCGGCGACGAGCGATCCGACATGTCCGCGGCCGCCAACGACAAAGATCCGCATATCCACTCCTCTGCATAGCGGGTCCTGGCGGCCCGCTCCGGGCGAACCAGGCGACCCATCAAGCTGTCTCGGCTCAGCTATGGTCAAAAATGAGCTGCTCCCGGGCGAGCAGGAAGAAACTCCCGGCATGGTCGATCAAGCCTGCAGTTGCCGCCGTGAATTCGTCGACATAGGCGCGAAAGTGGCCTGGGCCGGTCTCTTCGCGGTCGTACCAGATCGTCGAATAGCCGTGGCACAGTTGCGGTGCAGCCATCGCGCTGTCGATCGTGGTACTTTCGGTCGACTTGGTTTCCGGCGGAGCAGCCGGTTCCTGCGGCACCGGTTCGGACCACAGCACCCGTCGGACCTCGCCGGCGGTTCCGCTGCGCCGTAGCGCCTCGTCGTGCGCCGCTTGCCAGACCTGCCGAAAGTTCTGCGCGTCGACTTCGTCCTGCTTGCGCAGGAACTGGAAGATTTTCAGCCTGCCACCGCCGGCATTCTGGACCGGGATTTCGATCTCGTTGGCGATCATCACCACGGCCGTCGTTGCGTCCGCGTAGTTCGCCCCGTCATTCAGTGACCGCCGTGTCTCGGGGTCGGTGCGCAGCGAGACGAGCCCAGCCATGTCGTCGAAATAGAGTTCGGTGACGTTGTCGCGGCCGACCGTGACATCGCAATTGGTGTCGCCGACCCGGCCGAAGGCCCCATCGAAGATATCGTGCTGAAGATACCGTCTGATCGCGACGGGATTGGCGCGGACCATGACCCCATGCTTATCCACGTTGTAGGTCAGGAATTCGGCGTGGGTCATGCCCGGCCGCCTTCGGGACAGGATCATCATCTTGATCATAGACAGTTCCTTGGACTGATCGGAGCGGGCCTCGGCTGCGTCATTCACCGGCCCGGGCCGGCGCAGGTTCGTCCACCACCACTGTCGGGGTCACCAGCAAGGATGCGGCGAAAGCTTCCGTGTCGTAAGCCTCGTTGGTCCCCTGAATGAGGCGCTCCGCCAGCTCCGGCATTTCCCAGGAGCGGCCCCGATCGAGGAACAGCGTGATGCCTGCTACGGCGCGCGGACCAGGTCTGCCGAAGATGTTCCGGATGAAGTCGCCCGGCTCCTCGAACTCGGTCACCAACCGGCAGATTTCGACGCCGGCGGGCCGGAGCGCATCCGAACTGAGCACCTCGCCGAGTTGCTTGCGGTAACCCGCCGCGTGACGGCTGGTGTCGTCCGGGACAAGAACGAACCAGATAACCTTTGTGAGATCTGTCTCGGGCGTGTTTGACGACAGGAGCGTTTCCTCGTCGCCCGCGACGCTCACCGCCTGTGTGAGGTCCGCATAGACCAGCGTATCGGGCCAAGCCACCTTCGCCATATGCGGTGCCTTGAAGCTCCGTTCGAACGAGCCTCGGTCCTCCGTCAGGAACTCGGTCAGCCCGTCCGGCTGCGTCAGCGGCGAGTGCGCGTCCTTGTGGTAGAATACGGCATCTTCGACGACATTCTGGTCGTATCGATAGATTTCGGCGGGATCTTGGGCGACGATCGGCCCGTGAACATCGTTGTAGTAAGCCCGCATGGCCGCCTTGCTCAGGCCAGTTCGACGCCAGGTCGCTCCCATGAATTTCATCGCTTGCCTCCAAGCATACCTCTCGCAGCGGATGGGCTCAAATGAACGCAGGTGGCGCGGCTGCAGCCGTCCGATCTGGTCGCTTTGCACCATTCCGTCTGCCCTCTGACCGGCCGTTACTTTTCCGTACGATTCCGCCGTCAGTAGGCGCACTAAAGCCTAACCGATATGATATGTCAATTAAAACATATATAGAAAATTACATAAAGTTCCGAGATGCTGCGCCGGTGACCGAATCACACGTGTAGGAGAGTGTCGGAGGGGGTCTTTAATATTTAGCGGCTGCCAAATCCGTATCATCACAAGTAGGCGGTCTGGATACCTGGCGCGCTGGAGAGCGGCGAGTGCCATCGCAGCTCGTCGGCGCGGACTGAACGACTGCCTCTCGGTCGGTGCCCTAAGTGGAATTGCATTGCCGTCGCTCTCAAGCCCGCAGCTGACCGGCTCGGTCGAGCGGACGCACTTTGTCAGACGATTGATCGAAGGAATCGTCAGCGCCGGCGCCGATCTGTGGAGCAAAAGTCTTTCGGCAGCTACGCGCCCTAATATCGGTCGTTCGACGCATCCCCGCTTGAGCCCAGAAGCTGCCGTCTGATCACGCATCACTTCGACGATCCTCACTTGCCCGCGGACCCGAATTTTAGGATGGATAGCCATGGATTTCATGAAGTGGCTCAACTCGCTCGACGAGCTGCTCTACGAGGTCATCAGCTGGCTTGTTTTCTATCCGCTGACCTTAGGCCGCACGCTGCTTTCTCCTATCGCGGCGATGAACTACGCTGATAGCCAACTCGATTTGCCGCAGGAAGATCAATACAAGGCCGCGCTCAGTCCACCGCTCTTCCTTGCCCTGACGCTTTTGATTGCGCACCTCGCCGCGACCGCTGCGGGAGAAGCTGACCGGCTTATTGCCGATCGTCGCGGGCTGGCGAACATGATCAACGATGACAGCAGTGCGCTCGTGTTCCGCCTACTCGTTTTCTCGGTGTTCCCGCTTTTGATGTCATTGCACTACGTTTGGCGCCGGCGCGTGCCGCTTGATCGCGAGACGCTGCAGCTTCCCTTCTACGCACAGTGCTATCCTGCGGCGATCTTCGCGCTGGGCCTTAGCGTCGGTACGATCCTTGTAGGCTTGAAGGGTGATGCGAACGCCTTGGCCGGCGCCGCTATCATGCTGCTAGCGATTTTCTACTACCTGCTTGTGGAAGCGCGATGGTTTGCCATCCAATTCGGGACCAGCCTGCTCCGCGGCGGAGTTACAGCTCTTGTCGTCATCATTGAGGGTCTGGTCATTCTGTTCGGCGCCGGTCTGTTGCTCGAAACTTGAAAGACGCGCACTGTCCGTGCGGGCATAAGGGAGATAAGCGATGCGCTATCGAATGGCGATCCTAATAGGTCTTGCGGTCCCGGCCGCCACTGGACCCGCGATCGCTCAGGATCGGGGTGGCGATGGCCCGATCAACCTCATTTGCACCGGCCGCGGCGAAGCGATGAAGGGCAGCTATAGCAGCACGCTCGAATGGGATCGCTACGACCACAAATATCGGCCCAAAAGCGGTTACGAGACATCGATGCGCGGCTTCGAATCTGCAGTGACCTTACAAGTCGACGGCCAGGACGGCCGCATCCGCCTTCCCGAAAAGCTGATCCCCCCACTTAACTCTGGCGGCGATCATCAACATTGGTGGCAATTGACGGACGTCATCGTCGGTCAGAACGAGATTCGTGCCAGCTACAGGCTTAATGGCCTCAATAAGCCCAAACTGCGCATCGACCGCCAGACCGGCGAGATCAGCATCAAGGGCACCGGCCAGGATTTCTCCGGTATCTGCGAAAAAGTGGATGCGGGACAAAGGCGATTCTAAGTCTCCCGTAAATGGTGTTGCGAACCGCCCGCCGATCGAGTTCGGCCGCGAGGGCCAGCCACACCGCTTCGCGAACGACGCCGGTGTCGACGGCACAGCGCTTGGCGGGCCCAATCTCATGACGCGGCGGGCAGCTATTCGGGACTGATAGAGCGGCTCCGGGCACCTGTGTCAGGGTCGGTCCCGATTCCGTCGGCGCGCAGCGCGCTTCTGTTCGGCGGCTCCGATGCCCGATGGCGGCGCTCGATCGTGCGCCGCTTGGTGCGGTTCGTATCGACGATGCCGCGGGCGAGATCGTCAAACTGACGAGCGAAAGCGATATCTATCTGTTCAGTATCGCGCCGGTGCGAGGGTGAGAGCGGCCTAACAGCAACGCCCGCCGTTTCGTCCGCCATAGCGTGCAGCCTCCCGGTGGCGGAAAAAGCTTCGCTCGTCCATTACTTCGGCGTCGGGGTGGTGGGTCGCCATATGCTCGCAATAGACGCGATAGGAACTCTGCCCGACCATCAGCCTGGCGGCGTCCGCCAGGCCGGTCCACAGACGGTGCAGCCGTGTCATGCCGCGGCCACGGTTGCGGGCAATTCCTGCGCGGTCGGGCGATCGGTGCGCAAGGCCGAGAGGCAAGCGCGTGCCCCGTAAAAGACGATCGTCACCACCACGAGCATGAAGATCGCAGTGAGGGCGGCATCGACCCTGTCGTTGAAGAGGATCGCGCGCATTTCGCCCATCGACTTGGCGGGGGCCAGCAACTCTCCACGCTCGATCGCCGCCTCGAACTTGGCGGCATGGGCGAGGAAGCCGAGCTTGGGATCGCTGCTGAACAGCTTGAGCGTGCCAGCCGTCAGCGTGCATAGGAGAAGCCAGGCGGCTGGGACCATCGTCACCCAGGCATAGCGCTCGCGCTTCATCCGGAACAACACCACCGTCGCGAGCGTCAGCGCGATCGCCGCCAGCATCTGGTTGGAGATACCGAACAGCGGCCACAGCGTGTTTACGCCTCCGAGCGGATCGGTCACCCCCTGATAAAGGAAGAACCCCCAGGCCGACACACAAAGCAGCGTGCCGACGAGTGACGGCAGGAAGCTGGTGGCATTGCGGAACGACGGAACTGCAAGTCCGATGATGTCCTGAAGCATGAAACGGCACGCGCGCGTCCCGGCATCCACCGCCGTCAAGATGAACAACGCCTCAAACAGGATCGCGAAATGGTACCAGAAAGCCATCATCGCCTTGCCGCCAACGACCTTGCTGAAGATATGCGCCATGCCCACTGCCAGCGTCGGCGCGCCACCAGCGCGCGATATGATCGTGGTTTCGCCGACGTCCGCGGCTAGAGACGAGATCGCGCCCGGTGTGATAGCGAACCCCATGCCGGTGACGGCTTCGGCGGCGCTGGCCGCGGTCGTACCGACCACCGCAGCGGGGCTGTTCATCGTGAAATAAATACCGGGGTCGATGACCGACGCACCGATCAGCGCCATGATGGCGACCATGCTCTCGGCCAGCATCGCGCCATAGCCGATAAGGGGCGCGTGACCTTCGCTGGCGATCAGCTTCGGCGTGGTCCCGCTAGCGATCAGCGCATGAAAGCCGGACACGGCACCGCAAGCGATGGTGATGAATAGAAAGGGAAACAGTGGTCCCGACCACACGGGCCCGCCCCCGTTAGCGAAAGGCGTGATCGATGGCATCCGCATCGGCGGTGCAACGATCAATATCCCGATCGCCAACGCCAGAACCGCCCCGATCTTGAGGAATGTGGAAAGATAGTCTCGCGGCGCGAGCAGCAACCATACGGGCAGCAAAGACGCGACCGCACCATAAGCGATCAATATCCAGCACAGCTGGACCGGTGTGAAGGTGAATAGCGGTGCCAGTGAGACGGACGTCGCGACCTCGCGGCCATATATGATCGCCAGCAGGAGGCCGACGAAGCCCAGCAGGGAGACCTCACCGATCCTGCCGGGCCGCAGCCAGCGGCTATAGCCCCCCATCAATAAGGCGAGCGGTATGGTTGCCGCGACGGTGAACATGCCCCACGGGCTCTCCGCGAGTGCCTTCACCACGATGAGGGCGAGCACGGCAAGAATTATGACCATGATCAGAAAGGCGCCGAATAGCGCTATCACGCCTGCTGCATTGCCCATTTCGAGCCGAATCAATTCGCCAAGCGAGCGGCCCTCGCGCCGCATCGAGATGAACAGGATCATAAAGTCCTGAACGGCACCTGCCAGGATCACGCCAGCCAGCAGCCACAGCATTCCCGGAAGATATCCCATCTGCGCGGCCAGGACTGGACCGACGAGCGGCCCGGCACCCGCGATCGCGGCGAAGTGATGACCGAACAGAACGCGCCTATCGGTCGCCACGAAGTCCAGCCCGTCCGCGCGCGTGACGGCGGGGGTTGGACGTGCCGAGTCCACCTTCAATACCCTGGCCGCGATGAAGCGGGCGTAGAAACGGTAGGCGATCGCGTAGACGCAGGCTGCCGCGATCACGATCCAGACAGCATTCACGGTTTCGCCGCGGGCCATCGCCACGACCGACAGCGCCACCGCGCCCAGCAGCGCGATCACCCCCCAGCCGATGAGCTTCAGCTTACCCGGCATCTTTTCCTCTCCCAAGCGATGGCCGTGGACGCAACGTCACCTCTTGCCAACAAAGGCCTCACACTGGACTTCGACCGCCGGACCGCGGAGCGATGAGACCCCGATCGCCATGCGCACCGGATAACGGTTCGGTTTGAAATATTTCTTGTAAACCTCGTTGAAGGCCGCCCAGTCGTCCATGTTGATCAGCGCGACATGGCACTGATAAACGTCGTCCATCGTGGCGCCAGCAAGCTTCAACTGTGCCGCAATCTTATCCATCGTGTTGGCCGCCTGCACGGAAAAGTCGGCCGGCAAGCTTCCATCTGCCGCATAGCCCACGGCGCCGGAGACATAGACGAAATCGCCAACGCGGACGGCCGGCGAGAAAGGCTTAGTCGATCCAGGCTGCGGGAAATACTGGACCGACGGTTCGGATGCTCCTGCATGTGATGCTGCCATTGCAAGCAGCGCCAACGCGGCGATTCGATGGTGATTTCGCATTGTCGATCCTCCAGTAAGAGCAGACGGTGCTGGCCCGTTGATGTCATGGCGCGGCAGGCGTGAGGCCTAGCGCGTCGGCCTAGTTTGGTCGTGCGTCCTTTCGAGCGAACAGGACTATTGCACTATCGCCAATTCCAAATATATGTCTATACATTATTTTTTTAAGGCGCGCACCAGCACTCTGTACTCGGCGCCTGATTGGCCAACTGAGGAGACGAGGCAATGAGCATCTACTTCGAGACGGTGATCGCCTGATGGAACGGCGCACTTTTCTCGGCCTCGCCGCAAGCGCGGGGCTTGCGAGCTTTCTGCCTGGGTGTGCAGTCAGCGGCATCAGGAGCGCAAGCGCCAGCAGCGGCGGCAGACTCCGCATCGGAGTGGTCGGCGGCGGCATATTGGGCGCATCCATCGCGATGTATTGCGCGCGTGCCGGGGCTGATGTCACGCTCATGGAGAAAACCAGGCCTGCCGCCGGGGCGACGTCCAAATCGCTGGCGTGGATCAACCCCTTCATCAACGACAAGCATTATATGGGCCTGCGGCTGGAGAGCATCAAGCGCTGGCGGTCGCTCGACAAACCCCTGGGCATCAAGGGCGTCTGGGGCGGACATGTCGGATTCACCGACAAAGCCGCAGACAAGGGGCGCTTCGACATACAGTCGCGTTATCTAGGAGAATTCGGTTTTCCGACGAAAATGCTCGACCGTGCCGAGCTAAAGCGCATCTCGCCGGACATCGATCCGGGCAATCTTATGGAAGCCTATTTCTCCGAAGTCGGAGGGCATGTCGACCCTGTCCACGCGACCGCCTGCTATCTCGCCGCCGCGACAAGTGCGGGCGCCCGCATCGTCTATCCCTGCGAGATCACCGCTATCGAACCTGGAGCGGGCGACTCTGGGGTGAAGGTGGCAACATCGCGCGGACCCATGCAATTCGACAGGCTCATCGTCGTCGCCGGCGTCGATTCGCCTGCCTTGCTGGCGCCACTGGGCTATAAGCTACCCCTGCAATATAGTCCCGGCGCACTGGTTCACTCCAAGCCGATCCCGATCCTAACCCGCGCGGTTTATGACGGCCCATCACCTCTGGAATGGAAGCAGGCCGCTAACGGTTCGATCGTGGGCCTCGAAGTGTCGACGCCACCCCGCATCCCGGTGCACCAGGAGGGCATCCTCAAATATCCCATGGAGTTTCCGCCCGGGATCGATGTCATGCATGGCACGCGCATCCTGTCCAAATTCGCCGCTTATCAGCCGGCCGTGGCCAAGGCCGAGTTCGGCCATATGACGCTTGGGTTCCGGCCGATGCCAACGGACGGCATGCCGATTGTCGGTCCGGTTCCGGGCGTGCCCAACGTATCGCTTTGTGTAACCCACAGCGGAGTAACGCTCGCTCCGGTGCTCGGTGAGTTTATGGCCAATGAGGTGCTCTACGGGAGGGAAGAACCGCTGCTGGCGCCTTATCGCCCCAATAGATCCCTACCGGCGCCTAAGCCGGCCTGATCCGATCGTGGCCGTCGCCGAGCTGTAGCTGAAGACAGCTGCGCTTCGGCGATGGTCGTCTGTGGGATGGGGTCTATAGTTCCATTTTCGACCGAACGTCACCCAGCGTATCTCTCCACATCGCGCCGCAAAGATGTTCGGCCTCGATCGCGCGCCGCTCCACGACATGCGGTGTCGGCGGCACCAGGGAAAGATAGCGGCTACGCTTCGTCGACAGGCCAGGCCAGGCGGGAACGCCCGTCGCATTCGGATCCCCGCGTTCGGCGAACCGGGCCCAATATGTGATCATCGCATCGGACAGGCGGGTCTGCACTCGCGACAGCGGCTTCGCTTCCCCAACCGCGCCCGTATAGCCTTTGAACAGATATTGCATTTCAAGCGTATGGGACGCGCCATAGGCGAAGGACGCCGCGGGAAAAGGAAAGGGCGCATGGGGATCGTTGAACTCATAGCCCCAGACCTTCACATATTTGGACAGCGCCTCGTTCAGTCCGAGCATCGGACATAGGAACAGCCCATCGGTAACGGCGCGCGCGGAGGCCGCGCCCGCCGACCCGCCGAACGCGGCGACCGGATAATGTGGAACCACCTTCGCCGCATAGTCGCCGAACGTTCCCGCCAGATGCTTCTCGAGCTCGGCCTCGGCCAGAGGCCGGCCGGCCGCGCGTTCGCTGAGGCCTTCCACCCATGTCCACTCATCATGATTGGCGCCGTTGATGATCGGCACCCGGTTGAAATCGCCGGAGAGGATCTTACGGGTCACGGTCTGATCGAGGATGGTGCCATCGACCACCACGCCGAAAGCATAGCTGGGCAGCTTGCGAACCACATCGGCGAGTTGTTCGGCCTTAAGCGACCGCAGACAGGACGCGGCAGCGCCCTCGCCGCAGCCCGTCATAACCCCCACGGTACGGCCGACCTCCTCCGCCTTGGCGATCGGCAATCCGTCGTAGAAAGGTGCGAAGGAGCCGAACCATAGCGCACCGCTTTGGACGATTGCCTTGTGGAAAAGCCCGGAGGAGCGCGGTGATGCGATGTGATTGAAGACATTTGCGCCACCGGAAGACTGGCCAATCAGCGTGACGTTGTTCGGATCGCCACCGAATGCGGCAATATTTTCGCGCACCCAGGCGAGGGCGAACTGCTGGTCCATCAGTCCATAGTTGCCGAACGCGCCGCCTTTGTCGTCAAGCGCAGGATGAGCAAGAAATCCCAGGATATTAAGCCTGTAGTTCAGGGAGACGAAAACCACATCGCCCTTCTCCACCAACGGGGTCGGATCATAGTCGTTGGATCGGCCTTGCCGAAGACCTCCGCCGTGGATCCAGACCATCACGGGGCGTCTTTCCTGCCGAGAGGAAAGTGCGTGAGGCGTGAAGACGTTCAGATAAAGGCAGTCCTCGTTGACGATCGGTTTCGAAAAGCCTGCGGGCGCGACCTGCAGGCACCAATCGCGGAACCGCGTAGCGTCGCGCGGTTCGCTCCAGCGCTCGGGGGGCGCAGGGGGTTTCCAACGCCGCTCCCCTGTAGGCGGGGCGGCATAGGGAATGCCAAGAAACTGATCGACATTCTGCCGGCGCAATCCGACGACCGTCCCGTCCGAAATCTTTACGGTCGGCGCGCGCTCTTCGACCGTCAGCCGGTGGGGATCGCGATGGGCGGTCGTGCAGCTCACGAGCGACAGGCAGGCCGCGGCAAGAAAAATTGCTCTCGATAAGAGCCCGGAGAGCGTTACGGTGCGCATCGATCAAATCACCCGCGGAACATTAGCTGTACATCGCTGCTCGATACCATCTTTCCGGCGATCCGTCAGAATAGGTGCCGCCACACCTTCGGGCGCGGCGGCACAACTTTTCTTAGAGGGTGAGCCGGACACCTGCTCGAAATGTCCGCCCCAACACGTCGTACAGCGCGGGGTTGATGCTGAGCGGGGCCGCACCGACGAAGGTGCCGAGCGCGGCCTGCGCCGGCGCCTTGTTGGCGATGTTGTCGACGGCGAAATAGAGCTCGACAGCCGATGACAGCTTATAGCTCGCATTCACGTCGAAGTAGATCGCGCCTGGAATGTGGTTGTTGTTGATCGTCGTAGCCGTCGGTGTGGACGTCGGGCAGGCCGAGGAACATTCCAGATACTCATTGCTATAGACGCCGCTGCTGATGCCACGCGCCGTAAGAGCGAAGGCGGCGACATCATTGTCCCAGCCAGCCGTGAAGTTATACCGCCATTTGGGGGTCGAGGGAATGAGCCCCGCGGTATTCCCGTTAGCGCTGTTGGTGCCGGCATATTCGATCTTCGTGACGCCGTTGTCGAACCGGTTCTTCAGGAAGCGGGTCGCGAGAAGCCTCACGAAAATATCGCCCTTGAGACCCGAAGATATCGCGTCGAGCGACTTGCGGTAGCTCGCCTCGAAATCGATGCCGCGGGCCAGCTGCTTGGCCAGGTTGACCGGCTGGACGCGGATTTCCGAAATAAAGCCGGCAGAATTACGGACCACCGACGGGCAAAGCGCCGTGTTGCCCGCGAAGCATTGGTTGACGACGTCCTGAACAGCGATCGTGGCGATCGAGCCTTTGATCTCGATATTATAATAGTCCACCGACGCCGCGAAACCAGGCAGGAAGGTCGGACGGAAAACGGCGCCAAAGCCCAGGCTGTTCGCGACTTCCGGCTTCAGGTCCGGGTTGCCACGCGTGACAATGAACACCGTGTTTGCGACACCGCCATTGGCCGGATCGCTCGGCGTGCCCGTCGATGTGACGTTCGACGCGAAAACTTCGCCTAGATTGGGCGCGCGGATGTCGCGCGATCTCGTGAAGCGAAAGGTAATATCGTCGATCGGCGTGTAGTTGAGGCCGGCTTTCCACGTGGTGACGCGTCCCGACGTGCTGTAGTCCGCGAGACGCACAGCTCCTTCCAGATTGAGCGACTTGCCCAATGAACTGTCCTTGAGCAGCGGGACGACCGCCGACAAAAACCCTTCGGTCACGGTGTAGGAACCGATGGTCGGCTTGTAATTGGCAGCGAAATAGGAGTTGGTCGTCGCAGCGGGATCGTTGCTGCCATTGATCGACTCCTTGCGATGTTCGATGCCTGCGGCGATCGAGACATCGCCCGCCCAGGTGGAGAAGGGGTCACCCCTCAGGGTCGCCGAAGCGACACTCTCGGTCAGCTTGTTCTTGCCGTACGGCCTGCCGAGAACATAGGCGCGGGCGTTCGGGTCGACGACACCGGTGCCGAAGATGTTGTACGGGACGCAACCGTCATTAGGGTTGGTCAGGGTCGAACGGCAGACGATGGTGCCATTGCTGTTGCGAACCGCGTCGATCGCTTGCCGGTAGCGGCTCGTATTGGTGACGCTCGCTTCGAAATCGAAATGATTGACGGTGCGCTGGCCGTAGACATCCCAGGTCCAGTTGCGGTCACCGACATCGAAATCGCCGCTCGCGCCGATCACGCCACGCCATGACGACCGATCGGTCCATGCGATGATCGGTCCGAGATCCTGGTTGAGCGTGCCGAGGCTGAAGCTGCTGGTCACCGAACCGGCGATGCTGGCGGGAATGAACGCGTTGTCGGGCTGGATGGTGATGTTGCCATAGTTCCACTGATTGCCGACCGAGCCGCGCGATTTGGACTTGGTGTAGGAGGCCTGCGCGAACACCGCGATGTTGTCGGTCAGCTCATAGCTCGCCCGGCCGAACACATAACCGCGCTTCGACTTTGGCGCGAGACTGGCCGTCGTTGAAAAGTCGGCATATTCCCATTGGCCGCCCTGCATGAAATTGCCGCTGATCAGCCCGTACTGGAAAGGCAGCGGCGTTCCGCCCTCTCCGAAATAGGTGCCTCGCAGGGGTCCGGAGGTGATGATGCCGCCCGGCGTGGCGTTGTTGAAACCCACTGCGGGGCTGTTGATCAGCCTGGGCTGACCATTGCCGGGGGCATAAGCGGGATTGTTGAAAATCTTCGCGCCATTGTACCAGCCGCGACCGCCTTGCCCGACAACGCCTGCCGTATAGGCATATTCAGTGCTGAACAGGAGGTGGCCCCTGCCGTCCGCGAAGCTGGTCCCGGCGGCGAGCGACGCGTTGTAGCTCTCATTGTCGCCATAGGTGGTGATTCCGCCCTGAACATTGGCTTTGATCCCGGTATATTCCTTGTCCAGAACGAAGTTGACGACGCCGGCGATCGCGTCCGAGCCCCAGTCGGCGGATGCGCCGCCCGTCACCACGTCGACGCGCTTCACGAGATTCTGCGGAAACTGGTTGACGTCGACCCAGCCGTTGATCGTCGCCGCGCCGACGCGTTGGCCGTCGAGGAGGACCAGGGTGCGGTTGGCGCCAAGGTTGCGGAGGTTGAGCGCGTTGATGCCAACGCCGCCGGCGCTGAGAGCCTGGGTGGCCGTAGTGGGCGTGACGCTGCCCGCGAAGGCCGGCAGCTCGTTGACGACATTCGCGATGTTAGTCGGCGCCTTCGCAGCCAGCGCATCGCCACTGAGCACCGTGACAGGCACGGGGGCCTGATATCCATCACGGATCACGCGCGTCGCGGTGACGGTTATATCGGCCGTCGCGCGGTCCTCATCCGGAATGCTCCCTTCTTGCGCGAAAGCGACACCGGTGAGCGCGGTGCTGACCATCCAGAAGGCCAAGCCCGCTTTATACGTCCTGTTCGTCATATGCTTCTCCCCGTAAAATCAATGCGCCATCTGACGTGTCGCCTCCTGCGTGCCGCCATCTACGGCTCGACACCCATCTTTCCGGAGACGCGATCTCCCATGTGCGGGTGCTTTTATGTATAGACATATACATGCCACGGATTCGGCTTATGTCAATGGCGAAAACCATCGCCTTTCGCGGCGGCCTATTTCACGCTGTCGGCAGCAGGGAGGTCGGGGTCGCGAGTTGGGGTGGACGTTCATCCCTGCATCGGGCATCGAGGCGCTGCTGATCGTTCTGCGGCGACCAAGTCGGCCCTTCGCTCGGCACCAGTCGGAAATGGCGAGCGAGGAAACGGAACAGAGCGTGGCGAAAGCAGCACGGACCAAAACACAGAGCAGTTCTGATCGCGACGACCTCACCCTGCACGATCGCATCCGGCAGGATATCGAGACGAAGGTGATGTCAGGCGCCTGGTTGCCGGGTCATCGGATCCCGTATGAATACGAATTGATGGAGCAATATGAGTGCTCGCGGATGACCATCAACAAGGCGCTTGCCACGCTGGTGGAACGGGGCCTGATCGAGCGGCGCAAACGTGCGGGCTCCTTCGTTCTTGCCCCCAAATATCACCGGGCGGCGTTCGAACTGCCCGACCTGCGGGCGCAAATGATAAGCGAGGGCAAGAGGTACGATTTTGAGCTTACGGATCGGTCCGTCCGAAAGGCGAATCCGAGCGACCGGTTTCTTCTAGATGTCGACGATGGCGAGATACTGTCGCTTAAGTGCAGGCATTTCGTCGACGGCGAACCTTATTCGCTCGAAGACAGGATCATTAATCTACACCTGGTGCCTGAGGCACGGGATGTGGCGTTCGACCGCGACCCGCCTAATTCGTGGCTTTTCGGACACGTTCCCTGGAGCGACGCGCGTCACCGCATCACGACCATCAACGCAGAGCCCGACATGGCGCTTGCGCTGGGCATTCGCCCCGACGGCGCCTGCATGGTCGTTGAGCGCTGGACCTGGCGCGTGCAAGAGAAAATCACATATGTGCGTAACATCTACCCCGGCGCGCGGTTTAGCATCGAGGCCGTGTTCAGTCCTTGACGCCTTATCCCGACCTCATGTCCGTGGTGCTCGCCGGATGAAGTCGACAGCCGCATCAACATCGCTTTCGTCATTGTAGAGGTGAAAGGAGAAGCGAGCCTTTCCCGATCTCACGGTAGCAGAGAGATCGCCCGCGATCGATGCGATCGAGCCGGCGTCGATCGCGATGATCGCCGATCTGTGCAGCGGCAATCCCAGCGCGGAGCAGAAGCGGTCCACAAGCCCGAGATTGTGCGCCTCAATGCGCTCGACACCGATTTCGGCAAGTAGGTTCAATGATTTCGCTGCCGCGGCGATGGCGATGAAATTGGGAACGACATCGAACTGTCGTGCGTCGGTCGCCGCTTCGCCGCCGTGGCCATAGGGCGCGGCATGAACATCGACATTACCGATCCAGGAGCGGTGCCCGGGCCGCAATCGCTCCATCGCCTCTTCACCGAGCCCGATGAACGCCGGACCGTTCGGGGTCATCAGCCATTTGTAGCAAGCGCTGACAAACACGTCGCAGTGCGCCGGATCAAAATGCATCCAGCCGCAGGCTTGCGTTACATCCACCAGTGTCAGGGCACCGACATTGCGCGCAGCGGCTGCGATTGCGGGCAGATCCGCCACACGGCCATCCGCCGACTGAACAAGGCCGAAGGCCACCGCAGCATGATGGGGGCGCACGGCTTCGGCCAGCCGGTCAAGTGGGACGAACTCCATCCGCAACCCGCGCGGCGCCTGGTGCAGATAGGGATAGATGTTCGAGTTGTGCTCCCCTTCGGGCGCGAGAACCACGGCACTGTCGGGAAGGCTGCTCGCTAGGCCGGACAGGGTCGCCGCCACCGTATGCCCGACGCCGATGCGGTCCGGGGATACGCCTACAAAAGCGGCAAAGGCACGCCGCGCCTCATCAAGCCGATTGACGGCATCGGTCCAGTTAAGGGTCCCACCGGCCCAGGCTTCCAGAACATCGCGGGCGGCGTCCGCTGCTGCCGCCGGCGGCAGGCCCGTTAGCGCGGTATTGAGATAGCCGCGGCGGACGGGCTTTATGAGGGCCTCTTTGCTCACGTCTTTGTCCTCACCTGCGGGATGGCGCGATCGTCTGAACGAACGGAGTCACAACGGGACCCTCGTGCCGAGTCCCTTCTCGATCGCCATTCGATAGAGGCGTTCCGCCGCATATAGATCCTCGGCGGGCATACCGAGCGACTTGAACATGGTGACCTCCTCCGCATCGGTGCGCCCACGCAAGGCGCCATTCAACGTGGTACCGATCTCGCCGATCAAATGGTCGGACCCGATGGCCCCCTCGGCGAGTGCTTGCAGATACTCGCCCGCGCTCACTTCGGTCATCGCGCGATAATCCACCCATATCGACGAACACACTACCGCTGCCGTGTCTATCTCCCGATAATCGGCCGTGCTCGACCCGATGACATTGAGGTGCATTCCCGGTTCGATCATATGCCCGAAAAGGATCGGCATTTTGGCGCCGGTCGTCGTACACACGATGTCGGCGCCGCCGACTGCCTCGGCTACAGTTGTCGAGGCGAACGTCCGCACCTGGTGGCGCGCCGCGATCCGCTCGGCGAATGCAGCCGCCTTGATATTGTCGCGACCCCAGCACCGAACCTCTTCGATCGGGCGGACGGCCGCGATAGCATCGATATGGCGAGACGCCTGCTCACCATATCCAAGGACAGCGAGCACCCGGGAATCGGCACGCGAAAGCGCGCGTGTCGCCACCGCGCTCGCCGCCGCCGTCCTCGCAGCCGTGATCTCGCCTCCATGAAGCAGGGCTCTCAACGCCCCATCCTCCGCGTCGAACAACAGGACGGCGCCGCGGTGGGAATCGATCCCCCGGTCGAAATTATCGGGGAAGACGGAAATGACCTTGGCACCAAAGCATGCCGGCTCGCGGACCGCGCCGAACATCATCGACAACACACGCCCTCGGTCCCGATAGTCCGGAAGGGGAAGGATCTGCCGGACATCCTGCACGACGGTCCCGTCCGCCACGCCGCGCAGCGATTGCTCCACGACATCAATCCATTCGGAGACCGACAGCAGGCCGGAGATAGTGGCGCTGTCAACGATCAGCAGCCGGTCGTCGCTCCCTTCCTTGGGCCAGCGCCCAACGCCACCGCCAGCAAGCAAAGTCTGATCATGAGTAATAGCTGACATGTCTGGCAAAACGATCATCCCGCTAATCCGTGAAGCTATTCAACGGCATGCCCAAAACTATAAATATGTATATACATTAGGTTATGCAGATCGGGATGGCAACACCCTTAAGGGGTCACGCAGGGCGACGCGTTTGCACGTTTTCGATTTTTGTTTTGCCGGCTCTCCAGAGGTCAATTGGATCCTCGATCCGTCCCGTCCTGAGAAACAACCTGTGCGGCAGAGATTGTCCGCGCAGCGCCTCGCGCTCCAGCACGTGAAAACCTACATAACAAGGCCAAAAGCAGAGGCACGGCAAACCAAAACCGGCTTGGCCTCAATAACCCATCGCGAAATCGCTCTGCACCTGGAGCCGTTCGATATCCTGCCGCGGCGGAGCGCCGAACAGCCGCCGATATTCACGGCTGAACTGTGACGGGCTGTCATAGCCCACCGCGAATCCGGCGGCGCCCGCGCTCCGGCCTTCGGTCAACATCAGCCGCCGCGCCTCCTGAAGCCGCAACTGCTTCTGATATTCGAGCGGGGTCATCCGCGTGACCGCCTTGAAATGCTGGTGGAAGGAGGAGGTGCTCATCCCCGCCGCCGCCGCGATCTCGCCGATGCTCAGCTGCTCGTGGAAGCGGGCACGTATGCTGCGGATCGCGCGCGTCACCTGGCCCAGCCGGCTGTCGGCGGCGGCCATCTGGCGGAGCGTGTCGCCATGCGGGCCGGTGAGCAGCCGGTACAATATCTCGCGCTCGACCAGCGGCATCAGCGCGGGGATCGCGGTTGGCTGATCGAGCAGGCGGACGAGGCGGCACGCGGCGTCGACCAGATCGGGATCACCGGGATAGACGGCGAGCATACCCCCCTCGGCCGCGCCCGCGCTTTTCGGCTCGGCAAGGATCAGGTCGGCCAGCACGGCGAGATCGAGGTCGATCTTGATGCAGAGATAGGGCTTGTCCCTCGACGCCTCGAGGATGGTGCCCACGAGCGGCAGATCGACCGAGACCAGCAAATAGCTGGACGCGTCGTAGAGGACGTGATGGTCGCCGAGCGACACGCGCTTCGATCCCTGCGCGATCAGGCAAAGCGAGGCTTCATAGACCGCGGGCGTGGCGGTGGTCGGGCTATCGGCGCGGATCAGCGACAGCCGCGGCATGATCGTCGGGTGGATGCCGGGTTCGGCGATGTGGCGCGTCAGCAGCGCGGCCATGTCGGCAAGTCTGTCCATGCTCAGCGGTCTGCGCCCGCGGGGGCAAGCCTGCAAGGCCCAAGAGGCGCATCTGGAGGATCGTGCAAAGAGTTCGTCCGATCGCTCTACCGCCTGACGCTTGCTTTGCTCCATCTCCGTCCCTGCAACGCAGAAAGGATGCGACATGACACACATTATCGAAAAGACGATCCTGGTGACCGGCGCCTCCAGCGGCATCGGCGAAGCGACGGTGCGCGAACTGGCGGCGGCGGGAGCGCGGCTGTTCATCGGCGCGCGGCGGACCGACCGGCTGGAAGCGCTTGCCGCCGAGCTGGGCGACAATGTCGGCTGGGCAGCGCTGGACGTCAGCGATGCCGACAGCTTCGACGCCTTCGTGGCGGCCGCCAAGGCGCGGTTGGGGCGGGTCGACGTGCTGGTCAACAATGCCGGGGTGATGCCGCTGTCGCCGCTGGCGGCGCTGAAGCGCGACGAGTGGAAGCGGATGATCGACGTCAACATTCATGGCGTGCTGAATGGGATCGCGTCGGTCCTGCCGCACTTCGTGACACAGGGCGGCGGCCATGTCGTCAATGTAGCGTCGGTCGGCGCGCATCTCGTCGTGCCGTCGGCGGCGGTCTATTGCGGCACCAAATATGCCGTCTGGGCGATCACCGAAGGGCTGCGCATGGAACATGACACTGTCCGCGCGACGGTGATCTCTCCCGGCGTGGTCGCGACCGAACTGGGCCATGACATCACCGACAGCGCGGTGGCGCAGGGCCTGACCGAATGGCGTAAGCGCTCGCTGACCCCCGACGCGATCGCCCGCGCCATCCGCTATGCGGTCGAGCAGCCCGACGGCGTCGACGTGAACGAAGTGATCGTGCGCCCCGCCGGTGGAGCGATGTAAACACGAGACCGGGTAGGAAAGTACACAACTTGATCGGCGGGGGGCGAAGGGACAGAATCGCTCCGTGCCGATCTCACCCGCCCCTTCTCCCACCCCCTCAAACGGCGCGCCCGTCCTGACGGTGGGCGCGGCGCGGCCGTTGCTGGCGATGATGGCGGCGTCGAGCCTGGCCCCGGCGCAGATATTCCGCCGCGCCGGGCTGGCCGCCGACCTGCTCGATGGCGACCCGGGCGCGGTCATCCGCCTATCGGACTATTTCCGGATCTGCGAGCAGATGGCGCTGCAGGGCGGCGACGAGAGCTGCCATGTCTCGCTGCGCCCGCTGATGGTCGGCACCTCCGAACTGGTGCAAGCGCGGTTGCGCGGCTGCACGACGATGGCGGAAGTGATGGAGGTGCTGGCCAACAGCTACAACATCATCCACGGCCATCGCTACAATCAGGTGCAGCGGCGCGGCCAGCTGATCAGCTATGCGATCGACGACACCGACTTTCCCTATGCCTTCGACCCCGACGACGCCTTCGTGATCGTCTCGCTCGAATGCCTGCTGGTCTATGTCCATGTCCTGCTGCTGTCGCTGGCGCGGCCCGCTCAGAAGCTGCCGCTGCGCGCGGTGCGGACGCGTGCACCATCGGGGGCCGAGCGCGGGCATCTCGCCTTTCTCGGCGCGCCGCTTCGCGCGGGGGCGCCGATCTTCGGACTCGACTATGACCTGAGCCTCGAAACGGTGGCGGTGGACCCGGCGGCCAGCCCGGTGCTGTCGGCGCGGACCATCTATGGCGGGGTCGCCGACATGCTCGACCGGATCGAGCCCGCCGCTGCGAGCACCGCCGAGATCATCGGCCGGGTGGAACGCGAGATCGCGGGCGGACGGCACGACCAGGCCGAGGTCGCGAGCGCGCTGGGGATGAGCGTCGCGTCGCTGCGGCGGCGGCTGGGCGAGGCGGGGCTGAGCTTTCGCGACCTGCGCGCCGGGCTGCTCAATTCGATGGCGCGCGCCGCGCTCGACAAGGGAGCGGCGATCGGCGACGTCGCCGAAAGCCTGGGTTTTTCGGATGGCCGCAGTTTCGCGCGCGCCTTTCGCCAGTGGAATGGAATCGCCCCGGGAGATTATCGCCACCAACGTGATGTGAGCGAAATTGTCCCATAAAAACTGATCCGAAGGGTCGTCGACAGGCCCCGGCCTTTCCCTATCCTGACAGCCAGTACCGATGCGCCGAGATACCGGAGACGCAACAAGGGAGCAGGACCGTCCGATGGCCGGCCAAAGCCACAGACTGATTTTTCCGCTCGTCGCGGCGATGCTGGCGCTCCCCGCTCCTGCTGCCGTCGCGGCTACCGCCGTCGCGTCTCCCCCCGTCGCGACGGCGGACCAGTATCTGACGATCGATGGCGCGCGCGTCCGGGTCCGCATCGAAGGGCCGAAGAGCGCGCCGCCGATCCTGCTAATCCACGGCTTCACCTTCAGCCTGGAGAGCTGGGACGGCTGGGCCAGTGATCTCGCGCGCGACCATCGCGTGATCCGCTACGACCTGACCGGCCATGGGCTGAGCGACCCCGACGCGCAGGGGCTTTACGGCACCGCGCATCGGGTGGCGCAGCTCGCCCGGCTGATGGACAAGCTCCATGTCCGCAAGGCGGTGATCGCGGGCAACAGCTTCGGCGGGCTGATCGCGTGGAACTTTGCGGTCGCCTATCCGCAGCGGGTGAAGAAGCTGGTGCTGGTCGACAGCGCCGCCTTCTCGATCAATGGGGTCACCGAACAACCGGTGCCGGTGCCACCGGCGATGTGCGCCCATTTGCTCGATCCCAGCCCGGCAGGGGTCGCCTATTCGGCGGCGCAGATCTACGCGCATCCCGAGCGGCTGACTTCGGCGCGGCGCGAGCAGATGCGTAGCATGATCGCGCGCAACGGCCCCGCGCTGATCGCCCATCTTGAACAGTTCACCCTGCCTGATCCGCGCGCGCGGCTGGCCCGGGTGAAGGCCCCGACGCTGATCCTGTGGGGCCGCGCCGACAAGGTGATCCCGGTCGCGCAGGCCGATCAGCTGGCCGCCGCGATCCGGGGTTCCCAGCTGATCATCTACGACGATGTCGGCCACGCGCCGCAGGAAGAGGCGACCGCCGCCACGCTTTCCGACCTCCGCAACTTCTTAGACAAAAAATGACCAGGGAGACGATCATGATCGACACCACCAAGACTTTGCGCCTGCTCGCCGCCGCGACCGCGCTGACTGCCTTCGCCGCCCCCGCCGCCGTCTTCGCCCAGACCGAGGCGCCCGCCGCCGAAGCCGCCGCCAATGATGCCGGGGCCGACATCGTCGTCACCGCGCGGCGCCGCGAGGAGAGCCTGATCGACGTGCCGATCTCGGTCACCGCGATCAGCGGCGACGCTCTGGCGCGGCAGGGCGCAGTCGACATAACCGCCTTGCAGGACAAGGCCCCCAACATGACGCTGCAGGTGGCGCGCGGATCGAACAGCACGCTGATCGCCTTCATCCGCGGCATCGGCCAGCAGGACCCGGTATGGGGCTTCGAGCCCGGCGTCGGCCTCTATGTCGACGATGTCTATGTCGCGCGGCCGCAAGGCGCGGTGCTCGACATCTTCGACATCGAGCGGGTGGAGGTGCTGCGCGGGCCGCAGGGAACGCTGTATGGCCGCAACACGATCGGCGGCGCGATCAAATATGTGACGCGGCGGCTGGGCCATGATTTCGAGGCGCGCGTCCGCGCTTCCTATGGCAGCTACAACCAGACCGACCTGATCGGATCGGTGACGATCCCCGTGGGCGACAGCTTCGCGGTCGGCGCGGCGGTCGCCTATTACAAGCGCGACGGCTTCGGCAAGAACCTGACCACCGGCGCCGAACATTATAACAAGGACGTGTTGGCGGGCCGCGTCTCCGCCGAATGGACACCGAGCGATCAGCTGTCGGTGCGCGTCGCCGCCGACAAGACTCGCGACAAGTCCAACCCGCGCCACGGCTATCGCCTGCTGCCCAACGGCGCGCTGCCCGACTTCCTGCCGCTGGGCGACGTCTATGACACCCGCGCCGGGATCGGCGACAAGAACAAGGTGGAGACCGAAGGCGTTTCGGGCACGATCGAATATGCGCTGAACGACATGCTGACGCTCAAGTCGATCACCGCCTATCGCAAGGGCGACACCGACACGGTGATCGACTTCGACGGTACGCCGGGGCCGGTGCTCGACATCCCGTCCTTCTACAAGGACCATCAGTTCACCCAGGAGGTGCAGGCGCTGATCCAGACCGACCGGGTCCAGGGCGTGATCGGCCTCTATTATCTCAACGGTTCGGCATCGGGCGCGTTCGACACGGTGATCGGCAATTTCCCGCCGATCGGCCTGACCACGCTCACCTCGGGCGATGTCGACACCAAGAGCTATGCCGCCTTCGCCGACGTCTCGGTCAAGCTGAGCGACCAGTTCTCGGTCTCGCTGGGCGGCCGCTACACCAGCGACAAGCGCGAGGGCACGGTGTACCGCGCCGATTATCTCGGCCTGCGCTCGCCGCTGTTCGGGCGGCCCAGCGCGGTGCCGTTCCGTACCCGCACCGATTACACCAACAGCCGCACCGACAAGAAGTTCACGCCGCGCGTGTCGTTCAGCTACATGCCGGTCGAAGACGTCAACCTCTACGCCTCCTGGTCGAAGGGCTACAAGTCGGGCGGCTTCGATCCGCGCGGCGACGCGATCTTCACCCCGGGCACGGTCAACGGCTACAAGCCCGAGACGGTGACTGCCTATGAAGCCGGCCTGAAGGGCGCCTTCCTGAACCGGACCCTCTTCCTGAACGTCGCGGGCTTCTATTCGGACTATAAGGACCAGCAGGTGACGACCCAGTTCCTGTCGGGCGCGACCGTGGTGTCGTCGGTCGACAATGTCGGCAAGTCGCGTATCTATGGCTGGGAGCTGGAGATGCGCGCGGTACCCGACCGTAACTTCCAGGTGCAGGCCTCGGTCGGCTACACCAACGCCAAGTTCAAGGAGTTCCTGACGCTTGATCCGGCCACGCTCACCATCCGCGACGTCGCCGACAGCCGGTTCTTCCAGAACACGCCGAAATATACCGCCAATGTCTCGGCGACGCTAGGCCATGATTTCGACGGGCTCGGCCGGGTGACGGTGACCCCGGCGCTCTCCTTCCGCAGCGCCTATTCGCTGTTCGAGGTGCCCAACCCGGTGCTCGACCAGAAGTCCTATCAGCTGGTCGACCTGTCGATCGTGTGGACGTCCGAGGACAAGCGTTTCTCGATCTCGGGCCATGGCCGCAACCTATTCGACCGCAAATATCGCGTCGGCGGCTACAACTTCCCCGGCGCGCTGACCGGCAATTCGATCATCGGCTTCTACGGCCCGCCGCGCACCTTCACCCTGACCGGCGAGGTGCGGTTCTGAGCGGCACCGCCGATCGGCGGACGGGCGGGGAGACGGCGGTCTCCTCGCCCGCCGTGATGATCGCGATGATGCTGATCGCCTATACGCTCAACTTCCTCGACCGGCAGATCATCGGCATCCTCGCAGTGCCGATCAAGACCGACCTGGGCCTGTCCGACGCGCAACTCGGACTGATGGGCGGGCTCGCCTTCGCGCTGTTCTACACCGGCCTCGGCATTCCGATCGCGATGCTCGCCGACCGGCACGACCGGTCGAAAATCATGACCGCGTCGCTGTTCATCTGGAGCCTGATGACCGCATTGTGCGGGCTGGCGCAGAATTTCTGGCAGCTGTTCGCCGCGCGGCTGGGCGTCGGCGTCGGCGAGGCGGGCGGGGTCGCGCCCGCCTATACGCTGATCTCCGACATGTTTCCCCCCGAGCAACGCGCGCGGGCGATCGCGCTCTATTCGTTCGGCATCCCAATCGGCAGCGCATCCGGCATCGTCTTCGGCGGCGTGATCGCGACGCTGATCGACTGGCGCTACGCCTTCTTCATCGTCGGCATCGCGGGCATCCTGTTCGCCCCCGTGTTCCGCCGCTTCGTCCGCGATCCGCGCGATGCCGCGGCGGCGCGGACCATCGCCGTAGGGCTGGGCGCGGTGCTGGCCACGCTGCTGCGCAAGCCCGCCTTCTGGCTGCTGGCGGTCGGCGCGGCCTGTTCGTCGATGATGGGCTATGGCCTGTTCTTCTGGCTGCCGAGCTTTCTGGTGCGCAGTTTTGGGATCAGCCTGCTCGACGCCTCGCTGGGCTATGGCGCGATCCTGCTGACCGGCGGGCTCGCGGGAATCTGGCTGGGCGGGCGGCTGTCCGATCGCCTCGCCGAACGATCGAAGGCGGCCTATGCGCTGGTCCCCGCTGCGGCGTTCGCCTGCACCCTTCCCTTCTA
Source organism: Sphingomonas sp. Root710 (assembly GCF_001429065.1). GTDB lineage: Bacteria > Pseudomonadota > Alphaproteobacteria > Sphingomonadales > Sphingomonadaceae > Rhizorhabdus. The sequence goes on from NZ_LMIB01000012.1 coordinate 667,596, forward strand.
TGCGCTCGGGATCTCGTCGGCGACATTATGGGTGGCGCTGCTGCTGATGCTGGTGCCGACCGCGCTCGGCCTCGTCTGGCTCGGCCCTGTGATCGCGGCGGTCCAGGGCGTCGTCCCGCCGCCGATGCGAACCACCGCCTCGGCGATCTTCCTGTTCATCAACAACCTGATCGGCATCGGCGTCGGCACCCCGGCGATCGGCTGGCTCTCCGACCATTTCACCGCTGAATATGGCCGTGAGGCACTGCGCTACGCGATCCTCGCCGGGACCGGCTTCTACGTGCTGGCGATGCTGTTCCTGCTGCTCGCGGCGATCTGGCTGCCGCGCAACTGGCACCGCGATTGAGCGCTGTCGGGATCGTGAAATGCTGATGTGCGTTAATGGAGTGGCGACGCTTAGGCGGTAGGGCGGGCCGCTCAACCGGATGGAACGAAATTGCTGCACCAGCTTACCTATATCAGCTCTGCCCGCGCGACGCTGCTTCTCAGCGACGTCGAGCAGATCCTCCAGACCTCCCGGCGGCGCAACGAGCGCGACCAGGTGACCGGGCTGTTGATCTTCGATGGCAAGCGCTTCCTGCAGGCGCTGGAAGGGCCGATCGAGGCGGTCGAGCAGACCTTCTCGCGGATCGCGCTCGACCCGCGGCACCGTGCGCTGGTGCGGCTGTCGAGCCGCGGCGTCGAAACGCGCGAGTTCGGCAACTGGTCGATGGGATCGCATCTGACCGGTCCGGTGCTAGGCAAAGGCGACATGATCGATCATGTCGATGCGATGACCGCCGGGCTGTCCGATCCCAATGTCCGCGAGACGCTGCGCGGCTTTGCGCGGATACGGGGCGGTTCGCCGGCATGATCCCGACGGGGCGCAGGGCGAGGCTGTCTTGCTGCGCCCTGGCATTGACTGCACCGGCGCCCGCTGCCGCCGATCAGCTCTGGATCGGCGGCTATCGGCACGACGTCACGCTGGCGCAGGAGAAGTTCGAGGGCGGGCAGGACATCAAGGCCGGGTGGATCGGCGAGCGCTTCGACGGCCTGCGCAAGATCGGCCGCCCCGCACCGCATCTGCTCTTCTCGAAGAGCCTCGACGGCGGCACCAACTATCTCGCCGCCGGGCTCAACTGGACGTGGGGCGGCCGCCTCTATCTGCGCCCGGGCATCGGGCTGGCGGTGAACGACGGCCCGCGCCGCGCCTATCGCAAGGGCAAACGCGTCGACCTCGGCTCGCCCGTCACCTTCGAGCCCGAGCTGGCCGCGGGGTGGCGACTGAACACGCGCGTCGCCATCGAGGCGTCCTGGGTGCATCTGAGCCATGCGACGATCTTCAGCCGCCAGAACCGCGGCATGGATTCGATGGGGGTGCGGCTGCTCTACCGCCTGCCCTGATGCGCCGAAGCGAAGGCTGGCGGCGGAACATCCGCCGCCCTTTCGCGGTTGACCGGCCATGGCCACCGCATCCCCGAGCGCGACCGTCGAAGAAGGCAATGCCTGCGCGGTATCGCCCGGGTCGGACACGCTGCTGACCGACACGCTCGACGTGCTGGCGTCGGGCTGCGCGGGCGAGTGCATCTCGATCGACGATCTTACCGCGACGCTGGGCAGCAAATGCTTCGCGGGGCTGCTGTTCCTGCTCGCCGCGCCCAACATCTTCCCGGCCCCGCCATTCGTCGACATGGCGTTGGCGATCCCGCTGATGATCCTGTCGGCGCAGCTGGTCTTCGGGGTGCGGCGGCCCTGGCTGCCGGGATGGATATTAAGGCGCGAAGTTTCGACCGAGCGTTTCGCCGCGATCGTCGCGCGGCTGAGCCCGGTGACCCGGCGGGTCGAAGTCGTGCTCAAGCGGCGGCTCGACATGCTGACAGGTATCGTCGCACACCGGCTGATAGGGCTGTTATGCTTCGCGCTCGCCATGATGCTGGTGCTGCCGGTGCCGTTCGGCAATGCCCCGCCGGGGGCCGCGATCTCTTTGTTCGCGCTGGGGCTGCTCAACCGTGACGGGATCGCCGTGCTCGCCGGGATCGCCGCAACGATCGCCAGCGCGATCATCCTCGCGACCTTCGGCTATGGCGCATTCCGCGCGGGAGAATGGCTGACCCAGCTATTCGGTTGAGGCTTCCGCCGCGATGCGCGCGCGGAACAGGCGGATGAGGATGCCGGCGTTGGCGAGCATCAGCACGCCATAGACATTCTGGCTGATCGACAACTCCAGGCTGCCCAGCACCGTCGCGGTCAGGAACAGAGCGAGAGTGGCGTTCTGGACGCCGACCTCGATCGCCAGCGTCATCTGGTCGCGCGGGCCGACCTTCATCAACCGGCCGATCAGCAGCCCGCTGGCCAGCGCGAGCACGTTGAGCGCGAACATCGCGGGGCCGACCGCGATCGCATTGCGGATCACCATGTCGAAGCTGATCGCGATCGAAAAGCCGAGCATCGCGAGCAGGACGATGAACGCGGTAGGCTTGAGCTTCCGCGCGAGCGAGATCGAAACATCGGGCCAGCGGCTGCGCACGACCATGCCGATGGCGATCGGCAGGACGGTGATGCGCACCAGCTTGGCGATGGTGTCGAGCATCGACAGTTCGGGCAGCTTGCCCGCGCCGTCCATGAAATGCGGGATTGCCCAGGCGAGCAGCAGCGGGATGGTGAAGACGGTGATCAGGCTCGATATCGCGGTGAGCACCACGGCGAGCGCGACATTACCCCCGCCGACGAAGGTGAGCGCGTTCGAAGTCGTGCCCGTCGGGCAGATCGCGATGATGAAGACCGCGAGCGCGAGCTCATGCTCGAGCCCGAACAGCCGCCCGACCGCCAGCCCGAGCAGCGGCAACAGCAGCATGTGCGCCGCCACCCCGACCGCGACCAGCCGCCGAAGGCCCGCGGCGAAGGCGAAGTCGGCGAGGCGCAGGGTGAGGCCCATGCTGAACATGATCAGCGCCAGCCCGATCGGGATGAGGACGCCGTTGACGAACCCGATGATGCCCACGTCCAAATCCGCTCCCCCCCTTATCCCACCGCTGCATCCCGCATGGCCTGCGCGGCGTCAAGGGAATGGGGTGTGTAAAACCTATTCGGCAGCGCTCAATCGGGCAGCTTCCACGGCCCCTTGCCGCCCTCGGCGATGAAGCGGTCGGTGCGCGCCGCGATCACCGGCAAGGGGACCGAGCCAAGCGACAGGATCATGTCGTGAAAGGCGCGGATGTCGAACTTCGCGCCCAGCGCGGCTTCGGCGCGGGCGCGGTCCTTCTCGATCTGGAGCTGGCCGAGATAATAGGACAGCGCCTGGCCGGGCCAGCCGATATAGCGATCGACCTCGGTGGTCACCTCATGCTCGCTGAGCGCGCTGTTGTCGCGCAGATAGGCGATCGCCTGCTCCCGGCTCCAGCCCTTCGCGTGGATGCCGGTGTCGATCACCAGCCGGCAGGCGCGCCACATCTGGTAGCTGAGCATGCCGAAGCGGTCATAGGGCGTCTCGTACATTCCCATCTCGACCCCGAGCTTCTCGGTATAGAGCGCCCAGCCCTCGCCATAGGCCGAGACATAGGTGTAGCGCCGCCATTCGGGGCGCTCCTCATTCTCCGCGGCCAGCGACATCTGCCAGCTGTGCCCCGGCGCGGATTCGTGGAGGGTGAGCGCGGTGAGCTGGAAGAAGGGGCGCGAGGGCAGGTTCCAGGTGTTGACATAATAGCGGTCCTGCCCGCCGCGCCCGGCGGTGTAATAGGGCGCGATATCGGGCGCGACGGGCACGATGCCGAAGCGGCCGCGCGGCATCCGCCCGAACCATCGCGCAGCCTTGCCATCGAATTGCTTGGCGATCCACGCGGCGCGTTCGAGCAGCGCTTGCGGCGTCTTCGGGTAAAATTGCGGGTCGCTGCGCAGGAAGTGCTGGAAGGCGGCGAAATCACCCGCAAACTTCACCTCCTTCATCACCGCATCCATCTGCGCGCGAATCTTCGCGACCTCGGCGAGGCCGATGGCGTGGATCTCGTCGGGCGGCAGGTCGAGCGTAGTATAGGCGCGGATTTGGGCGCGGTAATAAGCCTTGCCGTCGGGCCAGCCCTCCGCCGCGAGGCCAGTGCGCAGGCCGGGCAGATAGTCTTTCCGCATGAAGGCGAGCAGCCGCGCATAGGCCGGCATCACCCGATCGCCGATCACCGCTTCGGCCTCTGCGCGCAACGCCGCCTGCTGTGCCGTCGGGATCGTCGCGGGAAGCGCCCTGAAGGGTTCGTACCAGAGCGTGTCGGCGGGTGATTTCGCTTCGGCAACCTGCGCGATCGAGCGGTCGCGGCCCGCCATGATCACCATGGGCGGGGTGAAGCCGCGCTTGAGCCCGGCGCGCATATTGGCGATATTCTGGTCGAAATAGCGGGGTATGTCGCGCATCAGCGAGAGCAACCGCCGCGCCTCATCCTCGTTTCGGGCGGGCTTTTCGGCATAATAGCCGAGATCGGCCCAGAAGGCGCTGTCGGAGTTAAGCGGCTTCTCATAGTCGCGGAAGCGCTGGGCATCGGCGAGGGTTTCGATCTGGGCGCGGTAGACGCCGTAATCCTCTTGTTTGTCGGGCGAAAGGTCGGCGGGTTTGATGGTGTCGAGCTGCCTCAGCACATCGGCCCAATAGGCAGCGCGCGCCTGCTGGGTGGTGAGGCTCTCGTCAGGGAGATGCGCCGGGATGCCGCCCTTGTTGCTCTCCGCGCTCTGGAACGTCTGCTGCCGCCACGCCCATTCCTTCGCGCTCAGCGCGTCGAAGCGGTCGCCGGCGGGGTTGGCGATGACGGACGTTGTGAAACACAGCATGATCGCGGCCAAGCCGATGATTCGCAGGCGCACGCCTCTTCTCCTCGTCATGCTGAATTTGGTTCAGCATCCACCCATCCACAGGAGCCGGTCAACATGTGGCGCGGTGGATGCGGATTTACCCCTCTTTCGTCATTCCCGCTTTCGCGGGAATGACGATTAACGAGTACCCGGCCCCACCTCCGATGAGGTGACGATTTGGGGTTGAGCCGGGCTCAACCATCGGGCCTAACGGGGATACCGATGCGCCGCCTCATCATCCCGCTGCTGCTGGTCCTGTCCGCCTGCCATGGCGGCGCGCGGGAGGCGTTGCCGGGGGATCGGATCATCCGGCTCGCCGATGACGAGGTGAAGAGCCTCGACCCGCAAAAGTCTACCGACATCGCGACGACCCGGGTGGCGCAGGACCAGTTCGAAGGCCTCACCCGGATGAACGGCGAGGGCCGTGCCGAACCCGGGCTGGCAAGCGGATGGACCGTCTCCGCCGACGGGCTGGTCTGGCGTTTCGTGCTGCGGCCCGGCCTGCGCTTCTCCGATGGCCAGCCGATCACCCCCGCGACCTTCGCCGCGGTCTTCGCCCGGCTGAACGATCCCGCCACCGCCTCGCCCGGCGCGGCGCTGTTCGCCGATATCGCCGAGGTTCGCGCCCGGCGCGGCGAGGTGGCGGTGCGCCTCACCGCGCCGATGCCGTCGCTGCCCGAGCTGCTGGCGCTTCCCGCAATGGCGGCGCTGCCCGTCCATCGCATCGCTACATTGGGCGAAAGCTGGACCGGCGAACGGCCGCTGGTCACATCGGGGCCCTACCGGCTGACCGAGTGGCGGCTCAACGAGCGGCTGCGGCTGGCGCGCAATCCCCACTGGCATGGCGGGCAGGCACCGGTGGCCGAGGTCGAATGGCGGCCCGTCACCGACCGGCTGACCGCCCTACGCAGCTTCGCGGCGGGGGAGGCCGATGTCGGCGGCGATTTCCCGCCAAGCCGCGCGGGCTGGATTGCCGATCACCTGCCCGGCGCCGCGCATGTCGCGCCCTATAACGGCAGCTATTATTTCGTGTTCAACACCACCCGCCCGCCGTTCGACGACGTCCGCGTCCGCCGCGCGCTCTCGCTCGCGATCGACCGGCGCTGGATCGCGGAGAGGCTTATCGGCCTCGGCGCGCAACCCGCCTGGGGGATATTGCCCGCGGGCGTGATGGGCGCCGAGGGGACGTATCGCCCCGCCGACGCAGGCTGGAGCCGCGAACGGCGGATGATCGTGGCGGGCCGGCTGCTGGCGGCAGCGGGCCATGGGCCGAAGCACCCGCTGGTCTTCGACATCCGGTTCAACAGCGACGCCGACCATCGCCGCGTCGCGGTGGCGATGGCGGCGATGTGGCGGCCGCTGGGGGTCGAGGCGCATCTGCTCAACAGCGAGGCGTCGCTGCATTTCGCGAGCCTGCGCCGCCGCGATTTCGCTTTCGCCCGGTCGGGCTGGATCGGCGATGTGGCGGCTCCGGAGAATTATCTCGCCGTGCATCGTTCGGACGCGGGAACGATCAACTATTCGGGTTACGCTAGTGCGGCTTATGACGCCGCGCTCGACCGGGCGATGGCCTTGGCCGACCCCGCCTCGCGCGCGCGCGCGATGCGCGCCGCCGAGGCGATCCTGGTGCGGGACGCGCCGCTCGTCCCGCTTTATCATTATGTCAGCCGGACGCTGGTTGCCGCGCGCATCCAAGGCTGGCACGACAATGGCCCGAACACTCACCCCAGCTGGACCTTGAGGATAGCCCGCCAGCCATGAAGCGCCCCGCCGCCCTCGCGATCGCGACCGCCCTGCTGCTTGCCGGTTGCGGCAAGGGCGAACGCGACGATCTGGTGACGGTGAGCGTGATCGGCCGATCGACCCGGCTGGTCGAACCCGGCGGCGCGATCGCGCGGCGCGCCGATGCCGCCCTGCTCGGCGCGGCGGCGCAGGGGCTGGTACGGCTCGACGCCGAGGCGCAGGTCGAGCCCGGCCTGGCGATTCGCTGGGCGATTTCCGACGACGGGCTCTATTATACCTTCCGCCTGGGCCGCGAGGGCGGCAATGCCGAACGGGTCGCGGCACAGCTGCGCCGCTTGGTGCGCGCGCATCGCGACGGCCCGCTTGGCGACACGGTCGAGGCGGTGCGCGAGATCGTCGCGGTGACGCCTGAGGTGATCGAGATCCGGCTGTCCGCGCCGCGGCCAGAATTGATGCCGCTGCTCGCCGGGCCAGGCTTCGCGCTGTTCGAGCGCGGGCGGGGGAGCGGCCCGCTGCTGATCGAGGGCAAGGTCGGTCCGCTGACGGTGTTGCAGCCGCCATCCGCCGATGCCGATGCCGACGACAAGGCGAAAGCCCTGGCGCAGCGGCGCATCCATCTGCGTGGCGAGCGCGTGGCAACCGCGGTGCTACGGTACGCCAAGGGGGAAGCCCAATTCGTCACCGGCGGCGGCTATGACGATTTCCTCTACACGAAGCTGGCCAATATCGCCGCTCGCGACATTCAGGTCGATCCGGCGACCGGGCTGTTCGGCTTTCGCATGGGCCGGTCCTCCCCCGCGATCAGCGCACCCGAAATCCGTCAGGCGCTGGCGATGGCGCTCGACCGCGAGGCAATCGGCGCGGCGCTGGGCGTGCCTGGATGGCGGCCGATCCAGGCGATCCTGCCACCCGGCCTGACCGACCTTGCCCAGCCGACCCGGCCCTTCTGGGCGCAAGCCTTCGCCAATGTGCGCGGCGCCGACCGGCAGGCGCTCGACGCCCGCATCGCCACGGCCCGGCGGATCGTCGGCCAGTGGCGCGCGAGCGAAGGCCTGAGCGGTCCGCTGCGGCTCGCCATCGCCATGCCGGAGGGGCCCGGTTCGGCGATTCTATTCGCGACGGTGCGGCGGCAATGGCGCGCGATCGGCGTCGAGGCGGAGCGCGTCGGCCCGCGCGATGCCGCCGACCTGCGGCTGATCGACGAGGTCGCCCCCGCGGACCAGGCCGACTGGTTCCTCGCCCATTTCCTGTGCAAGCGGGGCCGGCCATGCAGCGAGGAAGCCGATCAGGCCTATGCCATCGCGCGCAGCACCACCGACCCGGCGATGCGCGCGCGGATGATCTCCGAGGCCGAACAGCGGCTGACCGCGCTCGCGCCGTTCATCCCGATCGCCCAGCCGGTGCGATGGTCGCTTGCTTCGCCGGACCTGCCCGGCTTCCGCCTGAACGCGCGCGCGATCCATCCGCTCTTCCCGCTGATCGGGAACCAAAGCAGTCGTTGAGGCTTGATGGTTTCAGCTTCGCTGAAACGTGCGGTGCCGGCCCGCTCCCCTGCCCAACCTCCCGATCCAGCGTAATATATCGGGAGGTTGGGCAGGGGAGCGGGCCGGCACCGCGCTCAAAGGAAAACGCCATGCAACGCCCCACCACCGCCGATCTCGACGGCTTATCTGACCGAATTCCCGGCATGGGCCGTGATGCCGCTTCGGTGCGCCGCAGAGTCGAAGCGATGGAAGGGCTGCTCGAGCGGATGTTCGTGATCCCCGGCATCAACAAACCGGTCGGGCTCGACGTGCTGCTCGACCTCATCCCCGTCGTCGGCCCCGCGGTCGGTGCGGTGATGGGCAGCTGGCTGGCCTGGGAAGCGCGCAACCTGGGCATGTCGAAATGGCAGCTGACGCGAATGTTCGGCAATGTCGGGCTCGATCTGCTGCTCGGCGCGATCCCGTGGGTCGGGGCGATCCCCGACTTCTTCTTCCGGTCGAACAGCCGCAACCTGAAGATCATCCGCAAACATCTCGACCGGCATCATCCTGGCACAGCGACGGTGGATGTCGGGGTGGTGGGGCGGCGGTGATCAAAGTTCCTCTCCCGCACGGAAGGAACGGGGAGTCATACCCGCTTACGCGCCTCGGCGATGGCTTCCTTGAGCGCGTCGTAACCGACCGCGCCCTTCATCATATGGCCGTTGACCACGAAGGTCGGGGTAGCGAGCGAAGGATCGATACGCTGGGCGAGCTCAATATTCCGGCGTAATTCGGCCGACACCCCGGCGCTGTCGACGTCACGCTGGATGCGCGCATAATCGAGCTTCATCGTCCGCAGCACTGCCGAGACCTTGTCGGTGCTGGGCGGGCCGGCGGCGAACATCCGTTCGTGGAAGGTGCGATATGCCCCCTGCTGCGCGGCGGCAAGGCTCGCCTTGGCGGCAATCTCGCTGCCCGGCCCGAGGATCGGGATTTCGCGCCACACCACCTTCAGCTTCGGATCGTCGGCGATCAGCCGGTCGATGTCGGGCAGACTGGAGCGACAATAGCCACAGGCATAGTCGCTGAACATCACCAGCGTCACGTCACCGTCGGGCGCGCCGGCCCAGGCCGAGGCGAAGGGCGTCTCCAGCGCCGCCTTGTTGCCCGCATAGGCGTCCTGGTTCTGCCGCTCGCGCAGCTTGTCGATCGCCTGGGGAATGATCTCGGGATGGGCGAGGATATAGTCGCGCACCACCATCTCGATCGCGGCCTTGTCCGCCGGAGCTGGCGCGGCGGGGCGGTGCAGCGACAGCGCCGCCGCGATGCCGACCAGCGCCGCGGAACCCGCACCGATGGTCACCGCCGTGCGCCGGTGGCGCTGCATGAACGTCTTGATCTTGGTCATCGGCATCATTTGCGACGATCGCTCGCCGCACCGCGCGCCGCAAGCGCGATATCCTCGGCGCGCAGATAATCAGGCGTGCCGCGCGGGATGCGCGCCATCGCCGCCTCGGCGCTGGCCATCGCCTGACGATTGTCGCCGATCAGCGCATAGCGCTCGGCGGTCGCCAGCTGGGCGCGCGGCTCGTCACCCAGCCGCGCATAGGCCATACCGAGCGTGTACCATGCGAAGGGGTTGTCGCGATCACGCGCCACCGCGACCTTGAGGACGTCGCGCGCCTCCGCAAGATTGGCCGGATCCTCGGTCGCGACCAGCGCGTGTCCGAGCAGCGATGCGATCAGCGGAGTGCCGCGTGACCCCCGCACCGCTATGCGGAGCGGCGCGAGCGCCTCCTTAGGCTTGCCTGATTCGAGCAAAATCTGTCCCTGCAATTCGCGGAAATAGGGGTCGTTCGGCGCGGAGGCGACCAGCTTGTCGACCTCCTCGATCGCCTTGTCGGGATAGGCGCCGCGATGCCAGGCGTAGGCGCGGGCATAATGGGCCGACGGGCTCTGGTCGGTCTCGGGATATTTGCGCAGCGCCGTCGTCGGATCATCCATGAAACCGATCAGCTTGGCCTTGATCCGCTTGAACTTCACGTCGAGCGCCGGATCGGTCTTCTTGTTGTAATTGGGCGATTTGAGCACGTCCGCCGACAGCGCCGCCTCACGGTCGCCCGACAGCGGGTGGGTCTGCATGAAGGGATCGATCTCGGAATAGGAAGAGATATAACGATACTCCTCCTTGCGCATCTTCAGGAAGAAACTGAGCATCCCCTTGCCGCTGATCCCGGCACGATCGAGGAATCCGATCGCTGCGGCGTCGGCGCTCGCCTCCTGTACGCGGTTGAAGGCGAGGAATTTGCCGAGCGCGGCTTGTTGCCCCGCCATCATCACCCCCATCGCCGCCTCGCCCGCGCCCGCCGCCATCGCCGCGGCGCCAAGCAACAGTGACAGCAGTGAGATGCCGGTCGCCGCCTTCGCACCCTGGCCAGAGGTGATGACATGGCCGCCAGTGATATGGCCGAGTTCATGGGCGATCACGCCCTGGATCTCGTTGCTGTTGTCGGCGGCTTCGATCAGCCCGCTATGGATATAGACCGCCTGCCCGCCGGCGACGAAGGCGTTGATGGACTTGTCGCCGATCAGGATGATGTCGAGCTGATTGGGCTGGAGCCCAGCCGCGGCTATGATCGGCGCGGCGATTTCGTGGAGATAGGCTTCGGTTTCGGCGTCGCGGAGGATGCTCTGCGCCATCACCGGCTGCGCAGTCATGGTCAGCGCCAGCGCCGCGACGAGCAACGCGCGCGCGGCCCGGCGCAGCAATAGTGACAATGGGGCAGGACGCATGATCATCGATCCTCACCGGACCCAACTTAACCGCGCGTGAAGCGATGCGGCGGGCCGAACAACGCCGGCCCGCCCATCATTCCTATGCGCCGAAGGTCCGCTGCCACCAGCCACGGCGCGGCGGGCCGTCCTCATCTTCCGCTTCGCCCTCGGCGGGCGCGGGCTCGACAGGCGCGGCGGTCACTTCGACCGTCTCGCCGGGCGACGCCTTGGCACGGGTCCGGCGCTTCTTGGGCGCGGGCTCGGCGGCGACTTCCTCAGCGACCGGCTCGGCGGCGGCGGGGGCTTCGGCCACCGGAGCCTCGACCGGAGCCGCTTCGGCCTCGACCTTCTTGCGGCGGCCGCCACGGCGCGGCTTGGGCGCCTCTTCGGCAGGCGCTTCGGCGACCTGCTCCGCCACAGGCTCCGGCGCGGGCGCGCTTTCCTCGGCCGGAGCGGCTACCGCATCGGCCTTGCGCGCGCGGGGACGGCGGCGGGGCTTGGGCGCTTCCTCTGCGGCCGCTTCCTGGATCACCGGCGCCGGAGCAGGCAGCTCCTCCGCCATGATCGCCTCGGCCTGCTCGGCGGGAGCGTCCTCCACGGACGCGCCCTCGGCAGCACCCTCGCCGCCACGGCGGCGGCCCGAGCGGCGGCCACGGCGGCGGCCGCGGCGCGGCTCGCCTTCGCGTTCCTCCCCAGCATCATCGCCATTGGCTTCGACGGGTTCGGCGCTTTCCTCACCCTCAGCAGCGTCGGTGCCCTCGCCTTCGCCCTCGGCGGCTTCGCCATGACCTTCCTGGTCGCGGCCACGGCCGCCACGGCGGCGACGGCGACGGCGACGGCGACCACGCCCTTCGCCACGCTCGCCGTCCTCGCCCTCTTCACGGTCGCGACCACGGCCCTCGGCCTCAGCTTCCTCCTCTTCGTCCTCGATCTCATCCTCGACGATATCGTCATCGTCGTCGGCTTCGATCAGGACCGGCGCGGGCAGGCGCGGCGCATGGCTGGGCGGCGGGCCGCCGGCCTCGACGCTCATACGCGCGCCTTCGAGTGTGCCGTCCGACAGGATCTCGATGACGACGCCATAGCGGTCCTCGATCTCGGCGAGTTCGGCGCGCTTGCGGTTGAGGACGTAAAGCGCCGCTTCCTGGCTGGCGCGCAGCATGAGCCGCGAGCCACGGCCGCGCGCAGCCTCGTCTTCCAGCATGCGCAGCGCCGAGAGACCGGCCGACGATGCGGTGCGGACCAAGCCGGTGCCCTCGCAATGCGGGCACTGCCGGGTCGAAGCTTCGAGCACGCCGGTGCGCAGCCGCTGGCGGCTCATCTCGAACAGGCCGAAGCTGGAGATACGGCCAACCTGAATGCGGGCGCGATCGTTCTTCAGCGCCTCCTTCATCGCCTTCTCGACCTTCCGGATATTGGAGTTGTTCTCCATATCGATGAAGTCGATGACGACGAGGCCGGCCATGTCGCGCAGGCGCAGCTGGCGGGCGATCTCGTGCGCGGCCTCGAGGTTGGTCGCGGTTGCGGTCTGCTCGATATTATGCTCGCGGGTGGAGCGGCCCGAGTTGATGTCGATCGAGACGAGCGCCTCGGTCGGGTTGATCACCAGATAGCCGCCCGACTTGAGCTGGACCAGAGGCTGGTACATCGCCGCGAGCTGATCCTCGACGCCAAAACGCTGGAACAGCGGCACGGCGTCGGCATAGAGCTCGACCTTCTTTGCGTGGCTGGGCATCAGCAGCTTCATGAAGGCGCGCGCCTGGCGATAGCCGTCCTCGCCCTCGACGATCACCTGATCGATGTCGCGGTTATAGATGTCGCGGATCGCGCGCTTGATCAGGTCGCTGTCGCCATAGATCAGCGCGGGCGCCGAGGAGCCCAGCGTGTTCTCGCGAATCTCGTCCCAGAGCCTGGCGAGATAGTCGAAGTCGCGCTTGATCTCGGTCTTGGTGCGCTGGAGGCCCGCGGTGCGGACGATGCAGCCCATCGTCTTCGGCAGGTTCAGGTCGGCCATGATCGTCTTCAAACGCTTGCGATCGGCCGCGTTCGAGATCTTGCGGCTGATACCGCCGCCATGACTGGTGTTGGGCATGAGCACGCAATAGCGGCCGGCCAGCGACAGATAGGTGGTCAGCGCCGCGCCCTTGTTGCCGCGCTCTTCCTTGACGACCTGGACCAGCAGCACCTGCCGCCGGCGGATCACGTCCTGGATCTTGTAGCGGCGGCGCAGGTTCATCCGGCGCTGGCGCAGATTCTCGACATCGTCGGACCCGCCGACCGATTCGCGGCGCGGGCGCGGCTTTTCCTCGCCCTCCCCGTCATGGTCGTGTTCATGGTCATGATCATGCTCGTCATGATGGTCATGGCCATCATCGTCGATCTCTTGATCATGATCGTCATGTTCGGCTTCACGGGCGCGCAGCGCCTCTTCCTCGGCGGCGTGCTCGGCCTCCTCGCGGAGGAGCGCCTCGCGATCCTCCTTGGGGATCTGATAATAATCGGGGTGGATTTCCGAGAAGGCAAGAAAACCGTGGCGGTTGCCGCCATAATCCACGAACGCCGCCTGAAGCGACGGTTCGACCCTCGTTACCTTGGCGAGATAGATATTCCCCTTGAGCTGCTTCCTTTCAGCAGACTCAAAGTCAAATTCCTCGATCCGGTTCCCCTGGACGACCGCCACGCGGGTTTCCTCCCGGTGGCGTGCGTCGATAAGCATGCGGGTTGTCATTCAAAGCTCTCCAGGCGCGTGGGCCGGCGGCAAGGCCGGGCCGGCACGCGCGATATGCTGACGAAACGCCCCCCGGCGGCGCGGCAAGCCGCATCGCGCCCGGAAGCGTCATCAAAGGTGGAAAAATATGGGTGTTCGCAGCCGTCGCATCGTCACATCCGGCGCGATGCGCCGGATAACAGGCGCCAATCCAAGCGCCGCCAAGATTCTGGCAGCGTTCGAACTGGTGCGAAAAATGACTCATGCGATCGTCAACCTGTTACACCGCCGCGAAATCACGGCGGCCGGCCCGGAACGGCGCTGGCGATCCGCGCATAGGGCGCACATCGGCCGTGTTCCGGACAAGCGGTGCTAGCATCCGATGCTCGCGGGAGCAAGCATCACCACACTGGACAAGAGCGGTCCAGCTTTGGTTAAGTATCAGCGCTGTCGGCGTTTCGGGACCGGCGGGGTATCGCGGGGCCATTTTGCCAAGATCATCTTTCTGCCAGCGTCTCGCCCTTTGCCTGTGCGCGATCCTGCTGCTGTTCGCCCCCTCGATCGCCCGCGCCGCGGCGTCGATTTCGGCGATCGACATCGGCGACACCAGCGTGACGATGCGGTTCGACCAGCCAGTCGCGACCGCGTCGGCCTTCATGCTGGCGGCGCCGCAGCGCATCGCGGTCGATCTGCCCGGCGCGCGGATGGGGCGGATCGCCGCATCGGGCGGCATGATCTCCTCAACCCGCCATGGCCAGTACGACCCCAACACCGCCCGGGTGGTGTTCGAGCTCAACAAGCCCGCGGTCGTCTCCGATGCCAGCTTCTCGCCCGATCACAGAATGCTGACGCTGACCCTGAAGCCGGTCAGCGAGAATCTGTTCACCCGTGCGGTGCGCAAGGGCCGCCAGCTGTTCGGCCTCGACACCGCCGCCAGCAAGCCGGTCGACGCCCGCGCGCCGCAGCGCGGCGGGATCACCGTGCCGCTCGACCCGCCCAAGCCGCTCACTGTGCCGCCGGTCACGGGCGCGCGCGGAACCAAGCGGCCGCTGGTCGTCATCGACGCGGGCCATGGCGGACATGATCCAGGCTCGCAATCGACCGATGGCAGCCAGAAGGAAAAGAATATTGCGCTGGCGATCGCGCGGGAGATACGCGACGAACTGGTCGCATCGGGCCGGGTGCGCGTCGCGATGACCCGCAATGACGACCGTTTCCTGGTTCTCGGCGAGCGCCGCGAGATAGCGCGGCGGCTGAAGGCCGACCTGTTCATCTCGGTCCATGCCGACAGCGCGGTGAACACCACCGCGCGCGGGGCGAGCATCTACACGCTGTCCGAAGTTGCGTCCGACCGGGTCGCGGCCCAGCTAGCCGCCAAGGAAAACCGCGCCGACATCCTCAACGGCATCGATCTGGGCGGCGAGAACAACGAGGTGTCGTCGATCCTGCTCGATCTCGCCCAGCGCGAGACGATGAACATCTCCTCGCAATTCGCGACGCTGCTCCAGCGCGAGATGTCGCCGACCGTTAAGTTCAAGGACGATGCACACCGCTTCGCCGGGCTGATCGTCCTAAAGGCCCCCGACGTGCCGTCGGTGCTGCTCGAGACGGGCTATATCTCGAACAATGACGATCTCGCGCTGCTGCTGTCGAAGGAATATCGCCGCGACATCGCCGTGGGCGTGCGCAAGGCGATCGAGATACACTTCGCGCGGCGGCTGGCAGGCGAATAGCTTGTTCACCCTCTCCCCCCGTCATTCCCGCGAAAGCGGGAATCCATCGACGGCGGCCCGCAGGAGCCTCTTGTCCATCTTGTCCGTGGATTCCCGCTTTCGCGGGAATGACGGGTTGTATAGAGCCGCCCGGTGCTGAAGCTCCCCGCCATCCACAACCCCTTTCCCGGCTGGCGTGCGCATGCCCGCTATCTGAAGCAGTATCGGGTCTGGCGCTGGTCTGGCTATGTGCTGTGGTCGGCGGCGGCGTTCATGTTGCTGATGTGGGCGCTCTTCGCGCGCGGACTGCCCTCGGCAGACGCGCTGCTCGCCTATCAGCCGCCGCTTCCCACAAACGTCCGCGGCAATGACGGCGAGCCGATCGCCGACTTCGCGCGCGAGCGGCGCGTGCAGCTGTCCTATGGCGAATATCCGCCGATGCTGATCAACGCCTTCATCTCAGCGGAAGACAAGACCTTCTTCAGCCATCCCGGTATCGACATCGGCGGCCTGGCCGGCGCGATGTGGGACTATGCGACCAAGGTCGGCAGCGGGCGGCGCGCCAAGGGAGGATCGACGATCACCCAGCAGGTGGCCAAAAACCTGATCGTCGGCGACGATTATTCTATCGCGCGCAAGGTGCGCGAGGCGATCCTGGCCTTCCGGATCGAGGACGCGCTGACCAAGCACCAGATACTCGAGCTCTATCTCAACCAGATATTCCTCGGCCGGAACGCCTATGGCGTCCAGTCGGCCAGCCGCGCCTATTTCCGCAAGGATGTCGGCGACCTGACCCTGCCCGAGATCGCCTATCTGGCGATCCTGCCCAAGGCGCCGTCCAACTATACGGTCGAGCGCCACGCCGACCGGGCGATCGAGCGGCGCAACTATGTGCTGCGACAGATGCAGGAGAACGGCTTCATCACCGCGGCGCAGCGCGAGGAGGCGAGCGCCGCGCCGCTGGGCATCGTGCCACGCTATGCACCCCGGCCGAGCGTCGGCGGCTATTTCATGGAAGAGGTCCGCCGCCAGCTCATCGAGCGCTACGGACAGACCGCCACCGATGGCCCCAACGCCATCTATTCGGGCGGGCTGTGGGTGCGGACCTCTTATGACGGCAAGGTGCAGGATGCCGCCGAAGGCGCGCTGCGCGACGGACTGGTTCGCTTCGAGGCCGCCGCGGGATGGCGCGGGCGGCTCGGCAAGATCGACATCGACGACAATTGGCCGCGCAGCCTGTCGAGCATGAACATCGGCGCGGGCTATGCCAACTGGTACCCCGCCGTGGTGCTGTCGCGCGATGGATCGGCGGCGGAGATCGGCTTCGAGAACGGATCGCGCGGCATGCTGCCGAGCTGGGGCGCGACCCAGCCCAAGGCTGGTGTCGGCGGCCGCGCATTCGATTTCCTCAAGCCCGGCGACGTGATCGTCGTGCGGCGCGAGGGCGATGCGTGGCAGCTGCGCAGCATCCCCAATATCTCGGGCGGCATGGTCGTCCAGAACCCGCACACCGGGCAGGTTCTGGCGATGCAGGGCGGCTTCGATTCGCGCGGCTCGTCCTTCAACCGCGCCACCCAGGCGCAGCGCCAGCCGGGATCGACCTTCAAGCCGTTCGTCTACGCCGCCGCGCTGGACAATGGCATGACCCCGGCCTCGATCATCATCGACGGCCCCTTCTGCGTGTTCCAGTCGGCGCGGCTCGGCCAGAAATGCTTCAAGAATTTCAGCGGGGCCAATGCCGGGCAGCAGACGATGCGCTGGGGCGTCGAACAGTCGCGCAACCTGATGACGGTGCGGACCGCCAGCCAGATCGGCATGGACAAGGTCGTCCATACCGCCAAGGCGATGGGGGTCGGCGACTATCCGCCCTATCTCGCCTATTCGCTGGGCGCGGGCGAGACGACGGTACTGAAGATGGTCAACGCCTATTCGATGTTCGCCAACCAGGGTCGCGCGCTGACGCCGACGCTGATCGACTATGTCCAGGATCGCAACGGCAAGATCATCTGGCGCGCCGACAAGCGGCCCTGCGAAGGCTGCAACATGGCGAAGTGGGACGGCCGGCCAATGCCGCGCCCGCGCGTCCGCGCCAAGCAGGTGATCGACGCGATGACCGCCTATCAGATGCTGCACATCATGGAAGGCGTGGTCGAGCGCGGCACCGCGACCGTGCTGCGCGACCTGGGCAGGCCGATGTTCGGGAAGACCGGTACTTCGTCCGGGCCGACCAATGTCTGGTTCGTCGGCGGATCGGCCGACATGGTCGGCGGCCTCTACCTCGGCTACGACAATCCACGGTCGATGGGCGGCTATGCGCAGGGCGGTACGATCGCCGCCCCGATCTTCCATGCCTTCGCCGCCAAGGCGATGAAGGACATGCCGGTCGTCCCCTTCCAGGCTCCAGCCGGCATCCGCATGATCCGCATCGACCGCAAGACCGGCCGCCGCGTGTTCGGCGCCTGGCCCGATGGCAGCTATTACAGCCCAGTGATCTGGGAGGCGTTCAAGCCCGAGAGCGAGCCCCGCCGCACGATCCGCCGCGACGAGATTGCCAAGCGCGCGGCACAGGCCCCGGCGCGGGCAACCACCGACAGCGAATTCTTGCAAAGCCAGGACGGTATCTACTAGGGCAGCGCATCATGTCCCCTCCCGCTCATCCTGAGGAGGAGACTGAGCGAAGGCGAAGGCTCCGTCTCGAAGGATCCTTCGAGACGCCACTTCGACAAGCTCAGCGGCTCCTCAGGATGAGCGGGTGTTTTTGGGTTGGGCGCTACCGCCCGCATCATATGTTCGA
This sequence comes from Sphingomonas sp. Root710, assembly GCF_001429065.1. GTDB lineage: Bacteria > Pseudomonadota > Alphaproteobacteria > Sphingomonadales > Sphingomonadaceae > Rhizorhabdus. Next base: position 685,602 of record NZ_LMIB01000012.1, read on the forward strand.
GAGGTTCCGATTATGCGCGCCGAAGCGCAAGCCAGTGTCGATCAGATCAACCAGGCGATGGCGCTCGTCCGCCGCTTCCTGGACTGGGATCGTGCACTCCGCCGGCTCGACGAGCTGAACAACCGCGTCGAGGACCCCAAGCTGTGGGACGACGCCAAGGCCGCGCAGGAGGTGATGCGCGAGCGCCGCCGCCTCGACGAGGCGGTCGCCGCGGTCAAGTCGATCGAGCAGGAGCGCGACGACACGGTCGAGCTGATGGAGATGGCGGAGGCCGAGGGCGATGACGGCCTGGTCAATGACGGCGTCGCCGCGCTGGCCGCATTGGCGGAGCGCGCCGAGAAGGACAAGATCTCCGCGCTGCTGGCAGGCGAGGCTGACGGCAACAACAGCTATATCGAGGTCAACGCTGGCGCTGGCGGCACCGAGAGCCAGGACTGGGCCGGCATGCTGCAACGCATGTACAGCCGCTGGGCCGAGCGCCGCGGATTGAAGGTCGAGCTGGTCGATTACCATGCCGGTGAACAGGCCGGAATCAAGTCAGCCACGCTGCTGATCAAGGGCGAGAACGCCTATGGTTATGCCAAGACCGAGAGCGGCGTGCACCGACTGGTCCGGATCAGCCCCTATGATTCGGCGGCGCGCCGCCACACCAGCTTCGCGAGCGTCTGGGTCTACCCCGAGGTCGACGAGGACATCGACATCGAGGTGCTCGAAAAGGACCTGAAGATCGACACCTACCGCTCATCCGGCGCGGGCGGGCAGCACGTCAACACCACCGATTCGGCGGTGCGCATCACCCATATGCCCACCGGGATCATCGTCGCCTGCCAGAACCAGCGCTCGCAGCACAAGAACAAGGCCGAGGCGATGAAGCAGCTCAAGGCCAGGCTGTACGAACGCGAGTTGGCGATTCGCGAGGCCGAGGCGATGGCGGGCTATGCCGCCAAGACCGAGATCGGCTGGGGCCACCAGATCCGCTCCTATGTCCTGCAGCCCTATCAAATGGTGAAGGACCTGCGCACCGGGGTCACCTCGACCGCGCCTTCGGACGTGCTCGACGGCGATCTCGACAGGTTCATGGCGGCGGCACTGTCGCAGCGCGTGACCGGCGAGACCGTCGACGTCGAGGATGTGGATTAAAAAAGGGCGCGACGTCGCCCCTGTTTTTGCCGGGATGCCCAGGTGTTAACCTGTATCCCAGATGAAGGACGCGTTCAGCGGAGCGAATTCATCCGTCGCCTATTCATCTCTCACCCGTGGGGCCGGGCGAGAGGAGAATGTGTGATGAGGATGAAGACTTTGTTCGCCGCCATTGGTCTGGCCGTTGCGGCAATGGGCGTAAGCGGTGCGGCCGAGGCGCGTGACCGCTGGGACGATCGGCGCTGGGAAGATAATCGCCGCTGGGACCATGACCGGCATTGGGGCCACGATAATCGGCGTTGGGACAATGACCGGCGCTGGCATAACAGCCGGCACTGGAAGAAAGACCGCCGCTATTACCGCCACAATAATCGTTGCTGGAACGAGTGGCATTACGGGCAGCGCTATCGCGTCTGTCGCTAACGAAGCCGCCATTCCACGTTGCAATGCGTCAAAGCTCCCTCCCTTCAGCGGGAGGGAGCACCGCAAATGTTGCAATTCTGACATCGAAAAAACTTCGCAACCGCACAGTCCGACGATTGTTTAAACCGGTCGGTACGGCTAGCACCACGCTATGCCGCAAACCTTTTGCGAAGATTCCGACATGCGCAACCTGCCGACGGGCCGTCTTTCTCTGGTCGTCCTTGCCACTGCCCTGACGCTCATGGGCTGTTCGAAGGAGAAGCCCTCTCCCCCCACGCCCGAGGCGGGCTATGTGGTGGTGAAGACCGAGTCGGTACCGCTGCTCGTCGAGCTGCCGGGCCGCACCGCCGCCTTTGAGATGTCCGAAGTCCGCCCCCAGGTGAGCGGCATCGTCAAGGCGCGGCTGTTCACCGAGGGCAGCATCGTCCATGCGGGCGAGACGCTCTACCAGATCGATCCAAGCCTCTACCGCGCGGCGCTGAACCAGGCCGCCGCCAATCTGGACAATGCCCGCGCCCAGCGCGAAGCCGCCGCCGCGCGCGCCGCGCGTTTCAAGCCGCTCGCGCAGATCGAGGCGGTCAGCAAACAGGACTATACCGACGCCGCGGCCACCGCGAAGCAGGCTTCGGCCGCGGTCGCGCAGAACGCCGCCCAGCTCGAGACCGCACGGATCAACCTGCGCTTCACCCGGGTTCCCGCGCCGATCAGCGGGCGGATCGGCCGATCGCTGGTCACCACCGGAGCGCTGGTGTCCGCCGGGCAGGCCGATCCGCTGACCACCATCCAGCGGCTCGACCCGATCTATGTCGATATCCAGCAGTCGAGCGCCGACCTGCTCGCGCTGCGCCGTCAACTCGCGGGCGACCAAGCGAGCCCATCGGCGGCGACGGTGCGGCTGAAGCTGGAAGACGGCAGCGATTACGGGCTGGAAGGGCGGCTGCAATTCTCGGAAGCGATGGTCGACCCGGCGACGGGCTCGGTCACCCTGCGGGCGCGCTTCCCCAATCCGCAGGGCATGTTGCTGCCCGGCATGTATGTCCGCGCCTCGCTCTCGCAGATCACCAGACGGGATGCGATCCTGGTGCCCCAGGCCGGGGTGAGCCGGAACCCCAAGGGCGAAGCGACCGTGCTGGTCGTCGGCAAGGGCGACAAGGCCGAACTGCGCCAAGTGACCGCGGACCGCACCGTCGGCGACAAATGGCTGATCACGGCCGGGCTGAAGCCGGGCGACAAGGTGATCGTCGAGGGGCTGGGCAAGATCAGGCCCGACAAGCCAATCCGCCCGGTTCCCGCCGGATCGCCGCCGCAAGCGCCCGCCGCCCCCGCGAAGGCCGGTTGAGCGCCAGCCGATGATCTCGCGTATCTTCATCGATAGGCCCATCTTCGCATGGGTGATCGCGATCGTGATCATGCTGCTGGGCACGGGCGGGCTGCTGAGCCTGCCGGTGTCGCAATATCCGAACATCGCTCCGCCGTCGGTCAATATCCGCGCCAATTATCCCGGCGCGTCGGCCGAGACGGTCGAATCGAACATCACCCAGGTGATCGAGCAGCAGCTGTCGGGGATCGACGGGCTGCTCTATTTCTCCTCCTCGTCGACATCGGCGGGCCGCGCCGAGATCAACGTCACCTTCGAAAAGGGCGTCGACCCGGACATCGCCCAGGTCCAGGTGCAGAACAAGGTGCAGCAGGCGCTGCCGCGTCTGCCCCAGCAGGTCCAGCAACAGGGCCTGGTCGTCACCAAGTCGAACAGCGACTTCCTGATGGTCGTCGCGGTCTATGACGAAAGCAATCGGTCGACCAACCTCGACGTTGCCGATTTTCTGTCGTCCAACCTGCAGGACGGGATCAGCCGGCTGCCCGGCGTAGGCGACGTCAACGTCTTCGGTGCGCCCTATGCGATGCGCATCTGGCTCGACCCCTATAAGCTGGCCAGCGTCCGGCTGACGCCCGAGGACGTGACCGCCGCGATCCAGGCACAGAACGCGCAGATCTCCGCCGGGCAGATCGGCGGCGTGCCGTCGTCCGACGAACAGATGCTCAACGCGATCGTCACCTCGCGGTCGCGGCTGACCTCGGTCGACCAGTTCCAGAAGATCATCGTCAAGACGCAGAATGACGGATCGCAGGTGCTGCTGCGCGATGTCGCGCGGGTCGAGATGGGCAGCGAAAGCTATAATGTCGTCGGGCGCTTCAACCGCCACCCGGGCGCCGCGCTCGCCGTGCTGCTCGCCCCAGGAGCGGACGCGCTCAAGACTGCGGAACTGGTGAAGGACTATGTCACCAAGGCCGAAGACCGCTTCCCGCCCAACTACACCTATCGTTTCCTGAACGACGCGACCGCCTTCATAAAATTGTCGATCGAGGAAGTCGTCATCACCCTGTTCGAGGCGATCCTGCTGGTCGTGCTGGTGATGTTCGTCTTCCTGCAAAGCTGGCGCGCGACGCTGATCCCGGCGATCGCGGTGCCGGTGGTGATGCTCGGCACCTTCGGCATTCTTGCGGCGGCGGGCTTCTCGATCAACACGCTGACGCTGTTCAGCCTGGTGCTGGCGATCGGCCTGCTCGTCGACGACGCGATCGTCGTGGTCGAGAATGTCGAGCGGGTGATGGAGGAGGACCCCGACATCAGCCCGCGCGAAGCGACGATCAAGTCGATGGCGGAGATCAACACAGCGCTGATCGCTATCGCGCTGGTGCTGTCGGCGGTGTTTCTGCCGATGGCCTTCTTCGGCGGATCGACCGGGGTGATCTATCGCCAGTTCTCGATCACCATCGTTTCGTCGATGGCGCTGTCGGTGCTGGTCGCGCTCGTTCTGTCGCCGGCATTGGCCGCGACGCTGCTCAAGCGCACCGACAAGGAAGCCCGTGCCGCTGGAACCGGGCTGATCGGCAAGGCGCATCATTTCGGCGACCGCTTCAACATCTGGTTCAAGCGGACGACCGAGCGCTATCGCGACGCGGTCGAAAAACTGTTCGGGCGGACTCGGACCGCGATGATCGTCTTTCTGGTGGTCGTGGTCGCGCTGGGCTTCGTCTTCATGCGTCTGCCGACCGGCTTCCTGCCGAGCGAGGACCAGGGCCTCGCCCAGGTGCAATATCAGCTGCCGCCCGGCGCCACCCTGGTGCGTACCAACGCGGTGGCACAGCATATCGAACAATATGTCGGCGAGAGCCAGCCGAAGAACGTGACCTCGATGGCCGTGATCTCAGGCGTGGGCTTCGGGGGCCAAGGTCAGAATATCGGGCGTGGCTTCATCGGCTTAGCGCCATGGGACGATCGCAAGGGCAAGGAAAATAGCGCCGAAGCAATTTCAGGCGAGCTGACCAAGGGCCTTTCGTCGGTCCGTGATGCGCAGATCTTCATCCTGACGCCGCCAGCGATCCCCGGCTTCGGGCAGACGTCGGGCTTTTCCATGGAGCTGCTCAACACCGGCAATCTCAGCCGCGCCGAGTTCAAGGCACGGCGCGACCAGTTGCTCGCCGCCGCCGCCGCCGATCCCGATCTCGCCAATGTCCGCATCAATACCCTCGACGATTCCGCCACGCTGGCGGTCGATATCGATTCGGAGAAGGTCGGCGCGCTCGGCCTGAGCCAGGCGTCGGTCAACCAGACGCTTTCGGCGGCGTGGGGCGGCTTCTATGTCAACGACTTCATCGACCGGGGCCGGGTGAAACGGGTGTTCGTCCAGGGCGACGCGCCCTTCCGCAGCCGGCCCGAGGACCTCGCCTCCTGGCATGTGCGCTCCTCCACCGGCGAGATGGTGCCCTTCTCCGCCTTCGCCACGACGCGCTGGGTCCAGTCGCCCGCCGCGCTGACCCGGTTCAACGGCACACCCAATTTCTCCATTTCGGGCCAGGGCGGCCCCGGCAAAAGCTCTGGCGACGCGATGAAGCGGATATCCGAACTCGCCGCCGAGATACCCGACGTGTCGGTCGACTGGTCGGGCCTGAGCCTGCAGGAGCGGTTGTCGGGCGGCCAGGCGCCGCTGCTCTACGGCCTGTCGCTGCTCGTCGTGTTCCTGTGCCTGGCCGCGCTCTATGAAAGCTGGTCGATCCCGCTCGCGGTGATCGCGGTAATCCCGCTCGGCCTGATCGGTGCCACGCTGGCGGTGCTGCTGCGCGGGCTGGAGAATGACGTCTTTTTCCAGGTCGGCCTCGTCACCACCATGGGATTGAGCGCCAAGAACGCGATCCTGATCGTCGAGTTCGCCGAAATGGCCGAGAAGGAAGGCAAGACCCCGATCGAGGCCGCGCTGGAGGCCGCGCGCATCCGCCTGCGGCCGATCCTGATGACAAGCTTCGCCTTCATGTTCGGCGTGCTGCCGCTTGCCATATCGACCGGCGCGGGCGCCAAGGCGCGCGTCGCGATCGGCACCGCGGTGCTGGGCGGCATGGCGACCGCGACGCTGTTCGCGATCTTCTTCGTGCCGCTGTTCTTCGTGCTGGTGCGCAAATATCTGGGCCGCAAACATCGTGCGGAGGACGCGGCATGAACCGCCGCCTCGTCCTGCTGCTGATATCTGCAACGGCGCTGAGCGCGTGCAGCTTCGAGCCGGCCTATCGCCGCCCCGCGCCCGCGATCCCGGCGGCGTTGCCAGCCGAGGGCGCGCAGGCTGAAGCGCCCTATGCGACGCTCAGCTATCGCGACGTTTTCCGCGACCCGAATCTGGTCGCGCTGATCGATCAGGCGCTGGCGAACAATCAGGACCTCAAGGCCGCGCTCGCCAATGTCCAGTCGGCGCGCGCGCTGTCCACCATTGCCCGCGCCGATCTCTTCCCGCAGGTCGACGCCTCGGCGGGGCTGACCACCGGTGACAGTTCGAACCAGAACTCGTCCGGCGCGGGCAATGCCGGGCGCGGACGGCGGACCAGCTACAGCGCCGATCTGGGCGCGAGCTGGGAAATCGACCTGTTCGGGCGGCTGCGGAGCCTGAACAATGCGGCCTTCAACCAATATCTCGGCAGCGAGGCGGCGCAGCGCGGGGCGCGGCTGGCGCTGATCGCCCAGGTCGCCAATGTCTATCTGGCGCTCGCCGCCGACCGCAGCCTGCTTAAGATCGCCGGTGAGACCCGCGCCAGCGCAGCGAAGAGCGTCGACCTGACCCGCGCGCTGCTCAAGGGCGGGGTCGCGCCGCGTACCGACCTGCGCCAGGCCGAGACGGTGCTGGCCCAGGCCGAAGCCGATCAGGCGGCGCTGGAAACCGCCGTCGCACAGGACCGCAACGCGCTGCAGCTGCTGATCGGCGCACCAGTCGAAGAGGCGCTGCTGCCGGCATCGATCGAGAGCGTCGACGGGCTGCTTGCCGAAGCCCCCGCCGGGCTCGACAGTTCGGTCCTGCTGCGCCGACCCGATGTGGTGGAAGCCGAATATGGCCTGCGCGCCGCCAATGCCCGGATCGGTGCGGCGCGCGCCGCCTTCTTTCCGCGCATCGGGCTGACCGCGCTGGCAGGGTTCGCCAGCACCGCGCTGTCGAGCCTGTTCGACGGCGACGCCTTCACCTGGAGCGTGTCCCCCTCGGCGACGCTGCCGATCTTCGACGGCGGCGCGAACATCGGCAATCTGCGCTATTCGAAGGCGCAACGCGACCTCGCCCTCGCCACTTATCAGAAGGCGATCCAGTCGGCGTTCCGCGACGTGGCCGATGCGCTCGCCCGCCGTGCGACGATCGACCGCCAGCTGGGCGCGAGCCGCCAGCTCGATGCCTCGGCGCGCGACTCGCTGTTCCTTGCCACAGCGCGCTATCGCGAAGGGATCGATCCCTATCTCAACACGCTCGACGCGCAGCGCACTGCCTATTCGGCGGCGCGCACGCTGGTGAACACGCGGCTGGTGAAGGCCCAGAACCTCGTCACGCTCTATCAGTCGTTGGGCGGCGATCAGCTGGTCGATACGCTGCCGCCGGCCCGTGGCGGCAACAAGGCAAGGGCTGCAGACGCGCAATAGCCCGTCCGCGCCGCGATCGACCCGCCGCGAAACCCATTCAGCCTGTCGTCAGTTGTCCCCGGCTAGGTGCAGCCGCCTTTGTGCAATGGGACCGAATCGATGACCAGGACCATGATTTTTGCTTTGCTTTCCCTCACCGCCGCGAGCGCGGCGCAGGCCGGGCTTCAGCTCGGCGAGCGGCCGATCAGCCGCAGCGAGGTAATCGCCACCGTCAAGAAGCAGTTCGCGGTGATGGACCTCAACCATGACGGCGGCATCAGCCCCGACGAGTTCGAGGCCTATCGCGAGAAGCAGGCGGCGATGCCCGACCAGGGCCGCGGGCTGACCCGGATCGGCCGCAGCTGGTTCGAACGCAGCGACGTCGACGGCGACGGGCGGGTGACCCTGTCCGAAGCGCAGGGCCGCCCGCTCGAGCTGTTCGACATGGCCGACGCCAACCGCGACGGCGTGGCGAGCGTCGCCGAGCAGTCGGTGGCGGCGCTGTTCGTGAAGTAAATCTTAGCCCTCTCCCGCATTCGCGGGAGAGGGTTGGGTGAGGGTCTTCTTCTTTCAGAAGACCACCCGCGACTCTCTACGTCATTCCCTCACCCCGGCCCTCTCCCGCGTGCGGGAGAGGGGAAGAAGGGTTAGCCCTTCACCTTCTGGCGGAACTTGTGCAGCAGCGGCTCGGTATAGCCGTTGGGCTGCTCGATCCCCTCGAACACCAGCGCGCGGGCAGCCTGATAGGCGAGGCTCTTGTCCTCATTGCCCGCCATCGGGCGGTAGAGCGGGTCGCCCGCATTTTGCGCGTCGACCTTCACCGCCATCCGCTTGAGCGCGGCGTCGGCCTCGGCGTCCGAGCAGACGCCGTGGAGCATCCAGTTCGCCATATGCTGCGAGGAGATGCGCAGCGTGGCGCGATCCTCCATCAGGCCGACGTCATGGATGTCGGGCACCTTTGAGCAGCCGACGCCCTGATCGACCCAGCGGACGACATAGCCGAGGATGCCCTGGGCATTGTTGTCGAGCTCGGCGCGGACATCGTCGGGTGACCAGTTCTGGCCCTGCGCGACGGGGATCGTCAGCAGGCGATCAAGGCTGGCGATCGGCTCAGCCTTGCGCTCCTGCTGGCGGGCGAAGACGTCGACCTCATGATAATGGGTCGCGTGCAGCGTCGCGGCGGTCGGCGAGGGCACCCAGGCCGTGTTGGCGCCGGTCTTCGGATGGCCGATCTTCTGGACGAGCATGTCGCCCATCTTGTCGGGCGCGGCCCACATGCCCTTGCCGATCTGCGCCTTGCCGGAGAGGCCGCAGGCGAGGCCGATCTGGACGTTGCGATCCTCATAGGAGGTGATCCAGTCGCTGGTCTTCATGTCGCCCTTGCGGATCATCGGCCCGGCGCGCATCGAGGTGTGCATCTCGTCGCCGGTGCGATCGAGGAAGCCGGTGTTGATGAACATGATCCGGTCCTTCACCGCCGCGATGCAGGCGGCGAGATTGGCCGAGGTGCGGCGCTCCTCGTCCATCACGCCGACCTTGAGCGTGTGGCGCGCAAGGCCGAGCAGGTCCTCGACCGCGTCGAACAGGCTGTTGGTCAGCGCGGCTTCTTCGGGGCCGTGCATCTTCGGCTTCACGATGTACACCGAGCCGGTGAGGCTGTTGCGGTACTTGCCGAGGCCCTTGATGTCGTGGACCGCGATCAGGCTGGTGACGATGCCATCGAGGATGCCTTCGGGAGCCTCCGAGCCATCGGGCAGCAGCACCGCGGGATTGGTCATCAGATGGCCGACGTTGCGCACCAGGCAGACGCTGCGTCCCGGCAGGGTGAAGGCGCTGCCGTCGGGCGCGGTATAGGCGCGGTCGGGGTTGAGGCGGCGGGTCATCATCTTGCCGCCCTTCTCGAAGCTGTCCTCGAGATCGCCCTTCATCAGGCCGAGCCAGTTGGCATAGGCCGCAACCTTGTCCTCCGCGTCGACCGCGGCGACCGAATCCTCGAGATCGCAGATCGTGGTGAGCGCCGATTCGAGAATGACGTCGGCGATCCCGGCGGGATCGTCCTTGCCGATCACATGGGTGCGGTCGATCACCACCTCGATATGCAGGCCGTTGTGACGGAACAACAGATTGTCGCCCGCGCGGCCGACGAGCTGCGCCGGATCGGCCAGCACGGGCTCGCCGCCCTGCCAGTCCGCCCAGCTGCCCGACGCCAGCGGCACCGCCTTGTCGAGGAAATTCTTCGCCCAGGCGATCACCTGCGCGCCGCGCGCTGCGTCATAGCCCTTGCCCGCCGGAGCACCAGGGATCGCATCGGTGCCGTAGAGCGCATCATAGAGGCTGCCCCAGCGCGCATTGGCAGCATTGAGCAGGAAGCGCGCGTTGAGGATCGGCACGACGAGCTGCGGGCCCGCCGTGGTCGCGATCTCGGCGTCGACATTGGCCGATCCGACCGTGAAGGGTGCGGGCTCAGGAACGAGATAGCCGATCTCGCTCAGGAACGCCCTATACGCCGCCATGTCGAGCGGCTTGCCCGCCTGCGCGACATGCCAGGCGTCGATCTTCGCCTGGAGATCGTCGCGCTTGGCAAGCAGACGGCGATTCTCGAGGGTGAAGCGCGCGAAGATATCCGCCGCGCCCTGCCAGAAGGCCTCGGCGCCCAGGCCCGTGCCGGGGAGCGCCTTATCCTCGATGAAGCGGACGAGCACGTCCGCGACCTTGAGCCCCGCCTTGTCGATCATCGCCGTCATCGCCGCCTCGCAGAAAATGGAAGGCGGCCCGCTTAGCGCAGATGGCCATTCGACACTATAAAGATAATATTTGAAGCATCTGTTCTTTTTGGGAATAAATGCTGCGACGAGCGTTCAAAATTTCCGTCATCCCCGCGCAGGCGGGGATCCATATTCTCAAAGGCTCGAACCTCTTGCAGTTCGGAGGTTATGGATTCCCGCCTCCGCGGGAATGACGATCGGGGGAGGTCAGCCCCCCATTTGCCCGGTGCGGAACCAGCGGCGGGACGCTCCAAGCCGCATCAGTTCGCAGCCGCAATGGCGGCACACGGCGTGGACGACGCCGTCGATTTCGACTTTAGAGCGGGTGATCGCCGAGTGGCGCCCATTCTCGCATCCGACGGCGGTGAGTTTTATCGGCGTGCCTTGCGGCGTAGTCTGACGGGCCGGCTGGAGCGGCATGGCGGAATCCTTCCGCAGGGTTGGCGTACAACCCCTGTCGGCCCGCTCTTTTGCTCGAATATTTCAGTGCTGAAACCAAATGCCTTATCTGCGACAGCTTCGGTTCATCGGCGCCATCCGCGCGCCGCCGCAGACCGCTCAGCCGCAGCGTCGAGCGGGTCCCCGGCCATCATGTCCTGCGCGGCGGCAAGAATGTCCGCTGAGGCGCTGCCCGCCTGACGATAGGCTCCGCTGGACGCACCCGGCGCGCCCGCGACGAAACGCTCCAATGTCCAGCCGCCCTCGCCATGGCAGCCGATTCCGGCTCCGGCCCGCCCGGTAAAGGTGCGGCAATAGCGCTGGCCACCGTCGCGGAAGCTGACCCCGATACGGTAGGAACCGCTATTATCTGAGGCTAATTGGGTGTCGAGCGCGCGAGCGAGATCGCCCTGCGCCACGACTGCCCCGCCCTTCTCGCCAATCGGCCCGGAGGGCGCAAGCGACAGGAATTGCCCCGCGACCAGCCCGGCGACGAGCGACGCCGTGATCGCGGCATAGCGCCCGCCCTGGCCGAACCCGCCGCTCTTCCGTTTCGCCGGGAAGGCGACGACATTGCTGTCGAGCAGCGCGGTCAGCTTCGCGGGCAAGGGCTCCGCCGCGACCGGCGCGAAATGGCCGCCGACCAGCGCGCGCAGCTTGCGGTGCCGCTCGACCTGCGCGGCAAGCGCGGGATCAGCCTCCAACGCGCGTTCGAAGCGCAGCGCCTCGATCGGGCCAAGTTCGCCGTCGACATAGGCGATGATCTGTTCCTCGGTCATGCCGCTTCTCCCAGCAATTCCATCAGCGCCTGCCGCCCGCGCACCAGCCGCGAGGTTATGGTGCCCATCGGCAGGTCGAGCAGGTCGGCGGCCTCCTTATAGGCCATCCCCTCGACCAGGATCAGCGCGATCACCTCGCGCTGCTCGGGCGGCAGCGCCGCCATCGCACGGTCGACGTTGCCCAGCTCGACCCGCGCCTCGATCCGGCGGTCGTCAGCCTCGCCGACCTCGACGCCGTCCTCTTCGGCGACGAACGTCTCCGACCGGCGCTTGCGCATCCGCACCTCGTCGATCCAGCAATTGCGCATGATCCTGTACATCCACGAATCCAGTCTCGTTCCCGGCTCCCATAGCGCTTCGGCCTTCAGTGCCTTTTCCAGCGCGACCTGGCACAGATCATCGGCATCGGCCGCGTCGATCGCCAATGATCGGGCGAAGCGCCGCAGCCGGGGCAGCAGGTCCAGCAATCCGCGTTCGAATGGGGTCAAGCCGACCTCGTCCTTTCCGCTTTTTACCGCCCTTGTGGATGAAACGGGCGACACCGGGCGTTTAATCCCACGAAAAGTCATGAGATGCGATAAGCTGATCATGAAGGCCATGAAAGGATGCCGGTCCCGATGCTGAAAGGCGGCAGATATCTCTTGCTCGCAGCGCTTCTGACCCTGTCGGGAGCGACCGCCGCGCAATTGCTGCCGCCGCTCGGACGCGGGCTGGGCGAGGTGACCCAGGGCGTCGACCGGCTGGGCGACAGTGTTGGCGCGACGGTTTCCGACACAGCGGCGGGTCTGGGCGGCATCGTCGACCGGCTAGCCCGCACCCGGCTCGACCGGCTCGGCGCGCTGGTCCGCCAGAACCCGCAGGCGCTGGAATTCGATGCACGCGGCGATCCGGCGGTGAAGGGCGAATTGATCGCACTCGACGCGCCCGCCCCGGCGCTGGCAGCGGCTGCCGCAGAGGGATTCACCATCGTCGAGCAAGGCGAGATCGAAGGGCTCGGCATCGGTTCGGCGACATTGCGCGCGCCCAACGGCGTGAGTCTCGCCAAGGCCGAGAAACAGCTAGCCCGGCTGATACCCGGCGCGACGATCCAGTCCAACCCTATCTATCAGCCGAGTGGCGTTGCGGCGAAAGGCAGCGGACGGCCCGTGGCCGTCGCGGCATCGGGCCCGGGCGCGACGATCGGGCTGATCGACGGCGGCGTGGCGCAGCATCCGGCCCTGCCGGGCAACATCGTCCAGCGCGGTTTCGCGCAGGGCTCGCCCTTTCCCGGCGACCATGGCACCGCGATCGCGTCGATCCTGGTCGGCCAGGGCGCGGTGCGCGGGGTATCGCCGCAGAGCAGGCTGCTCGCCGCCGACATCTATGGCCGCGATCCGCGCGGCGGCAACGCGCTGGCGATCGCCCGCGCGCTGGGCTGGCTGGCGGGCAGCGGCGCGGCGGTGATCAATATCAGCCTCGCCGGCCCCCCCAATCCGCTGCTCGCCCGCGCGGTCGCCGCGACCGACAAGCGCGGCGTGCTGATGGTCGCCGCGGTCGGCAATGACGGCGCAGCCGCCCCGCCCGCCTTTCCCGCCTCCTATCCGCAGGTTATCGCGGTGACCGGCATCGACGAGCGCGGGCGCGCGTTGATCGAGGCCGGGTGGGCGACGCATCTCGATTTCTCCGCCCCCGGCGCGGACCTGATCGCGGCGAAAGCGGCGGGCGGCGTGGGGAAGGTGCGCGGCACATCCTTCGCCGCGCCCTTCGTGGCGGGACGGCTCGCGCGGCTGTCGGCGGGGGGGATGCTTTCCCGGGCGCGGGCGGTTGCACTGCTGTCTGGTGAGGCTGCCAAGGGTGGATCGGCGCGACTCTATGGCCGTGGGATCGTCTGCGGTCCCTGCGCGACGCGCTGATCTCCCAACCGTCATGCTGGACTTGTTTCAGCATCCACCGCGTCACAAGAGAGCGCTCTCCCGTTGAAGAGTGGATCCTGAAACAAGTTCAGGATGACGAACCTATTGAAAAATAGTCGGAATAAAAATTTTCGCACTTTCGGGATGAAAACCACATCGCCTCCCGTTGCTTCATGGAGCGGCACAAAATGCCGCCCACTGGAAAGGATGAGAGCGATGAACAAATTTCTTCTGAGCGGCGCTGCGGCGCTGGCGATCATGACCGCTCCCGCTTCGGCCCAGCTCCTGGGCGGCGGTGGCGGCCTTGGTGGTGGTCTCGGCGGCATGGTCGGCGGGATCGGCGGCGGCCTGGGCGGTAGCCTCGGCGGCGCCGGCAATCTTGGCGGTGGCCTGGGCGACAGCGTGCGCGGCACGGTGAATGGCGCCGGCTCCGCAACCGGTTCGGCGCGCGCCGACCGCCGCAGCGGCAAGGTCTCGGGCAATGGCAGCGCGACCGGCAGCGTCGGCAGCGCGGTCAATGGCGTGACCGCTGGCGCGACCGGTTCGGCGAGCGGCAATGCCGATGCGCAACTGGTCGGCACCGATGCGGTGCGCGGCGCGGTCGGCGGTGCCGCCTCCACGGCGCGCGGCGCGGTGAACGGCGCAGCTTCGGCGGCGGGATCGGCAGCAGATCAGGCGGGTTCACTCGCCGGCAGCGCGTCGGGTTCAGCCTCGGGCAACGCCAATGGCGCCGCCTCGGGCGGTCTCGGCCAGCTGGCCCTCGCCGGCAGCAGCGCGGCGAATGCCGCGGGTAGTTTCGACGTGGCGCCCGGCATGATCGTCCAGGACGCGAGCGGGCGGGCGATCGGCACCGTTCAGAGCGTCCACTCCACCGCGCGCGGCACCATCGAATCGGTGGTGATGCAGGTCGGTGACGCCACCGCCACCCTACCCGCCGCCAACTTCAACGGCTCGGGCAATGTCCTCGTCTCGGCGATGGGCAAAGGCGAGGTGAAGAAGACCGCCAAGTCGCAGGGCCAGGCAAACGGTCAGGCCCGGGGCCGCGCCTCGGGCGAGAAGCGCGCCGAAGCGCGGGCGGCCCGCCGCGACAGCAACTAACCGGTTCGGTGCGGCGCGTGCCCAACCGCCGCGCCGATACATCGGTCCCTGCTTCTGGCAGGGAAAAGGGGCCGGGGAGGCCGTGTCGTCTGGAGGCGGCACGGCCTTTCCTGTGGTCGGACCGTTGTGCGGTGCATGGCCGCCTTTTCCTCGCGTTGATCGATGTGCCGGTTTCCCGGATAAGAGCCGCATCCAGTTGATCAGCGAGGATCGTCATGGGGGCTTTTTTCCATCTCCTGTTTACCATCGGGGCGGTCGCCTTCCCCTTTGTCGCCATGGTGCTGATGTGGCGCCGGATGAAAAAGGTTCGCGAGAAGGCCTATCACGAGAGCGCCAGCCCGAATCGGGCCGAGGCCTGGGAAGACGTTACCGAACGCGACAGGGGGCTGAACCTCGTCCGTCGCAATAAGCCCAGTGCGGAGTTGATCGAGATGGGCGACAAGGCCCGCCACGCCCGGTGGCCGCTGGACAATCCCTAACCCCGATCGCGCCGCAGGATGATGTAGAGCGCGCCGTTGCCGCCATGGCGGGGGTGGGCGTTGCGGACGGCGGCGATGCGCGGGGCGTGGCGCGAGGATTCGAGCCAGGTGCCAATCGACGCGCGGATAAGCCCGCGCCGGGGGCGGCCGTCATCGCCCCGGTCATTGTCACGCGGCGGCTTGCCGGTGATCAGCAAGATGACCCGCACCCCTTCGGCCAGCGCCTGATCGAGCGCGTTGTCGAGCAGCCGCCGGGCGCTGTCGAGCGTGTGGCCATGGAGATCGATCGTCCAGTCGACCTGGGTGACACCGCGCCGCAGCCGCCGGTCCCAGCCGCCGTCAAGGCTGTCGGCAAGCGGCTTCTGCTGTGCGAGCGGGGTCGCGGCGGGGACGCGCAGCGGCGGCACGCGGCCACGAATCTTGGGCGATGGTTGCGGGGAGGACGGCGCTACAGGGTCGGTTTCGGCTTCGACCGCCTTTGCCTTCCTCCGTGCGATCGGCCGGACCGTCGCGGTCACGCGCTGCCAGAGCGCGCTTTCCTCAGGATCGAGCCGCCGGCTGCCCACCGGGTTCCGCCAGCCGCGCCGCCGAGATGCGCGGAATGAGCAACCAGGCGCGCCCGCGCCCGCTCATGCCCCCGGCGATGGTGCGCGCGTCGTCGCCAGCGCCCCAGAAGGTGTCGAAGCGATTCGATCCCTTGATCGCGCCGCCGGTGTCCTGCGCGACCCACAGACCGTTCGCTTCGGTCCGGTCGAGCTGGAGCAGCACCGGCGCGCCTAATGGCACGAAGGCGGGATCGGCGGCGACGGTGACACGGCCGGTGACGGCGACGTTCATCGCGCCGATCGGGCCGGGCCCGGTGAGTTCGCGGAAGAAGACGAAGCTCTTGTTCTCGCGCATGATCGCGTCGCCCTCGGCGGGGTTCGCGCGTAGCCAGGCCATTACCCCCTGCATCGATAGCTGACCGGGACCGAGCAGCCCGCGGTCGCGCATCAGCTTGCCGATGCCGACATAGTCGCGGCCATTCTGCCCGTCATAGCCGATCCGCATCACCGAACCGTCAGGCAGGCGCAGCCGCCCGGAGCCCTGCACCTGGAGGAAGAAGAACTCGACCGGATCGGCGGCATAGCCGATCTCCAACTTCATGTTCTTGAGCGCGCCATCCTCGATCTGGCCGCGATCGGGATAGGGGATCAGCTTGCCGCCCTGGACCTTGCCGCGAATCTTCTTGCCCTTGAGATCAGGGTAGAAGTCGCCGAGATCGCCTTCGACCAGATCGGGCGGGCGCTTGTAGACCGGCACCTCATAACCGGGCGCGGGGGTGCGCGATCCGGCGATCTCGGGCTCATAATAGCCGGTGGCGTAAGCCTTGCCGTCGCCGACCTGGACCACCGCGAGCTGATTGGCGAAGAAATTGGCGGCATCGCTTTCGGGCCAGGCGGCGGCCTGGCTGCACGGCTGCGACCAATCGCCCGCCTGGGTCAGCCCGCTCGTGTCGGTGCGGCGCTGCAGAGCGTTGCACGACAGGCGGAAGGCGGCGAGCGCGGCGCGAGCGCCATCGGGATTGACCCCGAAGCTGGCGAAGCCTGGCCCGGGTAGGACGCCCGCCTGCGCTGCGGTGGTGGGCTTGGGCGCCGGTGGTGCCTCGACGACCGGCGGCGGCGCAGGCGGCGCCGGCTTAGGCGTATGATGGCGGGGGGCAGGATGGTCGGACGCGCCGGGTGTCGGGACCACGGCGCAGGCGGAGAGCATCGCCAGCCCGGCGAGCCCCGCGACGAGACGCGTGATCACGCGGCCTCGTCGGTTTCGACCAGGGTCCAGTTGGGATCGTCAGTGCGGACGTTGCGGCTGAACGTCCAGACGTCGTGCGTCGGCACCGCGTCGGTGAGCGACCCGGCGACGACATTGCCATCGGTGTCGCGGGTGACGGCGGCGATATCGGCGTCGAAGCGGACGGTGACGCTCGCGGTCTGGCCGCTGAGCTTCGCCTGTTCGATCACCGCATTCTCGATCGAGACGAGGCGGTTATCGAGCACCTGGCCGGCGGCCTTACGCTCCTCGATCGCGCCCGAGAAAGCCTCGTAGACGTCGTCGTCGGTCAGGCGGCGCAGGCCGTCCTGATCGCCGCGCCAATAGGCTTCGAGGATCATCCGGTAGGCCGACCGCGCGCCTTCGAGGAACTGGCCCGGGTCGAAACCGCCATCGGCGGCGGCGATGGCACGGACACCGGCCTCGGCGCGCGATTCGACCAGCGCGGCGCGCGTGGGGGCGGCGGGGGTCGATGCGTCGGGCAGCGAGCGGCCCGCCCCGATCGGCGCGGGCGCGGCTTCGGCGGGACGCGCGATCGTCTGTTCATGCCCGGTACGACGGCCCAGCACGCTCCACAGCCGGAACGCGACGAAAAGGAACACCATCGCAAGAATGACAATCGTGGTCACCGGGCCTCCAAACACATGCCTAGACCGCCAACATAAGGGCAATGCGCCTGATATTCAAATGGCTGGCGGCGAAGCATGCCCGCCATCGCCCCAAAAAGATGCAATCGCCCCGCCGCGCAAGGCCGCCATTGCCCCGCTCCGCCCCGCCTGCTAGGCGCGTGGCCCATTGCCGGGAGCGGGCGGAACGCCCGATCGGCCCGGCCCCAACGGGATGATGGAACGAGACAGATGAGCGAAGAAACGGGCGCCGCCGAGACCTTGACCAACGGCGAGGACCATCTGCCCGAAGTGGCGATGATCGCCCAATATGTGAAGGACATGTCCTTCGAGAATCCCAGCGCGCCGGGCATCTACCAGGCCCCCGAGCAGCCGAAGATCGACGTCCAGTTCAACATCGGATCGCAGCAGGCGGGCGAGGATGTCTATGAAGTCGCGCTGAAGATCGAGGTGAAGGCGACTCAGGGCGACATGACCGCCTATGCCGTCGAGCTGGTCTATGCCGGCCTGTTCGGCATCCGCAACGTGCCCGAAGAGCATCTGCCGCCCTTCCTGCTGGCCGAAGCACCGCGCCTGCTCTTCCCCTATGCCCGCCGCGTCGTGGCCGACGCGATTCGCGACGGCAACTTCCCGTCGCTGGTGCTCGAACCGATCGACTTCGGCGCGCTCTACCTGCAGCAGGCCGAGCAGCAGCAACAGCTGGCCGAGGCCCAGCCGGCGGGCGAAGCCTGAGGGCAAATGCCGCATCAACATTCGTCATTCCCGCGGAGGCGAGAATCCATAACCTCCGAACCGCAAGAGGTTCGAGCTTCAGAGAATATGGATCCCCGCCTGCGCGGGGATGACGGTTGGTTGATAGATGACAGGCGACTGATATGTCCCTGATCCGCGCCAGCGCGACGATCGGCGGGCTGACGCTGGTCAGCCGCATCCTGGGTTTCGTGCGCGACATGCTGATGGCGCGCTTCGTCGGCGCGGGCTTCGCGTCGGACGCCTTCCTGATCGCCTGGCGGCTGCCGAACCTGTTCCGCGCACTGTTCGCCGAGGGTGCTTTCTCGGCCGCCTTCGTGCCGATGTTCAACCGCACCGTCGCCGAAGCCGAGGCCGACAGGCCGGGCGAGGGCCTCGCCATCGCGCTGCGCTTCGCCGAGGACGTGCTGTCGGTGCTGCTGCCCGTCCTGATCGTCTTCACGCTGATCATGATGCTGGCGGCGGGCCCGATCGTCTGGGCGATGACCGGCGGCTTTCCCGATGGCGGCCCCGAGAAATTCGCGCTCGCGACCGAATATACGCGGATCACCTTTCCCTATCTGATGCTGATCTCGATCGTGTCGCTGCTGGGCGGAATCCTCAATTCGCTCAACCGCTTCTGGGTCAACGCCGCCGCCCCCGTCCTGCTCAACATATGCCTGATCGCCGGGCTGCTGTTCTTCCGCGGGCCTAGCGACGTCGATACCGCGCGGACCCAGGCGATCGCGGTTACGGTGTCGGGGGTGATGCAGCTCGCCTGGCTGGTCCTCGCCTGTTGGCAAGCGGGGGTGCGGCTGCGCGTCCGCCTGCCCCGGCTGAGCCCCGAGGTGAAGCGGCTGCTGGCGTTGATCGGCCCCGCCGCGATCGGCGCGGGCGCGGTCCAGTTCAACCTGCTGATCTCGACCACCCTCGCCGCCCGCTTCCTCCCCGAGGGATCGGTATCCTATCTCTATTATGCCGACCGGCTGAACCAGCTTCCGCTCGGGCTGATCGGCATCGGCGTCGGCACCGCGATGCTGCCCAGCCTGTCGCGCCAGCTGGGCGGTGGCGATGCGAAGGCCGCGCTCGACACGCAGAACCGCGCGATCGAGCTCGTCCTGCTGCTCACCCTGCCCGCCACCGCCGCGCTGATGGTGTCCGCGACCCCGCTGATCCGCGGCCTGCTGCAGCACGGCGTGTTCACCGCCGAGGACACCATCGCCACCGCACGCGCGCTCGCCGCCTTCTCGCTCGGCCTGCCCGCCTATGTGCTGATCAAGGTGCTGACCCCGGGCTTTTACGCGCGCTCGGACACCAGGACGCCGGTGCGGATCGCGATGCTGGCGATGCTGGTCAATCTCGGCCTCAATCTCGCGCTGATCTGGCAGCTCGCGCATATCGGGCTGGCGCTGTCGACCGCGGTCGCCGCCTGGGTGAATGCGGGCCTGCTATATCTGACGCTGCGCCGCCGCGACCATTTCGCAATCGATGACCGGCTGAAACGAACCGGCATCCGCTTGATCGCCGCGACGCTGGCGATGGCTGCGGTGCTGTTCTTGCTCAATCCGTGGATCGACCCCTGGGCGGGCCGTAGCCTGATCGAACGCTGCGCCGCGCTATCGGCGATGATCGTCGCGGCGGCGGTCGTCTATTTCGGGCTGGTGTTCGGGCTGGGAGCCTATTCGGTGAGCGGCCTCAAGGCGCAGCTGCGGCGCAAACGCTGACGGATCAGGCGTCGCCGTCACCGAGGCTGACGAGAAGATCCTTGAGTTCGACCGGCGAGACGCGGCTATCGCGATTGGCATCGGCCTGAACGAACAGGGCTGCGCTGCGGAGGGAGCGGATGTCGCGATGCACCGCCATCCAGTCGGCGAAGGCAACCGCGTCGAGACCGGCCGCGCCGACGCCGCGGATGCGGACCTTCGCCTCACCGGCATAGGCGCGGGGGGCGGGCGAGAGTTCCTGCGCGGGAGCGCGGGTCGAGAGAGCCACCAGCGCCGCCGCGGCGGCGAACAGCAAAGCGGGCTTGAAAAGGCCCGGTCGGTTTGTGGTGTCATTCGTCGACATCGGTCTGCTCCGTGTTGATGGAACATCTATGCGCACCCGCGGCGGCGCGCTCCAGTGACGAAGATCACCTTTCTAAGCCTTTGGTCTAAGGGCGGTACCGAGTTCAACATTGTTTACACCCGCCTTAACCATGTCCGGTAAACATCGGCGGCTTTTGGTCTGCCGCTTGACCTGCCCAGCCCCCCGCCGCAAAAGCCCGGCATCATGACCCACAAGCGCACAGTCTCGG
Organism: Sphingomonas sp. Root710; assembly: GCF_001429065.1. Lineage (GTDB taxonomy): Bacteria > Pseudomonadota > Alphaproteobacteria > Sphingomonadales > Sphingomonadaceae > Rhizorhabdus. The sequence continues at coordinate 706,002 of NZ_LMIB01000012.1, forward strand.
GCATCCAGCCCACCGGCAACCTGCATCTCGGCAACTATCTCGGCGCGATCCGGCGATGGGTGCAGATGCAGGACGAGGGCGAGTGCCTGTTCTTCCTGGCCGACCTGCACGCGATCACGGTGCATAACGACCCGGCCATGCTGTCCGCGAACATCCGCGAGATGGCGGCGGCGCTGGTCGCCTGCGGGGTCGATCCCGACAAGGCGGTGCTGTTCCGCCAGCGCGACGTGACCGCGCATGCCGAACTGTGCTGGCTGCTCAACGGCACCGCGCGGATCGGCTGGCTGAACCGGATGACCCAGTTCAAGGAGAAGTCTGGCAAGAATCGCGAGGGTGCGTCAATCGGCCTTTACGGCTATCCGGTGCTCCAGGCCGCTGACGTGCTGCTCTATCAGACCACCCATGTGCCGGTGGGCGAGGACCAGAAGCAGCATCTGGAGCTGGCGCGCGACATCGCGACCAAGTTCAACACCGATTTCAACGTCGATGTGTTCACCCTGCCCGAGCCGGTGATTGGCGGCCCCGCCGCGCGGGTGATGTCGTTGCGCGACGGATCGGCGAAGATGTCCAAGTCCGACCCGTCGGACATGAGCCGCATCAACCTGACCGACGATGCCGACACGATCATGTCGAAGGTCCGCAAGGCGAAGACCGATCCCGAACCGCTGCCCGATACGGTGGAAGGGCTGGAAGGCCGCCCCGAGGCGCGCAATCTGGTCGGAATCTATGCCGCGATGACCGATGCGACCCCGGCCGAGGTGCTTGCTCAGTTCGGCGGCCAGGGCTTCGGCGCGTTCAAGCCCGCGCTGGGCGAATTGCTGGCGGCCAAGCTCGGCCCGATCGCGGAGCGGCTGAAGGCGCTCAAGGCGAACCCGGACGAACTCGACGCGATCCTGGCCAAGGGCGCGGAGAAGGCCCGCACCCTGGCCGCGCCGACGCTAGCGGCAGCGTATAAGGCGATGGGGCTGTAACATCTTATGTCGTCACTCCAGCGAAAGCTGGAGTCCATGTCTGCTTTCACATCAAACGCCATCTGCCTGAAGAGAGACATGGACCCCAGCCTTCGCTGGGGTGACGGTTATTTCTTGGCTTTTGCTCTGGCTGCCGCTCGAACGTCTTCCATCGTTCCATCGTAGAAGCCGCTGGAACACGCCTCGTCGGTCAGCCGCTGCATGGCCGCTATTTTGTCCATCCGCTGCTGATCATGTGAGCGGGGCATCTACTTCTTCGCCTTCGCCGCCGCCTTCTTCGGGGCAGCCGTTTTCTTCGGGGCCGCAGCCTTCCTCGCGGGCTTCTTGCCCTTCGCAGGCCCCTTCGCCGCCCGTGCCGCCAGCAGTTCGAGCGCGGCCTCCAGCGTCATCTCATCGGGATTCGCCGTCTTCGGAAGGGTCGCGTTGGTGACGCCGTCGGTGACGTAGGGGCCGAAGCGACCGGCCATCAGCTTCACTTCCTTGGCCGTGACCGGGCTGTCGCCGAAGCGCTTGAGCGGTTCGGTGCTGCCGCGCTGCCGCCCGCCGCCCTGGGCGGCTTCGGCGAGCTTGACGACGGCGGCGTTCATGCCGGTCTCGAACACCTCGGCGGTCGATCCCAGCCGCGCATATTTGCCGTCATGGGCGAGATAGGGGCCGAAGCGGCCGATCGAGGCGGTGATCGGGTTGCCGGTCTCAGGGTGCGGGCCGATGGTGCGCGGCAGCGACAGCAGCTTCAGCGCCCAGCCGAGATCGAGATCATCGCCGGGGATATCCTTAGGGATCGACGAGCGCTTGGCATCCTTGCCGTCGCCGAGCTGGATATAAGGGCCGAAACGCCCCGAGCGCTTTGATACTTCCAGGCCGGTGTCGGGATCGGTGCCGATCACTACTGGGCCCGCATCGGCACCCGCATCCGCCGCACCGGCCTGCGCGAACCGGCGGGTATATTTGCACTCGGGATAGTTGGAGCAGGCGATGAACGCGCCGAACTTGCCGCCGCGCAGCGACAGGCTGCCTTCCTGGCATACGGGGCAAAGGCGTGGATCGGTGCCGTCGCCCTTGTCGGGGAAGAGATAGGGGGCGAGGAACTCGTCGAGCGCCTTGGTGACGTCCGACGGCTTCTGCTCCATCACCTCGACGGTCTTGGGCTTGAAGTCCTTCCAGAAGGCCTCGAGCACAGCCTGCCATCCGGCGCGGCCGCCAGAGACGTCGTCAAGGCTTTCCTCCAGCCCGGCGGTGTAATCATAGCTGACATAGCGTTCGAAGAAGCGTTCGAGGAAACTGGTGACCAGCCGCCCGCTCTCATTCGGGGTGAAGCGGTTCTTCTCGACCGTGACATAGTCGCGGTCCTTGAGCGTCTGGAGCACCGAAGCATAGGTCGAAGGACGCCCGATGCCGAGCTCTTCCATCTTCTTCACCAGGCTGGCTTCCGAATAGCGCGGCGGCGGCTGGGTGAAATGCTGTTCGGCGGTGACAGCCTTCTTGGCGGGCGTGTCGCCTTCGCGGATGCGCGGCAGCCGGCGCGATTCCTCGTCGCCCTCATCATCGCGACCTTCCTCGTACAGCGCGAGATAGCCGGGGAAGAGGACGACCTGTCCGGTCGCGCGCAGGCCATGCTGGCCGGTGCCGTCGACGAGATCGACCGTGGTCCGCTCCAGCCGCGCCGAGGCCATCTGGCTGGCAAGCGCGCGCTTGAAGATCAGGTCGTAGAGCCGGGCGTGGTCGCCGCTGCCCGCGCGATCCTTGGAGAAGTCGGTCGGGCGGATCGCCTCATGCGCTTCCTGCGCGTTTTTGGCCTTGGCGGTGTACTGGCGCGGCTTGTCGGGCACATAATGCGCGTCGTAGCGCTTGGCGATCGCGCCCCGCGCGGCGTCGATCGCGCTGCCGTCCATCTGGACGCCGTCGGTCCGCATATAGGTGATCGCGCCATCCTCGTAGAGCGCCTGGGCGATGCGCATCGTGTGGCTCGCCGAGAAGCCGAGCTTGCGCGCCGCCTCCTGCTGCAGGGTCGAGGTGGTGAAGGGCGCGGGAGGATTGCGGCTGAGCGGCTTGGTCTCGACCGTCGCGACCGAGAAGCGGCCCGCCTCGACATCGGCCTTGGCCGCGTCGGCATCCTTGCCGTTGCCGATCGACAGCCGCTCGATCTTCTGCCCCTTCCAGCGCACCAGCCGGGCGATGAACGGGATGCCGTCATGTTCCATGTCGGCGGCGACCGACCAATATTCCTGGGCCTTGAACAGTTCGATCTCGCGCTCGCGATCGACGACGAGGCGCAGCGCGACAGACTGGACGCGGCCCGCCGACTTCGCGCCGGGCAGCTTGCGCCACAGCACCGGCGACAGGGTGAAGCCGACCAGATAGTCGAGCGCGCGACGAGCGCGATAGGCGTCGATCAGATCCTCGTCGAGCCCGCGCGGATTGGCCATGGCTTCGAGCACCGCAGGCTTGGTGATCGCGTTGAAGGTGACGCGCTGGACGTCCTTGGGCAGCGCCCGGCGCTTCCTCAGCACCTCTTGGACATGCCAGCTGATCGCCTCTCCTTCGCGATCGGGATCGGTGGCGAGGATAAGCGTGTCGGCACCCTTCGCCTCGTCGGCGATCGCCTTCAGCTGTTTCGTCTTGTCGGCATAGGCCTCCCATTCCATCGCGAAGCCATTGTCGGGATCGACCGAGCCGTCCTTGGCCGGCAGATCGCGGACATGGCCGTAGGAGGCGAGGACGCGGTGGCCCGGCCCCAGATATTTTTCGATGGTTTTGGCCTTGGCGGGGGATTCGACGACAACGAGCTTCATGGAGTTTCCGGCCATCCTCTTACGCGCATGTACACGTACGAGGGTGGAGAGCCCCGGGGAGGGTCGTCAAGAGGCCGCGGTCAAGACCGCTCAGGCGGCGAGCGAGCGCGCCTGGCTAGCAAGCACGGAGGAAGACGCGACGATCTGCTGCGCGATCATGCCTGCCGCCGACGCAGCGGTGGCGAGCTTGCCGACGATCGCGGTCGCCTCCTCGGCATGCCGAACGGCTTCGGTGCTATGGCTGCACGCGCCATCCGCCGCCGCGCATTGGCTGGCGCTGGCGTCAACGACTTCCTGAACCAGCGTCCAGGCGTCGTCAGCCCGGCCGCTATTGCCCTGGAACAGGCCGATGATCTCCTCCATCTCCCGGCGCAGCGTCTCCGTCCGGCCATCGATGTCGCGAGTCGCGCCGGCCGTCTGCTCGGACAGGTCGCGTACCTCGCCAGCGACAACGGCAAAGCCGCGCCCCGCCTCGCCCGCCCGCGCCGCCTCTATCCGGGCGTTGAGCGCCAGCAGGCGGCTCTGCCGGGCGATCCCGCCGATCATCATCGAGATATTGCCGATGCTTGCTGCCGATCCTGTCAGCCGACCCAGCGCCTCGGCCCCCTCCTGCGCCGCGCCGCGCGTTGCGCTGATCACCGATTGCTGAACATGGAGATGGGCGTCGATCAGGCTCGCCTGCTCGACCATCCGTGCTGCCAGTTCGCGAGTCTGCAGCGCTTCCTCGGCCGAACGCCGGGCAAGCCGGGTCGCTTCGGCCGCCTGCTTGCCGACGTCCGCGGCGAGCGTCGCGAGCGCCTGCGCAATCGCCTCTAGCGACTGCGCGGTGTCGATCAGCTCGTCGAGGGACGGCGGCGTGGTCACGCGGCCATTCTCACGGCCTGGATCATCGCATTGGAAAGCACGCCATAAGCCGCGCCCCAGGCCGCTTCGACCGCCGGGGTGAAGCGCGCGCCGAGCGCCTGGCGGAGCGTCTCGATCAACGCGGTGGCGACCGGGGCATAATGTTCGTCGCGCACCCCATAGCCGACATGGCGACGAGCCAGTTCGGTCACCATCGGCACGAGCCGGTCGAGATTGTCGAGATCGGTGACGATGGCGGTGAGGGTGAGCATCAGCTTCTGTCGCTGCGCCGCCATGTCCTTGGCGAACATCGCGCGCAGATGCGGGCATTGAGCGAACAGCCGATCGTAAAAATCGGTCGCCACCGCGTCACTGATCGGAATGGCATAAACGAAGGTCGATTTGACGAGTGCGATCTGATCCGGCGTCACGAACATCCTCCCGACGAATTGATCCGTTTTGGAACAATGGGAAATAAGCGCCGGTTAATGTTACGGATGAGTAATCATCGGATTATTAGACAATGGTCGAACGGCCGCCGCTAAGCCGCGAGACTGACCCGTCCGCCCGCATGCCGTTCGATCCGCCCGGCCAATTCGAGTTCGAGCAGCACCGTCTGGACGATCGGCGACGCCACATCGCTTTGCCGGATCAGTTCATCGACCGGCAACGGCACGGGACCGAGCAGATCGAGGATCGCCCGCCGCGCACCATCATCGGCGTCGGCATCGGGCGCGGGTTCCTGGCGGTAGGATTCGGATCGCCCTGCCACGCCGCCGATCGGCGCCAGTGCCTCGGCGATATCGGCGGCGGACTGGACCAGCGTCGCGCCCTCGCGGATCAGCAGGTTACACCCCTGAGCGCGCGGGTCGAGCGGCGAGCCCGGCACCGCCATCACCTCGCGTCCAAACTCGGCGGCGAGGCGCGCGGTGATCAGCGAGCCCGACTTGGGCGCGGCTTCGACGACCACGGTGCCCATCGCCAATCCGGCGATGATCCGATTGCGATAGGGGAAGTGGCGGGCGTGCGGCTGGGTGCCCGGCGGCTGTTCGGCGATCAGCAGGCCGCGTCCGGCGATATCGCGCTGGAGTGCGGCGTTTTCCGGCGGATAGGTGATATCGATGCCGCCCGCGATCACCGCCGCCGTGCCCGCATCGATCGATCCGGCGTGCGCGGCGGTGTCGATTCCGCGCGCCAGACCGGAGACGACCAGCATGCCCTGCGCCGCCAGATCATGCGCGAGCATCCGCGCGAAGCGGACCGCCGCGCCGCTGGCATTGCGCGCGCCGACGATCGATACCGCCTGCCGGTCGAGCAACGTCCGATCACCCATGACGGTCAGGACGGGCGGTGCGGCCTCGATCTGGTCGAGCAGGTGCGGATAACCGTCGCTACCGCGAAACAGCATTGTCGCGCCCAGCGCCTCGACGCGCGCGAGTTCGGCCTCCGCCGCCGCGGCCGGAAACAGTGCCGGCGCGGGGCCGCCCCCGCGAAAGGCGAGGCCGGGCAGTGCCTCGATCGCATGGGACGCGCTGCCGAAGCGACGGACGAGATGGATATAGGCGACCGGCCCGATGCGCGGGGTGCGGATCAGCCGCAGCCGGGCGAGACGCTCGGCCGGGCTCGGTGCCGGCGCGGGGATTATCGCTGTCCGACCTTAGGCTCGGTGCCGTCGATGAGCCGGGCGATGTTGTCGCGATGCTTCCAGACGACCAACAGCGCCATTCCGAGCAGCACCAGCACCGTGTTCGGCTCGCCCCCCACCGCCGCCGCGACCGGCGCAGCGATCGCCCCCGACAGGCCGCCGGCGGAGGAGCGCCGGGTCAGCGCCAGCATGCCCAGCCAGACGACCGCGAAGGCGATGCCCGCCGGCCACCAAGCCGCGAGCGAAACCCCGAGCATCGTCGCCACGCCCTTACCGCCACGGAATTTGAGCCAGACCGGATAGAGATGGCCGAGAAAGGCCGCAGCGCCCGCCCACAGGGCGACATCCGGCTGCACCAGTTGCGCCAGCAGCACCGCCGCCGCGCCCTTGCCGCCATCAAGCAACAGCGTCGCCGCCGCCAGCCCCTTGCGCCCGGTCCGCAACACGTTGGTCGCGCCGATATTGCCCGAACCAATCTGGCGCAGATCGCCCGCGCCGCCTAGCCGGGTCAGCACGACCCCGAACGGTATCGACCCCAGCAGATAGGCGCCGGTCAGCAGGACAGCGGTGGTCAGCGTAACCATGACGAAAGCATGCTCCCAGACAGCGGGCGCACCATAAGCCCTGATAATCGCTTGGCAACACGCACAACCGCACAGAAAGTTACGGACACGGCACAAGTTGGCATAGCCAGCCGGGGAGGGCTGGTTGCGATCCCCGTTGCCGCGCCCTAAGTGGCATGTGATGGCCGATGATCGCCCGATCCTGATGTTCGATTCCGGGGTAGGCGGCCTGTCGGTCCTCGCGCCGACCGCCAAGCTGTTGCCGCAGGCATCCTATGTCTATGTCGCCGACAATGGCGGCTTCCCCTATGGCGTCCGCAGCGAGGCGGAGATCGCAGCGCGTGTGCCGGCATTGCTCGGGCGGCTCGTCGAGCGCCATCGTCCGCGGCTCGTGGTGATCGCCTGCAACACCGCATCCACGATCGCGCTGGGGGCGGTGCGCGCGGCGCTCGACCTGCCGGTGGTGGGCACGGTTCCCGCGATCAAGCCCGCCGCGCTGCAATCCAGGAGCCGCGCGATCGGCGTCCTCGGAACCGACGCGACGGTGCGCCAGCCCTATGTCGACGATCTTTCCGCCCGCTTCGCCGGCGACTGTATCGTGCTGCGCCACGGATCGGCGCGACTCGTCGAGCTGGCCGAAGCCAAGCTGCGCGGCGAGCCGACCGATATCGCCGATTACCGGGCGGTGCTCGATGGCCTGCTCGGCCAGCCGGGCGGCGACCGCATCGATACGATCGTGCTCGCCTGCACCCATTTCCCGCTGGTGGCGGACGAGCTGGCTGCCGCCTCGCCACGCCCGCTCGATTTCGTCGATGGCGGACCGGGCATCGCGCGCCGAATCGCTTATCTGACCGAAGGCCAGGACTGGCCCGGCGCGCCCGGCGGCGAAGCGGTCTTCACCGCACCGCTGGAGATCGCCGAGCCACTGCGCGCCGGGCTGGCGTCGCGCGGCCTCGACCGCATCTCGATTCTCTGACGGCGTTCGACCATCGTCGAATCAGCGAATCGTTCGCACTGGCTTTTGCCCGCCATTGGCCGTAAAAGGCGCCCGATTCAGCCCCTTGGCAAAGCGGGGCGGTGGGAGCAGGGCTCTTGGACTATAATCGCGTTTTTACCCAGGCGATCGATCGCCTCCATGCCGAAGGGCGTTACCGGGTCTTCATCGACATCCTGCGCAATAAGGGGATGTTCCCCAATGCGCGCTGCTTCGCGGGCCATAACGGGCCGAAGCCGGTCACCGTCTGGTGCTCGAACGACTATCTCGCCATGGGGCAGCATCCCAAGGTGATCGCGGCGATGGAGGAAGCGCTCCACGATGTCGGCGCGGGATCGGGCGGCACCCGCAATATTGGCGGCAACACCCATTATCATGTCGATCTCGAAGCCGAGCTGGCCGACCTGCACGGCAAGGAAGGCGCGCTGCTGTTCACCTCGGGCTATGTCTCGAACGAGGCGACGCTGTCGACCCTCGCCAAGGTGCTGCCCGGCTGCATCATCTTCTCGGACGAACTCAACCACGCCTCGATGATCGCGGGCATCCGCAATTCGGGTTGCGAGAAGCAGGTCTTCCGCCACAACGACCTCGAGCATCTCGAAGAGCTGCTGGCCGCGGCGGACCCGGAAGCCCCCAAGCTGATTGCCTTCGAGAGCGTCTATTCGATGGACGGCGACGTCGCGCCGCTGCACGCGATCTGCGACCTGGCCGACAAATATAATGCGCTGACCTATCTCGACGAGGTCCATGCGGTCGGCATGTACGGTCCGCGCGGCGGCGGCATTTCGGACCGCGACGAGGCCGCGAGCCGGATCACCGTTATCGAAGGCACGCTGGGCAAGGCGTTCGGCGTGATGGGCGGCTATATCGCGGCCGACCAGATGATCATCGACGTGATCCGCAGCTATGCGCCCGGTTTCATCTTCACCACCTCGCTATCACCGGTGCTTGTCGCGGGTGCGCTCGCCAGCGTGAAGCATCTCAAGGCGTCGTCGGAAGAGCGTGACGGCCAGCAGGCCGCCGCCGCGACGCTCAAGCGCATGTTCGCCGAAGCCGGCCTGCCGGTGATGGAGACCGCGACGCACATCGTGCCGCTGATGGTCGGCGATCCGGTGAAGGCCAAGAAGGTCTCGGACATCCTGCTCGCCGAATATGGCGTCTATGTCCAGCCGATCAACTATCCGACCGTGCCGCGCGGCACCGAGCGGCTGCGCTTCACCCCCGGCCCTGCGCATGACGAGGCGATGATGCGCGAGCTGACCCAGGCGCTCGTCGAAATCTGGAGCCGGATGGAGATGAAGCTGGCGGCTTGAGCCGGAGGCTCAAGCTGCTGGTTTTTGTTTTAGCCTCAGGCGCCGGCGTGCGCATCCGCGCACTTGGCTTTCCTCGCATAAGCTCGGGCGGCCGCCACAGCTCGCCTCGCGAGCCGATCTCCGCCTACGGACTGCCCCCGGCAGTCCGCGAACCGGCTACGATCCTTGCGGGACGCTACGCGTCCCGACGCTGATCTCACCGTTGGATTGGCGTAGTGTGAGCTACCTTTAACCCGTCTTGAGGCGGTTCACGAAGGTCTTGGTCACGTCTTCCAGCGTTAGCGCGTGGCTGAGCAGGTCCCCCGCGGCGCCGCGGACCTGGCTGGAGAGTTGGCCCGCCTCGTTCGCGACCGACGCGACCTTGACGATGCGGTCGGCCATGTCGTCCGCGCCCGAAGCGGTATGGCGGGCATTGTCTTCCAGGCGCTGCGCGGTGCTGCGCTGTTCGGCAAGCATGGCGCGGATGCTGCTGGCGGCATCGGCGAGTTCCTCGACCACGCGCGACACGTCGTTGAGCGAGCCTTCGGCGACCTGCGCGCCCGCATGGACGCCATCGATCAGCGCGGTGATCTCGGCGGTGGCGCGTGCGGCCTGTCCGGCGAGGCTCTTCACCTCGGTCGCGACGACGGCGAAGCCCTGTCCCGCCTCGCCCGCCCGGGCGGCTTCGATCGTCGCGTTGAGCGCGAGAAGGTTGGTGTGCGAGGCGATCGCCTGTATCCGCCCGGTGAACTCGCCAATGTCGGTCGCCCGCCCCGCCAGCGTGCGCACCGCCTGGTCGCCGGTCGCCGAATTGGTGCGCGCCCGCGCGCTGAGCTCGGCCTGTTGGTCGATCCGCGCGGCGATCCCGGCGATCGAGCGCGACAGTTCGGCGACGCTGCCCGCGACTTCCCGCGCGGCGCGGCTGGCGCCATCGGCGCGCTCGGCTACGGCGGCGCTCTGCCGGCCGCTGTCATTGGCGAGTTCCTGAAGCGCGACCGACGCGGCCTCGAGCTGGGTCGCGGCACCGCCGACTGAGCTGACCACGACATGCACCGAGCTTTCGAATTGTTCCGCCAGCGCGAGCAATTCCTTCGAGCGGGCGGCGGCGGCGATGCGTTCGCCATCCTCGCGCAGCTCACGCTCGGCAGCCGCACGCCGGTCCGCCTCTGCGGCCGATGCCAAAGCGCGCTCCGCTCGGGCCTGCGCCGCGCGCGCCTCGACCATCGCCGATTCGGCATCGCTCGCCGTCGTCTCGCTGGCGATGCGGGCCATGCCTTGCGCGATCAGCAGCAGCTTCAGCCGGCGGGTCATCAGCGCGAGCGCGGCGAATTCGAGGATGACCGCGACGGCGTGCACCATCACCCGGCCGAAATTGCCTGTGCCGGTGAACACCCATTCGGGCGCGAGATAATCCAGCAGCAGGTGGTGGAGCGCGATCAGCCCCGCCGCGAGCAGCATCGGCCGCCAGTCGCACAGCAGCGAGAGGGCCGCGAGCGAGACGAAGAAATACATGTGCATGTCCATCTGCCAGGGATGCCCCTGGAGCGCATAGACGAGCATCGCGGGTACCGCGGCGGCGAGCACGCCCATCACCATCCGGGCGACGAGGTCGTCGCGCGATCGCAGCGCCATATGCACCGGCACGACGTTCAGCAGCAGCGCCATCGCCACCAGCGGCCAGCCGCCGGCAATCAGGCCGAAGGCGACGCCGATCGACAGCTGAACCGCAACGAAGCAGCTGACGATGACGATCAGCCTGATTCCCCGGGCCCGCAATTCGCTGAGTTCGACGATCTTCATGCCCGCGATTCCTGCGCAGCCGCTCCGCCGCAAACCATCGCTGGTGCGGCCATCGGCACGATCCCCCGGCGCAGCAGTGCCGCTCCCAACCGCGTGCGTTCACCCCGCACCACCAGCGATCCAGCGACCGGGCCCTGCCCGATCAGCCGCGCCCCGCTGCGGACGGCGATGCCGGGAAGATCGGCGCGCGCCTGCGCAGTGAGCGGAAGGAGGAGAATCGCGCCGCTGGCGGGAGGTGCGAAAGCGAACGCAGCCAACCCCGCCAGCGCCAGCAAAAGCTGCGCGAAAAGCGGCATCATGTGCGATGGAGACGATGATGTTTCGCGGCTCATGGACCCGCCATCGGACTGACATGGTTAGGATTTTCCTAAAACCGATCCGAAATGGAGGGACGTTAACCGAAAATTCGACCATCGGCTTACGTCACGGCGTGATGCCGATCGCATATTGCCCTGTGCGGCAGCTTCGCCTATATCGCGGCTACTTCTCGACATTGGAAACTTTGCCGGGCTCGGGGGCGGAAGCCTCCGGGGCATGACCTGCTGCGTTTTTGGACTGGAGCATTATGGCGGACATCGCCGCCCTGACGAAGCTGATCGAACCCGAGGCAGAGGCCCTGGGCCTCGCCCTCGTGCGCGTCGCCTTCTTCGGCGGCAAGAGCGATCCGACGCTTCAGGTGATGGCCGAGCGCCCCGACACGCGGCAGCTCGACATCAGCGACTGCGAGGCGCTGTCGCGGCGGATTTCCGACAAATTCGATGAACTCGACCCGATCGAGGAAGCCTATCGGCTCGAAGTCAGCTCGCCGGGAATCGACCGGCCACTGACTCGCGTCCCCGACTGGAAGGACTGGGCGGGGTTCGATGCGCGGGTGAAGCTCGCCGCTCCCCTCGACGGCCGCAAGCAGTTCGACGGGCGGATCGTCTCCAGCGATGGCGACTCGGTCACGCTCGGTGTAAACAAACTCGGTGAGGTGGTGGTCCCGCTGGCGCAGATCGCCGGCGCGAAGCTGATCCTGACCGACGCTCTCATCAAGGCCACTGCCCCGCTCTCGACAGAGGGCGCGGATAAGATTCAACTGGAAGGATAAGTTCGTCATGGCCACCGCCATTTCCGCCAACCGCGCCGAGTTGCTCGCCATCGCCGATGCCGTCGCCCGCGAGAAGCTGATCGACCGCGAGATCGTGATCGAGGCGATGGAGGACGCGATCCAGCGCGCCGCCCGGGCACGCTATGGCGCCGAGAACGACATCCGCGCCAAGATCGACGGCAAGACCGGCGACATGCGGCTGTGGCGCGTCGTCGAGGTGGTCGAGCAGGTCGACGACTATTTCAAGCAGGTCTCGGTGGGCGACGCGCAGAAGCTCCAGAAGGGTGCGGTCGTCGGCGACTACATCGTCGATCCGCTGCCCCCGATCGAGTTCGGCCGCATCGCGGCGCAGGCCGCCAAGCAGGTGATCTTCCAGAAGGTCCGCGATGCCGAGCGCGAGCGCCAATATGACGAGTTCAAGGACCGTGCGGGCGAGATCATCACCGGCGTCGTCAAGCGCGTCGAGTTCGGCCATGTCGTCGTCGATCTGGGCCGCGCCGAGGGCGTCATCCGCCGCGACCAGCAGATCCCGCGCGAAGTCGTCCGCGTCGGGGACCGTGTCCGTTCGCTGATCCTAAACGTCCGCCGCGAGAATCGCGGGCCGCAGATCTTCCTGAGCCGCGCGCACCCCGACTTCATGAAGAAGCTGTTCGCGCAGGAAGTCCCCGAAATCTACGACGGCATCATCGAGATCAAGGCCGCCGCCCGCGACCCGGGCAGCCGCGCCAAGATCGGCGTCATCTCGCATGACGGATCGATCGATCCGGTCGGCGCCTGCGTCGGCATGAAGGGCAGCCGCGTCCAGGCGGTGGTCCAAGAGATGCAGGGCGAGAAGATCGACATCATTCCCTGGTCGCCCGACACCGCGACCTTCGTCGTCAACGCGCTGCAGCCCGCCCAGGTCGCCCGCGTCGTCATCGACGAAGAGGAAGAGCGTATCGAGGTGGTCGTCCCCGACGATCAGCTCAGCCTCGCCATCGGCCGCCGCGGCCAGAATGTCCGTCTCGCCAGCCAGCTCACCGGCAAGGCGATCGACATTCTGACCGAGGCCGACGCCAGCGAGAAGCGCCAGAAGGAATTCCTCCAGAACAGCGAGATGTTCCAGAACGAGCTCGATGTCGACGAGACGCTGGCGCAGCTGCTGGTCGCCGAAGGCTTCGGGGCGCTCGAAGAGGTCGCCTATGTCGAGCTCGACGAGCTCGCCTCGATCGAGGGCTTCGACGAGGAACTGGGCGCCGAGCTGCAGAGCCGCGCGCAGGAAGCGCTGGAGCGCCGCGAACAGGCCGCCCGCGAGGAGCGCCGTGGCCTGGGCGTCGAGGACGCGCTGGCCGAACTGCCCTATCTGACCGAAGCGATGCTGGTCACCCTCGGCAAGGCGGGCATCAAGACGCTCGACGACCTCGCCGACCTCGCCACCGACGAGCTGATCCAGAAGAAGCGCGCCGAGCAGCGCCGCCGCCCGAACAGCGACCGTCCGGACCGCCCCGAGCGCGCCGAGCGCGAGGAGAACAAGGCCGGCGTGCTGGGCGAATATGGCCTGAGCGAGGAGCAGGGCAACGAGATCATCATGGCCGCCCGCGCCCACTGGTTCACCGACGAGGCCTGATCCCGATGCCGTTCATCGACATCCGTATCGCGGGCACCGCCACGCGCGAACAGAAGGCCGCCATCGTCGCCGATGTGACGCGGTCGATGGGCGTGCATCTCGGCAAGCCCGCGGCGGCGGTGCAGGTGAACATCACCGAGCTGTCGCTCGAAAATTACGGTGCGGGGGGAATCCTGATCGCGGATCGCCCCGCACCCGCCACGCAGGAGGTCGCTCCCGCGAATGGCACACGATGAGAACCGCGCGCCGATAGCACCGGACATGGACGGGGGGGAGCGCCCTCCCCGGCCGCAGAAGCACGTCCCCGAACGCAAATGCATCCTGTCTGCCGAACATGGCGCACGGGATGACCTGATCCGCCTCGCGCTGGGGCCGGACGGCACGGTGTTGCCCGACCTGCGTGCCAAGGCGGGCGGACGCGGCGCCTGGATCGGGGTCGATCGCGCCGCGCTGGAACAGGCGATCGCCAAGGGCAAGCTCAAGGGCGCGCTTGCCCGCGCCTTCAAGAGCGGCGAATTCAGCATTCCCGCCGACTTGCCCGACCGCATCGAGGACGGCTTGCGCCGCGCTGCGCTCGACCGGCTGGGGCTGGAGGCGCGCGCGGGCGCACTGCTCACCGGATCGGACAAGATCGCCGAGGCGGCGCGGCGCGGGCAGTTGCATCTGCTGCTCCACGCCGCCGACGCCGCCGAGGACGGCAACCGCAAGCTCGATCAGGCGCTGCGCGTCGGCAGCGATGCGGAGGGAAGCGACCTGCGCGGGGTGGTAATCCCGGCGGAGCGCACCATATTGTCGATGGCGCTAGGGCGGGACAATGTGGTACATATCGGTCTGACCGTGCCGGCTTCCGCCGTGCGCGTCGCTGACGCTTTGGGCCGCTGGTGCGGCTTCATAGGACGTTCGGAAAGCGCTTCAGCCTTGCGGAGTCGATCCGCAGGGTCCATCGGCGCTACAAATTTGTGATGTGAAGGGTTCGGTTACCAGATGAGTGACAACGACAAGCCGAAACTGGGAATGCGCGCGCCACTGGGCCTGAAGCGTACGGTCGAGACCGGCCAGGTGAAGCAGAGCTTCAGCCATGGCCGCTCGAACACCGTCGTGGTCGAGGTCAAGCGGCGTCGCGTGCTCGGACGGCCCGGCGAAGCCGAACCCCATGTCGAGGAAGCCGCCCCTGCCGCTGCCGCGCCTGCGCCCGCACCGGTGAAGGCCGCGCCCGCCCCTGCGCCGGTGGCGCCGCGGCCCGCACCGACGCCGGCCCCTGCCGCCCGGCCGATGACGCCGCTCGAGCGCCGCGAGCAGCAGGAACGCCTGCTGCGCGAGGCCGAGGAAGCGCGCATGGCCGCGCTCGAAGAGACCCGCCGCCGCGAAGAGCGCGCCAAGGCCGAGGCCAGCGAGGAGGAGAAGCGCCGCGCCGAAGAGAAGCGCCGCGCCGAGGAGGAGGCCGAACGCACCGCCGTTGCCCCCGCCAGCCAGCCCGCCCCCCAGTCAGCCGCCACCCCGGCGGCCGAGACCCCGGCGGATGCTGCGCCGGCGCCCGAGGCACGCAGCGACGGTCCGCCGCCTCCGCGCCGCTTCACCCCGGTTCCGAGCCCCAAGCGCCCCGAACCGAGCCGTCCGCAGCAGCGCGACCGCAAGGGCGACGACCGCCGCCAGTCGGGCAAGCTGACCGTCACCCGTGCGCTCGACGACGACAGCGGCGCCCGCGCCCGCTCGCTCGCGGCACTGAAGCGCTCGCGCGAGAAGGATCGCCGCGCCCATCAGTCGGGCTCGGTCCAGCAGAAGCAGGTCCGCGATGTCGCGGTGCCCGAGACGATCACCGTCGCCGAACTGGCCAACCGCATGGCCGAGCGCGGCGCGGACCTGGTCAAGGCGCTGTTCAAGATGGGCATGCCCGTCACCGTCAACCAGGCGATCGACCAGGATACCGCCGAGCTGCTCGTCACCGAGTTCGGCCACAACATCAAGCGCGTCTCCGACAGCGACGTCGACCTGGTGACGACGCATGACGTCGACGCCGACGACACGCTGCAGCCGCGTCCGCCGGTCGTCACGATCATGGGGCATGTCGACCACGGCAAGACCAGCCTGCTCGACGCGTTGCGCGGCACCGACGTCGCCGCGGGCGAAGCTGGTGGCATCACCCAGCATATCGGCGCCTATCAGGTGCAGGTGAAGAGCGGCGCCAAGGTCACCTTCCTCGACACGCCGGGCCACGAAGCGTTCAGCGACATGCGCGCGCGCGGCGCGAACATCACCGACATCGTCGTGATCGTGGTGGCGGGCGACGACGGCCTGCGCCCGCAGACGATCGAGGCGATCAGCCATACCCGCGCGGCGGGTGTCCCGATGATCATCGCGATCAACAAGATGGACAAGCCCGGCTCCAACGCCCAGCGCGTCCGCGAGGCGCTGCTCCAGCACGACGTCCAGGTCGAAAGCATGGGCGGCGACGTGCAGGAGGTTGAGGTCTCGGCGCTCAAGAAGACCGGTCTCGACGAGCTGATCGAGAAGATCGAGCTGCAGGCTGAACTGCTCGAGCTCAAGGCCAATCCGGATCGCGCCGCCGAAGGCACCGTGGTCGAAGCCACGCTCGACAAGGGCCGCGGCGCGGTCGCGACCGTGCTGGTCAACCGTGGCACGCTCAGGGTCGGCGACATCTTCGTCGTCGGCGCGGAGAGCGGCAAGGTCCGCGCGCTGGTCGACGACAAGGGCCGCAACGTCAAGGAAGCGGGTCCGTCGCTGCCGGTCGAGGTGCTCGGCCTGTCGGGCGTGCCCAGCGCGGGCGACCAGCTGTCGGTCGTAGAGAATGAGGCGCGCGCCCGCGAGGTCGCCGCCTATCGCGCCGGCGTGATCCAGCAGAAACGGACCACCGCGACTCCGGCCAGCCTCGAATCGATGTTCTCGGCACTGCGCGAGAAGCAGGCGCAGCAATATCCGGTGGTGGTCAAGGCCGATGCCCAGGGCTCGGTCGAGGCGATCGTCGGCTCGCTCAACAAGATCTCGACCGATCTCATCCAGGTGCGCATCCTGCACTCGGGCGTCGGCGGCATCACCGAGAGCGACGTCAGCCTGGCCGCCGCGTCGAAGGCGCCGATCATCGGCTTCAACGTCCGCGCCAACGCCAAGGCGCGCGAGATCGCCACGCGGGACGGGGTCGCGCTCAAATATTATGACGTGATCTACGACCTGCTCGACGAGATCCGCGCCGCGATGGCGGGCCAGCTCGGTCCGGAATATCTGGAGCATGTCGTCGGCCGCGCCGAAATCCGCGAGGTCTTCTCGGCGGGCAAGCATGGCAAGGCCGCCGGTCTGCTCGTGGTCGAAGGCTATATTCGTCAGAAGCTGCGTGCCCGCATCCTGCGCGACGACGTCATCATCTATAATGGCTCGATCTCGTCGCTGCGCCGCTTCAAGGACGACGTCCCCGAGGTCCGCGCGGGCCTCGAATGCGGCATCACGCTCGAATCCACGACCGACATCAAACCCGGCGACATCGTCGAGACGTTCGAGGTCGAAGAGCGCGAACGCACGCTGTAAGGACAGGGCGTCATCCCGGCCTGTGCTGGGATGACGCGCCCTTTTGAGAGGCTGCGTCATGCGCCGTAACGAGACCCCCGAAGGCAAGTCGGTCCGCCTGCTCCGCGTCGGCGAGCAGGTACGCCATGCGCTGTCGGATATCTTGATGCGCGGCGACGTGCATGACGATACGCTCGCCAGCCATATGGTCTCGGTGACCGAAGTGCGCATGTCGCCCGATCTGAAGCACGCCACCGTGTTCGTGAAGCCGCTGCTCGGTTCCAACGAGGAAGCGGTGATCAAGGCGCTGCGCACCAACACCGCCTATCTGCAGAGCGAGGTGGCGCGGCGGGTGAACACCAAATATGCCGCGAAGCTGAAATTCCTGGCCGACGAGAGCTTCGACGAGGGCAGCCATATCGACAAGCTGCTGCGCCAGCCTGGCGTTGCCCGCGATCTGGGCGGAGATGAAGGCTAAAGCCTGTTCTCTCAAACCCGCCCATCCTGAGTAAGGGCTGAGCAAAGGCGAAGACCGCATCGAAGGACGGCTCCTTCGAGATGCCACTTCGACAAGCTCGGTGGCTCCTCAGGATGAACGGTCTTCGGCATTTTTTAGGCCTTAACCGGATATCGCCGCGCCACGGCATTATGCTCCGCGGCGTGGAGCAGTTCTTCAAGATCGGCAACATCGACATCGAGCAGGTCGGGATAATCCCCGATCGCCTTAATCAGGTCCTCGCGCGAGAAGTCGGCGGTGCTGACCGGCTCGGCGAGCGGCCTGGCAACATGCGGATAGCTGTGCCCCGAGAAGCGGTGAAAGCCCCAGGCCATGGCGAGCAGCAACACCGTGCCGATCCCGACCGGGGCCAGCACGAAGCCATAGCCCATCGCATGGATCGCGGGCCCGCCCACGACCGCGGTGAGCGCGACGGCGCCGCCCGGCGGGTGGAGGCAGCCGGCGAGCGCCATGGCGACGATGGCACCGCCGACCGCGAGCCCGGCGGCGAACATCGGATCGGCCCCGAGCCGCGCCACCGAGACGCCTACGACCGCCGAGACGATGTTGCCGCCCAGCACCGACCAGGGCTGCGCCATGGGGCTGGCGGGCACCGCGAACAGCAGCACCGCCGCCGCGCCGATCGGCGCGATCAGCAACGGCATATGCGCGCCGGCATCGACGAGGCTGCGGACCAGCAAGCCGGTCGCGGCGATGCCGATCAGCGCGCCCAGCCCCGATATCAGGCGGCCGCGCACCGCCTTGTCGGCAGGGACGGCGATCATCATCGCGTGGTAGCGCGACCAGCGGAAGCGGACGCGCGGCGTATCGTCGGATATGATCTTCATCGCGAGCGGCTATCGCCGATGCGATGATCGGCCGCCAGAAAGATGTGATTGTCCGCCGCCAATATTGTAGCGTCCGAATCGCGTCATGGTGGGGGTGGCTTTGATCGTATCGTGCACTTTGTCGGCCACGCGCCGCTCGCTAGGGTAGGCGGCGATGGCGAAGCTCTATTTCTATTATGCGGCGATGAACGCGGGCAAATCGACCACCCTGCTCCAGGCCGATTTCAACTATCGCGAGCGGGGCATGCGCACCTTGTTGTTCACCGCCGCATTCGACGACCGTTTCGAGCCGGGCAAGATCACCTCGCGCATCGGCCTCGCCAGCCATGCCAACGCGATCGATACCGAGACCGACCTGTTCGAGGAAGTCGGCATCGAGCAGGCCGAAGCGCCGATCGACTGCGTGCTGGTCGACGAGGCGCAATGGCTGACGCGCGCGCAGGTGTTCCAGCTGGCGGCGGTGTGCGACGAGCTCGACATTCCGGTGCTGGCTTACGGCCTGCGCACCGACTTCCGCGCCCAGCTCTTTCCCGGCAGCGAAGCGCTGCTGGCGATCGCCGACAATCTGATCGAACTGAAGGCGGTCTGCGCCTGCGGCCGCAAGGCGACGATGAATCTGCGCGTCGATGCGGAAGGCTTCGCGGTCAAGGAAGGCGCGCAGATCGAGGTGGGCGGCAACGAACGCTATGTCGCGCTCTGCCGCCGTCATTATGCGGAGCAGATGGGCTGGAAACACGGCGCGCATAGCTGAGCGCCGTTATCGTCAGGACGAGCTCTGGACCCCGGGCAGGCGAAGCCGCGCGACCGTGCGCTGGCCGCCGCTCAGGATGAAGCTGCCGCGCAGTTGCCTGGCGAGCATCTGGGCAAGACGCAGGCCGAGGCTGTCGGTCATGGCGAGGTCGAAGCCGGGCGGCAGGCCCGCGCCGTCGTCGCTGACGTCGATATCGAGCGAACCGTCCTTGCGCTGCCACACCTCGATCAGGATCTCACCCTTGTCGCGATCGGCGAGGCCATGCTCGATCGCGTTGGTGACCGCTTCGGCGATGATCAGCGCCATCGGCACCGCAGCCTCGGGAGCGAGGCCGATATCCTCGGGCGCCTCGACGCGATAGTCCACGCCCGTCTTGCCGCTGGCATCGATGAGATCGCCTCCCAGTTCCGTAAGAAAAGCGGCGAGATGCAATTGCTCGCCATGCGGGCTGTACAGTTGGCGATGGATCCGGCCGATCAGCGCCAGACGCCGCGCCGCGTCGTCGAGCGCGAGCCGGGCGGCCTGGTCGGTGACGCCCCGCATCTGGAGCGCCAGAAGGCCGCCGATCACCTGCAGGTTGTTCGACACGCGATGCTGAAGTTCGCGGAACAGCAATTCGCCACGTTCGGCGAGGCGTTCGCTGCGGCCGCGTTCCTCGGCGAGGCGGCGGGTGGTGCGCTGCATCCAGTCGACCAGCAATATGTCTATGATGACGACGACGGCATAGAAGCCGAGCGCGAACATGATTCCGCCCGACATCTTGAGCGCGAAGAAAGGCGGGATGAAGCAATACCAGGCGACCAGTCCGCATAGCATCGCCGCCATCGTCCCCGGACGAGGGCCGAACAGGAATGTCGACAGGATGACCGCGGGAAAGAAGCAGACGAAGGGGAAGCCCGACGGAAGCACCGGCGCCGCCAGCAGCCGGACGACGAAAGCGATCCCGCAAATGAGAAGCGTGCAGCCATAGGCCAGCAACGGCCGGTCCCGGCCGAGCGGAACCCGCTCCAGCAGTTGCGCCCAACGGCTCGTCACATTGTCCCCCAACCGGTTGCGGCTATTTAACCGTTTCGGCCAGAAAGCGGCAATATGCGTAGAAATACCATCAACAGACGGAGTTAAGGCCGCCGTGACAACCGGCGTCCGCGCAGGAAGATTTCGGCACGATAGGCGCTTAGCACGCCGGCCGCGAAGGCGATGAAAATGCCGCTCACCAACATTGCGCCGAGATGCCAGCGGGCGTCGCTCAGTTCGACAAGATAGAGGAGTACCCAGCGTATCGCGATCAGCACGCCGATGAAGAGCAATGCAGCGGGCGAACTGCGCTGGTTGAGGCGGCCCGTTTCGGAATCGACGCTGATCTCCACCAGACGACCGCGCTGCCAGCCGACCGCGCTGCCCGCGATCAGCCCCAGTCCGATCCACAGCCATCCGAGACCCGATGGCGGGAAGGCGGTGAAGATCGTGGCGGCGAGCATGAGGAAGATCGCGGGAACGATCCACAAGGTGCCGAGGCGCAGCCGCTGGGTCCGGCCGAACTGGCGGATACGGATCGCGATCGCCAGTGCGAAGCAGGCGCCGGCAAAGGCGTAATAGGGCCAGTCATGTTGCTGCATGTGGCGAGCCTTAGGCGGCGGACGGATAAAACGAAATGCCACGCGGGAGGAGTTGCGGCCGATCCCGCATCTCCCTTTTCGTCACCCCGGGCCTGACCCGGGGTCCCGCTGTTTCCTCACCCAAGCCACACAGCCGAAGAAAAGGGGAATGAAGCGGGACCCCGGGTCGGGCCCGGGGTGACGGTGTGTGAGAAACGGGTGAACAAAAAAAGGAGAGCATCGCTGCCCCCCTTCTTTCTTGTCCGGGACTGAAAGGATCAGTCGTCGTCGCGGGTCAGGAAGGCCGGCGCGAAATCGGGCGCGGGGCCGTCATCATTGCCACCTTCCGAACGCTCGCGGCGCGGGCCGCGATCGCCCCGATCACCGCGCCCTTCGCCGCGGGGACCACGATCGCCGCCGTCACGGCGCGGGCCGCGATCGCCGTCACGGCGCGGGCCACGGCCGCGATCGCCACGATCGCCGCGCGGTCCACGGTCGCCGCCTTCGCGCGGTTCACGCGGCGGGCGGGTGTCGGGCAGTTCCTCGCCGGTCTCCTGATCGACGACGCGCATCGACAGGCGGACCTTGCCGCGCTGGTCGATCTCGAGCACCTTGACCTTGACCTCCTGGCCTTCGGTCAGGGCATCGGCGACCTTCTCGACGCGCTCGTTCTTGATCTCCGAGACGTGGACGAGACCGTCCTTGCCGCCCATGAAGTTCACGAAGGCGCCGAAATCGACCAGGTTGACGACCTTGCCGACATAGACCTTGCCGACTTCCGGTTCGGCGACGATGCCGATGATCCAGTTCTTCGCGGCTTCGATCTGCGCGGGGTCGGACGACGAGATCTTGACGGTGCCGTCATCGTCGATGTCGACCTTCGCACCGGTGGTGGCGACGATCTCACGGATGATCTTGCCGCCAGTGCCGATGATGTCGCGGATCTTGTCCTTCGGAACCGACATGGATTCGATGCGCGGCGCGTGCGCCGAGAGCTCGGTCCGGGTCGAATCGAGGGCCTTGGCCATCTCGCCGAGGATGTGCGCACGGCCTTCCTTGGCCTGGTGCAGCGCGGTCGTGAAGATCTCCTCGGTGATGCCGGCGATCTTGATGTCCATCTGCATCGTGGTGATGCCTTCGGACGTGCCCGCCACCTTGAAGTCCATGTCGCCAAGATGATCCTCGTCGCCGAGGATGTCGCTGATCACCGCGAAATCCTTGCCTTCGAGGATCAGGCCCATGGCGATGCCCGAGACCGGACGCTTGATCGGCACGCCGGCGTCCATCATCGCGAGGCTGCCGCCGCACACCGTCGCCATCGACGACGAACCGTTCGACTCGGTGATGTCCGAGGTCAGACGGATGGTGTAGGGGAACTCTTCCTTGCTCGGCAGCACCGCGTGCAGCGCGCGCCATGCCAGCTTGCCATGGCCGACTTCGCGGCGGCCCGGCGCGCCGAAGCGGCCGACTTCACCGACCGAATAGGGCGGGAAGTTGTAGTGCAGCATGAAATGCTCGTAGCGCAGGCCGGTGAGGCCATCGATCATCTGCTCGCTTTCCTTGGTGCCCAAGGTGCAGGTCGAGATGCTCTGCGTCTCGCCGCGGGTGAACAGCGCCGAACCGTGCGCGCGCGGCAGGAAATGCGCCTCGGCGACGATCGGACGGACCGTCTTCGTGTCGCGGCCGTCGATGCGGCGGCCATCCTTGAGGATCGCGGTGCGGACGATTTCGGCCTCGAGCTTCTTGACGAGCTTGCTGGCGGCCATCTGGTCCTGCGGGGCGGCGTCGGCGAACGCCGCCTTCGCCTTGGCGCGGGCTTCGTTCAGCGCGCCCGAGCGGGCCGACTTGTCGGTCAGCTTGTAGGCAGCCTCGATATCCTTGCCGATCAGCTTCTTGAGCTTGGTCTTGGCGGCGGACAGGTCGGCCTGCGGGGCCATTTCCCACGGATCCTTGGCGGCCTTCTCGGCGAGCTTGATGATCGCCTTGATGACGTCCTTGCACGCCTTGTGCGCGAAGAGGACGGCGCCAAGCATGACCTCTTCCGACAGCTCCTTGGCTTCGGATTCGACCATCATCACCGCGTCATGGGTGGCGGCGACGACGAGGTCGAGCTCGCCTTCGGCAACCTGGCCGTCGGTCGGGTTCAGCTGATATTCGCCATCCTTGTAGCCGACGCGGGCAGCGCCGATCGGGCCCATGAAGGGGACGCCCGAGATGGTTAGCGCGGCCGATGCGGCGATCATCGCCAGGATGTCGGGCTCGTTCTCGCCGTCATAGCTCAGCACCTGAGCGATGACGTTGATCTCGTTGTAGAAGCCTTCGGGGAAGAGCGGGCGGATCGGGCGGTCGATCAGGCGGGAGACCAGCGTCTCCTTCTCGGTCGCGCCACGCTCACGCTTGAAGAAGCCGCCGGGAATGCGGCCCGACGAAAAATACTTCTCCTGATAATGGACGGTCAGCGGGAAGAAGTCCTGCCCTTCCTTGACGCTGCGCGCCGCCGTGACGGCGCAGAGGACGACGGTCTCACCGAGGGTCGCGAGCACCGCGCCGTCGGCCTGACGGGCAACGCGGCCCGTTTCCAGCGTGAGGGTCTGGCCGCCCCACTGGACTTCTACTTTCTTCGTATCGAACATCTGTGTTCCTTGTCTCCGGACGCCCTATGCGGCCGGGGCCTATGCGGATGGCGGGCTCCGTGCCCTTCACCATCGCGTGGGGCAGGCCGTCTTTCGGCCTGCCGTGACGGGATCTTGTGCCCGCCGTCCTGCCCGATGCCGGATTGCATCTGGCCGGAAAGTGCGAACGGCCCCGTTTTGGCGGGGCCGTTCAGAAACTTGGCTTACTTGCGCAGGCCGAGCTTTGCGATGAGTGCGGTGTAGCGCTCCGCGTCCTTCTTCTTGAGATAGTCGAGAAGGCTGCGGCGCTTGTTGACCAGCATCAGCAGACCACGGCGCGAGTGATTGTCCTTCGCATGGGTCTTGAAGTGCTCGGTCAGGTTGGTGATGCGCTCGGTGAGGATCGCGACCTGGACCTCGGGGCTGCCGGTGTCGCCGCTGGCGCGGGCGTTGTCGGCAATGATCGCGCTCTTGCGCTCTGCGGTAACGGTCATTCGTCTTCCTTCGACATCAGGTTAAAGCCCCGCACCACCCAGACCTCGCGGTTGTCAGCCTCGACCAGCGCAACGGGGGTTTCGCCCTCCATCGCAAGGTTCAGGCCGGCGGATGCGGCGATCCCGGTCAGCCTGCGTCCCTGGCGGAGCGCCCGTGCCTGATCGGGGGTGACGGAGAGAGCCGGGATGTCGTCCAGCCCCGCCGTCAACGGCAATAGCGCCGTTTCAAGCCGCCGGGCCTTAGCGAGTTCCTCCAGTTTGTCCAGCGAAATCGCGGCATCGAGGGTGAAGGGACCGGCCTTGGTGCGGCGGAGCATCGTCACATGGCCGACGCTGCCTAGCGCCCGGGCGATGTCGCGGGCGAGACTCCTTATATATGTGCCCTTCGACACCGAACAGGACAGCGTGATCTCGGCCAGTTCATCGCCCTCGCCGATCGGCAGCCCCTCGACGATGTCGAGCCGGTGCACCGTCACCGCCCGCGTCTTCATCTCAAAATCCTCGCCGGCGCGGGCACGGTCATAGGCGCGCTCGCCGTCGATCTTCAGCGCGGAATAAGCGGGGGGCACCTGATCGATCGGGCCGGTGAAGTCCGCCAGCACCGCACCGGTCGCGGCACGGGTCGGACGAATGTCCGAGGTCGCCACCGCCTTGCCCTCGGCATCGAGCGTGTCGGTCTGCACGCCGAAGCCGATGGTGAAATCATAGGCCTTGTCGGCATCGAGCATCCGCCCGCTGAGCTTGGTCGCTTCGCCCAGCGCGACCGGCAGCACCCCCGACGCCAGCGGATCGAGCGTTCCGCCATGGCCGACCTTGTACTTGCCGTAACCACCGGTGCGCAGCGCGCGCTTGACCGCCGAGACGATCTGGGTCGAGCCCGGGCCGACTGGTTTGTCGATGATGATCCAACCATGCATGGCGCGGGGCTGTAGCCGCCGCCGCCCGGTCGTGTCGAGCGGCAGCCAATCTTAGGAGATCAGACCTCCAGCTCCAGGCTGTCGTAGGAGCAGACGATCTCGAGCGGGGTGCGATCCTTGCGGTTGAGCGCTTCGTAGCGGACCGTCTCGGCAAAGAGGTTGTCGATGTCGGCGTCGCTGCTGGTCGGTTCATGGTGGAACAGCACCAGCTTCTTCGCGCCCGCGCCATGGCAGAGGTTTACCGCCATGACGTTGCTCGAATGGCCCCAATCGGCCTTCAGCGTGATGCTCTCGGCCAGCGAATACATCGTGTCGCAGATGACGACGTCCGCCTGGTGGAAGAAGCTCTCGAACGCCTCCTTGTCGGCGACATCCTCCATGCGGTGCTCGGCGTCGGTCGAAAAGACCAGCGTCTTGCCGCCCTTGCGAAATTTCCAGGCATAGGAGACGTGGCTGTGATCCTGCGGCATCAGCTCCACATCGATGCCGTCGACATGATGGGTCTCGCCGGGCTTCAGCACCTTGAACTCGATCTTCGCGCGCAGCCAGTCGAACGCGACCGGGAAGCTGATCTCCTCCTGCTGGCGGCGCAGCGCCGCTTCGCAGTCGGCATGGCCCGAATGGATCACGATATGCGCATTGGGATCGAAGGCCGGCCCGAAGAAGGGGAAGCCCATGATATGGTCCCAGTGCAGATGGGACATGAAGAAATTATAGGTGCGCGAGCGGCCCTGCTGCGCGATCCGGCGGAAGGCATCGTTGCCCAGCTCGCGCAGGCCTGATCCCATGTCGAGGATGAAAAAGCTGTCGTCGGCGCCTTCGAGCTCGAGGCAGGTGGTGGCGCCGCCATAGCTATGGCCCTCGCCAAAGCTGAGTTCCTGATTAACGAAGGCGCGGGCCGCCGCATCGTCCGCGAAGCTGCGGCCCGATGCGCGAAGCAGCGCGTTGACAAGCTTGTCCTCGATGGCGCGCGCGCGGGGAGCGACCGGCAAGGATCCCCTCGTTCCCCAGAAACGCACCAGCATCCAGTCCAGCCCCCTCAGCCGCCGTCGGTGTCAAGATCGTCGACAATGTCGAAGATCAGCTGATAGCGGCTGATCTCCAGCACCTCGCGGATGGCCGGATTGGGCCGCGCCAGGACGATCTTCACGTCACGGGTGATCGCTTCCTTGCGGGCGATCGTCAACGCCATCAATGCGCCCGCCGAGATATGCTCAACGCCGGACAGATCGACGATATAATCGCCCGGTCCCGCCGCGGCGGCCGAAACGCCTTCGCGCAGATGGCCCAGAAAGGCGTCGCGCGCGTCATCGTCAATGTCGCCCGCCGGCCGCCCCACCGGTCCTCGCGTCGAAGAAGACGCCGCCCATATCATCGAAGCCCTCCCCCGCTCCGTCCCGTAACGAGCTTAGGGCGTCTCCCTGCCCTCTGCAACGGGACTAATTACTGGCCTGTCAGCAGCTTCCTTAGCGGAGGCGCTATGCCTTTGACGATTACGGAAACCCCCTTTGCATTGGGATGGATCGCATCGCCGATGTGCAACGAGCGGTCGCCGACGATGCCGTCGAGGAAGAAGGGATAGAGGGTCGCGCGATATTTTGCGGCGAGCCGGGCATAGATCGGATTGAACCGCCGGGCATAGTCCGGCCCGAGATTGGGCGCGGCGACCATGCCCGCCAGCAACACCTTGATCCGGCGCTTCGAAAGTTCGGCGAGGATCGCGTCGAGGTTCGCCTCCGCCCGTCCCGGATCGAGCCCGCGCAGCATGTCGTTCGCGCCGAGCTCGACGATGACGACGTCGGGCTTCTGCTTGAGCGAGGCAAGCACCCAGGCGAGCCGCGCCTTGCCCTGCGCGGTGGTATCGCCAGAGACGCCGGCATTGTGCACCCGCGCGGCTATCCCGGCCTTGCGCAGTGCGGCCTCCAGCTGCGGGACGAAGCCCTGGCCGGGCGGCAGGCGATAGCCCGCGGTCAGGCTGTCACCGAAGGCGAGGACGAGCTTGTCGGCGGCCTGGGCAGCGGCGGGAAGGACGAGGAGGGCGAAAAAGGCGAAGGCGGTGCGGAGAAGGGTCATGGTCCGGATATTGGCACGGCTGCCCGGGATGTCACCCCCGGCGACGCGGGTCATTTCTGGGTCAGCAGCGGATAGGGGTTGATCGCCTTGCCCTGATACCAGCGTTCGCCCGGTGCCATCGCGTTGATCGCATAATGGAGGTGCGGAGCTTCGGGACTGGCATCGCCGGTCGAGCCCACAGTGCCGATCATATGGCCCTGCGGCACCTTCTGCCCTTCGGCGAGGCCAGGGGAATAGGTGTCGAGATGGGCATAATAGTCGACCCACTGGCCACCATCGCGGCGGATATAGATGGTTTTACCGCCGAGCTTGCTGTCGAACAATTTCTCGACCGTGCCTGTCGCGGCTGCGATCACGGGCGTGCCGCGCGGGGCCATGATGTCGATTGCGTCGTGGACGCGCCCCTCGCCGCGCGCATCGTCGAAGGTGTCGGCGAGCTGACTCGCGGCGACTCCGGTTACGGGGATGACGAGCGGGCCGGAGCGCACGATCTCGATCGTCTTAGCTGGACCAGCGGCCATCTTCGGCGCGGGCGGCGACGACGACGGGGTCTTGTTGCCCGGCAGGTTGAGCGCGACGACCCAGGCCACATAGCCCACCACGGCCAGCAGCAGCACGATCGCAATCTTGCGGATCATCGCCCTCTCCTCATTCGGCCCTCATTATTCCTGAAACGTGGCTGGCGTGCCCGGCTTGACCATCGTCGCCAGCCGCGCCGCATCCCAGTTCGTCAGGCGGATGCAGCCATGGCTTTCGGTGCGGCCGATATTCTCGGGGTGCGGCGTGCCATGGATGCCGTAATGCTTCTTGTCGAGATCGAGCCAGACGACGCCGACCGGCCCATTCGGCCCCGGCGGCAGCAGCGCCTTCTGGTCCTTGCTGTCGGCGTCCCAGAACAGCTCGGGATTATAGTGGAAGGGCGGATTGTAGGCCGCACCCTGGATCTTCCAGTCGCCGATCGGCAGCGGATCATGGCCGCTGCCCATCGTCGCCGGAAATTGCGCGACCAGCTTGCCCGCGCCGTCGAGGACGCGCAGCACCCCGTCCGACTTGTCGACGACGACCTTGGCGCCCGCGGGCTGATCCGACCCGACGTTGAGCGTCCAGAGCGTCTTGCGCCAAGCGGGGGACAGGCTGTCGGCGAAGTCCTGCTTGGGTGGAATGACATTGGGGACTTTGATGATGGCGCCGGACGTGAGCTTGGCTCCGGGCTTGTTGAGCGCGATGAGCGTGGCCTTGGTGGTGTGGTAGCGCTCGGCGATCTTCTCGGCGGCGTCGGCATAGCCGAGCGACTTCATTTTCGCCTGGTCGCTTTCCTTCTCGGGAAGCGGGCCGACAAAGGGCCCTTCGAGGATCTGATCGTTGAGCTTGATGTTGATCACCGTCGGCATTGCGCGATAGGGCGCGAAGCTCTTAACCGTCGCAGCATCGAGCTGGCCTGTGACCGACAGGCCTTTGGCCTCCTGATAGCCCCTAAGTGCCTTGGTGAAGCTCGCGCCTTTCGCGCCATCGATCACGCCGGGGCCGAAGCCAAGTCGATCGAATATCACCTGTGCGCTGAGAATACGGGGATCCGGCGGCGCGGCCATTGCCATCGCGGGCAGGACGGCACTGGCCAGAATCAGGGCTTTGAGCAGACGCACACAACACTCCTTTCGTCGTAACGAGGGGAGAACGTCCGCATTTCGAATTCTTTCCGTGCGCACTCTACCGATCATTCCGAGATCCCAGCGTCCGCTGGAATGGCGGCGGTCAGGTCCGCTGCGCCAAGCCGCCGAACAGCGCGAGCGTGGCGAGGAAGACCGAGGCCGCCAGCACCATCGCCGGCCAGGACATCGCGTCGGTCGTCGCCCGTCGCATTCGATCAGCGCCGGTCCTTCGTGGCCGAGAAATGCAGCTTCGGGAACTTGCCCTGGATATAGCTCAGTTCCCAAGCGTCCTTGGCCATAAACACCGGCGCATCGTCACGGTCGGCCGCCATGGCGGAACGATGCAGACCCATGAATTCGTCGAGCGCCTTCTCGTCGTCTGACGTTACCCAACGCGCAGTGTCATAAGGCGAGGGCTCGAAACTCGCCTCGACCTTATATTCGGCCTGGAGGCGCGAGATCAGCACGTCCAGCTGGAGCTGGCCGACAACGCCGATCACCAGCTGCGATCCGATCTGCGGGTGGAAGACCTGCATGATCCCCTCTTCCGCCATGTCGTTGAGCGCGTTGCGCAGCTGCTTGGTCTTGGTCGGATCGGCGAGCTTCACCCGGCGCAGGATTTCGGGCGCGAAATTGGGGAGGCCGGTGAAGCGGATCATCTCGCCCTCGGTCAGCGTATCGCCGACCCGCAGTGTGCCATGGTTGGGGATGCCGATGATGTCGCCGGGAAATGCCTCTTCGGCCAGCTCGCGATTCTGCGCGAAGAACAGGATCGGGCTGTGCACCGCGATGGTCTTGCCGGTGCCGACCTGCGCCAGCTTCATGCCGCGTTTGAACTTGCCCGAGCAGAGCCGCATGAAGGCGACCCGGTCGCGATGCTGCGGGTTCATGTTTGCCTGCACCTTGAAGATGAATCCGGCGACATTGGGCTCGCCCGGATCGACATCGCGCGGCTCGCCCGGCTGGGCGCGCGGGCTGGGCGCGAAATCGGCGAGCGCGTCGATCAGCTGCTCGACGCCGAAATCCTTGAGCGCCGAACCGAAATAGACCGGGGTGAGATCGCCGTTGCGATAGGCGGTCTCGTCGAAGGGCACATAGCCGATTTGCGCGAGTTCGGCCTCCTCACGCAACTGGCCCAGCGCGTCGGCGGGCAGGATATCATCAAGCTGCGAATCACCGAGCCCGGCCACGGCGACAGAATCACCCTCATAGGCGCCGGTCGCATCGGCGGCGGGGCGGTAGAGCCGGTCGCGGGCGAGATCGTAAATCCCTTCGAAGGTGCCGCCCATGCCGGCAGGCCAGCTCATCGGCGACACGTCGAGCGCGAGGGCATCGGCGATCTCGTCGAGCAGTTCGAAGGGCGGGCGGCCCTCGCGATCGACCTTGTTGATGAAGGTGATGATCGGCACCGACCGCAGGCGGCAGACCTCGAACAGCTTGCGGGTCTGCGGCTCGATACCCTTGGCGGCGTCGATCACCATCACCGCCGAATCGACCGCGGTCAGGGTGCGATAGGTGTCTTCCGAGAAATCCTCGTGGCCCGGTGTGTCGAGCAGGTTGAAGGTGATCCCGCCGCGCTCGAAGGTCATTACCGACGAGGTGACCGAGATACCGCGCTGTTGCTCGATCTTCATCCAGTCGGATCGGGCGCGCCGCGTCTGGCCGCGCGCCTTGACCTCACCGGCGAGATGAATCGCACCGCCGAAATAAAGCAGCTTCTCGGTCAGCGTGGTCTTGCCGGCGTCCGGATGCGAGATGATCGCGAAGGTGCGACGGTCGGGGCGGTTCTGCTTGTCCATGATGGCCGCGGCGGATAGCAGCGATGATCCATGCCGTCACCATCTCCCTACGACGTGATCATCATCGGCGCGGGCGCCGCCGGGCTGATGTGCGCCTTGACCGCCGGGCAGCGGGGGCGGCGCGTTCTACTGCTCGATCATCTCGACCGCGCGGGCGCGAAGATCCTGATTTCGGGCGGGGGGCGCTGCAATTTCACCAATGTCGAGGGCGGGCTGGCCGAACGCTATCTGTCAGCCAACCCGCATTTCGCCAAGTCGGCGCTGGGCCGATATACGCCGGCCGACTTCATCGCGCTCGTCGATAGCCATGGCATCGCCTGGCACGAGAAGACGCTGGGCCAGCTCTTCTGCGACGGATCGGCCAAGCAGATCGTCGCGATGCTGGAGGAGGAATGCGCCAAGGGCGGGGTCGAGACCCGGCTGCTCACCCGCATCGCCGGCATCAGCAGGGCCGATGACCGGTTCGCGGTCGAGACCCCGGCGGGGACGGTCGAGGCGGCGTCGCTGGTGATCGCGACAGGCGGGCCGTCGATCCCCAAGATGGGCGCGACCGGCTTCGCCTATGACATCGCGCGCCAGTTCGGCCTCAAGGTTGTCGAGCCGCGCCCGGCACTGGTGCCGCTGACGCTGGGCCAGGACGACCGGTTGTTCGAGAGTCTGTCGGGCGTGTCGCTCGACGTCGTCGCCAGCATCGGCAAGGCGCGCTTCCGCGAGGCGGCGCTGTTCACCCATCGCGGGTTGTCGGGCCCGGCGATCCTACAGATCAGCAGCTATTGGCGGCATGGCGACAGCCTGTCGATCGACCTGCTGCCCGGCACCGACGCGCGGCCGTTGCTGACCGACGCCAAGCGCGCCCGGCCCAACGCCGAGCCGCGCACGATCTTGCGCGAACGTTTTCCCGACCGGCTCGCCGATGTACTGGCCGACCGGTTGGGCCTGTCGGGTCCGCTGGTAACGCACAAGGACGCGGTGCTGGCGGCGGCGGGGGCGCGGCTCAACGGCTGGGCCTTTACCCCCAATGGATCGGAGGGCTTCGCCAAGGCCGAGGTGACGATCGGCGGAGTAGCGACCGATGGGCTCGACCAACGCTCCCTTATGGCGAAGCGGGTTCCGGGACTGCATTTCATCGGCGAGGCAGTCGACGTGACCGGCTGGCTCGGCGGCTATAATTTCCAATGGGCCTGGGCGAGCGGCAGGGCGGCGGGCGAAGCCGTCTGACCCCGGCCGAGCCGGCCGCCGCTGAGCAGATCGGCCAGTTTCGGCGACGCCGCGTCGACAAGCCGGGCGAGCAGAATCGCGAAGCCCAGCGCGAGCAGCGGCTGGAGCAGGAAGAAGGCGGGCCAAAGGATGCCGCCCATCGTTCCCGTCGCCAGCCCGATCTTCGGCGCAACCAGCCACATGAACAGCAGGTGCGAACAGAACAGGAAGAAGGCGTAGCGTTCCAGCCGCAGCAAACGCACGGCGGCGGGGCGCGCCGCAAGTGCATTCGCCACGCGCCAGACCAGCAGCGCCGCCGCGGTCCGCATCAGCAGATCGACCGCCGCTGTCGCATGGAGATGGAAGCCGGCGGCCCCGCCATTTTCAACCGACAGCCATATCTTCACCGGCACTATCAACAGGAAGGGCAAGGCCGCCTGCCAAGGCTTCACCAGCGCGGAGCGCTCGGCGAGACCGTGGCGGCGCGCGAGGATGCCGCCGACGAAGAATGCGAGGATCGAGGGACGCAGCAGCAGCGGGAATTGCCACAGGCTGACCCACCAGATCACCGCCAGCGCAGCGATGGCGACCAGCCAGCCGGTGCGCAGACGCACCAGCAGCGGCGCCGCGAGCATGCACAGGAACAGGTCGCGCAGAAAGGCGGTCTGGACGTTGATGTCGCCTGCCCGCGTCAGGTTGAGCAGATTGTCGGCCATCCAGATGGCATCGCCGAACAGAGGCGCGCGCACCCAGCCGACCGCGCCCGCGCCGACCACGAGAACGATCGCGATCGCGTTCCACATGACCATCGGCAGCAGCACGGTTCGTGCCTTGCTGCGCAGGAAGTCGCCCGATCCGCGCTTAGCCAGCGATCCGGCAACCAGCCAGCCCGACACCAGGCTGAGCAGGGGCACCGCGCCGCGCCCGAACAGATCGACCACGGTCCAGCGCAGCACGTCCTGCGCCGATCCCATCTGCGCCGCCATCTCGTCGCCGCCAAGGCCGGTCCAGGCGTGGACATAGACTATGCCGAGGATGCAGATCAGCCGGGCGAGCCCGATCGCCTTCGACACCGGGGGCGCCGGCGGATCGGCCATGTGCCGTACCTGCGCGTCGGGAGGAAGCATGCGACTCATCTTCTTCCCAACTGGCATCATGAGGAGCTTTACGCACCCGCCCGCAGCTTATTCCGCCCCGAAGCCGCCACGGCCCATCCCGGACTGGCAATTTCCGGCGACGGTGCCTATAGGGAGCGCCGACATAGCCGCGCGCAGAGAGGCGCCGGCCCCCTTTGCTATCGGATATCAGATGCCCTTTTCCTCCTTGCCGCGGCCGGTCGCCGAGGCAATCGCCGAGCGTGGTTACGAGACCCCAACCCCGGTCCAGGCCCAGGTGATCGCCGCCGAGGCGCATGACCGCGACCTGCTCGTCTCGGCGCAGACCGGCTCGGGCAAGACCGTCGCCTATGGCCTTGCCATCGCCGACACGCTCCTGCAGGGTTCGGAGACGCTGCCCCGTCCGGGCGAGCCTCTGGCTCTGATCATCGCGCCCACCCGCGAGCTGGCGTTGCAGGTGCAGCGCGAGTTGCAATGGCTCTACGCCAAGCTCGGCGCGCGCGTCGCGAGCTGCGTCGGCGGCATGAACGTCCGCGTCGAGCAGCGCGCGCTGTCCTATGGCTGCCACATCGTCGTCGGCACGCCGGGCCGGCTGAAAGACCATCTCGAGCGCGGGAACCTCCAGCCCGGATCGCTGCGCGCGGTGATCCTCGACGAGGCCGACGAGATGCTCGACCTCGGCTTCCGCGAAGATCTCGAGGAAATCCTCGATCTCACCCCGCCCGAGCGCCGCACGCTGCTCTTCTCGGCGACGATGCCCAAGCCGATCGCGATGCTCGCCAAGCGCTATCAGCGCGACGCGCTGCGGATCGAGACGACCAGCGCGCGCGAGGCGCATGCCGATATCGACTATCGCGCAATGGCGGTCGCCCCCGCCGACATCCAGCATGCCGTGGTCAATGTCCTGCGGTTCCATGAAGCCAAGGGCGCAATGGTGTTCTGCGCGACGCGCGAGAATGTCCGCCGTCTGTCGGCGACGCTCACCGAGCGCGGCTTCGCGGCGGTGACGCTGTCGGGCGAGCTGAGCCAGAACGAGCGCAACCACGCGCTGCAGGCGCTGCGCGACCGCCGCGCGCGGGTCTGCGTGGCGACCGACGTCGCGGCGCGCGGCATCGATCTGCCCGGCCTCGAGCTGGTCATCCATGCCGAGCTGCCGGTCGGCC
Organism: Sphingomonas sp. Root710; assembly: GCF_001429065.1. Classification (GTDB taxonomy): domain Bacteria; phylum Pseudomonadota; class Alphaproteobacteria; order Sphingomonadales; family Sphingomonadaceae; genus Rhizorhabdus. The sequence continues at coordinate 739,823 of NZ_LMIB01000012.1, forward strand.
CCGAAGTCCTCCAGCACCGCTCGGGCCGCACTGGCCGCGCCGGCAAGAAGGGCACCTGCGTCCTCATCACCCCCTATCAGCGCCGCCGCCACGCCGAGCGGCTGCTGCGCGCCGCAAACGTCAACGCGACCTGGGAAAATGTGCCCAGCCCCGACGACATCTATGCGCGCGACCAGGAACGGCTGGTCGAGAGCCTGAGCGTCGGCGAGGTGAGCGAAGAGGATCTGGAAGTCGCCCGCAAACTGCTGGAAACCCGCAGCGCCGAGGAGATCGCCGCCGCCTTCGTCCGCACCCAGCGCCAGAGCCTGCCCGCGCCCGAAGACCTGATCGACGCCTCGCCTATGGCGCGCGGCGACCGTGAACAGCAGGCCAATCGCGATCAGGGGCCACGTCCCGGCTTCGAGGACACGGTGTGGTTCCGGATGAATGTCGGGCGGCAGGCCAATGCCGATGCCCGCTGGCTGCTGCCGCTGCTGTGCCGCCGCGGCCACATCACCAAGCGCGAGATCGGCGCGATCCGCATCTTCCAGACCGAGACCCGCTTCGAAGTGCCGCGCGCCGTCGCCGCCAAGTTCCTCGATGCGCTGAAGCGCACCGAAGGCGAAGAGGACGGCGTGGTGATCGAACCCGCCGGCGACGCCCCGGCCCCGCCCCCCGCCCAGCTCCGCGACCGCCGCGGCCCGCCGCCGCGCGCACAACTCTCGCCGCGCGGCCCCGGCCGTCCGGATGGTCCGCCGCGCGGGCCACGCGGTCCGGGCGGTCCCGGCCGTGGCCCAGGCGGCCCAGGCGGCCCAGGCGGTCCGAAGCGCTATGGCGCTAAGCCGTTCAAGGGCGGCGGACGCAAGCCGAGCTGAAGCAAAGCCCCTCTCCCTTCAGGAGAAAGGGTAGAAAGCGTCAAAAAGCCTTTTCGGGCGGGCCGATCATCGAAGCCTTGCCCGCTTCGAGCGCCGTGCGGCAGGTGCCGACTCAAATCGGCGCTTGTCATGAACCTTTCCGTCTGTTATTTCTGTTTTTACAGAAAGGACGGACATGCCATTAATGGACAACCCGGACGCCAAGGCGTTCATTCTCCACTGGGGAGAAATGGGTACCCAATGGGGCGTGAACCGTTCGGTCTCCCAAATCCACGGCCTGCTCTATCTTTCGAGCCGCCCGCTCGCCGCCGACGAGATCGTCGATGAGCTGACTTTGGCACGATCCAACGTATCGAACGGGCTGAAGGAACTTCAGAGTTACGGGATCGTCAAACGCGTTCATATCGAAGGCGACCGGCGCGATCATTTCATCGCCGAGGACGACCTTTGGGAGGTGCTGCTGCGTATCGCCGCCGAGCGCAAGCGGCGTGAGATCGACCCGACGATCGCCCTCCTCGCCGAACTTGCCGATCGGCTCGCGAAGGACAACGCCGCCCCGGCGCATATCCGCCAACGGATCACTCGGATGCATGAGTTCATCTCAACGCTGGGTGACTGGTACGATCAGATCCGCAAACTGCCCAAGTCGACCCTCATCACCCTGATGAAGTTAGGCGGCAAGGTCGCCCGCTTCATACCGACCGGAAAGAACAACACCTCTCATTGATCGGGCCTCCCAGCCCATCTGTGGTTAATTTGTGTGCCATAATTTCTCTTTTTACAGAAATTACCGAATGAAAGGATAGAAAGATGGTCGAGACCGCTTATGCCCTGTATCTGCTAATCACGATCGCGATCACCGTCTGGGTGGCGCGCACATTGTCCCACAATGGCGAGGTATTCCTCACCCAGTGCTTCGGTCAGGACGCCGAACTGGCGCGGTCCACCAACCATTTGCTGGTGGTGGGCTTCTACCTCGTCAATATCGGCTTCATCACGCTGACGCTGAGCCTTGGCGCCGAACCACGCACCTATGCCGATGCCATCCGCTTCCTGAGCGGCAAGGTTGGCCTCGCGGTGATCATGTTGGGCGGCATGCACTTCTTCAACATGGGGGCGATCGCACATTTCGGCCGGAAGGTGAACGGCTGGCTCGCCGATCAGGCCGCTGTCCAAGCCTGATATCTGGTGATCAGAAGGGGCATATAGCCATGAAGATAAGGACTGGATCACTAAGCAAGGGTGTGCAGGCCGCCCTGTTTTCCGCTGGTCCGATCTTCCTGCTGATGTGGGGCCTTGCTACGCTCTATGCGCTGATCCCCCACCCTATCCCCGTCACGATTGCGGCATTGGATCAACTTTATCCGATGATGCAGCTTGTCGTGCTGTCCGTGCCCGGCGGTGCCATAGTCTCTCTGCCAGGGATATTGAGTGGTAGCTTCGTGCTCAGCCGCCTCGCCGATCGCGTCGCATGGTTCAGGCAAAAATGGGTCTGGACGATTTCCGGCCTGATCATGGGCCTCGCCATCGCCTCGCTCAGCAGGAACTATATCCCGGTAGCTTTCGCCCTGACAGTCACGTCGGTGATATGTGCAACATTATGTCGTCACTGGATCGACTGGGTCGACGAGGATATTTTTATTTCCCCTTGGGCCCGGCAAAATTGAAGCCGCCGGGGCGAGGCCCCGGCGGCTTCAAAGACTAAAAAGCCTCTTCGGGCAGGTCCATCATCGAGGCCTTGCCCGCCTTGATCGCGGTGAACAGGGTCGCGACTTGGGGGAGCAGGCGTTCGTAGAAGAAGCGGACGGTGACCAGCTTGGCGGCGTAGAAGCCGTCGGGGTCCTGGCCCATCATCTTCTTCATGCCTGCGATCTTGGCCGATCTCGCGAACAGATAGGCGATCGCGACGAGGCCGAGCAGGCGGAGATAATCGGACGAGGCGGCGCCCGCTTCCTCCGGATCGGCCATGCCTTTCTGGGCGATGGTTGCGGTCGAGAGCTGGAGCGCGCCGAACGCCTTTTCGAGCGCTTCGATCATCTTCTCCATCCCCGGCACCGCCTTGTGCTGCTCGATGAACTCCGACACCGGGTGGAAGAAGGCGCGCAGATAGCGGCCGCCATAGGCGGGCAGCTTGCGGCCGACAAGGTCGAGCGCCTGGACGCCGTTGGTGCCCTCGTAGATCATCGCGATGCGGGCATCGCGGGCATATTGCTCGACGCCATGTTCGCGGATGTAGCCATGGCCGCCATAGACCTGGACCGCGATCTGCGCCGCCTCATGGCCGAGGTCGGTAAGCAGCGCCTTCACCACCGGAGTCATCAGCGCGGTCATGTCCTCGGCGCGCCGGCGGATCTCGGGATCTTCCGAATGGCGTTCGGCATCGAGCGCGCGGGCGACCCACATGCTGAGCGCACGGCACCCCTCGCTATAGGCGCGCATCGTCATCAGCATCCGGCGGACGTCGGGGTGGACGATGATCGGATCGGCGGCTAGATCGGGCCGCTTGGGGCCAGACAGGGCGCGGCCCTGGATGCGGTCCTTCGCATAGGCGACCGCGCTTTGATAAGCAGCGGTGGCGACGCCGAGGCCCTGGACGCCGACCGAGACGCGCTCGGTGTTCATCATCGTGAACATCGCGTTGAGGCCGTCATTGGGCTCGCCGACCAGCCAGCCGGTCGAATCGTCGAAGCTCATCTGGCAGGTCGCGGAGGCCTTGAGCCCCATCTTGTGCTCGATGCCCGTGCACAGCACGCCGTTGGACGGACCGACCGAACCATCTTCCTTCGGCAGATATTTGGGGACGACGAAGAGGCTGATCCCCTTCACCCCCTTGGGCGCGTCGGGCAGGCGAGCGAGGACGAGATGGATGATGTTCTCGGTCAGGTCATGGTCGCCCGCCGAGATGAAGATCTTGTTGCCGGTGATCTTGTAGCTGCCGTCCGCCTGCGGCACCGCCTTGGTGCGCAGCAGGCCAAGATCGGTGCCGCAATGCGGCTCGGTCAGGCACATCGTGCCAGACCATTGGCCCGACACCATCTTGGGCAGGAAGCGTTCCTGAAGATCGGGGCTGGCATGCGCCTTGAGTGCGGTTGCGCCGCCATGGGTCAGGCCAGGATAAAGACCGAAGCTGAGATTCGCCGAGCTGATCATCTCCTCGACCAGCTTGTTGACCGTCTCGGGCAGACCCTGCCCGCCCCATTTCGGATCGCTGGCGAGCGCGCACCAGCCGCCGTCGCGGAATTGGGCATAGGCTTCCTTAAACCCCGCCGGGGTGCGGACCACCCCATTTTCCCAGGTGCAGCCCTCGACATCGCCGCTGGCGTTAAGCGGCAGCAGCACGTCCTGGGCGAGCTTGGCCGCCTCCTCGATCACCGCGTCGATCAGGTCGGGGGTGAATTCCTCATGCGCCGGGAAGGTGCCGAAGCCATCATCCCGGAACAGTTCGTGGACGAGGAAGCGCATGTCGCGCAGCGGGGCCTCATAGACTTGCATCGTCTTGCTCCTGACGCTCAGTTTCTCAGCGGTTTGCCGGTTTCGAGCATCGTCTCGATCCGGGCTTGGGTGCGCGGGTCGCGGATCAGCTTAACGAAGGCCGCGCGTTCGAGGTCGAGCAGCGCCTGTTCGCTCACCACGTCGATCAGATCGGCGTCACCACCGGTCAGCACCGTCGCCAGCGCATCGGAGACGACCATGTCATAATCGGTGGCGAGGCCGCGCTTGCGGAAGCCCTCCGCCGCCATGGCGAGGCCGACCCGGCCGCTTTCGCCGGGCAGGCGGAACTCGGGCGGGTTGGGCGGCGCATAGCCGTCGACCAATGCCAGCGCGCGCGACTTGGCGTCGGCGAGGAGGCGGTCGCGGTTCATCGTGATTCCATCGTCCTTGCGCAGGAATTGCAGCTCTTTCGCTTCAGCCGCCGACTTGGCGACGGTCGCGGTGGAGATGGTTTCGAACGCCTTGGCGACAGCGGGCATCGGCCCGCGCGGCAGCAGGCCCGATTTCACCCAGCGATCGATATATTCGCCGCAGCCGCCCCAGCCCGGAACGAGGCCGACACCGCATTCGACCAGCCCGATATAGGTTTCGGCATGCGCCTGGACCGCATCGGCATGCATCACGATCTCACAGCCGCCGCCGAGCGCGAGGCCGGCGGGCGCGGCGACCACCGGAAAGGGCGCATATTTCAGCGCCTTGTATGCCTGCTGCCCGCCCGCGACGAGCTTCTCGATCTCGCCCCAGGCGGCGATATTCACCGCGAAGAGCGCGAGCCCCAGATTGGCGCCCGCCGAGAAGTTGCTGCCTTCGTTATAGACGACCAGCGCCTTCATCGATTGCGCGACATGCTCGGTCGCCTGACCGAGCAGCTTGAGCGTCTCGCCGTCGAGCGCGTTCATCTTCGAAGTGAACTCGAGACAGGCGACGCCGTCACCGATATCCCACAGCGCCGCCGACCCGTTCTTCATGATCGGCTTGGCGGTGCGCTTGATATCTTCGAGCAGCAGCACGCCATCGGGGCGGACGATGTCATGATAGTCGCCGTCGAGGCCGAGATATTGGCGTTTGCCACCTTCGATCCGGTAGAAACTGCGGTCGCCCAGCGTGGTCAGGATCGCGGGAGCCGGCCTGCCCTCGTCGGCGAGCCGCTTCGCAAAAGCCGCCGCGCCGATCTGGTCGATCAGTTCGAAGGGGCCATATTTCCAGTTATAGCCGAGCTTCATCGCGTCATCGATCGCGACGATGTCGTCGGCGATCGTGCCGACGAGGTTCGCGGCATAGGCGAGCGTCTGGCCTAGCACCGCCCAGGCGAAGTCACCGGTCTTGCCGGGCAGCGCAATCAGCTGATCGAGCTTTGCGCGCGGCGCATCTGCCTTGAGCGTCGGGCGATAATCGCCGGTGGCGAGATCGAGGCTTTCCTTGCGCTTCCCCGCCTCGCGGTTGATCCGGTAGAAGCCGCCCTTCCCCTTGCGCCCGGTATAGCCGTCGGCGATCATCCTATCGATCAGCGGCATCGGCCGGACCGTCGCGAAATAAGCGTCGCCTTCGGGTAGGGTCGCGGTCAGGCTCTTTTGGAGCAGCGGCATCAGGTCGATGCCGACCAGATCGATCAGCCCGAAGATGCCGGTCTTGGGAACGCCCATCGGCTTGCCGCCGATCGCGTCGGCCTGCTCGACAGTGAGCCCCAGGTCCATTGCGGCGTTGACCGCGACCTGCAGCCAATAGGTGCCGATGCGGTTGGCGATGAAGCCCGGCGTGTCGTTGGTCCGCACGATCGTCTTGCCCATCGCGCGGTCTGCGAAATCGGCAACCTTCGCGGCGGTGTCCTGGCTGGTCTTCGGCCCGGTGACGATTTCGAGCAGCCGCATATAGCGCGGCGGATTGAAGAAATGGGTGATCAGGAAATCGGCGGCGAATGCGTCGGACCGGCCCTCGATCAGCTTGCCGAGCGGGATGGTCGAGGTGTTCGAGGAGACCGCCGTACCGGCTTTGCGCACCTCCTCCAGCTTCGCATAGAGGCTCTGCTTGATGTCGAGCCGCTCGATCACCGCCTCGACGATCCAGTCGCAGTCGGCGACCTTGGCGAGGTCGTCTTCGATATTGCCGGTCTCGATCAGCTTCGCCGCCGCCTTCGACATGAAGGGGGCGGGATCGGCCTTGAGCATCTTCGCAACCGCGCCCTCGGCGATCGCGTTACGGTTGGCGCCGTCCTTGGGGACGATGTCGAGCAGCAGCACGGGCACGCCAGCATTGGCGGCCTGCGCGGCGATCCCCGCACCCATCGTGCCCGCGCCGATGACGCAGACTTGTTTGATCGCATCCATGGCCGTCACACCGCCTCGAGGATGGTGGCGATGCCCTGACCGCCGCCGATGCACTGGGTGGCGAGCGCATATTTGCCGCCCTCACGCTTGAGCAGCGACGCCGCCTTGCCGACGATCCGCGCCCCGGTCGCACCGAGCGGATGGCCGATCGCGATCGCGCCACCGTCGAGGTTGATCGTCTCGGGCTTGAGACCCAGTTCGGTGCTGCACGCCAGCGCCTGGCTGGCGAAGGCCTCGTTGAGCTCGACGACGTGGAGGTCGCCGACCGCGAGACCCGCGCGTTCGAGCGCCTTGCGGGTCGCCGAGACCGGCCCGACGCCCATGATCTCGGGCTCGCAGCCCGAAACGGCGACGCTCTTGATACGCGCCAGGATGGTCAGGCCGTTGGCCTCTGCGTAATCCTCGCTGGTCACCAGCACGGCGGCCGCGCCATCGGTCAGCGGCGAGGACGTTCCCGCCGTCACCGAGCCGTTGGCATCGAAGGCTGGCTTGAGCGCGGCAAGTCCCTCGGCGGTGGTATCGGGGCGCAGCACGCCGTCCACCTCGACGACGCCCTTCCTGGTCTTGATAGGGACGATCTCGTCCTTGAGCTTGCCGCCATCGCGCGCCGCCGCCGCCTTCTTCTGGCTCTCGACCGCGAAGGCCTCCTGCGCGGCGCGGCCGACCTGAAACTGAGTGGCGACATTCTCGGCGGTGTCGCCCATGCCGATATAGGCGCCGGGACGCTTCTTCGCGAGTTCGGGGCTGGGCAGCGGGTTGTAGCCCATCATCGGCACCCGGCTCATGCTCTCGACGCCCGCGCAGATGAACACATCGCCCGCGCCGATCGCGATCTGACCGGCGGCGATGTGCACCGAGCTCATCGACGAGCCGCAGAAACGGTTCACGGTCATCCCGCCGACCTTGAGCGGAAGATCGGCAAGCAACCCGATCAGCCTTGCGACGTTCAAACCCTGTTCGCCCTCGGGAAAGGCGCAGCCGAGAATGATGTCCTCGATATCCTCGACCTTGACGCCACTCCTGTCGATCAGCCCGCGAATCACCTGTGCGGCGAGATCATCGGGGCGGACGCGGGCCAGCTCTCCCTTGCCCGCGAGGTGGAAGGGCGAGCGCGCATAGCCCGCGATAACGGCGTTCGGCATGGGGTTCCGTCTCCTTCGACGCGACCTTTATGCAACAGCCGCGACCAATTTCCTTAAAGGTAGGAAGATTACCCTATACGTCAACCAAAAATTGTGCAATCGATGCTGCATGGAAGAGCACGACCCGGGCGCAGCATCGGGCGGCTGACAGGAGGATGTAAGGCGATGAGCATCATGCTGATGGCCCTGGCAATGGCAGCGACCGCGAGCCCCGATGCCGTCGTTGGCCGATGGAAGACCGAAACCCGCAACGGCATAGTAGAGATCACACGTTGTGGCAGCTCGCTATGCGGAAAACTCCTGAGTTCGGATGCGATCAACGCCAATCCGGCCGCGCGCGACACGAACAACAAGGACGAGAAACTGCGCGGCCGCCCGCTCAAGGGGCTGCCGATATTGGGCGGCTTCGCCTTCAAGGATGGCGTCTGGAATGGCGGAACCATTTATAATGGCGAAGACGGCAAGACCTATGACGCGCGCATCACGCCCGTCGACGCCAACACGCTGAAGCTCAGGGGGTGCATCTTCGTGCCGCTTTGCAAGAATCAGACCTGGACCCGCGTGCGCTGAGACGCACGGATTAGAAGAGAGGAACGATCCCGATGACCTATTTCAATTTCCGGCGCATCGCCCTGGCGGGCGCAGCATCGACGGTCGCGCTGGTCAGCGCGGGCGCGGCACAGGCTTCGGCCTTCTACCTTCAGGAACAATCGGTGCGCGGCGCGGGCCGCGCTTATTCGGGCGAAGCCGCCGACCAGGGTGCGGCGTCGCTGTGGTGGAACCCGGCCGCGATCGCGGGCAACGAGAAGAGCAGCGTCTATGGCGGCATCGCGGCGATCCTGCCGAAGGGCAATGTCACCAACGTCAACACCCGCATCATCCGCCCCGGCCAGGCGCCGGCCCCGGTCGGCGGCGAGCAGGTGTCGAAGGACCCGCTGAACAAGGGCTATCTCCCCTCGGGCGCGGTAGGCTGGAAGATCAACGACCAGTGGGCGGTCGGCATGGCGGTGACGGCGCCCTACAGCTTCGCCACCAATTACAAGGGCACGAGCTGGGCGCGCTACACCGCCGACAAGACCAAGCTGACCACCTTCGACTTGCAGCCGTCGATCGCCTTTGCGCCGTCGCCGCTGATCGGTATCGGCATCGCGCTCAACGCCGAGCACAGCAAGGCATCGCTCTCCAACTCGCTGCCCAACCTTTCGCCGCTGCTGCCCGACGGGCACCAGACGCTGCGCGGCAAGGGCTGGGACTTCGGCTGGTCGGCCGGTGTCCAGCTCCACCCGAGCGAGATGATCGACCTGGGCTTCAGCTATAAATCGTCGATCAAGCACAAGCTGAAGGGCAGCATCACCACCGCCGGCCTGCTCGGCCCGCTCGCCGGATCGAACGGCACGATCAGCGACGTGACCGCCAGCTTCCGCACGCCTTGGCAGGCGATCGCCAGCGCCCGCTTCCACGCGACCGACGCGTTGACGCTGAACGCCCAGGTCGTCCGCGCCGGATGGAACAAGTTCGACGCGATCAGCCTCGGCGCGCCGGTCAACGCCGCGCTGCCCCAGAACTACAAGAACAGCTGGAGCTATGCGATTGGCGCCGATTATGACATCAGCCCGACGGTAACGGTGCGTGGCGGCGTCCAGATCGACAAGACGCCTACACGCGACGGTTCGCGCGATGCCCGCGTGCCCGACGCCTCGCGCGTCAATTTCTCGCTCGGCACCTCCTTCGCGGTCACCGAGTCGATCACCCTCGACGCGGCAGCAAGCTACCTGAACCTTAAGGACTCGACGATCGATCGTCCGGGCGGCTTCTACCTGGGCACCCCGGCGCAGACGATCATCCTTCCCGACGGCCGGCTCGACAAGGCCAGCGTGGTCATCCTCGCCATCGGCGGGCGGATGAGCTTCTGATCGAGAAAGGAAACCGACGACGATGTCTCCAGGCGGCGACGTGACCACCCCATATTCCCCCGGTCGCGGCGCCGCATCCCCGGACGGCGGGAGCGTGCCAGCGCTCCCGCCGATTCCGAAGCGGCTCATCACCGATATGCTCAATGCGGCGGTGCGCGATCATGGCGCGCGTGACGCTGTCGACTTCCTCGGACGGCGCTGGACCTATGCGGAGATCGGCGCGCAGGTCGACCGGGTCGCCGCCGGATTGCAGGCGATGGGCGTCGGCCCCGGCGTCCGCCTCGGCCTCTGCCTGCCCAACACGCCCTATTTCGTCATCCTCTATTTCGCGGCGCTGCGCTGCGGGGCAACGATCGTCAATTTCAACCCGCTCTATGTCGAACATGAATTGCGGCACCAGATCCGCGATTCGGGCACGACGGTGATGGCGGTGATCGACGTCGCCGGCATCCATGCCAAGGTCGCGGCGGTGGCCGAGGAGTGCGGGCTTCAGAAGATCATCGTCTGTCCGCTGGCCGATGTCCTTCCGCCGCTGCTGTCGATCGCCTACCGGCTGTTCAAGCGCGGCGAGATCGCCCGTTGGCCGCGTGATGCGCGCCATGTCGCCTTCCGCAGCCTGGCCGAAAACGGCGAAAGCTTCCGTCCGGTGGCGATGTCGCCCGACGATGTCGCGGTGCTGCAATATACCGGCGGCACCACCGGCGTGCCCAAGGCGGCGATGCTGAGCCACGCCAATCTGACCGCCAATTGCCGGCAGATGATCCTGCATGTCGGCCATGTCGGCAGCGGCCCCGAAGAAGCGCAGGACCGGATCATGGGCGTGCTGCCGATGTTCCACGTCTTCGCACTGACGACGGTGCTGAACTTCTCGGTCGACACCGCCGCGCTGATGATCCTGCTGCCGCGCTTTGAGCTCGGCCAGTTCCTGAAGACCGTGAAGCGGACGCGGCCGACCAAGCTGCTCGCAGTGCCGACGATGCTGACCGCGATCAACAAGGCCGCGGCGACGCGCGAGATCCATTTCGAGGATCTCGACTATTGCGTTTCGGGCGGCGCGCCGCTGCCCTATGATGTGCGGGCCGAATTCGAACGGCTGACCGGCGCCCGGGTGGTCGAAGGCTATGGCCTGTCTGAAACCTCGCCGATCCTGACCTGCAATCCGACCGAAGGCGGCATCGTCAAGGACAACAGCGCCGGCATCGCCTTCCCCGGCACGACGATTGAAATCCACAGCCTCGACGACCCGCACCAGCTGATGCCCGTCGGCGAACGCGGCGAGGTCTGCGCGCGCGGGCCGCAGGTGATGCAGGGTTACTGGAACAAACCCGAGGAGACCGCCAAGATATTCATCGACGGCGCGATCCGGACCGGCGACGTCGGCTATCTCGACGCCGACGGCTATCTGTTCCTGGTCGACCGGATCAAGGACGTGATCATCTGCGGCGGCTATAATGTTTATCCGCGGATGATCGAGGAAGCCCTGTACGAGCATCCCGCGATCCTGGAGGCGGTGGTGATCGGGGTGCCCGACGAATATCGCGGCCAGGCGCCCAAGGCGTTCGTGGTGCTGCGCCCCGGCCAGCCAGCGACGCCGGAGGGCTTGCATGATTTCCTCGCCACCCGCATTTCCAAGATCGAGATGCCACGCGAGATCGAGATTCGGGACAGCCTGCCCAAGACGCTGATCGGCAAGCTGTCGAAAAAGGAGCTCGTTGCCGAGGAAGCCGCCAAGGCCAAGGCGGCCGCCTGAGCGATGGCAAAGCGCGCTCCGTCCGATGGCGACGAACGCCAGCCCCTGCGCGGCATCCAGGATGTCGCGACCGAACTGGGCGTGACCACCCGGACGATCCGCTTCTATGAGGACAAGGGCCTGCTCGACCCGCAGCGGGTTGGGACGATGCGGGTCTATTCGCGGCGCGAGGTCGGCCGGCTCCAGCTGATCCTGCGCGGCAAGCGGCTAGGGTTCAGCCTGCGGCAGATCAAGGAGTTCCTCGACCTCTACGACGCCGACCAGCTGCACCTGTCACAGACGCGGCGGCTGCTCGAGCGCGTCACCGAACGGGTCGAGGCGCTCGAAGCACAGCGCGCGGCGCTCGACCAGACGCTCGACGAATTGCGCGACATCGCCCGGCAGTGCCGCGAACGGATCGCAATCGCCGGCTGAGCGCACGCCGCGCATCAATATTTCGTTTCAGGAAAAAATTTTGCCCGAGAGGATGGCGGCTTTTCGCACGCCGTTCGTCTCTATGACCGCGCGAGGTGTAGCTTCGTGGGGTGAAGCCGAACGTGGCATAAAAGTCACAATCTCTTCATTTTAACAATTATGAAAGAAAACATGCATTGCCGACTCGGATTCAGATCTTAGTCTGAAAATATCAAAAGACGGACGGGAGCATCGATTCGGGTCAAATGGCGTAAGTTGATTGGGATTATTCTGCGATTCGTAGAATAATGACTTATGCCATGTATCCTTGATTATCCTTGATACTGTCGAATATGGGCAGGTGTCCTGAAAGATTTTCATGAATCTTTTGGGGGCTCACATGAAGCATCTGAAAATTGTGTCCTGGGCGGCGCTGGCCGCCGCCAGCCTTTCCGCTTCCGCCGCGATGGCGCAAACCGAACCGCAAGCCGCGGGTGCGGAGGAAGACGGCAGCCAGGTCATCATCGTCACCGGCACGCGGCGAACCGACCGCACAGTTGCCGAATCGCCGACGCCGATCGACGTCTATGCGGGCGAAGAGCTCACCAAGCAGGGCACCGCCGACATGAACCAGGTACTTCAGAGCCTGGTCCCCTCCTTCTCGGTCGCGCGCTACGCGATCGGCGACGGATCGAGCTTCGTCCGGCCGCCCAACCTGCGCGGCCTTCCGCCGGACGAGACGCTGGTGCTGCTCAACGGCAAGCGCCTGCACCGCTCGGCGCTCGTCCAGATCGGCGCGAACGCGCTCAGCGCGGGCGCCCATTCGGCCGATCTCGCCCAGATTCCGGCGGTCGCGGTCAAGAGCGTCGAAGTGCTGCGCGACGGCGCATCAGCGCAATATGGTTCGGACGCGATCGCGGGCGTCATCGCGATGACGCTGAAGACCGACGACAGCGGCATCAGCGGCTATGCGCGCTACGGCCAATATTATGAGGGCGACGGCAAGGACTATCAGGTCGCGTTGAACGCGGGCTTCAAGCTCGGCGACACCGGCTTCATCAACGTCAGCGGCGAATATGTGAACTCGGGCAAGACCAGCCGCGGCGTCACCCGCCCGGGCGCGTTGCAGCTGTCGATCGAGCAACCCAATATCGGCGTTCCGAAGCTCGCCCAGCGCTATGGCAATCCAGCGCTGGAATCGGAGCGCTTCTTCGTCAACGGCGGCTTCGAGTTCGAGGACAGCAGCCTCTATTTCTTCGGCAACTACGGCCACAGCTTCCAGGAGGAGAGCTTCAACTACCGTCAATCGGTGAACGCCACCGGCTTCGGCAAGAACGGCATCTTCAACGACATCTTCACCGATTTCGACAATACCCTGCCCGGCATCCAGACCGGCGCGGCGGGCGGCAACGTCTATGCGCCGAACAGCTACGAGGTTTTGCCCGAATTCAGCGCCACACCGCGAGATTATACCCAGGTCAGCACGTGCGCCGATCCGCTCGTGCAGAACTTCAGCTGCGTATATCCGGGCGGCTTTACGCCGATCTTCTTTGGTAAGATCGACGATATATCGGGCACGGTCGGTTATAAGGGGACGCTCGGCTTCGGGCTGAACTATGACATCAGCGCAGGTTATGGCCAGAACACGCTGGCCTATTCGCTGACCAACTCGATGAACCCATCGCTCGGCGTCAACTCGCCGAACGAGTTCTACCTCGGCAAGCTGGAGCAGCGTGAAACCCTGTTCAACGCCGACTTCAGCTATCCATGGGAAGTCGGGCTTGCGAGCCCTATCACGATCGCCTTCGGCGGGCAGTTCCACCGCGAGTCCTATGAACTCGGGCTGGGCGATCCCGCCTCCTATGCGGTCGGTCCTTACACCGGCAACCTCGTGTTCCACCAGGATGGAACTCCTGTCCTCACGCGAGACTCCAACGGTAATTTGGTACAGCTCTCGACCGGCCAGCCGGTCGGCGCGAACGGCTTCCCCGGCTATGGTCCGGCGATTGCCGGCTCGAGCAGCCGGACATCCAAAGGCGTGTATATCGACATCGAAGGCGACATCACCGACGCCTTCTCGCTGGGCCTTGCCGGCCGCTACGAAAAGCTGAGCGATTTCGGCAGCACGACCACCGGCAAGATCTCTGCGCGCTATGCCATTGCGGACTTCGTCGCGATCCGCGGCACGGCGAGCACCGGCTTCCGCGCCCCGACCCCCGGCCAGGTCAACACCAGCAGCATCGCGACCGTGTTCAATCCGGGCAATCCGAACGCCATCGAGTCGATGACGTTGCCCGTGTCGAGCCCGGTTGCCCAGTTCCTTGGCGCCGTACCGCTGACGCCGGAGAAATCGACCAACTTCAGCGGCGGCTTCGTGTTCACGCCGGCACCCGGAGCGACCCTCACCATCGATTATTACAACATCGAGGTGCGCGATCGTATCGGCACGTCGGGGACGTTCACCGTCGTCGACGCGCAGCGCCCCACGCTGCAGGCGCTCGGTCTCGCCAACTACGCGACCGTCAACGAGGTCCAGTTCCTGACCAACGCATTCAACACGCGCACCCAAGGCATCGACATCGTTGGCAGCTACCGGATGCCCACCGGCATGGGCACGTTCAACACGACCTTCGCCTTCAATTACAACAAGAGCGAAGTCACCAAGCGCGACGCCACGATCATCACCAACACCAAGGTCTACCAGATCGAGAAAACGCTGCCGAAATATCGCGCCATCCTGACCGAGAACTTCACCAGCGGTCCGCTCTCCGTCCTCGGGCGGGTCAACTGGTACAGCAAATACTCCACGGCTGACGACGGCCCCGGCCCTAATGGCTATATCTCGGAGACGTTCAGCAGCGAGTTCGTGTTCGACATCGAGGCGAGCTACGAGGTGACCGAGAATTTCACCCTCTCGATCGGCGCCCAGAACCTGTTCGACAATTATCCCGACAAGATCACGCTCGGCGGAACCTTCCCCTCCACCGGCGGCCGTTTCACCGGCGACGTCTATCCGGACACTTCGCCCTTCGGGTTCAACGGCGGCTTCTATTACGCCAAGGTCGGCTTCAAGTTCTGATCCGGCGCTACGGGCCGGGGGCGATTCACGTCGCTCCCGGCCTTTCTTTTCTATAAATAATGTTTCCTGATAGCATCGCGAAGGAGCGATAATGGGCGAATCTGACATGGGATCGGCAGCGGACGGCCTGTCCCGGCGCATCTTCCTCGAAAAGCTGGCCAAGATCGGCGGGACCGCGGCGCTGCTGGCGGGCATGGACGCGCTCGGCTTCGGTATCGGATCGGCGATGGCTGCGCCGCCCAAGCTGGGCGGCACGCCGAAGCAGAAGAAGGTCATCGTGCTCGGGGCGGGCAATGCCGGTCTCGCCTCGGCCTATGAGCTCACCCAGTCCGGCTATGACGTGGCCGTGATCGAGGCGCGCAGCTTTCCCGGCGGACGCGCGCAGACCGCGCGCAAGGGCTTCACCCTGACCGAGCTGGGTGGCGCCACCCAGACCTGCGATTTCGACGAGGGGCTCTATATCAACCATGGCCCTTGGCGGATTCCCTATCACCATCATTCGACGCTGCACTACACCCGCAAATTCGGGGTTCCGCTGGAGCTTTTCAACAACGACAACGACGCCTCCTTCCTCTATTTCGAACGCGGGACCGGCCCGCTCGCGGGCAAGCGCGTCCGCAAGGCCGAGGTCGCCGCCGACATGCTCGGCTATAGTTCGGAAATCCTCGCCAAGCTGTCGCGGCAGGGCGCGCTCGACGCCCGCTTCGGCATCGAGGACAAGGAGAAGTTCATCGAGTTCCTGGTCGACTTTGGCGCACTGTCGAAAAAGGATCTAAATTACACGGGCGCGGAGGGACGCGGATATCTCGTCGAACCCGGCGCGGGGGTCGATCCCGGGCCCGGCAAGCCGTCGGTTCCCTACAAGATGAACGATCTGCTCGACAGCGGCCTGGGCCATATGCTGTCCAGCGTCGCGCGCGAATGGACGCAGCAGCGCACGATGTTCCAGCCGGTGCAGGGCATGGAACAGATTCCCAAGGCGATCGCCCGTAACCTTCCCAAGGGGATGATCCGCTACAAGACCGAGGTGCAGCGCATCCGCCAATCGCCCGACGGCGTGACGGTGGACGTCCTCCGCAACGGCAAGCCCGAGACGATCAGCGCCGACTGGTGCATCTGCACCATCCCGCTGTCGGTGCTGAAGGGGATCGACCATGGCCTGTCGCCGGCCTTCGCGGCGGCGCTGGCCAAGTGCGCCTATGCGCCGGTCGGCAAGATCGGCCTCCAGATGAAGCGCCGCTTCTGGGAGGAGGATCATGGCATCTATGGCGGGCACGTCTTCTGCGACAATCCCGACGTCAATAACATCGCCTTTCCGTCGACCGGCTGGCAGGGGCAGAAGGGCGTGCTGCTCGGCTATTACAACTTCATCGCCAACGCCGCGAAGGTATCGGCGAAGACGCCCGCCGAACGCGCCGAGATGGCCGTCGCCTATGGCGAGAAGATCTTCCCCGGCGCCTATCGCGACAGCTATGAAAACAGCTTCTCGGTCGCATGGCACCGGGTGAAATATAATCTCGGCGGCTGGGGGATGTGGAGCGACGAGGCGCGCGCCACCGCTTATCCGGTGCTCACCGAACCCGATGGCCGCATCTATCTGGCGGGAGAACATATGAGCTATATTGGCGGCTGGCAGGCGGGCGCGTTCGAAAGCGCCTGGCAACAGATCGAACGGCTGCATGCCCGGGCGATGAAGGGCTGATGGCGATGCGCACGATGTTTTGCACCATCGCGCTGACCGGGCTGGCGGCGGCGAGCGCCATCGCCCTGCCCGCGCAGGAGCCCGCCGCCGCGCCCGACCCCGCCAAGGTCTTCAGCGACAATTGCGCCGCCTGTCACCAGGAGGACGGCAAGGGCATCGAGGGCGCATTCCCGGCGCTGGCCGGCGACGCCTTCGTAAAGGGGTCGCCGGGCCCGGCGATCCACGTCGTGCTCGAGGGCCGCGCGGGCATGCCGACCTTCAAGGGCGACCTTACCGACGCCCAGATCGCCGCCGCGCTCACCCATGTCCGCACCAGCTGGGGCAATGCCGAAACGCCGGTCACGACCGCGCAGGTCGCCCGCATGCGTAGCGGCGAGGCCCCTGATCCGACCGACACCAAAGTCATTTCCGCCCACTGACCCCTGAGGAGTTCACCATGAAGACGATGAAGATCGCGGCCGCCGCGCTCGCCCTGACCATGCTTGCGGGTCCCCTGTTCGCCGTCCCGCCAGCGCCGGTCGAGAAGCTCACCAGCACCGGCCCCGACGGCAAGCCCGGCGCAATCCTGAAGGGGGCGATCGTGCCTCCGGGCTATGACACCTTCTACCTGTCGGGCCAGCTCGCCGATCCGATCGACCCCGCCAAGAAAGCGACCGTGGAGGATTTCGGCGACACCAAGACCCAGACGATCAGCACCCTCACCAAGATCAAGGCGTTGCTCGAGGAAAAGGGCTACAAGCTGTCCGATGTCGTGAAGATGACCGCTTTCCTCGCCGCCGATCCCAAGCTCGGCAAGATGGACTTCAAGGGCTACATGGAAGGCTTTCTGCAGTTCTTCAACACCGCCGAGAACCCGAGCACCGTCGCCCGTTCGACGGTGATGGTCGCCGCGCTGGTGCAGCCGATGTATCTCGTGGAGCTGGAAGTGACGGCGGTGAAACCGGCCAAGAAGTGACGGTCCTCCCCTCCCTGCCAAGGGAGGGGATCGAGGGGTGGGTCTGGCCGACTGGGGTGGCAGGCTGATTTGCCATCGCGCGGGGTAACCCACCCCCTACCCCTCCCTTGGCAGGGAGGGGAGTTTTAGAAAATCTCCACCGCATCCCCGGGCGCGAGTTGCGCCAGCAGCGCCAGCAGATCCGGCTTCTCGACCGCGACGCAGCCCGCGGTCGGGCGCCCCTCGCTGCAATGGAGGAAGATCGCACTGCCCATGCCGTCGACGGGCGGCGCGTCATTGTGGCCGAGGATGACGATCACGTCATAGGCTCCGTCATCGCGGACCAGCCGCTCGGCAGAGAAACCATGCGGGTGGCGCACCGGGCGGTTATAATCAGGATCGCCCGCGCCGTCCGACCAGCCGTCATCGTCGCGTATCCAGCGCCAGGGCAACCGAAACCCCGGCGGCGGCGCGGCCCTGCCGGGCCGGAACAATACGGTGCGGATCGGCCAGCAGCCGAGCGGGGTCATCCCGTCGCCCTCGCGCTTGTCGGCGGCGGGGCCCGCGCCCGAACGCCCGATCGCGCAGGGGATCGTCGTTCCATCGGGGCCGGTCAGGGTCAGCGCCGCGCTGTCGACGCGGACCGCGCGGTTCATAGCTGGTGGCCGGTACGGTCGCGCTTGGTGGCGAGATAGGCGCTGTTGTGCGGATTCTCGCCCATCTTGTGCGGGACCCTTTCGACCACCGCGATACCGGCACCTTCGAGCCCGGCGACCTTCTGCGGATTGTTGGTCATCAACCGGACGCTGAGCTGGCCGAGCAGCGCCAGCATCCGCGCCGCCACCCGGAAGTCGCGCTCGTCGACCCCGAAGCCCAGCCGGAGATTGGCGTCGACCGTGTCGAAGCCCTGATCCTGCAAGGCATAGGCGCGCAGCTTGTTGATCAGGCCGATGCCGCGCCCTTCCTGCCGCAGATAGAGGAGGATGCCCCAGTTGGCATGGGTCATAGCGTCGAGTGCCCCGGCGAGCTGGGGCCCGCAATCGCATTTGAGCGAGCCGAGCACGTCGCCGGTCAGGCATTCGCTGTGCAGCCGGACGAGCGGCGGGGTGCCGTCGGGGGTGCCGATGATCAGCGCGACATGCTCGGCGGCGTCGGCGACATGGCGAAAGGCGACGATCTCGGCCTTCTCGCTGACCGCAACAGGCAGGCGCGCCTGCGAGGCGATGACAAGGTGCGCGGGATCCTCATAATCGTCGAGCGCACCTGCCTCGACCTCGGTCTCGGCGGGACCGCCCGGCGTCACGAACAGTGCGGGGAGCAGGCCCGCCAGCCGCGCGAGGCGGAGCGCCGCCGCCGCCGCCTCGGGCATGGCGACCGGCTTGGCGCGAAACGGCCCCTTCAAAGGCGTCGCCATATCGCGAACCGGATCGGCGAGTGCGATCGCGGTCGGCAGGTCGAGCCACGGCACGCGCTCGATCAGCGCCGGGCTAGCCGGGCTCGCCGCTTCGCGCTGGTTGGCAAGGTTGAGTGTCGCGGCGCGCGCGGCCGAGAGCAGCACGTCGGCGGGCTGCGCGGCATCGAACTGCGCGAGCGTCACATCGTTCGCGGTTTCCACCGCGAGGAGCACCAGCCGCCCCGCACCGACGGTCACCGCAACCGGCCAGCCGCGCTTGAGCGCGTCGATGGCGCGCGCGGTGTCGCGGGCGCCGCTCACACGTCGAGCTCTGTGATCAGCGGGATATGGTCCGACGGCTTGATCCACGAGCGGCACGGCTCGCAGACATAATGGTTGGTCGCCTTCGGCGCGAGGCTTGGGCTTGCCCACATATGGTCGAGCCGCCGCCCGCGATCGGATTCGGCCCAGTCCTGTGCGCGGTAGCTCCACCAGGTGTAGAGCCGTTCGGGCGCGGGGATGAAGTGGCGGCCGAGATCGACCCAGTCATGGCTCGCCTGGAGCCGGTTGAGCGTCTCGACCTCGATCGGGGTGTGGCTAACCACGTTGAGCAGCTGCTTGTGGCTCCACACATCGCATTCGAGCGGGGCGATGTTGAAGTCGCCGACGAGCAGGGTGGGCTCCTTGAGCTCTTCGGACCAGCGGATCATCCGTCCGAGGAAGTCGAGCTTCTGGCCGAATTTCGGGTTGAGATCGCGATCGGGGATGTCACCACCGGCGGGGACATAGACATTCTCCAGCCTGATCCCGCAATCGAGCCGCACACCGACATGGCGCGCCTCGCCATTGTCCTGCCAGTCATGCTTGCCATGATCGTATAGCGGCAGTTTCGAGATGATTCCGACGCCGTGGTGCATCGGCTGGCCGTTGATCTCGAAATGCGTGTAACCGATGTCACGGAACATCTGGAACGGGAAGGTGTCGTCGCGGACCTTGGTCTCTTGCAGGCAGAGGATATCGACCTGCTGCTCCTCCAGGAACTGCTTGACGATATCGATGCGGGCGCGGACCGAATTGATGTTCCAGGACGCGATCTTGAGCTTTGCCATGAGGGGGCGATGTAGCGAGGCCGTTGGGCGATTGCCAGTGCTTCGACAGATATCCCCGTCCCTTGAAGGGAGGGGGGAAATGCGGCTACCCACCTCCCATGACCGAGCATCCCGAACAGCAATATCTCGATGCCATGGCGCGGGCCTGGTATGGCGGTGACGAGCGGGTCGACCGGACCGGCGTGGGCACCCGCGCGCTGTTCGGCGTGCAGATGCGCTTCGATCTCTCCGACGGTACGGTCCCGCTGATCACCACCAAGAAGATCTTCTGGAAGTCGGCGATCAAGGAACTGATCTGGTTCCTGTCGGGCGACACCAACATCCGCCCGCTGGTGATGCAGAAGGTCCATATCTGGACCGACTGGCCGCTCGACGAATATCGCAAGGCGACCGGCGAGGATATCGACCGCGACGATTTCGAACGCCGCATCATCGAGGACGCGGAATTCGCGAAGCAATGGGGCGATCTCGGTCCGGTCTATGGCAAGCAATGGGTCGACTGGCCGCGCTACACGCCGACCGGCAAGGACGGGCTCTACAAGCGCGAGGACAAGGGCATCAACCAGATCGCCGAGCTGGTCGAGATGATCCGCACCAATCCGGGGTCGCGGCGGCTGATCTTCACCGGCTGGAACGTGCCCGAACTGCCCGGCATGGCGCTGCCCCCCTGCCACATGACCTATCAATATCATGTCGCCAACGGGCGGCTGTCGGGCATCCTCTACCAGCGGTCGTGCGACCTTGGCCTCGGCTTTCCGTTCAACATTTTCGAAGCAGCGGTGCTGATCCGCATGCTGGCGCAGCAGACCGATCTGGAGCCCGGCGAGCTGGTCTGGATGGGCGCGGACACCCATGTCTATTCGAACCACGGCCATCTGGTGGAAGAACAGCTGTCGCGCACGCCGCGCAATTTTCCGAAGCTGAGCTTCGCGCGCAGGCCGTCGAGCATGTTTGCCTATGCGCTCGACGACTTCGTGATCGAGGGTTACGACCCGCACCCGCACATCAAGGCCGAGGTGGCGGTGTGACCAGGCCCGAAGTGGTGTTCGTCCTTGCCCGCGCGCGCAATGGCGTGATCGGGCGCGACGGCGACCTGCCCTGGCGGCTTCCGGCGGACCTGAAGCACTTCAAGGCGCTGACGCAGGGCGCGCCGATGCTGATGGGCCGCAAGACCTTCGAGAGCCTGCCCGGCCTGCTGCCCGGCCGCCGCCATATCGTGCTGACCCGTGATACGGGGTGGAGTGCGGAAGGGGCTGAGGTGGTCCACGACGCAGACGCCGCGATCGCCGCGGCGGAGGACGAACGGCTGTCGGTGGTCGGGGGCGCGGAGATCTATGCGCTGCTGCTGCCCCGCGCCGACCGGATCGAAATGACCGAGGTCGACGACGCACCCGAAGGCGACACGGTGGTGCCGCCCTTCGATCCCGCCGTCTGGCGCGAAGATGCGCGCGAGGAGCACGCGGCGGCGGATGAGCGACCCGGATTCGCTTTCGTGACGCTGCGGCGGCGTTGACCAAAAAAACCCACCCGTCATGCTGAACTCGTTTCAGCATCCACCCGGTGGCAGGAGCGGCGAAGAGGCTTCTGCGGCGACCCATCGCACATCTTCCTGCTTTGCTCGAATGGATGAGTGGATGCTGAAACAAGTTCAGCATGACGGGAAAGTGGGACCGCAATTGCGCCATCCTCCGCGACTTCCTATAGGCGCGGCATGGAGCGGCTGACGTGCGACCGCCCCGTTCCCGATCATCTGCGTGGGGGCGTGGTGGCACTGGGGAATTTCGACGGCTTCCATCGGGGCCATCAGGCGGTCGTCGGCGCGGCGGTCGCCCATGGCCGCGCGACCGGACGGCCGGTGCTCGTCGCCAGCTTCGATCCCCACCCCGTCCGCTATTTCCGGCCCGACGCCCCGCCCTTCCGGCTGACCTCGCTCGAACAGCGCGCCGAACTGTTCGCGGCGGCGGGGGCCGATGCGATGCTGGTGTTCGACTTCAACGAGACCCTCGCCAACGTCTCGGCGGAGGCGTTCGTGTCCGACTGGCTGGTCGGCCGGGCGGGTGCGGCGCATATCGTGACGGGCGAGGACTTCACCTTCGGCAAGGGCCGCACCGGCAATGTCGCGGTGCTGAAGGAGCTGGGCGCGGCGCTGGGGCTGACCGCGCAGGCGATCGGCCCGGTGAGCGACGATGGCGGCCCGATCTCGTCGAGCCGCATCCGCGCGGCGCTGATCGCGGGCGATCCGGTCGAAGCGGCGCGGCTGCTCACCCGGCCTTATCGCATCCAGGGCAAGGTCCAGCATGGCGACAAGCTGGGCCGGACGATCGGCTATCCCACCGCGAACATCGACATGGACCGCTATCTGCGACCGAAATACGGCATCTATGCGGTGCGCGGGCTGCTGCCCGATGGACGGGTGATCGACGGGGCGGCCAATATCGGCATCCGCCCGACCTTCGATCCGCCCAAGGAACTGCTCGAAACCCATTTCTTCGATTTCGCCGAGAGCCTGTACGACCAGTGCGTCGAGATCGAGCTGATCGCCTATATCCGCCCCGAGGCGAAGTTCGACAGCCTCGACGCGCTGACCGCGCAGATGGACAAGGATTGCGCCGAGGCGAAGCGCATACTTGCCGCATACAGCCCGGTCGCGTAGGGCCTCGTCAACTTTAAACCCGCTCATCCTGAGGAGCCATTGAGCGCAGTCGAAATGGCGTCTCGAAGGATCCTTCGAGACGGGTCTTCGCCAGGCTCAGCCCCTCCTCAGGATGAGCGGATGTGAGATTGATCAGATGACCGACGCACCCGATTTCCGCGACACCGTCTTCCTGCCGAAGACCGACTTTCCGATGAAGGCCGGTCTCGCCCAGAAGGAACCCGCGATTCTCGCGAAATGGGCGGAGACCGATCTCTACGGCCAGCTGCGCCAGGAGCGCGCGGGCAAGCCGCGCTTCATCCTGCATGACGGCCCGCCCTACGCCAATGGCGACATCCATATGGGCCATGCGATGAACAAGGTGCTGAAGGACATCATCGTCCGCAGCCAGTCGCTGACCGGCAAGGACGCGCCCTATGTGCCGGGCTGGGACTGTCACGGTCTTCCGATCGAATGGAAGGTCGAGGAAGCCTATCGCGCCAAGAAGCTGAACAAGGACGAGGTCGACCCCGTCCAGTTCCGCGCCGAATGCCGCGCCTATGCCGAGAAATGGGTGGGCGTGCAGCGCGAGCAGTTCAAGCGACTGGGCGTCCAGGGCGACTGGGACGATCCCTATCTGACGATGAACTATGCATCGGAGGCGGCGATCGTCGGCGAGCTGCTCAAGTTCGCCGAGAGCGGCCAGCTCTATCGCGGTGCGAAGCCGGTGATGTGGTCTCCGGTCGAGAAGACCGCGCTGGCCGAAGCCGAAGTCGAATATGAGGACATCACCTCGACCCAGATCGACGTGGCGTTCGAGATCGTCGAGAGCAAGGTGCCCGAGCTGGTCGGAGCAAAAGCCGTAATCTGGACAACGACGCCGTGGACGATCCCGGTCAACCAGGCTTTGGCTTACGGACCGGAGGTCGATTATGTCCGGGTCAATGTTCTGTGGGGTACGGGTGGAGAATATCCCCCGTTCGGCGATTTCTACGTCGTCGCAGAACCATTGCTGGATGCGTTCATCGCTCGACTGAAAGCCAATGGCAGCTCCGATGGCAAGCCGCTCGAGCAAGTTTCTTTCGACATCTGTGATCACTTCAAAGGTTCCGACCTCGCCGGCACGATCGCCCGTCACCCTATGCACAAGCTCGGTGGTTTCTTCGCCAAGCCGCGTCCGCTGCTCGCCGGGGACTTCGTCACCACCGACGCGGGTACCGGCCTCGTCCATATGGCACCCGACCATGGCGAGGACGACTTCTTCCTGTGCAAGGCGAACGGCATCGACCCGGTCTTCGCGGTCGAGGGCGACGGCAAGTATCGCGCCGACTGGGCGTGGCTGCCCGGCCAGGGATCGGTGATCAACCCCAAGTTCAATGGGCCCGAAGGCCCAATCCTGACCGACCTTACCGAAGCCGGGGCGTTGCTCGCGCATGGCAGCTTCCAGCACAGCTATCCCCATAGCTGGCGCTCCAAGGCCAAGGTGATCTTCCGTTGCACCCCGCAATGGTTCATCCCGATGGATAAGCCGATCGAGGACAATCTCGCCGCGCGCTGCGCCGAAGAGGAATCGATCCGCGCCGCGCAGGGCAATGGCGCGACGCTGCGCGGCATCGCGCTCGATGCGATCGCCAACACCCGCTGGGTGCCCGAAAAGGGCCAGAACCGCATCACCGCGATGGTCGAGGGCCGTCCCGATTGGGTGATCAGCCGCCAGCGCGCCTGGGGCGTGCCGATCGCGGTCTATGTCCACCGCAAGACCGGCGACTATCTGCGCGATCCGGCGGTCAACGCGCGCATCGTCGCGGCGTTCGAGGCGGGCGGCGCGGACGCATGGTTCACCGCCGACCATCAGGACTTCCTCGGCGCGGACCACAGCGCCGCCGATTATGAGCCGGTCAACGACATCCTCGACGTCTGGTTCGATTCGGGCTGCACCCATGCCTTCACCGTCGAGGCGCGCTATGGCGTCGGCACCCGCGCCGACCTCTATCTCGAAGGGTCGGACCAGCATCGCGGCTGGTTCCAGTCGTCGCTGCTCGAAAGCTGCGGCACGCGCGGTCGCGCGCCCTATGACGCGGTGCTGACCCACGGCTTCGCGCTCGACGGGCAGGGGCGCAAGATGTCCAAGAGCCAGGGCAATGTCGTCGATCCGCTCAAGATCATTAACGAGAGCGGCGCCGACATCCTCCGCCTCTGGGTCGCCTCGACCGACTATTTCGAGGATGTCCGCATCGGCAAGGAAATCCTGGCAGGTACGTCGGATGCCTATCGCAAGCTGCGCAACACCTTCCGCTATCTGCTCGGCGCGCTCGACGGCTTCAGCGATGCCGAAAAGCTCCCCGTCGCGGAGATGCCCGAGCTCGAACGCTATGTTCTCAACCTGCTCGCAACGCTCGATGCCGAGCTGACGGACGCGACAGCGGCATTCGAGTTCAACCGCTATGCCCGCGCGCTGACCGACTTCGCCAATAACGACCTGTCGGCCTTCTTCTTCGATATCCGCAAGGACTCGCTCTATTGCGACGCGCCGAGCGATCCAAAGCGCCGGGCCTACCGCACCGTGCTCGA
The DNA here is from genome assembly GCF_001429065.1 of Sphingomonas sp. Root710. Classification (GTDB taxonomy): domain Bacteria; phylum Pseudomonadota; class Alphaproteobacteria; order Sphingomonadales; family Sphingomonadaceae; genus Rhizorhabdus. Next base: position 765,111 of record NZ_LMIB01000012.1, read on the forward strand.
CACGCTGTTCCATGCGCTGGTCCGCTATGCGGCGCCGATCCTCTGCTTCACCGCCGAGGAAGTGTGGGGCACGCGCTTCCCCAACGCCGGGTCGGTCCATCTGCTGACCTGGCCCGAGGTCGATGCGGGATGGGCCAATGACGATCTGCGGATGCGCTGGGAATTGCTGCGCCGCTACCGCACCAAGCTGACCGGCGAGATCGAGCCGCTGCGCCGCGAGAAGGTGATCGGTTCCAGCCTCGAAGTCGACGTCACCGCGCTGAGCTATTCGCCGGCCGAGGCCGCATTGCTGCGCGCCGCCGACATGGCCGAGATCGGCATCGTCGCGAAGGTGACGGTGGCCGATGGCGATCCCGCGGTGGCCGAACTCGCGAACGGCAGCGATCCGATCGCCTTCGAGGTCGCCAAGACCGAATATGAAAAATGCGGCCGTTGCTGGCGCCACCTGCCCGAAGTGAAGAGCGACGGCGCGCTGTGCGATCGTTGCGAGACGGTGGTGCATGGCTGACGTGAAGCTTGCCGTTTACGCTGATCATCCGTCGTCATTCCCGCGAAAGCGGGAATCCATGGACGGCGGCACTTTCAGTTTCTTGCGGGCCGTGTCCGTGGATTCCCGCTTTCGCGGGAATGACGGGTTATGAATATGATCCGCGCCAATCATCGCCCGCTGGGCTATGGGCTCGCCGCCCTGATCCTCATCCTCGACCAGCTCAGCAAATGGGCGATCATGGGGCCGATCGCCTTGCGCGAGCGCGGGCTGATCACCATCACCAGCTTTTTCGACCTGCGCTGGGTGGAAAATTATGGCGTGTCGATGGGCTTCCTGATCGCCGGGTCGGACCGCGAACGCTGGATGCTGGTCGCGATGACGGCGGCGATCGCCACCGGCGTCAGCATCTGGATCTGGCGGGAAAAGGCGCGTTTCGACGTCGTGGCGCTAGGCCTGGTGCTCGGCGGTGCGATCGGCAACATCACCGATCGGACGCGGTTGGGGTATGTTGCCGACTTCCTCGATCTGCATATCGGGGACTGGCATCCTTTTTTGGTCTTCAATGTCGCGGACGCCGCGATTACCATTGGTGTATTGCTTCTGGTCGCACGCGCCCTCCTGGTGCGTGAGCCCAAGGCTCCTGCGGAGAATATCGATGCGGTCTAAGTTGCTTCTCGGTTCGGCGCTGGTCGCCATGGCCCTGCTCGCCGGTTGCAGCAGCCGAGGCGACAGGCCGGGCGTGATGGCGGGCCGTTCGAGCCTCGACGCCTTCGCGGTATCGAAGCGCGCGCCGCTCACCATTCCGCCCGATTTCGTCCTGGTCCCGCCGAAGCCCGGCGCGCCCCGTCCGCAGGAGGCCGATTCGGGCCAGCAGGCGCTGTCGGCGATGTTCGGCAACACTCAGCCGGCGAAGAGCCAGACCGAAAAGGACATCATCGGCCTGACCAAGACGGTGCCCGAGCCCGGCATCCGCTCCTCGGTCGCCGAAGTCCGTCAGGTGACCGTCGACAAGGGTCCGACCACCCGCACCATCCTCGCCGCTGCTGCGACGAACAGCGCGGACGCCAGCGTCACGCTCGGCAACTGAGGGCCAGGACTCCTTCTTTTCTCGTCATCCCAGCGAAAGCTGGGATCTCCCTTCCTTCTTGCTGCGGTGAGAAAAAAGAGATTCCAGCTTTCGCTGGAATGACGATGCGTGGTGGTCATGTTTGACCTGATCCGCCGCCGCCTGCTCACTGCGCTGCCGACGCTTGCGGCGGTGGTGATCCTCTCCTTCCTGTTGATGCGCATCGCGCCCGGCGGGCCGTTCGATGGCGAGCGCCCGCTCGATCCGCAGACCCGCGCCGCGCTGATGTCCGCCTATGGGCTCGACCAGCCGCTGCCCGAACAGATCGCCCGCTATGTCGGGCGGCTGGCGCGGGGCGATTTCGGGCCATCGCTGGTCTATCGCGACTTCACCGTTACCGACCTGATCGCGCGCGGCCTGCCGGTTTCGCTGACGCTCGGCGCGCTGGCGCTGATGCTCGCGCTACTCCTCGGCCTCGCCACTGGGCTGACCGCCGCTGCGCGCGCGAACGGGCGGACCGATCATATGCTGATGCTCGGCGCGACGCTGCTGACCGCGCTGCCCAGCTTCGTGGTCGGTCCGCTGCTCGCGCTGGTCTTCGGGCTGTGGGCCGGCTGGCTGCCCGTCTCGGGCTGGGGCGACGGCGACGCGGCGCATATCCTGCTGCCGGTGATCGCGCTCGCCCTGCCCGCCGCCGGCGCGATCGCCAAGCTGGCGCGCGCGGGTCTCGCCGAAGTGCTGGGCCAGGACCATATCCGCATGGCGCGGGCGCGCGGCCTCAGCAGCCCCCGTATCCTGATCGTCCATGCGCTGCGCCCCGCGCTGGTGCCGATAGCCTCCTATCTCGGCCCCGCAGCGGCGGGCATGCTGACCGGCGCGGTGGTGATCGAGACGGTGTTCGCGCTGCCCGGGCTGGGCCGCTATTTCGTGCAGGGGGCGCTCAACCGCGACTATCCGCTCGTCCTCGGCGTGGTCACGCTCTACGCGGGGCTGATCATTCTGTTCAACCTGCTCGCCGACCTAGCCTATGGCTGGCTCGACCCTAGGGCGCGACGGTGAGTCTTCGGAAACCAACAAAAACCGCTCATCCTGAGGAAGGGCTGAGCGGATGGGAGGTGGGGCGGTCATGAGAACATCCCTGATCCTGATCGGCTTGATCATCGTCGCGGCGCTGCTCGGCCCGCTGGCGATCGAGTGGCGCTATGACGCGATCGACTGGAGCATGGTGCGCGGGCCGCCCTTCACTGGCGATCATCTGATGGGCACCGACAGCGTCGGCCGCGACCTGCTCGCGCGCACGCTGGTCGGCACGCGGGTGACGCTGGGCGTCGCCGCCGCCGCCGCGCTCGTCTCGCTGGTCGTCGGGATTGCCTGGGGCGCGATCGCGGGCTGGCGGGGCGGGCGGGTCGACGAGGCGATGATGCGGATCGTCGATGCGCTCTATGCGCTGCCCTTCATGTTCGTCGTCATCCTGCTGATGGTGGTTTTCGGCCGCTCGATCCTGCTCGTCTTCCTGGGCATCGGCGCGGTCGAATGGCTGACGATGGCGCGGGTGGTGCGCGGCCAGATGATCGCGCTGCGCGAACGTCCCTTCGTCACCGCCGCCGAGGCGGCAGGCACCCGCCCGGCGATGATCGTGATCCGCCACATGCTGCCCAACCTCGCCGGGGTGGCGATCGCCTATCTGCTGCTCACCATCCCACAGGTGGTGATGATCGAGAGCTTCCTGTCCTTCCTCGGCCTGGGCGTACAGGAGCCGATGACCTCGCTCGGCATCCTGCTCAAGGACGGTGCCGACGACATGGATATCGCGCCCCACGCGCTGCTGCTGCCGGGGCTGGTGCTGGTTACGATCCTGCTCTGCCTGACCCGCGCGGGCGAGAAGCTGCGCGACCGGTTCACGCTGTGACGCTGATCGCCGCCGAGGGCCTGCGCATTGCGATCGGCGGTCGGACGATCGTCCACGACATCGGCTTTTCGATCGACGCGGGCCGCTCGCTGGCGCTGGTCGGCGCATCGGGATCGGGCAAGAGCCAGACCTGCTTCGCGCCCTTCGGCCTGTCTCCCGCCACGGTCACAGGCAGCTTCCGCTTCGATGGCGCGGAGCTGGTCGGCGCGGGTGAGGACCGGCTGCGTGCGATCCGGGGCCGCGATGTCGGCTTCGTCTTCCAGCAGCCGCTGACCGCGCTGACCCCGCATCTGACGATCGGCGCGCAGCTGCGCGAAGCCTGGACCCAGGCGGGCGCGCCGCGCCCGTCCCGCGACGAGATGGCTGCGGCGCTCGAGCGGGTCGGGCTCGACCGCACACGGGAACGGCTCGACCAATATCCGCACCGGCTGTCGGGCGGTCAGCGGCAACGTACGCTGATCGCCATGGCGATCGCCCATCGCCCCAGACTGCTGGTCGCCGACGAGCCGACTACTGCGCTCGACGCGATGCTGCGGACTGAGATCATGCAGTTGCTGGGACGGCTGTGCCGCGAGCGGGGCATGGCGATGCTGCTGGTCAGCCACGACCTCGCCTCGGTCGCCGACCACGCCGACGACGTCGCGGTGCTCCACGACGGCCATATCGTCGAGACCGGCCCCGCGCCGATGCTGCTGCGCAACCCGCGCAGCGATTATGCCCGCGCCCTGATCGCGGCCAGCCCGCGGCTCGATGGTCCTGCGCCACCGCTCGGCCCGGTCGGCGCGCCGTTGATCGAGGCGCGCGGCGTATCGGTCAGCTTCGCGCGGCCCGGCTGGCGGCGCGGGCAGCTGCAGGCGGTGGCCGACGCCGACCTGTCCGTCGCCGAAGGCGAGGCGGTGGCGATCGTCGGCGGGTCGGGATCGGGCAAGTCGACGCTGGCGCGCGCGATCGCGCGGCTCGGCCCCATCGATTGCGGCACGGTCGACTGGCGCGGCGCGCCGCTGCCGCCGCGCAAGGCGATGCGCCCGCGCCACCGGGCGGGGATGCAGCCGGTGTTCCAAGACCCGGTCGCCAGCCTCGATCCGCTGTGGAAGGTCGCCGACATCGTCGCCGAGCCGCTCCGCCAGCTCCGCCCCGATCTCGACGCGGCAACGATCGCCGCGCGCGTCGATGACGTGCTGGCGGAAGTCGGCCTCGATCCCGCGTTGGCCGCGCGCAGGCCCGCCGGCCTTTCGGGCGGTCAGGCGCAGCGCGTCGCCATCGCCCGCGCGCTTGGCCCTGATCCGGCATTGCTGCTGCTCGACGAGGCGACATCGGCGCTCGACGTGCTGGTGGCGGGGACGATCCTCGACCTGCTCGCCGAGCTTCAGAACCAGCGCGGCCTTGCGATATTGATGATCACCCACGACCTCGCCGTCGCGCGGCGGCTGTGCCACCGGATCGTCGTGATGGACGGGGGGCATATCGTCGAGGAAGGTTCGACCGACCGGCTGATCATGTCACCCAATCATGCGGTAACGCGGCGATTGGTCGAGGCGAGCCGCTGACCCAACGAAAAGGGGCCGCGGATTGCTCCGCAGCCCCTCTCGAACATCGTTGAAGCGATGCTTAGAAGGCGTAGGTCGCCGACAGGACGACACCGGCCTTCGCCATGTCCTTGCCCGAAGCCGGGTTGACGATGTAGCCCTTCGGGAAGTCGGTATCGACATAGGAAACGCCGAAGGTCGCCGCGCCCCAGGTGTAGGTCGCGCCCAGGTTCCAATCGAGATACTTCTTGCCGCCGGTGAGGAAGCTCTGATCCTTCGAGTAGCCGAGGTGCGCCGAAACCGCGAAGGGCGTTTCCGGAACCGCGAACGACGCGTCGGTGTAGAGATAAAGGTTGTCGAGCTTCGGGCCGGTCAGGGTCAAAGCCTTCTGCTTCGGTGCATAGGCGAAACCAGCCTTCAGCGTGGCCGGGCCGACCGGAGCCTTGACCGAGCCATAGAGCTCGAAGAAGTCGGTGTTCACGCCCTTCGCTGCCGAAGGATAGACATAATAGAGAACGCCGCCGTCGAGGGTCAGGCCGCTCAGCGTGGTCGAGTAACCGGCGATCAGGTCGAGCTCGGCATCGGCGCCGGCGGCGACATAATCGTCGATCGAGCTGGCCCAGAAGCTGCCATAGAAGCCCGAGCTGTGGGTCAGCGTGGCGCTCGCCTGGGCGGCGATGCGCTTGCCCGACTGCGAGATGCCGCGGAAGCGATAGTCGCTCACGAGAGCGGCGCTGCCGGTCAGCGTGAATTCCTTGGTTTCTTCCTGCGCGAGGGCAGGCGCGGCCGAAGCGACCAACGCGAGGGCCGAAAGACCGATCATGGATGCGCGCATAGGTGTAATCCCCTTATTAGAAAACTCGATCCGTTCCCCTGTATCGCCCGCGCCAGACTTCTTTATCCCCCCGTAAATTGGGACGAGCCGGCTGCTGTGCGAACGCCGCGTTTGTGCAGTAGCGCCTTGCATCGCACAATGACATTTGTGACAAATCGTCCTTTCTTGGCCGGACCTGTTGCTAAGCGGCAACAGTCGAAAGAACTAGGCTACGGCCATTTTTCGTGGCTTCGCCTGCCTTGGGCCATTGACCGAATATTAAGCATTTCGGGGCATGATTTGCTGATTATTTAGGCTGGGCGAAAGTAGCTTCGCATGTTTGATCGCCGTATCTCGACCGCCGACGCCACCGCGCTGCCGCCCGGCGACCATCTTGCCACCGTCCGGGACCTGCTTTCCTCGCTCGAGGACTTCGCGGCTGCAGGACGATCCCACGCCGCATCGCAACAAGACATTTTGGCCCCGGCTCCGCAGTTGATCGCCGCGCGCTACGCAGCCGCGAACTCGATAACCCGCCGTCGCTTCGACGCCCTGCTCAGCGAAGCGGAGACGGTCGCGCGCATGGGCTTTGGGCTGATCGCGAGCCGGCAGGGGCGCGGCGATCCAGGCACGATCGCCGCCGCCCGTTTTTTAGGCAAAAGCATCGCCGCGACGCTCCAGCGGCTCGAAAATCTGCTGGCGCCACGCGCAATCTGACTTGGCGAGGGTCAATGCGGGATGACGGCCGCGCCGGAAAAATTTCGCCGGTCAGCCCCGTTCATCTCCGCTTCAGCCTCGGACGGCCTCGAATCGCGCAAGTCCGGCAGTCAGGTCGGCGATCAGGTCGCCGGGATCCTCTATGCCGATATGAAGACGCACCACCGGCCCCTCCGCCGTCCACGCCGTAGCAGAGCGCAGACCTGCCGGATCGACCGGCAGCGCCAGGCTTTCGAAGCCGCCCCAGGAAAAACCTATCCCGAAAAGCGCTAGCCCGTCGATCAGCGCCGCGCGCGCCGCATCGTGGCCGCCGTTCAACACGAAACTGAATAGCCCCGAAGCCCCTGAGAAATCGCGCCGCCAGAGATCATGTCCCGGACAGGCTTCCAGCGCCGGATGCAGCACCCGCGCGATCTGTGGTTGGTCCGCGAGCCAGCGGGCGACCGCGAGCCCGCCTTCCTCATGCTGGCGCAGGCGCACGCCCAGCGTCCGCAACCCGCGCAGCGCGAGATAGGCATCGTCGGCGCTGATACACTGGCCGAGCGAGAGGCTGGCCTTGCGGAGCCTGGCGAAATGGCCGGGCGCGGCGGTGGCCGACCCCATCATCACATCCGAATGGCCGACGATATATTTGGTGCAGGCGAGGATCGAGATATCGACACCATGTGCGATTGCCGGGAACAGCAGCGGCGTGGCCCAGGTATTGTCGAGCACCGTCGTGATGCCGCGTGCCCGGGCGATCGCCGTGATTGCGGGTATGTCCTGAACGTCGAAGGTCAGGCTGCCCGGACTTTCAAGGAAGATCGCCCTGGTCCGCTCCCCGATCAGGGCCTCGATCCCCGCACCGATCATCGGATCATAATAGCGGGTGACCACGCCCATCCGCTTGAGCAGCCCGTTGCAGATCGCCCGGGTCGGCTCATAGGCGCTGTCGACCATCAGAAGTTCGTCGCCCGGCGACAGCAGCGACAGCAGCACCGCGCTGATCGCCGCCACGCCCGACGGATAGAGCATGGTGCCCTCGGCACCCGGCTCCAGTTCGGTCAGCGCATCGGCGAGGGCCCATTGGGTGGGCGTGCCGCGCCGGCCATAATAGAGCCCGGCATCGGGCTTGCGGACCGCCGCGCGCAGTTCCGCGACGCTGTCGAACAATATCGTCGAAGCGCGCCACACCGGGGGATTGACGATCCCCCGGGCGGCCTTTTCATGGCGTCCGGCCGTTACCAGCCGGGTGCCTGCTTTCAGGCGGTTGCTGTCGTCTTGGTCCACGCCGGACCGATCGCCTTTTCGGTGTCGGGACGCAAGCCCCACTCGCTCCACGAACCGTCATAGAGCGCGATATCCTCGCGCCCAAGCAGCGCCGCGCCGAACAGCAGCACCGAGGCGGTGACCCCCGAGCCGCAGGTCGTGACCAACGGCTTGGCCGGATCGACGCCCGCGGCATCGAAGGCGGCGCGGATCTCGTCCTTGCTTTTGAAGGTGCCGTCGGCGTTGAGCAACGCGTCGAAGGGCAGATTCTTCGAATTGGGGATATGGCCGGCGGCCAGGCCGCGCGGATCGGCCTCGTCGCCGGTGAAGCGCGCCGCGCCGCGCGCGTCGACCACCTCTTCGGCGCCGCTCGCGACATTGGCCTTCATCTGATCGAGGTCGCGCACCGCCGCCGGATCGCGCCAGACGGTGAAGTGGCGATGGCGCAGCGCCACCTTGCCTTGTTCGAGCGGGCGGCCTTCTTCGACCCATTTGTGCAGGCCGCCATCGAGGATCGCGACCTGGTTCGCCCCGAACATGCGGAACATGTACCAGGCACGGGCCGCCGTGCGGTGCGGGCTGTTGTCATAGATTACGATGCGGCTGCCGTCGCCGAGACCCAGCGACTGCATGCGGCTGGCGAACTTCTCCGCCGGCGGCAGCATGCCGGGCAACGGATTATTGTCGTCCTTGAGGTTGGCGAGATCGAGATAGACCGCGCCCGGGATGTGCCCTGCTTCATATTCGGCCTGCGCGTCGCGCGCGGGATCGAGCGCGAAATAGGTCGCGTCGACGACGCGGAGATCATTGGCCCCGAGTTCGTTCGCGAGCCATTCGGTCGAAACCAGCAATTCCATCATTACCTCCTGTAACGGGCACACTCCACCATCGCGCCGATGCGATAGCGAATCAATTACCTGGGGAGGTGAGGTTTAATTACCAACATAAACCTCACATTGCAAGTATGTTACCAAAATAATAGCAGAGATGTAATTTTAGTACCCAGTGGCAAGGCGGCGGCGCCTCGGCTAAGAGGCGGCATGAGCATGATCCATCTCGGCCAGACCAGCAGCCTGCCCGCCTCTCCCGAACAGGCGGTGCTCGACTATGTTCCCAACCCGCGCGATGGCGCGCTGTATCTTGTGCGGTTCGCAGCACCCGAGTTCACCTCGCTCTGCCCCGTGACCGGCCAGCCCGACTTCGCCCATCTGGTGATCGATTATGCGCCTGCGGCGACGATCGTCGAGTCCAAATCGCTCAAGCTGTTCCTGGGATCGTTTCGTAACCATGCCGCCTTCCACGAGGATTGCACCGTCGGCATCGGCCAGCGCCTGTTCGACGAGATGAAACCCCGCTGGCTCCGCATCGGCGGCTATTGGTATCCGCGCGGCGGCATACCTATCGACGTGTTCTGGCAATCGGGCGCGCCGCCCGAGGGGCTGTGGGTGCCCGACCAGGGCGTCGCGGGCTATCGCGGCCGCGGGTGAGCGAACCGCACGGCATAGGTTTCGGCGAAGCGCTGCGCGTCTGGACGCGGATCGCGCTGCTCAGCTTCGGCGGCCCCGCCGGACAGATCGCGGTGATGCACCGCATCCTCGTCGACGAAAAGAAGTGGATCGGCGAGGAGCGTTTCCTCCACGCGCTCAACTTCTGCATGATGCTGCCGGGCCCCGAAGCGCAGCAGCTCGCCACCTATATCGGCTGGCTGCTCCACCGGATCAAAGGCGGGCTGGCGGCGGGGATATTGTTCGTCCTGCCGGGCATGATCGCGATCATGGCGCTGTCCTGGCTCTATATCCTGGCGGCAGACGCGCCCCCGGTCGCGGCGATGCTGTTCGGGATCAAGGCGGCGGTGGTCGCGATCGTCTTCCAGGCGGTGTTCCGCATCGGCAGGCGCGCGCTGGGCAACAGCCCGCGCCGCGCCGTCGCCGCCGCAGCCTTCCTCGCGCTGTTCCTGTTCCAGCTGCCCTTTCCGCTTGTCGTTCTGACGGCCGGCCTCGGCGGCTGGCTGGCGGAGCGGGCAGGCGTCACCGCCTTCGCGGGGGGCGGCCATGGCGCGCACCACGCCGATGCGCTGCGCGATGCCGATAGCGCACTGGGCGCCGAGATGCCCGATCATGCGCGGCAGGGGCCTGGCAATCTCGCCGCCACCGCACTCATTCTGCTCGCGCTGTGGCTGGCGCCGGTCGCGCTGCTGATCGCCTTCGCGCCCGCGGATAGCGCCTTCGCGCCGATCGCGACCTTCTTCTCGAAGATGGCGATGCTCACCTTCGGCGGAGCCTATGCGGTGCTCGCCTGGGTCGGACAGGCCGCGGTCGAGCAATATCACTGGATGACCCCGGGCGAGATGCTCGACGGCCTCGGCCTCGCCGAAAGCACGCCGGGCCCGCTGATCATCGTCACCCAATATGTCGGCTTCCTCGCCGCCTATCGCCATCCGGGAGGGCTCGATCCGCTGCTAGCAGGGACGCTCGGCGGGCTGCTCACCACCTGGGTCACCTTCGTGCCCTGCTTTCTGTGGATCTTCCTAGGTGCGCCGTTCATCGAGCGGCTGCGCCACAATGCCGCGCTCGCCTCGGCGCTGGCCACGATCAGCGCGGCGGTGGTCGGCGTGATCCTTAACCTCGCCTGCTGGTTCGCACTCCATTACTGGTTCGCGCAGGTTCAGGACCGGCGCTGGGGCCCGTTCCATCTGCCGCTGCCGGACCCGGCATCGATCGACTGGCCCGCCGCGATCCTGTCCGCCGCCGCGCTGATCGCGATGATCCGCTTTGGCCGTGGCGTACTGACGACGCTGGCGGGATGCGCACTGGCGGGGCTGGCCGTGCGGTAGGCCCTTCAGTTCCCCCGAATGAAGGCGCGCAGGTCAGCGCTAAGCTTGTGCAGATCCTCGGGTCGCACATACATCATGTGGCCAGCGTCATAATAATGGAAGCGAATGCGGGCGGGATCGAAGCCGGGGCGACTCAGTGAATATTCGGCGCCGAAGAAGGGCGTGGCGAAATCATACCATCCTTGGCCAACGAACACCCGCAGGCCGCTATTCTCGCGTAGCGCCTTGCCGAGATAGGGCGCGACATTCACATAGACCTCGCCGTCGCGGCCGCGCTGATCGGCGAGTTTCCAGTCCCAGTCGCCAACGCCGCCGATCGTGACATAGCTGCGGTCATCCATCTTCAGCTTCAGATCGTCGCGCAGATAGCTGTTGATCGCCGCGCTATAGGCGCCATCGATCGCGTAGAAGCTGGGATCATTGTCGGGCTCTTCGCCCGCCTGATCATAGTCGACCCCGGTATAGCGGGTGTCGAGCCGGCCGATGCTCAGCCCCCGGTCGCGCAGAAGTTCCTTGTAGAAACGGCCTGGCAGGACGCGGAGGTTGGCTTTGTCGAGAAAGGCTTCGGACAAGCCGGTCAGCCGGGCGAGCGCCGTGCGGACCGACGCGCGCTCCTCCGCCCCCAGCTGATTGCCCTTGAGCAGCGCCGCCGCATAGGGCCCGATCGCGAAGGCGCGGGCCTCGGCGGCGATCTCGGCGGCGCTGGCGGGCGGGTTGGGGATCTTCTTGTGATACCAGGCGGTCGTCGCCATCGAGGGCAGGTTGAGGATATAGGGCATCTCATTGCCCTGCACCTCTGCCGGCGCGCCGAAATCGAGAATCGTCGAGATCAGGATGATGCCGTTGAGCGCGACGTCGTTATAGCTGCCTTCCAATTCTTTCAGCACTGCCACCGAGCGGGTCGTGCCATAGCTTTCGCCGCCGAGATATTTAGGCGCGTTCCAGCGGCCGTTGCGGTTGAGCCAGAGCCGGATGAACTCCGCGATCGACTTCGCATCGGCCGAGACGCCCCAATAGTCCTTCGCCTCCTTCTTGCCGAGCGCGCGGGCGAAGCCGGTGCCGACCGGATCGATGAAGACGATGTCGGTGACGTCGAGCAGGCTGTCGGGATTGTCGACCAGCGGATAAGGCGGCGCACCGTCGTCCAGCGCATTGGGGATCGCCACCCGCTTCGGGCCGAAGGCGCCCATATGCAGCCACAGCGAGCCCGAGCCAGGCCCGCCGTTGAACAGGAAGGTGACGGGCCGGCTCTTCGGATCACCACCGTCCTTCACATAGGACGTCGCAAAGATCGCCGCGACGGGCTTGCCGTCCTTGTCGGTAAGATAGGTTTCGCCGGTTGTGGCGGTGTAGCCGATGGCCTGCCCACCGAAATTGCCCTTGTGCTTCGTGACGGACATGATCGGGGCCGGAATGGCGATATCATCCGGTTTCTTTTCATCGGCGGCGAAGGCGGAAACGGGAACGGAAAGAGCGGCCAACGCGATGGCGGCTGGGATGGTCGAAAAGCGCATGTGGTGATCCCTTTGATTAGGACCAGGCTAGCGCAGGTGCTGACAGGAGTGAAAGCCCCCCCACCTTCGCTCGGATGACGGACTGAGGCTAGATCAGCTTTATCTCGCGCAGCCGCTGCAACAGGAAGTCATTCGCCGTGATCGGCTCGGGAAACTGGTTCGGCCTATCCGCGCTGATCGTCTGCGGCAGCGTCTCGATCAGATAGTCGGGGCGGAAGTGCAGGAAGAAGGGCATCGAATAACGCGCGAAGCCGCGCCGTTCGGGGGGCGGGTTCATAACCCGGTGGCTGGTCGACGGCAGGCGCTTGTTGGTCAGCCGCTGGAGCATGTCGCCGATGTTCACGACCAGCTCGCCCGGCGCGATGTTCACTGCCAGCCAGCGCCCATCCTTGTCGAGCAGCTGCAGCCCGCCCTCCTCCGCCCCGAGCAGCAGGGTGATCGCGTTGATATCTTCGTGCGCACCCGCGCGGATGCCGGGGGCGTCGGGACCGATCGGCGGATAATGGAGCAACCGCAGGATCGAATTGCCGTCCTGCACCGTGTCGTCGAAAAAGTGCGGATCGAGGCCGAGATAGCGCGCGATCGCCGACAGGATGCGCAAGCCCGCCCGGTCGAACGCCGCGAACAGCGCGAGATAAGTCTCGCGGAAATCGGCTATCTCGGCGGGCCAGATATTGGCAGGCATCTGCCCGGCATAGCGATGGCCGGCGGGCAGTTCGCGGCCGATATGCCAGAACTCCTTGAGGTCGGCTTCGCTGGCATCCTTGGCGGTCTCGACACTGAAGGGGGTGTAGCCGCGCTGGCCGGCCCCGCCTTCGACGAAATAGGCGCGCTTGGCCTCTTCGGGCAGCGCGAAGAAGGCCTTCGCGGTCGTCTCTGCGCGGGCGATCAGGCCAGCCGGAATGCCGTGATCGGCAACGACGGCGAAGCCGAAGCGCTCGAACGAGCGGCCGATGGCCTGCGCGAAGCCATCGGGATCGGTGTCGGACGTCGCCAGCGAAACGCTGGGGACGGTGGTGAGCTCGGCGCTGTCGGTCATGGCCGCGAATATAGGTGGCCGGTTATTTCAACGAAAGCCGTGATCTCATTGTCTTCGCGCAACAAAGGGGAAGAGAGATTGCGGCTTTTGCCTGAATGATGGTGAATGGGGCGAGTCATCCACAGTTTTCTCGCCGAAGTGCTTGAATCTGCCCTCCCCCATCCGCCAAGACGGCGACGTGACCGCACGAATCGACATCGGCACCAGCGGCCCCGGGCAATCGGTTTTCTTCGACGTCGAGGAGCTTCTCGCCACCCGTCTGCTCGTCCAGGGCAATTCGGGCTCGGGCAAGTCGCATCTGCTGCGCCGCCTGCTCGAGGGGTCGGCGGGTGTTGTGCAGCAGGTCGTCATCGATCCCGAGGGCGACTTCGTGACGCTGGGCGACCGCTTCGGCCATGTCGCGATCCAGGCCGCCGACCATAGCGAGGCCGAGATCGCCCGCCTCGCCGCGCGCATCCGCGAGCATCGCGTCTCGGTCGTCCTTGCGCTCGACGAGCTGGAGATAGAGGCGCAGATGCGCTGCGCGGCGACCTTCCTGTCGGCGATGTTCGATGCCCCGCGCGACCATTGGTATCCGGCGCTGGTCGTCGTCGACGAAGCGCAGCTTTTCGCTCCCGCCGCCGCAGGCGAAGTGTCCGACGAGGCCAGACGCACCTCGCTCGGCGCGATGACCAACCTGATGTGCCGCGGGCGCAAGCGCGGACTGGCCGGGGTGATCGCGACCCAGCGGCTCGCCAAGCTCGCCAAGAATGTCGCCGCCGAAGCCTCCAACTTCATGATGGGGCGCACCTTCCTCGACATCGACATGGCGCGCGCCGCCGACCTGCTGGGCATGGACCGCCGCCAGGCCGAACAGATTCGCGATCTTCCGCGCGGCCATTTCCTGGCACTCGGCCCCGCCGTGTCGCGCCGGCCCATCGCGGTGACCGTAGGCTCGGTCGAGACATCGGCGAGGAGCGGCAGTCCCAAGCTGGTGCCGCTGCCGTCCGCCAGCGCGCCCGAAGACCTCCAGGGCCTGCTGTTTGCCCCGGGCGACGACACGCCACCCCCGCCGCCGCCCGTGCGCGCACCCGCGCCGACCAGTGACGACCTGCTCCGCACGATCAGCCGGGGCGGGCCCGAACTCACCCCAACCGCAGCCCCCAGCGCCCACCCCGCCATGCCCGACGAAGAGCGCGAGGGGGTAATCGACGCGGTGCTGCGCGAGATCGTCGAGGATCCCGACGCGACCTATCGCGCGCCAGCGGTGCTGTTCCAGGATTTCGGCGTCCGCTGCCGCATGCACCGGCTGGCAGGCCACGGCCTCGACCTCACCGCCTTCCGCCGCCGCCTCGCCATGGCCCGCGCGGGACTGTACGGTGAGCTCGACGACGGCTGGCTCGACGCGATGGCGCTCGGCGCGTCGCTGCCCGAGGACATGCTCGCCCCCTTCCTGCTCGTCGCCCGCGCCGCGCGCGAGGGCATGGAGGCCCCTGCCGACGCGATGCTCGCGCAAGTCTACGGCACGCACTCACAGGGCCGCGTCCGCCGGCTGATCGCCTATATGGAGGAGCAGGGCATCTTCGTCCTGCGCACCGACCTGTCGGGCAAAAGATCGATCACGATCCCGCGGCTGGGATGGACGACGGCGGCAGCGCTCCCCGAAGCGGCGGAATAGCTCAACTCGGAAAGAATAACGGCGCGTCGCCGGACGCCCACGGATCAAGCCGGACCATTGCCCGTTCGAACAGCGGCCAGGCAAGATGATCGGCGAGCCAGGCGTGCAGGCCCGGCAGCGGCTGCGCGGCAAACCAGCCGGGGTCGGTCGCGGCGAATTGGCGGATGAAGGGGAAGATCGCGGCGTCGGTCAGGCTGCGCGCCGCGCCGCCCAGATAGGGCGCCACCATCAGCCGGGCTTCGAGGCCTTCGAGCAGCGCCAGCGCGGCGGCGCGATGCTCGGCGGGGTCGCTGTTGTAGCGCTGGGGATATTTGTAGCGGTCGAGGTGGTGCTTGAACGGGCCGTCATTGGTGGCGATCAGCACGTCGTCGGCGCGGGTCAGCCAGCCGCCGGGGTCGTTGCGGCCGAGCGCCCAGCGCATGATGTCGAGGCTCTGGTCGATAACCGCACCATTGGGCAGCAAGAGCACCGGCACGGTTGCCTTGGGCGACGCGGCGATCAGTTCGGCGGGCTTGGCTGACAGCTTGACCTCACGAATCTCGCAGACCGTGCCGCTGGCGAGCAGCGCCAGCCGCGCCCGCATCGCATAGGGGCAGCGGCGGAAGCTGTAGAGGATCGGCCGGCTATCGCCCATCATCGCGCGGCAGCGTCGCGCCGACATGCGCCACGCCGCGCTGCGCCGCGAGCAATTCCTGACGATGGCGCTCGGCATAGCCCGCGCGCTGTTCGTCGCTGCGTTCGGCATGGCAGGCGGGGCAACTCTCGCCTTCGACATAGAGCGGCGAGGCGCGGTCGGCTGGGCTGACCGGCCGGCGGCAGCCGCGGCACAGGCCGTGCGTGCCGGGGGCCAGACCATGGCCGACCGCGACCCGCTCGTCGAAGACGAAGCATTCGCCTTCCCAGCGGCTTTCCTCCGCCGGTACGGTCTCAAGATATTTCAGGATACCGCCCTTGAGATGATAGACCTCGCCGACCCCCTCGGCCTTGAGGAAGGCGGTCGACTTTTCGCAGCGTATCCCGCCCGTGCAGAACATCGCGACCTTCGGCGGCGCTGCGCCCTGCCCAAGCAATTCGTCGCGATGCTCGCGGAACCAAGCTGGGAAATCGCGGAAGCTCTTCGTCTTCGGGTCGATCGCGCCGGCGAAGCTGCCCACCGCGACCTCATAGTCATTGCGCGTGTCGATCAGGATCGTGCCCGGCTCGGCGATCAGCGCGTTCCACTCGGTGGGTTCGACATAATGGCCGACGCCGGAGAGCGGGTCGATGTCGGGCTGCCCCATCGTCACGATCTCGCGCTTGATGCG
Source organism: Sphingomonas sp. Root710 (assembly GCF_001429065.1). GTDB lineage: Bacteria > Pseudomonadota > Alphaproteobacteria > Sphingomonadales > Sphingomonadaceae > Rhizorhabdus. The sequence goes on from NZ_LMIB01000012.1 coordinate 781,228, forward strand.
GACCTTCATGCGGTGGAAGGGCATCGCGGCGGCGCGCGACAGCTTGATCTCGGCATCGGCGCAGCCCGGCAGCGCGCGGACATGGGACAGCACCCGCTCGATCGCATCGTCGCTCCCAGCGATCGTGCCGTTGATCCCCTCGGGCGCGATCAGCAGCGTGCCCTTGACGCCCAGCCCACAGCACAGTTTCGCCAATGGCGCGCGCACCGCCTCGCAATCGGCGAAGCGGATGAACTGGTAGAGCGCAGCGACGCAGATCGGGAGCGGGTCCGTCATGCGCGCCGCTCTATGCCGCGTACCGCCTCAAGGCAAACCTAACGCGATCGTCCGGCCGATGCCGAGCGCGTCCGCGAAGGCTTCGTCATGGCTGACGACGATCAGCGCGCCGTCATAACCCGCCAGCGCATGCTCCAATATCTCGATGCTGGCGATGTCGAGATGGTTGGTCGGCTCGTCGAGCAGCAACAATTGTGGCGGGGCAGCCCCGGACATGGTGCAGGCGAGCCCCGCGCGGAGCCGCTCGCCGCCCGACAATCCGTCCGCGATCCGCAGCGCATCGGTGTTGCGGAAGGCGAAGCTGGCGAGCGCGGCATGGGCCTCATTGTCGGTGAGACCCGGCTGGTGGCGGCGCAGATTGTCGAGCAACGACAGGCCATCGTCGAGCAGGCCGACATGCTGGTCGAGATAGGCGGTGGCCGCGATCCGGCGGATCGCACCGGCGCTGGGTTCGAGCTCTCCGGAAATGAGCTTGAGAAGACTGCTCTTGCCTGCGCCGTTCGGGCCGGTCACCCGGATGCGCTCGGGGCCCTGCACGGTCAGATCGAGCGGACCGAACAGGCGGCGCCCGCCAAGATCGAGCGCGACCGCCTCCAGCGCGAGGACGGTGCGTCCGGCGGGAAGGCCGGTGGCGGGCAGCTCGATCGACAGCGGCGTCACCCGCTCGACCTTGCGCGCCGCCTCCGCCAGTGCCTCGTCCGCCGCGCCGATCCGCTCAGCGGCCATGCGGTCGCCGCGGCCTGCCGTCGCCTCGGCGCGGCGCTTCATGCCGCCGAGCAGAATCTTCGGCGCGCTGCCCGATGCTGCATAGGCGCGCCCGGCGGAGTCGCGGCGTGCCTGCCGCTCGCGCGCCGCCTGCGCCTCGCGCTTCGCCCCGCGCGCATCCTGCTGGGCCAGATCGAACGCCTGTGCCGCCCGCGCCCGTTCGGCATCGCGCGCTTCCGCGAAGGCCGACCAGCCGCCGCCATGGTACATCACGCGGACCGGCGACAACTCGACGATATGGTCGACCTGTTCGAGCAGGTCCCTATCATGGCTGGCGATCAGGACCCCGCCGCGCCAGCCGGCGACCAGCTTCGCGACCATGGCGCGCCCGGCCCGATCGAGATCGTTGGTCGGCTCGTCGAGCAGGAGCAGGTCGGGCGCATCGATCAACAGCCCGGCGATCGCCAGCCGCATCCGTTCGCCACCGCTGAAGGTCGCGAGCGGGCGATACAGATCATCGACATCGAAGGCGACATCGGCGAGTGCGGCATCGATCCGCGCCGGCAACAGCCAGTCGGCAGCGTCGAAATCCGCCTCCGTCCCCTCGCCGCGATCGATGCGATCGAGCAGCGCCAGGGCCGGAGCGACGCCGAGCAGATCAGCGGCCGATCCTGCCACGGCCCCGCCCGTCTGGCGCAAGGCGCCCGCCGTGCCCGCCAGCGATATGCTGCCGGCGACGGGACGCACCTCGCCCAGCACGGCGCGCAGCAGGGTGGACTTGCCTGCGCCGTTGCGCCCGACGACTCCGACGCGTTGGCGTCCAATGGACAGGGTCAGATCGGAAAAGAGACGCCGGCCGTCAGTCGCGGCGAGCGACAGGCTGTCGAGAGTGAGAAGCGAGGACATGATTCATCCGGACCGTGAGGGAAGAGCTGGGCTTGCCGTTCCGGTCCTGGTTCATGTCCGCCTCCTTGGGTTGGGGAGCGATAGATAGGGCGTCGCCTCAGCCGCGACAACGCCCCTTATGATTCGTCAGCGCCCGTTGGCAGGCAACCGCCGCATGTCGAGTTCCGCAGACATCGGCGACGTCCCGTTGACCATGCGCACCGCACCCTGCGCGTAGCGGACCGCGCGCGGGCGTGCCGCGACGGCACTGTCCTGCGCGGGCTGTGTGGGCTGAGCAACCGCCGGCGCCTCTACGGCGATGGGTTCGGGATCATATTCGGCGGAGAAACGCTGCGCCCAGCCGCTCGCCGGAACCAGCAACAGACCCGCCAGGATGGATAGCTTTATCATGCCATGCCCTCGTCCGGAGCCCGATCATGTCGGACCCGCGACGATCATGTCGGGCGGCGGTATAGGCTTTGTTGACGGGCGGGGTTAAGGCGCGGGAAACCCTTTTTCAGCCATTGTGATATATGTCACAAATTTCCTAACAAATGATGAGCGCGCCGGCGGGTCTTCATCGGGATCAGTTCAGGAAGCGACCGAGATCGGCGACGTCGATCATCACTTCGCGGCGGCCGACATGGTCTGGTGCGGAGACGATGCCGTCCTTTTCCAGCCGCTCGATCAGCCGCGCCGCCGAATTATATCCGACCCGCAACTGCCGCTGCAGCCAGCTGGTCGAGGCCTTGCGGTTCTCGACGACGAGCTGGATCGCGCGGCGATAGGTCTGCGTCTCGGGATCGTCGGGGCCGGACGGGCCGCCCTCCATCGCGAAGCCGCCGTCCTCGGGCTCTTCGGTGACGGCATTGATATAGTCGGGCGTGCCCTGCCCGCGCCAATGGTCGGCGACCGCGCGAACCTCGTCATCCGACACGAAGGGGCCGTGGACGCGGACGATCTGCTTGCCGCCGGGCATGTACAGCATGTCGCCCTTGCCGAGGAGTTGCTCGGCCCCCTGCTCGCCCAGGATGGTGCGGCTGTCGATCTTGCTCGTCACCTGGAAACTGATCCGGGTCGGCAGATTGGCCTTGATCACGCCGGTGATGACGTCGACCGAGGGCCGCTGCGTCGCCATGATCAGGTGGATGCCCGCCGCGCGCGCCTTCTGCGCGAGCCGCTGGATCAGGAATTCGACCTCCTTGCCCGCGGTCATCATCAGATCGGCAAGCTCGTCGACGATCACCACGATCTGCGGCAGCGGCTCGAATTCGAGCTTCTCTTCCTCATAGATCGGCTGCCCCGTGTCGGCGTCATAGCCGGTCTGGACCCGCCGGCCGAGCGGCTGGCCCTTCGCCTTGGCGGCGCGCACCTTCTCATTGAAGCTGGCGAGGCCGCGCACGCCCACCGACGACATCATGCGGTAGCGGTCCTCCATCTGCTCCACCGCCCATTTGAGCGCGCGCACCGCCTTGGGCGGATCGGTAACGACCGGCGAGAGGAGATGGGGGATATCGTCATAGATGCTGAGTTCGAGCATCTTCGGATCGATCATGATCATCCGGCACTGGTCCGGCGTCAGCCGGTAGAGCAGCGACAGGATCATCGAGTTGAGGCCGACCGACTTGCCCGAGCCGGTGGTGCCCGCGACGAGCAGGTGCGGCATCGGCGCGAGGTCGGCGATCACCGGATCGCCGCCGATATTCTTGCCGAGGACGAGGCCGAGCCCGCCGATATCCTCGAAGGTCTCGCTGCCGATCAGTTCGGACAGCGACACCGATTCACGCTTGGCGTTGGGCAGTTCGATGCCGATCACGGTGCGCCCCGGGATCACCGCGATGCGCGCCGACATGGCGGACATGTTGCGGGCGATGTCATCGGCCAGCGCGATCACGCGGCTCGCCTTGATCCCCGAGGCGGGCTCAAGTTCGTACATGGTGACGACCGGCCCGGGACGAATCTCGACAATGCGGCCCTTGACATTGAAGTCGTCGAGCACGGTTTCGAGCAGCCGGGCGTTGCGCTCCAGCGCAGCCTTGTCGATCACCTTATTGGCGGCGGGCGGCGGCGTGCTGAGCAGCGACAGGCTAGGCAACTTGTAGGTGTCGCCGAGCGCCAGGCTGGTCTGCCGCTCGCGTGCAGCAACCTTGGCAGAAGGCGCTGCAGCCTTCTTGCGGTCGGCGATGACGGGCGGAGGCGCTTCCGCGACGGTCTCGTCGATCGGCGCGTGGCGCGGCGGGCGCGCGGGGACAGGAACGCGGTCGATCGTCTCGATATCGGTCTCGCCGATATCGTCGTCGGCGTCGAAGGGTTCGGCCGGATGGCGCGCATAGACGCCACGGCGCAGCAGCCAGTCTCGCTCGTCGGACAGAAGGCCGAGACCCCACACCCACAGCGATATGCCGAGCACCGCGAGCAACGCCGCCACGCCCAGCCGCGCCCCGTTTGCGAGGGCAGGATCGGCGATCTGGTCGAGCCCCAGCGCGATCAGCGCCGCGCCGCCGAGGCCGAGGCTGCCGCCGAATCCCGCGGGCAAGCCCGCGACCGAGCCGCCCCGAAACAGCGCCAGGCCGACCCCGATCAGCAGCACCGCGCACAAGGCGATCAGCGTCGAGCGGCCCCATCGGCCGACCGGATGGGCGCGCCACATCCGCAGGCCCCAGACGAGGCCGAGCGGCAACAGCAGCGCGATGCCCGGGCCGAACAGGCTCAGCGCGATATCGGCGATCCAGGCCCCGAACGCGCCGAAGATATTCTGCGGCGGCCCGCCCGCGGCGGTGTTCAGCGACGGATCGGTGACATGATAGCTGGCAAGGATGAAGCCGAGCGCGATCGTCGCGCCGATCAGCGCGACCGCGGCGAGGATCGACCCCGCGCGGCGGCCGAGCCCCGCCATCGCTCCGCGCCAGCCGCCCGGCTCCGCGTCCTGCCCAGCAATGACGATGCTGCGACTTGCCATATCGATACGCCTCGAGATTCCCGCTTCGTTCCAGAATCCCACAGCGCGGAGTCGCGGTCAAGCGACGGGCGGTGAGCGGAAAGATCCTCTCCGGCAGCCATCCAATTCCTCCCCGTAACGGGGAGGGGGACCGTGGTGGAGGGGCCGCGTCTCCCCACAGCGCTGCGTACAGCCGCACTCCCCCTCCACCATCCTTTGGATGGTCCCCCTCCCCGTCCCGGGGAGGAATTGCCGTAGCGCCTGACCGCATGAGCCCCTATGACGCCCCCATGGATCGCTATGACGTCATCATCCTCGGCGGCGGCCTGGTCGGGCTGACGCTCGGTATCGCGCTCGCCCGTCATCAGATCAGCGTGGCGGTGATCGACCCGGCGGACCCGGAGAAAACGCTGGCGGCAAGCTTCGACGGCCGCGCCTCCGCCGTCGCCAGCGCGCCGTGGCGGATGCTCGAGGCTATCGGCGTCGGCGAACGGCTTGCGGGCCGGGGATGTCCGATCGCGACGATCCGGGTCCAGGACGGGCTGAGCCCCGAAAGCCTGATGTTCGAGCCCGCGGCCGAGGACGGCGCGCTCGGCTATATGTTCGAGAATCGCGACCTGCGCCTGGCGCTCGACGCGACCGCGCGCGACATCGAAGGGCTGACACTGCTCCGCCCCGCCCGCCCGGCCGAGGTCCACCGCGACCTCGACGGCGTGCGCGTCACGCTGGCGGATGGACAAACGGTCGAGGGCGCGCTGCTGATCGGCGCGGAAGGCCGCCAGTCGCCGACCCGTGAAGCCGCCGGAATCACCATCGCGCGGTGGAGCTACGACCATGTCGCGATGATTGCCTCGATCGCGCATGAGAAGCCGCATGGCGGCACCGCCTATGAGATATTCTACCCGGCGGGGCCCTTCGCGATCCTGCCGTTGATCGACGGAGCCGATGGTGAACACCGCTCGGCGCTGGTGTGGACCGTCGATGCAAAGCATGCGCCCGCGATGCTGGGCCTGCCCGACCGCGCCTATCAGGCCGAGGCCGAGAAGCGGATGGGCGGAATGCTGGGCGCGGTGCGGATCATCTCGCCGCGCTCCTCCTATCCGCTCGGTTTCCACCATGCCGCGCGGATCACCGACACCCGCCTCGCGCTGGTCGGCGACGCCGCACACGGCATCCATCCGATCGCTGGCCAGGGCGTCAATCTGGGTTATCGCGACGTCGCGGCGCTGACCGAAGTGCTCGTCGAGGGGATGAGGCTGGGCATGGATCCCGGCGATGCGCAGTTGCTTGCCCGCTATCAGCGCTGGCGCAGCCTCGACAGCTTCATGGTCGCCGCCTCGACCGACGGACTCACCCGCCTGTTCGGCCTGCCCGGCCGCGCCCCGCGCGCGATCCGCCGCTTCGGGCTGGGCGCAGTGCAGCGGCTAGGACCATTGAAGCAGCGCTTCATGGCCGAAGCGCGGGGTGAGACGGGGAAGCTCCCACGCCTGCTGCAGGGGCTGGCGATCTAGGCCAGCCGCCGCGCCTCTTCGACCAGCATCACCGGAACGCCATCACGGATCGGATAGGCCAGCCCGGCCGCGTCCGACACCAGCTCCTCCGCCGCTTTGTCATAACGCAGCGGGGTGCGCGTCACCGGGCAGACCAGCACCGCGAGCAATGCGGGATCGATGCTCATTGGAGGGTCGCCGGCTCGTCGTCGCCGCGGCGGAAGAAGCCGAGGAACTGGGCGAGCAGATCGGCCCGCTCGGCCAGCGTCACGGCTTCGAGCAGCGCCTGCTTCGCCGCCGAGTCGAACGGCGCGATCGACGAGATGGCGTTGACCAGCGTTTCGTCATCGAGGCGGCTGACGCCGGTCCAGTCGACCGCGACGCCGCGGCTGTCGGCGAAGCGCCGCGCCTCGCGTTCGATCTCGGCGCGGACGATGCTGGGCAGCGCGTCAGGGGCATCGGCATCGGGAAAACCGGCTAGGTCGGCTTCGATCTGCCGGAAGGGCGTGGTCACCGCAAGCTCGCGCACGAGCCGGAAGCGGGTGATGCCGTCGAGGACGATGTTGAAGCGGCCGTCGTCGAGCCGTTCGACCTCGCGGATATGGCCGATGCAGCCGACCTCGAACAAGGGCGGCGGCTCGCCTTCGCCGCGCGGCTGGATCATCGAGATCCGCCGGTCGCGCGCCAGTGCATCGGTGACGAGCGCGCGATAGCGAGGCTCGAAGATGTGCAGCGGCAATTGCGAACGCGGGAAGAGCAGAGCGCCCGCCAGCGGAAAGATCGACAGGCGCTGGATCGTCCCCCGTCCCATGATCAGGTGAACAGGATCGCCGACAGGCGGCGGCGCTGATCGCGGACCCAGCCGTCCTCCAGCCCGACCACTTCGAGCAGCTTCAGCAACCGCTGCCGCGCCGCGCCCTCATTCCAGTCGCGGTCGCGCGCAATGATCTCGAGCAGGTTGTCGGCCGCGCCGTCGCGGTCCCCCGCCGCCATCAGCCCGCCCGCCAGTTCGAAGCGGGCGTCATGATCATCGGGATTGGCGGCGACTTTTGCACGCAGCGGGCCGAGATCGTCGACCGGCTGCGCCTCGCGGGCGAGCGCCACCGCCGCCTGCGCCCGCGCGATCGGCGCTTCCTTGGCCTTCTCGGGCGGCAGCACGGCGAGCAGCGCGTCGGCCTCGTCGAGCTGCCCGGTGCGGACCAGCGTGCGCGCCATGCCCGACACGACCTCGACATCCTCGGGGGCCATGTCGATCAGCTGGCCGAAGATCGACAGCGCCCGTTCGGTGTCCCCGGCTTCGAGCACCTCTTCGCCCATTGCGATCAGCGGCGCGATGTCCTCATGCAGTTTGCCGGCGTCGCTCTGGATCGGCAGCTGGCGGAGGATCTGGTCGAGCATCTGCTTGAGCTGCCCTTCGGTCCGCGCCGGGGTCAGATCGGCGACGAGCTGGCCCTGGAACAGCGCATAGACGGTGGGGATCGACTGGACGCGGAACTGTGCCGCGATCATCTTCTGCTCGTCGACGTTGATCTTGACCAAGACCACGCCCTTGTCGGCATAATCGGCGGCGACCTTTTCGAGCACCGGGGTCAGCTGCTTGCACGGCCCGCACCATTCGGCCCAGAAATCGAGAATGACGAGGCTGGTCATCGACGGCTCGACCACGTCGCGACGGAACGCCTCGATCGCTTCCTTGTCCGCCGCGCTCATCCCCAAAGTCGCCACCTATGATTCTCCAACCGGCTCGTTTCCCGCCCCTTATGTGGGAGCGGCCGGGCATATGCCAAGTCCTGTAAGATTTATGCAGATTCAGGCTTGCGGACCGAACACCCCCAAGCTAATAGCCGCGCCTCGACCGCAGGGAAGCCCCTGCGGATCGACGCCAGAGCGGGCGTAGCTCAGGGGTAGAGCACAACCTTGCCAAGGTTGGGGTCGAGGGTTCGAATCCCTTCGCCCGCTCCAGTCTTTCCGGACTTTTTTAGAAACAATTTTGCTTACCCGGCCCAGTCGGGCCCATCAGGTAAGCAATGGGTAAGCAGCTTGTTTCCAGCCGAGGAGTAATTCGCGGCCATTTCGTAATCGGCTGCTGTCAGCTGATTTGCCTCCAGACGCCCCCTGGGTTCCCCAGTTAGGCCATGCCGCTGCCGACGCATTCCGGATATTTGTAGCGTCGGAGGATATGCGATGATCGATTCAGTGACGACGCCTCGATTTCTGTCCAATGAGCAGGCCGCGAAATATCTCAACCTGTCGCCGCGCACACTCGAGAAACTTCGGGTAGTGGGCGGAGGCCCGTTGTACAGAAAGCTCGGTCGGCGGGTCATATATGCGTTCTCAGATCTCAATGCTTGGGCTGACGCACGCGCGTGCGCGTCTACTACTGAAGCGGCCCACAAATTGCGCAGATAAGGCCTTGGCCAATGCCGTGGCAGGCACGCGCGGCTTTCGAGGCTGCAAATGGTTTCGAACGGAGACGCAAGGCCTGTCTGCTCGCGATGCGCTTGGGGCAGGCAGTCGCCTGGCAGCTTGTAAGCTTGCAAGCGGGCGTATGAACATGGGCCCGCGACCGACGCGCATTACCGCCCCGACCTTACTCGTCTAACTGCCGCTTTCAGTGCCCCAGGGGCCCCACGTAGCAAAGCCGGCTATAGAGCTTGGCCGTTGCGGATGCGCGCCGGCCTTGGTGACCTCTGGGCAATGTAATGCGCATGTGTATATTGCGCACCTCCCTGCCCATCTTTGCCGAACCATTTCGATGTTGAACCGAAAAATTCTGCGACGTGCGAGCGCTTATGGCATGGCGCTGTCGCTCGTTGGGGCCGGTTTTGCCACGCGCAGCGCCCTTGATCCGGTTTTCCGCCACAATAGTTTCGTTTTCTCGATCTTTTATCTGACCGTTGTTCTAGCCGCCTTTTTTTGCGGCTCCGGCCCGGCGATTGTCGCCAGCATCCTATCGGCACTGTTGGCTTACTGGGCTTTTGCCGACCCGGTCTACTCGATGAAGCTAAATGTCGAGGCCCTTACCGGCATGGCTTTTTTCGCGCTCACCTGCGCGATCGACATCTATTTCATCATGGGGATGCAGCGCGCGGTACAAAAATACCGCCTAGAGCACTTGCGCGCCGAAGGGCTAGCCGAGGGCAATGCTATCCTGTTCAAGGAGTTGAACGAGCGCACCACGCATCACCTGCAGCTCGTTTCGGCCCTGCTTCAGGCCCGCGCTGGGGAGGGTGGCGACGCAGTCTACCGCACTGCACTGGCAGAGGCATCACGACGAACGATGGGAATTGTGCGGGCACACCGCGCGATCGCTGACGAAGCAATCGCTCCGATCGATTTTGCCGGCTTCGCTCGACAGCTCATTCAAGCAAGCATCGAGACCTCGGGCCAAAGAGCTCGTCCGGTTACCATCTCGGGCGACCGCGTCATGTTCGGGGCTGAGCAGGCAACGTCGACCGGAGTCATTCTCCTTGAGTGGCTCGGCGCGGTGGCCGCCAGCCCGCCGCGCGATATGCTTGCACCGATCGACCTAAGAATTGACAGCGATGAGCTTTGCTGCACTATGACGCTTACCGCGCAGATGGGCCACGTCGCCTCCGGCATCGACGATATTTCCAGGCAGCTTATGAACGCAGCCGTCGAGCAGATGAATGGCCGGTTCTCATGGCACAGCGAAGGCGCGAATGTGACTTTCAGCCTGTCGGTCCCATTAGCGCCCCCTGTCGGCGACTTAGCGACTCCCATCGACCCGCCCTCCACCCTGCTGCATTGAGACGCGGGTGGATCAGCGCAGAGGCATCTCGCTGCGCAGCCAGGTCATAAACCGGTCGACCGTCTGGCGGGAACCAGGACGCCCGCGCCAGGAAGCGAACAATTGTACGCCCGCAGAGGCCGGGATCGGGACCGGACAGAGGAGCGCTCCCGCGACGAGATAGGGTTGAGAGAGCAGTCGCGGCGACAGGGCGAGACCCTCACCCCGCTGTGCCGCGTCGAGCAGCATCGAACTGTCGTCGAAGATGTGACCTGACCGGGGAGCCGGGCCCGCGATCTTTAGTTGGTTCAGCCATAGCGACCACGGCAGACCCCGTTCTGCGATCAGCGGGACATTCAGCACGTCGGCAGGGCTCTTGATGCGATGGGCTTTTGCGAAATCCGGGCTACACCAGGGCTCGAGCGTGATGTCGCACAGTCGCTCGATCGACCAGCCGTCACCGGGCGGCGGGCCCAGCGAGATGACGAGGTTGCTCTCGTCGGTCGTCTCGGCGTTCAGCGCGGTGCGGACTTCGATCGTGATGTCAGGAAAAGCCGCCGACAGCCGGGGCAGGCGTGGCGAGAACCATAGCCTTCCGAAGGCGGGCGGCATGGCTATGACGAGACGATCCGCCGGTGGCAGTTTGGCGACCCGCTCGAGTGACCGGCTCAGCACCACCGCCGCGTCGGCATAGGCTTCGGCGAGCTGGAGCGCGGCGGAGGAAGGCTCCATCGCGCTTCCGCGTCGTTCGAAGAGTTTGGTGCCGAGCTCGCCTTCTAGCCGCTTGACCGCTTGGCTGATGGCGCTGTGCGTTATCGCTAATTCCTTCGCCGCCCAAGTATAGCTGCGATGCCGGACAGCGGCCTCGATCGCGCGCAGGGCGGTGAAAGGAGGGGTCGGCTTGGCACTCATGACGATTGTCGCGGGAACTCCGGTCGGGCGTGCGGCACCCTGCTTCCCGCCTATAGCACGGTGGCAGCATATTCCACCTGTTCCTTCCGCAATCACGCGGACTGTGAATCGTCATCGCATCGAAAGCATGTAACCCAGAGGCGGCTTCGTGATAATCGGGTCACCCACACCTAACGTTGCAAGGGCGCGGCGCAACAGGCGGACGTGTTTGTAGAGCGAGCGCGAAGTAGCGATTCGCGTGCTTCTCGCCAGCAGTTCGCTGCGCGAGAGAATCTGTTCGGGGCGTTCCAGGAAAGAGCGCAAAACTTGAAATGTTGTCGGCTGAAGGTCGAGTGTCGCCCCGCAGGCATGGACCTTATGTTCGTCGATCGACATTTCGATCGGGCCATAGCGCAGGATACGCGTTTCTCTCGTGCGGCTGAGCGGAGCCCCAAGCGCACGAATACGTGCCGTCAACAGATCGATGGGCATATCCTCGTCGAGGATGTCGTCGGCGCCGTCTTCCAGGCAGCGTATCCGGGTGAGCCGGGTCGCTTGCGGGGCCAGGACGATGATCGCGGTGCTGCTTGCCGGCGCGGCCCGGCGGAGAAGAGCGCACATTTCATGGCGAAAAATATCGGTCGGCAACCGCCCCACCAGGATAGTGGCAGGGCGGTTGAGCTTGACGAAATCCGAGACGAGTTCGCTCCGTTCGATATGGGTCACCGCATATCCGGCCTTCGCCAGGGCGGAGGAAAGGCCCACGCTATCCCGCGGGCGGCGATCGATCAGAAGGAGGCTCGGCATCAGATGCTCGTTAGAAGCGCAATTGGCCGAACAGGCCGATTTCGCTGTATTTGCCGCCGATGGTCGCGGCACCGATCGTGCCATTGCTCGTGCCGATCGCGCCGTTTCGGGCACGGTCATGCTTGTAGACAAGCGCGAGGTCTACGATCTTCACCGGCTCCCACTGGATGCCGAAGTTGAAATATTGGTCCTTCACTGTCGGGTTCAGGATCTTGCTGGGCTTCACCCAGTCGTAACGGCCGAAAGCGCTCCAGGTCTTGGCGAAGTTGATGCTTCCGAACACCGAATAGCCATCGGTCTTGTCGGTTGCGACGGTCGTTACATTGTTCCAGTTCTTAGCGTGAAAATATTCGCCGCCGACGGTGAACAGCTTGTTCTTATAACCAATCAGCCCGTCGATCCGGGATGCGGTGTGCAGGTCATTACCGTTCGAAAGGACTGCGCCCTGGACGTCGTTGGCACGCTTGCCGGCATAGCCGCCGCCCGCCGCATAAAAGCCCTTATACGCGACTGAAACGCGACCTTCGACGTCCACCGACTTGGTAAGCTTCACGTTGCGATAGCCGCCACCGTCGATCACCGAAATCTGGTAGCTGAACAGCCCGCCGGCAAGATCGCCCAGAACATGGACGCCCCAGTCGGATGAGGTGCCGAAGCTCAGGCGATCGGCGACCGTGTTCTCGATATGGCGGTACCCATATTGATTTTCGACGTAGGGAATCCAGGGCAGATCGGCCGCGCCGAAGCGGATGATGAGCGCCGGATTGATCTTCGCCTGGAGATAGGCCTTCTTAATATAGAAGCCCCGTCCGACCAGAGCGACGTTGTTGACATTGGTGGTGGCGCCGGCCGCCGCGCCAGTGGTCGCAGTCGGGGTCTGGAAATTGCTGTTTGCCGTCTGGCCGATGACGTTGTTCACATCCATCGTCACATTGCCCGAGAAGACGTCGCTGAATTTGTGATCGACGCCCAGGTAGAAGCGCTTGATGTTGAAGCCCGCGCCATTCAGCGAGCCGGCGCCGATGGTCTTCACGCCGCCATTCTTCGCGGAGATCGACGAGATGTTGAAATACATCCGTCCGCTGATCGACGTGCCGTCGAGACCGGGGAGCTTCGGCTTCCAGGAAGCGAGCTGCGATTTGACCTCGGCGGGGGCGGCCTTGGCGGCGGCATCGGCGGCAGCTTGTGCGGCGAGGGCGCGCTCGCTGGCCGCGGCGGCGGCGGCCTGCGCCTGTGCGGCCTGCTCGGTGGCATTGCGCTGAGCGCCATCCTGCGCGTCGAGGCGCGCGGTTAAACGGTCGACCTGCGCCTTAAGCGCCTCGAATTCCGCATCGGTATGATGGACCGGCTTCGCTTCAGCGGCCGTTCCGGCACCCAGCATCGCCAGCGCTGCCAGCCCCGCCCCGCCGAGGAAAGACATCTGCTTCTTCATTTGGTGAAAACCCCTTTCCGTCCCGGCGGTCATCACCGGGCCCGGCGTGCTGTTAGATTTAGTTTATGACACATTGATGTAAGTTTTAATTACATCAATGTGATCTATCGCCAGTGCGCCGAACATCATCACCCGCATCACAGTGATACCTAGTGGAACTGAAGCGGCGAGATCATCAGAGACATCAATCTCCTGTCACAATGATGTAATATGAACTTACTAATCCCCGGGTCTCGCCGGGGGTTCTTCCGGCATCTGGGAGATTCCAAAATGAAGAAGATGTTCGCGACCGCCCTTGGCGCGGTCGTTTGCTTTGCCAGTCAGGCCCAGGCGGCCGACATCTCAGGCGCGGGTGCGACCTTCCCGGCGCCGGTCTACGCGAAATGGGCGGAAACCTATAAGGCGACGACAGGCGTCGGCCTCAACTATCAGGCGATCGGCTCGGGTGGCGGCATCAAGCAGATCAAAGCCAAGACCGTTGACTTCGGTGCGTCGGACAAGCCGCTCAAGCCGGAGGAGCTCAATGCGGCAGGTCTATATCAGTTCCCGACCGTGATGGGCGGCGTCGTGCCGGTTGTGAACCTGCCGGGGATCAAGCCAGGGCAGATCAAGCTGAACGGCGCTCTACTGGCCGACATTTTCATGGGTACGGTTACCAAGTGGAATGATCCGCGCATTGCGGGGCTGAACAAGGGCGTCAAGCTGCCCAACCTGCCGATCACCGTCGTACATCGCTCGGACGGCTCGGGCACCTCGTTCCTCTTTACCTCCTACCTGTCGATGAAAAACCCGACCTGGGCGTCAAAGGTCGGCGCGTCGGACGCGGTGTCGTGGCCGACTGGCCTGGGCGGCAAGGGCAATGACGGCGTCTCGGCATTCGTCAAACAGACGATGGGGTCGATCGGTTATGTCGAATATGCCTATGCCAAACAGAACAAGGCCACCTATGTGATGGTCCAGAATAAGGCCGGCCACTATCCAGCCCCGAGCGCCGCTAACTTCGCCGCCGCCGCCGCGGGGGCGCAGTGGGCCAAGGCTCCGGGCAATTATATCTTGCTGCTCGACCAGCCCGGTGCCGCCGCTTGGCCGATCACCGGAGCCACCTTCATCCTCGTCTACAAGAATCAGGACAATGCCGCGACCGGCGCCAGCGTCCTGAAATTCTTCGACTGGGCCTACAAAGCGGGCGACGCCGCAGCTGCCGCACTCGACTATGTGCCGCTGCCAGCCGCGGTCAAAGGCTTGATGCGCAAGCAGTGGGTCATGAACGTCAAAGCCGGCGGCAAGCCCGTCTACGTTTCGAAGTGAGCGGGAAGCGGGGCCTGATGGCTTCGCTTCTCAACCTTGTCTTACCACTGCGCCGGCGGGAGCCTAACAGCTCCCGTCCACGCCGGATCCGATCCCATGGCCGACGCCGTCACCACGAACAATAGCCGTTTCGATTCACCCAGTTCGACCGGAGGCGCGATCTTTCGATCGGCCTGCTGCGCAGCGGCGACGTTGCTGCTGATCACGCTGGGTGGTGTGGTCATCAGCCTCGCGATCGGCGGATGGCCAGCGTTCGAGAGGTTCGGCCTCCGATTCCTGACCTCGACCGAATGGAACCCGGTCACCGATGTCTATGGCGCCGCCGGGCCGATAGTCGGAACCTTGGTTACTGCCTTTCTGTCACTGGCCATCGCGCTTCCCATGGCGGTCGGCGTTGCCGTATTCCTCGTCGAGTTCTGCCCCCGCGCGGTCGCGCGTCCCATCGCTATTGCGGTCGAGCTGCTCGCGGGCATCCCCTCAATTGTCTATGGCATGTGGGGACTGTTTGTGCTGGCGCCGTGGTTCGCCGAACATGTCCAGCTGCCGCTGATCATGAATGCCGAGCCGGATTCGTGGCAGGACAAGCTTTTCTCGGGCGTTCCGAACGGCGCGAACATCTTTACCGCATCGCTGATCCTTGCGGTGATGATCCTGCCCTATATGGCGGCCGTCTTCCGCGAACTGTTCCTTTCCGTGCCGCCCGCGCTCCGCGAGGCCGCCTATGGCCTCGGCTGCACGCCCTTCGAGGTGATCCGGTCAGTCGTCGTTCCCTATGTCCGACGAGGCATGGTGGGAGTCGTCATGCTCGGCCTGGGCCGTGCGCTCGGCGAAACGATGGCGGTCACCTTCATCATCGGCAACGCCCACGGCTTTCCCGATTCGTTGTTCGCTTCGGGATCGACGATCGCATCGACGATCGCGAACGAGTTCGCCGAGGCTACCAGCGACATGCACAGCGCCGCCCTGGTGGCGCTCGGCCTTGTCCTATTCGTCATAACCTTCGGGGTGCTCGCGATCGCCCGCCTGCTCCTTGGCGGGCAGAAATATTGAGGGTCCACGCCATGAACCGCGCGCTCTATCGCCGTCTCGCCAATCTGTTCTTTGTCGCGATAACGATCGTCGCGACACTGATCGCGCTCGGCGCGCTCGTGCTGATCCTCTGGTCGCTCGTCGGCAAAGGCTTTGGCGGGATCGATCTCCAGATCTTTACGATGAGCCAGCCCGCGCCCGGTTCGGAGGGCGGGCTGGCCAACGCGATCTCCGGCTCGATCGTCATGTGCGCGCTCGGCATGGCGATGGCGCTGGCCGTTGGCATCCTAGCCGGCACCTGGCTTTCGGAATATGGCCGCAACACGCCCTATGGCCATGTCGTCCGATTTCTCAACGACGTCCTGCTGTCGGCACCATCGATCCTGATCGGCCTGTTCGTCTACGAGTTGCTTGTGCGCCCGTTCCACGGCTTTTCCGCCTGGGCCGGCGCGGTCGCACTTGCGATCCTCGCGACGCCGATCGTTACCCGCACCACCGAGGACATATTGACGCTGCAACCGAGCGCGCTGCGCGAGGCGGGCATGGCGCTCGGCGCGAGCCAAGCCTTCGTCATCCGCAAGATCGTCTGGAAGGCGGCGCGCGCCGGCCTTGTCACCGGTGGCCTGCTGGGCTTCGCCCGGATCAGCGGCGAGACCGCGCCGCTGCTCTTCACCGCGCTCGGCAACCAGTTCTTCTCGACCAGTCTGACCCAGCCGATGGCCAGCCTTCCCACCACTATCTTCCAGTTCGCGCTGTCGGCTTATGACGACTGGCAGCGTCTCGCCTGGGTTGGCGCGCTGCTGATCGCTACCGCCGTCCTGACCATCAACATCATCGGGCGGATCATCGCCCGCGAGGCCCGATACTGATGAGCGACATGCAACATCTCGGCGAGCAGACTTATCTCGCCTTCCCGCCGCGCGACAATCTCGCAATCGAAGTGCGCAAGCTCGACTTCTTCTACGGCAAGGTCCAGGCGCTCCATGGCGTCGACCTGCCTGTCGAGCGTAACGCCATCACCGCACTGATCGGGCCTTCAGGCTGCGGTAAGTCGACACTCTTGCGCGCGCTCAACAGAATCTACAACCTTTATCCCAAGCAGCATGCGGTTGGCCGCATCCTGCTCGATGGGCATGACGTGCTCGCCGATCGCACGAGCGTCCAGCGGCTCAAAGAGCGCGACGGCGATAACGACACCGCGATGCTTCGTTCGCCGCTCGATCTGGCGGGGCTTCGCGCCCGGGTTGGCATGGTGTTTCAGAAGCCGACGCCCTTCCCCATGTCGATCTATGATAATGTCGCCTTCGGTGTCAGGCTCTACCAACGCAGGAGTCGGGCGGAGATGGACGACATTGTCGAGAAGGCGTTGCGTCGTGCCGCGCTGTGGGACGAGGTGAAGAGCAAGCTCCACACGTCAGGCCTCGGCCTGTCGGGTGGTCAGCAGCAGCGGCTATGTGTGGCCCGGGGCATCGCGGTGGAGCCCGACGTTCTGCTCCTCGACGAGCCTGCCTCGGCGCTCGACCCGGTATCGACGGCGAAGCTTGAGGAAACGCTAGTCGAACTGCGGCGCGACTTCACGATCGTCATCGTCACCCACAACCTTCAACAGGCAGCACGCATCTCGAACTATACGGGCTTCATGTATCTCGGGAAGATGATGGAGTTTCAGCCGACGGGCGACATTTTCTCGAACCCGCGCAGTCAGCGTACCACCGACTACATCACTGGCCGATTCGGCTGACACAGACGTTGCGGTCACCCTTGAGCATATAAGCATCGTTACATCGGTGGCAGTCGGCATACGCACTGCCCGCTGCAAAGCATAGCGCCCAGACAGGCTTACCACATTAGGCGACCGCATTCAGGACGCCTTCTTTGACGATCTGGGACTGCGTCCAACCCCTTGGACATGCGAGTCCCTTTATCTAACGGCTGACCGCCTGACATCGGGTAGAATCATCGGGCGGGACTGAAGCCTTGTTTGTGGGTAACGTAGGCCGATCTGCACGACGATATCCTGGTGACGTTGCCGGATGTGGTTGAGAAATAGGCTCTACGCTAGAAATGCTGCCCCAGGAGCAGGCTCGGATGGGCTCGAATCCCTGCTGGATCTTGCGCGATGACCGGCCCTTGGCGCGACGGACAAAATCGCTGGCCGAGACGAACGGCGGATTCCAACGAACATGTGAACGCGGTCGCTCGACAAGGTACCGTTCGTGATCGTCGCGCCCGTACCCGCGCATAGCTAGCGGATGATCTCGCGAGCTCGCAGGCGAACCTCGCTCGCGTGACATGACCTCCATCATCGAGCGGCTGCGCATAGGGCATTAGCGGCCTTATCCAGACTGCGGCCAGAGCGTGCGCAGGCGCTCGAACCTGCCATCGGTCTTCACCCAGTGGACAAGCGGGACATCAACCTTATCACTGCCGAACCAGAGCGGGTATGATCCTGACGATGCGCTATCTCCGCCATGACCGATCGGAAGAAATGAGACGAACTTGAATAGGCCAAGCTCCATTCAGCAAAGCGTCGTCGCTCGATCCTGCCGTCCCACAAGGTTTTGACGTCTGCGTGCCGAGCATCGGCCAAGATCCTTTGTTGGATCTTGATCACGCTCGCTTGCGGTCCCTCGATCACCTGCGCGAACGTGCGCTCGGCGAGCATCAGGGCACCCGAAAGATCTAACCGCGCATTATTCCTGCGCGACACTTCCACGATCGCGCGAATCTCCGCGTCCGTGTCAGATGGGCTGAGAAGGCTCCGGCTAATATATATCCAGCTGTAAAGCTGTGGTTCGGCACTGCGCTCGAACTTTATTTTATGTGCGTCGCCTTGTGCGAGAACGCGGGCGTCGAGCAGCAGGAGATCGAGGGCTGCGAGTAGCTCCGCTCTACAATGCGGCTTTTGCAAAACGATGCCCTCTGGCACCGCATGCGCGACGGCGAGCGCGGCGCTGTCTCCCGTCATATAGATTACCGGCAGCGCCGGGTTCAGCCCACGCGCCACCTTGGCGACCTGCCACCCGTCGGGGCCGTCACCCAACCTGATGTCGGTAATGACCGCATCGAATGACGAGGCCGACTGCTGGAGGATGGAAATTGCCTGAGATCCGCTCGCGGCCATCTCAACAGCATATCCCGCCTCCTCGAGGTCCTCGGCCACGAGCATTCTGATGAGAGGCTCATCCTCCACGTGAAGAACCCTCTGCGCACGATCCATCGCTGTTCCTTCATCGAAGCGCCCGCGAAGCGACGCCGGATCGACACATTCCCGAATCCTGGGCGGCGCTCATGCAGGCGAATGCATTACGTCGCATCGTGAACATTGGGAAGGATTTCGCTGGAACATAGTCGAATGTTCGGGCTTGCCGAGCGATGGCTAGCTGTTCACATCGGCCCAGGCTCGAAACCCGCTGACGCAGCTGGACGCTGATAAGCCGTGCCTCCTATGCTGATCTCGCTGCCATCATGAGCCTCTTCATCGGCGGGCTCTCATTTCGCGCCCGGTGTTCGTTGGAAATTCGAGACCGGTGCTGGATGGATCGCTGCTGTCGGGTCTTGCGGGATATATCGTCCCGCGGGCAACGGGCCGCCGCCGATTATCGCGCTGTGTTGCCCGGGTTATACGGAAGATGGTTAAACGGCTGCGTCGGGCCGGTCGGTCAGTCGACCCGGACCAAGGGCTCGTGGAACCGGCCAAAGTCTGGACCTGCGACGGCATCTAGCGCCACCAGCAGCAGGATCGCCAGCGCCAGCAGCAATATCTCGAGCAATATCCGTTGCTTTGGGCTGGCGTGTGCCCCTGTAAAAAGCAGGGCGAACATAGCAACCGCCCCGCCGCCGAAAATGGCGAAATCTCTTATACCCGACATCGAATCATCCTCTTTGCCGATTGATGATATCGGCTCGAACACCGCCCTTGGCCGGTCTTAACGAGACAGGGTCAGGCTGTTCTCATTGTCCTTATCGAGCGGCCCGGGCATCACCCGAGAGCAACCGAGAGCCTGCGAAGATCCTGAACGAAACAGTTTGCGCTCAGACGGCCAGCCATACACAGCACCGTTGATGCAGGCGATGCGAATGTCCGGATTAGGCATCCGAGCCTGGCGTGCCGGCTCCAACCGGACGTCCCATTCGTTCAGTTCGATGTCGGTGAGCACACCCGCCAGTCTCGTCGCCTCGCCGGCAGCACGCGCCATCACGGTTTGCGCCGTATCAGCTGTAAGCGAACGAAGGCCGCTTCCTTCCAATATATCTAGCCTAGGGATGGGTAGCTCGTGTTTCGCAACCAAGGATGGGCCTCACCGTTCTTGAAATCCGTTTGTTGTTACGAGCCCGTGTCAGACCGGGACTCGACACGCCCCCTTTTGATGGGCGCGCCGCTGCGAATAGCGAACGAGAGAAAATATCGTATTGCGATATATATGACAAGCCTTATGCTTGCTTTGCGCCTATCCACATTCGAGCAGGAGGTGGCATCCGTGATACGTCGGCGTGTCGGAAACCCTTTCCCCGACGCAATAGCCTCGCGCCTGCGCTCCGGCTGCACGCCCCGCCGAGACGAGTTGAGATCGTTCGCAGCGAGAATCGAATGCGAAGCTCGCCTCCGTTCGGTGCCGCGCGGAAGTTCCCAGGTGAAATATAGGCGTATTTTGCAAGCTGCGCACCGCGCTATCGATATATCCAGTGATTGCAGGACCCCATGACATTACGAACCTTCGTGATGATGGCAGCGGCCGCCGCCGTACTCCTCTATATCTGGTGGAGAGGCCATCGAATCCGACGGGACAGCGAAATCAGGGTGGGCACAGAGCTTCTCGACGAAGCAGCCAAGGCTGATAAAGACGTCGCAAACCACGTCATGTCGGCCAACAACGAAGCGGGCACGGATGGGCCTGCTCTACGTAGGGATGCGAATCCCAACCAAAATACAAGAGATACTTGACGCCGTCCCGGCGAAGGCGTTGATGCGCTCGTGGTTGGGAGCATCTGATGGTTCGCGGCAAGGACAGGGGCCCAGCGGTCAGCCAGGCCGATTACGAGACGCTCGCAGCGTTCCGCTATGAGCTGCGGCGCTTCCTGAACTTCAGCGCCCAGGCCGCCAAGGCGCTCGGCATGACGCCGCATCAACATCAGAGCCTGCTGGCCATCCGCGCCGCGCCCGATCGCACCATGACCATCGGCGACTTGGCAGAACAGCTTTTCATCCAGCCTCATACCGCGAGCGAACTCGCCGAACGCATGATCGCGCTAGGGTGGCTCGAACGTCGCGCCTCGCTGCAGGATCGGCGCCGGGTGATGCTCGCGCTGACACCGCAATCGGAAGATATCCTCGCGAAGATGTCCGAGACGCATCGCAACGAGGTACTGCGGATCCGGTCGACGCTGACGGGCTTGCTAGCGCGCCTCGGCAACAGCTGACCACCCCAATAGGGGGTGGGAAAGCCAGCGGCCGGCGATGTAGGCGGCGCCGACCACGGCTGTCGCTCCGCGAGCCCCCTGGACACAGGCTTTCGGGCGAATTCACCACCGCATCCAAGGCAACGCGGTTCCAGAATCCGGTCGACATCCTGACCTATGGTGCGCAGCGCTCGCGCGAAATCATCGTCGGCCAATCCCACCACACCGATCTCGACCACGCAGCCGCAGTTCTCGTTGCAAGGAACAGCTTCGAGAAAGAGCTACTGATCGGTCGCCAACGGTGTGGCGACGAGCGATCAGCCCGCCTCCTGACGTGCGCCTGGGTCGCCGGTAGGGCCCAGCGCGAAGCGCTTCGACAGCCCATGATACAGCCTTTCCTTGCAGACCAGCTGGCCGGCGAAGTCCGCGACGAGTGCAGACGCGAGTAACGGCATCATCAGTCCGCGGCTCGCGGTCGTTTCCGAGATGATGATCACAGCGGTGAGCGGCGCCCGCACTACACCTGTGAAATATGCGACCATGCCCAGCAGCACGATTGCGCCCGGCGGATAGTCGGGAAAGATACTGCGCAACATGTCACCGATACCCGCGCCGACCGAGAGCGAGGGCGCGAAAATACCACCTGGCAGGCCGGATACCGCCGTTGCCAGCGTTGAGACGAACTTTGCCGCGCCGAACCACAGAGGCACGTCGGCCCCCGCGATCACCGCATGAGCGGTCCGATAACCCGTGCCCCAGGTCAATCCCGTCACCGTGCCGAGGATCGCGATGACCATCCCGCACCCGCCGGCCAACAGGATCGGTCGCGCGCGCAGCCATTGAATCGGCGCGAAGGCCGTCGTCGCTATGCCGAGCATCATGCGCGCGAACAGGCCGCCTGCCATTCCTCCAAGCACTCCCGCGACCGGCGCCGCGATGAGCGCCTGTGACACGCCGAGCGTCTGCCGCATGACGCCGAAATAGACATAGTCGCCCGCCAGTCCCAGGCTGACCATGCCGGCGATCAGGACCGCCGCCATGACGAGCAGGGTCATGCGCTGTTCATAGGCTGAGGCGAGTTCCTCGATTGCGAAGGACACGCCCGCCAGCGGCGTGTTGAAGGCGGCGGCCACGCCGGCAGCGCCGCCCGCGATAAATACCGAGGCGCGCAGCGGGATCGCCATCCACCGATGCACATAACCCATTATCGATGCCGCGATCTGAACCGTCGGTCCCTCGCGCCCCACCGATGCCCCGCACAGCAGCGCGCCGATGGTCAGCATGAGCTTGGCGATCACGGTTCGTGCCGAGACCAACGCCGTCATCCCGCGCTCGGGATCGCGCGACGCTGCAATGACCTGTGGTATTCCGGAGCCGCTCGCGGCCGGGGCCATCCTGCGCGTCAGCCACACAAGGCTCGCAAAGCCAAGCGGTGTCGCGACCAACGGCATCCACCACCACTGACGGGCCATCTGCAGAAATAGCATACCCGCCCAGTCCGATAGTCTTGCGAATAGCAGCGCGATCAGTCCGATCACAATCGCGCCACCCAGGATCGCGATACGCCGCCGCCAGACCATAGCTTCGGGACCATGGCGGCGCAGCAGCGCCCGCAAGCGGATCGGCGTAAGGTTACGAAAACGCATCGTCATCGCTCGATCGGGACGCGAATAAGCATAGGGGTCAGACCGACCAATCCGACGATGACGAAGCCGCCCTTCTGGGCCGCGGTACCGACCAACATGCAACTCGCCATTGCAAGCGCAAGCGCGCGTCGCATCCCGCAAAAGAACATGGATGCGCCCGACAGCCGGACCTCGGCGCCGTTCGGAGCGGATTTAGCGGCCTGCATGGCGCGCTCGCCCGGCCTTCGGCGCACATTGGAGCCATCTGCGGACCGATAACGGATGGGGTAGGCCGAATGACGCCGCTGTCGCGCGACAGCCACCGACCAGGATACCGAGACCACCGAGTTCCCGCGCCGCCTTGAAGCCCGCTTCGTCGGTCAGGTCATCGCCGATGAAGATGGGACGCGAGCCACGCATATCCCCACTGTCCATGTAGCGGCGAACGGCTGATCCCTTATTGCCGCCGGGCGCGCGGACCTCGACCACGCTCTTTCCCATTTGGAGCGTCAGGCCAAGGGCCGTGGCCAGTCCGCTGGCGATGATCGGTGCGAGCCGCCTCAACCCTGGTGCCGACCTATAATGAAGTGCAACGCCCAAGCTCTTTTCCTCAACCAGAGCCCCGGCGTGGCTCGCTGCCGCGCAATGAAACGCCTCGGCGACGACGTCGAGCGACGCAGGTCGATCAGGCTGGACCAAATGCCCGTCGGTGCGATGTTCTATGCCGTGACTTGCGGATATCGCGATCTGGCCGGCGATGGGGCCGAGCAGGCTATCCAACTGAGCAAGCGAGCGGCCGCTGACGATCGCAAGCCGACCTTCGAAGGACCGCGCCAGTTCGCGAAGAAGGGCAGTCAACCCCGGTTCGACGATCACCGCCTCAGGTCGCATGGCGATGTCGACAAGCGTGCCATCAAAATCAAGAAAGAGGCTGGCGTCGGTGAGCAAGTCAACCGGCGGCTCGGGAAGGCAGGTAATGGGGCACTCCATCGATGTGAATCGCTGCCGGACAGGGACACCTCTCTGAAACAAAAGCGCGATTGTATCGTAACGCGATATATTTGAGTTCTTTCCGCGTCAACCGGATGACGCGAAGAAACAGGGAGCGGTCGGGGTGGACGACGCGTTGTGGAAATATGGATGCTGCTGCTTTCTCCCCGATGTATTTTAGCTGGCTGGACGTGCTTGCGCGCCTGGGGGCCGCAAGCTTGTTATCGCTTGCCATCGGCATCGAGCGCTTCGTGCGCCGCAAGCCAGTCGACTTCCGCCCGTTTTTGATCGTCTCGCTGGCGTCGAGCGCGCTCATTATCGGCCTCATCGAGGCGAGCTTCGCCATTCGGGATCCGCGGCTGTCGATCGATCCTGGCAGAGTTATGAGTGGCGTGATGACCGGGGTCGGCTTCCTTGGGGCGGGCGCGTTGTTTCGCGAAAAGCATATCGTCCAGGGCGCGGGATCAGCCGCCGCGTTCTGGGCGGCTGGTGCGATCGGGATCGTTTGCGGCCTTGGCCTGCTTTGGCTGGGGGCGCTTCTCGCCGGTGGCATCCTCCTACTGTTTCTCGCGGGACGGCCTTTCACGGAGACCTATGATGCCCGGATGAGCGATGAGGCGCGCGGTGATAACGGACATTGAGCGTGACGCGGGCGTTGCAACGCTCAGGAGCAGCAGCAATCCGCCGAGCCCGGATGTTTATCGAAGCCATGGCCTCCCGGCTGCCGTCGCGGTGAACGGCAAGCAGGCTGGACACGAAGTCAGAGGCGGATGTCGGCTGTGCTGGCCATGCCGCGCCAATTCGGCAAGCATCGCCACATGCATGGCCGCGATATCGCTTGCTGTCCCAACTTTGTGACCGCGCATGGAAATGCAAGGATCGATCTTTATGTTAGCGAACGATCACTTAGTTCTAATGCGATTGAACGCTCTCTTTTTCTGATTGCGATCGAACGGTAACATAGATAAAAAGTGATCGTTCGGTAGCGGGAGGGCATTGTGCAGGTTCGCACGGCGAAAGAGATCGGCACGTTCATTCGCGACCAGCGCAGGAGACAGCAGCTCGATCAGGCAACGCTGGCGTCGCGTATCGGCGTCAACCGCCGCTGGGTCATGGAAGTCGAACGCGGCAAGCCACGAGCCGAGATCGACCTGGTGTTGAAGGCGCTGGAGGCGTTGGGCCTCAGTTTGTCCGTTGATCGAACCAACCTACCCGGCCCGAGCGCGGACGCGCTCGATATCGTCGATATCGATGCGATCGTGCGCAAGGCGAAGGGGCCTGCAACATGAATACGGAACTCTTCGTTTTGCTTTCCGACCGCGTGATCGGCCGCGTGGTCCAGGACGACCGGGCCAAATTATCGTTCATCTATGACGAAGCCTGGCGCGATATTCGGGGCGCATATCCATTGTCGCTTTCGATGCCGCTTGCAGCGCTTGAGCACAGGCATAACGAAATCAGCGCCTATATCTGGGGCCTGCTCCCCGATAATGAACTCGTGCTCGATCGCTGGGCGAAGCGGTTCCAGGTCTCGGCCCGCAACCCGTTCGCGCTGATCGCCAATGTCGGTGAAGATTGCGCCGGCGCCGTGCAGTTCGTCCGCCCCGAGCGTCTCGACGCCATTCTCCAAAGCGGCGCCGGCGACGTCGCCTGGCTCGAAGAAGCGGAGATCGCAGCGCGCATCCGGCAGCTTCGTGAGGATCAGTCCGCCTGGCGCCGGCCCGGCGACACCGGGCAGTTCAGCCTGGCCGGCGCACAACCGAAAACCGCGCTTCTCCTTCAGAAGGATCGCTGGGGCGTGCCGTCCGGCCGCATTCCGACGACCCACATCCTCAAGCCACCGAGCGCCGATTTCGATGGCCATGCCGAGAACGAGCATTTCTGCCTGGTGCTCGCGCGCGCGCTTGGCCTCCCTGTGGCAACGTCGACCGTCATGCGGTTCGGCGACGAGGTGGTGTTCGTCGTGGAGCGCTACGATCGGCAAGCGACCGATCGCGGCGTCATCCGCATCCATCAGGAGGATATGTGCCAAGCGCTGGGCGTACTTCCAACGCACAAATATGAAAATGAAGGCGGTCCGGGCGTATCGATGATCGCCGGCCTGTTGAGAGAAAATTCTCGGACACCGGTGGAGGACGTCCAGACATTCCTCGATGCCATCGCGCTCAACTGGCTCATCGGTGGCACCGATGCCCATGCCAAGAATTATTCCATCTTAATCGGCGCCGCCGGCCGGGTCCGACTGGCACCGCTCTACGACGTGGCGAGCATCTTGCCCTATGACGACTTCGATCCGATGCGCGCCAAGCTCGCCATGAAGATCGGCGGAAAATACCGCCTCCGCGACATTTCCCCGCGCGGCTGGGACAAGGTCGCCGCCGAGCTGGAACTGGATCCAGCGGCCCTATCTGAACGCGTTCGCGCGATGGCCGATGCACTGCCGGCTGCAGCCGAAAGCGTTCAACGAGATATGCGCGATGCTGGGATGACACATGCCATCGTAACCCGGCTGGTGGAACGCTTGAAAGCACAGGCGGCAACGAGTTCGAAGCAGTTTGCGCTGGCAGAAAGCGTCACGGCGGCGACGGGCAATGCAGCTGGCGGCATCGCCGACGAATAGAAGTGTCAGGCTGACATATTTTTCTGCCCCCGCAGCCGGGCCTCACGCTCGCGGACGAAGACGCGGTCGCTTTCAAGGAAGGTGACAAGCATGGCCGGGATCAAGTCGGCGACCGGCTCGTCGCGCCCATAGGTTTGCGCATAGAGCGCGGCATAGTCGGTCAGCGCCTGGTGCAGATCGGGCATTACCGAGATACTGAGTTTGATCGGCGTTCGATCGGGCAACTGTGTAAGTTTGAGGCCCGCCATTCAATCTCTCCTGCCTGCCGGCGGCGCGAATATGAGATCCTTGTGCACCACGAGCCGAACCGGCGCGCCGGGACGTATGGCGATCGTCGGCTGGATGCCTAGATTGCGCTGGGTGATCTGATCGCCAGCTCGCGCGACGTTGTCCTGCGTCGACATCCGGATCGCCTGTACGAGGTCGCTCTGCCCGGAGAGCGCCAGTTCTGAGCTGACGCCGAGCAGCGTGGACAGGACAACACCCTTCAGAAGCTGCCAGGTGTGCAAGTCGACCTTGTCGGCGAGGCCGGCATAGCCGGACGGGTCGGTCGCCGGGACATTGTCGATGCGCAGCGAACTTCCGTCCGGCATGATGATGCGCTGCCAGACGATCAGCGCCCGCTTCTGACCGAACGCGACGACACTGTCATAGCTGCCCACCAACCGGGCGCCCTGCGGCACGAGCAGCAATCGGCCGGTGGCGCTGTCGTAAGTGTTCTCGGTCACCTGTGCCGTGACCAGTCCCGGCAGGTCGGACCGTAGGCCCGTGATCAGACTGGCCGAGATCACGCTGCCCGCCGACAGTGTGTAGGGCGACGGCAGTGCCGTGAGCGCATGCGGATTCACGTTGGCCTTCGGATCCAGCGCAGCCACGAACGCGGTCTTGCGCCCCTGGGCATTGGGATCGCTTGTCGGATCGAGAGTAACCTTACCAGGCTCGCTTGCGGGCGTTGCTGCGGGCGCGGCGATGGACGCTTCGCCGGTCGACTGGGTCTGACGGTTCTGCACCAGAACTCCAGACTCGCGGGCCGCTTTCAGTTCGGCGAGCCTGCGTTCCCGTTCTGCCGCTTCCGCCTTCTGAAACTGCTGGTCAGTCGGATTGATCGCCGTCGCAAGCTGCTGCTGCCGTTCTAGGATCGGCTTGCCAAGGTCACCCGGGAGCGGTGGGCCGAGACGTGGCACGTCGCCGTAGGTGGCCGGTGCGCCGCTCAAGTCATCACTCGTCGGTCGCACATTGGGTTGCGACAATTCCTGCTGGGTGTCCCCGCGCTGGAAGAACCGCGGTTTCAACGCCATCCAGGTCACGGCGATCAGGCTCACCGAGCCGATTGCCGCGATCGCGATGATCACGCCGCGCTTGAAGCGGATCGCGCGCGGCGGCCGCGCCCGGATCGCTAGCGTCTCCGGGTCAAGCTTGGCGCCCGACTGCGCTAGGGCTTCAGTCACGACGCCCTCCGCCGATTGTCGGCCTGGCCGGATCGGGTGATCCGCACGATGTCCTGACGCTTCAGCCCAAGTCGCAGCTCTGCGGTCTCGAACAGCCGGTCGACGACATAATAGCGCCCCTGCACCCGATAATTGACCAGCTGCGCAGCCCCCTTGCCATCGACAAGGAAGAGCGGCGGCGCTTCGCCGGTGCCCAGACTGGCCGGGAACTCGATAAAGGTCTGCCGACCATCGTCGAATGCGCGGAGTGGCCGCCACGCAGGCTGGTCGCCAGAGATGACATAGTCGAAATGGAGCTGGTCGACCGAGAGCCCGATCGCGATGGGCTGCACGGCGCGGGCTCGATCCTCCGCCGCCTTCAGCGCGATGATCTGGTCCTGCGGATAGGTCCATGACAGGGCCACCATCGCCGAGCGTTCGGCGCTCGAAAGCGCGAGATGGTAGGTTCGCCGGTCGGTGGTGATGATGATGTTGGTGACGAGCCCGGGGGCAAATGGCTTCACCAGGACATGCGTCCGCTTGGCGTCCCCGCTGCCGCTGGTCGTGTCGCCGATCGCCCATCGAACTGTATCGCCGGCGGCCACAGCGCCCAGCGCTTCTCCCGGCTGCAGCGCAATGTCAGTAACCTGCCCGGGTGCCGTGAGTACGCGGAAAACCGCGCCATCGCTGAACGGGTAGACCTGAACCGCGTTGATATATCCAGCCGCGACCGGTTCAAGCGTCGCCGCGCGGTTGGCGGCGCGGACGCGCAATTCCGCCGGCGAAGGTGGCACCCGCCGATGCAGTTTCGTCCGCGGCCTCGCCGTTGGGCTGGGCTGGGCGACGACCGGTGCGGCCACCACCGCTGGGGGCACCGGCGGCGACGGGAGGGGCGCGGTCTGGGCCGCCGCGATGCTGGCGCTGGCGAGAAGGCCGATGACGACAAGCGATTTCATTGGCGGGTCTCCGCTTGCGGTTGCTGGGGCTGGGCGAGGTTCGGATCGAGCGGCGATCCGAGCGGGAGGTTCGGATCCGGGGCCATGGCCGGCCTTGCGGAGGGCGATAGCGCTGCGGGCGCCGTCACCCCCGGTTCCAATTCCCGGCTCCAGTCGACGGCATCGACATAGAGTCCGAGCGGATTGCGGCGCAGCGCATCCGCGCTCGCTGGCGCCTTGAGGACGACGGTCAGGATACCGGTCCAATGTGCTGACCCGGCCTGCGCTCCGCGTTCGTAGCTGGTCTCGATCCATTTCACCTGAAACGACCGATCGGAGGCGCGGACGACGCTCGTGACCTGTACCGATACCGTTCGCTCTCCGACACGGCCAAACGGATCGGCCGCGCGGACATAGTCGCCAAGAAAGACCGCGCCGCGCTTGGTGGTGAAGTCATAGGCCGACAGCCAGTCCTGGCGCATGAGCACCGGATCGAGCGAAACCGACCGGACGCTGGTAACGAAGCGGCCGAGGAACCATGCGATCTGCGGATCGGTCGGATGATACCCGGCTTCGGCCTCCGTCACCGCGCGCGGCTCGCCGAGCCTGTCGACCTCGACGACGTAGGGAACGACCCGGCTCTGGACCGACTGCCAGAGCAGTCCGCCCGACAGTGCCGCTGTCAGTCCGAGGCATCCGAACGCCATCAGCCGCCAGTTCCGTGCCTGCACCCGGGCCGAGCCGATCCGGTCGTCCCAGAGCTGGCCGGCTCGCTGGAATGGGGTTTCGGGGACGGGCGACCGCCCATAGCGTTGCACGGCTCTCTTGAAGATCATCAGTCTTCCCTTTCTTTGATGTCGGGGGTGGCACCGGCGGCGCCGCGATCGCCTTGACCGATCGCGTGGATGGCCGCCTGGCGGTAGTGTCGGGCGGATGCCTGATCCTTCATCGCGCGCGCCCAGCCGGGCATGCCGCGGGCCTCGTCGGCCCCGGCGGCTCCGCCGGGCGACGTTCTGCCGACCATGGCGTTGAACGCGCCCTGCCGGCCGGCCTCGGCGGCCTCGCCAAGACCGAGCGCGGCAGACATGCGTGAGCGGGCCGCGCTCGAAGCAGCGGAGGCCACGCCCTTCATACCGGCGCCGACCGACGCCGAGCCACTCGCTTCCTGACCCAGCTTAAAGGCGGTCCCCGCGGCGGATCCCATCGTGGTGCCGGCGCGAACGGCACCGAGGCCGGCGGCTGCCAGGCCACGTGCGGCGTCGGCGGCCCCTGCTGCGCCGAGCACGACGATTCCACCGGCTCCCAGAGCCGTGCCGAAGGCCGATCCGGCGCCGAGCTGCGGCGCACCGGAGACGAGACCCGAAGCGATGCCGGGGCCGAAGATGCCGAGACCGAACAGTGCGAGGCTGGCAAGCACCAGGCTCAATGCCTGACCGATGTCGGGTTCCTGACTCTGTAGGGCGGTGGTAAACTGGGAAAAATAGTTGGAGCCGATACCGACGATCACGGCCAGCACCATCACCTTGATGCCCGAGCTGACCACATGGCCGAGCACGCGTTCGGCGAGGAAGCTCGTCCGGTTCCAGAGAGCGAACGGCACGAGAATGAAGCCGGCCAGCGAGCTCAGCTTGAACTCGAGGATCGTGACGAACATCTGCACGGCGAGGATGAAGAAGGCGAGGATGACGAGCAGCCAGGCGATGAGCAGGACCATGATCGTCAGGAAATTGTCGAAGAAGCTCGTGAACCCTATCATCTGAGATGCCTGCTCGAGCAGCGGCCAGGCAGCGGAAAATCCGGTTCCGGCGAGGCGGCCCGGCTTGAGCAGGTCGGCGGCGGCCAGGCCACCACCGCCGGCGGTCAGTCCGGCCTGCGCGAACGAACGGAAGATGATGTCGGCGAGCGTGGAGAAGCTGTTCAGGATGAACGCGAACGCGCCGATGTAGAGGATCTTGCGGATGAGGCGTCCGAGGACATTGTCCTCGCCGCCGAGCGCCCAGAACAGGCCGGCCAGTGTGATGTCGAGCGCGATCAGCGTGCGGCTGAGAAAGCTCACGTCGCCACCGAGGAGGCCGAACCCACTGTCGATGTATGTGATGAAGGCCTGCATGAACTGGTCGATGACGTTGAGGTCGTTCACGGTGTTGCTGTCCTGACGAGCTGAGACGGATGCCGCGGGGCGCGCCTGGGGGAGCTGCGACGCGCCCCGCGGCGACGTCGGCGGAAGGGCGAGGCCCGCCGACGCCGTGCGGCGCCTACCGGGGGGTGTAGGCTGTGCCGGAACCGAGGAATTTCTTGGTCGCGCCCTGCGCATCGGACTGGGCCTGTGCGCGACTGGCCCGTTCGATCGCGTCGGCGCGATACTGCGCCGCCATCAGCGTCTGGAGCTGGAACTGTTGCTTGGCGACGAGGGCGAGCAGCTGGTTCGTGGCCTGCTGCGCCTGCAGCGCGCCCTGCGCACCCTGGCTGCGCTGGACGATACCGTTGAGCGTGCTCGCATCGGCAGCGACGTTCTCGACGACCTGCGCCTGGACGGTCATCGCCTGCTTGTACGCATCCATCGCGGCATCGAGCCTGGCGCGAGCATCGATGACGTGCTGGTTGCCGGTCAGCGCCTGGTTGAAGCTCCTCGGGAACATCGACTGAAACTGCTGGTCGAGGCCGGCGACGCGGAACCGTATGGCCTGCGCCTGCCCCATCAGCTGGTCGATCTGCTGGATCGTCTGGGTGATCGCCTGCAGCTCGGGGAAAGTGATCGTGCTCAGGTTACGCGCCTGATTGATCAGGCTCTGCGCCTGGTTCTGCAGCATCTGGATTTGATTATTGATCTGCTGGAGCGTGCGCGCCGCGGTCAGGATGTTCTGGCTGTAGTTGCCCGGGTCGAACACCGTGAGCTGCGCCCTCGCCGGCGTGGTCGTCGTGGTCACCCCCATCACGATTGATCCGATGGCGCATGCGGTCAGCGCGCCGGGGATCATTTCTTTCCGTAGCTTAATCCGACTCCATCTACTCATCTCAGGCTCCTTATGATTGGGGAGCCTGCAGATTCTATCAGACGCGCTTCAGGCGGCAGAGCCTATCGGGAGACCCCGAGCGTCGTTTCGAGGACCGTTGGCTCAATCCCGACTGCCCTAGCCTGAGGGACCAACGATGCTTTTGCAGAGGGCGCTACAACCCAATGCTTCGGTGGATTGATGGGTAGCGCTTTTGAGTAGCGTCCCAAAACCGACGGAATGTCCGGTATTGAAGCGCGAAGCCGCGAGCACCTATCAGCGCGAGAGGATTGGTCACAACGCTTCCAAGTCCCACCGGTTCGTTTCAGACCGGTGGATCAATGACGAGGTAGAACGTGGCAAGCGCAACTGCGCCGAGCAGGAGTGTCGCTGAAACATTTCCAGCCCACACGGTGGAGCGGTCACGTATTGCTACTGCCCACCATATGAGAGCGCCAGATCCAGCACCAATGAGGCTATTTGCTAACGCGCTCGATACGATGCTCTGGGGCTCCATGGCCCAGTTTTGACCGGTCCACAGCCAATAGGCGAAGACAGCAAATATAGCCAAGGCTGGTTCCGGCCCACCATCTGGTTAGCCCGATCTTTCTCATCGTCCACCAAATTGGAAAGCAGATCGCGGCGACAGCGACCATTTCTACCATGATCAAAGCCGCGATAAATTCCATGGGAAACAGGAAAGTCGCCCCGGACCCGCGCGACGCGCTCCACCGCCAAGGCCACCGATCAAGCGCAGCTTTGCCTACCTGCAATAAAGTGGCTCCAACGACGCCCACCGAGAAAGCACGCAGCTGTACGAGGCCGGCCGCGATCACCGACGCTAGACTCGATTTCTGATTGATTGAATCGGAGGGGGATTCCCTTTTTGCCTGAGGTCTGATTCAACCTTGTAGTGGTTGAGGAGGGAGCGATGGCGAGGCCCTATTCGAATGATCTTCGTGACCGGGTGGCGGCGGCAGTGATTGCGGGCCGTTCGTGCCGCGAGGTGGCGCAGACCTTTGGCGTGAGCGTGGCGAGTGCAGTGAAATGGTCCCAGCGCTTGCGGGCGACGGGAACGGCCGCCTCCGGCAAGATGGGCGGCCATCGCAAGATGCTGCTTGAGCCGCATCGCGATCTTGTTCTGGCGCGGCTGGCGGCGTCACCTGACATGACGATGCGTATGCTGGTAGCCGATCTGGCGGAGCACGGGGTGGTGACGAGCACGGTGTCGGTATGGCGCCTGGTCCGTTCGGCCGGGATCACGTTCAAAAAAAACTCTGTTCGCCGTCGAGCAAGAGCGGCCTGCGATAGCGCGAAGGCGGGCGCAGTGGCGAAAATATCAAGGCCTGCTTGATCCCCGGCGCCTCGTCTTCATCGACGAAACATGGGCGAAGACCAACATGACCCCAATCCGGGGTTGGAGCGAGCGCGGCCAAAAGCTGGTTGGCAGCGCCCCCTTCGGGAAATGGTCGACCCTGACCTTCGTCGCCGCGCTTCGATCAGACCGCATCGATGCGCCCTGTGTGCTCGACGGCCCTATCAATGGCCAAAGCTTCACCGGCTGGATCGAACAGTTCCTCGTGCCGACACTCGCACCCGGCGATATCGTCATCATGGATAATCTGGGCAGCCACAAAGGACCCGGCGTCAGAAAAGCGATCCGGGCAGCAGGAGCAAAGCTTCTCTTCCTGCCGCCATACTCGCCGGACCTGAACCCCATCGAACAGGTCTTCGCCAAGCTCAAACTCATGCTCCGAAGGGCCGCCGAGCGGACCACCGACGATACCTGGAGACGCATCGGCTCCCTGCTCAACCACTTCCCGCCAAACGAATGCGCCAATTATCTCCGAAACTCCGGATACGCTTCCGCCTAAATGAAATCGACTCTAGAGAGCCTTTCCGGTGCTGCTCGCATGATCTTCTTCCTCCCAAGCGTGCTTCGTCACCAAGAGCAATCCTGAGGATTTGGTCAAGTTGAACGCCCAACGGGCGGCACCCAATGCGCGACCAATCGTTATCCAAAGCGGTGGCGG
Source organism: Sphingomonas sp. Root710 (assembly GCF_001429065.1). Taxonomy (GTDB): domain Bacteria; phylum Pseudomonadota; class Alphaproteobacteria; order Sphingomonadales; family Sphingomonadaceae; genus Rhizorhabdus. Next base: position 814,763 of record NZ_LMIB01000012.1, read on the forward strand.
CGGCGTCCCTCGCAAGCTTGCCGTGTGAGGCTTCCTGTTTGGGTGCATACGATGGCCAGTTTTCATCCGGGCGACAGCGTTGTGGCTGTGCCGATCAGCGAGTGCAGGTTAGGTCATCCGGAATGGCATGAGGACTTTGCCCATCCCGAGATGGATCGGCGCACGTATCTCGTTACCTGGGCTGGGATGTCGGCCTACTGGAAACGACCAGTAATCTCAGTAGCGGGACGGCAGGGTCACTTTTGCGCCGGCTGCTTTGCAAAGCGGGCCGATATCCAGCGAGTTGCCCTCCAGCAAGAATCCGTGCGGCGGCCTGAAGTTGCGATCTAATCGCCGTATCGCTTGTGGCCACCGCGCGTATTGCAGTAGCGACCGCCCCGAGGACCGACGTACACATCCCCGCCATTGCAAGGGCAATCGCCGTTGGTGGTGCCGCGAGGCGTAGAAAAGCCCGACCAACCTCGATAGCGTCGCCGGTTCTGAGTACAACGTGACCGCCGAGCAAAGCGTATCTATTTCGCAATTCTTAGGTCGCACGATCTGAGCTTCCCGCACGCAGCGAACAGGTGCAAAATCATAAGGTCGAGTCAAGGAGAAGGTAGCTATGAAAATCTTCACGTTCGCGGTGGCAGCCTTGCTCATGGTCTCTATGGCAGAGCCTTCGATCGCGGCCCCCTGTCGAGACGCGAAAGGCAAATTCGTGAAATGCCCGGAAAAAGCGCCCGCCAAGAAACAGGTTTGCAAAGATGCCAAAGGCAAATTTGCAAAATGTGGGACGCCGGGCGCCAAGCCAGCATAAAAGGAGGTCCGCTCTCCTAGGAGCAGGTCAGCTAAGCATATTCAAGCAACTTCGGCATCTCGTCATTGTAGCGAACTTTGAGGGTCGAGGTCCTCTAGATTCTCTATCCGCTTCAAGATGCGCAGCCATGTCAGATGCCCGTCCATATCATTGGCGGCGAAGAGATCGTCCGCGCGTTGGGCCGCATGGAATGAAGCCGCGTCGCCATATTGCTGCATGAGTTGATTGGCGCAGGCCCAAATCTCCCATTCATCGATCACAAAACACTCTTCAAATGTAGGGATTCGCATGCAATCTAAACGGGATGCGACGCGACTCGGATCTCATCCGCGCGATCCTCTTGGCCATCGAAAAAGACGATCGCTGCGAAGTTTTACGCCTGCCCGACATTGATGGCTACAGCGATGAAGCCGTGCATTTTCATGCGCGCCTGCTCGTCGAGAAGGGCTTCCTGAAGACCTTCTTTCCGGATCGGACCGGCAGGCAACCATGGTGCTGCATCAGGCTGACCTGGGAGGGTTATGACTTTCTCGACGCCATCCGCGATCCCGTGCTTTGGAGATCGGTGAAGCGTGCAGCAGCTAAGGTCGGAAGCTGGTCAATCGAGACGCTGGCGGCCATCGCCAAGTCTATGATCCTGGCAAGGGTGGAGGCGATCGGCCTAGCCGCCTGATCGCGCTCCGCCGTTAGCGACGGAGAAAGTGATGACGAGCCCGCCGATGAAGGCCGCCCAATATGTGCGGATGTCGACCGAAGACCAGGTCTATTCCACGGCCAATCAGATCGACGCGATCACGCGTTATGCGGGCCGCCACCATTTCGAGATAATCCGGACCTATGCCGACGAGGGACGTAGCGGTGTCCAGCTCAAAGGCCGTCCGGCCCTGCAAGAGATGCTACGAGACGTCCTCTCCGGCGACCCAGGCTATCAAGCCATATTGGTCTTCGATGTCAGCCGGTGGGGTCGCTTTCAAGATAGCGACGAGAGCGCGCACTATGAGTTCATATGTCGGCGGGCCGGGGTCCACATACATTATTGTGCAGAATCTTTTCTCAATGACGGCAGCGTCGCCAGCGCGATCATGAAGAATGTTCGTCGGATCATGGCTGGCGAGTTCAGCCGTGATCTGTCGGCTAAGACTTGGGCCGGTCAGAGCCGTCTCGTCTCATTGGGCTACAGGATGGGGGGCAAGGCCGGTTACGGCTTGCGGCGTCTCCTGATCGACCGTGACGGCGTTCCGAAACAGATTTTGGAAGAGGGTCAGCATAAAAGCATCACCACCGACCGCGTGATACTAGTCCCAGGTCCGCCCGAGGAAGTTGCCGTCATTCGCCGAATTTTCGATCTCGCGAAGGCGGGAGAAAATTATCAAAAGATCGCCGACGCGCTCAATGCCGACGGTGTCGCCGCTCCCCTGGTAGCCCAATGGTGCAACGGCTCGATCCGGGCGATCGTCAAGGCGGAACGCTATATGGGCGTGAACATATACAACAAGCGGTCCATGAGGCTCGGATCGCCCTTCGTGTATAATCCTGAAAGCGAGTGGGTCCGCTGCGAGGGTGCTTTTGAGCCGATCGTTTCAGCCGAGACATTTTACGCTGTCCAGGCGCAGGATCGGTACCGCCGCCCCTCCTATACCGACGACCAATTGCTGACGCATTTGCAGCGAGTGTTCGACGAACATGGATATCTGAGCAAAGACCTGATTATCGCGGCAGCACCTCCGACCGCCAAAACCTATCGGGAGCGGTTTGGCGGACTTCGTAGCGCCTATCTTCGGGTCGGCTATGATCCGTGGACGCGGGACAGATATCGTGGCCTGGGCCCCTTGGTGGACTCGTTCATCGACGAAACCAGGAAGGCATTAGAGATTGGTCGGCATCGCGTCTCGCCGACCATGATCAGCAGGCTTCTTACCGTAGATGGCCGGATTGTGATCGCCCCCCGGCTCTACCAACTACACTCGAGCGGATTGTGGAGGTTAAAGTTCTCGCCGTCACCAGACGTTGATCTGGTTCTCGCCGGGCTGATGGACGGCGATACGCGCAAGTCGATGTATCTGATACCGGTTCGAAAATTCGCGAAGTCGCGAACCATAAACATCAAGCCCGATGGGCGGAGCCTTGAGACCTTCAAGCTCTGGGATTTCTCATGGCTGTCAGAAATGATTTCGTGGATCATACCCTAGCATCGCCCCCATCCTCCGACGAATCTAGCTCTTCGCGAGCTTCTGCTCGATCTCGTCTAGCCGCTCTTTCTGAGCTGCAGCGTCAGCGCGCGCGGCCGCAGCCATTGCCTTGACCACTTCAAATTCTTCGCGGCTGACCAAATCAAGCCCGCCGATCCATCCCTTGACCCGTTCCTTGAACGCGTCCTCGGCCTCCCGACCCACGCCCGCGAGCGTGCCCGCCGCGCCATTCATCATCTTCACAAAGTCGTCGAACAGTCGGTTTTCGGACTGCATGGCGTGCTCCTCGATTATTGGATGATAATCGTCGTTCCGCCGGCCGCTTGGATCACGGCTGCGCCGCGCGGATTAAGCTCGTGGATTTGCCAGTTCAACACCGACGCGAAGATTAGCCAGGCAAGATAGGGCAGCATGAGCTTTCCGGCGATCGGTCGGATGCGCCAAAACGCAATGGTCGTGACCGATGCCCAAAGCAGAATTGCGAGAATGAGGCCGAAGGCCAGCATGATCCGGTGCATCGCGAAAAAAACCGGCGACCAGGCAAGGTTCATTGCGAGTTGAATCAGGAAAAGGACGATCGCGATGCCACGCCCCTTCGCGCCGCGCGCGTTGAGAACAACCGCGAGCGCGAGCCCCATCAGGATATAGAGGATCGACCACACCGTCCCGAAAGCCCATCCGGGTGGCATGATCGCCGGCTTTTCGAGCGCGTCAAACCACGGGTTCCCATAGCCTGAATTGGCCAAGCGGCCCGACAGCAGACCGAGCAGCAGAATACCCGGCACCGTGATGAGGGCCCAACGAAGGTAGCTCGTGCGCTGCTGTCGGGGAGATGCAATCTCAGCCATTCCGATCATCTTCCGTTGCCGATGGAGCCAGGGTAGCACCGATCAGGAACTCTATATTCCCTTCGGGCCCAGTGATCGGGCTCGCGGTGATGCCAGCAACGCTCCAGCCTTGCCCGGATATCCAAGCCGCGACCTCGCCGCAAACACGCTCATGCACCGCTGGGTCGCGCACGACGCCACCTTTTCCGACTTCGCCGCGGCCCGCTTCGAATTGCGGCTTGATCAGTGCGATCAGGTGAGCACCGGATTTGGCGAAGGTGATGGGAGCAGAAAGAACCTTGGCTAAGGAGATGAAGCTGGCATCGCACACGATCATGTCCACAAGCTCGGGAATCTCGGCGGCGGTCAGGTTCCGGGCGTTGGTCTGCTCATATACCACCACGCGCGGGTCTTGCCGCAGTTTCCATGCAAGTTGGTTGGTTCCGGAATCGACTGCATAGACGCGGGTGGCTCCATTGGAGAGCAGCACATCGGTGAAGCCGCCTGTCGAAGAGCCGACGTCGATCGCAACGGCGCCATCCACCGACCAGCCAAAATGATTGAGGCCGTGGGCCAGCTTGACCCCGCCGCGCGACACCCAGGGATGGTCCTTGCCCTTCACCTCGAGCGGAGCGTCCAGCTTGAGCGCCTGGCCCGCCTTCTCAACTTTCCTGTCGCCGGAGTAAACCAGCCCGGCCAGTATCAGCGCCTGGCCCTTGGCGCGGCTCTCGACCAAACCGCGTTCGACAAGCAACTGATCGGCACGGACACCCGCTGCCATGACGGCTCCGTATCCAATGGTGGGCGCTGACGGGCTCGAACCGCCGACCCTCTCGGTGTAAACGAGATGCTCTACCAACTGAGCTAAGCGCCCTCGCCTTTTCCCTAGCGGCTCGCGCGCCGGTTGCAAGAAGTGTCTGTCTCACCGGCTCTTGGGCAAATCGTCTCAGCTTCCACGCCCCGAAGGTCAATTCGAAGATGCCAACGATGTCACACAGCCCTTACGGGCCGCAGCGCCGCACAGGCCACCGGCCCGCGCAGAACTCGCAACATTACGTCCAGACCTAATCTCGCTACATCCGTTGAACTCTTCCGACTCAGCCGGCCACAAAAAGCGCGCGTCTCCAATGCAGTCTGATTGCAACCGAAAGTGGCCAATCACGATTAGTGTCCCCGATAGCTCGTCAGCAGGTCGGCGGCCCAGCCAAGATTCATGGAGTGCAGGTAATGCGTCGCGAAGTCTCGCGTGCCGTGGTGAGCGAGGATGGTCTCGATCCGACGCTGGCTCGCCGGATCGGAGGCACCGCAGAGCGCAAGCGCGATCGGTCCGAGCGCCAGCTCGAACAGGCGGTTCCCGCGCGCGGATTGCAAGTAATAGTGACGCTTGGGCGTAGCCCGGCTGACCAGCTCGATTTGGCGGGCGTTGAGGCCGAAGCGAGCATAGGCTTCCCGGCCCTGCGGCTCGATCGCACGATCGTTGGGCAGGAGAATGCGCTGCGGGCAGCTCTCGATGATGGCTGGCGCGATGCTGCTGCCGGCGATGTCGGCTAGGCTCTGCGTCGCGAACAGGACCGCGACGTTCTTCTTGCGCAGGGTCTTCAGCCACTCGCGGATGCGTGCGGCGAAGAGCGGATGATCGAGGAAGATCCAGGCCTCGTCGAGGATCAGCAATGTCGGCCGGCCATCGAACCGTTCTTCGAGGCGGTGGAACAGATAGGTGAGGACCGGCGCCACGACGCTCGCCTGTCCGAGCAGCGCCTCGGTCTCGAAGCATTGGACGTCGGCGAACGCCAGACCGCTCTCGCTCGCGTCGAGAAGCCGGCCGTGCGGGCCGTCGAGCGTGTAAGGCTGGATCGCGGTGCGCAGCGCATGGGACTGGAGCAGCAGGGCCAGCCCCGTCATCGTCCGCTCGGCGGGCGGTGCCGACGCCAGACTCCCGAGCGCAGACCATATTGCGTCCTTCACCTCGGGCGTTACGGTGACCCGCTCGGCATTGAGCAGCGCGGCAATCCACTCCGCCGCCCAGCTCCGCTCGGTCGGGTCGTCGATCCGGAGCAGCGGCTGAAAGGCGAGCGCTCCGTCCGATCCGGTATCCGCGCCGAGCGCGTGATGGGCGCCGCCCATCGCAAGCACTGCGGCTCGCGCCGAGAAGCCCTTGTCGAAGATGTAGACCTGAGCATCGGGGTAGCGGCGGAACTGCAGCGCGATCAGGGCCAGCAGCACCGATTTGCCGGCCCCGGTCGGTCCGACGACCATCATGTGGCCGACGTCATCTACATGCGTCGATAACCGAAATGGCGTTGATCCGCTGGTCTGGGCCACAAGCAAGGGTGGCCCCTCGAGATGACCGTTCGCGATCGGACCCGCCCAGACCGACGACAGCGGCATGAGATGGGCCAGGTTGAGCGTGTGGACGATCGGCTGCCGGACATTGGCGTAGACGTGCCCGGGAACCGATGACAGCCACGCCTCGACCGCGTTCACGCCCTCGCGAATGGTCGTGAAGCCGAGACCACCGACGATCCGCTCGACCTGCCGGATCTTGGCGTCGACCGCTGCGCGATCCTCGTCGGCGACCGTGATCGTCGTCGTCAGATAGCCGAAGGAGACGTGATCACCGCCGAGCGCCTGGAGAGCGAGATCGGCGTCGGCGACCTTGTTGTCGGCATCGCTGTCGAGTAGCTGGACGGGCTGGTTGTACAGCACCTCGCGAAGCAGCGCGGTGATCGACTTGCGCTTGTTGAACCACTGGCGGCGCAGCTTCGTGAGGAGCTTGGTCGCGTCGGTCTTGTCGAGCGCGATGAAGCGCGTGACCCAGCGATAGGCGAAATCCGCCTCGTTGAGCACATCGAGGATTCCGGGCCGGCTAACGTTCGGGAAGCCGACGACGGTCAACGTGCGAAGGTGCCGAGCCCCAAGCATCGGCTCGAGGCCGCCGACGAGCGGCGTGTCCGCCAGCAGCGCGTCGAGGTACATCGGCGTCTCGGGCACCGCGACCGGGTGGTGCCGGCTCGAGACCGCGCCATGAAGGTAGGTCAGCACCTCGGCTGAGGAGAGCGCCCGCACCTCAGGCATGAACGCTGCGAACAGATCGAGCGCGCGATCGGTCTCGGCGATGAAGGTCGCCAAGGCGGCGCGCCAGTCGCGCCCTTCCACCGCATCAGGCCGATCGACAAGCGAGCGCCTGGCGGCGTCCGCGCCGTCTGCGACAGGAAGCCAGACGAGCGTCAGATGGTAGCGGCTCTCGAAATGGCCGCCTTCGGCCTCGAAGCCCGCCCGCCGCTCCCCATCGACGAGCCAGGACGCGGGATCGGGAAAGTTGGCCACCGGATAGCCGAGTGCGTCGCGTCGCTCGGCACCGAAGAACAGCGCCCAGCCGGAACCGAACCGCTTGAGGACATTGTTCGCCCGCGCGCAGGCAGACACGAGCTCGGCCTCGGTTGCGCTCTCGAGATCGGGGCCGCGAAACAAGAGCGTCCTTTGAAAGCTGCCGTCCTTGTTGAGGATGACGCCTTCATCGACCAGTGCCGCCCACGGCAGGTGGTCGGCGAGGCGGTCGGCACTCCGGCGATATTCACCCAGCCGCATCATGATGAATGCCTCAGCATGCGAGATAGCCCTTCTGTCGGAGATGACGGATCAGAACGAGCGCGAAGGACGGGTCGCGACGGGTCGCGAACACCGCGATGCTGTGCCCGACGGCCCAGACGACGATCCCCGCGATCCATTGCTGAAGACCCAGACCAATCGCAGCCGCCAGCGTCCCGTTGACGATCGCGAGGCCGCGCGGTGCTCCGCCGAGGAGGATCGCGCTTCCGAGGCTCGCGTGGATGGGGACCTCGAAGCCTTCGATATGCTCGCTCACGCGATCAGCGCTCCGCCGCCGAAACTGAAGAAGCTCAGGAAGAAGCTCGACGCCGCGAACGCGATCGAGAGGCCGAAGATGATCTGGATCAGGCGCCGAAAGCCGCCGGCCGTCTCACCGAACGCGAGGGTCAGGCCGGTGACGATGATGATGATCACCGCGACGATCTTGGCAACCGGTCCCTGCACGGAATCGAGGACTTGCTGGAGCGGCTCTTCCCACGGCATGCCGGTGCCGGCGGCGTGCGCCTTGCTGGCGAGAGCCAGTCCAAGGCCGATCACGGCTCCGGCGAGGAACGTGGTGCGGCGGCCGGGAATCAGATGAGCAGTCATGATCAATCTCCTTGCTTGGGTGGGACGAGAAGTTCGGTGAGGGTGTAGGCGCCGGCGTCCGGGTCGAGCGGGCCGACGCGGGAGATGCTGGCGATCCGGCGTTGCGTGCCGCGGCCGGCGATGAAGACGACGATGTCGATGGCCTCGGCGATCAGCCGGCGCGGCACGGTGACCACCGCTTCCTGCACCAGCTGCTCGATCCGGTAGAGCGCGGCGGCCGCGCTGTTGGCGTGGACGGTGGCGATTCCGCCTGGGTGGCCGGTGTTCCAGGCCTTGAGCATGTCGAGCGCCTCGGGACCGCGGACTTCGCCGACGATGATGCGGTCGGGGCGCAGGCGCATCGTCGAACGCACCAGATCAGTCATCGTCGCGACGCCGGGCCGCGTGCGCAGGGCGACGCTATCGGGCAGCGGGCACTGTAACTCGCGCGTGTCCTCGATCAGGATCACGCGAGCATCGAGCGCTGATGATTCTGAGCCCATCTCCGCCAGCAGTGCGTTGGCGAGCGTGGTCTTGCCCGAGCTCGTGCCGCCGGCGACCAGGATGTTGAAGCGTTGGGTGACGGCGGCACGCAGGGCATCCGCCGTCGCCGCGGTCATGATCCCGTCCGCGACATAGTCGTCCAGCGTGTGGAGCCGTTCGGCCGGCTTGCGGATCGAGAAGCAGGGCGCCGGCGATACCGGAGGTAGGACACCCTCGAATCGCTCCCCGGCTCGGCCCTCGGCATGCGGCGGCAGCTCGGCCGACACGATCGGCGAGCCGTCATGGACCTCGGTGCGCGCATGGCTGGCGACGAGGCGAATAATCCGTTCGACCTGGTCCCGATCGAGCCGGATGCCCGTGTCCGTGCGTCCTTCGCCGAGGCGATCGAGCCGCAGCGCGCCGTCCGGGTTGACCATGATCTCCACGACCTGCGCGTCGGCGAGCGCCAACGCGATGTCCGGCCCCATCGCCGTGCGCAGCATCGCGCGGCGCCGCTCCCGGGCGAGCGCGCCGTTCATCGGTCCTGCTCCGCACCAATCGTACGCTTGCCCGCCGCGACCTGACGGCCAACCTGGGTGACGAACGCCTCGAACCGCTTGGCAGCCATCGCGCGCCCGGCCTGATCGCCGTCGGCGAGCGGTGCCTGGATCGAAAGCTCGAACCGGATGAAGAGCGCGAGCGTCTCGAGGAGGACATGGCTATCGCGCTCGATGCGCGACAACGCACCTGTCATGCGATCGAGCCGCAGGCCGAACCGATCGTCGAGTTCGGACGAACCGCGGCGATTGAGCCACACCGTCAGCGCATCGGCGAGGATGGCGGACTTCGTCGCACCAGGCTTCGCGGCGAGCGCTTCCAGCCGATCGCTAAGCGGCTTGGGCAAGAACAGCTGATGGCGAACCTTGTCGACCATGGTCAGAAGTCCAACTGGAGATCGTCGGGACGAGCCGACGCGGAATCGATGGCGTAGGCGGCGCGGGAAGCCGCCGCCGAACGGGTCTGGTCCATCACCCGCTTGTCGCTGGCGGCATCGGCATCATCATCGCCGAGACCGAGGACATCGGCGGGAGCGAGGTCCGCCGGCACCGGTGGTTCGGGCTCGTGCGCGGGATGGCGGATATGCTCCGGGCCGCCGCTGCTGTCCGGATCGCGGCCTTGGACTTCGACGTCGCCGAGCCGGGAGTCGGTGCCACGCACATGGTCGCGCCAGTCGTCAGTGCGCGCCTTGGGAAGATCCGCGTAACCGTCGGCTGCCAGTGCTGGAGCCGGCAGAACGCGGGCCTTAAAGGTCCGGTCCTCATAGTAGCGCAGCTTCTTCGCACGCACCGGCGCATACCCCGCGACAAGGACCAACTCGTCCACCGGCGGCAACTGCATGACCTCGCCGGGCGTCAGCAGTGCGCGCGCCGTCTCCTGCCGGCTGACCATGACATGGGCGAGCCAGGGTGCGAGCCGGTGGCCGGCATAGTTGCGCATCGCGCGCTGCTCGGTGGCCGTGCCCAGCGCGTCCGAGATGCGCTTGGCAGTGCGCTCGTCATTGGTCGCGAAGGCGACGCGGACATGGCAGTTGTCGAGGATCGCGTTGTGCTCGCCATAGGCCTTCTCGATCTGATTGAGGCTCTGGGCGATCAGGAAGGCACGCACCCCGTAGCCCGCGAGAAAGGCCAGGCTGGTCTCGAAGAAATCGAGGCGCCCGAGTGCCGGAAACTCGTCCAGCATCATCAGCAGGCGATGGCGACCCGGCTTGGCGCTTTGATTGGGGTTTGGGGCGTGGAGATGTTCGGTGAGGCGACGTCCAATCTGGTTGAGAATCAGTCGGATCAGCGGCTTCGTGCGGCTGATGTCGGAGGGCGGTACCACGAGGTAGAGCGACAGGGGATGGTCGCCCTCGACCAAGTCGGCGATGCGCCAGTCGGATGCGGCGGTCACCGCCGCGACGGTCGGATCGCGGTAGAGGCCGAGGAACGACATCGCCGTGGAGAGCACGCCCGAACGCTCGTTCTCGCTCTTGTTGAGCAGCTCGCGCGCTGCCGATGCAACGACCGGATGGACTGTCGGCGCGTCGGTCGTCCCGAGATGGTTGGTCGTCATCATGACGCGCAACGTCGCGACGAACGGCCGTTGTGGGTCGGACAGGAAGGTGGCTACACGTGCCAGCGTCTTGTCGGCTTCGGCATAGAGGATGTGCAGGATCGCGCCGACGAGAAGGGAGTGGCTCGTCTTTTCCCAGTGGTTACGCCGGTCCAGCGCCCCCTCCGGATCGACGAGGATGTCGGCAATGTTCTGGACGTCACGCACTTCATCGGCGCCACGACGGACCTCGAGCAGCGGATTGTAACGCGCGGAGCGGGCGTCGGTGGGGTTGAAGAGCAGGCAATGCGAGAAGCGCGCGCGCCAGCCAGCGGTCAGTTGCCAGTTCTCGCCCTTGATATCGTGGATGATGGCCGAGCCCGACCAGCCGAGCAGGGTCGGGACGACGAGACCGACACCCTTGCCGGATCGCGTCGGCGCGAACGCCATGATATGCTCAGGCCCGTCGTGCCGAAGGTAGCGTTCGCTCAGCCGGCCGAGAAAGATGCCGCGATCGCTGAACAGACCTGCCGATGCCGCTTCTCGCGCAGAGGCCCAATGCGCCGAACCGTAGGTGGTGACGTTCCGCCGCTGCCGCGCACGCCAGAGCGAGCCCGCAATCGCGGCGGCGCATCCGATGAAACCACTCGCCCCGGCGATCGCCCCAGCCTGATCGAACACCTGCGGCGCATAGGCATCGAAATGATACCACCATAGGAAGATCGCCCACGGATGGTAGATCGGCACACCACCAATGATCGCCCAAGGCGATCCAAGCTCGGGCTGATGGGCGAGCGCTGCGGCCGCCCATTGCGTCGCGGCCCAGATGCCCGCGAGCACGATGGCGAACACGACAAAGATCTGGCCGATGAGCAGCTTGGTTGGGGTCATGCCGGTCTCCGCCCGCATCAACTGCGGCACCCGCCATCATCGATCCATTCGACGCTTCCGGTCAGACCGGTTCGAGTGTCGCCCCGAACCTTTCTGGGGCCTCTGGCTATTCGCGCGGAAGAAAGCTTGAGTTCCCGCATCTTCTCACGGCCGCAGTACCAACTCGCTGCGCGGAAGCGCCGATCGAGACAAAGTTGGAGCAGTACGCGGCAGCCTGAAGTTGCAGCGCGCGTCCCCACCGGACAGTGCCCACGGATGAAGTAGATGCAGGGGCCTTGTTCGCAATTGCAGTCGGGGGCCGTAACGGCTAAATCTTACGACAAGCCAAGCAGGAGGCCGCTATGAAGAATTTCGATAAGGTCGCTGCTTCGCTTGCGATTGCGATGCTGTGGGTTGCGCCTGTCGCTGCCACCACCGCGAAGCCTGCGGGCACGGCGCTCCGCCCTGCCGCGATCAAGGCGATCGCCAAGAATCTGCGCGCGAGCAAGAAGCTGGTTCGGAAGAATCTTCAGGTCGCCGAGGGGGCCGCTGGCGCGGGAGCCGCCGGTGGCGGCGGCGCAGCCGGGGCGGGCGCAGCCGCGGGTGCAGGCGCTGCGGGCGCTGGTGCGGGTGCAGCAGGCGCTGCAGCTGGTGCCGCTGCGGCGGGCGGGCTTGGCGTGGCAGGCGCGGTTGCGGGCGTTGCCGCGGCGGCCGGTGTCGCAACAGCGGCTTCAAGCGGCGGCGACAGCAACTCATAAGCGCGACGGAGAGTAACCGGGGGCGTAACGGTTACAAGACCGTTCCGCCCTTTATCTAGGCGCGAAAGAGGTGGTCAGTCGGCGGAACTCCTCCGTCCGGTGTGTGCCATGTCATCCTATCCTCGAAATCGTCTGAGCTGCGCTATATCCGGTCTGTTGGGACTGTTCGCGATGCCGGCCATGGCACAGACTTATACTGTCAGAACCATCAACCGCGCACCGCAATTCGGCGACGTCGCCGCATCGCGCTCGGGCGTAACGATATTCCAGAATATTAACGGGAATGTGACCGTCCAGTCAGGCGGAGGTCAACCGATCAGAGGCCCGGTCCGGCAGGGCTTGGTTACCATACGCTGTCAAGGCTCGGGAACTCCGAACAGCTGCAGCGTGGCTGGCAATCATGCACGCGTGATCGTCGGCAGCCTGGGAGCAACGGGCCGCGCTCTACCGATCACCCGGTTCATTGCGAACAGCGGCACCGGCACGATCTTATCGGGCACGACAACTGGTCCAGCGCTCGACTTCCTGCTCACCGGCTGGTCGGGATCGGGCAATCTGAACTTCACGCTTGATGCCGTGCTGCCGGTTTTGGGCGACGACCAAAGCGTCGATAATGCCGGAACCGCCGGATTTTATATCTATGCCGACAAGGACCCCGCATTTCCCTCAAGCGGCCTTTCGGACGTCGCCACGATAGCCGTCCGGCGAGCGATACGCCTCGTGAAGATCCGGAACCTTCGGTTCGGCGCCATCGTCAAAAATCCCGGCGGCGCGGGACAGGTCACGGTTGATGAGAATAGTGACAATAGCCGAGCGGTAGGCGGCACCTACCCGCCAACCGCTCTGCCTAGTCCCACCTTCGGCAGGGGCCTCCTGTCGGTTGCCGGCGAACCGGGGACGAATTTCAACCTCTCATTTTCTCCGGCCAACAGCCTCGCGATGAGCAACGGGACGGATATATTGAATGTGTCGCTGGTGAAGTCGGCATCGGGAAATATCACGCTTCCACTGAGCGGGGAGCTCGAAGTCGGCTTGGGCGGCACGATAAATATCCCGAAAGCCAAACCGACTGGTGACTATGAGGGCGCCGTGCTGGTTTCAGCGGTCTATAATTAGCGTGTTCGCTCGGCTGATGTCGCCTGATGCCGGAAAGGCTTAGCCGAAGCATAATCAAAGCCCCGACATCCCGACGAAACGGTGTAGGTACGGTTACGTTACGGTCTCACCGACCGGCTCGTTAGGACTACCCTGCTATTCATATCCGTGCCTGCCGTGACAATGCGGCGAGTCGCCAGGGGATAGGTTGCGTGATGCGTAGACTGGGCATGGGTTTAGTGCTGCTCTTGACCATGGGATCCACAGCGCCGCTGTCGGCGGCGGAATATTATCCGATGGACTGGAGTGAGGCAGTGACCGTCGACAAAGACGATATCGGCATGAACTTCACCATTGATTTTTCAGGGAAGGCCGGCGGCGATTACACGAACAAGCTGAGTGCGGCAGGCGATTTCACCTTCACCGGCGTCACCAATGCCGGACGCACCTTCAACTTCGATTATTCCCTCACCAACACGTCCTCGCGCACGTCGAGGATTCGAGCGTTCGGGTTCGACACGTCGGGTACCCTGGACAGCCTCAACGCAACGGGCGCATTCACCTGGGAATATAAAGATGTCGCGTTCCCCGAGCAGGTCGGCACGATGGACGCCTGTTTCGCCGCCGGCAGTGGCTGCACCAATCACGCGTCTGGCGGCGTCACCCGAAACAACACAGGCAGCGGCTCCTTCGCCCTCACATTCGCAACGGCGATGGAGAGCGTCGATCTCGAACGCTTCTCCTTGAAGTTTGTCGGTCTCAGCCAGAATATCAATGGCCAGAACTGGGGCGTCGGCCTCGGCTCGATAGGCGCGATTACCGCCGGCGCCGGGCCGGGCGATCCGATCACCGCGCCCGAGCCAGCGACATGGCTGATGATGATCCTCGGTTTTGGCCTGATCGGATATCGCCAGCGCAAGCAGGATGACATCCGGGGGCAGTTCTCCTTTCTAACACGCGCCAGCCTTCACATCCGGCGAGGTGAACGAGCTCGGACCAAGGATTGGGGTACCCACACACTTGGGGACAGAAGGGGCGGTATCGTTGGCCATGAGCCAACCGCGGGGCGGACTGAGCAAGACGCCGCCACCGGCGCTAGATTGCGCGGCCTGCTTCCGTTACAGCCACGCGGGGGGTGATCGCGTTCCTACCCGCTCACCTGAAATGAGACCCATTTGAGTAGATGATCTGCCCCCACCGATTAGAGTCTTATTGGATTAAGCCCATCGCCGCCATATCCGGGTGGAGGCGGAGCGGAGCGGAACCGGAGGCCAGATATAGCATAAGTTATAATACGATCGAACTACATATTTACCCTGGTGAGTTTTTAGATCACTTGAGGAGCGGCATGTAATGATTGCGAATCAATATTCTTTATTCGAACTCAACCATGTTTAATATCGATTTTCTAAAAAAATTAAGGATGCGCGAGCTCGATCTCGTCCGATGTGAACTCCGGCCTCGAGCACGAATTTTAGAGTTCGGAGCTGGTACAGGCATACAAGCGCTGGCCCTGCAGCAGATGGGATACGACGTTGTCGCTATAGATTTAGCATCGTCTTCCTATTCTCCAGATAGAGTTTTTCCAGTTATTAATTATGACGGCTACAACCTACCTTTCGATGATAAGGCATTTGATATAATTTTTTCTTCCAACGTATTAGAACATGTAAGCGATGTTCCATACCTTCTATCAGAATTTAAACGTTTACTGTCGCCTGGTGGTTACTGCGTACATTTAATGCCCTCTGTCACATGGCGGGCTTGGACGTTTATTTCTGGAGTTCCGACAGCTGCAGTTGGTAGTTGGAAGATGCTAAACGAGTTGATTGCCCCCCCCTCCATCGGACGAGGTCCCGCGCTAAGGCAGAATTTGAAAACTATTATCGGGGGTCTTCTACCTTTAGGCCACGGCACATCTATGGAAGGAATGTCTGAGCTATGGACCTTTTCCGCTCGCGCCTGGCGCGGCATCTTCAGCAAGGCTGGTTTCACAGTCGAAAAGGTACGTCCGATAGGCATATTCCACACCGGCCACATGCTCGCTGGTGCTCGATTATCACTCAACTATCGCGAGCATCTCAGCCGCTACCTGGGTAGTGCCGCGACGGCATTCATCGTCCGACCGACGCCAACATAATTCGCTCGAGGCGACCAGCCAGGATTCTTGAAATGTGCGGAATTGCAGGTTTAATAACTGCCGCTCCAATGACGGACGCAGCACCCCTGATCGCAAGCATGACTGCCACACTGCAAAGCCGCGGGCCTGACGCCCAAGGCATCTGGGTTCATAAAGATGATCTCGTCGCTTTTGGTCATAGACGGCTTGCAGTTCTCGATCTGTCCGAAACCGGCCATCAGCCTATGCATTCTGCATCAGGGCGCTTCACTATAGCGTTCAATGGCGAAATCTATAATCACGGGGATATAAAGTTAGAACTTGGGGCGAGGGGCGTTGCGCCCATTTGGCGCGGCCACTCCGATACTGAAGTACTCTTGGCAGCCATTGAATATTGGGGATTGGAAGCGGCCCTTCATAGGGTAGTTGGCATGTTCGCACTAAGCCTGTGGGACCACGCGACGCAGCAACTACATCTCGCGAGGGACCGCTTCGGTGAAAAGCCGCTTTACTATGGATGGGCTGGGACTAATTTTTTCTTTGCTTCTGAATTAAAAGCGATTTCCGTTGTTCCGGATTTCGCGCGGGTTATTGATCGCGATGCCCTCGCCATGTTCATGCGATTTTTGATGATCCCAGCGCCACATAGTATCTTTAGAGGAATCTATAAGCTCGAACCAGGTTGCTTGCTTACGCTGAACGGCGCTGCGCCTGAGCAACCGCCACGGGCGGCTCCTGTCGCGGGCATGAACCATGAAACGATGACGATTCGGCGCTGGTGGTCCGTTGCTGAACAGTTTGCTGCTGGTCTCAGCGAGCCTTTCCAAGAAGAGGATGAGGCATTACGAATACTGCAAATTAAGCTTGAGAAGGCAGTGGCTATCCAAGCGCGCGCCGATGTGCCGCTTGGCGTGTTTTTGAGTGGGGGCGTAGACTCTTCGCTCATCGCAGCTCTAATTCAGAAGCACTCCAGCCAACGAATCCGAAGCTTTACGCTAGGATCAGAAGATCGCGCCTACGACGAACGGGCTCATGCCCGCGCCGTAGCCGAACATCTTGGCACTGACCATTCCGAACTTCTTGTGACCGATGCGGACGCACAGGCCGTAATACCCATGCTCGCTACCATATATGATGAGCCGTTTGCCGACCCATCTCAAATTCCAACTCATCTCATCAGCCGAGCGGCTCGACAACATGTCACGGTAGCGCTCTCAGGGGACGGAGGAGACGAACTGTTTGGCGGCTACAATCGCTACCTGCACGGACCGTCTATTTGGAGCAAAGCTTCGTTGATACCTCTTGAGCTGCGACGTATCATAGCAAATGCAGCGGCCCGCGTGCCGAGCGGAGCATGGGACCGCCTGCTGGCCGGCATCGACGCGCGCAACACGGGAGATAAAGTTCATAAGTTGGCGAACGCTATCGCTCGGTCCCGTACGTTTGACGAATTCTACAACCATCTAGTTGGAGAATGGCCCATCCGGGACTTAGTGCTCGGCCAGACAGGCCGAATCAATTACCATATCACGATGCCAGAGTGCGACAATGCCGCGCGAATGATGTTAGCCGATGCCATGCGCTATCTGCCTGACGACATTCTTTGCAAGGTAGACCGCGCCGCCATGTCGGTCGGCCTTGAGACGCGCGCGCCGTTCCTAGATCATCGTGTGGCAGAAACGGCTTGGCATTTGCCGATGCAAATGAGGATCCGCGATGGAAAAGGCAAATGGGCATTAAGACAAATTCTCTATCGCCACGTACCCAAGGCGTTAATCGAGCGCCCCAAGACGGGATTTGCGATTCCAATCGGAGAATGGTTGCGCGGGTCACTGCGCGACTGGGCTGAAGCATTGCTTGACGAGCACCGCATACGAACCGAGGGATATTTTCGGCCCGAGCCTATTCGCGCCGCGTGGACTGCTCATCTGACAGGGCGGCGCAATCTCGTGCGAGGGTTGTGGCCTGTCTTGATGTTCCAGATGTGGCACGATCGTTGGCTATCGTGATAATGAGTGGATCCTGCCTCCCCCCGCAGCATAACCTCGGACGCCACCGCCTATTTCGGTCGCCGCCTCGAAACTTTGTTTAAGGAGCTTGTAGATCCTCGCAGGATACCTAAACGATATCATAGCTCTACCAAGCGCGAGGTAGCCATGGTCCTATTTGACCCCCGAAAGAATGCAAAAACGACATTAAGCAAATGCCAGAGGGCGCCTATCGCATTCTTAGGTCGGATCGCTCGCGAGGCCGCCATAATGAGCACCGTGCGCCGGCTGCCCGCCGCCGCCCCGCTCGCATGCCCATGGATAACTCACCGGAGATGACTTGCCCTACCGCAAACGCCCCCCTCGGGCATGCGAAATCAGAGCCTCGGAGCATCGTTGCAAAGTTTATCGATCTCCTAACAGCCCAAGAGCGACGGCGCGGCGTTTTTCTCTTGGGCATGGCCGCTATCATGGCTCTGTTCGAAACGCTGGGGGTGGCGTCGATCATGCCGTTTCTGGCTGTGTTAAGCGACCCTACGCTGGTTGACTCCAATGCTCAACTAGCAACCATCTACGGCTATTTGGGCAGACCGCCGAAAAGCGAGTTTCTCGTCCAATTGGGCGCCGTTTCCTTTATGGTGGTTTTGGTTTCTGCCAGCTTTCGAATTGTGACGAATTATTTTTTAAACGAATACACCGAGATGATGCGTCACAGTCTAAGCCACCGCCTTCTTGATACTTATCTACGGCAACCGTATGAGTTTTTCACTAGAAACAATAGTTCAGATCTCGCGAAAAGTATACTTTCTGAGGTTGACCAGGTAACTCAGAATTTCATTCGCCCATTAATACAGTTAGTATCATATAGCGTAGTGGGATTATGCATACTTGCATTTTTATTTTCTCTTAATTTCAAAGTTGCCATCAGTGCTCTTGTCGTCATAGGGGGGTCCTATGCGGGCATATTTCTCTCTGTTAAGCGGGTTTTGACCCGTGTCGGCCGTGAGCGCCTGGCCGCCAACCGTGAGCGTTACTCGGCAGCCAGCGAGGCGCTTGGGGGCATAAAGGCAATTAAATTACTAGGACGCGAAGATGCCTATTTAAGTCGGTTCCGGACACCCTCAATCCGCCAGTCAAAAACCCAGGCGATTAATACCACGATAGCGCAATTACCGAAATTCCTTATCGAAGCGATCGGGTTTGGTGGCGTTGTTGCCTTGGCGCTGGTCTTACTGATCATGAACGGCGGCACGTCCCCCGCAAGCTTGGGGCAGGTGCTTCCGATGCTAGGGGCCTATGCCTTCGCTGGCCTGAGACTGCTGCCTGCGGCGCAGAATATCTACGGTTCCGTTGCGAACATGCGCTTTGGAGTTGCCGCGGTCGACGAGGTTCATGCCGACATTCTCTGTCGTCGGCGACTCGCCGAGAACCCTAAGGCCATAGCACCGAAAATTGCTCTGACAAATCTGATCACGCTCGACAATATTAGCTATCGCTATCCAGAGGCGGCGCGAAATGCATTGGCGGATGTCAGCCTAGCAATCCCGAAAGGATCTAAAATCGGCCTCGTTGGCGGCACAGGAAGCGGAAAGACGACACTAGTAGATATACTCCTGGGCTTGCTGCAGCCTTCAAGTGGACACGTTTTAGTCGATGGCGTTCCAATTTCAGCCGAAAATTGTCAAGAATGGCAGAAAATTCTTGGCTATGTGCAGCAGGATGCCTTCCTCGCTGACGGCAGCTTCATTAATAATATTGCGTTAGGCGTTCCGCCAAATGAAATAGATCAGGCCCACGCAATACGTTGCGCAAAGTTAGCCGCTTTAGACGCGCTTGTGACGGATGGTATGCACACCTTGGTCGGCGAGCGCGGAATTCGCCTTTCTGGTGGCGAGCGTCAGCGGATCGGCATTGCACGGGCTCTATATCGCGAACCAAAAGTCCTTATTCTTGACGAAGCAACCAGCGCTCTCGATAGTCAAACCGAGCAAGTGGTGATGGAGGGCATTTATAACTTTGGGCATTCGATAACCGCTGTCATCATCGCGCATCGTTTGTCCACTATTCGCGGCTGCGACAGGATATACATGTTGGAGGAGGGTCGCATCTGCGCACAAGGAAAATATGAGGAGTTGATGGAAACTAGTCCACAATTTCGTCGCTTGGCACAGCATGTCCAATAATCGCCGTTCTTTGCCAGAAGTGTAGCGAATTTCGACTGTTCAAGAGGACCGAGTAGATGACTGGGAGCGACGCATTAGCCAATCGCCAGCTGCGAACGCATCTTCCGGCCACGGTACCCTCGTGGTTACGCGCCTGGTGGCACCGCGCTCGCGGTGCGCACCTGGGGGCCGGTGCGATAATTTTTCCTCGTGCACAATTGCTACGCTATCCCAGCAATATTCGTATTGGCGCCGAGGCAATCATCAAGTCAGACACGCATCTGTGTCCTTGCCAGCCGAGTGCTACGCTC
The DNA here is from genome assembly GCF_001429065.1 of Sphingomonas sp. Root710. Classification (GTDB taxonomy): domain Bacteria; phylum Pseudomonadota; class Alphaproteobacteria; order Sphingomonadales; family Sphingomonadaceae; genus Rhizorhabdus. The sequence continues at coordinate 834,631 of NZ_LMIB01000012.1, forward strand.
TCGGTCGGCGCGCGCACGACTATCGGCTTTCACACATTTATATATGCATCTGAACGCGTCGAAATCGGCACTGACTGCATGATCGCCCCTTTCGTGTATATTGTTGACAGTGATCACGGCACTGCACCTAGTTCAAACATGAATCTTCAGCCAAACGTCACAAACCCAATTTGCATAGGCGATGATGTGTGGATTGGAGCCAAAGCGGTGATTTTGTCCGGCAGCACTATTGGCTCCGGGTCTGTTATTGCGGCAGGATCGGTTTTGCGAGGCGCGGTCCCACCTGGGGCTATATACGGGGGCGTCCCCGCTAGAGAGATTGGGCGGCGGTGGTGAAAACGGGTATTATTGTCCTCTGTAGGTATAACTCTGAGAGACTCCCAGGCAAAGTACTAATGGAACTCGGCGGACGCTCCGTTTTGGGGCTGATCATAGATCGGATTCGCCGAGCTGTGCCAGACCGGCCGGTCATTGTCGCCACATCGAATGAGGTCAGCGATGATCCGATTGCAAGGTATTGTCAGCGAGCGGGGGTGGCTTGTTTTCGCGGTAGCCTTACCGACGTAGCGGGTCGCTTCTTAGCTTGTGCGGAGATGAATGATTGGGACTTTGCCGTTAGGATCAATGGGGACAATGTTTTTGTCGATGGTCGTACACTATGTGAAATGATAGCAATTGCCGACACCGGATTATTTGACCTAGTGACCAACGTTCCCGGACGCTCCTTTCCTTATGGGATGAGCGTAGAGGTGATCCGCGTGTCATTCTACCGTGAGCGAATGGCCGGAGTCGCTGACGCCTCTCACCGCGAGCACGTGACGTCCTGGCTCTATGATCAGCCGGAGATTGGAGATCGGTATCTGTATCAGAATGTCAGATGTCCCGAAGCTACCGGTCTGGACTTCGCGCTTGACGATGCAGACGATCTCAGGCGCATCGGTCGACTCGTTGAGCTTGCTGGACACGACGTACTCGCCCTCGACATGGCTGCGCTTTCCGGATTAGCTCGGCATGGAGTCACGGCCTCCCCCTGGCAAGGCGCGGCCGGCCCGATGTTGATCGCGGAGGTCGGCGGAAACCACGAAGGAGATTTTGAAGCCGCCAAAGCGCTTGCACAGGCGGCAATTGAGGCTGGTGCCGATGTGGTTAAGTTCCAAATCTATACTGGCGCATCGCTGGTTAGCCCGGTGGAAAGCCCGGACCGACACGCTCATTTTAAACGATTTGAAATGGAGCCAGAACAGCACATCGCGCTTGCTAAAATGTGTCGAGCGGCGGGCGTAGGCTATGCCTCATCCGTGTGGGATTTAGAAAGCCTCGAATGGATCGATCAATATTTGGATTTCTACAAGATCGGGTCAGGAGATCTTACGGCCTGGCCGCTATTGCGAGAGTTCGCTCGGCGAGGCAAGCCGATCTTGCTGTCGACCGGCTTGGCCACACTGGAGGAAGTTCTGCAGACTGTGGCTGTGATTCAGGCGGTCGACAACCGTTACTCTCGACCGGAATGGTTGTGTTTAATGCAATGCACATCCATGTATCCAATTCCCGATGAGGACGCCAATCTAAGCGTGATGGACACGCTTCGAGTGATGACGGGACTATCAGTGGGCTATTCGGATCATACTACAGGACTGATGGCGCTGAGGGCCGCGGCAGCAATGGGCGCAAACGCATTAGAATTTCACTTTACGCTGCGCCGGGAGGGCCAGACATTTCGCGACCATCTCGTTTCGCTGACGGCTGAGGAAGTCAGCGCGCTGAAGGAGGATGTCGCTCAAATCACAGCTCTGCGAGGCCGAGGTGTCAAGGTCCCGCAGCCCAGCGAGCTATCAGCTGGGCATACCACCTCGTTCCGTCGTGCAGCCTATGCCCGGCGCACGATTGCTGCGGGAGCCACAATCGGGGCTGAGGACATTTGCCTGCTTCGCCCGGCGCATGGCACCGACGCACGGGATCTAGACCAGATTCTCGGTACACGCGCGCTCCGAGAGCTTCATCCATTCCAAGCCCTTCATTCTGTCCTGGACTACGAAAAGCACCCCAGGCGCGAAGACTCAGATCATGGGTGACAGCTTTGTTAATGTTGGCCCACTGGTCACCGTCTACGTACCCTGCCGCAACTATGGCCGCTTTCTTCGCCAAGCGGTAGAAAGCGTACAGCGGCAGCTCTACGCCAACTGGGAGATGATCATCTTCGATGAAGCGTCGGACGACGAAACCTGGGAAATCGCTTGCGAGTTGCAGCAAAGCGATCCTCGTAGAATTAGGTTGATCCGAAACGCTGAGCCACGCGGTCTGCAGTGGATCGCGAACCGTTCGCTGGAGGCCGCCAACGGGAAGTACATCGTCCGCCTCGATGCCGACGACTGGCTCGATGAAAGCGCCTTGCTCAGCATGGTCGCAAAGCTAGAGTCCGATACCGATCTGGGCCTGGTATATGGCAACTACTATTATACCGATGCCGACGGACAGCTTCTAGGTATCGAGCGCGGCTACGACATTGCGGCGGAAAAAAGATCGGGTCATTTACCTCCGCACGGAGCATGCACCATGGTGCGGACCCGCGCACTCAAGGCGGTTGGTGGCTATTCGGAGGACATTAACGCTCAGGATGGATGGGAGTTGTGGTACAAGCTCTGTCGCCGGGTTAAGGCTGCAAACCTTGACACGCCACTGTTTTTTTATCGGCAGCATCCTACGTCGCTAAGCCGCGATTCACAGCGACTGTTGACCGCCCGCTCCAAGATACTCTCACGTCTTTGCGATACACTAGAGGGGAGTTACAAGCCCACCTGCCTCGCGGTAATTGGCGCACGAGAGTCTTACCCTGAGTTCCCCGGTGTTCCATACCATGAGGTCGATGGGAAAAGTCTGATTGAAAGAGCAATTTGGTCCGCAGCGGACGCAGTTCGGGTTACCGACATCGTGGTTACATCTGACAGTGAAGCCGTGCTGGCCTTTGCAGAGCGGCTACAATCTGAGGGCCGCGTTCCGGCCCACCGACGGCAGTTGCGAACGGGTCCGGCGGCGAACGTCGCCGTACCACTGCGTGACATTCTGTTGGGAGCCTCGGCCGATTACCGGCGCCTACGCGGGAGCAGCCCCGATTGCATCGCCTTCTTGAGCATTCACGCGTTCAATCGACGAGCAGAGCACGTTGACAAAGCATTGAGCGTGCTTCGCTTGACTGAATGCGACTCGGTGGTTTCTGTCCAGGAGGAACGCGAACCAATGTTCACCCACGGGCAGCAAGGCCTTCGTATTCTCAATCCAGGTCGTCTGAAAGAATTATCATATGTTCGTGAGCAGCTTTACCGATTTAACGGAGCAGTTCTCGCTCTATGGCACGACGTAGTTAGTTCTGGAGAGCTACTGGGAGAAACTATTTCCTACATAGAGATGTCAGCGAAGGATTCTGTTCAGATAAAAGCTGATGCATTTTCCGCATTTTCGTTGTGAGATCGTTCTTGACCAGGCTACCTGACCACCTTGATCCGGAATTTATACCATATTCGATCCATGGTTTGCGTAGCAAGGTCCGACCTTCTATTCTATTCCAACGTTTATTATTGGCCGTTTTGTGTGCCTACGCAGGATATTTCTTAGCCGATATTCTGCTAGTTGATTATGTTCAGGATGCAAATCAATACCGGCTGAACCTAGACAACGGCGTTTATCACGACGACTATAATGTAACGCTGTTTGCCTTATCGGTACGGACAATCGTAGCACTACTACCCAACGGCGATCCCTTTCTCGTCCTTGGTTCCTTTACCTGCGCCACATATATATATCTAGCACTTCGGTCGAGCGCACCTTGGTATAAAATTGCTATTTTTCTTATCTTTCTTCCGCTCCCGCTGATGGAATTCAATTATACTCAAGTAATACGGCAAGGTGTTGCTACCGCGTTATTGCTAATTGCGCTTTTCTCGAATAACATGATAGCTTCATCTATTCTATTCGCGTTAGGCGGAGCAATGCACCTTTCATATGCTCCGTTCGCGGCCATTGCCTTTGTCCGCACGGTACTAACCAACTCTGTTGATCCATTGGCAAGCCATAGGACGAAGCGCGAAACCCGATTTGATCGTGCGATTTTCTTCGCGATCCCGGCAATTTGGATCATATTGGCACTATACCAAGACATATTATTTTCCGCGGATAGGGTAGATATCTATATCAGCTATAATCTGGATTTATTTAAGCGCCTTTCTGCCTCCATAATGATGATTGGCATTGCGTGGCTAATTTATCCAAAATCCGACCGCGCCATTGGAAGCTTCATGGCTTATGTGACGGTATCGGTGGCAATTATTTTGCCGTTCACGTATGATTTTCTTCGAATGCAGACTTACAATATGCCATTCATCTTGTTTGCAGCGCTCACTTGTCGAGATAGCCGACGATCGATTATAGCGTTAATTATCTGCCTGATACTATCAATATATATTAGGCCAGAACTGTGAACCGCGCCATACCAGCTCGGGGCATGTATCAAAGAGAGCCGTCGGATCGGGTACTATGTTTGTTGCAGAAACCCTATGACCTCATCAACGCGATGGAATATTTAAATGCCTACCGGCCGCGTGGAACTCTCCATGCCATGATCATCGGTAGTCATATAAATGCGGTCGCAGTCGCAGAAATCTGCCGACAGCGCCATATTCCTTTTACAAATACCCTAGATCCCGATCTATATGCCTACTTCTCCGCCCGTTTGAATACTAAATTGGACTGGCCCAGATCTTTACTGTTATTTATGAAGGCCGCTCTTCGGCCAATTTGCTATATGTACTGGCTGTTTGCATTTTTATATCTTTTTTTAAGACTGCGCTCAGTTCGATACGACCTAGTCTTGTTCGATGCGTGGCGATCCAAATGCCTTTATATAAGCGCCCTACCTCCTGGCACTTCGTTTGTCATTGTTGACGGCGGATTTTCCACTCTTCATTATGGCTTATGCGCGGCGTTTGACCGTGGCGGGGCAGAGGAACTTGTTCGTGTTGCGCTGCAGAAACAACGCCCCGTAATGCCGCTAGTGCTACGATGGCTCGCTGCCCAACGATGCTCTAATAAGACGCCATTTTTCACGTGCTACCAGGATCAGATCTCTGCAAGCTGCCGCCACCCTGTGCTGGCGAATGAATACCGATACTGTAGCGCCACGCTCGGCGAGAAAACGGTTCGGCCGGGTGTGATGATTTTAGGCATTCCTATGCTGAAGCATATTGATATTTATATAGAACGCGCTCTCGACGCACAGACGGAAGCAGGAATAGATCGCGATGTCAAAACCATAGAGTATCGATTCCACCCAACAGATCGCCACAGGGCGAATATCGATCCAAGCTATTGCTTTGCTATAGAGCAGGGCGTCGCTGAGCGCGGTTTGAATTTCAGCTATCCGCAGTTTAGTCTCGAAATTGATTTCCTGCAGCAGCGGGAAGTTCCCGCCATTATCGTAGCCTATCCTTCCTCGAGTCTGCGATGGATAGAGGAGGTGCTACAGTCCAGGGTACGCATCATCACGATGATGGAGCGATAATTGCAGCTGGTTTTTGTGATCAGCAGCCTTGACATGGGCGGCGCGCAGCGTGTGGCGATCAACCTTATCCGTAAGTGGCGTGAGCGAGGTTGGGACATTACGATTGTCGTGACTTATTCCGGTCGTGGATCGTGCTATTTCGAAATCCCAGCAGGCGTTGAGGTAATTTATTTAGCCGATCTCATTGGGGGTTGGCGAGGGCGCCTTATGGACCGGTTGCGGCGGGCGCTTGCTCTGCGTCGTTTACTCAAGCAAAGGCAACCTCAACGGGTTGTGTCGTTCCTTTGGGACGCGAATATTTTCACGCTCGTTGCCGCTCGAGGCCTGGAGATCCAAGTCGTTGTGAGCGAGCGTAATTATCCTTACGCTGATGCCGTTCCCTGGCTTCACGCTAAGGCACGACTCTTACTTTACCCGTATTCAGCCTGCGTCGTTCTCCAGACCAGCCGAGGCCTTGACTGGGCTGCCCAGACGATGCCCCGAGCACGGGGCAAGGTGATTCCTAATCCGATTGCCCTTCCACTTCCTGTTACCAGCCCAACGGTAGATCCGGCTACCAGCTTCGATGCTGCAACCAAAATAATCCTCGGCGTCGGTCGCCTTACCCACGCCAAAGGGTTCGATGTATTGATAGATGCCTTCGCCAGCGTGGCCGATCAAAACCAAGAGTGGCAACTTGCGATCCTGGGCGAGGGTCCCGAACGAACGTCGCTGGAGCGACAAGTTCGACACTTAGGTCTCGAAGGGCGCATCCACCTTAAGGGCGCAGCGGGGAACGTTAGCGACTGGTATCAGCGCGCCGACATTTTCGTCATGGCGTCGCGATATGAAGGCTTTCCTAACGCGCTGCTGGAAGCCATGGCTCATGGGTGCCCGGTGATCAGTTTTGACTGTGATACCGGCCCCGCGGACATGATCAGTTCACAGGAATATGGAGTGCTACTAGGGCGGTCACCAGACGCAACACAATTAGCAGCTGCGCTCGCTTCCCTAATAAGCGACGAGCAGCGTCGGAAGCGGTTGGGTAATGCCGCGTTAGAAGTGCGTGAACGGTACTCAATCGATGCTATCATCGCAGATTGGGATCAAGCCTTGGCTCTTCCCGCGTCAGGAGGGAACGGCTCGTGGGCCGGCTGAAAGTTCTTCAAATACTGACAAGCCTCGGTCCGGGAGGTGCGGAGCGGCTCGTGCTGGACATGATGTCCCGCTTAGATCCCGATGAATTTGATGTCCGTCTAGCGATACTCGTTGATGACATACGTGCTTTAGAGCTTTATGGATATAGGAGCCTTCCGGTCGATGTTTTCGATATGCGCGGATGGATGGCTCCGAGGGCTCTAATAAGGCTTCGCCACTACGTGAATGGCTTTGGGCCCAATGTTATACACGCCCATATGTTCCACCCCCTAGTTGCCGCGATGGTTGCAACTTTTGCATCTACGCAACCTGCGAGCGTTTGCTTTACAAGCCACTGTAATGAGCGCGCATTTACACCGCTGCGTACGGTTATTGTCCGCTTATTACGATCGCGCCGACTGGCCGATATTCTGCTCTCCAAAGGACAGCATCCGTTCCTCAATGCCGACAATACCGTGGTTATCCCAAATGGGGTGAACATACCAAACCCGGCACCGACTAGGAGACACTGGGATCCACACGGTCCCATTAAACTCGTGGCGATCGGGCGATTGGTCGATCAGAAGGATCCGTTGGGGTTGATCCGTGTCGTCGCCTCTCTTGGTCATCAAGGGATTTCTCTGGATTTCTACGGAGAGGGCCCCCTAGAAGCTGAGATGCGCACACTGATTGCGAGCCTAAACCTGGAAGGACGGATACAGCTCAAAGGTGTGACGAGCGATGTAAGGTCCGTTCTACATCAAGCTGATATTATGGTCATGTCGTCCAAGTACGAGGGAATGCCGATCGTAATACTAGAAGCGGGAAGTGAAGCTATGCCGGTGGTCGCAACACCTGCAGGCGCAATTTCGGAAATTTTAGGCACGGACCGCGGAGTCGTTGCTGGCATAGAAACGATCGGAATAGCGCTAATGCGGATGATTTCTGACCCGGAAACCGCCTTGGCGGCGGGACAGCGGCTACGTCAATACGTCGAAAATCATCACTCCATCACCGCAACCGCAAGAACGCATGAGGCCGTCTATCGGCAGATCGCATCCGTACCCCATTCGCGCCGTTTGTTAAAGTTTAAGGATAGAAAATATTCCGCTTAAGATAGATTTACCGATCGATCGGACAACCCGCGTTACTCGACGTCAAGATATGCGGACGCATCGGCTATGAAATTTATTGCACGTCTTTATCAGGCATGGCTTCGAAGGTTCGCTCCTGCTTATTACTCTCGAATATTTCGGATTTTGTACGGTTCGAACAGTGTTTGTATTGGCCCTGGTTTGCTTTGCGACGGCTTACCGCGGTGCCTTCTCGATTCCAGTGCACGCCTCGACATCGGCAGCAACGTCGAGTTCCGAAGTGGCGTAGAATTGAGAATTCACGGTAATGCTCACTTGGTTATCGAGGATGGTGTGCGTGTAGACCGTGGGGTTCGTATTCTAGTCACAAATGGGGCGCTTGTTCGTATTGGTGCGGGTACTCGAATTGGCCTCTATTCAGTAATTAATGGCGGGGCTTCAATCGATATTGGCCACAAGTCGTTGATTTCAGGCTTCGTTTATCTTCAATCTAGCATGCACAGCTTTTCGAACAGCAACACCGCGATCAGTGATCAAGGCTATAAGCATGCACCGGTGATTCTAAAGGAAGGGGTGTGGCTGGGTAGCCATGTCGTAATTATGCCAGGACGAACCGTGGGTGCGTACGCCGTCGTTGGAAGTAATGCGGTGGTAACCAAAGATGTTGCTCCGGGGGCCGTTGTCGGTGGCGTACCCGCGAGTCAGCTAAATAGCGAACGTGATAGCACTCAACCATAGTTTTTATGAGCTGTTTAATCCCATGAAACATCGGCTTACTGTTATATTATATATTTCTACAAGAATGGCAATATTAAGGGGAGCACGTCACTCCTCATCTAAGCAGAATTTTTGGAAGTTGCTATGCACATTATTCTCACTGGCAATACTGCCTTCAAGCTAGCGAATTTCAGATTAGGACTCATAGATAAGTTGATCGAAGAAGGTCATCGGGTCACAGTGGTAGCGCCACCCGATAAATACGTAGACACCCTTTGCAAAAGGGGATGCAGCTTCGTCCCGCTCTGGATGGACCGCAACGGTACCTCCCCGTTAGCCGAGTTTCGTCTCTTCGTTTCGCTTTTCTGGGTAATTTTTATTCGGCGCCCAGATTTTGTTTTTAGTTTCACTATCAAGAATAACATCTATTCTGGAATCGCATGTCGCATTCTCAAAATTCCTTTCGCGCCAAATGTCACCGGACTTGGGCCAGCCTTCAGCATGGGCGGCGTTTTAGGCCGCACGATCCGCATCCTGTACCGATACGCCTTTCGGCGCTCAGTTGCAGTATTTTTCCAGAACGAAAGTGATCGTCGAATATTCCTAGAAGGTGGCCTGGTGCCGGCCAAGCGCGCGTACCAGCTCCCTGGCTCAGGGGTGGATCTAGCTCATTTCACTTTTAGCGCTATGCCGTCGTTCGCCCAAGAAGTTAGATTTTTGCTTGTTGCGCGAATGCTCTGGGACAAGGGAATCGGCTTGTTTGCTGAGGCTGCGCGACAGGTCCGTCTAGCCTACCCCTACGCGCGGTTTCAGCTGCTGGGGCCCCTTGACGCTGCTAGCAAAACCGGCATCCCGCTTAGTCAAATTGAATCTTGGGCAACTGAGGGAGTGGTAGAGTATCTTGGATCGACGCAAGACGTCCGGGCGGCCCTGCAACAGGCGCATTTTGTGGTGCTGCCGTCATATTATCGAGAGGGCACTCCTCGATCGCTGCTAGAGGCAGCAGCCACCGGCCGTCCTATTATTACGACAGATATGCCAGGTTGCCGGGATGCGATCGTGCCTGGCCTTTCGGGATTATTGGTGCGGCCGCAGAATGTCGCAGATCTCTCACGTGCGTGCATCGAACTGCTTCGGAAAACGGTAGTGGAGTGCTCTGAGATGGGCACTATAGCCCGCAGGCATATGGAACGCCATTTTGATGAGCGCATTGTAGTCCAGGTCTATATGGAGCTACTGGTCGGTGAAGCCGTTAGGTCGCAGTCCGCGTAGCATCCGGCGCTAACTAGGCGGCGTGGACAAATTGGCTACTGCGCCAACTTCCAGATCAAGTGGCCCATGATGAAGTAAGTTGCGATGATGCCGATAGCCGCAAGAAAGCCTGTAAATCCGGAAACGACTGTGCTGCGGAACCATCCACGCCCTGAAGCGAGCAGGCGCCTTTGCACAATTGCGTTTGTCATGGCTGCCGAGAGCACCGCGACGATCGCGCTCTTGGCCGCTCGCGGGGCGGGTTCACCAGTAAGCTTCACTGCCTGGCTGATGCCCTAGGACGACCGCTCGCCTTCCACCTAACGGTCGGGGAAGCAGCGGACTGCAAGGCATATGACGCGCTCATAAGTCTACCCGAGCGCACGCCCGATGCCCTGCTTGCCGACAAGGGCTACGACGCCGATGCCATCCGTGCCGACCTCGCCGAGCGGAAAATCGAGGCTGTCATCCCCGGCAAATCAAACCGCCGCGTGAAGATCGAACACGACCGCGCGCTCTACAAGCAGCGCAATCACATCGAGCGCATGTTCGGACAGCTCAAAATCAACCGCGCCGTAGCCACCCGATACGACCAACTGGCCAACAGCTTCCTCGGAATGGTCCATCTCGCCACCGCCAGATACTGGCTCAAATTTGTCCACGCCGCCTAGCACCGGCCCGAGTGCGTCTCTGTTCGGCCTGTCCCTTGGCTCACCGCATAAAGGCTGGCTCTGATGACGTCGCGGAGCGCTTTCCTGATCATGGTGTCACCCGCTGAAATGTGACCGATTTTGAAGTAGGATCTGACGCAAAGGAGTCGGACGAGAATGAGGAAGAGCAGGTTCAGCGACGAGTAGACCGTAGGGGTTGAAGGAGCAGGAAGAAGAATGCCAACGGCGGAGGTAGTGCAACCATCACGGATTAGTTTGCCGCCTTTGACAGTTGAAAGGCCAAATTTGGTGGTCTGGAGGTTTCTGGGTCTCCATCACGTAGGTGCTGCACGAACAGGTCACATAGGCTTGTCCCCTCATACGCGGTCCGAGAAGTTCACCCCATAGCGTCGCGCGCGCCAATCCCTTGCAAAGCGAGAAGCGTGCCGTGTAGTGGTGACTGGCCAGCTGTTTGCTCTCCTCTAACGATAGCTTCTAGCCATCTTCCCAAAGACTCTAGAGTCGCGTCAGATGCGTTAATCAGAATAGGTTTCCGGAGAGTCTCTTTGCTTCATACATCAGATGCTTTTGTTACCTGCCCGCGCCATGTTGGTGAACCACTTGTTCGCAATGGCGAGTCTTGGGGATGTAGAAATGCTAACTGTGCATATTCCCTTCGCATGGGCGGATTTCAAACCTATCTTGGAATTCCGGTTTTAATCGACTTCTCCAGCGATACCCTTTGTCGTAGCGAAGCCTACGTAGAGGTCTCCCCGCAACAAAAATTCTATCTATCTCGCTATTCAAACAAATTCGCACGCCTGATTCGACGAATAGTAGGGGGATCAAATAAGCTTACGATAGCCAATTGCGAGCGTTTTATTTTAGAGTTAAAAAAGGGAAGTCATAGTCCGCGAGTGCTGATCATCGGATCTGGAGAAATGGGGCAAGGTACTGATATTTTATGGGCAGATAATTCAGTCCAGAGAGTCGGAATCGATATTTATCCGAGCGAGACCACGACTTTCGTAGCTGACGCACATCAGCTTCCGTTTCTAGAGGGCAGTTTTGACGGTGTCTGGATCCAAGCGGTGCTTGAGCATGTTGCGGAACCGCTAAGGGTCGCCGCAGAGATAGACCGGGTTTTGAAGGATGGGGGGATCGTATATTCTGAGACACCCTTCATGCAGCAAGTCCATGAGGGAGCGTATGATTTTCAACGCTTTACGGTAACAGGACATCGATTCCTTTTTAGGCGCTTTGAGACCTTAGCGATCGGCGGATTAGGCGGGCCTGGAGTCGTGTTAGCTTGGGCAATACGCTATTTTATTTGGGGCCTGTTTCGGAATCGAAGTTTAGCAACTATTGTGTTTTACTCTTTCCTATTATGGCTGCGCTTTTTTGATCGAGCAACGGACCAACGCGCCCTTTGGGATGGCCCATCGGGGACCTTTTTCCTGGGAAGGAAAAATGACGCCAATTTCTTGACTCAAAGGGCGTTACCGACCTTGTACAGGGGTTTTCAAGTCTGATCAGCTGGTTTGATATTTTACGGAAAATGGTATCAAAGAGGTTTCTGGCACTGATGCGATCACGGCACGTTCGACAGGACCGATAGCATCTTAGCGCATCGGCGATTGCCGCCGGCACGCTGTCCACGCAACTGCGGCGACCTTGCGCCCGTCCGAGTCGATGATGCAAATGTGCGACGTTTCCATCGATCGGTCTATTCCGGCACAGTGCTTCATGGCCGCTTCCTTCTTCCATGTCCGACAATCAGGACGTGCGCCCTAATCCGGGCTGAGGAAGCAGCCACAAATTGCAAGATGACTCATTTAGCCCACTCAGCGACGACGATGACGAGCGCGATGGCGGCGAGATAGTTTTGTGCGTGTCGCTCATATTTGGTTGCGGCGTCCGAAGAACCTCTCGATGACGTTTCTTCTGCGATAGATGCGCCGATCGAGACGGTAAAATGTGCGACGTGAGGCGCTGAGGAGATGACGGCTTTGACGTTTCGCGCTGCCAGCCAATTGCGCAGACTATCTTCATCATAGACTTTGTCCGCGAGCAGGTGCCTGGTGGAACGACGGCGCCCAACAGCGGGATAGCGATGAAGATATCGGCGTGTTGCCCGGTGTCAGGGTGATGGCGACCGGCCGGCAGCGATCATCGGCCAAGCGGTGGATCTTGCACGCCCGGCCACCGCGCGAGCGGCCGGTCACTTCTTCATACTCCTCCGCCGAGCCGGGCGCTTTGAGTTGGCTGCTGTCGATCGACAGTTCCTTGGACACCGGCCCGGCGCAGCGATCTTCTCGAATAGCCGTTGCCAGAGGAACCGCTGCGACCAGCGGTTGTAGATAGTGGTCAGCGGACCGTAGACGTCCGGCGCACATCGCGCCAGCGCCAACCGGCCTTGAGCACGTGCAAGATGCCCGAGATCACCGTCCGATCGTCCACTCTCGGCTTGTCTGGCTTCCCTTTCGGCAGATGCGGCTCAACGCTGCCCATGCATCATCCGGAAGCCAGAACAGTGCCGCGACATAGCCACCCCGCACAAACTCACGGAAATGGCATATTTTTCACGACTTCTCAGTGAGATGCATAGGCTCTCAACCTAGCGCCTTACGAGCTTAATAGCAGATAGCGCTAACTCTACATCGCCTTGGTCTGACCCGCCACCAGCCGTCAGAATCAGTTGCTGAGCCGGACAGGCGGTCACTGGAACGAAGATATCCGACTTGTCGATTGATTTAGCCTCACCGGAAGACACTGTCTTTTCCCAAAGCGTTGTCTCGCGTGGACCGGCCAAGCAAGTCATCTTCCAGTACAGGCCGACCTTTACAAAACCGCCCGGAGCTCGCAACCACTGGACCAAGCGATATCCGCCCGGCGACAGCAACAATATCCGCCGTGCGACTTCCGTCCGATGGTCCGCTGATATGCGGATTCGCAGGCCGGTCGCACCGTCTGAATGCGCCCCCCCCTCCTCATTGTCGCTCAGTTTCCAGGCGAAGGGACCGAAGCCGTCGTCAGTAGTGGCGGGGGTGAAGCCGATCTCTGACAATAGAGTTTCGCCGCCCGACAAGCCGTGCCGAAGATAGGCGCGCGCCAATTCGAAGTTGCCTTCCGTCGCGACCGCACCCAAGATACTGGCATCAATACCGTCGTACGCGGGATTGCGCGGAAGCCCCCTGGCGGCCATTACCATGTATGCCGTATAACTACCAGTTGCTGGCGAAGACACCGCTGCGAAACGTAAGAAGCTCGGCATCCATGGCCGCTGTTCGCGAAGGTAGGGAATCAGGGCAGCGCGCAAGCCCGGATCAAAAAGCCCCTCGGCAAACGCCGGATACATAAGATCCCGCCCCACTTGGCTGGTCGCCGCAGCCTCGTCAAAGGATCGCATCAACAGACTTACATCACCGCGGGCGAGAGCTTCGGTAACGAACAGCCAACTCGTCCCGAGATCTCGCCTCGAGACATCATGAGCGAGCTCGAGCAGCCGCCGCGACGATCCGGCCCGGCCTTCGATCGCCTCGGCCACTGCCAACTGGCGTAGCGCTGGCGCAGTCAGCGGTTCCGACAGCAATGCCTTGCGCGCGACCTCAGCAGTTTGCCGTGCGCGCGCAATATCGATCAAACCCTCAGCCTGTCGCTGGTCGGCAAGCAGGGTCAGCGCGACTGCATCGTCTTTGCGCCAACGCAGGGCCGTTTCCGGATTTTGCATGCGCCAGTGATTGGCGGCGGCATTTATGCCAGATGCCAGAGCTAGCGCGAGTGCGCCTGCGGCTATGGGAAACCGGAAGGCGCTACGGATGAGAAGGCGCCGCTCCATTCAGACCATCATCCGGCTCGGTTTTCGACCGTATCGCCATAGCCATAGCCATAGCCATATCCATAGCCATAGGCCAAATCGCTGGCCTTCAGCTTCGTCAGGATGGTACCGAAGATATGGGTATTGACCATGCGTAGACGGTTGATCGAAGCGCGAATGCCGCGCACCGCAGCGCCTTCTGCCTGCACGACGAGCACCGCCCCCTCGACCGCGCGACCAAGCAAGGGTGCGTCACTGAGACCGAGGATCGGCGGCGCGTCGACGACGACATGGTCGAACATCCCTTGAAGTTCGTTAATCACCTGCCGAATGCGGTCGCTGCTGAGCAGTTCGGCGGCGCTCGGCGGCTTCGGGCCGGAGGTGAGCACCGAGACGCCCTTATGCGCGGTGGGCCGGACGAGTGCTTGGATATTATCGTCGCCCGCCAGCGCGTTGCTCAGCCCCGCCTGGTTGTCCAAACCGAGCAGATGATGGATGTCTGGGGACCGCATGTCGCCATCGACCAGGACGACGCGCCGGCCGGTGCGGCCAATGATCCGCGCCAGCGAATAGGATGTCGTCGATTTTCCTTCACCCGGCCGGGTGCTGGTGACGATGAACGACCGCGGTAAGCCGTGGTCGGTGGTAAAGGCCAGATTGGACCGAATCGTGAAATATGCCTCCGAAAAATAGGATTTCGGATCCTCGATACTTTCGGTGACATCGGTATCGGTCAGCGGCACATGGCCGAGCAACGGCAGATGGAACATCTGCTGAATCTGGCCAGGGTTGCTGACCCCCTCGTCAATCTGTTCGAGGCCAACGGTGGCCGCTATCGCGAGACCAAGACCGATAACAAGCGCCAGCGCCATATTCCGCGGCAGACTTGGCGCCGACGGGGTCTGTGGAACTTCTGCGTTGTCGACAACCACGATGTTACTCACGCCCACCATGCCGGCGACGCCGATTTCCTTGTAGCGCTGGAGCAGCGCGTCATAGAGTTGGCGATTGGTATCTGCTTCACGCTGGTAGATATTATACTGGATCGCATCATGCTGCTGGCGATCGAGACGGCCCTTGAGCGCGGCGACCTGCGCTTTCAGATCATTCTCACGCTTAAGCGCTTCACGATAGTTGAGCGAACGGCTTGTCATCACCCGCCGAGTCTCACGCGCGATCGATTGATCCAAATCCTGGATCTGTACCATCAAGGCCTTGGCTGACGGATAGTTTGGCTCGAAACGGACAACGAGCTTCGCATATTCTGCCGCCAGATCGGCGCGGCGCTGCCGCAGCTGCGCGATCGTCTGGTTGGCAAGTACTTCGGCATTATCGCTTCCGCCGGCCCCGCTCGTCGCGCGGCTCTCCGCTGCTATCCGATCCGCGGTAGCTGTATTCAGGGCATTGTTCAGCGCCTCTAAGTCGCTGGCAACCATCGTCCGCTGGATTTGCGTCTTGCCTTCAGCATCGCGCGTCGTGCTGAGCGTGACGATGTCGTTCTTCGACGCATAGGAGACCACTTCGCGCTCCGACTGCTCGAGCCGGACGCGGAGGTTCGCCAGCCGCTCCTCCAGGAACCGCCGAGCATCGGCGGTCGATGCCAGCTGCCGGTCCATACTCGCCGCGATGAACTGCCGCGTCCACGCGTTGGCAATCTCAGCCGAGGTGGCGGCCGAGCGTGATGTGTAGCTGATATTGACCAAGCGGGACCGGCGCACTGGCACGATCTCTATATTCTCCAACAGCAAGTCGATCGCCAGCTTTTGCCGTGCCTGGAGCTGGGCAGCTGTGAGGCTGCCCTGCCCGCTGACACCGAACCTATCGGAATCAAGGTCTATGCCATGGGCCGCGAAAAATGCGTCCCGGCGTGCGAGGTGAAGCGCCTTGGCGACTCGGTCGGCCAGCGATTGCGCGCGCAAAAGCGTATATTGGGTTTCGTAAAACTCCAGATCCCGATCCGCGCCATCGGAATCCAGGCCTTCGACCTTGGTCACCTTCTTCTGTTCGCGGCTGATCTCGATCTGGGCCTTAGCGGTGTAGCGCGCAGGAGACAGGAGCGTGATTATGAGTCCGATGGCAAGAGCCGCAGCGATAATCGCGGCAATCAGCCAGCGCCAGCGCGTCGCTGTGTGCCAATATTGCTTCAGGATCGGCGGCAGCGTGTAGCTGTCATCATAGGGGTTTTTGGGCCGCCCGCTGGCGCTCGGCATTGCGAGCGTCTGGATGGCGCCCGGTACATCAGCATCACGCATGGAAAATACTCACGATGGAGAGCCGCATTCCGTTTCTCACCGGAACCGGTCGACCGCGACGATCAAAGGCGTCGTCAGCAGCGGGACGACCTGGAGAATATCCTTGAAGGTCCGGCGCGCCCTGGACTCACCAACGACAATGACATCATTGGCATAAACGTCGGGATCGGGATAGGCGCCGAGGCGAATCGCCTTCAAACTATAGAGCGCCGCGAATTTCTCGCCGCGGACGGTCCGGAATATCACGACCTCGTTGAGCTTGGCGAACTCGTCGGTGCCGCCTGACAAGGCAACGGCGCGCAGCAGCGTCATACGTCCGACGACAGGAAATAGCCCAGGTTTCCTAACCTGGCCTTCGACAGTCACGACCTGGCTGACTGTCTCCTCGAGGTTGACCGTTACCTGGGGGTTGCGGACATAATTAGCGGCAAGCCGTTTCTCCAGCAGATGTTCGATTTCGCCCGGCGTGTTGCCGGCAACCGTCAAAACCCCAACGAGCGGGAAGGAGATGCGGCCGCTGGCATCGACCTGAACTTTGCGCTTTGACAGTTCGTCGATCCCGAACACGTCAATCATGAGCTTGTCGAACGGCCCGACAATATAGGGGCGATCGACTTCGGTCAGGTCGCTCCGGTCAGGCACGGGGAGCTCCGTCGCGTCCATGACCTGGAGATTCGGCGCGCCACCGACCTTTGGGGTCGAGGCGCAACCCGCCAAGGCGAGCGCCGCCGCGATCGTGGCCAGACCTTTGCGCATTACACCAAAACCCCCGTTCGATATTTTTCGTTGTAAAATCAGAAACAAGCCCGTCAATTCATTTTATCCGGGAAACCGCTGGTCCGAGTGGCACCATCCACACGACCGAGACACAAAAAAGGCAGGCGAGAGCCGGCGTTCGCAGCGGATAATCGCCGACGCTGGCCAATCCCAGGATCAACAGGCTCCAAAGACCTGCGCCCGCAAGATCGGCGTCGACGCGAATAGCCTTTCTCGCCCGCCACCATCGCCTTGAGGCCACACCATAAGCCGCTATCGCCGCGACAAGCAGGAGCACGGCCGGCAGCCCGCCCGTCACCAGCAGTTCGAGCGGGTCATTATGGGCGTGACCGAAAGCTGTCAGGTCGAGCAACGCACGGGGCTCGTGCACGCGGTATATTTCGCGGAACGAGCCGATGCCCGAACCGATGGGGAAATATTCGGCCGCCATGCGCAAGATGGGGCCCCACGCCTTGAATCGAACCTCCTCCGTCTCAGCACCGCGCACCAATCGATCGAAGGCCAAAGCGCGGCCCATCACAACCGTTACCAGTACGATGGCGATCATTGCCACCACCACGCCCCCCCATAAGAGGCGGCGCGGCAGTCGCCGCCCGGAGGCCGGCGCTGGCAAACGATAGAGAAAGGGTATCGAGAGAAGGCCTACGGCCAGCGCCATGATGCCCGCACGCGACCCCGCGACAAGGATAAGCGGCACCAGAAACAGGCCGATTGCCAAGGCAAGTCCGGCGCGGAGCCGCGCGTCGAGGCGATCCCGACGAGACGCCGAGGCATATGCCGCCAGCATCGGGAACATCGTGGCAAGAAACGCCGCATGGTGATTGCGATTGGCGAAAAGGCCGTCGACCCCCTTGCTGGCGAACGCGTAGAAATAGAGCGGACTGGCGGGACCGCCGCTTATCTGGGCCAGCCCGAGCAGCGCGCTCGCCATTCCCAGCAAGATGAGCAGCATAAGCGTCGCCTCCTGTTCGCGCCGGTTCAACCTGATCATCAGCAGCAGGCACGCGACCGGCGGGAGCATGGCGAACAGCGCGTTCCATGTGCCCGAAGGCACGAGGCTAATCGGACGCCATAGGCCGTGCAGCCCGGCCGCGGCGTCGATCGCCACAACCAGGCCGCGTCCGGGCAGCCCCGTCCAGAGCAGCGGCGGCATTGGAATCAGATGGATAGCAACGAGCCCGATCATCGCGGCGGCCATGATCAGCAGGAAGCGATGCGCTCTCAAAGGTTCAGCGGTCATCCCCCAGATCGCGTAACCCAATGCCAGGGCGGCAAGCGGCCTGAGTATGATGAGCGATTCGATATCGGGCCGTGATCCACCGCCCAGCGCAAATGCCGCCAGGAGCATGATACACAGGACCCAAAAGGGTGCCCCTAGCCGCGCTGGCGTGGCGGTGACCGATGACTTCACGCGCCGTGCTGCAGGAGGGTTGGTGCTATCCACATCACCTCGAGATCAAAGATCGCTCGCTGGCAGGCCCTTGTGCGATCCTGCGGCCTGTAGCCGACTTCCCGCCAGGATCAATAGCATTGAATCTCCCGGCCGTTGTGTCTCAGCGCACAGCCGCGCGCTGGAAAAATGCCATCATCTGGCATCGCGCGCCGTCGCTCGCGCTATCTCACCATGCTGGTGCCATGCGATCGGCGTCCGTAAGGGAAACTTACAGGGTTGATCTCCCGGACGATCTGGGCGACGGCTTTCTGGCGCCGGGGCAGAAATGAGAAAACTGCGGCCTTCGGCCTGTTTGTGCCATGGATCACTGCTGCATTTAGCCATTCGATCTACATGTTTGGGCGCTGTGCAGGGGTAAGCGGGGGATTGCGGCGTGCTCATGATTCGTGAGCCTAAGATGCGGCAGATGCGGGTGAGCGCGCTCAACGCGCTATCCGCTCAATTCCTCATCGGCTTCTGCGGCGCCATTTTGTTCCCCGCCTTTATCCGCTACGGCGATTTCGATACCGCGCTGAAATCCTCGGGATTTCCCTGCAGCTTCGTCGGCGCGTCGGTCGCGATAGCATTGGCTATCCTGATGTTGCGGCGGGTGACGGCCTATCCGGGCACACGCACCTTCGGCTATATCCTCCCCTCCTTCATCGGCGCTTTCGGGCTCGTGCTGGCCGTCCTGTTCGCGCTCCGGCTCGAATATGGCCGCATCTATTTCGCATCCACCTTCGTGGCCTCGATCGCGATCTTCTTCATCCTGAGCATCTACCTCAATCCTCGCACGCGGCGGAGGTTCTACGTCGTGCCGGGATTCGACATGGAAGGCCTGACCCTCCCCGACGATGTCGAGTGGCTCCGCATGCGCAGCCCCGCCGTTCCCGAAGACCGCTCGGCGTTCATCGTCGCCGATTTCCGCCGGGATCATCCGGCCGATTGGGAGCGAATGCTGGCTGAGGCCGCGGTTCAGGGCCACACTGTATTCCATAGCAAGCAGGTCCTGGAGTCGCTCACCGGGCGGGTGTCTATC
The DNA here is from genome assembly GCF_001429065.1 of Sphingomonas sp. Root710. Classification (GTDB taxonomy): domain Bacteria; phylum Pseudomonadota; class Alphaproteobacteria; order Sphingomonadales; family Sphingomonadaceae; genus Rhizorhabdus. The sequence goes on from NZ_LMIB01000012.1 coordinate 854,327, forward strand.
GAACATCTGTCGGAGAATAATTTCGGGTCGCTGCTGCCAAATCTCGCATGGCGCAAGGCGAAGCGCGTCATCGATCTTCTCAGCGCGATCCTGATCCTCCCGCTTCTCTGCCCGCTCTTCCTCATCGTGGGGCTATGGATCAAGCTGGACTCGCCCGGTCCAATATTTTTCTGCCAGACCCGGATCGGCGCGGGCGGCCAACGCTTCCGCATCGTCAAATTCCGGACGATGCGCCAAGCAGCACAAAAGAGCGAAACCGATCCCGAGGCTGCGATGACGCGCGACAATGACGAGCGTATCACCCGCGCCGGACGATGGCTGCGGCGCAACCGAATCGACGAATTGCCGCAGATCTTCAACATCATCCGCGGTGAGATGAGCTGGATCGGCCCCCGTCCGGAAGTCGAATCGCTGTCAAAATGGTATGATGCGGAGATACCCTTTTACATCTACCGCCATATCGTACGCCCCGGCATCACCGGCTGGGCTCAGGTCAACCAGGGCCATGTCACCGACATCCCCGCCGTCGATCGCAAGCTTCAATATGATTTCTATTATATCAAGAATTTCTCGCTATGGATCGATATCCTGATCGCGTTGCGAACGGCGAAAATCGCTGTTACCGGATTTGGCGCCAGATAGCCGCGACGCGGCAGCACATCGCGTCTGACGGAGGTGATGCCTTGCCAGGCTTCCCGCGACCTGCAATCGGATTTCAATCGTGGGCGTAACCGATCTTCTCTGCTTTTGGCGCCGGCCTCGAGGATCCTTTGCGGTGCCGGCCCATCAACGCTGGTATGCAATCGGCGACATCCATGGCTGCTATGCCGAACTCAACCGGCTGATAAAGTCGATCGACGAAGATGATGCACGCCGGGGACCGACCGATACGCGCTTGCTGTTCGTCGGCGATTACATCGACCGGGGACCTGCCTCCCGCGAGGTGATCGACCTCATGATGCGCCTCGACATCGGCGGAGAGCGTGTGATTTTTCTGATGGGCAATCATGAGGAAACTCTGCTGTCGGCGGCCGATGGCAATCGCCGCGCCGCCGCGCTGTTCCACAAGATGGGCGGGCGGGAAACGCTGTTGAGCTACGGSATATCGGCGCRGGACTATGACAATGCCGATCCTGCGGGAATTATCGACATGATCCGCACGGCCATCCCGTCCGAACATCTCGACTGGATGCGCAATCTTCGCATGTCCCAAGGACTATGACAATGCCGATCCTGCGGGAATTATCGACATGATCCGCACGGCCATCCCGTCCGAACATCTCGACTGGATGCGCAATCTTCGCATGTCCCATGCGGTGGGAGATTATCTGTTCGTCCATGCGGGCATCCGCCCCGGCGTGGCCCTGAACAGCCAGCTGTCGTCCGACCTGCGCTGGATCCGGAAGGAGTTTCTCGAATCTTCCRTCAGCCACGGGATGATGGTCGTGCACGGCCATTCGGTTTCGGAGCAGATCGACATAAGATCGAACCGGATCGGGATCGACACCGGCGCCTATGCCACGGGCAGACTCACAGCGATCGGCCTGCAAGCCGGGAGATCGGAAGAGCAGCCACGGGATGATGGTCGTGCACGGCCATTCGGTTTCGGAGCAGATCGACATAAGATCGAACCGGATCGGGATCGACACCGGCGCCTATGCCACGGGCAGACTCACAGCGATCGGCCTGCAAGCCGGGGATCGCTGGTTCCTACAGAGCTGACCGGCAAACGGGCAACGAAGGTCGCGCTCGGACTTGATACGCGACAGCAAAGACTGAACTTCGGCGCATGTTCCCCCTCATCCTCTGCGTTCAGAATATATTGCGAGAAAATTCATTGATCGTTGACCCAGGACGGGCGCGCTGCTCCAAATCGGCCGAAGTCGCGAACCAAGCCCGGCTGCTCTTCCCGCCAAGATCCGAGCCCGCGCCAGCCGTTCGCGCCGGGCCGATGAACATTTGAAGCCCCTGAAAAGCGGAGCCCAGGTGGCTCACAGCTGTCGAGGCGCGAAAACTGGGATCAGACCGGGCCTAGGAATCGTCAGCGGGGCCGCTGGCGCGCAGCAGCTCGGTGGCGTCGACCTCCAGCACCGCGGCGATTCGTTCGAGAACGTCGATGCTTACGCCATAAACACATCGCTCGAGCGCGCTCACATAGGTGCGGTCGATGTCGGCGCGATGCGCGAGCTCCTCCTGTGAAAGTCCCCGTGCCCGCCGCAGGTCTCGCATATTCCGCGCGAAAATTTGCCGAATCCCCATCGCGCGAGTGATTGACCGTTGCAGAGTATACCACCACGGAGTATTCAATACATATGAGACCAACGCTGAGCGAAGGGATGCCGTCAACCGCGCGCCATGAATTGGAACCTAGCGCTGTCACCGGCATTTTCCTGCGCTGCGGGCTTTGAATGACGTCGGAAGCTCTGGGTGGTGCTTGGCCGCTCTCGCTGCGGCAGGCCGATCCGCATGGCCGCGGCGAGGCGGCCGTACCTGATGGCACTGAAAAATCCGCGCGGCCAGCGCGGGTACAGGCTGTTCAATATCTGCGGATGTCGACCGAACGCCAGGTCTATTCAACCGCCTATCAGGCCGAACGTATTGCCCGATATGCCGCCGAATGCGGGTTCGAGATTACGAAAACCTTCGCCGATGAAGGGCGCAGCGGACTGACATTACGCGGACGCCCGGCACTACAGCAAATGCTGTCGGAGGTGCTGTCGGGCAAGGCTGGGTTTCAGGCGATCCTGGTCTATGACGTCAGCCGATGGGGCCGTTTTCAAGACAGCGACGAGAGCGCGCATTATGAGTTTCTATGCCGGAAGGCGAATATCGCGGTCCATTACTGCGCTGAGCTTTTCGACAATGACGGCAGTGTGACGGCTTCGCTTCTCAAACATCTTAAGCGCGTAATGGCGGGAGAGTATAGCCGAGAGCTGTCGAGCCGGATCTTCGCCAGTCAAGCCCGGCTAGCCCGGATGGGCTACCGTGTCGGCGGGCGCGCGCCTCTCGGGCTGCGCCGGCTCCTGCTGGACAGCGCTAACAGTCCCAAGACGATTCTGGAGGAAGGAGAACATAAGTTCCTCCGATCGGACAAGATCGTGCTGGTGCCGGGACCGGATGACGAAATCGAGACGGTCAGGCTGATCTTTGCGCTTGCCAGCGAGGGCAAAACTGACCGCCACATTGCCCGGGAACTTGACCGCCGCAACATTGGCCCGCCGCGCACCGACCGGTGGAGCCCTTATACAATCGGCGCCATCGTCAGGAACGAAATCTATATCGGGACGCTAATCTATAATAAGCGATCCTATAAGCTGAAAGGCGCTGTTAAGCCCAATCCCCGCTCTGAATGGATACGACATGAAAACCACCTAATACCCTTAATAGATAAGGATTTATTTCAGCGCGCACAGTTGACCAGACGGCAACCCGCGCCATCCTTTGACCGTGCCGGGTTACTCCATGAACTGAAACATCTTCTATCAAAATATGGCTATCTGTCGCTCAGCCTGATCAGGCGTGAATCGCCGATCAAAAGCGCAGACTGGTTTCGGGAATATTTCGGCTCGCTGCGCGCAGCCTATGCTGCCCTTGACTACGATCCGGGAGCAGGCCGCAATATTCCGCACCGCAAGCGATCGGAATTGGCTGCGCTGATGAACCGGACCCAAACCGCGTTGCGCCGCGAAGGCGCCGTGGTCGAGCGGCCTGACGCAGGGCCCGTGCTGGTGGTGGACGGCAAGGTCCGCTTGGGCGTGCTTCTGTCCTGGTGCCAGCCCGCGACGCGCCACTGCGCTCGCCACACGCGCCTCCTCAAAAATCTCAAAGCCGACCTGGTCGTCATCAAGCTTCCCAAACATATGGGCAGCTATTTCCTCTGCCCCACCGACGCCTTTCCAGAGAAGGGGGAGCTTCGTATCGGACCAACGACGCTCGAGCGGCTGTCGGCCTATCAAATGGCGCACCTCCAGCAAGCCTATGCGCGTATCCTCGCGTTCCGCTCGAACGCCGGACAGGCCGGAGGCTAGAATCAGGCCGCTTCTTGACCGTGAAAATGCCGGCCAGCGGTACCCGGGTCGCTATCGGATATGCTGACCAAGCGATCGAAAGGGATCGCTTGCCCACTGTGGATGTCGATATCCGAGAGGGCGCACCCTCTAATGCCGAGCCGCGCGCAACCGCTTACGATATCGCCGGACCATCCCGATACCGGCCCAGCCGCCAATTTATCCCGTCCGACCGCATCAGCCCCGCGACTTTGGCCCCCATCTGCCGTTCAAGCATCGGCCGCCACGGCACCAGCGTGAACTCCATCGACTTCTCGACCAGCGCGAACCGCCCGCCGGCCAGGTCGACGCGCCGTGCCAGCCGACCTTCGATGGCGCTGCCGATCCGTGCCTCGACGAAGGGCTTACCGAGTTCTGCAGCGAGCCGCTCGCCCGCGCCACGCAGTTCCCGACGTTGCAGCAGCAGGACCGCATTGGCGCGCAGCCGCACCTTGCCACCATCGATGTCGGCCAGTTCCTGTTCAATCAGCCATTGTCGCCGCGCATCGAGCGCGGAACGGACCTCGCGGCCGAACCCGGCATCGCGCACGGGCATCGGCGTCGCGGCGCCGATCTCCCGGTCGAGCCAGGTCGCGGCATCAATTGTCTTGAGCCGCGCGATAGGCAACGCCGAGAACGTCTCGATCTCGACGGGTCGGTCGCGCAGGCCGCGCGCCTCATAGGCAGCAGCCTGGTCGAGATGATCGGCGCCGATCGTCCAGCTGCCGTCCGCCATCCGCTCCACCGTCATGCCCGCGCGCCGCATCGCCTCGAGCCGCCGGACATGGGCCTCGGCGAAGCCCTGGGTCGCGCCAGCGTCGTGCCGCAGATGCGCGTCGATCGAGTAGCGTCCGCCATTGCCCTGCGCGACCGCGGCGACGGTCCGGTCGACCTCGCGCACGGCAGCGCTGCGCGGTGCGATGCGGACGATCGACTCCTCCGGCATGGGCTCGGTCAGGTCGCCGCGGCCGATGTCGAGATAGTGTACCCGCCCGTCGATCCCGTCGACGATCAGATAATGGCGGTCGTGATGCTCGTCCGATAGGCCGCGATGCACGATCCGCCCGACAATCGGCTGATCGAGCTGGTCGTGGATGCGCCGATCGACGCCGGCGCGATCGAGCTTGCGCGCGGTCAGTTCGCGCTGCATGGTCCTAATGATATCACCGCGCTCACCCATGTGGCGCAGCGTGTCTTCGATACCATCGGCGAGCCGCCACCGCCCGCTGCCGAGATCTTCCGCCAGGCCCATCGCGCCGAGCTTGCGCAACCGGCCGGCCGCGACCGACTGCTGGAACGGGTCATTGCTCGCAGCGGTCACCTTCCGTTCGTCGTCCATCCGCCGGATCAACCGCCGGTCGATCGCGGTCAGCCGTTCCTGCTCGACGTCATGGCGCAGCCGACGCTCGATTTCGCGATCGGTGCGGGGGCCGAGATCTATCGTCGCCAGCTCGGCCGCGCGCTGGCGTAAGCCATGGGCGATATACTCGCGCGCGATGATCAGATTTTGACCGCGATCATCGACGCCGCGCAGCATGATGTGGGTATGTGGCTGGTCGGTGTTGAAATGGTCGACCGCGACCCAGTCGAGCTTGGTGCCGAGATCATGCTCGGCCTGGGTCATGAGGCGGCGGACATAGGGCTTGAGATCGGCATATTCGGCGCCGTCCTCGGCGGACACAATGAAGCGGAACTGATGACGGTCGCCGTCGCAGCGTTCGAGGAAAGCCTTGCCGTCGGCTTGGCCGGCCTCCGGGCCGTAGAGCTCGCCGGGCGCGCCCTCACGCGTGACGCCGTCGCGCTGGATGTAGCGCAGGTGCGCGCGAGCGCCGGACAGACCGCGTGCGCCCAGCCTGACGAGGCGCGTCTTCACGATCGCGCGGCGGCTGCGCAGGCCGGCGAACCGGTCACGGCTGGACAACAGCCGGCCGATGCTGGCGCCGCGGCCGATCCGGCTGCCGTCGAACCGCCGGCTGGCCACCCCGGTCTTCGCCCCGGCGAGCCGGGCCGCGACGGCGATCCGGCTGGTAAAGCGCAGGGTCTCGTTGCCGTCCTTGCCCTTGGCGCGGCCGAGCTTGGGCGTGAACCCGTCATTATCGTCCATGACCATGACTCCGACCGCGGGAAATCTCGCTGAGATGGGACAAAAACGTCAGATTTCCGCCATTTTGAGACTGACTGTCTCGCGCGGCCCAGTCCCTGTCTCCTGAAAAAACGATGTGCAGACAATCACTTGAGCAGGGTCGCGAGACACTGCCTTTATCTTGTTTTCCGGATACCCCTTCCCCCTGCCCTTCCCGGCTCAAATAAGGGCGAGAAGCAGCGCCGGTCCGACGCTGCCGCTCCCCCGCAAGCGATGCGCGATCAGTGCGCATCGGCCATCGCTGCACGCGCCGATTTACGCGACCGGCAGAAGCGCTTTCCCATCGCTGCGTGGGCCATTCCGTCGCCATCCACGAGCATCACGCTTGCGAACCAGCGGCCGTCGAACCGGCCGCAGATCGCGATCCGATCGAGCTCCAGGCCATCCTCGTCGCTGCTCTCATAGGATCCGAGCCAGCGCTCATCTATCCGCGCCTCCCAGAGGAAATCGCTCTCCTCGGCCTCGACGAAATGATGTGCCAGAACCTCTGCACCGCGCCCAAATTCGATTTCCAGGCCCGCCATCAGCGTCGCGATCACGCGATCGTTGCTCCTCTCCGACGCCGTTCCGATGCACCGAACCATGCCCATGATGACCTCCCAATCTCGCATTCTCACCATCGAGAACGGCGTTTGCGCGACGGGTGGCGGAGCGGCTGTCAGGGCCGCGGCGCGAAGCGCAGCGCCGCGAAGCGGACGTGGGGGGAGCCGATTTTCGAAGAAAATGGGGGGGCACCCACGGGCCTTGAGAGCCGTTCCGCCACCCGTCATACTGGGTCTGTCGAGACGAGCCTCCCCCCTCTCAGGGGACCGCAACCTCGCCTCATCGGCCGTCATGACGCACCACGAAGAGCGAGGGCGGAGACGGTGCAGGCGCGGACGATTCCGACTGTCTCGGCGCCGGATACCGGACGGCAAACAGGGTTTCGCGCGGCGTCTCTATCGCCCGGCCGCCCGCGGCCGGCGGCACGCCGCCGACCGTCCGGAGATAGGTGGCCGTCTCGCCGGGAAGCGCGCCGCCAGTCGCGAGATGGGCCGCATAGCGCCCAGGCCCGGCATTGTAGGCGGCGAACAGGCCGGGATAGCCGAAGCGATCATACATCTGCCGCAGATAGAAGCTTCCGGCGAGAATATTGTCGCGCGGATCGTCGGGATCGTCGCCCAGGTCGATCCGTTGCCGCATCGCTGCCCATGTGCCCGGCATCAGCTGCATGAGGCCCATCGCGCCCGCGCGGCTGCGGATCGGACGCCCGTTGAGCCTCGTCTGCCCGTTGCTTTCTGCCCGCATGACCCGCTCGATCCAGCTGGCCGGTAGGCCGAAGCGGAGCGACGCCTCGGTGATGTAAGGCCGCCAGTCGGCGACGCGCTCGGCGCTTGCCGGCAGTTCCGCCAGGAGCGCAGCCGCACAGGCTATGTTCCTCAGCGGCGCCACAGCAGCCGTGCCTTTCCGATGACGGCGCGCGCCTCGGTCGCGCCGAAATAGCGGCCGTCAAACGAGGCCGGGTTATCCATGAGCAGAAAGAGCTGGCGGCCGTGCAGGCGGATGCAGCCCGACCATATTGGCATCGCCCGGCCCTGGCGGTCGGTATCGCGGCGGACCGCAACCGGACGGCCGTTCACAAAGATTCGGCCGTCCAGCGCGCAGATCTCGTCGCCGGCCAGAGCCGCGACGCGCTTCACCAGCGGCACGGTCGCCGGCAGATAGCGGCGTTCCGCCGCGAACCGCCGGAAGCGCTCGGGAATCCAAGCGATCACCATGTCGTGACGTTCGATCGGCGCGCCGGACGTGACGCGATAGAACCCCACCGGCGCACTCGCGCTCGCATTCCAGACGAGCCGCGGCGATGGCGGGAACATGATGGTGAGCCCGAGCAGGGCGATGCCGAAGCCGGTGATCGCGATGCGGCGACCGACACGCTGCCGGCGTCTTTTGGTCGCGCGAAGCTGGTCGCCCCAGTCGAGGAGCGGCGTCGCCGAGCGATCCCGGTCACGCCGCGCCATGGCCATCGCCTCCCCCCGACTGGGCTCTCGACCAGGCCTCGAGGTCATCGATATGATATTGGACGAAGCGGCTGTGGCGGCGGAACACCGGGCCCTTGCCCGCCCGCCGCAGCCGTTTCAGCAAGCGACTGGAAAATTTCAGATAGGCCGCCGCCTGGTCGGTGTTGAGATAGGGCGACCCGCGCTTTGCCCGATTCGCGCGGGAAATGTCGTCGTCGCTGTCCATGATGGCCATCCCTGCCTGAAGCCAACGGCGACGTGCCGTTGCTGGCCCCGGGCATGGCGCGCCCGGCACCCGCTGCGCAGGGTCGAAAAAGCTGGCCGTGCTTTTCGACCCGGCAGGCCGCGTCCGGCTTGCGTTCGGCCGGTCCAGCGAGCGGGTGCGACGCGAGTAGCGGTGTGGGTTATGCCGGGCGGCACGGACATTTGCGATCCGTGCGGCGGAAAGCGGACACTGGCAAACGCCCCCGCCTGCCAGGTCCCTCGCGAGCTAGGGCAAATCCGGCGCACCGCGCGTGCCCCGCGCGCGATCGCGCGCGGGGCGTCCGGCTCAGCGCGACCAGATGAGCTTGTGCTCGCCGTCGTCGCCCTGGGTCAGCGTCGCGTAGATGGGCGCCGGGAAGGATGGATCGTCGAGCTTGAGGCTCAGATATTCCGCCCCGGTGTCGCGCGCCGCCTTGGTCCAGCCCGCGCCGAACTCGACGCCGCCTGCGCTCACGCGATGGTCCGGCGCCTTGTCGTGCTCGCGCTCGACCGGCCGGATGCTGGCCTTGACGCGAAGGGTGAGGGTGCGGATCTCGCCCGTATAGACGCCGCCGTCGCCGCGGGTGAAGCTGCCGATCTGTGCCATGATAACCTCCATTCCTTAGGTCGATGCCGCCCGATGCGGCTTCGATGCGGTTGTCAGGCCGCGGGCCTTCCGGCGCGCACCTTAAGGCCGGAGCGCAAGCGGAGGACGGCCGGAGCCGGGCTTCTTGGTGCGCGAGGAGGCGCGGGCTACCCGCGCCGGGGAAGAAGGTCGGCGAAGCCGTTGCGCGTCGAAGGAAGGCATGCGGCAAACCGCGATCGATCAAGGCCGCCGTGGCCGCATCGTCCGGAAAGGAGGTTGGCTGGCCCGCCCGATCGGTCCGCCGATGGCGATCACCAGGCTTCGGCCCCAGGCGGAATAGCCGGCCGTCAGCGAGAAGATTTGGCCTCTGGCCGGTCCCCCGCTAAACGGCGCGCAAAGGATAGAGCGATGACAATATCGGACGAGGTTCGCAGGCTGATCGAGCGGCTGTCGCCGGCGCCGATCTGCGATGACTGCATCAGCGAACGGCTCGGCCTGTCGGTCCGCCAGCACGCCAACCACAAGACCCGCGAACTCGCCGGCACAAAGGGTTTCGAACGCCGCAAGGATGCCTGCGCGATCTGCGGCGTGACCAAGCTCGTGATCCGCCACAGCGGACATTGCTGAGGCCGGATCGCTGCCGCGCTGTCTTCCCAGCTTTCCCGATGGCGCGATGGGCAGCAGGATTCACGCATGTCGTCCAGCATCGGGTTGCGTGACATGGTGTGAGGACGACCAATTTTTCCGCGATGAACGCCCGCGCGCCGATGCCGGAACGGCGGAGGTGCACGGCCGGATTTAAGGGTCCGGAAAAGCCGGGCGGGGTTGCCCCCGCCCGCCTAGGATCACGCCGCCCGGACGAAATGATCGGGCTCGCTCGCGGGGGCGGGTACGATCCGCGAATCGCACGCGGCGACGGCCCTGGCATGGGCCGCGACGGTGCCGACACCGCCGCGCATGGTATAGGCGCTCGGCGGAAACCGCATCCAGCGCGGCACCCAGCGCTCGACCTTGGCGCGACCATCGGCCCCGGCCAGATGATCGCCGATGATCCGCTTCAACGTCTTCGACGGTTCGCTCGCATTGGCGGCGGCGACCGTCTCGCCTGCCACATCGGCGACGATCCGGCCCAGCAGTTCGCGGTCGCGGATCAGCCCGAACAGGGCATCGTCGGCCTGCCACCAGTCGGCCATGTCGATGCCGATCTCGGTGCCGACCGCCTCGACAGCGGCGCTGCCCGCCGCCAGCGTCTCGCCGATCACGACCGCAATGACGTCCATGACAGCGGGGTCCGGAAGCGCGAGCAGGCGCAGGAAGATCGCCGAAAGGCGATCTTCCGCCAAAGCGTAATCGCCCCCGCTGCCGCCGGTGACAGTCGGTTCCTCGGATGGGAAGCCGAGCAGGTCGAGCACGGCGCGGCGACGTTCGTCGAACACCGTCTCGCCGCGCGCGGTTTCGACGCTTTCGCGCACCGCGTCGTTGCGGGTGGTCTGCGGCTCGGGCCTTATGGTCCAGAGGTGCGAGCCGACGACGGCGTGGGCGACCATCAGGCGCAGCGCCACCTCGGGGCGGGTCAGCAGCGCGGCGCGGACGGCGGCATGACGGTGCAGATCGACATAGGTCTGCAAGGCCGAGGTCAGTTCGGGGCGCTGCGGCTTCGGCCCTTCGGGAGCCTCGCCGCTCGCCGTGCGCCGCGCTTCCTTGCGGGTCAGATAGCCTTCGTGGAAGGTCACTTCGCCGGTCGAACGGACATCGATATAGATGCGCCCGCCCTTGCGCTTCGGGGCCTTTTCATATTCCCATGTATGGAAATGCTCGGACGCGGGCACGATCACGACATCGCTCCAACCATGCTCCAGATAGGCTGCGCGCCGCGCCTCAATGGCGGCATATTGCGCGGTCCAGAAGGCGTCGGGATCCGCGAAATAGCGATCCTCGCCGAACAGGTCGGCGACGGTCGCACCGGGGTAAGCATCGAGGTCGAACAGCGCATGCCTTGCCGCGATCGGCTGCCCGCCAAGGACCCAAGCCTTTACCTGATGGCCGGTCGGCGCATAGGCGTCGGGGTCATCGTGAAGCGCCAGCCATGCACGTTGCTGGCGCTTGCTGGCAAGCGTCAGGTGGCGAACGGTGGTGCGGTCGATCTTCTCTTGCGTGTAGAGGGTGCGGATGCGCGGCAGCAGGTTGCCGAGCGCCAGCACGCGGCGGATGGTAAGATCGGGAAGCCCGAAGGTGGCGGCGATGTCGTCCACCGCGCGGCCTTCCTTGACCAGCCGGGTGAAGGTTTCCCACTGGGTCACCTCGTCGGGGTCGAGCCGCGCGATGTTCTCGATCAGCGAGGCTTCCAGCGCGGCGGCATCGTCGCCCGCCTCCATGATCGCGGACGGCACGCGGCCAAGCTCAGGGTCCGCGCCCTCGTCGGCCCGCGCGAGCCGCGCGGCATGAACGCGTCGTCTGCCCGCGACCAGTTCGAATCGACCCTCGGCGAGGCCGGGGCGCAGGATGACGGGAACGATGATCCCGCGCCTGCGCACGGTCGGCAGGATATCCGAGACATCCGGGGCCTTCTTCCCGTGCCGCATGTTCACGGTGCTGTCGTCGATATTGCCAATGTCGATATATTCGAGTTTCATGACGTCACTCCTTGTGGGTGCCGGTCCGTCGTTCTTTGTGGGAGGGCGGACCGGCTTAGGGATCGGCGGCAAACGGCCGCCCGCGTCATCCGGCCCCGTCAGGACTTGGGGGCGGAAGCTGGTTGGCTCCGGCGCGGCGGAGTTCCTGTTGGGCTGACAGGATCGATCCGGTTCGGCGGGCGGCATCCGCCCAAACCGACAGCGCGTGCGGCGTCTTGAAAGCGATATCGCGCTCGATGCCGAGGTCAAACGGCAGGCGAACCGAGGCGATCTCGGACAGGCTGAAATAACCAAGTTCTGGGCAGCCGAAACCGAGGTCGGCAAGGCCGAACAGGGTGTCGTCGTCCTCGTCCAATTCGGTCGCCAGCCATGTCGCTGCGCCCACCGGATTGAACAGTTTGAGTACCGGCAGCGGATCGGGCTCGGGCTTGTCGTCGCGCTGGGCGGCGCGATGATTGATCGCGTTCGCGCGCAGCGCGGAGCGAAGCTCGGGGGTCAGGAGGTTCATGCCGCGAGCCTCCCTGCGATGCGCGCTTCCTGGGCTTGCGCGTAGCGGGCGAGCAGCCATTTAACGGCCTTTGTCGCGGCGCTGGCGGCGCGGAAGATGGCGCTTCCTCGCGCCCCATCGGTCCCCCGGACCGCCGGGTTTCCGTTCAAGTCCTGCTGATCCTGCGCCGCCAAGCGGCGGGCGCTGCGCTTCGATGCTCTGGGCACACCTGTCCTCCTCGCCACCCCAAAAAAGCACAGGGCCTCCCCGCGACGGCGGGGGTGGGCAGCGAGACGCGACCAAAAGGCCCGGCTCAAGCGGGCGAAGACACCGTAAGGGCGGAACGACAGTGGAGCACCCCGAAGGGGTTGGCTTCGCCCGGGGCGGGCCTAGCCGGGCGCGCCGCCCGCACCCGCCGTAATGGGAGCCCCCAAAAGCGCCGCCGCATACGCGGCGACCGCGCGCGGGCCTGATCCGCGCCTGCGGCCATGTGCGGAAGCGAGCGGCGGCGCAGGAGGCGCTCGCATCTGTTGCCGCCTATCGGCCAACGCGCCGGAACATTAAGCCCGTTCAGCGATTAGTGCACTTAGCGACATATTGGGGTCGGGGGACCACATGGAAACCGAGGAACTGCTCGCGAAGATGCGCGGGCGCGTGGAGCAGTGCCGCAGGCTTGCGAGAGCCATAACCGATCAGAAGGCGGTCGACGTCCTAAACCAGATGGCCGATGAAGGCGAAGCCGACATTGCGCGCCTCATCGCAGAAAATGGCCCGCGCGCACGGTCCGGGGACGCCAACTGAGGCTGCTCGCCGAGGCCGGCCGTCCCTGGCGAAGGACCGACAGCACCCATCGCACCGCGATCATTGCGCTCGCTCACGCCTTAGCGGCACCCGCTTTGGCCTGCCACGGCTATCTTCCCGGCGCATGAGCGGGTCACATGGACGATGCGCTGACATATAGGCCCACCGCGATCACGACAGCGGCAAAGCCGCGCTCCAGCAGCCCCTTGCAGGCGCCAAGCGCCTTGCCCAAGGCGATCCCCGCGATCGTGCCGCCGACCCCGCCTGCGACCAGCAAGGCGGTGACGGCCCAATCGACCAGCCCCGATGCGGCATAGGACAGGGCAGTCGTCAGTCCCAGCGCGCTGACGACGACCAGCGAGGTGCCGATCGCATAGGGCAGCGGCATCGCCGTGGCCGTAATCAGTCCCGGTACGATGAGGAACCCCCCGCCAATCCCGAAGAAACCGGCGGCAAGGCCGACGCCGAGGCCAATCGGCACGAGACGCGGCAGTAGGGCCGCCGCGCTGCCCAAGGTCAGGCGGACATCCGGGGCCTCCGCCGTCCGGCGCCGGCGCAGCATCGACAGACCGACGCCGATCATCAGCAGTCCGAACAGGACGAGTAGCCGCCTGCCGTCGAACGCCTTGCCCAGTTCCGCGCCGAGCGCCGCGCCGATCATGCCTGCCGCCGCGAACACGCTGGCGCAGCGCCACTTGACCCGGCCGGCGCGCGCGTGGCCGACGAGGCTGGCGAGCGCGTTGACGGTGACGGCAACCGCCGCCGTGCCGATCGCGGCGTGCGGCGATCCGACCCCGACGACATAAATCAGCAGCGGTACGGCGAGGATCGACCCGCCGCCGCCCACCAATCCGAGGATCAGTCCGATCACCCCGCCCGAGGCGAGCGCGGCAACGATGGTGGCACCGTCCATGGCCGTCGCCTCAGGCCGCCGCGCGCCGATTCCACGGCATCGTCCGCAGCAGGCTCGCCATGCCACACCATCCGGTCGCGCCGGCGAAGATCAGCCCGGCGCCGACGAACGCCGACAGCCCGAAGAAGCCGGGCGTGACGAACAGGCCGAGCAGCACCCCGGCCAGCACCAGCGCGCCGGCGGCGATCTGCACCTGCCGCATGATCTCCAGAGGCTGCGACCGATCGGCGATGGTGGCCTGTCCCGCGCCGCGCCACCCATCGATTCCGCCCGACAGGATATAGGCCGGCGCGCCGCGCGCCGCCGCCGCAAGCCGTGCGGCGTTGGCCGAGGTGCGCATTCCCGACCTGCAATGGAAGACCAGCGGGCGGCCATCGCCCAGCAGATCGCCTATCCTGTCGAGCGGCAGGTTCACCGCGCCGGGGATATGTTCGCGCGCATGTTCGTCGGCGCCGCGGATATCGATCAGCCGCGCGCCGGCGTCGATCGCGGCGCGCGCATCAACAGGCGAAAGGGTCACAAGCGTCATCGCGTCAGTCCTTGCAATAGAGTTGATAGAGGGTGGCGAGCAGCGCTTCGACACGGGGATCGGCGATCGCATACCACAGGGTCTGGCTTTCGCGCCGATAGGCGACGAGCTTCTCGTCCCGCATCCTGGCCAGATGCTGCGAGCAGGCGGATTGCGACAGGCCGACATCGCGGGCGAGGTCGGTGACCGTCATCTCGCCATGCTCGACCAGCTTGCACAGCAGCATCAGGCGCCGGGCATTGCCGATCGCCTTCAGCGTGTCGGCGACGTGGGTCGCCTTTGTTTCAAACGTCGCCAGGTCCATCGGTGGCTTGAGCATGTTGCGCTTCCATTAGGTATTGCTAATATAGCATAAGCTAATATATTTGCAAGGCACAATGGAGACGATCATGGCGCAGCCGTTCATCGAGGCCTTTTTCGACGAGCCCACCAACACGATCAGCTATCTCGTCGGCGATCCGGCGACGCGGACGGCAGCGGTGATCGACCCGGTGCTCGACTTCGACATGGCGAGCGGAGTCGCCGACACAGGCTCGGCGGAACGGATCATCGCGTTCGCGCAGGCGCATGACTGGCGGATCGCCATGGTGCTGGAAACGCATGCCCATGCCGACCACCTGTCGGCGGCGCCGTTCATCAAGGCGCATAGCGGTGCATGGATCGGCATCGGCGCGCATATCCGCGACGTGCAGAAGATATTCCGTCCGGTGTTCGCGATGGACGACCTAAAGACCGACGGCTCGGACTTCGACCGGCTGTTCGCGGATGGCGAGCGCTTCGCGATCGGCGGATTGGACGTCGAGGTGCTGCATGTCCCGGGGCACACCCCCGCCGATGTCGCCTATCTGATCGGCGATGCCGCGTTCGTCGGCGACACCCTGTTCATGCCCGACTATGGCACGGCGCGCGCCGACTTCCCCGGAGGCGACGCGCGCACATTATATCGTTCGATCCGCCGTCTGCTGGCCCTGCCCGACAAGACGCGGCTGTTTCTGTGCCACGACTATAAGGCGCCGGGACGGGACGATTATCGATGGGAGACGACGGTGGGCGAACAGCGCCGCGACAGCGTGCACGTCCATGACGGCGTCAGCGAGGATGATTTCGTGGCGATGCGCCAGCAGCGCGACGCGGGCCTGTCGGTCCCCAAGCTGCTGCTGCCCTCGATACAGGTCAACATCCGCGCCGGCCGTTTCGCCGAGGCGGAAGCGAACGGCGTCAGCTTTCTGCGCATTCCGCTGAAGTGGAAGAACGGCGGGGATCGCCAAAGCTGACGCGCTCCAGGCGAGCAGCCCGGTCGATCGCCGGTTCCACGACAGCCGGGAGCACCACGTCATCAGCCCGCGCCAGCGATCGTTCTTTAACAGCGGGGTTTAGGTCAAGGGTAGAATCGACACGCCTTGCCTATTGGGTTCTGGTGGCAGGCCTCGACCCAATTCGGTCATCATGCCGCGTGATAGCGAAGCCTATTATCTGCTATGAAACCCTCCAAATTGGACAGTTCTCATTCCAAATCGGTTGCTGCACGCTGGGAAAGCCATTAGCTTTAATCAAACAATCGAGCGATGATGAGGACCATGAACTGGCAAAACCTTACTGCACTCGCAGTTTGCGTTATAAATGTCGGGATGGTCGCTGCGGCCCCACCTACATCATTCATTTTCTCAGATAACCGAATCGCAGGTGAAGATCGGCCGAGGACGCTGTCTCTTCTTATAACTTCCTGCCAATATGGTATCCGCGTCCTAAGTGATGAGGGTCGATCCCGAGATCGGATAACCGCCCTCAAAACTGCACTAGCAGAGGAACTTGGGACCGCGCTCGACGGACATACATTGAATATCCTATCGTATCAGATTTACTTCAACAACGCGGCGGTTGCAGCGAATTCTGCCGCCGGTGTTGTTGGTGGTGTTGCTGGAGCGCTTTTGACAAAAGATTCGACCCACGCAAAATGCAGTCATGAGAAAACGCCGGAAGGCTGGTTCGAAGCTGCAGAAACCACCAACGGCAATACCCCATTCGTGATACAGATCAGGGCTCAGTTCGATGAAGTTTTGGTCGAAACACGCAGTGTGTACTCCCCTTCAATCCTTCTTCGCCTGCCGCCGACGGCCTTTGCTAGCAGAGCGAAGGTCAATTTCGCGGATGCCGTGGCCGCTCCAGAAGTCGATGCGGCTATCAACAAAGCTAATCTTGATCTTATCAAAAAACTTCGAGTGCGCCTTTAGCAGTCTGGAAAACCCCTGCCAGTAGCGAAGATGTCCACGGAACTGAGCCTCTCCATCGCAGCCCTTTGATAAGGTTACGGCAGCACTGCGTCCAACGACAACAAAAGTGGACGGCCATCTATCCAGTACAAATCGCCATCCTGATCGAGATCATCGTTGCCGGGCTCGTCGTTCTTTCCGAGGTCGGCTGCCGCCGCCTCACTATGGGCTACGTCGGTTAGATGCCTCATCGTTACCCGCGTGGTCCAAGGCCACAACGATCGCTGCGAGGTCATCAGCCCCATCGTCCCGGCCGGACGATCTGCTCAGGCGAGCAGAACTGGGAGGATCAATGGTCTCAAGCTTCGGCGGTTTGGGCTGCCCATTCGAACTCCGTGCCATCAACCCAAATACAATGGAGGATTACCGCAATCTTTCGTGCGACGGCAATCCTGGCCTTTTTTTAAACCGACTCGTTTGGTCAATCGCACGCCCCACGCCTTCAGGGCGGACCATCGCTCGATGCGCCCTACGAGCACTGACGCCGCCTCGAACAGATACGTCCGCGCGAGACCGTCCCCCAATCTCGATATGCGGCCAGACCAGTCCATCTCTCCAGACTGGTGTCGACGCGGCGTAAGGCCGAGATAGGCGCCGACATCGGTAGATCGCTTGAACCGCGCCGGATCGTCGATCGCGCTCATGAATGCGAGAGAGGTAAGGGCACCGACACCCGGCACCGTCATAAGCCGCTTAGCGGTCTCGTCCCTCCGCGCAATGCCGAGTAGCAATCGGTCATATTCCTTGATCTGATCGCGGATCGTGGCGACGACCTTCAGGAGTGGCATGCACATCGCCGCCAAAACTTCGTTCCGCTCGCACGCGGCTCGAACACGATTGCTGAAGCCCCGCCCGGCCGTGCTGCCCAACATTGTGCCAGTCGTCTTCATGATATTGCGCGCCTGGTTTTCGAGGTCTCGCCGCATATTGATAAGCCGCTGCCGCGCAAGGAGAAGGGATCCGCGGCGATGCGCCTCGACCGATTTCGCATGGGCGGCTTTATACCATCCGACCCGCATCAGCTCCGCAAGCCCCCTTGCATCGTTCCGATCTGTCTTGTTGATGTGCATGGAGAGAGCACGGTGCGCATGCCGGGCCTCCATATGAACCACCCGCAAGCCTTGGCTCCGCAGTTCTCGACATAACCAGCTGCTCGACCCACCAGCTTCCAGCCCAATGCGCTCGGCATCCCGCGCATGCTTCGCTAGGTAACGCCCGATCGCCTCTGGATCGGTTTGGACCTTCCCCTCCCGTACAAGACCGCCGTCTCGATCCATAATACAAACGCTGGTCTCGGCTACCGAGACGTCCAATCCCACAAAGAGCATGACCTGACCTCCAATTACAGAAGAAGATTATGCTCCGCTCCGGTGAGTCGGCGACGCCCCGCTGTCACCGGATGGCCGAGACCCGGCGCGGGACTCGGCGGAGACCGCCTACAGCGGTCGGAGTAGAGCGCGGCCGGCCGCTACCAGCGGCCGGGGCGCCCGGCTGCTCAGGCGGCTTCCGCCAGCCTCTCCAATCGCGCCTCGCAGAGACCTCGGACCAGCTCGCCGAGCAGACCGACCCGCTCGGCCAGCCAGGCAAGCTCTTCGGCCGAAATCCGATATTCGTCGGAATAGCGCGCCTTCACATAGGCGGCGCGGAGCAGCTCATAACAGCGGCGCTCGAACTTGGCGCCATTAGGCCAGACCTGCTTGAGGCCCGGTTCGATCTCCTCGGAGAGGTTACGCAGCCGGTTGAGATTATGGGTCTTGGGACTGTAGAGCGTCCGGACCAGGAACAGGCAGTGATAGAAGCGCTCTGCGGCTTGGTGAAGCAGGAAAGCAGCCTCCTTCTCCCACCCGCGAGCAATATTGTCCTGAGCGTTCACGTAAAAGCGTGAAGCACTCTCAAACCACTCGTCAAAATAGCCGCGCGTCTCCTGCAGCGCCGCCTCGGCCGACAGGGACGTCGGCCGCACGAAAGGGTGGCCGGGCTCGGCGTGGAGCAGGATACCTTCGCGCAGGATGTCGAGGAAGAAATAGCGGCCGCGCGCGAGCTTGTCGTTCACGGTCGCGAGACTGTCGACGATGAAGTTGACCGGGGTGCGCAGCACATCGCCGGCGGCCAGGTCCGCCAATAGCCGGGCGTCGGTGTCGAGCCAGAATTCGGGAATGTCGGCAAGGTCGTCATGGTTGACGACGATGAGGATGTCATAGTCGGAGAAATAGCGGCCGATCGGATCGTCGACCCAGTCACCGCGCGCATAGGATCCGAACAGGATGATCTTGAGGATCTGGCCATCGCGGAAGCGATCGGCGCGGCGACCCGCGATCGCCTCGGCGAAACCGCTGCGCAGCCGCTCGACGACATGCGCGATTTCACGCCGCTTGGCTTCGGGCAGATGATCGAGACGCCGCTTCATAAACTCAAGACTCGCGCGAAAGCACGCCGATGCCAAGCCGAAACTGCTCCGCGATCGTATCGCCGGTCATTCCCGGCGCAGCAGCGCGCGGTAGCCACCGGCGGCGAGACGGCGGGCCTCGCGCACCAGCCGGCGGACCTTGAGGCGCATATGATCGGAAAGGCCGCGCCATTCGGCGGCGACCCGCCCGGCGCCGAACAGCGCCACGGCGAGGTCGCGCTGCGACGCCCCGGCGCGAAGCCCGTCGAGCAGCTGGACCATCTGCGCCAAGCGCGCCGCGCGCCGGGATCGCGGGCGCAACGCCGGCGGCAGCACGCCACGATGCGACAGGCCGGCGAGACGGCGCAGGGTCAGTAGTGGGGGCGCGAGGCCATCGATACCCAGCAGGATGACGCGCGGCACGACCGGACCTTCGAGGACGGTGCCCATGGCGACGTCGAGCCGCAACTGCACGCCGTCCCGCCGCAGCAACACCCGTTCGCCGCCGGTGCCATCAGGCTGAACGAAGAGGTCGCCGCCGAGCCGTGTGAAATCGATCGCGGGCACCCCCGGCATGGTGCCTGGCAGCGCTTCGAGCGACACGACATGCGGGTCGGCCGCCGCGGTCCAGAAGAGGCGCGCCTGGTCGGCGCGCCGCCGTGGATCCTCAGCGAAAGGACAGCCCCCAGGGTTCGCCGCCGGGAAAGCCGCCGGGCAGGATGTTGGTCCCGGCCCGCGTGTCCCCCGAAACGGTGCCAAGCTTCATCGCCGCCGCACGATAGTCGGCATTGCGCCGCACGAACTCCCAGGCGAGCCCGGCATGGTCGAAGCCGGTGAGCGGCTGATAGAGGCGGCTGTCCTGCCAGTTGGGCGTCACATCGGAATCGGTCATGGCGTCTCCTGTCTCCCCCGCCCCGATGGTGCGCGCGGCAGCCGAAAAAGCCGCGCATGACGGCGCTACATGCGGCGCTAGCCGGAACCTCCGATGAGCTTTTCCGAGTCGGCGGCGGGACATGGCGAGCGTTCGGCAGAATCTGGCGGAGTTCGCACGAGAAACTGGTGCGTTGCCCCCGCTGCACCGCGCGTGCCGGCGACTCGCCGCCCGGCCGTCATCGGTACGGGGCATCGCTGCCCCACACGGCATCGCAGCGCCGCGCAGCGGCGCGTTGCCTGACCGGGCAGCTTTGCCCTAGGGAAAGCATCGTCGGGCGCCGCAGCATAGGAGCGTGGCTGGAGCCAGGGGACGCGGTCGACACCGCGTCGGCAGCGCCACCCTCCCAAATCGCGGGCCTTTGCACAAAGGTTCCAACGCCCGACCCCTTGCCCTGTCGTCCGGTCGGGCCCAGTCTTGCCCATGTCGCCGGCGCCGGCCGGCGGCAGGGGCGTGGAAACCCCTGTGCAGGCGAGCAGGCATGTCGCGGACATGGCTGCCTTACCCGTTCGTTTCGGCGACATGGCCGCTTCATGGCAAGCGGATCTGACAGGTTCCAGCCCTTCGCACTGAGCGGAGGCGACGGTGGAAGACGAGGATGAGGATGACGGCCGGAATGCGGTGGGAGTCGGGACACGCGTCGATGCGCTCTTTCGCCGGCATGCGGGTTGGCTGCAGCGGACCTTGCGCCACCGCTTCGGCGCCGCCGCCGATGAAGCCGAGGATCTCGTACAGGAGGCCTATCTGCGCATCGCGCGCTATGCCGAGGCTGGGCGCGATCATCATCCCAGGGCGCTGCTGCTGGCGATCGCGCGCAACCTGCTGCGCGACACGCGCCGCAGCGCAGCGCACCGCCATCGCTGGACACCGGCCTGGCGCGCGGTCGAGCCCGGCGAACTGCTGCCGGTCGAACCCGACCAGGCCGAGCAACTGCTGCTCAAGCAGGTCATCCTCGGCATGCCGCCGGCCTATCGCGACGTCTTCATCCTCTCGCGGTTCACGCCGATGAGCTATGCGGATATCGCCCGCCATTATGGCCTCTCGATCAAGACGGTCGAATGGCGAATGCGCAAGGCGCTCGAACATTGCGCGGCGCAGCTGCGCTATTAGGACGGACCGCGATGCGCGAAGAGAATGACCAGGACGATCCGGAAGCGCAGGCCGCCTTATGGCTGAGCCGGCTCAACGAGATGTCGGTGTCGACCGAGCTGCTCGAGCAATTCTATGTGTGGCGCCGCGATCCGGTGAACGGCGAGGCGTTCGGGCGGATCGAATATCTCTGGGATCGCGCGGCGGCGCTGGGCGGCGATCCCGACATCGCCACGGCGGTGCAGGCGGCGCTGACGCGCGAGCCGCCACGGCGACGCCTGGCCCCCTGGCTGACGACGCGCCGCGCGGTGATCGCCGGCGGCATCGGGCTGGCGGGTGCGGCCGGGCTCGGCTGGGGGCTGTACGATCCCCGTTACGCCACCGCGGTCGGCGAACAGCGCACGGTCATGCTCGACGACGGCAGCAAGGTCATCCTCAACACCGACAGCGCGGTCAGCGTCGCGATGAGCACCCGCGCGCGGCGGGTCCGGCTGGAGCGCGGCGAGGCCTGGTTCGAGGTCGCGCACGACCGCGACCGGCCCTTTTCGGTCGAGGCCGACGGCGCGGTCGTCACCGCGCTCGGCACGAGCTTCTCGGTCCGCCGCCAGGGAAACCTGCAGCGGATCGTGCTCGCCGAAGGCCAGGTCTCGGTGGCAGGCGCCGCCGCGCCAGCGCAACGGCTCGCGCCCGGGCAGAGCATCGAGGTCCGCGACGGCCGGCCCGGACCGATCCGGCCGGTCGATATCGGCGCCGAGCTGGCATGGCGCGCAGGGCGGCTTTCGTTCAAGGACGTGCCGCTCGGGGCGGCGATCGCCGAGGTCAATCGCTATGCCCGCCGGCCGGTGCGGCTCGAGGTCCCGGCGCTCAGCCAGGTTCCGGTCAACGGCACCTTCGACACCGGCGACGCCCAGAGCTTCGCGTCGGCGGTGACCGCGCTGTTCCCCCTGGAGGCCCGCACCGGCGATGACGGCGAGATCATTCTCACCGAACGTTAGCCGCCCCACCCCCGCGGCCCGAAAATATTTTCGATGCCACCAGGGTGGCGGTCACCCTGCTCCGTTTCCCGTCCCATCGCCACGCAGGCGCGCAAGCGCCGTGGCCCAGGGACAGTAACCGGGACAGGGGAACATCATCATGACCGACCAGCAACAACGCCATGGCAGCACGCGTCTAAAGCTGCCGGCGATCGCGCTCGCCGCGGCGCTCGCCGCGATGCCGGCCGAAGGCGCCGGGCCCCGCCTCGCCTTCCACCAGGCCGCCGCACCGCTCGACGATGCGCTGCAACTCTACGCCGCGCAGACGGGCCGACAGATGCTCTATACCAGCGCGCTGGTCGCGGGACTGCGCGCGCCGGCGATCGAGGGCCGGCTCGATGCCGATACCGCGCTGCGCCGCCTCCTGGCCG
This sequence comes from Sphingomonas sp. Root710, assembly GCF_001429065.1. Classification (GTDB taxonomy): domain Bacteria; phylum Pseudomonadota; class Alphaproteobacteria; order Sphingomonadales; family Sphingomonadaceae; genus Rhizorhabdus. The sequence goes on from NZ_LMIB01000012.1 coordinate 876,789, forward strand.
GAACGCCGGTCACGATCGTGCGGCGCGAAGGCCGGCTGGTCGTGCTCGGCGAACGCGCGAAGCCGGTTGCGAGGCGGCCGAAGCCGGTGCCGCGCGCGGACCGCAAGGCGCCGGCCAAGCCAGTGGTGCCCGACGCGACGCCCGATGCCGCCGAAATCATCGTGACCGGCTCGAACATCCGCGGCCAAGCGGCGATCGCACCGGTGCTCAAGCTCGACGCCACGGACATCGCGCGGTCGGGCTTTGGCACGGTCAGCGAGGCGATCGCGGCCTTGCCGCAGAATTTCGGCGGCACCGCCACCGAGGACAGCGTCGCGACGGCGTCAGATCGCAGCTTCCCCAACACCGGCTTCGGCGCGGGGGTCAACCTGCGCGGGCTGGGATCGGATGCGACACTGGTGCTCGTCAATGGCCGACGTGTCGCGGGGGCGGGCGGGCGCGGCGACTTTACCGACCTGTCATCGATCCCGGTCGGCGCGATCGCGCGAATCGAGATACTCACCGACGGCGCCTCGGCGATCTACGGCTCAGACGCGGTGGGCGGCGTGGTCAACATGATCCTGAAGAAGGACTATGAGGGCGCCGAGACCCGGCTCAGGCTCGGCGGGGTCACCAAGGGCGGTGCGCGCGACTATCAGTTCGGCCAGCTCGCCGGACTGCGCTGGCCGACCGGCCATGTCTTCGCGTCCTATGAGTTCTCGCGACGCGAGGCGCTGCCCAGCGCGGCGCGGCGCTATACCGCGACCTCCGACCTGCGCGCGCTCGGCGGCAACGACTATCGGGTGCCCTATGCGATGCCCGGCAATGTGCTGCGGTTCGACGCGGCGCTCGGTACCTATGTGGCCGCCTTCGCGATCCCCGACGGGCAGGACGGAACCGGGCTGACCGCGGCGAGCTTCCGGCCCGGCGGCAATCTCAACAATCAGCGCGCCGGCACCGACATCCTGCCGCGCCAGACCCGCCATATCGGCTATGCCTATGCCGAGCAGCAGGCGGGCGACGATGTCACGCTGTTCGCGGAAGGGCGCTATGCCCGCCGCCGCTTCCATCTGCTGCTCGCCTCGACCTACACCGCCTTTCCGATCAGCGCCACCAACCCCTATTTCGTCAGCCCGACCGGGGCGGCCTCGGATATCATCGGCTATAGCTTCCTGCGCGAACTCGGCCCGAGCCGCAACGCTGGCACTGTCAGGACCTGGAGCGCCGCGGCCGGCGGCACGGTCAAACTCGGCGGCGACTGGCGGCTCGACGTCTATGGCGCACGCGCGGTCGAACACACCTTCTACCGCAACGACAACACGATCAATTCGACCTATTTCTACGAGGCGCTGGGCGTCACCCCTGACAATGTCGCGACCGCCTATGATCCGCGGCGTGACGGCTATTTCAATCCCTATGGCAGCGGCCACTCGAACAGCGCGGCGCTGCTCGCTTTCATCAACCAGGGCTATAGCGTCGAATATGACGATGCCCGGGTCGACGATATCGTCGCCAAGGCCGACGGCGCGCTCGTCGACCTGCCCGGCGGCACGGTGCGGCTGGCGGTCGGAGCGGGCCTGCGCTGGGAGCATTTCGCGCGCCATGGCGAGACCTTCTACGACGGGGTAGCGCCGACGCCGCTGATCCCAACCGATGCGACGCGGCGGATCGGGTCGGCCTTCGCCGAATTATCGCTGCCGCTGGTCGGCGCAGACAACGCCGTGTGGGGCGTCCGCCGGCTGCTGCTGACGGCGGCGGTGCGGCACGAACATTATCAGGATGTCGGCAGCACCACCAATCCGAAGCTGGGTCTCGCCTGGGAGCCGGCGAACGGGCTGAGCTTGCGGGGGAGCTGGGGGACCTCGTTCCGCGCGCCCTCGATCAAAGAGGTGACCGATCCGCTGCGGGTTTCGACCGCGCAATATCCCAATGCCAGCGGCGGGCGAACGCCGGTGCTGGCGCTGAGCGGCGGCAATCCCGGCCTCAAGCCGGAGACGGCGCGGACCTGGTCATTGGGCGCGGCCTTGGCCCCGACCGCACTCAAGGGCCTGCGCGTCGAGGCGAACTGGTTTCAGACGCGCTTTCGCGACCGGATCGGGCGGCCCGCTTTCGAGAATCCGACCCGGGCGCTGCGCGACCCGAGCTATGCGCCGTTCATCACCCTGCTCGATCCCGTCAACAATCCGGCCGATGCCGCCCGGCTGCAAGCGCTGCTCGACACGCCCGGCGCGGTCTCCTCGGTGCTGCTGCCGGTCAGCTCACTGCGCGGCATCGTCGATGGGCGTTACGTCAATACCGCGAAGACGGTGGTACAGGGCGTCGACCTGCTGCTCAGCCAGGCGCTCACGCTCGGAACCAGCAGCCTCCAGCTCAGCGCCAACGGCACTTGGCTGATCGACTATAAGAGCCAGGTGACGCCGGCGGCGGCGCTGGTCGAACGGGTCGCGACGGTCGGCAATCCCAGCGATTTCCGCAGCCGGGCGACCATCAGCTGGGACCGCGGGCCGCTCGGCGCAACGCTCACTGCCAATTATGTCCATGGCTATCGCGACGACATCAGCGTGCCGAACCGCCATATCGCCAGCTGGACGACGCTCGACGCGCAGCTGCGCTACAGCCCGCAAGGGCCCGGCTGGGCCAAGGGGCTCACCGTCTCGCTCAGCATCACCAATCTGCTCGCCACCGACCCGCCCTTCGTCAATATGGCGACGGGCTATGGCTATGATCCGGCCAACGCCGATCCGCTCGGCCGCTTCGCGGCGCTCCAGATCAGCAAGAAATGGTGATCGCCGGCCGCTGATCGGACCCGGACGATGCTAACCCTCGCAAAGACGCTCGTACGTGTCTGGCTGCTGCTGTACGCCGGACTGGCGCCGGCCAAGCCCTTCTCGGTCGACGCGATGCTGCGCAATCAGAGCTATGGCCATGTCTGGGTCGATCCGGACGAAAGCTGGGCGGTGGTCGAGCGCCGCGCGCGCTATGATAGCGCAAGCGACTATGGCCTCGGCAGCTTCACCACCCGCCAGCTATCGAAGCTGTGGCGGATCGATCTCGTCCGGGGCGCCGCCGCGACGCCGCTGTTCGACCAGCGCACCGACACCGGCTATTGGGCGGAAGGCTTCTCGCCTTCAGGCCGCTATCTCGCGGTGATGGCGCTCCGCGACCGGCGGCTGCGGCTCGGCCTGTTCGACATGCGCAGCGGCAGCCTGCGCTGGCTCGCCGGCACGCCCGACATGCCTTTCGCGCAGCCGGGACCCTTATGGCTCAGTGACGACCGACTCATTCGCGTGCAGCTCAGCTCGCCGCAGCTGCCGCGGCTGCTCGACGGCACGAGCGGCGCCGCCGACCGGGTCGCCGCCGGCTGGCAGCGTCAGGCGGGCGGGCACGAAAGCTCGCTGAGCTGGCTGTCCTCGACGCATGCCACGGCGGGTGACAGCAGGCGCGAGGTGCGTCTGCAGGATCTTACGAGCGGCAGCGACCGGCTGTTATGGCGCGGTGAGCTCAGCGACGTCGCGCTGTCGGCCGACCGGCGGTTCATCGCCATCGTGTCGCTGACCGGGCTGCGGCGCCCGCGCGGCGACGAACCGCTCGGGCTGGATTTCCAGAGCCGCGGACGGACGCTCACGATCATCGAGGTCGCCAGCGGCCGCAGCTGGCACCCTTGTCTCGCCTGCGATTTCGCGCCCAACCTGCTGCGCTGGTCACCGACCGGCGCGGCGCTGCTGGTCTTCGCGCGCGGCCATAGCGACAGCGGATGGCAGACCGGCCGGCTGCTGCGGCTGGAGCCCGCCGCGCGCCGCATCGTCCGCTGTTCGCCGCCCGGGCTCGACGCGGTGACTGGCGCGGGCGACGCCGGCAGCGGGCTCGTCGTCGCCGCCAGCTGGGCGGGCAGGATGCCCTTGCTGTTCGCCAGACGCGGAAGCGCGCGCGCCGACTGGTATGCGCTGGAACCGGGCAGCCCCCGGCCGCTGACGACAATGATGCGCTCGCCGCCATCGGCGTTGGTCAGCAGCACGGCCGGGGGGATCGCCCTGCTCGGCGACGGCGCCTATTGGCGGATCGGACTCGACGGGGCGGTGCGCGCGCGGACCGCCGGCATCGTCTCGGCCGGATCGACCACGCTTGACCCCTATCATTTCGGCGGACGCGGCATGTTCAACATGCCACCCTTCACGCCGCAGCCGCTGATTCGTCGCCTGTCCGAAGGCGTGGCGACGCTACACGGCCGCGCCCGCGAGGCGCTGCTCGACCTCCCGCCCGGCCGGCAATTGCTGGCATGGGCGCCGCGAAGCCGGCGCGCGGTGCTGCTCATTCGCCACGAGGCCGGCGATGCCGAACTGGCCCTATTGGCGGCGGGCCAGGTGCCCAGGGTGGTCGACCGGATCAACATGCATCTGGCGGGGCTCGATCGCGCCCGGGCCGTGGCGCTCGCGGCGACCGCACCCGACGGAAGCGCGATGACGCACTGGCTGTTGCTCCCGGCGCAGCCGGCGTCGACGCCGCCGCCGCTGGTGGTGGTCCCCTATCCCGGCAGCGTCTTCGGCCGCGACCACGCGCCGTCCCCCGGCGCGGACCGGATCTTCGCCGAGACCAATGGGCTGCTGCTCGCGGCGCACGGCTATGCGGTGCTCTATCCGAGCCTGCCGCTGGCCGCCGACAACCATGAACCCGCCGCCGCCATCGCCGCAGGCGTCGACCGGGCGGTCGACGCCGCGATCGCCAGCGGTCGGATCGACCCGCAGAGGATCGCGCTGTGGGGGCATAGCTATGGCGGCTATGCGGCGCTCGTCGTCGCGGCAAGCAGCCGGCGCTATCGCGCGATCGTCGCGTCGGCGGCGCCAAGCAACCTGCTCGCGCTCCATGGGACGCTGGTGCCGCGCACCGACAGCGACAGCGCTGCGCACTATCTGGCGATGCCCGGCGCGACCGAAGGCGGCCAGTTTCGCATGGGCGCACCGCCCTGGGCGGCGCCCGAGCGCTATCTCCGCAACAGCCCGGCACTGGCGGCCGACAAGATCGAGACACCATTGTTGCTCGTCCAGGGCGATCTCGACTTCATCCCGCTGGCCCAATCGGAGGCGCTGTTCACCGCGCTCTACCGCCGCGACCGTCCGGTCGAGCTGCTCCGCTATCGCGGCGAGAATCATATGCTCGCCTCGCCGGCCAATATCCGCGAGATGCTCGGCCATGTCCTCGCCTGGCTCGACGAAAGGCTTGGCCGATAGGCTCATGACCAGCGGCGCAGCCAGGCCTCGACGCCGGCGTAGAAGATGAGCACCCGCGCATGAGGCTCGGTCATCAGCCGGTCCTCATCGAGCATGGCCGCGAGCCGCGCACGATCGAGCAGCCCGCGCCGCACCAGCTCTCCGGCGAGGAGATGATCGCGCAGGAAGGCGAGATTGGCGACGAGCGCCCGGTTCGAATAGCGGCTGCTCTCGCCCTTGCCGGCGCGCGCGACGATCGCGGCGGGCAGGCGGCCGGAGAAGGCGTCGCGTGCCAGCGAGCGATCGCGCGCATCGGCCGACAGCAGAAAGACCGGCAGTGCGAGGCAATATTCGATCAGCGGCTGCGACAGCAGCGGATGGACCAGCGCGATGCGGCGCCCGCGGGCCGTGGGCGACAGATAGACCAGCGCGTTGACGATCGCCTCGAGCTGGCGCTGCTTGGCCGGCGGCAGCGCTTCGGCGCCATCGAGCCAGGGATGCCGCCCGGCCCGGTCGGCGATCAGTCCGCGCGCATGGTCGGTCAGGAAACCAGCGCCATAGGCCGCCGCCGCGGGTGGGCGATGGCGGTACCCGAGCTGGTCGGCGGCCATCGTCCCCCAGATCCGCCAGATCGAACATTGCGCGCGCCGGGCTATCGTCCACGGGAAGGCCGAAACATAGGCCCTCGCGCCGAGGGCGCGCCGATAATCGACCGCCATTTCGGGATAGGGCATCTGGAAGAAGACCGCGTCGCCGCCCTGTCCGGTCCAGAGCGCGGTGATCCCCTTATCGCGGGCAAAGGCGGCGAGCATCGCCTCCTGCTGGACATCGAGCCCGTAAAGCCGCGGCGCTGCAAGCGCCGCGGCCGGGACCAGCTGCGACATATCCACATTATCGGCGGCGAGTTGACGCTCCGCGAGCCCGACACCATGGCATTCGGCGGCCGCGCGCGCATAGCCGCGCTCGTCGCCCTCGCGGTGACGCACGTGGAGATTGATCGCGAGGATATCTGCAGGTGGTATGGCAGCGGCCAGACTGGAGAGCACGATCGCTGAATCGAGGCCGCCGGACAGTTGCAGCCCGACGCGGGGTAAATCGCTCGCCCAGGCACGGCAGACGCGGTCGACGATATCGACCAGGCCGGCCCCAGCCGCCTCTGCCGAGCCGGACCATGGCTGGGATGCGAAGGCCAGCGGCGACCAGCTTGCGACCGGCGCGGCGAGATTGTCGAGCGCATGGAGGCGGCCAGGCTTAAGCAGGGTCGTCCCGGCGATTGCACTCCTGAACAGCGGCACGATCGGATCAGCGAGCAGGGCGGCGACGCTGGCGTCATCGACGGACAGGCGAAGCGATGCCGCGCCGCAAAGCCAGGCCGGCCAGGAAGGCGACAACAGCACGATCCCATCGGCTTCGGCGGCATAGAGGACGATGCCCCCTATCGGGTCGCGCAGGACGTGGCCAGGCCGCCTGGTTGCCGGATCGCTGAACAGCGCGACATAGCGCCCCCAGGCGAGGCGGGTCAGCGCGGTTGCGCGCGAAGCCGGAGCAGGGCCCGCGCCGGACAGCAGCGCCCCCAGGCGATCCCCCCCGATGCGAAGGCCGTCACGATCGAACAGGTCGCCGATGACGATCGCCTGCCGGTCCGGCGACGATGTCACCGTCATATGCCGCGGGTCACCCCAAAGCGTCCAGTGGGCGCCGGTGGCCAAGCAGGTCAGGCGGTCGCCGCCATGCGCGTCGACCATCGCGCGGAGATGCGCTTCCCGCCGCCGCGTGCCGTCGTCGTCCCGCAAGCGCAGGACGATCAGCAGGTCGAGGTCGGGATCCGGTTCAGGTGACGAGGATCGGGGTGAACCAGCGGACATGTTCGAGTGTGTCGGTAAGGACGATGCCATCATATTCCACCCAGCAATGCGCCTCGAACGGATGGGTCCGGACGCCGAACACCCATTGGGCGTCAGCACCGCACAGGCGCAGATATTCGAGCAGCAGGAAGGAGCGGACCAGACAGCGGCCCGACCGTGGCACGAGCGGCCGCAGCCGATCGACCCGGCGCGCGCACTCGCATAGCATCTCGCGGCCGGCACTTGATCGCCGTGGCCGCCGCGCCCGCCGGGCCTGCCGCTCGGCGAACCAGCGGGCGGGCGATCCCGCCCGCAGCGCGCTGGCGACCCGGCCGGCAGCGACGATCAGCCTGGCGAGGTCGGCTGCGCCGAGCCGCGACGGCGGATCGCGGCCGAGGTCGGCCTGCGCGGTCTCGGCGACCCGCCCCGCCCAGGGTGCCGGGTTGGCCTGTTCGACAAGCAGACGCTCGGCGATCAGCGCATCGAGGATCTCGTGCGAGTCGGTGCAGGAAGCGTCCATTGCCAGTGCCGCCAACACGGCGGCGCCGTGGCGGCGCGCGACGCACAGATATTGGTCCGAGGCGGCATCAAGGAAGACGAGATCGCCATCGACGACGGCAAGATGGACGTCGGGCGCGAGGCTGACAGCGCGCATATGGAAATAGGAGCGGCGGCCGAAGCCGCCGCTCCCTTCACGATCAGCCGACGGGACGGAACAGCGGCGAGCTGTCGAGCTCGTCGGCGCCGATCGGGCTGACGCCACGGGTCTCGGCCTTGACCGACCCCAGCCGGGTCACCCGGGTTTTGGTCTTCGTCATCGATTGTCTCCTCGTCAAAGCTGCCACTGTGCAGCCTCGCCAAGGTCCATCCCGCGCCGACGATATTCCACCTATACTCACAATATATTATCGCCCGCAGCGCAGCGAACAATCTGCTCGCAGCGCTGAATCCGGCGGCGGATGTGCTGGCCGGCGATGCGGCGGATCTGCGCGGTGGCGTCGGCATCGATCGCGGCGAGGAGCGCGCGCAGCGCCGCATGTTCGGCCATGTCGGGCGCAGCCTCGCAACGCCGATAGGGCAGCAGCCGATGGTCGCTATAGGCCCATATCGCCGCGAGCGCGCCGTCGCCGGCCGCGTTGACGAGGCTGGCGAGCAGCGGATCGATCGCGTGCCAAGGGCCGATCGGCGCCCGACGCGCGGGGACGGACGCCGCCGGACCGACTGGAGACGTGACCGCCGCGCTGACCAGCAGCAGCCGCAGCCGATAGATTTCAGTCAGCTGATGGGCGTGAAGCCTCGGCACGAAATAGCCGGCGCCCGGCCGCTCGGCGAGCAGCCCCTCGCCGGCGAGCCGCGACAAGGTCTCGCGGACCGGAATCGGGCTGATCCGCAGACGCTCCGCCAGCGGCGCGATCCTGAGTGGCGCCCCCGGCGAGGCCGCGCCCGAGCGGATGGCGGTGACCACCAGGCGCCGGACATCGTCAGCGTGGCCGGTCATCGTCCTTCCTCTTCGGCCTGCACGTGCTGAAGTCCACGCTACGCGCGACGCCGCGGAGCCGGATATATTCGTCGGATTTGGAGTAATGCGGGGTCGACATCCGCGATTTTTTGGCGGCATCTTACACTGTTATGCCAACTTACGGCGGATTTTGCGGGCTTGGCCCCATTGCTTTGCGGCTTCACCACCAAGCGGGCGGGCAACGCGCCCAAAGCGCCGTGCGAGGTTGGTTCGCCATTGCGCGCCGATCCTCTGCACGGGATGGCGCAATGATTGCCGGGCGCTGGATCGCCTGGGACCACGCCCGGTGAGTCCGCCATGAACGTAACTGGCACCGACAAGAGCGAGGAACGCGCGCAGGCGGCGCTGATCGCGAAGGCGTTGCGGTCAATACGCAAGGCGCGACGCATGAAACCGTCGGAAGTCGCCGCGGCGATGGGGATGCCGGTGAGGACCTATGAGCATTTCGAAGCCGGAACCGGTCGGATCACCTATGCCCGGCTGGCCCGGTTCGCCCAGGCGACCGACAGCGATCCGGTCGCCATTCTTGCCGTGATTCCCCTTCGCTCAGCGGAGTTCGCCTTGCGCTGTGCCGACAACAAGCTGATGACGATCGTGACGGCGGCGCTGCGGGAGCTCAACGAAGAACTTGGTCCCGATCTCGAATATCTGAACGTCAGGACGTTGATCGGCGCGATGGACAAGCTCGGCAAGGAGCTCACCGAGCATGTTCGGCGGCGTGACCTGTTCGCCGAACGCTGGATGGAGGAAAAAGCCTCCAAGGTGGAGGGCGTGACGATACCGCCCAAGCGCAAATTCCCCTGAGCAGCTCGGAGCGTTCCAGGCCATCGGGAAGGGGACCATGCCGCGCCGGTCGAGGTGCGCCGGCACGGGCGCGACACAAGGGCGGATGGCCTCGTCGTTTCCCGTCACACGAGCCGCTGCAATTGCCAGGCTGCGAAGCTGGGGGAATCCGTCAGCTAATGCGTCCAGCACGAGATCTGGTTGATGCGGTGATCGGCACCGGTTCGCCTCATGAGACGCTATCCACGTTGCCAAGGCACCGCAATGCTCGCGAGATGGACGCCCGCTCGACGTCGCGCGCGATGGCCCGGCAAGGCTGGATCGAACAGGGCCGGAACCTTTGCGCCGGCCGACGCGTCACGATAGGGTAGGCGATGAAAACAGGTCCAAATAGTTCATTATCCGCGGCCGCCAGCCATCGATCGAGGCCCGCTGCAAGCCACCTCGTGGTGGCTGTGAGCGGTGGACGCGAGACGGCCGGGTTGCTGGACCATGCAGAGCGGCTTGCGACCGCCTTGGGCATCGGCTGGGAAGCCCTCCACGTGGAGACGCCGGAACAGGAGCATGACCCGGATCGCGTTAGGGGCGTCGCCGAGGCCCTGAGCAGGGCCGCTGCATTGGGTGCATCGATCGCGACGATAGCAGCGGCGACGGTCGGCGATGGGCTAAGCGCGCATCTCCGATCGTCACGGGCGGATCATCTCGTCATCGGCGCTGCGCGCTCCGATGGATCATGGCGTCGGTCCAGCGACAAGCTGGCTGCTACCGTGTCCAGGGACATAGCCGATATAGCTTTGCACATTTATCCGACGGCCGGCGCGAAGCCGGCGCGACGCAGTTTGGCAGCCCCCTCGCCGGCGCTGACGGTCTGCCCCCGTCACGTCGCCCTGGCGAGCCTTGCGGTCGCTGCCACCTTGCTCATCGCCGAAGGCCTGCAGCTGTGGATGAGCAGCCGCTCGCTCGATCTGCTCTTTCTCTTTCCCGTCATCGCAATGTCGGCGCGCTACGGCTTCATTCCCGGGCTGACCGCCGCGTTCCTGTCCGTGCTGTGCTACAATTTCTTCCTACTGAGACCGGCATTCAGTTTTGATCCGGCGGCGCCGCAAAATGTGGTGATGGGCGTCGTGCTCGCGGTGGTCAGCGTGTATACAGGGGTGATGACCCATCGCCTGCGGAGCAGGCTGGTGCTGAGCGACCGCAGCGCCCAGGAGAATGCGAGCCTCGCGGCCTTTGCACAACGATTGACCGGCGATGCGAGTTGGGAAGCGACGGCGGCAACGGTATGCGAGCATGTTCATCGCCTTTTGAACGTCCACACGGTGCTGTTGCGTGAAGTTGGAGGCGAGTTGGAGGTCGCCGCCGCAGCGCCCGCGTTCGAGGAGATCGGTCCGGTCGACCGTGCAGCGCTCGACTGGGCGTGGCAGCATGGCACGGCAACCGGTGCGGGAACCGCGACATTGGCTTCGGCCAACTGGCAGTTCCAGCCACTCAAGACATCTCTCGGCATTCTGGCCGTCCTGGGACTGGCGCGCGCCGATGGTCGCGACCCCACGCCGCCACATCAACAGCTAATGCTGTCCACCATCCTGGCCCAGGCCGCGCTGGCGCATGAACGCCTGAGGCTTGAGGACGACATGAAAGCATCTCGTCCGCCGGCCGACGAGCAGCGAGACTGAGCCAGGGACGCGGAGGCGACCGGCAGTGGCGCAACGCGCTACACGCGCCGCCGCCGGCGGATCGGGGGCAATGCCGAGCGCCGACTCAGGCGGAGCTGCCGGCGACCCCGCCCTCACCCACCGGACCCAGGCTTTCATGATATGGCCGCGCGACGCCAAACCGGAGTGGGTCACGAACGTCCAGGCCATTGTTCCGGCGGATCAGGACGTGAAGACCAAGCCGAACATGTCCGGTCCGATCTGCCGCGGCCAGCTCAATCGAGATCAAGAGCCGTGACCAGAATATGTGGCAGATCGCGGTCGCCACCTGCTTCGAAAGACTGATCGTCGAACAGCCGTTCGGCGGCTTCGGCGATCGCGCCATAATGGTCGTCGACGATATTTTGGTGGTTCGAGACCGAACCCCGACCCGCCAGTTTCATGCAAGCCGCATTGTCAACCTCGACCAGAACCGGCTCCGTTCCGATCATCCCGAACAGAATCAAATGGTGCGGATCCCGGCTTTGATGTTCCAACACTATGCGATCGGCCATTCTGCACAATCTCCTCACTGGGGGGCGGTTCGGGCCCCGCACGTTTCGGGTCGACATGGTCGGGGCTTGCCGCGGATCGAAACACCGGAGCAATCATCCATTTCGGAGGCGGCAGCTTACCGCGCTGGCGGTCTGGAGATCGAGGGCTCGGAAATATCCTGCTCGACACCGTCACATCCTTCCGAGGAAGAAGCCGACATTTTACATCGTAACACGATATTTTCAACCCCGCGGATGCAAGATATGGGCTGCTTGCAGCCCGGACACCGGCAGGCCGGCGACCGGAGTCATCGCGCGGTCCCGGGCGATCGGGCCGGAGAATATCGGTCCGTCAGCGAGTCGGCGCACCGTCAGCCGGCGATGAGCAACGTGCCGATCCTAGCGGTCATGAGCCTCATCGCAGCGCAAAAGGGAGGGCCGGATCAGCTCCGTCATCGGCGCCAACCGCGACACCGCCGCGAGATATTCGGTCAAAAGGGAAAAGCATAACCGATCGCCATAATTGCGACGGCGAAGGTGATGATGTTCAGTGGCAACCCGATCCGGACAAAGTCCATGTAGCGATAGCCGCCCATCTGATACACGATCACGTTGGTCTGATAGCCAAAGGGGGTGGCGAAGGCGGCGCTTGCCGCCATCATCACCGCCACCAGAAACGGTCGCGGGCTGACCCCAAGGCTCTCGGCAAGCGCGACCGCCACCGGCGTCACGAGCACCGCGACCGTCGCGTTAGAGAGCAATTCGGTCAACACCATCGTCAGGAGGTAGAGCACGGCCAGGGCTGCCATCGGACTCAAGCCATGGACACTGGCGATGAGCAACCTGGACGCGCTCGCGGCAAGCCCGCTTTCATCCATCGCTATGCCGATGACGACCATGCCGGCGATGAGGATAAGGATCTCGGGCTTAAGGCCGCTATAGGCCTCGTCGGCACTGATCACGCGTAACAATATAAGTAGCACCGCGCCGGCGAACGCCGTCGCCGCGATCGGTGCAACGCCGATCGTGGCAAGCGCCACGGCCCCGAGAAAGATCGTCAACGCACTGATCGCCTTGCGCCAGACAAGCGGCCGCCTCTCGGCAAAGACGGCAGCATCGCCTACTTGGGCGCTGTGTATCTGGAGCGGTTCGATCGCCGCGATGGCGCCTTCCGGCATCTGATCCTCATGGCGACCACCCAGAAGCCGGCCGCTGACCAGAAACAGATAGACGCCCCCGGCTATGGCCATGGGAAGACCCACCGGCGTAACCTCGAACATGCCGAAGCGCGGCTGCCCGGAAACGCTCGCCATGTCGTCGACGAGAAGATTTGTCGACGTCCCGATCAGCGTGCAGCAGCCGGTCAGGATGGTCACATAGGACAAGGGGATCAGGAATCGCCTTGGCGACAGCTTCAACGTGGTGGCGACGTCGCGCACCACCGGGGCCCCCAGCACCACGATCGGTGTCGAGTTGAGGAAACAGGAAACCGATCCGATCATCGCCAGCAGCATCCAAATTCCGATGGCGCCGAAACGGCGACACATCGACACCGCCGCCGCAATGGCACGGTCGAGCAGACCGGAAAGCTCCAAGGCATAGGCAATGACGAAAAGCGATGCGAGGGCGATGATGGCGGGACTCGCGAACGCGCCCTGGACATCGACCGGCCGCACGACACCGGTCATCAACAGGACCGCCGCGCCACTGAGCGCGACGACGTCAGCGCGAATCCTGTCCCAGATGAGCGCCGCGACAACCGCGGCAAGAACAACCAAGGTAAGAATCTGGTCGACCGTCATCGCCGTGCTGCGTCGGCTGCTATCGCCGGAGTGTCAACGCTCGATAAGAAATTTCTCTTTGGGACTGGAGGATAGGCGCGATCTTGCTATCTATCGGTAATGCGCGAACCCAGCATCAGGACCAGCCGGATCGCCATTGCGGCTGGACTGGCGGCCGTGCTCGCCGTCGGCGGCGGCGGCTTCTTTCTCGGTCGCGCGTCGGCCCCGCGCGTCGAGCAAGCGCTGCCTGAACCAACGCCTCAAGCGCCGACCGTGACCCGCACCGAACCAGCCAAGCCCCTGGGAAGAGCCGACCTCATAGGGTTGGCACAGCAGGCATCGGACGCGCAAGCGTCTGGAACCCCGCTGCCGCCGACTGTCACAGGCGCAGCCGGCAGTCGATTCGATGTCGTGCTTCCCTTTGGCTGCGCCGGTCCCTCGGAGGACGGCAGCACCCCGTCCATGCGGTGGCGCTACGACGCGGCGACCGAGGCACTGCGCATTTCGGTGACGCCCGTCCTATGGAAGGCTCAGGATTGGGGTTTCGAAGAAGGAAAGGGCCCTCGAGCGGAAGGGTTCTGGATTGCCAGGCCCTGGACTTCAAGCGAGCGTTGCCCCCCGTCTCCCGTCCCGGCCGGCCCATCGGGTATCGAACCAGTGACCCTTCCCGGGCAGACCTTGGCGATTACGCAGTTTTCCGACGACGCCAAGGCCGGGCTGTCGCGCGACGGCAAGCCGTTCAACATCGTCAAACGCGTCAGGTCCGACGACTTCGACGGGTCACAGGGCTTCCGTCTGCGGATCAAAGGCCGCGTCGATCGGGATTATGGACCGGTTCGCTGCATTCAGCCCGCGGGCGTGGAGCAGCGCCCGATCTGTGCCGTCAGCGCTCGCATCGATGAAATCAGGATCGAGAATCCCGCAACTGACGAAGTGCTCGCCAGCTGGCCCATCCGCTAGACCGATGTCGAGCGGTCGGTGTTGATGGTCCTAACGCGTCACTGCGCAGGGCGACGCCGATCGGTGGCTGGGGCTCAATCTGGACAGGTTCCAAGGGCTTAGCCGCCCATGTCACGATATGTCCGGCGCACCGCCGACCGCCTTGGCCGTCCGGCTGCCGTGGCAATGGGACGCCGTTGATCACGCCGGTGCTGGTGGCCGGCTCCGCCGCGCCGCTGCGTCGTACCGAGCGCCTCCATCATGGCGGCTATCAGACGCCCGCCGATCGAGTGTGGCCAGCGGCTTTCAATTCGCAAGCGGCCGGATCCGGGCGTTCCCAGAACGATGGCCGCGGCGGCGTTTAAAATGGCAATGTTCGCGGCGTCCTGGAGAATGCGCGATACCCGACATTTACGCCGAGGCGCCAGCCGACTCCGAGGCGTATCGGAATCAGTACCACATCCCCTCGGCGCAAATAGGTGGCCGTAAAGCCGCCAACGACATAGGCCGCGCCCTCCGCAGCTGGATAGCGTTCGAAGATATCGGCTGTGTCGTACAGATTATAGACCAGCACGAAGCTCTTGGCGCCGTTCGCACCGATGTCGAACCCGAGCGACGGGCCCGTCCAATAAATCGGCTGCTGCCCCTCGACCTTATGAAAAAGCGTCCCCGACCCATAGCGAAGACCGACGATGAACGCTCCGCCCGCCTCCCTCCCAGCGATATAGGCATTGGGCCGCCCCTGTTTGGCGAGGATCTTCTCGATAATATCCGCTAGTCCAGCGGCACCCTTCCCAAAGACCCCCTCCGCCGCACTGAGCACATCGTCCTCGGCATAGCTGTTGTCGATGACGGCGGCGGTCGCATCCTCGCGAGGGCTCGACGCTGGAGCAGCGATCTCGTTCGGCGGCGATGCGGGCCCGTCTGCGTCGCTCGTCGATGGTGGGGACGGTATGTTCGGCAGCGACCCTGTTGTCGGTGGCGAGTCCGTCCCGTGCAGCGCTCCCGATGACGCGGCGATGTCGCCAGCGCGGTTCGGATCGATGGTGCGCGTTTGGGCAAAAGCAACGCGCCCCATCGAAATCTCGATCAAAGCCACACCAGCTATGAGATATCCCAACCGCATAGTACCTCTCCTGGATCCCGCTGAAAGCCTGGCCCCGTCGAGCCGCTATTGCGGAGGACCTGCTACAATATATCGTAGAACGATATATATCTGTCGAACGTAAGCGCGCAACTCGGTGAACATCGGTCTATCGCAAGGTCGAGTGAGATCAGCGTTGACCGGCGCTTCCAGCGCGCGGTCGGCCGTTTGACCCAGGGGTGATCGGGCGCCGGCCATGCTGCTCGGCCTGCAAGGAGGTCGCCGCAAAGGGTGACGGATTTCCACGGCATCGGTCGGGCTTAGACCGTTTTCGCAGCATTCCCGCAGACAGGAACCGGCGACAACGAAAGCGGCATCCAATTCGTTGACGGCGGCCGCCGGCTCTTTCCGATGTGTTTGGGGCTGGGCCAGAACCTACCAGTCCGATCATCCTCGCGAGGGAGTGCGCGATCGCGCAAATTCGTCCTCGCTTGAACAGACTTATGTCGGACCTCCTCAATGCGCTTCGGCGTGAGAGATATCACCACCGGCATAGGCATTGAGGCGGAGTCGCACAATCGCTTCGGGCATTTCGCGTGCGATGAAGCCGACCAGTGCCTCGCGCACGTCACAGCGAAGGTCGAACGCCTTCGAGGCGTCGGCGGCGGTGACCAGAACACGTAGCTCGACACTGTCCGGTTTGGTGTCCGTGACTTGGAGGTTCCAGAACCGGCGATCCCATTTCTCATTTGCTTCGACGATAGCCTTGGCCGCGGTTCGGATGCGCGATACATCGGTTGCAGGATCGACGAACAGGAAAACCGAACCGAGCAATTGCGACGAGGCACGGGTCCAGTTCTGGAAGCTTTCCTCCAGAAATTTGCTTACCGGCACGACCAGCCGTCGATCGTCCCAGATGCGGATCACCACGAAGGTCAGCCGGATATCTTCGATCCTGCCCCACTCGCCGTCGACAATGACCACGTCATCGATGCGGATCGGCTCGGTAAAGGCGAGTTGGGCACCTGCGATCAGGTTTTTCAGGGCTGGCTGCGCAGCGGCGCCGACCGCGAGGCCGGCCAAGCCCGCTGACGCCATCAGGGTCACCCCGACGCTGCGGATGCCGGGTATGCTGAGCAGCATCATGCAGACTGTCAGGAAAACCGCGAGGAAGATGGCGATGCGCGTCAATATGGTGACGCGTGTGCGACGGCGCCGTGCCTGCAGATTGTCGGCTACGCTGATGTCGCTTCTCGCGATGGTGATGTCACTCATGGCATGAATGATGGCGATCGCCAGCCAGCCGATGAGCCCCGGCAGGATGAACCCTGCCGCCTGTTGCCAAAGGCCTTCGACCCAATTGCTGAGCGCGAGGCTGCGCTGGCTGAAACTGAGCGCGATAGCGATCGCGATCCATCGGGTCGGCGACGCGATCCGGGATAGGATGACATCGTCAGAGCGGCCAGCGGTCCGTTGTGCGAGGCGCCTGAGCGCGGCCAGAGCCATTGCGTGTAGGCCTAGTGCGATCGCCGCAGCGATGGCAATAGCGATCGCTGCGGCGAATAGCTGACCAAGGCCTGGGGTGATGCCCATTGACCCGAAGACATTTTCTATCATCGCGTCTCTCTGAAATTAAGCTTTGCTTGCCGCGCAACCGGACTTGAAATCGCTTCGAGCCGCTCAGGGATGCTGAAAGATCAAATGCCGGGTGAAGAGCAGCGCGATGCCAGCGACGGCGGGAAGGAGCGACAGCAGGATGAGCAGGATGAGGGTCCGAGAGCGTTGAAGACGTCCGCTGTCCATCAGCAGGACGATCAGCCGGATGAGAATCGCGCTCAGCGCAAGCAGGATTATGGCACCGAGGTAAATCATCGCGATTCTCGCCGTGTCGACATTTCCCGCTGGCCGGCAGTGAATGGTTCACGACGAGGGCGGTTCCGGTTACAGGTCGAGACTTTCGCGCATGACGAGGTCCCGCACGCGTCTTCGCAAGTCGGGCGTCCGCTCGATGGCGGCACTGATCTGATTGAAGCTGGCAGGAGTGAACCCGTGCCGCGCGAGCACCTCATAGATAGCACGTTGCGATTGGACCTTGAGGCCTGCTCGTTCGGTCGGCCCCGCTGTCTTCCAGGCGCGATCAGCAACTTGGCGGATCTCGAGCACCTTCACGAGCGTGCTGGCATAATTGCGGATGTCCCGCTGAAAGACATGGTCAGGCAGGGGCGTGACCGGCGCCGCCCCGGAGGCCGCAGAGCCAAAAGCCAGCAGAGCCGCCAACCCGATGATCGCGCCAGTTCGACGAAGCCGCATTGCCGTTTCCTATTGCGTTGACTTCACGGCCGCTTCGAACTCCGCGGCGGTCATACCCACGATCAATCCTTTCGGACCGCTTCCGATAGATGCGATGGGCAGGCGCGCGTCACCATGCCCGGACGCAAGCACGACGAGGTCGCCATCAATGGCCTTCACCGTGCCGAGCGGATTGCCTTGCGCGCCGCTGATCATCACGCCAGGGATGATCTGCGCGCGCAACGCCGCAGCAGCGTTTTCGGCGGCCTTAGCAGCGGCGGCATCGAGCTCGGTTTTCGTCAGTCCGATCACGGCGCCCTTGTCGTTCTTGGCAAAGGAGGCAAGCGGCAGCGCCACTTTATGGGTGCCCGTGGCGACGACGGCGGTCTCGCCTGTCACGCTGTCGATCGTGCCGACCGCGCCTCCGGCCGGATCGGAAACGGTCATCCCTGCTGTAAGCGCAGGCGGGGCACCGATCGCCTGACCGCCGGCGAGTGCCAGAACGCCGACGCTGAGGGCACGCATGAACCGGGGTTGCTTCAAGGGTAACTCTCCTGATTCCGAAGACAACTATATCGTTATCCGATATATATGCGGGAACAGGAGATTCGCAATGCCGCGGACCGAAAAGATTGAACTTCTCGCAGGATTGGCGCTGTTTGCAGCGATAGTGGCAGCCGTAACGATTGGCGTCAGGTGGTTGCTCCACCTGTTGATCTGACCGATCCTACCCTGTCCGAGACGTGAAAGCAGATCGGTCAGCGTGAACCGCATACGCCGCACTTCGCCGAGATGGGTTTTGGACATTTTGCCGAGCGCGGTCCTCGATTGGGGCGTCAAACCTGGTCGCACGCGACGTCGATCGGTTAGCGAGGACCGCCGCTTCAGCCATCCAACAGCGATCATGCGATCGGCATCGCGCTTGGCGCGACCCGTTTTGGTGCGGTTGTGCGGATGGCACCGGCATAAGCGTTGCCTTTCATGTCGTAACCCGATACTTCGAGAGGGTCGGACGCTGGGGGGCGGTTAGCGGCATTTCACAGGGGGGCGGCCCGTGCCGAGCGAGGCTCGGCACGGGTTTTGCCGCAGCACAGGAGTGTTTCAGGACGGTGAAGTCCATCCTGATCGTAGAAGATGATCCTCTCATCCGTATGATGTTGGAAGACGGACTGAGGCGTGCCGGCTTCGACGTGCTTCTGGCGGCATCGTCTGAAGCTGCGGTTGCCGCCATTTCTGCTCGTGCCGAGCAGTTATGCGCCTTGGTTACGGATATCCAGCTCGGCGATCGGACATCGGGCTGGGAACTTGCCCGCTTTGCTCGCGAGTGCAACCCAGAGATCCCGATCGTGTACACGAGCGGCACATGCGGTACCAACTGGCCGGCGCAGGGCGTGCCCGCAAGCCAGTTTGTCGGAAAACCCTTCACGAATGACGATATATTGGGCGCCCTCACAGCGCTCCTGAACGATCCGGGGAAGCACGCCGCGTGATGGATTCGGCCGGCCCGGCTTGTGCGGTGACGTCCACGCCTGCGTTACGGATTACGAGCCGAGCTCCGTTTCCAACTGGATAAAGAGCATGCCGCAAGGGGGGCGGCTGGCCTGACCACCACAGCCGCGCTACCGATATGTCCCTTGGCATCTTTTCAAGCTGGACGTGCAATGGAATTTTTCCTGCTGCCGGGACTCGGCGACCGTGCCGTCCAGCAAGCGCTGGCTGTCGCGCTAATCAGCCTGGCATCCTTCGCGCTCGCCGAGCTGATCGCACGGCGGCTGACCCCGCCCCTCATCGCGCGCTGGCCTTCACCGGATAACGGACAGAGCGCGCAGGGAACGCCCGGGATTTGCGCCCTCCTCCGTTGGGCCGTCGCGCTCATGCTTCTCGTAGCGGCGAGTATGATAGGATTTGAGGCGCTCGCGGCCCAACTCATCCTGTCGGCCGCCATGGGGTCGGCCGCCGGACTTTTCGTCCACCGTCTCGCGCGCACTGCCGGTGCTGGCCCCTTGGCCATACCGCTCGGCATTACCGCCTTTACCGGAACGGTGGTGGGCGCGCTGCAAGGCCTGGAGCCCTTGCTCGCAGGATTGAACGCAGCGAGTGTTTCTGTCGGTTCCCGCCAGATAAGCTTGCTCGGTGTGTTGAACGGCGTCGTCGTTATCGCACTCCTCTTCATGGGGACCCGCATCGCCATCCGCCTCATCGGGCGCTCGATCGATCAGGTCGGCGGTCTCGACCGCTATCAACGCGTCCTGATCCAGAAACTCGTCGCTGTCGCGTTCGTCGTCATCGCCGCGCTGATGGGCATCGACCTTCTCGGAATCGATCTGACCGCGCTCGCAGTCTTCTCGGGCGCCTTCGGATTGGCGGTCGGCTTTGGCCTGCAAAAGACGTTCGGTAACCTGCTGTCGGGCCTGATCCTGCTCATGGATCGGTCGGTCAAACCCGGCGACGTCATCGTCGTGGGCGACACATTTGGCTGGGTCAACAAGATCGGTGTGCGCGCGGTATCCGTGGTCACGCGGGATGGAAAGGAGCATCTCATTCCCAATGAGTTGCTGATGACGGAACGAGTCGAAAACTGGTCATTTTCAAGCCGCGACGTCCGGATTCGCATGCCATTAGCCGTTGCCTATGACAGCGACCTCGAGCTTGCGGAGCGCCTGATGATCCAAGCCGCCACCGAATGTCCGCGGGTCTTGTCGACACCGCAGCCCAATGTCTGGTTGCGCAGCTTCGGCGAACGTGGTGTCGAATATGACATTCTGGTGTGGATCAGCGATCCCGAACAGGGCGTCGGCAACGTTCAATCTGACATTCTGGGGCGGATCTGGCGATTGTTTCGCGATCACAATGTCGAGATTCCGCTGCCGCAGCGCGACATTCACATCAAATCCTGGCCGCTGAGAGGTCGTGACAGAAGCACAGGGTGAACCAGATAAGCGACATGCGTCTGCCTTGACCACGGCCTCCGGGTTGTGCGCTGCCCTACCGTCTGCGATAGGAAAAAGCTCGGGTGCTCGCTTCCCGACTGCAGCGAGCAGGTATCTGTGCTGGTCGGGCCGCCAGCAGGGCTTATCGACACCCGGGATCCCGTGATGAATCCCTTGCGCGTTCTTCATCCTAGCGCCATCCGCCGCTTTCTCGACAGCCAATCTTCTGCCGGACTCGTGCTGATCGGGGCAGCCGCCCTTGCCATGATCCTGGCCAACTCTCCGGGGCAGACCGCTTATGAGAGTGTCCTCCATGCCAGTCTAGGCCCGCTCTCGCTTCAGCACTGGATCAATGACGGCCTCATGGCAGTTTTTTTCCTGCTCGTGGGGCTGGAAATAAAAAGGGAGGTGCTGGACGGGCGGCTATCAACCTGGCCTCGCCGCATCTTACCAGGAGTCGCCGCGCTGGGCGGGATGGTCGTACCAGCACTCCTGTACCTGGCCTTCAATCACGGTCCGACGGCGGCTGGCTGGGCCATCCCGGCAGCAACCGATATCGCTTTTGCTCTGGGGATCATGGGGTTGCTCGGAGACCGCGTGCCGGCGTCGCTGCGGGTTTTCCTCGCCGCACTCGCGATCATCGACGACCTCGGGGCCGTGGTGATCATCGCGATCTTCTACACCGCCAAACTTTCGCTGCCTGATGCCGGCGGAGCAGTGGCCGTGATCGGCCTGCTGATCGCGCTCAATCGCGCGGGAGTCCGCAAGCTGGCTCCCTATCTCTTGATGGCGCCATTGCTCTGGATTCTGGTCTATCGATCCGGCATCCATGCGACGCTGGCCGGTGTCGCGTTCGCGCTGACCATCCCTATGGATCGTACACCAAGCCGACCAGATGCCAACATCGACAGTCCGCTGCACCGGCTTGAACATGCCTTATATCTGCCCGTTGGCTTTTTGATCGTCCCGATATTCGGTCTGGCGAACGCAGGCGTCTCCGTCGTCTCGCTGACTATGCAGGCGTTTGTGGCGCCGGTTACCCTCGGCGTAGCGCTGGGTTTGCTTATCGGAAAGGTGACAGGCGTGCTGGGCTTCGCGATGCTTGCGATCCGTCTCGGCTTTGCCGACATGCCTTCGCACGCTACCAGGCATCATATGGTCGGCGTCGCCCTCCTCTGCGGCATCGGTTTCACCATGAGCATCTTCATTGCCCTGCTCGCTTTTCCAAGCGATCCGATCTTGCAAAGGGAAGCGAAGCTCGGGGTGATGGCCGGCTCCCTGCTGGCAGGACTTCTCGGTTATGCGGTGCTCGCCAAAGCCGCCCAAAGCCGCCATAAAAGAGGGGACAGCTAACACCGAGTAGGCTGCGCTGAGTTCGGAGAAAAAGATCGATCATAGCTGCCCACTGGTTCCAAATGTCGATCCGAGACGGCTTGGTAGGCCGCGAGTCACCTTTCGTTCAGGCCAGTGTCTTCACTCCCCGTCGGCCTCCACTTCGGCCGCGCTTCACAGGAGGGCCAGTATCGACCGTTCCGAAATTCTGCTGTTCGTAAAACTGATCGGACTAGCCGCGGCCCTGCTGGTGTCGATCAGTATAGCGACCCGGGCTCAGTCGGGTCTGATGGCCGCGCTGTCGATTGCTTCATCGGTTTTACTGTTAGCCATTCTGGGGCAGCTGATCGCGCGACAGGACTGACCGATATGCTTTCGACCGATACCTGCAGATGCTGAGGCCTACCTCGCTCCTTCGTCTCACTCGACGGCGCCTGCGCTCGAGCGAGGGCTTTTTCATTCTTCTCGCGGTAGGCGTGGGCATTGCTGCCGGTCTTATCGCTGCGGCGCTCAGCGGCCTGACCCATCTCCTGCAGTCCATGCTTTATGATCTGAATTCCGATGCCCGTCTGAGCGGCCTCGCCACCTTATCACCCATGCGATTGCTCGCTCTGCCGCTAGGCGGCGCGCTATTGGGGGGAACCATCCTGATTGTGGGCAAGCGCAAGCGCACCGCAATCGACGTGGTCGAAGCTAACGCTCTGCACGGCGGTCGAATCCCATTTCGCGACACGCTGCTGGTGTCCGGTCAGACTCTGATTTCCAACGGCTGTGGGGCATCGGTCGGCTTGGAGGCGGCTTATGCGCAGGCCGGCGGCGGGATGGCTTCACTGATCGGACAATGGTTCAACCTGCGTCGCAGCGATCTACGCGTGCTACTGGGCGCTGGAGCGGGCGCGGCGGTCGGCGCGGCCTTCGGCGCTCCGCTCGCTGGTGCCTTCTATGCTTTCGAGATCGTCATCGGGGCTTATACTCCAGCCAGCATCGCGCCCGTCGTAGCCGCTACCATTGCCGCTGTGATCACTGCTCGAACGCTGGGCGCGACACCCTATCTGATCGCCGCGACCAGCAGCCAGAACCTCGCCACGGTCGATTACCTTCTCTACGCCACACTGGGGTTGATCGCGGCCGAGATTGGTATCGCGCTCATGCGTCTCGTTTCGGTGGCCGAGACAGTCGTTCGGCGAAGCAGGTTACCGGAATGGTCGCGACCTATTTTAGGTGGCGCCATCCTTATTCCTATCGCTTTTGTCTCGCCACATGCGCTGTCCGCCGGCCATGGCGCGCTGCATCTGACCATTGGGAGCTCGCTTGCTCTCAGTGCGCTCGTCTTGATTTTCCTCCTCAAATCACTCGCATCGATCGTCTCGCTGGGATTCGGCTTTCGTGGCGGACTGTTCTTTGCATCCCTGTTCCTCGGAGCTCTGCTCGGCGAAATTCTTGCCGGTCTATGGGCTCTTCTGCCAAGCGCCATCATACTCTCACCCGTCGATGCCGCGTTGGTCGGCATGGCGGCGCTCGCGGTTGCCGTTGTCGGCGGTCCGATGACCATGTCGCTGCTGGTACTTGAGGCTACCCATGATTTTGGGATCACGGCGGTCGTTTTGACCGCCACCTTATGTTCCAGCGCGCTGGTTCGGGAACGTTTCGGCTATTCTTTCTCGACGTGGCGTCTGCATCTGCGCGGTGAGGTGATCAAGAGCGCCCGCGATGTCGGATGGGTACGCCTGCTTACAGCGCGGCGGATGATGCGTCCCGCGCCAGCCACCGCCTCGCCAGCCTTGACCCTGTCGGCATTCAAAGCGCTTTTTCCTCTCGGCTCCACGAGTCGTGTGCTGCTGGAGGATGAAGCCGGACATTATGCCGGCCTGGTACCCACCGCCGCCGTCTACGCCGACACCGGTGCCGATGACCGTCTCATCGCCGAATTGTCGATCCTAAAGGATGTCACCTTGTCTCCGGACATGCCGATCAGCGCGATCATGGTGCGCTTCGACAAGAGCGAGGCGGACGATCTAGCGGTTGTCGATGCGGAGGGCCGGATTCTCGGCATGCTCACCGAGAAATATGTCCGTAAACGCTACGCTGACGAGGTCGACCGGTCCCAGCGCGAGCTTTACGGAGAGGATTAGCGTCCAATTCTCTGACGCGCGAGCGAATGCAATTGCCGCTGCCTGCCCGACCATCGGCGACCCCTTAGCTCTACGCAGGGCCTGCGGAGGCCGTTAATGATCGGTTCCATCGACCTGCATATCGACCGTCTCAGGCTGAAGCCGTCAATTTTAAATCGCCCGGCTAATGACGCCAATCTTGCCATCAAGCGCGCCAGCAATTTCCTCGGAAACTTGATCGGCGGCAAGAACCAGCGCTCGATCGAGATGGATATAGCGCTGAGTCACCCCGCGACCTGCATGACCGAGAAGGCCAGCAATTGTGAGCTCAGAAAAGCCCATGTCTCCGGCAACGCTCGCGAAAGTGTGCCGCAGGACATGCGGAGTGACGCCTTCTATCCTTGCGATCGCACATAGGCGGTCTAGCACTCGCACCACCCCGACGAAATGTCCGTCGCTAATCTCGCTCGGGAACATGAATGGATTGCCGCGCCGCGCGACCTGCGCGGCGAGCACGCGCACCGCAGCCGATCCGATAGCGCGAACCTGCTTGCCCGATTTTGTCATTGGGAAATCGACTGAAGAGTGGTCGAGTTGCGCCCAAGAGCGATGAAGCCCTAACGCTTCCATCCGCCGGAAGCCCGTCAGGAGCATAAACCGTATCGCGTCTAGTGCGACCGGCGGCTCTTCGGTCGCCGCACGCAATGCGACGCCCAGACGACCGATTTCCTCGAGGGAGAGGCGACGCTCTCGTTTGTTATCAACCGAAATTTTGCGCACGCCTCGCGCGGGATTGCGCTCGACAATCCCCCAGCGCGCAGCTTGCTCGAAAATAGTGTGCAGCATACCAACGGCGCGTCCAGCGACCCCGGCGCCGCCCGTCGTTTTACCGCCGCGCCCCTTCCAGGCCTTTGCCGTCTTGCCCGACGATACATCGGCCTGAAACTTCTCTAGGTCGGCGATCGTCAGGCTGTCGACGCGACGATTGCCGATCAGTGGTTTCACATGGATGTCGATGCGGCTTTTGTCGAGCGCGAGCGTCGCCTTAGCGATCGGCCGCCGGCGACGACCAAGCAGTTCTCCACTCTCCGACGCGTCAATGTACCAATCGCAAACTTCTGAGACGGTAGGCTTGCGGCGAGCGGCCTGCCTCACTTCCGCCGGGTCACCACCTTGCGTTATCTCAGCGAGCTTTTGGATGGCGAGTTTACGCGCAGCATCGGGGGTAAGGACTGATGCTGACCCGAGGGTCAGTCGCCGACTGCGGCCTTCCGCATTACGATACTGCAGAACAAATGCTCGAGCGCCTGACGGCTTTATTCGTACACCGAAGCCTCGAAGCTCGCCGTCCCACGCCATCACGTCCCGCCCGGCGATGGGTCTGAGCTGATCGAGTATTTGCTTAGTGAGCTTCGCCACCGTCACTCTCCTGCTTACCCGAGCCCAACATAGCAGTCGGGTAAGCAATGGGTAAGCAGATAATAGCAATCTCAGGCGTCCGCAGTGGTAAAGCGGACCCGTAACGTTTTACGTAAGCAGTTGTTTTATAATGTTTCTTATTAGTCTATCGCAGCCAGGCGAAATTCCCGGAGCCAATTGCCAAGGTTGGGGTCGAGGGTTCGAATCCCTTCGCCCGCTCCAGTTTTCCGGACTGAATTTGGGTAGCTTCGTGCTCACCCAGCCGGATTGCGTTAGCCGGATAAGCGAGGCTAAGCTCCGTCGATCCAGCTCGGGCGTGCGGATGAAGTTCGCGCCCTACCCGCTGGCGGTCGAATTGCCCCCTAACATTGCTCGGGTTCCTCGCTACGCCGTGTCACGGCTGCCGTGATCCGCATATCCGTTCCATCGGAGGATACGCGACGATCCATCTGAGGCCGACCCTCACGATTTTGTCCAATGTGCACGTTACGAGCAGTCTTAACCCGTCGCCGCGCACGCTCGAAACGCTTCGTGTAGTGAGCGGAGGGCAGGCTCGCCGACGAGCAGCATATACGCGATCGCTATGTCTGGAACGCCCTTCAGCTTTCCGAGCTATATGCATTCGATAAGAGCGGCAAATGCAGACCGAGGGGACTCGCGTCGCCCGGCGGCCGTGGTCGCGGCTCGAGTGCAGATTGCATTCAGCCGAGCGCGCCACCCGCCCGGTTGTCTAGACGGGCAACTTGATGAAAGCGGCCTTCGACCGGTTCAAATAGCCGGCGAAGAAGTGCTCAAGCAGCTTTCCGCTTGGTTTAGTCATGAAGCGCGCATCAGCCGTTTCCGGCCCATGCTGCGCGTTCTTAAAGCGTGGCGCCCGCTCTGCACGATGCGATCGGCAGAGCGGGCACCCATCCCGCCGGTCAATAATGGAAACGAACGTCCACGCCGACGCGGCGAGGCGTCAGCACGCCGAGGGCGTAATAGCGTTCCACGACATTGGTGCGGACCTGGTTGAACGAGCTCTTGTCGTTGCCGATCGCCGTAACCGCATATTTGTCGAAGATATTGTCGGCGAACAGCATGACCTCGAAGGCCTTGGCCCTGTAGGTCACCGAAGCACGGTGCGTCACATAACCCGGAATGACCTCGCCATTGCCGCGCAGGCCGACCCGCGAATAGATGTTGCCCGTATAGAGCGCGGTCCAGTTCGCCTCGATGCTGCGATCGTCGCCGAGCGGCATGGTGTAGGTCGCCTGCAACGTCCCCGAATTCTTGGTCGAGCCGGGCAGACGATCGCCGTCAAAGGCCGCGAATTTAGTGCCCTGGCTGACGACCAGTCCCGGCGCATCCCGCGTGAGATGGGCGTCATTATAGGCATAGGTGCCTTGCAGGAGAAGGTTCGGAGTGACCTGAAGCGCGGCCGACCCCTCGATGCCGCTTGAGACCGCCTTGCCGGCAGCCGCAGTGATGCCGACGCCGCCGTTCACGGTGCGGCTGGGCACCTGGATGTCGGTCCATGCGATGTCGAACGCGCTCAGCGTGAAGCGGAGCCTGCGATCGAACAGCGCGCCCCTGATGCCAAGCTCCATGTTGCGGGTCTTGTCGGGGCCGAATTCCAGCTCGTCGGGCAGCGCGCAGACATTCTGGCCCGGCGGCAGCGGCTGGACGCAAGGCGCGACCCGATTCACGCCGCCGACGCGATAGCCGGTGCTGTAGGTGAAATAAGCCATCAGGTCGGAGCTGAACTTGTAAGAGGTGTTCAGCTTCCACACCATGCCGTCATCCCGCGTATCGCCCGAGCGGATCTGGCTCGGGTCCACCGCCGTCGACGGATAGGGTGTGCGGGCTATGCCGCCGCCAAACAGCGGAGTATCCGCGCCGCCGGAAACCGAGGCGTCATATTTGAAATAGCGCAGACCGCCGGTCACCTGCCAGGCGTCGGTCAGCTTGTAGCTGAGTTCGCCATAGATCGCCTTTTCCTTGGTCTTGTTGTCGACCACGGTGATATATTCGAGATCGTCCGGCCGGTTGACCCCGGCGAAGGCCGCGAAGCCGGGCGTATATTCGAAATAATCGGCGGCATATTTCAGCTTGTTGTAGAAAGCGCCAACCACCCAGCTGAATGGCCCGCCATGGGTCGAGACCAGCCGGATCTCCTGATCGAACTGCTTATAGTCCTCGTCGAGGTTACTGTAGGACGAGAAGGCCGGGAACGCCTCATAGCCATAGTTCAGGTCGAGCAAATTATCGGTGTTGTCGCGGGTGGTGCGGATATTCTGCCGCGTATAGGCGGTCGTGCTGACCAGCTGCGCCACCTCGCCCAGGTTGATGTAGACTTCGGCCGAATAGAGGCTGGAATCGCGGTTCACCGGCTCGCGATAGCGCCATGGCCCTTCATAGCGCCCGGTGCCGAGAACACCGGCGCCATTGGCCTGGCGCCCATCGGTGTTAGTCTTCTGATAGGCGTAGGTCAGATAGGCTTTGATATCTGGATTGGCCTGAAGCAGCAGCGTGTTGCGCGTGGTGAAGGTATGTTCGAAGTTCAGGTCGCGCCCGCGCTTGAAGTTGGCCGCATAATCGGCCGGCGTTCCGAACGAGCCCTGCGCCGCGGTGGGGCCGCGAACCGGCTGCGGATTGGAAACGCCCGGCTGTTGGAGCAGATAGTTATAATCGATGAAGCCGGGATTGTCGTAATAGCCGACGACCGACCGGAACGCGATGTGGTCCGCGACGATCGGCACGTTGACGGTCGCGTCCCCGGTCAGGCCGATGTCCTTGCTGTGGGACTCGGCGAAGGTGCGGCCATGAAGATCGACGCTGAGCCGATTGGTGTTGGGACGGCCGGGGATATAGCGGACTGCGCCCGCCAGCGTTCCAAGGCCATAGAGCGTGCCCTGCGGCCCCTGCAGCACCTCGACGCGGTCGATATCGATCAGCTTGAAGTCCAGATAGAGCGGGACTTCGCCGAGATAGACGCCCACCGAGGTGTTCGAGCTCGCGCCGCTGACCGAGACGCTGCTGGAATTGGCGGCGGAAATACCGCGAAGGATGATGTTGCCCGTGGAAGACGGACCGGTGTCGACGACGGTTACGCCGGGCGTCAGCGCCGCCAGCGAGCGGACGTCATCGGCGCGCTGCCTGGACAGATCATCGGAGGTCACGGCGGTGATGTTGATCGGCGCATCCTTCAGGGCGACCGAGCGGCGCGTCGCCGTCACGACGATCTCGTCGGGGGCCACGACCTTATCCTGGCTGTCCGCGGCTTGATCCTGGGCCAGCGCGGGCGCAGCGAGCCCGGCGAGGATCGTCGCTCCGAGCAAAGACGCCTTGTAGAAACCGATCATAATTCCCCCTTACCTCCCTTATGGCGGCAGTTCGGCAAGCAGAGCGCCAGCCGTCGCGGCCGAGATCGAATTAAGCCGGCAGCCCGCCCCGTATGACGTTATTGGCTTGGGGTAGACGTGGGCGATCCCGATCAAGGCACAGTCGCAATCGCTACTGTTGGGCAAGGTGTTTGTGTATTCCAGCTTATAATACTAAACCCTATTAAGGAGGGCTAAACCGATGCTGGACTACGCCTCGCTGGCAGCCGTCGCCCGGATCGTGCGGGATGGAAGCTTCGAACGGGCTGCGACCAGCCTGGGCGTCACCACGTCTGCGATATCCCAGCGCGTCCGCGCGCTGGAGGAACGGCTCGGTACGGTGCTGATCGTCCGTGGGCAGCCCTGCAAGGCGACCGAGCTCGGCCGCCGGCTCTGCGCCCATTTCGAACGCGTCAGCCTGCTGGAAGACGAACTGATAACCGACCTGCCCGATCTGTCGAGCTTGTCGCGCCAGGCACCGACGATCAGGATCGCGGTCAATGCTGACAGCCTGGCCGCCTGGTTCCTGCCCGCCGCCGCGGCCTTCTACGGGGCGACCGGGGCTTTGGTCGATCTGGTCAAGGATCGCGAGGAACTCACCGCAGAATATCTTCGCCGGGGCGAGGTCTTCGCGGCGGTCACGAGCGATCAGACGCCGATCCAGGGGTGCAAGCGGTCGGCCCTGGGCGCGTTGCGCTATGTCGCGACGGCGACGCCCGAATTCGTGGACAGATGGTTCGCCGAGGGTGTCAACGAGGCCTCGCTCTCGACCGCGCCGATGTTGCGCTTCGATCCGCGGGACAGGCTGCAATCCCGATGGCTCGGCAAGGGAGCCGGTCTCGACTTCACGGCGCCGACCCACTTCATCTCCTCGCCGCATGGCTATGTCGAAGCCTCGCTGCTGGGCATGGGGTGGGGCATGAATCCGCTGGAGCTCGTCCGGGATCACCTTAGCGAAGGCCGGTTGGTCGAACTGACGCCGGGCCGATATATCGACATCGATCTATATTGGCATTGGGCGCGCGTGGGCGGGCGGCTGCTCGACGAACTGACCGAAAAGGTCCGCCAGCGCGCCGGCAAGTCGCTGATCCCGCCCAAGCGCAGCTGAACGATCCGTCCGACAGGGCGGCTATTCGACAGCTATGCCCTGCTGCTCGAAGAAACGCCTGACCGGTTCCAACGCGGCCGCGTGACGGCGCCACTTGCCCATCGAGTCGCGATAGATGGGCCGCCGCACCTGGGCGGCGCTCGGCGTCGAGACGGCCGCGCTGTTGGCATGGAAGGACAGGCAGGCGTCCGACCAGGGAAGTTCGCAATGCTCCAGGAGACGCCGGGTTTCGCTTTCCTGATCGTCGACCAGCTTTTCGTACTGCACCTCGAGGATCCGGCCGGGAAACAGGTCGCGCCACAACCGCATCAGGCGGTCGAACCTCCGATAATAGGCCGCGATGTCCAACAGGCTATAGCTATAGTCATAATAGCGGGACGAAATCGCGAACAGGTTCCGGAAATTGGCGAACACCGTGTCCATCGGATTGCGGCGCAGGCAGATGATCGGCGCATCGGGCAGGGCCTGCGCAATGAAGCTCACATACAGGAAGTTTCCCGGAAATTTGTCGACGAAGCGCTTATCCGGCTGGCGGCGATGCGCCTTCGCCTTCTCCATGTAGAGGCGGCCGATATCGGCATGATCCGCCAAGGCGGCGGCGCTGAGCGTGGCGGCGTCGAGGACTGTGCGGCTGGGCGTTCCGGAAACGGCCTTCACCGCGAGCGGCATGGCCTGAAGCTCGCCCGCGCTCTCCACGTCGGGATGGGAGGACAGGATGCGATCGACCAGCGTTGTCCCCGTTCTCGGCATGCCGATGATGAAGATCGGCGCGGATTCCCGACCGGGGGCCGCCGTCCGCCTGGCCGCCGTCCGTTCGACCGCGTCGAAAATCTCTGCGTCGCGTGAGAAATCATAGGACAGGGCACGACGATGATCGTCATTCACCTGACGAAGGGTTTCAAACGCCCCGGAGTGATCGTCGAGATCTTCGAGTTCCTTGGCCAGGGCGTAGCCAAGCTGCAGGCGATCGACCGGATCGGCAGCCGTCCGCAGTGCAGCGCGCAAGGGTGCGACATGGTTGGCCGCCGCGGTCTGCCTGCGCAGGCCCGACAGCAGATGATAGGCGCGTCCATTGCCCGGCGAGAGCGCCAGCAGCTTTGCCAATGTCCCCTCGGCATCGGCAGTGCGGCCGACGAAGCTCAAGGCCGCCGCATGATTGTAGAGAAAGGCGACGTTGCCAGGCGCCAATCGTACGGCTTCGGCAAAATGCGGCAGCGAAGCCGGATGGTCGCCCAGCCGGGCATAGACGCAGCCGATCGTGTCCAGGCTCAAGGCATCCTCGGGCAGCGCCTGTTCCGCGCGACGCAGCGCCGCCGCCGCATCCTCGTCCTGGCGCACCAACACATATAGCCTGGCCAGTTGCGCCAGATATTCGCCCCGGCCGTCGAGAAGCGCGGCTGTCTCGATCGATGCGATTGCCGAGCGGATGCGCCCCGTTTCGGCATCGGCCAGCCCCAGCAGGAAATGCCCCTCTGCAGCGTCGGGTTCGGCCGCTACCCATTGGGCGGCGCGATCCCGGGCGGATTGCCAATCCGCGCGAGCGATCATGCCGCGGATCGAAACCGCCGACGTCGAGGGTGCATTGTTCATAAAAGTCATGCTTCCATCCATCGGACGACTTCGAACCTTGCTGGGTCCGGCAGGCGATTGCCATTTAGATCCGCTTAATGTGCTTTAGCCTTTTTAGATCGACGGCGCAGGACTGAGCCGGTCAGACCCGCTAGATAGCCTTGGGCGATCTGCGGCGCCTTGCAAGATTAAGGATGGACGATGCCGGAATCAAAACACGAAGAAGCTCGTATCCTGATCGATGGCATCTGGGACGAAGAGATCGTTCCGATCCTCGCCGATTATATCCGCATCCCCAACAAGTCGCCCGCCTTCGATGCCGACTGGGCGGCGCATGGCTATATGGACCAGGCGGTCGCCTTATTCGCGGACTGGGCGCGGGAAAAACTCGTCCATTTTCCCGGCGCCACACTCGACATCGTCCGCCTCGAAGGACGCACACCGCTGATCTTCATCGACGTGCCGGGCGCCTCCTCCGGTACGATCCTCATGTACGGTCATCTCGACAAGCAACCGGAAATGGAAGGCTGGGCGGAGGGCATGGGCCCGTGGCAGCCGGTCATCAAGGACGGCAAGCTCTATGGCCGAGGCGGCGCCGATGACGGCTATGCCTTGTTCGCATCACTCACCGCGCTGCTGGCGGCAAAGCGCCAGGGGATTGCACACGCCCGCACAGTGATCCTGATCGAGGCAAGCGAGGAATCGGGTTCGCCCGACCTGCCCGCCTACATCCATCACCTCAAGGATAGGATCGGCACGCCCGATCTCGTCATCTGCCTCGATTCGAGTTGCGGCAATTATGAGCAGATGTGGCTGACGACCAGTCTTCGCGGCCTCGTCATGGGGAATCTGAGCGTCAGAGTGCTGCGCGAAGGCCTTCATAGCGGCGCGGTGAGCGGGATCGTCCCTTCGTCCTTCCGCATCCTGCGCAGCCTGATCGAACGGATCGAGAGCGCGGCGACGGGTGAAATCCTTCTGCCCGAACTCATCGCGGAAATCCCCGAGGGGCGGCGTAGCGAGGCGCGGCAGGCCGCGGCGATCTTGGCCGATCAGGTCTGGTCGGAACTGCCCCTGGCCGGATCGACCCGGCCGATGGGAGACGACAATGCCGCGCTGATCCTGGCGCGCAGCTGGAAGCCGCAGCTCGCCGTGACCGCGATCGACGGCTATCCGAAACCGGCGGACGGCGGCAACGTCCTCCTGCCCTTTTCGGTTGCGAAACTCAGCATGCGGCTGCCGCCGACGGTCGATGCGGCCCGCGCTGTGGAAGCCCTGAAGACCGAGCTGGAGCGCGATCCGCCCTATGGCGCATCGGTGAGCTTCGATATCGTCGATGTGGACAATGGCTGGAGCGCACCCGAACTCGCCGATTGGCTGAGGCGGGCGCTGGATGAAGCGAGCCTCGACTGTTTCGGCGCGCCCACCGCCTTTCACGGCGAGGGCGGATCGATCCCTTTCATGGGTATGCTGGGCGAGAAATTTCCCGGCACCCAATTCGTCGTCACCGGCGTTCTCGGGCCGCAATCCAACGCGCATGGCCCCAACGAATTCCTGCACATCGCCTTCGCGAAGAAACTCACTTTGGCGATCTCGTTGCTGATCGGCTTCCATGCCGACCAGAAGCAGGGCGATTGATCCGAGCGCAGGCGACGCCGGTTAGAAGCCCGCCGCCTGCCCATCCTTTCGGTGATCGGAGCCGGCGCGATAGACATGGGGCCCATCCTTGCCCTCCGGACGCTGGACTATGATCGCCTGGAACCCGCCGACGCCGGTGCTGCTCGGTGGCCCGAGGACATGGCCCATCGCAGCGAGATCCTTGCCGACAAGATCATAGAGGCCCTGTTCGAGAACGAGGCGGTTCGGCACCTGGCTGTGGCGGAAACGCGCCATGTCGGTCGCCATCTGCACATTGGCGCCTAGGTCGAAGATGTTGACCAGCACCTGCGCATGGCCCTGCGCCTGCATATCGCCGCCCATCAGCAGGAGCGACATTAGCGGCTGGTCGCCGTCCATGACGAACCCGGCGGACAAAGTGTTATAGGGCCGCTTGTGCGGCGCGATCACGTTGGGAGAGCGCGGATCGAGGCTGAAAAGTCCGCCGCGATTATGCAGGGTGAACCCATAGCCCGGCACGGTCAGGCCCGATCCGAAATTGTCGAAGCTCGAATTGACCAACGCGACCATATTGCCCTGGTCGTCAGCGGTCGACAGCACGACGGTGTCGCCCGCCCCGGTGTCCGCCCCGCGCGGGCCGGTGGTCGAGGCACGTTTCGGATCGACTTTCGCGCATAGCGAACGGGCATGGTCTTTCGACAGCAGCCGGTCGACAGGGACCTTCACCCGATCGGGATCGGCATTGAAGGAGATCAGATCGGCGAAGGCGAGCTTCTTGGCTTCGACCATGAGATGCCAATATTGCGGATCACGCGGGCCCATGCTGGCAAGCGTCCGGCCCGGCGTCCAGACCGGCACGCAGGCCTCCAGGATATTGATCATCTCCAGCGCCGCCCACGCCTGCGACGGCGGCGGCAGCTCATAGACGTCATGCCCATGATAGGTGGTGTGCGCCAGCTCGACCCATTCGCCCCTGTAGCCGGCGAGGTCCTCCATGGTCATCGTGCCGCCCTCGGCCGTCGACTTCGCGATCAGGGCGCGAGCGATCTCCCCGCGATAGAAAGCCTGGGCACCCTCGGCCTGCAGGAGGCGCAGCGTCTTCGCCATGTCCGGACTTCGATAGATTTCCCCAGCCACGGGGGGACGGCCGTCGACATACCAGGCGGCGACCGAGTCGGGATCGAGCTTGGTGCAGCAGCCTTTGAGCGGCAGCGCCGGCGACAGCACCCATTCCGCGGCGACGCGCTGGCTGATCGGGAAGCCTTCCCGCGCATAGGCCTCGGCGGGGGCCAGCACCTGCTTGAAGTCCATGGTGCCGAACCGCTTGACCAGCGCGTCCCATCCCCAGACCGAACCGGGAACGGTGACCGGCAGGATACCGCCGGGCGGCATTCCGGAGCCCGGCCCCCAGTTCGCGGGATCGGCGCGGTAGCCAAGCTTGGCGAAACGCTCAGGCGTGGCGCCGGTCGGCGCCGTGCCGCTGGCGTTCAGCGCATAGAGCTTACGTTCCTTCGCGACATAGACGATCGCGAACAGATCCCCGGCGACGCCGACGTTCATCGGCTCCACCACGGTCAGCACGGAGGCCGCCGCGACCGCGGCATCGATGGCGTTGCCGCCCTTCTTCAAAATTTCGATGCCGGCCTGGGCTGCCAGCGGCTGACTGGTCGTGACCATGCCGTGCTGGGCGAGAACCTCAGCGCGGGACTGCGCTTTCCAGCCTTCCGATCGATCGCCACGCACCGCCGTGCAGGCCGGCTGCGCATCGGCCTTCGTGCAAGTGGAGAGTGCGGGAGCCTGCTGGCCCAAGACCGGAGCGAGCGCCATCCCCGTGGCGCCGAACGCAAATGCCGTCAAAACCCACGACCACCGCGCTTTCCCAATCTTCATGTGCCGTCCCTCGATCGACGAAAAAGCCGCGCCCTATTTCGAAAATCCGGGCCACGTCCGATAGCCGGTCTGTTTCCGCATGATCGGCTCGCTGAAATCCAACAGGCTGCGCAGGATCAAACCCGGCTGCTCGGTGAACATCATGTGCGCGGCATCGGGCAAACTGACCTTCTTCTTCACCGGCGCGCGGATCGCCGCGAACCATTGGTCCGCCACGCGGTGATTGGTGATCAGATCATGCTCCCCCACCAGCAGCAGCAATGGGACCTTGATGACCTTGGGCGCGTCGCGATCGACCCGATCGCTTTGGCCATTGAGGTGCTCGACGCTGAACCTGACACCTTTAAGCCACGCTTCCTGCTCCTCAGCCGTATAGTCGGGGCTGGCACGCACGAGATTGCGATAGGTGACACTCAGGCTGTCAGCATCCCGCGCGGCCGGATCGTAGATCATGCCGCCATAATAGCGGGCATATCGGTTGATCAGCCCGGCATTGCGGGAGATGGACGCGGGGTCGCGGTTGATCCCGGCAAGGGCGTCGGCCACGGTCGTGTCGTTGGCGGCGCGGGCCAGCGCCTCGACCTCCGCCGCGGTCGCCGCCAGCGACCGATCGCCGTCGACGGCCTGCCCCGCGCCGATATAGGCATAGAGCAAATCGGGGCGCCGCGCCGCCATGTACAGGCCCAGCGACGATCCCCAGCTATGCCCGATCAGGAATATCTTGCGCTGCCCCGTCATCAGGCGAAGTTGCTCGATGAGTGCGATGCCGTCGTCGACCATCGTGTCGAACTTCATCGTGGGCGCCACGGCCTGCGGATCATTGGCCAGAAAGGTCTTCCCAGCCCCGCGCTGGTCCCACTGGACCACCGTGAAGAAATCCTCGAACGGCGCTTGCCAGGCCCAGGCGGCGGGCATCATCGTATATCCCGGCCCGCCATGCAGGAACAGCAGCACCGGATTGCGCCGGTCCTTGCCGCGGATCGATATCCATTGATCGATGCCGTTGATGCGCAGCTTGCGCAGTTCGGCGATCCCCTGCGGGCTGCCGATCCTGTTCACCTGCCCGATGACGTCCTTAGCCGCCACCGGCGCCGACATCGGCAGCTTCATGGCCGCATCGGTGGCGGCGACATGTGGCGGATCGGGAAGCGTGGCCGTCATATCCTGCGCGGCATGGGCCGTCATCGCATTGGCCAGGAACAGCGCCGCCGCGATCCTGGAGATCGGACGGAGTTTGCTCAAAGCCGGGTGCGCAGGGTCGCCCATCTCACACTCCCTTATCGCAGCCCCAACCGCGAGCGCATCATGGCGATGGCGAACAGACTGATGACGGCAGAGATCACCAGATAGATTCCCGGCGCGAAGGCGCTGTGGGTCAGCGCGACCAGGGCGGCGATGATGACCGGGGTGAAGCCGCCGAAGACGGTGGTCCCGATATTGTAGCTCAGCGCCAGCCCCGTCGCGCGGGTGCGGGGCGGGAAGCTTTCGGACATCAGCGCCGGCAGAGCGCCGAAATAGGTCGCCTTCAGGAAACCCAGCCACGTCATCAGCAGGATCAGCGATGCGGTGCCCGGATAGCCGTTGAGCATCAGGAAGCCCGGAATGATCGTTATCGCATAGGCGATAGCTGACCATGTCATGATCTTCAGCCTTCCCAGCCGATCGGACAAGTGGCCGACGATCGGCGTGACGAGCGTCAGCACCACGCCGCCGGCAAGAGTCGCAGCGAAGCCGGACGTCGCGTCCAGATGCAGCTCCTTCACGGCATAGGTCGGGATATAGAGAATGAGATAGCCCGCCACCGTCGACATGACGAGCGCACCGACCGCCATGGCGATCCGCGCTTTCTGCGTGCCGATCAGATCCCGGATCGGACGCTCGGTGCGTTCAACCGTCCGGAATTCGCCGCCCTCTTCGACATATTTGCGGATGTAGATGCCGACCGGCCCGATCAGCAGGCCGAAGAAGAACGGAATCCGCCATCCCCAGGCATCGAGATTCTCGGGCGACAGCTGCGTCGACAGGACGAGGCCGAAGATCGACGCCATCACCGTGGTCAGCCCCTGGCTTGCGAACTGCCAGCTCGACATGAACCCGCGCCGCTCGGGCGCATGTTCGACCAGCAGCGCCGTCGCGCTGCCGAACTCTCCGCCCGCGGAAAAGCCTTGCAGCAGGCGCGCGAACAATATGCCGAGCGGCGCGACGATGCCGATCGCCGCATAAGGCGGCATGACCGCGATCATCAGCGTGCCGACCATCATCAGGCTCAGCGAAATGAGCATCGAGCTTTTCCGGCCGACACGATCGGCATAGGCGCCCAGCACGAGCGCGCCGACGGGACGGATGATGTAGGACACACCGAAGGTTCCGAGCGCGAGCAGGACCGACAGCGACTCATTATCGGTCGGAAAAAACGCCTTGGAGATCGACAGCGCGAAGAAGCCGTAGATGACGAGGTCGAACCATTCGAGCGCATTGCCGATCGACGCGGCGATGATCACCCGGCGGATCGTGGCGGGCGAATGGGGCTGCGGTGCAGCGGTGCTCAACGTTGCCATGCTTCGATCCCCCGATATCCGTGCCGCCCCCCGGGCGCATCCCAATCCGTCGCGGCCGCGCCGCCATAGGGGCCACCTTCGCCGAGGTCCCAGAAAAGGCCGGCCATGATCTGCAGCCCCTCACGCGCCACGCTGCCGAGCAGATGCTCGTTTGGTGCGTGCTGGGCGCACGCCGCATAAGAATGCGGAATCCAGATCGTCGGCAGGTTCAGCGTTTCAGAAAAGACATTGTTCGGCAACGTGCCGCCGAAATTGGGCAGAACCGCGGCCGGCTTGCCGGTCGTCCGCTCGATCGAGGCGGCCGTCCAGCGCGCCCATGGATCATCGGGATCGAGACGCGATGCGGGCGCACCGAGTGCGACCGACAGCTGCACCATCGTCAGACCGCTTTCATCGAAGCGCTGCCTGAGCTGCGTCTCGATCCGATCGATGTCGGTGCCGACCACGAAACGGAGCTGGCAATGCGCGACCGCCGTGGGGGGAATGGCGCCGATCGGATTTTCGACATCGCCCGATTGCATAGCCAGCACATCGAAGCTGTTCCACGCGAACAGCCTTTCGCCGGGCGACATGCCCGGCTCGCCCCAACCGGCGTCCAGCATGGGATCGTTCGGCGCTCCGCCCACGGGCAACGCAGCCAGCGCTGCCCTGGTCGAGGCTGCGGCCAGCGGCGGCCGCATGGCATCGACAAGGATGACGCCGTCGGCGTCGACGATATGGTTGATGGCGGCGGCGAGCGTGGTCGCCGGATTACGCAGGATCCCGCCCCAATTGCCGCTATGGTGCGCGCCCTGACGCAGGTCGAGCCAGAGCTTGATCAGCATGATGCCGCGCGAGCCGAGGAAGATCGTCGGTTTGTCCGGCTGCAGCCGGGGTCCGTCAGAGGCGATCAGGACGTCAGCGGCCAGTTCTTCGGCGTGACGCGCGCAGGTCTCGTTCAGGCCGGGCGATCCGCGCTCCTCGCCCATTTCGATCAGCAGCTTGGCATTGAAGCCGAGTGAGCCCCGCGTCGCGAGCACGCTCTGCAACGCGCCGAGATTGATCGAATGCTGGCCTTTGTTGTCCGCGGTGCCGCGGCCATAGAGACGATCGCCCTCCACATGGATCGTCCATGGCGACAGCCCTTCGCGCCACCGGTCCGCCTGGCCACGCACGACATCGCCATGACCATAGATGAGCACGGTCGGCAGATCGGACGATTCATGCCGCTCGGCGATCAGCATCGGCGGCGCGCCGGGCGCGGCATTGTCCAGCATGCGAACCGTGAACCCCATCGCGTCCAGCGCCGGGGTGAGATCATCCAGATAGTCGCGCAATAACTCCGGAGCGACGTCGCCCTGGCTTTCGGACCGCAGCGCAACCCGTCTTTCCAGGTCGCGCAGAAACGCGCCGGAATCGTAATAGCGATTGGCACGCTCAATGGCGTCGATCCGGGTCACCAGCTTCTCGCGTCCTGCTCTTTTCAAATATGCCGGCTAGGTTTACGAGCGGAAGCCTTTGGCACAATAGCCGACAAAGCAACTTTGCTTTGCCAAAAGGACAAAGTTCATGAAATCAGTGCTCCACAGCATTGGCTTACGCTACTTCGTGGAAGTGGCACGCACCGGATCGGTCAGCGCGGCCTCCGAGGCGCTGCATGTCGACATCTCCGCCATCAGCCGGCAGATTTCGAAGCTGGAACAGGAACTTCGCTGTATCCTGTTCGACCGGCTCCCGCGCGGCATGGTGTTGACCGAGGGCGGCCGCAAGTTGATGAGCTTTGCCGTGCGCAGCCTTCTCGATGCCGAACAGATCGGCCGCGAGTTGCAGGAGGTCAGCGATTTCCGCGGCAGGACGTTGCGGATCGCCAGTTCCCACGGCTTCGCTTACGAGGCGCTGCCCGAAGCCATAGCGAGTTTCTCGCTCGACCATCCCGGCATCAGCTTCGACGCCTATGTCGGCTTGCCGATGGATATTTCCGAGCGGGTGCGCGACGGGGAAGCCGATATCGGCCTGACGTTCACCCTGTCTCCGATATCCGGCGTTCGCACCGAATTCCGCCAGCCATCACCCATCCACGTGCTGGTTCGTCACGACGACAAGCTTGCCGGCCGTAAGGCGCTCAGCCTGAAGGCACTGGAAGGGCGCGACGTACTGGTGCCGGGCAAGGGGGCTACGCTGCGCGAATTGATCGACATCAGCGCAGGCGTGGCCGGCGTCACGCTCAATCCGGTGATGGAGAGCGACAACGGCCAGCTTCTCTACCGCATCGCGCAGATGACCGGCGCCCTGCTGTTCACATCGATGATATCGGTCAGCCGACGCTATCGGTCCGACGGCTTCGTCGCCATTCCGCTCACCGATCGCATCCTGCGCCAGCGCAGCGTGGAGCTTCAGACGATGGCCGGACGAAATCTGCCCCCGCCGGTGCGGAAATTCTGCGATCATCTGGCGAAGGCACTCAATCGTCCTTATTCTGCGGAGCGCCACTGATGCCGGATTTGGAGGTGCCGGTTCCGGGAAGTCCTGCAGCGACCCGAAGCGTGCGGCGATAGAGCAGCACCGTCATCCCCGCGAACAGCACGAGCCCGACGGCCACGGCGGATGTACCGAAATCGTCGCCGGCAAGTGCAAGCGGAGCAGCCTTGCCGCTGGCCACGATCAACCCCGCAAGCCCGACATTGAACAGCCCATCACCGACGATGAAGCCGGACGCGAGCAAGACGCCCATACGCTTGGTCGCCTGGCTTTTCGCGCGCCGCTCGTAAAGATGCCCGAGCAGCCCGCCGATTATCAATGGAAGCGTCGCGCCCATCGGCAGGTAGATGCCGAGACCCACGGCCAGCGGCGGACAACCAGGCCGCCCCTTTCGTGAGAGGGCCGTATCGGCGGCGATCAGCAACACGCCAAGCCCGGCGCCGGCCCCGATCATGCTCCAGTCGAGGCCCACGCCCAGAATGCCGGTGCTCAGCGCGCTGACCAGGGTGGCCTGTGGCGCGGCGAGCGCATGAGGCGGCGTGATCCCGCTGAGCGGCGCAAACCCATAGGCCTTGTTGAGAAGGTCCAGAGTGAAGGGCGTGACGAGCGCCGCCGCAATCACCCCGATCATCAAGGCGACCTGTTGTTTCCACGGCGTGGCACCGACGAGTTGTCCGGTCTTGAGATCCTGCAGATTGTCATTGGCGATACTTGCAGTCGAATAGATGATCGAGGTGGCGAAAATGGCGAAGGCCACCAATTGTGCGTGCGCGCCCGACGGCAGGTTCGGCTGGACGAAGACCGCCAGCAGGAGAGCAGCCCCTACGATCGCGAGAATGCCCACACCCGAAATGGGGCTGTTCGACGAGCCAATCAGACCCGCCATATAGCCGCAAACCGCTGCCACGATCGGCCCGGCAAGCAGGACATAGCCCAACGCGCCGATCGTGAGCGCCGCCGCATAGACCGATAGCGGGCCGCTGATCAGGAAATTCCAGAAGAGCATCGCGGTAGGAATGGTGACGGCGATGAGGCCGATGCCGAGCCAGCCGATCGGCAGGTCCCGCTCAGCCACCGTCAGCGACAGGCCACCCCGCTTGCGTTCGCGGGATGATGCGAGAGAATCGCGCAATCCTTTCCCGATCGGCAACATGAGCTGCAACAGCGTCCAGATCGCCGCCACGCCGATCACGCCTGCGCCAAAGAAGCGGACGTGGCTTAGCCACACAGCCTCGGCCGCAGCTGGCGTGGCCAACAGCCAGGCGAGATAGGGCGTTACGATCCCGAAGCCGATCAACAACCCGACCAGCAGGGCGATGCCGATGGAAAGACCCACGAGGTGCCCGGCGCCGATCAGCGCGAATTGAAGCGTGACGTCGACGACCGAACCGTAGGGGCCGATGCGGAACCACTTGGTCACCCCGGCGGCGGCAAGCTGGGTTGCCGCGAGAGCGGAATAGGCGGCTGCGGCGATCGCGCCGACGATGATCGTCCGCAGGCCTGCCCGGCTCTCTTCGCTGCCCCGGCTTTCGTTGCTGCCGACCTTGAGCACTTCGGCCGCCGCCACCCCTTCGGGATAAGGCAGATTCGACCCGATCACCAGCGCACGCCTCAACGGTCCGGAAAACAGAACCCCGAGCAAACCGCCGGTCGTGCATATCCAGAAAGTCGGCCAGAAGGAGAAGTCCTGCCACCAGCCGACCATGATCAAACCGGGCAGGACGAAGCCGATCGCCGAGAGCGCTCCGGCCGACGACGTGATCGTCTGAACGATGTTGCTCTCAAGGATGTTGCTGGTGCGGAATGCCCGTAGCGCCGCCATGGAGATCACCGCGGCCGGAATCGAGGTAGCGAAGGTGAGGCCGATGCGCAGCCCCAGCGACAAGTTCGCCGCGGTAAACAAGAAGGTCATAACGCAGCCGAGAACGATGCCGCGGACGGTGAACTGCGGATAGGAAGGGCCAGCTTTCGTCAAAGCCCCCTCACCCCGCATCAGGAGCGTCAGCCTGCGGCGCGAAGAGCCCGGCATAGGCTTCCCGCAATTCCTTCTTCTGGATCTTTCCCATCACGTTGCGAGGCAGCTCATCGACAAGGACGATCCGGCGAGGCTGCTTGAACCGCGCGAGATCGTCGTTGATCGCCGCGATGATCCCGGTCTGCTCGAT
This sequence comes from Sphingomonas sp. Root710, assembly GCF_001429065.1. Taxonomy (GTDB): domain Bacteria; phylum Pseudomonadota; class Alphaproteobacteria; order Sphingomonadales; family Sphingomonadaceae; genus Rhizorhabdus. Next base: position 918,914 of record NZ_LMIB01000012.1, read on the forward strand.
GGTCGCGCCGGCCACTGGCTTCACCACCGCGACCACCGCCTCTCCGAGATCGCGGTGCGGCACACCGATCACCGCGCATTCCGCGACGCCGTCGAGTGCCTCGATCACGGCTTCAACCTCGGCCGGATAGACGTTGAAACCGCCGGAAATAATGAGGTCCTTGGCGCGGCCGACGATGAATACATAGCCTCGTTCATCGATATGTCCGAGATCGCCGGTAATGAAGAAACCGTCCGGCCGGAAATCCTCGGCGGTCTTTTCGGGACGCCGCCAATAGCCCTTGAAGACATTGGGGCCGCGTACCTCGATCACGCCGGTTTCCCGGTGGAGGACGCGGCCCGTCTCCGGGTCCGTCACCCGCAATGCGATGCCGGGCAGCGGAAAGCCGACACTACCGGGAATACGCTCGCCCTCATAGGGGTTGGAGCTATTCATATTGGTCTCGGTCATACCGTATCGTTCGAGGATCGCATGACCAGTGCGTTCGCGGAACGCCTTGTGCGTTTCGGCACTCAGCGGCGCGGATCCCGACACGAACAGCCGGATATGCGCGGCGAGATCGGGCGTGAAGTCGGGCCTGTCGAGCAGCCGGACATAGAAGGTCGGCACACCCATCATGACGGTCGCTTCGGGCATATGGCGCACGAGTTCGCCAGCGTCGAAACGCGGAAGGAAGATCATCGAAGCGCCGGCGGCCAGCGTCACATTCGTTGCGACGAACAGCCCGTGCGTGTGGAATATGGGCAGGGCGTGCAGCAGCCTGTCCTCCGCGGTGAAGCGCCAATATTCGCGCAGCGTCTCGGCGTTGGACCGCAGATTGCCGTGGGTCAGCATCGCCCCCTTTGCGGGGCCGGTCGTCCCCGACGTGTAGAGGATCGCCGCGAGATCGTCCGAGGCCCGCTCCACATCCTCGAACGCGTCGCCCTGGCCGGCGGCGAGCGCCATCAACGTCCCCTCGCCGCCTGTTCCGAGCGAGATCAGATGACGAACGCCTGCGTTGTCGGCGATGCCTTCCATCGTCGCTTCATCGTCCGGACGGCAGATGAAGATCGCCGGCTCGGCATCGCCGAGGAAATAGCGAACCTCATTCGACGTGTAAGCGACGTTGAGCGGAAGATAGACCGCGCCCACCCGTAAGGCGGCGAGATAGACCATCAAGGCTTCGGCGCTCTTCTCCACCTGCACGGCGATGCGGTCGCCTGGCGCGACGCCCAGCGACACGAACAGATTGGCGAGCCGCGCACTCTGCTCGACGGCGTCACCATAACTCCACGTTCGCCGATCCGGCTCGATGAGGAACGCTTTATCGGGATTGGCTGGGAAACGCGCACGCAGGAAGGTGAACAGATTATCCGACGGGAGCGCTGGCAAGAGCTTTTCCTTTTGATGCTGGGGCGTCCAGGCGCCGGACATTTTTGCTGGCGGCAATAAGGCCGTCATTGGCAAAGGCTTCGTGGTTGGTTTCCACCTGCGCCAGATCGTAGAGATAATTCACCATCAGCCCGGCGGATTCGCGCATTCCCTTGGCAGAGGTGTCGCCAAGCCAGCACAAGCGCTCCAGCCGGGCGCCGTTGCCCAGGTGAAAGCGCGCGACGGGATCGACCGGCCGCCCCCTGGCATCACGCGCCTTGAGGAAATATTCGGCGGCGAGCGGCATCAGATCGGACTTCAATCGCGCGGCCTTGCCGCCGTCGTCCTTCCAGTTCGGATCGTCGAGCCGCGCGCGGACGTCGCGCGCGTCGTCATTGGCGGCCAGCCAGCGGGAAAAGCCGGGAACCGGCGACAGGGTCACGAAGGTCGACAGGCCGGGGAATTCATGCGCGAGCTCCTCGACCACCTGCTTGATCAGGAAATTGCCGAACGAGACGCCCTGAAGCCCTGGCTGGCAATTGCTGATCGAATAGAAGACAGCCGTCGTGGCGCTTTGGGGCGCCATCGGCACCCGGTCCTCCGCAAGCAACGTCTGGATCGAATCCGGAATGGCGTCGGTCAGCGCCACCTCGACGAAGATCACCGGGTCGCTCGCCAGCGCCGGATGGAAGAAGGCGTAGCAGCGCCGATCCGGCGGTTGGAGGCGCCTGCGCAAATCGCCCCAGCCGCCGATCTGGTGCACCGCCTCATAGCGGATGATGCGTTCGAGGATGTCGGCCGGGGTCGACCAGTCGATCCGTTGGAGGACGAGGAAACCGCGGTTGAACCAGGACTGGAAGAGATGTTCGAGATCGTCGTCGACGCATCGCAGCGCGGGCCGCTGCCGCAACGCTTTCAGGACATCTTCCCGCAGCCGGACGAGCGCCGCGGTGCCCCCCGTCGCCCGGTTTATGCGGCGAAACAATTCCTGCCGGGCCGGCTCAATCGCCTGGACGAGGGTGCGGAATCGTTCGTGCGACGGCGCCTTTTCATGCGCGGCCCATGCGGCGCGCGCCGCCGGCCAATCGGGCCCGAACCCTTCGGCGAGCCGCACGAAGAAGGCGACGCGTTGCTCGGCGTCGGCCAGCTCGTAAAGCTCCATGATGTCGGCGGCCAGCGCGGTGCCCGATGCCTCGCCCTTGCCGGACAACAGGCTGCGGCAGAGCGTCTCCAGCCGGGCGACGACGTCGCGTTCGGCAGGCCCCCGCCCATCCTGCCGTTGGCGGTTCGCGAGCCGGCCCGGAACGGCGCGCATGATCAACCTTCCGACGAGATCGCGCAGTCGCGTCACATCGGTCGATCGACGCAAGGTCGTCATCATTGCGCGGACCCTGGGTTCACACCCTTCAGATAAGTATCGAACCATGAGATCAGCCGGCCCAGCGCATCGGTCTGGTTCTCGCGCTTGCGGAAGCCATGACCTTCGCCGGGATAGAAATGCGTCTCGCTGGTGACGCCATTGGCCTTCAATATCGCGGCGACTTCGCGGGTCTGGCCCGGCGGGACTCTTATGTCGTTTTCCCCCTGAAGCGCGAGCAACGGCGCCTTTGCGGCCGGCAGATAGGTGAGCGGCGACTGCTGCCTGTACAGCGCCGCCGCGCTTTCCGGATCACCGCCGAGCAGCCCACGCTGATATTCGCGCAGCATCCCGTCGCTGTTCTGCCACATCGTCGTCCAGTTGATGATGCCATAGCGCTCGACCGCGGCGGCGAAAGCGTCCGGCGCGCGGCCGATCGCCATCAGCGTCAGATATCCGCCATAGGACCCGCCGGTTATCCCGACCCGCTTGGCATCGACATAGCCCGTCGCCACGAGGAAGTCCTTGGCCGCTAACAGATCCTTCAGGTCGCCGCCGCCGAGATCCTTCTGATTGGCCATCTGAAAGGCGTGGCCATAGCCGATCGATCCGCGAAAATTGGGCGAGATGACGACATAGCCGCGCGACGCCAGCGCCGTGACCGTCGAATCGAAATAATCCTCGGTCTGCCGCTTCGGCCCGCCATGAGGGATCACCACGGCGGGGTTGCTGCCGTCGCGCTTGAGATTGAACGGCATCACCAGATGCGCGCTGATTAGCGTCCCGTCGAAACTCTTATATGTCACGATCGACGATTTCGGCAGGCGCGCCGGATCGAGGCTGGCGAGTGAAAAATGGGTCAGCGCCCGGCGGTCACCCGTCTGGCTATCCACGACGTGAAGCTCGCCCGGGCTGTCGGCGCTCGCCAGATAGACGAGCAGCCGCCGGTTATCGGAGGCGAAAGCGCGCGTGGCCATCGTCGCGGCGCGATTGGCTCCCGGCGGCAGCGGCAAAATCCGCTCCTGCCCGGTCGCCACGTCGACCAAGGCAAGCGTGGCGCGGCCATCGGCGTTCGTCCGGACCAACATCGTCTTCCCATCGGGTGAGAAACCGTCGGCGAACTGCTCCCATGGCGTTGGCTTCAGCCAGCGATAGCGTCCGGTCACCATATCGAACAGTCCGGCGCGGACCTGCCCGGTCTGCTGGTTGGAACTGATCGCGAGCGTGCGGCCATCGGCGCTGAGATCGCTCGCGGTGATCAGGGCGGGGCGCGGCGAGCGGGTGATTTCCTCGACGCTGCCGGTATCGGCATCGATGCGCCACACGCTCGCTACCGTGTTCGCGATGTTGGTGCGGTTGGCAATGATCACCCGGTTGTCCGGAGCCCAGCGAACGACCGACCAGTTGAATTCCGCCGCCTTTTCCCGGGTGAGCTGCCGCACCTCGCCCGTCGCCTGGTCGAGAATGGCGATATTGGTGCTGGTGCCCCCGCGCGGGCGGATGGTGAAGGCAAGGCGCTTGCCGTCGGCAGATATCACCGCGCCGGTTTCGTCGATCTCGGGCGTGTTGGTCAGCTGGCGCGATGCGGTCCCGTCGGCCTTGACTGCGTACAGGTCGTGATATTCGTTGCCGCCCTTGTCCTGGGCATAGATGACCCATTGGCCGTCCGGCGACACGGCGAGACTCGACTGGGGATCGTCGCCCTGCACGATCTGAAGCGGCCAGCTTCCCTCGGCGTCGGTCCGCCACAGATTGTAGCGCCCGGTCAGGTTGGTGACGACGAAAACGCTCTTGCCATCGGCGCTCCACGCCGCGTCCTGATAGCCGCGAGTGAAGGTCAGATCGGTGACCGGGATCGGTGCGGCCAGAGGGTTTTCAGGCGACACGATCGAACGGGGATCGGTTACCGGCCGGGACGGACTCGGCACCGCTGCCGTCACCATGCCCGACAGCAGCGGGACGGCCGCAAATGTCGAAAGCATCAGGCCCGCGACCAGGGTTCGCAGGCCGGCAGCTTTTTGTGGACGGCTGTCGAAATGCAAGGCCGGTTCCATGAACGTCATCAGATCGCCTCCATTTGTCCGCTGGTCAGGTCACCCGCGCTCGCATGTGGAACTGTTGCTGGTCCCAGCTTCCGGTTCGCATGATCTCCCGAAGGATGTCGACCGCGCTCCATATGTCTTCGAAGCTGGTATAGAGCGGCGTGAACCCGAAGCGGAGCGTATCCGGTGCGCGGAAGTCCGGCACCACGCCCGCCGCTATCAACGCCTGGCATATCGGATAGGCATTGGCGTGCGCGAACGAGACATGACTGCCCCGCGCGTCGGCTGAGCGCGGGGTGAGAAGCTCGAAGTCGAATTCCGCGCATCGCGTCTCCACCAAATCCACGAACATCGAGCACAGCGCCTGTCCCTTGGCGAACAAGGCATCGAGATCGACGCCGTCGAACGTGGCGATTCCCCGCTCCAGCGCTGCCATGCCGATGATCGGCGGCGTGCCGCAGAGGAAGCGATCGATCGCCGGGGCAGGCGCATAATCGTCGCTGAACGCGAAGGGCGCGCGATGCCCCATCCACCCCGAGAGCGGCGAGCGCAGCTCCGATTGCAGCCGCTCCGCCACGAACAGGAATGCCGGCGCGCCGACCCCGCCGTTCAGATATTTATAGCCGCAACCGATCGCGAGATCGGCGTCAGCAGCGTTCAGCTCGATCTTCACCGCCCCGGCGCTGTGGCTGAGATCCCAGATGACCAGCGCACCTTTGGCATGCGCCGCCGCGGTGATCGCCGCCATGTCGTGCTTGTAACCGCTTCGGTAATGGACATGCGTCAGGACGACGACGGCGACATCCTCGTCGATCGCGTCGATCACCCCCGATGCCGGCACGAGCTCGAGCCTGCGGCCCGGCAGCATGTCGACGATGCCCTGTGCGATATAGAGGTCGGTCGGGAAATTGCCGGGCTCGCTCAGGATCGTCGTCCGATCCGGCCGGGCGCCCAGCGCGGCGACGATCAGCTTGAACAGATTGACCGAGGTCGAATCGGCGACGATCACCTCATTCGCCCGCGCCCCGATGAGCGGCGCGATCCGCGCGCCGAGACGCTGCGGCGCGCCGATCCAGTCATGGCTGTTCCAGCTGCCGATCAGCCCCCGACCCCATTCCTCGGCGACGACGGCGCTCAGGCGCGGCAGCGTATCGGCAGGCAGCGCGCCCAGCGAGTTGCCGTCGAGATAGATCATCTTCTCAGGCAGTGAAAACCGGTCGCGTATGGAGCGAAAGGCATCCAGAGCGTCCAGCGAGCGGGCCGCCTCGATATCGGTGATCGCCATCTCAGAAGCCTGGGCGGAGATCGCGGAAACAGGATGAGGGGACGAGCGCATGCGCCGCACAAGAATATGCACTCAAACCATTTCTCCCCTCGTTCAGGACAGCCGCCATGAGCAGCCGGCGTGCAAACCATAACAGGGAGCAGAGCGAACATTGTTTCTATTTGGACCGAATAGTCGCCAAAATGGCGGACATCATTCCTTCAAATGACGATAGGGTCTTCCGATCGTTCTTTGGGCGTGCCTGGTGATTCGGCGACCGTTACGCCTTTTGCCACAACCTGCGCGCCGCCACGGCGACGGAGCCGCGGGATTTTACCGATTTCAGGCAAATGGTCGTCGATGATTTGCTGAGGCCCGGCATTGGCGAGATATTATGCCTGAGCACGTCGTCGACGTCATCGACGTCGCGACACACGACCTTGAGGATATAATCCGCGTCTCCAGCGGTCGTATAGCATTCGAGGATGGCATCATTCGCCCTCACCGCCTCTTCGAACTCAGTCCGCTGGAGGGGATTGATGACGACCTGCAATATCGCGACGACGCCAAGCCCCACCGCGCGACCGTCGATGTTCGCCGAATAGCCGGAAATCGCGCCGGATTGCTCCAGCGTCTGCACCCTCGTCCAGCAAGGCGTCTTGGACATGCCCATCGCCTCCGCCAGATTAGTGAAGGATTGGCGGCCGTTCGCCTCCAGCGCGATCAGAATCTTGAGATCGGTAGCATCCATCAAAACCGCCCTTCCGAAATCCAGGCCGGAATCTGCGCGATTACCGGAATGATCGACGAAAAATATCGCCATTCGTGGACCAGGTCCAGCCGATGTGCCGAGTGACCGCACAATGGCCGCAATGACCACGCACGGGCCGAAACTCTCTAGAGAATCATGCGGCGAGCACGCGAATCGGCTATCAGCTCAAAAGAATGATGTTCGCGTTTTCTGCCCAAAGCCCGGCGATCGTTTCACGGTTAACGTGGATCACCCGGAAAACAAGAACAACATTCGCCGTCGCGAGCATTACATTATCGAGACAGGGAAACTGTGATTTGAAATCGCACTTCCTGCACGAAACGTCCGACGAACAATAAATCAAAAAACAGAAAACAGAAAAAATTTGAATCGCAGCAGGGGCATTCATTTATTTCAATAGAGGGGTTAAGTGATGAGTAAGATATCACGATCTCATTTGCTTTGTTCGACATTGATCGCAAGCGCGATCTTCTCCCAGCCCGTGTTCGCGCAACAGGATGGAGCGACCCCGCCAGCGGCGGTCGACGGTTCCCAGGCCGAGGGCGGGGATATCGTCGTGACGGGCACGTTGATCCGCAATCCCAACCTCACTTCGTCGAGCCCCATCTCGATCGTCGGGCAGCAGGAGATCGCGCTTCGGCAGAACAACAACGCCGAAGAATTGCTGCGCACCCTTCCCGGCGCGGTTCCCAGCATCGGCTCGGCCGTGAACAACGGCAATGCGGGCGCGTCCTATGCGGACCTTCGCGGCCTTGGCAATTTCCGCAACATCGTCCTGCTGGACGGCGCGCGTATCGCGCCGGCGGATGCTGTCGGCCGCGTCGACCTCAACAACATCCCGGTCTCGCTGATCCAGCGCGTCGACACGCTTACTGGCGGCGCGGCGACGACCTATGGTGCGGATGCCGTCTCGGGCGTTATCAACTTCGTCACCCGTAAAGATTTCAGCGGCGTCGAACTCAACGCATCCAAGCAGATCACCAGCCGCGGGGATGCCGGCGGCACCCGGGTCGACCTCACGCTCGGCGGAAATCTCGACGGAGGTCGCGGCAATGTCGTTCTCTCGATCGGCTATCTGAAGAACGACGCCGTCTATCAGGACGCGCGCGACATCAGCTACAGCCCGTACGAGTCCTTCTCGGGCACGCTCAACAATTCGAGCACGACCGTTCCGAGCCGCTTCACCGTGGGCAACGTCTCGCAGGTGATCAACCCCGCGACCGGTGCGTTGACGCCTTATGTGGGGAGTCGCGACGGCTTCAACATCAACCCCTACAATCTGTTCCAGACACCGTTCAAGCGGTACAACGCCTATGCCGCGGCGCATTACGACATCAGCGACAGCGTCCAGGTCTACGCGCGCGGAATGTATTCCAAGAACACGATCAACGTGATCGTCGCGCCATCCGGCCTCGCCGGCTCGGCGGCGTTGATACCCTATAGCAATCCCTATCTGCCCGATGCGGCTCGGGCCACTTTCTGCGCCAACAATCAGGCCTATGCCTTCACCAGCGGCGCGCCGGTGGCGGTCGGCACGCTCACCCCCGCCCAATGCGCCGCGGCCGCTACCGCGACGAGCGTCTCCGATCCGAACTTCCGCGCTTTTTCGACCTCGATCGGCCGTCGCTCGACCGAGATCGGGCCGCGCAATTCGCAATATGTGACCGAGCTGTTCGATTATCGGGCCGGCGTGAAGGTCAACATCACCGAGGCGATCGACCTCGACGTTTCGGGCAGCTACGGCGAATCCGAGAATCGGGTGTCGAGCTCGGGCTATCTGCTGACGTCACGCGCCCGCACTGCGCTCTGGGCCACCAATACGACGACCTGCCTCGGCTCCTCGCCGGCAGTTCCGGGAATCGGCGGCGGCGCCAGCGCGTCGGGCTGCGTGCCGCTCAACGTGTTCGGACCGGACGGCTCGATCAACGCGGCGCAGGCCGGCTACATCAGCGGCAGCACGTCGCGCCGTTATTTCACCAAGCTCGGCCAGGCGCGCGCGCTGCTGTCAGGCAGCATCGGCGCATCGAGCCCCTGGGCCGACAAGCCGATCAGCTTCGCGGCCGGGATGGAATATCGCAACTACCGGTCGGGCCAGGATGCCGATCAGCTCGCCCAGACCAACGGCGAACTCGGCCTGACGGGCGCCACCATTCCCTTCCGCGGCGGCTATGACGTCACCGAAGGTTATGGCGAGGTCATCGCCCCCGTCATATCCGACAAGCCGGGCTTCAAGAGCCTGACCCTCGAAGCCGGCGTGCGCTATTCGCACTACAAGGTGGACACCGCCGGATCACCGACCTTCAGCGCGACCACCTACAAGGGCGGCGCGACCTGGGAGCCGATCGATGGCGTCAAGTTCCGCGGCAATTATCAGCACGCCGTCCGCGCGCCGAACGTTGCCGAGCTGTTCACGCCCCAGAGCCTGACCAGCGCGAACATCCCCGCCGACCCGTGCGCCGGCGCGGCGCCGCTGAGCAACGCCGATCTGCGCGCCGTCTGCCTTGCCCAGGGTGCACCCGTCGGAGCGATCGGCAGCATCACCAATCCCCAGCTGGGCCAGGCCAATGCGACGAGCGGCGGCAACACGGCGCTCAAGCCGGAGAAGGCCGACACCTACACGCTCGGCGTCGTTCTCCAGCCGCGTGGCCTGGTGCCGGGCCTGTCGGTGACTGTGGATTATTACCATATCCGGATCAACCGCGCGATTTCGCAGGCCAATCCCAGCGACGCGCTGGCAAGCTGCTTTGGCAACCTGACCGGGGACAGCGCATCGAGCCCGTTCTGCACGGCCATCCGCCGCAACCCCGTCACCGGCACGCTCGATGGCGATCCGGCCACGACGCCGGGCCTCAGCTTCGTCGCCACCAATCAGGGCACGATCCTGACCGATGGCATCGATCTGGGCGTGAACTATGATCGCGATCTGGGCTTCGCCAAGCTGAGCCTGGGCTTCCAGGGCAACTGGACCCATCGCTCGAAGTTCCGCGCGACGCCAGCGTCGATCTTCCGCGAATGCGTCGGTTACTACAGCACCAACTGCGGATCGCCGGGTTCGGCCGGCCCGTCGTCGGCCGCCGGTTCGCTACAGCCGGAATATTCGTGGAACCAGCGGACCACCCTGTCCTTTGGCGACGTCGATATCTCGCTGCTGTGGCGGCACCTATCGAGCATGAAATATGAGCCTGGTCTCGGCAAGCTGTTCGCCGGCACTTTGACCACCGGCGTTCTGGCCGGGGAAGCCGTCGATTTCGGACGGATCAAGGCCTATGACTATTTCGATCTGGCAGGCCATATCGACGTCACCGAACATCTCGACTTGACGCTGACCGTGACCAACCTGTTCGACAAGAAGCCGCCGATCGTGGGCGGCAACGCCGGCACGTCCACGTTCAACAGCGGCAATACCTTCCCGTCGACCTACGATGCCTTGGGCCGCCGCTTCGCGGTCGGCGCTCGCGTCCGGTTCTGAACCGGTGGCGGGGGCGCGCATATGCGTGCTCCCGCCCGATCGGCGCGGAGCGCTGCCCGGACATCGGACCGGCGAACCGCTGGATATGTTTCTGCCGCCGGCGTCACTGCCGGCGGCTCTTTTTAAGCGATGAAGACATCATGATGATCCGCCGTCTCAGCCAGTTGATCTTCGGCCTCGCTCTCTACGGTCTGGCGGGGGCCCTGATGGTGCGCGGCGATCTCGGCCTGTCACCCTGGAACGTCTTCCACCAGGGACTGGAGCGCTCGACTGGGCTCAGTTTCGGCACGGCGACGCTGTTAACCGGCATGGTGCTGCTGCTCAGCTGGATACCGTTGAAGCAGCGCATCGGCGTCGGCACCGTGCTCAATGTCCTGATCATCGGTCCGTCCGCCGACCTGGCTCTGATGATCCTGCCGGATGTGCACGACATGTCCCTGCGGTGGATACTCATGCTGGGCGGAACCATCCTGACCGGCGTCGCCACCGGAATCTATATCGGCGCGGGTCTCGAACCTGGTCCCCGGGATGGGCTGATGACCAGCATCTGCCGGCGCACCGGATGGTCTATCCGGGTAACCCGCACCGGCATCGAGGTCGCGGCCTTGGCCATCGGCATCCTGCTTGGCGGCGGCTTCGGTGTCGGCACGCTGGTCTATGCCGCCATCATCGGTCCGCTGGTCCACTTCTTCATGCCGCGGTTCGAATGGCAGCGGCCTGCCGTTCCCGCCGCCGCACACAACTGATCACCGCGCCATCGGCCGGGCCGCCAATTTGCTGAAAGGATATTCGATGAATCGGATCACTCTCGATCAGGCGAACGCCATCATCGCAGGAGCCTTCGCCAAGGGGACCGAAGCGAAGTTCAAGCCCCTCAGCGTCGCGGTGGTCGACGCGGGCGGACACCTCATCGCCTTCCAGCGGGGCGATGGCGCATCCTTCGCGCGTGCGCTCATCGCGACCGGCAAGGCGGCAGGCGCGCTGGCGCTTGGCGTCTCCTCACGCAAGCTCGGCGAAATGGCCGAGGAAAGGCCCTGGTTCATCGGTGCTCTCGCGGCGTCGGCGCCCCATCCGGTCATTCCAGCGGCTGGCGGGGTCATAGTGGCCGGAACGGACGGTATCGCCATCGGCGCGGTCGGGGTCACCGGCGACACCTCCGACAATGATGAGATCGCGGGATTGGCAGGCATCGCCGCCGCCGGTCTCCGGCCCGCCTGAACCAGCCAGTTTTCCGTCGCTCAGCGACTCAACTCCGGGCCGGCATCACTGCTCCGGCCTTCCAGAAAGGTGTATCATGTCATCTATCGAACAGCGTCTGTCGGAACTCGGGATCACCCTGCCGACCCCCGTCGCTCCAGTCGCCAACTATGTCGGCTTCAAGCAGGCGGGCAATCTCGTTCATGTCTCCGGCCAGCTCCCGATCCAGGACGGGGTGGGGACGCGCGGGACGGTCGGCGTCGACCTGAACATCCCCGAGGGCTATGACGCAGCCCGGCTGTGCGGCATCAACCTGATCGCGCAGTTCAAGGCAGCGTGCGGCGGCGATTGGGATCGCCTGCAGAGCGTCGTAAAGCTCTGCGGCTTCGTTCAGGCTGGGCCTGGTTTCGACGATGTGCCCAAGGTCGTGAACGGTTGCTCGGATCTGATGGTCGAGGTGTTCGGTGATCGCGGGCGGCACGCGCGCTCTGCCGTCGGTGTCATGCGGCTGCCGATGGGCTGCGCCGTCGAGGTCGAAGCCGTTATCATGATCGCTGGCTGATCGCTGCAACGGCCCGTGCGCGGTAGCGCCCGGGCCGTCCGGCGGGAGCAGGGCGGCAGCTTCCCCAGGAAACGCCTACCCCGTCCTTGAATATCAGGCGTTCTCGATCCTGAAATGCGCCTCGGTCGGCGTGCAGGCGACACCGTTGATCGGCAGGATATCCTGCGGGCAGGCCGAGAAGGCGACGATCAGATCCATCTCCGCCCGCAGCAGGACATGGCTGCCCGGCGTCGAGACCGGCGGATCGAAGGACAGGCTGCGATCGGCCGCGATCGGGATGTTCATGAACAGGTTGAGCGGGCTCGGCGTCTCCGCGACACCGATGCCTAGCGCCTTCAATCCCGCATGGAGATTGTCCGTGCAATTGTCGTGATATTCCTCGCAGCCGAGCAGCTCGAAGCGATAGCGGTCGCAGGCAGCGATCAGGGTGTCGTGGACACCGCCCGCAGTATCCTCGAGAAAGGTCAGGCACGGCCGGCGCCGGTTGGTCAGCATCATATCGCCGATCGCCGGGATATATTTCAGGATATGCGCGCGGCTGTGCTCCATCGACATGAACTCGGTGAGATCGTCGGCGTTGAACGCCCAGGTATCGACGATCTGAGCGCCATGGGTGTTGCGGACACGCAGCAACTGCCCCGCCTTCATCCTCGCCGCCATGCCGCGCCGCGCAGGGATGGTCTCGAAATCGGTGGTGCTCATATCGTCACTTTCCTGAAAGGGGCGGACATCGGTCCGCTCGAAATGATGGCCGAGAGCTTCATGCCGCTTGCTGATTGGCGCGAGCGACCACGGCTTCAAGCAACACCTGGCAGCCGGCTTCGGCCTGATCCGGCGAGATGCTTTCCGCCTCGTTATGCGAAAGGCCGCCGTCGCAGGGCGTGAAGATCATCGCCGTCGGCACGCGGGCCGAGACATAGACCGCGTCGTGCCCGGCGCCGCTGACCATGTCCTGCTGCGAATAGCCGAGCCGCCCGCTGCATGCGCGCACGATGTCGACGCAGGCGGGATCGAACTTCCGGGCCGGAATGCGATACAGTTCCGCCAGTTCGGCCCGCAGACCTGCGGCTTCGGCCAGCCGATGCGCCTCGCTCGAAAACTCGTCCGCGATACGGGCGATCTCTTCGGTCGACGGGTGCCGGAACTCGATGGTCAGCTTGACGAGGCCGGGGACCGTGTTGCGGCTGTTCGGCTCCACGGTGAGATGGCCGACCGTGCCGCGCCCGTCTTCACCACGCGCCCGCATCAGGCGATCGACCAGGTCGACGATCCGCGCCGCGCCGACCAGCGCATCGCGCCGCGCCGCTGGCGGGGTCGTGCCGGCATGGCTGTCTTGCCCGGTCAACGTCATGTCGTACCAGATCTGCGCCTGGGCGCCCGTCACGGCGCCGATTTGCACGCCGCCGCGTTCGAGGATCGGCCCCTGCTCGATATGCAGCTCGAAATAAGCGCCATAGTCATTGGCGGGCGGCGCTTCCCCGCCCCGGTAACCGATGCGCTCGAGCGCCTCGCCCACCGTGACGCCGTCCGTATCGGCGAAGCCCTCGGCCTCGGACAGGTCGAAAACGCCCGACCACACGCCTGATCCGAGCAGGGTATGGCCGAATCGCGAACCTTCCTCATCGGACCAGTTGACCAGTTCGATCGGCGCGCGCGTCACGACGCCGGCGTCGTTCAGCGCCCGAACCACCTCCAGCCCCGCCAGGACACCCAGGGCGCCGTCGAAGCGCCCGCCCGATGGCTGGCTATCGAGATGGCTGCCCATCATGACAGCGGGAAGGCCTGCATCGGACCCTGCGCGCCGCGCGAACATATTGCCGATGCCATCGACGCGGACCGTCATGCCGGCGGCCTCGCAATGCGCGCGGAACCGGTCTCGTGCGCGCCGATCCTCTTCGGTGAACGCCAACCGCCGGACGCCGCCCTTGGCCGTGCCGCCGATTCCGCCGAACTCGTTCAGCAGGCTCCAGAGGCGCTCGCGGTCGATACGGACGGTGGCGCCACCCATCTTACTGGCCATTGGCGGCGGACCGCGTCACCGGGCCCTCGCCGGCAGCCGACAGCAGGTCGACCGCCGAACGCACCAGCGCCTGCGCCGCCAGCGCGATGCACTGCTCGTCGGGTTCATAGGCGGAGTTGTGCAACCGGTCGTTGCGGCCGGGCCTGCCCGACCCGACTTGCAGGTAGAAACTGGGCATCTGATTGGCGATCATCGCGAAATCCTCGACGCACATGCTTGGCGCGGAGGGGATGAAGACGTCGCCCAATTGTTGCTCGATAGCGCCGCGAACGGCGCGCAGCATGGCGTCCGAATTGACCGTCGGTGGCACGCCCGGCATCCATTCCAGGCCGCATTCCGCGCGGAAGACCGCGTTGGTCCCAGCGATGATCCGCCGCATCGCCGCTTCGCCGAGCGCGCGCCCGGGAACCGACAGGCTCCGCAACGTCCCTTCGATCTCGCAACTGTCCGGGATGATGTTCGGCGCCGTTCCGCCGTGGATCATGCCGATCGTCAGCACACAGGCATCCACCGGATCGACCTCGCGGGACACGATCGTCTGCAGCATCGTCACGAGATGGGCTGCCGCGACGATCGGATCGACGGCGGTATGGGGCTCGGCCGCGTGGCCGGACTTGCCGCGCACGGTGATCTTGAATTCGTCGCTGGCGGCATAGGTGGCGCCCGGCACTGCGCCGAACTTGCCGACCGGGATGTGCGGCTCGTTATGGAAGCCGACCGCCATGTCGACGCCTTCCAATATGCCGTCCTCGATCATCGCCGCCGCCCCTTCCAGCGTTTCTTCCGCCGGCTGGAAGATGAAGCGGATATTGCCGGCGAGTTCCGGGGCAAGGTCCTTCAGAACCTTCGCCACACCGACCAGGGTGGCGGCGTGTACGTCGTGCCCGCAAGCGTGCATCAGGCCATCGATCTTGCTCGCATAGGGCAAGCCGGTCCGCTCCTGGATCGGCAACGCGTCCATGTCGGCGTGGATGATCAGCGTCGGGCCGGGGCGTCCGCCGGCGATGTTACCGACGACGCCGGTACGGCCGACACCGGTACGGTGATCGATGCCCAGGGCTGCCAGGGCCTTGCCGATCTCGGCGGAGGTCCGGTTTTCGTCGAACGACAATTCGGGATGGGCGTGAAAATCGCGCCGCATGGCGATCATGCCCGGCTCGGCTGCCTTCACCAGGGCGGCAATCCGCGTTGCGACGTCCGCTGTCTTGTCCATTTCTGTTCCCATCACGCTGCGCGCCCGGCGATGCGGCCGCGCGACATCGGTCGACGGCTTTCCCGGCGACCATCGCGGTTAGGAATAGGTGGGATTCGGATGCAATCCAGCTTAAATAACTTAATACCGTTAAGCTCAGCTACACATAGCCAGGACGTGCCGGTCAGTCGAAATCGTCCTCGAGCGTATAGTCGGCCGGGTCATATACGGCATAGGCAACGACCGTCTTGGTCTTGACGATATTAGGAAATCTGAACAGCTGTGAGATCACGTCCTGCGACACATCGCGGCGGCCATCGATCTCCACCCGCAGGAGCAGATCCCATTTGCCGCTGATCGAGCTGATGTCCTTGATGTAGCTGATCCTGCTTTTGGCGATCGCGACGCCCAGCTCGCTGGCCTTGCCTGTTGCAGCCTGGACGAAAATAAAGAACCTCTGCATCATGTCGCCATCCCTCGGGTGAGATACCCGCGTCCGTTTCGCGGTCAGTTGGCCTTGGAAAGGACAGCGCGCCTCAAGCCCTCGGACGGGGATTCGCCAAAGCGTTCGCGATAGGCTTGCGAAAAGCGGCCCAGATGGGTGAAGCCGGCGTCCAGGGCCGCCTCGGCCACCGTCAGACATGGGTCACCGCCCATCAACAGCCGATGCGCGTGGTCGAGACGGCGGTGGCGAAGATGACGCATCGGGCTGACCGCCCGAAACTTCTCGAAGCTGTTGAGCAAGGTGCGCACGGGCACGTCGGCGGCAAGAGCGATGTCGCCGAGCGTGATCGGCTCCGCCAGATGCCGTTCGATATAGTCTTCGGCGCGCTTCACAGCCGCCGGGGCCACACGGACGCGTCGGGCGCCGCCTTCGCTAACCCCCTGGCCTTCGAGCAGCGCGCTCACGAACAACTGCTCGTAATTGGCCGCGATCCTCTGGTCGCGGCGGAGGACATCGATCATCGCGGCGTCGTCGGTCATCAACGACGCCAGCCTGGCCCATGGCTGCATCGCCGCGCTCGACAGGTCCAGCATCGGCCGCAGCACCGGATCGGAAACGGCGCTGTTGCGCCGCATGGTGCGTGCATCGACGCGTACCACCAGCTGTTCGCAATCCTCGGAGAAAAGCGCTCTGACGGGCTCCCCGGGCGCCAGGCACAGGCCGCGCGAGCCGCCGATCTGATATTCGCTCCGGCCCGAGCGGATCCTGGCATGACCCTTCATGCAGAAGATCAGGAGATGATAGTCATCGACCTCGTCGAGATGCAGCTCCATCCGCCCGAAGCTGATCGTGCCGACGCCGACACCCGGCAGGCGCAGGTAGCTCATACGCGCCCGAACGGGTGCTGCGGGGCCCGCCGGCCGAAGCTCGTGCGGTTGCATCACCGCTGCAATGCGCGCGCGGGTCTCTTCCAGGTCGTCGGAAACGAACAGGCGGCAATCACGATGGGTGGAAAGCTGTTGGCCGATCATCGTAACGGACCTTCCTTCCTTTCCAGATCGCCGGTCACATGTCTGAGATTAAGCACTGCTTCGGCGTTAGACGATAGCGGCGCGACGCCACGATACGATATTCTTGCCAGATTCGGATAGTCACCATCTCCCCGGCCGTATCCGGATTGGCAGACCCGCCGTTCGTCAGCACCCAAGCCCGTCAACCTGAGCGGGAGTTCCAATGTGTCGACGGCATCCGGCGTAGAGGCGCAAGCCAACGTCTCCTTCATGCGCGATGACGGATCGCGTGTTCCCTATGCGGTTTTCAGCAGCCAGGAGATTTACGACCGCGAGCAGGAACGGATATATCGCGGCCCGACCTGGAACTTCCTCGGCCTGGAAGACGAGGTCCGCAATCCCGGGGACTTCAAGAGCAGCTTCGTCGGCGACACGCCCGTCGTGCTCACCCGCACCGAAGACGGCGAACTCGCTGCTTGGGTCAACCGCTGCGCCCATCGCGGCGCGATGGTTTGCCGCCTGGCCCGCGGCAACGCGACCAGCCACAATTGCGTCTATCATCAGTGGAGCTACGACACGCGGGGCAATCTGCTCGGCGTTCCCTTCCGGCGCGGACAGAAAGGCGCCGAAGGCATGCCGCGGGACTTCAACCCGGCCGATCACAGCATGCGCCAGCTCAGGGTGCAGGCCTATCGCGGGCTGGTGTTCGCGACGTTCAGCGACGAGGTCGAGGATTTCGCCGATTATGTCGGGCCGGACATGGCCGGGTTCATCGATCGGGTATTCCACAAGCCGGTCGAATATCTCGGCTGCACCCGGCAATTCTCCAACTCGAACTGGAAGCTCTATCTGGAGAATGTGAAGGATCCCTATCACGCCAGCCTGCTTCACCTGTTCCATACGACGTTCAACATCTTCCGTGTGGGCATGAAGGCCCATTGCCAGACCGACGGCAAGGAGGGGCTTCACAGCATCATCCTCGCGATCAAGGAAGAAGGCGGCACCGAGGAGGCCTATAAGCAACAGGCGATCCGTTCCTATGACGAAGGGTTCAAGCTGGAGGATGACAGCATCTTGGCACTCGTCCCCGAATATGACGTGGTCGCTACCAACCACATCCAGCCGATCTTCCCCCAGCTGGTCATCCAGCAGATCCACAACACGCTGGTCGCACGGCAGCTGCTGCCGAAGGGGCCGAATAATTTCGAGCTGATCTTTCATTTCTTCGGCTATGCCGACGACACGCCCGAACTGCGCGCGCTGCGCATCAAACAGGCGAACCTGGTAGGCCCGGCCGGCTATATCTCGATGGAAGATACCGAGGCGACCGAGCTCGTCCAGCGCGGCACGGTCCGCGATGGCGATCAGCATTCGGTGATCGAGATGGCGCGCAATGCGCCGGATCAGCACAACACCCTGATCACCGAGAATCTGATCCGCAGCTTCTGGCGCGGCTATCGCAAACTGATGGACCTGCCCGTCGAACCGGCGGCCGGCCGCGTGGAGGCGCTGGCATGAACCCGACCATGCTGCTCCGCCTGGAAATCCAGGCACTGCTCGACCAGTATATCGACGTGATCGATAATGATCGGCTCGAGGAATGGCCTTCGCTGTTCGTCGAGGACTGCCTGTACGAGATCATTCCGCGTGAGAATGAGGATGCCGGCTTTCCGGCCCCGGTCATCCGTTGCGACAATCAGCGGATGCTGCGCGACCGCGTGATTTCGCTGCGCAACGCCAACATCTTCTCGCCACAGCATTATCGGCACTTCCTGTCTGGACTCGCTATCGGCCATGCCGACGAACACGCGGTCGAGTTCACCTGCAATTATCTGGTGATCAACTCGAACCAGGCAGGCGAATCGCTGGTCTATCAGACCGGCCGCTACCTGAGCCGCGCTGTGGCAACCAACGACGGCTGGCGCTTCGCATCCAAGCGCTGCGTGTTCGAAACTTCGCGCGTGCAGACGCTGCTCGCGCTCCCGATCTGAGAAAGACGAGATGATGGTCACATGGTTCGATGTCGGGCCAGAGGGTCTGGTTGCCGAGGGAGAAGTCGTTCCGGTCAGCGCCGGCGGCAAACCCATCGCGCTCTTTTTACATGAGGGCGCGCATTATGCGGTCTATGACCTTTGCACCCACGGCGAAGCCCAGCTTTCCGACGGCTGGGTCGAGGATGGCTGCATCGAATGCCCCCTGCATCAGGGCAAATTCTGCATCAAGACCGGCGAAGCGCTGACGACGCCCGTCACCGAACCCGTGGCCACCTTCGAAACCCGCGTCTCGGACGGACGCATCGAGGTTGCGATCGCGACCGCCGAATGATCGCGGTCGATTAGCCCTTCCAGCGCCGTCGGCGGTGATCCCGAGCCGATCTTCCCGCGCCCAGGGGCTTGAGGACGAAATTTCACCAGCAAACCACGCTCACTTCATTTAAACAGCCGTTTACTTATCCGTGAAGTCGGGATAGTGCGGCCGATGAGAATGGATGGTGAGCGGCATGACCTGGGATGAGGAATTCGATTTTGTCTGCGTCGGCTCCGGCGGTGCGGGCATGGCGGGTGCGGCGGCGGCGGCCGTGCACGGGGCCCGGGTGCTGCTGATCGAAAAGACCGGCATGCTGGGCGGCCTCACCGCCTTCTCGGAGGGGGAGATCTGGGTGCCCGCCAATTTCGTGCAGAAGCGCGAGGGGGTGGAGGACAGTCTCGACGAGGCGCTGACCTATCTCGCCTTCCTGTCGGCGGGGCTCGGCGACGCGGACCTGCGCGAGCATTTCACCGTCAAGATGAACGAGGCGATCGAATTCTTCGAGGATCATGCCGGCTTCGCGCTGAGCATCATGCCCAACCGCACCGACTATTTCGACGGCCACGCCCCGGGCGCGAAGGGGCCGGGCCGCTATCTGGAGGTCGGCCCGTTCGACACGCGGCAGCTGGGCGCATTCGAGCCGTTGCTGATCCTTTCGCCCTATACCTCGTCGCGCCTCACCCAGACCGACATCGCCGCAGTCAATGGCGGGCGGGACGAGGCGGCGCCCGACAATATGAAGCCCGAGCTGGTCGATCTCGTCGCGCAACGCACCGCCGGTCATCTCGTCTGCGGCGGCGCGGGCGTGGTTGCGCGGCTGATGGACACGGCCCTTCGCCATGGCGCACAGATCCGCACCAATGTGAAGGTGGAGCGGCTGATCGGCGAGGATCAACGCATTCTGGGCGTCGAGGTCTCGACCCCCGAGGGGCGGCGCCGCATCCGCGCGCAGGCGGTGCTGCTCGCGACCGGCGGCTATGACTGGAACCCCGAGCTCGTCCGCCTCTACGAGCAGCGCGCCGATCTATACACCGTCACCACCCCCAACCAGACCGGCGACCATATGGTGATGGCGGGCGACGTCGGCGCGGCGATCGCGATGCGCAACCCGCTGTTCACGCCGCTGCTCAACGGCACCCGCGTCCCCCACCCCGACGCCCCCGGCGGCATGTTCAGCATGCCTCTGTTCGCCGGGCGGCCGCACATGATCTTCGTCAACAAGGACGGACGACGCTTCGCCGACGAATCCTTCCATCCGGGCATGCACGCCGCCCAGGCGCAGTTTGACGGGCTGACGATGAGCACGCCGAACCTGCCGACCTTCTTCGTCTTCGATCAGACCTATCGCGACAAATATGGCATCGGCCCCTTCGGCCATGACGGCCCGATCCCCGAGAGCGTCGCGGTGCAGGGCGACAGCCTGGCCGAACTCGCGAAACGGGCCGGGATCGACGGCGGCAATCTCGCCGCCACGGTCACGCGCTTCAACGCCTTCTGCGCGCAGGGCCGTGACGAGGATTTCGGCCGGGGCTCGCGCCCCTGGGGCAAGATATCGATCGGCGATCACACCATGCCGAACCCGCTGCTCGGCCCAATCGAAAAGGGGCCTTATTATGCGATCAGGCTGGTCCAGATGACGGCAGGCGTCCCCTCCGCTGGCCTGAAGATCGACGGCGCAGCGCGGGTGATCAGCACGCGCGGACGGCCGATCGCCGGGCTCTACGCGGCGGGCAACGCCGCCGGGGTGGTCGATACGATCGGCTATCAGAGCGGCATGTCGATCTCGCGCGGGATCACCCATGGCTATCTGGCGGGCTGCGACGTCGCGGCGTCGCGGGGGTCATAATATGGCCACGCTGCAAGCGCTGCTCGACAAGCGCGCACTAGACGACCTCGTCCACATCACCGTCACCGCGCTCGATAGCGGGGAATGGGACGTCTATCGCGCGGGTTTCGCGGCGGACGCGACCTTCCTTCTGCCCGATCACACCGGGTCGGGCGAGAAGACCATCGTCACCGGCGTCGACAGCTTCATACCCATCGTCAGGGCCGTGCTCGGCGGGTTCGACGCTGTCCAGCACCACATCACCAACATGGTCCACCGGCTGTCCGGCGATGAAGCCGCGACCCGTTGCTATGTGATCGCCGAGCATTTCTTCGGGCGCGCGCCAGGCGAGAACAGCCTGTCGGTCGGCGGCCATTATGACATCGCCGCGCGCCGCGAACAGGGCGCGTGGAAGCTGTCCGCATGGAACTTCACGCCCGCCTGGACGCGCGGCAACCCCAGTCTGTTCGATCAGGCGGCGGGCCGACGGGCACCTTGATGTTCCTGACGGACAAAATCCTGCGTTCTTGCCGGAAAGACAGGCTCGTTTAAGCAGCCCGCGAACGTCCCAAACAGAGGGAGACGAAGTATGAAGGTTGCGGTTTTGGGTGCGAGCGGCAGCACCGGCGCACTGGTCGTCGACACACTGCTGGCCAAGGGTCACCAGATCGTCGCATTGTCGCGATCGGCAGTACCCGCGCGCCTGCCAGTGTCGCACTTCACGCAGAAGGCGGGCGACCTGACCGATGCCGATTTCCTGCGCGGCGCGATCACCGGCTGCGATGCGGTGATCTCCTGCATCGGGCAGAACCGGGCGTCGAAGAGCCTGTTCGCCAAACGCGTCTCGCCTGCCGACATCCTCCAGCGGGTCGCTGCCGCGACGATCGCGGCGATCGGCGATGGTCCGCAGCACTTCATCTATCTCAGCGCCTTCGGCGTCGGCGCCGACCGCCGGAAACATGCGCTGATGTTCCGCATCATCCTGCGGCTGAGCGCGATCCACGAGGCCTATCTCGACCATGACCTCGCCGAAGCCGCGATCGGCGCGTCGGGCCTGCGCTGGACGATCGTCCGGCCTCCCGGCCTGACTGACAATGATGAGGCGGTTCCGCTGATCGACAAGAGCGAGCGCTGGTCATCCTTCGAGACGGTGTCGAAGCGATCGGTGGCCGCCTATCTGGTCGAACGGGCCGAGGAAGGCGGCCCGCTCGGCCGGACGATCACCGTCGGTCAGGCGGTGCCCGCCAAGGGCTGAACCCGCCCGGCGTCGCTCATCGGTAGACGCCGGATCGGCCGCATGCCAATAGCCGGTCCATGTCCGGACCGACGCCTCCATCCCCGATCGACACGCCGTTCCAGTCGCGCGCCGACCGCGAGCGTGAACGCGAAGCGAAACGGCAGGCGGTGCTGCTCGCCGCGGTGCGCATGTTCAACGAGCGCGGCTTCCGCGAAACCTCGCTCGACGACGTCGCGGCCAGCCTCGGGGTCACCAAGCCGGTCCTCTACCATTATTATGGCAACAAGGATCAGATCCTGTCGGCGTGCATCGACGCCGGACTGGCGCAGTTGCGGCCCGCGGCGGAACAGGCGCGGGTACTGCCGGGCACCGGGCTCGATCGGCTCAAGGCCTTCCTGATCAGCTATGCCGAACTCAACATGACCGATTTCGGGCGGATTTTCGTGTTGACCCGCCCCGAAGCGCTGAGCGCCGAAAGCGGTGCGCGATTCCGCGCCTTCAAGCGCGAGATCGACGGCGCGATGCGCGAGCTGATCGCCGCCGCCGCCGCCGACGGATCGGCCGTCGTCGTCGACGTCAAGCTGACCACCTTCGCACTGGCAGGCGCGCTCAACTGGCCCGCCCGCTGGTATCAGGAAGGCGGCGAGCGCTCCGCGGCGGACATTGCGCGGGCGCTCGTAGCAACGCTCTGCGCGGGTCTCGAACCCCGCTGACAAGCTGCGTCGTTACAGCCCGTGACCCGACGCTGCCGATAGTATATCCTCGCCGCCGATGCATCGTCCTTCAGGGGGAAGCTCGTCATGATCCTCGGCCTATCGATACCGGCGTTCACCCAGCTCCATGTCGTCATCAGCCTGATTGCGATAGCGTCGGGACTGATCTGGCTCGTCGCCCTCGCGCAGGGCCGCTGGCTGGCGCGGACCAACATGGTCTTTCTGTCGACCACCCTGTTGACCAGCCTCACCGGCTTCCTCTTCCCCCTGACGGCGCTGACCCCGGCGGCGATCACCGGGCTCGTGTCGCTCGCGGTGCTGACCGTCGCGGTGGCGGCGATCGGGCCGTTCAAGCGGCAGGACGGCTGGAACAGCGCCTATACCGTCAGCGCGACGATCGCGCTGTGGCTGAACTGCTTCGTGCTGGTCGTGCAGTCCTTCCTCGAGATCGGCGCGCTCAACGCGCTGGCGCCGACCCAGACCGAGCCGCCCTTCGCCGCCGCGCAGGCGATCGTCCTCGCCATGCTCGCGCTGCTCGGCTTTCTTGCCGTCCGGCGCGGCAGGCCGGCCCAAGCAGCCGCCGCCTGAAGCGGCAGCCGCTTTCCTCCTCGGGACATTTGCCGTTAGAGTAGGCCATGCTCCGCATCGCCCCGCCCCTCGCCACGCTCGCGCTGATCCTCGCCCTGCCCGCGCGCGCCGCGCCCGAAAATGCGAGCGCCAGCGCGCCCGCGAACGAGACGGCCCCCGCCAATGAAAGCGCCCCGGCCGAGCCGGGCCGCCTCAAATCGGTCGGCGAGAGCGCCGGCCGGATCGCCTCGCAGCCTGTCAAGGACGTCGGCGTGGCCAAGACGACCATCCCGCCCGTGCTGATCGCCGCGAGCCAAAACCCCTATGACATGAAGGGCATCAAGACGTGCCGCGACATTTCGGCGGCGTTCCACGCGCTGACCGATGTGATCGGTCCCGATTTCCAGGCTGGCGAGGTCAAGAAGGAGAACAGGGCCGGCAAACTGGCCGAAGCGGGCGGGCAGACCGTGGTCAACTCGCTGATCCCGTTCCGCGGCCTCGTCCGCGAAGTGACCGGCGCGGCCCCGGCGCAACGCCGCCTGAACCGCGCCTTCGATGCGGGCTATGCCCGGCGCGGCTTCCTGCGCGGCATTCATCAGACGCGGAAATGCAGAACGAAGCTCTTTTGAGCTAGCCGGGATTTCTCAAAGCGCTAAGCTCCTCCCCCAAGCATAGGGAGAGGAATTCATGCTCGTCATGTTCGTCGGCGCCGACCGGGTCGAAACCGCGGTCAACGCATCCCAGGTTACCTTCATCTCTTCGGTCAGCGACGGCACTCGCATCCGCTTCGGCGAAGGCCGCAGCGTCACCGTCACCGAACCGATGGCCGAGGTGGTCGACAAACTCAACCAGGGGCTAAGACCGCACGAATGAGTCCTCCATCCGCTCATCCCGAGTAAGGGCTGAGCGGGCAGGGTATCAATTCCCGTCGCTGCCGATCACCGTGAAGGGCGCCCATGCGGCGGGATGCGCCCAGCTCTCCTGCCAGCCGGGGAGCGCGCTGCCATCAGTGCGGCGGCCGGTCCGCACCACCCTCATCGCGCGTTGCAGCGCCGCCGCGCGGCTGAGGCCCGCCTGCCGCGCCGCCAGCGTCTCGACGGTCAGCGCGGCGGTGGGATCGTCGGCGACCCGCCAGCGGCTCGCCAGCAGCGACCCTGCCCCCGCATAGAGGAAGGCGCGGCCCAGGCTCGACAGGCTGTCCGCGCCCGGCGTCCCATCGGCAGAGGCGGTGTTGCACGCCGACAGGATCACCCAGTCCGCCGACAACCGCATCCCCGCGACTTCGGACGCGGCAAGCAGCCCGTCATCCTCGGCGGAGACCTGCGCGGGCGGGGTGAAGGCGAGGCCGGGTTCGCGCAGACCGCCGATCTCGCCCGGCAGGATGCCATGGGTCGCGAAGGCGATGATCCGCGCATGGCCGATCGCCGGATCGCGGCGCACCGATCCTTCGGTCGCCGCCTGGCCGAGATGGAGCCGCTCAGGCCCCGCCCTGAGCGCCGCCGCCATCGCCTTCAATTCGACCTCGGTGCCGGGCAGCGGGCTCAGCTCGCGTAGCGCCGTCGCGTCGGCCAGGCCGATACCGGCGCGGTCGACCGGCTGCGGAATCCGCAAGAAAGCGTCGAGTTTGCGATCGGGGCTCGCCGGGCCGAGGAACAATGGCGCGCCATAGCCGACGAAGCGGTCGTCGTCCGCGCCCCCCTGCGCCGCCTTGCTGCTCGCGGCGCGCAGCACCGACACCGCCGGCAGCACGGTGATCGCATAGCGGTCGCTCAGCCAGGACACATCCTCCGCGCCGGGCGCGGCGGTGGACAACAGGCCGAGCGGCAGTTCGGCGAGCGCGCCGCCGGTGACCACGAACAGCGCGCTCATTCCTTTCAGCGCGGATTCGACCGGCGCGACCAGGCCGCGATAGAGGGTGAAGGCCCTTGCCCGGTCGAAGGCAGGCCAATCGCCCGAGCGGCCGCCGCAACTCTTGGGATCGACCTGGCAGCGCAGCACCCGCACCGATGCGGCGGCGGAGGCCACGCCGCCGTCGAGCCGCGACCAGGCGACCGCCCTGGGGCCGATCGCAAAGCTGTAGAGATCATCGCCCGCCGGGACGATCAGCAGCAGCCCCGCGTCGCGCGTCAGCCGCGCCTGTGCATCGCGCAATGGCAGGCCGTTCGTTCCGATCAGCCGGGCATAATCGGGAAATGCCGTCCTCAACGCGCGGTCGGCCTCGGCGAGTTCCTTCGTCGCCGCGTCGAGGTTAGAGCGGGTTGCCGCCGCATTGGCGGCATCGCCGCGCAGCAATTGCCGCAGCAAACGCGCATCGAGTTCGGCGGTCCGATCGGACAGCGCCTGCTGGCGGCGGACGAGCTCGCCGAGCGGCCCGTCCCCGGCGGCGGTGCGCGCGGCGGTGCGCGCCATGCTGCGCGCGGCGGCGGAAACCGACAGGTCCTGCGCGGCGAGGAAGGCCTCGGCCCGCAAGGCGGCGGCCTGTCCTGGCATCGCGGCGGCGCGCGCCCAGCTCGCGCGGATCAGCGTCGCGAACGCACCCGCCAGCGGATCGCGGCGGACCGCGTCGCCGCCCGCTTGCTGCGCGGTGTCACCATTACGGCTCTCGCCGACCCGGCCGAGCCGGCGGCGCCGGACGATCTCCGCGGCTTCACGTGCAGCATCGACCGCATCACGGGTGCGCCCGAGCGCAAGGAACAGTTCGGCCTGATCGGTCAGCGCCTCGGCGAGCGCGGGATGATCGCCCCCGAACGCCGTCCGCCGGGTCGCGACCGCCATTTCGTAGAGCGGCAGCGCCCGGCCATAAGCCTTTTGTGCGACGAGATTGTGGCCCAACCGCAGTTGCGCGGTGGCGATGTCGGGATGCCCGGGGCGCAACGCAGCGGTGCGAATAGCCAGTGCCTGCGCGAACAGCCGCTCGGCTTCCGCTGCCTTGCCCTGCCGCTCCAGATTGACCGCGACATTGGACAGGCCGATCGCGGTTACCGGATGGTGATCGCCATAGACCGTCCGCCAGATCGACAGTGCCCTGGCATAGAGCGGCGCGGCGCTCGCATAGTCTCCCTGCCGGTTCAGATTGTGCGCAGCATTGTTGTAGCTGGTCGCGGCGGCGAGTCCGTCGGGGTCGAGCGCGGCGCGGATTTTCAGCGCGCGCGCATAGGCCGGAGCGGCATCGGCATAGCGGCCCTGTCCATCCAGGTTGAAGCCGAGATTATTATAGCTTGTCGCGACCGCCGGGTCCTTCGGGCCGAGTTCGGAAATCCGCACCGCCAGCGCCTGACGATAAAGTGGTTCCGCCTCGAGCGGGCGCCCGAGCGCGTCTAGATTGGCAGCGACATTGCTCTCGATCAGCGCGAGATCGAGATCCTCGGGGTCCCAGTTCTGCGCGATCGTTAGCGCCTTCGCATAGAAATCGCGCGCCTCGGTGAAGCGCCCCTGCCGCCCCAGCGCATAAGCGAGATTGTTATAAGCGAGCGCCGCCGGACGCCCGGCCTTTCCCTTAGCCAGTGCACGGGCCAGCGCGGCGCGGTACAGCGCCTCGGCCTCGTCGAACGCGCCGAGCGCCTGAAGGTTGGCGCCGAGGTTCGAGGCCGCCTGTTCGGACAATTCATGACCAGCACCGAGCCTGCCCGTGAAGATCGCCAGCGCGCGGCGGTACAGCGGGGTCGCCTCGGCTGGCTTGCCCTGCTCGACCAGCCAGCCCGCGATCAGGGACAGCGTGCCGCCAACCTCGACATGGTCCTTACCTTTCTCCACCTCCTCGATCGCCAGCGCCTCGCGGCCGAGTGCGACCGCTTCGTCCCACCGCCGCGCGGCGGTGGCCGCCTGGATCTCGGCCTCGATCCGCGCGAGCCGGTCGTCCGTTCCGGCCGCAGCCAGCGGCGACGCGCCGGCCAGCGCCAGCGCGATCAGCAAAGCGCGCCGCATCGAGGTCAGCTGCCGAAGGGCAATTTGATGCCGAGCGGATTGGCCTGTTGCTGCGCGGCTTGCGGCATCGCCGCCTTGCAGCGCTCGGTGATATAGTCGCGACCCTTGATCCCCATGCAGGCGGTGTAGATCGATTGCGCGCCCGCCATGTCGCCGGCGGCGATGCCGCGCTTGATCTCGATGCTCTTGAAATGATCGGGATCACGGAAACGCGCCTTGCCCTCGGAGATCAGGCTGTCGCTGTCCCGGATGTCGCCCGCGCCCAGCTCCATCTCGGTATAGGTTTCGTAGAGCTGGAGATTTTGGATCGGGCCGCCGCGCCCGGCGTCGAAGAAGCTTGCCGCCGCCGCCACATTGCCCTGGTCGCGCGCCGCCAGCCCGGCGACATAATTGACGAACACCGGGGCGGAGCGGCTGCCCGCGCCGAGCGCGCGGAGCTGCGCGGTGGCCCCGGCATAATCCTGCGCGAAATAGCTGCCGCGCGCCTTGAGATAGGCGTTGCGGATGGCGATGGCGCGGCCATAGTCCGGCCTTGCCTTGATCCGGCCGATCAGCGCGCCGGTGTCGATCGGCGGATCGGCGGTCGGGTAACCCGCCTGGAAATAGGCGGCGAGGCCCTTGCGGCGTTCCTCGGGCGGCAGATGGGTGTCGCCGCCCAGCGACTTGGTGATGTTGCCCATATTGTTGAGCAATGCCCCGCCCGCGCTCTTGAGCAGGCTCGATCCAAGACCCTGGAAACCGGCAGCGCCACCGGTCAGGCTGCTGGTCGTGACGGCGTTGTTCGCGAAACCCTTCATCGTCTCGGCAAGGCTCGCCTGCACCGCGTCCGCCGCTGCCTTGCGCTTGTCGCGGGACGCCTTTTCGGTCGCGAACGCCTTTTGCAGCCGGGCGAAGACGTTTGCGTAGCTGTCGATGGTGACGTTGCTGCGCACCAGCAGGTCGATCGCCAGCGCGTCGGCCTGGTTCTCCTGATCGCGGTTCCACGACGGCGCGAAGATGTCGTCGACCGCGAAGCGCAACGCCTCGGCGATCGGCGCGGCCGTGCGCGCGCCCGATTCCATCCCGCCCTGCATGCTGGTCAGCATGTTCGCGCCGCCGCCGCTCTTCTTCATCGCGTTGAAGGCGCTGCCCGCCTGCCAGGCGACCGACACCGCCTGGGTCGCGCCCTTCGCCCCCGCAATCGTTTCCGCCTTGGTAAAATGGCCGAGCAGAAGATGCGAATATTCATGCGCGAGGACGAACAGCACTTCGGAATCCGACTGCGCGGCTTCTAGCAGGCCCATCGAGACGATGATCGTATTGTCGGGCAAAGCCTGGGCCTGATAGGCCTCGTCGGCGCGGAACAGGATGCGCGGGGTGCGCTCGAGCGGCGCATAGGGCCATGCCTTTGCAAAGGATTCAAGCACCGGCCGCAATTCGGCTTCCAGCGCGGGTGACGCCATCAGGTCCATCCGCGCCGAACGGGTGTTCATCACCTGCGCCGACAGGCCCATCGCGCCCGCCGTATCGCCGACCCCGGTGCGCATCTTCTGGTTGGTGACGCACAGGTCGCCCGGATCGAGCGTCGAGATATAGGGTGCCTTGTCGATCGAGAATTTGCCGCGCGCCTTCTTGTCGAGCTTCTTCGCAGGGACGAGCGCCCCGGCCGCCGGGACCGGGCAGCCGGTCAGCGGCACATAGGGCGCATCGGGCAGCATCGCGATTACGGGCTCGGCAGGAGCAGCGGGCTTTGCTGCGGCGGGCGCCCTTTTCTTCTTTGGCGCGGCGCCGGCCATCGGGGCAGCCCCCAGCGCGACCGTCAGCGCGGCCAGCATCAAACCATGTCGCATGTCAAAGCCTCCTGTTGCCCCCCAGTTGGCCCCCTCGAACCCGTGCGGTGTTACTTGCTCCCGCCGCAACCGAGCCCCAGCGACTGCTGCAGCCCGTCTTCCTCCATCTTCGCGAAACTCATCGCATTGGCATTGCAGGTGATCGCCGCGAGATCGCCGACATAGTCGACCGTCGACAACCGCAGCCAGGCTAGCTTGCCGTCGAGTTGAACGCCGACGAACCCGGTCTTGGCGCGGACGACGCGCGCGCCGGGCGATCCAGCCGCCGGCATCGAGGCGACCGGAACGTCGCGCAGCTTGGTCCCGGCATCGTCATAGATCGGCAGCGGATCACGCTTATAGGCCTGGATCGACGGCGCATCGGCCGCGTGTGCCGCAACGCCCGCCATCGCGAGCGCGGCGATCATGACGAAACGCGACATCCGAG
This sequence comes from Sphingomonas sp. Root710, assembly GCF_001429065.1. Classification (GTDB taxonomy): domain Bacteria; phylum Pseudomonadota; class Alphaproteobacteria; order Sphingomonadales; family Sphingomonadaceae; genus Rhizorhabdus. The sequence continues at coordinate 948,423 of NZ_LMIB01000012.1, forward strand.
CGGCCATATTCTTCCCCTGTCTAGGCCCGCTTTCCTATACGGAGCGAAGCGCGGCCCGGTTGCCCTTGCAGCAAGACGATTTCACCGAAACATGACCTTAGGGGCAAACCGGATGCGGAACTGTTGCGCGCGTCACAGTCCCGCTTTTTCCTGCCTGCCGCGGTCATAGCATGGATCGGTCCCGGCTTCGCGCGATTCGTGGGCATGCGGAACCAAAGACCGCCCCGGCGCTTGATCGCGTCGAGGAGAGAGACGATGGGTGAAGAACCGCTCAACCTGCACGCCGGGCACATCAAGCCGGACGGCGAGGGCCGCGAACTGGTCTCCGGCGAGGAAATCCAGCGTCGCGTCCAGGCGATGATCGACGCCGATCCCCGGTTGCGCGATTGCGACAAGAAGGTGCTCGCGCCGATGCCGAAGCCGACCGCGAGCGAAAGCCCGACCGGCTGCAACTGGACGATGCATTATCTCGGCCAGTTTCCCGGCTGCGAACCGGTGATCGACGAGATCGTCGAGCTGGTCCAGCATGAGGTGAATATCGGGCGGTCCGCGAGGCTTTGACGGGTCAGTGCGCCGTCAGCTTGAGCCCGGCGATGCACGCGACGATCGCGAAGATCAGGACGATGCGGATCGGGGTGGCGGGTTCGTGAAACCAGATCATGCCGATGATGACGGTGCCGATCGCGCCGATCCCGCCCCACACCGCATAAGCGGTGCCCATCGGGATCGACCGGCTCGCCACTTCGAGCAGCGCCATCGAGAGGCCGACCGAGACGAGGAAACCCAGCGTCCAGAGGATGTTGCGGAAGCCATCGACAAAGCGCAGGCATGTGGTGAAGCCCACCTCGAAACAGCCGCCGATGATCAGCCAGACCCATGCCATGCGCGGGCCATAGCCGACGCATCGGCAGCACGCTAGGATCAGCGCATGGCAGTTCGAAGCACGCCCGCCCTCGGCCACCGTATCGCCCCGCCACGCTTCATCGCCTTTGCCGTCGTCACCTTGCTGGGGTTCGGCGTGGCGACATGTTGGGCCGATTGGAGCCAGGCCGCGTTAATCGCTTTCGACGCTGGCGGGGTGCTGTTCCTGTTGTCCTGCATCCCGTTACTCGGCCATGAAGCCGACGACATGCGGTCAGCCGCGCAACGCAACGATGCCAACCGCGCGGTCCTTCTCGCGATCACCGGGATCGTCTGCACCGTCGTACTGGTCGCGATCGCGGTGGAGCTGTCGCAGAAGTCGCAGATGCGTGCCGGGAACATCGCGCTGATCATCGCCACATTGCTGATCGCCTGGTTGTTCAGCAACATGATCTACGCGCTGCATTACGCGCATCTCTATTACAGCCCCAAACCCAAGACCGGCGGGGATTGCGGCGGGCTCGATTTTCCCGGAGACGGCGACCCCGACTATTGGGACTTCATCTATTTCGCCTTCACGCTCGGCATGACCTTCCAGACGTCCGATGTCGGCATACCCGCGCGCGGCATCCGCCGCGTGGCCACCTTTCATTGCTTTGCAGCGTTCGTCTTCAACATCGGCGTGCTGGCGTTCACGATCAACGTGCTGGGGGGATAAATCCTGCCCCATCCCGGGCTGGAATTAGTTATCCTGTAGCGCCTTCAATTCTTCGCCATCGAGCCGCCACGGCTCCCAGCCCTGCATGTGCCGCGCCCCGAGCCGCCGGTAGAAGCCCTTCGCCAGCTCGTTCCAGTCAAGCACGCCCCAGTCGAGCCGCGCGCCGTCATGCGCCTTCGCCTCGTCGGCCAGCGCCTTGACCAGCGCACGCGCGACCCCGCCGCCGCGCACCGCCGGATCGACGAACAGGTCCTCCAGATAGATGCCGTGCTTGCCGGTCCACGTGGAGAAGTTGAAGAACCACACCGCGATACCGACGACCGCGCCGTCCACCTCGGCGACATGCGCGAACACCTTTGGCGCATCACCGAACAGCAGCGCGGCCAGCCCCTCCGGGGTCGCCTTCACCGCATCGGGCTCGCGCTCATAGGTGGCGAGCGCGCGGATGAGGCGGATAATGTCATGCTCGTCGCCCGGGCGGGCACGGCGGATCGCAAGCGTCATGGAATCACATCCCGTTCGAGATCGGGCGAGCGCGCCGCCCACCAGCAGCCGCCGACAATCAGCGCCGCTCCGGCCAGCGTCGCGAGGCCGATATGTTCGCGGAAAAAGACCCAGCCCCACAGGCTGGCCCAGATGAAGGCAGTAAACTCGACCGGCGCGAGATAGCTCGCCTCGGCGCGGGCATAGGCCCAGCCCAGCAAGGCCAGCGACACCGTGGCCAATAGCGCCGCGAAAACGATCATCGGGGCATGTTCGGCGGGCGGCAGCTCGGCGAACCAGGGCGCCGCGACCGAGAGACAGATCGCGACGACCGCGCTCTGGAAGAAGGCGACCTCATAGGGATCGGCAAGTTGCGCCTGCCGCCGCATCAGAATGATGTTATAGGCATAGGCCACCGCCGAAAGCAGCACCGCGACCGCCCCCCACAACACGTCGGGGCCCATTTTCGCCGAAGCCTGCCCCCACAGGATCACCAGCACCCCGGCAAAGGCGAGCAGCGAACCGAGCAGCGCGCCGCGCTGCATCCGCTCCTTGAGCAGCAGCACCGCAAGCCCCTGCGCGATCAGCGGGGCGATGAAGGTCAGGGCGATCGCCTGCGCCATCGGCGTGCGGGCGAGCCCCCAGAAGAACAGCATCGCCATCACCGCCGACACCGCGCCGCGCTCGAGATGCAGCTTCATCGCCGCGCGCGACGGTCGCGCCGGACGCCGCCACAACCAGGGCGCGCCGCTGACCACGATTCCCGCGATGCTGCGCCAGAGCAAAGTGTTGTAGGTCCCCATCGCCAGGCTGAGCGCCTTGATCACCGCGTCCATCGACGCGAACACCGCGATGCCGAGACAAGCGACCGTGAAGGCAGCCGCGAGCGAGGACTGCTTCATCAAGAAATAATCCGCTCATCCTGAGTAAGGGCTGAGCCCTTCGACGTCGCCTGCGGCGTCGCTCTGGATAAACTACGCCGAAGACCGCATCGAAGGACGGCTCCTTCGAGACGCAACTTCGACAAGCTCAGTTGCTCCTCAGGATGAGCGGGAGAGAAAATAGCCGCCAGCGTCGAAAGCCTCATTCCGCCGCTTGCGCCTGCGCCGCTTCGGCGGCCTCGATCTCGGCGGCCTTCGCCTCGACCAGCTTGACGATATGATCGACCATGTCGGCGTCCTGCACCGTGTGGTCGGTGACCCCCGACAGATAGACCATATGCTTGCCCGCGCCGCCGCCGGTCAGGCCGATATCGGTTTCGCGCGCTTCGCCGGGGCCGTTGACGACGCAGCCGAGCACCGACAGCGACAGCGGCACGCGGATGTGCTGGAGGCGTTCTTCCAGCGTCTGAACGGTGCGGATGACGTCGAAGCCCTGGCGGGCGCAGCTCGGGCAGGAGACGACGCGAACGCCGCGGTTGCGGATGCCGAGCGCCTTCAGGATCTCGAAGCCGACGCGGACCTCCTCCTCGGGTTCCGCCGACAGCGAGACGCGGATCGTGTCGCCGATTCCGGCCCACAGCAGATTGCCGATGCCGATCGCCGACTTGACGGTGCCGCCGATCAGCCCGCCCGCCTCGGTGATGCCGAGGTGGAGTGGGCAATCGACCGCTTCGGCGAGCCCCATATAGGCCGAAACCGCGAGGAAGACGTCGGACGCCTTCACCGCGACCTTATATTCGTGGAAATCCTGGTCCCGGAGCAGCTTGATATGGTCGAGCGCGCTTTCGACCAGCGCCTCGGGACAGGGCTCGCCATATTTCTCGAGCAGGTCCTTCTCGAGACTGCCGGCGTTGACGCCGATACGGATCGAACAGCCGTTCGCCTTGGCGGCGCGAACCACCTCTGCCACCCGCGCCTCCGAGCCGATATTGCCTGGATTGATCCGCAGGCAGGCCGCTCCCGCATCGGCGGCTTCGAGCGCACGCTTATAGTGGAAATGAATGTCCGCGACGATCGGCACATTCGCGGCGCGGACGATCTGCTTGAGCGCCGCGGTGGACGCCTCGTCGGGACAGGAGACGCGGATGATGTCCGCGCCCGCATCCTCGCAGCGGCGGATCTGGTCGATCGTCGCACGGATATCCTCGGTCGGGGTATTGGTCATCGTCTGGACGGTGACGGGCGCGCCGCCGCCAACGGCGACATTGCCGACCATGATCTGACGGGACTGGCGGCGCTGGATGTCGCGCCACGGACGAATGGACATTGATGTAAGCTCTTTGAAAAGTCTCGGGACCCGTATAGGCCCTTCGAGCGTCGATATGAAGACGCTCCCCAATTTCAGGTAGAAGCATGGCCAGGAACCGCCAGATCATATCGCATTGGACCGGCCCGACCGAAGGCTGGACCCTTGTCATCCACGGCGGCGCGGGGCAGTTGCGCCGCGAGCAGGTCGGCGCGGAGAGCGACGGCCATGCCCGCGCTGCGATGGCCGCTGCCCTGGAAGCGGGCGAGACGATCCTGGCCGGCGGCGGCAGTGCGCTCGACGCAGTCGAGGCCGCGGTGCGCGTGCTGGAGGACGACCCGCATTTCAACGCCGGGCGCGGTTCGGTGTTCAGCGCCGAGGGGATCAACGAGCTCGACGCCGCGGTGATGGAAGGCGCGACCCGCGAGGCGGGCGCGGTGAGCGCGGTCACCAAGGCCAAGCATCCGGTGACGCTGGCCCGCGCGGTGATGGAGCAGAGCCCGCACGTCATGCTGACCGCGGCGGGCGCAGATCGTTTCGGTGCCGAACATGGACTGGAACAGGCCGCCCCCGCCTGGTTCCACACCGACGAGCGCTGGCGGCAATATGAAGAGCTGCGCGCGGGCGGCACCTTCGACGCCGACCTGAAATACGGCACGGTGGGGGCGGTCGCGCGCGACAGCCGGGGTCATGTCGCCGCCGCGACCTCGACCGGCGGGCTGACCGGCAAGCGCTGGAACCGGATCGGCGATTCGCCGGTGATCGGCGCGGGCACCTGGGCCGACGATCGCGGCGCAGCCACCTCCTGCACCGGCTCGGGCGAACATTTCATCCGGGTCGGCGCGGCGCACGAACTGTCGGCGCGGGTGCGCCTCGCGGGGGCGACGCTGGGCGAGGCGGGCGACGGCGTGATCGCGGAGATCGGCGCGCTCGGCGGGGTCGGCGGGCTGATCAGCGTCGACCATAAAGGCCGCGGCGGCTGGAGCTTCAACAGCGGCGGCATGTATCGCGGCATGGCGCGCGCCGATCATCCGCAGGTCGTGGCGATATACGGCGACGAGTGATGCTGCGCTGGCTGTTTGCGCTGGCGGCCCTGTGCGGGTTCGCCAGCCCCGCCGCAGCCTGGTGGGAATATGGCCATGAGACGATAGCGACGATCGCCATGGCCTCGGTGAAGCCGGAGACGAAGCGCGCGATCACGCGGCTGCTGGCCCGGTCCGACCTGCTCGAAACCCCCGCCTGTCTGGCGCGCACGATCGAGCAGGCGTCGGTCTGGGCCGACTGCGTCAAGAACAAGCCGTACCGCGACCGCTACAGCCACGCCTATAACTGGCATTATCAGAATGTGGATGTCTGCCAGCCGTTCGACCTCAAGGCGAACTGCCCCGACGGCAATTGCGTGTCGCGCCAGATCGAGCGGATGTCGCGGCTACTCGGGGACCGCAGCGAACCGCTCCGTGTTCGGATCGAGGCACTCGTCTTCCTCGTTCATTTCATGGGTGACCTGCACCAGCCACTCCACGCCGGCGACCGCCATGACCGCGGCGGCAACGACCTGAAGGCCGATTACGGCTTCAGGCCCAACACCAATATCCACAGCATCTGGGACGGCCTGCTTGCCGACCGGGCAATCTCGACCCCGCCGGGCGGACCACTCGGGCTGTTGTCAGAGGTGCCCGCCGCCGAGCGCCCGGCGATGGTGCAAGGAACGGTGGAGGATTGGAGCCGCGAGAATTGGCAGGTTGCGCACGATGCCTATCAGGCGCTGACCGGAGATGCCTGCGGCCCGAAACCCGCAACCCGTCCGGTGCTGACCAATGCGAAGATCGTCGAGCTGATCCCGGTCCTGCGCCTGCAGGTCGAGCGCGGCGGGCTGCGGCTGGCGCGGATGCTCGACGAGGCGTTGGGTTAGAAACCGCTTGCGTCCTCCCAGCGAAAACTGGGATCTCACTTGTCTTTGCCGCAAGAAGGCAAGCAGATTCCAGCTTTCGCTGGGATGACGGCTGGGGGTTGAATGCGCTATTTCCTCGATACCGAATTCAACGGCTTCGGCGGCGAACTGATGAGCCTCGCGCTGGTCCCCGAATACGGCGACCAGGACTATTATGTCGTGATCCCGATCGACGGCCCCTTTCATCCCTGGGTCGAGAAGCATGTCGTGCCCTATCTGGAAAGCGTGCCGCCCATGCTGCTCAACCGGCTCGACCGGATCGCCGCCGCGCACGACATCGCCGCCTATCTGGCGCAGGACCGCGACGTGACGATCATCGCGGACTGGCCCGAGGATATCGCGCTGTTCTGCCGCCTGCTGCTGGTCGGTGAGACCGAGATCGTCGACGTCAAGCATATGCGTTTCGAATTCCACCGCACCCCCGGTTTTTCGACCGCACGCAACAGCCAGGTGCCGCACAATGCGCTGCACGATGCGCGGGCGCTGCGCGATCACTTCGTCTCGCTGGACTGATCCGGCATGGCGGTTCCGATCATATCGGCGGTCACGGGCCGCAGTTTCGAGGGCACCGTCGCGCTGGCAATGCAGGCGGCGACGGAGACCGGCGGGCCGGTGATGATGTTCTTCGCCGACATCGCGGTACAGGTCGATCCGGGCGACGATGCCGCGACGGTCGCGCGCAACTATGACGAGACGGCGGCGCTGGTCTTCGCCCGCCTTGCCGCGCGTCCGCTGCTGACCGAACGCGCGCCCCAGCGCGGCGACATCATCGAGACGCTGGTCGACGATCATAGCACCCGGACGATGAAGGGGGCGGCGGGCGTGGTGACCGATGTCGAGACGAGCCTGGGCGATGCGGTCCACAGGATCGTGGTCCGCTACGCCAAACGGACGGTCGATTATGTTCCCGAGGACTTCGAGGATCTGCGGTTCGTGCGGTGACATCGCGCCTCCCCTCCCGCTTGCGGGAGGGGATTGAGGGGTGGGCTTCCGCACTTCCGGCAAAAAGAAAGGTCGGAGGCATCGAGCCTCCGACCTTTCTTGCCCACCCCTACGCCCCTCCCGCAAGCGGGAGGGGAAGGAAGGTCGAACTTAGTTCGGCACCACCGTGACGGCGCGGCGGTTCTGGGCCCAGCTGGCTTCGTCCGAACCGGTCGCGACCGGGCGTTCCTTGCCATAGCTGATCACCGAGAGGCGTGACGCGGCGATGCCGGCGTTGACCAGATAGTTCTTCGCGGCATTGGCGCGGCGGTCGCCGAGCGCAAGGTTATACTCGCGGGTGCCGCGTTCGTCGGCGTGGCCCTCGATCGTCACCGCGACGTTCGGGAACTTGGTCAGCCACGCCGCCTGCTTGGTCAGGATCGCCTGGCTCTCTGCGTCGATGTCATAGAGATCGGTGCCGAAATGGATCGTGTCGGTGCCGGCCTGCTCAAGGAAATCGGCGCGCGAACCGGGAACGGTGGTGGTGGTCGGCGCGGGCGGCGGGGCTTCGGGTGCGGGGGCGGGAGCCGCCGCCGGGGGAGCCGGGGGAAGTTCCTCGACCTTCTTCTTGCTGCAGGCCGCGACGCTCAGCGCCAGCGCGGACACCAGAGCGATTCTCATCGTCAGATGCGCCATCATGATTCTCCTTCTTCGAAACTGATTACGGTTGGATAACGTGTTTTATTCCACTTTGGTTGGAAAAATCCCCGTTTACGGCAACAACGGTCCCCAGGCCGGGTCCGATCCGTCGAGCGGCGTCGGCACCGGACGTTCGTTGACGCCGGTAAGATCGACCGACCAGAGATCGGCCTTGCCCGAGCCCTGACCGGTGCGGAAGAACATGATCACCCGGCCATTGGGCGACCAGCTCGGGCCCTCGTCCTGCCAGCCATTGGTCAGGATCTTCTCACCTGATCCGTTCACCCCCATCACGCCGACCGCGAAGCCGCCGCCAATCCTGGTGAAGGCGATCAGGTCGCCGCGCGGGCTCCACACCGGCGTGGCATAGCGCCCGCCGCCGAAGCTGATCCGGTTCTGGTTCGAACCGTCGGCGTTCATCACATAGAGTTGCTGGGTGCCCGAGCGGTCGCTTTCGAAGACGATCTTCGACCCGTCGGGCGAATAGCTCGCGCCGGTGTCGATGCCCGGCGAGGTGGTCAGCCGCTCCGCGCGGCCGCCGCCCGAGGGCACGCGATAGAGATCGGTGTTGCCGCCGACCGCCATCGAGAAGACGATGAAGCGGCCATCAGGCGAGAAGCGCGGCGCGAAGGTCATGTTCGGCTGGTCGACGACGAGCCGCTGCTTGCCCGAGCCGACATCATAGACGTACACGCGCGGCCGCTGGCCGGTGTAGGACATGTAGACCAGCGTCTGCCGATCGGGCGCGAAGCGCGGGGTCAGCACGATCGTCTGGCCGTTGGTGATGAAGCGGTGGTTCGCCCCGTCCTGGTCCATGATCGCCAGCCGCTTGGTACGGTTGGTCTTGGGCCCGGTTTCAGAGACATAGACGACCCGGCTGTTGAAATAGGGCCCCTCGCCGGTCAGGCGGGTATAGACCATGTCCGAGCATTTATGCGCCGCCTGCCGCCATTGCGACGGCTGAACGATGAAGCCGTTGCGGGTCAGTTCGGTCTTCGCAAGCACGTCGAAAAGATAGCAGGCGACGGTCAGCGAACCGTCGCCGTTGAGCTGGACGAAGCCCTGCACCAGCGCCTGCGCGCCACTCTGCGTCCAGAACATGAAGTCGGGCGCATTGGTCTGCGCCTGGCTCACCGTCTGCAACGCGCTCTTCGGCAGCGGATTGAACAGGCCGCTGTTCTTCAGGTCGTTGGTGACGATGTCGGCGACCCGCTGACCCAAAGAGGCGGTATCGCCCGCGGGGGTGTTCTGCACCGAAGGGGTCGCCATGCCCGGAATCGCGATCGGCATCGGCTGTGCGACGCCGCCATTGATATCGACTTCGAGTTGCGCGTGGGCCGGCATGGCGGCGGCAAAGATCGCGACGAATAAGGACAGGGCAAGGGGAAGGCGCATTCTCGTCTCCTGTGCCCCTGCTTTCCTATGTAGAGCCGAAAGCGGGGGGATAAGTCAAATCTCGTCTGGTCTGGTCAGCCCATCTGCGCGGGCCGGAAGTTGAAGATCAGGTCTTCCCAGCCACCCTCATAGAGGTCGGCGGGGAGTTTGTAGGGAGCGCAGCGTTGCAAGGCTCGGCGCGCGGCCTCGTTCATTTGCTGCATATAAGGCTGATTCGATCCAGTGACGCCCGCATTACCAACCACCTCGGGCGCGACGGCGATCGAACCATCTTTCTTGAGCCGCATCCGGACCTTGGTGATGATGGCCAGGGCATCGGTGCCACCTGTCGGAATCGTGTAGCAGGGCTTCACCTGACTAGCGATCAGCGCGACGAGCCCGTTCATCGCGATCGGGCTGATCGCGGCGACGCGGGGCGCGGTGGCCTTGCCGGTCGATTTCTCGACCGGAATGCCCTTCAGGAAATCGGTGCCGAGCGAGGTCGCCTTCGGCTTGGCCTTCGCCGGTGGCGCGGGCGGGGCCGGTTTGGCGGGCGAGGTCTTGGGTGCTGGCGGTGCGGGTTTCTCGGCGGCCTTGGGCGAAGGCGCAGGCTTGGGTGGCGATGGTGTGGGTTGGGACGGGGTCGGTGCGACCTCGGGCGGGGCTTCCTCCACCGTGGGGGCGACCTCCGGGGCCTCGGCAGCCTGTGGCGCTTCCTTAGACATTTCGGGCGCGGCAGAGAGCAGCCCCGCCTTGTCGACCAGCATCACGTCCATCGGCTCGCTGAGCTTGGGCATTTTGCGGACGCTCATCAGGTTGAGCGACAGGATCGCCAGCAGGGCGACATGCCCCACGACCGATAGCCCCAGTCCTGCCCGCTCGGCCTTCTGCATCAGGGGACCGCCGGTTCCGGCACTTCGTCGCCGTCGATGCGACCCCCACCGGTCGACGAACCCTCTTCGCTCTCCCCCATCGTCACCAGCGCGACGCGGTTGAGACCGGCATGGTTGAGCGCGCCCATCACCGCCATGACGCGGCCATAGTCGAGCGCCTTGTCGGCGCGCAGGAAGATCTGCGGCCCATCCTTGCCCTTGCCCGACTTGGCGGCGATCTGGGCGAGCTGATCGGGCAACGCCGCCATCTGCACCTCGCGATCGTCGATGAACACCGCGCCGCTCTTGTCGATCGACAGCTGGACCGGCTTCTTGTCCTGATCAAGCGCGCCCGCCGAGCTCTCGGGCAGGTCGACCGGCACGCCCGCGAGCAGCAGCGGCGCGGTGACCATGAAGATGATCAGCAGCACCAGCATCACGTCGACCAGCGGCGTGACGTTGATATCCGCCATCGGCGCGCGACGGCTACCCCGGCCTGAAACCGGCCCCATCGCCATTATGCGCGCTCCAACTCGCGGCTGAGGGTCATGTGCAGCGCATCGCCGAAGCGGTGGAGCTGGCCCTCGATCTTGCCGACCTTATGGAGCAGGCGGTTATAGGCGATGACCGCCGGGATGGCCGCGAACAGGCCAAGCGCGGTGGCGAACAGCGCCTCGGCGATGCCGGGGGCGACGACACCGAGCGAGGTGTTCTGTGACGCGGCGATATCGGTGAAGCTGCGCATGATGCCCCAGACGGTGCCGAACAGCCCGACGAAAGGCGCGACCGAGCCGACCGTGGCGAGGATGTTGAGCCGGTCCGACAGGCGGTCCACCTCCGCCGCAGCCGCCGTCGACATCGCATTGGCGAGCCGCGCGCGGGTGCCGTCGCGATCAACCGGCTTGCCGGTACGCACCGAGCGCCGCCACTCGGCGACCCCGGCGGAAAAGACCTTCGCGGCGGGCACGTCCTGCCGCCCCGGCCCCTCGTAGAATTTGTCGATATCCTCCGACTTCCAGAAATCGGCCTCGATCGTCTTGCTGGCCTTGTAGGCGCGGCCGAGCGCCATGCTGCCCGACAGGATGATCGTCCAGGTCCAGATGCTCGCGAGCAGCAGCCCGATCATGACCGTCTTCACGACGATATCGGCCTGCAAGAACAGCGCGATCGGCGACATTGCCGATGTCGATGCGGCGACCGCCACGTCCTGCATCATCACTTATTCGGTCCCTTTCAATCGTTCGAATATGTCGATCCAGTGGCGCGGCTGACGCTTCGGCCGACCATTGGCCCCTATCAGGGCGACCGAGACATCGGCTTCCACCAGTGTTTCGGTGCTTCGCATGACTCTCTGATGAACGGCGCACAGGGCGCCGCGCATTTCGGTCACTCGGCTGATCACGAGCAGATCGTCGTCGAGCCGCGCCGGCGCCCTGAAGCGCAGACCCAGTTCGGCTACAACATAATTGCCCTCGCCGCGTTCCAGCGCACCGCGCTGATCCACCCCCGCCACGCGCATCATGTCGGACCGGGCCCGCTCCATGAAGCGCAGATAATTGGCATGGTAGACGACCCCGCCGGCGTCGGTGTCCTCGAAATAGACGCGCAGCGCGAACAGGTGCGCTCCCGCTTCGAAGCGGCCGGAATAGGGCGTTTCATCCATGCTGAACGCTTTCTAGGCGATCGGGAGCCGAAATGAATCACTTTTGTAGGGTAGGAAGGCGGCTTGTCCCGGCTAAGCGTCATCCCGGCGATGTACGGAGATGGGGTGGAGGTCATTCCCAACCGCATTCAACACAACCCCGTCATGCTGAACTTGTTTCAGCATCCACCGGGCGGCAGGGGTAAAGCAACAGGCTCCAGCGAAGGCCCTGTCGCACTTCCTCCAATTTTATCAGAGCGGCCTGGTGGATCCTGAAACGAGTTCAGGATGACGAGTTCCTAACGTTCAAACCCCATCGAACAACCCATCCTGACCAGCCTCGGGCGGCGGGTTGAGGCCGAGATGCTTCCACCCCCGGCCGTTGAGGCAGCGGCCGCGCGCGGTGCGGGCGATCAGGCCGAGCTGGATCATATAGGGCTCGATCACATCTTCGATCGTGTCGCGCGGTTCGGAGAGCCCGGCGGCGAGCGTCTCCACGCCGACCGGACCGCCACGATAGATGTCGGCGATCATGTGGAGATAGCGCCGGTCCATCGCGTCAAGGCCTAGCGCATCGACCTCCAGCCGGGTCAGCGCCTGATCCGCCACCGTCGCGTCGACAACCTCCGCGCCTAGCACATTGGCGAAGTCGCGGACGCGGCGCAGCAGCCGTCCGGCGATGCGTGGTGTACCGCGTGCACGGCGCGCGACTTCCATCGCCCCATCCTGCGCGATCGGGAGGTTGAGCAGCCGCGCGGCGCGGCTGACCACACGCTCCAGCTCCTCGACCGTATAGAATTGCAGGCGGATGGGGATGCCGAAGCGATCGCGCAAGGGCGTGGTGATCAGCCCCTGCCGGGTCGTCGCCCCGACCAGCGTGAAGCGCGGCAGATCGATCCGCACGCTGCGCGCCGACGGCCCCTCGCCGATCATCAGGTCGAGCGCGCGATCCTCCATCGCCGGATAGAGCACCTCCTCCACCGCCGGCTGGAGGCGGTGGATCTCGTCGATGAACAGGACGTCGCCGTCCTCGAGATTGGTGAGCAGCGCCGCGAGATCGCCCGACTTGGCGATCACCGGGCCCGATGTCGCGCGGAAGCCCGCGCCCATCTCCTTGGCGATGATCTGCGCGAGCGTGGTCTTGCCCAGCCCAGGCGGGCCGAAGAACAGGACATGGTCGAGCGGCTCTCCGCGCTGGCGAGCCGCCTCGATGAACACACGCAGATTGTCGCGCGCCGCCTGCTGCCCGACGAACTCCTCGAGCGACTTCGGGCGCAGCGCCGCGTCGACATCTTCGGGGCGGCGCGATCCGGCGACGAGGCGATCACTGTCAGTCATGATGCTCGATAGCCTCGCCGGTCAGGTCGAGCCAAGGGGCCTTGCGCGCCTCATAGACCGAGAATTGCGGCTCCGGCACCTCGGTTCCGGCAAAGCCGCCCATCGCCACCGCGCGCACGCCGGGCATCGAGTCGAGATCGTAGAAGAGGGTCGAGCCGCAGACCGGGCAGAAATGGAAGCTCGCCTTGCTGCCGCTGGCGTTGGTCCGCGTCCAGCTCGCATAATCGCCGCGCACGGCGACATTGTCGGTCGGGAAGCGGATCTGGGCCGAGAAGGCGCTGCCCGAACGGCGCTGGCAATTATGGCAGTGGCAGACCGACACGCGCACCGGCTCGCCATCGCAGGTCGCGGTAAGCTGGCCGCACTGGCAACGCGCGGTGATCGCTTCGCTCACTTCGCCGCCTTGCGCAGCGCGAGGCGCACCACTGCATCAAGGGTAGCGTCGTCGCCCAGTTCCTCGATCGCCGCGCCGACCGCCGCACTCGCCTCGGCGGGGCGGAAGCCGAGATTGGCGAGCGCCGACAGCGCGTCATTCGCGGTGCCGCCCTTCGCCGCAGCGGACGGACTGACGCCGGGGCCGATTGCGACCCCGCCCATCTTGTCCTTGAGTTCGTTGACGATGCGCATCGCCAGCTTGGGGCCGACGCCATTGGCGCGCGCCACCATCGCCTTGTCGCCGCTGGCGATCGCCCGCGACAATTCGCCCGCGTCGAGCACCGACAGGATCGACAATGCGACCCGGCCCCCGACCCCCTGCACGCTGGTGAGCAGGCGGAAGGTCTCGCGCTCCGCCGCCGAGCCGAAGCCGTAGAGGGTGATCGCATCCTCGCGCACCTGCATCTCGGTGAACAGCAGAACGTCGCCGCCGACTTCTCCGATCGCCGACAGGGTGCGGCCCGAACACCAGACCAGATAGCCGACCCCGCCGACATCGAGCACGGCATGGTCCGCGGCATTTTCGGCCAGCACACCCCGCAGCCGCGCGATCATGCGACCACCCGGCGCATCGCCCGCGCCGTCGCGATATGGTGGGCATGGGTGATAGCAACCGCGAGCGCATCGGCCGCGTCGGGCCCGGCGAGCTTCACGCCGGGCAGAAGAACCTGGACCATCGCCTGCACCTGCCTTTTCTCCGCGCCGCCCGTGCCGACGACCGCCTTCTTGAGCACTGAAGGATGATATTCGCCAACCACCAGCCCGGCGTTGGCCGCCGACAACAGCACCACGCCGCGCGCCTGTCCGAGCTTCAGTGTCGACTGCGCGTTGCTGTTGCCCAGCACCTCCTCGACCGCCGCCCCATCGGGCTGGTGCTGGTGGATCACGTCGACCAGCGCGGCGTGGAGCAACGACAATCGCCTCGCGAGTTCCATCGACGGTTCGGTCTTTATCTGGCCATTGGCGATATGCGACAGCCGGTTGCCGTCGGCCGCGATCACCCCCCAGCCGGTGGTGCCGAGCCCGGGATCGAAGCCGATCAGGATCATCGTTGCGCCCGCGCCATGTTCATCACATGTTCTCTTTCGCGCAGGCGAGACGATTTGTGAAGTGAAAAGCGGTGAGACCCGATCAGCCGCCCCTAGGCAGGCAGTTTCGTCGCCTTCGCCCAGGTGCCGACACGGTCCTGCACCTGCCAGAAGGCATCGCGGGCGACGCGGCCGGTTTCGGACAGCAGTGCCGCGTCGAGCCGCGCGGCGGCATCGGGCAGATCGAGGCCGGGCTCCACCCGCCCGAATATCGCGGTGAGCGGGTCCTTGCCGGCGAAGGCGTCGGACATAGAACGGACGGCCTTCAGCGCATCCGGACTGCCGACCAGAGACTTGGTACCGTCGCTGCCCAGCACGTTGCGCGGCAGCGCCATGTGGAGCCCGCGCCATTTGTAGAGCAGGGTCCGGTTGCGCGACAGTTGCGCCATCAGCCGCTCATGCGCCCGCCCGGCGCCGATGATGCTGACCGCCACCGCGCGCTCGGCGAGGCGCACATAAGCGGTGGTCAGCAGCTTGCCGCGGATCGCCGCCGAGCTGCTGCCGCTGGTCGCGCCGAGATTGCCGCGGAACTGGAAATAATCCGATGGGTAGAGGATCTCGGCCAGCGGCGCGATCGAGATCAGCATGATGCTGAGCAGATCGCCGGCGGCCTGCGCATGGTCCAGCGCGCCGAACTGATCGCCCGCGTCGAGCGCCTCTTCGACCGACAACCAGCGCCGCAGCACCGTCGGCACGATCAGCTCGGGCAGCTGATGGAGCAGGCAGAACTGGTTGATATGGGTCGGCCTGTTCATCGCCAGCCCAGCCGCTGCCGCCGCGACGCAATCGAGATGCGCCGCAACAATGTCAGCGGGGAGATCGGCAGGGGGAAGCAGACCGAGGCTGTCCTCCTGGGCCAGGAGGATGCTGTTCTTGGTGCGATGGAAGAGCAGCGCATCCGCCGCGCCGCCGGCATCGATCGCTGCGATCGCGGGGAACCCCGCTTCGTCGAAATGCGCGAGGAGCACGCTGCTCAGCGCATCGAGCGCGGGCGGGAACGGCGACGCCGGAACATCGGCATCGCCAGACCGGATGGGCGGCGGCGGCGGCGCATAGACGGCGATGTCATGCTTCAGGCGCAGCAGCCGCTCGATCCACTTAAGCCGGCTCGCGGCGCCGTCGATCCGGCCCGCCTCGACATCGCGGCGGGTCCAATCGCACAGTTCCGCCAGATTGGCGTCGCAGAAGCGCGCGAGGATGAAGAACAGATAGCGGGCATGGGCGTCGTCGGTCAGCGCGCCGGGAATGCTGTCGAGGATCAGCGTCACCAGCCGGACGCTGTGCAGCGTGTCATAAGTGTCGGCAACCTGTCCGTCCTCGGACGTCGCCAGCGCGTCGCGTAGACGATGCTCCTTGTGGCAACCGTCGCCAACCTCTGCCACGCTGAGCGACGGCCCGGCATCGGCCACCGCCAGTGCAGGGGACGAAACCGCCGCGATCTGCGCCGGAACGTCGGCGGGCAGCGACGGTTGGCGCACCGTTACCCAGCGGCTCGAATCCCGCAGCAGATCGACCAGGGCGGCCTTGATGCGCGCGGTCCGCTCGCTCCACAGATCAGGCTGCAGCTTGATGTCGACCAGGATGTTCATCGTGGCGTTGGCTTCGAAGACCAGCACGGTGCCGTCGCTGCGCACAGCGCAATCGATCCCGAAATAATCGAGGCCGAGCCGGGCGTAGATGGCGTCGAGCGCGGGCCTGATCCGGGGCGCGAGGTCCGTGTCGAACGTGTCGATGATCCCGCGCTCCTGCGCGATCGTCCGATCGTCCCAGATCCGGCTGGACGCGTGGAGGTTCCAGCCCGGCCCCATGATCACGCTTTTGATGAACGGCTCCCCGCCGACCATGACGAGGCGATAGCGCCGGTAGAGCCCGTCCTCATCGGCGAAATCGTAAAACTCGGTGATGTAGAGATCCCGGCCCGGCGACACCGACATGGCGAGCTCGAGCTCGCAATCGGGACCGTCGATGCGGACCAGTGTCTTGCCGCCGTGTTCGCCCGCCGAGCGCACCAGCACCGGATAGCGCAGCCCGCCGGCCTCGATCGCCCGGACGATGTCACGACCGGTGACGGCGCGGCAGCGCACCACCTTTGGCACGACCAGCCCGTCGATCCCCTGCAGGTTGCGGCTTACCTGGTCGCGCGTGCTTGCGATGATCCGGTCGGGATGGTTGAACCAGGGCCGCGGGAATTTAGCGGCATTGGCGCTGGCGATGCGCAGCGCGGCGGCGCACATGTCGGGATCGGCGATATAGTTGACGATGGGCCCCGGCCCCAGTTGCGCCTTGCGGTGCCTGCCCGGCCCGACCCATATCTGGTTCCAGGCGATCTCTTCGCCCATCTGGACCAGGAAGCTGGCCGTGCCTTCATAGGCAAGCCGGAAAGGAGGCCCGGTCTCGACGAGATGGACCTTGCCATCGTCCGGCAGCCCGCGAATCAGATTGAGAGGTTCGACCACATGGATGTTACTAGGGCGAAACTGCCTTTACATCCATATTGGTTGAAATGCGCAATGATCAGCCGAGCTTGGCCATGACCTCATCGGGCACGTCGTAATTGCCCCAGACGGTCTGGACGTCGTCATCGTCGTCGAGCGCGTCGATCAGCTTGAGGAGCTTGGCAGCATCCTCTTCGCCGACGGTCACCATCGTCTGCGGACGCCAGGCGAGCTTCGCGCCTTCGGGTTCACCGAGGACCGGCTCGAGCGCCTTGGCGACTTCGTGGAGGGCGTCCTGCGCGGTCCAGATCTCATGGCCGTCCTCGGACGAGCTGACGTCCTCGGCACCTGCTTCGAGCGCGGCCTCGAAAACCTTCTCGGCGTCGCCGGCCGCGGCGCCGTAGCTGATCAGGCCCAGCCGGTCGAAACCATGGCTGACCGATCCGCCCGCACCGAGATTGCCGCCATTTTTCGACACCGCGGTGCGAACGTTGGTCGCGGTGCGGTTGCGGTTGTCGGTCAGGCTCTCGATGATCAGCGCGACGCCGCCCGGGCCGAAGCCTTCATAGCGAACCTCTTCGTAATTCGAGCCGTCATTGGCCGACGCCTTGTTGATCGAGCGCTCGATATTGTCCTTGGGCAGGCCTTCCTTGCGCGCGGTGATCACCGCCTGGCGCAGACGCGCGTTCATCGCCGGATCAGGCAACCCCATCCGCGCCGCGACGGTGATTTCGCGGCTGAGCTTGGAGAAGAGCGCCGAGCGCTTCTTATCCTGTGCACCCTTGCGGTGCATGATGTTCTTGAATTTGCTATGACCGGCCATTGCCGCCCTATCCTGAATCTGCCGTTGAGTGGCGCGCTCTCTAGCCTTGCAGGACACATCTGTGCAACCCACCGCTCACCCCGAAGGGGGCTGAGCGGTGGGGTAATCAGTCGACGAACAGCAGCGCGGGCGTCTCGACCAGACGCTTAAGGGCCTGGACGAAGCTGGCGGCGTCCCAGCCGTCGACGACGCGGTGGTCGCAGCTGATCGACAGGTTCATGAGCTTGGCGGCGACGATGTTGCCATCCTTGTCGAACACCGGCCGCTCGACGACCTTGTTCGGCCCGATGATCGCGACCTCGGGACGGTTGATGACCGGCGTCGTCGCGATCCCGCCCAAGGGGCCGAGCGAGGTGATCGTCAGCGTCGAACCGGACAATTCCTGCGAGGTCGCCCTGCCGGTGCGCGCAGCCTCGGCGAGGCGGACGATCTCGGCGGCGAGCTGCCAGATGTTGCGGTCCTGCGCATCGCGGATCACCGGCACCATCAGCCCAGCGTCGGTCTGCGCCGCCATGCCCAGATGGACCGCGCCCGAGCGGGTGACGATCCCGGCCTCGTCGTCATAGCGCGCATTGATCATCGGGAATTGCGGAATGACCTTGCAGATCGCGGTGATCAGCAGCGGCAGCATGGTCAGCTTGGGCTTGGCTCCGCGCGTCGCGTTCAGATCGGCGCGCAGTTCCTCCAGCTTGGTGACGTCGATCTCCTCGACATAGGTGAAGTGCGGGATGGCGCGCTTCGACGCCGACATATTCTCGGCGATGCGGCGGCGCATGCCGATCACCTTGACCTGCTCGTCAGCGCGCTTGCCGCCGGCGGGGCGGTAACCGCCGCCGCTATTATAGCTCAGAAAGGCATCGAGATCGGCATGGCGCACCCGGCCGTCCTCGGCGGTCTTCACGTCGGCGAGATCGATGCCCAAGTCCTTCGCCCGCTGGCGCACCGCGGGCGAGGCGAGGACGCGCTTGTGATCGTCGGTCTTCGCGATGGGTACGGGGGCGGGAGCAGGCTCGGGCTTGCGTTCGGGCTCCGCCTCGACGACCGGCTCGGGTACCGGATCGGGCTTCACCACCTGCGCCGCCTCATTAGGCGCAACCTCGACCGCTGGCGTCGGCTCCGGCGCGGGCGCCGCATCGCCCTCCACCTCGAACTCGGCGAGGATCGAGCCGATCGCGATCATCTCGCCCGCCTCGCCCGCAATCTTCACCACCTTGCCCGCGACCGGCGAGGTCATCTCGACGGTCGCCTTGTCGGTCATCACGTCCGCCAGCGGCGCGTCCTCCTCGACCACATCGCCTACCGCGACATGCCAGGCGACGATCTCCGCCTCCGCAATGCCTTCGCCGATGTCGGGGAGTTTGAAGCTGTAAATGCCCATCTCGGATCAATCCTGCATCACGCGCTTGAGCGCTTCGGTCAGCCGCACCGGGCCGGGGAAATAAGCCCATTCGAGGCTATGGGGATAGGGCGTGTCCCAACCGGTCACGCGCTGCACCGGAGCTTCCAGCGAATGGAAGCAATGTTCCTGGACGAGCGCCGACAGCTCGGCACCAAAGCCCCCGGTCTTGGTCGCTTCATGGACGACCAGGCAGCGGCCGGTCTTCTTCACCGAAGCGACGATTGTCTCGATATCGAGCGGCACCAGCGTGCGAAGATCGATCAGCTCCGCGTCCACCCCCGTTTCGGCGATCACGCCCTGGGCGACATGGACCATCGTGCCATAGCTGAGCACGGTGACGTCGTTCCCCTCCCGGACCACCCGGGCCTTGCCGAGCGGCACCTTATAGTAGCCCTCGGGCACCGCGCTTTCGGGAAACTTGCTCCAGGGCGAAACCGGGCGATCATGATGGCCGTCGAACGGGCCGTTATAGATGCGCTTGGGTTCGAAGAAGATGACCGGGTCGTTATCCTCGATCGCGGCGATCAGCAGCCCCTTTGCATCATAGGGGTTGGACGGGATCACCGTTTTGAGGCCCGATACATGGGTGAACAGCGCCTCGGGCGACTGGCTGTGCGTCTGCCCGCCGAAAATGCCGCCGCCGAACGGCGTCCGCACCGTGATCGGTGCTGTAAATTCCGCAGCCGAGCGATAGCGCAACCGCGCCGCCTCGGAGACCAGCTGGTCAAGGCCCGGATAGATATAGTCGGCGAACTGGATCTCCGGCACCGGCCGCAGGCCATAGGTTGCCATCCCGACAGCCACGCCGATGATGCCGTTCTCGCTGATCGGGGTGTCGAAGACGCGGGTCTTGCCGAACTTCTTCTGCAGCCCCTCGGTCGCCTTGAAGACGCCGCCGAAATAGCCGACGTCCTCACCCAGCACGACGATCTTGTCGTCGCGGGCCATCGCCGCGTCGAGCGCCGAGTTGATCGCCTGGATCATGTTCATGGTGCGGGTCTCGCCCGCAGCTTCGCTCATCGCTTCCGCCGTCATGCTCATATCCCCGCCGCCTTGCGCTCAGCCATCATCTCCCGCTGCTGTTCGCGCAGATGCCAGGGCATCTCTTCGAAGACATCCTCGAACATGCTGTCGAAGGAGAGTTTGAGGCCATCGTGAAGCAGGCCGTTCTTCTCCGCCTCCTTCTGCGCAGCGCGAACCTTCTCGGCGACTTCCTTGTCCATCGCCGCATGCCGCTCCTCGTCCCAGATGCCGAGACCGATCACATGCTGCTTGAGCCGCGCGATAGGATCTCCAAGCGGCCACTTGCTGCTTTCGTCGGCCGAGCGGTATTTGCTGGGATCGTCGGAGGTCGAATGGCCTTCGGCACGATAGGTGAAATGCTCGATCAGGGTTGGCCCATGGTTGCCCCGCGCCCTGTCCGCAGCCCATTGGGTGGCGGCATAGACCGCGAGCGCGTCATTGCCGTCGACGCGCAAGCCGGCGATGCCGTAACCCACTGCGCGCGCCGCGAAAGTCGTCGCCTCGGCGCCCGCGAAACCGGAAAAGGAGGAGATTGCCCACTGGTTGTTGATCACGTTCATGATCACCGGCGCGCGATAGACCGAGGCAAAGGTCATCGCAGAGTGGAAGTCGCCCTCCGCCGTCGAACCCTCGCCGCACCATACCGCCGAAATGCGGGTGTCACCGCGCGCCGCGCTCGCCATGGCCCAGCCCACCGCCTGCGGATATTGCGTGGTCAGGTTGCCCGAGATCGAGAAGAAATTAGCGTCCTTGACCGAATACATGATCGGCAGCTGGCGCCCCTTCAGCCGATCGGCGCTGTTCGAATAGATCTGGTTGATCATGTCGACGAGCGACCAGTCGCGGGCGATCAGCAGGCCCTGCTGACGGTAACTGGGGAACAGCATGTCGTCATAATCGAGCGCATGCGCCGCGGCGACCGAAGTCGCCTCCTCGCCGAGGCACTTCATGTAGAAGCTTGTCTTGCCCTGGCGCTGGGCGCGATAGAGCCGGTCGTCAAAGGCGCGGGTCAGCGCCATGCTGCGCAACATCTTGAGCAGGGTTTCGGGAGCGAGCCGCGGATCCCAGGGGCCCTGGGCCCTGCCCTCGTCGTCGAGCACCCGAACCATCGCATAAGGCATATCGCGTATGCCGGCGGGCTGGACATCGATCGCGGGCCGGGCGACCGCCCCCGCGACGGGCATTTCGAACGCGCTATAGTCGGCCTCGTCGCCCGGCCTGAAGGCAGGCTCGGGAATATGGAGCGACAAGGGCGGCAGGTTGCGGCCGGACATAGCTCATCCTCTGCGTCAAAATGGTCAGTAATGCTGACCCTTATTATTCGTATAGCCCGTTGGAATAAAATTACAACAGCCTTGTGAGTCGTCCAAGCGGGACGTGCTGGACCGACGCCGCGCGGGCGGCTTTTCTCCGTTTCGTAAGCGGGAGAGCAAAGTCTAGAAGCGGATCGGCAGGCGGCAGATCGCGACGAGCCCGCCACCGGTTCGATTCGCCAGGACGAGGCTGCCGCCATGTTCCTGGGCGATGGCGCGAGCGATGCTGAGGCCGAGGCCGATGCCGCCCGTAGCGCGGTTGCGCGAAGGCTCGCCACGCTCGAATGGGCGGAACATCGCCTCCAGCGCGGCGGCGGGAAGCCCCGGCCCGCTATCGGCGATCCGCACCTCCGCCTCGTCGCCCGCGCGGGTGAGGCTGATCTCGACCCCGCCGCCATAGGCGACGCCATTGTCGATCAGGTTCTGGAACAGCCGGCGCAGCGCCATCGGATCGCCCGACACCTCGATCGGCTCGACCGCGCCAAGCACCGCCTTGCGGCCGATCTCCCGTTCATTGCCGACGAGGTCGTCGAGCAGACGGCCGAGCGCGACCGGCTCGACCACGCTGATGCTGCCGGTGTCACGGACGAAGGAGATGGTCGCGGCGATCATCGCGCGCATCTGCTCGATATCGGCCTGAACCCTCTCGCGAATGTCGTCGGGTGCGCCTTCGATACGGAAGGCGATCCGCGCGAGCGGGGTACGCAGGTCGTGCGCGATCGCGCCGATCATGTTGGTGCGCTCGGCGAGATAGGCCGACAGACGCTGCTGCATCCGATTGAGCGCGTGCGCGGTGACGCGCAGCTCGGCGGGTCCCTCTTCGGTGATCTGCGGTGCCTGTGGGTTGGCGCCGAGCCGGTCGGCAGCGTCGGCGATGCGCCGGATCGGCCGGGCGAGGGCGCGCGCGAAAATCCAGGCGAAGGGGATCATCACCAGCACACTGAGCCCGAACAGAACCAGGATACGCTTCTGCCAGGGCGCGATCCATGCGCGCGGCGGCGTCCGCACCACCCGCCAGCCGCCATCGGTGCGCAGGCCTGCCACGACCGTATCGAAGAAGATCGGTTCGCCCCGGCGGACGATCACGCGCCGCTCGTCACGCGACCGGAAGGGCATGTTGCTGCGCTGATCGGGCTCGAAATAGAGCCGGACATCGTCGGCCGGCACACCGATCCGCGCCGCCAGCCGTTCGCTGAACGCCCCCGAGCTGATCATTTCGCCTTCGGCGCGCGGTTCGGCGGGACGCTCGACGATGGTCAACCGCCGTTCGCGCTCGCGCTCCTCGGCATCTCCCCCGTCGCGCTCATAGCGCCGCGTTCGCCGGGCATGGCTGCCGTGCGGATTCACGCTATCCCAATAGCGTTCGCGCGGCAGCTTGCGGCCCGACAGCGCCTCGGCAATGTCCGACAGGCTGTTGAAGTCGGGACGCGGCGGCGGCGCAGTCAGGAACAGGCCGACCGTCACGACGAACACCACGGCGACGCTGGCGAGCAGCAGCAGCAGCGTCTGCCAGAAGATCGACAGCCCGCCCCAGCGCACCCCGCCCCCCGGCGCCATCACTCGCCCTCGACGCGCAGGGTGAACATATAACCTTCGTTGCGGATCGTCCGGATCGGATCGTCGGGGCCAAGCTTCTTGCGCAGCCGGCTGATCGTCACGTCGATCGCGCGGTCGAACACCTCACTGTCGATGCCCTTGCCCGCTTCGATCAGCTGGTCGCGGCTGAGCACGCGCTGGGGCCGATCGAGAAAGGCGGCGAGGACGCGGAACTCGGCATCGGTGAGCGGCGCGGGCGCGGCGTCGATGCGGCGCACTTCGCGCTGGACGATGTCGAGCGACCATTGCCCGAAGCGGCGGACTGCGCCGGCCGAGGCGATCGCCGCGCTTTCCTCGCCCCGGCGGCGCAGCACTGCACGGATGCGGGCGAGCAGCTCGCGCGGGTTGCACGGCTTGGGCAGATAATCGTCGGCGCCGACCTCCAGACCGATGATCCGGTCGGTATCCTCGCCCATCGCCGACAACATGATCACCGCCGGGCCGCCAGGCTTGCGCACCCGACGCAGGATCGACAGCCCGTCCTCGCCCGGCATCATCAGGTCGAGGACGATCAGGTCGGGCCGCTCAGCAGCGATCCGCGCGTCCATCTCCGCGCCATCGGCGGCGCTTTCGACGCGCAGGCCATTGGCGCGCAGGAAATCGGTGATCAGGGTGCGCAGCTCGGCATCGTCGTCGACGACGAGGATCGCGGGGTTGCCGAGGCTCATCGGCGGCGCTCCTTCGCCTGCTCGCGGACGCGGGCGAGGCAGGCTTCGTTGGCGGCAAGCTGCGCCGGGGTCTTGGGCAGCGAGGCGAAGAGCAGCGTCTTGGCCTGGCTGCTGTCGAGCTCGCGAAAACGCTCGGCTGCCGCCGCGCGGAACTCGGCGGCACTGATCGCACGGTTCACGTCGCTGTCCGCCGCCACCACCGGATGCGGAATGTTGAGGAAGGCATAGCGCCCCGCCCCCATCGCGCCGTCATAGGCCGGAACGCCCGGCTTGCGCTTCGCCGCCTTGCGCCGCTCGGCCCGCTCCTCCTGACGCGCCTTACGGTCGCCCTCGGCATCGGGATCGCGGCGGCGCTGGTAGAGGCGGATCTCGGGCACCTCATCCTCATAGGCATGGACCTCGTCGGGCAGCAGCTCGCCGCTGCGATCCTGATCCAGCCGCGCGAAGAAGCGATCGGCGTCGAGCATCATCTCGCCGATCGTCAGTTTGCCGTCATGATCGCGGTCGGCCTGATCGAACCAGCGCTTCACCGGATCGTCGCTGTCACCCTTCGGCCGGAAGGGCTCGCCGATCGGCGAGACGAACAGCTGCGGCTTCACCGGCTCCGGGCAGATGGCCGGGGGCTGATCGGCCTTCTTCGCGGCGAGCGGCGCGGACAAGGCCGCCAGGAGGAGCAAAGCCTGTCTCATTCGTGCCGCAGCGCCTCGATCGGGTTGAGCGACGCCGCACGGCGCGCCGGGAAATAGCCGAATACCACCCCGATCATCGCCGAGAAGAAGAAGGCGAGCAGGTTGATCTGCGGATCGAAGATGAAAGGCACCTGCAGCACCGGCGCCAGGATGATCGTCGAGACCAGCGCGAGGAAAAGTCCGAGCAGCCCGCCGAGGCAGGATAACGTCACCGCTTCGACAAGGAACTGCAGCAGCACCTCGCGCGCGACGGCGCCGATGGCGAGACGGATGCCGATCTCGCGCGTCCGCTCGGTCACCGACACGAGCATGATGTTCATGATGCCGATGCCGCCGACCAGCAGGCTGACCGCCGCGACCGCGCCGAGCAGCGATGTGAGGATCTGGGTCGTCCCCGACAGCGTATCGGAAATCTGTTTGGTGTCGAAGATGTTGAAATCGTCATCGGCCTCGCTGGTGAGGTGGCGGCGTTCGCGCAGCAATTTGCGTAGCGAGGACTGGACCGCCTGGGTGTCATAGGCATCGTCGACCGAGACCATGATCATGCGGACGTCACGGTTGCCGGTCATCCGCCGCTGCACCGCCTTGTAGGGCATCAGCACGATATCGTCCTGATCATTGCCGAAGCCGCCCTGCCCCTTGGCGGCGAGCGTGCCGATGATCTCGCACGAGATATTCTTGATCCGGAAGCGCTTGCCGACCGGATCGGTCCCCCGGAACAGCCGGCTGCGCACGGTGTTGCCGATGATGCAGACCGCCTTGCCAGCCTGTTCCTCGGCGGCGCTGAACTCGCGCCCGCCGGTGAAGGTCCAGGGCTGCGCCACGAAATATTCGCGGTTGGTGCCGTTGACCGTCGTCGACCAGTTGGCGGCGTTGTAGACGGCGGTGCCGGTCGACTGGACCAGCGGGGCAACCGCGGTCACGCCGACGATCTGGGTCCGGATCGCGTCGAGATCCTCGATCTTGAAATCGGGCGGCTGCGGCCCGCCGCCGCCGCGCCCGAAGCCCTGGCCGGGGCGGACCTGAAGCACGTTCGAGCCGAGGCTGGAGATCTGCTGCTTCACCGCCGCGGTCGCGCCATTGCCCAGCGTCACCATGGTCACCACGGCCCACACCCCGATGACGATGCCGAGAATCGTCAGGAAGGAGCGCAGCAGGTGCCGCCGTATCTCGCGCACCGCGAGAAGGAAGGTGGTGCCGTACATCAGGCCTTCACCCCGGCCCCGCCGGTCTGCTCGATCCGCTCGACCAGCCCGTCGCGGAAATGGATGATCGTGCGGGCATAGGCCGCCATGTCGGCCTCGTGCGTCACCATGAGCACGGTGATGCCGCTGTTGCGGTTGAGGTCGGTCAGCAGCTCCATGATCTCGATCGACCGTTCGGTGTCGAGATTGCCGGTCGGCTCATCGGCGAGCAGCACATCGGGATGGGTGACGATCGCACGTGCGATCGCGACGCGCTGCTGCTGACCGCCCGACAATTCGGCGGGGCTATGGTCCCACCAGTCGGCGAGGCCGACCTTGTCGAGCGCAGCCATCGCCAGCTCGTGACGGCGCGCCTTCTCCTCGCCGCGATAGACGAGCGGCAGCTCGACATTCTCCAGCGCAGTGGTGCGCGCGAGCAGGTTGAAGCCCTGGAAGACAAAGCCGAGATAGCGGCGGCGCAACAGCGCGCGCTGATCGCGTTCGAGCTTCTCGACATGATGGCCCCGGAACAGGAACTCGCCATCGGTCGGCACGTCGAGACAGCCGAGGATGTTCATCGTGGTCGACTTGCCCGATCCCGACGGCCCCATCACCGCGACGAAATCGCCCCGCGCGATATCGAGGTCGACGCCTTTCAGCGCCGAGAAGGCCGTCGCCCCCTCACCGAAGACCTTGGTGACGCCGCGCAGCGAGATCAGCGTTTCGACGGAGGCGGCCTCACTGGGCATTGCGCCGCTGCCCACCACCCTGACCGCCACCGCCGGAACCGCCGCCCGAACCACCACCCTGGCCATCGGCGGCATATTGGCCGGTCACGACCTGTGCGCCTTCGGCCAGCTTGCCGCCGGTCACTTCGGCCTGGCTGCCATTGCTCTCGCCCACGGTGATCTCGACCGGCTCGGGCTTGCTACCGCTATCGGCGACGACATAGACGGTCTGCTTGCTGCCGCGCCCGATCGACGCCTCGCGATCGGCGCGGTTGCCGCCGCGCCGCATGGGCCGGGGCGCGAGCACGCTGGTCAGGCCGCCGCCGCTCGCCGCCGCCTTGCGATCGGGCGAGAAGCGCAGCGCCGCGACCGGCACGAGCAGGACATTCTTCTTCTCGGTGGTGATGATGTCGGCGGTCGCGGTCATGCCGGGGCGCAGCACGCCCTGCGCATTCGAGACGGTCAGCCGCGCGGTATAGGCGACGACACCGCTGGTCGTGGCGCTGGCCGTGCTGCCGGAACTCGCCGTACCGCTGCTCGTCGCATTGGCGCCGACGTCGACCCGCTCGATCATCGCGGGAAAGGTGCGGCCGGGGAAGGCGTCGACGGTAAAGGTCGCCTTCTGGCCCTTCTTCACCTGGCCGACATCGGCCTCATCGACCTTCACCTCGAGCCGCATCTGGCGCAGATCCTCGGCAATGGTGAACAGCACCGGCGCATTGAGCGAGGCGGCCACGGTCTGTCCCGGCTCGATCGAGCGCGAGAGCACCTGGCCGTTGACCGGCGACTTGATGAAAGCCTTGGACAAAGCGGTCTCCGCTGACGACAGTGTTGCGCGCGCCTGATCGACCGTGGCCCTGGCGGTCGAAACGCCGGCCGCCGCCCGGGCGGCATCCGCACGGGCGACGTCGAGTTCGGTCGCGGACGGCACCTTGCCGCCCGACAATCGCCAGACGCTCTCCTGTCGTCGCAGGGTCGCCCGCGCCTGCATCGCGGTCGCCTCCGCCTGATCGACCCCGGCAAGCGCGGAGGCGAGCCCGGCCCGCGCCTGGTTCACCGAGTCCTGCAGGCGCGACGGATCGAGCTTGGCTAGCAGCTGGCCCTTCGAGACCCGATCATTATTGTCGACATAGACTTCGACAACCGTGCCCGACTGTTCGGAACCGACCTCGACCTGATTGGTCGGCGCGAGATTGCCGGTGGCCGAGACGACGACGGTCAGGTCGCCGCGCTCGACCGGGCGGGTCGCATAGGCGGCCTTGTCGTCACCGCCCCAGATCAGCCGCCACAGGATGATCAGCACCACGACGACCGCGAGGCCGATGCCGATGCGACGGAACAGCGCCGCGCGCGGCGAGCTCGGCTCGACGCCGAGAAATTCGTCGAGATCCTGCTCGGGCTGTTTTTCAGGTTCGGTCTTCATCAGCGTTTCGTTCCGGGTTTGGGGGCGCTGCCGCCTTCGTAGGGGCCGGGCGCGGGAATCGGCGCATTCTGCCACCCCCCGCCCAGGGCCTTGTAGAGCTGGATCGTCGCGCTGGCCCGCGCCGCTCGGGCGGCGGCGGTCGCGTCCTGGCTGGACAACAGGCTGCGCTCGCTGTCGAGCAGCGACTGGAAATCGATCAGGCCCGAACGATATTGCAGCCTGGCGTAGCGCGCCGCGTTGTTGGCGGCCTCGTAGCTCACCGTCAGGTCTGCCTCGCGGCGTTCGGCGACCTCGCGGGCCTTGAGCGCGTTCTCGGCCTCTTCGAGTGCGGTCAGAACTGAGAGGCGATAGGCATCATAGGCGGCGTCGGTCGCGGCGCGCTGGCCGAGGATCGCGGCGCGGATCTGGCCGCCCTCGAAAATTGGCGCGGTGATCCCGGCAACCAGCCCGCCGATCCCGCTGCTGATCACGTCGCCCACCGAAGTCGCGGAGCCGGCGAAGGAGCCCGAGAGCCGGAGCGCGGGATAAAGCTGCGCGGTCTGCACGCCGATCCGCGCGCTTTCGGCGGCGAGGCTGCGTTCGGCGCTGGCGACATCGGGCCGGCGCTCGATCACCTGCGCCGGGATCGGCGCGCCAACGCCGGGCGCGAGCGGGATCGAGGCGGGCGGATCGATGAGCGCCGTCACCGCGCCGGGCGCCTCGCCGAGCAGCACCGCGATATGGTTGACGGCGCTGTTGTAATCATTCTCGATCGTCGGGATCGACGCGGCGGTCTGCGCGCGCAGTTGCCGCGCCTGTTCATAGTCGAGGCTGGAGACCAGCCCGGCCTGCCGCCGCCAGCCGACGATCTGCAAAGTGTCGTCCTGCGACGACAGATTCTCGCGGGCGATGCGCAGGCGGATCTGCGCCAGCCGCGCCTGGACATAGTTGAGCCCGACCTCCGAGGCGATGCTCGCCTG
This sequence comes from Sphingomonas sp. Root710, assembly GCF_001429065.1. Taxonomy (GTDB): domain Bacteria; phylum Pseudomonadota; class Alphaproteobacteria; order Sphingomonadales; family Sphingomonadaceae; genus Rhizorhabdus. The sequence continues at coordinate 977,232 of NZ_LMIB01000012.1, forward strand.
GGTGAAGCGCAGGTCCGCCTCGCGCGCTTCCGCCGTCGCGCGGGCGGCCTGTATCGAACGGCGGATACCGCCGAACAGATCGGCCTCCCACGCCACGTCGAACCCTGCGCGATAGACAGTGGTGTCGCCCCCGGTGCCGATCGGCTGACCGGTGGTGGAATCGATCCGTGTGCCGCTGTCCGCGCCGATGCTGCGCGATGCCGATGCCGAGACACCGGCGCTGGGCAGAGCCTGCCCCTGGGTGCCCCGCAACGTCGCGCGCGCCTGGCGCAGGCGGGCGGCGGCGGCGCTGACGTCGAGATTGCCCGCGAAGGCGCGATCGATCAAATTCGTGAGGACCGGATCCTCGAAACTCTCCCACCAGCGGGCGAGATCGGCGATGTCCTGCTCTGCCGCGATCGTCGCCGAAGCCTGGAACTGATCGGGAATCTTGAGCGCGACGGTGCTGGGCGGCCGATAATCGGGCCCGGCATTGCAGGCGGCCAGCGTCAGCAGCCCCACGAAGAGGCCGGGGCGCGACAGGCTGGCAAGGCGACCGTCAAACTTCATGCCGCCGCTCTACCGTCCTTTCATGTCCCATGATTTCAGCGCTGAAACGCACATGTCGCACCGCACATAATCGCCGTTGTTGCTTCACCGCAACAAGCGGAACGGCAAAACGCCCGCCCGCAAAGACAGCGAACGGGCGCTTTGCGCGCTTATGCGGGGCGACGCCCGTCAGTTCAGCGCGGCGAACGACGCGGCCTGCTGACCGACCAGCGTCACTTCGACGCGGCGGTTCTGCTGGCGGCCCGCGTCGATCTTGTTGTCGGCGACGGGCTGGCTTTCGCCATGACCGATGGCCGTAATACGCTCAGGGGCGACACCCATGCCGCTCAGCGCTGTGCGCACAGCCTGGGCACGCGCCTCCGAGAGCTGCTGGTTATAGGCGTCCGCCCCCTGCGAATCGGTGTGCCCGTCGATCCGCACCTTCACGGCGGGGTTGGCCTGAAGATATTGCGCGAGCGGCTGGAGCCGCTGGGCCGCACCTGCCTTCAGATCGGCCTTGCCGGTCTCGAACACCACGTCCTGAAGGACGAGGGTGGCACCCAGCTGGGTCTGCTTGAGCTGATAGTCGCGCATCTCGGCCTTGAGGCGCGCGGCCTCGGCCTGGGCAGCAGCGGCGTCGGCCTGCGCGCTGGCGGCGGTGGCCTGCGCATCCGCCAGCTTCTCATTGGTGCGCGCCGCGGCCTGCGCCTTGGCTTGCTCGACGTCCTGCTTGAGCATCGCGATCTTCGCGCGGGTCCGCGCGGTTTCGATCAGCGCGTCGATCTCTCCGGCGACCGCCTCGGCCTGACCCGACTTGTCGTTGTCGAGCTTCTTGTCGAGCTTGGCGATGCGGTCCGACGCGCGGTCGAGATAGACCGCGCCATATTCGGCGACGCCGGGTTCGGCGCGAGCGACCGCGATCTTCTCACGATATTGATCGGTGACCAGCTTGTCGGTCTTGTCGGCATGGGCCGGCGCGGTGACGCCCGCGAGCGCGGTGGCGGCCGCAAGGGTCAGCATGAGCTTCTTCATCATATATCTCCTCGGGGGCCCGGATCAGTTCACGGCCACTTTCGACCGCTCAGCTTCGAGCGCGCGCAGTTCGGCGGTGGCGGCGGCAAGGTCGGCCAGCGCGTCGGCTTCCTGAGCCAGCACCCGGGCGTGACGGTCCTCGTCCTTGCGGAACTTGGCATTGGCTTCTTCAAGGGTGGTCCGGCTGCGGTTCAGCACGTCGCCGGCATTACCGCCGACGCCGGCCTTTTCCGCCGCATCGAGCTTGGCCTTCGCCGCCGCAATGGCGACGCGGGCATCGTCCTCGTCACCAGCGACCGCCGCGCTGGGCACGGCAATCGCCGACAGGCTCGCCGCGGCGAGCCCGATCATAAGCAGATTTTTCATGTCTTCACTCTCCGCACACTTATGGACGGTCCTACAAACCGGCTTGCGCGGGGCTGGTTCCGTGCCCGAGACAACGTTGGCGATTGTGGGGAGCCGAGCAAAAGCGTATTCAAGGCCTTAAAAGCTGGGAGAGGCCGATGCGCGCGTTGCTGTCGATCCATCACCGGGCGAAGGCCTTCGCCGCGATCGGCCTGCTTGCCTGCGCCGCTCATGCCACCACCCCCGAAACCACCGACCCCAATCAGGTGCAGGGCGGCAGCGATCTCAGCGCGCGCCTGACCGTGCCGGTGACCATCAACGGCGGCGGACCCTATCATTTCGTCGTCGACACCGGGGCTGAGCGAACCGTGCTCTCGCGCGAACTCGCGCAGCGGCTGACGCTCGCCCCCGCGCGGCCAGTGACGCTGCTGAGCATAGCCGGCAGCGATCAGGTGGACACCGCGATGGTCGGCGAGCTGCAGCTGACCGCCAAGGGCAACCGCATGTCCGACCTGGAAGCCCCGCTGCTCGCCGAATATAATCTCGGCGCGGTCGGAATGCTCGGCATCGACAGCCTGCAGACCAAGAAGGTCGTTCTTGATTTCCGAAAAATGCGGATGTCGATCAGCGACGCACCGCGCAAGGCTTGGAGCGACGACGACGAGATTGTCGTCACCGCACGCCGCCGCCTCGGCCAGCTGATCATGGTCGATGCCGAGGCCGAGGGGCAGAAGATCGCCGTCATCATCGACACGGGATCGGCGGTCTCGATCGGCAACCCGGCATTGCGCGCACGGCTGACGCAGCGCGGTAAGATCGGCAGGTCGGTGCCGATCAGCATCACCAGCGTCACCGGCGGGCAGACCCCCGCCGACTACAGCTCCATCAGGAATATCCGGATCGGCGGCGCGCATCTGCTCAACATGCCGATCGCCTTCGCCGATCCGCAGATCTTCCACCGGCTCGGGCTGGAGCGGAAACCCGCGCTGCTGCTCGGCATGGATGCGCTCAGGATGTTCGACCGGGTCTCGATCGACTTTGCCAACCGCGACGTCCGCTTCGTCCTGCCCGGCAGTGCCTGGCAGGCACAACCGCCGCAACTGGCGGGCGGCTTCGTCCAGCGGCGCGGCTGACGGCGCTGGACGCCGCGCAAGACGCCGTTAAGCTCATCTTTTTCATTGGAGAATCGCATGCGCCCGCTGATCAATGCCGCCTGCCTGCTGGCCGCCCTGGCCCTACCCACCGCCGCCCCGGCCGCCCTAAAGGTCGGCGACAAGGCGCCAGCCTTCACCACACAGGCTTCGCTCGCGGGCAAGGATTTCGGCTTCTCGCTCGCCAATGCGCTGAAGAAGGGGCCGGTGGTGCTCTATTTCTTCCCGGCGGCCTTCACCCCCGGCTGCACCGTCGAAGCGCATGAATTCGCCGAGGCGACCGACGATTTCAACAAGATGGGCGCGACCGTGATCGGCATGGCCGCCGACACGATCGAGGATCTCAACCGCTTCTCGGTCAAGGAATGCCGCAACAAATTCGCAGTCGGCGTCGCCACCCCCGCGATGATCAAGGGCTATGACGTGCCGCTGAAGATGATCGGCATCCCGTCGGGCCGCACCGACCGCACCTCCTATGTCATCGCCCCCGACGGGAAGATCGTCTTCGTACACAGCGACATGGGCGTGGCGGGCCACGTAAAGGGCACGATGGCGGCGGTGAAGGCCTGGCAGGCCAAGCATTGAGCCCGGCCCGCCGGGCGCTGCTCGGCGCGGCGGCCCTCCTCCTCGCACCCGGCGCGACCCATGCCGGTCCCGATGCAAACTATGTACGGCGGCTGGAATATGCCGCCGTCATCGAGACGCTGAACGGTGAGTTGCTCGTCAGTGGCAGCGCGACGCGGACGCTGGAGAACTGGTGTCGCGTGCATCGCCTGGCCGATGCGCCGAAAATCGTCGCGGAACGGATGGCCGGCGGGGACAAGCCGATCTCGCCGGATCAGCGCGAACGGCTCGGCATCGGGCCGGACGAGCCGGTACGCTATCGCCATGTCCGGCTGCGCTGCGGCGAGCGCATCCTGTCCGAGGCCGACAACTGGTATGTGCCGTCGCGGCTGACGGCTGAGATGAACACGCGGCTCGACGGCAGCGATACGCCCTTCGGCGCGGTGGTCGCCCCGCTTGGCATCGGACGGCGCACCTTCTCGGCCGAACGGCTGTGGTATCCGTTGCCCGAGGGATGGGAGATGCATCGCGCGACTGCCGCGACGGATGCGGCGGTCAACGCCATCCCCGCCGAACTGATCCGCCACCGCGCGATCGTGCATGACCGGGCGCTTCGGCCGATCGCCGAAGTCGCCGAAACCTATCGCGCGCCGCTGCTCGATTTCATGTCCCGGCGATAAGGGCAACGGCGGGCCGGCCCTTCAGCCGGCCCGCCGCTCGCGTCAGTTCGCGCTGTGGGTCGAGCCCGCATGCGCTTGCCTGGTCGCCGCTGCGATCAGCGCTTCGGCCTGGCGCTGGGCCTTCGCCGAGGCATCGGCGTTGCACGCCACCTCGGACGGCAGTAGCGCGCCGGTCGCCCCGGCCGTGCCGCACACCTGATGGACGGCATAGCTGATGCGGGTCCGCAAAGCCGCCTGCCCGGCCGCGTTGGCGAGGTTGAGATCGTCGGCATCGACGGTGCGGCGATGTTCGGTTCCGGTCACCGCGTCGACCGCGATGCTGTCATCCGCCGCCATGGCAGCCGCCGGCAAGCTCGCCGCAAGGGCGAGCATGATGCTGAGGGACTTGATCATGTTCTTCTCCTGCTGGCACTGCCCTTTTGGGATGGGGTTCGGGCCGTTTCCTGCTGCGCCGCCGGCTTTTGCGCCGGTCGGCGGCGGCTTATGCCGCGCTTGGATCATAAGCCTGTAACTCAGCCGCTACAACCGCAGAAATCCGCCGTTTTCTGCGGTGTTGCGGCATCGCGGGCGCAGCATTGTCAGCATGACAAATGCGTTCAGGACAATCGCTGTATCAGCATCTGCGCGGCGGCGGGATTGCGCTCCTTCGCACCGCTGATGAAGAATATAAATGCATCGCGTCCAGACGCTTGCGGGGAAGCGCCGTCGGCATAGGGCAGTCCCTGTGGGGCCTTGCCTGCGATCCAGCTGCGCGCCACCCCCGCCCAGCGGTCGAGGTCCGCCGCGGCATAACCTGTTGGTTCCTCGCTGCGGCTTTGTTGCAGCCGCGCATAGACGAAGGGTGCAGTGATATCGGCAATGGCGGGATATTCTGCATGGTCGGCAAAGACGATCGCGCAGCCATGATCGCGCGCCAAGGCGACGAACTCGGCGCAGACGAAGCTGTCATGGCGCACCTCCAGCGCATGCCGCAGCGCCACCCCCTCCTGCGCGTGCGGCAGCAGCTTCAGGAAGGCGGCGAAGTCGGCGGGCTCGAACCGCTTGGTCGGCATGAACTGCCACAGGATCGGACCAAGCTTCGGCCCGAGCTCGGCGATCCCCTGGTTCAGGAACTTCCCGATAGAGTCGCCGCTCTCGGCCAATATCTTTCTGTTCGTGCAGAAGCGTGACGCCTTGGCCGAGAAGACGAAGCCTTCGGGCACCGTCTCGGCCCATTTGATCCAGCTCTCGCGCTTCTGGGTGCCGTAATAGGTGCCGTTGATCTCGATCGCGGTGAGATGCTGACTGGCATATTGCAGCTCACGGGCCTGGGCGAGGCCCTTGGGATAGAAATTGTCGCGCCATGGCTCATAAGTCCAGCCGCCGACGCCGACATAGGCCCGTCCCGTCATCAGAAGCTCGCCCCGTCGACGTGCTTGATCGCCAGCGCATCGAGATCGATGGTCTCGACGCAGCGCAGGTTGACCGCGCGGGTCTCGGATCCGTCGGGCATCTTGCCATAGGCGAAAGGCTGGGTGCCGCAGGTGGTGCAGAAGCGATGCTCGATGCGATGCTTGTTGAAGAGGTAGCTTTTCAGATCCTCCTCGCCGCGCAGCAGAGTGAACTGGCCAGCTGGTACAAAGGCGAGCAGGAAACCCTTGCGGCGGCACATCGAGCAGTTGCACGCCATCGCCTCGGCCGGCGCGTCGCCCTCGATCGCGAATGCGACCTTGCCGCAATGGCAGCTTCCTTCATAGGCCATGCCGTGATCCTTTCCTCATGATGACGATCCACATGCCACCGATCCTACACGGGGTGGCGGGCGAATCCATCAACCGAGCAGCTCTCGATTGTTTCCGCCAGCAACGTCAGCGCGCGGCGACCGCGCAAGCGCGCATCGGCATGCTCGCCGAACAGCAGTCCCACCTCGCGGCTGAAGGGAAAGTCGCCGAGGCGCGGGCGCACGACGCCGGGCGCGCGGAAACAGTCGGGCATCACGGTGATGCCAAGACCCGCGCGGACCAAACGCAAAGCGCGATCGTCGCTGGTGACGCGCGCGGGGAAGAAAGGTCGCACCCCGCGCGCCGTGAAGTAACGGCTCGTATCCGACAGCAGCTCGCAATGCCGTCGCACGATCATCGGCTCGCCCCCCAGTTCGGCGCCGTCGATCTCCGCCCGTCCCGCGAGCGGATGGGTTTCGGCCATAGCCAGCGCATAGCCTTCGCGAAACAGCCGCTCGGCGGGGAAACGGACATCGTCGCGGATCACCGTCAGCGCCGCATCGAGACTGCCGCGCGCCAGCCGCTCGGTCAGGTCGCGCTCGCGCGCCTCGATGAACTCGACCCGCTCGCCCGTCCCGCTTTCGCGCAGCGCCACCGCATAATCCTCGATCCAGCCCGCCGGAATCGACGACAATATGCCCAGCCTTATCGTCGCCTGCGCCGAGGCTTGCTGCACCTCGCGCTCGGCTGCGGCGAATTCGGCTTCGATCCGCCGCGCATGTCCCGCCAGCTGCACCGCGGCCTCGGTGAGTTCGACGCGGCGGTTGGTGCGGTTGAACAAGCTCCGCCCCAGTAGCGTTTCGAGCTTGGCGATCCCCGCCGACAAGGTAGGCTGCGATACGTTGCAATAGGCGGCTGCTTTGGAGAAATTGCCGTGGTCGATCACGGCCAGGAAATATCGGAGGAGGTAGCGGTCGATCATAGATGCTGTCTATGATGTAACCGCATATCTTTCAATTTTTCTTATGAACACGCCGGGTTTACACGGGCGCGACACCGCGCTGGAGAGGCAGGCATGACGGATTTCGATTTCGGGCTCGGCGAAATGGCCGACACCATCAGGGACTCGACGGCGCGCTTCGCCGCCGACCGCATCGCACCGCTGGCCGCGAAGATCGACCTAGAGGACTGGTTCCCCCGCGAGCTGTGGCCCGAAATGGGCGCGCTGGGCCTGCACGGCATCACCGTTGCCGAGGAGGATGGCGGGCTTGGCCTTGGCTATCTCGAACATGTCGTCGCGCAGGAGGAAGTCGCCCGCGCATCGGCCTCGATCGGCCTGTCCTACGGCGCGCACTCCAATCTGTGCGTCAACCAGATCCGCCGCTGGGCCAATGCCGAGCAGAAGGCGAAATATCTCCCCAAGCTGATATCGGGGGAGCATGTCGGCAGCCTCGCCATGTCCGAGGCGGGCGCGGGTTCGGACGTCGTTTCGATGAAGCTGCGCGCCGATAAGAAGGGCGACCGCTACATTCTCAACGGCACGAAGTTCTGGATCACCAACGCGACCTATGCCGACACGCTGGTCGTCTATGCCAAGACCGGCGGCAGCGACGACAAGCCGTCGCGCGCGATAACCACCTTCATCATCGAAAAGGGGATGAAGGGCTTCTCGATCGGACAGAAGATCGACAAGGTCGGCATGCGCGGATCGCCCACCGCCGAACTGGTGTTCGACGATTGCGAGGTGCCCGAAGAGAATGTGATGGGCCCGGTCGGCGGCGGCGTCGGCGTGCTGATGTCGGGGCTCGATTATGAGCGCACCGTGCTCGCCGGCCTCCAGCTCGGCATCATGCAAGCCTGCCTCGACACCGTCCTGCCCTATGTCCGCGAACGCAAGCAGTTCGGACAGCCGATCGGTGCATTCCAGCTGATGCAGGCCAAGGTCGCCGACATGTATGTCGCGCTCAATTCGGCGCGCGCCTATGTCTATGCGGTAGCGAAAAATTGCGACGCGGGCCGCACCACGCGCTTCGATGCGGCAGGCGCGATCCTGCTCGCCAGCGAGAATGCGGTGAAGGTCGCGCTCGAGGCGGTGCAGGCGCTGGGCGGCGCCGGCTATACGAGGGACTGGCCGGTCGAGCGCTATATGCGTGATGCCAAGCTGCTCGACATCGGCGCGGGGACGAACGAGATTCGCCGCATGCTGATCGGCCGCGAGTTGATCGGCGCATGACCCGCCTTTCGTCGGTCATCGATCCCGGCTCGGAGGCTTTCGCCGCCAATGCTGCGCACAACCGCGCTCTGGCCGAAGAACTTCATGCGCGCGTCGCCACCGCCGCGCTGGGCGGATCGGAAGCGCATCGCGAACGCCACGTCGCGCGCGGCAAGCTGCTGCCGCGCGACCGCGTCCACCGGCTGCTCGATCCGGGCTCGCCCTTCCTCGAGATCGGCCAGCTCGCCGCCAACGGTATGTACGACAAGGACGGCGGGCCCGCAGGCGCCGGCGTGATCGGCGGCATCGGCCGGGTGCAGGGCCGCGAATGCATGATCGTCGCCAACGACCCGACGGTGAAGGGCGGCGCCTATTTCCCGATGACGGTGAAGAAGCATCTGCGCGCCCAGGAGATTGCCCGCGAGAACCGGCTGCCGTGCATCTATCTGGTCGATTCGGGCGGCGCCAACCTGCCCCACCAGGCGGAGGTTTTCCCCGACAAGGAGCATTTCGGGCGGATATTCTTCAACCAGGCGCAGATGTCCGCCGAGGGCATTCCCCAGATCGCCTGTGTGATGGGCAGCTGCACCGCAGGCGGCGCCTATGTTCCCGCCATGTCCGACGAGACCGTGATCGTCCGCAACCAGGGCACGATCTTCCTGGCCGGCCCCCCGCTGGTGAAGGCCGCGACCGGCGAGGTGATCAGCGCCGAGGAGCTGGGCGGCGCGGAAACGCATGGCCGCAAGTCGGGCGTGGTCGACCATGTCGCCGAGAATGACGAGCATGCGTTGCTGATCGTCCGCGACATCGTCGCCACCCTCCAGCCGCCGTCGCCCGCCACCGTCAACCGCGCCGAGCCGCGCCCGCCCAGATATGATCCGGCGGAGCTGTACGGCATCGTGCCGCAGGATGTCCGTGCGCCTTATGACGTTCATGAGGTGATCGCACGCATCGTCGACGGGTCGGAGTTCCACGAATTCAAGCCACTATACGGCACCACGCTGGTCTGCGGCTTCGCGCATATCTGGGGCCAGCCGGTCGCGATCCTCGCCAATAACGGCGTGCTCTTCTCCGAAAGCGCCCTGAAGGGTGCGCACTTCATCGAACTCGCATGCCAGCGCCGTGTGCCGTTGCTGTTCCTCCAGAACATCTCGGGCTTCATGGTGGGCGGCAAATATGAGGCCGAGGGCATCGCCAAGAATGGCGCGAAGCTGGTGACCGCGGTCGCGACCGCGTCCGTGCCAAAGATCACCGTGCTGATCGGCGGCAGCTTCGGCGCGGGCAATTACGGCATGTGCGGCCGGGCCTATCAGCCGCGCTTCCTCTTTTCCTGGCCGAACAGCCGGATCAGCGTGATGGGCGGCGAGCAGGCCGCCTCGGTACTCGCCACCGTCCACCGCGACGCCGAGAAGTGGACGCCTGAGGAAGCCGAGACCTTCAAGGCCCCGATCCGCCAGAAATATGAGGATGAAGGCAATCCCTATTACGCCACCGCGCGGATGTGGGACGACGGCATTATCGATCCCGCCCAGACCCGCGACGTCCTCGGCCTCGCCCTTGCTACCACGCTGAACGCGCCGATCCCCGAGCGGCCGCAGTTCGGCCTGTTCCGGATGTGATGCGATGATCAAGTCCCTCCTCATCGCCAATCGTGGCGAGATCGCCCGGCGGATCATCCGCACCGCGCGCAAGATGGGCATCCGCACCGTCGCGGTGCATTCGGACGTCGATGCGGGCATGCCGTTCGTCACCGAGGCCGACGAAGCTGTGTGCATCGGCCCGGCCCCAGCGCGCGAATCCTATCTGGTCCAGGAAAAGATCCTCGCCGCCGCCAAGGCGACCGGCGCGGAGGCTATCCACCCGGGTTATGGCTTCCTGTCCGAAAATGCCGAGTTCGCCGAGGCGGTCGAGGCCGCCGGGCTGGTGTGGATCGGCGCGCCCGCGTCGTCGATCCGCGCGATGGGCCTGAAGGACGCCGCGAAGAAGCTGATGATCGCGGCCGGCGTGCCCGTCACCCCCGGCTATATGGGCGACGACCAGAGCCCCGACCATCTGAAGACCGAAGCCGACCGGATCGGTTATCCGGTGCTGATCAAGGCGGTCGCGGGCGGCGGCGGCAAGGGGATGCGCAAAGTCGACCGGGCCGAAGATTTCGCCGATGCGCTCATGTCCTGCCAGCGCGAGGCGGCATCGTCGTTCGGCGACGATCGCGTGCTGATCGAGAAATATATCCTCGGGCCGCGCCATATCGAGGTGCAGGTCTTCGGCGACACGCTGGGCAATGTCGCCCACCTGTTCGAGCGCGACTGCTCGCTCCAGCGCCGCCACCAGAAGGTGATCGAGGAGGCCCCCGCCCCCGGTATGGACGCGGCGACCCGCGCCGCCGTGTGCGAGGCGGCGGTCAAGGCGGCGAAAGCGGTCGACTATGTCGGCGCGGGGACGATCGAGTTCATCGCCGACGCCTCGGAAGGCCTGCGCGCCGACCGCATCTGGTTCATGGAGATGAACACCCGGCTCCAGGTCGAGCATCCGGTGACCGAGATGATCACCGGCCAGGATCTCGTCGAATGGCAGATTCGCGTGGCGAGCGGCGAGCCGCTGCCGAAGAAGCAGGACCAGCTCTCGATCAGCGGCTGGGCGATGGAAGCGCGGCTCTATGCCGAAAATCCATCGGTCGGTTTCCTGCCCTCGACCGGCCCGCTCGACCGGCTGAAGCTGCCGCGCGGCATTCGCGTCGACAGCGGGGTCGAGGAGGGCGGCGAGGTGTCGCCTTATTATGATCCGATGATCGCCAAGCTGATCGTCGGGGCATCGACCCGCCCGGCGGCCGCGGCCAAGCTTGCCGCGGCGGCAGGCCGGATCGAGGTCTGGCCGGTGCGGACCAACGCCGCCTTCCTCGCGCGCGCCGCCTCCGACCCCGATTTCGTCGCGGGGAACATCGATACCGGCTTCATCGAACGCCATGCCGAGCGCCTGGTGCCCCCCGCCGAACCATCGGACACGGCGAAGCAGGCCGCTGCCCGTGCGCTGCTCCCCGCCGCGACCGGCGTGTGGGGCGCGCTTCCCGGCTTCCGCGCCAATGCCGCACCCGACCGGCGCGTCGCGGTCGATATTGCCGGTCACACCCATCTGGTGACGGTCGACGATGCCCCGATCCGCGCGCGCGACCATGATGTCGCGGGTGAACGCCTGCTGTTCGTCGACGGCGAAGCCTGGCCGTTCGAAACCCCGCGCGCCGACCATGCGGGCGGCGGCGGCGCGGTCTCCGACGGCGCGATCCTGGCGCCGATGCCGGGCAAGGTGATCGCGGTCGAGGTCGCCGAGGGCGCTGCGGTCAGCAAGGGGCAGAAGCTGCTCGTCCTCGAAGCGATGAAGATGGAACAGGCGATGCTCGCCCCGTTCGACGGCATAGTCGCCGAACTGAAGGTGAGCGTCGGCGCTCAGGTGCCAGAGGGAACGGTGCTGGTGCGGGTGGAGAAGGCGGAAAGCTGACACCTTCCGGCTTACAGCGGTTGACAGCCGGTCCAGCGATCGGCCTGATGCGGGCGAAAGCCAGCCAGCCAGACCCCATGCCATGACCGCCGTTCGTCCTTATTATGCCGCCGACAGCGCCTCGGCGCGCCACTATGACCTGATCACCGCCGCCGACCGGTCGATCGACGGCGATATCGACATCTATGCCGGGCTGGCCCCGGCGGGCGGATCGATCCTCGAACTGGGCGCTGGCACCGGCCGGGTCGCCATTCCGCTGGCCGAGCGCGGCTTCGCCGTCACCGGGCTGGACATCGCCGCGCCGATGCTCGCACAGGCCGAGGCGAAGCGCGCGCTCCTCCCTGCCGATATCGCCGCGCGGTTGCGCTTCTTGCGTGGGGACCTGCGCTCGCTCGCGCTGGGCCAGCGCTTCGACGCGATCATCGTCACCTTCTACACCCTCGCCCATCTCCAGCCGTCGGTCGCGTGGAAGCAGGCCTTCGCCGGCATGGCCCGGCACCTCGCCCCAGGGGGCGTGATCGCCCTCCACCTGCCCGATCCGGAGAAGATGGGCGGCCTCGCGCCTCGCCCCGACGTGCCGGTGATGCGCAGACTGGTCGAGGACGGCAGCTATCTCACCCTTTTCGTCGCCGCGCAGGCGATGAATGCGAGGACGGGCCGGTTCAATCTCACCCTCGACTATGTCTCGCACGCGCCAGACGGCCGCGAACTGAAGCGGTCGCGCGAACTCTATTCGCTGTTCCATGGAGACCCGGCGCCCTATGCGGCGCAGGCCGGCCTGCGCTCCCGCGGGGATGCCATCGCGATCGGTGACACCGGCTCGATAGTCTGTTTCGAAGCGGCCAAGGCCTGATTGCCGATGGAGCGGGGTACGGCCATCGACGACGTCCAGGGAGCGGGCGCGATCCTCTATTGTGCGGCCGACCTCGCCCGAGGCACCACGAACGCCTGCGCCGCCTATCCACAGGCGGTGCCTCCGGCAAACTGATCTAAGATGGACCGGAGCCTTCTTTCCCCTCCCCGTCTCGCCAGCTATAGCTGCTCCCTGCCGCTTCGACAGCGGCATCGCTCGGGGCCGGGGGGAGACACGACGATGCAGGGAAGGCGACTGAAAGCGCGCACGATCGTGGGGGCGGGGCTCGCCGCCCTGCTGCTGGCCGGGTGCCAGAAGGTTCCGAAGGGACAGGTGATCGCCATCGTCGATGGCGAGGAAATCTCGACCCAGCAGCTCGAGGCCGAGCTGCGCGCCATGCCGATACCCGATGGGATGGATCCCACGCAGCTGCGCAAAGCCGTACTCCAGGGGTTGATCGATCGCCACTTCCGGGTCGAGGCGGCGCGCGAGCAGGGGCTCGACAAGACCGCCGAATTCGCAGCGCTCAAGAAGAAGGGGGAGGAGGAGCTGCTCGCCACGCTGCTGGGCGAGAAGGCATCGCAGACGATCCTGCAACCGACCGATTCCGACATTCGCGACTATATCGACGCCAATCCGCTGCAATTCGCGCGGCGGCAGCGCCTGTTCATGGATCAGATCGCCTTCACCCCGCCCAAGGATCGCAGCCGCCTGTCGGCACTGGACGGCGCGGCGTCGCTCGATGCCGTGACCGCGACGCTACAGGCGATGGGCATCGCCAGCGAGCGCGCCCGGGCCGTGATCGACACCGGCCAGCTTCCCGCGGACCTGGCGCGCGAGCTCGACAAGACCCCCGATGGCAAGCCGGTGCCGATGCCGCAGAGCGGCCGGATGATCTTCGGCGCGATCTCCGCGCGCGAGCCGCTGCCGGTGGCGCCCGACGACGCCCGCCTCGCCGCGGCCCGCGCCGTCCGCGCCGCGACGATGCTGCACGAAAGCGATGCCCAGATCGCCGCGGCGCGCGCCACCGCGCAGATCAGCTATGAACCCGGTTATGAGCCGCTGAAACCGGCTCGCTGATATCGAAGACCACGCGATGCCCACGCCCTCGGACCTGATCGACGCAAGGATCGCGGAGCTAGGCGACTGGCGCGGCGAGACGCTGGCCCGGATCCGCCGGCTGATCCACGAAGCCGTCCCCGGCGTCGTCGAAGAGTGGAAGTGGCGCGGCGTGCCGGTCTGGTCGGGCGACGGCATCATCTGCACGGGCGAGACCTACAAGAAGGTGGTGAAGCTCACCTTCGCGAAGGGGGCGGCGCTCGACGATCCCGCGAAACTGTTCAATGCGAGCCTGGACGGCAACGTCCGCCGCGCGATCGACATTGCCGAGGGCGAGACGGTGGACGCGGAGGCGTTCAAGGCGCTGGTGCGGGCGGCGGTGGCACTGAACGGAGCTAAGAAGAAGCGCCGACAAGGGGTGGTCTAGATGTTCAATCCCGGAGTTTGATGGTGCATCATCCGCGCAGCGACGGAGGTATGCACTATGGACAGGTGCTACAGGGGAGCGCCAGCACGACGGCGGCAGTCCGTCGAGCAATACAAAAATTGCGGTCCTGATCCTACTGGTCGTTATGGCATCTGGTAAGCGCCTTATCCGGACTCACTTTTCCGGCGCGAACGCCCGTGCTGGCAGGCGGATGATGCGGTTTCGGGTGAGATCCACATGGCGCTTGCCAGCTTCTTCGGCCGCATGCGGTTCGCCGGCGAGGAGCGCCTCGGTCAGCGCGGTAAAATCGTCGGGATCAAAAGCATCCGCGGCCAGACCAAAGGTGCGCAGCTGAATGCGCATGATATGGATTTGCGTGTCCGGAAAAATGCGACGAAGCTCGCCATTGCAGGACAGCCGTACGATATGGCGATAATATTCCTCGCGCGCGCTAAGGAAGTCGGAAAAGGCCGAAATATCATTAACCTGTTGCAGGCGGGCATGAAGCGCTAGCAGCTTATCCCGATCCTCTCCCGGACCCAGGCGCACAGCCGCACCCCGTGCGGCCAGCCCCAACAGCACCTCAACGATATCCAGAACTCCGGCGACCTCGCGACGGGTCAGTTGACGGATCGCGGCACCGCGATTGGGAATGATCGAAACCACTCCGCTCGATGCAAGGCGATGCAGCACTTCCCGAACGGTTCCACGCCCCACATCAAAACGCTGCATGAGATCGGGAGCGATCAGGCGTTGGCCCGGAACGAGTGTTCCTTCGTACAATCCGCGCAAGATGCCGCGATAGGCCCGGTCGAATGGGCTGTGGTCATCGCCGCCGGTGCCGGTGCTGTGCGGGCCGCTGTCGCCCGCTGGAATATGCCCATCGTCCCCCATCATATTCGGCAGCTCCGATGCCATTTCCCTTAATCGACTTCCGAATGCGCACCCGTGCGGCCCATAGACGGCGGGCGTAGCACAGGCAAAACAACTTCGCATAATGTTGACCCTAGCGAATAATCATGTCAAATCGTATGACGATATTGAGAACTCTTGAACAGTTAACAGATGGGAGGGGCTGATCCATGTCGCTCGCGGGAAAAACGTTATTCATCACGGGTGGAAGCCGCGGCATTGGGCTTGCCATCGCCGAACGCGCGGCGCGGGACGGGGCCAATATCGTCATCGCGGCCAAGACCGTCGCACCCCATCCCAAGCTGGCGGGGACGATCTACACCGCCGCGGAGGCCATCGAAGCGGCGGGGGGAAAAGCGCTGCCGCTGATCCTGGATGTTCGGGATGATACGGCGATAGAGGCAGCCGTCGCCCGCGCGGCGCAGCATTTCGGAAAGATCGACATCTGCGTCAACAACGCCTCCGCCATCAATATAGCGCATTCCTGCGACATCGAAATCAAGCGCTTCGACCTTATCCAGCAGATCAATATGCGCGGTACATTCCTGGTATCGCGCGCCTGCATCCCGCATCTGCGCAAGAGCGAAAATCCTCATGTGCTCAATCTCTCGCCGCCGCTGACGATGCGGCCGGACTGGTTCGCGCAGCATTTACCCTACACCCTCAGCAAATATGGGATGTCGATGGTCGCTTTCGGCATGGCCGAGGAGTTCCGCGGGGAGGGCATCGCCTTTAACGCGCTCTGGCCGAGAACGACGATCGCTACCGCTGCGGTAGAATTTGCCCTGGGCGGCGATGCACTGATGCGCAAATCGCGCCGCCCGGAGATCATGGCCGACGCAGCCCATGCTATTTTTCTGCGAAATGCCCGCGAATATTCGGGGAATTTCGTGCTCGACGAGGATGTCTTGCGCGAAGAAGGCGTAACAGACTTCCGGCATTACCGCTACGACGAGGCGACCGAACTGGAGGTCGACATCTTTGTCGAAGCAGGTGCTACCCCTCTTCTCTGATGATCGCCTGTGCGGACTGTAAACCCTCAGCGACAGTGCCCCTGCATCACGTTTTCCGTGGGTCTGGCCGGCGCATCGGCACAAACGCCCTTGCTCTTCAAATGCGTCGAATTAATATAACTCTATTAGGGACTGTGGGAAAGCACAGGACGAAGGGTACCCGGTGGAAAACAAGGACGCATACGAGCAGGAAAACGAAAGACCCTGGTCGCGTGAGCGCTATCGGGAATTCGGTCTTTGCCCATCGCCCACGCGCCCCGATCTGCCGTGGGGCCCTTGTGATGTGGCCTCGGTTCTGGACGGAGTTGTCAGTAAAACGCCGGATTCTATTGCCCTTGTTGGTCGGCATGGTGCGCTGACATATCAGGCGCTGGACGCGCAGGTCCATGCGGCGGCCGCAATGATGGCAAGCCGCTGCGGGATCACGCCCGGCATGCGGGTTGCCGCAAGTTGTGGAAATCACGTCGAACTGATTGTGGCTTTTCTGGCCGTTCAGCGATTGGGAGCGATCTGGGTCGGCATCAACAAGGCCTATGCACCACCGGAAAAAAGTTATCTTATTAAAGATTCCGGCGCTTCTCTATTCCTATGCGATCAGGCAACCGCAGAGATAGCGCAATCATGGGATGCTGTCGTCGACGGAACCACGCGGGTCCTGCAGATGGAACCGGGCCGCGACGATTGCACATGGTCCCTCGGCCTGCAGAGCTTCATGGGCGCGACCCGCCCAGCCATTCAGATCGATCCTTTTGCGCCTGCGGCCATTGCCTATACCAGCGGCACAACAGGGTTCCCGAAAGGCGTGGTCCACAGCCAGCATAATATGATGTTGACGGCCCTCATATCCACGGAATATAGCGGCGACGGCGTTCCCGAAACGGTGCGTGGTACAGCCCTGCCACTGACGATCCTCAACCTGATGATCCTCGGCCCGCTTGCGGCGTTCGCAACAGGGGCGCGGCACGTTAATCTTGATCGTATAGATGCGGCGGGCGTGGCGGAATGGATTGCGCGCGAAAAGATCGCCAATATCTCCCTCGTGCCGACGATTGCCTACGACCTGCTGACGAAGCCCGATATCGACCAAGATGATCTGCGATCGCTGCGGTGGCTGGTGATCGGCGGATCAAGCGTCCCAAAGAAACTTCCAGACATATACCGCAAGCGCTTCGGCAGGCGCATGACCGTCGGTTATGGGCTGACCGAAGGCCCAAATGGCGTCGCCAAGACCCACGAACACAGCCCTGACGTCGCAGGAGTCATCGGCCGGCCTCTTCCCCATCTCGATATGGCGATCCTGGACGAACAAGGAACGGAACTGCCGCGCGGCAGCACTGGCGAAATCGCCTTTCGCCCGGCACAGGCCGGGCGGTGGGCGCATATCTACACGCCTGCCCTGGGCTATTGGCGAAATCCCGAAGCGACGGCGAAGTTGCTGCGCAATGGATGGGTGCATACGGGAGACGTCGGCCTGCAGGACGAGGCAGGCGAATTTCATATTCGTGACCGTGGATCCGACCTTATCCTGCGCGGCGGCGCGAACATCTATCCGGCGGAGGTTGAACGGGTTCTGCGGATGCATGCCGGCGTGCGCGATTGTGCCGTATTGGGGCGGCCGGACGAGCGGCTCGGCCAGACGGTTGCAGCGTTTATCGAACCCGCCGACCCCGGCCAGCCGGAGAACGCGCTGATCGAAACCCTGGCGCAACTATGTGCCGATAATCTCGCGGCGTATAAATGCCCCGCTCATTGGCATGTGTGCGCAATGCCCCGCAACGCCATGGGCAAGATTGTGAAAACGGCCCTTACAGACCGGCTGAACGGATAGCCTCAGCCCCAGACGAGCGAAAGTCCATCCAGCGACAGCACCGATCCCCCGGTGGCGACGATCTGCTGATCGGGCGCAAGACGGAACGGCGGCAAACGGGTCAGCCACTCCTCAACGGCAATCGCGATGTTCCGCCGCGCGAGCTGGGCGCCGATACAGCGATGCGGCCCGTAGCCGAACGCGAAATGGGGATTGGGGTTACGCTCGGCATGGAAGCTCCCTGCGTCCGGAAACTCCGCCGGATCGCGCGAGGCCGCCGCCAGTGAGAGGGCAAGGCAATCGCCTTTGCGGATCGCAACCCCGCTCAGCACCGTGTCCCGCGTCGCGATGCGCTGCGGCGTGACCGGCGCAAACAGTCGCATCATTTCCTCCACGTGGCGGGGGATGTGCTTCCGGTCGGCGCGAAGGCGGGACTGCGGGTGTTCATTTTCCGCGAGGAAGCGAAAGATGAAACCAAGCGAGCTGACGACCGTATCAAGGCCAGCGGAAAACAACAGAAACGCCAGGCTGCAAAATTCGTCTTCGGTCAGCGATACCCCCTCGCTCCGGCCCAGCAGATAGGCGAGGATGCTGTCATCGCCATAGCCATCGCGCATAAGGTAGAGCGCCCGGAAATAGTCGACGATCTGGCGCACGGCGGCAATACGGCGCTCGGCCGTCTCACCGTGGATGAATTCCCGCGCCCAACCGACGAACAGATCGAGCCGCTCGCCGGGCAACCCCATCAGATCGATGAAAACACCGGTCGGAAATTGTGTCGCAAACTCGGCAATGAACTCACAGCTTCGCCGATGCTCGAACCTATTGATAAGCGCGGCACAGCGGGCCCGGATGAGCGTTTCCAACTCCACCATGCGCTTGGGCGTGAAGAGCGGATTGAGCAGCGCCCGGAACCGACCGTGCAACGGCGGATCAGCGTCCAGCGGCGTTAGCCGGATGGTCTCGCCGATCGCGGCAAGAAACTCCCCCTGAATAGAGCTGGAAAACACCTCCGGCGCGCTCATCACGGCCCGTATGTCGGACGCGCGCGTGATAACCCACATTCCCGCTCCAGACCCCATGGTGTGGCGCACCGGGGAGTAAAAGATCGGCGGCCCCTCGTGCAGTCGTGCAATGATTTCCTGGGGTCGATCCGCGAGACCGGTCCGGAAATCGAAGTGCTTCACCAGATGCGGCGGAACGTGATCCGGCACGGCTCCCGACTGGATGTCACCCTCCGTCTTGCCGTTCATGTCCGAGCCCCCCTAATCTCCGTCGTCGCCGAGCGGAGCAACGAACCGGCTTTCCATCCGAAGCTCGCCGCGCGTCAGTCGCCGCACCACCATCTTGTCCATCCCCTTGTGGCCGATATGGTCGTAAGGACCGAAGGATATGACCGTGCGGTCGCCCCCCATCGCCGCCGGGATCATCCGCACCTGCTCTAGCCCCGCGACCATCCCGGCCGGGGTCAGGATCGGCGCCTGTGCCACGCCTTCCAGCAGCGCCGTCATACCATCGCGAAACATCGCGAGGCTTTCGGGTGCGATGTTGGCCAGTTCGGGACAGAAGGCAGCAAAGCCTTCCCGCTCCGCAGCCAGAGTGCGATTGTCATCATCCCACAGGCCGGTTCCGACCCAGCCGTCAAGAAACGCGTGGGTGTAATCGTAATTGGCCTGGAAAAATGCGCCGTTCATGATGCGAGGCACATCCCAGCCGGACGCATGGACGATCTTGCCCCAGTTTATCTGGCTGGCGCCGGTGCCGAAAAACGCGATGGCGTCAGGATCAGTCTCGCGATGGCGGACAAGGATCTTTTCCATGCCCGCCCGTGCGGCATCGTCATTCACCTCCGACACGCTGCTGTCGGCAACGATCTCCAGCCCCATGCGCGCCGCAGCAGTGCGGAACCATGCAGCGTAGAGTTTGCAGTGCGCAGCATTGTCATGCGCGAAAGCGATGCGTTTGTGCCCCTGCTCGCGCAACCAGCTGGCCACGATGAAACCATCGTCGGGTACGCTTCCCCAGCCGATGTTGAACACATGCTGGGACACCTGACTGTGAATGGCGCCGAGCGAGAGCAGCGGCACCTTACGTTCCTCGGCATGGGGCGTGATGGCGAGATTGTTGTCGGAGTGATTGGGACCTATGACCGCCAGCACCCCTTCATCGCACAGCTCGTGATAGCCCCGCATCACATCATTGATATATCCCGAAGGCGGCCCGACCACGATCTTCTTGACGAGTTCAACGTCCCGGTGAAGACGCCCGCTCATCACGAACTTGTCCACGACATAGTCGTACACAGCAAAACCGAATTTATAGTGCCGTTCCGGAAGATCCATGAGCACACCAATTCTGATCGGTTTGGCCGTTGCGAAATAGGAGTCCTTGCCGCTCATCTCGTTTTCCCTGGGGTATTTTTTGTAAAGCGGGACGGTTGTGCAGACCGCCCCGCCCCCGCATAAGGCTGCCGGGCAGGCTTTATGCTACTTCGTGTTGCTCACGGCCGGAAAAGGCCCGCTGCCATTTTCATTATGAGAATCCTTTCCCTATGCTTTTGTCTAGCATAGCGCCTCCTGCTGCTGCCTTCAATAAAGATATATCAAATGAGCGCCATAGGGTATATTTTTGAGGTTTTCAGCCAAATCAACTCACTATGATTGCGTATCACGGATAATAGATATATCTGTATTGCATTCACATCGTAGGAAGTGAAGGCCATGCATGACTCCGAAATCGCTGAAATTGCTCGCCTGTTGCTGGCAGCTCGCATTGCGGGGCGCCAAGTCGATCCTCCGCCCGTGGCCACACATGAGGACGCCTACACGATACAAACCGAGATTGCCCGGCGTGATGGCGGTTTTGGTTACTGGAAACTCGCAGCGCCGGGGGACGGCCTGTTCTTTTCGCCGATACGGCCCGCGATGGTGGGACAAAACGGCATCCGCTTTCCCGAGGGAACGTTCGTCCGGATCGGGATCGAGGGCGAAATCGTGGTGACACTGGGTGGCGCTTTCGCCGAAACAGCGCTTACCGGTGGCGACATCACCCGGCACGTCGAAAAGGTTCACGCCGGCATCGAAATCGTGGACACGCGGATCGCCGGCTGGCCGCACGTACCGCGCGCGCCGGTCATCGCAGACAGCATGCTTAGTGGTGCTCTTGCGATCGGCGACCAGCTGGAAAGATGGCAAGAGATGGATCTGGTCGCTCCCGGCTTTTCGATAGAGGTTAACGGCCAGGTCAAGGCTGCGCCCCAGCCCAACAATGTCGGAAATATCTTTGCGGCATTGGGGAAGATGCTCGCGCATATCCGGTCGCTCGACATTGATCTGCCGGACCGCATTCAGGTAACGACCGGGTCCGCAACCGGGTTGATATTCGCTGAGCCGGGCGATCACATTGCCTTGAAGAGTGCCGGGAGACAGGTTGCGGAAGTGAGGGTTTGATCAGGTCTCCCGAACATCACCGCGCCAGCTGCATCACCGCCTCGATCACCGCTTCCGGTGCTTCCTGGGGCGGACTGTGGCCTATACCGGGGAGTTCGACATAGCTGTATGCGGCGGTGAACTTCTCCCGGTCACCTGGCCGCATCGGCGGGGATATTCCCTGATCGCTGTGCAGGATAACCGTGGGAACGGCGATCTCCGGGCGTTGTTCAAGTTGCAGAGACAGCGCCTGATAGCGCGGGTCACCGGACACCAGCCCCGCGCGCCAACGATAGAAATGCAGCACGATATCGACGAAATCCGGATTGTCGAACGCGTCCGCCGCCGCCTCGAACTCGGCTTCATCGAACGTCCATGTCGGCGACCACTGGGTCCATAGATAGCGGCAAAAGCCGCGCCTGTTTTGTTCGAGCATCATGCGGCCACGATGCATGTGCAGATAATATTGATACCAGAGCTGATGCTCCCATTCCGGTGCCAGCGGAGCCGTATTCGGTCGGCCAAGGATATTATACCCCCAGCAGGAGACCAGCCCCCCCAGCCGCTCGGGGGCGATGGCGGCGGCGCAGCAGGCTGCTCGGCCGCCCCAGTCAAAGCCAACGACGATAGGGCGATCTAGTTTGAGCGCGTCGATCATTTCGAGCAGGTCTTCGCACGTTGCGCCCTGTTCGGCGGTGCGCATGGCGTCAGGATCGAGAAAGCGCGTTGGACCAAAGCCCCGCAGATAGGGTGCTATGGTACGGAAGCCCCGCTCCGCAAGTGCAGGACAGACCCTGTCGTAGGATCGGGGAGAATAGGGAAAGCCATGCATCAACAGCACAGGCTTGCCCTCGGGCGGCCCATGCTCCTCAAACGCGATCGACAATACCGATGTTTCGACCGAGCGTAACATTCCCGCTGCCTCTCCTTCGATTCCAGACCCGATTATATCCCGCCCCGCACGGGCCGGTTGCCATGGATAATAACGGCACTTGCCCTGGCCAAATGATCCTTGCCGGGGAAATCTAACGAC
This sequence comes from Sphingomonas sp. Root710, assembly GCF_001429065.1. GTDB lineage: Bacteria > Pseudomonadota > Alphaproteobacteria > Sphingomonadales > Sphingomonadaceae > Rhizorhabdus. Next base: position 999,468 of record NZ_LMIB01000012.1, read on the forward strand.
GAGGCGGAGAAAAGGTCAATTCAATTATCTCTTTTGACAACCGGAGACGCTCTTGATTTATCCACAAAAGCTCTTCAAGATGCTCCCACAACATATATAGCGTGCCTTTTTTTGCAGGTATACCCCGGAAATTCTGGCGATTTAGGCCGCCGAGGCACATGGTTAGCGGAGAGTATGCGTGATTCAGCCCCACAGTCCGCCGTCCGAAAGATATCACCCTTTATACCGGCATTATCTGCTATTCCTATGCTGTTTCAGTTTTTTTCTCGCGTTCGTGGACCGGCAGATTTTCGCAGTGCTGATGCCTGCGATCAAAATGGAGTTTGGATATTCGGACTCCGTGCTTGGTCTCATCTCCGGATTGGGCTTCGCGGTAACCTACAGTATCTTCGCCATTCCGCTCGGACGGCTGGCGGATCGTGGCAACCGGAAATATCTGCTCGTCGGATGCATCGCGGTCTGGAGCGCCATGACATTTCTGTGCGGCGCCGCCCGCAATCTCCCCCAGCTGCTGCTCGCGCGCATGGGGGTCGGCGCGGGTGAAGCTGGACTGACTCCCAGTATCGTACCGATTATCAGCGATCTCTACGATAAGCGTTTCCGGGCTCGCGCTATCTCCTTATATCCCATCTCCGGCGCGCTCGGCATGGCGTCTGCGCTGCCGCTCGGCGGATGGCTGGTGGCGGAATATGGATGGCGGACAACATTTCATCTGATCAGTATCCCCGGCTTTTTGTTGCTTCCGCTAATGATCCTCACCTTCCGGGACATCACCCGCGCCAAGACTTCAGCCGGAGTGGCCGCGAAAACGGCTGGGTCATCCAGCCTCGCTGACACCCTGCGCATCATGGTGTCCAACCGCCGGCTGGTGATGGTGCTGGGCGCAGGCGCTCTGGGATCGATGATGACCGCCATGAACATATGGCTACCCACATTTTATCTGCGTTCGCACGGCTTGCAGCCAGTCGAGAGCGGCGTCGTGCTCGGGCCATTGATCGGCCTGGGAACGATTTTCGGAATGTTCCTCGGCGGCTTCATGATCGACAAGACGAGCGTCCGGCATGGAGAAAGCGGCGTCCTGCTGCGGCTGGGCTATATTGCATTGATACAGGCTATCACCGGAGCGGCGATGCTGTTCTCACCCAGCCTGCTTTTCTCTTATGTTACCGGCGGCTTCTGGGCAATCGCATCAGCGGCATGGGCACCCGCGACATTCTCCCTCACCCAGACACTGGTTCCCGAGCGGATGCGCGGCACTGCGCTCGCCGTCATGGGGCTGGTCAACAATGTGATCGGTTACGGGCTAGGCCCATTTCTGACCGGAGCCATAAGCCAGAATTTGCATCAGGGATCGGGTGACGACTCTCTGCGCTGGGCCTTGATCGCGCTTTGCGTAACTTTGGGCCTTTCCACGGGCCTCCTTTATTTCATAGCATCGCGGACCAAGCAGCGGCAGTCCGGGCAATCACCGGCGGAAAACGGAGCCGAAACCGTCAACCAAAGCGCCGCTTGAGGTCCTGAACCTGATCCAGCGTGAGAAGACGCGTACGGTGCCCCTGAAGCAACAGGTGCAGCCGCGCGGTTTCTTCCAGTTCCTCGATCGCGGCCGATGCCGCTTCCAGCGATGTGCCGGCGACGATCGGACCATGATTGGCAAGCAGCACGGCATGATCACGCCCTTCGAGTTGTCGTACGGCCTCGGCCAGCCCGACATCGCCTGGCGCGAAATAGGGAACAAGCGGCAGGGTGCCGACCCGCATCACATAATAGGCCGTGATGGGCGGCAGCACATTGGCGGGGTCCACGTCCGCGAGGCATGATACCGCAACAGAATGGGTCGCATGAAGGTGGACCACCGCCTGAGCATCCGACCGTCGTCCATACATGGCGAAATGCAGCGAAGCTTCTTTCGTGGGCGGATCGCCGCTTATCAACGCACCCTTGTCATCCAGCAGGGACAATCGGGCAGGATCGAGGCCGCCCAGCGAGCTGCCGGTCGGCGTCATGAGCCACCCATCCGCAATGCGTATGCTGATGTTGCCAGAAGTCCCACCCGTCAGGCCCCTGCTGAACAGACTGGCAGCCACGGTGCACAGCTGCTCACGTGCCTTGGCTTCCTTCGTCACGAATTCAACATCCGTACAGCGTCGGCGAAAAAGGTTACCCCACCGAAATTGCCTGATTTGAGAGCGAGCGTCATTCCGTCGTTTTCTCCCAATCTATGCACGACCGGAACCCCTGCCGTGATTTCCGGACCGATGAAAAAGCCCTTGATCCCCAGCCTGTCAACAACCGCGCCGGACGTCTCTCCCCCGGCGATGACCAGCTTGCGAACGCCTTGTGCTGCGAACTGGTGTGCCAGATCGGCGAGTGCGTGCTCTACACGCGCAGCGATCGCCCCGGCGCCGTGGCGCTGCTGCGCGCGCAACACATCCTCCACATTGGCCGACGTGGTGACAAGGAAAGGAGCGGATTGTTCGATATAGGCTTGCGCCCAGCCCAGCGCGCGCTTCACCGTGCCCTCTAGGTCTTCGGCCAACGCGTCGGTCGCAAGTTGCAGCACCGGGAAATGCCTTTCCGCCTCGGCAATCTGCTCCAGCGTCGCGCGCGAGCAGCTTCCGGCGATCATCGCGACCGCACCAGGCGGGGATTCGGGAGTTGCCTGAATATGGCCCTGCACACCGCTGGCCAAAGCCCGGGCGAGGCCAAGGCCCAAGCCCGATGCGCCCGTGGACAGCGGCCCTGCGCTGATCGCCGCCTTTCCCAATGTCTCAAGATGGACGGTGTTGGTCGCATCGAAGATGACGCTGCCTTTGCCCCGTTGCTCCTCGATCCGGGCGCACAGAACTTCCGTGCCCGCTTCCACCACAGAAGCGTGCGCAAGCGCTACAGGATAGCGGCTCTGCCGTTCAAGCACCCGCACCAGGTTGGAATCGCGCATCGGGTTGAGGGGATGGTCTTTCAGCGGACTTTCGGAAAGGAGTACGTCACCAACGAAGAGATATCCGTTATAGACCGTCCGGCCAGTCTCCGGAAACGCGGGACAGACCGGCATCGCCGCACCGCCGTGCCGCTCGCGAAGCGCGTCGATCACGGGGCCAATATTACCGCGATCGGTGGAATCGAACGTCGAGCAGATCTTGAACATCACATGTCCCGCGCCCCTTCCTCGCAGCCATGCGTCGGCCGCAAGAGAAAGCGTGATGGCGCGATCCGGTTCAATCGATCGGCTCTTGAGCGCAATAACGATCGCGTCGACTTCGGGAAGGTTTATTTCCTCTGTCGGCACGCCTTGCAATTGGATCGTGCGCAGGCCGTTGCGCGTCAGCGTATTGGCGAGGTCAGTTGCGCCGGTATAATCATCCGCGATACATCCCAGTCCCAGTGTCATGGACGCCTCCTGTAAGGTGCGAACCAGCCTAGCCCGTCCCCCGTCGCTCCCGCGGGGTGATATTCGGCGCCCACGAATCCCGGATATCCCCACGCATCGAGCATCGCGAAGATGTAGGCATCGTCGAGTTCGCCGGAGCCCGGCTCGTGCCTCTCCGGAACCGAGGCTGTCTGCACATGACCGATCAACGGCAGGAGCCGTCGCAGCGCCTCAGTTACGTCGCCATGAAGGATCTGACGGTGGAAGATGTCGAACTGGAGCTTGAGATTCGGGAGCGCCAGCTCGTCAATAATATCCGCGGCTTGATCGAAATCGGACAGGAAATAACCAGGCACCGAACGCGGGTTCAGCGGCTCCACGAGCAGCGCGATCCCATTCTTTGCGAACTCTCCTGCAGCCCATGTGAGATTGGCTTTATAGGTTTCGCGGGCTTCTTCGTTATACGCGCTGACTTTCCCCGCCATCACATGAAGGCGGGCGCAACCAAGTTGCCGCGCATAATCAAGCGCTACGCCGCATTGCGCTCGAAATTCCTCTCCTCGGCCCGACATCGCGGCAAGTCCGAAATCGCCGGCCGCCAGGTCTCCGGCTGCCGCATTGAACAGGACAATGTCGACCCCTGCTCTTCGCGCCGCATTTCCCAAGTCCGAAACAGGAAAATCGTAGGGAAACAGGAACTCAACCGCATCGAAACCCGCCTGACCAGCGGCGTCAAAACGCTCCAGAAACGGCAGTTCCTGAAACAGGAAACTCAGATTAGCGGAAAACCGGGGCATGTGCGCCGTTACCCAGGTAAGCGCAGGCCGGTCATTGCCCGTCCTTTTTTCCGAACGCGCGCCGGAAATTGGGCTGGCCACTCGCGGCGGTCAGCCCCCCATCGACGACGAGATGCGTGCCGGTGATATAAGAGGCTTCGTCAGACGCAAGAAAGGCAATCGCATCCGCCACCTCTTCGGTCTCTGCCCGGCGGCCGAGCGGGATGCTGCGCGCAAAATCCTCTCTGATGCCTTCATGCTCGTCAAAGATCCGGGAATTGGGCGTGCGTACTGAGCCGGGCGCTACCGCATTTACGCGCACGCCATCCTCTGCATGATCGAGCGCCATGGCCCGCGTCAGATTGGCCGCCGCCCCCTTCACGGCGTTGTAGGCGGCAAGACTATAGTCACCGTATAAACCGGATATGGACCCGGTATTGACGATGCATCCCCTCACTGTTGCCAAATGGGGCATGGCCGAACGCGACGCGTAGAAGATGGAATCCACCCCTACCGCGAAGATACGGCGCCATTCCTCCGGAGCGACATCAGTAATACGACCGAACGCCCCGATAGCGGCATTGTTAATCAGGATATCCAGACGGCCATGTTCTGCAATGGCTGCGGCGACCATTTCCTCGTTATCCTGTTGCACCCCCACATCGACCTGAACGGCGGTCGCCCGAGCCCCATCCGTACGCAATTCTTGCGCAAGCTTCTCGACCGCCTCGCCATTGATATCTGCGAGCACTAGCATGGCGCCATCGGCGGCAAAGCGCCGAGCGATTGCTTGCCCGATTCCTCCAGCCGCGCCGGTAAGGATTGCCACCTTGCCTTCAAAACGACCCGCCACCACTCATCCCATCAATTCTAATTACTCTATTGTGACAAGCGCCGTGGAATACGCCACCGTCTCTCTAGCGACTATAGATCTCAGTTTCGCCGATAACAACGGCAATTTTTCCCCGAAGAAACATGCAGGATAGGCGTTGATGGGTAAAGGCTGCGGACCTCTTTAGAATTGACTCTATTAGGCATTGCTGGCACGTCCGCCCTATCAGAACAAGTGGTCGCATATCCTCCTGTCCTGCGGAGGCGGCAGACCGCCATCCCCTGTCTCGAGAGGACATCATGACGCATTCGACCTCCGCTATCGTCCAGCATCCTGACCGCCTTTTCATCGGCGGAGAATGGGTTACCCCTCATGGAAACGGTCGACTGGACGTTTTCGATTCGAGTACCGAGGAGCTGTTCGTCAGCGTCTGCGAAGCCGACGACACCGATATTGAACGCGCCGTGCATGCTGCGCGCACAGCGTTCGACGACGGGCCATGGCCTATGCTGTCGCATGCCGAGCGCGCACGATATCTGAGCGCCATTGCGGATGAGATCGAGGCGCGCCACGAAGATCTGGCGACGATCTGGACTGCGGAATCGGGGGTCATCCAGTCGATCGCCAATCCTGCGTCGCGCATGCTGGCCGATACCTGGCGCTATCACGCCGAGCTTGCCGCCACATTCCCGTTCGTGGAAAGAGCCCAGCCAGGCCGGGGGTCGGGCAATGTCGGGCTGATCGTCCGCGAGCCTGTGGGTGTCGTCGCCGCAATCGTCCCGTGGAACGCTCCGGCATCGATGGTCACCAACAAATGCGCCCCCGCCCTGCTGGCCGGCTGTACCGTAATCGTCAAGGCGTCGCCCGAGGCGCCGTCGGCATCCTATCTCTTCGCGGAAATCTGCGAGAAGATCGGGTTGCCTCCAGGGGTCGTCAATGTGGTGGCGGCCGACCGGGGAGCGTCCGAGAGCCTGGTCCGCAACCCGGGCGTCGACAAGGTGACCATTACCGGGTCGACAGCCGCGGGCCGCAAGGTGGGCGCCATCTGCGGCGAACGCATCGCCCGTTGCACACTGGAACTGGGTGGCAAGTCGCCCGGTCTCATTCTCGACGACTATGACATCGCGACAGCGGCCACCACCATTGCGCAAAAGGCGACATTCATCACCGGTCAGGTCTGCTCGTCGCTCACCCGGCTGATCGTTACCCGGTCCCGCCATGACGATTTGGTAGAGGCACTGTGCGACGAGTTTTCCCGGGTCACGGTTGGCGATCCTTATACCGAGGGTACGCAAATGGGTCCGCTCGCCTCGTCCGCCCAGCTCCAGCGGGTGCAGGGCTATATCGCCAAAGGCCAGAGCGAAGGCGCCCGCCTGATGTGCGGAGGGGGGCGACCGTCCGGCCTCAACCGCGGCTATTATATCGAGCCGACCGTATTCGGGCAGGTCGATAACGGCTACACGATCGCACGAGACGAGATTTTCGGCCCCGTGTTGAGCGTCATTGCTGCCGACGATGAAAATCACGCGATTAAGATCGCGAACGACACGATCTATGGGTTGAACGCGTCGGTGTTCACCCATGATGTCGACAAAGCTTATGCCATCGCGCGCAAACTGCGGTCCGGCACGGTCGGCCATAACAGCTTCCGTACCGATCTGAGCATCGCGTTCGGGGGTTTCAAGGCTTCCGGCATAGGACGCGAGGGCGGGACCGAGGGGCTGCTGCCCTATCTCGAAACCAAAACGGTTCTTCTTGACGAACTGCCGTCGCACCTTGCCCTGCAGGGAGCAGGGCATGATGCGTAGCGGCACTTCCTACAGTGCGCGCGGCCGGGACGGCAGATAGATCGTCTTGGTCTCGGTATAGGCGGCAAGCCCTTCCGGGCCACCCTCCCGGCCAAGGCCTGATCGCTTGAAACCGCCGAAGGGCATGGTCAGATCCAGCGTGTTATCGCTGAAACCGATATTGCCCGTGCGTATCTGGCGTGCCAGCGCATAACCCTTGTCCACGTCATGCGTGAATAAAGCGCCGTGCAACCCATAATCGGAATCATTGGCGATCGCGATAGCCTCGTCCTCGCTGTCATAGGGGATCATGGTAATGACCGGCCCGAAGATCTCCTCGCGGGCGATCCGCATGTCGTTGGTCGCGTGGGCAAACAGCGTCGGCTCGAAAAAATAGCCGCGATCGATCGAGGCCGGGCGCCCGCCACCGCATACCAGACGGGCACCTTCAGCTTTTCCGATGGCAACATAATCGTTCACACGCTCGAACTGGCGTTTCATCGCCAGCGTGCCGATCTGACTTTCGGTGTCGAACGGGTCGCCGATTTTCACCCGACCGAAGGCCTGAGAAAAAGCGTCCGCGTAGTCGGCCTGCCGACGCCGGGGAACCAGGATGCGCGACAAAGTCACGCACGCCTGTCCGCAATTGCCGATCACCTGCCCCAGCACGCCGGGGACCGCGTCTTCCACCGCTATATCGTCGAGAATGATCCCGGCCGACTTGCCACCCAGTTCGAGCGTCACCCGGGCCAACCGGTCCGCGCAGGCCTTCATGATGTGCGTTCCGGTCGCGGAACTGCCGGTAAATGCAACCTTGTCGATACCCGGGTGGCGGATGAGGTGATCACTGGATTCACGCCCAGCTGCGACGATATTGACCGTTCCCGCCGGTAGTCCGGCCGCTTCGGCGCATTCCCCCAATATATAAGCGTCCAGCGGCGTTTCCGGCGCGGGCTTGACGACAACCGTACATCCCATCGCCAGCGCCGGGGCGAGCTTGATCATGGCAAGGAAGATCGGGGCGTTCCAGGGCACCACGGCGGCCACCACGCCAACCGGCTCCCGCGCGATCGCCGCATAGCCTCCGCCGAATGCGCGTTCGCGCAGTTCGACGAACGCATGGGACTCCGCGAGGTCCGCATAATAGCCCGCCATCATGCCGACGCCCATCGAAACGCGCGATGCGAAGAATTGGGGTGCCCCGGCCTCCAGCGTCCAAAGATAGCTCATAGCTTCCGCTCGCTCGCTCAGCGCCGCTGCGAAGGCGCGCAGCTTGGCGGCCCGCTCATTTGGCGACAAGCGCGGCCATGGACCGGTGTCGAAGGCTCTGCGGGCAGCCGCAACCGCACGGTCGATATCCGCGGGTGCCGCCTCGGGTACCGAGGCGATTTTCAGTTCAGAAACGGGAGAAATGATATCGAGCCGTGCGCTCGTGGCGGGCGCTATCCACTCTCCACCAATAAACAGCCTGTCAGGACAACGCGGCTGATGAAGCGCATCCTTCAATAACGGAACCTGAAATATCACCTATGCCTCCCGTGAACCAGATATATTGAGTATTCTCTATTTAAAAAGGGGGCAAGCCTCGTGCGGTGCAATCTCGTGTGGATATCCACATAAAGCGGGAAATATGGGCCGACCAATTGACATACACTGCAACCGCTCGCAATAGAGGGATCTGTATTGGCTGTAGCGCCATCGCCGTAAAAGAGAGTGACAGGGTGACCCGATCACAGGAAATCTTGAGCTGGATCGATGATGGCATCGGCTGGGTTTCAATAAACCGCCCCGAGGCGGGCAATGCTGCCCGACCGTCTTCCATGAAGGCGCTGTGCGATGCGCTGGATGCCCATATCGAAAGTCGGGACGTCATGGCTATCGTGATCACGGGCGAAGGACGGCACTTTCTGGCAGGGGGCGATTTTGGTTTTTTGGAGGACATCGCATCTGGCCGAAATACCGAAGCGGGCCAGCAGATCTATCAATGGTTCCAGGGTGCTGCCCGGCGTCTTTTCCGATGCGCGAAACCCACTCTTGCCGCGATTGCCGGCGGGGCCATCACGGTCGGCTGCGAACTGACACTGATGTGCGACGTGCGCATTGCCGATCGCACAGCCTTTTTCCACGAAAGCTGGATCGAACTCGGATTGATCCCGCCACTGGGAGGAGCAGTCATGTTGCCCCATATCGTCGGCCTGCCGCTCGCCAAGGAAATGATGCTGGAAAGCAGACGGATCGATGCCGACGAGGCCTTGCGCTATGGCCTCATAAACGAACTGGTCGACGATCCTCAGATCATGCGAGCGAGAGCGCAGGAGCGAGCGAAAGCCATGGCAGCCCGGCCTGCCGCGACATTCGCGCGGGCCAAGGAACTAATCCATCGCGGCCTTGAATCGTCGATGGACGACGAATGGGCAGCCGGTGTCGCGGCTCAAACCGATCTGCTCGGTTCCGATATGTTCCGCGAAGCCCTTACTACCAAGAAGCGGTCGCTGGACAAACGCCGCTGAAGGCTATGTGTCCGCGCCCTCGCCGCGTGGCCAGAGCAGATATTCATAATAGGTCTTCTCGAAACTCTGCACCGTCACTTCCTGGTGCGGATTGGGCCGCACGCCGCGGAATCCGCGCGACTTCACGCCATCCTGAACAGCCTTGATGTTGTCAAAATCCTGTTCGAGAAAGAAGCACTGACCCGCAAAGCTTTCCATATCCGGGAAATATTCATGAATGAAGCTCGACGGAGCGTCCGGCGCGCTGCGCTCCAGCCACCAGACGTCGAAAATGGCTGAGGACGGATCATCCCCATTGGGTCGCGCACGATAGGCCTGCAAACCGTCAACCGTCGGCAGAATGACCATGTTCGGAAAGATGTTCCACGCCGTGCCCGCACGCGCGATGTCCTGCGGGGTAAGCGCGGCGGGATAGCGCGCACCGTCTGCCGCCATCGCGTCGGCATGGAAGCGCATATAGGCCGCGTTGACCTCGTCAAACGTGGCGGTTTCCGGCAATTCGGCCATCAGGCGTTCGGCGGCGGCCATCGCGTGTCTGCCTTGCAGCGCACCCAGCGTCCGGTGCATTTCCTCGACGTAGGTGTAGCGCGCCTGCCGATAGTCGATCGTGAGGCCAGGCTCCGCATCCTTTGGTCGCACAAAGGGGTAGAAGAAATAGGAGTGCCGCCCAAACGCCTGTGATCCGGGCGTGCGAACCCCGAATTTAAGGGATTGCGGATGCGTCATGGCGACATGGTAGCTCTCGATAAAGGCTTCGAGGACGACCTTCCAGTTACACGCCACCACCAGCGTCTTGTGCCAGGCAATGCGCGTGTTCCTGTAATCGAAATGCGCAAATACATCCGGCAACGGATCGAGATAGCTCTCGAGCGGCTCCGCGTCAGAATCCAGCGTGACGAAGACCCATCCGTCCCATGTATCGACACGCACCTGACCCAGATCCACATCCGCAGCGCACAATCCCCCGGTCTGATTCCAGTTTTCCCGATCGAGAACGAACTGATTCTCGCCCCGCGCATTCCAGCGCCAGCCATGAAACCTGCAGGCGATATTGTCTCCGATATTGCCGTTTCCATCCTTCAGGCGGCGGCCCCGGTGCGGACAGACGTTGTAAAAAGCCCGCAGCACACCGTCTGACGCACGCACGATGAGAATGGAATCATCGGCGATGTCGAAGACCACCGACTGTCCTGCTTCGGCCACCTCTTCTTCACGACAGGCCATAAGCCAGCTGTGCGGCCACAGCATCGCCTTTTCCCGCGCAACAAAAGCGGGGTCATGATACGCCTGCGCCGGCACGAAATCGGGCCGGATTTGTGCATAGAGGCGGGCAATATCCTCTTCGATACTCATCGGTTCGTCTCGCTTTTCCTCTAAAGGCCCGGCGTTGTCGGCTTGTCCGATCTATAGCGCGGCATCGGTGGTGCTTCTGGCAGGCGCACGGGGCCATGCGCGCGCGACGGCACGAGGATCGTCGCACTGCCGCGCAGATTTTCTTCGCCTCGCTGGTTGACGGACACCACTTCCAGTTCGATCACAGGCCCCAGTTTCTCGTCCACCTCGGCGCGAACGATCCGACCGCTCAGCCAACTGGTGTCCCCAACATAGTTGAATGACCGCAGTTCGTAACGGATACGATGGATGAAAGCGTCGTCACCCGCATAATTGGTAAGGTAATGGCACATCATGACGAAGCGCATCGGCCCTATGTCATAAATGCCCTTGACGCCGACACTGGCCGCCAGTTCCGGGTCCCAGTGAACCCGCTGGATCGTGTCCCAGGCGCCGAACTCGTTGCGCGAATAAAATCCCCGCAAACGCTTTCGATTTTCGAACGCGAGACGATAGGGCGGATTGGTATAGGTAATCCAACCAGCGCCCATATGCATGTTGATCATATCCGTAACGGTCAAAGGTCCCTTGACCATCAACGGGGTGGCATCGCCCACCACCACATCCTCCATGTACAGAGCTTCAGATCCGCGCAGGAACTGGTTGTCGTAGGCCTGCTCGATCTCTTGCAGCTGTTCATCCGAATAATGTGTGGGTGTATGCGGTTGGCGGCTGCTGCGTGCCGCGTCGCTGCTCACCGGACGACGCTCAGCATGGACAAACCAGCGATTGCTTGCAATGCATACACGTTCTTCTCTGTCCCAATAGGCGTTGTCATTGGTGGTGATCACCGTGCGGTTGGCGAATTTGCTCTTTTTTTCGACCGCGTCGGCAAGCCATTCGGACTTGTAGAGTTCAGTCCCCTCAGTGAGGGGCCGGTAATAGAAATATTCGGCACCGGAGTGAAACAGCTGGACGCCCCGCAGCGCTTTTCGCGTGGCGGCGTGCAGTTCCGGCGACACTTCGGGCGACCGGTTCCAGCCCATGGACCATTCGAAACCGGGGGGAGCGATCGTCCCGCCCCAGCGTGACGCGCGCGCGCGCTCCGGATCGACGAACAAGGGATTGTCATCGCCGATCGAAATAGCCCAGCGCCGTACCGCCAAGGACGTGACAGCCGGATTCCAGGGCTCAGCGCTCAGACCCGCTCTCAACGTAGGGTTCGGCGTGCCGATGCGCAGTTGCAGCAGCGCGAGATCATCATCGGATATGATCCCCCTCAGCAGCGATTCTTCACTCATGATGTCTCCCTCGGGACGGCTGCCATTCCAGCGCCGTTCTTAAATAGATTAACCTCTTTCCTGACATCCCGTCTTACCCGTCCGTCCATTGCGGCGGGCGCTTTTCCAGAAAGGCGGCGGGCCCTTCTTTCGCATCGGGATGATCGCGATAACGGATCAGTTGTTCGAAGGACCGATTGAGGGCGACGTCCAAGGGGTAGTGGAACGACTCCCAGATAGCCTTGAGTGATGCCTGGATTGCAGCCGGAGACCCCGCACAAACGAGTTCTGCCAGCTCCATGGCCCGCTCCATCAGCCGGTCGTCCGCCACGACTTCCGAGATCATGTTCGAGGCCAGCGCCTGCGCGGCAGACAGGCGTTCAGCCTTGCCGAGGATCACCATCCGCAACACAGTGGTCAACGACGTGCGTTGCAGAAGGCCGATCGGTTCCAGCGCGCTTACCTGACCGACATTGACATGCGTATCCGTAAAAACCGCGGAATCGCTCGCGATCACGATGTCGCTGTCCGAAACGAAATGCAGGCCGGCGCCGGCACACATGCCGTTTACCGCGCAGATGACAGGCTTGTATAATTTGGCCTGTCGCGCTGTGAACGAGGGCGGATGAACGAGTTGCTGATCCATGGGAAGCGCCGCCTGTGCGCCGAGATGGCCAACGTCCGCACCGGAGCAAAAGGCTCTTCCCGAACCAGTGATAACGAGCGCGCGAATGCGTCCGTCCTCCCGGACCTCCTCAAAGAGCTGTTGCAGCCTCGTTTGCATAGCGCGGTTGAGTGCGTTGAGTTTGTCGGGTCGGTTGAGCGTGATGACAAGGACCTGTCCACGCCGCTCCGCCTTTACCAGATCATCCATATTCCCTGTCCTGCTTGTTGGACTGCCGCCGCTTCGTTCCGGATCCCATTTCGCAATCCTGTCAATTAGAAATACCTCTTTTTAAGATGGGCGGCTTTTGCGCCTGTTCCGTGCCGGTGCCCAGGGCTACGCAAAAATTGGGCTTGGTCAAATGCGCTTACTCGTTGAGCCTTGATCAAATACAGTTTACTCTATAATGGCAAACGGAAAGACGCAACCATTGCCGACAGCAAGCAGCAATCTGCTCCAAAAGCAGCGGGGGAGCAGTGGAAAGGGCCGAAGGGTTGTCGGCAAGCACACCATTAGAGTAAGATGAATGAGGATGGGTGGAGGATGACAAGCAGCGGCGAACCGTCGACTAGGACCAACGTGGCAGTCCCGGCGGAGACACTCCTCCAGATCTACACGCAGATCGCCCGGATCCATGAGGTGGACGAGGCGATCCGTAAGGGTCTTTCCAGCGGCAAATTCCGCTTCACCTATTGGCCGATGACAGGTCAGGAAGCGATTCCGGCGGCCTTGGCGCCGCTACTTTCCCATGACGACTATATGGTCACCACCTATCGCGGCATTCACGATCTGGTAGCCAAAGGCGTGCCGCTGCGTGGATTGTTCGCGGAGATGCTGGGCCGCGCCGATGGCGTCAACAAGGGCAAGGGGGGATCGCCCCACGTCTCGCATCCCGAGGTTGGTGCGATGCTGACGACCGCCATCGTCGGCGGCGGCGCCCCTATTGCAAACGGCCTGGCCCTTGCTTCCAAAATGCGGGGAGAAGGCCGGGTAACGATCGTCAATTTCGGCGACGGCGCTACCAGTATTGGCTCTGTTCATGAGGCGATGAACTTGGCAGGCGCATGGGGGCTGCCGATCATCTTCCTGTGCCAGAATAACCAGATCGGCGAATATACGCTGATTCCTGATTACACGGCGGGCATGGATTTTGCCTCTCGCGCCGACGCTCTGGGCTTCCGCGGAGCGAAGCTCGACGGCAACGACCCGGAGAGCTTTCATGCGGCGATGGCGGATATCGTCCGTTCTGTCCGTAACGGCGGAGGACCGGTGTTCGTCGAGGCAGTTACGCTGCGTCTTGGCAGCCATGCGGGTGTTGCGGACAGCACGCACCTGACGCCCGAGCAGCGCGAGGCGGGAATGCGCGACTGGCCGGTGCGGAAAATGCCGGCACGGCTGCTTGAACTGGGCGTAGCGAGCGCGCAGGATCTGGCGGATATTGTCGACGCGGCCAAGGAAGAAGTCGCCGACGCCGTCGCCTTCGCTCTGGCAAGCGTGGTCACGCCGGCATCCGATGTTTCCATCGATGTCTTTGCCCAGGCCGATTTCGTGCCGCACCGGGGACATTATCCTGTCCGCGCCGATACGGCTTCACCCGCCGGGGGCGAAGCAAAGGTGATGAATATGGCGGAAGCCGTGCGCCATGCGCACGAAATAGCTCTGGAAATGGACCCGACAGTCTTTGCGCTGGGCGAGGACATCGGCGATCCGGTCGGCGGGGTGTTCAAGACTACCCTGGGACTGGGCACCCGCTTTGGCAAAGAGCGCATACGGGATACGCCCATCGCCGAGCAGGCCATCATAGGCGCGGGCATGGGAGCGGCGCTGGCGGGCATGCGGCCCGTTGCGGAAATCATGTTCAACGATTTCGTCGGTGTCTGCCTCGATCAGCTCGCCAATCATGCGGGTAAGCAGCGCTTCATGTCGGGCGGAGCCACGTCGGTTCCCCTGACTGTGCGCACGATTATGGCGGGCGGGGTCGGCGGCCTGGGCGCCCAGCATTCGCAGTCGCTCGAAGCCTGGCTGCTGCATTCGCCGGGTCTCAAAGTGGCATATCCTTCCACCCCGAAGGACGCGAAAGGGCTTCTGCTCAGTTGCATCTTTGATGACGATCCGTGCGTTCACATCGAATCGATGGCCGTGCTGCACGGTATCAAGGAAGAGGTTCCGCTCGGTGATTATCGCATTCCGCTGGGCGTTGCGAAGGTACGGCGCGAAGGGGCCGATATCAGCATCATCACCTATGGACTATTCGTCCACCGCTGCGTCGCGCTTGCCGATAAGCTGGCGGAAGAAGGCATCAGCGTCGAGGTGATCGACCTGCGCACTTTGATGCCGATCGACTATGATCGCATCATCGGTTCCGTGCAGAAAACCGGGCGGGGACTTGTCGTCCATCTCGCCACGGAATTTTGCGGGCTGGGAGCCGAGATTGCCGCGACCCTCAACGAAGAGCTTTTCGGCAAACTGAAAGCGCCGGTGTCCCGGTTGGGCGCGGACTACGCCCCCATCGCATATTCCAGCGCGATCGAAAGCGCACAGATTCCGGGCGAGGCATCGATCACCCAACGCATCAAGCAACTCATGAACTTCTAAAGAGGGATTTTTATGGCCACCGAACTCACCATGCCCCAGCTCAGCATGTCGATGACCGAAGGCGATCTGGTCGAATGGCTGGTGCCCGACGGATCGACCGTCAACGAAGGCGATCCCGTCTACGCCGTTGAGTCCGAGAAATCGACACAGGAAGTAACCGCCCCCGTGACCGGTGTCCTGCGGCAAGCCGCCGCGCCCGGCGAGACCTATGCCGTGGGCACCCTGCTCGGCGAAATCGTCTGACCGGCAATGGTCGCCCCCCTGTCGACCGCCGAAGCCAACCGGCAAACCGCGCTCCGTTTCATCGAATCCCTGCGTTTCGGCAAGCTGGCAACGGACCTGCTTGCCGAGGACTTCAAGGGATGGTCCGGCCTTTCGGGGGAAATTCCGGGAAAGGTGCTGGTCGAACGAGCCTCGATCGTCGGCAGCAAGATGATGCCGGGCGGTATCAGCTACGTCATCCACGATACCATCGCCGAAGGTGACCGCGTGGCGGTGCGCGCCTCAGCGAGCGCCACCACGTTCGAGGGCGTTCCTTATGCCAACGATCTGCATTATTTTTTCCGCTTCTCGCCCGAAGGAAAGCTTCAGTATATGGCGGAATATATGAATACGCAGAAGACGCTGGAGGTGATCCGCCCCGCGTTCGAGGCGCTGGCGCGCCTCAAGTCATGACATTACCTGACGTCCCTCACACGTCGCCGGGGCGTCCCTTGTAGAAGGTAAAGTCGCGCTCCAGAAAATACCACTGGCCGCCCACCTTCCGTAGCTTATCCTTATATTCGCCGCAAAAGCCGGGGGTCTCGTCGCGGTACCAAGGCGTATACATGATCGAGAAGCAGGTGGCATCACACCCGTCGATCTCAATGATGTGTCCTGTTATCAGAGGAATGTTCTTGCCCGGCTTTATAACGCCTTCCAGAAAATCCTGAATATTCGCACGACCACTATAGTCGAGCGCACCCGCAGCGAAACGGCCATCCTCGGCATAAAGCGCGCCCACTCCCCGCCCGTTGCCGCGGGCGACCTCCCGCGCATAGCGGGCGGTGAGTTCCTTGATCGCCTCGCGATCGATCAGGGTTTGGAGGTCCAGATCGGCCTTCATCGCTCACTCCTTCAACAGGGTATCAATGACCGCCAGATCTTCCTGGCTCAGCTTCCACGACACAGCCGCCGCATTTTGCTCTACCTGCTCGGGCCGCGTCGCCCCGGCGATGATGCTGGGAACCAGTGGGTTGCTTGCGAGCCAGCTCATCGCCAGCTCCAGGAGGCTGTGCCCGCGCTCCACCGCGAAGGCCTCCAGTTTCTGGACGAGAGAAAGATTTTGCTCGGTCAGGAAACGGTTGCCCAGATTGAGAAAATTCTCGCTGAGCCTCCCACCCGTTCCGCCTGCACCATATTTGCCGGTGAGCAAGCCCGACGCGAGAGGGTAATAGGGTATGAAGCCCATCGCGCAGTTCCGGAGCGCGGGGAGCAGGTCTGCCTCAACCGTGCGCGCGAGCAGGCTGTACTCGCTCTGGGCGGCCAGAAAGGAAACGCTGTGGATTTCCTTTGCAACCCAGTGCGCCTCGACCATACGCCAGGTCGCCATGTTGGAGCAGGCAATGTACCGGACTTTACCAGATGTCACGAGGTCATCGAGCGTGCGCAGCGTCTCTTCCAGCGGTGTCACCGGATCGGGCCAATGCACGTAATAAAGGTCTATCCAATCCGTCTGAAGTCTTCTGAGACTTGCCTCTACCGCACGTAGGATGAAACTGCGCGAGTTGTCGGGCCGCGGCGCGCCGTGCGCCGGGATGCCAAATTTCGTTGCTAGAATGACATCCTGCCGCCGGTCCCTCAGAAACTCCCCCAGCAGTTCTTCCGACGCACCGAAGGGATCGCCATAACGGTCGGCGGTGTCAAAGAAAGTGATGCCCTGATCGAGCGCGCACTGCACGACTGCGCGTGACGCTTCTTTGTCGATCTTCCAGCCAAAATTGTTGCAGCCCAGGCCGACAAGCGAAACCCGCAAACCTGACTGTCCTACGTAACGAGATTCCATCGGCCCTCTTTCCGGTTCGTCGGATGGCCCATCCGAAGCCCATCCAAAGCATTTCAGGCAGGTGTTTTCGTGAACATCGTCCGCACACCCTGTTGGCTCACTTTGAGCGACGGCGTGCGCGGAAGAGCATCGACCAATCGTATATCGACAGGAATCTCGTAGGGTTTGAGTCGAACGCGCAGCTGATCCTTCAACGCGTCCAGATCGACCCCCTGCCCCGGACGAGCGGTGATCGCAGCTACGGGAACCTGTCCCAGCCTCTCGTCAGGGATGCCGACCACGCAGGCCTCGTTGACATCGTCCGACTGCAATATGGCCTTTTCGACACCGTCCGGCATGATTTTGAAACCACCCCGGATGATGACATTGTCGGCCCGTCCCTTGATATACAGGAAGCCATCCTCGTCGATCCACGCGAGATCGGACGTACGGACCCAATCCGGATTGTCCTGAATCTGCTGGGAGCGGACCTCCAGCAGCCCGGTCTCGCCGCTGGGAAGCGGTTCAAAACTCTCGCGGTCCACGACGCGCAGCTCCACGCCGGCATTGGCGCGCCCGACGCTGGCCCGCTTGGTTGCAGCATAGCGGCGATGATCGCGAATGGTCCAGCCGGCCACACCACCGACAAACTCTGTGGCGCCATAGCCCTCGAGCACCGGCACGTCATAACGCCGCTCGAATTCGAGCGCGAGGGCGTGGTCGAGCGGCGCGGCACCGGAGCGCAACGCCAGCAGGCTGGAAAAATCTTCCTTGGGATAATTCCGGCTGAGCACCATGTGCAGAGCGCTGGGCGGCAGGTTGGCGAATTTGGGACGATGCTTCAGAATGAGTTCGTGCCAGCGGTCCACTTGAAACCGGTCCATCAATACGAACGCCCGCGCGTTATAGAGCGAATAGAGCGCGCCAAAAAGACCACCAATGTGCACGAGCGGCATCCACTGAATGCCGACGCTCCGCTTGAGCGCCAGTTCATCAGACGCGCCCGCCTCATATTTGGAGCCGGTCTCTAGCGAGCGCGAAAGAGAACTATACAGAAGCTGCACGCGCTTGGGCGTTCCCGTGGTGCCGCTGGTCAACATCTCGATCGCTACGCCGGGCCGCGTCGATGCACGGGCACCTTCCGTAGCGGTCAGGCCCGGCATTGCTTCGATATCCAGTCCCTCCCTTTCCGCTATCGTTATCCCCATGGCACCCAGCGAACGCACGCTGTCCACGATGCCGGGCCGCTCCCAATCTTCCGGATCGGCGATGCAGCCCGCGACCGCCAACCCTCGAATATCGTCAGCCAAAGGACCATCTGGCAGCAGTGGGTTCACTGTCACGAGACAGCGTTTCGACATCAATAGAGAGACGACCGCCGCCAGATGCGCGGGCCGATTGCGCAGCAGCACGGCGACCTTGGCGCCCTCCCCAATACCGGCGTCCGCCAGCAGTCGATCGAGCTTGCCCGCCGCAACGGCAAGCTCGCCCCAACTGTACCAGCGATTATCGCGCGCTACCGCCCGGGCTGCCGGATCGAGCGCGAAGACCTGCTGCAATCTCTTGGTAACGTCCATCTCTAATTCCCGCTAGCGTGACCGTGGCAGCCCCAGCAGACGATCGGCAATGATCTCCCGCTGAATTTCGGAGCTGCCGCCCGATATCGTCAGGACCCACGCCCACATGAACTCGTAGGTCCAGTGGTTGGAATGACGATCTGAACCGTAACGAAGGAATTCATGCCCCAGCATATCGCGCACAATCTCGGCAAGACGCTGGCAGGTCTCCGTTGCGTAAAGCTTCAGCAGCGAGCCCTCGGCACCTGGCGATCCTCCCTCCGCGATGCGCGAGATGTTGGCGATGGTCATCGCGCGCACCGCAAATGCATCGGCCTTTACCGCGGCCAGTCGGCGCATCAGCCCGGCATCGTCGCGTGCGGCGCTCCCGTCTTCGAGTTTGACGCGGTCCGCCAGCCTGAAAGCGTCGTCAACGCGTTGAAGAAGCTCGACCTGATCGGTCAGAAAGGACAGGGAACGCTCGATCGATAGTGTGGACATCGCCACCGACCAGCCCTCCCCGACACCGCCCACCACATTGGCCAACGGTATGCGCACATTGTCGTAGAACACCATGTTGACGTGCAATTCGCCCATCATGTTGGTCACGGGCACAACCTCGATACCGGGCGCCTTCATGTCGCAAATGACCCAGCTCAGCCCATGATGGCGTTTCGAGCCCGGCTCGGTGCGGATCAATAGTTCCTGATAGTCGGCAAGATGCCCATAGGATGTCCACATCTTCTGGCCGTTGACGATAATCTCATCGCCCGAGATCTCGCCGCTGGTCTTGAGCGCCGCCAGATCCGAGCCGGCTCCGGGTTCCGAGAAGCCCTGACACCAGATCGACTCTCCGCACAGCATACGGGGCAAGTGGAATGCCTTTTGCGCCTCCGTTCCCCGCGCGATCAGCGTAGGACCCGCATGGTTGATGGTGATGGCAAGCGCATTTAGGCTAGGAGCGTGTACGCGCGCGACTTCCTCGAACCAGATCAGCTGTTCGATCAGCGAATATCCGGCCCCGCCATATTCCTTCGGCCAGTTGAGTCCGGCATAGCCGCCTTCAAACAATTTACGCTGCCAGGCGCGATCGAACGCACCCGCGCGTTGCGGCTCGGTCGGGCGAGGCTCGCGCGGGCGGTTTTCCGCGAGCCAGGCGCGGGCGCGCTCGCGAAAGGCTTTTTCGTCGTCGGTGTAGTTTAAATCCATGGTCAGAGCGCGCCCGCAAGGGTCGGCAGCGACGCGGCCGAAGTGGGGGAGGCGGCCSCCAGCCGGTCGAGGCAAGATCGCATGGGCGCGACCCATTGCGCCATCATCTGCGCCCGCTTCATCAATAGATGCGCGTCATGCTCATCAGTAACAGCGATGCCGCCATGGAGCTGGATCATGCGGTCCGCGTTACCCAGCGCGGCCTTATGCGCCACCACGCTGGTGCCGTCCACCAACTCGGCGGCATCGACAAGGCCATCGCGCACGGCAATGGCCGCATAATAAAGCTGCGTCTTTGCGGCCTCGGCCCGGACGAGCATGTCCGCGCAGGGGTGGCGCACCGCCTGGTAGGCGCCGATGGGCCGTCCGAAAGTCTCACGGATCTTTGCATATTCCACGGTCATGGCCAGAGCGGCTTCCGCAAGACCGGTCTGCATGGCGGCTACGCCGAGTTGGGCGCGCAGATACGCGCCCTCGCCTTCCACCCTCGCTATGGGCTGCATGTCCTTCAGCATAAGGGCCGCCATCGCCGTCGTCTTGTCGAGACAAGGCAGGTCTTCGCGACGGACATCGTCCAGCGCATAGAGTGCCATGCATTGGGGTGAAGGGACGACTGCGAATTTCGCGCTCCTCAACCCATAATAGACATGGCTGGCGTTATCCCGTCCGTGCCAGGGCATGGCGAGGCCCGCCATCGTGTCACCGGAGAGGAAACGGTCGCCCAACGCGCGACAATCGGCCGCCATCGCCACTTCTGCCGCCATTGCCGTGGGTAGGATGTGCGTGGGACCAAGAGCACGACCAACCTCGCGGAAAATGATGACTTCGTCCACCAATGACATGCCAAAGCCGCCCAGATCTTCGGCAAGAGCGATGCCATACCATCCCATTTCACCGACAAGGCGCAGCACATCACTACTGATAGTGGGATCTTCCCTATGCCACATCGCCACCGGAAGATGCTGCGCGAGAAAGCGAGCCGCTGAATCGGCTATTTGCGTTTCATCCGCACCCATTGTCAGTTTCAAGAAAGCTCTCCAAGCTCAACCTCTAGCGACCTTATAGAGATTACTCAATAGGTGCAAGATCGTTTCCGTTTCAGGCCGTCGGCGGTAGATCAGATTTTTTTGACCAGACTGCTTCAGGCGTCTCCTCATCTGCAATCCTTCGAATTCTGATGGGAGGAGCCATTGATGTTGCAGTCCCCGATGCTCTATGTCACTGGTCATTGATTAATCTCTATTGAGCAGCGAACATGTGAATGCCTACGAAGCCGATCGCAAAGGAAAGTGACATAAGCGTGCAGCCTGCCGTCCGGCGCGCTGTCGCTATGCTACGGCAGGATTGTCTGTCCGTGGAACCGGGAGAAATGATCGGGCCAGAGGACGAATTGCTTAGCCGGTATGGTGTGAGTCGTCCCACTCTGCGGCAGGCGGCCGCGCTGGTCGGGCAGGAACAATTGGTCTCCGCTCGACGCGGTGTCGGCGGTGGCTATTTCGCTCACCGGCCTGAAGTGTCCAGCGTCACCCATATGGCGGCGATCCTGCTGCAGGTGAAAGGCGCGCGGCTCGAGGAAATATTGCAGTCGACCGAGACCATCAGACTGGCGCTGATACCCTTGGCGGCCGCCAATCTGTCGGAAGATCAGCGAATTGAACTGATCGAATTCCTGGAGGCCGACCGCGCGCTCGACCCCGAAGACTATGATTTTGTTTCCTTCCTCCGCGCCGAACGTCGGCACAACAGCATCATCGGGCGGGCATCAGGAAACCGCGTGCTGCATCTCTACATGCAAATTTCCCTCGAACTGGCCTCATCGCTTTCCAAGGAAGACGATATCCTGTTCGGGAAGCGGGGCCGTTATCTCGAATGGCGTGAACAGCGCAATGCGATGTTGGAAGCTGTCACACGAAGGGATCCTGAAATCGCGTTGATCGAGGCTCGCCGTTGCAGCGAAAAAGTTCGCCAATGGCTGGCCGAGGACCAAAAACGGACTCCCCCTGGAAATACCAGGAATCGGACCGAAGGTGCGGCGGCTGATATGAAAATGGCATCGGCATGGCTCGATCCGTCGCCGCTCCCTCTGCCCAGTGACCTGAAAATCTGAAGTCTCCTGGTCGGCAGAGGCGCAATTCACGGACAGGAGAAAGCATGAAAGTTATCGTGACCGGAGCAGGAGGGGTGCTGGGCGCAGCGGTCGTCGACCTCTTCGCGCAGAGCGGAAGCAGCGTTGCCCGGATCGACATGTGCTGGGAAACCGACCGCGATGCGGGTCGTTTCTCCTGCAAGAACCTGGCGGATGCGGACGATGTCGGACCCGTACTGAGCCAAGCTGTGGAGTGGCTGACAGGCCTCGATGCGCTAGTCAACATCGCAGGCGGGTTTGTCTGGGAAACGATCCAAGCCGGTGCTGTCGCAACCTGGCAGACGATGTTTGACACTAATCTCAAGACAGCGCTCAACGTGTCCACACTGGCGCTCCCTCACATGGATAGGGGCGCTGCGATCATCAATATTGGAGCGATGGCAGCGGGAAATGCCGCCATGGGAATGGGCGCCTATGCGGCATCAAAAGCCGCCGTCGCCCGGTTGACGGAAAGCCTCGCCGACGAACTGAAACCACGTGGCATCCGCGTGAATGCCGTGCTGCCAATGATCATAGACACGCCTCGCAACCGAACCGATATGCCGGATGCGGACTTCAGCGCATGGACCAAGCCCGACGATATTGCTCGGGTCATACGGTTTCTGGTGTCGGACGAGGCCCGCGCTATCAACGGAGCACAAATCCCTGTGACCAATGGAAGCTGACCCCGTCACCACAGTTTCTTTCGCCGGAGCGAGCCGCCCACCGAGCGCGGCGACCTCATAGCCTTCCTGCGCAACGCGAGCGCAACCGCCCGGCCAATGCTGCCTCCGCCCGTGACCACGGCGATGGGATGGGCTGCGGTCGCAAATATTATCTCCGGATCACTATACCGGAGATAAAATGCCGCTCGCCTTGCCCAGGAGAGGCTTGTCCGCGATCGACGAACCTCGCCGCCACCCCTATTGATATAATTCTATTGCCCAAAGCCGGACCGTCTATCAATTTCACGGTGCATTAAGAGAGGACATAATGAACGCAGTGGATTGGATCATTGTCGGCGCGGGATCGGCGGGATGCGTGCTGGCGAATCGCCTGAGCGCGCACGGCGCACGCGTGCTGCTGATCGAAGCGGGGGGCGAAAATAATAACCGGAATATGCGGATACCCCTTGGCTTTGCCAAGCTCCTGGGCCGCCCAGAGTTCGACTGGCGCCTCCGTTCCGCCCCCGAGCCCGGCCTTGAGGGGCGAGACGTCGTCCAGTTCAAGGGGAAAGTGATCGGCGGGTCCAGTTCAATCAACGGCATGCTCTACGCGCGTGGCCATGCCGCCGATTATGACGGATGGGCGCAGCGCGGATACAAGGGCTGGGCCTGGGACCAAGTTCTGCCCTATTTCCGCAAATCAGAAAATTTTCCGGGCGGAGACACCGCAATTCACGGATCGGGCGGGGAACTCGACGTGCAAACTCCCCGCTACCGTTCGCCGTTGATGGATCGCCTGATCGCGGCGTCCGTTGAGGCGGGGTGGGGTCCGATTGACGACTATACCCGCCCCGATCCGATCGGACTGGCCCCCGCCCTCGCAACTATGCGTGGGCGCCGACGGTGCAGCAGCGCAAATGCCTTTCTCGATCCGGTGCGCGGTCGCGACAATCTGCATATTGTTTCCAATGCGCTCGTCGAACGGCTGATTTTCGAGGGGAGGAGAGCAGTTGGGATCCGGTACCGATGCGGCGATCAGGTGCATGAGGCGCGCGCGAGGGAGGTCATTCTCAGCGCGGGCGCATTCCATTCGCCCCAGATCCTTGAGCTGTCCGGAATTGGCGATGCGGGACGTCTGCGCGACCTGGGTATCGATGTGGTTACCCATCTCCCGGGTGTCGGCGAAAACCTGCACGATCATCCCTTCGTTTCGCTCGCCTATCGCGTGAAGGGCGAAGCGTCCGCCAATGCCGACTTGCGCGGACTACGGCTAGTGCGCGAGATTTGCCGCTATTTCCTTCTGGGGCGTGGGGTGTTGACGGCGACTCCCGGATTGGTGTCGGGCTATGTGAAGGCAAGGCCGTCTGCGGTTTCGGCGGATTTGCAGGTCTTTGCCCGGCCGTTCACGACCGATCCTGACAGCCGGACGTTCGAGCCGGAAAAGCTGCCCGGCCTTGGTGCCTCGATCTGCCTCTGCCGTCCGCGCAGCCGTGGCTCCTCGCATATCGCCAGCGCCGACCCCGGCGTGGCTCCCGATTTCCGTTTCAACTATATGACCGATGACGAGGACGTCGCGCTGGCCGTCGCAGGACTGGGCATCGTCCGCAAGATCATGGGACAACCCTCGATCCGCCAGGTTATCGAAGCCGAACTGCTCCCCGGCCCTGACCTCGACGACGAGGCTGGTCTGCGCAACTATGTCCGCCGGACCGCGTCGACCACCTATCATCCCGTAGGGACATGCCGGATGGGTGAGGATGAGGGCGCGGTGGTCGATTCGCGGCTGCGTGTCCGTTCTGTCGCGGGACTGCGTGTCGTTGACGCATCGGTGATGCCGAGCATCGTGTCGGGCAACACAAACGCGCCTACGATCATGATCGGAGAGAAGGCCGCGGATATGATCTTGGAAGACCGCAGAAAGGCATAAGCGCCGGACGACGCATGCCTCCGTCGCAAATGGATCGACTCGCCCTTTTTATTCAGTTACCTCTATATCCAAAGCGAGAGGACGGAACGATGACGGAGTATGATCTTGTCATTCGTGGCGGAGAGGTGACGGATGGCAGCGGAGCGGAACCCCGGACCGGCGATGTCGCGCTGAAAGACGGAAAAATCGCGCAGATCGGCCGGGTGAGCGGGACCGGCACGGAAGAGATCGACGCCGCCGGCTGTCTGGTCACGCCCGGCTTTGTCGATCTCCACACCCATTTCGACGGACAGGCGCTGTGGGAAAACCGCCTTACTCCCTCAAGCCAGCATGGCGTGACCACGGCCGTCGCAGGCAATTGCGGGATCGGTTTTGCGCCCTGCAGGCCGGAGGATCATGAGACACTCATAAAGTTCATGGAGGGCGTGGAGGACATTCCCGAGGCCGTAATGGCAGAAGGTCTGCCGTGGAACTGGGAGAGCTTCGCCGACTATATGAATGCCATCGAACAGCGGAGCCTGGATATCGACCTGGGGGTGCAGGTGCCGCATTCGCCGCTGCGCATCTACACCATGGGCAAGCGCGGCGTCGATCGTGAGCCTTCGACACAAGCCGATCGCGCCCAGATGCGGGCGCTGGTCGCAGGGGCCGTCCGCGCGGGGGCAATGGGCGTCTCCACATCGCGCGCGCATGTCCACTGCGCACGCGACGGAAGCCGTGCGCCCAGCGTCGGTTCCGCCGATGCGGAGCTGCTCGCGCTGGCGGCGGGCCTGCGCGATGCGGGAGGCGGCGTGTTCCAGCTGATCACGGAATTCACCGCTCCGGCCGAGCAGGAGTTCGCCGTGATGCGCGCCATCGCCCGGACATCCGGTCGGCCCTTGTCCTTCACCTTCACCCAGTCGGCTTCAGCGGCCGATCGCTGGAAATCGACACTGGTAATGATGGCCGAGGCGCGTCGCGAAGGGCTCGACATCCGTGGCCAGATATTCCCCCGCCCTGTCGGCGTGCTGCTGGGGCTGGATCTGTCCTTCAATCCCTTTTCCCGGCGCGCTAGCTATCAGAAGATCCACGACTTGCCGCTGGCCGAAAAGGTGCGGATCATGCGCAATCCCGAATTCCGTGCGCGCCTGCTGGCCGAACCAGATATTCCCGAAAATCTGCCGCTGATGAACCTCGTGCTGGAGCGGTGGGCCGAGCTTTACGCCCTGGGCGATCCACCCCGCTATTTCCCCGACCCGCGTGACGCCGCCGGAGCGCGCGCGGATCGTGCAGGTGTTCCCTTGGCCGATTTCCTCTACGATCTGCTACTGACACAGGATGGCCACGCCGTGCTGTATCTGCCGATCGCCAATTTTGCCGGCAACTCGCGCAACGCTATTGCGTCCATGATGCGCGATACGAACACCGTGCTCGGTCTGGGCGACGGCGGTGCGCATTATGGACTGATCTGCGACGCGAGCTTTCCGACCACACTGCTGACCGACTGGGTTCGCGACGCGCAGGTGGACCATCGCCTGTCTGTCGGACGGGCTATCCAGATGCTGACGTCAGAGCCTGCAGCTGCGATCGGCCTGAGCGATCGCGGGCGACTGGCTCCCGGTATGCTGGCGGACGTCAACGTGATCGACATGGCGGCATTGCGTTTGGGAACGCCGAAAGTCCGCCGTGATCTGCCCGGAGGAGGGCGACGGCTGATACAAGAAGCGCAAGGCTATCGCGTAACGATCAAGCGCGGCGCGGTAACCTATCGCAACGGCGTGGCGACCGAAGCTTTGCCGGGCGGATTATTGCGTGGGGCGGTCCGTGCCGCCGCATAGCAACCCCAGTACAGGGCAAATGCACCTCGGAGCGATCTGATTTCCGCACCAATATAAACCGAATCGCATCCGTTACCGTAAGCCGTATGTAGCTATCCCTCACGGATCGAACGAACGTTTACCGCGTCCAGCAGGGTCGGATTTGCCTTCCAGTAGGCGGTGATGGCATCAAGTAATTCGGCCTCAGCCAACGCGTCATAGTCTTTGTCGGCCGGATCGAGAGCCAGGTTCGTCATGACAACCAAAGTGCGTTTCCACGCGGAATCACGCCCCCTTATCTCATACTTTGTGGTTTCAATAGTCTTGTGGCTCAGCATCGGCGTCTCCTGCAGTCATGATTATGGGAGCGCGCGGACCCGGTTCACATCAGTTACGGCACATTTTAGCCAAAGTCCGGAAATTGCCGGGCGGGGCGCTCCTCGCCTTCCCAGTCGGCCTGTTTTGCCATCATGGTCTTCGCCAGCTTTTCCCAGTAATCGCGCTTGATGGTGGGGAACGTGACATCGAAGCTGTTCGACGTGCGGAACTCGAGCAGTTCCACGCCGCCTTCCCCTGCGACATAGGTATAGGGGACATTGGACGGCACAAAGAAGCCGTCCCCTGCGGCCAGATCTTGTGTACCCATACGCAGCGATCCGCCGATCACATAATATAGGCAATCGGCATCGTGGGCATGGAGCGGAAGCGGAAAACCGCTCTTGAACCAGATATGCGCGAGGCTGAAGCCAGGCATCGAGAACAGGAGGCGACTGGGGCCGCCCGTCCGCGAACCCGCCTTCGCCAGCAGACCCACATGGCTGCGCTGCTCGTCGTTGCAGAATTTTGCGGTCATGGCGTCACATTCGCTGAGGTCCACGCCGTCACGCCAGCGAAAGACCGCAAACTCTGGAGCTGATGGTGCCGGATCTTCATGGCGATGGGTGCTCAAGGCATCCGTCGCAATTTCATTTTCTCCTGTCATTAGGACTCTCCGGCATAATTTCGGGCCTGACACCGATCAGCGCAAAGCTGCCCACCTCCATCTATAGAGTCAACTCTACACAGCTCGCTCAGGAGCATATTGAGATAATTCTATTGACTCCACCCTCGCGGTGCACTTGATAAGCGGTCAACAACCGACCGGTGCCGAAAGATGGGCAGACATGGTATTCCAGATGATCGAAGACAGTCCGCCCGCCCCCGATGCGCTGTTTTCCCTTGCCGACAAGACGGCCGTCATTACCGGTGCCGGCCGGGGATTGGGTCTAGAGATGGCGCGAGCGATGGCGGCGGCGGGCGCGCATGCTGTGATCACCGGCCGAACCAAGGTAACGGTTGAGCAAGCAGTCAGCCTGCTTCGGGATGAGGGGTTATCGGTGTCCGGCGCGGTCTTCGCCATCGAGGACGAAGCAGCTATGATCGCGGCCTTTGAGCGGATCGCCAGGCAACGCGGCGGCATCGACATACTTGTCAACAATGTCGGCAATCGCCTGCGTGCCCCGATCGAGGAGATAACGCCCGCCGCATTTCGCCACATGCTGGAAGTCGACCTGGTGTCGGCCTACGCCGCCAGCCGCGAGGTCGTCCGCCATATGCCGGACGGAGGCCGAATCCTGATGATCAGTTCAATCCAGGGATCGCGGGGTCGGCGTGGTGACGCCGCCTACATCACCGCCAAAGGGGGAATGATCGCGCTCACCCGCTCACTGGCCTGCGAATTCGCCCCTCGCAAGATTACCTGCAACGCGCTAGCCCCGGGCGGCTTTACGACGGAAGCCAACAAGGACCATCTCGCCCAGCCGGAGGTTATGGAACGCGTGAAGCAGCGGTCGCCGCTGGGACGGTATGGCCATCCGTGGGAAATCCGCGGTCCGGCCGTATTTCTCGCCTCACCTGCGGCTTCATTCATCACCGGGGCGGTTCTAGTGGTCGATGGCGGCTGGTCGGCGGCGATATAGCCTCCTCTCCCGTGGCATGGCGCAGATCCCGATGGTGGCCGGATGCCCCGCTCTATCCGCAAACGGATTGAACCACAGTGAATTTGACTTGCCATTCGTTAAAAGAGTAATCTGAATTGAGCCAATAAGCGGACGCTAAGGGACGTCTGCAGGGGATGCCATGACTGAACCTCGATACGACGTCATAATCATCGGCGCTGGAGCCGCCGGTAGCGTTCTGGCTGGTCGCCTTTCGGAAGACGCGCGGACGAATGTGCTGCTGATCGAAGCGGGGCCGGACGAGCCGCCCGGACGGGAGCACCGGGAAATCCGCGATCCCTTTCCGACTTCGGTCTACAATCCGCGCTTTTCCTGGCGCGGCCTGACCGCCGAAACGGGCGTCGCTTCCTTGAGCGGGGCGCAGCGCACGTCCCGGCCATTTCTGCAAGGACGCGGTGTCGGCGGCAGCGCCAATATCAACGGAATGAACGTGTGGCGCGGTCAGCCCGGCGACTATGACGAATGGGCAGATAGCGGGGCGGATGGCTGGGGATGGGAGAACGTCCTGCCCTATTTCCGAAAGCTGGAAACCGACCTCGACTTTTCCGGCCCGTTCAATGGCACGAACGGACCCATGCCGATGCGCCGTGTGCCGCCGGAAGCATGGGCGCCCTTTTCGCGCACGGTCGCGCAGGCCATGGCTCGTCAAGGCTTCCGGCAGATTGATGACTATAACGCGGATTTCGCTGATGGATTTGCCAGCCTGCCGATCAGTAGTCTCCCCGACCGCCGCATAACCCCGGCGACCGCCTATCTCACCGAAGCGGTTCGCAGGCGCGGAAACCTTAAGATTCTTGCCGATACGGTGGTTCAGCGCATCCACATGGAAGGCAAACGTGTGACAGGCGTTGAACTGTGCCCTGCCGATGGACCGAAAATCCTGCGAGCCTCCACCGTTATCGTAGCGTGCGGGGGCGTCTTGTCCCCCGCCTTGCTGCTGCGGTCGGGGGTGGGTCCGGGCGCACACCTTCAAAGCGCAGGCGTACCGGTCGTGGCAGATCTTCCCGGGGTGGGCCGCAATCTCCAGAACCATCCCTCGATCAACGTCACGTCCTACCTGCCGCTGAGGAGCATGCAGCCGCTTTTGCAGCGGGCAATCGCGCAGAATTGCCTGCGTTACTCCTCGAACATGGCGGGATGCGCGGCGCATGACATGGGATTGGTCGTGTTCAATCGCACGGCGTGGCATCCCTTGGGCCGACGCATAGGCTCGGTCGTTCTCTCGGTCCACAAGGCCTATTCGATCGGATCGGTCTCACTGGCTTCGCCGGATCCTGCCGCCCTGCCCGACATCCGCTTCAATACGCTCCACGACCCGCGCGACTTCGATCGGATGGTCTCGGGTCTCAAGCTGATTCTCGATCTGCTAACCGACCCGGATGTGAAACATGTTCGCAATGAAGCCTTTCTTCCGGATCCCAGGATCGTAGCAAAATTTGGCCGTCGCACGGCATGGAATGTATTTCGTACAGCTTTCATCGCATCCGTTCTGGACATCGGACCGCTGCGGCGCGCGTTGCTGGGCGATGCCCTTCTCGACCTTGAAGCGCTTCGAAACGACGATCAGGCGCTGGCGGACTATGTGCGCCACCGCACCTCCCTATCCCATCATGTCTGCGGGACATGCCGCATGGGCAGGCCGGACGATCCCCTTGCCGTTACCGACCAGAACGGAAGGGTTCGAGGGATTGTGGGCTTGCACGTCGGCGACCCATCGATTTTTCCCTCCATTCCACGGGGCGGCATGCACATCCAGGCCATCATGGCCGCAGAGAAGCTGGCCGATGCGATCAAGGCGGATATCCAGACCCAGCGGAGGGACGGAACAAGTGGCTGACGCATGGGAAACCGATTATATCATCGTCGGCGCGGGATCTGCCGGGTGCGTCCTTGCCAATCGCCTCTCCGCTGATCCTGCCGCGCAAGTCCTGTTGCTGGAGGCCGGAGGCGACGACCGGCCCCTGCGGGAACCGAGACACTTCTGGTCCAACCTGATGATCCATGTTCCCGCCGGTTTTGCGAACACGATCACCGACCCAAGGGTGAACTGGCTGTACCGCACGGCCCCGGATCCCTCGACAGGTGGCCGGGTATACACCATTCCGCGCGGCAAGACTCTGGGCGGGTCATCGTCGATCAACGGCATGGTTTATATTCGCGGCCAGCAGGCCGACTATGATTACTGGAACCAGATCGGATGCCGTGGCTGGTCGTGGGATTCGGTTCGTCCCTATTTCCTGCGCGCAGAAAATCGCGAACAGGGGCCGAGCGAGCATCACGCCGTGGGCGGGCCGCTCCACGTTGCTGACATAAGGTCTCGACACCCGGTATCGGAAGCGGCGATCGCGGCTGCGGTCGCCTTGGGCGTGCCCCAGCGGGATGTCAACGGCGGCGACCAGGAGGGTGTCTGCTATTATCAGCAGACGATGCGTGGGCGACTACGATGTTCGGCCGCAGCCGCCTATCTCCATCCGATAATGCGGCGTTCCAATCTGCGGGTGGAGATCCGCGCGCTCGTTACCCGGATTGTAGTGGAGCACAACAGGGCCGTTGGTGTCGCCTTCGTGCGGGATGGGATCAATCAAGTGGTGCGCGCGCGTCGCGAAGTCATCCTTTGCGGGGGTGCCGTCAATTCGCCGCAAATTCTCCAGCTTTCAGGGATTGGACCCGGCGCGCTTTTGCAGCGGCTTGGCGTACCGGTCATCCGGGACAGCGCTGAGGTCGGCGAAAACCTGCAAGACCATTACATCACCACCATCCGCTATAATCTGAAGCACGGCGTGAAGAGCATCAACGAACAGTCGCACGGCGTGCGTTTCCTAGGCGAGGCGTTTCGCTATCTGATAGCGGGAAAAGGTCTGTTGAGCCTGCCGCCGGCACAGTTGGGGATCTTCGTGCGATCTCGCCCCGATCTGGCCGGTCCGGACATGCGCTTTCACGTCATGCCGGCCACCGTCGACGTGGAGCGCTATGCCAGGGAGGGAAAGCTCAGGCTGGAACGCTCTGCTGGATTGACGATCGCGGCGGGGGGCTTACGCCCCGAGAGCCGGGGGCATGTCCGGATCGTCAGCACCAATCCACGGCAGCCGCCGGAAATCGTTCCCAATTTCCTTTCTGATCCGCTGGATCAGGATATTGCGGTCCGGTCGCTTCAATGGGCGCGCGCGTTGGCGGCACAGGATCCTCTTCGCCCCCTGATCGCGGACGGGCCGATGTTCGACCTGCCGCTAGACGATTATGAGACGTGGCTCCGCTTTGCACGCGAGCGCGGGGTGTCCGACAATCACCTCACCTGCACATGCCGTATGGGCAGCGACGAAGGCGCGGTTGTCGATCCGGACCTGCGAGTGCGTGGCGTCGAGGGATTGCGCGTGGCGGATGCGTCTATCATGCCGCGACTGGTCAGCGGCAACACGAACGCTCCGGTGATCATGATTGCGGAAAAGGCGGCCGACATGATCCTCGGCCGCGTCCTCAGCGCCTGAATATCACAGGATCGCGCGGGCCGGAGACAGGCGCGACGATGCAGATGCAGCGCGCGGCATGACAACGATGTCGCGCCCGCGCAAATCCTCAATGGTTCGGCAGCCGAGCTGCAGCATGGTGCGCGCAACATCGGTGCGATAGATTTCCATGGCGCGGTCGACGCCCGCTTTTCCACCGGCAGCCAGTCCGTAGAGCGGCCCTCGTCCAAGAAACACCATGTCGGCGCCCATTGCGACCGCCTTGACGATATCTTCGCCTGTATAGAAACCGCCATCGATGAACGTCGCCGCGCGCCCGTCGAGGGCTTCGACGACATCAGGCAGGCAATCGATAGTGGCCGGTGCGGATTCAAACACCCTTCCACCATGATTGGAAATCCATACGCCATCGCATCCGATCGATGCTGCGCGAACGGCATCCTGCGCGGTCATCAGCCCTTTGACCACCAGACGCCCGCGCCATCGGTCCCGCAGCTTGGCGAGATCCTCCCAGTCCGCATGGGTTTTTATCAACTTGCCGACGGGCGCGCGCTTGCGCAGTCTCCCGTCCGCCTGGCCATAGCGGAGGAGATTGCGCGGCGATGGCGGACCCTGCCGCATCGTCGCCATGAGCCAGGACGGGCGCAGCCCCATCTGGATGATCTTGGCAAGGTTGAAGGTGAACGAACTGCCGAAGCCGTTGCGCGTATCGCGGTTGCGATTGGGAACCGACGTCGTGTCGACGGTCATGACGAAGACATCCACGCCCGCCGCCTCGGTCCGGGCAAGGATATCAGCGTTCACCTGTTCGTCGTTGAACGCATAGAGCTGGAACCAGCTGCTTTGTCCGGCGATAGCGGAAACTTCCTCGATGGTCGCGGTGCCCATCGTGCTATTTACTACCGGAACATTCAGGTCGGCCGCCGCCCGGGCGATCAGGCGATCCCCGCCAGGCCAGATCAACGCATTACCACCCGTCGGCGCAATGCCGAACGGAAAAGCATGATGCTTGCCGAAGACCGTGGTCGACGGATCGACCGTATCGCGATGCACCCCGGTCAGATAGGACGGTACCAGCTCGATTTCGTGCAACCGCTGGAAGTTCCGGTCTACCCCGTCGTCATCGCCGGCACCACCTTCGAGAAAGTCGAAGACGAAGCGCGGAACCCGCCCCCTGGCGGTTCGCGCAAGGTCGAAAATGGTTGCCCATCGGGTCATCGGCGCCCCCTCCTCCGAAAATCAAAGCCCTACCAGCGCCTCAGGCCGCCCGCACCAGACGTCCCGGCAGCGCGCCGGTTGCTTCGCCGTGGCGGTAGGTGATCTGGCCACTGACAATGGTGGCGTCGAACCCCTTCACCTTCTGTCGGAGGCGGCGGCCGCCTGCGGGGAGATCGTGGACCGTCTCTGGCGAAGAAAGCTCCAGCGCATCAAAATCGATGATGTTGATGTCCGCTTTCATCCCCGGAGCGATCAGCCCACGGTCAGTCATCCCGACCGTGCGTGCCGTCAGGCCGGACAGGCGAGACACCACCCATTCAACGGGCAGGCGCTGCGATGGCGCGGCGTCTTTCGTCCAGTAGGATAGCATGAAGGTGGGGAAGCTTGCGTCGCACACAATACCGTAATGGGCCCCGCCGTCGCCCAGCCCCGGCACACCGCGCGCATGGGTCATCATCTTGCGGACGCTATCCAACCGGGCGTCGCGATAATTGGCCGCCGGAAAATAAAAAATGGCCTTACCCCCGCTTGCAACCATCAGGTCGTAAACCAGTTCGAGCGGGCTGAAGCCCATGCGCGCCGCACGTGCGGCAATGCTCTGGCGGGGATCCGGATCGTAAACGGCTGGCGTGGTCATTTCATAGATGACGTCGAGCTTTTCGATGCAGGATGCCAGAAACGGACCGCTATGGTTCGGTGCCTCGTCCACCATCCGCCTGCGCAGATCAGGGTCGCGCATGGCGGCTACCTTTTTCCCGACCGGCAGATTGCGCAACGGCTGGAAACTCGGCGTATTGAGGAAAGGGTGGTAGGACAGGTCAAGGCCGTACAGACCGCCTATCGGCCGGGGAGCCACCTGCGCACTGATTGGCACATCATTGCCCAGCTCATCCATCAGGGCGAGGAAGCGGTCGCTGTCGCCGGGCTTATGCGGCCAATCCATCAGGCTGAATGATACCGGGCGGCCGGATACCTGCTGCAACCGCCTGATCCAGGAGAATTCCTCGTCCGGGTCCGCCATGTTGTTGGGGATGATCTGAAATATCCCCTTCCCCGTTCTGGCAAGACCCTGCGCCAACGCTTCCAGCTCGCGCAACTCCGACGGAACGGAGGGGCACAGCACCCCGTCGCTCCGTTTATGGGCCAGTGAGCGTGACGTGCTCACCCCGATTGCGCCCGCCCGGATGCCCTCGGCCACGATATCCGTCATCGCGGACAGATCGGCGTCAGTCGGCGGCTCCAGCGCCGCTCCGCGCTCGCCCATCACATAGACCCGAACGGCGGAGTGGGGCACATAGGAGGCGAAATCGACATCCGATGGCCGCTGCCCGATGAAATCCAGATATTGCGGGTATGTTTCCCACGTCCAGGGCAGGCCGGTGCTCATGACGATTTCGGGAATGTCCTCCACACCCTCCATCACGCTAATCAAACGCTCGCGGTCCTCGGCTCTGCACGGCGCGAAACCGACGCCGCAATTGCCCATGACCGCCGTCGTCACGCCATGGTCCGATGAGGGGGCCAGCCTGTTTTCCCAGGTGATCTGTCCATCATAATGGGTATGGATATCGACGAAGCCGGGCGTGACGACACGGTCCCTGGCGTCGAGTTCCTCAACACCGGAACCGGACACCTGTCCTACCGCCACGATGCATCTGTCGCGGACGGCCACATCCCCCGCGAACATCTCCCGGCCGGTGCCGTCGGCGATCATGCCGCCACGAATGACCAGATCAAATTGTGCTTGCGCCATTGCGCCTCCGATTCGTCCCCCCAGGGGACCTCTCCATGCCAACCAGTCTACAGGGCCAATTCCCATAACTCAATAGAGATAACCCAATTATGGTGAAGGTTCGCCGGAGAGACGCCGCAGCTTATGAAGAGTGGGAAGCCCGAGCGGCCTTTCCTGAGCAGGAAAAAGGCCGGGCCATGCCGCATGGCTGACTTCTCCGATATAGACATCACCCTGGGAAGAAACGGCTATGCCATGGGGAGCAATCATGCGCCCCTCGCCCACCCCCGGAGGACCGAAATCGATGCTCCCCTGCTCGGTTCCCGCCGCGTCCAGTATCGTCAATCGTGGCCCCAGCTTAGGAAAATTGGCTGTAAATGCCATGTTTGGACCCAGATGACCGACATAGAACAGGTCGTTATGAGCGCCGCCCATGCAGAGCGCGCAGGGGCGATGCAGATTGTGCCATTGCGCCTCCGGTATGCCGTCGCCATCGAACACCTGGATGCGATGATTTTCCCGATCGGCCACGTAGACCCATCCATCGGCATCACACACCAGATTATGGGGAAAATAGAATTGTCCGGGTGCTGGCCCCGATTCTCCCCATGTTTTTAACAGACGTCCGTCGGGGGTGAACTTATGAATACAGGCATTTTTATAGCCATCGGATACGTAGATCTCGCCCTGCGGCGAAAGCGCCGTGTGCGTACAGCGATTGAAGGGACGGTTGCTCATCATCGGCGCCGGGCGCCCAGGAACGCCGAGTTGCAACAACAGCTTGCCCTCGGGCGTGAACACGCGAACCGTATGGTCGCCATCATCGGTGCAATAGATGTTACCGTCCGGCGCCAGGTGCAGGCCATGGGGGTTCTGGAACAGGCCGTGCCCCCAGGTCCGCTGCACCTCGCCATCGCTGTTGACGACGATGATCGGATGCTCGCCCCGTGTGAAAAGATAGACCTGGTCGCGTGCGTCGACCGCGATCGCGGCGACATCTCCCAACACCATATCGTCCGGGAAGCGCCCCCAATTGCTAACAAGCTCGTAGCGAAAACGCCCATTGCCGACGATAGTCATAGAGCTGATTCTTCTCCCGTATCAGCTTTTCGGCAGGATATGTTGCCGGAAGAAGGACGCCATGTCCTGCGCTGCAACCCGCGTTTCCGGAACATCCAGACCCGACAGATAGCGGCCATGACTCTGCCCCTCGTAGACGATCAGATGAGAGGAGGCGCCCGCGTCGCGCAGCTTTCGCTCCACACGGACCGTGTTCGACAGGAAAAGATCGCGCGTCCCACTTAGTAAAAGCGTTGGCGGAAATCCGTGAAAATCGCCATAAACGGGTGAGAGAAGCGGATCCTTGAGGTCGCGGCCCCCGGCATATTGGAGCGCTTTTACACCCAACGAGCCTTCATAGCGCACAATATCGGCATAGCGATTGACGAAATAGCTGTCGCCAGTCTCGGACAGATCCGACCAGGGCGTTCCGCAGACGATCGCACCCGGCACCGCTTCCCTCCGTGCGATCAGGCGCTGCACCAGGCACAATATGATTCCCCCGCCTGCGGAGGTTCCGAACAATCCGACCCGCGCCGGTCCCAGTTGAGAGGACAGTGTAAGCCAAACGGCGTCCGCATCATCCACGGCGGCTGGGAAGGGGTGCTCGGGGGGCATCCGATAATCGACCGCGACGGTGGCGAGCCGCCCTACGCTCGCGACGAACAGCGCTTCGTTAAGCCCTGCCTCGCCGCGCCCGCCGACATAGCCCCCGCCGTGGAAATTGACGATGGTACATCCGTTTTCCGGATCGCCCAGTTCTCGGGGAATGATGTGGTAGCAATGGACGCCGCCAATATCCTTCTTTTCCATTACAAGATTATTGTCGACGAGCAACGCGTCGATACGCGTCCGATTGGCGGCAGGGTCGGGATTATATTGCCTGTCCCAACCGTCATTGGTGGTGGGAACGTCTGCCGGAAAAGACATGGTGGCCGTCAGCCCGATCCGCGCCTGCAATTCCGCGCTCACGGTGGAGGGAACAGGTAATTCGTGCGCGGGGACGATCTGCCCCGAATGAGGCGACGCAGCATCCCGCCCCGTCATCCCCGTTCCCGCTGGCGCCATGGCGGTCAGCCCCGGAACACAGGTTCGGGCACGCCGCGAAAGCCGGTTTCGACCTTGAAGAAACTTCCCGACAGTTCCGAACCGGGCCGTCCCGCAAGCTGCGGGAACTGCGCGGTCGTTATGTACAGCGTCGACATCTCTGGACCGCCGAATGCGACCATGGAGGGACCCGGCACCGGCACGTCGATGCGTATGTCGAGCGTTCCGTCAGGGGTAAAGCGGCCGATCGCACCGCCGGTCTCGCCCGCCGGCAAAGCGACCCAGTAGCCGCCCTCGGTATCCACCGTCGCGCCGTCGGGCGCGCCTCCTGTGCCGCGCGACCATTGTGCTAATATGCGCGCATTGCTTGGCGTGCCGGTTTCGCCATCAAAGTCGTAGACGAATATCTCCCTACGCGCTGTCTCGGCCCGGTACATGGTCCGGCCGTCAGCGGTAAAGGCAAGGCCGTTGGCCATGTCGATCTCCATGACCTGATCGATCCTGTTGCCATCGTAGCGATAAAGCGCCGCCTTGCGCGTGCCGAGATCGGACAGTTCCAGGGGCTGGGTCCCGACCCATAACCGGCCCTGCCGATCACATTTGCCGTCATTGAAGCGATAGATGCTCGAATCGTACGGAGGGTCTATCCGCTTTTCGAAACGCTCACTCGTGAAATCGAAATCGTAAATCCCGTCACGGCAAGAGATCAAGGCTCCGTTTTCCCGGAATACGAAGCTGCCAGGCATGACGGGTAGCTTCCACTCGGTATTCGTTCCGGTTCCGGTCGCCAGCCGGTTGAAGCTGTGCTTGTGCATGTCGATCCAATACAGCGCCTGATGCTCCGGGTGCCATGCGGGAGACTCGGCAACCTCTGCCTCAAACTTCAAAAACAGTTCGACCTTGAAATCCGCCATTGCATGCTCTCCCGAGACAAAGGCCTTAGCCGCGCTTGATTGTTAATTCAGATTACTCTTTATGAGTTGTTCAAAAAATATGCAACGGCCCTCTCGGAAAAGTGCGAGAGGAATTTCGCCTGTTTCGATATTTGACCTATCTGTATAAGATCAGTCTGCCCTGGGTAATTAGGGTGCAACGCTGTGCCGCACCTGAAGGCCTACGATGCGCTCGATGCACCGATGGGAGAGCACAGGCCCCAGCGCCATCTTGTTTTAGTCTGGATAATGATCTGGAGCTTGTCGCATTCTATGTTGCTGATGGTCCTGACCGGCCACCCGCCGCCGACGCCTAGGCGGCGCAAGCATATAGAGCCCTCAAGAATAGGGGCTTCGTTCCCTGCGAAACAGCAGATTTAAACACTCAGCGGAGAGAAGTTCAGCAGCCCCGCCTGCCCATCCTTTTTCGCGTGATCCGTTCCTTCGGTCAGCCAATCAGAAACCAGACGCGCGCACCGCCGGGAGGTGATAGCTGCGATCTCGCTGTCACCAGACGCTATAGCCTTGACCAGGTCGGTACGTCCTGCCCAATATTCGCGCACACGCTCGGGATGGTGGGCCAACAGATCGTCCTCCGGTCGCGCCGCGCCGCAAAAATCATAGAGCGTAAGCACGAACAGTTCGAGAACATTGTTGCGGCTTGCTGCGCACAATAATTTGATGAACTCGACCTGGGACTTCTGAAACTCGTGAAAGCTGCCGTCTGCGCGCCGGACCTTGTCGCGTTTCAGAAAATCGGTCCAACTTGCCACGACGGCAGGATCATCATTAGCGCTCGCCAAGATCGCCAGTTCGATATTGATCGGCTCGAGCGCCTGGATGATTTCCGCCATCGTCGTGTGGCGCGTCTGCAAATAGATAGCGGTCATGTGGGTCACTGCCCGCGTGTTCGGACGGCGCGCGAAATACCCGCCGCCTACGCCGCGCCGGATGGTCAGCAACTGCTCTTGACTGACGAGCGCTGCTGCTTGCCGCAGCGTCGGACGGCTGACTCCAAAGTTCGTCACCATGTCGTCCTCGGAACCGAGCAACTGGCCCTCTTCGATCGTTAGGGCAAGAGAGCGCAACTTCCTGGCGACTTTCGCAACCGCACTCTGTCTTTCGCTCGATTTTCCCATGCCACACTCCACAAGCACGCCAGCCCGCCTGAATCGCCATACCCCATACGACCTATTTCAGATGCGCAACTCCGCTCAAGTTAAAACTACGCCATTGAGTCTGCTTTTTCCAGATGGAGCGGGCGTCTGAAATTCGTTTCTGTAGGGGTCGCGTTGAAACGGCTTGATGGCTTTTATTAATTCATATAACTCATTTAACGCATTCGACATGCCGTGAAATGGCCTGGCCCACTGTGAAGAAGGAAATACCCAGCGCGATGGAGCTTGCTTACTCACGCGAACTCGCCTCGTTCAAATCAGAGGTGGAACAGTTTTTGGAAATTTCCTGGAAGCTGCCCATGCGTGAGCAAGCGACGGACAGAAAATCCCTCGCGCGAACTTTTCGATCCGAAGCGACCAGAAAGGGGTATCTCTATAGAGGCATCCCCAAAAGATATGGGGGCTCAGAGCAGGCTGCCGATCCCCTGCGCGCCCAAATTATCCGCGATTGCTTCGAGCGCGCCCGCGCCCCCATGGAAGTTCCGGGCAACGGCGTGACGATGCTGACTCCAACACTGCTTGAGGCCGGAGCGGAATGGCAGCGCGAAATGTTCATTCCCAAGACGCTGACCGGCGAATATCGATGGGCGCAAGGTTATTCCGAGCCAAACGCAGGCAGCGATCTGGCTTCGCTCCGTTCGACAGCAGAGCTGGTGAACGGCGAATGGGTCATAAACGCGCACAAAATCTGGACGACTCATGCGTATGAATGCACGCACATGTTCATTCTCGTGCGCACGGAGCCGGATGCGCCCAAGCATGATGGCATATCATATCTGCTGCTTAAGCTAGATCAGCCCGGCGTTGAAATCCGCCGCATCCACCAGATTAGTGGGCAATCGGATTTCTGCGAGGTGTTCCTGGAGAATGTGCGGACACCAGCAGACTGGATTGTGGGAGAGCGTGGGACGGGATGGCAGGTTTCCCGCACGACCCTCAAACACGAGCGCAACGCAATCGGAGGTGCCCGCACTGCCCGCACTTTTGCGTCGCTGGTTCGCCTGGCGCAGGCGACCACAGTTAACGGGCGTCCCGCTGTTGAGGATCCGGCTATTCGGGACCGTATCCTTGCCGTCGAAGGCTATGTCGAAGCGCAGCTCTGTTCCGGCTATTACCAACTGACGCGAGACGTTTCCGGCAATCCGGCGGGAATTTTGCCCTTACTGAACAAGCTGGGCGCCACGGCCATCGGCAAGGAAATTGCGGCAATCGCAACCGACATCATCGCCGAGCGCGCGTTGCAGATGCCCAGCGGCTCGGGTTCCGGGCAGCGTCATCCGGAGGAGTGGCTGAACCAGATATTCGGATCGCTCGCGCTCACTATCGCGGGCGGCACGTCGAACATCCAGCGTAACGTTATCGCCGAGCGCGGCCTTGGGCTGCCGCGCGATGCCGGCCGCTGAAGGAGGGGCAAGGTGCATTTCGATCTGTCGCCTGAGCACTATCAGTTTCAAGAAAATATCGATCGCCTGCTGTCGGATAGCGTTGATCTGGCGGCGATGACGCGGGGTGAAGACGTGATCGGGCCGCTGCGTGATACGCTTGATGCGGCGTTCGCGGACATGGGCGTGGGCATGGTGCTCGCGCCCGAAGAGACGGGCGGGCTGCAAATGGGCCTGCTTACCCTCACCTGCCTCGCCGACAGTCTCGGGCGGCATGCAGCGCCGACGAGCGCACTGAACGGCGCTGTTGCGGCGTGGCTCGTCGCGTCGTCGGGTGATGATCGGCTGATCAAGCAATGGCTGGAGCCTTTGTTGGGCGGGACGACATCGGTAACGTTCGCATGCAACGAAGCGCCCGGCATGTGGACGCCGGAAACGTCGCGCTCCACCTCCGGCGATGACATCGTGACGCGCCATAATGTGCCCGATGCCGACACGGCTCGGCTGATCATTGCTCCCCTTGCGGATGGGCTTGTATTTGTCGACCATGCGGCACTGCAGGACTGCCACGCCACGCCTGATCCGCTCGATATGACACGGCCAACGGGCACAGTTTCTTTTGCGCCTTCCAAGGGCATTTTTATCGGTCCCGAATTGACCGGTCCGCTCTATGACGCGCTGCTTATCCTGACGGCAGCCGATGCTGCAGGAGCCGGGCGGCGAGCGTTCGAGTTGACCGTGGACTATGCCAAGACGCGTGAACAATTCGGCCAGCCGATAGGCGCGTTTCAGGGTGTAAAACATCAGATTGCCGATATGGCGGTGGATATCGAGCCCGCGAAGTTCCTGTGCTGGCGCGCAGCCCAGGCGTGGGACGCCGGCGCGGCAGACGCATCGCGCTATGCCGCGCTTTGCAAGGCCCATGCCGCGGACGTGGCGGTGAAAACGGCGCGCGCGGCCGTCGAGGTGCATGGCGGGATCGGCTATACGTGGGAATATCCTCTGCACTTGCTGCTGAAGCGGGCGATGCACGACCGGATCACACTCGGCTCCCCGACGCTGCTGCGCCAACGTGTGGCGGAATACGACGCGCTACGAACTGCCTCTTCCTGACCGGTCTGCGCACTGGTCCGGTTTTTGGACCTGGAATGACCGCAATGTGGATGACGGGGCGGCAAAAG
The DNA here is from genome assembly GCF_001429065.1 of Sphingomonas sp. Root710. Classification (GTDB taxonomy): domain Bacteria; phylum Pseudomonadota; class Alphaproteobacteria; order Sphingomonadales; family Sphingomonadaceae; genus Rhizorhabdus. The sequence goes on from NZ_LMIB01000012.1 coordinate 1,041,105, forward strand.
GGAGAGGTTTTCATGGATTATGTGAACCTAGGCAACACCGGCCTCAAGGTGTCCCGCCTATGCCTCGGCACGATGAGCTATGGCGATCCATCGAAAGGATGGAACCCCTGGATCTTACCACCGGGTGACGCCTTACCCTTCATCCGGCAGGCGTTGGACCTTGGCATCAACTTCTTCGACGTCGCGGATGTCTATGCAGAAGGAAGCAGCGAGGAGTTTCTCGGCGAAGCCCTCTCTACGCTGGCCCGCCGGGAGGAAGTCGTGATCGCCACCAAGGTCGGCGGCAGGGTGGGCGCAAGCAGCACGAAGGACGTGCGCAAGGGCTGGCCCACCACGTTCGGCCTGTCGCGCAAGCACATTCTGGATGCCGTGGATGCGAGTCTCCGGCGGCTTAAAACCGACTATATCGACCTCTATCAGATCCACAGCGACGACGGGTCGATGCCGATCGAGGAGATCATCGAGGCTATGGATGCGCTCGTTCGCAGCGGCAAGGTCCGCTATGTGGGTGCGTCCAATATCACCGCGTGGCGCCTCGCCAAAGCGCTATTCCTGGCAGAAGCGCGCCGTCTAACCCGCTTTGTTTCGGTACAGCATCATTATAATCTTCTCTATCGCGAGGACGAGCGCGAGCTACTGCCTCTTCTGCGCGATCAGAATGTTGCTAGCATGCCGTGGTCACCCTTGGCTCGAGGCTATCTGAGCGGCGGCCGCACGCGCGAAAGCGCGGGATCGGCACGATCCGCTGGCGATGCGATCGCAGCCCAATTCTATGGGTCAGACACGGATTTCGCGATTATCGACCGGGTCAAGGCACGGGCGTCGGAGCGTAACGCAACGCCCAGCCAATTGGCGCTTGCCTGGCTGTTGTCGCGACCGGGAACGACCATTCCCGTACTCGGCGCGACCCGCCCGCAGCATCTCACCGAGGCGGTGGAAGCCATTTCGATCACGCTGGACGAAGATGAAACAAGCGCTCTGGAAGACCTCTACAGACCGCGCCAGATCGTGAGGCCGGCATGATAAGAGGTGTCCATCATATCTCACTCGCAACGACGGATCTTGACCGTTTTCTCGGCTTTTACCGTGACCTGCTCGGCATGACCCTCCGCGCCACGTTCACTTTAGAGCCGGGGATAAACCCAGCGCTGGAAACGATCGTCGGGATGCGCGATGTCGCCGGGTCGGCTGCAGCGCTGAACCTCGGCAATCTCCATATGGAGGTTTTCTGCTATACGCATCCGGAGCCCGTTGCGGGCGAACGCCGTCCTGCGTGCGACGCGGGAATCCGGCATATCTGCTTCGACGTTACCGATATTTCTGCGGAGCATGAACGGTTGAAGGCCGCGGGCGTCGACTTCATTTCCCCGCCCCAGAAACTCGGGGCAGGCTGTGCATCCTGTTATCTCTATGATCCCGACGGCAATATCGTCGAGCTACAGGAGATTTTACCCGGCAGCAGCGTGCCACCCGCTTATGGCATTGGCGGGTAAGGCGATGCGCTTTATCACCTCACCCGCCGAATAGTGTGAAGAACGGGTCGAACGCGCACCTGGACTACCAAGTGCGCCTTCAATCAGGCCGCTTCGTTGCGAGCGCCGAGTTGCTTGGCAACATCGCGCATCGAGACTGGCCCCTGCTCCGAGTCTGATGGCGGCCGTCCGGAGCCGCTCTTCATGGGTGTCGTGTCGACCCCTGCAGCCCGCGCCTGATCGCGCAGTGCGCCGACCGTGAGTTCCTCGCGCTTGCGTAACTTGAACAGGTCGAAGTTGAAAATCCGCATCGCATTGCGATGGGTGATCAGGTCGATCTCGTCATCGGGAACTTCGGCAGCCTGAAGGTCGCGCCAGAGTCGGTCTGCCGATTCCGGCCAGGTACAATCGGCGTGCGGATAATCGCATTCCCATGTGATGTTCTGAATGCCGACCGCATGCCGGATCTTGATGCCGATCGGATCGTCGATGAAACAGGTTGCGACGTTGCGGTCGAAAATCTCGCTCGGCTTCTTGTCGCCAAAGTTCTGGCGCGTCCATTGACTGTGGAGCCGGAAGGTCGTGTCCATCCGTTCCTTCAGATAAGGTATCCACCCAGCGCCTCCTTCGGAAAGGGCAAACTGGATATCCGGAAATTTACGCAATACCGGAGACCATGTCAGATCCGCCGCAACGCGATAAAGACCGATGGGCATGCAGGAAATCATCGCATCGACCGGAGAGTCCGGCGAAGGCACCGCATAGCTGCTGTCGGCAAAATGAATGCAGATCGCTACATTTTCCTCGACGCAGGCCTTCCAAACCGGGTCCCAATGCTCGGTATGAAAGCTCGGCTGGCCGTGCAGCACAGGGTTTGGCGGAAAGCTGATGACATTGCAGCCTTTTGCCTTGACCCGCCTTACTTCCCGGGCGGACAGCTCCGGATCCCAGAATGGCAGGTTACTGAGCGGGACGATCCGGTCCGGATAAGTGCCAGCCCATTCCTCGATATGCCAATCGTTCCAGGCCTGAACCACCGTAAGCGCGAAATCCTTGTCAGGAATGCTCAAAAAAGGTTCGCCCGCCATCCCCGCAAGCGTTCCGAAATTGATGCTCGCAGCGACACCGTTTACATTCATGTCGCCGATCCGGGCGTGGATATCATAACAGCCCGGCCGTAGCTGGCTGAGCGCGGACGGCTCGAACCCATATTCCTCTCGCGGGCGGCCGACGACGGCGTTCGATCCCATATAGACAGTGCGACGCCCCCCTACCATCCAGTAGTCGTTGTCGCCGTTTTCGCCATGATGAAACTTCGGCTCGAGATGCTCGAATTTCTTGGGGATGCGGCCCTCGAACATGCCCGGCGGCTCGATGAGATGATCATCGACACTGAACAGAACCATATCTTCCATGCGCATGAGATTAACCTTTTCAAAATATTCTGAATTTCAACTATCGATCCGCTACGAACCCAGCATCATCACGCCGCCGTCCACGGAGAATGTCTGTCCGGTGATGTAATCGGACTCTTCGGAGGCAAGGAAACCAAGCAACGGCGCGATCGCAGTTCCAGGACGCAGGCCGCCGGGCAGATAACCGAGCGATTTCAGCCTGTCGTCGAACGCCGCACGCTGGGCTTCGGGCACGAAGTCCCGCGCGACATCGACCATCGGCGTATGCGCCATGGGAGCAACGGCGTTCACCCGGATATTGTATTTTCCCCAATCCATCGCGACGGCCCGTGTCCAGCCCGCTACGGCGCCTTTGGAAGCGGCATAATGCGCTTCGTTCTTCTGGCCGCGGATTGAGGCTGCGGAGGTAAAATTGATGATCGAGCCGCCATGATCACGCATATGGCGCCATGCTTCCTGATTGGTATGAAATGTGCCCATCACATTGACCTCGAACATGTGCAGCATCTGTTCCGCGGTCAGCTCCTCGGCAATTCCACGGCCATTGAGACCAGCCGGGTGGCACAGAACGTCGAGTCCGCCCATGAAGGCACAGGCTTGGTCGAAAGCCTGACTGACCTGCGCCCGATCACGTATATCAGCAACAAAATGGCGAAGGCTGTCGCCCTCGGATTTTTCCGTCGCCTTGATGTCCATGGCCGCCACCCGGGCACCGGAGGAGACGAAATAATCCACCGCCGCCTCGCCGATGCCGGTCGCGGCGCCCGCCACAATGATCCGCCTGCCAGTCAGATCGACCGCCATAAACCATCCTCTTACCCATTTATGCTCTTTCGCAATAGAGTAATCTCTAGCAAAGTATCAATGGCACCGCAATGCGTTATGCCAGTGAATTATCACTTAAAGAATAATCGGTATTGCCATGCGACATTATGATCTCTTTTCCGGTGGCGTTGCGCTCGTGACGGGAGGAGGCAGCGGCATCGGCGCCGCCCTCGCCGCCGGCCTGGCAAAAAGAGGGTGTGCCGTGGCGGTAACGGACATCGAAGAGAGCGCCGCTCGTACGGTCGCCGCGGAACTCAGGCGGAGCGGCGCGGTCGCACAAGGGTATCGCCTGGATGTTGCCAACGCCGACGAGTGGAACAATGTGGCGACGTGCGTCACCCGGGAACTGGGACCCACTTCGATATTGTGCAGCAATGCAGGCGTCAGTGGTTCGTTCTCTCCGGTGATCGATCTGGAACCCGATCGCCTTCGCTGGCTGCTGGAGGTCAACCTGATCGGAGCCCTTCTGGGCGTGCAACGCATGGTCCCCGAAATGATAGCGCGGGGCCACGGCTCGGTGCTGTTTACCGGGTCCATGGCGGGACTCAGCTCAGCGGCATTGGTTGCCGACTATAGCATGTCCAAACATGGGCTGATTGCGCTCGCCGACTGTCTGCGCCAGGAAACCGCCGACAAGGGCGTCAGGGTAACGGTGCTCTGTCCTGCGGCCGTCAGAACGGCGCTCGGCCGGAACAGCTGCAGACTTGCCGCGCAGGCCCGGCATATCGAGACGGATGATTCCGCAGCTGAAACGCTGAGGGCCAGTCTCACTGCGTCATCGGGCGGCACGATTACCCCGATGCAAGCAGCCGAACGCGGACTGGATGCCTTGAGCCGGCAAGAGTTTCTGGCACTGACTCATCCGCAAGCTACGGATCGGATCCGCGCGAGGACGCGGCTGATCGATATGGCGATCGGGGCAGCGTCCTGAGATCGCGGTAAAGCGCCACAAAGGCCGGAAACGGATACGAGGCACAAAAAAAGGCCCGCGCCATCGCAATGGCGCGGGCCGTGAACCGCAACCGCTCAGAAATTATGCGTGACGGAGATGCCGTAGGTCCGGGGATCACCTACCTTGCCATTCATGAATCCCAACGAGTCAGACAGGTCCAGGATCGAATTGAGATAGCGCTTGTCCGTGAGGTTTTTGCCCCAAATCGCGATTTCGGTATTGTTGCGGATGGTCAGCGCCAGCCGAGCGTTCAGCAGTCCGTAGCTGGGCTGGATGGAGCTCCGTCCCGCCGTGGCCGCCAGATTTACGCCTGCCGCCGTCACCGGCGGTGCCAGATCCGCCGAGCTCTGCCAAGAATAATCGGCCTGGACCAGCAGCTTCCCGAACGACAGCGGAATTGTATAGCGCGGCGACACACCGATCATCCAGTCGGGAGACTGGAGGAAGCGCGTTCCGGACAGGTCGAACGTCTGCGGACCGGCCGGTCCGTTTACCCGGAAATCCTTGTACTTCTGATCGAGGTAGCCGAGATTGCCAGCGATCTCGAAATTCTCGAACGGAGCCAGCGTCAGCTCGACCTCCACGCCGCGTATCCTCGCCTTTGCGGCGTTGATCTGCGCGACCACAGTCTGGGGGACGTTATTAATATCGTTGAACGTCCGGGGGACCGATTTCTGGAGATTGTCGACATCAGTCTGGAAAACCGCCAGATTCAACCGCGCGTGATTGTCCAGGAATTTGGTTTTCAGGCCCAGTTCGTAGTTGATTGCGACCTGAGGCTTATAGGTAACGAATGGAACGTTGGTCGTGCTGCGCTGATTGATGCCGCCAGCAAGGAAGCCACGGGCCACGCGGACATAAGCGAGGGTATTGCGCGCAACATTATAGTCCAGCCCAAAGGTATAGTCGAACGAGTTGAAATCGATCTTGGAGCGCGCGACGCAACCCGGCGTCGTAGCAATGGGAAGGCTGCAAGACGTGACGCCCGTCGCGACAACGGTGGTAAACTGGCTAGTCTTGGCGCGTTTCCATTCCTGCGTGTAACGCAGGCCGACAGTGCCGCGCAGCGCGTCAGTCAGCTTAAGACTGGCTTGCCCATAAACACCGAGACTTTGATCGGTGTGATAGGAAATCAATTCGGCGCGGGATCTCCCTATCGCCTCGTTGAACGCATGATCATTGTTCCAGTGGCGGAAATAGAACACACCCGATGCGAATTCGAGCCGGTGATCCATCAGGTTACCATTCAGCTGGAGTTCCTGAGTGAGGACATGACCGTAGGGCGCCGAATTATTCCAAAGCAGCTGTATCCGCGAACCGTCATAATCCTGAGCCTGCGCTTGCTTATATTTGGTGAACGCGGTGATCGATTTCAGCTGCACGGAATCGCTCAGCTCCAGGGAACCGGTCAGCGAAGTTGCCCATTCCTTGTACGAGGAGCCTACCGGATTGTCGGCATCATAGCATTTGTCCTTGATGTTCGGCGCAGCCGAACCTCCGGCGCAGTTGAGGAAATAATCCGTCACGGCAGTGGCTGTGCCCGGCGCGCCGGGCGTAAGCCCTAATTTACCGGCCGTGACGTTCGCGGCCAAACCGCCGGGAGTGAGATAGACCGGCTGCAGCAGGTTGCCGCCCGATTTGCTCCGGAACCAGTGCGCACGAAGGACGAATTCTGCAGCCCCCGCGCTCGCCTTCAGCTGACCGCGCAGGAAGTGAACATCCGAATCGCCAAGACGAGTGTTGCTCGTGATATCCTTCGCAAAGCCGTCCGATTTGGAACGGGCATAGTTGAGGCGCACCGCGACATCGTCGCTCAACGGAGCGTTGACCATCCCCTGCAGCTCGAAAAGGCCGTAATTGCCTACACCGCTCATCAGGCGCGCCTCCCAGTCGGACGAAGGCTGCTTCGTATTGATTAACAATGCGCCGCCTACGGTGTTGCGTCCGAACAGGGTCCCTTGGGGACCGCGAAGCACTTCGATGCCCGCCAGATCCGGGCCAAGCAGCACCGCGGATCCCAACGGCGTACCCTGATAGACGCCATCGACATAGGTTGCGACTGCCTGCTCGTTGGTCAGTTCGGTGCTGCCCTGCTTGATGCCGCGAATACCGATGGTGAACACGCCGGTTCCCTGTGTGCCACGGTCGAAGTGCACGTTCGGCGTCATGGATTGCAGGTCCGCAATGGAATTGACATTACGGTTTTTCAATTCCTCGGCCGTGACCGCCGTAATTGCAATGGGAACGCTCTGTATGTCCTGTTGCCGGCGCTGGGCTGTAACGATGATCTCGGTCAGTGCGCCGGTTTCCTCCGCCCCTTGGGGCGCAGTCCCAGCATTTACACCGGATTGGGCCTGCGCCTCTATCGGTAAGGTGCAGCATCCGATGAGCAGTGACAGCTTCAGACGGTAATTACCTTTCATCCTCTTTCCCCTCCATGCTTAGCTTATCGCTTATCGGATTGAATACACTCTAATTGCCCGCCCCTGTCAATTGGAATAACTCTATAGCAAAAATCGGAATGTGGCGTCGGATCGTTGGCACCCTGTTCACAAAGGGGTTCACCATATCGGTCCCTTCAAACGCGTGCCATTTTCAGCCGACGCAAGACCAGCGCCTGGGCTCGTCAGTGGTATTAATCCCCACCCGCCCTTGGGCGAAGATTCTCAGCCGCAGAACCTTCCCACCGATGGTCCGGCACGACGCGCCTTGCCGGGAGAGCGCATCGTCGATCTTCGCAAAGCGTCGCGCAAGTGTCTGATTGCGCCCGGCAATAGAGCCGGTACGGCAGTTCATCGCCTGCAAAATGACGGAAAAATTGAGGCCAGTACGGTGCGGCACGCAGGCATACCGATGCTTCAGCGCACCTGCCTCGCGTATTTGACAGCATGTATCGAACGCCACTCGACCACCCACCCCTTTGGGGGTGGATCAGAACTCAGCTCAGGGGCCGGCGAAAATAGTAATATAGCGCGCCCGGAGCGCAGCGTACTCAGGCGTACGTGAGCACTAACGCCATTTGCAGCGTCAGTTGAAGTCGATCTGCGCTAGAAAGGGCAGAGCTCCGCGAGCCTTTCCATCAGGCAGCGACGGGCCGGCCGGCGGAATCCTGCGCTCAGCCGTCCGAGAAACGCGCGAAAGTCTCTCGCAGGTCCGCCATGCCGCTGGCACGATCGACGATCGGCTCATAGCCGAGCTCACGGCGCGCCTTGCCGATGTCGAGCGTGATCTCGACTGCGGACGTGGCGAACGCCTGCATGGTCAACGGGGGGACGATGCGCCCGCGAGATACCTTGCCGGCAAACTGCCCTACGCGCGCAACAAGCTTCACGACAGCACGCGGTACAATCTTGTCGGGAGCGACGATACCTTGCGTTTCGAGCATTTCGGTAACGATCGTCCTGAATGCCGTCGGCTCACCGTCCGTGATAAAATAAATTTCGCCGCCTCGCCCTCGCTGGAATGCCAGATCAATGCCGTGGCAAAGATTGTCTATATGGGTTGACGAGGTCTGATACTGTCCGCCACTGATCCAGGCGAGTTGCCCGGTGCGCGCCATATGGACGAGCATTGGTAGGGCAGTTGTGTCGTCACGCCCCCAAACCATCCGCGGCCGCAGGACAATTACTCGCATCTGCGGACTGTTGAAGGTAAGCGCAGAACGTTCGGCGGCTGCTTTGGTGCGCGAATAGGATCCAGCAGGCCGCTTCGGGTAAGGCTGGGCCTCGCTAGCTTTGACGATCGGATTTCCGTCAGCAAGGACGCTGTCCGAGCTGAGATGAATCGCGGCAGATATCCCGGCAGCGCGGGCAGCCGCAAACACGTTGCGGGTTCCGTCCTCGTTAACCTTTCGCTGCACATCGCCGCCCAGACCGTGATCGGTATCCGCCGCAGCATGGACCAGAGCGTCACAACCCGCCATGACCCTAGCGATCGAGGGATCGAGGATGTCGCCGAGTACAGCCTCTGCGTTGGCTGCGCGGACTACGGCCTCGGCATCAGTTCGACGCACTAGGCCCACGACCTGAACGCCTTTCGCGACGAAATGACGCACGACGTTCCGCCCGACATAGCCGCTGGCTCCCGTCACAAAGACACGCCTGACCGTCGTCGGACGCGTACCGCCGCCCTGAATGAATTGAACATCTGTCATGATTTTCCTCCCTGAGTTCCGCTGATTGTCGCGTCACTCCTAGCGGCGAGGTCTGGGCGAGCGTCGAGGAGCCAGGCAATCTCCTCGATGACCCTGCTGCGTTCGCCCGGCGTGAAATGATGGAAGTCGAGATATTCCAGGAACTTGAGTCCCTCCAGAGCGAGATAGGCGAGCAAGGCGCCACGTGGGGACGAAGATGTCTCGACGATGCGGGCAACCGTCATAGCCTGATGCTTTTGCATCTGCGCGCGGAGGCGCTCATCGAGCATAAGGGCGGCACTCAGATTGAGAGCCGCCGGTCGGAAGGTCTGCGGCGGTGGTTCGCTGGCAACCGCGATCCGCCCCCTAATAGCGACATTCTCACCCTCGATTTTCGCTTCCGCGTTGGCGTGCAGATTAGCGTCCCGGTCGAATGCGCGCTCTATGACCGCCTCTACGACGGCCTGCTTGGTCTTTGTGTCGTAAAGGACGGCTGCCTTGCTGATGCCCGCCTCTTTCGCAACGGCATCGAGCGTGAGGTTAGCAGCTCCATCCCGCACAACGACGCGCTCTGCCGCATCAAGAATCGCATCCCGTTCGATAATCCGCTTGCGACCCATCCATCCACCGATTATTTATAACCGTCTGGTTGGTTATAAATAATCATCACCCATTCCGTCAACCCGTGGACAACGCAGGAATGGCGACAAATCCAGCTTAGATGTGCAGTCCCGGAGTTTGATGGTGCATCATCCACATAGCGATGAAGGGTATGCTATGGGCAATCCCAAGGCCGTGGCCAAATGGCGGGGGCGAAGCGGCACGGCCGGTGTTCGTCCCGGGCCCAAGGGCGCCCTTTCGACGGTATTGAGCATCGAGGATGAAGCAATCATCGTCGCTTCCGAAAGCATATATTCCTGCCGCTGGACGACTGGCTCTGCCCCCTGCAGGCAACGATCCCACACCTGACCAGATCGTCGCCGCATCGCTGCTTCCAGCGTCACGACGTGCGGCTGCCGGAACTGGAAGGCGACAAGCTCAAGCGGAGCGAGTTCAGCTCATATTACATTGGCTACTTCGACATCGACATGGCCGAGGTGCGCACCGAACAGAGCAAACTCTACATGTTCTTAGCAATCGACCGCACCAGCAAATTCGCCTTCGTCGAGCTGCATGAGACTTCAACGACCGCGACATCGCGCGACTTCCTGCTCCGGCTTATCGAAGCGGCATCCTATAGGATCCACACCGTGCTGACCGACAATGACATCCAGTTCACCACGCCTGGCGGTGGTGGTTCAGCGGTTCCGGTGATTAAAGAAGCCATGGCTAATGGCGAGCGCTTCGTCCGACATCCCTCCGCGACGCGGGAATAGAAGCCGCATGATCGCACCTGATTTCACTGGCAGGCGAACTGCTTACCCGGGCCGCTATGTCCCTATGGGCGGGCAGGAAGCGCGGTTATCGTAGATCGGGCATATCAAGCCGCGAGGTATGCCCGGCAAGCACAACCTATTTATACAGGGATATCGATCTATCATATCGATGATAAATGAAATCTGGAGCGGGCGAAGGGAATCGAACCCTCCTAGCTAGCTTGGAAGGCTAGAGCATTACCACTATGCTACGCCCGCTTGCAGAGGCGGTCTGATAGCCGAAAGCGGCGGCTACGTTCAACCGCTTTAATGAACCAGCGAACCCCAGGCAGCAGCGCTGAGCGCCAGGCAGGCGCCCGTGGCCGAGGCGGCCATCAAGCCGCGGCCGGCGAAAGCGAGGATCGGCGTGTCGGGTCGCTGCTCGCGCCGGTTGCGCCCCAAGCTGGTTAGAACGAACATCGCTACAAAACCGTAAAACGCTACGAAAAACGCGAACATCTAAAACCCCCACACACCGCCGCGGCGCAAAAAAACATAGGCCTCAAGAGTCGGTCAACTGCTTTGGGAGCAGACTGTTGATATTGTTCCATGGGGTGCGGTGAAACGTGCCGAAGCACGGTCATTGCGCAGCGAGAAGGACCACATGCACGCCGCGGTTGACGGGTTCATAGTCGATCGAAGCCTTGAGCGTCTGCGCCATGGCAGTGATCAGCTTGGTGCCCAGCCCCGTGCCTTGCGCCGCGCCCGATGCGGGCATGCCGCGTCCGTCGTCCTCGACCCGCAGGCAGAAGCGATCGTCACTCGCGCAACTGAGCACCACGCGCACCTCGCCTCCGCCGTTGGCGGGATAGGCGTATTTGCAGGCATTGGTGACGAGTTCGGTGACGACGATGCCGAGCGCGACGGCCTTGTCGGTCGCCAGCTTGATCGGTTCGGCGGTCAGCCGGATGTCACGCGGGGCTTTCGGGGTCGACCAGGTGTCGCCCAGTTCCTCGACCAGCGAGGCGAGATAATCGGCCATGTCGACCGCCTCGACCGAGGCCGAGGTGTAGAGCCGCTTGTGGACCTGCGCGATCGCGGCGATCCGGCGCTGGGTGTCGTCGAGCGCGGCGCGCGCCGCCTCGTCTTCTTCGCCCAGCGTGCGCGACTGCATGTGGACGAAGGCCGAGACCAGCTGGAGGCTGTTGGCGACGCGATGGTTGACCTCCTGCAACAGCATCTGCAGCCGCTCGTTGCTCTCCCGCAGTTGCGCCTCGGCTTCCTCCTTCTCGCGCCGCAACCGGCCCGTTGCCAGCGCCTGGGCGATCGCCTGACCGAGCAGGTCGAAATAATCCTCGTTGACGGTCTTCACGACATAGTCGATCGCCCCCGCCTTCAGCGCGGCGACCGCCAGTTGGCTCTCGTCCGATCCGGTCACGAAGATCACCGGCGGCGGTTCGGGCAGCGCCTTCAGCGCCGACAGCGTCTGCAACCCGTCCTGCCCCGGCATATAATGGTCGACCGCGACCAGATCGAACGCTTCCGCCGCCGCCATCGCAACGCCTTCGGTTCCGCTGCCTGCGGTCTCGACGCGATAGCCGAGCCGCTTGAGCGCCCGCGCGGTCAACCGGCGCAGGCCCTCGTCATCGTCGATATAAAGGATGGCGGGAGAAGGGTCGGTCATCAGCCCTCTTCGACGTCCGGCACCTGGATCACCGACAGGAACAGGCCGAGCTGGCGGATAGCCGCGGCGAAATTCTCGTAATTGACCGGCTTGGTGATGTAGACGTTGCAACCGAGATCGTAGCAGCGCTGGATTTCCAGCTTGTCGTCGGTGGTGGTGAGCACGACGACCGGCGCGCGGCGCAGCGGGCTGCCCTCGCCCTTGATCTTTGCCAGGATGTCGGTGCCGCTCATGTCGGGCAGGTTGAGGTCGAGCAGGATCAGCGCCGGGCCGTTATGGACCGGCCCGCTCGGATCTTCGTAGAGGAAGTTCAGCGCGGTGGTGCCGTCGAGGAAGTGATGGATGGTGTTCGATATTCCGGCGCGGCGGATATTCTTTTCGATCAGCCGGGCATGACCTTCGTCATCCTCGATCATCACGATGTTCACGGGCTGCTGGGCGTTCATGCCGGGGCCTTTCCTAGGACAAAGCGGCTTTTTCACCGGCGAATTCCGCCGGCAGGTTGAGAGTGAAAGTCGCCCCGGCATCAAGCTCGGAGTCGACGCTGATCGTTCCGCCAAGGCGATAGGCCAGAGCGCGGACGTGCGCGAGTCCGATTCCCTCCCCCGGCTGATCCTGTATGCCCGAACGGCGGAACAGGTCGAAGATGCGCTCATGGTCGCGCTTTTCGATTCCGCGGCCATTGTCGGCGATGTCGATCATAACCCGGCCATGTTCGGCCCGCGCGGAAATCTTTATCTGTCCGGGACGGCCGGGCTTCAGATATTTGATCGCATTCTCGACAAGGTTCGACAGGATCTGCTCGACCGACAGCCGGTCGCTGGTGATCGCGGGCATCTCTGATGCGACCGTCACCGTGATGCCACGCTCGTCAATCTGGTGACGCAGGGCGTCGATCACGCCGTTGGCGAGCTGATCGAGGTCGATCCGTTCGATGCTGATCGTGCGGCGGCCCTGGCGAGACAGGCGCAGGATAGCGTTGATCAACCGGTCCATCTTCTGGGTCGAGCCGCGGATGAAGCCGATCGCCTCGGGCAGATCCTCACGCACGGCAAGACGCGATTCTTCGTCGACCAGCGCAGGTGCCTCGCTCTCGACCCGCGCGATCATCGCGTCGAGCGGTGCGATGGCCGCGTCCAGCTCGGCAGTGAAGCCCATGACGTTGACCAGCGGCGACCGCAGGTCGTGGCTGACAATATAGGCGAAACGCTGAATCTCGTCATTGGCGCGCTGCAGATCGACGGTGCGTTCCGCGACCGCACCTTCGAGGTCCTGATTGAGGGCGCGCAATTGGTCACGCGACGCCTGCAGATCTCCGGTATAGCGCCTGATCACCCAGATCGACCCAACGCCCACCACCGCGAGCAGCACGCCGGCGAGCACGAGCACCCCATAGAAGAGATTTTGCAGGAAGCTGCGCGACGCATCGCGCTCGACCAAAAGGGCGCGCTCTTCGACCAGCATTTCCATCGCCAGCGCCGAAACCTTGCCCGTCAGCTGCTGGCGTTCGCGCTCGGACACCTCCGAGCGCGCGCGGCTGGGGCTCATCGATGCGCGGAACAGCTGATCGAGCGTGCCTGCCATCGCCGACAGCCGTGCGACACGCACCTGCTGGTGCGGATTGTCGGTGGTCAGCGCCGCGACCTTGGCAATGCCGTCGAACAGGCGTTTGGCGGCGTCGGGATATTTTGCGCCGCTGTCCCCCGGCAGGCCGAGCATGAAACCGCGCCGCGCGCTGCGCATCTCCTCTAGCGCGAGGCGTATGCCGGTAACCCCGCGCTCGACCTCATAGGTATGGGTGATGAGGCGGGTCTGCTCATCGCCGCGAAGCATAACCGCTATCGCGGTGATGCCGGCCAGCGACACGGCGGCGAAACCGAGGGTGACGAACAGCAACACCGTCCGGGCGAAGCGACGCTCTGCCTGACGTTCCGGGGTCCACTGCGCCGCGCTCATGGCCGCCTGCGTAACGGTGCTTGCCGAGCCTGCCAAATCATTTCGGGAAATCAGCGGCCTGGGTGCAGGAGAACACATTCCATCTGTGCGTCCAAGCACATTCGGAGCGAAATCCGCCGGATCAGGCCAGCAAAATCTCGTTATGCGCAGCCCCTGCCGGCATCATCGGATAACAGTTGGCGAGCGGCGCGACCCGGCAGTCGACCAGCACCGGGCCGGACGTGTCGATCATTCGCGCGATCCCGGCGTCGAGCTCGTCGGGACGTTCGATGACGAAGCCGTTCCAGCCATAGGCTTCGGCCAGCCGCACGAAATCGGGCAGGACCGTCGACACGCTTTCGGAATAGATGCCGCCATGGTGCAGCTGCTGCCACTGGCGGACCATTCCCATATGACCGTTGTTGAGGATGAACAGCTTGACCGGCAGGCCATATTGGACTGCGGTCGCGAGTTCCTGGATGTTCATCTGCACCGACGCCTCGCCGGCGATATCGATCACCAGGGCATCGGGGAAAGCGATCTGCACCCCGATCGCCGCGGGCAGGCCATAGCCCATCGTGCCCAGCCCGCCCGATGTCAGCCAGCGGTTTGGCGCGTCGAAGCCGAAATGCTGCGCCGCCCACATCTGATGCTGGCCTACCTCGGTGGTGACGATCGGTTCGCGCCCCGCCGTCAGCGCGCTCAGGCGGCTGATCGCATGCTGGGGCAGGATCGCGCCGTCGCCCTGATCATAAGCGAGGCATTGCGCTGCGCGCCACTTGTCGATCTTGCGCCACCATGCGTCATATGCGTCCGGTTCCGCTTCGGGCACCGCGTCGCACAGCGCCTCCAGCACGTCGGCCGCATCGCCGACGATCCCGACGTCGACGGCGACGATCTTGCCGATTTCGCTGGGATCGACGTCGACATGGACCTTCTTCGCGAAGGGCGCGAAATCGGCCACCCGCCCGGTGACGCGATCATCGAAGCGCGCGCCGATGCACAGCATCAGATCGCAACCATGCATGGCGAGATTGGCTTCATAGGTGCCATGCATGCCGGGCATGCCGAGCCATTGCGGGTCGGACGCGGGGAAAGCGCCCAGGCCCATCAGCGTGGACGTCACCGGCAGGCCGGTCCTGTGTGCGAGACGGCGCAGCAGAGCGGCTGCGCGCGGCCCGGCGTTGATCACCCCGCCCCCGCTGTAGATCAGCGGACGCCGCGCTTCGGCCAACAGGGAAACGACCTGCGCGATCGATCTGGCATCGACCGGCGGCACGACCTTTTCGGTCAACGGCGCGATCTCGTCCTCGAACGACTCCGGCAGGGCGGCGAGCGACTGGATGTCCTTGGGCAGGTCGATCAGCACCGGCCCCGGCCGTCCCGCCATCGCGAGGTGAAGGCAGCGGCGCAGCATCGGGCCGAGATCGCCGGGCCTCCGCACGGCGACATTATATTTGGTCGCCGCGCGCGACAGGGCGATGGTGTTCGCTTCCTGGAAACCGTCGGTGCCAAGCAGCGCGCGATTGACCTGCCCGGCGATGCACAGAAGGGGCACCGAATCCATCAAGGCATCGGTCAGCCCGGTGATCGTATTGGTCGCCCCCGGCCCTGACGTGACCAGCGCGACGCCGATCCGGCCGCTGGCGCGGGCATAGCCCTCGGCGGCATGGACCGCCGCCTGCTCATGACGGACGAGGATGTGGCGGATGCGGTCCTGCCGCGCGATCGCCTCATAGAGCGGCAGAACCGCACCACCGGGATAACCGAAGATCGTGTCGACGCCCGCATCGGCAAGCTGGTCGAGCAGATAGGCGGCCCCGCTGGTTTCAGCCGGCACAGCCTGCGCTACAGGCGCGGAAAGCACGGTCACGGCAGCGCGTCCAATGTCGGGGCGTCGGCGCGGCGGACACCAGGAATCTGGCGCATCTTGGCGAGCAGGCGCCCTCCATTATCCCCGGCGGCGGGCAACGATAGCGACACGGTCATCGTCCGGCCTTCGCGGCGAAGATCCATCCGGCGCGGAAAGCGGTCATGCGTCACCAGCAGGTCGAGCAGGCGGCTGGTCACCCCCAGGTCGACATCGGCCTCGATCTCGATGGCGATCGCCGCCGGAACGGCTTCGGCGCGGGGCGCAACGGCGATGGTCATGACTCGGTCCTTCCTATGGCGGAAAGGCAGCGGTCTACAGCATATCGGCCGAAAAATCGTTGCGCAATTCGGGAAAATTGGCGCTCTGGGTATTTAATATTTCTGTTTCTGGTAATTTGTGAGAATATCATTCTCATGAAACTCGATAACTATGAACGCAAGATCCTCGCCATCCTCCAGGAGGATTGCACCCTGTCGGCAGCGGAGGTTGCCGAGCGGGTCGGCCTGTCGACCACGCCCTGCTGGCGGCGCATCCAGCGACTGCGCGAAGCGGGAATCATCGCGCGCCAGGTGGCGCTGGTCGACCGGCGCAAGATCGGCCTCAATGCGCAGGTCTTCGCGCAGGTGAAGCTCAACGCGCATGGCCGCCAGCATCTTGACGAGTTCACCGAGGCGATCCGCAGCTTTCCCGAAGTGCTCGAAGCCTATGTGCTGATGGGGCCGGTCGACTTCCTGCTGCGCGTCGTCGCGGCCGACATCGAGGCCTATGAACGCTTCTTCTTCGACAAGCTGAGCCGGCTGCAGGGCATCCAGGAAATCAACTCGATCGCCGCGCTGTCGGAGGTGAAGGCGACCACGGCGCTGCCGCTGATGGCGGACTGACCCTGGCGCCTCAGCCGCGCCCGATAAGCGGCATCTTCGTGGCCATCACGGTCATGAACTGGACATTTGCCTCGAGCGGCAGCTTCGCCATCATCAGGACGGCGTCGGCGACATGCGCGACATCCATCCTCGGTTCGGGCCGGACGCCGCCATCGGCTTGCGGCACGCCCTTCGCCATCGCCGATGTCATGTCGGTCCCGGCGTTGCCGATGTCGATCTGCCCGCAGGCAATGTCATAGGGGCGCCCGTCTAGCGACAGGCTCTTGGTCAGGCCGGTCACCGCATGTTTGGTCGCGGTGTAGGCAATCGACCGGGGACGCGGCGACTGTGCCGAGATCGACCCGTTGTTGATGATCCGGCCGCCTTGCGGCGATTGCCGCTTCATCAGTCCGAACGCCTCGCGCGCGCAGTAGAAGGCGCCCGACAGGTTGACGCGGACCACCGCCTCCCACGCCGCGTCACCATGCTCGTCGACCTCGCATCGCGGCGCACCCGTCCCGGCATTGTTGAACAGCAGATCGAGCCGGCCGAAGCGCGCCTGCGTCGCGGCAAAGGCGGCGCGGACGGCATCGGGATCGCCGACATCGCAGGCAAGCGGCAGCGCGTCTCCGCCGATGGTCTGGGCCACCGCCTCCAGCCGGTCGAGACGCCGGCCTAGCAGTGCCAACCGATAGCCATTTCCGGCGAGCCGTTCGGCCACGGCGCGGCCGATTCCGCTGCCCGCGCCCGTGACGATGGCGATCGGCGCGCTCACCACGCCGCCCCGGCCACTGCGGTTCCGCCGCTGATCATGTTCGTCATCCTCCCGGCCCGTGCCCGTCCAGGTGCCGGATTAGCAGAGTCGGGAAGATTTCCCATAGCTCAGCCGAGCCGTGCCGCATGCCAGCGCAGATGATCCTCCATGAAGGTTGAGATGAAATAATAGCTATGATCATAACCCGGGTGGATGCGCAGGGTCAGCTCGATCCCCGCGTCGACGCAGGCGCCTGCGAGCAGGCTGGGCTTCAGCTGCGTGGCGAGGAAGCCGTCGGCCTCGCCCTGATCGACGAGCAGTTCCTTCACCCGCGCGCCGTCCTCGATCAACGCGACGGCGTCATGCTTGCGCCATGATGCCCGGTCCTGCCCCAGATAGTTGCCGAGCGCCTTGTGGCCCCACGGCACCTGCCCCGGTGCCACGATCGGGGCGAAGGCCGAGACCGAGCGGAAGCGGTCCGGAAAGGTCAGGCCGATCGTCAATGCGCCATGGCCGCCCATCGAATGCCCGGTGATCGACTGGCGCCCCATGTCTGCGGGGAAATGTTCGGCGATCAGCCCGGGCAGTTCGCCGGTGACATAGCTCCACATCTTGTAATGCCGGGCGAAGGGCTCCTCGGTCGCATCGACATAGAAGCCCGCGCCGAGGCCGAAGTCATAAGCACCCTCGGCGTCATCGGGCACGCCGTCGCCGCGCGGGCTGGTGTCGGGGGCGATGAAGATCAGGCCGAGTTCGGCGCAGACGCGGCGGAACTCGCCCTTCTCGGTGACATTGGCGTGGGTGCAGGTGAGCCCGGACAGATACCAGACCACCGGCAGCTTTGCGCCCGGCGCGTGCGGCGGCACGTAGACCGAGAAGACCATGTCGGTGCCGGTCGCGCTGGACGCATGTTTGTAGACGCCCTGCACGCCGCCAAAGGAGAGATTGCTGGAGACGGTTTCGAGGCTCATATTTTCCCCCAATAGGTAAGGGGCGCGGGCATCGCCCACGCCCCTTTCAGGCTGACGGCGGAATTACTCTGCCGTGAACGTGTAAGTACAGACCTTGTTGCCCGCCGGATCGCGCAGATAGGCGGCATAGGCGCCGGGCAGGTGGCCGCGCGGACCGGCGGCGCCCTCGTCGGTGCCGCCATTGGCGAGGCCCGCGGCGTAGAAGGCGTCGACCTCGGCGGTGGTGGCGGCGGCGAAGCCGATCGTCACGCCGTTGCTCGACGGGGGTTCACCATTGCCGGGTTTGGCGATGACGAACGCCGGCTTGTCACGGCCATAGAGGATCCAGCCATTGCCGAACGGACCCATATTCTTGATGCCGAGCGCGCCGAGCGCGGCGTCGTAGAATTTGGCGGACGCCGCGACGTCTGCGGCGCCGATGAAGACATGCGAGAAAACGCCGTCGCCTGAAATCACTGCCATGATAACTCTCCTGTCTTGGGGGATTGGGATCAGAACACGACGACGGAGCGGATGGATTCGCCGGCGTGCATGAGGTCGAAGCCCTTGTTGATGTCTTCGAGGCCCATGACGTGGGTGATCATCGGGTCGATCTCGATCTTGCCGGTCATATACATGTCGACGATCTTGGGGACGTCGGTGCGGCCCTTGGCGCCGCCGAAGGCGGTGCCGCGCCAGTTCCGGCCGGTGACGAGCTGGAACGGGCGGGTGGCGATCTCCTTGCCCGCTTCCGCCACGCCGATGATGATGCTGGTACCCCAGCCGCGATGGCAGGCTTCCAATGCGGTGCGCATCACCTCGGTGTTGCCGGTCGCGTCGAAAGTATAGTCCGCGCCGCCGTCGGTCATCGCCACGATCTTCGCGACCGTGTCCTCGCGGCTCATCCCCTTGGAGTTCAGGAAGTCGGTCATGCCGAAGCGGCGGCCCCATTCCTCGCGCGCCGGGTTGATGTCGACGCCGATGATCTTGTTGGCGCCAGCAAGCCT
>NZ_LMIB01000013.1 GCF_001429065.1 Sphingomonas sp. Root710
CGAAAATCGCTGCTTCTTCATCGACGTACCTCCCTCCAAAAAGGAAATGCGCCGGAAAAACTAACTTACCGTTTGGACCAATTTTTCCCGATCACCTCAAGTGTCATGCTTGTCAGTGAGCGCGGCTATCGATCCTGGCGTTCGCGACCGATCAGTCGGCGGAAGCGGACGGGTATGAAAGTGCTGGCTCATATCCGGGAACAGTACAGCCTCAGCCTCGGCAGCTATGGTCGTCCGAGGATGACCATGGAACTGAAAGAGGTTGGGCTCGGCGTTGGCGAGCGACTGATGAAGATCAACGGAATCAAGCCGGTCCGCACGCGCAAGCACAAAATCACAACCGACAGCCACCATCGCCTGGGGGTCGCAGCGAACTGGCTGGACGGCGACTTCGCCACCGATGCGCCCAACCGTAAATGGGCGGGCGACATCACCTATAGCTGGACCTTAGAAGGCTGGCTCTACCTTGCCGTCATCCTCGACCTGCATAGCCGGCGTGTCGTTGGTTGGGCTGTCAGTGACAGGATGAAAAAGGATCTGGCGATCCGGGCGCTGGATATGGCGGTGCGCCTGCGCCAGCCACCTGAGGGCTGCATTTTCCATTCAGATCGCGGCAGCCAATATTGCTCCTACGACTATCAGAAAAAGCTGCAGGCCTATGGCCTGCGTCCATCGAGCGGCAAAGGAAATTGCTACGACAATGCGTCCGTCGAGACCTTCTTCAAATCCCTGAAGGCCGAACTCATCTGGCGGCAGAGCTGGCCGACGCGGCGTCAGGCAGAAGCCGCCATCTTTCAGTACATCAACGGATTCTACAACACCCGCCGCCGCCATTCATATCTGGGCGGCATCAGCCCGCTCGCGTTCGAAGCCAAGGTGGCTTAATGAGATAGGTGACCGGCACAAATGCGTTACAAGTCCACCACAGCGTCGCGATGCTGACGCTTACGCCGCGCTCGGCCAGCATCGCCTGCAACTCGGCGAGCGTCGGGTCCGGCTCCTGCTTGATCGCATCTAGGATGAAGCCCGCATGGTCCTCGATCTTCAGTCCGAGATCGCCCCCTGCGGCATGGCGGTCGGCGTGCCGTGAGCGAGCGCCAACTGCCACCACCGGATCGCGCTCGCCGCGCTGACCCCGAACCGCTCGGCAGCGCGCCGGCACGACACTCCGCCGTCGACGGCGGCAACGACACGATCCCGAAGATCACGCGATAAGACTCGACCCTTCCATGCCGGCCTCCTTCGCCAGCACGGATTCCGAATCAGAGAACCCGCCCCATGGGAATCCCCATCGATCCATATAGACTGAAAACCGCTCTGGTCATTGCGGACAAAGACGTCAGACCGGACATGGAAGTGTTCTTACTTTGCGAATTCACCGATTATAATCTGGCATTCTACTCGTTCAGCGCTACAATTATGATGGCGCCCAGTTTAACGCACGACCAGGATTTCATCGATGCCTACACTTACGGTTGTCGGCTAATGAACCTGTGCAGCCTAGCTCGGGTTGTTACGCCACGTTCCATCGTCGCTACCATTCCATCTGGAAGCTGAAATACCGGTGACGATCGGCGACGTGCGGCTCAGGATATGCGAGATTATCCAGCTGTGCCGAAATTGGCGTGACGATCTTCAATGGGGGGCCGTCAAGGATCACGTCCAAATGTTCGTCGAGATTTCGCTGCAGGTATTGGTCGTTGACCTCCTGCGTTGGGCCAGTAGACGCTCCTCGCCCGAGATCAGCAGGCTTCAAAGCACATCCGCAAGCACTAAGCATCACCGATGACGTTATCATCCGCTCTTTCAGCCGACATTCCTACAAGGAATGCTTCAGTCCCTCACCATGAGCCCGCCGCGTCAGCCGGATAGTCATTTAGTTATGCCCACTTCATAATAAATTTGGTACGCAATTTGCTCCACTGCGTGTCTGCTTTATCGGACCACTGCGCCACTCAATCCATCGTCTATCCACTTTTGAACGATCTCTTCGAAGCGCGTCACGCCACCGTTGTATTGCTCATAAAGGATGCCGTCCGTCGTCTTGCCTTCGCCGTTGTAATATCCGGGCGTACATTGCGCCAGAAACGGTTCGCTTGCGTGATAGCTTTCCCGCACGGCTGCCACCCATGCATCCTCGCCGGCAGCGCTCGCCTCGATCGTCTTGGCGCCCGCCTCATTCAACCGGACGATTATTTCGGCAATTCGGCTAGCTTGCCGATCGAAGACTGCGGTGAAATTTCCGAACGCAGCGTTTTGAAGAAAGGCGCCCATGTGGAAGCAATTCGGATAGCCACTTGAGAGATAGCCGTAAAGAGTCTTCATTCCGCCCGACCATTTCTCGGAGAGCGTGATGCCATTCCGGCCGATAATCTTGATATCCCCACGACGGCTATAATCAGTCCCGACTTCGAAGCCCGAGGCGAAGATGATGCAGTCCACTTCGTAGAGCTTCCCATCGACGATAAGCCCTCGCTCTTCGATGCATTCCACACCATGTCCGTTGGTATCAACGAGATCGACATTTGGGCGGTTGAACATCTGCAAGTAATGGTCGCTGAAAGTTGGGCGCTTGCAAAGACGGTTGTACCAAGGCTTGAGCCGCTCCGCGGTGGCGTGGTCCTCGACGATCAGATCGACTCGGGTGCGGATCCGGTTCATCATCTCCAAATCAATCGCTTCGGCCCGCTGAGCACCCGCCTGTGCCTCCTTAGTCTCGCCAACAGTCCCCGCCCAGGCAGCGGCCATCAGCTCCCGCATTTCCGTCCAGCCGTCATTGACCAGATCCTCATCTTCAGGGAGGCCCTGCATTACCCGGTCGAAGTTGTCCGATCGCCGTTTCTGCCAGCCCGCTGCAAGCGAGCTTTCCCACTCAGGGTTCGTCGGGCGGTTAGCCCGTTCGGCGACAGCCGAGGGCGTTCTCTGGAAGACGTACAGATGCTTTGCAAACTCGGCGACTCTGGGCGCACACTGAATACCAGTGCAACCGGTCCCAACGATGGCAACGCGCTTGTCGCAAAGCTTCACCATTTCAGACTCCGGCTTTTCCGAACTGCCCCCCGTGTAATTATAATCCCACCGGCTGGTGTGGAACATATGGCCCTTGAAACTGGTGAGGCCCGGGATGCCTGGAAGCTTGGGTCGGTTCAACGGCCCAAGCCCGAAGATGACAAACCGAGCGGTAATCTTGTCGCCACGATTAGTCGAAACTGTCCAGCGCTGAATCTCCTCGTCCCAGCGCGCCAGGTCGACATGGGTCTGGAACAGAGCCTTGTCGTAAAGGCCGAAGGTTGCACCGATCCTCTGAGCGTTACGGAATATCTCGGTTCCGGATGCATATTTTTCCGTTGGCACATATCCCACTTCCTCGAGTAGTGGCATGTAAATATAGGCGTCGACATCACAGCGAATTCCCGGGTAGCGATTCCAATACCACGTCCCCCCGAAGTCGGCGGCCCCATCAATAATGCGGATGTTGTCGATCCCAGCCTGCTTGAGCCTCACCGCGGCCAGCAGTCCGCAATGGCCGGCTCCCACCACTACGACGTCGACTTCCGCAGTCTGAGGGTTTCGCGACACCCGCTCCGGCACGAAGGGATCGTCCATGAGGTGATCAAGCGCCCCCTCGACCGCTACGAACTGGGCCACGCCTTCCGCTCTCACACGCTTGTTGCGTTCCTCAACGTATTTGGCGCGCACCGCATTCAAATCGGTCGGAAGGGCCGGCTGGCTATGACTTCCGCCCATAGTCGATTGGTTACCCATATGATTGCAGTCTCCATTTGAAAGAAAAATCGCCTCCGCGCCCCTCAAGTCGTGAGGCCGGTCGGAGCGTTCGAAACACCTCGCCGAGCTCGCAGAACGGCGAGCAGAATACCGTAGGCCACCACAGTAACGCTGTCCCGCGTAGTCTAGGCGCGGTCAAATCGCGCTTGAACACGAAGGCTATCTGCTCAGTTTGTCGAAGCATGGGCCGCGCGCGACAAAGTTTCCTGCGATGAAGTGCCGAAACCGCTTTGGCTCGATCTTTGGAGCTTCTTGCATCTTGC
>NZ_LMIB01000014.1 GCF_001429065.1 Sphingomonas sp. Root710
ATCACCCTGGAAATGGCGCCACTTGAAATCCGTCATCGTTCCGTCCGTCCAATCTCCGCCAAGCATGCTCAAGCTTCACGATTTTTGCAACAGAGCCCTGCAGAGGGCCTCGGCGGACCACCGCTTCCCCGACTTCGACGAGAACGCCGTAGCGACGAGCTTTTATACCTCGGGCACGACAGGGCTCCCCAAGGCCGTCAGCTTTACCCACCGACAGATCGTGCTCCACACCATGGCCATCGTCGGGCTCTTCTCGGCGCAGGCGCCGGAAGGATTTCGGCACGGGGACGTGTACATGCCGATCACGCCAATGTTTCACGTTCATGCGTGGGGCATCCCCTACGCAGCCACGATGCTCGGGCTGAAGCAAGTCTATCCAGGTCGCTACGTCGCGGCGGAGCTCATTGCGCTTCGCACTCGCGAGCGTGTGACGTTCTCCCACTGCGTACCGACGGTGCTGCAGATGCTGCTCGATGCCAACGAAACGCTCGCAGCGGACCTGTCTGACTGGACGATCGTCGTCGGTGGATCCGCCTTGCCGCTATCGCTCCGCACCGCCGCGCGACGCCAGGGCATAAGGGCGATCGCCGGTTACGGCATGTCGGAGACGGGGCCCATCCTCGCGCTTACCCGATCGGAGCCGGACCTCGTCACGAACGACGAGGAACAGGACGCCATTCTCTGTCGCACCGGTAGGCCGATCCCGCTGGTTCAAATGCGCATCGTCGACGAGGAGATGCGCGACGTTCCGCACGATGGCCTCGCTCAGGGAGAGATCGTCGTGCGGGCGCCCTGGCTTACCGCCTCGTACGCGGGGAACGTCGAGGCGTCCGCCGACCTGTGGCGAGGCGGTTGGCTGCACACGCAGGATGTGGCTACCATCGACCCGGACGGCTTCGTACAGATCCGAGATCGGCTAAAGGACGTTATTAAGACAGGAGGCGAGTGGATCTCCTCGCTCCTGCTCGAGGAATTGCTCCTCTTCCATCCCGGCATCAAGGAGGTCGCGATCATCGCGGTGCCTGATCAGCTCTGGGGCGAGCGACCGGTCGCGGTCGTCGTCACGATGCCCGATGCCACGCCACCGGTACTCGATGATATCCGACAACATCTTCAGCCGTCGGTCGAGGCGGGTACGATTAGCCGGTACGCGGTCCCCGACCGCGTGATCGTGCTGGAACACCTTCCGCGCACCAGCGTCGGCAAGATCGACAAAAAGCAACTGCGACTGATCGCCGCTTAATGCTTCATTCAACTGGCATGACGCTCCCACACCCAGAGGTGTCCACATGAAAATCATAAACCACTCGCTGTACATCGCCGGCCGCTGGGTTGAACCTGCAGGCGGCGGATATCTGAGCGACATCGTGGATCCCGCCTCGGGCCAAGCGATCGCCCAGATGGCGTTCGCCAGCGATCGGGACGTGGATTTGGCCGTTGAGGCGGCGCACGCGGCCTTTCCATCATACTCTCGCAGTCCGCTGGGCGATCGCATCGCACTGTTGGAGCGCATCTGCGCCATCTACGAAAGGCGCTTGCCGGACATCGCGAAGGCCGTGACCCGGGAGATGGGAGCGCCTTACGAAAGCTTCTCTCTTCCACTACAGGCCGCCTCCGGGCTCTGGCACTTCCAGACTGCGCTGGCCACTGCGAGGGATTTTCCGTTTGAACGCATGATCAACGCCACGACGAAGCTCGTGCGAGAGCCGGTCGGGGTGAGCGCCTTGATCACGCCTTGGAATTGGCCTCTGAACCAGGTGGTGGTGAAGGTCGCGCCCGCGCTGGTGACGGGATGCACCATGGTCCTCAAGCCCAGCCAGAACTCGGCCCTTTCCGCCGCGATCGTCGCGGAGATCCTCGACGAGGCGGGAGTGCCGGAGGGTGTGTTCAACATGGTCCAGGGCGAAGGCAACAGGCTTGGACACAGGCTCGCCTCCCACCCCTTGGTCGACATGGTGTCGCTTACCGGATCAAACACTGCTGGCGCGGCTACGAGCCACGCCGCTGCTGACACCTTCAAGCGGGTTTCCCTCGAACTCGGGGGCAAGTCGGCCAATATCATTTTGCCCGACGCTGAACTCGAGGCAGCGATCGCTCATGCGGTTCGCCACATGATGAGCAACAGCGGCCAGTCTTGCAACGCTCCTTCGCGACTGCTCGTGCCTCAATCCTTGCTTTCGGAGGTGGAGGCACAGGCGGCGGAAGTGGCTGATGCCCTCGTGGTAGGCGACCCGTTTGCCGTCGGAACCGACATCGGGCCCATCGCCAACGAGCGCCAGTTCAGGCGCGTGAACGCGCTGATCGAACAGGGAATAAGCGAGGGCGCGCGATGCGTGGCGGGAGGACCGGCCGCCTCGCAGGAGCCGGGAGCCGGATACTACGTGAGGCCAACCATCTTGGTCGACGAGGCGAACGACACGGTCGTTTCCCGCGAGGAGATCTTCGGTCCCGTGCTCGTGATCATCCCTTACCGGGATGAGGATCACGCGGTCGAGATCGCGAACGACACCCCGTTCGGGCTGTCGGGCTACGTCTGGGGCTCGACGGTCGAACGAGCGTCCGAGACGGCGACCCGTTTGAGGACCGGTATGGTGCATCTGAACGGCGCCTCTGTGGACTTTGCCGCACCGTTCGGCGGCTACAAACAATCTGGGAACGGACGCGAGTGGGGAGCTTGGGGGCTAGAAGATTTCCTCGAGACGAAGGCCGTAATGGGTGTGGTTCCCTGACGAGGCGACGGCGGAGTGGAGCCGGTGGCTGGGGAAATCGTGCAAACGGCCGCTCCATCGGACGGCCGCGTCGAACCAACGAACAGGGTCGCTGCGACGAAGGAACCACGGGAGGTGCGATGGAACGGTGGAGCCTGAACGGCAAGGTCGCACTGGTGACCGGCGCGTCCAGTGGACTGAGCGCCCACTACGCGTCGGTGCTAGCGACCGCGGGCGCCGACGTCATCGTCGCCGCTAGACGAGAGTCGGTCGCGCACCAAATCCGCGATAGCATCCTCGCTGCAGGCAGAAAGTGCCGGACCGCCTGCCTTGGTGTCGTCGACGGTACGACCATCGCCGCTCTGCGACCACTGCTGGACGAAGCCGACATCTTGGTGAACAGCGCCGGCGTGGTGCGCGACGCGACGGCGCTCGACCAGTCCGCGGTCGATTGGGACGCGATAATCGACACAAACCTTAAGGCCATGTTCCTGATGTCACAGGCCTGCGCGCGATGAAGGAACGCGGTACGGGCGGATCGATCATCAACAGCGGCTCGATCTTGGGACTGCGCCAGGCTTGCGGCGTGTTACCCTATCCAATGTCGAAGTCCGGCGCGATCCAGCTGACCAAGGCGCTCGCGCTCGAATGGGCGCGTCACGGCATCCGCGTCAACCCGCTGGCTCCCGGCTATGTCAAGACGGAACTGAACGGGGAGCCTTGGCAGGGAGACGCTGGTAAGGCGTTGATCCGCCGTATCCCGCAGCGCCGCCTGGGCAGATTGAAGGATCTTGACGGCCCGCTGCTGCTGCTGGCGTCCGACATGTCCGCGTACATGACCGGGATCGGTCGTTGAGGTGGATGGCGGCCATCTCGTCAGCACCCTATGAAGGGGTCACTACACGAAAGTGCATTTTACGTACGCTAAGAGAGAACCTCTCGTGAACGCGGGCATGCGCCATCATGCGGCCAAGAGCGATGAAGGCGTG
>NZ_LMIB01000015.1:0-7103 GCF_001429065.1 Sphingomonas sp. Root710
GCTCAGTTTGTCGAAGCATGGGCCGCGCGCGACAAAGTTTCCTGCGATGAAGTGCCGAAACCGCTTTGGCTCGATCTTTGGAGCTTCTTGCATCTTGCTGGGTGCATGCCGGTCATCTGGCGACAAAATAGAGGTTTCCATATGTTTTCTCGTTGTTAAGCTGCCGGTACCGGGCGGGGGATGGGAGCCACCCGTTCGCCGTCGTTATGGATGGCGACAGTCGGCCTCTCGTTCAGATTGCGCTCGGAATTTCTTTCCGTTTTATAATTGGCTGAACCAAAGGCGGGAAAGCTTTAGATCATGATTAGGTATGTCGCCATTATCAGTCATGTTGCAGTCCACTCCAAAGTGTCCTTTCCACTCCAAAGTGTCCTTGGTGCCGCATCCGTGTTGGCCGCAGCACCTTTCTCCCAAGCCGGTTCTGAGATTCTCGAGATAATCTGAAACTTCGTAGAAAACTGAAAATATGTCAATCCTTGAAATTGTCGAATTTCTCGATAAGCTAGCGCTGCCCGCGATGGAGCACGCTTCAGCCAGATGGCGAGAACGAGGTCTGCCGCAACGGCATCGGCTTTCACAGGCCGGCGCTCACCCAACCCCCAACCATGGGTACGTTGATCCGCAATTAATATTCGCGGACGAAGCGGCGCCATCGGGCCGTCCAGTCAAAGTTTCTTTTGAGACCCAGCGCCCTGAGATAGAATTGCAGCCTTGTTGATGCTCGCAGCGCTATATGACATCGATGACGAAGTCGGGATAGCTGGCCTTGGCAGTGACCTTGGCGCTATCGTAGACGCCATCCGCGAAGAGATGCTTAACACCGGCACATCGCTTTCGGATGCCGACGAAAATGGCTTGAGCGCCCCTGCTGCCCGAAATGTCTCAGTGGTCAGGTTGACCATTAGTTACGGCCGTGGGTGTCGACAGCCATGCGCCCACTTGCGTCCGACAACCTCCTTTTTTGGCTGAAACCCGCGCTTTTTTGCCGAGAGAGCCTGACGACTGGCTATCAACCTTGCCGCGCTCGGATTTTGTCCCAGGCCTTGGCGCTCGCAACCCAGCATCAACTCAATGTCATAGATCATATTGAACAGTAGCGCCGCGCCAGTTCCCGGAACCAGCCACATAACGTCTGCTACGCCCCGGAATGGATCGAATGCACGCGTTAGCGACAGCCCATACGACACAAATAGGAAGCCGCTTTTGCCGGCTCAATGACTTCCGCCGCATGGTAACCGCTACGATTGCCTGGATAAAACTACCCGTTAGCGGGCGACCTCGTCACCGCCATCGTCTTCTGGCTTTGTACGAGTCATCGTGTAATTTGTGGCTGCTTCCTCGGGCCGGCTTAGTGGCGCACACTTCTGGTTGTCGAAGCCTGAAGGAAGGAAGCAGCCAAGAAACACTATGCCGGATTAGACCTTTCGATGGAAACTACGCACGTCTGTGTCGTCGATGCCGATGGACGCAAGATCAGCGCACAATGCGTCGACAGCACACCGGAGGCGATCGCCACGGCGCTGGAGCAACATGGGCCGATCGAACGCGCGGTGATCGAGACGGGCCGAATGACCCCATCGATCGCGCTTGGCCTGCGCGAGCTGGGCGTCGCGATCGTCTGCATCGACGCCCGTCAGGCACATCAGAGCCTGAAGGCGATGAGGGCCAACAAAACCGATCCGCACGACGCCGCCGGCTTGGCGCAGTTGGCGCGCACAGGGTTCTACAAGGAGGTACACGTCAAATCGCCAGCAGCACACGGCATACGCTCGGTCATTCCGCCCGTGGGCATCTGGTCGAAGCGCGCGTCCGGCTCGACAACACTATCCGTGGCCTCTGCGCCACCTTGGGAATCAGGCTTGGCGTCGGCCAGGGCGAACGGTTCCTCTCACGGATGCGGGTGGCTGCCTCAGTTCCGGGTCTCGCCGAGCGGTCGCGTCGCTGCTCCGGGCCCGCGAGCGCCTGGTCGTGGAAATCGGGCAGCTGGATCGTCAACTCAAAGCGATCAGCACCGCCTCCCGGTCTGCCAGGCCTTGATGAGCATCCCCGGCGTCGGTGTGCAGACATCGGCTGCGTTCGCCGCAGCTGTTGATGACGCGAGCCGGTTCAAGCGATCACGGACGGCAGGTGCCTACTTCGGGCTGGTTCCCCGGCGGCACCAATCGGGCGAGCTCAACTGGACAGGCCGGATCACCAAACAGGGGGAGAGCACCGTTCGCAAACTGCTCTACGAAGCGGCCAGCTCGATCCTGACGCGCACCAGGCAGAGGTTCGCGCTGAAAACCTGGGCTCTCAAGATCGCGAAGCGGCGCGGCCTCAGAAAGGCCGGGGTTGCGCTCGCCCGACGCCTCGCTGTCATCATGCATGCCATGCTGCGCGATGGCACTTTGTTCGAGGCCTGAGATGCGGTAGAACCAGTTCGCCAGCGGTGATGCTCTCAAGCTAACCCGATGGCGGTGTCCCACGAGGGAACGCAGGGACGGATGATCTGAAGGTTGACGGATGGGCCACCAAGCCCGCTTCGAGTCAATGCAACGTCCGGCCTTGTGAGACCCGATACAGCACCACCGTCCTCCAGGACGGCGAGTGCGGACAGATCCTTGAAACCCTCAAGGGACAACCGCCAAGCGTCTGCAAATTACAGATCCCGATCCTACTCTTTCTTACAATTCAGCATGCGACCAGTGCCGCTCAACATGTCACACAGGAAATCGCTGGCGATGCGAGATGCGCCAAGCAGATCGAAGCCGTGGACGGCCCCAGGATAGACGTGCAGTTCCAGAGGAACACCGGCGTCTATCAGACGACGGGCGTAATCTAGGTTCTCATCGATAAATAGGTCGAGGCTGCCGACGCCGATCCAGGTAGGCGGGAGCCCCGTTAGATCCACGGCAAGGCTTGGCGAAAACCAGCCCTTGCGATCATCGTTCATCCCGTAACTACCCCGCAGCGCTTCCCACCCAAATTGGTTGTTTTCGCGCGTCCAGATGAACTCGCCAGTGTAACGGTTACGCCACGGATCGGCCTCTCCGCCAACGCGGTGGTCGATCATAGGATACGCCAAGATCTGAGCGGCAAGCTCGGGGCCGTTCCGATCGCGCGCCATCTGCGCCACCGCTGCGGCGAGCCCGCCGCCTGCGCTTTCGCCGATAATTGCAATACGTTTGGGGTCGATACCCAGTTCGGCAGCCTTGCCCGCCAGCCATAGAAGGGCCGCGTAGCAATCCTCCTGCGGACCCGGGAACGGCGTCTCCGGTGCCAGTCTGTATTCAACCGAGGCGACCACAACACCGAGACGCGCGGCGAGCGTCGACAGACCATCTGGCAAGTGGCGCGCCGAGCCCATGACCATGCCGCCGCCATGAATATGGAGGAGCACAGGCCGATCTTTGGCCGTCGGCATCGGATCGTACCAGAAAAGCGCTATTGAACCGTGCGGCGCATCGACTACTCTTTTAACCGGAGTGATCGGTGGTACACCACGCCCTAAGATCATTTCCGCGAGACTCTCGCGGATTGCCGGCAGGGCCTCGGCAGACATAGCGAACGGCGGTAGAGTTTCGAGCAGCGGCAGGAGCTCGGGATCGATCAATCTGCGTGTTGATGATGCGTCGGTCATATGAATGGGACGCGGTGCAGTATCTTGCATGTCACCTAGCCTTGGCATTGTGAAGCGATCTGGCTCCGAGCATTCCCGACCCTAGGAACCGACGCCGCTCATCATCGCCGTTCATAGTATTTTCGTTACCGAACAAGACTTCTGCCAAAAGCGGTAGGTCAGGAAGCGAACCTAGCCCATAGCGCCGGGCGTTGCGCCACTGGTAATCTACGGTCTCGATATGACCTATTGCAGGCATCGCCCGACTTCTCCCTACGGGTCCATCCTCAGTAATGGCTCGATTTACTATATCCCGAAAGGTTTCTAATGAGACTTGGAAGCTCAAATCAAATCCGGGTAGCATGGCCGCCCTCCTCCACGAATAGACTTTTTGTGTGAAAGACATAGCACAAACCGATCCAGCCGATCGAGTACAAGATATAAGTAGTTTGGATTTCGACCGCAGCGCGGACAGCGGCGCTTCCATCTAAGACCGCGCATTTCAGAGCACTTGTTATTTAAAGGCTTTACGGAATGATTCGTTTACAATCTTTCCGACTTTGCTACTGATCGCGACATGCATTGCTCGTATGAAAAAATAATTTGAAATAGAGAAATTCCCGTAAGCTCTATTATTGCAAATACTCTATGCTTTAAACGGCCTTGCGGTCCGGCACCGGGGCGCCCGCATCCTCATGTCATCGCGGTCCCATTCTGATCCGTTGATTTCCCCGTCGATCAGACCAAGCTAACGTTCTCAGTCCTTGCAGGCCCTCCCCCCTCTTCTCCCATAACCTCCCGGTGCCGGAGACCGAACTTTCTCGATCAACGGCGACCGGGCAATCGAGATCACATCTTGAAACCGAAAGTCACTCCGTAGGTTGCAGGTCGACCGGCGTAGCGGCCGGCGACGTCCGTTGCCGGGATCACGTTGGTCCAATAATATTTATTGGTAACGTTCTTACCCCAGATCTGCACGTGCCATCTACCACCGGGCAGCTCGTATCCGGCGCGAAGATCAAGAGTAGCATAGCCATCGATGAAATAAGGACGGTTGGCACCCGGAGCCGTCTTGCCGCCGGGGACATCAGCCAGAGTAAGCGTCTCACCGTAGAACGCCGCCGTTTCGGAGGAGCGGCCTGTGAAGGTCGCGCCGACGGACGCCGTGCCGCCGTTGGAAAGCGGCATACGATAGTCTGCGTTGAAGCTGTAAGTCCATTCTGGCGTGAACGGCAGGAGCGCTCCACGGAAACTCTGCGTCTTGCCCAGAATGTTAACGCCGGTATAGTCGAGCGTCTTCGATTTTAGATAGGTGACCCCTGCCGAGAGCGTTACCCCACGGCTCGGTGTCAGGGTAACGTTGGTCTCGGCGCCGTAAATGCGAGACTTGGGCACGTTGACCAGAGTGTCCAGGATCCCGAAGATAGGGTCAAGCACCTTTCCGCGAACCTGCTTGTCCTTATAATCGTAGTAGAACCCGGCACCATCAAACTGCAATTTACGATCAAGCATTGTGAACTTGAAACCAGCCTCATACGAAGTAACTGATTCCTGCGTAACTGGCTGCAGCTGATTTTCCGTTCCAGCAGCTACTGTTGGGAAACTGCCAGCCTTATAGCCGCGAGACACGTTCGCGTACAAAAGATAGCCAGGCGCGATCTTGTAATCGAGGCCGCCGCGCCAAGATACGTTGCGCTCATGCAATACGCGAGTGAATGGCGTGTATTCAGGAATACTATCAGGTTTCAACGTATAGCACTGGCCTGCAGTCAAGGGAACGACGGGAGAGCCGCTGAGCAAACCACCTAAGAACGTGAACAGCGAATTCACGTGTCCATCACCGACATCATATCCACAAAGATTGGCATGGTTTCGCGCATTGGTGTAGCGGAGGCCGCCCTTGATCGTTAGCTTACGCGTTAGATCGAACTCGACATTACCGAACGCAGCGAAATTTTGGATCCGTTGGTCAGTGTTATTACCACTTTGGTAAATGAACATGTTCTCCGGAATATTATTTGTACTATTTACATAATTAAGTACCTGATTTTCAATCGCCCGGCTCTTTTCGTAGTTACCACCGATCACCCAACGAAATCTTGAACGGCCGGAATTTGTTAGTCGAACCTCCTGGTTAAAAGAGTGCAACTTACCGTCATTTATACCAAGATCGTATGCGACGAGAGCAATTCCGTCGCCGTCTGTCGCCTGCTTCTGATTGAAAGTATTGTATGACGTGAGCGACGTGAGCGTGACGTTGTTCGCGAGATCATAGTCCAACCGTAATGACACTTGGCCGAACTTGCGGCGCGAGAAGGGGCGGTCTGCGCCGGTCGACCAGGCACCGGTCGACCAATCGGCTGCACGCGGACGCTGAGGCGAGAAGGGAACCGCAGCGAGTGCAGGAACGGGCGCAGCAGCCGGCTTCGCCGGGAAAAAGGCGATATACTGCATCGCTTGGGGATCTGAATGATCAACCCAGCCATTTGCGTTGAAGCTGAAGCGAAGCGATTCTGTGGCCTGCCAATTGAGCAGCAAACGACCCGCGATGTAACGCGTTTTGCCCAGCGTATCATCACGCGTGTAGCTTTTCTGCCAATCTTCGGAACGCTCGCCCGTAACGGCGATGCGACCACTCAGGCCATCGGCCAACGGACCGCTGATATATGCGTTGCCAGTAAGATCATTGAAGCGGGCAACGCCGACGTCGCCCCCTGCCGTGAATATGTCCGTCGGCTTCGCGGCGATATAGTTGATCGCGCCGCCCGTAGCATTCTGGCCGAACAGCGTACCCTGCGGCCCTTTGAGGGCCTCGATTCGCTCGAGATCGTAAGCCGAATGGCTTGCCATTACCGGAAAATTCAGCGGTGCCTGGTCCATATAGACGCTAACAGCGGGATAGACGCCGAGAGCAGCCTCGTTGAAGCCTACGCCACGCAGGGTGAAGATTGGCGTATTCTGGGTGCTCGACGCGAAGGTCAGACCTGGGACAGCCGTCGCGACATCCTGCAGGGAAGTGATACGCCGCTCGGCAAGCTGCTGGCCCGAGATGGCTGTGATGGTCAAGCCGACATCATTGAGCTTCTGCTCACGCTTGTTCGCGGTGACGATAATCTCGCCCGCCTCGAGAGCGTTCGTAGGAGCTTGAGACGCAGCCGGCGATGGGGCTGCCGTATTCGAGTCCGGAGGCGCTGCGGCGGCACTGGCAACCAGGCTTTCCTGCGCGAGAACGGGGCTCATCAGGCCGCTGAGAGAAACCGCCGTAAGAAGTAAAGACTTTGCGACAGTAGTCATGCTATTCCCCCCTAAAATATAACCATTATGCTAAGCAGATCTATTGAATTTTGCGTCTTAAGACCAATCAACTCGTCGGCCTCTCGTTCAGATTGCGCTCGGAATTTCTTTCTGTTTTATAATTGGCTGAACCAAAGGCGGGAAAGCTTTAGATCATGATTAGGTATGTCGCCATTATCAGTCATGTTGCAGTCCACTCCAAAGTGTCCTT
>NZ_LMIB01000015.1:7130-472815 GCF_001429065.1 Sphingomonas sp. Root710
AAGCTAGCGCTGCCCGCGATGGAGCACGCTTCAGCCAGATGGCGAGAACGAGGTCTGCCGCAACGGCATCGGCTTTCACAGGCCGGCGCTCACCCAACCCTTTAGAATGTGATAAGCAAAAATGGCCTCCCATCCCGTGATTTCGACCGCCATCGACCGGCCGAGCGAAGCGTCTCCTAAGAGCCTAGTCTCCGCGGCATATCGGAGTTTGCGCAAGGACATTATCGAGGGTCGCTTGGCACCGGGTTCGAAACTGCGTGCTGAACATCTCAAGGATATCTACAATGTCGGAGCAGGCACTCTCAGGGAAGCGCTGGCCTTGCTTGCCTCCGACGCCCTTGTGGTTATGCAAGAGCAACGCGGCTTTCGTGTCGCGGCCATGTCATATGCCGATTTTCAGGATATTACGGAAACCAGGGTGGTACTGGAATGCCATGCGCTGAGGCTGGCAATTCAGGCGGGGGACGATCAATGGGAGTGCGAACTCATCGGCGCTTTCCATATGCTTAATCTCGCCGAACAGCGGTTCCAGAAGAACCGGACGGAAATGTTCGAAGAATGGGAGATGGCGAACAAACGTTTCCACGAGGCCCTGATATCTCGATGCGATACGCTCTGGACCGAGCGCTTCCTTAAAATTTTGTATAGTCAGGCTGAGCGATATCGCCGGTTCTTGCTGCCCAAACGCCCCGAAGCGCGCGATGTCCATGAGGAACATAAGGCGATTTTTAACGCCGCCATGGCAAGAGATCCGAATACCGCATGCGACCTTTTATCTGCGCATATACGCTATAATCTCGACAATTATAAAAATGTCGATGAAAAATCTACGATAACTTTATGATTATAGCTGAAAAAAAGGCAATTCCCATCGAAAGAGAGTTGTCAAAATATTGTCATGCGCCGTCCCCCGGCCTGTCCNGATCCGAATACCGCATGCGACCTTTTATCTGCGCATATACGCTATAATCTCGACAATTATAAAAATGTCGATGAAAAATCTACGATAACTTTATGATTATAGCGGTTTTTGTGCATCGAAACTAACGCTTGGTGCCCACGTCTGACGGCGGCGATAACACTATCCGGTTCAGCGGTTCACTGGAAGGGTTTGGGTTGGCGTTGTTGTGCTTAGCGACGAAGCGGTTGACGGCTGCCTAGAGGCGAGGATGGACCGGAAGACGCCCCGTGAGGGGCCATTCCGACAGCCTGACAAAGAAATCCTCGACCGCGTTGAGCCTGGAGGATGTCGGCGTGAAGTGCAAGTGAAGCGCTGATGGCGGTCGAGCCAAGCGCGCAATTTGAGAGTTAAGTTGCTTGTAAGAGGCGTAATTGTCGAGGATGACATGAACGGTCTTGCCGACTGGCACCTCGGTATCGATTGCGTTGAACAAGCAGACGAGCTCCTGAAGCCTATCGCGCCGCATGTTCCTGCCGATGACGGCGCCGTGGAGCATGAGGGAGGTAAGCAGTGCGGTCACGCCGTGGCGCTTATAATCATGGATAATGGTGCCGAGCCTGCCCTGCTTCATCGGCAGGCCGGGCTGAGTGCCATCGAGCACATGGGTCTGACTTTTATCGTCGACCGACAGCAGGATCACGGGCGCCGGCGCATCGACATAGAGGCCGACTACGTGTCGCAGCTTCTCCACGAACTTTAGATCGTTAGAGAGCTTGAATAGTCGCCAGCGAAGCGGCTGCAGGCCGTGCGCCTTCCAGAGGCACCTGACCGCGCTGGAGCTGATGCCGGCACCACTAAATGGTCGCATTCGAATCCCAAGCACTTCTTGATGTTTGAAGAACTTCCGCGAAGCGCAAGCGGAAGAATTCTTAAGCATGACTTGTCCCAGAGATGCTCGACAAGATAATATCTAGAGAGTCTAGGTCGTAGTGACGATTTAATCATTTGAGCCAGAGCATGATGCTTGCGAGCTTGATGAATCCGAGGAAGTTTGCGGCGAGTTTGTCGTATCGGGTGGCGATGCGTCGCCATTGCTTGAGCTTGGCGAAGAAGCTCTCGATGCCCCAGCGTTGCTTGTAGGCGATTACATTGTAGGGTCGGCGGATGCTGCGATGACGGCGTGGCGGGATGACGGGTTCGCCTCCTTGTGTACGGATGAGATCGCATAGGCTGTCGGCGTCGTAGGCTCGGTCGGCCAGCACCTGCCTGGCCGGTATTCCGCGGATCAGATCGCAGGCGGGCGCCATGTCGTTCTGCTGGCCGGGTCCCAACATGAAGCGCACCGGCAGGCCAAGGGCATCGACTACGGCGTGGATTTTGGTTCCGAACCCGCCTCGTGACCGGCCAAGAGCCTGGGCTTGAGCGCCCCCCTTTTTACCCGAGCCCCGGCAGCCTGGGCTTGGGCTCGGATCACGGTGGCATCGATCGCCAGCCATTCGATGTCGGGATCGTCCGACACCGCCGCGAATATCCGGTCGATCACGCCTTGCTCGACCCAGCGATAGTACCGCCGCTTCGCTGTCTGATAAGGCCCGAACCGCTCCGGCAGATCGCGCCAGCGACCACCCGAACGCGCCAGCCATAGCAGCGCATCCAGAAACAGACGGCCATCGCTGCGCGGACCACGTTTGCCCTTGCGCCCGCCAGGCACAAACTCGCGCAGCCGTTCCCACTGATCATCCCGAAGTACTTCGCCTTCCACACCAGCCTCCAAAAGCCAGTGTTGAATCAGAAAACCTCGCCGCCGTGAATCCCTAAAATGTCACTACGGCCTAGATCCCGTCCAGGAGCTCAAAGGGAGTCACTCGTTCGGAATATGAAGTATAAGGAATTTTTACTTTTCGCCATTGCCCTTCCGTTGCACGCTTCATGAAGCCCTCACGATTGGGAAGCTGCATGATTTCGCTTGCGAGCGTCACGTCCTCAACCGTCCTTTTGGTCTGCATCGATATCGAACGCGACGTGTAACGCCCCCGCGTGCGCGACCGGCTGACATCGTCGCGCTCTACCTCGCGGCTGCCAATCAGATCCGAAGCGAGTTCGGCGGTCCCGCCCCCTTCGCTTAGACCCGAGCGCAGCAGCAGCAGGTTTCCGCAGTTCTCGATGATGGTGTGCGCGCCCTCGCCGTAGACAGCTTTCACCTGCGCTAACGACTGGAAGCCGATCGCGACGCAGCCGCCGAACTTCCGAAGCCGAGCCTGCGCGTCCTTCAGCCCCTCGATCCGTCCCAAGGCGTCGAGCTCGTCGATGTGGAACCAGATCCGCCGGTCCCGATCGGGCGAGAGCGACAACGTTTCGAGGATGGCGATGTTCATCCAGCACGAGATCAGCCCACGTAACGCTGCCACCTGGTTGGCGGTGTAGGGTAGCCAGAGCGAGCCGGTTCCTGAGCGAACCCATTGCCGGATGGAGAAGGGTGCGCCATCCAGCGCAGCGATAAACCGGAGGTTCGCGACTGCGGGCGCCAACGTGCCCAGTATGCTGGCGAGCATCTTCTCGCCGCCCGGCTCGAAATAGCGCGCCGCCGCGGTGCCCTGGCAGAGCAGCTTCAATTCGGCGACCGATCCAGAGGCAAGCATCGTGATGAGGTCGCTTGTCGTGCCAAGCCCGAGACGGCCAAAATTCTCTAGCGCCGCCGCGAGCAGCTGTTGGGCATAGGTGATCCACTGGTCATGCTCGCCGATCCCGAGATGGGGTAAGACCGATTGGGAGAGAAATGCATGATCGCCGGGCCGCTCGATCTCGCCGAGTAGATCCCAGCGTGCGCAGCGCCGGTCGAAGGGGTTGAGGATTACGTCGCCCGGCTCGAAGAAGGCGCTCATCGCCGCGCCGTCGGGGTCGGCGACGACCTGCCGGTCACCACGACGGATCGCGTCTGCCATCAGCGCACGGAGCGCCGTGGACTTGCCCGATCCGGTTGCGCCGATCGCGGCGACATGCATGGTCTCGTCCTCACGGCTCAGTGGCACGCCGGCCAAGGTCACGCCGCCTGTGAGCCTCGCCTTGAGCCGCCCGCCCCGTTCGCCGGTGAACACACCCACGCGCGTGCCGCGCAGATGCGTGACCTTGCGCGGGCTGGCGGCGATCCGGGCAGCGATGGCACCGCCGAGGAAGCTGAAAGCCGCAGGCATCATCACCGCCAACGGCCAGCTATCGGCACGGAAGCTGGTGTAGAGCCAATAGCCCAGCGCGCTTCCACCCAGCCAACCGATCGGCGCATGCAACAGTGGCCAAAAGGTTCGGCGATCCGCGCCCTGAACGATCGCGGCTGCAATCACGCCGGGTAGCGCGGCGAGCGCGAACCACAGATGATAGCCGTGGAGCGCGAGCCAGGCCCATCGCTGCTCCAGCCATGGTTCGAGCGCCTGTCGATGCGCCCAATGCTCTCGCACCAGATCGGCGAGCGCGAAGCGCCCATCTGCCGGAACAATTAGCCGGACCAGCGGCCAGCAGGCCGCGATCGCGCCCAGCGCCGACAGGAACGCAATCTGTTGAACGACCGGCTCGGACCCGCCCCGGACACCGCCCCCGCCGGCAACGCCGGTCATCGCTCGGCTCCATAATCCTGTTCGCGCGAGATGCCGGGCGCCTTCTTCGCCGCCGCCAGCGCCTCGCGCATGGACTCCGCCGTTTGACGAGGGGCACGTTCACGCGCCGCCATCATGGCACGCAGCGCCTTGGCCTGGTCGCTGTTCGCCGGATCGGCGCCACGGCCGGGGTCCGCGCCGCGTTGCGTTGCTGGCGAGACGCGCGCGGCCGCCTGATCCTTTCCCGGTTCCCGGACGGCCCCGCCGCTGCGATCGCCCGCGCGATCGCCACTCGCTTCGCGGCCCGGATCGGGTGCCACCATGCGCTCGTCGCCTGTGCGACCGAAGACGCGCGACACCAGCGCTGCCAATCCCTGGGGCTGCTCGCGCGGTGCGGTGGACCTGCCGTCATCGCCCGCTCGCGCGCCGGTCGTGGGTTGCGATCGGGAGGGAGGCGACACAGCCGGCCGCTCATAATCGAGCGCCATATCCTTCGGCCGCTCGCGCGCGAGCGTGCGGCGGAGCGCCGCCTCGTCTGCGAAATCGTCGCGACCAAAATGGAGAGCGGTGCCCTCGCGATGGCGGCTGAGCGCGACGTAGGAAGCGTGCGCATCGAGCCCGGGCGTTGCCAGCACATGCGTTCGATCGACGGTCATGCCCTGGGTCTTGTGGACGGTCGCTGCGTAGCCATGATCGACAT
Source organism: Sphingomonas sp. Root710 (assembly GCF_001429065.1). Classification (GTDB taxonomy): domain Bacteria; phylum Pseudomonadota; class Alphaproteobacteria; order Sphingomonadales; family Sphingomonadaceae; genus Rhizorhabdus. Next base: position 12,319 of record NZ_LMIB01000015.1, read on the forward strand.
TCGCGTAGCTCTTGAGATCGACGCTAATGCGCCGACCATCATCGAGCCGCACGGCGAGGCGATCCGGCTCGACTTTCTCGACCTGCCCCAGCGATCCGTTCTTCACGCCGAGGTCGCGTTCATTTTTGAGGAACAAGATGCGGTCGTTGTCAGCGAACTCGCGCAGACCGCGTTCGGTGCGGATCGCGACGTCGGTGCCGAGCTCGCCTTGTGCGTGGAGCCGCTCGCGCGCAGCACGGTTGAGCATTTCAACCTCCTGGTTGGTGTGCGTAAGGATGATGCGGGTGGCCGCGGGTGCGGCGCGACGGTCGGCGTCCCAGCGATCAATCAGCGCCGCGCGCGCGGCGTCGCGGGTATTAGCGGCATGGACCATGCCCTCGTCCGAATATGCCAAGATTGCCTCGCCGGTTCGCCCGGTCGCAAAGGCGCGGGTCGCCTCGCGCATCCACTCGGCGGTCTGGCGGCGTACCTCGCCGATCTCAGCAGCACCATGGCGCTCGGCGAGCAGTCGGAACGCGGCGCCGGCCTCGATCGCCTGCAGCTGCTGGACGTCGCCTACCATCACGACCTTGGCGCCGGCACCGGCCGCCTCGGCGAGCACGCGCTGGAGCTGGCGTGTGCCGATCATTCCGGCCTCATCGACCACCAGCACGTCACGCGATGTGAGCCGGTCGCGGTCGCGCGCCCAACCATGTTCGAGGCTGGCGATAGTGCGCGACGCAATGCCCGACCCGCCTTCAAGATTTTCGGCGGCAATGCCTGAGAGCGCGGCACCACGCACAGAATACCCGGCCGACTCCCACGCCTCGCGCGCAATGCCGAGCATCGCGGACTTGCCAGCGCCGGCGTAGCCGACGACCAGTGCAAGACCGGGTTTGCGCAGCACATGATCGAGCGCGGCGCGCTGCTCGACGCCGAGCCGCATCCCGCGCGCCTCACTATCCGTGACAGCTTGGGAAAGATCGCCGCGCGTGACCGCGTGGCTGCGTGAAACGGCGAGGCGCTCGCCTTCACGCACCAACGCCTCTTCGGCGCTCATCATGCCGGACGTGGTGAAACGCTCGGCGCCGGTCCCGTCGCGGCCGAGCGCAAGCACGGACTCATGATTCCGCATGCTGGCGAGCACGCGATTGAACTGATCCTGGCCGTCCGAATGGCGATGCGCGAACATCGCAAGGTCGCGCACCGTGAATGTCGCCTGCTGTCGGGTCAGCGTTTCCAAACCGATGCGCGGATCGGCGATGATCGCCACACCATTGTCGCGCGCGATTTCGCGGTGGTCGGCAGCGCGTTCGGCATCCTCACCTTTCGCCTCGCGTCGCGCGCCGGCCGCGCCGATCTTGTGCTGCGGCTCGAGTTCGATTCCCTGCGCATCGTAGCTGCGGTGATCGATGCGCGTTTCGATCCCGAGCTGCGCCAGGCGCTCGTTGACGTGGCTCGCCCAATTCTCGCGCCATTGTTGCAGGAGTGCGGTCGCGTTCCACTCGCGCACCTTCGGACCGAAACCGTCCGGCCCAACCTCGCGCATGGTGAGCATGACATGGGCGTGAGGCTTGGCTTCGCCGTCGGCGCCGATGTCCCAATGCACATTGAGATCGGCGACCATGCCGCGATCGACAAACTCGCGGGCCGCAAACTCGCGGGCGAGCGCGACGCCCTGTTCCCGCGTCATCTCGCGCGGGATCGCGAATTCGACCTCGCGGGCGAATTGCGCGTCCTTCCGCTTTTCGGTCGCCTCGACCTCGTTCCACAGCGCCTCGCGATCGCGCAGCCGCTCGGGCGCGCCCTCCGGCAGCATCACCTCGGAGTGGACGACGCCCGGCTTGTTGGTGAAGTCATGATGCCGGCCGAGCCGCTCGTCGTGGAGGCGCGAGGCCGAGCGGTAGGCCGCTGACGCCACCGCGCTGCGGCCGCTGCCGCGCCCCATGACCTTGGCCGAGAAGTGATAGATCGCCATCGCGGCAACCCATCTACGCCTGATCCCGCGACGTCGGTACGACGTATAAGCGCGCTCTCCTACGCTAGAGCGCTCCAGAGAGATTTGCAGCGTTGAATGGGGCCTCAGACCGCCCAGCTAGAACGTATCGATCCGCGAAATGGAGATGCAACGATGCGAAAGGTACGGGATTTCGACGCTGAACTGAAGGCGCTCAACGATCGGGCGAAACTCCTCAAGCAGCGCAAGATCCAGCAATTCGGCGAGCTGATCGAGGCGACCGGTGCAGATGCGCTCGAGCCCGATCTTCTTGCGGGCGCTTTGCTGGCGGTCGTGGCAGAAACGGACAAGGCGGTCATGACGAAGTGGAGCGCGCGGGGAGCGCAATTCTTTCGCGAAACAAGCCGGCGACCCTCGCGCCGCGCTGATAGCAATGATGCAAGCGGCAAGGCGGCTGAGACAGGCACGGAACCGGCTTGATGCGGCACGGGCGAGGATCGACACGCGAGCATGGGTCGTGGCGAGACGCGAACGCACCAAGCATCTGATCGAGCTCGGTGGGCTCGTGCAGAAAGCCGGTCTCGTCGCACTCGCCGACGATGACCGCGCGCTGCTGTACGGCGCATTCCTTGATCTCGCGATCCGCCTCCAGGGCGATGACGGGGCGCAGTTAAAGCTCCTGTATCGGCGGCGCGGCGCCCGCGCGTTTGCGACCGAGGCCGAGGACGCAGCGGCAGCGCGAGCAGCGCGCCTGCATTCGCCCGACGTTCCCCATCGTGATTGACAATGCGCAAGAACGTTCGCGCAGATGTGACGCGGCCGAGGTGCACCCATGGCCGATCCGGGGGCGTAGAAAGGCAAGGGATGCACGTGCGGCATATTCGGTCAGCGGAAGAAACGGCCCGTCTCGCAGCTGTTGCGGTCATGCGCATTGCCGGTCCGTAACATCTGTCGAGCAAGAGCCATCGATCAAGGCGAAGCCAGACTGGCCGTATCGGCTTGTGTGATCGCCTCAAGGGTTCGGCGCGATGGCGCAAAAAATGTCGTGCCAGTCTGCGGTTTTGAGACGTCGAGCAAGCGATCATAGGCGCCAGCCGAATCGCCGACATACATGCGCTGAAGCATCTTCTCGATCACCCACAAATGCCGGGTGTAGCCGATGAAGTAGGTGCCGAACTCGCCATGGCCGGCACGCCCGAACGGCATGTTGTCGCGCAGAATGTCGTGCTCGGTGCCTTCCGCGTCCGTGATGGTGCAAAGCGACTTGTGGGACTTGCGCGGCGCATCGTCATCGTCGATCTCGATGTTGTCAATCTTCCTCCGCCCGATGATCTCCTCCTGTAGGGGCGTCGGAACGCGTCCCCAGGCACCGAGATCGTGAAGATATTTTTGCACGACGACGTAGCTCCCGCCGGCAAAATCCGCATCCTCGTCGCCGACCAGGGCGGAGGCGTACAGATCGGGACCAGACGGATTGGCGGTCCCATGGACAAAACCGAGCAGGTCGCGCGCGTCGAAGTAGCGGAAGCCCGACACTTCGTCGATCATCGACACCGCAGAGCCGAGCGCATCCAGCAATATGCGCTCGAACTCGAAGCAGATGTCCGCTCGCTCCGCCCTGATATGAAAGAGGAGATCGCCCGGCGTCGACGGGGCATCGTACGCGGCGCCCCTGATCGGCGCGAACGGCTTCAATTCGCGGGGCCGACTTGCTGGATGAAGCCGATCCCACAGGTCGCTGCCGATGCCGACGATACAGGAGAGGCGCGCCGACAATTCCCGAAAGCCGACTGTTTTGACGAGGTCGTCCAGACCGCCAAGGACAGAGCAAACGTTAGCGACCGCGTCCGGATCGGCGACGACTCCAACAACGAGAAAGATGGCGGCTTGGGAAAGCGGCGCATCGACGCTCTGCGCATCGATCGGCACCCGCTCCCAGCTGTTTCCGGACATAGCGCCGTCTCCTTTGCTTAAACTGCAACTGACCGAAAACGGCGCTGGCGATCATGCTATACAGTGATGGGCGGGTTCGCTATACAGCGGTCGCGCAGATCGACGAACAATCACAACTTCAGCCGCGTCTGTTCAACGGTCGGACGGCGCGACCTGCTTGTCGAAACCGGCAAGAGGGAACAGCGAGACCGTGGGTGGCGAGGACGCCGCTGCCGCTGCGCCGTGATCGCCGGCTGTCATTGACCGCTTCATGAACAGGCTTGCATCCTGCCAGCGGGCGACCATCGGCGGGACTCCCGGCGCGGAACGGCTCGCGCCTATTCGCGCGACGTATGCGATCGTCTCAGCGGGGAGTGGGACCGCGCCTTTCGCGTATCGCTCGTAACGCCCAGGACCGGCATTATAGGCTGCGATCGCGCCGGCAGCACCGTAGCGGTTGGTGAGTTCGGCGAGATACATTGCACCTCCGATCATGTTCATGCGCGCATCGAACGGGTCGGGTCCGAGACGGTAGCGCGCCGTGAGATAAGCCCAGGTCGCGGGCATGATCTGCATGCATCCCATCGCCCCTTTGGGCGACACGATCCGGGGATTGCTGGCCGACTCCGCCATCATCACGCGCAGCACGACATCGATCGGCAAGCCCGATCTATTGGCGGCTTCCGCTGCATGGGTAGCGCAGCCGTTCGCGGCTGCCGACGGAGCCGGCTGCGCGGCTACCGGGAAGGCTGTAGTGAACAGCGCGATTGCGCCAGCGGCGCTCCTTAAGCCCCCGATCATGACCACGTCCACAGCGGCGTGGCGCCACCGATGATCTGCCCGCGGTCGACGGGACCAAAGTAGCGGCTGTCAAACGAGTCCGGGTGCGAAGGCGCGATCAGGAAGAGCTCGTCGGGCTTCAGTCGTTGGCAGCCCGACCATGATGGCAAGGAACGGCCGATGCGATCACGCGTGAGCGCGGAGGCGGCCGTCCGACCATTGACGGTCACGCGCAGACCGAGACGGCAGATGGTCGCGCCGCCAGTTGCCGCGATTGGCTTCAGCAGCGGAACATGGACTTCGACGTAGCGGCGCTCGGCCATGAAGCGGGCAAGCGCGGGCACCGGTTGCACAGCAACCATGTCGCCGACGCGCAGCGCCGGGGCCGGGTCGATGCGATAGAGGCCGAGCGGTACGCTCGCCGACGCATTCCAGACGAGACGCAAATCCGGATGGTGGATCGCTGGAAGGAGCAGGCCGGCAAGTGCGGCCGTGCTGGCGGCAAGCAGGCCGCGCCGGACGGGGCGGCGTCGCGACTGGCGATTCGGTGCGGCCGATCGCGGTTGTAGGTGCGGAGCGCCGAACATTAGCCGTGTTCCGGCGCCTGGTCGGGACGGCGCACCGCCGGAAGGACCGAACCGTTGTTCGGATCCGACGTCGATGCGCAGGCGCCGCGATCGGCCCAGGCGCGGAGGTCCTCGAGCGTATAGACGACGCGACCGCCGATCTTCCGGTAGGCGGGACCGGTGCCATAGGTGCGGTGCTTTTCGAGGGTGCGCGCGGAGAGGCCGACATAGTGAGCGGCCTCCTTGGTGCGCAGATAGCGTGTGTCCTTGATGATGTCGGGCATGACCGGGCTCCTATGACGCGATGGGAGCGAGGCGCGTGCCAAGCGCCTCGCGAACCCGGTCATCATCGGCGAGGAAAGAAGGCCCGTGGTGGCCGGAACGAGGGGGCGTGGATTCCGACCACATGAGGCGCTGCCCTGATCGCTATGTTGGTGGTCGTGATCCCAGCAGCAGGCGATATCCCCCAACGATCATCTGCGCGGCCGCGTCAGCAAGGCGGCGCAGATCGGACCGCTCCGAGCTCGACCGCCAGTCCTCGGGCAGCTGGTCGAGCAGCAGGCCGGCAATGTCGCGGAGCGACGCGCCGTCCTGCGCGAGATCATGAATATAGAGCATCGCCGCCTGGCGGTGGGCCTGCGCGTAAGTTGCAGGACGGATCGGGACGCCATGTCCGATCGAGCGGCGGAAGGTCGCCGCTGCCTGCATACGGGCAGCGTGCCTTGTATCGGGGTGGAGATAGATGCCGAAGCTGCCGCCGGTCGCGGGCGCCAGGCCGGACGGAAGCCAGAGCTGCAGTTCCGGCGAGCCTCTTCGACGAATCAAGAGGTGGGTTCCGCCAGGTGCACCGATGCGGATGACCCGGTCGCCCCAGCGCTCGAAGAGAAATCGGAGATCGCCGATCGCCCTTGCCCAGGGCACCGGGCGGACGATCGTCAGAATAGACGTATCAATTTCCGGACGCCAGGCGATCGCCGGCGTGTCGGTGGCTGGCGTGTCGGGATCGGGTGCGAAAGGTAAGGCCCCAATGGGACCACCTCCGTGCCAAGGGATGCTGTGCGATGTGGATGAGACTGCGTGCCGATCGACGGACGGTGGCCTCGGTGCTGGCGCTCGCTCGGCGAGCGGGCGCGTTCGCCGACTGCCACACGGCGCGAAACTCCGGGTTACGACGGAGCCATTCCCAAGCAAAGCCGCGCGCATCGAGCGCCGTCGTCGCCTTATATTCGGAAGGTAAGCGTAGCCGATTGTATCCTGGCATCGTGAAAACTCCTCGATGCCCCCTGCAGGAATAACCTAAGTTGCGAATGCTGCACTGCGCAACGGCACAGCAGCTTATTTGCGAATAAGTCGCAACTTATCGCAAGTGGTTAATAAATATCGCCAAAATGGATCAAACGAAAGCCCCGCCCGGCCGATCCGGGCGGGTTTTCGATCGGCTCAGTCGCCGTTGCGACGAGAAGGGCGCGACCAAATGAGGTTGAACGTCTCGCCGTCCTCGTCGTCGAAGAGGTTGGCATAGATCGGAGCGGTGAAGCTCGGATCGTCGAGCTTGAGGCCCAGATAATCGCGACCCTCGTTGGACTGCTTGGTCCAGGCGGCGCCAATTTCGGCCCGGCCAACCATCACCCGGTGCGAAGGCGCATTGTCGTTGGCGCGGTTGCTGTCGGGAACAATGCGAACGCCCTTGGCCTGGACGCTGAGGGTGACGATGTCGCCGACGAACTCGTTGTTGGCGGTCTTCTTGAAGGTGCCAATGGTAGCCATTTCAAATCTCCAGTCTTGATCCACGAGGTCCGTGCCCATCACGGTCTCGATGGCTTGGGACATGACCGGGACTGCCGCGGCTGCAGTCGTCAGACCTGAAGCGCTAGCGGAAGACGGCGGCGGGGCGCTTTTTTGACCCGCGAGGAATGCCGGCGCAGCCGGCAGGGGAAAAAAGCGACCCAGAGCCGTTGCGGCCATGAGCGGCAGAGGCGAAGCCGGTCCCGGTCATCAAAGCCATGAAGAGAGGCCGTTTGGGCACTGGCCTGGATCCGCCGACAGGAGACGTGGCACCACTATCGAAGCCGTTCCAGACGCCCGACATGGCGATCGTGGCTCCGGATAGGATCGCGTGCAGATTGGGGTGACGCCCCTTCCCGACGCCGCGACGGCGGACCCCACTCGCGCGGTGAGAATGGCCCCGACGAATCAGCCGCCCAGCCCAGCCGCGAAGTGAGAGGCGCGCATGGGCCCGGTCTCGCTCCGGTCATCCGCCTCCAACGTCGATCTCTCCAAGGACGCAGGCGTGATCACGACAGATCGCGCTGCCCCTCCCGGCCATTGGCGAAGCTTGGCAAAGAAAAGCCCCGCCCGGGCATGACCGGGCGGGGCGATTTGGGGCCTTCGGAGGGTGAAGGTCAGGTGGCGGGGCGCAACAGCCGATGGGCTGCAATGACCGCGCACAGAGCGGCACCGATCAGTCCAGCGATGATGCCGGTTCCACCCGCAAACCATCCGAGCGCATGTGCGACGGAATATCCGGCGAGTGCCGCCGGTACGGCAAAAATCGCAGCCAGGGCGGCCCTTGTGTATGGGCTGGAGAAATTCAGCGCGGCGAACCGACTCGCCGCGATAACGGCCAGGAACGCGAGTGTGCCGATGGCGACAGCCAGCAAGGGCGAGGAGCCGAGATGGCTGGCGCCGAACCCGGCGGCGATGCCGAGGGCGATCGGCAGTACCAGCGTCGCGCCAGCGAAGATCTGGTAGATCAGATAACCGACCCCTAGCAGGGTCAGAGGGAGCATGATCGGCATGGCGTCGCATCCTTATGGCAAGGGGTTGGACGCGCTTCCACCTGCCACCACAGCGCGTCGGTATCATAGCAGAAATGGCCCGCCAGCGAAACCACTGGCGGGGTCGTCCGATCGGATCGGTTGGTCGGATCAGCTTGCGTAGACATCATATTCGCGGACGACGCGCTCGACGTCGCCGTCGTAGTCGTCGCTGGGGATCGCGTTGTAGCCTTCGTCGGTCTCGATCAGAATGATGATGACCTTGAGGGTGCAGGCGAGGTTCCAGGCGTAGCGCTGTGCGGCTTCGAGGCTCATGTCCGACTCCTGTCGTTCTGAGCGGGGCCACTCCCCGCTCGACAGGCGCCGACGCATCCGGCGCGCGACCGCGATCACCGCGTCCGTGAGGGCATAGCCCGAACAGCGGCCGCATGCAGAGCATAGCGGACCCCTTGCGGGTTGATCGAACAAGGTCGCGGGTCCGGGAAGGACTAGCGCCTCAAAGAGCGGGGAGTGGTCCCGCTTCTCAACAGGATGTGCTCGGAGAGCCGGTTGCCCGTGGGACGGACTTCGCTCATCGCAAGACGACGGTTTCATCCCGACCGCTTGCGGAAGTCCCAGAGACGGATGCCCATCTTGCGTGCCTTGTCGGCAAGGTTGTCCTGGATGCCGGTGCCCGGGAAGACGATGACCCCCTTCGGCATTGCTTCGAGCATCGCATCGTTGCGCTTGAACGGTGCGGCTTTCTTGTGGCGCTCCCAATCGGGCTTGTAGGGCTTTTGCGGCACGTCGCGATTGCGTGCCCAGCAGGCGGCAATGCGTTCGGCGCCGGTCGGCGTGGCGCCGTGCAGCAGGATCATATTGGGAAGCTGGGCATGAACCTTATCGAGCGTGGCGTAGATTAGCTGGTGATCGTTGAACTCGGCCCCGCCCGTGAAGGCGATCTTGATCCCATCGGGATTGAGGACGCGGGCATCCTGATATGCACGGCGGTCGATTTGCTTGCGGCTGTCGAGCACGGCTGAGGTCAGCATCTTGCGATTGACCATCGCACCAGAGCGCGGGAGCCAGGCCCTGCGGATATGGGTGCGGAACTGCTCGGCGGCGGCGTCGCGGAAAAATTCCATGGTGTCGCGGCGCTCGATCATCGTGATGCCCTCGGCGATCCGCCGTTCCAGCTCGACCGATTTCACTTCGCTACCGTCCTGCTCGCGTTGCAGGCGCTGCTGCGCTCGCTCATTGTCGTCCAGTTCGCGTTCGATGCGCTCGCCGGCACGGTGGAAGACGTTGACGATGCCCCAGGCGAGATCCTCGAGGTCGGGTTCGATGCGCGTGTCGATCAGCGAAGAGACGAGCGCATCGAAGATATCGGCGATGGCACCCCCGGCTATACGGGCGTCCGGCAACGGACGGTCATCGGGCTCGTCCTCGAAGGGACGGTGGCCGTAGAGTTGCATCTCCTGAAGAAGATAGGCGGTGGAACCGAGCTGCGGTTCGTCCGCGTCGTCATGGGTGTCGGTTGTCATGAGAGCCTCCGTCGCTGGAGCCGCGCCTCTCGCGGCCTTCCTGGCGACGTCATGCGGCGGGCGGCCCGGGCCAGAACCGCGCCCGCAGTGGCGCGGCCGGAGCGCAGCGGAGGATGGCGGAGCGCGGCTATTTTGCCTCGCGCTGCAAAGGGGCGTCAGCCCCGGCGGAAAATAGCCGCGTCGAAGCCATTGCCGGCCTGGGTCGCTTGCCGCAGTCGCCCTCTCGAGGAAGGCCGGGCGCGGCTCGCCCGAGACGAAGAGGTCTGACAACCAGCCGCTGCTGTGACGGCGACGATCGCTTGGGCTCAACCCGTCTTCAGGTAGAGTTCCGCATCCTCGGCCCGAAGCTGGGAGCGCAAGTTAGCGGCCAGCCGGTCCCTACCAAAGGCGCGCAAGTCGCTGTTGAAGTCGTCGAGCTGCGGTTCGAGCGGTACGATTTCGATGCCTGTCGCGGTCGCCCGTTCGGTCAGCGTCGCAAGTGCGCCCGCGCCGGCGGGATCATCGTCGCGGGCAACATAGAGGCGCTGCAAACCGGCCGGAAACAGGATGGCGGCGAGGTGCGCAGCGGACAGGCCGGCAATCGCAGCGGCGGCCGGCATGACCTGTCGCAGCGACAGCATGGTCTCGATGCCTTCGCCGACGAGCATGACCCGGCCGCGCCGCCCGAAGCGCACACCGTGACCAAGCAGATGGCCCATGGCCCGACGCGGATAGGCGACGGGCGCCTTGTCGGACCCGTCGGGCGTCAGCCAGGTCCGATGCACGCCGGTGATTGTGCTATCCAGATCAGTGACGGCGGCGATCATCGCGGGCCATGCGGGCCGCACATCGGGATCGTCGTCTTCCGATGCGCGATACCAGCAATGCGGATGGTAGCCGAGCGCCTCGCAGCCGGTGAGATCGGTGATGCGCCGGGTTGCGAGATAGGTCGCGACCACGCTGCGCAGGATCGGTTTCGATGCCGCCTGGAGGCGGCGAGCCGCTTCTGGCGTCCCGGTCGGAGCCTTGGTGCGCCGGGCTGGCGTATCTTCGGTCGGAGGCGCGATCGGCATGCTGAGGAAGCGGCGTGCCTCATCGAGGGTCTCGCGCATTGTGCGGCAGCTCTGTGCCGCAGCTATGATGTCGAGCAAATCGCCATGATCGCCGCTCTGCGCGTCGGTCCATTTGCCGGCCGCGCCGCGACCGTCGGGAGACGCGGACAGGCGGACATAGAGGCTGCGGCCGGGCGTGTTGTGCACATCGCCGACCAGCCAATAGCGACCTTCTTTGCGGCCCTTCGACAGATAGCGGCGACATACGGCCTCGGCATTGTCGGCGAGTCGTTGCGCAAGGTCAGAAGCGATGGAGGCCACAAGCGTCTCCAAAACAAATGGGGCCTGCCGATGAGACAGGCCCCAAGGTCAAAGGCTTTCACTCAGCCGCGATGGCGAAGTGCTCTTCGTTTTCACTGCCATCGTGCGCCGGTGCAGCTTCGGACTCCACGGCCGGTTCGGCGTCGATCGCCGCCGGTTCTTCGATCGGTTCGATGGAGGGTTCACGCAACGGCTCTGCGAGCCAGCCGGTGCCTGCCAGCAGGGATTCGGCTTCCTTGGCCATGTCGGGCTTTTTCAGCCCGGCGATGCGGGCCGAGGCTTCGGTCCCTTTCGCCTCGCCGACGGCGCCCAGGATGCGCACCTTGGTCACGCGGCCAAGGTAATTGTCGACGGTGGCGGTCCAGCCCGCGGCGACCATGTCGAGATCGGCGGCGCGGCCGAGGACATGGCTGTGCTCGATTCGCCCCGAGACGGTACGCGCCGAGACCCGGCCGCCGTTGTAGCGGTTGGCCGGTTCCCACACCGCATTGATGCCGAACGAGGCGCAGTGCGCGAAGAGCGCCGCCTGATCGTCGGCGCTGAGTGCGATCAGCACGTGCCAGAGGTCCTGGGGTTGATCGGGCAAAAGCTCGGCCCAGCCCTCGTGCCGTTCGTCAATCGCACGGGCCGAGGCGCTGTCGTTGATCCCCGGGGCATGAGTGCCCAGGCTGCCGCCGCGGACCGAAATCTCGACGCAGCTGGTGCCCGACGAATAATGGTAGAAGGTGTCGAGCGCGAGCGCGTGGAGAACGGCGGCAAAGGCAACCTGCGGATGCGACGCCACCGCATTGCGCAGCGCAAGCGTGCGATGCGTGGTCAGCTCGGTCACCAGGCGGTCGGGCAGCGGACGGAGCAGATCGTCCTGCTCGTCCTCCTCACCGGGATCGCCTGCGCCCGGAGCGCCCCCAACGGAAACGATGGCCGGACCAACATCGCCATCGTCTGTCCCGTACTCGGGATCGGCGACCCGCTCACCGTCCTGTTCGTCACCATCGGTGACAGGCTCCTCGGCGGGTTCGTCCTCGGGCCGGACATAGCCACGCTCGATGTAGAGCGACCCGTCGACATCGATGCTGATGAACACACCGGCGCAGGACATTTCCGTCGGCTGATAGACCAGCGGGCGCGAAACGATCGCGCTGATCTCCTCATCTATCGCGGTGACACGCGCGTCGACCTCGTCCGGCACGTCGGCAGCACCCGACCATCCCTCTTCGAGTGCTTCGGCTTCTTCGCGCAGTGCAGCGAGCCGGGCCTCGTCGGATTCGGTCATCTCAGGCTGGTCGCCGTCGATCACGCGCATGTCGTCATCATAGTCGTAGGGGAAGTCGACCGCGACCGCGACCCACTTCCAGCCTTCCTCACCGATGCGGGCGCCCTCGGCCTTGAGCTTCTCGTCGACCATGCGATCCAGCAGCGTCACATCCTGCAGCCAGCCGCCCTGGTCGTCTTCGAACAGGTCGCGCAGGACGTAGCCGCCGGCTGCGACATAAGCGTCGAGACCGACGAAGCGGACGCGCTTGTCGGTGGCGCGCACCGATTGCTCGGTCAGTTTAGCGCGGATCATATAGGGCTGTTGGTTGTAGCTCGACTGGAGCATATCCCAGACCTGCTCCTGGCGCTCATGGTCTTCGGAAACCGAGAAGGCCATCAGCTGTTCGAGCGTCATGCCGTCGTCGGCGTAGACATCGTGCAGCTTGGGCGAGACGGAGGCGAGCCSCAGCCGCTGCTTCACGACGGCCGCGGTCGTCATGAAGGTGGCGGCGACGGTCTCGATGTCGGTACCCTGGGTCACCAGTTGCTGCATCGCGCGGAATTGGTCGAGCGGATGCAGGGTTTCGCGGTGGACGTTCTCGGCGAGCGAGTCCTCCTCGGCCGAGATCTGGTCATCGTCGCGCACGATGCACGGCACGGGCTCAGTCTTCGCCATGCGGCGCTGCTTCACCAGCTTTTCGAGCGCGCGGAAGCGACGGCCGCCGGCGGGCACCTCGAACAGGCCGGTCTCCTGGCCTTCGGCATCGTGCTGGGCGCGGACGGTCAGGCTCTGTAGGAGGCCGCGGCGGGCGATGTCGGCGGCGAGCGCATCGATCGAGACGCCGGCCTTCACGCGCCGGACATTGGCCTGGCTCAGCACCAGTTGATTGAACGGGATGTCCCGCGAACCGCTGAGGACGATCTTCATATGCTTGGTCATGGGTCTTCTCCATGACGGGCGGCCGGGAGACTCTCTCTCGACCCTCAACCCGTCATGGAGCCGGCGCAGCCCTCTCCCTCTAGGAGGGTGAGAGCCGCGCCGACGTCCCGGGATTTGCGCGCCTAATCCGGAGGTAGATCACCAGGCGGTGACCGCCGGAACAGGGTTTCGGTCCAGAGGATCGAACCTGTTCGGCGGGACAATGTAGCCCAGACCGAGAGCGGCACGTTCGACGTGAACGCGGTGTCGATCTCGATGCTCATGCCAAACGGTAGCCGGATCGCGGAGAGTTCGCCGAGCGACCATGGACCGATCTCCGGGCAGCCAAAGCCCAGATCCGCAAGTCCCCAGAGCACATCGCCGTCAGCGGCGAGTTCAGTGGCAAGCCAGGTCTGGCCCCCAAGCGGATTGAAGAACTTGACCACGGGCGGCGGGTCCGGCTCGGACCTGTCGGCTTGCGCGGCTGCGCGCCGATTGATGTCGTTCGCCCGCAGCGCGTAGCGAATGGTTTGAGGGAGCTCGATCATGGATCGCTCCTTTCGGTAGAGGTGGTGCGGGTGCCGTCAGACAGCGGCGAGCAGCTTGGCGGCTTTGCCCTCAAGCTCGAGGCGGGTGTCCTGATGGGGCTTGTCGCGTGCGACCGCGGTGATGCCCTGGACGAAATCGAAGATCGACGCAGGGGGATGGCCTTCCTCGTCGAGCACGGTGGCGATGATCCGGTCGGTGTCGCCCTTGGAGAAGCCGCGTTTGCGCAGGAAGGACTGACGGTCCTCGTCGGTGCGAGCGACCAAGCGTTCGCGCGCGGCCTTGATGCCCGCCATGAACGGCACCGGCGAAGAGGTCGCGAAGTTCTCCAGCGCGGGCGCCGCTTCATGAGCGAAACGGTTAGCGGCGAACTTGCTGTGCCGGATGCTGATCTCCTCGAAGCCTTCAGCGCCCCAGATGTTGCGGTTCATGCAGACCGCGCGCAGGTAGAAGGACGCGATGCCGAGCGTCTTGGAGCCCACCTCGCTGTTCCACGCGTAGAAGCCGCGAAAGAAGAGGTCTGGATCGCCGTTCGGCAGGCGGCCGGCCTCGATCGGATGAGCATCGTCGACCAAGAACAGGAAGACGTCCCGGTCGCTCGCATAGAGCGTGGTCGTATCCTCGGTCACCTCGACAAACGGGTTGTGGGTCATGGTCGACCAGTCGAGCAGGCCGGGGACTTTCCAGCGCGTGTCGCCGGTGCCGTCGCCCGCGATCTTCATGACCGCCGCGACCAGTTCATGGTCCCAGATGCGGCCATAGTCGGGGCCGGTCACGGCACGCAGCTCGACCCGCCCATCGTCGGTCTCAAGGGTTTTCATCAACTCGGCACGGTGCGACAGCAAACCGTGCTGCATGTTGATCGCGGCGAGCGGCGCGGGCAGCTGCCGGAGGTAGCTCGCTGGTGCACCGACCAGGCTGGAAAGCTGGCCGAACGACCAATGGGTCGGCATGACCGGCTCATCGCGTCCGGGCACGAGGAGTGCCAGGCGCTCGGCGTCGTCGCGACTCGCCTCGACCCGGACATCGCGGGTCTCAATAGTGCGGGCGGTAGCGCGCTCGGCGCGGGATTTCACCGCGGCGTGAAGCGAGGATAGGGACAGGAAGCGCTCATCGTCTGGGCGCGAGAACCATTCGGATGAGACGCGGCCGATGCGTTGACCGCGTGCGATGTCAACCTTGTAGCCAGCCGAGACCGGCCGGGACGTATCGGATTGCGTGAGGATCGTCGCCATGGGATTTCTCCGCGACGGGCGCCGAGAGCCTCTCTCTCAGCCCTTACCCGTCACGGAATTCCGGCTTTTCTCTTACTCTCAGCCGGGGCGTTGCGGGGGCGGAGCCTCCCGTAGAAGGGGTTCGGCGCGACCTCGGGCGCGACGATAGGGGAAGGCTTTCCCCATCTGGCATCCTTATCCTGCCAATTCGCGTGGATGGAAATTGACCCGTTCGACGTCGATTGTCGCCGTTCGTTGGCGATTGAGGGCAGCAGTCTTTTCCATCCGCAGATTCAGTACCAAGAAGCGGGTCGTAAGGAGGCACTGTTCATGACAGCGAACCCAATCGATCTTCCGAGAACTATTCGACGGCATGAACTGCGACAGATTGTGCCTCTCGCCGACAGCACGATCTACGAGATGGAACAGAGGGGAGAATTTCCACGGCGCTATGCGCTTTCATCGCGCTGCGTGGTCTGGGATCTCGCGGAGGTTGAAGCTTGGCTCGCCGAGCGGCGAGCCAAGCCAGTTCAACGAGCTCCCTTTCCCGATGTCGCTCTCCGGAAAGCGAGGCCCGTCAAAGCGAAGGATCGAGGACGTTGAAGGCGGAGTTCGGAGGCATAATCGTCGGTATGCGCTTTTGACCTTCTACCCAAGCGTCGATCATATCGGCCCACTCCTGCAACATGTGACGGCGCTGCGGCTCATATTCTGCTTTGTTGTAGACGCCCCGTGACGACTTACCGTCTTCATGGGCGAGGCACTTTTCGATCCAGTCCCGGTTGAATCCTGATTCGTTGAGCAATGTGGACCCCGTTCGACGAAGGTCGTGCACGGTGAACGGGTCGAGCGGCAATCGGTCAAGCCTGGCCTGCTCGACCACGGCATAGGTCACACGGTTGAAGGTCGCTCGCGACATCGGCGCATCTGCATCATAGCGGGAGGGCAGCAGATAACGGGAGTTGCCGGCACAGGTCTTCAGTGCGACCATGATGTCGAGTGCCTGCCGCGAGAGGTAGACGTTGTGCGCCTTAGATCGCTTCATGCGCTCCTTCGGTATGCTCCAGACCGCATTCTCGAAGTCAATCTCGTCCCAAGTCGCGTCCTGTAGCTCGCTCTTTCGTACCAGAGTCAGAAGGAACAACCGCATCCCGAGGCGGATTGTTGGAAGCGTAGCGACCTTCTCCAAACTTCTCAGCATCACGCGAATTTCAGACGGCGTTAGCGACCGATCGCGAGCGACGAATGTCGCGATAGAGGCAGGTCCCACCTCTTCAGCGGGGTTGGCAACCTTTTCGCCGTGAAGGATCGCAAAGCCGTAGATTTGCTTGACGATGTCGCGGACGTGAATCGCCGTAGCCGGTGCACCCCGATCGACAATTTTGCCGCATAGGGCGCGAAGGTCGTTAGGCTGCACCTCTCTGAGCAGCCGCTTGTTCCAGTGCGGCAGGAGGTCCCGCTCAAAGATCGCGCGACGCATCGACCGGGTGCTGTCGGCCATTGGCGCCTTGGCAAGCCAGCTCTCGCCGAATTCGCCGAAGCTTCTGGCCTCTCGAAGCCGCCGCTTCTCGCGCTGCTTTTCCTGGGCGGGAGAACGTCCCTCGTTCAGAACCCGGCGTGCATCAATGCACTTCTCTCGGGCAAGGGCCAGCGACAGCGCTGCCGGCCCATAGCGACCGAGGTGTAAGGTCTCCCGCCGGCCGTGGAGGCGATAGTCGAGCCTAAACGTGATCGTGCCGGAGGGCGCGACGTGGGCATACATCCCGTCGCGATCAGTCACTTTGTAAGGCTTTGCACGTGGCTTACAGGCGCGCAGCGCCGCATCCGTCAGCATAACGGTCTCCTTTGAATACCGTCAGGCTGGTTCGGCGCCACCACCACCAAATTTTTCGGCTAAACTCAATGTTTTAGTCCGAAAAAATACCGTCAACCGCTTGACTGAGGGTGACGGTATGTCGTCTCGCGAAGATACGCAACCGCGCGTGGACCGTCGATTGTGCTACCAATCGCGATCTATGCGGGCCGATCGTCTCCGATAGACTTCGAACAAATTATATTGATAATTCAGTGCGTTGCTGGGTGCAATTGAGCGGTTCTGGATATCGCCGGTATGCTCTGAATCATTCCCACTCGATCGTCCCGGGCGGCTTCGACGTGAAGTCGTAGGTGACCCGGTTGATGCCCTGCACCTCGTTGACGATCCGGGTGGCGACGCGGCTCAGGAAGGCGGGGTCGAAGGGGTAGACGTCGGCGGTCATGCCGTCGGTCGAGGTAACGGCGCGCAGCGCACAAACGCTGTCATAGGTGCGGCCGTCGCCCATCACGCCGACGGTACGCACCGGCAACAGCACGGCGAAGGCCTGCCAGATCGCATCGTAAAGTCCCGCGCGACGGATCTCATCGAGATAGACGGCATCGGCCTTGCGCAGGATATCGCAGCGCTCCTTGGTGACCTCGCCCGGGATCCGGATCGCGAGGCCCGGCCCCGGGAAGGGGTGGCGGCCGACGAAGATATCAGGCAGGCCGAGTTCACGGCCGAGCGCACGGACCTCGTCCTTGAACAGTTCGCGCAGCGGCTCGACCAGCTTCATGTTCATCCGCTCGGGCAGGCCACCGACATTGTGGTGGCTCTTGATCGTGACCGAAGGGCCGCCGGTGAAGCTGACGCTCTCGATCACGTCGGGATAGAGCGTGCCCTGTGCCAGGAAGTCGGCGCCGCCGATCTTCTTCGCCTCGGCCTCGAACACCTCGATGAAGGTCTTGCCGATGAACTTGCGCTTGGCCTCGGGATCGGTGAGGCCCTTCAGGCCGCTGAGGAACAGCGTCTCGGCGTTCACATGGACCAGCGGGATGCCGTAATGTTCGCGGAACAGGCTGACCACCTGATCGGCCTCGCCCATCCGCATCAGGCCATGATCGACGAACACGCAGGTCAGCTGGTCGCCGATTGCTTCGTGGATCAGCACCGCCGCGACCGCGCTGTCGACGCCGCCGGACAGGCCGCAGATCACCCGGCCATCGCCGACCTGCTTGCGGATTTCAGCGATCTTGGTCGCGCGGAATTCGGCCATCGTCCAGTCGCCGGCCAGCCCGCAGACATGGCGGACGAAGTTGGCGATCAGCTTGCCGCCATCGGGGGTGTGGACCACCTCGGGATGGAACTGAACGCCATAGAAGCGACGCTTCTCGTCCGAGGTCACCGCAAAGGGCGCGCCTTCCGACACCGCGATCGGCGAAAAGCCTTCGGGCAGGGCATCGACTTTGTCGCCATGGCTCATCCAGACCTGGTGGCTCTCGCCTTCCTTCCATAAGCCGTCGAACAGCGCCGAACGATCCTTGATCTCGATGAAGGCGCGGCCGAACTCGCGGCTGTCATGGCCCGGCGTGACCGAACCGCCGAGCTGCTGGCACATCGTCTGCTGGCCATAGCAGATGCCCAGGATCGGCACGCCCGCCTCGAAGAAGCGCTGCGGCGCCCGCGGACTGCCGATATCGGTGACCGAGGCGGGGCCACCGCCGAGGATGATGCCCTTGGGCTGCAGCCTGTCGAAGGCCGCGTCGGCCGCGTTGAAGGGCGCGATTTCGCTGTAGACGCCCGCCTCGCGAACCCGTCTCGCGATGAGCTGGGTCACCTGACTGCCGAAATCGACGATCAGGATCGTTTCCTGCGGCTGGCTGCTGGGCTTCGGGGCGGCGGTGGCGGGAAGCTGGGCTGTCATGGGGAGCCGATAATGGCGGACGGCCCCGCTGTCCAGCGAGTCGCCATGATTATCGTGCAGACGCGAAAAGACCCGCTCTCGATGAGGAGAGCGGGCCTCCGCTTAGTCCTTGATTTAGCTTAGCGCGCGGCGAGACGATCGCCGAGGTCGACCATCTCGATCTGCCCCTCGCGCACCGCGCAGCGGAAGGCGCGATCGCCGCGATCGCCGCGAACGACGCCTTCGACGCGCCAGCCATCCGGGCCGTCGCGGCCAACCGAGTCGACCGTCGAGACGGGGCCGCGCGCCATATTCTCCACCGCGGTCGAACACATCGACGCAACTTCGCGGGCGTCCTCGCCATCCTGGCGGAGGTCGTCGCGCT
Source organism: Sphingomonas sp. Root710 (assembly GCF_001429065.1). Classification (GTDB taxonomy): domain Bacteria; phylum Pseudomonadota; class Alphaproteobacteria; order Sphingomonadales; family Sphingomonadaceae; genus Rhizorhabdus. The sequence goes on from NZ_LMIB01000015.1 coordinate 31,201, forward strand.
GATCGTCGCTGCGACGCGAGGCGATGCCGCCGTCGCTATTCTTCTTGGACGCATTGGCGACCGCGAAGATTCCGCCCGCGATCACGCCGCCGAGCAGGATATTGCCGAAGGTGTCGCCACCGCCATGATGACGATGATGGCCGTAGCCGCCCCAATAGGGCCGCGCCGCCGCGGGCGATGCCGCCGCCGCAACAAGGGCCAGTGCCGTTGCCGAACCGATGAGTGCCTTGATCATCTCGATGCCCCGCTACCTGAATACACAAACCATGATGGCAACAGCGATTAGCCGCCACATGCTTGCGACAAGCTGAATGCATAGCGTCAATTCGCCGTCCCCACCGCGCACTTGTGAACGTCCGGGCGGGGAAACTGCTATTTCGGCAGCGCCATCCCCGTCCAGTAGCCGAGGAAGGCCCAAAGGTCGGCATATTCCTCGATGATCTTGTCGGTCGGCTTGCCCGAGCCGTGGCCCGCCCTGGTCTCTATGCGGATCAGATGCGGCTTCGATCCGATATCGGCGGCCTGCAGGGCGGCGGTATATTTGAAACTATGCCCGGGCACTACGCGATCGTCCGTGTCGGCGGTGGTCACCATGATCGCCGGATAATCCACGCCGGGGCGGATATTGTGGTAGGGCGAATAGCCGCGCAGCAGCTTGAAGTCCGCGGCCTTGCCCGGATCGCCATAATCGTCGACCCAATAACGCCCGGCGGTGAAGCGGTTGAAGCGCAGCATGTCCATCACGCCGACCGCGGGATTGGCCGCCGCGAAAAGATCGGGCCGCTGGTTGACCACCGCGCCGATCAGCAAGCCGCCGTTCGACCGGCCCATTGCGGCGAGCCGGCCCTTGGCGCTGATCCCGCTGGAGATCAGATATTCCCCCGCCGCTATGAAATCGTCGAAGACATTCTGCTTCTGCGCGAGCCGCCCGGCATCGTGCCACGCCTTGCCATATTCACCGCCGCCGCGAAGATTGGCGACCGCATAGACCCCGCCCATCTCCATCCAGCCGAGCGCCGCCGGGGAAAAAGCGGGCGTCACCGCGATGTTGAAGCCGCCATAGCCGTAGAGCAATGCGGGCGCTCCCGGCGGCGTGCTCTTCTTCTTCGTCACGAACATGGGGATCCGCGTGCCGTCCTTCGACGTGAAGAATTGCTGCTCGACGCTATACTCGGCGGGATCGAACGCCAGCTTCGGCTGAATGAACAGCTCCATTTTCCCGGTCGCAGTGTTCAGGCGGTAGATGGTCGACGGGGTCGCGTAGCTGGAGAAGCTGAAGAAGGTCTCCGGATCCCCGACCCGGCCGCCGAAACCGGCACCGCTGCCGATATCGGGCAGGCTGATCGGCGCGACCAGCCGGCCGTCCAGCTCGCGCAGTTCGGCCTCGGTCTTGGCGTCGCCGAGATAGGCGAGGATCAGCCGGTTGCCGACCAGCGACACGCCCACCAGCGTATCGGCCGTCTGGGGCACGACCTCCACGGGGTTCAGCTTCGGCTGCGCCACATCCACCATCACGACGCGCTGGCGCGGCGCCTTGAGATTGGTGCGGAAGTAGAATTTGCTGCCGACGCTGCCCGCCAGCACCCATTCGTTGACGAAGCCCTTGACCAGCTTGCGGGGTTTCGGATTGGCTTCGGCCAGATCGAACAGCACCAGTTCGTAGCGCTCGTCGGTCCCTTCGCTCGACGTAACCAAAGCATAGCGGCCGTCTTGCGTGGTCTCGATACTATGGTTGAGTTTGGGCCGGCCAGGCGTTGCGTAGAGCAGACGGTCTTCGCTCTGTGGCGTCCCGATCCGGTGATAATAGACCTGATGGTTCAGGTTGAGCTGCTGATAGGCGGCGTCCTGCTTCGGCTCGGGAAAGCGCGCGTAGAAGAAACCCTTGCCGTCGCCATCCCAAGCGAGATCGGAGAATTTGACCCATTTGATCTCGTCGTCGAGGGTCTTGCCGCTGACGACGTCGATGACACGCAGCGTGCGCCAGTCGCTGCCACCGTCCTGGATCGAATAGAGCAGCAGATCGCCATTGTTCGACGGCCGCCATTCATCGAGCGCGGTCGCGCCGTCGCGCGCCCAGCCATTGGGGTCGAGCAGCTTGCGCTCCTTGCCCTCCAGCCCATCGCGCACCAGCAGCACCGGCTGGTTCAGCAGACCGCTGTTGTACGTGTAGAAATAGCGGCCGCCGCGTTTGCGGGGCACACCGTATCGCTCGTAATTCCACAACGCCTTCATCCGCGCCTTGATCGCGTCGCGGCTGCCCAGGCTCTCGAGATAGCGCTCGGTGACCTTGTTCTCCTGCTCGACCCAGCGTGCGACCGCTTCATTGGTCCGCACATCATTTTCGAGCCAGCGATAGGGATCGGCCACCGCCTCACCGAACTGGGTCTCGACGATGTCGTCGCGGCGGGTTTCGGGATAGGTGATGCTGTCTGCGGCCTTGGCGGGCATGGCGATGCTCATCGTCAACAGGGCAAGGAAGGCGGCACGCGCCCGGTTTGGCGGCATCAGTCAAACTCCCCCGGCATTGATTTCAAACGAAAAGAGCCGCGAGCGTAACGCCCGCGGCCCCCTCTTTGCAATGCTGTCAGCAGTTAAACTGATCAGGCCGCTTCAGCGACGTCCTCGTCAGTCTCGACCGGACCCGAATCCTGGCCCTTGGCCGAAACGTCGCGGTCGACGAACTCGATCACCGCCATCGCCGCGGCGTCCGACGCGCGGATGCCGGCCTTGATGATGCGGGTGTAGCCGCCGTTGCGGTTCGCATAGCGCTCGGCCAGCACGTCGAATAGCTTCTTGAGCTGGGTGTCGTCGAGCAGGCGGGCATGGGCGAGACGGCGATTGGCCAGGCCGCCCTTCTTGGCGAGCGTGATCAGCTTCTCGACATAGGGGCGAAGTTCCTTCGCCTTGGCGAGCGTGGTCGTGATCTGCTCGTGCTTGATGAGCGCCGCCGACTGGTTGCGGAACAGGGCGGTACGATGGGATGCGGTCCGCTGAAGCTTACGACCGCCAACGCGATGGCGCATGGTATTTTCCTTCGTTTGTCAGGGGGCCGTGCGAGGTACCCCAAGCCAGGCGGCAGTTGAGGGCGCCGCCCTTTCCCTTGCAGATGGGAGGGGGGCCGAAGCCCCCCCGCCGCATCAGAACTCCTGTTCGAGCTTCTTGGCCATTTCCTCGATATTCTCCGGCGGCCAGCCCGGGATTTCCATGCCCAGGCGCAGGCCCATCGAAGCGAGGACTTCCTTGATCTCATTGAGCGACTTGCGGCCGAAGTTCGGCGTGCGCAGCATCTCGGCCTCGGTCTTCTGGACCAGATCGCCGATGTAGATGATGTTGTCGTTCTTGAGGCAGTTGGCCGAGCGAACCGACAGTTCGAGCTCGTCGACCTTCTTGAGCAGGTACCGGTTGAGCTGGTTGGCGTCGCCTTCCGGCTCCGCGCCGCCCGCCGCCGGAGACGCCGCACCCGCGGTCGGGGCAGCGATCGCCATGCCATCGTCGAAGTGGACGAACAGCTGGAGCTGATCCTGCAGGATGCGCGCCGAATAGGCGAGAGCGTCCTCGGGGGTGACGGTGCCGTCGGTCTCGATCGTCAGCGTGAGCTTGTCATAGTCGAGCTCCTGACCGACGCGGGTGTTCTCGACCTTGTAGGCGACCTGACGAACCGGCGAATAGAGCGCGTCGACCGGGATCAGACCGATCGGCGCGTCGACCGGGCGGTTGGCCGCGGCGGTGACATAGCCCTTACCGATGTCGGCGGTCAGCTCCATGTTGAGCGTCGCGCCGTCGTCGAGATGGCAGATGACCAGATCCGGGTTCATCACCTCGATGTCGCCAGTGGCGGCGATCATGCCGGCGGTGACTTCGGCCGGGCCGGTCGCCGAGAGCTGAAGCCGCTTCGGGCCTTCGCCCTGCATCTTCAGCGCGATCTGCTTCACGTTGAGGACGATGTCGGTCACGTCCTCGCGGACGCCCGCGAGCGACGAGAACTCGTGAAGGACGTTCTCGATCTTGATCGAGGTGACGGCCGCGCCCTGTAGCGAGGACAGCAGCACGCGGCGCAGCGAGTTGCCGAGCGTCAGGCCGAAGCCGCGCTCGAGCGGCTCGGCAACGAAGGTTGCCTTGCGCTTGCCATCGCCGCCCGACTTCTTTTCGAGGCCGTTCGGCTTCTTGAGTTCCTGCCAGTTCTTTGCGTTGACAGCCACTGTGTTCCCCTTGGGGTATGGCAGGCGCGGGAGGCAACCTGCCGGAAAGCATAAGAACGAGGGCCGAAGCCCCCGAGCCGGATCAGACGCGACGGCGCTTCGACGGGCGAACGCCGTTGTGCGGGATCGGCGTCACGTCACGGATCGACGTGATGTGGAAGCCGACCGCCTGCAGCGCGCGAAGCGCCGATTCACGACCCGAACCAGGGCCCTTGACCTCGACCTCGAGCGTACGGACGCCGTGCTCGGCGGCCTTCTTGCCCGCGTCCTCGGCCGCGACCTGCGCGGCGTAAGGGGTCGACTTGCGGCTGCCCTTGAAGCCCATCATGCCCGCCGACGACCAGGCAATCGCATTGCCCTGCGCGTCGGTGATCGTGATCATGGTGTTGTTGAAGCTGGCGTTCACATGCGCGACGCCGGCGGTGATGTTCTTGCGCTCGCGACGGCGAATGCGCTGGGGTTCACGTGCCATGTTATCCGTTTCCTACCTGAAGGAGCGAGCACCGCGACCGGACGGCCCGATGCTCAAGCCCATTACTTCTTCTTGCCGGCGATCGGCTTGGCCTTGCCCTTGCGGGTGCGCGCATTGGTGTGCGTGCGCTGGCCACGGACGGGCAAGCCCTTGCGATGACGAAGGCCGCGATAGCAGGCCAGATCCATCAGGCGCTTGATGTTCATCGCCACCTGGCGGCGAAGATCGCCTTCCACGGTGTAGCCGGCGTCGATCGCCTCGCGGATCTGGAGAACTTCCTGATCGCTGAGGTCCTGAACGCGGCGCTCGCGCGCGATGCCGAGCTTGGCGGTGATTTCCTTGGCCTTGGTCGCGCCAATGCCGTGAATGTAGGTCAGCGCGATTTCGACGCGCTTGTTGGTCGGGATATTAACGCCCGCGATACGTGCCACTGTGCTATTCTCCTGCTCCACGGGGCGACTGGCGAATCACCCCATCTCGACGCTCGCCCCATCGGACCGGGGCCGCCCCCCAGAACGCAACAAACACGGCACGCGCACGAAGCGGCACCGATCAGAGCGGTATGGGAAGGAGCGTCACTAATGCGCGAGTCCGGGACTGTCAAGCGCGTGACAGGAGCCGACCGCGCTGGCCCGGACGGCCCGAGGCGGTCCGGCGGATCATCGCTTCGTCCTCTGTAGCATCAAAGGCCCCATAGAGAAAGGGCGCCCGCTCATCCCTGAGCAGACGCCCCTTCCTCACGGCTTTCGCCCTAGTGGATCAGACGACGCCGTAGGCGAGCATCGCGTCGGCAACCTTCTTGAAACCGGCGATGTTGGCGCCCTTCACATAGTCGATATGGTCGCTGCCCGCGACGCCGCCATATTCGATGCAGCGCGAGTGGATGCCCTGCATGATGTCGAGCAGGAGACGCTGAAGCTCCTCCTCCTTCCACGAGATGCGCGCCGAGTTCTGGCTCATCTCCAGGCCCGAGACGGCGACGCCGCCGGCATTGGCAGCCTTGCCGGGCGCGAACAGCACCTTGGCCTTCTTGAAGACATGGGTGCCTTCGAGCGTGGTCGGCATATTGGCGCCTTCGGCGACCGCGATGCAGCCGTTGGCGACCAGCGTCTTGGCCTCTTCCTCGTTCAGCTCGTTCTGAGTCGCGCATGGCACCGCCACGTCGCAAGGAACCGCCCAAGGGCGCGCGCCATTGCCGTGGAACTGAGCACCGGTGAACTCTTTCACATATTCGGAGATGCGGCCGCGCTTGACGGTCTTGAGGTCCTTGACCCAGTTGACCTTTTCCTGGGTGATGCCGTCCGGATCGTAGATATAGCCTTCCGAGTCCGACAGGGTCAGCACCTTGCCGCCGAGCTGGTTGATCTTCTCCGCGGCATGCGTCGCGACATTGCCCGAACCCGAGACGACCGCATTGAGGCCGACCATGTCCTTGCCCTTGTGCTTGAGCATCTCGTTCAGGAAGTAGACCGCGCCATAGCCGGTCGCCTCGGTGCGGATCAGCGAGCCGCCATATTCGAGGCCCTTGCCGGTGAGCACGCCGGTGAACTCATTGGTGAGGCGCTTATACTGGCCGAACATATAGCCGATCTCGCGGCCGCCCACGCCGATGTCGCCGGCGGGCACGTCGACATCCGCGCCGATGTGGCGATAGAGCTCGTTCATGAAGCTCTGGCAGAAGCGCATCACTTCATTGGCGCTCTTGCCCTTCGGGTTGAAGTTGGAGCCGCCCTTGCCGCCGCCCATCGGCAGGCCGGTCAGCGCGTTCTTGAAGGTCTGCTCGAACGCCAGGAACTTGAGCACGCTCTCGGTCACCGACGGGTGGAAGCGGATACCGCCCTTGTACGGCCCGATCGAATTGTTGTTCTGAACGCGCCAGCCACGCTGGACGCGGATATTGCCGTTATCGTCTTCCCAGCAGACGCGGAAGCTGATCACGCGATCTGGCTCCGCGATGCGGCGGAGGATCTGATATTTGTGATACTGTTCCTTGTCGGCGATGAAGTCGAAAATATCCTCGGCGACTTCCTGCACCGCCTGCGCGAACTCGGGCTGACCAGGATTGCGCTTTTTCACACCCTCGACGAAGGACGCCAAGTCGACATGATCAGAAACGGCCATAATGAATTCCCCTGCTCCTCAGACGCCATCCGATCCCCATGAGACTCGGCGCCCGTAGGCAGAGGCATCCCGCGATTTTCGAGCGCGGGCAAGGACTTTCGGCACGATTTTACCGGAGAACTTGATCGAAAATATCAGCGCCGTCTCGATAGCTGAATATTATTGTCACAAGCGCACATTGGGAGTTGCCGAAGCCGCCCGGGATCTACCAGTGCCCCCACCAGCTGAAGGCGGTTTCCAACAGGGTGATGGGGGCGCCCAGCCCGAGCATCAGGATGGAGCCGACGATAAGGAGCAGCGCCGCCCAATGCGAGGCGCGGCGCAGCAGACTGACGATATAGGTGAGCCATGCGACGGTTTCCCGGCCGGCATGCGATGACCGCCGCCGCCGTCTCCGTCGCCTGACCGGTTGCTGCTCCATGACCGCGGAGAATGCACGAAATCGTTGCGAAGCCAAAGCGACTTTCGCGCGCGGCTCCCGGAAACCCTCCGTTGCGGATCAGCTTCCCAGGATCGCCGCGATCGCCGCCGACACGTCTGCCATGTCAGCCATGCCGTCGACACGCTTCACGAGCCCGCGGGCTTCGTAGAGCGGAAGGATCGGTGCGGTCTTGGCGCGATATTCGGCCATGCGGGTGCGGACCGTCTCTTCATTGTCGTCGGGACGGCGCTTGAACTCGGTCCCGCCGCACTTGTCACAGGTCCCCGCAACCTTGGGCTGCTTGAACCTATCGTGATAGCCCTCGCCGCACGCGGCGCAGGTGTAACGGCCGGTGATCCGCTCGACGAGCGCGTCCTCGTCGACGTCGAGCTCGATGACATGGGCGAGCGTGCGCCCACGGCTTGCGAGGATCTGGTCGAGCGACAGCGCCTGCGCCTCGGTGCGCGGATAGCCGTCGAATATCGCGCCTTCCGATGCTGCCATGCTGTCGAGCTTCTCGCCGATCAGGCCCGAGACGATCTCGTCGGAGACGAGTTCACCGGCGTCCATGACCGCCTTGGCTTGAAGCCCGATCGGAGTCCCCGCCTTGACCGCGGCACGCAGCATGTCGCCCGTCGACAGCTGCACCATGCCACGCTCGCTCACGAGGATCGACGCCTGGGTTCCCTTACCGGCGCCGGGCGGTCCCAGCAGAATGATGTTCACGACGCGAAACCCTCCCCGAAGCTCAGCTCTGTCACCGGCGTGTTCCCCCCTTGAGTTTCGCTTTCTTGATCAGATCGCCATATTGATGGGCGAGCAGATGGCTCTGGATCTGCGTGACCGTATCGATCGTCACATTGACCACGATCAAAAGACTGGTGCCGCCCAGCGCCAGGCCCAGACCGTAATGCGAAGTGACATATTCCGGCACCAGGCAGATGAAGGTCAGGTAGGCCGCGCCGATCACGGTGATACGGGTCAGCACATAATCGAGATAGTCGGCGGTGTTCTTGCCCGGGCGGATACCGGGGATGAAGCCGCCATAACGCTTCAGATTGTCCGCGGTCTCCTCCGGATTGAAGACGACTGCGGTGTAGAAGAAGCAGAAGAAAATGATCCCAGCCGCGTAGAGCCCCATGTAGAGCGGGGTGCCATGCTGGAGATATTGGTTGAGCGTGATGACGAAGTCGCCCCAGGTGCTTTCGCCCGCCACGCGCTGCCCGGCGAACTGGCTGATCGTCAGCGGCATCAGCAGCAGCGACGAGGCGAAGATCGGGGGGATGACATTGGCGGTGTTGATCTTGAGCGGCAGGTGGCTCTTGTCCGCCTGCATATGCCCGCGCGCCGTCTGGCGCTTGGGGTACTGGATCAGCACGCGGCGCTGGGCCCGCTCCATGAACACGATGCCCGCGACCAGCAGGATCACGCCCGCGACGGCGGCGATGATGAAGAAGGCCGACAGCGAACCCGTGCGGCCGCCTTCGAACAGATTGGCGAGCGCAGTGGGCAATTGCGACACGATGCCCGCCATGATGATCAGCGAGACGCCGTTGCCGATCCCCCGGCTGGTGATCTGCTCGCCCAGCCACATCAGGAACATCGTGCCGCCGATCAGCGAGATCACCGTGGTGGCGCGGAAGAGATAGGGGTCGATCACGACCGCCTCCATTCCAGCGCTGGCACCCCAGGTCTCCAGACCCACGGCAATGAAATAGCCTTGGATCGCGGTCAGCAGCACCGTGCCGTAGCGGGTATACTGGTTGAGCTTCTTGCGGCCGCTTTCGCCTTCCTTTTTGATCGCCGCGAGCGTCGGCGACAGCGAGGTCGCGAGCTGTACCACGATCGAGGCGGTGATGTACGGCATCACGCCGAGCGCGATCAGCGACATGCGGGTCAGCGCGCCGCCCGAAAAGGCGTTGAAGAAATCGAGAACGCCGCCCCGCGTCGTGTCGAACAGCGTCTGCAACGCGCGTGGGTCGAGACCCGGCAGCGGCACATGGCTCAACAGACGGAAGATGATCAGCGCGCCCAGCGTGAACCACAGGCGCTTCTTGAGCTCGGTCGCCCTGGCGAACTGCCCCAGGTTGATGTTGGCGGCCATTTGTTCGGCTGCGGATGCCATGTGTTTTCTGACCCCGAAAATAAGAGCGGCGGCGAACCTTATCGGTCCCGCCGCCGCCTCATATAGTGTTCGCGTCGCGCTTGTCTAAGCCCGAATGCGAGACGGCTCAGGCTTTGGCCGCTGCCTTCTTCGCTTCCTTGTCGGCGGCGCGCGCCTTCTGGACGGTGCGATGCTTCGCAGCGGCCTTCTCGGCCGCGGGCATGACCTCGATCACGTCGACCGAACCACCGGCCTTTTCGATCGCTGCCTTGGCGCCAGCGGAGACGCCGGCAACCTTGAACGACAGCTTCGCGGTCAGCTCGCCCTTGCCCAGGATGCGCACGCCGTCCTTGCCGCCGCGCGCCACGCCGGCCGCCTTCAGCGCCGCATGATCGATCAGCGCGCTGGCGTCGAGCGTCTTGGCGTCGATCAGCTTCTGGATCGCGCCCAGGTTAACCTCGGCATAATCCTTGGCGAAGATGTTGTTGAAGCCGCGCTTCGGCAGCCGCATGTGCAGCGGCATCTGACCGCCTTCAAAGCCCTTGATCGAGACGCCCGAACGGCTCTTCTGACCCTTCTGGCCGCGGCCGCCGGTCTTGCCTACGCCTGAGCCGATGCCGCGTCCGACACGGACCCGGCCCTTGCGGGCGCCTGCATTATCGCGGATGTCGTTGAGTTTCATGTCTGTGCACTCGCTTTCGCTATGTTCGCGCTGAATAGAGGAAGGGGGCCATTAGCCCCCTTCGAGTCTTTTTGCCAGCCCCGAAAGACCGGCGATGTCGGACGAGGACTTAGTCCTCGACCTTCACCATGTGCTGCACCTTGGCGATCATGCCACGCACAGCCGGCGTGTCCTGAAGCTCGCGGGTGCGATGCAGCTTGTTGAGGCCGAGGCCGATCAGCGTCGCGCGCTGATCGTCGGGACGGCGGATCGGCGAACCGATCTGAGTCACCTTGATGGTCTTGCCAGCCATGTCGATTACTCCGTGATCGCCGCGGCTTCGGCCTCGGCGACAGTGGCCGAAGCACCGCCACGACCCAGCAGGTCGGCGATCTTCTTGCCACGGCGCTGCGACACCGACTTCGGCGACGTCTGGTCCGAAAGCGCCTCGAAGGTCGCCCGGATCATGTTGTAGGGGTTCGAGGTGCCGACCGACTTGGTGACGACGTCATGGACGCCGAGGCTCTCGAAGATCGCGCGCATCGGACCGCCGGCGATGATGCCGGTGCCCGGAGGCGCGGTGCGGACGGTCACGCGGCCAGCGCCGAAATGGCCCTTGCCGTCATGGTGCAGCGTCCGGCCCTCGCGCAGCGGCACGCGGACCATCGCCTTCTTGGCGGCGGCGGTCGCCTTGGAGATCGCCTCCGGCACTTCGCGCGCCTTGCCATGGCCAAAGCCCGCACGGCCCTTGCCGTCGCCCACGACGACCAGCGCCGCGAAGCCGAAGCGCTTGCCGCCCTTCACCGTCTTCGAGACGCGGTTGATGTGGACCAGCTTCTCGATCAGTTCCTCGCCCTGATCTTCGCCACCCTTGTTGCGGTCGTCGCGACGGCCGCGATTGCCGTCACGGCCTCCACGGCCGGGACCACGATCATTGCCGCCACGGCCGCGGCCGCCACGGCCACGGCGCTCGCCCTGGCCTTCGGCACCGGGAATGACGTCGGCGGGAGCGCCCGCCTGGATTTCGGTTTCGTCAGCCATTTAGAACTCCAATCCGCCTTCGCGGGCAGCATCGGCCAGCGCCTTGACGCGGCCATGGAACAGGAAGCCGCCACGATCGAACACCACCTTGGTGATGCCTGCCTTCTTGGCGCGCTCGGCCACCGCCTTGCCGACCGACGCCGCAGCGTCGGCGGTGGCGCCGGTCTGGCCCTTCAGATCCTTGTCCAGGGTCGAAGCCGCGGCGACCGTACGGCCGGCCTCGTCGTCGATGACCTGGGCATAGATGTGACGGCCCGAGCGATGGATCGACAGGCGCGGACGCATGCCGCCCCGGGCGCGGAGCGCGGTACGAACGCGCCGGCGGCGGCGTTCGAAGAGAGAGAGACCCTTGGCCATTACTTCTTCTTCCCTTCCTTACGGAAGATATACTCGCCGGCGTACTTGATGCCCTTGCCCTTATAGGGCTCCGGCTTGCGCCAACGGCGGATTTCGGCGGCGACCTGGCCGACCTGCTGCTTGTCGATGCCCGAGATCTGGACCGTGGTCTGATCCGGCGTCGCGATCGTGATCCCCTCGGGGATCGCGAAGTCGACGTCGTGGCTGTAGCCGAGCTGCAGCTTCAGATTCTTGCCCTGGACGTTGGCGCGGTAGCCGACGCCGGTGATCTGGAGGGTCTTGGTGTAGCCCTCTGTGACCCCGGTGATCAGGTTCTGCACTAGTGTGCGCTGCATGCCCCAGAAGGAGCGCGCGCGCTTCGTCTCGTTGACCGGCTGGACCGAGATCGAACCGTCTTCGACAGCGTAGCTGACCTCGTCAGCCAGGCTCAGCGTCAGCGTGCCCTTCGGACCCTTGACCGAAAGCGTCTTGCCTTCGATCGCGGCGGTGACGCCTGCGGGAACCGGGACCGGCTTCTTACCAATGCGGCTCATCAGAAGACCTCCGCGAGAACCTCGCCGCCGACATTCTGTTCGCGCGCTTCCGCGTCGGACAGAACGCCCTTGGGCGTCGAGACGATGGTGATGCCCAGGCCGTTGCGGACGCGCGGGAGTTCCTTCGAACCCGAATAGACGCGGCGGCCAGGCTTGGAGACGCGGGCGACGTGCTGGATAGCAGGCTGCCCTTCGAAATATTTCAGCTCGATGCGCAGGCCGTTGTGGCCGGCGAGGTCTTCCTCGCTATAGCCACGGATATAGCCTTCGCGCTGAAGCACGTCGAGAACGCGGGCGCGCAGCTTGGACGCGGGCGAAAGCACGCTGTCCTTGCGGGCGCGCTGCCCGTTGCGGATGCGGGTGAGCAGATCACCCAAAGGATCGGTCAGAGCCATTTCTTCGGTTCCTTACCAGCTCGACTTCGTGACGCCGGGGATCAGGCCCTTGTTGGCCAGATCACGGAGCTGCACACGGCAAAGCCGGAACTTGCGATAATAAGCGCGGGGACGGCCCGTCACTTCGCAACGGTTGCGCACGCGGGTCGGATTCGCATTGCGCGGAATCTCGGCCAGCTTGAGACGAGCGATCAGCCGCTCGGTCTCGTCCTTGCTCTCATCGTCGGCAACCGCCTTCAGACGCGCATATTTGCCCGCATAAGCCTTGACCAGCTTCTTGCGACGCTCGTTCTTGTTGATCGAACTCAGTTTCGCCATGACTTAAGTTCTTCCTTCTCTAAGCAGACCGCTTACGCGGCCTGCTTCTGATCCTGATTTTCCGCCGGGAAGGGGAAGCCGAAAAGACGCAGCAGCTCGCGCGCTTCGTCGTCGGTCTTCGCCGTCGTGGCGATGATGACATCCATGCCGCGGATCTTGTCCACCGAGTCATAGCTAATTTCCGGGAAGATCAGCTGTTCCTTCAGGCCGGTGGCATAGTTGCCGCGGCCGTCGAACGACTTGGGGTTGAGACCACGGAAGTCGCGAACGCGGGGAAGCGCGATCGTGACGAACCGGTCGAGGAATTCGTACATGCGCTCGCGGCGGAGGGTGACCTTCGCGCCGATCGGCATGCCTTCACGCAGCTTGAACTGCGCGATCGACTTCTTCGCCTTGGTGATCACGGCCTTCTGGCCAGCGATCTTCGTCATTTCCTGCGCGGCCTGTTCGACCTTCTTCTTGTCCTGGGTCGCCTCACCGACGCCCATGTTCAGGACGATTTTGGTGACCTTGGGGACTTCCATCGCGTTCTTGTAGCCGAACTTCTCGGTCATCGCCTTGACGATGACGTCGTCGTACAGCTTCTTCGCGCGGGGCGTATAAGCATCAGCCATTGATCGTCTCCCCGGTCTTGACCGCGACGCGGACCTTCTTGCCGTCCTTGACGTCGAAGCGGACGCGCGAGGCCTTGCCGTCGGCAGTCGCGATCGCGACCTTCGAGACATGCAGCGGTGCTTCGACGCGCTCGAGGCCACCCTGGGGGTTGGCCTGGCTCGGCTTGCGATGGCGGGTCGAGACGTTGACGCCCGACACGATCACCTTGGCGTCCTTCGGAAAGGACTTGGTGACTTCGCCGGTCTTGCCCTTGTCCTTGCCGGACAGGACGACGACGCGGTCACCCTTCTTGATCTTCAGCGCGGACATTACAGCACCTCAGGCGCGAGCGAGATGATCTTCATGTGGTTCTTGGCGCGGAGCTCGCGGACGACCGGGCCGAAGATGCGGGTGCCGATCGGCTCGCCGCTGTTCTTGTTGATCAGGACGGCGGCGTTGCCATCGAACCGGATCGTCGAACCGTCGGGACGATGGATGTCCTTGGCGGTGCGGACGATGACCGCGCGATGCACGTCACCCTTCTTGACCTTGCCGCGCGGAGCCGCTTCCTTGATCGAGACGACGATGACGTCGCCCACGGTCGCGAAACGGCGCTTGGAACCGCCCAGCACCTTGATGCACTGCACCCTCTTCGCGCCGCTGTTGTCAGCGACATCGAGGTTCGTCTGCATCTGGATCATTGTTCAGACCCTTCCGTAATCAGGCGTGGTTCGGCGTCGCGTGGGTATCAACCCGCTCGATCACCTTCCACGACTTCAGCTTCGAAATCGGCGCGGTCTCTTCGATGCGCACCGTCTCACCCTCGCGATACTGGTTGGTCTCGTCGTGGGCGTGATACTTCTTCGACCGCTTGATGATCTTGCCGTACAGCGCGTGCTTCACGCGACGTTCGACTTTCACCACGACAGTCTTGTCGGTCTTGTCGGAGACCACCGTTCCGGTCAGCACGCGCTTCGGCATGGCTGGCGCTCCTTACTTCGCGGCCGCAGCGGAGCGCTGCGTCTGCAGGGTCTTGATCTGCGCGATGGTCCGGCGGACTTCACGCACGCGGCTGGGCTTCTCGAGCTGGTTGGTCGCAGCCTGGAAGCGCAGGTTGAACTGCTCGCGCTTCAGCTCGCCCAGTTCCTGGGAGAGCTGATCGTCGGTCTTGGCAGTGAGATCAGCGATCTTGGCCATCTTATGCGTCCTCGTAGATGGACTCGCCGAAGCGGGCGACCACCTTGGTCTTGATCGGGAGCTTCTCCATCGCGCGCTCGAAAGCGACGCGGGCGAGCGGGCCGGGAACGCCGTCCAGCTCGAACAGGATGCGGCCGGGCTTGACGCGCGCCGCCCAGAACTCCGGCGAACCCTTACCCGAGCCCATGCGGACTTCGGCGGGCTTCGACGAGACCGGAACGTCCGGGAACACGCGGATCCACAAACGCCCCTGGCGCTTGATGTGACGCGTGATCGCGCGGCGGGCCGCCTCGATCTGGCGCGCGGTGATCCGGTCCGGCTCGAGGGCCTTGAGGCCGAACGCGCCGAAGTTCAGCGTCGCGCCGCCGGGCGCGTTGCCATGGATGCGGCCCTTGTGGGCCTTGCGGTACTTAGTGCGCTTTGGTTGCAGCATTTCTTATCGCCTTCTGACACCGATTGTCCGGTCGATCAGGCGACGCTGATAAGGGGAAACCCCTTATCGCGCCGGCCGGACCCCCGACGTCTGAGCTTCCATCATGAGCCGATCCTGGGCCATCGGATCGTGACCAAGGATTTCACCCTTGAAGATCCAGACCTTGATGCCGCACACGCCATAAGCGGTGTGGGCTTCGGCTTCGGCATAGTCGACATTGGCGCGCAGCGTGTGCAGCGGCACACGGCCTTCGCGATACCATTCGGTCCGGGCGATCTCCGCGCCGCCAAGACGGCCGGCGCAGGTGATCCGGATACCCTCGGCGCCGAGACGCAGCGCCGACTGAACCGCGCGCTTCATGGCGCGGCGGAAGGCGATGCGGCGCTCGAGCTGGTCGGCGACGCCCTGAGCCACGAGCTTGGAGTCAATCTCGGGCTTGCGGATTTCGACGATGTTCAGCGAGACTTCCGACGAGGTCATCTTGCCGAGTGCGCGGCGCAGCTTCTCGATGTCCGCGCCCTTCTTGCCGATGATGACACCGGGACGAGCGGCATAGACCGAGATACGGCACAGCTTGGCGGGACGCTCGATCACGACCTTCGAGATCGCGGCCTGCGGGATCGCCTTCATGATGTGCTTGCGGATCTTGAGATCCTCGAGCAGCAGGCGGCCGTAGTCGGCGCCGTCGGCGTACCAGCGGCTGTCCCAGGTGCGGTTGATCTGCAACCGCATACCGATCGGGTTGGACTTCTGACCCATATTATTCAGCCTCTTCCTGCTGCTCGCGCACGACGACACGGAGACGCGCGAACGGCTTGATGATGCGGGTCGACTTGCCGCGGCCGCGGGTTGCGAAGCGCTTCATGACGATCGACTTGCCGACCGAAGCTTCCTTCACGACGAGCGCGTCGACGTCGAGGTTATGATTGTTCTCGGCATTGGCGATCGCCGAAGCGAGCACCTTGCGAACGTCAACCGCCATCGCCTTCTTCGAGAAGGTGAGGATGTTGAGCGCGTCGCCGGCCTTCTTGTTGCGGATCAGCGCCGCGACAAGATTGAGCTTCTGCGGGCTGCCGCGAACGGTGGTGGCGACCGCAAGGGCCTCCTTGTCACCGACCTTGCGCGGGGATGCGGGCTTCGACATCAGCGCTTACCCTTCTTGTCGGCGTGGCCGGGGAAGTAACGCGTCGGCGCGAACTCACCAAGCTTGTGGCCGACCATGTCCTCGTTGACCGAGACAGGGACGAACTTGCGGCCGTTGTAGACGTTGAACGTCAGACCAACGAACTGCGGCAAAATGGTCGAGCGACGCGACCAGGTCTTGATCGGAGCGCGCGCGCCACTGTCCTGAGCGCCTTCCGCCTTCCGGAGAAGGTGGAGATCGACGAACGGACCTTTCCAGACGGAACGGGCCATGGATTACCTCTTCTTCTTCGCGTGGCGCGAACGGATGATGAACTTGTCGGTCGACTTGTTGTGACGCGTGCGCGCACCCTTCGTCGGCTTGCCCCACGGCGTGACCGGATGACGGCCGCCCGAGGTCCGGCCTTCACCACCGCCATGGGGGTGGTCGACCGGGTTCTTGGCGACGCCGCGGGTCAGCGGACGCTTGCCCAGCCAGCGATTCCGGCCGGCCTTGGCAAGGTTCTGGTTGGCGTTGTCTGGGTTCGACACCGCACCGACCGTGCACATGCAATCCGAGCGGATGTAGCGCTGCTCGCCCGAGTTCAGGCGAACCATCACCATGCCCTTGTCGCGGCCGACGATCTGCACATAGGTGCCCGCCGCACGTGCGATCTGACCGCCCTTGCCGGGCTTCATCTCGACGTTGTGGACGATCGTGCCGACCGGAGCCTGGCCGATTTCCATCGCGTTGCCCGGCTTGGTGTCGGTCTTCTTGCCCGCGACGATGACGTCGCCGGCGGCCAGACGCTGCGGCGCGATGACATAAGCCAGTTCGCCGTCCTCATACTTCACCAGCGCGATGAAGGCCGAACGGTTCGGGTCATACTCTAGATGCTCGACGGTCGCGGGCTGATCCCACTTGCGACGCTTGAAGTCGATGATCCGGTACTTCTGCTTGTGGCCGCCCGCGATGCCACGCGCGGTCGCATGGCCCATATTGTTGCGGCCACCCGACTTGCGCTTGCCTTCGGTCAGCGCCTTGACAGGCTTGCCCTTGTGCAGTGCGGACTTGTCGACGAGGATCAGGCCGCGGCGGGCCGGGCTCGTCGGGTTATAATGCTTCAGCGCCATGGCGTCAGATTCCCGTCGTAACGTCGATGGACTGGCCTTCGGCCAGCGTCACGATCGCCTTCTTCACGTCGGAGCGCTTGTAGGGCGTGCCCTTCCAGCGCTTCGTCTTGCCCTTGGCGACGATCGTGTTGACGCCCGTCACCTTGACGTTGAACAGGGCCTCGACCGCAGCCTTGATCTCCGGCTTGCTGGCATCGCCGGCAACCTGGAAAACAACGGCGTTATGCTCGGAGAGCAGCGTCGTCTTTTCGGTGATGTGGGGCTTGAGCACCACGTCATAGTGGCGGTTGTCCACCACGGCTTCCTTCTTAGCCATTGAAGCGCGCCTCCAGCTTCTCGACCGCGGCGCGCGTCAGCACCAGCGTTTCATGCTTCAGGATGTCATAGACGTTCGCGCCGACGGCGGGCATCACGTTGAGCTTCGGAATGTTCGAAGACGCCAGCGCGAAACCGTTGTCGACCATGTCGCCATCGATCACCAGGGTGGTGTTGCCGAAGCCCAGCTTGCCGATCTGCGAGAGCAGCGCCTTGGTCTTCGCTTCCTTGACGGTCAGCGTGTCGAGCACGACGAGCTTACCGTCCTTCGCCTTCGACGAAAGCGCCATCTTCAGGCCGAGCGCGCGAACCTTCTTGTTCAGCGACGGATTGAAGTCGCGGACGCGGGGGCCATGGGCCTTACCGCCGCCGATGAAGTTGGGAGCGCGGCGATCGCCGTGACGCGCCGTACCGCCGCCCTTCTGACGGCCGAACTTCTTGCCGGTGCGGGCGACATCCGAACGCTCACGGGCACCGCGGGCAGTGCCGCGACGCTTTTCGAGCTGCCAGGTGACGACGCGGTGCAGGATATCGGCGCGCGGCTCAACGGCGAAGATCTCGTCGTTGAGTTCGATGTCGCCCGATGCCTTGGCGTCGAGGGTCTGAACCTTGACCTTCATGATCAGCCCTCCTGGCCTTCGGTGGCCTCGGGAGCCGCGGTCTCTTCCGCAGGCGTCTCGGCAGGCGCATTGTTGCTGTTGGCCACCGACTTCAGGCCGGCCGGGAACGGCGCATCCTTGGGAGCGGCGATCTTGACCGAGTCCTTGACGAGCAGCCAGCCGCCCTTCGAGCCCGGGACCGAGCCCTTGACGAAGAGAAGGCCGCGCTCGACGTCGGTCTGCACGATCTCGAGGTTCTGCTGGGTGCGGTTCTTGTCACCCATGTGGCCGGCCATCTTCTTGTTCTTGAAGACCTTGCCCGGATCCTGGCGCTGACCGGTCGAACCGAGCGAGCGGTGCGAGACCGAGACACCGTGGGTGGCGCGCAGACCGCCGAAGCCCCAGCGCTTCATACCGCCCTGAAAGCCCTTACCCTGGGTGCTGCCCTGGATGTCGACATACTGGCCCGCGACATAATGGTCGGCAGAGATTTCCGCGCCCACGTCGAGCAGGCCGTCTTCCGACACGCGGAACTCGGCGAGGATAGCCTTGGGCTCCACTTCGGCCTTGCCGAAATGACCGCGCTCCGGCTTGGTGAGATTCTTCGGCTTGGCCGAGCCGGCGCCGAGCTGCACCGCGACATAGCCGTCACGGTCCTGCTCGCGGCGAGCCACGACCTGTACATTTTCCAGCGCCAGAACGGTAACCGGCACGTGCCGGCCATCATCCTGGAACAGGCGGGTCATGCCCATCTTCTTAGCGATCACGCCAGTGCGCATGATCTGTTCCTTCCCAACAGAGGCTCGCGTTAGCGGCGAGCGTGCCAACGAAAAAAGCTTCGGCATCAACCGAAGCTTCCAGCCCAAATGCGATTAGCCCCCGCCCGGGCTCGGTTTTTTCGCATTACTGCGAAAAGGCGGGGACCAGGGCACCGGCTAGGCCGGTCGGTATCCCTATCCTTCCCGTCATCCCTCGATCCAAATGGAGAGAAATGACGAGCGCGGGACCGATTCGATCCCGCGCGGAGCCGGCCTCTTAGGCCAGTTTGATCTCGACATCAACACCCGCGGCGAGATCGAGCTTCATGAGAGCGTCGACGGTCTGCGGGGTGGGCTGCACGATGTCCAGCAGCCGCTTGTAGGTGCGCACCTCGAACTGCTCGCGCGACTTCTTGTCGATATGCGGACCGCGGTTCACGGTGAACTTCTCGATGCGAGTGGGCAGCGGGATCGGACCACGGATGAGCGCGCCGGTACGGCGGGCGGTGTCAGCAATGTCGCCAGTGGCCTGATCGAGCACGCGATGATCAAAAGCCTTGAGGCGAATACGAATATTCTGCGTTTCCATGTCCTACACCGATGCGAAAGAGCCGCGCCTTGCCAAAGATAAGGCGACCCGGCGGGCCGCCCTCACCTCCGGCGGAGGCAAAAAATATCAATCAAAAAGCACACCGCCCGACTCCCGGAGGAGCCGAGCGGTGCCGCCCTATATTACTTCGAGATCGCGCTGACAACCCCGGCGCCGACGGTGCGGCCACCTTCACGGATCGAGAAGCGCAGGCCCTCTTCCATGGCGATCGGGGCAATGAGCTTGACGCCGAGCTGAACGTTGTCGCCGGGCATGACCATCTCGGTGCCCGCGGGCAGCTCGACGGTGCCGGTCACGTCGGTCGTACGGAAGTAGAACTGCGGACGATAGTTCGCAAAGAACGGCGTGTGACGGCCACCCTCTTCCTTCGACAGAACATAGACTTCCGACGAGAAGTCGGTGTGCGGCTTGATCGAGCCCGGCTTGCAGAGAACCTGACCACGCTCGACCTCTTCACGGCCGACGCCGCGGATCAGCGCGCCGATGTTGTCGCCGGCCTGGCCCTGGTCGAGCAGCTTGCGGAACATTTCGACGCCGGTCACGACGGTCTTGCGGGTGTCCTTGATGCCGACGATCTCGACTTCTTCGCCAACCTTGACGACGCCGGTCTCGACGCGGCCGGTGACGACGGTGCCGCGGCCCGAGATCGAGAACACGTCTTCGATCGGCATCAGGAACGGCTTGTCGAGCGGACGCTCGGGCTGCGGGATATATTCGTCGACAGCGGCCATCAGCTTGAGGACGGCGTTCTTGCCGATCTCGTCGTTGCTGCCGTCGAGGGCCTTGACCGCCGAACCCTGGATGACGGGGATGTCATCGCCCGGGAAGTCATAAGACGAGAGCAGCTCGCGGATTTCCAGCTCGACGAGCTCGAGGATCTCGGCGTCATCGACCAGGTCGACCTTGTTCATGAACACGACCAGGGCGGGAACGCCGACCTGACGGGCGAGCAGGATGTGCTCGCGGGTCTGCGGCATCGGGCCGTCGGTGGCCGAGACGACCAGGATGCCGCCGTCCATC
Organism: Sphingomonas sp. Root710; assembly: GCF_001429065.1. Lineage (GTDB taxonomy): Bacteria > Pseudomonadota > Alphaproteobacteria > Sphingomonadales > Sphingomonadaceae > Rhizorhabdus. The sequence continues at coordinate 51,605 of NZ_LMIB01000015.1, forward strand.
TGCGCGGCGCCGGTGATCATGTTCTTCACATAGTCGGCGTGGCCCGGGCAATCGACGTGCGCATAGTGGCGCTTGTCGGTCTCATACTCGACGTGCGCGGTCGAGATGGTGATGCCGCGCTCGCGCTCTTCGGGAGCCTTGTCGATGTTCGCATAGTCGACGAAGGTCGCGCCGCCGGTCTCGGCCAGCACCTTGGTGATGGCAGCCGTGAGCGACGTCTTGCCGTGGTCGACGTGTCCGATGGTGCCGATGTTGCAGTGCGGCTTGGTCCGCTCAAACTTAGCCTTAGCCATTTTTCGCCTCTTCTCTTCGAATCAAATGCCGGACGCGCCGCCCGATGCGGACGCGCCCATAACCACAAATTTCCGTTTACGCCAGCTTTGCCTTGACCTCATCGGCCACGTTCGCCGGCACTTCTTCATAATGCGAGAACTGCATCGTGTACTGAGCCCGGCCCTGGGTGAACGAGCGGAGCTGGTTCACATAGCCGAACATGTTCGCGAGCGGTACCAGCGCCTCGACAACCTGGGCGTTGCCCCGGCTGTCGGTGCCCTGGATCTGGCCGCGACGGCTGTTCATGTCGCCAATGACGTCGCCCAGATAATCTTCCGGGGTGACGACCTCGACCTTCATGATCGGCTCGAGCAGCTTGATGCCCGACTTCTGAGCCGCTTCGCGCATACCGCCACGACCGGTGATTTCGAACGCCAGCGCCGACGAGTCGACGTCGTGATAGGCGCCGTCATACAGCGTCGCGGTGAAATCGATGATCGGGAAGCCGATGAGTGAACCCGATGCCGCGATGTCGCGGATGCCCTTTTCGACCGACGGGATATATTCCTTGGGAATATTGCCGCCCTTGACCTCATCCTTGAAGATGATGCCCTGGCCGCGCTCGCCCGGCTCCACCGTGAACTTGATGCGGCCGAACTGGCCCGAGCCGCCCGACTGCTTCTTGTGGGTGTAGTCGACATCGACCTTGCGGCCGATCGATTCACGATAGGCAACCTGCGGAGCGCCGATGTTCGCCTCGACCTTGAACTCGCGCTTCATGCGGTCGACGAGAATTTCAAGGTGGAGCTCGCCCATGCCCTTGATGATCGTCTGGCCCGACTCGGCGTCCGACGACACGCGGAACGACGGATCTTCGCGCGCCAGGCGGTTGAGCGCGATGCCCATCTTCTCCTGGTCGGCCTTGGTCTTCGGTTCGACCGACAGCTCGATGACGGGATCGGGGAACTCCATCCGCTCCAGGATGATCGGCGCGCTCTGCGCGCACAGCGTGTCACCCGTGGTGGTGTCCTTGAGGCCGGCGAGAGCGACGATGTCACCCGCATAGGCTTCCTGGATGTCCTCGCGACTGTTCGCATGCATCAGCAGCATGCGGCCAACCTTTTCCTTCTTGTCCTTCACCGAGTTCAGGACGGTCGTCGCGGCCTCCATTTTGCCCGAATAGATGCGGGCGAAGGTCAGCGTGCCGACGAACGGATCGTTCATGATCTTGAACGCCAGCGCCGACATCGGGGCATCGTCGGTGGCCGGGCGGCTGTCGGGCGTCACGCCGTCGAGCTTGAGGCCTTCGACCGGCGGAATGTCCAGCGGGCTGGGCAGATAGTCGATGACGCCGTCCAGCAGCGGCTGAACACCCTTGTTCTTGAACGCCGAGCCGCAGAGGACCGGAACGAACGAGAAGTTGAGCGTGCCCTTGCGGATCAGCTTCTTCAGGGTGGCGGCGTCAGGCTCGGTGCCTTCGAGATAGGCCTCCATGACGTCGTCGTCCTGCTCGACGGCCATTTCGATCAGCTCCGAACGGGCTGCCGCAGCGGCGTCGGCCAGATCGGCCGGGATGTCCTGATATTCGAACTTCGCGCCCAGCGACTCTTCGAGCCAGATGATCGCGCGGTTCTCGACGAGGTCGACGAGGCCCTTGAAGCCACCCTCGATGCCGATCGGAAGATAGAGGACGGCCGGGCGGGCGCCCAGGCGATCCTTGATCATCTCGACGCAACGCTCGAAGCTGGCGCCGGTGCGGTCCAGCTTGTTGACGAAGCACATCCGCGGGACCTTGTACTTCTCGGCCTGGCGCCAGACGGTCTCGGACTGCGGCTCGACGCCGGCGACGCCGTCGAAGCAAGCCACCGCGCCGTCGAGGACGCGCAGCGAACGCTCGACTTCGATGGTGAAGTCGACGTGACCGGGCGTGTCGATGATGTTGATGCGGTGGTCGTTCCAGAAGCAGGTCGTGGCGGCCGACGTGATCGTGATCCCGCGCTCCTGCTCCTGCTCCATCCAGTCCATCGTGGCGGTGCCCTCATGGACCTCGCCGATCTTGTACGACTTGCCGGTGTAATAAAGGATGCGCTCGGTCGTGGTCGTCTTGCCGGCATCGATGTGGGCCATGATGCCGATGTTGCGATATTTGTCGAGCGGGTGGCTGCGGGCCATGATCTTAAAACTCCGATGTCGGGGAGGGCTTTGACGGCCCGGCCCCGACGATATGGGAACGAAGTGTTACACTTCCGGGTCCCGCCCCCGAGGGACGGAACCCGAAATGCGCTGTTACCAGCGGTAGTGCGAGAAGGCGCGGTTCGCTTCCGCCATGCGGTGCGTGTCTTCGCGCTTCTTGACGGCGTTGCCGCGGTTGTTCGCGGCGTCCATCAGCTCGCCCGACAGACGGCCGGCCATGGTGTGCTCCGAGCGCGCACGCGCGGCCGAGATCAGCCAGCGGATGGCAAGAGCCTGCGAGCGCTCGGTGCGAACCTCGACCGGAACCTGATAGGTCGCACCGCCGACGCGGCGGCTGCGGACCTCGATGCCCGGCTTCACATTGTTGAGGGCGTCATGGAACACGCCGAGCGGCTCGCGCTTGGCGCGGGCTTCGATGGTTTCAAGGGCGCCATAGACGATGCCTTCGGCGACGGACTTCTTGCCGTCGAGCATGACACTGTTCATGAACTTGGAGAGCACGACATCCCCGAACTTAGGATCGGGAAGGATTTCGCGCTTTTCTGGGCGACGACGACGAGCCATTTCAATCTACCTCTTACTTAGGACGCTTGGCGCCGTACTTCGAACGGCTCTGCTTGCGATCCTTGACACCCTGCGTATCGAGCACGCCGCGCAGCACGTGATAACGCACACCGGGAAGGTCGCGCACACGGCCGCCACGGATCAGGACCACCGAGTGCTCCTGAAGATTGTGGCCCTCGCCGGGGATGTAGCTGATGACTTCGCGGCTGTTGGTCAGACGGACCTTGGCCACCTTGCGAAGCGCCGAGTTCGGCTTCTTCGGGGTCGTCGTGTAGACGCGGGTGCAGACACCACGCTTCTGCGGATTCTTTTCCATCGCAGGGACCTTGGACTTGGCCTTCTGCGGCTCGCGACCCTTGCGGATCAGCTGGTTGATCGTTGGCATGAAGCCCTTCACCTCTAAGAGAGTTACTTTACCAATGCCCGACTTGCCTTCCCGAAAGGCCCGAGAGATCGGGCTGTCCGGAAATGCACGAAAGCCCCGGCGGTCGTTCGACCCCCCAGGCCCTCACACGCATCAGCAATGTTCAAGCTTGCCCAGATACGGCCGGAGCCGGTCCTGAGCAGGGCGCGCCTATAGAGAAGGAGTCGGATCGGGTCAACCGCCGGAGCCGCCGCATTCCGCCGCTCGTTTCCAACGCCCGCCGAAGGAGGGCCCAATATACCGCCGGCCCCACTTCCCGGCCATGGTGACAGCGACGGCCCGTTCTGACGTCAGCCGCAGGCTATGGTTTGCCCGCCGCCGGCGCGGCCTGGGGCTTGATATAGATCGCCCGGATCGAGGGCCAACGCTGGCGCAGTTCCGTTTCTGCCTCGGCGATCATCGCCTCCACCCGGCCCACCGGCACCCGGTCGACGAAATCGACCGACAAGCCGAGGAAGATGTTGCGCGGCCCGATATGGATGGTGGTAATCTCGTTGATGCCGCTGACTTCGGGCCGCCGGTCGATCGCGCTGCGAACGGCCGCCTCCAGGGCCGGGTCCGCCGGCTCGCCGATCAGCAGGTCCTTCGATTCGCGCGCCAGCGCCAGCGCCACGGCGGCGAGCGCCAAACCGATTACGATCGACGCGACGCCGTCCCAGCGCGCGTCTCCGGTCTGCAGGCTGAGGGTGATGCCCACCCCCGCCACGAGGAGGCCGAACATCGCGGCGCTGTCCTCGAACAGGACGATGAAGCTCGGCGGATCCTTCGACCGGCGGATCGCAGCCCACCAGCCGAGGTCGCCGCGTGCGTTGCCGAACTCGCGCACCGCGATCAGCCAGCTCGCCCCCTCCAGCAACAACGCCACCGCCAGCACCACATAGTTGATCAACGGCGAGCGGATCGGCTCGGGATCGAGAATGTGGAGAACGCCCTCGTAGATCGACAGGCCCGCGCCGGTGGCGAAGATCAGGATCGCGACGACGAAGCTCCAGAAATAGAGCTCGCGGCCATAGCCGAGCGGATGGTGGTCGTCGGGCGGCCGCTCCGATCGCTTCTGTCCGTAGAGAAGCAAAATCTGGTTGAGACTGTCGACGACCGAGTGAAACCCCTCAGTCAACATCGCCGACGAACCGGTGAAGGCCGCCGCGACGAATTTGGCGACGGCGATGCCCAGATTAGCGGCCAGCGCCGCAAACAGGGTCAATCGGCTTTCAGGCGGTTCGGTCATGCAGCCCCATGTCGTTCGATCCTCCGTCGAAACGCCTTCGCATCGAAAAAGCACCAAGCCCGATTTTTTGATTTGCAGGAAGCCGAAAAGGTTCCTAAGAGAAATTATCCATAGCTGCGCTCCCAGCACGGATCATAGGAGCCAATCGGCCGTTTTCGCATCGTGGACCAAGGGAGGTCGCGATGTTCACGTCCGTTAGTAGCTCTGAGTATCTCGCAAAAACCTTCAGCAAGGCCTTTGCGCGCCGCCGCGCACGCCGCCCGGCAAAGGCGTGGCTTGCCACCCTTCCGCTGATCGCCGTCACCGCGCTCACCTTCAACGGCCCCGCGCCGGCGGAAATGTCCTCCGGCACACCGATCGAAACCATTGTCCGGCAGGAAGGGCGGTGGTCGATCGACAATGCCAGGACGTTGGCCAGCCTGATCGAGGAATCGGCGCAGGAGGGGCTGGAACCATCGGACTACAGACTGGCCGAGCTCAAGTCCGCGCTCGAAGCAGGGGAACCGGGCGCGGCGCTCGACATGCTCGCCTCCTCCTCCGCGCTGATGCTGGCGCACGATTATGCCGATGGCCGCATCGAGGACAAACAGGCTTTCGACTGGCACATGACGCAGCCGGCCGACCCCAACCTTCTCCAGCGTGGCCTCGACGACGCACTCGCCCAAGGCAAGCTGCGCACGTGGATGCAGGGACTGCTTCCGGACAACGCGCAATATCGCGCGCTGAAGGCAGCCTATGCCGCGACGGGTCCGGCGGACTCCGCCAGGCGGGAATTGCTACGGGCCAATCTCGAACGCTGGCGCTGGATGCCCCGCAACCTCGGCGAGCGCTATATCTATGTGAATGTGCCGAGCTACCGGCTCGAGCTGATCAACGCCGGCGTGGAAGAGGCTAGCTTCAACGTCGTCGTGGGCGCCCCCAAGACCCCTACCCCGCAGCTCGCGCTTCAGGCCCAGTCGGTCGTCGCCAACCCCAGCTGGACGCTTCCGCCCAGCGTGCTCAAGGAAGGCCGCTGGCAAGGCAAGGGCTATAGCGTCACGCGCCGCGCAGATGGCAGCCTGAACGTCAGACAGGCTCCGGGGCCGCGAAACGCACTGGGGCGGATCAAGATCGACATGCCCAATTCCCACGCGATCTATCTGCACGACACACCGCAGAAGGCAGCGTTCGAGCGAACCGACCGCGCGCTGAGCCATGGCTGCGTCCGGGTCCAGAATATCGAGGAGCTGGCCGCCTTGCTCCATGGCGGTGTCGAACTCGATGACGCTCTCGCCGACCCTGCGAAGACGAAGGTGCTGCAGCTTCAGAAAAGCGTCCCGGTCTATATCGCCTACTTCACCGCCGAGGCGCAGCCCGATGGCACGATCCGTTATTTGGGCGACCCGTACCAGCGCGATCAGGCGCTGCTCGAGCGGATCGGCGCGCAGGGCGGCAGCCCCATTCGGATGGCCGCGCGCTGATTCAGCTCCGCGGTCGCGTCCGTGCAAACGATATCGACGAAAGTCGTAGTCTGACGATGAACCGTGCAAGGAAAGCGCCAGGCGCGCGCCGTACAGGGAACAAAGGTCCACTCTGCGAATGAAATGGTTAACCCGCTCTGGTAAGTAGAGGCTCTTGTTAGCGTAAAGAGCGGGTCGGGCAATTGCAGGATTTTATCGACACGCCGGTCAACCGGCGCGGATTACTGGGTTCAGCCATTTTCGGCGGATTGGCATTGGCAGCGGGCGGCACTTCGGTGGCAGCCCCCCTGATCCCGCCGGCCAGGCTTCGCCCCGAAGTACGCGCACGCGCCCTTGCCGCGATGAGCCGCAATGTCGGCAGGGTCAAATGCCGCGACGTCATAGGCATCTGCGATTTCGACGATCCATCGGCGACGCCGCGTTTCCATCTGCTCGACGTCGCATCGGGCAAGGTCGACAGTTTCCTCGTCGCGCATGGCCGCGGCTCGGATCCAGGCCACACGGGCTGGCTGCAAAAATTCTCGAACGCGATGGGCTCCGCCGCATCGTCCGATGGAGCCTATGTCACCGCCGAGGAATATTTCGGCCAGCACGGCCGTTCACGCCGGATCGACGGACTCGATGGCACCAACAGCAACGCCCGCGCCCGCGCCGTCGTGATCCATGGCGCCTGGTATGCCGAGCGCAACATGATCGCGCAGCACGGCAAGCTTGGCCGTTCGGAGGGCTGTTTCGCGTTCGGCGAGAGCGATCTGGCGCAGGTCATGGCGCGTCTCGGCCCGGGCCGCCTGCTATATGCCGACAAGGTCGACCGTGCGTAAAATGAGTCGAAGCGCATGAACCGCCCTGTCGGAGCGGCTGTCGCGATTCTCGAAAATGCTTTAGATTCAATCCCATCTGGTCGATAACAGAGGGGACTGGATCGGTGACTTTGGTTGCTTTCAGATATTGGCTGGCGGGCATGTCGCTGGCGCTCGCCACCCTGGTCACACCGCTATCGACGGCGCAGGCGATCAGCCCGCTCGGCGGCCCGCGCTTCGCCGCGGTGCTGATGGACGCCGACACCAACGAAATCCTCTACGCCGAACAGGCGACAGCGATCCGCCATCCCGCGTCGATCACCAAGGTGATGACGCTCTACATTGTCTTCGACGCGCTCGACGCGGGGCGGCTGCGCCTCGACGACCGGGTCGTCATGACGCCGCGCGCCGTCAGTCAGCGCCCGTCCAAGCTCGGTATAGGCGTCGGCCAGTCGCTGTCGGTCGAAGAGGCGATCAGCGTCGTCGCGGTCAAATCGGCCAATGACGTGGCGGTCGCGCTCGCCGAGAAGGTCGGCGGCAGCGAAGAGAATTTCGCCCGGCTGATGACCGCGAAGGCGCGCCAGCTGGGCATGCGGCAGACGGTGTTCGCCAATGCCAGCGGCCTGCCCGATCCCGCCCATTTCACATCGGCGCAGGATATCGCGATCCTGTCCGCCGCGATGATCCGACATCACCCGGACCGCTATCGCTGCTTTTCGGAACAAAGCTACAGCTACGGCCGGCTGCGTTTGGCCAACCACAACAAGCTGCTTGGCGTGGTGCCCGGCCTCGACGGTATCAAGACCGGCTTCACCAACGACAGCGGCTTCACCCTCACCGCCTCGGCGATCCGCGGCGGCCGCCGGCTGATCGCAGTGGTGCTCGGTTCACCTTCGGGCTGGCAGCGCGATCGCGACATTACCACCCTTCTCAACACCGGCTTCACCGCGCTCGACATCCGCCGCAACGGCGGCATCGAGGATATGCCGGCGCTGCTGTCGAGCGCTGGCTTCACGCTCAACCGCAGCCTTCGCCCGGTGCCGCAGCTGGCGACGCTGGATGTCGAAGAAGGCGACGGCGAATAGAGCGATTTCTAGGCAGATGGAAATCTGCGACCCGGAAATCGCGCTAGATCAAAAAGATACTGCTTCCAGGCCCCTTCATAGAGGGCAAGGGAGGGGCAAATGGGACGGACGCGAGTCCGTCCCTTTTTTGATTATTGCAGGATCAGCCGGCGGCTGAAGATCGGCGCGTAGGAAGGGTTCACACGCGGCGCGCGGCGCTCCACCTCGGCGATCCGCACGCTCTTACGCGCTTGCGCCTCGGCGACCGAACGCGCCTTGGGATGAAGCTGGCAGGCGAGCACGCCATGAGCATATAGGGCGGACAAGGCCGCCCCGCCCAGTATGAGGATCTTTCCCAAACCCAACGCCGCCTCCCTGATGACGACTTTCCCGCGTGGACGCTAGGCCGACGCTGGGCAAGCCGCACAGCGCTGGTCGGCGAACCGCCGACCAGCGTCGACGAACGACAGGCCGTCAGATGTGCAGCGGGCGTCCGTAGGCGGCGAGCACGCTTTCATGCATCGACTCGCTGATCGTCGGATGCGGGAAGACCGTGCCCATCAGTTCGGCTTCTGTGGTCTCCAGCGTCTTGCCGATCGTATAGCCCTGGATCATCTCGGTCACTTCGGCGCCGACCATGTGCGCGCCGAGCAGTTCGCCGGTCGCCTCGTCGAACACCGTCTTCACGAACCCCTCGACCTCGCCCATGGCGATCGCCTTGCCGTTGCCGATGAAGGGGAATTTACCCACCTTCACCTTGTAACCAGCCTCCTTGGCCTTGGCCTCGGTAAGGCCGACCGAAGCGACCTGCGGGCGGCAATAGGTGCAGCCCGGAATGTTGCGGACGTCCATTGCATGCGGATGCTGACCCGCGATCGTCTCGGCGGCGATCACCGCTTCGTGCATCGCTTTGTGCGCCAGCCAGGGCGCGCCTGCGACGTCGCCGATCGCGTAGATGCCCTCGACATTGGTACGGCAATGGCCGTCGATCAGGATATGGCCGCGATCGGTCTTCACGCCCAGCGTCTCCAGACCGATATTCTCGGTGTTGGGGACGATGCCGACCGCGACGATGACGTGGCTATACTCTTCGGTCGTGACCTTGCCGTCCTTGTCCTTGATCTCGGCCTTGACGCCCTTGGCCGTGGTCTCGAGCTTCTGGACCCCCGTCGACGGACGGATCGTCATGCCCTGCTTGGTGAGCGCCTTGGTCATGAACGCGCTGACTTCGGCATCTTCCACCGGAAGGATGCGGTCGAGCATCTCGACGATCGTCACCTCGGCCCCCATGTCGCCATAGAAGCTGGCGAACTCGACGCCGATCGCGCCCGATCCGATCACCAGCAGCTTGGTCGGCATCTCGGGCGGCACGAGCGCGTGGCGATAGGTCCAGATCTTCTTGCCGTCGGCCTTGGCGAAGGGCAGGTCGCGGGCACGCGCGCCGGTCGCGACGATGATGTTCTTCGCGGTCAGCTCGGTCTTCTGGCCGTCCTTGGTGACGGTCAGCTTGCCCTTGGCCGTCAGCACGCCGTCGCCGACATGCACGGCGATCTTGTGCTTCTTCATTAGCCCGGTGACACCCTGATTGAGCTGCTTGGCGACACCGCGCGAGCGCTGCACCACCTTGTCCAGATCGAAGCTCGGCTTGCCCGCCGTCAGCCCGAAATCCGCGGCGTGGAGCATATGATGGTAGATTTCCGACGAGCGCAGCAAAGCCTTCGTCGGAATGCAGCCCCAGTTAAGGCAGATGCCGCCGAGCAATTCGCGCTCGACGATCGCAGTTTTCAGGCCAAGCTGAGACGCCCGGATGGCGGCGACATAGCCGCCCGGCCCCGATCCGAGTACGATGAGGTCGTAGGATTCCGCCACTTGCTGCTCCTCAGAGACTATTGTTCGTGAATGACCCGCGGCCGCCCCTGGTCGTCGATCGCCACGAAGGTGATCGTCGCATGGGTGACCTGCTCACTTTCCAGACCGTTGCGCGATTGCCGCCAGGCCGTCACCTCTATCTTCATAGAGGTCCGGCCGGTCGAGACGAGGTCCGCATAGACGGACACGACGTCGCCGACCTTCACCGGGCGATGGAAGATCATCCCGTCCATCGCGATCGTCGCGGCGCGGCCACGGCTGTGCTGCGACGCCACGGTGCCCGCCGCGAGATCCATCATGCTCACCAGCCAGCCGCCGAAAATATCGCCGTTGGCATTGGTGTCGGCAGGCATCGCCACCACGCGGATCGCCGGCTCACCGGTAGGCCGCGTCGGTTTGCCGCCCGACATCGTCAGGCGAGCATCCCCAGCGGATTTTCGACCAGCCGCTTGAAGGCCTGCATCAGCTGCGCGCCGACCGCGCCGTCGATGGCGCGATGGTCGAAGCTGCCGGTCGCAGACATGATCGTCGCGGTCGAGAGCGCGTCATTGACGATATAGGGCCGCTTTTCGCCCGCGCCGACCGCCATGATCATCGCCTGAGGCGGATTGATGACCGCGGTGAACTGCTTGATCCCGAACATCCCCATGTTGGAAATCGAGGCGGTGCCGCCCTGATATTCCGCCGGCTGCAGCTTGCCGTCCTTGGCGCGCTGGGCCAGATCCTTGGCTTCGGCCGCGATCGCCGCGACGCTTTTCGTGTCCGCGCCCTTGATGATCGGGGTGATCAGCCCGCCCGGGATCGCCACGGCGACCGAGATATCGGCGCGCTTGTACTGGATCAGCGTGTCGCCCGCGAACGAGACGTTGCATTCGGGCACTTCTATCAGCGCGACGGCGAGCGCCTTGATCAGCAGATCGTTGACCGACAGCTTCACGCCGCGCGATTCGAGCGAGGCGTTGAGCTGGCCGCGCAGCTTGAGCAGCGCGTCGAGCTGGATATCGACCGTAAGGAAGATGTGCGGGCTTTGCTGCATCGACTCGGTCAGCCGGCGCGCAATCGTCTTGCGCATGTTCGACAGCTTGACGACCTCATGCGGGATATCGTCGTTCGCGACGACCGGTGCGGGCGCAACCGCGGGAGCCGACGACGCAGCGGCCACAGGGGCGGCAGACGCGCCCTTCGACGCGCTGTCGAGATCGGCCTTGACGACCCGGCCGCCGGGCCCCGAACCGGTTACCTGCGCCAGATCGATGCCCTGCGCGCTCGCCAGCCGCTTTGCCAGCGGGCTCGCCTTGACGCGGTCGTTCGATGCCGGCGCGGCCTTCGGCGCGGGTTCCGCCGCCTTGGCGGGCGCGGGCGCAGCGGCAGGCGCTTCGGCCTTGGGCTTTTCGGCAGGCTTCTCTTCTGCCTTGGCAGGCGCGGCCTCGGCCTTCGGCGCGGCCTTGGCGGGGGCCGGGGCGGCTTCATCCTCACCCTGGATCAGCGCGATCACCGCGCCGACCTTCACGCCTTCGCTGCCTTCGGCGACGAGGATCTGCGAGATCACGCCCTCGTCGACCGCTTCGAATTCCATCGTCGCCTTGTCCGTCTCGATCTCGGCGAGCAGATCGCCCGACTTGACGCTATCACCCTCCTTGACCAGCCATTTGGCCAGTGTTCCTTCCTCCATGGTCGGAGAGAGGGCAGGCATCTTCAGTTCTATCGGCATATTCTTGTCCCTTGAGGCGGGATTGGGGTCGATGCGCGTCCCTCTTCCCCGCTCGCCGGGACAAGGTCAACCCTGCTATAGGGTAGAATCGCGCAAAATCGTCACGTAGCGCACCTAATTGGTTAATACAGGGGAAGGATTGCCACCATGAGAACCTATTTGGTTGTAATCGACGATAATGACGTTGCGCGAATCGCCCTGCGCTTCGCCGCGCGCCGCGCGCAGAAAACCGGTGGGGCGGTCGAGATCCTCGCGCTGGTGGCCCAGCAGGAGTTCGTCCAGTGGGGAGCGGTCCAGGCCGCGATGGAGGAAGAGGCCCGGCTGCGCGCCGAGGCGATGGTGGCGCAGGCGGCGAGCGCCTTGATCGAGGAAACCGGCATCATGCCGTCGATCACGGTCAAACAGGGCGACCCGATCGTCGCGGTCCGCGAGATATTGGCCGAACAGCCTCATGTCGCCGCGCTGGTTCTCGGCGCCCCGGAGAGCGGCCCGCCCGGCAAACTGATCACCCATTTCGCCGGGGCGGAGGCGGGTCAGCTTCCCTGCCCGCTGATGATCATTCCCGGCTCATTGAGTGAGGAAGCGCTGGACCGGTTGAGCTGAGCTGAACTCCCTCTCCCGCGTTCGCGGGAGAGGTCGGGGTGAGGGTCTTTCAACCTCTCATCCACACTCCGCCCAACGAAAGAAGAAGACCCTCACCCAACCTCTCCCGTGAAAACGGGAGAGGGGTTAAATGTGGAAATCTTTTCTCACCCCGTGATCCGGGGCCCCAGCACCGCCATCAATTCCGCACATCCGGTCACGTCGACATCGTCGAACCGCCCCTTGACCGGGCTGTCGAGGTCGAGCACCCCGATCAGCCGGCCTTCATGGACGATCGGCATCACCAGTTCCGACGCCGAATAGGCATCACAGGCGATATGCCCTGGAAACTCATGGACGTCGGCGACGCATTGCGGCTCGTGCGTGGCCGCCGCCGTGCCGCAGACACCCTTGCCGAACGGGATACGGATGCAAGCGGTCTTGCCCTGGAAGGGCCCCAGGATCAGCTCCTCGCCTGCCGCCCGATAGAAGCCCGCCCAGTTGAGGTCGGGCAGATATTCCCAGATCAGCGCCGCCGCATTGGCCATATTGGCAATCGCGTCGGGCTCGTCGGCGGTCAGCGCCGCGAGCGCCGCCGAGAGATCTGCGTAGAGAGCAGCCTTGTCGCCATGCTTGTCGATATCGAAGCTGTACATGCGCCTGATCTGGCCCGGCTTCGCTTGCGCTTCAAGCCGCTTCGCGTATCGTTCCCGAAATATCGGGGGAGGGCTTTGCCATGACGATATCCTTCTATCGGCTGATCTGGGCCCTGCCGGTCGCCTTCGCGCTCCATGTCTTCGAAGAGTTCGCGACGGGCTATCCGGCCTGGGCGACGATGGTCACCGGGCATCCGATGGAGCTTCCCACTTTCCTTGGCAGCAACATCGCCTTCATCGTCATCATGGCGTTGCTCGTACGCTGGGCCGCGAAAGCGCAGTCGACGAGAGCGGTCTTCTGGATGCTCGCCTGGGCGGCGGGCAATCTGTTCTGGAACTTCGTCTACCATTTCGCCTGCGTGCTGGCATATGACCGGAACTCACCCGGTCTGATCACCGCGACGCTGATCTATTATCCGCTGTCGCTCGCCCTCTGGCAGGCCGCGCTCGCCGAAAAGATCGTCCGTCCCGCAACACTGGCAGGCGCAATCGCGGCCGGCGGCGCCTTCATGGGCGCCGTCGCGGCATTCGGCATCTACCATCTCGGCGGGGCGTGACCGGTCAATCCAGCCGCGGCTTGCCCCGCCCCGCCTTGACGCCCGAACGCTTGGCCTTGCCCTCCAGCCGCCTCACCTTCGATGAATAGGTCGCCTTGGTCGCTTTGCGCTTCTTCGGGACGAAGGTCGCATCCCGGATCAGCGCCAGCAGGCGGTCGACCACATCGCGCCGATTGTCATGCTGCGAGCGTGATCCCTCACTGCGCAGGATCAGCATGCCATCGCCGGTCATCCGCGATCCCGCCAGATCGGCAAGGCGGCTCTTCACCATGTCGGGCAGGCTCGCCGACCCCGCGACATCGAAGCGCAGGATGACGGCGCTGTCGGTGGTGTTGACATGCTGCCCCCCCGCCCCGCCCGACCGGGTCGTCGAGAAATCCAGTTCCTCGTCGCCAATGCTGATCGAGCGGGTGACCGGGATGCGCGCCATCGCGGATCAACTCGGGTCGGTGAAGCCCAGCGCGGCGAACCGCTCCGGCAGCGGCGCGCGCGCCGTGATCGGTTCCTTGCCCTCGCGCGGCACGACCAGCGCGAGCGCGTGGAGCAGCGTCACCCCGCCGCCCTTACCATAGACCGGGTCGCCGAGGATCGGTACGCCGATGCCGCTGGCGGCATGGACGCGGATCTGGTGGGTGCGGCCGGTCGCCGGCTTGAACTCGACCAGCGCGCGGCCCTTCACCTCGGCGATTTGCCGCCAGGCGGTTGTCGCGGGCTTACCCCTGGGATCGCCGATCATCCGCCATCCGCTTTCGCGGGTCGACGTCTTGGCGAGCGGGAGATCGACCACGCCCTCCGACGTGGCGGGGATGCCGTCGAGGATCGCGAGATAGGTTTTCTCCACCCGCCCCTCTTCGAACGCCAGTGCGAAGCGCTTGTGCGCCTTGGGATTGCGGGCGAGCAGCAGGCAGCCCGACGTGTCACGATCGAGCCTGTGGACCGCGCTCGGCCAGCGCTTGAATCCGAAGCTCAGCGACTGGAGATGGTTTTCCAGGCTGATGCTCCCGTCGCGCGGCGGATCGACCGGCAGGCCCGAAGGCTTGTCGATCACCATCGCTTCGCCGTCGATGAAGAGTATATGTTCGTCGAGCATCGGGGCCTCATGCACCGCGCAGGCTGCGACCGCAATGAAACTGCGAGTCCGGTCTTGCTTGCCTTTCGCCCATTATCCCTCTATGCGCCCCCCTCCCGTCTGGTCATCCCTGGAGGCAGACGGTTTTGGAAACTCAAATGCGAACTGGAGACATGTTATGAGCGAAGTGCTCGACCTGTCGGCCGAGGCGCGCGATCGGGCAGGCAAGGGAGCCTCCCGTGCGATCCGCCGCGAAGGCCGCGTCCCCGCCGTGATTTACGGCGAAAAGCAGGAACCGACCGCCATCCACCTCGAAGAGAAGGTGCTGATGAAGCTGCTCCACACCGGGCACTTCTTCAACAGCGTGGTGATGATCGACGTCGCGGGCAAGAAGGTCCGCACCCTGCCGAAGGACGTTCAGTTCCATCCGGTCACCGATCGTCCGCTTCATGCAGACTTCCTGCGCATCGGCGAGCACAGCAAGGTGCACGTCAACGTTCCCGTCCACTTCAAGGACGAAGAACTGTCGCCGGGCCTGAAGCGTGGCGGCGTGCTCAACATTGTCGTGCATGACCTCGGCCTTACCGTCGATGCCGCCGAAATTCCGGAAGAGATCGTGATCTCGCTGAAGGGCCTGGAAGTCGGCGACAACATCCATCTGTCGCAGATCAAGCTCCCCAAGGGCGCGACCGCGAACGACACGACGGACATCACGCTGGCGACGATCGTCGCCCCGTCGGCGCTGAAGAGCTCGGAAGACGAAGCGGACGAGGCCACCGAGGCTGCTGCGGAGACCGCACAAGCCCCCGAGGCGCCGGAAGCCGGTTCGGAGGAAGCCGAGGGCTGAGCCCTTCGCCTCTTCGGAAAGATCGGGGCCCCGTCGGATATCCGCCGGGGCCCTTCTTTTTATCGCGATGAACGGATAGACGACGCCGATGCAAATCTGGGTCGGTCTTGGCAATCCGGGCGCGCAATATGCGATGCACCGGCACAATGTGGGCTTCATGGCGGTCGACACGATCGCCGAACTCCACGGCTTCGATCCCTGGAAGAAACAGTTCCAGGGCTGGGCCGCGCAGGGGCGAATCGGCGCGCAGCGGATATTGCTGCTCAAGCCTGCCACCTTCATGAACGAGAGCGGCCGATCGGTCGGCGAGGCGATGCGCTTCTTCAAGGCCGAGACCGGCGACGTCACCGTCTTCCACGACGAACTCGATCTCGCCCCTTTCAAGGTCAAAGTGAAGACCGGCGGCGGCACCGCGGGTCATAACGGCCTACGCTCGACCGAGGCACATATCGGCAATGCCTTTCGCCGGGTCCGGATCGGCATCGGTCACCCGGGCCATAAGGACCGCGTCACCGGCCATGTTCTAGGCAATTATGTTAAGGCCGAGCTCGATCCGCTCGTCGGCATGCTCGGCGCGATCGCGCGCGAAGCGCCCTGGCTCGCTACGGGCGACGATCCGCGCTTCATGAGCGAGATCGCGCTCCGGCTGACCGACAACGCCTGACGCCCGCCGTCACGGCGGCAGCAAAATACCCAGCTCACGCTCGATATCGCCGCGCGGCACCGCACCGGACCGTTCCACGCCCTTGGCGACGATCAGCACGATCACCTCGGCTGGCGCGGTCGTCAACGGAGGAAAGCGGCGATGCAAGCTGCTCTCGATCGAGCGCGCGAACAGGCCGATGCGGTATCGCAGACCGGCGCCGGGCGGCACCGCAACCGAAAGGCTGAACGAAAGCCACCGCTGCGCCGCGAAATCGATCGCCTCGTCGATGATCTCGACCGCGCTAGCGCCGGCAGGAATCCTTTTCCGAAATGGCCACATGATCGCTGAGGCTAACGTGGCTTGCGGCGGGTCAGGTGACGCACGTCACAGCCCGTCGGCATCCCCATCCGATTTGGCGAGATTGCTTGAAGAAATCGGCGAGAATGTCGTTATATCTCCAAGATCCGCTTTCGAAGCGGCGTGCCGGGGGGCGACGATGACGTGAATGGGGTGATCGGACACCGGACCTATCGGGATCTGGGGACAGCTGTGGCCTGCGGTCTGGGCTATCTGCTGCTTGCCGCCGGCACGATTTCGGTCGCCGCGAATGGCGACGACGTCTCGGCGATCTGGCCAGCCAACGCGCTACTGCTTGCCTTCATCCTTCCCCTCGCCCCGACACGGTGGCCCGTCTTTTTCGCCATGGCGCTTTCCGGCAGCCTGGCCGCGATCATCCTGACCGGCAGCGGCGTGGCCATCGCTGCACTCTACAGCCTGGCGAACATGGTCGAGGTGCTGACTGCGGGATTGCTGCTCCAGAGCCGGCACGCGCATGGCAACGCTCTCGAAAATGTGCGCTCGGTGCTGCGGTTCATGCTGCTGGGTGGCATGATCCCCCCCGCGATCAGCGGCCTCATCGGCGCGGGCGCCTCGGTCCTGGTCGCAGGCCAGCCCTTCTGGCCCACTTACGCCACCTGGTACATCGCCAACGGCCTTGGCCTGATGATCCTTACCCCGCTCTTTTCGGGGATCGTCACCGGCGAATTGTCCCGCTGGGTAAGCGAGATGAGCGCCGCCGCCCGGCTCGAGGCGGCCGCGATCCTGGCTTTCGCGATTTGCGCCGGGCTGTTCACCTTCCTGATCGCCGGTTATCCGATGCTGTTCGTGATGACCGCGGCAGTGATGGTCGCGACCTTCCGCCTCGGGCAGTTCGGCACCAAGATAGCGCTGATCATCACCGCAATCATCGGCGTCATCTGCACCATATATGACCATGGTCCGATCGCGGCGATGGTCCATGATCGCAGGGAACAGGCATTTTTCCTCCAATTCTATCTGGCGGTCATGCTGATCACCGCGCTGCCCGTTTCCGCCGAACTCAACGCCCGCCGCGCGCTCGCCCGCCGCCTGATGGAAAGCGAGGCAAGTCTCAGGCTTCTCGCCTCGGAATCTGCCGATGCGCTGGTCAGGCTTGATGATCAGGGCCGCTGCATGCAGTCGTCGGGCGCGATCGGCATGCTGTTGGGGATCGACACGCGGGCGCTGGCCGGCAGCGTGTTGCAGGCGGCGGTCGACGACCGCGATCGGCCGGCACTCGACGAGTCCTTTGCCGAAGCGCTGCGCAATCCGGGCATGGTCGCCTATTGCGAGTTCCGGCCCCGCGGACGTTCTTCGGGCTGGCTCGAATGCACGCTGCGCGCGCTCGTCGATCAAAATGGCAAGGTCTATGGGGCGATCGGAGCAATCCGCGACATCACCATGCGCAAGGAACGCGAAGTCAGCCTGTCGCTGGCCGCATCGACCGACAGCCTGACAGGCATGTTGAACCATGCGGCCTTCATGGCCCATCTCGACCATGCGCTGTCGCACATATCCTCATCGCATCTTGCGCTGATCATGATCGACATCGACCATTTCAAGCAGGTCAACGACCGCCACGGCCACCCGGCGGGCGATGCGGTACTCGTCGAACTGACCGGCCGGCTGCGTGCGCTGCTGCGCGATCATGACAGGATCGGGCGGCTCGGCGGCGACGAGCTCGCGATCCTGCTCGACGGCACCAGCGAAGAATTGGCCCTATCGATTGCGGAGGCTCTGCGCCTGGATATCGCGAACCGCCCCATGCCGATGCGCGACGGCAAGACGCTGACGATATCGGTGAGCTGCGGCGTGGCGCAGGCCTATCCCGGCATGTCCCGCGGCGAGCTGCTGCGCCGCGCGGACGATGCCCTTTATCAGGCCAAGGGCGGCGGACGCGACCGGGTCGTGGCCAGCACGCTGTGAACGGAGCCCTCATCCGATGACCCGCGCATCGTCCGGCCGGCCCCTGTTCATCCTCGGCGGGCTATGGCTTGCCGGCCTGCTGCTTTCGGGCTGGAGCCCATATGACAGGGCGACATGGCTGATGGAGGTGGCGCCGGTGCTGATCGCCTGGCCATTGCTGTTCGCCCTGCGCCACCGCTTCCCGTTGACGCCGCTCGCCCTGACGCTGATCGGCTTCCACGGTGCGGTGCTGATGCTCGGCGGCGCTTACAGCTATGCCCGGGTTCCGATCGGCTTCGCGGTGCAGGATGCGCTGGGGCTCGCCCGCAATCCTTATGATCGCTTCGGCCATCTCATGCAGGGCTTCGTTCCCGCGATCGTCATCCGCGAAATCTTCGTCCGCCGCGCGCTGCTGCGGGTTCCTTCCCTGCTGACGCCGGTGGTGCTGCTCGTCTGCCTGGCGATCAGCGCCTTTTATGAGCTCATCGAATTCGGCGCGGCGATGGCCCTGGGCCAGGGGGCGGACGCTTTTCTCGGCACACAGGGCGATGCCTGGGATACGCAGTGGGACATGCTAATGTGCTTGGCGGGTGCGGCGCTTGCTCTGGCTGCGCTGAGCCGGTGGCATGACCGGATGTGCCGCACCATGCCGTTTATCAAGCGTTCAGCTTCAGCCGACTAATTTTCCGCCCATCGACTCTAACGATGGAGGCAAAGCCATGCGTATAGTTCGGACCGCCATTATCGCCGGTGTCGCCGCCGCTGCCCTCGCGGGCGCGGCCTTCGCCGCGCATGACCAAGGCAAGACGATGCTGGTCGCCCTGCCCGACGGCTCGGTGCAGCATATCCGCTATGAGGGCGACGCCACGCCACGCGTCGTGCTCGTCCCAGTCCGCGCGCCTGCGACGCTCTACGAGGCCGCTTTCGGCCCCGCGTCGCCCTTTGCCGAGATGGAGCGCATCTCGGCAGCGTTGGACGCGCAGGCCGCCGCGATGATGCGCCAGGCGGCGATGATGGAGGCCCAGGCTCCCGCCGCGAACGGAGAGGCCATCACGCTCACCAACGCCGCCGGTCAACCGGTCGGCGTGATGCACTATAGCTATGTGTCGAGCACGAGGAACGCCGATGGCTGCACCCGGACCGTGCGGATCAGCTCGGCGGGTTCAGAGCAACAGCCGCGGGTGATCCGCACCAGCGCGGGCGATTGCGGCGCTGCTCAGCCCGCGCCGTCGCCGGCCATTGCGCCGGGCAGCCCCGCCGCCCGCGCGGTGGCTTCGGTCAAGGCCGCGCCCGCTACGAAGCCCGCACCCAAGGTGACGCCCGTCAGCGCGCCCAAGCCGCTGCCGGAATTCACCCCGTCCTTCACGATCTGATATTTTCCGCGTCTGGAGGAGTGAGGGCCCGTGGAGCCCCGGCTCCAGGGCCCTCCCGAATTTCAAGCTCTGGCCTTTGCGGGCATCAGCGGCTATCGCGCGCGCATCCAGATAGGGCTTGAGACAATATGGGTTTTCGCTGTGGTATCGTCGGGCTTCCGAATGTCGGCAAGTCCACCCTCTTCAACGCGCTCACCGAGACCGCGGCGGCGCAGGCCGCCAACTATCCCTTCTGCACGATCGAGCCGAATATAGGGCAGGTCGCGGTGCCCGATCCCCGTCTCTATGAGATCGCGAAGATCGGCGGCTCCGCCAAGATCATCGAAACCCAGCTCGCCTTCGTCGACATCGCCGGGCTGGTCCGCGGCGCTTCGAAGGGCGAGGGCCTGGGCAACCAGTTTCTCGGCAACATTCGCGAGGTCGATGCGATCGTCCATGTGCTGCGCTGCTTCGAGGATGGCGACGTCACGCATGTCGAGAACAAGATCGACCCGATCGCCGACGCCGAGACGGTCGAGACCGAGCTGATGCTGTCCGACCTCGAAAGCCTCGAGAAACGCGTCCCCGCCTTCGCCAAGAAGGCGGCACAGGGTGACAAGGAGGCGAAGTCCGCGGCGTCGGTGCTCGGCCAGGCGCTCGACCTGCTGCGTGAAGGCAAGCCGGCGCGCTTGACCCAGCCCAAGGACGACGACGAGGCGCGGATATTCGGCCAGGCGCAGCTGCTCACCGCCAAGCCGGTGCTCTATGTGTGCAACGTCGACGAAGGCGCGGCGGCGGACGGCAATGCGCTGTCGGCGCGGGTGTTCGAAAAGGCCAAGGCCGAGGGAGCGAAGGCGGTGATCGTCTCCGCCGCGATCGAAGCCGAGATCGTCACCCTCGACCCCGCCGACCGCGCCGAATTCCTGTCCGACCTCGGCCTCACCGAAACGGGACTGGCCCGCGTCATCCGCGCGGGCTACGAGCTGCTCGACCTGATCACCTTCTTCACCGTCGGCCCGAAGGAAGCACGCGCCTGGACCGTCGAGAAGGGCGCCAAGGCGCCGAACGCCGCAGGCGCGATCCACACCGATTTCGAACGTGGCTTCATCCGCGCCGAGACGATGTCCTATCAGGACTATGTGACACTGGGCGGCGAAGCCGCGGCGCGCGAGGCGGGCAAGTATCGCTCCGAAGGCAAGGAATATCTCGTCCAGGACGGCGACATCATGCTGTTCCGGTTCAACGTCTGAGAGGCAGGCCTATGCCCTATTTCGAGGATTATGTAGAGGGACGGGCCGAGCGATTCGGCGCCTATGAGGTCAGGCGCGAAGAGGTCATCGACTTCGCTTCCAAATATGACCCGCAGCCCTTCCATCTCGACGATGCAGCCGCTGCCGAGAACGCGATCTTCGGACGGCTGGCAGCGAGCGGTTGGCATAGCTGCGCGATGGTGATGCGGATGATGACCGATCACTGGACCGACGAGAATGGCTATTTCTCGCTGGGCGGCACCGGCGTTGACGAACTACGCTGGATCAAGCCGGCCTATCCCGGCGACGTGCTCAACATCGAAGCCGAGGTACTGTCGACCAGCGTTCCCCGCTCAAAGCCCGGCATCGGCTTCGTCACTATTCACCTGACCGTCCGGAACCAGAATGACGAGGTGGTGATGACGATGAAGGTCACCAACATACAAAAGCGCCGCCCGGCCTAACCGGGCTTGCGGACACCGCGTGCCGCATATTGTTCGATTAGTTCCGGGAAATGATCGAGCGGCGGTAGCGTCTCGAAACTGTGCACCGCCGCCGTCGTCACCCAAGCGAGCTTTTCCGACGTCCAGAACTCGGCGAACGGGACGAACCACTGATGTTTGTCGAGCATTGACGGTCGCAGGTTAACGAAATCGTCCATGCCCTCGCCGCGCGTGTACATCCAGCTCATGCACCATCCGCAGAAATAATGGCGATGGCGGCCATGCAGACCGCCGATCACGGTCTCACCCTGAGTCACGGCGAACCCCGCGCTCGGGATAGCGATGCTCATCGAGAAAGCGCTCGCCGACATGGTCTGGCAGCCGGTGCAATGACAAGCGGAAGCGAGCAGAGGAGGCCCGGTCACAAGGATACGCACCCTGCCGCAACGGCATCCGCCGTGCCAGGGCAGCTTCCAGTCGGTCTGATCGGCTTCGCTCTCCATCGGGTCGGAAAACGTCGCTGACGGCGCTTGTTTCCCCGCATTTTATGTCGCAGCGATGCGCATTTCGCCGTCGCCGAGGTGTCGTCGCGCCGTGTCTCAGACGAAGAGTCGCGGCACGATGGTCGCCAGCCGCCGTTGCGTGACAGGAGGCCAGGCGTTCCGCGCCGTGATCACAGCACCTTCGAGCGCGTGATTGCAGCCCTGCGCGCAGCTGCCATCGCCCCGAGCCCGATCCGCGACGGCAGCGACCAGCGCCTGTGCGCGCTCGACATTGGCGTTCATCACCGCGATCACCGAGGCGACGTCGACTTCCTTGTCCGACCAGGCGTCATGGTCGGTGACCATCGCCACGCTCGCGTAGCAAAGCTCTGCCTCGCGGGCGAGCCGGGCTTCGGGAAGGCCGGTCATTCCGACGACATTGCAGCCCCAGCCCTTGTGCAGCAGCGACTCGGCGCGGGTCGAGAATTGCGGGCCCTCGATCACCAGCATCGTCCCGCCTATCCGATGCGCGCGCCCGTCAGCGGCGAGCGCCTGCGCTACCGCCCCACCGAGCCGGGAACAGGTCGGCCGGCCGAAACCGACATGGGCGACGATGCCGTCACCGAAGAAGCTGCGCCCGTCGCGCATCGTGCGGTCGATATACTGGTCGACCAGCACGAACGTACCCGGCGGCACGTCGTCATCGAAGCCGCCGACCGCCGACACCGCCAATATCTCCGTACAGCCCGCCGCCTTCAGCGCGGCGATGTTGGCGCGATAGTTGACCTCGCCCGGCGCGAGCCGGTGCCCTCGGCCATGGCGGGGCAGGAAGGCGACCTCACGATCGCCGATCGAACCGATCAGCAAAGCGTCGGACGGCTTGCCCCAAGCCGTGTCGACGTCGATCCATTCACCGTCTGCAAGCGCTGGCATCCGATAGAGCCCGCTGCCGCCGATCAGGCCGAGACGGTTCTTCGACATCGACTTAAACTCCCATCGTCATTCCCGCGAAAGCGGGAATGACGGCTTGGTTGATGTGAAAAAAAGGGCCGCCCGGTCATCCCGGACGGCCCCTTTTCTCATCAAGCCGGCAAAGCTCAGTGCTTAACGCCCGCCCAGATGTTCCGGTAGGACAGATAAGCCAGCGTGGTCGCCATCAGCAGGAAGATGATGACAGCCAGGCCGATCTCATGCCGCTTCTGCAGCTTGGGCTCGGCGGTCCAGATCAGGAAGGCCGACACGTCGGTCGCCATCTGATCGACGGTCGCCTTGGTCCCGTCGGCATAAGTCACCTGTCCGTCCGCCACCAGCGGCGGCGGCATCGCGATGTTGAGGTTCGCGAAATACGGGTTGTAGTGGAGGCCCGGGCCGGTCTTCGAGTCCGGGAACTTCTTGAGAAGCTCGGCGGGCTGGTTCTGGTAACCGGTCAGCAGCGAGTGGACATAGGCACCGCCGTCGTGACGCGCCTTGGTCATCAGCGACAGATCCGGCGGCAGCGCGTTGTTGTTCGCGGCGCGGGCCGCGACTTCGTTCGCATAAGGCGACGGGATCTTGTCAGCCGGGGTCGACTTGCGGGTCGCGGGCTCGCCGGTCTCCGGGTTGATCGAGGGGGTCTCGGTCGCCCAGCCCTTGGCGATCGCCTTAACTTCGGCATCGGTGAAGCCCAGATCCTTGAAGTCGCGGAATGCGACCTGATGGAGCGAGTGACAGGCCGAGCAGACTTCCTTGTAGACCTGGAAGCCGCGCTGAAGCTGCTGCAGGTCGAACTTGCCGAAGGGGCCGTCCGAAGCGAACGAAATTTCCTTCGGATGCAGGTGGAACTCATGCTCGGCGGTCGGGGCCGGCGGCTCGGCGACATAGGCGACGGCGCCCATGATCAGCGAGTAGAGCAGGATCCCGACGAAGCCGAGGCCTGCGAGGAATGCGATGGGACGAACCATGGTCTCTATATCCCCTTAGGCCGCAGCGTTGCCGTGCTTCTCGAGCACCGCCTCGGTGATCGAGTTCGGCAGCGGAAGCGGACGCTCCATGCGCGACACGATCGGCAGGATGATCAGGAAGTGAGCGAAGTAATAAGCCGCGGCGAGCTGCGAGATCATCACATAGGGCTCTGCCGCCGGCGAACCGCCGCACCAGCCCAGGATGATCACGTCGACGACGAGCAGCCAGAAGAACTTCTTGAACGCCGGGCGGTAGTTGCCCGAGCGGACCGGGGACTTGTCCAGCCACGGCAGGAAGAAGAGCATCAGGATCGCCGAGAACATCGCCACCACGCCGAGCAGCTTGGCCGGAATGCCGAAGATATCGAAGGTGAAGGCGCGCAGGATCGCGTAGAAGGGCCAGTAATACCATTCCGGCACGATGTGCGCGGGCGTCGAGAGCGGGTTGGCCGGGATATAGTTATCCGGGTGGCCGAGCGCGTTCGGCGCATAGAACAGCACCAGGCAGTAGAGGATCAGGAACACGCCCAGTCCGAAACCGTCCTTGGCGGTGTAATAGGGGTGGAACGGAACCGTGTCCTGCGGACCCTTCACCTCGATACCGGTCGGGTTGCTCGAACCCGGGATGTGCAGCGCCCAGATGTGCAGGATGATGACACCCGCGATCACGAAGGGCAGCAGATAGTGCAGCGAGAAGAAGCGGTTCAGCGCGGCGTTGTCCGGCGCGAAACCGCCGAGCAGCCAGGTCTGGATCGGCGTGCCGACCACGGGGATCGCGCCGAACAGGCCGGTGATCACCTTGGCGCCCCAGAAGCTCATCTGACCCCAGGGAAGCACATAGCCCATGAAGCCGGTGGCCATCATGAGCAGATAGATGACGAGGCCGAGCAGCCACACCATTTCGCGCGGGGCCTTATACGACCCGTAATAAAGCCCGCGGAAGATGTGGAGATAGACCACGATGAAGAAGAAGCTCGCGCCCGTCGCGTGCGCATAGCGGATCATCCAGCCCGAGTTCACGTCGCGCATGATGTGCTCGACCGAGTCGAAGGCCACCGCGCCGTTGGCGGCATAGTGCATCGCCAGGATGATGCCGGTGATGATCTGGATGCCCAGCGCCGCGCCCGAAAGCACGCCGAAGTTCCAGAAATAGTTGAGGTTGCGCGGAACCGGGTAACCGGCGCCGACCGCGTTGTAGACCAGACGCGGAAGCGGGAGCCGCTGGTCGACCCACTGCATCAGCGGGTTCTTAGGCTCGTAATGTTTTGCCCAGGGGAAGCTCATGTCGGTCTACCTCAGCCCACTGCCACGACGGTGTCGGATTTGAAGGCATATTTCGGCACTTCGAGATTCTTCGGCGCCGGGCCCTTACGGATGCGCGCCGCGGTGTCGTAGGACGAACCATGGCACGGGCAGAAATATCCGCCGAACTCACCCTTGATCTCACCCTCGCCCGCACCCAGCGGCACGCAGCCGAGATGGGTGCAGACGCCCATGGTGATCAGCCACTGCTTCTTGCCGCCGACGGTGCGCTGCTCGAGCGTCTGCGGATCGCGCAGGCTGCTCGGATCGACCTTGTCGGCCGCCGCGATCTCGGCCGCCGTCAGGTGACGGACGAACAAAGGCTGCTTGCGGAAGATCGTCTTGATCGCCTGGCCTTCCTTGATCGCCGAGAGATCGACCTCGATCGATGCCAGCGCAAGCACGTCGGCCGAGGGATTCATCTGGTTGACCAGAGGGAGTAGAACCGTCGCGGCGCCAACGCCCGCGAAGCTCACTGCCGCGATATTGATGAAGTCACGGCGACGGACGCCGTCTTCGGCCACTTCACCGGCCGTATCTGTATGTTCGAGCGTCGCCATTCCGGAACCCTTGCGCTGCCACGATGCTGGCGCCTGCAAGAGGGTAAGACCGTTCAGCCATTGCCCCCTGCGCATGCGCGACCGCCCGCAAAATCCCCGGCGGCTGCGCGCTGATAGCGCCGGTTCATCGGCTTTGCCAATCCCATTTGATGAATATTGCCGCATTGCGATACATTCGCATATCAGCAGGGCCATGCGGATCGCCCTTCATCAGCCCGATATCGCCGGAAATGTCGGCACGATTCTGCGCCTGGCGGCGTGTTTCGGCGTCGGCGTCGACATCATCGAACCGTGCGGATTCGCCTTTTCGGACCGCGCGCTGAAGCGATCGAGGATGGATTATGCCGCCGACGCGGCGGTGATCCGCCATGCCGACTGGGCCGAGTTCGATGCCGAACGGCGCGGTCGGCTGATCCTTTTGTCGACCCAGGCGGATGTGACGCTCGTCAATTCCCGCTTCGAACCCGGCGACATATTGCTGTTCGGGTCAGAGGGCGCGGGCGTCCCCCCGCACGTCCACGACCGGGCCGATCTGCGGGTGCGTATTCCGATGCGCCCGGGCTTCCGGTCCTTGAATGTCGCGGTTTCGGCTGGCATCGCGCTCGCCGAGGCGCTGCGGCAAACCGAAGGATTCCCCGAATGACCCTGACCCTGGACGATCAGCAGGCCGCTGCGCGCAGCTGGTTCGAATCACTGCGCGACCGGATTTGCGCAGCGTTCGAGGCGATCGAACGCGAAGCAGGCAGCGACGCGCGCTTCGCCTACACCCCCTGGAATCGCGACGGCGATCCGGAAGCCGAGGGCGGCGGCGGGGTTCAGGGTCTGATGAAGGGCCGCGTTTTCGAGAAGGTCGGCGTCAATGTCTCGACCGTCGGCGGCGCCTTCGCGCCTGAGTTCGCCAAGACCATCCATGGCGCGGGCGAGGACCCGAGCTTCTTCGCCACGGGAATCAGCCTCGTCGCGCATATGGCGAACCCGCATGTGCCCGCGGTGCATATGAACACCCGATTCCTCAACACCACCAAGCGCTGGTTCGGCGGCGGCGCCGATCTCAACCCGCCCATCCCCTATCAGGAAGATACCGACGCCTTCCACGCCCGGCTGAAGGCAGCGTGCGACGCGCATGGCGAGGATTATTACGACCGGTTCAAGAAATGGGCCGACGACTATTTCTGGATACCGCACCGTCAGGTCCATCGCGGTGTCGGCGGAATCTTCTACGATCATCTCGATTGTGAGGGCGACGCCGGGTTTGACGCCAATTTCGCCTTCACCCGCGACGTCGGCGAAGCCTTTCTCGACATCTTCCCCCGGATCGTCCGCGCCCGCATGGGCCTCGACGCGGGCGACGAGGACCGCCGGCAGATGCTCACATTCCGGGGCCGCTATGCCGAGTTCAACCTTGTCTATGACCGGGGCACGCTGTTCGGGCTCAAGACCGGCGGCAATATCGACGCGATCCTGATGAGCCTGCCGCCGGTCGCTGTGTGGGAGTGACGCCGGCGTGCCGCTGACGCCCGTTCCACCGGAGATGATCGCGACGATCGTAACGTCGCTGGAGATGCGCGAGCGGCCCAAGCCCCGCATGATGCCGCACGCGCCGCTGCGGCTGGTGCGATGGAAGGCCCCCTCCCCCGACAAATATCGCGCGTTGTTCCGCCGGGTCGGCGAACCATGGATGTGGTTCTCGCGGCTGGTGATGCCCGAAGCCGAGCTGCTGGCGATCATTCACGACCCGGCAGTCGAGATCTTTGCGGTCGAGGATCCGCGCGGCGTCGAGATCGGCCTGCTCGAGCTGGACTTCCGCAAGGCAGGGGAGGCCGAGATAGGCTTTTTCGGATTGGTCCCCGAACTGACCGGCAAGGGCCATGGCAACTGGCTGATGGCGCAGGCGCTGTCGATCGGCTGGCGCAAGGATGTCGAGCGGATGTGGGTGCACACTTGCACGCTCGATCATCCGGGCGCGCTCGGCTTCTACCGCCGCCACGGCTTCATAGCTTCCGAACGCGCCGTGGAGACCTTCGCTGATCCACGGCTAGCTGGCGTCATGCCACGCGAGGCAGCACCACACATCCCGCTGCTGGGCTAAGCCAGTCTGCGGTAGATCAGCGCGATATACACCGTCATGCCCAGCGACAGCATGGCCTGAAGAGCCGCAGTGAGCAGCAGCTGGACGACCCCGACCACTTCGCCGTCGCCGATAGCGAGTGCAACCAGCCGGAACACCGAACCGAACACCAGCGTGTCGACCATCGTCACGACGACGCCGAGAAACAGGAAGAGGACCCACACGCCGACGAAGCGCACGACATTGTCGCGCCCCAGCGCCCAGACCCGCCGCAGCGCATCGACGGGGCCTCTCTGCTCCATCGCCAGGACGGGGGCGAACAGCAGCATCCGGATGACGATGACCAGCATGGGCACGATGACCAGGAACGTCAGGGTGTTCGTAAGCCCGCCCGCCTGCGCGCTGGACCGGAACATCATGATCCCCAGCGTCGCCGCGATCACGACCGCCAGGGCTATGCCCAGCCACACCGTCATTACCGCCATGCCGGTCGCAATCGTGCGGGGAAAGGCTCGAACGGCGCGCGACAGCGCCTCCCCGACACTGATTCCCGGTACCAGCACGAGCAAGGAAATGACCAGATACCCATATAACGCGAACAGCAAGGCCGGAAAGGCGAGCAACGTCTGCGGATTGGCTTGGCCCGACATCGCGGTCGGATCGGTCCCCGCCATGGCGAAGCGCAGCAACAGCTGCGCCGGGCCGAAAATGGCCAACGCAACGGGGATGAGCAGCGCACGCTCCCGGCGCAGGAAGGCGATCGTCTCCTCCCAGACCGTACCCAGCGAAAAAGCCGTCATGCGCGCATTGCTCCAACCATATCGGTCTCGCCTATCCTGTCGGCATGGTGCAGCGCAATCGCATCGCTCTTGATTGGCGGAGAAAATCGTCAATATGCGAAGCATGACAATCGATGACAGCAGCGTCGATGGGGAAGCGATCGAGTGGCGGGTGTCGCCCGGCCTGCTACCCTATGCCGAAACCCTGGCCGAGATGGAGGCGCGCGCCGCCGCGATCCGGGCCGGAGAGGCGCGCGAACTCGTCTGGCTGCTCGAGCATCCCCCGCTCTACACGGCGGGCACCAGTGCGGTCGGAGACGAATTGCTGGCGCCGGATCGCTTCCCGGTGTTCCGGGCCGGACGCGGCGGGCGCTATACCTATCACGGGCCGGGCCAGCGGGTCGGCTATGTCCTGCTCGATCTCGACAAGCGTGGCCGCGACATTCGCTGCTTCGTGGCAGGGGTGGAGAAATGGCTGATCGCCACCCTCGCCGATTTCGGCATCGCCGCGCGCAGCGAGCCCGGGCGGGTCGGCATCTGGACTGGCCACGGCCCCGACGAAGCCAAGATCGGCGCGATCGGCGTGCGGGTGCGCCGCTGGGTCAGCTTCCACGGCTTCTCGCTCAACGTCGATCCGGACCTGTCACATTTTTCGGGCATCGTTCCATGCGGGCTCGGCGAGTTCGCGGTGACCAGCATGGCACAGCTCGGTGCCCCCGCCGTGATGGCCGAAGTCGACACTGCGCTCGCCCGCCATTTTCCGACGATGCTCGACGGTCTGAGTTGCACCGCCTGAATGCTCGCTTGAGTGCCCGAGTCGTTCGCTATATCGTCGCTCCAAAGCTTAGATTTTCAGGGAGTGAAGCATGTACCGTTCGACCAGCATCATCGTCGCCGGCAGCCTGATCCTGGCGGCTGCGGGCCTGTCCGGCTGCGGCAAGAAGAGCGAGACGGACACCAACGTCGTCGAAATGAACGCCAGCGACGGTTCGATGAACGATATGACCGTGGTCGAAAGCGCCACGCTCGATCAGGCTGGCGGTGCGATGGCCGATACCAATGCGGCTGAGGCGGGGAACGCCAGCAACGCGAACTAAACGATACTTCCGGGGGCGGGCGTATTTCGGCTTCAGGAGAGTGATGATGGTGTTTCGGCAGCTGGCGATGGCAGCGGCGGCTTTGGCGGCGACGGCACAGGCCGTCCCCGCCTCGGCCTATCTATTCTGGGTGCAGCCCAGCTTCAGCGGTGGCCCGGTCAACGGCGACGAGCCAGGCCTGGGCCTGGCGATGCCCAAGGCCACCCCGGCCGAGCTGAAGGCGCACCTGCTGTGGAACATGCGCGCCGGGCTCAATGTCGCCGCGCTGCAGTGCCAGTTCTCGCCGATCCTCTTCACCGTCCCAAATTACAACGATCTGCTCGCGAAGAACGCGGTCGAACTGAACGGCGCGTACAAGGCGCTCGAAGGCTATTTCAAGCGGACCAGCGCCAAGACCTGGCAGAAGGCCTTGGATCAGTACACGACCAAGACCTATAATGGCTTCTCGACCATGCATGCGCAGCTCGGTTTCTGCGAGACCGCGGCCGCGATCGGACGCGAAGCCCGCAAGCTCAACAAGGGTCAGCTCACCCAGCTCGCCACCAACCGCATGCGGGAATTCCGCAACAGCCTGGTGCCGGTCGGCGACATGATGCACGCGCGCCGGTACATCCAGATCCCGGCCGAACAAGTGCCGTCGATGGACAAGCAGTGTTGGGACCGCAAGGAACGGCTCAAACCACAGTGCGCAGTCGGCCGGTGGAGCATGGCAGGTTCGGGCGGGTCGACCGCTAGCTGAGCCGCCATCGACATCATCCAAGCAAAGCTGGATGATGTCCCCTTATCGGATACCGACCACCTTATGCGTCTGCGTCGACAGCCGCCAGCGCGGGTGCTCGAGGATATAGGCGATCGCGGCATCGCGCGCGCTCGCCAGCGTCGGGCCGTCCATCGGCTGAAGCAGGAAATGCTCGAAATCCCACGTCGCCAGCTCGCCCGGATCGATCCCTGGCTGCGGCCAGACCAATTTGAGTTCATTGCCCCGGCGTAACACCACGTCGCTGCCTGCCTTGGGACTGACGCAGATCCAGTCGATGCCGTCGGGCGCCGGTTGCGTGCCATTGGTCTCGACCGCGGTCTCGAAGCCGCGCGCCTTCAGCGCCGCGATCAAAGCATCATCGATCTGGAGCAGCGGCTCCCCGCCGGTCATGACCAGGAAGGGGTCGGGGAGCGCGCCCCACAGCCTCAGCGCCTGGT
The DNA here is from genome assembly GCF_001429065.1 of Sphingomonas sp. Root710. GTDB lineage: Bacteria > Pseudomonadota > Alphaproteobacteria > Sphingomonadales > Sphingomonadaceae > Rhizorhabdus. The sequence goes on from NZ_LMIB01000015.1 coordinate 82,280, forward strand.
CCGCCAACGCGTCCGCACCAGGATAGCGGCCGCCATGATCGCCATCGGTACCGACGAAATCGGTGTCGCAGAAGCGGCAGACAGCCGTCTCCCGGTCCTGCTCGCGCCCGCTCCACAGATTGCACCCGGCGAAGCGCAGGAACACCGCGCGGCGGCCGACCTGCATGCCTTCGCCCTGCAGGGTCAGGAACATCTCCTTGACCGCATAGCTGCCCATCAGGCGTAGACCGTGGGATCGGCCAGCCCCGCCTCGGCAAAGCCTTTCGAGCGCAACCGGCAGCTGTCGCACAGCCCGCAATGCCGGCCATCGGGGGTGGGATCGTAACAGGACCAGCTCATTCCCGCGTCGAGGCCGAGCCGGTCCGCCTCGCGGGCGATGTCCGCCTTGGTCATGTGCTGGAGCGGCGCATGGATGGTGAAGCCCTGCCCTTCGACGCCCATCTTCGTCGCCAGGTCGGCGAGGTGCTGGAAGGCGGCAATGAACTCGGGCCGGCAATCGGGATAGCCCGAATAATCGAGCGCGTTGACGCCGAGGAAGATGTCGCGCGCGCCGGTCGCCTCGGCAAATCCCAGCGCCAGCGACAGGAAGATGGTGTTGCGTGCAGGCACATAGGTCGACGGGATGCCCGGCATGACGCCGTCCTTGGGCACGTCGATGTCGTCGGTCAGCGAGGACCCGCCAAACGCGCGCAGGTTGAGCGGCATCGTCACATGCCGGTCGACGCCCAGCGCCGCAGCGACACGCCGCGCCGCCTCCAGCTCGACCCGGTGGCGCTGATTATAATCGATCGTCAAAGCCGCGAGCTGGAAACCCTGCTCGCGCGCGATGCCGCCCGACACCATCGAATCGAGACCGCCCGACAGCAGCACGATCGCGCGGCGGCCTTCGCTGTTCACCTGTGAAGCCATGGCCCGCGCTTAGGCGATTTCGGCCCGGAGCGAAAGATGATCCCCCGCGCAATTACAGGCTCTCAAAGTCCGAAGCTTCGTATATGATCGCGGCAAGCCGGTTGGGCGCCGGCGATGGAGGGGCTGCCATGACCTATTGTCTCGGGATCAACCTGCGTCAGGGGCTGATCATGATCGCCGACACCCGGACCAACGCGGGGATCGACAATATCTCCACCTACCGAAAGCTGCATGTGCTGGCCGACGATGACGAGCGCTTCTGCGTCGTTGCCAGCGCCGGCAATCTGTCGGTGACGCAACTGGTGTTGGGCATGTTGAAGGAAGGCCTGCCGTCCTTCGGCCCCGAAGACCCGCCCCGCAGGATAGAGAATATGCCGACCATGTTCCGCGCGGCGCAGCTGATCGGCGAAGCGGTGATGGAAGCCGGCCGCCAGTTGAAACCGGCGTTGCACGCGGCAGGGGTAAGCTCGGGCATATCGCTGCTGCTCGGCGGCCGGATCGGCGGCGGCCAGCCACAGCTGTTCCTGATCTACGACGCGGGCAATTTCATCGAATGCCAGCAGGACAGCCCCTTCTACCAGATCGGGGCGACCCAATATGGCAAGCCGATCCTCGACCGTGCGATGAACTATGAAAGCACGATCGACGAGGCGGTGAAGGTCGGTCTGCTGTCTTTCGATTCGACGATCCGGTCGGACAAGTCGGTCGGGCTGCCCTTCGACGTGATGGTGATCCGCGCCGATCCGGCGCTGCCGATCATCAAGCGGCGGATCGAGCCCCAGGACCCCTATATGCGCGCGCTGTCCGATCGCTGGTCGGTGATCCTGAACGAAGGCCGCCAGCAAATCCCCGATCCGCCCTTTCTGATCGGAGAGGAAGGCACGCACGACGGCGACGTGGTGACGCTGAAATCGGTCTGAAAAAAATGGGCCGCTCGAGAGCGGCCCAGTGAGGCTCGAAAGCCTGCTAAGGGAGGAAATGTGCCCAAAGGGGAAGGCACAGTCAGACTTTTACCCCGCCAAGCCTAAACAAAAGCTTAACCAGAGCCCGCGTACGCGCGATGATGATTCGACTTTGGTCGAGATTCAGACCGTCTTCCGGCGAAAGCTCGGATCGGCTTGCTTGTTCTACCGTTGCCGCGAACTGACCTGGGTGCCGCAACTGCCGAGCCGCTTGGCCTGGACCGAATAGTCGAAGGGCGCGTTGCGCGCGATCCCCTGGGTCTGGATCGTCGCCGTACGCGGGGTTTCGACCCGCACCGTCGTCCGCCCCCAGCCTGCACGCTGACAGCTGTAATGCACGGTCGAGCTCTTCGGATCGTTCGCGATCACGAAGCGCGAGCAGCCAGGCTGGTCATGCTCGATCTGGACCAGCGCCATCGGATCGGACACGCACAACTGCTTCGGTGCACGGCCCTTGACTTCGAGCTGCCAAAGCCCGGTTTCGAGCTGCTGGAGCGCGACCAGCGACATCGGGGCCGAAGCGGCTGGCGCGGGGACGGGAGCGGCGAACGCGTAGGACGCGGCCGGCACGATCAAAAGCAACATCAAGCGACGCAGCAAAGCCATCTTGCCCTCATAGCCCGAAACAACGGCACCCGATTCCCCACATCGGGCGCCACAGGATAGCGCGGTTCGACCAACGATCGATACAGCAAGACCGGTAAACATCTTACTGAGCGCAGCTGTGTTCTACCGCACCCTTTTACGGCGCGTGCCAGCAAATTGTTTCAGATCGAGTCGAGCGCGAGCGAAAAGCGCTTGGCGCAGAACTCGCAATCGACATGGATCTCGCCCTTGTCGTCGGCCATCTCGGCGCGCTCGTCGGCGGGAAAGCGCGAGATCACCGTGCGGATATGCACAGGATCGCAGCGGCAGCCGCGCGCCAGCGGCACGGTCGCCATGGTGCGGACCTCGTCCTCCTCGTTGAACAACCGCCACAGCAGCCGGTCGAGCGGCAGGCCCGGATCGGTGAGCTCATTGGCCGACAGCGTCTCACCCAGCGCCCGGACATGATCCCATTCAGGATGATCGAGCCGGGTATGGATACGGTCGCGTCCCTCTTCGCCCTCGGGCAGATGCTGAATCAATATGCCGCCCGCCACGTGACGGCCATCGTCGAGGCGGCGGCTCGCCAAGCGGACCAGGCTCGGCAATTGCTCCGACTGGCTGAAATAGCTTTCGGCCGCCTCAGCGAGCGAGCCCCCTTCCAGCGGGACGATCCCCTGATAGCGTTCGCCGGTCACCGCCTGGTCGAAGGTGATCGCGAGATAGCCCTTGCCGAACAGCGCGAACAGCGACGGTTCGGCGGGCATCTCGGCCAGCCGCTCGGCGTCATGGCGGATATAGCCGCGCATCTGGCCGTTCTTGTAGTCGGCCACGAGCAACTCGACCGCACCACCCTCCGCCTGCGCCTGCAGCGTCAGCTGGCCATCTTCATGCTTGAGCGTCGAGCCGAGCAATGCGGCGAGGACCAGCGCCTCGGCCAGCAGCCTCTCGATCGCCGGCGGGTAGCCATGCGCGCCCAGGATCGTGTCGAGCGCCGGCCCGAGCCGCGCCAGCCGCCCGCGCGCGTGCCGGTCCGGAATGGTGAAGCCCAGAGCGATGTCGAGATCGGTCGGTTCGGAGGTCAAAGCGGAAGTCCCATCGCCCACGAAGTCAGCATGACGGCGAGGTTTTTCAACCCCGCCGCCAGCTTATCCCAATTTGCCCAGGCACCAGAGCAGCACCGCCTTCTGGGCATGCAACCGGTTCTCGGCCTCGTCCCAGATCAGCGATTGCGGTCCGTCCATCACCGCGTCGACCACCTCTTCGCCACGATGCGCGGGCAGGCAGTGGAGGAAGGCCGCATCGGGAGCGGCCTGCGCCATCAGCGCCTCGCTCACCTGGAACGGCATCATCGCCGCCAGCTTTTCCTCGGCATGCTCCTGCCCCATCGATATCCAGGTGTCGGTGACGATCACATCGGCCCCGCGCGCCACCGCAACCGGATCGCGCGAGGCAGTGACGTCGCCGCCGCGTGCCCTGGCCGCAGCGATCACGCCCGGATCGGGATCATAGCCCTCGGGGCAGGCGATCCGCACCGGGAAGTCGAGCAGGCTGCCCGCCTCGACGATCGAATGGAGGACGTTGTTGCCGTCGCCCAGCCACGCCCATGTCAGGCCGTTCAGGCGGCCCTTATGCTCGAGGATGGTGAGCAGGTCCGCCATGATCTGACAGGGATGCGACTGGTCGGTCAGCCCGTTGATCACAGGCACGTCGGCATATCGCGCCAGATCAGCGATCTTCTGATGATCGTCGGTGCGGATCATGATCGCGTCGACATAGCGGCTGAGCACGCGCGCGGTGTCGGCGATCGTCTCGCCGCGGCCGAGCTGCATGCTGCCCGCGTCCATCACGATCGTCGTGCCGCCCAGCTGCCGCATCGCCATGTCGAACGAAACCCGGGTCCGCGTCGAGTTCTTCTCAAAGATCATCGCCAGCGTGTAGCCGGCAAGCGGCGCGTCGGCGTCCGCCGTGCCTTTGGGCAGGCCCTTGCGGGCCGCCTTCCGGGCCTTGGCAGCGTCCAGCATGGCCCGCAGGCCGTCTCCCCCCGCATCGGCGAGGTCGATGAAATGCCGGGTCATGACGCAGACGGAAACGAGCGCGCGCCCGCCGAGAGCTTCTCGATGCACTCCGCGATATGGCTTTCTTCGATCACCAGCGGCGGCAGGATGCGGACGACATTCTCGCCAGCCGCCACCGTCAGCAATCCGTGATTGTCACGCAGATGCGCGACGAAACCACGCGCCTCGGCGCTATCCTTCAGCTTGATGCCGATCATCAGGCCCAGGCCGCGCACGCTGTCGAAGATGCCGTCATGGTTCGGGATCATCTGCTCGATCGCCTGGCGCAGCCAGTCCCCCATCTTGGTGACATTGGCGAGAAACGCGTCGTTGACAGCGACGTCGAACACCGCCTCGCCCGCCGCCATGGCGAGCGGGTTGCCGCCATAGGTCGAGCCATGGGTGCCGATCACCATGCCCTTCGCCGCTTCCTCGGTCGCGAGGCACGCGCCGAGCGGGAAACCGCCGCCGATGCCCTTGGCCACCGCCATGATGTCCGGCGTGATGCCATAATGTTCATGCGCGAAGAACTTGCCGGTCCGGCAATAGCCGCACTGCACCTCGTCCAGGATCAGCAAAAGGCCGTGCTCATCGCAGATCTGGCGCAGGCCCTTCAGGAATTCCTGTGTCGATGGGGTCATGCCGCCCTCGCCCTGCACCGGCTCGACCAGGAAGCCCGCGGTCGTGCCGTCCACCGCGGCGCGCGCGGCCTCGAGATCGTTGAACGGCACCACCTCGAAGCCCGGCAGCAGCGGCTCGAAACCGTCGCGCATCTTGGGCTGGTTGGTGGCGGAGATCGTGCCCAGCGTCCGGCCATGGAAGGCGTTGGCGAAGCTGATGATCTTGGTCCGCTCGGGCGCGCCGTTGACATAATGATAGCGGCGCGCGGTCTTGATCGCGCATTCCACCGCCTCGGCGCCCGAATTGGTGAAGAACACCGTGTCGGCGAAAGTCTTGTCGACCAGCTTCTGCGCAAAGGCTTCGCCCTGCGGGCTGCCATAGAGATTGGAGACGTGCATCAGCGTCGCCGCCTGGTCGGCGATCGCCTTGACCAGCGCCGGATGGCCATGCCCCAGCATGTTGACCGCGATACCGCTGGCGAAATCCAGATAGCGTTCGCCGCGCTCGCCGATCAGGTAGCAGCCTTCGCCTCGGACCGGACGCACGCCACACCGCGGATAGACCGGCATGAGCGGGGTGATGGTCATGGCAAAAACTCCTTCTTCCCTCAGTTCGACGTTGAAACAGCTCCGAAACGCAAAAAGGCGGCCCACCCGGCCGCCTGACGGAGCGCGCATATAGAGAAGCCGCACCCCGCTCGTCAAACGCTTCGTCGAATCGCGCTGGGCTTGTTAACCCCATACTGATAATTGGCCGCCAAATCCGTTGCTTTCGTTCCTTCGCTCAGGTCACTCCATGCGTCGCTTGCTGGCCCTGTCCCTGCTCGCCTCTGCCCCACCGCTGGGCGCGCAGCCGATCGACCTCCACATAGCGCCGCTGTTCGGCACCGAGCTGCGCTACGAACAATATGCCGCCGACCGGCTGGCGGGCGCGAACGATGCGATCCTGTTCCGCGCGCGGCCTGGGGTCAGCCTGTCGTCGGGTCTATGGTCGATCGAGGCGGTCGGCGATGCCGCGGTCGAGGCCCGCAGGACCGAGACCAGCGCCACCGCGGGGCGCGTCCCGATCCGGCCCGACGCCGTCCAGCTCGGCGAGCTCAAGCTCGAATATCGCGGTCTGCCCGCTACCCAGATCAGCGTCGGCCGTCAGCATCTCGGCATGGCGAGCGCCAGCTTCACCGGCGATCGCGACGGCGACCAGACCTTCGACGCCGCGCGCCTGCGGTGGAGCGGGCTGCCGGGGCTCAGCGCCGATCTCGCTTATGCCTGGTCGAGCAGCAGCCAATGGGCCGCCGCCGAGGGGCCGCTGCCCGCCACGGTGCCGGGCGAAAACCTGTTTGCGCAGCTCAACTGGACGAACGGGTTCGGCACATTCAGCGGCTATGCCTATCAGATCGATCAGCGGAACCTGGCCGACAGCCAGTTCCGTCTGCTCAACCAGATCTATGGCGCACGCTTCGCAGGAAGCCGCAGGGTCGGCGAGGATATCCGCCTGAACTATGCGATGGGTTATGTCCGGCAAACCGGCTCGGTCGCGAACGCCGCGGGCGGCGCGCCGACCTATTGGCAGATCGGCAGCCGGCTCGATCTCGGCGAACTGGGCGCCACCCAGACCAGCTACCGCCGCTTCGCCGCCAATGGCATCAGCACGCTCAACGGCAATACGCTGAGCCTCGCGACCAGCGCGACCAAGGGCCGGATGACGCTGGGGGCTACGTATAACGACTTCCGCCCGGTCGAGGACACCAACGCCATATCGACCCGCGACATCCGCATCTCGCTCGGGCTGATCTTCTAACTTCGTCCCGCGAATCCAACCGCTCGCGTGAAAGAGCGGATACTTGCTCCGTCCGCGCCCGTTCCCTCTCCGATCAGATCGGGAGAGGCACATGTTCGATGAAGCCGAAAGACGCGGCGGCTGCCTGTGCGGGGCGATCCGCTATCGCTTGCTGACCGAGCCCTATGATGCAGGCTATTGCCATTGCCGGATGTGCCAGCTGTCGAGCGGCGCGCCCGCGACCGTGTTCGCCACGGTCCCGCGCGCCGATTTCCTGCTGGAAAAGGGCGATCTCGTGTGCCGGCGTTCGTCCGATATCGGCGAGCGCTGGTTCTGCGGCGATTGCGGCACGCCGATCGCGATGGTGGTCGATCATGCACCTGACGAGATCGACTTCACCGTTGTCACCCTCGACGACTCGATCGACCTGCCGCCGCGCTTCCATATCTGGCGCGAGAGCCGGATCGGCTGGTTCGATACGATCGACGCGCTGCCCCGCCATGAGCGGTCGCGTCCGCAAACCGGGTCGCCGATGCACGATGCTATGGCAAAGCGGCATCCCATCCACGCTGGATAGGTTCATTTCCTTGCCGTCCCGGCCCCGCCCCGCTAAGGGCCGCCGGTCATGCAATATGTCAGCACCAGGGGCGACGCGCCCCGCCTCGGATTCGAAGACGTAACGCTCGCCGGACTCGCCGCCGACGGCGGGCTTTACGTGCCCGAAAACTTCCCCAGCTTCAGCAAGGCGGAAATCGCGGCGCTGCGCGGCCTGTCCTATGCCGACACCGCCGTCGCGGTCATGCGTCCCTTCGTCGCGGGCGCGCTGGACGATGCCGCGCTCAAGAGCCTGTGCGAGGCCGCTTATGGCCGCTTCGCCCATGCCGCCGTCGTGCCGATCAAGCAGCTCGACCATCGCCAGTGGCTGATGGAGCTGTTCCACGGCCCGACCCTCGCCTTCAAGGATGTCGCGCTCCAGCTTCTCGGCCTGCTGTTCGAACGTTTTCTGGCCAATCGCGACACCCATCTCACCGTCATCGGCGCGACCAGCGGCGACACCGGATCGGCGGCGATCGACGCTCTGGCGGGCCGCGCCAAGGTGGACATCTTCATGCTCCACCCCAAGGGCCGCGTGTCCGAGGTGCAGCGGCGGCAGATGACGACGGTGCTGGCCCCCAACGTCCACAATATCGCGATCGAGGGCAGCTTCGACGACGCCCAGGCGCTGGTAAAGGCCATGTTCGCGGACACCGCTTTCGCCAGCCGCTTCAACCTGTCCGCGGTCAATTCGATCAACTGGGCGCGGCTGATGGCGCAGATCGTCTATTATTTCTACGCCGCCGTACGCCTCGGCGCGCCCGACAGCCCGGTCGCCTTCTCGGTGCCGACCGGCAATTTCGGCGATGTCTTCGCTGGCTATGTCGCCGCGAAGATGGGTCTGCCCGTCGCCCGGCTGATCGTTGCCACGAACGTCAACGACATCCTCCACCGTGCGCTCTCCGCGGGCGACTATTCGGTCGGATCGGTGACGCCGACCGCAGCGCCCTCGATGGACATCCAGGTCAGCTCGAACTTCGAGCGGCTGTTGTTCGACCTGCACGACCGCGACGGCGCCGCGCTGTCGGCCGCGATGAAGGGTTTCGAGGCGAGCAAGCGCTTCGACATCCCCGCCCCAATGCGCGACCAGGCCGCCGCGCTCTTCACCAGCGCGCGAATCGACGCCGACCGGATGCAGCTCGCGATGCGCTGGGCGCATGACCGGGCGGGCGAGACGATCGACCCGCACAGCGCGATCGGCCTCGCCGCCGCGCAGGACGCCGCGCTCGATCCCGCGATCCCGGTGGTGACGCTGGCGACCGCGCACCCCGCCAAGTTTGGCGACGCCGTCGAGCGCGCAACCGGTATCCGCCCCGCGCTGCCCGCCCGGATCGGCGAACTGTTCGAGCGGCAGGAACGCTATACCGTCCTGCCCGCCGAGATCGGCGCGATCGAGGGCTTCGTCGCCGAACAGGCCGTAGCGGCTGTCTGATCCGATGAGCGGCCCGCATCTTCACCGGCTGGCCAACGGCTTCACTATCGCCGCCGAACCGATGGCGGGGGTCGAGACGATCGCGGTCGGGCTGCACGTCGATTGCGGCGCACGGCATGAGGAGGCGCGGACCAACGGCCTCGCCCATCTGTTCGAGCATATGGTGTTCAAGGGCGCGGGCGGGCGCAGCGCGCGGGAGATTTCCGAAGCGGTCGAGAATGTCGGCGGCTATCTCAACGCCTTCACCTCGCGTGACCAGACCGCCTTTCAGGCGCGGCTGCTCGCCGAGAATCTCGATCTCGGTATCGAACTGATCGCCGATCTGGTCCGCAAGCCGCATTTCGACGAGGGCGACCTGATTCGCGAGAAGGACGTCGTGCTGCAGGAACTGGGCGAGGCCCGCGACCTGCCCGACGACATCATCAACGACCATTTCCATTCGACCGCCTGGCCGGGCCAGCCCTTCGGCCGCCCGGTGCTGGGCGACGAAGCGAGCATCGCCGCGATCTCGGTCGGCGATCTCCAGGGCTGGACCCGCAAATATTATCGTCCGGAGAATATGGTCCTTGCCGCCGCGGGCAAGATCGACATCGACCGGCTGATCGGCATGGCCGAGGCCCGCTTCGGCGACATGGAGACAGCCCCGCGCCCGGTGGCTGAGCCCGCCGTTTACGAAGGCGGCAGCTTCGTCGAGAAGCGCGCCCTGGAATCAGCGCACATTTTGTTCGGCTATGAAGGCGTCGGCTATTTCGACGCCGATTATTATCCGCTGATGCTGTTCAGCCAGGCCGCGGGCGAAGGCAGCTCGTCGCGGCTGTTCCAGGCGGTGCGCGAGGAACGCGGCCTGGCCTATTCGGTCGGCAGCTCGGTGGCGGCGTGGCGCGACACCGGCATGCTCACGGTCTATCTGGCGACCGCGCGGCGCGAGGCGCAGCATGCCGCCGATCTGTCGCGCGGTATCTTGCAACAGGCGGCGATCGACCTGACCCCGACCGAATTGGCCCGTGCCAAGGCGCAAATCCGCGCGACGATCCTGATGGCGCTGGAATCGGTCCAGGGCCGCGCCGACCGGCTCGGCTTCCAGACGCTCGTCCATGGCAGGCCGCTCGATCCCGCCGCGATCGTCGCGAAGATAGACGCCTGCACGCTGGACCAGGTCCGCGCGGTCGGCGCCCGTCTGTTCGAAGGCCGCGAGACGCTGGCGACGGTGGGGCCCGCGCTCAAGGCGGCAGCGTGAATCTCACCACCCTCATCACCGAACCGTGGGACGACTACGGCCTCGTCGACTCCGGGCATGGCCGCAAGCTCGAACGCTATGGCCGCTTCCGCTTCATCCGGCCCGAGCCGCAGGCGATGTGGGCGCCCGCCTCGAACAACTGGGAAGCCGATGGCGACTTCATCGGTGCATCGGATGAGGATGGCGGCGGCAAATGGCATCTGTCGCGTGACGTTCCGCGCGGTGGCTGGCACATGCGCTGGGAAGAGGTGCGCTTCACCGCGCAGAACACCCCCTTCCGCCACCTCGCCTTCTTCCCCGACATGGCCCCGCAATGGAGCTGGATGCGCGAGCGGACCGGCGAGGGCGACGAGGTGATGAACCTGTTCGGCTACACAGGCGTCGGCACGCTGGCGCTGGCGGCGAAGGGCGCGAAGCTCACCCATGTCGATGCGTCGAAGAAGTCGGTCGACGCCGCGAAGGCCAATGCCTTCCTCAGCGATATGGCCGACCGGCCGATCCGCTGGATGGTCGACGACGCCGCCAAGTTCACCGCGCGCGAGGTACGCCGCGGCCGCCGCTACGACGGCATCTTCCTCGACCCGCCCAAATTTGGGCGCGGCCCCAATGGCGAGACCTGGCGGCTGGAGGAACATCTCCCCGCCCTGATCGCCGACAGCCGCGCGCTGCTCGACCAGAACTCCAAATTCCTCGTCCTCACCGTCTACGCGATCCGCATGTCGGCGCTGGCAATCGGCGAACTGCTTCGCCAAGCGATGGCCGATCTCGGCGGCACCGTCGAAGTGGGCGAGATGGCGGTCCGCGAAGAGGCGCGCGGGCTGCTGCTGCCGACCGCCATCTTCGCGCGGTGGTCGCGGGGCTGATGTCGAAAGATGGCAGACCTCAACGGCAACAGCCAGAAGCCGGATAATAGACTTTCAAGACAAATAGCGTTCAAATCTAAAGCGGATTGAAATTGGCTAGCGAGCAATCAGCCAAATAACGCCAAGCGCGAGAAATATGGAACCAACGATTCCCCAAAATAGCCGTGACGGCAGGAGGAGGAGGGAATAGTCGCCCAGCCCCCCCATTGCTCCACCTTCTCCCCCGCAAATTTGATCAAGTGCCGGGCTGCTGCGGACATTCGGCAGAAGCGGAATATTCGACCCTCGTTCCAAGACACAATTGACACCGTTCTATCGGAACATATAAAGAACAATATGGCTAGGTCAATCAGCGCATGGATGGACTGGGCAATAAGCCGATATACCAGCTTGATAGCTGACCGCCCATGGTTGCTGGCATTTACGCTAGTGATGCTTTCGGGTTGTAATAGCGGCCCTTGGGGTCATGCACCCGAGCCTGTCGTCATCGATAAAATCGAGAGAAGTTTATCAATAATACCCTGTGTCGGCCAAATGTCGCGCTGGGCACGCCTGTATAATTACAAGTCTGAACCGAGCTTTTTAGCGGGTTTTGTCAATCTCTCCGATACTGGCCGCTGGTATGATTTCTCCAAGATAGAGATTACCTATTTTCAGGCCGGTATCGAAGGGTATCGGACAGGTCGCATCCTCCATAGCGGTACACCGATGGTTGATATCGACGATCGTGAATATGATCTTGTTCGCGGAGAATATGATATCGCTTCCAAGAGAGCGCGCATCTGGGCTTGCGGTCCCAATATGTCGCCTGGACTTCCAAACGAACTGGATATCGAGATTAGGTAGGCGGCGGCCAGCACAATCGATAACCGTTGCTGATAGCCACCGCCCGTTATTATTTTTGCCTAGGGGTGCAGGTCAAAATGCCTGCACGATCGATCGCAGCGACTGGAAGCCCCAAATTAGATGCAGCGCCCCGATCGGCTGCGCTGACCGGCGACGGGGATTTGTTGTTGGGGTGAGCATGTACCAAGACGCTAGGGGGATAAGTGCCATTAGCTAAAGACGGCAACAATCCGGATTTCATCCGTGAAGCTCGCTCCAAATCAATGCGGCGCTGAAAGCCGGACGTGAAGGTCGGCCCGACAGAATAACCATCGCCAAAAATATTCTCAGAAGCATAAAATCCATGTTCTGCCTTTCCAGCGGCCTCATCATGCATCGAGCGGTTCAAAGCCGCCAAAGCTGCCTTTTGAACCGTTGGGTCTTTGGTGGCCGGTATATAATCGCAACTCGGATCTACCGTAACCTGGGTAGGGGCAGCATAGGCAGTTGCTTTCGCGCGTTGCTCCTCCATCAACAATTTATCCCAATAGGATCGAGGATCATCCGGCGTGCTGTCCCGGGCCAGCGGGATTTTATTAGAAAAATTCGTCACGGCATTCTCCAGTTGCCGCAGCTTTATCGCTGCCTATCGCTCATAACGATTTCAGCGAGAATGTCAAGAACAAATAGAGAACAAACTGCATTAGGACCTATCCCGCAAGCTCCTCAATCGCCTCCGCCATCGCCACGTCGCGCACCGACAAACCGCCCGCGTCATGCGTGGTCAGCAGGATGTCGACCCGGTTCCAGACGTTCGACCATTCGGGGTGATGGTCATGCTTTTCGGCATAGAGCGCGACGCGGGTCATGAAGGCGAAGGCTTCGGAGAAATCGGCGAAGGTGAAGCTGCGGCTGATTGCGTCGCGGGCCTCGTCATAGTCCCAGTCGGACAGCGCATCGAGCGCGTCGGCGCGGTCCTCGTCGCTCAGGGGTTCGATGGCCATGGCTGCGTCCTCTCGCTGGCGTGATCCGAATATGCTGTCTATGTCGCGGGTAGATGAGCGAAGGTCAAACCATGGCGCCCGGCGCGGAACGGATCGAGGCGATCGCGCGCGCGACGATCGCGAAGCTGCCGTCCGAGTTCATCGCCCATCTCGGCAATGTCGTCCTCCATATCGAGGAGTTCGCCGATGACGCCACCCTCGCCGAGATGGGGATCGAGAACCCGTTCGAGCTGACCGGCCTCTACAGCGGCCTCGCGGTGGGATCGAAGTCGATCGATCATAGCGGCACGATGCCCGACATGATCCACCTCTATCGCCGCGCCATCCTCGACGAATGGGTCGAGACCGGAGTGACGCTCGAAGCGCTCGTCGCGCATGTCGTGATCCATGAGATCGGCCATCATTTCGGCCTGTCGGACGAGGACATGCACCGGCTGGAGGAACTGGCCGGATGAGCGCCGCGCGGCTCGCTTTCGACCGCGTCGCCTGCCTGCGCGGCGACCGGCTGCTGTTCGAGGCCATGCGCTTCGCGCTGGGCGCGGGCGACGCGGCGCTGCTCACCGGGCCGAACGGCGCGGGCAAGTCGAGCCTGATGCGGATCGCCGCCGGACTGCTGCGCCCTTCGGCGGGCACGGTCGATCGGGCGGGCGGGATCGCCTTCACCGGGGAGGCGGCGGCGCTCGACGGGCGCCTGCCGCTCGGCCGGGCCCTGCTCTACTGGGCGCGGCTCGACGGGGTCGGCAAGGCCGAGGTCGACGCCGCGCTCGACACGATGGGGATCGCCAATCTGGCGCAGGTGCCCGCACACATGCTGTCGACCGGCCAGCGCAAGCGCGCCGCGCTCGCCCGGGTGATCGCGGGCCGGGCGGCGCTGTGGCTGCTCGACGAGCCCGGCAACGGCCTCGACACCGCCTCGCTCGACCGGCTCGCGGCGGCGATGGCGGCGCACCGGGCGCGCGGCGGCATCGTCATGGTCGCGACCCACCAGCCGCTCGCCCTGCCCGGCGCCGTCACGATCGCGCTGGGAGACCGCGCATGAGCGTCTGGGGCGCGATCATCCGGCGCGACGTGCGGATTGCCTATCAGGGCGGCGGCGCGATGCTGCCGCTGATCTTCTTCCTGTTGGTCGCCACGCTCTTTCCTTTCGCGGTTGGCCCTGACGGCGCGCTGCTCGGCCGGGTCGGCGGCGGGGCGCTGTGGATGGCGGCGCTGCTCGCGGCGCTGCTGCCGGTCGACCGGCTGATCGCGCCCGACGCCGACGCTGGCGTGCTCGATCAATATGCGGTGCGCGGCCTGTCCGACGAAGGGATCGCCGCCGCCAAGATCGCGGCGCACTGGCTGGGCTTCGGCCCGCCGCTGATGATCGCCGCCCTGCCCGCCGCCGCACTGCTCAAGCTCGACGGCGATGTACTGCTCCGCCTCGAGCTCGGCCTCGCCATCGGCACCCCGGCGCTCGCCGCGCTCGGGGTGATGACCAGCGCGCTGACCCTGGGCCTGCGCGGCGCGGGGGCGCTGGCGGGGCTGGTGATGCTGCCGCTCGCGGTTCCGCTGCTGATCTTCGGCGCGGGCGCACTCAACGCCAGCGGCATGGGCGCGATCAAGCTGCTCGGCGCGGCCGCGCTGCTGCTGACCGCCCTCGCCCCCTTTGCCGCCGGCGCGGCGTTACGGGCGGCGCGGGACTGAAGCCCTACGCGCCACCCATCTGCGTCAGGACGAAGGCATAGGCCTCGGCGTCCTCGCGCAGGCTGTCATAGCGGCCGGACTTGCCGCCATGGCCCGCGCCCATGTTGATCTTGAGCAGCAGCAGATTGTCGTCGGTCTTGGTCGCGCGCAGGCGGGCGGCCCATTTGGCGGGCTCCCAATAGGTGACGCGCGGATCGTTGAGGCCGCCGGTGATCAGCATCGGCGGATAGGGCTTCGCCGCGACATTGTCATAGGGGCTGTAGCTGCGGATCAGATCGAACGCAGCCTTGTCGGTGATCGGGTTGCCCCATTCGGGCCATTCGCCCGGGGTCAGCGGCAGATCGGCGTCGAGCATGGTGTTGAGCACGTCGACGAAAGGCACATCGGCCACCACCGCGCCCCACAGTTCGGGATCGGTGTTGGCGACGACGCCCATCAGTTCGCCCCCCGCCGATCCGCCGTTGATCGCGATCTTGCCCGCGCTGGTCAGCCCGGCGGCGATCAGCCCCTTCGCCGCGTCGGAGAAGTCGTGGAAGGTGTTCCAGCGCGCCTCGGCCTTGCCCTGGAGATACCAGTCATAACCGAGATCGTCGCCGCCGCGGATATGCGCGATCGCATAGGCCCAGCCGCGATCGACCATCGACAGCCGCACGGTCGAGAAGCCCGGCGGGATCGCATGGCCATAGGCGCCATAGGCATAGAGGAAGAGCTTGCCCGATCCATCGCGCGGAAAGCCCTTGCGATAGAGCACCGACACCGGGATCAGCTTGCCGTCGCGCGCGGGGACCATCAGCCGCTCGGTCGCGTAGAGCGAGGGATCGAAGCCCGAGGGTATCTCCTGCACCTTGAGCGTGGTCAGCGCCCGCGCGGCGGGATCATAGTCGAACACCGTCTGCGGCGTGACCATCGACGCATAGTGCAGCCGATAGGCGGGCGGATCATATTCGGGGTTGCTGCCGAGCACGGCGGTGTAGCTCGCCTCCGGAAAGGCGACGCGGTGTTCGCTGCCGTCATAGGCGCGCAGCCGCACCTGATCGAGCCCGTCGACCCGCTCGGTCAGCGCGATATGCCGCGCGAAGCTGGTGAGGCCGCGGATATAGACGCTGTCCGACCCCGCGATCACCGTCTCCCACTTGCCGGGATTGGCCGGATCGGCGCGCGCCACGCGAAAGTTCACATGCTCGTCATTGGTCAGGATCCAGAGCGTTCCGTGCGCGCTGTCGACCGAATATTCGCGCTTGGTCTGGCGCGGGCTCACCAATAGCGGCGCGGCGGCGGGATCGGCGGCGGGGACAAGGCGGACCTCGCTGGTCTGGTTGTCGCCGGTGGCGATGACGATCCATGCATCGTCCTGGGTCTTGCCGACCCCGACGTTGAAGCCGAGTTCCTCGGTCTCCTCATAGAGGGTGCGATCGGTCGCCGGATCGCTGCCGAGGATGTGGAGGCGGGCGCGGTAGGTGCGCCAGTTGTCGTTGACCTCGGTATAGACGAGGCTCCTGGAATCCGCGCCCCAGGCGACCGCGCCGTTGGTGACCGCGCTGACCGTCTCGATATCCTCGCCGGTCGCGAGATCGCGGATCTTGAGCACGAAGCGTTCGGCGCCGCTGCTGTCGGCCGACCAGGCGGCGAGTTTGCCGTCGGGGCTGACGCTCAGCACCTGGAGCCGGAAATAGTCTACGGCGGCGGCCTCGGCCGGTTCGTCGAGGATCACCGCATCGGGCCCGCCCGCGGCCGGGCGGCGATACCAGATGCGATATTGCCCGCCGGGCTTGAACGCCCACCAGTAGAGCCAGTCGCCGTCCTTCTGGGGCACGCTCGCGTCGTCCTCCTTCAGACGGCCCTTCATCTCGGCGAACAGCGCATCGACCAGCGCCGCGTGCGGCTGCATCGCCTTCTCGAAATAGGCATTCTCCTCGCGCAGATAGGCGAGGATATCCTCGTCATCGACGACCGGATATTTCGGGTCCTTCAGCCAGGCCCAGGGATCGTCGATGGTGATGCCATGATGGCTGTAGCTGTGCGGCCGCTGCGCCGCGACGGGCGGCCTGGAAAGATCGGTGAGGGACAGGTCGGCCCCTGAAAAATCGTTCATGGTCAGCCCGCGATCAGGCTGGCGAGCAGCGCGCGCCCGGCCTCGTCGAGCGCCTGGACCTGCAACCCCGCCTCGGCGATCGCGGCGGCCTCGTCGGCGCGCCCCGCCTCGGTCGCCGCCTCGCGCCGCCGGTCGAGCTCGGCCAGCGCCTCGCCCACCGGCGCGCGCAACGATTCGACGTCGCTATAGGCCTGCTGCCCGACCACCCAGGCTTCGCTGCCCTCCGCCGCGGTGCGCCCGGCGGCGATCTGCGGCCGGGCCTTGTCCAGCGCCGTACGGAAGGCCGCGTCCGCCGCCTGCGCCCGCGCGACGATCTGCGCGATATCGGCCGAGGCGGGCAGCGGCGTTGCCGCCGGACCCGCGACCGGCGCGGCGGGCGCAGGATCGGCCTGCATCACCGCCCGCTCGACGGGGCGCGGCGCGAGCGACGGATAGCCGCTGCGCGTGTCGGCGCAGGACGCGAGGGCGGACAGGGCGGCAAGGGCCGGCAAGGCGGACAACACCGGCAGCGCGGCGGCAAAACGGGGGATCATCATCGCCCCGGGTCTAGGCTTCGCAGAAAATCTGCGCAACGGGGTTGCGCCGCGCGGCCAACCCGACTAGCTAGCCCCCCACAACGCGCCCGTAGCTCAGCTGGATAGAGCATCAGACTACGAATCTGAGGGTCGGACGTTCGAATCGTTCCGGGCGCGCCATATTTCCCCATAGCATCGTCACGACGCGGCACGCCGAAGGCGGCCGACTTTCCGGGTGCATGGGGTTGTTCGGCGAATTTTATGTTCGGCGCGCGCCCGTCCCTTCCAAAATCGGCCGGCAGGCGCGGCGCCGGCATCACCACAAGCAGGCCCGCGCGGGTGGCGCGCATATAGCGGGCGATCGCGCGGACGGGCGCGGAGCGGAGGCCATGCTTCCAGGCATTGCGATTGCCGCGCGGCGCGCCGCTGCCCCGCCCGCCATGCATGCGGCAGCGATGCGCCCCGCGGATCGCGGGCGACTGACAGGCCGCCCCGCTGCGCGTGCGCGCGCCGCAGCGGGGCGCGGCGGCGAGAATGGCGGGCTGCCCGGCGGAAGCGAAGACGGGAGCGGAAGCGGAAGCGGCGGCAGCGCGCGCGCCAGCGGCACCGGCAACAGCGGCGGGGGCGAGGTTCATGCCCGGTCGTCCGCATCGCCCTGGCGCGCGGCGCGCCCGACACGATCGGCCTGATCCGCCCGCGCGATCGTCTCCAGCGCGGCGCGGCAATTGGACTGCGCCCGGAGCGCCAGCCGGATATAGGCCTGGGCGTAGCCAGGCGCATCGGGGAAGATACTCGCCCCATAATCGCGCAGATCATAGAACATGAGATGGAGCGACGCCGACTGCTCGGCGAGCATCTTGTTCAGCATCGCCATCGGATCGTCGGGCCATTCAGGGATGGGAATGACGGGCGCGGGTTCGGACTGATCGTCCTCGCTGATCAACTGGCTCATGGGCGGCTGCACTCCTGCAAAGACAGCCGGAGACTATAGTCGAAACGGGCGAGTTTACAAGAACAAAATAAGAACAAATCTTTCGGACTAGCTATGCTTATGGTAGATGGAGAAGAGCATATGTGCTCGGCCGAAACCGGGTTGCGACATTGCTTGGCTCGCCCAAGCGGCTGCGCTCCGTGTTGCTTAACACGATCGGCGAGGTCGTTCCCTACGCTCGTGAAACGCTGCTGCGCGTCGCCAGCGAAGCCCACCACCAGCTCGCTGACCGCGCCCGCCTCGCGCTCGCCGCCGGCTGCCGCACGCCCGTCCCAAAACCACATGCCACCTGAGTCAACGAGGAATAGCAGCCAATCAGTCGGCCGGGACGATGAGGAAGCCCGGATGGTGCGTAGCTAGCCACTCGGGGCGGTCAGCCTCGTAGAGCACGAACCGCCTTTTTCCCGGATTGCGCCCGGCGTAGCGGCGGAGGTCGGCTTCGCAGTTGGCGATGACCAGTTGAACCGCACGTTGATAGGGACCAACGTCGAGGGGCAGGGCACCGGCACCCGCCAGCCAGTCGACGAAGATGTCGACCTCAATTTTCACGAGGCGGAGCATACCGCGGACATTCTGAGCAAGACGCCTGCGATCGGTGGGGAGCTGGTCCGCCGGCCAGGCGTCTAACGCGGTCATCAGGGCCTTAAGCTCAGCGGTCTCTTTGTCTTCACGGGCAAGCTGGCCGGCACCGGCCAGAACGTCGGCTTTCTGGATAGTTATCTCCGCGTGCTCAAGCATAGCCCGAACCTGGAAGGCAATACGTTCGCGCGCCCAGCTAAGCTGATCGGATTTATAGAGCAGGTCGTGGGTCGCGATGGCCCACGCGTGCATCAGGAACGTCTTGAGCTGGATCTCAAAAATCAAACCGTCGGCCGGAGATGGGCGGGTGCCAGGCGTCGGCTTCAGACGGACGTAGAGACGCAAATCGTCGAAGACAAAGTTTGATGGCGTCGAGCTCGTCTCCTCCGGAATCGGCGGCTTGCGATATACGATGTCGCAGAAGGTCTCCACCAACTCGAGAGCCGAAGCGATCTGGGAGCTGTTCTGAACGACAATTGTGCAACCGAGGAAGTCCTCCATCTGATCGACTGCCAACACGCGTCCGGTCTCAATCTTCATGGCGAAGCTGTCGAGCTCCTTCACCCTCGCCTCGTAGTGCCAGCGGCGCCGAGAACACTCGAGTCGGAACTTATTTTCGGCGAGTTGGCCCAACTCCTCGAAGCCGGCCTTCTGGATTGTCCAGCTCTCGCGGAGAGCCGCCCGGACCTTCATGGGATGAGCTGCAGGCCTTCTTCAAGCGCCCCTGCGCGCGCTCGGCGAGGGGTTTCATCGGTAGATGCGCCGGACAAGTTCACGCCAAACCGGAAGGCTGCGGCCATGAGCTCATAGCCGGGTTCGCCCTCTTTCGGGAGAGCGAGCGGCATTTCCGTCGTCGTTTTCACGCGGTCGAGGAAGTCGCCAAGCCGGCGGCCGAACTCGATTGGATCACGGTTTGGGTCGAAGTGCGCCTGTAGATAGCCCCAGACGCTATAGAAGGTGGCCTGATTGCGAAGGGGCGCGCGAATCCGCTCTTCGACGTCCCAAGCTTTTGAGAGGAACTCCCGACCAGTCATAAAGCGGGCTTCGAGGACGTCGGTCGTCTCCGGCAGGACGGCTTCTTCGCTGGATTCGTAGTAAGCATAGGCCTCGTCGAGCGCACCTTGGCTAAAACCTTGGATGTCTCCGGTGATCGTTGCGAGGAACAATTCCGAGATGAACTGGACGTCCGCCATACGTCTGGCCCGAGCTTTCGTAACGACGCCGAGTTTTTCCCAAGCGGCCTCATTGGACTGCGCCTCAACGAAGTTGATGAACCAGCCCTCGAACTTGGCATGGCGAAGTTCCTGCGCCGTAAGCTTCCGGCTGTTGCGGTTGATCCGCTCGAAGATGTTGTTGACGATGGTGTCGTCCACGACCGGTAAGAACTCTACCGAAACGGAATAATTCCAGAAGCGCTCTTTGCCTTCGCGATCGAGTTCCGAGAACTTTTTGCCCGCAAGCCGGGGGTCGCTGATAGTAAGCGGAATCCGCAGCTTGTCAGCGGCAAAAAGTAGGATTGTCTCAAGCCGCTGCTTACCATCGACCACATGGTGGATCGAGTTACCCGCTTCGTCGAAGGTTTTGTGCAGGAAGACTGCTGGCACCGGATAGTTATTAAAGATGGTGTCGAGGAAATATCGGCGGTCGCCCGTCGTCCATACGCTGCGACGCTGATAGGGAGGGTCTAGGTCGAGTTGGCTGTTACGGTTGAGGTCGAGGAACCACGAGATGTCTTGGGGGCGAGGCTGTCGTTGCATTAACCGATCGTCCTTCGCGTTTTGGTGAGCTCGAGCAAGCCTTCGGGCTCCGACATAAACCAGGCGTAGCTTCCCCAGGCCAGCGTCCCGATAGTCGACCGGAAAGGTGCCGCGCTGCGGTCGAGATAGGCTGTGACAAACGCTACATGAGCCGGGGGGAAGCCGGCTTCGGCGACAAGCTGCCGGAGTGCCTCCATACGGCGCTCGCTTACAGGTCCATCCGTCGCGACCACCTCGACGAAGACGAGAAGCGGATCAGCAGGCCCAAGATCGACGAGGATGATGTCGGGCAGATTCTGGTCGGCTTTGACGTTGAGGCCTATCGCCTTAGCGCGTGCCTCGTCCAGCGTTGTGACTTTCTCCGCGCTGTCGCTGGTGGCGATGACGACGGGCTGGGCTAGGAAGCGCGGCGCGAAGTCCTCGATGATGGCTTTCGTAATGTTGGCACTTGGCCCCGGCCGCATCCGGCGCGTTTCGCCGTTCGGGAAGGTAATCAGGACGTCGTCGTTCCCGGTTGTAGCGCCCTGTAGGGTCAGCGCGATGCGCGCTAAAGTGCCAGGCGACAAGGCGGAGCTACGCCAGGCTGTGATAGCTGCCGCGAGCGCCTCGCCCTCTAGCGAAGGATCGAACAATGCGGCGAAGCCGGAGGAGAGAACGTAACGGGGCTTGTTCGCCGTGATCGTCACATTGGGGTCGGCAATGACCGCACCGAGCGGAACGAGGGTCTCGCGCAGGACGTCGTCGCGAATTGTCTCTCGGCTGTTGTCCTGATACCATCGGGTCGTACCTACGGCTTGGCCCCTCCCTCGCATTGCCTTCGCGAAAGCCTCCCGGTCTTTGCCGCTGGTAAGTGCCGCCTGCTCTTCGGTCATCCGGTAGATTGGCTTCGGCTGTAGGACTTCGGTACCGCCTTCGACCGCGTTGATGTAAAGCGCAACAAAGATGGTGGCCGCCGCCGCCGGACTTATGGCGTATGTTCGGCGCGGGATGCCGTTCGGGAAGATTTCTGGTAGCCGGGTCCGAATCTGGTCACGGGTCAGAAGGTCAGGCATCTCGGTCAAACGCGGGCCTGCTTGTAGAGTGCGACGATCGCCGCTTCGATGTGATCGCGATCGGCACCGCGCGCTACGAGCCGTTCAACCGCCGTCATCTCCGCAGCGGTGGGCAAAGGCAAAGCTTCAAGCTCGAAGGCTGAGACGGCGACGCTGCCATTGATGCAGCGGAAAAGCTGATCGGCGGCCGCGCTGTTCAGAAAGGCCGCGACAACGGCTGGCGAAACCTTCGGCGACGCGATAGGCCGGACCATATTCAGATGATTCTCGACCACCACGCCGCCTTCTGCATTGATGAAGGCTTGCGGAAGCTCGGCCGCGATGAGCCGGCGTGGTTGTTCCTTAGCGGTCGTGCGGTGAACTAGAACGCAGGCTTGGTCGACGACTAGCCAGGCGTCGCCGCGCTCGATTTTGAAATAGGGGGCGTGTCCCCGTCGCTCGGCGCGATGTATGAAACGTCCGTCCGTTGTGACCGCCTCTGCCCAGATGAGGGGGCGCGTCTGCTTACTTGGGCGGTCCTTCAACTGAGACTTGAACCGATTCCAGACCAAGGGGCCGGTCGAGACTTGATAACCCCAATCGGCTAGGCGACAAGCCATGCGCTCGGCGGTGGCAATGAGCTTCGCTTGATGCGGTTCGCGCGGTGCCAGCCACGGATCCGAGGCGGTCGCCGGCAGGGCGACCGTGCCGTTGCGAACGAGACGGGTTTCCGCATCATCCGTGAGTTGCAAGTAGTGAACTTGGAAGCGGCTCGCGTTCTGGCCACGCCGGTAGACGGCCAGCAACGTCTCCTGAAGTACATCCTCGAAGACGCCGCTGCGCGCCTGGACGAAGTCCACCGCGACAGGCGGAGCCTCTAGCGCAAGCATTGACCGGAGCGCCGAGAAATATTGGCCGCCGAGAAAGCTCGTCGGGGTCAAATAGGCTATTACGCCGTTGGGTTTAGCCCAGCGCACAGCAATATCGGTGAAGACGCCGTAGAGGTTCGCGTGGCCGTAAAGGCTGCGTGCGAACCGCGCCCGCTGATCGGGCGTCAGCGTCAGCCGGCCGTAGGGAGGGTTGCCTACGACCAGACCGTAGTCTTCGGTGGGGGCCTCCTCAATCGTGTCGGCGACGTGGACAACGATCGGCACGGGCCGGCGCGCACGCGCAGCGAGGTCAGCCAGTTCGATTTCGACGGCCGCCTGGCCGAACCAAGCGGCGTAGGGGTCCAGTTCGAACCCCTTAAGCCGTGTGCCAATCTGCGCGAGAGCGAACACCGGGTCGACGCTCGCTAGGGCCATCCGCATGCGACGCGCTGCCGGCACGAGGAACGCGCCGCCGCCGCTGGCCGGGTCCAGGATCGAAGCCGTGCGCCAGTCGACGCCATGTTCCCCGGCAAGGTCTAGTAGACGCTCGGCAAGAGCCGGTGGCGTATAGAACGCGCCGAGCGCGCTGCGCTCGCGGCTGTCGAGCAAGGTCGTGTATAGGCTGGTGAGTTGGAAGAGCGCCTCAGCTGGGGGCAAGGGCACAGCTTCCCTGCCGAGCGCCTCGGCCAACTGCTGTACAGCTAAGTCGAGTCTGCCATAGGGCTTGCTGAACGGGTCGCTGAACCTTGCCGTTGGGTAGGCATGGTTGCGATAGGATTCCATCGCCCGCTGCGTGAACAGCGCGGCCAGATCGCGTCGCATCGGCTCGGGGAGGGTCGCGGCCCAGGCGCGAGCCAACTGTCGCGTTCGGGCGAGTTCGTATCGGCTCGCTTTAATGTTGGTGACAGGGGAAGGGTGCGGCGCGGCCGTAAGACGGAGTTTCACGTGGTCACACAAGGACGCGCGGGCTGTCTAGGCATTGATTGCACATCGTCGAGCGGGTGGGACCTACGAGCATTGTCTTCTATCTCCAGTAGGTTGCGAGAGTCGCTCGATTTCAGTCCAATGGACAACGAAAATTCTGCCGACCGACTGTATGTCACGACCGGGTTTGAAGAGTCCATATCCGTTCGCAATGGGTTATAGCGGAGTAGATGCGGAATAACCGGTTGGCCGGACCCTGCCGTTCGATAAGCCGCGATGTAACGGCAGAAATGTCCCAAAGTCGGACATTTCTCGTCCCGCATTTAAGTTGGTAAATGAACAGCGGCTTTCAGGTACGGCGAGCGAGCGCTGAAGGCCTGGAAGTAAGGCAAATATCGAACGTCTCGGACAACCCTAACGCAACGCTAACCCACCGCAATCTCCCATCGGAAACACGATAGCCAACGCCTCCGCCAAAGCCCTGGGCTCCAGCGGCAACGAAAGCTCGGTGATCTCGCCGTCGAGCGCGATCTCGATCGTGCTGATATTTCCCTGGCACGCCCGCCAACTCGCATTCGCCGAAGGTGAAGTCGTTACTCGCTGGACGCGGCCGATAAGGGCGCGGAGGGCGAACCCGATTAAATACATCCGACCTGCATCAGTAACTCTACCAATCCCGCACCACCCCCCTGCGTGCGTAGGAAGAAGCGAGTTCCAGCATCGGGATGAGGCAAAGGCGAATATGACGGCGAAAAATAAGGCTCGTCTTCTGCTGATCGAGGACGATGCGGGGGTGCGGCGTTCCTTGCAGTTGCTTCTCCATGGCGAACGGTTCGAGGTCCATGCCTTCTCTTCCGCCGGGCCTGCGCTGGCGGAGATGGCGTTCTGGCAGCCCACGCATGCGGTGATCGACTATTGCCTGCCCGATGGCGACGGCGTCGAAGCGCTGCGCGCGCTGCGCGCAAATGGCTGGAACGGGACGGCAATCCTGATCACCGCGTTCGATACCCGGGATGTGCGGAAGGCCGCGGCCGACGCCGGATTCTCGGCGGTGCTTTCGAAGCCCTTCGCCGATTCCAGGCTGGTCGAAACGCTGCGGCGGGGTCAGGCGGCTATGGCCAGCGCGCCTTCGGCGACATTATAGACGTGGGTTAAAGGAAAAGGACGAGTCGGCCGTGTCTGGCCGCGCTCCGCCTTCTGGAGACCCAGCGGATGGAAAACGCCCTGGCGTTGCCTGACGAATGATGTTTTCAAGATCGGCGCTCCTCCGGCTGGCCGCCTATGGCCTGGCGATCGGGTCGGTATCGCTGGCTTTCGCGCTGCGGACCGTTGTGGACGGCCCGCTCCAGGCCAGCGGTCCTTATCTGCCGTTCATCCTTGCCATCCTCGTCACCGGTGTCGCCGCCGGGCCGGGGCCTGCCATCGCGGCGACGGTGCTGGCGATCGCCTGCCTCGGCTGGCAAGGCTGGACCGGCGGACCGGACGGGCTCGCCGGGCTGGCCTTCCTGGTCATAGCCGGGCTGATCATCCTGATCGCCTATTATGTCATGGGCCTGCGCAGCCGGTCGCGCGAAAGCGAACAGGCGGCGCGTCAACGCGCAGCCGACGCCGACCAGCTTGCCGACGAGCTCAACCTGCTGATCGACGGCGCGGCCGGCTATGCCATCTACATGCTCGATCCCCAAGGCCGGGTGACCATCTGGAACAAGGCCGCCGAACGGCTGGTGGGGTGGAAGGAAGGCGATGTCATCGGGCAGCCCTGCTCCGTCTTCTATGCCGAACAGGCGATCGCCGAGGGGAAGCCCGCGCTCGACCTTCGACGCGCGCGGGACGAGGGCCGGTTTGAGGAGGAGGACTGGCGCGTTCGCAAGAGCGGCTCCGAATTCCTGGCGCATGTGACCATGACGGCGCTGTATGACGATGCGGGCGCTCTGCGCGGTTTCGGAACGGTGGTGCGCGACATCACCGAGCAACGCGCCACCGAACGGCGGCTGGAGGCGAGCGCGCGGCAGTTCCGGTCGATCCTGGCGACCGTGCCCGACGCGATGATCGTGATCAACGACACGGGCGAGATCCTGTCCTTCAGCGCGGCCGCCGAGCGGCTGTTCGGGCTGGCCGAGGCCGATGTCGTCGGCAGCAACGTCAGCCGGCTGATGCCCGCGCCCTATGCTCAGAAACATGACGCTTTCATCGAACGCTATCTTTCGACCGGCGAGAAGCGGATCATCGGCATCGGCCGCACCGTCATCGGCCAGCGCGGCGACGGCACCACCTTTCCGATGGAACTGGCGGTCGGCGAGGCGATCACCGGGGGAGAGAGGGTGTTCACCGGCTTCATCCGCGACCTGACCGAGAAGCAGGCGACCGACGACCGCATCGAGGAGTTGCGGTCGGGCCTGGTCCACGCGGCGCGGGTCAGCGCGATGGGGACGATGGCGTCCACCCTGGCGCATGAGTTGAACCAGCCGATCACCGCCGTCGTGAACTATGTCCGCGGCGTCCAGAACCTGATGCGCGAAGACGATCCCGAAGACCGGCCGATGATCGAGGAAGCCCTCGACGGCGCCGCCAGCGAAGCGCTTCGCGCCGGTGGCATCGTCCGCCGCCTGCGCGAATTCGTCGCCAGGGGCGAGGTCGAGAAGAGCGTCGAGCGCCTGTCCGACCTGATCGACGAGGCGTCCAAGCTGGCGCTGATCGGCGCGCGCGAGAAGGGAATCGAAACCCGCGTCGACCTGGACCCGGCGGCCATGCTGGTGCTGG
This sequence comes from Sphingomonas sp. Root710, assembly GCF_001429065.1. Taxonomy (GTDB): domain Bacteria; phylum Pseudomonadota; class Alphaproteobacteria; order Sphingomonadales; family Sphingomonadaceae; genus Rhizorhabdus. The sequence continues at coordinate 108,346 of NZ_LMIB01000015.1, forward strand.
TCGACAAGGTCCAGACCCAGCAGGTCCTGATCAACCTGATCCGCAACGCGATCGAGGCAATGGGCGAGTCGCCCGTCCGCCGCCTGACGATCGCGAGTGCGGCCGAGGACGACGGCTTCGTGCGGATGACGGTGGCCGATACCGGCCCCGGAATCGCGCCGGAGATTGCGGAAAACCTGTTTCGGGCCTTTAACAGCACCAAGGCCGGAGGAATGGGCCTTGGCCTTTCGATCTGCCGGACCATCGTGGAAGCCAATGGCGGGCGGATCTGGGCGGAGCCGGTGGAAGGCGGCGGCACCGCCTTTCACTTCACATTGGTCCGCGCGGACATGGAGACTGTCGAATGAGTGACAAGCGCCTGATCCACATCATCGACGATGAGGAGAGCATCCGCCGGTCCGCGGGCTTCATGCTCAAGACATCGGGCTTCGCGGTCCGTACCTGGGAATCGGGCGTCGCCTTCCTGAAGGAGGTTCGCCATGCCGAAACCGGGTGCATCCTGCTCGACGTCCGCATGCCGGAGAAGGACGGGCTGGAGGTTCAGCAGGAACTCAACGAGCGCGGCGTCGGGATGCCGGTGATCGTGCTGACCGGCCATGGCGACGTCGGCATCGCGGTCAAGGCGATGAAGGCCGGCGCGGTCGACTTCCTGGAAAAGCCGTTCGAGGCCGCCGCGCTGCTGGAAGCGATCGAACGGGCCTTCGAACGGCTCGAGGCGAAGCATGACGCGGCGGCGCGCGCGGCCGAAGCCGATATTGCCCTCGGCGCGCTCACCGCGCGCGAGCGCGAGGTGCTCGAGGGGCTTGCCCAGGGTTATCCCAACAAGACCATCGCCTATGATCTGGGCATTTCGTCGCGGACCGTGGAGGTGCATCGCGCCAACATCATGACCAAGCTGCACGCGCGCAGCCTGTCCGAAGCGCTGCGGATCGCGTTCGCCGCCGGCATGGGCGAAGGCAAGGACTGACACCCGTTACTGGAGCGTATAGCCCGAACTACGCTCCGAAAGCGTTCGCGCGAAGGCGAGGCCCGCCTCCGAATGCGCGTGGATGCGGTACAGCGCATCCCCCGCGCGCGCCGGCTCGCCGACCTTCCTGAACAGGTCGATCCCCGCGCCCTTGTCCATCGGCGCGCCCGCCAGCCGCGCGATGCGGGCGATGAGATGACAGTCGATCGCGGTGACCACGCCGTCCTTCCAGGCAGGCGCTTCCCACGCGAAATGGCCGAGCTGGGGCTGCACCGGCTGGCGGCCCTGCGCGGCGATCAGCCGCTCCATCGCGGCGAGCGCCTCTCCCGATTCCAGCAGCGCCCGCGCCCGTGCGAAGCCCTGACCACCCGCGAGACCGGGATCGAAGTCGAGCACATGCCCGGCGAGCATCAAGGCCCGGTCGCGCAGGTCGCCGCACGCATTCTCCTCGTTGCGCAACACGCTCATCACGTCGCGCGCCTCGAGCACCGGCCCGATGCCCCGGCCGATCGGCTGCGCGCCGTCGGTCAGGATCACCTTCATGACGAGACCCAGCCGGCCGCCGACATATTCGAACAGCTTGCGCAGCCGGATGGCCTCGCTCTGCGAACGCACCTTGGCGGTGGGGCCGACCGGTATGTCGATCACCAGATGGGTCGAGCCCACCGCCAGCTTCTTCGAGAGGATCGACGCGACCATCTGATCGAACGTGTCGATGCGGAGCGGACGCTCGACCGAGATCAATATGTCGTCGGCCGGGGAAAGATTGACCCGCCCGCCCCAGGCGAGGACCGCCTTCTCCGCCGCCGCGATCGCCTGCAACCGGTCCGGCGACAGATCGACATTGGCGAGCACCTCCATCGTGTCGGCCGTCCCCGACGGCGAGGTGATCGCGCGCGAGGATGTCTTGGGCATGGTCAGGCCATGCGCCGCGACGATCGGCACGACGATCATCGACGTCCGGTTGCCGGGGATACCGCCGATGCAATGCTTGTCGACGATCATCGGTATGTCCCAGCGCAGCCGGTTTCCCACCTCGGCCATGGCCCGGGTCAGCGACAGGGTCTCCTCGGTCGTCATGAAACCCGCGCAGGCGACCAGAAAGGCCGCTATCTCCATCGGCGAATATCGAAAGGCGGCGACGTCGCCGATGATCGCGCGGATTTCATGATCGACGAGGGTCTCGCTACCGATCTTCCGGCGAACCGCCTCCAGGCTGTCGGGCGGCGTCGCCTGGGCGATGTCCACCATCGCGCCCTCGGGCAGGCCGAGCCGCCTGAACGCCTGTTCGCCGAGGCCGATCTCGTCAGCGCCCAGCAGGCCCGCGTCGTCGACTATCGCGAGCGTCGCTAGGATCTGCCGCGGCCCCTCGCCTATCTCGATCTTCCGCAACGCCTGGAATTGCTCCGGACCATAGCCGTTGTTGCCGCGCGACAGGAACACCGTGTTTTCCGGGTGGGTGTCGACCGCGACCCTTCTGATCCTGAACTTGTGCACGAACGCCCCTCTGCAATGGAACAGCCATGCATGTCGTCGCGCCGCCGCTCAGGCGCCATGCGTAACTTCCCCAAGCCGCAACGGCATCGGGAGCATCGTGACCGATAGGTAGACTTCCCAATGGGCCGCCTGCCCGCCCGGATTTAGAGAGGCCGTCAATATTGCGGCAAACCGATCTGCGCGCTCGGTCCGTGAAGGAGGTTGCGATGTCTTCGATCGACCGGCCCGTTCGCCACGCCGTCATCCTCGCCCATCCAGACGCCCACAGCTTCAATGCGGCGATTGCACAGACCTATTGCGACACCGTGCGCGATCAGGGCCAGGAGTTCGTGCTGCGCGACCTCTACAGGATGGGCTTCGATCCGGTGCTTCGCGAAGAGGAACAGCCCGGGGCGCCCGGCTTCCACGTCTCCGCCGACGTCAGGGCGGAACTCGAGGCGCTGGAGGGCAGCGATATCTTCACTTTCATCTATCCGATCTGGTTCGGCATGCCGCCCGCCATATTGAAGGGCTATATCGACCGCGTCGTCGGCAGCGGCGTCACCGTCAGCCAGATCCGGAAGCGGCACGGCCAGGGTCTGCTCAGCGCGGCGCATCTGCTGTGTATCACGACGTCCGGCGCACCCGAAGCCTGGCTCAACGAACAGGGCCAGGTTCAGGCGCTGCGCGAGATTTCGACCCGCTATCTCTTCCGCGCCTTTGCGATGAAGTCCGCCCGCACGATGCACATCGGCGGCATCGTCGAAGGCCTCGGCAAGCTGTTCGCCGATCGCCATCTGAACGACGTCCGCGAGGAAGCCCGCGCCGTCTGCGCCAGGCTCTATGCCGAACGCCGCGGCATGGCGCCGCTGCAGACGATCGGTGACGGTAGCTGAAAAGATGGCCCGCACCGGCAGTTGCGCAAACCATATGGCGCGAATGAAGGCGCTGGTCCCGCTCGGATGCACGCTGTCGGCGGCGATGTTGCTGGTGGCCTGCGCCACGATCGCCCGGCCCCCCGCGCCGCTCTCCGCCCGCGACCTGACCGACCGGCGTTGCGGCGGCTGTCATGCGATCGGCCTCGACGGGGCCAGCCCGCATCCCGACGCTCCACCGCTGCGGGATCTGTTCCGGCGCTATCCGATATACGCCTTGCCGGGAGCTCTGCTGCAAGGCGTCGAGATCGGGCATCGCGACATGCCGCGCTTCATCCTGGAGCCTGACGAGACCGCAGCGATCATGTCCTATCTCGACAGCATCAATCCCTGCGCCCGGCCATCGTCGGATGACGCGGCGATGGAGCGTTGTTTCGGCCCAGACTGACGCGTCAGCCGTGGCGTCGGGGCCGCTCCCGCTTGTCCTGATAGGCGGTCAGCACCCGCCACATCTCCGCTATGGCGCGGCGGCGATCGGCCGGCTTGGTGATCGCTTCGAGCTCGTGCTTCAGCCGCAGCGAGAAATCGGCATAGTCGTTCTGCCAGTCGTGCTCGACCGCGCCCTGCAGGACCGGATCGCCCGTTTTCGTCCGCTGTGCCGGCTTGCCCGCCGCAAGGTGGTAGCGCTCGCCGATCGACGGGCAGCGTATGTCGGCCTTGCCCGCACAGGCGAGCGCCAGCGACGCGATCGCCTCGGCCTCGCCATGGTTGAGGAACAGGCTCCCGGCGATCGGCCGCCGCGCCTCGATCCAGCTGAGCAGATCGTTACGATCGGCATGCGCCGAATAGGTGTCGATCGAGCGGATCTGCGCGCGGACGGCGACGTCATGGCCCGAAATGCGGACCCGGTTGGCGCCTTCCGAGATCAGCCGGCCGAGCGTCCCGCGCGCCTGATAGCCGACGAACAAGATTGTCGAATCCGGGCGCGCGAGATTGTGGATCAGATGATGGCGGACGCGCCCGCCCTCGCACATGCCCGATCCGGCGAGGATGATCGCGCCCGACATCGCATTCAGCCGCATCGATTCGGCGCTGGTCTCGGTGAAGTGGAACGCGCTGTGCGAAAAGACCGCGCCATCGTCGGTGCCGTCGATGCCATTGCTGGCGAAGACCGAGGTGACGCGCGTGGCGAGCGGGGAATCGATGAACACCGCCTGGGGCGCGAGTTCGCCGGTATCGAACAGGGTCGCCATGTCAAGCAGCAGCTCCTGGGTACGCTCCACCGCGAACACCGGGATGATCAGGTTGCCGCCCGCGGCCCGCGCAGCTTCGATCACCGCCTTCAGCTCCTGCCGGCGCTGCAAGAGATCGGCCGGCGGCCGGACGCGGTCGCCATAGGTAGATTCGCAGATGACATGGTCGACGCCCGCGGGCCCGCGCGGCGCGGCCTCCAGCGAAGCGATCTTGCCGCCGAGATCCCCGGAGAACAGCAGGGACACGCCCCCGGCCTCCACCTCGATCGACGCCGCGCCGAGGATATGTCCTGCGTCCCAGAAGCGGGCCCGGACGCCGTCGCACGGTTCGAACCATTGCTCCAGGCCGGTCGTCCGCACGAGGTCCATCACCCGCTCGGCGTCGAGCGGGGTGTAGAGCGGGTCGTGGCGACGGCCATCGGCGCGGTCCCTGCGGAGATTGTGGTGGCGTGCGTCGCTCACCTGGATGCGCGCCGCGTCGGCCAGCATATAGCCGATCAGGTCGCGGGTCGGCGTCGTCATCCAGATCGGACCGGCATAGCCTTCGGCGGCAAGCCGCGGGAGCAGCCCGCTATGATCGATATGGGCGTGGCTGAGGATCACCGCATCGATCGACCGCACGTCGAAGCCGAAGGGCTGATGGTTGAGATGCTCCAGGCTGCGCGGCCCCTGGAACAGCCCGCAATCGATGAGCAGGCAGCTCTTCCCGGCGATGACCTCGGTGCAAGACCCGGTCACGGTCTGGGCTGCGCCATGGAACTGGATATCGAGCGACATGAACCTCTCCTTCGAAAGGCCCTCGTGCCCGATCGCCAGCGTGACTCGAATAGGGGATTATCCCAAGGCGAGGGCGTCCGTATTTTCACCAATGGCGGCCATGCCGGCGGGTGGAGGAAGGTGGGGGCCAGTAGAGGGAGGCCAGGATGCTTGAACCACATGATGCCTATGGCGAACAGTCAACGCTGCGCGAGCGGTCGATCTCGGTCGGCGGCGCGCTGTGTCTGTTGGGGGTGGCGAGCTGCGTCACCCTGTTCCTGATCGACCGGCTCACCACCTTCGAGATCAGCATGGCCATGCTGGCTGCGGGCATACTTCAGGTCAGCCATGCCTGTGCCGCGCGGCGGCGGGGTTGGCCCTTGTTCACCGTCGCCGCCTCGATCGTCTATGTCTGCGCTGCGCTCGCGCTGCTCTTCCAGCCGCTCATCGACAAGCAATGGATTACCCTGCTGCTCGTCGGATCGCTAGCCATGGCCGGGATCAGCCGCCTGGCCACCGCCGCGCGGCTCGGCGCGGCACTACGGGGCTGGGAGGCGCTTTCCGGGATCACGACGCTCGGCGTCGCCGCGATCATAGCGGCGGGCCTGCCGGGCATATCCTTATGGCCGCTGGCTTTCGCCATCGCGCTCGATCTGATCGTCGAAGGCGCGGCGCTGGCCAATATCGGCTGGGCGATACCCGCGACCGGCAAGCGCTAGCACCGCGGCACCGGCGCCGGCGTGGTGGCAACCTTCAGAACCGCGCCTCCAGGATGATGATCGAGGGGTCCCCCGAATCGATGGCCTTGAACCCCATCTCGCGCTCCAGCTCGACTGCGTAATGATTTTCGCGGCTCTCAATGCATTGAAGCCGCTTCACGCCGCGCCGCTGCGCCTCATGAGCGACATGCTCCAGCAGGGTCCAGCCGATACCGCGTCCCTTGACGTCGGCGCGCATCGAAATGGCCACCTCCCCAACGTCCATCGCTGGAGCACAGGCCAGCATGGCGGTGGCGACCAGGCGATCGTCATTGTCGAACGCCAGGAAGCTCTCGGTCTGCCAATGGTCGACGCGGACGAGCTGCGCCAGCTTGTCATGGCCGACATGGTCGAGGGCGGACAGGAAGCGAAAGCGCAGATCCTCGGGCGATACCGCGGCGAAGAAATGCTCGAGCAGCGCCTCATCGGTCGGTTCGGCCGCGCGCACGGCGAGTTCGAAGCCGGTACGGGTCTTGAGGGTGACGGTGGGTGAGGGCGGGGCAACCAGCATGGCATTTTCCATCCGAAAAAGGTCTGCCGTCCGGATATGGCGTCACGGCGCGCCGCTATATTGGTAGAGTCCCTTACCCCTGCCCCTTCGCTCTCCCGAACGATCCTCCCGATGGCGGATTCGTTCGCTCATTCGGTGGTGCGGCCGTCGAAATGCTCATGCTGTGCTTCGGCATCCCGCTTCGAAGGGTGTACCGTCGCATCGACATGCTCGGGCGGGCCATAGATCGTATAGAGCCGCAACGGCCCGGCGCCCGTGGCCCTGACATTGTGCTGCGCGCCCTGCGGAACGACGATGCCGTCGTCCGCCTTCACATTGTTGCACAGGCCATCGATCCAGACCTCGCCCTCACCGTCCTCGATCCGAAAGAACTGGTCGCGATCGGAATGGACTTCCTCGCCGATCTCCTCGCCCGCCGGGATCGTCATCAACACGAGTTGCAAATTGTGGCCGGTGTAAAGCACGCGGCGGAAGTCGTCGTTTTCCAAGGTGAGGCGCTCGATATTTTCCACGAAACCCTTCATGATGTTCATTCTCCTGCGGACGGCCGGCGTGAGGGGACAATGCTCTGTCAGGACGATGCGTTGCTCTGCGCGCATTCGATGCACAGCGCCGCCGCCGGCTGGGCTTCGAGGCGCGCCGCGCCGATCTCCGCGCCGCAGCCGGCACATAGGCCATAGTCATCCGTTTCGAGCCGCAGCAGCGCCCGCTGGATCGCGGCGATCTCCTCGCCCAGCATAGCGTCGACCGCGCTCAGGGCCTCGTCGTCCTCCAGATCGATCGCCTGCTCGGCGCTGTCCTGCTCGAGCGGATGCTGGAGATCCCGCTCGATCGCTTCGCTCCGCGCCTGGAGCTCGATGAGCCGCGACCGGAGTAGTGTCGCGATATCGTCATGGTCGCGCATGTCCTGTGGTCCTCCCGCTAATGATGCGGGAAGCGATAGGGCGGGCCGGACCGGCTCCCTATGGGGAAGAATACGGATGGGGAACGAGGAGCCCTGTTCCGCTTGCCCTTGCTGGTCGCACGCCCGCCACCCGGAGCGATTTCCAGGCAGATGGAAATATCGGCCGGCTCGGACATCGCGTCCGCCTTTTTCGAGCCTCCGAGCCGTCGCGTGTCGGGGAATCTACGAATGTTCGCCGCCGGGGCCGCGGGCCATCACGCCGCCATTCGGCCTCAGGGCCATCTGACATCGATGGAGCAGCGCGATGAAGGCGCTCGTTTATCACGGCCCTGGGCTGAAGAGCCTCGACGACCACGCCAGGCCAGACATCACGGCGCCCGGCGACGCCATCGTCAGGATCACGCATACCACGATCTGCGGGACCGACCTCCATATCCTCAAGGGAGACGTGCCGACCTGCACGCCCGGACGCATCCTCGGCCATGAGGGCGTCGGCATCGTCGAGAGCGTCGGGGCCGGCGTATCTTCCTTCCGTCCCGGAGATCATGTGCTGATCTCGTGTATCTCCTCCTGCGGCCGCTGCGAAGCGTGCCGGCGCGGCATGTATTCCCATTGCGAGACCGGCGGATGGATTCTGGGCAATGTGATCGACGGGACCCAGGCCGAATATGTCCGGATCCCGCATGCCGACACCAGCCTGTACCGCATACCCGCCGGCGCCGACGAGGAAGCGCTCGTCATGCTGAGCGACATTCTGCCCACCGGGTTCGAATGCGGCGTGCTCAACGGCAAGGTGGAGCCCGGCGCCAGCGTGGCGATCGTCGGGTCGGGCCCGATCGGCCTGGCCGCGCTGCTCACCGCCCAATTTTATTCCCCGGCGCGGATCGTCATGATCGACATCGACGATAATCGCCTCGACGTCGCGGCACGGTTCGGCGCGACCGACATCGTCAACAGCGGCCGGGAGGATGCCGCCGCCGCGGTGCGCGCGCTCACCGATGGACGCGGCGTCGATACCGCGATCGAGGCGGTCGGCATCCCGGCGACCTTCGAGCTTTGCCAGGACCTCGTCGCGGCGGGCGGCATCATCGCCAATGTCGGCGTGCACGGCCACAAGGCGGACCTGCACCTCGAACGGCTCTGGTCGCAAAACATCGCCATCACGACGCGGCTGGTGGATACCGCTACCACGCCGATGCTGCTGAAGACGGTCATGGCCGGCAAGGTCGATCCCCAGCGGCTGATCACCCACCGCTTCTCGCTCGCCGCGATCTTCGAGGCATATGATATCTTCAGCCGCGCCGCCGAAACCAACGCGCTCAAGGTTCTCATCACGCCATGACCCAACGCCTCGAAGCGCTGGCGGCGGAAATCGTCCGGCTGCAGGGCGAGCTCGATCGCGAGATCGAGCAGCGGCGCAAGGCCCTGGGCTGGTCGCTCAAGGGGCGCTTCACCGCTTTCGAGCAAGGACTGGTCGCGGAGCAGCGCAAGCTCCGCACGGGTCTGGCTTCCTATCTCCGCCGCTCCTCGGCCGGCGCGATACTGACCGCGCCGCTGATCTATTCGATGATCGTCCCGCTCATCCTGATCGACCTGTGGACGAGCCTCTATCAGGCCGTCTGTTTCCGGGCCTATGGTATCGTCCGCGTCCGGCGGTCGGACTTCATCGCTCTCGATCGCGGCGGGCTCGCCTATCTTAACGGCATCGAGGCGCTCAACTGCCTCTATTGCAGTTATGGCAACGGCGTCATCGCCTATGTCCGCGAGGTATCGAGCCGCACCGAGCAATATTGGTGCCCGATCAAGCATGCGGTGCGGATCAGCGCGCCCCACGATCGGTATCGCGCCTTCCTCGAATATGGCGATGCGGAAGGCTATCGCTCCCGGCTCGATGCTTTCCGCGCCGCGCTCCGCGACGATTCCGGTCAGGATCCCGGCGAGCCCTCGGCGCCCGGCGTCACGATGGCACCGGCATCCGTATCATCACGCATTTCTGGCGAACCAGGCGCCCCCTAGCCTGCGTGCGACCATGATGGAGGTAGCGATGAAGAATATCTTGTTGCTCGTTCACGACGATGCCGGCCAGGAAGCCCGGCTCCAGGCAGCGCTTGATCTCACCCGCGCGCTCGACGGCCATATGCACTGCATCGATGTGGTCGCGATGCCGGCCATCGTCGGCGACTATTACAGCGGCGCGGCCGATGCGATGCTGCTCGCCGATGAGCGCGACCGCGAGAGCGCGAACAAGGAAGCTCTGACCGCCCGGCTGGCACATGAGGACGTCCGATGGACCTGGTCCGACACGACCGGGGCCATCGCGGAAAGCATCGTCGCGGCCGCGACCATGGCGGACATCATCGTGCTCAACCGCCAACTGGACACTTTCCCCTATCCGGACATGCACGACATCGCGAGCCAGGTCGTCATGCGCACGCGCAAACCGGTGCTGGCGGTGCCCGACACCCTCGACCGGCTGAAACTCGATCGCGCGCTGATCGCGTGGGACGGTCGGGCCTCGTCGGTGGCGGCGATGCGCGCTTGCGTACCGCTGCTCGCGCTGGCCAGCGAGGTGGAGATATTCACGGCGGGCGATGGCGGCGGGGACGCCGAGCCGGCCGAGGCCGCCGAATATCTTTCGCGCCACGCCATTCATGCCACGATCCGCTCTACTGATGACGGCTTCCATAGCGTCGACCGGCTGATCGCCGAAGAGGCCGCACGCTGGCGCGCGGACTATGTCATCATGGGGGCCTACAGCCATGGCCGCCTGATGGAGAGCTTCGGCGGCGTGACCAAACGCATGCTGTCGAACAGCAAGTTGCCCCTGGTGCTCGGCCACTGACGAGACGCCGCGGAGGGCGGACATGCAAAGACGGTCCGTCCTGCTCGGGCTTACAATCGGCCTCGGGGTCGTGCTGGCGTGCACGACCCTGTGGTGGTGGCGCGATCGGCCGCTCGCCGTGCGCCTTGTCACGCCGGGGCGCGGACCGGCGGCCGAACTCGTCTATGCGACCGGCTTCATCGAGCCCGTCGCACCGGTCTCGATCTCATCGCGGCTGACCGCGCCGGTGGCCCGCGTGCTGGCCGATGAGGGCGACCGGGTGCACCGGGGAGATCCGCTCCTGATCCTCGACGACCGCGAACTGCGCGGCAGTCTCGCCGAGATCAAGGCGGAGAGCACGGGGGCGACCCTGGCCGAAGCCCGCGCGACGACGCTCTACCGCCAGGGCTGGGTGACCCGCGCTGCTCTCGACCTCGCCGTCGCCAATGGCCGCGCGGCGCGCGCCGCCACCGATAGCGCCCGTGCCCGCCTCGACCATGCCGTGATCCGCGCCTCGATCGACGGCATCGTGACCCGGCGCGACGTCGAGCCTGGCGATCTCGCCACACCCGGCCAGGTCCTGATGACGATCGGCGATCCCTCGCGCGTCCGCATCACCGCCACCGTCGACGAGCGCGACATAGGCCGGGTCGCGCCCGGGCAGAGCGCCTGGCTGTCGAACGACAGCTGGGGCGGGCGGCAGCGGCGCGCACGCGTTACGACGATCACGCCCGGCGGCGATCCCACCCAGCGCGCCTTCCGCGTGCGGCTGTCGCCCGACGGCGGCGCGCTGCCGATCGGCATGACGGTGGAGGTCAACATCGTCACCCGTCAAAGCGACAACGCCCTGCTGCTGCCCGCAAGCGCGCTCGCCGGATCGATCGCCTGGATATCCGAGGCCGGACGCGCGAGGCCACGCCGGCTGCGTCTCGGCATCGTCGGATCGGACAAGGTCGAAATCCTCGGCGGGCTCGCCGCCACCGACCGGGTGGTGGACCGTCCCCCCGCCGGCCTTGCCGAGGGACGGCGTCTGCGGGCGGCGCCATGAGCGGCCGCGCCGCGCTGCTCTTCGGCATCGCCACGCGCCATCTTCTCGGCCGCCGCCGGCAGACGATCGTCGCGATCGTCGGCGTCGCTGTCGGCGTCGGCTTCTTTCTTGCGGTCTCCGCGATGATGATGGGCAGCCAGCGCGACTTCATCGACCGGCTGATAGACGCCGCGCCGCATATCGTCATTTCAGACGAGCTGCGATCACCTCCTGCCCAGCCCGGAACCGTGGTCTACCGTGGCGGTGCGGTTGTGCTGCGCGGATACAAGACGCGCAACGAAGCCCGCGGGCTGCGCGGATGGCGGCTCATCCTCGACGTCGCCAGCCTCACCCCCGGCACGATCGCCTCACCCAGCCTGACCGGCGGCGTCACGCTTAGGCTGGGCGGGCGCCAGGAGGCCCTTGCCATCGTCGGGGTCGAGCCCGGCCTGGAGACGCGCGTCAGCACGATCAGCGACCGGCTCCGGGTGGGCCGCCTGTCCGATCTGGAAACGGTGCAGGGCGGCCTGATCATCGGCGAGGAGCTTGCGACGCGGCTGGGGCTCAATCCCGGCGACGTCATCGCCGCGACATCGCCGACCGGCCGCACGCGTACGCTCCGGATCGTCGGCCTCTTCAAACGCGGCCAGGCGGGGCTGACCGACCAGGCCGGCTATATGCTGTTGCGGGAGGCGCAGTCGCTGCTGGGCCGGCCCTTCATCGTCAATCGCATCGGCGTGCGCCTGGCCGATCCCAACCAGGCCGACCGCCTCGCGCGGGACCTGGAACAACGCTTCGGCTACAAGGCGGAGAGCTGGCAGGCGCGCTCGGCCGACCTGCTGTCGCTGCTCGTTACCCGCAACGTCATCATGTACAGCGTGGTCGGCGCCATCCTCCTCGTCGCCAGCTTCGGCATCTATACCGCGGTATCGAACAGCGTCATCGACAAGCGGCGCGACATCGCCATCCTGCGCGCCATCGGCCTCTCCGCGGCGGATCTCCAGCTGCTGTTCGTCACCGAAGGCCTCCTGCTGGCGATCACCGGCGTGTTGCTGGGCTGGCTGCTCGGCTATGGGTTGATGGAAGTGCTGGGATCGCTGCGCTTCCCGATCGCCGACGAAGCGGAAACCCTGCCGCTCGACCGGGGCATCCGGCAATATATGATCGCTGCGGCCGCGTCGCTGCTCGCGGGCGCGGTCGCGGCCTGGCTTCCGGCGCGCAAGAGCGCACGGGTCGATCCGGTCGACATATTGCGGGGCGCAATATGATAGCGCTCGAGGCGGATCGTCTCGGCCGATCCCTTCCCGGCTCTCCGCCGGTGACGCTGGTCTCCGATGCCTCGCTGCGGATCGAGCGCGGCAAGTTCACGACGATCGTCGGCCCCTCGGGATGCGGCAAATCGTCGCTGCTCTATCTGCTCGGGCTGATCGACAGGCCGAGCAGCGGCGCGCTTCGGATCGACGGCGTCGACGTGGAGGGCCTGGACGGCGACGCGCGGGCGCGCATGCGCCTGGAACGGTTCGGCTTCGTGTTCCAGTTCCATTTCCTGCTGCCCGAATTCACCGCGCTCGAAAATGTCCTGCTGCCGATCCACCGGCTGGGCATGCTCGACGCCCGCGAGGCGGACCGCCGTGCACGATCGCTGCTGCAACTGACCGGTCTCGCAGGGAAAGAGAGCAAGACGCCCGACAAACTGTCGGGCGGAGAGCGTCAGCGTGTCGCCATCGCCCGCGCGCTCGCCAACGACCCGGTCATCATCCTCGGCGACGAGCCGACCGGCAATCTCGACAGCCAGAACTCCGCCCGGGTGGTCGCGATGCTGCAATCGCTTGCGCACGAACAGGAGCGCGCGGTCGTCTGCGTCACCCACGACCCCCGCATCGCCGAGGCGTCCGACGTTCGCATCGCGATGCTCGACGGACGGATCGTCTCGATCGACGAATCGGGCGCGCAATAGCACCCGGGCGGCGCCGCCCGATCGCAGAAGCCGGATATCAGTGCGACAGCAGCACCGGCAGCGGCGGCGCGGCGATGACGCTCCGCGTTGCCCCGCCGAGCACGAACTCGCGCATCCGAGAATGACCGAAGCCGCCCATGACGAGAATGTCGGCGGCGCGCTGGTCGGCATGGGCGAGGAGGTCCGCGCCCACATCGTCGCCTTGCAGCGGCGCAAGGATCTTGCTCGCTTCGATCCCGTGCCGGCGCAGATGGTGCACCACGGCGCGCAGCGCGATATCCTCAGGTAGCGGCTTCTCTCCGGTGATCGTGACGACTTCCACCGAACGCGCGCGCCGGCACAGCGGAATCGCATCCGCCAGCGCCCGGGCGGCGGCGCGCGATCCATCCCAGGCGATCAGGACATTGTCCCAGCGATTGGCCTGGCGGCGCGGCATCAGCAGCACGGGGCGTCCGCTATCGAATATCAGCGCCTGGATCATCCATTGCTCGTCGGGATGCCCGTAGATCGGCAGCAGCGCGCCATCGAACAGCCGCGCATGGCGGGCGACCGGCCCGGGATCGGCGATATTAAAGCTATGCAAACGAACGAGACGGTGAGGATCGTCCGATCCGATCATCTTTCGGAACCGGGCGGCGAGCACGTTCGCCTCCGCCTCGCTCCGCGCATTTTCGGCGGCGATCGCCGCATCGGCTCCGACGAGCCGCCGGGAAAGCGCATTGGAACGGTCGGGGACGACGATGGTCGTCAGCACCCCGCTCACCTCGGCATCGAGATGCGCCGCGAACGACCCCGCCGCCGACATCGCCCAATCGGGCGTCGACGCCGGATTGCTGAATGCCGCCAGCATCATGTCTTTGACCATCAGCCGCCTCCTGGATGCCGTTCCGTGTCATCGGGCCGAGACTGACTCCCGCGACGGGCAGCGGCAATGCGTAGCTTTACCAAGGCCGATCGACCTAGGGCACCAGCACCGCCGCGCCATCGATCGCGCCATCGCGCACCGCCGCGATCGCCGCATTGGCTTCGTCGAGCGGAAAGACATGGGTGACCGCTTTCACGCGCATCGCGGCGATCGCCGCGAAAAAGGTCAGGCCGTCGTCGCGCGTCAGATTGGCGACCGAGAGGATCGAGCGCTCGCCCCAGAGATCGGCATAGGGAAATGCCGGAATGTCGGTCATGTGGATCCCGGCGCAGACCACGCGCCCGCCCTTGGCGACCGCCTTCAGCGCCAGCGGGACGAGCGCGCCGACCGGCGCGAAGATGAGCGCCGCGTCGAGCGGCGCGGGAGGCGCTTCATCCGAGCCGCCCGCCCAATGGCAGCCGAGCGCGCGTGCGAACGCCTGCCCCCTGGCGTCGCCCGGCCGGGTGAAGGCATGGACCTCACGCCCCTGGGCCAGCGCGACCTGCGCCAGCAGATGCGCCGCGGCGCCGAAACCGTAGAGTCCGATGCGCCGCCCCTGCCCCGCCAGCCGCAAGGCGCGCCAGCCGATGAGCCCGGCGCACAGCAGCGGCGCGGCGGCGACATCGTCGATCTCCGGCGGGATCGCGAAACAGTAGCGCGCGTCGGCGAGGCAGTGGCTCGCATAGCCCCCATCCACCGTGCATCCGGTGAATGACGGCGCGTCGCACAGATTTTCGCGGCCGCTCCGGCAGAAGCCGCACTGGCCGCAGGTGCCGCCAAGCCACGGCACGCCCACCCGGTCGCCCGGTGCAAGGCCGGACACCTCCCCACCCACCGACATTATCCGGCCGACGATCTCATGCCCCGGAATGATCGGGTAACGCGCCGGGATGTCGCCGTCGCACAGGTGCAGGTCGGTGCGGCACACCCCGCACGCGGCGACCGCGATCAGCACCTGATGCGGTCCCGGCGCCGGCAGGGCTTCGTCACAGGGTTCGAGCGGCACGCCCGGCCGGGCCAGGCGCATCACATGGCGCTGCTGCATATCGGCCTCGCTGATCCTTTTCCGGGCAAGGAAAACATCCCACAGGTGGGGCCGGGCTGCACGACGATAAATGCGTAATGTCCGCAGCGATCGGTCCGCCGCTCTACGTAGACTACACAGTTGGTCGTGCCGGCCCGGCCATCGACATTCGCGCCATGACCCTGTCCAGCCAGCTCGCGCTCGCCTCGCTCATCGTCGCGGCGATGGTGCTCTTCCACCTGAGCGGCCTCGCCGCGCTGCTGGCGCTGCTCCGCCGCCACCGGCGCGCCCGCTCCGCCGCCCGGGACATGGCGGTTTCGGTCATGGTCGTGATGACCGTCGCGTTCGGCCTGTTCGCGCTGCACACGATCGAGATCTGGGGCTGGGCGGCGGTCTATCGCGGCCTCGCGATCCTCGACGGCTGGGAAGAGGCGCTCTACTTCTCCACCACCACCTATGTCACGATCGGCTATGGCGATGTCGTCCTGCCGCATGGCAGCCGGGTCCTCGGCGCGATCGAAGGCGCGAACGGCATCATCCTGCTGGGCTGGTCGACCGCCTTCTTCTTCAACATCGTGGATCGGATGAAGCTGCTCGAGCGGCAGCTGGAGGATGATGTCCAGCGGAGCCGCGGCTAGCGCGCCATCGCGCCCGCCATGCGGGCGAATGCCTCGTTGAGCCGGCCCGCCAGGGTCGCGTCGACCTCGCAGTCGGCCATCGCGCGGGCCATCGCCGCGCACCACTGCTCCGCGCCGTCGCGATCGATCTTCAGCGCGCCATGCGCAGACATCATGCACTTGCCAGGATTCTGATCGAACCAGGTCCGCGGGCCGCCGCTCCAGCCCGACAGGAAGCCCGCCAGCGATGCGCGCATCGGCGCGAGGTCGGGCTCATGCATCGCGCGCAGCGTGGCGAACGCGGGATCGGAATCCATCAGATCGTAGAAACGGTTCACGAAGCGCGCGATACCGTCGGCACCGCCGAGCACTTCATAAGGTGAGGCCACGACTGACTGGGGTTCATTCATGGGATAACCTCTCGAGAGTTGCGGGCGCGCAAGCAGTGCCGCTGCGGGCCCGATCCGTCATGACTCGTCGCCGAGGAGCACGCCTTTGCGGACCAAACAGGCGGCGTGGCAGCCGCCGGGATAGGTAGGCTGGTCCTCCCCGGGTCGCGGCGCGCGCCTGAGCGGGATAGTCACCACCACGCCCGAACCGCACATAATGCTGCGCAGCATGGGCGACGCCGCCACCGGCGGATGACCGAACAGGGCCAGCGCCGCGAGCGCGGGCACGGCGCCGGCGCGGAGCAGTCTAGACCGCATGGCTGAACTGCCCTGTGCTGCACGAGCGGTAACGGTCGAAGCAACTCGCCACGGCGCGCGCATAGGGCAGCCCCGCAGGCAGCAGGCGGACGCTGGTCGGCCCGCACAGGATCAGGCCTCTGTCGGCGAAGGGGGCGAGCGCATGGCGCGCGCGGGACATTCTTGCCTGGCTCATCCGCGCTTCTCCCTGGCAGAGAAGCTGTTCGATCACCCGGCCCCGCCAGCGGTCGTCCTCCGGCCGCTCGACGCCGCGCCGCCCCGCGAGCTGATCCGCGCCGACGAGCATGCGGTAGCGGCCCGCCATCTTCTCATTCTGCACGATCAGGCCCGGAAACTGGCTGATCGCGCTCGCGCCCAGGCCGATCAGAATCTCCGATGGATCGTCGGTGAAGCCTTGGAAGTTGCGATGCAGACGGCCCTGAAGCGCCGCGACCGCCATCGGGTCGCGCGGCAGGGCGAAATGATCGAATCCCACCGGGCGATAGCCTGCGCCGGTCAGCATCCTATGGCCATGCGCCGCCTGCTCGAACCGCTGGCGATGGCCAGGCAGCGCATCGGCGTTGATCCGCCGCTGGCGGGGCAGCAGCGCTGGCAGGTGCGCATAGCCGAACAGCGCGATCCGGTCGGGCGCGAGCCGCACCGCCTCGACGAGAGTGGCGTCGAGATCGGCGGGCTGCTGGTGCGGCAGGCCGTACATCAGATCGAAATTGAGCGATTCGATCCCCGCGGCGCGCAGCCGGACGACGGCATCCTCGATCATCGCGAGCGGCTGGACGCGCCCGATGGCCTGCTGGATATGCGGCGCGCAGGTCTGGATGCCCAGGCTCGCCCGCGTGACGCGCGCGTCGCGCAACACGCCAAACCAGCAATCGTCGAGCGAGCGCGGATCGAGCTCGATCGAAATCTCCGCGCCCCCGGCGTCGAGCTCGGTCACGATCCGGTCGAGCAGCCGGACGAAGGCGAGCGGCGCGATCGCGTTGGGGCTGCCGCCGCCGAAGGCGATCCGCCTTATCCGCCCGCGGCCGCCGAGGTGGCGCGAGACGAGATGGATCTCGTCGTCGAGTGCCTCGAGATAGGCCGAGACGCGTCCGCCGCGATTGGCCGCGCCGGTGTTGCACCCGCAATACCAGCATATCTCCCGGCAATAGGGGATATGGACGTAGAGCGAGACATCCGCGTCCTGGGGAATCGCCTCGAGCGCCTCGGCCTGCGCGGCCGCGCCCACCATGTCGGAGAATTCGGCGGCGGTCGGGTAGCTCGTATAGCGCGGCACCGGCCGCTCGAGCAGATCGGGATGATAGGGCCACATGCCATATCTGTGGGCTGAAACCAGGCCCCGATCCTTGACCCAGGTCAAGCGAATCCTTGGCCCGCGTCAATTCGCCGCCCCCGCCCGCCGCCTAGAAGCGGGCATCGAAACGATGAAAGGGATTTGCGATGTACGGTAAGATGATGATCGCGCTGATGGCGGCGACAGCCATGGCGGCGCCGGCCTGCGCGGCCCAGGGCGATGTCCTGGTCCGCTTTCGCGGCATCATGGTCGCGCCGAACGAGAGCTCGGGCGGAATCAACCCCACCTTCCCCGGCGAGAAGGTCAAGGTCAGCAACAGTGTCATGCCAGAGGTGGACTTCACCTATATGCTGACGCCGAACGTCGGCGCCGAACTGATCCTCGCCACCACCAAGCACAAGGCGAGCGGACGGACCGGCACCACCGGGACGATCGGCAAGCTCGCCTCCACCTGGGTGCTGCCGCCCACGCTGACCCTGCAATATCATTTCGCGCCGGACGCTAAATTGCGCCCCTATGTCGGCGCCGGGGTGAATTACACGATCTTCTATTCGGAAAAGGCCTCCAAGGGTCTGGAGGCTGCGGTCGGGCCGACCGGCGTACGCATGAAGTCCAGCTTTGGCTATGCCCTGCAGGCCGGCGTGGACGTGCCGCTGAGCGACCGGACCTTCGTCAACCTCGACGTCAAATATATCGACATCGACACGGTGACCCGGCTGCGGACCACCGCGATCGGCACGCAGCGGGTCAAGGTCCATCTCGATCCGCTCGTCGTCGGCGTCGGCTTCGGCGTGCGTTTCTGAATGGGCCGCCCGAGCCCCGGGTCGCGGCGACCGCGCCCCGGGGCTCGGTCCTAAAATCATAAACTTTTCTAGGAGCGGAGACGATTATGTACAGCTTGTCCTATTCGATCGCGGTTAATCCGAGGGGCGCGTCACCGGTGCTGACGCGCGACCAGGTGTGGCGGGGGCTGGAGATGAAGGCCGCAAACGCGCTGCCCTTCGTCAACGGCATGTCGCAATGCGACGTGCTGGAGCGCACCGACGACACGATCACCCGCGAAGTCACCTTCCTCGGTTCGACGCACAGGGAGTTCATCACCCTGTTCGCGCCGGTCAAGGTGCAGTTCGAGCGGATGGACGGCACCGGCTGGATCGACAATGTGATCAGCGAGTCCGAGGACGGCCTTTTGCTGACCTTCACATTCGGCGTCACCTTCCCCGGCGTCGAGCCGGGCACGCCGCAAGAAGCGGCGCATGGCGACACGATGCGCGGCGCCTATATCGGCGCGGTCGGCGCGACGCTCGACCGCGTGCGCAAGATGGCGACGGCCGGCGAGATCTGAACCTTCCCCAGGCGATCACCCGACATGGAAGGCCGCGCCCCGGAGGTGCGGCCTTTCTGCCGCGCGTTCGGCTCAGGAGCCGATCGGGCCGCCGTCCTCGTCGTCGATCAGGATTCGTTCGCCCGCGCCTTCCAGATCGTCGAACTGGCCATGCGACAGCGACCAGATGAACGCGCCGAGGCCGCTCAGCCCCAGCAGCAATGCGATCGGGATAAGAAGGCCTATTCCGCTCATCGCGCGCACCTCGCCAGCCGGAGCGCGTTCGCCACCACGATGATCGATGAGGTGGACATCGCGATCGCCGCGATCAGCGGCGTCACCATTCCGAACAGCGCCAGCGGCACCGCCAGCACGTTGTAGCCGATCGCGAGCGCGAAATTCTGGCGAACGACGCGCATCGTGCGCCGCGCCGCCACGATCGCGATGGGCACCGGCAACAGGCTGTCGCCCATGAAGACGATGTCGGCGGCATTTTGGCCGACGTCGCTGGCCGAGGACGGCGCGATCGAGACATGTCCGGCGGCCAGCGCCGGGCCATCGTTGAGGCCGTCGCCGACCATCAGCACGCGATGCCCGGCACGGGACAGCCGCTGGATCGCCTTGAGCTTCTGATCGGGGGTCATGCCGACTATCGCCGGCGCAGGGACCATCGCCGCCACCGCGGCCACCGCCTCGCGGCGATCCCCGGAGAGAATAACGGGCTCCATTCCCATTCCCGCCAACCGCCCCACCGCCTGTTCGGCGTCGGGTCGCAGCCGGTCGGCGAAGCTCAGCAGATGCGGTGTCCGGCCATCGATCGCGAAGGCGCAGCCCAGCATCGCATCGCTGGTTGCCGCAGCGCCGACCCAGTCGGGACGCCCGAGCCGAACGCGCCGGCCGCCGGCCTGTCCTTCCATGCCCATGCCGGGAATTTCCCGCAGATCCTTTACCGGAGCCGCGTCCACGCCCGCATCGGCGAGCGCCCGCGCGAGGCTCCGCGACAGCGGATGGTTGCTCGCGCGCGCCAATGCCAGCGCCGCGCCGCGCTCTTCCGCGTCGAGCGCATCGACACTGACGACTTCGGGGCGGCCGAGCGTCAATGTTCCGGTCTTGTCGAGACAGACCCGGTCGGCCTCGGCCAGTCTTTCCAGGGCCGAACCGTCCTTGACGAGCAGCCCGCGCCGCATCAGCGCGCCCGAAGCGACCATCTGCGCGACCGGCACCGCCAGGCCCAGCGCGCAGGGACAGGTCACGATCAGCACCGCGACCGCGATGAGCAGCGACGCATGCCAGCCCGCGCCGGCGATCATCCAGCCGATGAACGACGCCGCCGCCAGGGTGTGCACCGCGGGCGCATAATAGCGCGCGGCCCGGTCTGCGATGCGCACATAACGCGATCGGCCCTGCCCCGCGGCCTCCATCAGACGCGCCATGCCCGCAATCGTGGTGTCGGGGCCCGTGGCGGTGACGCGCACCGTCAGCGGGCCGGTCAGGTTCAGCGATCCGGCGATGACCGCCGCGCCTTTCGCAACCGGCTCAGCGCGGCTCTCGCCGGTGATGAGCGAGCGGTCCACGGCGCTTTCGCCTTCGTCGATCAACCCGTCCGCGGCAAAGCGCTCGCCGGCGCTGACCAGCAGGGTCATGCCCGGCCTGATCTCCTCGGCCGTTCGCCATTCGCTGCCGCCGCCGGACAACAGGATGGTGCCGCCCGGCGCCATCTGCCGCATCAGCGCGCTCGCCCCGTCACGCGCGCGGTCGCGCATCGCGCTATCGAGGAAACGTCCGGCGAGCAGGAAGAAAATCAGGGAGACCGCACCATCGAAATAGGCGTGCGCGCCGCCGGTGATCGTCTCGAACAGGCTGAGGGCGGTCGCTAGCAGCACTCCGATCGAGATCGGCACGTCCATATTGGTGCGCCCATGGCGCAGCGCGCCCCACGCCGACCGGAAGAAGGGCTGCCCCGCATAGGCGACCGTCGGCATCGCTATCATCGCCGACAGCCAGTGGAACAGCTGGCGGGTCGCCCCCTCCGCCCCCGACCACACAGAAACCGACAGCAGCATGATGTTCATCGCCGCGAAGCCCGCGACGCCCAGCGCCTTGAGCAGCTGGCGGCTCTCGCGGCGATGGGCGAGGTTGTCGGCCTGAACGACGACCGGCTCGGCGGTGAAGCCGAGTGCGTCCAGCGCCGAACGCAGCGCGGGCACGTCGACATCGATGTCGTGATCGATCGCCACGCGCTTGGCGGTCAGATTGACCCGTGCGGCGCGCACGCCCGGCACGTGCGTCAGCCCGCGCTCGATCTTGGCGATGCACGCCGCGCAGCGCACGCCCGGCAGACTGAACTCGCTATGTTCGACGATCGCGCTCACGCCGGGACCTCCTCGACGAAGCTGCGAAGCTGCGCGCCGCGCCGCACATGCAGTTCGAGCCGCCAACGCCCTGTCGGCAGAGGCTCACGCGACCGGAATTGTCCGAGCGAAATCTGATCAAAATGCAGGCGTATGGCGGGCAGGCGGCCCAGCGGATGGATCGCCATCCCTTCGATCGTCGCGTCGTCGACGCCGGACAGAGTCAGATGGGCGCGGTCGCCGCGCCGCTCGGCGCGCACCTGCCAGCCAAGTGCCGCCTGCGCATCGGCCTCGGCGAGCCAGCGGTTGAACTTCTGACTGGCGACATAGCTGTTGTCGACGACGGTGCCGCCGAAGGTGCGGGTGGCGAGGGTCGCCATCACCATGTTGACGCTGACGACCACCGCGAAGAAGGCGACCGTCAGGCCGAGCATGTGGAAGCCGGTGAAACGACGGGTCATGGCTGCTTCTCCGGACGGTCGAACCGCGCCTCTTCCGCCGCCCGGTCGGGCGAGCCGTCGGTCGCGGCGACGGTGAAGTGGAAATCCTCGGTCGCGGGGCCATCGCCCGGCGCGCGGACATAGATGCGATGCTCCTCGACCCGATCCGGCGCGGCCGTCACGCTGAGCGTTCGCCCCGCCGCGCCAGCATCGCTGAGCGAATCCCACATCACGCCACGATCGAGCCCGTCCATCGTCAGCTGCAACGTCCGTGGCCGGGATTCCATATTGCGGATCTTGATCGTGTAGGCGTTGCGCACATCGCCGTCCGACAGCTGGACCCAGAGCGGGTTACGGTCGTGCGCCGTCGCGAGGTCGAGCCGCGTCCGCGCGCCGAGCGCGAAGATCATGGTCAAGCCGATCGCGCCCCAGATGCCGAAGTAGATCAAGGTGCGCGGGCGCAGCAGGCTGCGGATGACCGGCACCGGCGGCGCGCCGGCAGCCTCGGCCTTGCAATCCTCTAGCGTCGCATAGTCGATCAGGCCGCGTGGCCGCCCGACCTTGTCCATCACCTGATCGCAGGCGTCGATACACAGCGCGCAGGTGATGCAGGCGAACTGGGCGCCGTCGCGAATGTCGATCCCGACCGGGCAGACCTGGACGCATGCCTGGCAATCGATGCAGTCGCCGCTGTCCTCGCTGCGCTTCACGCCATGGCTGCGCGGTTCGCCGCGCCAGTCCTTGTAGGTGACGATCAGCGAGCGCTCGTCGAGCATCGCCCCCTGGATGCGCGGCCAGGGACACATGTAGAGACAAACCTGCTCGCGCATGAAGCCGCCGAACACATAGGTCGTCGCGGTCAGGATCGCGATCGTCGCATAGGCGACATAGGCCGCCTGTCCGGTCACCAGATCATGCGCCAGCGTCGGCGCGTCGGCGAAGTAGAAGACCCACGCGCCGCCGGTCACCAGTCCGACGAGCAACCAGCTGCCATGTTTGAGCAGCCGCCGGCCGATCTTGCCCGCGGTCCACGGCGCGCGCTTGAGCCGCAGTTGCGCGTTACGGTCGCCGTCGATCGCCCGTTCGATGTGCAGGAAGAGATCGGTCCACACCGTCTGTGGACAGGCATAGCCGCACCACGCCCGCCCCACCGTCGTCGTGACCAGGAACAGCCCGATCCCCGCCATCACCAGCAGGCCGGCGACATAGTAGAATTCGTGCGGCCAGATCTCGATCGAGAAGAAATAGAAGCGGCGATGGGCGAGATCGACCAGCACCGCCTGGTCGGGCGCATAGGGCCCGCGGTCCCAGCGCAGCCAGGGCGTCACATAATAGATCGCCAGCGTGACCGCCATCACCAGCCATTTCAACCGGCGGTAGAAGCCGTCGATCGCGCGCGGGAAGATGTCCGCACGTTTGGCGTACAGCTTGCGCGGCGCCGCTGGCAGGCCCGAGGGCGGCATGTTCACTCGCCGCCGCCCAGCGAATGCACATAGGCGGTCAGCATGTTGATCGTGGCCGGGTCGAGCATGTTCCCCCAGGCCGGCATCACGCCATAGCGTGCATTGGTGACCGTCGCGGTCAGCGTCTCGCGATCGCCGCCATAGAGCCAGATCGCGTCGGTCAGGTTCGGTGCGCCGAACTGCCGCATGCCCTTGGCGTCCGCGCCGTGGCAGACGGCGCAGTTGGCGGCATAGACCGCCGCGCCGCGCCGCGCCGATGCCCCGCCCTTTTCCTGATGCGAGACGAACCGGACATAGGACACCGCATCCTGGATCTCTTCGGGCTTGAGGATACCGTCGCGGCCGAACGCCGGCATCTGTGAGAGGCGCGTGGCGTCGTCACCCGGCTGGCGGATGCCATGCAGCAGCGTCTGATGGATATCGGCGCGGCTTCCGCCCCACAGCCAGTCGTCGTCGTTGAGGTTGGGATAGCCCTTCGTGCCGGCTGCGCCCGCACCATGGCACGCTGCGCAGTTGATCTTGAACGCGGCCCGCCCGCCCTCGACCGCCGCCTGCATCAACGGCGATTTCGCATCGAGCGTGGCTATGTCGACGCTGGCCAGCGCCGCGAGGGTCGAAGCGCGCGCCGCCTGGGCCCTGGCAGTCTCCTCGGCGAGCTGCTTATGGCTCGACCAGCCGAGCGTGCCTGCAGTCGCCCTTTCCAGCAGCGGAATCGCCGGATAGGCGATGCAATAGCCGATGGCGAAGACGATCGTCGCATAGAAGGTCCAAAGCCACCAGCGCGGCATGGGATTGTCGAGTTCCTGGATGCCGTCCCATTCATGGCCCATCGTGGGCACGCCGGTGGCTTCGTCGATCTTGGGTTCAGTCATCACGAGGATCCTCGTCGCGGAACGGGATTTGGGCGGCGTCTTCGTGGCGCGCGCGGGCCGAGGGCCGCAGCGCGAACCAGAGCGCCAGGAGGAAGATCAGCCCCAGGAACAACATGCCCCAGGTGTCGGCGGCGTGGCGGAGCAGGTCGTAGCTCATCGCGGCTTCTCCACCGCTTCGGCCGCCTTGGTGTCGACCAGGGTGCCAAGCATCTGCAGATAGGCGACGAGCGCATCCATCTCGGTCACCCGCTTGGGATCGCCGTCGAAGTCGCGCGCCTGCGCCTTGGGATAGCGCTTCTTCAGATCCGAGCTGTCGGCATCGGGGTCGGCCTGGGCGATCGCATCCTCGATCGCCTTGGCGATGTCGGCGTCGCTATAGGGCACGCCGACCCGCTGCATCGCGAGAAGATGCGCGTCGAGATGCTTCGCGTCGAGCTCACGATCCTTCAGGAAAGCGTAAGAGGGCATGATCGAGCCCGGCACCACGGCGCGGGGATCGACCAGGTGCTGGACATGCCACTCGTCCGAATAGCGGCCGCCGACGCGGGCGAGGTCCGGACCGGTCCGCTTCGACCCCCATTGGAAGGGGTGGTCGTACATGCTCTCCGCCGCCAGGCTGTAATGGCCATAGCGTTCGACCTCGTCGCGGAACGGGCGGATCATCTGGCTGTGGCAGTTATAGCAGCCTTCGCGAATGTATATGTTGCGGCCGGCGAGCTCGAGCGGCGTGTAGGGCCGCATCCCCCGGACCTTCTCGACCGTCGAGTCGATCCAGAAAAGCGGCGCGATCTCGACGATGCCGCCGATCGCGACGGTGATCAGCGAGAGGACGAGCAGCAGCGTGACGTTGCGTTCGATCTTGCCGTGATCGAATATCTTGGTGGCCATCGGGCGCGTCCTTCAAGCTGCCTGGGGCTGGAGCGGATGGTCCAGC
Source organism: Sphingomonas sp. Root710 (assembly GCF_001429065.1). Classification (GTDB taxonomy): domain Bacteria; phylum Pseudomonadota; class Alphaproteobacteria; order Sphingomonadales; family Sphingomonadaceae; genus Rhizorhabdus. The sequence goes on from NZ_LMIB01000015.1 coordinate 133,578, forward strand.
GCCGGATTATGGGGAGTGGCGGCGAGCGCGGCTTCGTCGCGCAGGCGTCCACGGATCGTCTGGTAGACGTTCCACGCCATGATCACCGAGCCGCTGAGGTAGAGCAGGCCGCCGGCCGCGCGGATCAGATAATAGGGCTTCATCGCCATCACGACGTCGACGAAGGCGTAGACCAGATAGCCGTTCTGCCCATATTCGCGCCACATCAGGCCCTGCATGATACCCGCGACCCACATCGACGAGACGTAGAGGACGATGCCAAGCGTCGCGGTCCAGAAGTGCCAGTTCACCATCCGCAGCGAATAGAGCCGCTCACGGCCCCACAGGCGCGGCGTCAGGAAATAGATCGTCGCGAAGGTGATCATGCCGTTCCAGCCGAGCGCGCCGCTGTGGACATGACCGATCGTCCAGTCGGTATAGTGCGACAGCGAATTGACCGCCTTCACCGACATCATCGGGCCTTCGAAGGTGCTCATCCCGTAGAAGGCGAGCGCCAGCACCATCATCCGGATGATCGGGTCGGTGCGGACCTTGTCCCACGCGCCGTTGAGCGTCATCAGCCCGTTGATCATGCCGCCCCAGCTGGGCATCCACAGCATCACCGAGAACACCATGCCCAGCGTCTGCGCCCAATCGGGCAGCGCGGTGTAGTGTAGGTGGTGCGGGCCCGCCCAGATGTAGAGGAAGATCAGCGACCAGAAATGGACGATCGACAGCCGGTAGCTGTAGACCGGGCGCTCGGCTTGCTTCGGCACGAAATAATACATCATGCCGAGGAAGCCTGCGGTCAGGAAGAAGCCGACCGCATTATGGCCGTACCACCACTGGGTGAGCGCGTCCTGGACACCGGCGAAGGCCGAATAGCTCTTCGAGCCGACGAGGCTGACCGGGATCGTCAGGTTGTTGACGAGGTGCAGCATCGCGATGGTGATGATGAACGACAGGTAGAACCAGTTCGCCACATAGATATGTGGCTCGTTCCGCTTGACGATCGTGCCGAGGAATACCGCCAGATAGCTGACCCAGACGATCGTCAGCCAGATATCGGCATACCATTCGGGCTCGGCATATTCGCGGCCCTCGGTGATCCCGAGCAGATAGCCGGTGGCCGCCAGCACGATGAACAGCTGATATCCCCAGAATACGAAGTCGGCGAGCCTGGTGAAGGCCAGCCGTGCCCGGCAGGTGCGCTGCACCACGTAGAAGCTCGACGCGATCAGCGCATTGCCGCCGAAGGCGAAGATCACCGCGGACGTATGCAGCGGCCGCAGCCGGCCGAAACTGGTATATTCGATGCCGAGGTTGAGCTGCGGGAAGGCGAGCTGCAACGCGATATAGAGCCCGACCAGCAGCCCGGCCAGGCCCCAGAACACCGTCGCGATGACGCCGAGGCGGATGACGTCGTCATAATAGCCCGACGGTTTCGCGCGCGTGGCGAGGCCAGCCGCCGCGTCATAATCGGTCCGGACGAGCGTGACGGCCAGGCCGATCAGCGCCGCTGCGGCAAGGATCCACATCTGCGCCGCAAAGCCGGAATCGACCGCAAAGGCCGCGCCACCGACCGCGAGCAGCAGCGCGATCAGCCACCCGGCCGATTTCATCATCACTGTGTCCATCGTCATTCCCACCTGATAAAATCGGGGCCGCCATGCGCGGCATGGCGGCGCAATGCTTTGCGCCAGGTCAAAAATCCTCAGCCCGCCGCGATCCGCTCGAGCCCCGGCCGGTCGCGGAGCACCACCCGGCGTCCCCCGGGCAGGTCGATCAGCCCTTCGCGCTCGAAGCGGGTCATCGTCCGGCTCACCGTCTCGATCGCAAGGCCCAGCAGGTCGCCCATCTGCTGGCGGCTGAGCGGCAGCGAAATCGGCGCGCCGGGCGTGTCCCCCAGCCGGTCGATCATTTCGAGCAGGAGGCTCGCCACCCGTTCGGTCGCCGACATCCGGCCGAGCAACAGCATCCACCGCCGCGCCCGGTCGAGCTCGTCGAGCGTGCGCCGCAGCAGCGCGGCCTCGATCCCCGAATGCGCGCCGGCGAAATCGTCGAACGCGCCGCGGCGGAACACGCAGACGCGCGCCTCGGTCAGCGCGGTGACGCTGTGATGGCTGTCCTTGCCGAAGGGCCGGCCAATGAAATCGGATGGGAATACGATCCCGACGATCTGCTCGCGGCCATCGCCGGTGACCGTCGAGAGTTTGAGCATGCCCTCGAGCACATTGCCAACCAGGACCGACTCATCGCCTTCCCACAACAGGGTCTGTCCGGGCCGCAGATGAACCTTGCGCCCCATCCGGCTCAGCTCGTCCAGCCCCGGCACATCGAGCGAGCCACAGATCGCCGATGCGCGGACGGCGCAATCGGTGCAGCGTCCGCTTTCGGGCACCGCGCCCGGGCGAGAAGTCGCAAGCTGAAGCATCTACCGGCACCCCTTTCGAGGTCCCTGTCCAGGGGACCACCGGAGCGCTTTTCCCGGCTCTGCGGGCCAATCGATATACGCAGATGTACGAGGACCGGGCCGCGGAGATTGGCCTTTGGTCTAATAGGTAGCTTTCCCAATGGGGCGCGCCGGACCGGGTTTTTAGCCTTGGCGAATGAACCGACAGTATAGAGAAAATCAGGACGTCCGCCCCGGCGGCGCCGTTCCGCACATGGACAGGCCGGGGGACGGCGCATGACGATCGTCTGCGGCCTGCCGGGCAATGAAGCGATGGCGCAGCAACTCGCGACCATCCTGGAAGCCCAGCTGGGCCATATCGAGAGCCGGCGGTTTCCGGACGGCGAGAGCTATGTCCGCTTCGAGGAGGATGTCGATCGCAAGCATGTGGTGCTGGTCTGCACCCTCGCCCATCCGGACAGCCAGATCCTGCGCCTGCTGTTCGCCGCCGACGCCGCCCGCGATCTCGGCGCGCGGATGATCACGCTCGTCGCGCCCTACCTGGCCTATATGCGGCAGGACAGGCGCTTCCGCTCGGGAGAGGCGATCTCGTCGCGCAGCTTCGCGCGAGTGCTGAGCGGCAGCTTCGACCGGATCGTCACCGTTTCGCCGCACCTCCATCGTTACAAGGCGCTGAGCGATCTCTATCCGGTCGAGGCGCTGGCGCTCGATGCGGCCCCGCTGCTCGCCGCGTGGCTCGCCAGCCATGTCGCGCGGCCGCTGCTCGTCGGCCCCGACAGCGAGAGCGAACAATGGGTCGGCCGGGTCGCCCGCCTCGCGGGTGCGCCTTATGTCGTCGGGCGCAAGCTGCGCAGCGGGGATCGCGACGTGTCGGTCGAATTGCCGGGGCTGGACGCCTTTGCGGGCCGTCACGCAATCATCGTCGACGACGTGATCTCGTCAGGGGCGACCGTCGCGGCGACAGCGGGGCGACTCCGTGCGGCCGGGTTCGCCCGCATCGGCTGTCTTGCCGTCCACGGGCTGCAGAGCGGTCGGGACACCGCAACTTTGCTGGAGAAAGTCGATGCGCTCGTGACGACCGATTCGGTTGCGAACGATCATGGCGCGATCGGTCTGGCGCCGCTCATCGCGGAGGCCGTCGCCCAGTCGGCCGCCGCCAGCCTGGTCGTTTGACGCCGGGCGGTCAGGCTGCCCGCAGCTGGACGACGATCCGGTCGAGCTCGGCGTTGAGCCGGGTGGCATGATCGCGCACCCGCGCGCCGATCGACCGGGTGCCGTCGGCGCTGTCGCGCACCGCAGACAGCGACCGCGCGATCGTCTCTACCGAGGCATGGGTGTCGCCGGCATGCTGGCCGACCTGCTGGGTCATCTCGAGGATCGCGGCGGCGGTCGACTGCTGCTGCATCACCGCGCTGGCGGTGCTGTTGACCGTCAGGTTGAGGTTTTGGAGCAGGCCATGGACCTTCTCGACGAGCGAGGTCGTCGCCTTGGCGGCGGCCTCGACGCCGGCCACCCGCTCATGGATGTCGTTGGTGGTGCGGTGAGTCTGCGAGGCAAGGCCCTTCACCTCGCTCGCGACCACCGCGAAGCCCCGGCCCGCCTCGCCGGCGCGGGCGGCCTCGATCGTCGCGTTGAGCGCGAGCAGGTTCGACTGGGCGGCGATGTCCTCGATCAGCCGCGCCGCGGCCCCGATCGAATCGATCTGGAACAGCAGATCGCCATTGGCTTCGGTCGCCGCGCCCGATTCGGCGTCTGCCAGCCGCATCGCCTGCGCCATCCGCTCCGACTGCTGGTGGATATGCTGGGTCGCGCGCTCGAGCTCCTGGATATTGCCCTCGATCGTCTCGACCGCCGAGGCCGAGGCGGCGCTGCGCGTCTGCGCCAGCTCGGACGCCTTTTGCTGGGTCTCGACCGACGACAGCGTCACCGCGGCGCTGCGATCGAGTTCGTCGGCGCTCTCGACAAGCTGGGCGATCAGCGTGCCGATCGACGACGCCAGCCGGTCCGCCACGCCGTGCGAGATCGCGCTGAGCTGCTGGCGTTGCTGCGCCTGCTCCTCCGCTTCGGTCTGCGATATGAGCTGCAACCGGCGGTTGGCGTCCTCGGCCTGGATCAGCGCCTGTTCGGCGGCCTCGCGCGCTGCGCGGGCCTCGTCCAGCGCGGCCTCGCGCCCGGCCAGGCTTTCCTCGGCGAGCAGCGACTTGGTCTCGATCACCCGCTGGGTCGCGATCACCGATCGGATGATGGCCGCCGACAGCGCAAGGAACGCCACGCCCGCGACCACGATGATCCACATCAGGTCCCATAGCACGGCGGCGCCCGGCGAGACGCCGTGCCAGCGCAGATAGCCCAGCACATCGGCATCGGCGTCACGCAGGACCAGCGTCGAATCCTCGTCCCCGCCCGCGGTGCGGGACCAGGACAGGTCAGGGATCTGCAGCGTCCGGCTCCATTCGCGCAGCACGCGACGGTCAAGCGGCTTGATCAGGACGACATAGCGCAGCTCGCCTTGCGGCATGGCCGCGCCCTTGGTGAAGGGCAGGATCGCGGTCGCCGAGAAGATGGCGAGATTGCCGTCGCGCACCCCCGCCATCGTCACCGGGCCGGTCACCGCGCGGCGCGGCAATTTGTTCAGCAGCATCGGCAGCACGTCGGGCGCTTCCTGGTCGAGCCGCGGCGCGAAGCTGCCGTCGGGTTGCGCGGCGTACAACGTCCGGCCGCGGCCATCGATCACATAGAGCGGGATCGTGCCCTTGAAATTGGTGCTCAGCCATGCCTGGTCGACCCGGCCATAGACATGCGCGACCGCGTCGTCCCACCGCGCATAGTCCATCGTCGCGGCCGCGAGCGTGGCCTGTTCATAGGCAAGCGCATTGCGCACCATGCGCAGCTTCTCGTCCGCGGCATTGGCGTCCATCGCCATCGTCAACGACCCGAGCAGCGCGGCGGCGGTGACAACCGCGACCAGCATCAGCCCCAGGAACGAGAAGAGCGCGGACGGCATGCCGCCGATGACGGAGCGGACCCGCTCCACTTCGCGCTCCACGATGTCGCCGATCGGCGATGAGGATATGAAGGTGGACATGCTGCGCTCTATGCGCCGCGGCCCGTCACCAAAATCTTAACCATGACCGGTCTTTTTCATATCCGGCGGATTTCCGGGCAAGCGGAACCGCAACGGCATCGCCGGGCTAGCGGCCAATTCGCACGGGCGGCATTTTCCCGATGACATGTAAGATAGGGCTGACGGCCCGTGCGGCGCTGGGGGACTGCCGCAGATGTTCTGGTCGGGGCGACAGGATTCGAACCTGCGACCCCTTGACCCCCAGTCAAGTGCGCTACCAGGCTGCGCCACGCCCCGACCAAGGCTGCGCGCTTTAGGGTGGTCTTCCGCGCTTGGCAAGCGCCCGGTTGCACCTGCCATGCGGAACGTGATAGGCGCGCGCCACTCCGGGCCGCTTTCCAAGCCCGCACTCTTTTCCGGGATGCCTTGAACGATGTTCGCCTCACCCGCTTATGCCCAGGCCGCTGGCGCCGCTCCCGTTTCTGGCGGCGCCGCCGCCTTCATGCAGTTCGCGCCGCTGATCTTCATCTTCGTGATCTTCTATTTCCTGATGATCCGCCCGCAGCAGAAGAAGATGAAGGAACATCGCCTCGCGGTCGACGCGGTCCAGAAGAACGACCAGATCGTCACCGCGGGCGGCCTGATCGCCAAGGTGATCAAGGTCGACGCCAACGAGGTCGAGGCAGAGATCGCACCGAACGTCCGCGTGAAGATCGTCAAGGCCACCATCGCCGAGGTCCGTTCCGCGGGCTCGGGCAAGCCCGCGAACGACTGAGCCCCCAAATGCTAGACTTCCCCCGCTGGAAGATCATCTCGATCGTCGTCTCGCTGGCGATCGGCGTGCTGCTGTCCGTGCCGAGCTTCGTGCCGGCATCGATCACCGACCCCTTGGGGCTGACCAGCCTGCCGCGAGTCAATCTCGGTCTCGATCTCTCGGGCGGCAGCCATCTGATGCTGGAGGCCGACACCGCCGACCTCGCCAAGCAGAACATCATCAAGATGGAGGAGCAGGTCCGCACCGAAATGCGCCGCGCCGATCCGCCGATCGCGATCGGCGACATCTCGACGGCCGGCGGGCGGCTGTCCTTCTTCGTCCGCGACGGCAACCAGATCGACGCCGCGGTCGAGCGCATCCGCACCCTCACCCAGCCATCGGGGATGAGCGGCCAGCGCGACTGGAACGTGCAGGTGGTCGATTCGACCCGGATCGTCCTCACCCCCACCGATGCCGGGCTGCGCCAGGCGACCGACAGCGCGATGCAGGTCGCGACCGAAGTCGTCCGCAAGCGCATCGACGAAATGGGCACGCGCGAACCCAATATCGTCCGTCAGGGCAGCGACCGCATCCTCGTCCAGGTTCCGGGGCTTCAGGACCCGGCGGCGCTCAAGGCGCTGATCGGCCGCACCGCCAAGCTCGAATTCAAGCTGGTCGACCTGACCGCCGATCCGGCGGCAGTGACCCAGGGCCGCGCGCCGGTGGGCAGCGAAGTCCTGCCCTATGCCGACAATCCCGGCGGCTTCATCGCGGTGAAGCGCCGCGCGATGCTGACCGGCGACGAGCTGATCGACGCCAAGCTCAGCTATAACCAGCAGACCAACGAGCCGGTCGTCTCGATCACCTTCAACAGCGAAGGCGGCCGCAAATTCGCCCGCGTGACGCAGGAGAATGTCGGCAAGCCCTTCGCGATGATCCTCGACGGCAAGGTGCTGTCGGCGCCGAACATCAACGAGCCGATCCTTGGCGGCCAAGCGCAGATTTCAGGCCGCTTCACCACCGACAGCGCCAACCAGCTCGCCATCGCGCTGCGTTCGGGCAAGCTGCCGGTCGCGCTGAAGGTGGTCGAGGAGCGCACCGTCGGGCCCGAACTCGGCGCCGATTCGATCCGCGCCGGCACCCTCGCCAGTGCCATCGCGGTGATCGCGGTGATCGTCTTCATGCTGGTGACCTATGGGCGCTTCGGCGTCTATGCGAACCTCGCGGTGGTCATCAACGTGTTCGTCATCCTGGGCGTGATGGCGCTGCTCAACGCGACGCTCACCCTGCCCGGCATTGCCGGCTTCGTGCTGACGATCGGCGCGGCGGTCGACGCCAACGTGCTGATCAATGAACGCATGCGCGAGGAGCTGCGCCGCGGCCGTTCGATCACCCAGGCGGTCGAGCATGGCTATAAGGAAGCCAGCCGCACCATCTTCGAGGCGAACGTGACCCACGCCATCGCGGGCGGCATCATGTTTGTGCTGGGCTCGGCCCAGGTGAAGGGCTTTGCGGTCGTGCTGCTGATCGGCATCGCCACGTCGGTGTTCACCGCGGTCGTCTTCACCCGGATGCTCGTGTCGATCTGGCTGCGCCGGAACCGGCCCACCCACATCAATATCTGATCGGAACGGTCCCATGCGCCTGCTGAAACTGGTTCCCGACAACACCAATATCGGTTTCGTCCGGATCCGCGTCGCCTGCTTCATCGTCACCGCCCTGCTGACGATCGCGGCCCTCGGCCTCACCGCGACGCGCGGCCTCAACCTGGGTGTCGACTTCGTCGGCGGCCTGATGATCGAGGCGCAGTTCCCGGAAGCCCCGCCGCTCGGCAAGGTGCGCGCCACGATCGACGGGCTCGGCGTGGGCACCAGCTCGCTCCAGCAGTTCGGCGATCCGCGCACCGTGTCGATCCGCCTGCCGGTCGAGGAAGGGGCCGATCAGGGCGCGACCAACGCGATCGTCGGCAAGGTCTCCACCGCGCTCAAGCAACAATATCCCGGCATCCGTTTCACCCGCACCGACACCGTCTCGGGCAAGGTTTCGGGCGAGCTGATCCGCAACGGCATCCTCGCGGTGGTGCTGGCGGTGCTCGGCATCGCGGTCTTCTCCTGGCTGCGCTACGAATGGCAGTTCGGCGTCTCGACCTTCGTCGCGATCGTCCATGACGTGATCATGACGCTCGGCTTCTTCGCGCTGACGCAGATGGAGTTCGATCTCAACATCGTCGCGGCGGTGCTGACGATCATCGGCTATTCGATCAACGACAAGATGGTGATCGACGACCGTATCCGCGAGAATATGCGAAAATTCCGCCAGATGGACATGAAGGCGCTGATCGATCTGTCGGTCAACGAGACGCTGCCGCGCACCGTCATGACCTCGATCACCATCGCCCTCGCGCTGCTGTCGCTGCTGCTGTTCGGCGGCCATGTGCTGCGCGGCTTCTCGGCGGCGATGCTGCTCGGCGTCGTGGTCGGCACCTATTCGTCGATCTACGTTTCTTCCTCGCTGCTGATCACGCTGGGCCTCGAACCGCAGCGCTTCGGCAACAAGCCAGAGACGGCGCGTCCGGACGCCGAGCGGATCGGCCCGAAGGCCTGACCGTCATGGTCAGCTTCGATCGCGAGGAGGCCCCCGGCGGGCCGACGATTCGTGGCTTTTCGGGCACCGCCTTCCGCGTCGAGGACCGGATCGTACCCGGCGGCCTGTGGCTGACCCCGGACAATGCGCTCGACTGGAGCCCGCCCGCACTCGAGGCGCTGGCGCTGGGCGACGTCGCCGGTCTGCTCGCGATCCAGCCGCCGCCGGAATTCCTGCTGCTCGGGGTCGGCCCGGCGATGCGGCGCCCCACCCCCGCTTTCGTCAACGCGGTCGAGGCGCTCGGCTTCGGGGTGGAGGCGATGGACAGCCGCGCCGCCGCCCGCGCCTGGAACGTGCTGCGCGGTGAGGACCGCTGGGTGGTCGCGGCGCTGATGCCGCTCATATCTTCGTCGTAAGACTTCGGTCTAAGCCCCCCGTAATACTACGTTGGACCTTCCGATAATTGTCCGAATCGCCCGGAAAGCCTAGCCATGCTTCATGGTTAACGGCATCCGCCGGACCGAAGAGGGACGTTTCAAATGATCGGCTATCGCGTCTACATCATGGATTGCAACGGCATCCATATCGAGGATGTGGCGGCGATCATGGCCGACGGCGATGCCGATGCGATCCGCACCGCCACCCAGCGCCGCGACCGGCAGCCCTGGGAATTGTGGCAGGGCGGCCGTATGGTCGAAAAGAGCACGGGCCTGAAACTCGCGGCGTAGGGGCGAGAGCACGGGCACCCCGCTCCTTCTCCGGTCACGCACGGCCATCTCCCCCGAAGGCGTCTCCCCCCGCGCAGACCTCGCCATCTTCACGATCCCGGGCATATTGAACCACAGCAAGCGGCTTGAGCCAGGGCTGGCGGCGGATCGTCCAGCTTTCATATTGCGGCGGAAACATTCCCGCGCGGTCGAACTGGGTCGAGCACAACTCGACGGCGTCGTTCGTCAAGCTCGCTACGCGCGACCCGCATGCGGTACAGAAACAGCGGCTATAGGCGGCCGTGCTATGCCACGTGCGTAGCGGCCCGGTCAGCCTCACCTGATCGCGGCAAAAAACCACGAACGGAAAGAACGGGCCGCCATGGGCTCTTTGGCAGGTCAGGCAATGGCACAGCCCGGATCGAAGCGCCTTCCCCACCACGACGAAACGCACCGCACCGCAGGCGCAACCGCCCTCGCTGACCTCTGACTCATCCATCGGTCGACCCTCCTCGTCGACCGGTCAACGCACAATCTGGATCCGTGATCCTGCACCGCCAGAGGCGCAACAGCGCCACCGGGAGCGGCCGGCAAGCTGGACGACGCTAATCAGGAAAATGGTGCCCAGGGACGGGGTCGAACCGCCGACACTGCGATTTTCAGTCGCATGCTCTACCAACTGAGCTACCTGGGCACGATAGCGTTGGAGGCGTGCCTATAGAGGGGGGTTGCGCGGTCTGTCCAGCCCGCTTTTGCCAAATTATTCTGCGTCGGGATCGGCGGCCGGATCGGCGGGCGGCCCGGGGATGCGATAGCCCTCGTCGAGCCATTTCAAAAGGTCGCGGTCACGGCAGCCCTGGCTGCAGAACGGCGTGTGCTGGGCGGCTTCGGGCTTGCCGCACAGGGGGCATTTAGGGATTTTTTGCATCGGCATGTCCCGCCGATATGGCGAGCCCGGCGTCGGCGCGCAAGGCGATCGGTGCGCCGGTGCGGCGGGCGAGTTCGGCGCGCCAGTCTTCACGCCGCTCGATCAGCGCGATCACGGCGGGCGCGGCGGTCAGCGTCCGTGTCCCAGCTCCAGGCGTGCGCTCGGCGCGGCGCAGCAGCGCGCGCGCCGCCGCGCCCGCCGGATCGCCCTGCACCCGTTCGGGCAGTGATGGCGCCGCCCGGCGCCGGACGATCTGGAGGAAACCGAAGCCATTCACCGCGGTCCGCTCGAACGGCGGGGGCAGGATCGCGTCGACCGCATCGGCCGCCGCCTGCCGCGCCGCCTTGCTGCCCGCGGTCGGCAGGTCGATGCCGATCGATCCGGTGATGCCATGGCGCAGGATCATCCGCGCCGCCGCCGCCGCCCCGGCCACCGCCAGCGCCGCGGGCTCGAGCCAGCCGTCGACGTCGATCAGGCTCATTGCGGGCGTCAGCGACAGCCGCAGTCCGCCGCCCTCGAAATCGGCCTGACCGGTCGCGGCTTCCTCGATCAGTTCGGACCAGCCGGCGGCCTCCAGCGCGTCGGGCTGATGCGCCTGCAAAAGCCGGACCGATTCGCCGCTCGCCCGGATGCGATCGATCAGCGCCGGCGCGTCGGCGGCCACCGCATCCGCCGCCGCCCGCCGCGCGATCGCCAGCTTGGCGCGCCCTGGCTCGGGCAGCGCGGCGCGGTGGATCTCGACGAGCAGCCGCGCTCCCTCCGATACGCCGCCCGGTACCGGCTCGATCAACGCCTCCTCGCCGCTGTCGAGCGTCACGATCGCGCGCCGTCCGGGAATCACAATCCGGCTGAGCCGGGCAGAGGCGATCGTGCCCGCCCGCACCCCGTCGTCATCGGCCTCGATCGCTGCGGCGACGATCATGCCGTCCTCGATCAGCGCGGCGCGCGTCTCGCCGATACCGGCTTCATAGAGCCATTCACGCATGACATTCCGGCAGCAGCCCCGCCGCCACGAGCAGCGCGCGGGTCTCGAACAGCGGCAGGCCCATCACCCCCGAATGGCTGCCCGACAGCATCCGCACCCAGCTCTCGGCATAGCCCTGGATCGCATAGCCCCCCGCCTTGCCGCGCCATTCGCCGCTCTCGACATAGGCGGCGATCTCGGCCTCGGTCAGGCGTTTGAAGGCGACGATGCTGGTCGACAGCCGGTGCCGCGCCATGCCTTGCGGATCGATCAGCGTCACCGCCGAATGGACGCGGTGGCGGCGGCCCGACAGCAGATGCAGGCAGGCACGCGCCTCGGCGGCATCCTCGGTCTTGGGCAATATCCGGCGGCCTGCGGCGACCACCGTGTCCGCGCCCAGCACCGCCTTGCCCGGGTGGCGCGCGGCGACCAGCGCAGCCTTTGCGGCCGCGACACGCGCAGCATAAGGCGCCGGGCTTTCGCCCTTCAGCACCGTCTCGTCGATGTCGGCGGGGTCGATCGCGGCGGGGGTGATCCCCAGCCGGCCGATCAGTTCGGCCCGGCGCGGACTGCCCGATGCGAGGATGAGCGGGGTCAAGGGCGCGTCACCCGTCCACCCGGACTTATTTGAAACGATAGGTGATGCGACCCTTGGTCAGATCATAGGGCGTCAGCTCGACGAGCACTTCGTCGCCGACCAGCACGCGAATGCGGTTCTTGCGCATCTTGCCGGCGGTATGACCCAGGATTTCATGGTCATTTTCCAGCTTCACCCGGAACATGGCGTTGGGCAGAAGTTCCACCACCTGTCCGCGCATTTCCAGCAACTCTTCTTTTGCCAAACTGCCGCCTCACACATCTCGATGTCTTGAATCGCGCCGCCATACGCGCTTGACCGCAAAAAGAAAAGCGCGGTTGGGACAAGCAAAGATGCACAGCGAAGAGATTGCGCAGATCGCTCCATTTCTCTAGCGGCTACCGCACGGACAAAGGGAGATATCAGGGTGAGCGAAGAAGAGATCCGGGACGGCTTCCGCCACGCCATGCGCCGCCTCGCGACGACGATCGCCCTGATCACCGCGGGCCGCGACGAGAATTGCACCGGCATGGCCGCCACCGCGGTGATGTCGGTGACCGCCGATCCGCCGACCCTGCTGATCGCGGTCAACCGCAGCGCGAGCATCCACCCGGTGCTGTCCGCGTCGCAGCGCTATTGCGTCAACCTGCTGGCCGAGCGGCATCAGGAACTGGTCGGCATCTTCAGCGGCAAGAAGAAGGGGCTCGAGCGTTTCGAAGGCGGCGGCTGGACCCCGGGCGCGGACGGTGTCCTCGTCCTCGACGATGCGCTCGCCAGCCTGATGTGCCGGGTCACGCAGACGATCGACGTCGGCACCCACACCCTGTTCGTCGGCGAGGTGGAGAATGTCGTCAATCATGACGAGATCAGCCCGCTCGTCTGGGTCGACGGCAGCTTCGCCAACGCGGCGCGCTGACTAATACGACTTTCAGTATGTGAGCACCGGAGGCGGAGAAATCCGCGTTCGCCGCCCTGGGCCGATTCAGTCCACCCGCCGCGCCTCGATGATCTTCACCGGCGCCTTGATGAGCTGATCCTTCATCGCTCCCGATCCGCCGGGCCAGGTTTTCGCGGCCATGATCCGCTTCACCACCGGCATGCCCGACACGACCTTGCCGAAGGCGGCATAGCCCGCATTGTCGCCGGGCGCGCCGGGGTGGGCGTCCATCGCCGGGGACGGGCCGACCAAGATGAAGAAGTCGCCCATCGCGGTTCCCGGCTCGCGCCGCGCCATCGATATCGTGCCGTCGACATGGCGCAGGCCGGTCTTGGTCGTCGGCTCATGCGCGATCGGCACCAGCGAGCGGAACGCCGAGCGGCGGATGCCGCCCTGAATCAGGCCGACCGCGCGATTCCTCTTGGCGGGCGCGGCGCGGTAGAAGCTCGTCCCGTCGAACTTCTTCTGGTCGACATAAGCGAGGAAATTCTTCGCGGTGATCGGCGCATGGCGCACGTCGACCGCGACGACGATCGTCCCCTCGCTGGTCTTCAGCGCGACCTTCACCTTCGACGGCGCGGCGGCCGCGGGGACGGACAGGACGAGGGCGGCGAGGAGAAAGGCTTGGCGAATCATCCGCGCATCCTACCGCGGCGGATCATCTTCGCCAGAGCCCCGCAGGCCGCAAAGGCTTGGTCACCCGCCGATATTCTGCGATAAGCGCGCGGTTCGAAGGTGGAGCACGGCGTGCGGCGGAAAATAGCAGTTTTGGCAACGGCGCTGGTCGCCACCCTGCCCGGCTTGGGCCAGGCGGCGGTCAGCGACAGCTCGTCGGAAATGCGCCAATATGTCCGCGCCCGCCTCGCCGACGCCGCGGGCATGCCCGACGCCGCCGCGAGCAGCTACGCCAGGCTGCTGCAGGCCTCGCCGCAGGACAAGCGGCTCGCGCTGCGCACCTATCGCCAGGCGCTGACCGCGGGCAATTTCAAGCTCGCCAGCCTTGCCGCGCAGCAGCTCGACCGGCTGTCGGCGCTGCCGCCCGACGCGGTGCTGATGCTGCTCGCCGACGCCGTCACCGCGAAGGACTGGACCCGCGCCTCGGCGCTGGTCGGCCGAATCGAGCGCGAACAGGTCTTCGCCTTCCTGGCGCCGGTCATGCATGGCTGGGTGGCGCTCGGCCAGCGCAAGGACGATCCCGCCCGGCTGGTCGCGCCTTCGGCGGGATCGCAGCTCGCCAATGCCTATGCCCGCGATCATTTCGTGCTTATCGCGCTCGCTGCCGGGCGCACCGACGTGCTCGACGACCTGCGCCGCCTGATCGCCGCCAATGACGCACGCGCCGTCCGGCTCCAGCTCGCCGCCGCCGCCCTGCTGATCCGCCGCGGCGATACCGCCAACGCCACGCAGCTGCTCCAGGGCCGCGCGCCCGAGCTGGAAACCGCGCGCGCCGCGATCGCCGCCGGACGCCCGATCATCGGCGCGATCGACACTCCCGCGCTCGGCCTTTCGGAGCTTCTCGCGCAGCTGGCGATCGACGTGAAGGGCAATGACGGCCGCTCGCCGGTCTCGCTCCAGCTGGCGCGCCTCGCCAATTATCTCGCCCCCGACAACGCCGCCGCGACGATCGCCACTGCCGATCTGCTCGCCTCCAACGGCTATCATGAAGCGGCGCTGGCGCTGCTTGCGAAGATTCCCGCCGACAATCCCCTGTCCGAGGCGAGCCGCCAGCAGCGCAGCGGCATCCTCCTCGCCAAGGGTGATAAGGAAGCCGCGCTCGCCGACGCCGGGAAGGTCGCCGCGCGGCCCGACGCGGGTCCGTCCGCCTTCGTCGATCTGGGCGGCATATTGTCCGATCTCAACCGGCCGGCCGAAGCAGCCGCCGCCTATCAAAAGGCGATCGATCTCGACAATGCAGCGGGGCGGCCCAGCTGGATCCACATGTTCCTCAAGGCCGGTGCGCTCGACCGCGCCGGGGACTGGACCGCGTCGAAGGCGCTGCTGCTCCAGGCCAATGCGCTGGCGCCGAACCAGGCGATCATCCTCAACTATATCGGCTATGGCATGCTCGACCGGGGCGAGAATCTTGCCGAGGCGCAGGCCTATATCGAGCGCGCCAGCGGCCTCGACCCGAGCGACGCCGCGATCGCCGATTCGCTCGGCTGGCTCTATTACAAGCGCGGCAACTATGCCGGCGCGATCGCCGCGCTCGAACGCGCGGTGTCCGCCGATCCGGGCCAGTCGGTGATGAACGAGCATCTCGGCGACGCCTATTGGGCGGCCGGACGGCGGATAGAGGCGCGCTATGCCTGGCGCGCCGCGCTGGTCCAGGCCGAGAAGGCCGATGCCGAACGGATCAACCGCAAGCTGGCCGATGGCGTGAGCGACAGCCTGACCGCCAAGTGACCGCCGCCACCGCCTACGCCAAGATCAACCTCGCCCTCCACGTCCGCCGGCGGCGGGCCGACGGCTATCACGACATCGAGACGATCTTCGCCTTCGCCGAGCATGGCGACCTGATCGCCGCCACGCCTGGCGCGGCGCGGCTGACCCTCACCGGCCCCTTCGCCGGCGCCCTGGCCGGGGAGGACCCGGAGGATAATCTGGTGATGCGCGCCGCGCGTCGCCTCGCCACGCTGGCCGGAAGGGAGCCGCCCGCCATCACGCTCGACAAGCGATTGCCGGTCGCCGCGGGGATCGGTGGCGGATCCGCCGACGCCGCGGCGGTGCTGCGGCTGCTGTGCGGGGATTTCGCCATCGCGCCCGGCGATCCGCGCGTCGCCGCGCTCGCCGCCGATCTCGGTGCGGACGTGCCCGCCTGCCTCGCCTCGGTCACGCTGCGCGGCGATGGCCGCGGCGACGCGCTGCTCGCGGTCGAGACGGGTGCGCTCACCGGCGCGCCTCTCCTGCTGGTCAACCCGCGCGTCGCGCTGGCGACTGGCCCGGTGTTCAAGGCCTGGGACGGCGTCGATCGCGGCCCCCTTTCGGACGGCGACCCGCTCATCGCCGCACGGGCGGGGCGCAACGACCTCGAGCCCCCGGCCCGCGCGCTCTGCCCGGTGATCGGCGATGTGGTGGCGGCGCTGGCCGCGCAGCCGGGAGTGATCCTGGCGCGGATGTCGGGCTCGGGCGCGACCTGCTTCGCGCTGTTCGAAACGATGGCGGCGCGCGATATTGCGGATCGCGCCATCGCCACCGCCCAGCCGGACTGGTGGCGAATGGCCTCTACGCTGCGCTAAATCTTAAAACCGCTCATCCTGAGGAGCCACTGAGCCTGCCGAAGTGGCGTCTCGAAGGACCGTCCTTCGATGCGGTCTTCGCCGTCGCTCAGCCCTTACTCAGGATGAGCGGTTAGGGAGAGAACTCAACCGACCTTCGCGACCGTCACGCCCTCATATTTGGCGTCGCTTGGATCATAGAGCGGCTGGACCGTGAAATTGTCCGCGGTCAGCGACAGATTGTTCAGCCCGGCCAGCTTGAAGGTGCCCAGTTTCAGTTCGGCGGGCACCTTGCCGTCGCGCAGCAGCACCACGCCGTCGACATGCAGGTCGTCATGCTTGGTGTAGAGGATGTGCGGCGCGATCGTCATGTTGGTGCGGTTGTACACCGCGACGATGCACAGCTTGCGGCGGACCGCCTGGGCGATCAGCTCGCCTTCGGGCGACAGCGCCGGTCCGGCGGTGGGCGCCGCAACGCGGCCGAGCGACAATGTCTTGCGCGGAGTGGACATAGGACGCGCGCATATCCGTGCGCAGGCGACAGCGCAAGCGCGCGGTTCAGCCTATGGCAAGCCGCGCCCCTCTACCGCCCCGGCATGACCCGCCCGTTGCTCATCCTCGCGTTGCTCGCCGTCACGCCCGCCTTCGCCCAGCCCGAAGATGCCGAGCACCGCGCCGACCGGCTCCGGACGATCGAACTCAACAAGCGCGCCCAGGCCGTCGTCGACCGCCGCGATCGCGGCAATGCCGATGTCCGCGCGCAGAATCGCCGCGCGATGGAACGCTATGAACGCGAGCGCGCCGAATGGCGCGAACGCGTCGCCGCCTGCCGCGCGGGCGACTGGGACGCCTGCGAACGCTGATCTACTGTATCGTCACCGGGTCCATCCGCGCCAGCTTGTCGGGGTTGCGCATGATGAAGATGTCGCTGAGCCGCCCCTCCCCGTCATAGCCGAAGGAGATCGCCGCCACGGGCCGCCCGGCTTCGGTCAGAATGATCCCCCGGCCCCCGTTTATCTCGGCATCGGCCCATTGATAGCCCGCCCACCAGACGCCCACCTTGCGCAGGAAAGCGAGAACATGGCGATGGCCGGCAAGCGTTCTCAACGCCGACCGCACTTTGCCGCCGCCATCGGCGGTCAGCCGGATGTCGCTCGACAACAGGGCGGTGAGGCTATCCGGAGATCCGCTCGACACCGCCGCCTTGAACGCGTCGAGCAGGCGCTCCTGCGTCTCGGCCGGCGTGCGGTGGCGCACCTTGTCCTGGTCGATATTCGCTTTCGCCCGCGACACCAGCTTGCGGCAGGCGGGCTCCTCCATCTCCAGCGTCGCGGCGATCTCGTCATAGGGCCGGTCGAATATCTCATGGAGCAGATAGGCGGCGCGCTCCTTCGGCGTGAGCCGTTCGAGCATGAGCAGGAAGGCCGAGCCCAGCGACGCCGCCAGATCGGCGTCGCCTTCGTCGGGGCCGGTCGCCATGTGGATCGGCTCGGGCAGCCACGCGCCGACATAGTCGACCCGCGTGCGGTGCGCCGCGCGCAGCAGATCGAGGCAGCGGCGCGTGCAGATCGTCGTCAGCCACGCCACCGGATTGTCGATCGCGTCGCGCCGGACGGCGCTCCATTTGACGAAACAGTCCTGCACCGCATCTTCGGCATCGGCCCGCGAACCGAGGATGCGATAGGCCAGGCCCAGCAGCCGGGGCCGCTGGCGCTCGAACAGGGCGGCGTCCTGCCCGTCCATGTCAGTGCCGCGACACGCCGATGCGGTTCCACGCGTTGATCATCGCGATGATCGCGGAGAGCGCGGCCACCTGCTCCTCGGAGAAATGCTCGCGCAGCCGGGCGCGCAGCGCGCCGAGATCGGCATGGTGATCGAGCACGGTCAGCGCCTCCGTCCAGGCCAGCGCCGCCCGCTCGCGGTCGCTGAAGTCCTTAACCTGATCCCAGACGATGACCCGATCAAGCCGCTCGCTCGTCTCGCCATCCTCGCGCGCCTCGCGCGTGTGCATCTGCACGCAAAAGCCGCAGCGGTTGATCTGCGACGCGCGCAGCACGACCAGATGGCGCAGCTGCGGCTCGATGCCATGATTGTTCACCGCCGTCTGCGCCTCGTAAAGCGCCTTCACGACGTCGGGGAGTTCCTGCTCATAACGGGGGGCAGCGGTCGGGTTCATGTTCGTCTCCATCCTTAGTGGTACGGATGTGACGATCGGGCGGCGGGGGTTGTGACGCGGCAAGAAAAATAATCGTCATGCCGAGCTCGGGCGTGTCATCAGTTGACATTTGAATGCGTGAGAAATGGCGAATTTTAGCCGTGATGCTGAACTTGTTTCAGCATCCACTCCTCCACGGGAGCGCCGGAGCAGGTGGCATGGTGGACCCTGAAACAAGTTCAGGGTGACGGTAACCTGTTGGGGCCAATTGATGACACACCCTCGTTTCGGCATCCACCAGGAGCCTTGGAGCATGCCCGGAGGCTCGCGCGGCGACGCTCGATCTAGCCAGAAGCGCTCTCGGGCGGCCCGGTGGATGCTGAAACAGCTTCAGCATGACAGCCCGGAAAGAAACGGGCCGGAGTTACCCCCGGCCCGCTTATCGCATCACATATTCGGGTAGTTCGGCCCGCCGCCCCCTTCGGGGGTCACCCAGTTGATGTTCTGGGTCGGATCCTTGATGTCGCAGGTTTTGCAGTGGACGCAGTTCTGCGCGTTGATCTGCAGCTTCGGCGTCCCTTCCTCGCGGCCGACGATCTCGTACACCCCCGCCGGGCAATAACGCTGCTCGGGCGCGTCATACCAGGGCAGGTTGATGTCGATCGGGACGCTCGGGTCCTTGAGCTGGAGGTGGACCGGCTGGTCCTCCTCATGGTTGGTGTTCGACAGGAACACCGACGACAGCCGGTCGAAGCTGATCACGCCGTCGGGCTTGGGATAGGCGATTTTCGGCGCTATATCCTGGCGCCACATCCCCTCATTATCCTTGTGATGTTTGAGGGTGAAGGGCAGGCCGATGCCAAGGTTGCGCATCCACATGTCCACGCCCGCCAGCAGCGTGCCCGCAAACGGGCCGAACTTCGCGATGAACGGCTCGGCGTTCTTTACGATCTTCAGCTCCTTGGCGATCCAGCTGTCGTTGAGCGCCGCCGGATAGGCCGCCAGCTCGTCGCCCTCGCGCTCGGCACCGATCGCCTCGAACGCGGCTTCGGCGGCGAGCATGCCGGACTTCATCGCGGTGTGGCTGCCCTTGATGCGCGGCACGTTGACGAAGCCCGCCGAGCAGCCGATCAGCGCGCCGCCCGGGAAGACCAGCTTGGGGATCGCCTGCCAGCCGCCCTCGTTGATCGCCCGCGCGCCATAGGAGATGCGGCGGCCGCCTTCGAGGATCTCGCGGATCTTCGGGTGCTGCTTCCAGCGCTGGAATTCTTCGAACGGATAGAGGTGCGGGTTCTTGTAACCGAGCCCGACGACGAAGCCGAGCGCCACCTGCCCATTGGCCTGATGATAGAGGAAGCCGCCGCCGACCTCGTCGGTGAGCGGCCAGCCCTGGGTGTGGATCACCCGGCCCGGGACATGCTTGTCGGGATCGATGTCCCACAATTCCTTGATGCCGATCGCATAGGTCTGCGGCTCGCAATCGGCTTCCAGGTCGAACTTGCTCTTGAGCATCTTCGACAGATGGCCGCGCACGCCCTCGGCGAAGAAGGTGTACTTCGCGTGGAGTTCCATGCCCGGCTGGTAATCGGCCTTATGCTCGCCTTCGCGGCTCACACCCATGTCGCCGGTCGCGACGCCCTTCACTGATCCGTCGTCATTGTAGAGGATCTCGGCGGCGGCGAACCCCGGGAAGATCTCGACCCCCAGATTTTCGGCCTGCCCTGCGAGCCAGCGGCACAGATTGCCGAGCGACAGCGTGTAGGTGCCCTTATTGTGCATGAAGCCGGGCATCGCGATGTGCGGCATCGAGAATTGCCGCTTCTCGGTCAGAACCCAGTGATGGTTCTCGGTCACCGGCACCGTCAGCGGGCTGTCGAGCTCCTTCCAGTTGGGCAGCAGCTCGTCGAGCGCGATCGGATCGACCACCGCGCCGGACAGGATGTGCGCGCCGACCTCGGAGCCCTTTTCGAGGACGCAGACGCCGATCTCGCGGCCGCTTTCGATCGCAAGCTGTTTCAGCCGAATCGCGGCGGCCAGCCCGGCGGGGCCCGCCCCGACGATCACGACGTCGTAAGCCATGGAATCGCGCGTCGACATGTCCCGTCCTCGTCCCTTGCTTCAAATCACCGCGTCAAAAAAACGTCACGCCCTAAAGCCGCTGCCCCCAGATTGACTGGTTCGTCAACCCATTCCTTTAGTCGGCGCATGGAGTTGGGGGGAAATATCAGCTATGCCAGTCTTGTCACATGGTGGCAGGACGCGGGCCTCGACGTGCTCGTCGATGAGACCCCGCGTAACTGGCTGGCCACGGCGCAGCCGGTAGCGCAGCCACCCGCCGCCGTTCACGTCGCCACCTCCCCCGCCCCGCCGGTCCAGGAACGCGCACCCCAGCCCGATCGTCCGGTCCGCGCGCCCGCGAAGCCGTCGCTCCCCGACGATCTGCCCGGCTTCCACGCCTGGCTCGCCAGCAGCGAGAAGCTGTCGATACCGCTCGCCGCCCGCGTGGCCCCGGCCGGCGATCCGGCCTCGGGGGTCATGGCGCTGGTCGATCTGCCCGAAGCCGACGACCATGTCTCGGGCAGGCTGCTCTCGGGCCCCGCGGGGCAGCTGTTCGACAAGATGATCGCGGCGATGGAGCGCAATCGCGACAGCCTCTACCTCGCCTCGATGTCGCCCGGTCGCCCGACCGGCGACTATGTCGACAAGGCGTCGGGCGCGCTGTTCGGCCAGCTGGCGCGTCATCACGCAGCACTCGCCAAGCCGCGGGTGCTGCTGCTGATGGGCGAACAGCCGTCGCGTGCCTTCCTCAACATGGGCTTCGTCGAGGCGCGCGGCCGCGTCCATGACGTCAAGCTCGCCGGTGGCGCCGTCCAGGCCATCGCCACCTTCCACCCCCGCACGCTGCTGCAATATCCCGAGCAGAAGCGCCGCGCCTGGGAAGATCTGCAACTGCTCATGAAAGCGCTTGGTTGATGCGTTCGTTGCTTCTCGCCGGCCTGCTGGCCGCCACCCCCTTCGCCGCATCGGCGCAGACCGCGGTAACCATTCCCGCCGCCGCTGCAGGCATCGCCGCGGCACCGCAGCTTCCGCTCGTCTCGGGTCTGACCGTTGATCAGCGCAGCAAATATCGCGGCATTTTCACGGCTATTCATAACGCCGACTGGGCTACCGCGCGCGCAGGCCTTGATGCGATGCCGGGCGGACCGCTCAATGACGTCGCCGAAGCCGAGCTGATCCTGGCCAAGGGGTCGCCCAAGGCGCCCGATGACGCGCTCGTCAGCCTGCTCACCAGCGCTTCGGATCTGCCGCAGGCGCCCGAACTGGCCGCACTCGCGGCGCGCCGCGGCCTCACCACCGGCGCGCTCCCCGTGATCCGCGACCTCGTCCGCTTCGCGGGCCCCTCGAAGCGCCAGTCGGCGCGCGCGCAGCGCAACGATCGCGCCGCCGCCGCGCTCGCGCAGGTCGCGGGGCCGCTGGTGCGGAACGACCAGCCGAGCGAGGCTGAGGCGCTCGTCACCGCGCGGCTCGGCGACCTCTCGCCCGAGGCGCAGGCCGAATGGCTCCAGCGCGTCGCCTGGGCCTATTATCTGTCGGGCGACGACGCCAATGCCCGCCGCGTCGCCGATCGCGCCCGCGACGGCGTGGGCGACTGGGCTGTTCAGGCGAGCTGGGTCGCCGGGCTCGCCGCCTGGCGGCAGAAGGACTGCGCCAATGCGGGTCTGGCCTTCGAACAGGTCTCCACCCGCGCCCGCGATCCGGAGATGATCGCCGCCGGCCTCTATTGGGCGAGCCGCGCCGACATGGCCTGTGCGCACCCCGAACGGGTCGAGCCGCGGCTGCGTTCGGCGGCGCGGATGAAGGAAAGCTTCTATGGCCTGATCGCGCAGGCGGCGCTGGGCCTGACCGACGACGGCGGGTCGGGCGTCAAGCTCACCGCGAACGACTGGTCGGCGATCGGCGCGATCCCCAATGTCCGCCGCGCGACGGCGCTCGCCGAGATCGGCGAAACCGTGCTGGCCGAACAGATGCTGCGCCATCAGGCGCGGATCGGGCTCAGCCGGGACCATGAATCGCTGGTCCACCTCGCCGCGCGCCTCAACCTGCCCGCCGCGCAGATATGGCTCGCCCAGAATGGACCGTTGGGCACCCGGCTCTCCGCATCGGCCCGCTATCCGATGCCCGGGTGGACGCCGCCCTCGGGCTGGCGCGTCGACAAGGCGCTGATCTTCGCCCATGCGCTTCAGGAATCGCAGTTCCGCACCGACGCCGCCAGCCCGGCCGGTGCGCGCGGCGTCATGCAGCTGATGCCCGCCACCGCGCAGATGGTTGCGCGCCATCAAGGCCGCACCCTCGATCCCTCATCGCTGTCGCAGCCTGCGACCAGCATCGATCTTGGCCAGGCCTATCTGCGGGAGCTGGGCGATATGAGCTCGACCGGCGGGCTGCTGCCCAAGGTCATCGCCGCCTATAATGCCGGGCCGAGCTCGGTAGCCAACTGGAACGCGCGCGGCCGCAACCTCGCAGATCCGCTGCTGTTCATCGAATCGATTCCCTTCACCGAGACCCGCGCCTATGTCGCGATCGTGCTGCGCAATTACTGGATGTACCAGCGCCAGACGGGGGTGAAGCCCGCCAGCCTGATCGCGATCAGCCAGGGCCTGTGGCCACGCTTTCCGGGCCTTCCCGGCCGCGACGCGATCCGCATGACCTCGCTTGGCGCGCCTGCGGCGGCGGATTGAATCTTTCCTTTTCGTCATCCCGGGCTTGACCCGGGATCCCGCTTTTCCTTTCTGCGTCGGAGTAAAAAGCTGGCCCCCGGATCAAGTCCGGGGTGACCGCGCAAGATGAGCGGAACAGGACCGGACATGCCGATCAAGGAAGACCTCCCCTTTCACCCCGTCCGCATAGCGGTCCTCACCGTGTCGGACAGCCGCGATCTCGCGCAGGACAAATCCGGCGACACGCTGGTCGCGCGCATCGAAGCCGCGGGTCATATCGTCGCCGACCGGGCAATCGTGAGAGACGACGTCGAGCTGATCACTGCCCGTCTCCATGGCTGGATCGACGATCCAGAGGTCGATTGCGTGATCACCACCGGCGGCACCGGCGTCACCGGACGCGACGTCACGCCCGAGGCGCTCGGCCGGGTCTGGGACAAGGAAATACCGGGATTCGGTGAGCTGTTTCGCTGGCTGAGCTACGCCAAGATCGGCACCTCGACGATCCAGTCGCGCGCAACCGCCTGTGTTGCGCGCGGCACCTATATCTTCGCACTTCCCGGCTCCACCGGCGCGGTCAAGGACGGCTGGGACGACATTCTCGTCTACCAACTCGACAGCCGCCACATGCCCTGCAACTTCGTCGAACTGATGCCTCGGTTGACGGAGAAATAGCCCGGCATTACACCCATCCGTCATCCCGGACTTGATCCGGGATCCCGCTTTCTTGTCGACTTCAGAAGAAAAAGCGGGACCCCGGATCAAGTCCGGGGTGACGCCAGTTTCTACCGGATCTCGGGCCGCTTCAGCGGCCCGCAAGCGCGAACGCGCGCCCGAGCTTATGCGAGGAAAGCCAAGCAGGGCGGATGCCCTGCGCCCGGCGCTTGAGGGCTAAACAAATCACGCGATCTTCAATCCCTCCTGGTTCATCGCCTTGGTAAGATCGGCATTTTCCTCGTCGCTCAGCAACCCGCGCAGCTTGGGGAATATCTTCTCCTCCTCCTCGCGCATATGTTGCTCGATCATCGTGCGGAAATCGGCGACCTTGGGCAGGAACTGCGGATGGTCGGTCGCCATCGCACTGAGCTCGAACAGATATTGCTTCACATAGCCATGGTCGTTGTTGAGGTGATCGGCCTCGGCGACCTGACCATGGGTGCGCAGCGCCGCATAGACCGCATTTTCCTCCTCGATCGCATGCTTGGCCAGCGCGTGTTTCAACTGAGTGAGCAGGATCGAGCGCCGGGTCTTGTGCTTGTCCTCGGTCTTCTCGATCTGGTCGAAGATCGCGAGCGTCGCCTGATGCTCGGCGGCGAGCGCCGCGTCCCATTCGCCGGCCATCATCGTCGGCGCCTGGACGAAGATCTTGCGGACCGCATTCGCGGCGAGGCCCGCGGTCAATCCTGCTGCCGCACCGATCGCGAAGCTGCGCGTGGTCTTTTCCTCCAACATGGCAATTCTCCTGCTGTCTGGCTTCGCCTCCCAACGAAGCAGGCCCCGCCCGGTTGCGGAAACGGAGGTGAAACAACAGTTCAGAACAAGGTGAGCTGGTCCGTCGGAACGCGGAACAGGTCGGTGCGCGCGTGAAAGCGCTCGACGTTCAGGCCATGTTTGCGGCAGGCCAGCCTGAAGCGCGCCTGCAGCGCCGCCGCATAGGCGCCCTTCGGCTTGAAGCGGTCGAAGAAGTCCCCATTGTTGTCGCGCCCGCCGCGCATCGCACCGATCATCGCCATCACCTTGGCCGCGCGGTCGGGATAGTGCACCGCCAGCCATTCGCGGAACAGCGGGGCTACCTCATGCGGCAGTCGAACGACGATCGAGAAGGCCGACTTCGCGCCGGCTTCCGCCCCCGCCGCGACGATCGCCTCTATCTCATGGTCGTTGATCGCGGGAACGATCGGCGAGACACTGATCGATGTCCGCACCCCCGCCTGTACCAGCCCCGCGATCGCGCCGATCCGCCGCGCGGGCGCGGAGGCGCGCGGCTCCATCCGCCGCGACAGCGCGGGATCGAGCGTCGTCACCGACATCATCACCGCGGTCAGCCCCTTCGCCGCCATCGGCCCGAGCAGATCGAGATCGCGCAATATCCGCGCCGACTTGGTGGTGATCACCACCGGGTGGTCATGCTCCGCCAGCACCTCCAATATCTCGCGGGTGATCAGGTAGCGCTCCTCGATCGGCTGATAGGGATCGGTGTTGGTGCCGATCGCGATCGGCTCGCAGCGATAGCTTGGCTTGGCGAGCTCCTTGCGCAGCAGCGCCGCCGCGCTCGGCTTGGCGAACAGCTTCGTCTCGAAATCGAGCCCCGGCGAAAGGTTTTGAAAGGCATGGGTCGGCCGGGCGAAGCAGTAGATGCAGCCATGCTCGCAACCGCGATAGGCATTGATCGAGCGGTCGAAGGCGATGTCGGGCGACTGGTTGCGGGTGATGATCGTGCGCGGCGTCTCGATCGTCACCTCGGTCCGCAGCGGCGGCCCCTCGCCATCCACGCCCTCGCGTGCGTCGAGCCAGTCGCCATCGCTCTCGCGCGCCTTGTCGTCGAAGCGCGCGCTCAACCCGCCATTGGTCGCGCCGCGCCCCTTGATCGGGGGCGGCAAGGGTCGTGGAGACTCGGCCATGACCGGAACATATCAGGAACAAAAATCAACACAACTGTCATTCCCGCGCAGGCGGGAATCCATATTCTCAAAGGCTCGAACCTCTTGCGGTTCGGAGGTTATGGATCCCCGCATCCGCGGGGATGACGAAGAAGGTTAGCGCTTCTCACTCTTCGCCGTTTCAGCCTTGGGCGCGTCGCCCACAAGCCCGCCCGCCTTGCGCCGGTTGCCGACCCAGTCGACGATCGACCGCCCGGTGGCGTTCAACAGCGGGTGGGTGCGTGAGTTGCGCATCCAGCCCGGGCGCTCGGCGGCCTGGCCATAGAGCGTGTCATAGCCGAGATTGATCAGCAGATAGCCGAGCGTGACGATGATCAGTCCCTTGAGCGCGCCGAAGCCAAAGCCCAGCACGCGGTCGAGCGGCCCCAGCACCGAGGTCCGCGTCCGCCGTCCGATCGACGCGGCGATCAGCTTGCCGCCCGCATAGACGATCAAAAAGAGCAGCGCGAAAGCGAGGACGCTCGCCCCGCTGCTGCTGCCGACGATCCCGGTCAGCATCTTGGTGGCGGGTGCGTGGAGCAGTTTGAGCGCGAGGATCGCCGCGACCCAGGAGAAGAGCGAGATGATTTCGGTGATGAATCCGCGGATCAAACCGAATATCGCGCCGCCGAAGATCGCCAGCAGCACGATGATGTCGAGGCCGGTCAGTCCGGTCATAATTACCCTATCCGCTCATCCTGAGGAGCCACTGAGCCTGGCGAAGTGGCATCTCGAAGGACCCTTCGAGACGGGCTTCGACTACGCTCAGCCCTCCTCAGGCTGAGCGGGTCTCTAATGTCTCAACGCGTGTCCTGCTACCGCCGCCCAAGGATATGGTCAACGAGCGCGCCCAGCGTCGAGAATCCCTCGACGCGCATCCCCGCCTGCTTCTCTTCCTTGCCGCTCGGGCCCCACGCCTTGCCGAATCCCAGCTTCGCCGCTTCCTTCAGCCGCAGATTGGCATGCGCCACCGGGCGGATCTCACCTGACAGCGCGACCTCGCCATAGGCGATGGCATCGGTCGGCACCGGGCGCTCGGCGAGCGCCGAGACCAGCGCCGCCGCCACCGCGACGTCCGCCGCCGGGTCGGACACGCGATAGCCGCCCGCGATGTTCAGATAGACCTCGGCGGTCGAGAAGCTCAGCCCGCACCGTGCCTCGAGCACCGCAAGGATCATCGCCAGCCGCCCCGAATCCCAGCCGACCACCGCGCGCCGTGGCGTCGCCCCGCTCTGCAAGCGCACGGTCAGCGCCTGGATCTCGACCAGCACCGGCCGCGTCCCCTCGATCGCGGGGAAGACAGTCGCCCCGCTCATCCCCTCGCCGCGCGCGGTCAGGAACAGCGCGCTGGGATTCGCCACCTCGTCGAGCCCTTCCTCGGCCATCGCGAACACGCCGATCTCGTCGGTCCCGCCGAAGCGGTTCTTCACCGCGCGCAGAATGCGATACTGGTGGCTGCGCTCGCCCTCGAAGCTCAGCACCGTGTCGACCATATGCTCGAGCACGCGCGGGCCCGCGATGGACCCGTCCTTGGTGACATGGCCGACGAGCACCAGCGCCGCGCCGCTCTCCTTGGCGAAGCGGATCAGCTCCTGCGCCGACGCGCGCACCTGGCTCACCGTCCCCGGCGCCCCCTCGATCAGGTCGCTGTGCATGGTCTGGATCGAGTCGATCACCAGCAATCCCGGCCGCGCCTTCTCCATCGTCGTCAATATGTCGCGCACCGACGTTGCCGAAGCGAGCTGCACCGGCGCATTGCCCAGCCCCAGCCGCCGCGCGCGCAGGCGCACCTGATCGGCGGCCTCCTCGCCCGAAATATAGGCGACCGGCTGCCCCGCCAGCGCCATCCGCGCCGCCGCCTGCAACAGCAAGGTCGACTTGCCGATCCCGGGATCGCCACCGATCAGCGTCGCCGACCCCGGCACCAGCCCGCCGCCCAGCGCCCGGTCGAACTCGGCGATCCCGGTCGACCAGCGCTTCGGAAGGGGAATGTCGGCATCGAGCCCGACCATCGCGATCGCCCGCCCGCCGCTGCGCAGATTATGCTTGGCCGAGAAGACGGTGACGTTCGACGCCTCCTCGACCATCGTGTTCCATTCGGAACAGTCGGCGCACTGCCCCTGCCAGCGCGTCGCGACGCTGCCGCAGGCCTGACATACATAGCGTTTCTGCGCCTTCGCCATCTCGTCCCTTCGCGCGCTTGCCCTATGAACAAAAGGGGTACATGATCATATCCATCATGACAAGCGATCCCGACGACGAAGCCCGCGCCCGCGCCCACCTCGCGAAGCTGCTCACCACCGCGCCACCGCGCGTCGAGGACGAAACCACCCGCCGCAACCGCTATGCCTGGCACCGTGCCAGCGAGCAGGAGCGCCGCCGCCTGCTCAAGGATTGCGGCTGGTTGTGACAGCCCAACGCCCTCCCTTGGCAGGGCGGGACGAATGCGGCACACACCCGATATGCGGGAGAAGGAACTACGGCTCGCGCTGGTCTGCTATGGCGGAGTCAGCCTTGCCGTCTACATGCACGGGATCAGCAAGGAGCTGTGGCGTCTCGCCCGCGCCAGCCGCGCCTTTCACGACGGCGATCCCGCCGCTCCGGGCAGCGAAGCGATCTACCGCAGGCTGCTCGAACGGATCGAGGCCGATCATGGCGTCAAGCTGCGCGTCCTGATCGACGTGATCGCCGGGGCCAGCGCGGGCGGGATGAACGGGCTGTTCCTCGGCCACGCCATCTCGACCGGCCAGTCGCTCGAACCGCTGACCGACCTGTGGCTCGACCGCGCCGATGTCGATGTGCTGCTCGACCCCGATGCGCGGCCGCTGTCGCGCTTCTCGAAACTCTGGGCGCTGCCCTTCGCCTGGATGCTCGCGCGGCGGCGCGGCGGCGCGGTCGAGCGGACCGTCGCGGCGGAGACGCGGGCGGAGGTGCGGCGCAAGCTGTCGGGCTTCGTCCGCGCCCGCTGGTTCCATCCGCCGTTCGGCGGCGTGACCTTCACCAACCTGATCCTCGACGCCTTCGACGCGATGGCCGCCGCGCCCGCCGGCCCGCCGCTGCTGCCCGAGCGCCAGCCGCTCGACGTGTCGGTGACGGTTACTGATTTCCACGGCTACAACCAGCGGCTGCGCCTCCACAGTCCGGCGATGGCCGAGGAGCGCGAGCATCGCCTGACCATCGCCTTCACCGACCGGGGGATCGACGGGCGCGCGCTGGCCGACGCGGCCGAACTCACCTTTGCCGCGCGCGCCACCGCCAGCTTCCCCGGCGCCTTCCCTGCCTTCAACGTCGCCGAGCTCGACAAGGTCCTGAAAGCGCGCGACCGGGCCTGGCCGGGGCGCGAGACCTTCCTCGACCGCATCTTCCCCCGCGCAGCGGCCAGCGGCAGCCCCGAGGATCTTGTCCTTATCGACGGATCGGTGCTCGCCAACGCCCCCTTTCGCCCGGCGATCGACGCGCTGCGCAACCGTCCGGCGCGGCGCGAGGTCGACCGCCGCTTCGTCTATCTCGATCCGACCGCCAATATCCACGCGCCGCCCGAACGGACCCGCGACGGCATGGTCCGCCTGCCCGGCTTCTTCACGACAATCTTCGGGGCGATGTCGACCATCCCGCGCGAACAGCCGATCCGCGACAATCTGGAGGTGATCGAGCAACGCTCGGTCCGCATCGCCCAGACCAGGCGGATCATCGATGCGATCCGGCCCGAGGTGAACGCTGCGGTGGAGAGCGCCATGGAGCGGCAATTGCTGCTCTATCGCCCCAGCCCCGAACGCATCGGCGCCTGGCGGACCCGCGCGCACGAACAGGCGGCGAAGCGCGCGGGCTTCACCTATGCGGCCTATGGCCAGCTCAAGCTGACGACCATCGCCGAGGAACTGACCTCGACGATCGCGCTGCTCGCCAACATTGAGGACGCCGCCGAGCGCCACGTCGTTCGCGGCCTGATCGGCGCGCATCTGCGCAGCCTCGGCTTCGAGGAGCCCGACGCGCTGAGCGCGAGCGGCACCAGCGACGCGCTGGTCGATTTCCTGCGCCAGCACGACCTGGGTTTTCGCATCCGCCGCCTGCGCTTCCTCGCCGACCGGCTGACCGAGATGGAGACGGGCGGCGGCGGCAGCGACGAGGCCGCGCTGCAGGCGGCGCGCGACGCGATCTACGGCTCGCTCGCGCCCTTCCTCGATCTCCAGATGCGCGACCATTATGAACGCCCGGTGGTCGCCGCCGCGCAGCATTTCGCCGAGGATCCGGAGACCGCAATCGCCGCGATCGGCGCGACCCGCAACCTCGCCGCGCTCGACCTCGCCACCGACCGCGCGATCGCGGCGGTGCTGCCCCGCCTCTCGAAGGGCGATCGCCGCACCCTGCTGCTCGCCTATCTCGGCTTCAGCTTCTACGATCTCGCCACCCTGTCGCTGATGCGGGTCCAGGGCGCACAGGAATTCCACGCGATCCAGGTCGACCGCATCTCGCCCGACGACTGCGGCTCGATCCGCGCGGGCGGGGCCGCGGCGACCCTCAAGGGCATCGAGTTCAACCTGTTCGGCGCCTTCTTCAGCCGCGCCTATCGCGAGAACGACTATCTCTGGGGCCGCCTCCACGGTGCCGAGCGGATGGTCGACATCCTTGTCTCCACCCTTCCCTCGGGCGAGACGATCGCCGCGGCCGATATCGTTGGGATCAAGCGCACCCTGTTCCGCGCCGTGCTCGATGAGGAGCGCGGACGGCTCAAGACCATCCCCGACCAGATCGCGACGATCGAACGGGAAGTCTCGCGCATCGGCGCGCCGTCCGGAAGCGCGACGTAAACCTAAGCCGGCCCGCCCCAATATCGTCATCCCGGACGTGATCCGGGATCCAGCTTCTTTCCTTTGGACGATCAAGAAAAGCGGGATCCCGGATCACGTCCGGTATGACGGATTCAAATGCGACAGCGGTGTTGCCCCCAACCCGCCTTCGACGCATCATCGCGGCATGACCAAATATCTCATCTCCTTCCCGAGCGACGCCATGCAGGTCAGCGCCGAGGACCTCCCCGCCGTCGGCGACGCCGCCCGCGCAGTGATCGAGGAGGCGAAGGCCGCTGGCGTCTATGTCTTCGCCGGCGGGATCCACGAACAGGTCGGCCCCGTTCTGGTCTCCGCCGACGGATCGCTGTCCCCGGGAGGCCATCCCGGCAGCCACCTTGACGGCGGCTTCACCGTCCTCGAACTGCCCACGCGCGAGGACGCCCTATCATGGGCGCGCAGGATCGCCGTCGCCTGCCGCTGCGCGCAGGAACTCCGCGAGTTCATGTACGATCCGGCGAGTTGAAAGGCAGCGTGCGCAACGCCAACATTCCCGTGCCGACGAAATTGCCGTTCGTGCGTTGAGGTGCATGTGAAAGAAACCATCGCGACCCTGACCGAGAAGATGGAAGCGGCAGCCAAGGCACTCGATTTCGAAGAGGCCCGGCGCTGCCGCGACAGGATCAACCTGATGCGCGGTGGCGCAACCTCGGCCGAAGCTGGCGAGGCCGATACTTCAGGCCTCACCCGGCAGCAGCCGGGTGCGATGGGTCTGGGCACCAGCCAGCAGCGCATGACGCCCCCGCCCGGATGGAAGCCACCCGCCAAGCCTGATCTGATGACGACCGGACATGGGCGGCGCGGCCCACGCCGCTCCTAGCGCCGCTCCGGAACCGCGCGATGACAGAACAGGCCGATGGCTCGTGCGATGCGACAGAGGCGATAATGACATTGCTCGCCGCCCGCGCGGCGGATGCCACGATCTGCCCCAGCGAAGTGGCGAGGGCGCTCGCGGCGGATTGGCGCGCCGCAATGCCGAGGGTTCACGCGGCGGTCGATCGGCTCGTGGACGGCAAACATGTGCGGTTGAGCTGGAAAGGCTCGCTTATGGCGGCGCGGGACGGCCCCTATCGGATAGGCCGCAGCACAAAACCAGACACGCCGCCGACTTGACCCCGCCGCACCGCTGGAGGACAAGCGGCCCATGCATTTCCTCAAGACCTTGTTCTGGGTGATCCTGGCCGTGATCGCGGTGATCTTCTCGCTGCGCAACTGGCAGCCGGTGCCGATCAACCTGTGGGCCGGGCTCACCGCCGATGTGAAGCTCCCGCTGCTGCTCGTCATCGGCGTCCTGATCGGCTTCCTGCCGACCTACGCCGTCCACCGCACCAAGCTGTGGCGGCTCAAGCGGCGGATCGACAGTCTCGAGCGCAACGCGCAACTGACCGCGAGCCCGGTCTCCGCCCCCGAACCCATCTCGCCCAACCCATCGACGGAATCCCCCTTGTGACGCGCAGCCCGATCTATGTCGCCATCGACACACCCGACATCGCGCGGGCGAAGGAAATCGTGTCGCGCGTCCGCAACCATGTCGGCGGGATCAAGCTGGGACTCGAGTTCTTCTCGGCCCACGGCCAGGCCGGAGTGCGCGAAATGGCCGCGCTCGACCTGCCGGTCTTCCTCGATCTCAAGCTCCACGACATCCCCAACACCGTCGCCAAGGCGGTGCAGGCGCTCAACGGCCTGAAGCCCGCGATCCTCACCGTCCATGCGGCAGGCGGCCTGGCGATGATGGAGGACGCCAAGGCAGCGGCGCCAGCGGGCACGAAGGTCGTCGCGGTGACCGTGCTGACCAGCCTCGATGGCGACGATCTCGCCTCGATCGGTGTCGCGCCTGACACCCACGCCCAGGTCGAACGCCTGACCCTGCTCGCGAAGCAGGCCGGGCTCGACGGCGTCGTCTGCTCGGGCAATGAGGTGAAGGCCGCCAAGAAGCTGTGGCCGCAGGGCTTCTTCGTCGTTCCCGGCATCCGCCCGCCCAGCCCCAACGGCCATGGCGACCAGAAGCGGGTGATGACCCCGCGCCAGGCGCTCGATCAGGGCGCGTCGATCCTCGTCATCGGCCGCCCGATCACCCAGGCCGAAGACCCTGATCAGGCCGCCCGCGCGATCGAGGCCACACTCTGAGCGCACGAAAACGGCGCCAGGCCGGTTTGAACAGCCTCCCCGCTCATCCTGAGGAGCCACTGAGCTTGTCGAAGTGGCATCTCGAAGGACGGTCCGGATTGTTCGATACGGGAGGACAGCATAAACGCCAGGATCGATGAAACCGGCATGCTCCTGCGCGACGGCGGCGGATTCGTCCTCAAGCGCGACGCGGGCGGCTATTATCGCCTCGACCTTCACCGCACACCGGTCGATCTCGTGGAAAAACGCGTGCGGCTGATCGGCATTCTGATCAGCCCCGATCATGTCGATGCGGACGGGGTGCAGCCCGTTTGACGCTGTCCGGCGTTGAAAATAATGGCAGTTTTTGCCATTATAGGGGCGAAGGAGTCCGGCATATGGCGTCGATGAATATTTCCCTGCCCGATCCGATGCGGGATTACGTGCAGAGTCGGATCGACAATGGCCAATATGCCAGCGTCAGCGACTATGTGCGCGATCTCATTCGCCGGGATCAGAATGTGATCGCCGACGAGGCTCGCTGGCTGCAGGACCTTGATGCTTCGATCGAAGAAAGCGTTGCGGAAATGCGGGCGGGCGGCGGTCACGATCTCGACGAGGTCTGTGATGCCGCCATTGCCAACATTCGAAAAGCGGCCGGCAGAACGCGCCAATGAAGGTCACGCTGTCCACGCAGGCTCTGCGGGACATGGAAGCCATCCGTCACTATATCGAGCAGGACAATCCAAAGCGAGCGATCAGCTTTGTGGATGAACTCCGCCATGTTGCAAAACGCATCGGCGATGCTCCTGACGCCTTTCCCCTGGTCCCGCGTTACGAAGCTCATGGCATCAGGCGTCGGTCCTACAAGGGATATGGGCTTCTCTATTCGTCTCTGCCAGATCGCATTTTTGTGCACCGGATTTTGGGGCCCGGCCAGGATCACGACCGGGCCCTCAAGCTCGGCTGAGCTGGGCAGCGCAGGCAAGACCCTTCGGTCGAACCTTCCCATCTCGCCGGGAACCCCGCCGCATGCCACCTGTTCGGCCCGAGGGGTGGCGCAACATCATCTCTACTATTTCGATAGATTTTCTTTCTTCTCTTTCGATCTGGTAGAGATATGGTCGCCCCAACAGATCAAGGGGACAACAATGAACAAGCGTTTGACCATCTTCGCGGCCCTCGCCGCTTCGCTCGCGACGGTCTCGACCGCGGTCGTCTCGGCTGCGCCCGTCCAGCTGCTGAACGTGTCCTATGACCCGACCCGCGAACTCTATGTCGCAATCAACGCCGCCTTCGCCAAATCATGGAAGGCGCAAACGGGTCAGGACGTCGCGATCCGCCAGAGCCATGGCGGTTCGGGCAAGCAGGCCCGCTCGGTGATCGACGGCCTCCCCGCCGACGTCGTCACGCTGGCGCTCGCCTATGACATCGACGAGATCTCGTCGAAGGGCAAGCTGCTGCCGGCCAACTGGCAAGCCCGCCTGCCCAACAACAGCGCGCCCTATTATTCGACGATCGTCTTCCTCGTCCGCAAGGGCAATCCGAAGAACATCCGCGACTGGGACGATCTGGTGAAGCCGGGCGTCAAGGTCATCACCCCGAACCCGAAGACCTCGGGCGGCGCGCGCTGGAACTATCTGGCGGGCTGGGGCTATGCCCAGCGCAAGTACGGCACCACCGCCGCGGCGCGCGACTATCTGGTCAAGCTGTTCCGCAACGTGCCGGTGCTCGACAGCGGTGCGCGCGGCGCCACCACCACCTTCGTCCAGCGCGGCCAGGGCGACGTCCTGCTCGCCTGGGAGAATGAGGCCTTCCTCGCGGTCAACCAGCTCGGCAAGGGCAAGTTCGACATCGTCGTGCCGTCGGTCTCGATCCTGGCCGAGCCGCCGGTCGCGGTGGTCGATGCCAATGTCGACAAGAAGGGCACCCGCAAGGCGGCGGAAGCCTATCTGCGCTTCCTCTACACGCCGGCGGCGCAACAGATCATCGGCCGCAACTATTATCGCCCCCGCAACCCGCAGGTCGCGGCCCAGTTCAAGGGGCAGTTCCCCAACGTGTCGCTATTCACCATCAAGAATTTCGGCGGCTGGTCGAAGGCGCAGGCGGTCCACTTCAACGATGGCGGCCTGTTCGACCAGATCCTCGAAGACGCCAAGAAGTAATCCGGTTCCCCCGGGGAGGGGAGAGCGAGTGCCCACTTCGCTCTCCCCAATCAGTAGAACAGCTAAAAAAACCAAGGGCGTGTCATCAATTGGCTCGGGGCGAGCCGAAAATGGTGTTTTTCGAGAACCGGCGCGCAGCGTACTGACGTACATGAGCACCGGAAGCGCAGAAAAGCGCCATTTGCAGGCCGGCTTGGGCCAATTGGTGACACGCTCCAACAGGGAGTTTCTCCATGCGCTCTTTCCTGCTGGGCGGCGTCGCCGCCCTCGCGCTCCTGCCTGCGCCGCTTCTGGCCCAGGAGGCGCCCGCCGCGATCCCCGATCAGGTCGAGGCCTTCCCCGACAGCGGCAACACGATCGACACCGTGATCCCGTCAGAAGAGACCGGCGTCGCGGCCCCCGCGCGCACTGGTGACGCCGTCCTCGATCGCCTCAACGCGCTCGAAGCCAAGATCAGTGCGCTCGAAGCCCGCAACAGGCAGCTCGAAGAGGAAGCCGCCGCGACACAGACCCGCGTCGAAAAGGTCGAGGTCCGCGCGGCCCGCGCCGTCCAGGCCGGCCCCGCGCCGACCTTCGCCGATGTCGGCGGCAACTTCACCTTCAAGCCGCGCGGTACCTTCCAGATCGATTATGCCGGCTACAACCGCCGTGGGGCGGGCACCTATGACTATAACAGCGGCACCGATATCCGCCGCGGCCGCTTCGGCTTCGACGGCACCTTCTTCAAGCACTTCAAATATCGCATCGAAGGCGAGTTCGTGAAGGGCGCGACCAACCTGCTCGACGCCTATGTCAGCTATGGCGGCATCAAGAATTGGGTGTTCACCGTCGGTCAGCAGAAGGCCCCCTACGGCCTCGAAGCCAACACTTCGGACGCGTTCAACAGCTTCCTCGAGCGCGGCATGGCGAACGTCGCCTTCGGCGCGGTCGGCGCCGAACGCCGCGTCGGCGTGACCGCCGCCTATCAGACCGACAAGATCAATGCGACGGTCGGCCTGTTCGGCAGCGGCGAAGCGGTTCAGCGCAACGAATCGACGCCCGACGAAGGCTATGGCGTCAACGCCCGCGTCACCTGGGACCCGATCCTCGACACCGGCAAGGTCGTCCATGTCGGCGTCTCGGGCTTCAAGGCCGCAGGCTTCCCGGCGCACAGCATCTCCAGTCTGGGCGATCGTCCGGGCAGCCGCGTCGACGGCGGCCGTCTGGTCTCGATCAATATCACCGGCACCGCCCCCAATGGCGGCGTGCCCACGGGTGCCCGCAACGCCACCTATCTGGGCGCGGAAAGCGCGGTCGTGTTCGGTCCCTTCTCGGTGCAGGGCGAATATAGCAAGCTTAAGGTCGACCGTTACGGCGCTGCGCCGACGGTCAATTTCGACGGCTATTATGTCTTCGCCAGCTGGTTCCTCACCGGCGAGTCGCGCAGCTTCAAGAACGGCAATGTCGATCGGGTGAAGCCGTTCAGCGACTTTGCGCCGGGCGGCGGCTGGGGCGCGTTCGAAGTCCTGGCGCGCTACGATGTGCTCAATCTCACCGATGGCGATTTCCAGAGCATCGGCGGCGCCGCCGTCAACCGGAAGGGGCAGACCTGGACGCTGGGCCTCAACTGGTACCTCAACCCGAACGTCAAGTTCGTCGCCAACTATATCCGCTTCAAGGGTCAGAATTCGCCGCTGGTCTTCCCGGCGATCCCGGCCGCGGCGCTCAACGGTCCGAACACGACCGCCAAGGGCGATATCTTCGGCACGCGACTGCAGGTTGATTTCTAAGCGAAGTGCAGTGATGTGGGGGCCGGGCGTCGTCCGGCCCCTTTGTCGTGCGTACGCGTATCTCGAATAAGGTGGGCAAGATATGACAAGCAGGGCGATGGGCCGCCCGGCGATGCGGATATTGCCGGGCTTCGGATTGACCATGGGGCTGACCATCACCTGGCTCAGCCTCATCGTGCTCATTCCGCTGAGCGCGGTGTTCATTCGTTCCTTTGGCCAGGGTTTCGACCATTTCCTATCGGTCGCCTTCTCGGAGCGCGCGCTGGCGAGCTACCGCGTCACCTTTGGCGCGGCGGCGATCGCCGCGCTGGTCAACGCTGTGTTTGGCCTGCTGATCGCGTGGGTGCTGGTCCGCTACAGATTTCCGGGCCGCCAGCTGCTCAGCGCGGTGATCGACCTGCCCTTCGCGCTGCCCACCGCCGTCGCCGGCATCGCGCTCACCGCGATCTATGCCGATACCGGCTGGCTGGGTAAGCCGCTCGCCGATCTCGGCATCGCGGTAGCCTATCATCCGCAGGGCATCGTCGTCGCGATGACCTTTATCGGCCTGCCCTTCGTCGTCCGCACCGTCGAGCCGGTCCTCGCCGATCTCGGCCGCGATATCGAGGAGGCGGCGATCACGCTGGGCGCGCACCGGTCTCAGGTGTTCCGCCGCGTCGTCCTGCCGGAGATCACCCCCGCGCTCGTCACCGGCACCGCGCTCGCCTTCGCGCGCGGGGTCGGCGAATATGGCTCGGTGATCTTCATCGCCGGCAACATGCCGATGATCTCGGAAATCTCGCCGCTGCTGATCATCACCCAGCTCGAACAATATGATTATGAGGGCGCCGCCGCGATCGCGGTGGTGATGCTGCTCATCTCCTTCACGATGCTGCTGATCATCAACCGCATCCAGGAATATAACCGCAGGAAGGCCGGGCTATGAAACGCGCCGATCCGCTCCAGGCGCCCCGCCCTGTGATGCTTGGGCTGGTCGCCCT
Source organism: Sphingomonas sp. Root710 (assembly GCF_001429065.1). Taxonomy (GTDB): domain Bacteria; phylum Pseudomonadota; class Alphaproteobacteria; order Sphingomonadales; family Sphingomonadaceae; genus Rhizorhabdus. The sequence goes on from NZ_LMIB01000015.1 coordinate 171,078, forward strand.
GGCCGTCGCCTATGTCGGCGTCATGCTGCTGCTGCCGCTCGCGGCGGTTTTCGTCGAGGCGCTGCGCAACGGCTGGGAAGCCGCCGAGGCCGCGATCGTCGAGCCCGACGCCTGGGCCGCGATCAAGCTCACCCTGCTGGTCGCGGGCATCTCGGTGCCGTGCAACCTGATCTTCGGCATCGCGTCGGCCTGGCTGATCGCCAAGCATGATTTCCGCGGCAAGGAATTCCTGCTGACGCTGATCGACCTGCCCTTCTCGGTCTCGCCGGTCGTCGCGGGCCTGATCTACATCCTGCTGTACGGCGCGCATGGCTGGTTCGGCCCCTGGCTGGAGGCGCACGACATCAGCATCGTCTTCGCGACCCCGGGCATCGTGCTGGCGACGATCTTCGTCACCTTCCCCTTCGTCACCCGCGAACTGGTGCCGCTGATGATCGCGCGAGGGCGCTCGGAAGAGGAAGCCGCGCTCTCGCTCGGCGCGAACGGCTGGCAGACCTTCATCCGCGTCACCCTGCCCAACATCCGCTGGGGCCTGCTCTACGGCGTGCTGCTCACCAATGCCCGGGCAATGGGCGAATTCGGCGCGGTCTCGGTCGTCTCGGGCCATATCCGGGGCGAGACCAACACCATGCCGCTCCACGTCGAAGTGCTGTACAACGAATATAATTTCGTCGCTGCCTTCGCCGTTGCGGCGCTTCTTGCGTTGCTTGCACTGGTAACGCTCGGCCTCAAGACCTACCTCGAATGGCGTCACCACGATGCCCTTGCTGCTTCGGGACACTGACCATGACGATCACGATCGACAATATCTCGCGCCGCTTCGGCCAGTATCCCGCGCTCGACGGGGTTTCGCTCGACCTGCCCGAAGGTGAATTCGTCGCGCTACTCGGACCATCGGGCTCGGGCAAGACCACGCTGCTCAGGATCATCGCCGGGCTCGAATATGCCGAGCAGGGCCACATCGCCTTCGGCAGGGAGGACGTCACCGACATGCCGGTGCAGGATCGCGGCATCGGCTTCGTCTTCCAGCAATATGCGCTGTTCCGCCACATGACGGTCGCGAAGAACATCGCCTTCGGGCTCGACGTACTGCCGCGCAAGCAACGCCCGTCCAAGGCCGACGTCACCGCCCGGGTCGATGAACTGCTCGAACTCGTCCAGCTCCCCGGCCTCGGCAGCCGCTATCCCTCGCAGCTCTCGGGCGGCCAGCGCCAGCGCGTCGCGCTTGCCCGTGCGCTCGCCCGCAATCCGCGCATCCTGCTGCTCGACGAACCCTTCGGCGCGCTCGACGCCAAGGTCCGCCGCGAGCTGCGCAGGGCGCTGCGTCAGATCCACGACCGGCTCGGCATCACCTCGATCTTCGTGACCCACGACCGCGAGGAGGCTTTCGCGCTTGCCGACCGGGTGGCGATCCTCAACCTCGGCAAGATCGAGCAGTTCGCCTCCCCCGCCGAGATCGAGCGCTCCCCCGCCAATGCCTTCGTCCGCGACTTCATCGCCGACGATGTCGAGGAGAAGCCCGCCCTGGCGCTCGCGGCCAGCCGGACAGCGTCGCTGGTCAACGGTTAGCTTGCCAAGCCTGTCCTACACCCGCGTCGGCGTCCTGATGGGCGTCGGCGCTTATACGCTGTGGGGCGTGCTGCCGCTCTATCTCAAGGCACTGCTGCCGCTGTCGTCGAGCGATATCCTCGCCCACCGCATCCTCTGGTCGCTGCTGCTGCTCGGCGCGATCAGCCTGCTCTACCAGCGCTGGCCCGAGGCGCGGGCGGCGATTACCGCACCGCGCACCGCGCTGGCGCTGGTCGTCTCGACCGTGCTGATCGCGGCCAACTGGCTGCTCTACATCCATGCCGTCAATAGCGGCCACGCGATTCAGGGCAGCCTGGGCTATTTCATCAACCCCCTGGTCAACATACTGCTGGGAATGATCTTCCTGCGCGAACGGCTCGGCAGGCCGGAGACGATCGCCGTCCTGTTCGCGGCGGCGGGGGTCGCCGCGCTCGCCATCGCGCAGCACGCCATTCCCTTCATTCCGCTGGTGATCGCGCTGACCTTCGGGCTCTACGGCCTCGTCCGCAAGATGATCGGGGTCGGCCCGGTCGAAGGGCTGCTCGTGGAGACGGGGCTGCTTGCGCCCTTCGCGCTCGGCTGGCTGCTGATGGGCGGCGATCCGCCCCCGGCCGGATCAGGGCCGCTGCCCGCACTCTGGCTGCTCGCGCTCGGCGGCATCATGACCACCGTGCCGCTGCTGCTGTTCAACGGCGCGGCACAGCGCATCCGCTATTCGACCCTCGGTCTGCTCCAATATATCGGTCCGACCATTACCCTGTTGATCGCGATCTGGGTGTTCGGCGAGCCGCTGCTGCCTATCCACATCCTCACCTTCGGCCTCATCTGGACCGGCCTGATCATCTACGCCACCGCCACCTGGCGCCGCGGCCGCGCGGCGGTGGTGGTGCCTGAATAAGCATTTCAGCAAAGCTGAAATGCGCGGTGCCAGCCCGCTCCCCCACCCAACCTCCCGATATCGTACACTGGATCGGGAGGTTGGGTGGGGGAGCGGGCTGGCACCGACTATCCGCGTGAGCGGATCAAATCAGAGAACCAACTTCCCCCGCACCAGCTCCGAATAATCCTTCTGGATCTGGCGGGTCATGTCGCCCACTTCGAAGTTCCACGGGCCCGCCGAACCGACCGGGACGATCTCCGCCGCCGAGCCGGTCAGGAAAAACTGCTCGAAGCTTTCCAGCTCTTCCGGCCAGATCGCACGTTCGATCACCTCGATACCGCGCTTGCGGGCGAGCTTGATCACCGTCTGGCGGGTGATGCCGTTCAGGAAGCAGTCCGGGGTCGGGGTGTGGATCACGCCGTCCTTGATGAAGAAGGCGTTCGCGCCGGTCGCCTCGGCCACCTGGCCGCGGAAATCGAACATCAGCGCGTCCTGGAAGCCGCGCGCCTCGGCATGATGCTTCGACATCGTCGCGATCATGTAGAGGCCCGCCGCCTTCGCCTGGACCGGCGCGGTGTACGGCGCGGGGCGGCGCCACGGCGCGATGTCGAGCTTCAGCCCGCCCGCGCCCGGATCGAGATACTGACCCCAATACCAGCAGGCGATCGCCATGTGCGGCTTGGTCCGCTGCGCCGACACGCCCATCTGCTCCGAACCGCGCCAGGCGACCGGGCGGACATAGGCGTCCTTCAGGTTGTTCGCCTTCATCGTCTCATAGCAGGCCGCGGTGATCTCCTCGACCGACCAGGGCAGGTCGAAGCCCAGCATCGCCGCGCTCTCGCGCAGGCGGCGGCTGTGCCAGTCGGCTTCGAAGATATTGCCATCATAGGCGCGCACGCCTTCGAACACCGACGAGGCGTAATGCATCGCATGGGTCAGGACATGGACCTTCGCATCGCGCCACGGAACGAGCTTGCCGTCGTGCCAGATAAAGCCGTCGCGATCGTCGTAGGTGGGTTCGTCAGCCATGTCGTAAGTTCCTGCTGCTGCGCGTGCCTATTTGTAATTTTTCGCCAAAGACCCGATAGCGGAGGACAGAATCAATCCTCCGGCCACGTTTCGGCGTTGCGTTCGGATAATCGCGATGGCAAATTACGTCAACATGGCTGTCCAAAATTCCTCCGACCCGTTTCGCGCCGCGTCGCCGCTGTTCCTGCGCGAGCCCGAGATACGCCGTGGCGCGGAGCTGCTCTATTTCGGCTATAGCCACATGTTGCGCGGCATCGACGAGGGGCTGGCGGAACAGGGCCTGGGCCGCGCCCACCATCGCGCGCTCTATTTCATCGCGCGCAACCCTGACATCCCCGTCAGCGATCTGCTCCGCATCCTCGGCATCACCAAGCAGTCGCTCGGCCGTGTCCTCAACGAGCTGAGCTCGCGCGGGATGATCGAGACCCGCCCGGGCCGCGAGGATCGCCGCCAGCGGCTGCTGCGCGTCACCGAGTCGGGCGCGGCGCTGGAGGCTTCGCTGTTCGAAGGGCTGCGCGAGCGGCTGTCGGCGGCCTATGCCCAGGCCGGGCAGAATGCGGTGACGGGTTTCTGGGCGGTGCTCGAAGGGCTGGTCCCGCCCGGCGAGAAGAACCAGATGCCGCACACGCGGAAATAGGGGTAACTATTCACCGCTCATCCTGAGTAGGGACTGAGCTTGGCGAAGGCCCGTATCGAAGGGCCCGGTGCGTCCTTCGAGACACCACTTCGACAAGCTCAGTGGTTCCTCAGGATGAACGGATATGAGTGATGCTTCATGATCGAAGGGCAAAGCGCGATGAGCACGGTCTACGACTTCTCGGCGAAAGCCATCGACGGCAGCGACGTGCCTCTCGACAGCTATCGCGGCAAGGTGCTGCTGATCGTCAACACCGCCTCCAAATGCGGCTTCACCCCGCAATATGAAGGGCTCGAAACCCTCCACGAACAGCTGTCGGACAAGGGTCTCACCATCCTCGGCTTCCCCTGCAACCAGTTCGGCGCGCAGGAGCCCGGTGACGAGGCCGAGATCGAGAGCTTCTGCAAGCTCACCTATGACGTGCAATTCCCGATGTTCGCCAAGGTCGAGGTCAACGGCCCCAACGCCCACCCGCTCTACGCCTGGCTGAAGAGCAATGCGAAGGGCATCCTCGGCACCGAGGGGATCAAGTGGAACTTCACCAAATTCCTGATCGATCGCGACGGCGGCATCGTCTGCCGCTATGCCCCGACGACGAAGCCCGAGGCGATCCGCGGCGACATCGAGGAACTGCTCGAAACCGCCTGACGGCGCCACGATCGGACTGATCTAAGTTAAAGAGATCATTTATTTTCCTGCGGCGCGGACCTGTGCCGCGGCTGGGCCGTTCCTGCTCCACACCGAGGAGGGCGACATGGCCGACAGCATCTACACGAAACGCAACCCGGGCCAGGGCGGCGAGACGCATCAGACGGCATCGGGCGATGACCAGCCGCCCCTGACCACCCAGCAGGGCGTCGTCGTCGCGGACGACCAGAACACGCTGCGCGTCGGCGATCGCGGCCCCGCGCTGCTCGAGGATTTCCACTTCCGGGAAAAGATCTTCCATTTCGATCATGAGCGCATTCCCGAGCGGGTCGTCCACGCGCGCGGCTATGGCGTCCATGGCCGCTTCACCCTGGCCAAGTCGCTGGCGAAATACACCACCGCGCGCGTGCTGAGCGATGTCGGGGCGGAAACCCCGATGTTCGTGCGCTTTTCCACCGTCGCGGGAAACAAGGGCTCGTCCGATCTCGCGCGCGACGTGCGCGGGTTCGCCGCCAAATTCTACACGCCCGAAGGCAATTGGGACATCGTCGGCAACAATATCCCGGTGTTCTTCATTCAGGATGCGATCAAATTTCCCGATCTGATCCATGCCGCCAAGCCCGCGCCCGACCGCGAATTCCCCCAGGCGCAGACCGCGCACGACAATTTCTGGGACTTCATCAGCCTGACGCCCGAAAGCATGCACATGGTCATGTGGACGATGTCGGACCGCGCGATCCCCCGCTCCTTCCGCTTCATGGAGGGGTTCGGCGTCCACAGCTTCCGGCTGATCAACGCGAAGGGCGAATCCACCTTCGTCAAATTCCACTTCAAGCCGCGGCTCGGCCTGCAATCGGTGATGTGGAACGAGGCCGTCAAGATCAACGGCGCCGACCCCGATTTCCACCGCCGTGACCTGTGGGACGCGATCGAGGCCGGGGCTCCGCCCGAATGGGATTTCGGCGTGCAGCTGTTCGACGAAGCCTTCGCTGAACAGTTCGAGTTCGACATCCTCGACCCCACCAAGATCATCCCGGAGGAACAGGTGCCGGTCGAGATCATCGGCAGCTTCGTGCTCGACGGCCTGGTCGACAATTTCTTCGCGGAAACCGAACAGGTCGCCTTCTGCACGCAGAATGTCGTCCCCGGCATCGGCTTCTCCAACGATCCGCTGCTCCAGGGCCGCAACTTCTCCTATCTCGATACCCAACTGAAGCGGCTGGGCTCGCCCAATTTCACTCATATCCCGATCAACGCGCCGCGCTGCCCGATCCACAATCATCAGCAGGACGGCCATATGGCGATGCGCAATCCGCGCGGCCGGGTGAATTACGAACCGAACAGCTGGGACGCTGGCCCGCGCGAGGATCCGAAGACGGGCTACCGCCATTTCGCGGCGGCCGAGGGCGGCCCCAAGGTCCAGCTGCGCCCCGAAAGCTTCGCCGATCATTACAGCCAGGCGCGGCAGTTCTTCGTCAGCCAGACGCCGATCGAACAGAAGCATATCGGCGACGCGCTGGTCTTCGAACTCAGCAAGTGCCAGCGGCCCGAGATCCGCGAGCGGATGGTCGCCCACCTGCTCAACATCCATCCCGATCTCGCCCAGACGGTGGCGGCCGGGCTGGGCCTGCCCAGGCTCCCCAAGGCGCATGATCCCGCCATCGCCCCGCTGACCGATCTGCCGCCGTCCGACGCGCTGTCGATCGCCAAGAACGGGCCGCAGCGGTTCGAGGGCCGCAAGCTCGGCATCCTCGTCAGCGACGGCGCCGACGCCGCGATCGTCGACGCGCTGATCGCCGCGGTCGGTGCGGAGAAGGGCGTCTACGAGATCATCGCCCCGCACATCACCGGCGCGACACTGTCCGACGGCGCCCTGCGCGTGGCGCATCAGAAGGTCGATGGCGGCCCGTCGGTGCTGTACGACGCCGTCGCGATCGTCCTGTCCGAAGCCGGCGCCGCGCTGCTCGCGCGCGACAAGACCGCAAAGGATTTCGTCTCCGACGCCTTCGCCCATTGCAAGTTCATCGCCTATACCGATCCGGCGAAGGCGCTGTTCGAAAAGGCCGGCATTGCGCCCGAGGACATGGACGAAGGCTTCATCCCCCTCGCCGAGAAGGGCGATGCGAAGACCTTCCTGAAGGCCTGCGCCCCCCTGCGCGTCTGGGACCGCGAACTGAAGGTCGACCTCGACGCCGCCGCCCCGCCGCCCGCCTGACGCACGCGCCGCGGCAGCGGAATTACAGCGGACCGGCATTCTGGCCCAGGCCGGGCCGGTCCGCCTGCGCAATGCCAGAGCTTCGTTTCGGCAAAGGCAGGAAATAGCGGTTTTTCGTGCCCCAAGGCGCGGCCGGCTCAATCTACCTGATCACCGGAGGCACGCGAAACCGCTATTGGCAGGCCGCTATTGGCCGGATGTCGATCCGCTCTAGTCGTTGGAACTTCCCGAAATAGAAAAACCGCCCTATAGAGCGTGAGAATAGGCAGCATGTCCTTGCCTTCATCGCCACATCATGTGGTCGAACATCTGGAGTCTATATGGCTGACATCGACGCGACCGACCTCACGACACTTACCGTCGACCTGCTGAGCGCCTATTTCGCCAGCAACAGCGTTCCGAGCGAGCAGCTTTCGAGTCTGATCCAGTCCACCCATGCCGCGCTGACCCAGATCAACAGTCCCGCGCCGCCCGAACCCGAAGTACCGGTGCATGTACCGGCGGTCGGCATCCGTAAAAGTCTTGCGTCGCGCGATCATATCATCAGCCTGATCGATGGTAAGCCGTACAAGACTTTGAAGCGCCACCTCGCAACCCACGGCATGACTCCCGCCGAATATCGCGAGCGCTACAAATTGCCTGCCGACTATCCGTTGGTGGCCCCTGCCTATTCCGAACGCCGCCGCGCCGTCGCCCAGAAGCTCGGGCTCGGACGTTCGCCGACGAAAGGCGCGCAGGCAAAGGCTGCGGCGACCAACGCTACGCCCGCCACGGCTGAAGCGCCCGCCAGCCCGGCCAAGCCCGGTCGCAAGCCCCGTGCGGCATCCGCCGCCGCCAAGCCGAAGCTGAAGCCGGCCGCGGCCGCCAAGGCCCCAGGCCGCAAGCCCCGCGCGGCGAAGGCCGACGGCGCCAAGGCAAACGGCACTGCGGCTTCGCCCGCCGCTGACGGCGCGCCGGAGATGTCCGGGAAGCGGAAGCTCTCCATCGCCGGCCCAAAGGCCGACGACGCTCCGGCCAAGCAGGCGGGACCGGGCCGGCCGAAAAAGTCCTAGTCGCCGCTTCGCCTATCGTACCGAACTGTTCCGGTCGCCTTATTCGCTGAAATTTGGCGCTAAGGCGTATCGGCATTCAGTTCAGACCGAGCCGAAAATGGTGATTTTTCGTGACCCGGAGCGCAGCGTACTCAGATGTACGCGAGCACCGGAAGCGCGGGAAAGCGCCATTTGCAGGCCGGTGTGGACTGAATGCCGATACGTCCAGCCTCGTCTTCAGTTGTCCAGCCAATCCGCTATGGTCTCGCCCCTATGCCCTTCCGGCGCCAGCGCGCCGCGAAGGGCTTCCAGCAGCGGCGGCAGCGCCTGCGTGAAGGCATAGGGCGGATTGACGATGAACAGGCCCGCTCCGTTATAGATGCCGGGCTGATCGGCATCATAGAGCCAATGCTCCACCGACAGGAATTTCGGGATGCCGAGCTTGCGCAACGCCTGCTTCCACCGTTGATGCGTCGCGCGGTCTTTCAGCGGATACCAGATCACCGTCACGCCATGCGCCCATTTGCGGTGCGCCGCGGCGAGGGTGGCGGTGATGCGGGCGCGCTCGTCGGTCTGCTCATAGGGCGGATCGACCAGCACCACGCCGCGCCCGGTGCGGGTCGGCAGCATCGCCAGCCAAAGCTCATAGGCATCGCGCTCATGCACGGCGGCAGGCGTACCGCGCATCGCGCCGCGCAGCGCACGGGCGTCCTCGGGATGCTTTTCATTGAGGATCAGCACATCCTGCGGGCGCAACAGCTGCGCCAGGAACTGTGGCGAGCCGGGGTAGAGGCGCGGCTCCGCCCCGGCATTCACCGCCCGCACGGCGGCGCGATAGTCGTCCAGCAAGGGGTTCGCGTCGGCAAAGGCCCGCACCACGCCCTGCGCGGCCTCGCCGGTGCGCTGGGCCTGCTCGCCGCCAAGGTCATACAGCCCGCAACCGGCATGGGTGTCGATCAGGGTCAACGCGCCCTCTTTTTGCTGCAAGGCCCGAACAAGGGCGATCAGCAGGCTGTGCTTCACGACATCGGCGCTGTTGCCGGCATGGAAGGAATGGCGATAATTCATGGAAAATCCAAAACCCTGTCGATGTGCCTTTAGACGCCGCCGCTGATCCTGCCCGGGCTGGAGACCTCCTCATACTGGCCCGGCGCGATCCCGGCGACAGTCCAGTCGCCGATCGACCAGCGCACCAGCCGCAGCGTGGGCAGGCCGACCGCCGCCGTCATCCGGCGCACCTGCCGGTTGCGCCCTTCGCGGATGGTGATTTTCAGCCAGCTGTCGGGAATGGACTTGCGCTCGCGTATCGGCGGATCGCGCTCCCACAGCTCCGGCGCGTCGATATGCGCGACCTCGGCCGGCAGGGTCATGGCATCCTTCAGCCGGACGCCCCGCCGCAGGCGCTCCAGCTCCGGCGCCTGCGGATCGCCTTCGACCTGCACCAGATAAGTCTTGGGCAGCTTGAAGCGCGGATCGGCAATGCGCGCCTGCAACCGCCCGTCATCGCATAACAGCAGCAGGCCCTCGCTATCCCGGTCGAGCCTCCCGGCGGGATAGACGCCCTTCACGTCGATGAAGTCCGACAATGTCGACCGGACCGTCGGCGATCCGCGATCGGTGAATTGCGACAAGACCCCGAAGGGTTTGTTGAACAGGAGCAGCCGAGCCATGCTGCCGCTCATATCGTCCAGCGGCCGATATGTCTTCCGGCGCATGCCGCCGCCGGATCGGCTGCGCAAACCGCTTTGCCAGCCCCCTTGTCAGACCCATCACGATCGTTGCCCTGATGGGGTTTGGACCCTAGAGCGGCGGATATGTCAAAGTCTCAAAGCACTGGCGGCGCCATCCAGGTCGATGGCCTGATCTACGACTGGCGCCTTCAACGAGAGCCGCATCTGTCCGATGACGAGGGCTGGAAGGGCATGACGATTTCGCTGATGCAACGCGATGCCAGACGCGAGGCGCTGGTGGAATTCCCGCCCCCCAAGCGGCTGTTGAAAGGCTTGCCCCGCGGCCGCCTCCAACTCGACGACGCGACGATCTCGCGCTGCGTGCGCGCAGCCTTGTCGGCGGGATGGGAACCGATGACGCGCGGGAAGCCGGTGACATTCGTGGTGGATTCAGAAGGGAACTGACGTGGCTGGCGCAGCTGCGCGCCGACACTCGACAGGCCACCGATAATACCGACGCCCAACTTGGCAAGGAATAGGCGCGCTACGACCAGCCCTCGCCGTTCATATCGGTTCCGGTAAACATCCGCTCCCGATGGAATCACCCGTTCAACCTGAGCGAAGCTGCTGATCGGCATTGCGCCCGAATAGCGGCCGCACCGCCGAAGCGTCACGCTTGTTATAATCCGCCATCGATAGGCGCAGCGGAAGTTAGCCGCTAAGCTTAACCGTGCCAGGAATGCTTTTTCTAACCCGCCGATCATCTTCAAGGTGACCGAAACAGGCGACGTTTTGTCAACGTTGCGTGACGAAGCAGGTTAGGCCAGAACATGCATCGCACATCAGGAACCGCCGCATGAAGCTGACACCCACTGAGCCGGATATCCGGACCATCGTTGACCGTATTGACCGCGGTGACATCGACCTTCAGCCAGATTTTCAGCGTCAGGAGGTTTGGGCCACCAAAAAGCAGAAGCGCTTGATTGATACGGTGTTGCGAGGATGGTCAATTCCGCCAGTTCATTTGGTGGAAACCAGTGACAAGCGACTTGAAGTTTTAGACGGTCAGCAGCGTTTGGCCGCGCTACGTGACTTCGTAAATAATCGCTTCTCGATAGACGGTCGCATCACGCCTGCCGACGACCGAGTAGAGGCTCTGCACGGAAGATTCTATCGGCAGTTAGACGACGTTACCCGGCGCGTTGTTGACCAATACCCGTTGCGCTGTTTTAGGATCACAGATTACTCACCCGAAGAACCAAATGAGCTATTTTACCGCCTGAATCAACCGACTATGCTCACTGCAGGGGAGCAGCGAAACGCCCTTTTTGGGCCAGCTAGACAGCAGCTCAAATCGTTGGTCAATAAATTTGTTGAATACGGCAACGACAGGGAGACGCTCGGATTTTCGAATTTACGACTCGCGTATGATGACGTTTTAGCGCGACTTCTTTTCTTCCTCGAAGCTGGCAACTTTGGCGCAAAAAGCACAGAGGGCCGTATTTCTGAGCGGTTTAGATCGCAAGAACCATTCAGCAATCAAGTACAGAGTAGAGCCGAAGGAGCGGTCATTTTTTTCTCAAATGCGCGTGAGCACGCCGAGCCGTTCCGCTATAATAAGGCTAGCTTGCTATCGTGGCTCTTATTTTTCAGCCGGTTCCACGATCACGCTGAGAATATTGACCTCTCGGTCATAGCCCGATTTATAGAAGCTTCACGCGGCCGTTACGGCGCGAGCTTCGTTAGTGAAGCCGTTGAGGTTTTCACGGATCGCGCGAGTTTAAGAGTTACTGACGTCAGCTCTGTAGTCTATCGCGATTTTGTTCTTTGCTATCTTTACCATTTTTTATGTAATGGCGAGGTACCCGAGAGCATAGATTTATCCATCATAAAAAATGTTGAAAATTTACTCAGTTCTGATGAGGAACTCAACTTCGAAGACGCACTTGGCGAAGTCATCGATATTGACACCTGGAGTCACTCACTGTGAGAGACGCCAAGGCAGCAGATTGGCTGCGACGACTTAAAAACAAGCAAGGTCGCTGGACAACGAAAATCCATCGCATTGCTTTGAAGGGCACTGCAAGCATAGGTGAATTGGAACTGCCGATCCAATCACCTTTAACAGTCTTGGCAGGAGCCAACGGAGTAGGAAAAACTACCATACTCAGGGCGATTTGGGCAGGGCTCGACCCGAGCGGTGCCGCTTCAATCATAGCATCGAGTAAGAAGCTTACTACCGGCTCTATCACAATAGATATAAGTGTTGCAGAAAATAACGAGGTCGCCGAAGCTCGTTTTAGCGAAGATGATATCATCCGAGAAAGCTCTAGTAGCGTTACTGTACAGCACATCGATAGTGCTGCATTCGTTGCTACCTATCAAGCGGCCTTCTGTGACTTTCAAAGTTCTGAGGAGATTGTAAACGGCGTCAGTCCTCGTGAACTAGGTGACGCCGAGCTTGCTGAAATAAGTTTCATCCTTAACAGGGATTATAGGCGAGTAGTTGCCTACGAAGTTGAGCTAGATACCGTCGTTCCATTCTTCGAGGTTGCTTACGGGAACGATACCTACGACAGTCGGACGATGGGTGCAGGAGAAATGGCCGCTTTGTATGTATGGTGGAGTGTACGGCGCGCTGAATCTAACTCAATCATCCTGATAGAAGAGCCGGAGGCTTATCTCTCTTATAATTGTCAAACTGCCTTAGCGAAGTCTCTTGTTAGGAGCATTGTCGATAACGGCATTGTTTGCATTGTTAGCTCGCACGCTGCCGCGTTTATATATCCCTTACCTAGGAATTGTGTACTTTTTCTATCTCGAGGTCAGGGCGGTTTAGCCCTTGTGGCCGACAGCCCGCCCCCCGTTTTATTGCAACAGCTTGGGATCGAACTGCCTATAAAGGCTGTTATGTTCGTTGAAGACTCCATAGGCCGCCTAACATGTCGCGCAATTTTAGAGCATCTCGATCCCCTTCTGTCTCGTCAGATTCATATCGAACAGAAAAATGGTGACGGCGATGTGATAGGCTCCTTGCGACCTTTGATGTCCGTTGAAGGTCCAATCTTGTTTATTGGCATGTTCGATGGCGACGTCAGGTCTAGCGTGCCAAAGGAGCTTTTGCCTCATAGCGCCTTCCTCCCTGGCGACTTACCGATGGAGCGCGCTTTTCGCGCGATTGTGTCCGATCCAGATTGCCCAGCCAGAAAGGATTATCCCAATTTGGAGACGATTTCTGCGGCGCTCGAAGGAAAGGACCATCATGACTGGTATGAAGAAACAGCAAAGGGTTTAGGTCTTTCTCGAGACCAGCTGTTTTTCGTGCTCTTTGAAGCTTGGTTCAAAATGCCGGGGAACGCTGAAGCGTGTTCGACGACGTACGATGAAGTACTTAAGGCTCTTCAGCCTGCCTGATCCCTTCGGGTTTAGCCGACGCAGTTAGCCAACGGATAGTGCCTGTATAATTGAAGTAAAGTTCATCAAGTCAAACCGGGGCTTGGAACTGCTGCTATCCACTAGACGGATTGCGTGAGGTTCAATCCATCCCATATTTGGTAAATTGCTAGGTAGCTAGGCTGCTGATAGCTCAGTCGTAGTCGATGCTTCGGTCGGCGCGATCTGTCCGCTTTCGCGACACACATGCCGAAAGCCGCTTTTTCGCAACCGGCCCAGAGGCAGACGCGAACCATCCTGGCTTCACCATTCTATGTACCTCATTTGTTCTTGCAATGTAGGGGCGATTACGTATTTCACAAACCATCTTCTCGTTGCGGGTGTGTGGCGCTATGAAGGCACCGCAAGCGAGGGATGTAGAATGTGGCCTAAATCGATGCGCGACTGGTTCGCTACATTTGGCCTGTGGTTTGGCGCGCTGATCATGGCAATCAAGGCAGCTAACGCAGACTTGTGGACGGGAATGCCCTCTTGGCTGACGGCGAACTGGTGGAGCTACGTACCGCTTGCCCTTATCTCGATCTACGTTGTCCTCGCGATCTGGCGGTTTTTTCGACCTGAAGCGGAGCCCGCAGTAGCCGAATATGGACCTTTTCTTGCGCCTCCCCCGAAACAAAATGAGCAACACCGCGCCTTGCAAGGGCTCCAAAACGTAAAAATGACTGCAGATAACGCCCTCTCAATGAACAACGATAGAGCGGTAGGTGCGGAACTGGCAAAAATGAGAGCAGTTCTCATGACAGCGAGCAAGCAATTCGGAATCCCGCAGATGCCCAATATTGGCGACGCCAAAGCAGAACTGCGATTTTCATCGCAGCTAATCGAGCAAGTGCTTCCTTATCTTATAGAAGGCCATCTTGATCACGCAAAAAATGAAGCGGAAGCTTACGTTAAGCCTTTCCGTGACGTGCAAGATCTAATCTAACTGGAGGTCACTCCGGCTTCCCCGGCTGCCCCGGCTCCGGCTTCTTCTCCACCAGCTTCTTGACCCTCTCGTCAAAGCGCGCCTCGTCGTCGTCGCAATCAAGGTCGCGCGCGGCTTCCTTGAACTTGTCGAGTTGGGATTGCTTTTCCGTCATCACAGCACCTTCTTGAGTCGGTTCCCGGCGGTCACTCGATAGATAAAGGGTCGCTTCTCGGTGTCGCAAACCTTTTTGATCTTATCATAGTTATGGGCAAGGCTCTTCATCTTGAAAAAGCCGATGGAACTCGCGCCGTGGAGATAGAAACAGCCGATCTTGTGCTGCTCAATAGCCTTCCTGGCCAATGCCTCGTTCTGCCACTTCGCGTCATGGCTACAAACGACCCAGCCCTTCTCTCCGACAATATGCAGCCATTCGTCATCGGGCATTTTATCAGGGAATCCCTCACCATCGTGAGAGCGCACTTCGAAAGGGCACTTCAACGTAATGAGGGCTTTCGGGAATTTCTTCCCAAAGCACCGATCAAAATACAGAGTTAGTCCCGCAGGTTCCTCCCGCCCTCCAAATCGACGCCTTCGAAGCGGAGAGCGGCCAGCACCGCCGAATTCGACACCCCGAAATCATCCGAGATGTCGTCAAGCTCTTCCCCTGCCTCCCAACGCCCCTTGAAAATCCAAGTCGCGACGCCCTCGATCGCTGGCGCGCCGAACTGAACGCGAGGGTCAATCATGATCTCACTGTCCATTCCAGCGACATGCCACCGAACGGCTAGGCCATCATCTTCGTATTCAAACTCTTGTAAGCGCCCTATAATGTCGGACCAAGCCAACTGCCCCGCGCGGGATGCGACAAGCAATTTTTTGTCACCCGCATCTGCTTCGAATTGGGCGTAATCCATCCAAAGGTCACGACCGTCCGTCTTGAACCGATGTTCGGCGAATGGGAATTCGGCCTCAAGCTGCTTGCTTACATACTCTCGGGCCGCCCGGATTTTTTGCAAGCTCACACCCGCTTTACGAAAAGTCGAAACGACGGCTACCTCGATCAGTTGTAGGTAGGAAAGGGCGTCGCCCTTATCCTTCGAACTGAGCGTACCCTTACGGTTGCTGGTTAGCGGCTTGTGCCAGCTTGCAACCGTCTGCGGCGTAATCCGAGCATAACGAGCCACTTCCCGAATCTTGTAATTCGGAATGAATAGGCGAGAGCGCCACAAATCGCTGGGGCGGACAGGCGCATTCACTGTTGCCGGAATCTCCTTCGGCCTTTGGTTATCCACCTGCTTCGATGTCGTCGTATCATGGATGGATTCGCTTGTGAATCGATCAAAACGAACGACATCTCATATTGGTGCCCGATCTTCGGTTCAGGTTTAGCGGTAAGCTGTTTGATAGGTCAGGCGCTTGCCAACGATGCCCTTGATCGCATTGTCAGCGCGGGCCTTGTCATCAATGCCGAGCTTGGCGCGGTTGCAGTACCGGAAGTCGAACTCGGCAAGGTAGCGGTGCAGATGCTGCTCGCCGCAATGCTGATAGACGCCCTTCATGCCGCGCTTGAAGATGGAGAACGAGCCTTCGACGGTGTTCGTGTAGACATCGCCCCGGCCATATTCGCCGATGGAGTGATTTACCGTTTCGTGGCTGGCGAAATCCTTGCCGAGCATCTTGTAGAGGCGGGCCTGATCGGTGATCAAACGGGCTTCCTTGGCAATGTTGGCTTTCACGATGGGCTCAACATAGGTGCTGATCATCTGATCGAAGTTGAACGACCGGATCTGGCCGCTGGCGCGATCAACAAGGCTGATGACCTTCATCTTGTGCGCGCCGCTCTGGCGGATGGGCTGACCCTTGAGAACGCCGATGTAGGTTTCGTCCACCTCGACCGCACCACCACCCGAACCGAACGGGACAGCAAGCTCGCCGGAGCGCAGGGCTTCACGGATGCGGTGGGCGAGAAACCAAGCCGAATTGTACTGCACTTCGAGGATGCGGCTAAGCTGGTGGGCGCTGATGCCCTTCTTGCTCGACATCATGAGGTGAACGGCCTGGAGCATCTTGTGGAGGGGGAGCTTGGCGTCCTCAAACACGGTGCCGACCTTGGCGGTGAACTGCTTACGGCACTCGCCACATTTCTTGAGGCCGTGGCGGACGATGCCCTCGGGGTTCTTCTTGCTGGGCTTCGAGCGGACGCCTTCCAGCTTGTACACCCGGCCACCGACAACGCCGCAGTGCGGGCAGACAATTCCATCGGCCCAGATCATCGCTTCGAGATATTCGAAGGCGGCGGCCTCATCGTGGAAACGGGGCTGAGAGAGAACGGACATTCGGTAGGCTCCTTATACCCCTGTTCCTAGCGTGTTCCGTTGGGTTTGTCAAATACGTAATCGCCAATGTAGGGTTCCAAATTCCAGCATCCCGGCCCCCTTCGCCAACCGCAGGCCGAATATGCCCCACCCTGTCACCAAAGCCACACAGCCCGACATCCTCGCCGCCGCCCCACGCTGCGGCGCGCGCACCCGATCCGGTCAGCCCTGCCGGTCGCCCGCCGTCAAAGGCAATGGCCGTTGCCGCATGCATGGCGGCAAGGGAAGCGGCGCGCCGCGCGGCAATCGCAATGCTTGGAAGCATGGCTGGCACTCCGTCCGGGTCGGGGCGATCGTCCGCTATGTGCGAGCGATGAACCCCTCCGCCATCGCCCGGTTCGCCGAGGCGGCGATGCCCGATGCTGTTCGGGACGTGCCGTCTATTCCCGCGGGCCCGACCGTCCAAAAAAGAAAAAACAAAAAAATGGCACATCAACCCCATGCACCCGAAATTTCCGCGAATGGATCGCAACTGGAGAACGCCCTGTCACCGCGTGGCATTCGTCCCGCCCCACGATCGACGCAGGCCTGTCGTCAATTGGCTCAGGGCGAGCCGAAAATGGTGGGGTTCGAGAACCGGCGCGCAGCGTACTCAAATGTACGTGAGCACCGGAAGCGCAGAAACACGCCATTTGCAGGCCGGCCTGGGCCAATTGGCGACAGGCCCCCAACGGGCAAAGAAAACTTGGTCTGCCCCCAAACTTCCTTGATTTGCGCAAAGCGGCGCCGGTCGCCATGTGGCATCCATGACATCCCTGCTTGATCCCGAAGCGCGCGGGCGCGTCATCCTGGTCGGCGCCGGTCCCGGCGACCCCGGCCTGTTGACCGTGCGCGCGGTCGAGGCGCTGCGCGTTGCCGATGTCGTCGTACATGACGGGCTGATCGACATGCGCGTGCTCGACCATGCGCCTGCGAGCGCGCAGCGCATCTCGGTCGCCAAGCAGCGCGACCGCCACACCCTGCCCCAGGAAGCGATCAACGCGCTGATCATCGCCCATGTGAAGGCGGGATCGGTCGTCGTCCGGCTCAAGGGCGGCGATCCGTTCGTCTTCGGGCGCGGCGGCGAGGAGGTCGAGGCGGTGCGCGCGGCGGGCCTGCCGGTCGAGGTCATACCCGGCGTCTCCTCGGCGCTCGGCTGCGCGGCGGAGGCGATGCTGCCGCTAACCCATCGTGACTGGTCGAGCGCGGTCAGCTTCGTCGCGGGCACCTGCAAGGGCCTGAACGAACAGAACTGGGCCGGCCTCGCGGGTCAGGGCCGCACGCTGGTCATCTATATGGGCGTCACCTGCTCCTCGGCGATCGCCGACAAGCTGATGGCGGACGGGGTCGCCCCCGACATGCCGGTCGCGGTGCTCGAACGCGGCACGCTCGACGGGTCGCGCGCGATGCGCACCCTGCTCGCCGATCTTGGCGACATGATCGTGCGCGAGAAGGTGGTCAGCCCCGCGATCATCGTGGTGGGTGAGGTCGTGCTGCTGTCCGATGCGGACGACCGCCTCGCCGCCTTCGCGGCGCAGGCCGAACGCCAGACGCCTGTGACGGCGGATAATATGGAAGACGAAGCGTGAAGATATTGACGGGGAATGATCTGGTGACCGGCGACGTCATCTGGTGGACCGGCGAGGGCTGGTCGCGCCATGTCGAGCATGCCGTCGACGTCGATCATCAGGGCGAGGCGATCGCCGCGCGCGAGGAAGCCGCGCGCCGCGTCAACAGCCCCTATGTCATCCAGGCCGAAATGACCGAAGCGGGCCCCCGCCCCGCCCATATCAAGGACCGCATCCGCGCGGTGGGCCCCACCGTGCGCGTCGACCTGGGCCTCAAACCCGCCGATCCCGCGATCGGCGAATGGGTGATCTGACATGTACCGCTACGACCAATATGACCAGGCGATCGTCGACGCGCGCGTCGAGGAATTCCGCGATCAGACCCGCCGCCGCCTCGCCGGCGAATTGTCGGAGGACCAGTTCAAGCCGCTGCGGCTGATGAACGGCCTCTATCTGCAGCTCCACGCCTATATGCTGCGCGTCGCCATCCCCTATGGCACGCTGTCGGGCAAGCAGATGCACATGCTCGCGCATATCGCCCGCACCTATGACAAGGATTACGGGCACTTCACCACGCGGCAGAACCTCCAGTATAACTGGATCAAGCTCGCCGACGCGCCCGATATCCTGGAAAAGCTCGCGACGGTCGAGATGCACGCCATCCAGACGAGCGGCAATTGCATCCGCAACATCTCGTCGGATCAATATGCCGGCGCCGCGGCCGACGAGATCGAGGATCCGCGCCCCTGGGCCGAGCTGCTGCGCCAGTGGAGCACCTTCCACCCCGAGTTCATCTTCCTGCCGCGCAAGTTCAAGATCGCGGTGATCGGCACGGAAGAGGACCGCTCGGCGATCCAGCTCCACGACATCGGGCTTCAGATCGTCCGCAACGATGCGGGTGAGGTCGGCTTCCGCGTCTATGTCGGCGGCGGCATGGGCCGCACCCCGATGATCGCGCCGGTGATCCGCGACTTCCTGCCCAAGGCGGAGCTGATCAGCTATCTCGAGGCCTGCCTGCGCGTCTACAACCGCTTCGGCCGCCGCGACAATATGTACAAGGCGCGGATCAAGATCCTCGTCCACGAACTCGGCGCCGACGAATATCGCCGCCAGGTCGAGGAGGAATTCCTCCACACCCGCACGCTGGGCCTCGACGCGCCGCAGGCCGAGGTCGATCGGATCGCCGCGGGCTTCGCGCCCCCGCCGTTCGAGACCGGCCTGTCCGACGAAATCAACCGCAGCGATCCCGATTTCGCCCCCCCCGAATTCTGGGCGTGGGTCGATCAGCAGGTCGCCGCGCACAAGGCGCCCGGCTATGCGATCGTCAATATCAGCCTGAAGCCGGTCGAGGGCATCCCCGGCGACGCCTCCTCGGACCAGATCGACCTGATGGCCGACCTCGCCGAAGCCTACAGCTTCGACGAACTGCGCATCACCCATGCCCAGAATGTCGTGCTGCCGCATGTGAAGAAGGCCGATCTCTACGCGATCTGGCAGAAGCTCGACGCCGCCGGCCTCGCCTCGGCCAATCTCGATCTGGTCGGCGACATCATCGCCTGCCCCGGTCTCGATTATTGCAGCCTCGCCAACGCCCGCTCGATCCCGCTCGCGCAGAAGATCGCGACCCGTTTCGGCGATCCGGCGCGGCAGCGCGACTTGGGCGAGCTGAAGATCAAGATCTCGGGCTGCATCAACGCCTGCGGCCATCACCATGCCGGGCATATCGGCATCCTCGGCGTCGACCGTAAGGGCGAGGAGAATTACCAACTCTCCTTCGGCGGATCGGGGGCGGAGGACGCCAGCCTCGCCAAGATCATCGGCCCCGGCTTTTCCGAGGACGGCGTCGTCGACGCGATCGAGAAGGCGGTGAATGTCTACACCGCGCAGCGTAGCGACGGGGAACGCTTCCTCGACACCTATCGCCGCATCGGCGACGCGCCGTTCAAGGAGGCGATCTATGGGTGAGTCGCCCTTCTTTGTCATCCCGGACTTGATCCGGGATCCCGCTTCTTCTTCGTCGCCCCTCTCTGCGTCATCCTCGCGAAAGCGGGGATCCACGGACGGCGGCACGTCGAGCCTCTTGTCCTCCGCAACCATGGATTCCCGCTTTCGCGGGAATGACGAAACGGCAGTCTGGAGCGCATTCCATGGGTGATCTGGTCCGGTTCCGCGACGACGAGGCGCATGAGGAGCCCGCGGTGACGCTCGACGGCTTCCTCAAACAATCGAACGCGACCGCGGTGCGGCTCGAGCCGACCGACGATCCGCGCGCGCTGATCCCCTATCTCGACCGGCTCTCGCTGATCGAGGTCAGCTTCCCCAAGTTCCGCGACGGGCGCGGCTTCTCGATCGGCAGCATCCTGCGCGAGGCGGGCTATGCCGGTGAGCTGCGCGCGGCGGGCGACATCCTCGTCGATCAGATCGTGCCGCTGCGCCGCTGCGGCTTCGACGCGATCCTGACCGAGGCGGAGATCGATCGCGACACGCTCGGCAAGCTCGCCGGGCTCTACGCCAATGTCTATCAGAAGACCGTCGACGGCCGCGCGCCGGTCTGGGCTCGCCGGCATGGCTGAGACCGCGCGCCGCATCGACCGGATCGACACCGCGCCCCGCTTCACCGCGGCGGATGTCGCGCGCCTCAACGCGCGCTTCGAAGGCGTCGGGACCGAGGATGTGATCCGCACCGTGCTGGCCGAGAAGCTGCTCGGCGAGGTCGCGGTGGTCTCGTCCTTCGGCGCCGAGTCCGCGGTGCTGCTCGATCTGGTCGCGCGCGCCGATCCGTCGACCCCGGTGCTGTTCCTCGAAACCGGCAAGATGTTCCCCGAGACGCTCGGCTATCGCGACCTGCTCGCCGAGCGGCTGGGGCTGACCGATCTGCGCAACATCACCCCCGATCCGGCGGTGATCGACGCGAAGGACGCGACCGGGCTGCGCTGGTCCTATGATCCCGACGGCTGCTGCGAGATCCGCAAGGTGATCCCGCTCGCCGCCGCGATGAAGGGCTTCGACGCGTCGATCACCGGCCGCAAGGGCTTCCAGGCCTCGACCCGCACCGGTATCCCGCGCTTCGAGCTCGACGGCGACCGCATCAAGTTCAACCCGCTCGCCGACTGGACCAAGGCCGATCTCGACGCCTGGTTCGAGAGCCGCGACCTGCCGCGGCATCCGCTCGAGGCGCAGGGCTATCTGTCGATCGGCTGCGCGCCGTGCACCAGCGTCGTCAAGCCGGGCGAGGATCCGCGCGCGGGCCGCTGGCGCGGCTGGGACAAGGTCGAATGCGGCATCCACGGCGAACCGATCGTCCGCCCGGGAGAGGAGCCGGTCTTCTGATCCTCAATAGAGGAGGAAGCTGCCGATCTTGTAGAGGATGTAGAAGGGCGCGACCATGATCGCGCTGACGAGAATCCCGTCCATCACCTGGTCCACGCGCTGCATGACCATCTCTCCCCCGGACGCGCCGCTTTCTGCGGCGTCATCGGGGCGTAACACATCACAAATCGGCGATGCTGTCACGCGGCTTATTCATAGTCGTCATGCCCGCCATAATATTCGTCGGCGAGGTCGGAGAATTTGGTGAACTTGGCCTCGAACTTCAGCGGGATCGTCCCGGTCGAACCATGGCGCTGTTTGGCGATGATCAGGTCGGCGCGGTTGTGGGCGCGCTCCATCTTGATCTTCCAGTCCTCGAACGCGGTCACCTCGACCGCGGTGTCGCCCGCCTCGATCGACGCCGCCTTGGGGCTCGTCAGGTTGAGGTAATATTCCTCGCGATAGACGAACCAGACCATGTCCGCGTCCTGCTCGATCGAGCCGGATTCGCGCAGGTCGGACAGGACGGGCTTCTTGTTCTCGCGCTGCTCGACCTGACGGCTGAGCTGCGACAGCGCGATCACCGGCACGCTCAGCTCCTTGGCGAGCTGCTTGAGGCCGCGGCTGATCTCGGAGATTTCCTGGACGCGGTTGGCGTCGGTGCTGCGCCCGGATCCCTGGAGCAGCTGGAGATAGTCGACGATGATCGCACCGATCCCCTTCTGCCGCTTGAGCCGCCGCGCGCGGGTGCGCAGCGCGGCGATGGTCAGGCCGGGCGTGTCGTCGATGTAGAGCGGCAGATTCTCCAGCTCCTGCGCAGCGCGCGCGAAGGAGGTGAACTCGGCATTGCTGATCTTGCCCATGCGCAACTGCTCGCCGCTGATCTCCGCCTGTTCGGCAAGGACGCGGGTCGCAAGCTGGTCGGCCGACATTTCGAGGCTGAAGAAGGCGACCGGCGCGCCGACCGACCGCTCGATCCCCGCCTCCTGATCGCGGACGTAGCGGTTCGCGACGTTGAACGCGATGTTGGTGGCGAGCGAGGTCTTGCCCATGCCGGGACGCCCGGCGAGGATGATAAGGTCCGAGGGATGGAGGCCGCCGATCTTGGCGTTGAGCCGTTCGAGCCCCGTCGTCAGACCCGCGACGTGCCCGCCCGAGTTGAGCGCCGCGCTCGCTGTCTCGATGACCATCTTGGTCGCCTGGGCGAAGCTCTTGACGCTGCCCTCCTCGCCGCCTTCCTCGGCGACGCGGTACAGCGCGACCTCGGCCTGCTCGATCTGGGTCTTGGGATTGACCTCCTCGGACGTGTCGAGCGCGGTTTCGACCATGCCGCGGCCGACGCCGACCAGCGCGCGCAGCAAAGCGAGATCGTAGATCTGGCTGGCGAAGTCGCGCGCGCCGATCAGCGCCGCGCCGCTACCGGTCAGCTGCGCCAGATAAGCGGGCCCGCCCAGCTCTCGCATCCCCGCGTCGCCCTCGAACAGCGGGCGCAGCGTCACCGGCGTCGCGAGCATGTTGCGGTCCATCAGCCGCAGTATGGCGTCGTAGATACGGCCGTGCAGCGGTTCGAAGAAATGTTCGGGCCGCAGCTTGATCTGGATGTCCTCGACCAGCCGGTTGTCGAGCATCATCGCACCGAGCAGCGCCGCCTCCGCCTCGACATTCTGAGGCAGGGACTGGGGTTCCGCCGCAGGGGCAGGATAGGCTCGGACCGGTTCAACCATAGCGCGATTATCCGCCCGGGATGCGCCAACCGCAAGCGGTGCAGGAAAAAGAAGGCGGGGACCGATCTGTGGATATTCCGCGCTTGCCACACTCACTGCAAGTGATCATATTGTAAGCATGCCTACAGATACGAGTCGGCGCGTGCCTTTCCTGATGCACGACATAGCGCGGCGATCGCGCTACTGGTTCGATGCGCGCGCTCGCTCGGCCGGGTCGACGCGCGCGCAGTGGCGCGTCCTGTTCAACTTGGCGCGCGTCGACGGTCCAACGCAAAGCGAACTGGCCGACCTGCTCGATGTCGAGCGGATCACATTGTGCCGCATGGTCGACCGGCTTGCCGAGGCAGGGCTCGTCGAGCGGCGCGCCGATCCGGCTGATCGCCGCGTCTGGCGGATTCACCTTACCGAACGCGCCGCTCCCGTGATCGACGAACTCACCCACATCGCCGATGAGATGGAAAACAACATCCTCGAGCCGCTCTCGATCGAAGAGCGCGCCACGCTGACGGATCTGCTGATCAAGGTCCGCAACAACATGCGGGACAGGGACGAGCTGCCCGAACAGATATCCGCGGGCGCCGGCCAATGAACGACATGAGCAGCATCACCGCCGAGGCGATGGCCGAGACTCCAGCGGCCGAGCAGCGCAAGCTCGGCCGGCTGGCGCTGATGTTCTCGGTTCCCGCCATGTTGCTGGCGGTCGGTCTCTATTTCTGGCTGACCGGCGGGCGGACTGTCTCCACCGACAACGCCCAGGTGAATGCCCATGTCGTCGAGATCAGCTCGGAGGTCGCGGGCCGGGTCGTCGATGTCTACGCCGTGGAAAACCAGACGGTGAAGAAGGGCGATCTTCTGTTCCGGGTCGATCCCGCCCCCTACCGGATTGCGTTGATGGAGGCGGAGGCCGCCGTCGGCAACGCCCAGCTGACAGTCGCGCAGCTTCAGAGCACCTATCACGCGAAGCAGGCCGATACGCAGAAGAGCGTTTCGGACGTCGGCCTGGCGCGCGACACCTTCCGCCGTCAGCAGGAGTTGCTGGCACGCGGCTTCACCACCCGCGCCAGCTATGACGCAGCGAAGGCGGGCCTCGCCGCCGCGGTGGCGCAGGAAGCCTCCGCCGCCTCCGAAGCCGAATCGGCGCGCGCGGTGCTGGGCACGTCAAAAGCAGGCGGGCATCCGCAGGTCGAGGCGGCGATGGCGGCGCGCGACAAGGCACGGCTCGATCTGGCACGCACCGAGATCCGCGCGCCGATCGACGGGATGATCAGCCAGGCCGAGAAGCTCCAGCCCGGCACGATGGCGATCCAGATGCTGCCGCTGGCCAATATCGTCAGCGACCATGGCTATTGGATCGACGCCAATTTCAAGGAGACGCAACTCGACAAGATCCGCATCGGCCAGCGCGCCGAGATCAAGGTCGATGCGCTTCCGGGACGCACGCTGAAGGGCCATGTGATCGGAATCAACGCGGGTACCGGCGGCCAATTCTCGCTGCTGCCGCCGCAGAATGCGACCGGCAACTGGGTGAAAGTCACCCAGCGCGTGCCTGTTCGTATCCAGATCGACGACAAGCTCGACCGGCCGCTCGTGGCCGGTTGGAGCGCCCATGTCACGGTGCATGTGGCCGCCGATTGAGTTCCTCCCCCCGAGGCAAACTGGAAGCATGCAGAATAAGTTCTGCATGCTTCATTTTTTTCGGGCGGCAGAGTGGCGCAAAGCGCCTCAACCTCACCCGTTGCCCTGACTGGGTTTGAACCCTAAGAGCGGAACGTCCATGTCCGATCCGCGCATCATCGCCATCGATCTCGACGAAAAGACGATCATCTGGCGCAATGCCGATGTCGAGCAGGAGCGGCGCGTCGCGATCTTCGACCTGCTCGAAGCCAATTATTTCAAGCCGCTGCGCGCTTATCCGGAAGATTATGCCGGCCCCTATCGCGTCAAACTGCGCGTCGAGGAAGGGCGGCTGGCGATCGACATCAACGCCGAAAGCGGCGAGTTGCTCGAAACGCTGATCCTCGGGCTCGGCAGCTTCCGCCGTCCGATCAAGGATTATTTCGCGATCTGCGACAGCTATTTCGCGGCGATCCGCACCTCGACCGCGCAGCAGATCGAGACCGTCGACATGGCCCGGCGCGGCATCCACAACGACGCCGCGCAGTTGCTCAAGGAGCGGCTGGAAAACAAGATCGACGTGGATTTCGATACCGCACGCCGCCTGTTCACCCTGATCTGCGTGCTGCACATCCGTGGCTGAGCCGGTCGACATGCGCGAAGTGGCGGGCCGCGTCCTGATCGACGCCGCACGCGATGCCGCCGTCCACGCCCATGCCCCCTATTCGCATTTCGGGGTCGGCGCGGCGGTGCTGCTGGAAGACGGGCAGATCGTCACCGGCGCCAATTTCGAGAATGCCAGCTACGGCCTATCGCTGTGCGCCGAGACGGTGGCGCTGGCGACCGCCAACAGCCAGGGCCATTTCCGCGATATCGTCGCGATCGGCGTGATCGGCGGCAAGCTGGGCAAGGATGGTTCGCTGGCAGGATCGGCGCTGGTCACGCCCTGCGGCCGTTGCCGCCAGATCATCAACGAGGCGGTCCAGCTGGGGGGCCGCGATATCGACATCTATTGCGGCTCGGCCGATGGAGAGGACTTCGCCCATTTCCAGGCGTCCGAATTGCTGCCACATGCATTCGGGCCCGCCGATCTGGGCATCAGATAATCGGGATCACTCCGGGATCATCCTAACCTCTTTACCCGCTCATCCTGAGGAGCCATTGAGCGAAGTCGAAATGGCGTCTCGAAGGATTCTCGCGTCCTTCGAGACAAGGCTTCGACAAGCTCAGCCTCTCCTCAGGATGAGCGGTTGAGGTCAGAGGGGAATAAGCGCGCAATGTCGATCATGTCGGACAAGTGGATTCGCGAGCAGGCGCAGAAGCATGGGATGATCGAGCCCTTCGTCGAGGCGCAGCGCCGCGACGGCTGCATCAGCTATGGCCTCTCCTCCTATGGCTATGATGCGCGGGTCTCGCCCGAGTTCAAGATTTTCACCAACGTCGATTCGGCGACGGTCGATCCCAAGAATTTCGCGCCGAACAGCTTCGTCGATCGCGAGACCGACGTCTGCGTGATCCCGCCGAACAGCTTCGCGCTGGCCCGCACGGTCGAATATTTCCGCGTGCCCCGCGACGTGCTGGTCATATGCCTCGGCAAGTCGACCTATGCGCGTTGCGGCATCATCGTGAACGTGACCCCGCTCGAGCCCGGCTGGGAGGGCCATGTCACGCTCGAATTCTCCAACACCACGCCGCTGCCCGCGAAAATCTACGCCAATGAGGGCGCGTGCCAGTTCCTGTTCCTGCAGGGCAACGAGCCCTGCGAGACCAGCTATGCCGACCGCGCCGGCAAATATATGGGCCAACAGGGCGTAACGCTGCCCAAGCTTTGAACGCCGGGGCGGCTACCAGGGTTTGAGCAGGTCAGCCCGCGCGTCTTCATATTGGCGCGCCAGTTGCGCGACCCGTTCGGCGGCGGGAACGATATCCTTGACCGCGCCGACGCCCTGACCCGCGCCCCAGATGTCGCGCCAGGCCTTGGCGTCGCTGCCGCCCATGTTCATCGCCGAAGGGTCGGATACCGGCAGATTGTCAGGATCGAGCCCTGACGCCGAGATCGACGCGCGCAGATAGTTGCCGTGGACCCCGGTAAAGAGGTTGGAATAGACGATGTCCGCGGCGCCGCTGTCCACCACCGCCTGTTTATAGGCCTCAGCCGCATTGGCCTCGTCGGTCGCGATGAAGGCCGAACCGGCATAGCCGAAGTCCGCGCCCAGCGCCTGCGCCGCCAGGATCGACCGGCCATGGGCGATCGCACCCGACAGCGCGATCGGTCCGTCGAACCAGGCGCGGGTTTCCTGCACCAGCGCAAAGGGCGATTCCACCCCGGC
This sequence comes from Sphingomonas sp. Root710, assembly GCF_001429065.1. Classification (GTDB taxonomy): domain Bacteria; phylum Pseudomonadota; class Alphaproteobacteria; order Sphingomonadales; family Sphingomonadaceae; genus Rhizorhabdus. Next base: position 198,016 of record NZ_LMIB01000015.1, read on the forward strand.
ATGGCCGCCCGCCCCCGCCGCAACCAGGATCAGCCCGTCGGCGCCCTTTTCGATCGCCTTGCGGGCGAAGCGCTGGTTGATCACATCGTGGAAGACCAATCCGCCATAGCCGTGAATCGCATCGTTCACGTCGGGCCGCGCACCCAGCGAAGTGATGATCAGCGGCACCTTGTGGCGCACGCAGCTCTCCACGTCCGCCGCCAGCCGGTCGTTCGACTTGTGGACGATCTGGTTGACCGCGAAGGGCGCGGCCGGGCGATCGGGATGCTTCGCGTCATGCTCGGCCAGTTCGGTGGTGATCCGGTCGAGCCATTCGTCGAGCAGGCTTTGCGGCCGCGCGTTCAGCGCCGGGAAGGCGCCGATCACGCCCGCCTTGCACTGGGCGATCACCAGATCCGGGTTGGAAATGATGAACATCGGTGAGGCGATGAGCGGGAGACGGAGGCCTCGCCGCAACTGTGCCGGAATTGCCATGACTTGCTTCCCCTTTACCGCCGCTTGCCCTTATGGCGGATATTCGCCGGGCGGCCACGACGCCCCATCATAGGCCGCCCCTTGCCGCCGCCGCGCGCGCCGCGCGGCCCGCCCCGCATCGGCAGATGGCTGGCACCTTCCTCGAGCTCGAACCGCAGCGAGCCGCTGATAGGATTGGCCTCGACCAGCCGCAACCGCAACTTCATGCCCGAGGTGTAGCGCTCGCCGCTTTCCTCCCCCTCCAGCGCGCGCGCCGCCTCGTCATAGCGGAATCGCTCGGCGCCCAGGGTGGAAACCGGCACGAGCCCATCGCCGCCGAGACCTTCTACGGTCGCGAAGAAGCCGAAGGACTGGACACCGGTGATCCGCGTATCGAGGACATCGCCGATCTTGGTCGACAGGAAGGCCGCGACATAACGGTCGACCGTCTCGCGTTCGGCCTCCATCGCCCGGCGCTCGGCCTGGCTGATCAATTCGCCGATCGCGGTCATCCGCTCGGCCTCGTCCTGGGTCAGCGCGGTGCGGGCGGGGATGTCGGCGGACTTGCCCGGGCCGTTGAGCTTCGGCTTGCCGCCTTCCAGCCCATAGGCGCCCACCAGCGAGCGATGGACGAGCAGATCGGCATAGCGACGGATCGGGCTGGTGAAATGCGCATAGCTGCCCAGCGCCAGACCGAAATGGCCGGTGTTCGCCGGGGCATAATAAGCCTGGGTCTGGCTGCGAAGCACCTGTTCCATGATCTGTGGCTTCGCTGTCTCGTCGGTGACCTTGCTGATGATGTGGTTGAAGGTCGCCGGGCGGACGACCTGCCCCAGCGCGAATTCCATATCGAAGGTCGCCAGATAATCCTTGAGCGCGACCAGTTTCTCGCGGCTGGGCGGCTCATGATCGCGGTACATGACTGGGGCTTTCTTCGCCTCCAGCGCCTTGGCGGCGGCCACGTTGGCGGCGATCATATAATCCTCCACCAGCCGGTGGGCATCGAGCCGCTCGCGCGGCGCGACCGACAGGATGCGTCCCTTCTCGTCGAGCACCACGCGCCGTTCGGGCAGGTCGAGGTCGAGCGGCTCGCGCGCCTCGCGGGCCCTGAACAGCGCCTTCCAACAGGACCAGAGCGGTTTCAGCGCGCTATCGGTCAGCGGATGGTCGATCGTGCCGTCGATCGCCGCCTGCGCGTCCTCATAGGCGATATTGGCTGCGATACGGACCACCGCGCGGGTAAAACGCCATTTCGCCAACGTGCCGTCGGCCTTGACGGTCAGGTGGCAGACCATCGCCGCGCGATCGACGCCCTCTTTCAGCGAGCAGATATCGGCCGACAGCGCTTCGGGCAGCATCGGCACGACCCGGTCGGGGAAGTAGACGCTGTTGCCACGCTTCTTCGCTTCGCGGTCGAGCGCCGATCCTGGGCGGACATAGAAGGACACATCGGCGATCGCGACGATCGCCTGGAACCCGCCCGGATTGACGGGATCGTCATCGGGCGCGGCCCAGATCGCGTCGTCGTGATCGCGCGCGTCGGCGGGATCGATCGCCACGATCGGCAGGTCGCGCAGGTCCTCGCGCCCCTCGCCCAGATCGAGCCGGGGTACCAGCTCGGCCTCCTCGATCACCGCTTCGGGGAAGATGTCGGGAATGCCGAATTTGTGGATCGCGACCAGGCTGAAGGCGCGCGGCGCGAAGGGGTCGCCGAGCCGTTCGGTCACCCGCGCGGTGATACGCGGCGGACGGCCCGCCTTTTCGGCAAGCACCAGATCGCCCGCATCGGCGTCGCCGGCATCGGACACCAGCGTATCGCGCTTCTCGCGCTTGTCGACCGGGCGCAGCCACAGCTTGTCGCCCTCGCGATGGAGAACGCCGAGCATCAGCTCCTCGCCACGCGCGAGCTTCTTCATCGGATGAGCGATCCAGCCCTTGCCCGCCTCCTCGGTGCGGGCGAGGATCCGGTCGCCGACGCCCAGCGCCGGGCCCTTGCGGCCGCGCACTTCCTTGACGCGCAGTTGGGGCGGCGGGCCATTCTCGCCATGCCAGGTCTCGGGCACGGCCAGCGCCACGCCCTCATCGGTGATATCGGTCACGCGCAGCACCGTGACCTTGGGTATGCCGCCCATCTTGTGAAAGGCGCGGCCCCGCGCGCTGTCGATCAGGCCTTCGTCGGCCATGTCCTTGAGCAGCGCCTTGAGCGCTATCTTCTCATTGCCCTGCAAGCCGAAGGCGCGCGCGATTTCGCGCTTGCCCGCGGGCACGTCGGACTTGGCGATGAAATCGAGGATCTGCTCGCGGCTGGGCAGACCCGGTGAGGATGGACGGCGCATTTTCGACACATAGGGATGGGTGGCTCCCGAGTCACCTCCCCGAATTCCGGCCCGCCTTGATCCCGGTCAACGCTATTGCGATTGATTTGCACTAATAATAGCGCTAGCGCAGTTCGTACAGGGAGTCGTCGACGTGACCATGCACGGGACTTTGGATCGGAATATCGAGGCGGACGCCGACGCGCTGTTCTTCGCCGATCCCGCCATGGCGCATGCCGGGGCGCACGTCATCGCTGCGCCGAGCGCCGAGCCGCGGTCTGCCTATGGCGCGAACCAGCGGACCAACTGGGGTTCGATCGGCGCGATCCTGCTGGCGCATGTCGCGGCACTCTATGCGCTGGTCGTGTTCGACGTGATCCACGTCGCCCCGAAGAAAAAGCCGCTGGTCGTGGACCTGATCGCCGAGCCCCCGGCCCCGCCCGCCGAAAAGCCGAAGCCGCAGCCGGTGGTGGTCGAGAAGGTTCAGCCGATGGCGGTCGCCCCGCCGCCGATCGTGCAGGCCGTCGCGCCGCCCCCGCCGCCGATCGCGGTGACGACGGCGCCCCCACCCCCCAAGCCCGCGGCTGCACCTGCGCCGCCCGCCGGCCCCGTGACGGTCGGCAATCTCGACGAAAGGCTGCTGGAGGGCCGACCTCCGCGCTATCCGATGGAATCGCGCCGCAAGCGTGAGCAGGGCACCGTCGTCGTGCGGCTGCTGATCGGCGTCGATGGCCGGGTCGCGCAGATATCCATCGCGCAAAGCAGCGGGTTCGAGCGGCTCGATCAGGCGGCGGTCCAGGCGATCCGCGGCTGGCGCTGGCAGCCGGTTATCCGCGATGGTGCGCCGGTGGAGGTGCGCGGCCTCTATAGCATGCCCTTCACGCTGCAGGGCTGACCCCATGATGCTCGCCATTCCGGGCGTGCTCCAGGGCAGCACGCTCGATCATGTCCGTGCGCTGCTGCGCGATGCCGAATGGATCGACGGCAATGCGACTTCGGGCCATCAATCGGCGCTCGCCAAGAAGAACCGTCAGCTGCCGGAGGATTCCCCAGCCGCGCGCGAGGCGGGCAACATCATCCTCGACGCGTTAGGCGCGACGCCCCTGTTCATCGCCGGTGCGCTGCCGCTCAAGGTTTTTCCGCCCCTGTTCAACAGCTATGGCGAGGGCGACGGCTTCGGCACCCATGTCGACAACGCCATCCGCATCAAGCGCGGCAGCGACTTCCGTATCCGCTCCGACCTGTCGGCAACGCTGTTCCTGACCGATCCCGCCGATTATGACGGCGGCGAGCTGGTGGTGCAGGACACGCTGGGCACCCACGCGGTCAAACTCGCTGCCGGGGACATGATCCTCTATCCGGCATCGAGCCTCCACCACGTCACCCCCGTGACCCGCGGCGAGCGGGTCTGCTCGTTCTTCTGGATACAGAGCATGGTCCGCGACGACGGAGCGCGCCAGCAGTTGTTCGAGCTCGACAGCGCGATCCAGACGATCGCCGCCGATCGCGGCCAGGACGATGCCGCGATCATCCGGCTGACCGGGGTGTATCACAATCTATTGCGGCGCTGGGCCGACGCCTGACCACATCCGCCGTCATCCTGAACCAAGGGCGTGTCATCAGTTGACATTTGAATGCGTGAGAAATCGCGAATTTTAGCCGTCATGCTGAACTTGTTTCAGCATCCACTCCTCCTCGGGAGCGCCGGAGCAGGTGGCATGGTGGACCCTGAAACAAGTTCAGGGTGACGGTAACCTGTTGGAAGTCGTACCAATCTTCAACCAGCGACGCATTGACAGGCCCTTGTTTCAGCATGACGATCGATCGAAGTGACGAAAGCTTAAGCCGCGCGCCTTGCCCGGCGGGCCTTTTCGAGCTTCTTGAGCACCATGTCGCGCTTCAGGCGCGACAGGTGATCGATGAACAGCACGCCTTCGAGATGGTCCATCTCGTGTTGGAGGCAGGTGGCGAGGAGGCCTTCGAGCTTCTCCTCATGCTTCACGCCCTTCTCATCCAGCCAGCGGGCATGGATCACCGCGGGCCGCTCGACCTCGGCATATTGATCAGGGACCGACAGGCAGCCTTCATTATAGACCGACTGGTCCTCCGACGGATCGAACAGCTCGGGATTGACGAAAACGCGCGGGTTGCGGATCGGCTTGCCCTCCGCATCCTCTTCTTCCTGCAGGTCGATCACCAGCACGCGCTTCGGCACGCCGATCTGGATCGCAGCCAGGCCGATGCCCGGCGCGTCATACATCGTCTCGAACATGTCGTCGATCAACAGGCGCAACTCGTCATCGACCCCGTCGACGGGGGTCGAGATGGTGCGCAGCCGCGGATCGGGCGCCTCGAGAATGGGACGTATGGCCATAGACTTCAGCTAGGTAATCGGGCCCGAATCGTCAAGGTCGGGCGGTTTTGGCTCAGGCGACCGGCCGCCGCGCGCGCAACGCCTGCGCCAGCGTGCCTTCGTCGAGATAGTCGAGCTCACCGCCGACCGGCAGGCCATGCGCGAGCTGGGTCAACCGCACCGGCAAGCTTTCGAGCCGGTCGGCAATATAATGAGCGGTGGTCTGCCCCTCCAGCGTCGCGTTCATGGCCAGCACCACCTCGTCGACTCCGCCCGCCGCGACGCGGCCGATGAGCAGGTCTATCGATAGGTCCTCCGGCCGGACCCCCTCCAATGCGGAGAGCCGTCCGCCAAGCACATGGTAGCGCCCTGGGAACAGGCGCGAGCGATCGAGCGCCCAGAGATCGGCCACCTCCTCCACCACGCACAGCATCCGTGCGTCCCGGCGGGGGTCGTTGCAGATGCCACACGGATCACTGGTGTCGACATTGCCGCAGACATGACAGCTGGTGAGCTTTTCGTTCACCGCCTCCAGCGCGCGCAGCAGCGGGGCCATCGCGGCCTCGCGCTTCTTCAGCAGATGCAGCACTGCCCGCCGCGCCGAACGCGGGCCGAGACCCGGCAGTTTCGCCAAGGCCTGGGTGAGGGTTTCGATCTCCGGGGAAGCCATCCTTCATCGATATGGGCTTGCATAGTTCCATGGCAAGCGTTTCAGAGAGCATATGCGCATCGCCTTCATGGGAACCCCCGACTTCGCCGTACCGACGCTCGACGCGCTGGTCGCGGCTGGGCACGACGTAGCCGCCGTCTATTGCCAGCCGCCCCGCCCCGCCGGGCGCGGCAAGGCGCTGATGCCATCCCCCGTCCAGAAGCGCGCCGAGACGCTGGGGGTCGAGGTGCGCCATCCGGTCACGCTGCGCGATGCGGAGGCGCAGGCGGCCTTCGCCGCGCTCGGCCTCGATGTCGCGATCGTCGCGGCTTATGGCCTGATCCTGCCCCAAGCGATCCTCGACGCGCCGCGTCATGGCTGCCTCAACGTCCATGGCTCGATCCTGCCGCGCTGGCGCGGGGCGGCACCGGTGCAGCGCGCCATCCTGGCGGGGGACGATATAACCGGTGTCACCATCATGCAGATGGAGCGTGGTCTCGACACCGGGCCGATGCTCGCGAGGGTCGAAACGAGCATCGATCGCAAGACCGCGGGCGAGCTGACCGACGAGATCGCGCGCAGCGGCGCGGCACTGATGGTGGCGGTGCTCGCCGACCTGCCCGGCTATCCGCCGACGCCGCAGCCCGAAGCGGGCGTCACCTACGCCGCCAAGATCGACAAGGCCGAGAGCAAGATCAATTTCCATGAGCCCGCGGGACAGGTCGAACGCCAAGTGCGCGCCTTCAATCCAGCACCCGGCGCCTGGGTGCAATATCAGGGGGAGCGCATCCGCATCCTCGCCTGTGACGTCATCGACAGCCAGGGCCTCGCCGCGCCCGGCGAAGTCATCGACGACCGGCTGACGATCGAATGCATGCGCGGCGCGATCCGCCCTACCCGCGTGCAGCGCGCGGGCAGGGCGGCAATGGACGCGTCAGAGCTTCTGCGCGGCTTCGTGATCCCGCCCGGCGCGCATCTGGAATGACCCGCTTTCGCCTGACCATCGAGTTTGACGGACGACCCTATATGGGCTGGCAGCGCCAGGCGCATGGTCCCAGCGTCCAGCAGGCGATCGAGGAAGCCATCGCCATAGTGACCGGCGAAGAAGCGACTCTCCACGCGGCGGGCCGCACCGACGCGGGCGTTCATGGCAAGGCGATGGCTGCGCATGCCGAGATCGCCAAGCCGATCATGCCCTTCCGACTCATGGAAGCGCTCAACGCGCGGCTGCGCCCCAACCCGATCGCGGTCCTCGCCTGCGAAGCCGTGCCCGACGACTGGCACGCCCGCTTCTCCTGCATCGGGCGGCGCTATATCTACCGCATCGTCAACCGCCGCGCGCCGCTGACCTTCGAAGCCGGTCTCGCCTGGCAGGTCGCGGCCCCGCTCGACGCGGCGGCGATGCACGAGGCGGCGCAGCGCCTGGTCGGCGCGCATGATTTCACCACCTTCCGATCGGCGCACTGCCAGGCGCAGAGCCCGCTCAAGTCGCTCGACCGGCTCGATGTCCGTCGCGACGGCGAGGTGATCGAGGTCGAGGCGGCGGCGCGATCCTTTCTCCACCATCAGGTGCGGTCAATGGTCGGCTGTCTTGCGCTGGTGGGGCGCGGGAAATGGACCGCCGACGATCTATCCGATGCACTGGAAGCGGCGGACAGGAGCCGTCTCGGCCTGAACGCGCCGCCGGACGGGCTCTATTTCATGGAAGCGGTCTATCCGCTCTAGCGCCCCGCGCCGAACAGGCTCGACAACGACCGGTCGAGCATCATCAGCTGCCACAGCAGCCGTCCATAGTCCGAGCGTCCGCTCTGGTGCGCGGTGACGATCGCGTCGAGCGCCTTGCCATCGAACCAGCCGGTCTCCGCGAGCGCCGATCCCCGCCCGATACGCCGCGCTTCTTCGGCGAGCGGCCCGCGGAACCAGGCGCTGATCGGGGTGGAGAAGCCCATCTTCTTCCGAAACAGGATGTCGTCGGGCAGATAGCGGCGCATCGCCTGTTTCATCAGCCATTTGCCGGTGCCCCGCCGTACCCGCATCGCCGTTGGCAGGCGCGCGCCGAATTCGATCAGGCGATAGTCGAGCAGCGGTTCGCGTGCCTCCAGGCTGACCGCCATGCTGGTACGGTCGACCTTGGTGAGAATGTCGCCGGGCAGCCAGATCTTGAGGTCGGCATATTGCGCGCGATCGAGCCCGTCGCGCGCGGGCGCGGCGCGCATCGCGGCGATATAGCGGTCCTCGGCGCGGTGCCCCTGCAGGTCGCGGCGGGCGCGGTCAGAATAGAGGCGCTGGCGGAGCGGGCGCGGCGTGACGCCGACGGCATCGGCATAAGCCTCCTCACCCGAGCGGCCGAGCTCCTGAAAGGTGGTCTTGGCGCGCAGCATCTGCGGCGCCCAATCGAGCTTGGGATAGATGCGGCCCAGCGTCCCGAATATGCCCGCGCGCACGCCGAGCGGCAGAAGACGGCGGAGGCGCTCCTCGGCGTTGAAGAAGGTGAGCCGCCTGTAGCCCGCGAAGGCCTCGTCGGCGCCGTCCCCGGACAGCGCGACGGTGACCGTCTCGCGCGCCAGTTCGGAGACGCGGTAGGTCGGCAGCGCCGAGGCGTCGGCAAAGGGTTCGTCGAAGGCACGGACCAGCGTATCGATCAGGCCATAGTCGTCGGCGGAAACGACGCGGGTGCGATGATCGGTGGCGAAACGCGCGGAGACGGCAGCAGCGTAACGCGATTCGTCATAGTCGGGATGATCGAAGCCGATCGAGCAGGTCTTGACCGCCTTCGCGCTCGCCTCCGCCATCAGCGCGACGACGGCCGAGCTGTCGACCCCGCCTGAGAGGAAGGCCCCGAGCGGCACGTCGGCGATCATCCGCGAGGTGACCGCGGCGCGCATCTTGTCGATCAGCGCGTCTTCCAGCGCGGCTTCGGACCCGCGCTCACGATCCGCGAAGCTGACGTCCCACCATTGCACGGGCTGCGGCAGCGGATGGCCGCGCCGCAGCAGCAGGCTGTGCCCCGCGGGCAGCTTCTTCACCCCGGCGACGATGCTCGCGTCGTCGGGGACATAGCCAAGCCCCAGATAGTCGTCGACCGCGCTCAAATCGGGCGCGCGGCGAAGCAGGGGATGGACGAGCAGCGCCTTGAGTTCCGAACCGAAGACCAGGCTGCCGTCCGAAAGCTCCGCATAGAAGAGCGGCTTCACCCCCAGCCGGTCGCGCGCCAGGAACAGGCAATTCCGCCGCGCGTCATGGATCGCGAAGGTGAACATGCCGTTGAGCCGCGGCAGGCAATCGGGCCCCCAGCGCAGCCAGGCCTGGAGAATGACCTCGGTATCGCTATGGGTGTGGAAGCCGTGGCCGAGCGCTTCGAGTTCGGCGCGGACATCGAGGAAATTATAGATTTCGCCGTTGAAGATCAGGACGACCTGGCCGTCACCGCTCGCCATCGGCTGAACGCCGCCGGCCAGATCGATGATCGACAGGCGGCGATGACCGAAGCCGACCCCGGGCGCCGTCCAGACGCCGTCACCGTCGGGTCCGCGATGCGCGATCGCGTCGGCCATGGCGCGGACCCGCGCCTCGTCGACCGGCTTCGCGGTCTGTAGATGATAGATGCCAGTGATGCCGCACATGGGATCAGACGAAACCCATCATCATATCGAGCTTCGCCAATTGCGCGTCCCAGCCATAGCGTTCGATCATATGCGCCCGCGCTACCTGTCCCATGGCGTCGCCTTCTGCGGGGCTGGCGAGGAGATGGCTGACTGCATTGGCCATGTCATAGCCGTTGGCGACCATCAGGTGCACCCCCGGCGTGGCGTCTATTCCTTCGAATGCGGCAGGCGAGGCGACCACCGGCCGCGCCATCGCCATCGCCTCTAGCACCTTGTTCTGGACACCGCGCGCGATGTCCAGTGGCGCGACCACGACCGCCGCCGCGGCGATCCAGGGGCGGACATCGGGCACCTCGCCGGTGACGATGACGTTCTTGAGCCTGGCGAGCTCCTGCACCGCCGGGGTCGGGTCGCGGCCGACGATCGCGAACAGCGTCGCCGGGTGCTTGGCACGGATCGCCGGGAAGGTCCGTCGTGCGAAATAATCGACCGCATCGGCATTGGGCCGGTAATCCATCTGTCCGGTGAAGACGATCATCGGCTCGGCGCCGTCGACGCGCGGGAAACCGGCGGGATCGAATCGAACGGTGTCGATGCCGTTGTCGAGCGCGCGGACATGGTTGGCGGCGAGCCCGGCGCGCTGGCGGAACAGCGCCGCTTCCGCCTCGCTGACGAACAGGTTGATGTCGGCCCACAGGCCGATGTCCTTCTCATAGGCGGCGAGCAAGCGCGCCTCGCGGCGGTGGATCCAGCCCATCACCCCCTTCTCGGCGGCGCCATAAGCGGCGAACTTCTCCGAATCGATATCGACGAAGTCCATGATGAAGCGCCGCCCGGCGCGGTCGTCGGGCACGAACTGCGCCATCTGGCCCGAATAGGCGAAGATCGTGTCGACCGGCCGTTCGGCCAGCAGCTGATCGACCATCCGCATGATCCGCCGCGAGCCGAAGGCGGCGATCGACACGGGCTCACCGAGCATCAGCGCTTCGACACCGGCGCGCAGCTGCGACTTGCGCCGCACCTCGATATGCAGCGAGGCGAGCATCGGCAGCAATTCCTTGGCCGCCTTGCGGTCCTCCTCATGGTCGACGAAGCCGAGCAGATGGACGGGCCGGTGCCGGGCGAGATGCCGCAGGATGTGGAAGCTGCGGATGCGGTCGCCGCGGTCGGGCGGGAACGGGATGCGGTGCGCGAGGAAGATGATCTCGTTCATCAGCCGAGCCCCTTCGCGATCCAGGGGCCGATCCGGTTGGCGATGCCGAGCGGCAGCTTTTGCCACAGCGCGACCTGAAGCCGGTAACGCGGGCTGAGCGGGTTGATCTGGCGCGGTTCCTGCCCATCGGCGGTGCGGATTGCATAAGCCAGCGGCTCAGGCTCGAAACCCCAGTTCTTCTTGAAGGCGAAGGCCCCCGTGCCGAATTTCGAGCGACCGAAGTCGAAGGCCGTGCAGCCGCGCCCGCGCGCGTGGAGCATCAGCGCATAATACATCATGTCGTTGGCGCGCCACGTCCGCGCATCGCGCGTGCCGCCGCCCCAATAGGGCATCACCACGCCCTTGTGGTACAGGCTCAGCACGCTCGCCAGCGGCCGGCTGCCATGGCTGACCGTCAATATGTCGGCATCGTCGCCGAGCCGGTCCAACACCGCGTCGAACAGGCTGCGCGGGAAGACCGGGGTGCCGAGATTACGCACGCTTTCCGCGTAGACCGCATAATGATCGGCGCGATCCTGCTCGCTCCGTCCCGTGCGCACCGCCAGGCCGAAGCCTTGCGCCTTGCGTACCTCAGCACGTTGCTTGCGCGGGATCGCCAGCAGTTCGGCCTCGTCATCGGCGGCGAGCCGCCGGGAGAAACCTGCATAGGTCCCCTCCTCGACATGCCAGCCACCCGCCGACGGCAACGCGCCGCCGCGCAGTTCGAGCGACGGACAGCTCAGCCGCCCGGCCAGATTCCAGGCCGCATCGGCCAGCGCGTCGACCGTGAGCTGATCGTCACCGATCGGCCCGCCGCCAACTGCGAAGCCCGCCGAAGCCAGCGCACGGCCGAACAGCGGCGAATGGACTTCGGTCAGCGGCAGCAAGCCGCGCAAGCTGCCATCGCTACCCGCCACCAGATAATACGCGGTCTGGCCGCAACCCTGCTCGACCGCCTGGCTCCAGGCCGGTCTGTGGAAGGCGCTGCCCTGCCGATGTGCCGCGGCATAGGCGTCGATTGCCCGGACATGCGCGGCGTCGGAGAGATCAGCGCGGCGGATCGACAGCATCGATCAGGCGGCCCCCACGGCCTCGGCGGCGGCGACTGCGTCGACCCGCCCCCAGCGGAATTCGCCGATCACCCGTTCGAGCTTGCCTTCCATCGCGGCGAGCCGCGTATAATGGCGCAGCTTCGACTTCAGCGGCGCATTGGCGACGCGCGGCTGACCGGGGTCGATCTCCCACGGGTGGAAATAGAAGATTGCGGGCCGCTGCTCGGCATTGACCTGCCGGATAGCCCAGCGCGAGAAAGCGTAAGGAAACAGCCGGAAGAAACCCCCGCCGCCCGCCGCGATAGTGCGCCCGCGCAGCTTCGCGGTGGTGACGGGCAATTCGATCAGCGGGCTGTCGGCAAGCGGCCGGAAAGCGAAACGCGGTGCTTCGGGCCAGCCATAATGATCATGCGCCACCGGCGCGACGCTCGACGAATAGGCATAGCCCTCCTCGGCCAATATATCGTGCGCCCAGGGCGTCCGCTTGTCGATCGAGAAGCTCGGCGCACGATAGCCGGTAACCTTCTGGCCGCCCAGATCCTCCAGCACGGCGCGGGTGCGGCGCAGATCCTCACGGAACTGATCGGGGGTCATCGTGAAGACGCGGACATGGTCCCAGCCGTGGCTCGCGAGCTCATGGCCCGCATCGACGATCCGGCGGATCAATGCGGGGTAGCGCTCGGCGACCCAGCCAAGGGTGAAGAAGGTGCCCTTGGCGCCCGTCCGGCCGAACAGATCGATCACGGCGTCGCTGTTGCGTTCGACGCGCGGCGTCAGGCCTTCCCAGTCTTCCCGCCGGATCGTGCGTTCGAATGCGCCGACCTGGAACCAGTCCTCGATGTCGACCGACAGGCCGTTGATCACCATCGGTCGGTCAGGCCGCATCCTGATTGCCACCGCCCTGGGGCCCTTGCGGCGCGGGCGGATCGGTTTCGACCAGCTCGACGAGCAGCGACAAGGTGCGGCGGAGCATCGCCTCCTGCTCGGCGAGGCGAGCCTCCAGCTCGGCATTGCGCGCGGCATAATCGATGCTGTCGCCCTGCTGCGCCGGCGGCGCAGCCGGTGCAGGCGCCGGCGCCGCAACCGGCGGCGGCAGATCAGCCGGCGCGGGCTGGACCGGCGTAGGCGGCTCCGCCGCGAAGACAGGCTGCGGCGCTGGCGGCTCGGACGGCGGCTCGACGATACGCAAAGGCGGCGCCTGGGGTGCTGCCTCCGGCGGCACATAGCCGTCATAACGCGGGGGTTGTTCGATCGCCGGGGGCGGAATGTCTGCCGGTAGCGCCGCGAAGGGATCGGGCGGCGGCGTATAGCTGGTCGTGCTATAGTTGGCCGGCGCAACAACGTCGGGTTCGTCGTCGGCGGGCGCGTAGCGGTCATAGCTGGGCAGGCCCGGCGCAGGCGATGGCGCGGCAGGCGGCGCGGCAGGAGCGGCTGCTGGTGAAGCCGCGGGCCCGGGCACGGCCATTCCGCCGGCCGGCATATCGGGATAGGCGGGCATTGCCTGCGCCATCGGCTGCGGACCTTCGGCAGGCATGATGCTTTCGCTCGCCAGGTCGGCGGCGACATCCTCGACGACCTCGCCATCGATGTCGGTCAACCGCTCGATCGCGCCCTGGAGCATCACGCGGCCCGCCAGCATGTTGAGCCGGCGGGGAATGCCGTCCGAGAGACGATGAAAGGCCTCATAGGCGCTTTGGGTGAAGCGCGGCGTACCCTTCCAGCCCGCACAGGCGAGCCGGTGCATGATATAGGGCGCCGCCTCGTCCGGGTTCATCGCGGTCAGATGATGGGTGGCGATGACGCGCTGGCGCAACTGTTCGAAGCGCGGCTGGGCAAGCGCGTCGCGGAACTCGGGCTGGCCGAGCAGGAAAATCTGGAGCAGCGCCTGTCCGCCGAACTGGAAGTTCGACAGCATGCGCAGCTCCTCAAGCGCCGAAATCGGCAGGTTCTGCGCTTCGTCGACGATCAGCAGGGTGCGCTTGCCGCCCCGCGCCTGTTCGTGGAGGAAGCGTTCGATCCGCGCGAGAAGCTGGCCTTTGGCCGCGACGTCCGTCGCGACGCCCAGCGCCAGCGCGACGATACGCAGGATGTCCTCACCTTCGAGCTGGGTCGAGACGAGGTTGATCGCGGTCAGCCGCGAGCGGTCGATCGTCGCCATCAGTCGGCCGACGAGCATGGTCTTGCCGGTGCCGACCTCGCCGGTAACGACGATGAAACCTTCGCCTTGCGCCAGGCCGTAGCCCAGATAGGTCATCGCCTTGCGGTGGGTCGCACTCTCGAAATAGAAGCGTGGGTCCGGCGTGAGCTGGAACGGCCGGTCCGTCAGCCCATAGGGATCATGGTCCAAAGCGACCCTCCCGGCTATGTGGCGCGACGTTCGGCATCTCAGAACTTATATTGCAGGCCAAGCTGCGCACGCCCGGAAACATCGGCTGTGATCCCATCCTGTTTCGAGGCATCCACCGCCAGGGTGGCGCGCGCACTGATGCTTCGCCCAAAGGTCCGGTTGTAATTGGCGCTGAACGAACCAGACATCACATCCGAAGCTCCGACCTGTCCATTCTTAAACAAACTGCCCGCAAAAGAAAAGGAGACGCCAGAGACGCGCGAGAGTTGCCCAGCGAACGAGAGATTCCCGAAAAAGCTCTGATCGACAACGCCGTTCAGCGAGAAAGGCGCGTTTGGATCGTCGATATAGGTACGATGGGTGTAGCCGAACGAGCCGCTGACCACCCACTGCCGTAAGGCGCGGGTGACGATGATCGTCGCCGCCCGCTCGCGATAGGCCTCCGCCGAAGCATTGCCGAGCGCCCCGCCGAGGCAGCGGCCCGTCCCCGCCGTCGCGCCGAACAAGCAATCCTGATAGGATGAACCGGGGTCCGGCGACGGCTTGACGTCGAGATTGGCGGGGGCGCCAGCCAGGCTGCCCGACACGCTTTGCCCGAAGGTCTGGATCTGATCGGTCACCGCCAGGGTCAGGCCCGTCCGGTCGCTGGGGTGCATCTCGATGAGCCCGGTGACCGAGAAGCCGCCATAGCGATAGCCCGCCCGCGCCTCGAAGCGCGAGCGGCGGCTGGGCTTCCAGATAAGCCCGGCATCGCCGATGAAACCGTCCATGTCATAGGTCAATATCCGCGGGCTGGCGGGATCGACGACGAACCGCCCGCCCTTGCCCAACACCGGAAACCCGGTGAGCGGATCGACCAGCGCTTCACGCTCGGACGTCTGCGTCTTCTCATAACCGCCGCTCACGACGGCCGCCACGGTGCCGGCGATCGGCTGCTTGACTTCACCCGTGATTTTCAGGGCGCGGAAATGCTGGGCCAGATTGCTGGTATTCTCCCGCCGATACTGCCCGCCCACCGTCCAGTCGAACGGGAGCGCACTCTGCTGCATGCCGAATCCGGCCGTCACTTCCTGCGAAACCGAGCTGTCGAAGCGATCGTTCGGCGGTCCCACCACCACGCCGGTCTGCCCGCTTTCGTTGCGCGTATAGGCGTAGCGATAGGACGCGTTGACGCCGAGATCGCCGATGCGATGCGACAGCGTCGGCTGGATATAGATCGAATAGGTCTGGGCGAGATTGTCCGCATTAGCGGTGTTGGATTGCGGCGCGGCTCCGCTGGCGCTGATCCGGCTATGCGTGATGATCGCGCCGGTATCCGCCGTCAGCCACTCGTCGATGACGTTGGCCTGGAGGCGCATCGCGCCGTCCTGATTGACGTTCTTCGATATGTTGCCGACCTCGGGGATGCGATAGGACAGCCGGTAGGTGGCGGTGGCGACGATCCGGCGGTTACGGATCGAGCCGGCCAGGCTACCGGCGACTTCGGTGTAGGTGACGATATCTTCGCCTGGCCCCTTGAGCTGCGATTCGGCGACCTGCTGCAGATCGAAGAAGGCGCCCAGTTCGGGCCGGTCGGCGTGCGCCACGCCACAGAGGGCGCTCCCGGATAAGAGGCCCAGCAAAGCGCGCGCCGTGAAGCCCCTCATCGCGGTGCTTCATATCCGTAATAGCTGCCGAAGCGGCGGGCGTTCGGTGCGAAGCGTGCCCCGTTGAGGAGAAGCTGGATCTCCTCGCATCCACCCAGCAGCAGCACCGCGTCACGCAATTCGGCCTCGGCGGTCTTGTCGGCGCGCACCACCAGCAGCACCTGACCGACATGATAGGCCAGCACCGACGCCGGCGAGGCAGCCAGCGCCGGCGGGCTGTCGAAGATGATGATGCGGTTGGGCTTGGCCGACAGCCGCTCGATGATGACGCGGGTCCGGTCTGCCGCGATCAGCTCGGTCGCTTCATTGGTGTATTTACCCGAGGGAAGTACCGAAAGATTGCCGACATCGGTCTTGATAACCAGCGACTCGACGTCGATGTCGGTGTCCGCCAGCGCGTCCATGAGGCCGATCGGGCCATCGATGCCCAGCGTCGACAGCACGGTCGGCTTGGCGAAGTCGCCGTCGATCAGCAGCACCTCGATATCGCGCTCGTTCGCCATCGACAGCGCCAGATTGACCGCGCAGAATGTCTTGCCCTCATTGGCCTGCGCCGAACAGATCAAGATCCGCCGCCCATTGGGCAGTGCGGTCGGCCCGATCGCGTTGAGCAGCAAGGTGCGCTTGACGATGCGGAACTCTTCGGCGAGCGCCGTGATCGCCGCGTCAGGCATCACGAAACCCTGGTCGATCAGGTCGGCGCGATTCACCTTGGCGGTGCGGTAGACGACCTCGGGCGATGGCAAGGCCGCGGGCTCGGCGGGCGTCGCCACCACGGGAATGCTGGAGGGCGGCGCGCCATCCCCGGCGCCGCCCGCCTGCGTCTCCGGGGCGGAGATCGTCGTGATGCCCGCGGCCTGATAGACCGGCTCGGGCGTGAGGGTCATCTGGGGCGTTAGCGTGGGTTGCGGCGTCAGCGTCGGCTGGGGCGTGACCGGCGTCAGCGGCACGTCGATCGTCTGTCCTGGCGCGGGGCCCTGATCGGGCATGACGACCCGGGCGCGCAGCACCGCCTCGAAGTCGTAGACCGATCCGGCCCGCTCGATCAGCGAACCGCGGCCCCGACGTTTCCTGGGCGGCTTCGCGCCTTTGTCCTGATCGTCCATCCGCTCAGGATACCATGATACGTTTGACGAATTCGATCAGCATCAGCAGCATGAACATGCCGGGCAAACCGGCCGCTGCAGATGAGAACCACATCATCTGTTTCCGCCGGATCGCGCGCGTGTCGGCGGTGATGACCTCGGAAATCGACCCCAGCACCGGCAGGCCGCTCGCCTTGGCCAGCTGCTGGGTGGTCGTATAGACGTTGGCAAGCTGGCTCTTTGCGAACGCCACGCCCGCACCAACCACGACCCCCGCGATCAGCACACCGGTCAGCAGCATCGTCCGGTTCGGTGCAGCGGGCTGGCGCGGCAGCGACGGCTGATCGATCACGCGAAAGCGCACGCCGTCGGTCTTGCCGCTGGCGTCCGCGCGCAGCTTGGCGCTCTCCCGCTGGGTCAGCAATTTGTTATATTGCTCGCGCAGCACGTCATAATCGCGGTCCAGCCTGGCCTGGTCGATCTGCGATCCCGGTGCGGACAGCTGTCGCTGCGCGATCCGGGTGACGTCGCCGGTGAGTTGCGCCTTGCGCGCTTCGAGGGCCGCGACATTGCCCTGGCGCTCCGCCTGCATCGACCGGATCGACACATAGACCGGGTTCGGCGCCATCGGCACCGACCGGCTGCCACCCCGCGCCCGTTCGGCACGAAGCTGACTCAACTGCGCGCGGATCGCGATGACGTCCGGGTGCTTCTCGGTCCAGCCGCGCGAAATCGCCTCGGACAGCTGCCCTTCGAGCTGGCTGATCCGCTGGTCGATCGTATCGATTCCGCCCATGCCGCCAGCAGCAGGAATCTGCGCCGGCGTCGCGGCAATCTGGCCATTCATCGCAGCCAGCGAGCTGCGCGCCGACATCAGACTGGATTCGATCTGCATCAATTCGTTGCGCGCGGCATCCATGCGCTGCTCGAGCGAACCGGTGCCGGGCAGCGACCCCATCGTTTCCTGCACGATCTGGGCGCGCTGCCGGTCGACATCGGCGAGTTCCTTGGCGCGGCGGGCAAGTTCCTGGTCGAGGAAGGTGAGCGCTTCCGCATTGTTGGTGCGATTGCCGATCAGATTTTCCTGGACGAAGATGTCGATCAGCTTCTGGGTGACGTTGCGGGCGATGAACGCGGTCTGCTGCTCGGAAACGCCCTTCAGGCTTATCCGCGTCTTGATCTCCAGCAGATCCTCACCCTGCGCGGTGATCGAGATGCCGCTGCGCAGCGCGCCGATCAGCGACAAGGACTCCGCCGAGGTCAGCGGACGCTCGCCGTTGGAAACGGTTCGGACGACCTTCTTCAATATCTCGGTCGAGGTCAGCGACTGGCGGACCCGATCGATGCCTTTCTGAACATCGCCCTCGCTACCGTCACCGAGCAGCGACTTGACCTGCACCGAGATGCGCGCGCTGCTCTCATAGGCGGCGGGGACGCGCATCACCATGACCCAGCCGATCAGGCAAAAGGCCCAGGCCACCGCGAGCGCCAGCCAGCGCATACGCCAAATGGCGTAGAGCGCGATCCGGATCTCGGTGTAGATTGCTTCCATTGGCCTGGTCCGCCGCCCCCACGGTTAGCCTAGAACACGCTTTCGGGGATGATGATCACATCGCCCGGCTGCAATTTGACATTGGCCTTGATATCGCCGCGCTTGAGCAGGCTGTCGATACGAAGCTTGAACTCCTGCTGCTGGTTGGTCACCGGATCGTGGCGGATCAGCTTGGCGCGGTTGCCGGCGGCATATTGCGACAGCCCCCCGACCGAGATCATCGCGTCGAGCAGCGTCATGTCCGAGCGATAGGCGACCGCGGCCGGCTTCTCCGCCGCGCCGACGATACGAATCTGCTGCGCGAAGGTGCCCGAGAAATTATTGATGATGACCGAGACGATCGGGTCCTTGATATAGGTCGACAGCGCGTCGCGAATGTCGTCGGACAGCTTCGCGGGCGTCTTGCCGACCGCGACCATGTCGCTGATCAGCGGCAGGGTGATCCGGCCATCGGGACGGACCTGGACCTGAGCGCCCAGCTCGGGATTGCGCCATACGAAGACCGTCAGCGCGTCGAGCGGGCCGATCGTATAATCCTCGCCCGCCTGTGCGCCCGACGGCACGAAGGGCGCGGGCGGCAATTCCTTGGCCTTCTCATCGGCGCGCGCGGGCGCGGCCACAAGGACGCTCGCAAGCATCGCCATGCCGACCAGTCTTTTCAACGCACCCCACGACATCTGCATTCCCTCCAGGCATCGCCCGATACGGACACCCCAACGTCCGCAAACGCTAATCCCCGCTCCATGCACCATAACCGATGAACATAAGCTTAGGAATCACAGGATGTCCGTCCCGTCTATGGTTAATTCATGCGGGGCCGGATGACCAAGGAAAGCCTGGGGGCTCGCGCTGGCGCCATAGGCCCCCGCCAGGAACAGCACGACGACGTCGCCGGGTTCGGCATGCGGCAAGCCGACATGATCCCCGAGCCGATCGATCGGCGTACATAGGCAGCCCACCACGGACACATCTTCCACATTGCCCGATTGCGGCAGTTTGGTCAATGAAATCGGATAGTTACGGCGGACGACGGTTCCGAAATTGCCACTCGCGGCAAGCTGATGGTGCAGCCCGCCATCGACCACCAGAAAGGTCTCTCCATGGCTGGTCTTCCGGTCGACGATGCGCGTCAGATAGACCCCCGCCTCTCCCACCAGCCAGCGGCCGAGTTCAATTGTAAATTCTGCGTCACGCAGGATCGCGGGCCGCGCGGCGAGGGCCGTCGCCAGCGCAGCGCCCACCGCCGCCACGTCAAGCGCGGCATCCTGAGCGAAGTGGGGAATGCCGAAGCCGCCGCCGAGATTGACGTGCGGCGGGGCGACGCCGGCCTCTTCGCTCAGCCGCGCGGCGAGAGCCAGCGCCGATGCCTGCGCCTCGATCAGCGCCGCGGGATCGAGTGCCTGCGAGCCCGCGAAGATATGGAGACCACGATATTCGGCACCCGCCCCGGCAACCTGGCTGATGACCGCCGCCGCCTGATCGGCATCGACCCCGAAGGGTTTGGCGCCGCCGCCCATCTTCATCCCCGAGCCCTTGAGTTCGAAGTCGGGATTGATGCGCAACGCCAGGCGCGGGGTCCGGCCGATGCCGCGCCCGATCGCCAGCGCGCGTTCGGCCTCGCCAGCGGATTCAAGATTGAGGGTGATCCCCGCCTCGATCGCCGTCGCCAGCTCGCGGTCGCGCTTGCCTGGTCCCGCAAAGGAGATTCGCCGCGCGTCAACACCCGCGTCGAGCGCGAGGCGCGCTTCGCCGGCCGACGCCACGTCGATGCCGTCGATCAGCGGCGCGATCGCCCGGACCAGCGGCGGATGCGGATTGGCCTTGACCGCATAATGGAGCGACACGCCGGGAAAGGCCGCGCGGAACCGCGCGATGCGGTCGCGTATGATGGCCATGTCATAGATAAACAGCGGCGTGTCCCCGGCGGCTTCGATCCAGGCATCGGCGGTGCGCCCGCCGATCATCAGTTCGCCGTCGCGCCAGCGATAGTCGGGGGGGATAGGCCCGGTCGGTTTCATGCCTCCGCCTCCGCCTTCAGCGCCACGCGGTCAAGCTTGCCATTGGCGTTGCGCGGCAATTCGTCGCGCCACACCACCCGCGCAGGCTGCATGAAACCAGGCAGGTTGCGCTTGAACCAGTCGCTCAGCCGCTCTCCGGCATCCTCCGTGGCGGGACGCGCAAAGAGCAGGATCGCCTGTCCCAGCCGATCGTCGGCGATGCCGAGCGCGACCGCCTCCGCCGCCGCGCCGCTGGCGATGGCGGCTTCCTCGATCTCGGTCGGGCTGATGCGGTTGCCCGAACTCTTGATCATCTCGTCATCACGGCCGACGAAGCGCAGCAGCCCGGCGGCGTCACGTACCACCGTGTCGCCCGACCAGACCGCCCGCCCGCCATAGACGGATGCAGGCGGGGCGGGGCGAAAACGCTGGGCGGTGCGCTGCGCATCTTCCCAATATCCTTGGGCGACGAGCGGCCCGGCGTGCACGAGCTCTCCCGGTTCGCCGTCATCGGTGACGCTGCCATCGGGGCGGACGACGAGGATTTCGGCGAAGGGGATCGCCTTGCCGATCGATTCGGGATGCGCGTCGATCAGCGCCGGATCGAGATAGGTCGATCGGAACGCTTCGGTGAGCCCGTACATCGAGAAGAGCCGCGCCTGCGGAAACATCGCGCGCAGGCGGCGCACCAAGGGCACGCTCATCCGCCCGCCGGTGTTGGTCAGCCGCCGCAGCGGCGCAATGCTCTCGGGCGGCCATTCGCTTTCGGCGAGCTGTATCCACAGCGGCGGCACTCCCGCCAATGTGGTTATACCGTGCCGCCCCACCGCGCGAACGACGTCGCGTGGGGTAAGATATTCGAGCGGGTGGACGCAGCCCCCCGCCGCCCAGGTCGAGAGAAGCTGGTTCTGGCCATAATCGAAGCTGAGCGGCAGTACCGCGAGGGTGCGGTCGTCCGGTGCCAGCCCCAGATAGTGCGCGACGCTGATCGCGCCGAGCCAGAGATTGGCGTGGCTGAGCATCACCCCCTTGGGCCGCCCGGTCGAACCCGAAGTGTAGAGGATCGCGACCAGATCATCGGGACCGGCCGAGGATGGGGGCAGCGGCGCGATGGGGGCGAACAGCGCCGTGCCCTCCTCTTCCTCGACAAGCAGCGCGCAATCCCGCGGCCGGTCGCCCGGCTCGAAGCTGTCAGAGCGGCCCTTGCCGGTGATCAGCAGCCGCGCGCCGCTGTCGGCCAGGATATGCGCGACCTGTCGGTGCTTGAGCAGCGGATTGACGGGTACATGGACCAGCCCCGCCCGCGCGGCGGCGAGCGGCATCAGGCAGGCGATCCTATTCTTGGGCAGCCAGCTCGCCACCCGGTCGCCCGGATTCAGGCCACGCGCCAGCAGGCCCGCCGCGAGCAGACCGACCGCATGATCGAGTCCGGCATGATCGAGCACGCCCGCCTTGTCGGCCAGCGCGGGCGCATCGCGTGGCCCGGTCAAGGCGAGATGATCGAGCGGCCGGGGATTGGGATCGAAGTGCATCGGCGCAACAGCTAGCCCATTTCTCATGCGAATCCTTGTCCCGATTGCGCGACCCGTCTAGGGGAGCCGCGATTTCGCCACCGGCAGGGATGATAAAGTGAGCGCAGCCGATCCGACCAGCACCGAGGATGTGGTGCGCGCCGTGCTGGTGGACGTCCTCGCGCTCGATCCCGCGCGCGCCGCCGCGTTCACCGCCGACACCGGGCTATTCGGATCGCTGCCCGAGCTCGATTCGATGGCGGTCGCCGGGTTGCTGACCGAGCTGGAGGATCGCCTCCACATCATCATCGACGATGACGAGGTCGACGGCGAGATGCTCGAGAGCTTCGGCGCGCTGGTCGCCTTCGTCCAGGGCAAGATGGCCGGCTGATCGGGCGTCAGGCGTCGACGGTCACGCGCGCTTCGAAATCCGCTTCCGCCAGGAAGCGCTCGGCGTCGAGCGCGGCCATGCAGCCCATGCCGGCGGCGGTGACCGCCTGGCGATAGGTCTTGTCGGACACGTCGCCCGCGCCGAAGACGCCCGGGACATTGGTGCGGGTGCCGCCCTTCTCGACGATCAGATAGCCGTCCTCGTCAAGGTCGAGATGCCCACGGAACAGCTCGGTCGACGGATGGTGGCCGATCGCGACGAAGCCGCCGTCGACCGCAAGGCTCGACGCCTCTCCGGTGACGGTGTCCTTCAGGTCGATCGCGACGAGGCCCTGGCTGGCATCGCCGCCGACGAAGCGCTCGACGCTCTTATTCCAGAGGATCTTGACGTTCGGATGGGCGAACAGCCGCTCCTGCAGGATCTTTTCGGCGCGCAGCGAATCGCGGCGGTGGATCAGGGTCACGTCCTGGCTGTGGTTGGTCAGGTAGAGCGCTTCCTCGACCGCGGTATTGCCGCCGCCGATCACCGCGACCTTCTTGCCGCGATAGAAGAAGCCGTCGCAGGTGGCGCAGGCCGAGACGCCCTTGCCGCCCAGTTCCTGCTCCCCCTCGACGCCCAGCCACTTGGCCTGCGCGCCGGTCGCGACGACCAGCGTATCGCAGACATAGATGGTGCCGCCGTCGCCCTTCAGCCGGAATGGCCGCTCGCTCAGGTCGACGTCGACGATCGTGTCCCACATCATCTGCGCGCCGACATGTTCGGCCTGGGCCTGCATTTCCTCCATCAGCCAGGGGCCCTGGATGACGTCACGAAAGCCCGGATAATTTTCGACATCGGTGGTGATGGTGAGCTGGCCGCCCGGCTGGATCCCCTGCACCACGATCGGCGCCAGCCCCGCGCGCGCGCCATAGATGGCGGCGGACAGGCCGGCGGGGCCCGAACCCAGGATCAGCATGCGGGTCGAATGGGTAGCGGTCATGGGTCGGCGAACTCCGGAATCGGTACGGTCGAATCTTCGATCTTCAGATAGGGACGCCGCCCCCGGCTTGGCAACCGCCCCGCCCTTTACCGGACCTTAGGCTTCGGTCGTTACGGAACTCGAAAATCTATGGCGCGACAAAGGCGGGATTGAACGCGACGATGGCGAACCTATTGCAAAGGCTGCTCCGCGACGAGAGCGGCAAGCTGCCCGTCAAGCTGGTGTTCGGGAGCTGCGTGCTGGCCATCGCGGTCGCCACCTCCTCGCCTGCCTTCGAAGCGAACCCGCTGATCAGCAAGACCATCTACGAAATGCGCCAGCATCTTCCCGCCACGCTGGACACGATCACGCGGGCGATGGGCGGCTGATTTGCCGCCTAGATGCGAGTGATTATCAAAATAAGCATTGACTCTGTTGCGAGTGATTATCAATAGCCCCCTCAACTGACGAATGCCGTCGCAAAGAGGGGACTATCCTTGTCACGTACCGACGCCCGTCCGGGCTCCGCGCTCAACGCACCGGCCTTTCTGGCACTTGGCTGCATCGGCTTCATCGCCTCCGCGCCGGCCATGGCGCAGGACAGCGGCCAGCCTGCGGACGGCGAGAAGCGGCTCGGCGGCATGACCGTAACCGACACGGCGATCGACGAAGAAGGCTACAAGGCCGAGCGGATCGAGAGCCCCAAGGCGGTCGCCCCGCTGCTCGATACGCCGCGCTCGATCGTCGTCGTCGACAAGCAGGTCATCAAGGATACCGGCGCGGCCACGCTGGTCGACGCGCTGCGCACCGTTCCGGGCATCACCTTCGGCGCGGCCGAAGGCGGCAACCCGATCGGCGACCGTCCCTTCATCCGAGGCTTCGACAGCCAGGGCTCGACCTATCTCGACGGCGTTCGCGACATCGGCGCGCAGACGCGCGAGGTCTTCGCGGTCGAGCAGATCCAGGTGGTGCGCGGCTCGGACTCGACGCTGGGCGGGCGCGGCAGCGCGGGCGGGTCGCTCAACGTCATCTCGAAACTGCCGGAGCGCGACACCGCGGCGTCGGTCTCGGCCAGCTACGGCACCGCCGACTACAAGCGCATCACCGGTGACGTGAACGTCCGGGTCAACGACCTGATCGCCTTCCGCCTGACCGGCATGTGGCATGACCAGGACGTCGCCGGCCGCGACCAGATCTTCCAGAAACGCTGGGGCTTCGCGCCGTCGGTGACGATCGGCGTGGAAAGCGACACGAAGCTGACGCTGTCCTATTATCATCTCGACACCGACGAACTGCCCGACAGCGGCATTCCGTTCCTGTACACGCAGAACAACGCTCCAACGCTCGGCTTCAGCTATTCGAAGCCCGTGCTGGGCGACATCACCACGATCGGCGGCCTTACCGGCCATGTCGGGCGCGACACCTTCTACGGCATCAAGGAACGCGACTTCCGCGACAGCAAGACCGATCAGGCGACGATGCGGTTCGAGCATGACTTCGGCAACGGCATCAAGATCCGCAACACCTCACGCTATAGCCATAGCTATCAAGCCTATAGCTTCCTGCTGCCCGACGACAGCCAGGGCAATGTCTATGGCACCAGCGCGACCGCCAGCCCGGCCAACCTCGCCGCGCAGGGCGGCTATGTCTGGACCCGGTCGAACAACCGCTACGGCTATAGCGACAGCTATGTGAACCAGACCGACCTCTACGGGACCTTCGAAACCGGTTCGATCAAGCACAGCTTCGCGATCGGGGCAGAGCTGTCGCTGGAGAAGGCGCGGCGCGGTACTTTCGTGACCCGCGGCTTCTTCAGTCCCACCAACGGCCTGGAAATCCTGTCGACCGGATCGACGCTGAGCCCGCGCTGCACGGCAGCGGCGATCGCCCGCGCCTATTGCGTGTCGCTGTTCGATCCGCAGAACCGTCCGACCTGGGTCAATTATGCCAGTGACACATCGAACGTCGTCGCGCCGATCGTGAAGAGCCTGCCGCAGAACGAGACGCAGAACGACGGCAACACCAAATCGATCTACGCTTTCGACTCGATCACGCTCACCGAACAGCTGATCCTGAACCTCGGCGCGCGCTATGATGTCTTCAAGACCCGGCAGACCCTGCCGCTGGTGTTGAACATCCAGCCGGTCGTGCGCCGCAAGGACGAGCTGTTCAACTATCAGGCCGGCCTCGTGTTCAAGCCGACGCCGAACAGCAGCGTCTACGCGTCCTATGCCACCGCCGCGACGCCGCCGAACGCCCTGCTTGGCGAGGGCCAGGAGCAGAATGGCTTCGGCAGCGTGAACCCCAATGTGTCGCCCGCACAGGCCGCCGCACTGATCGCGGCGCTGCAGACCACCGCGAGCAACCTGCTCAAGGTGGAGAAGACCAAGTCGATCGAAGCCGGCGCCAAGGCCGAGCTTTTCGGCGGCGGTCTGTCTATCTCCGGCGCGCTATTCCAGACCAAGACCAGCAACCTGCGCGCCACCGGCCCGGGCGGCGTGATCGAGTTCATCGGCAAGCGCCGCATCCGCGGCTTCGAACTGGGCTGGACCGGCAACATCACCGACGAATGGAGTGTCACCGGCGGCTACACCTATCTCGACGCCAAGATCGTCGACGGCGGCTTCACCGCCTTCACAGTCGCCGCCAACGGTCCTGCTCCCCAGCAGATCGTCTATGTCCGCAACGTCACCACCGGCCAGCAGGCTCCACAAACCGCGAAGCACAGCTTCACCCTGTGGACCAGCTATCAGGTGACCCCCGCGCTCTCGGTCGGCGGCGGAGCCTTCTACATGAGCCGCCAGTTCGGCAATTATGCCGAGGGCGGAAGGGTCATCACCCAGTCGACCACCGGCGTGATTTCCGATTCGGGTCCCGCGCGGGTCGTCGCCCGCGTCATCCCCAAATATTGGCGCTTCGATGCGCGCGTCGGCTATAAGGTCAGCGACCGGATCGATCTTTCGGTCAACATCCAGAACCTGACCGACAAGACCTATTTCAACCAGATCTACACGTCGCATTACGCGTCGATCGCGCCGGGCCGCTCGGCCTTCGCGACGCTGAGCGTCAAATATTGAGGCGGCCACGCCAGGCCTCCGGAGAAAGGCCCGTCCCTTAGGGGGCGGGCCTTTCGCGTTGGAACAACGA
This sequence comes from Sphingomonas sp. Root710, assembly GCF_001429065.1. Taxonomy (GTDB): domain Bacteria; phylum Pseudomonadota; class Alphaproteobacteria; order Sphingomonadales; family Sphingomonadaceae; genus Rhizorhabdus. Next base: position 224,269 of record NZ_LMIB01000015.1, read on the forward strand.
TGACCGAAACCCTGACGATCGAAGCGATATTGGCGATGGACGCCGGCGAGGTCGCGCGCCGCATGGCCGCGCCGCCCGAGGAGCGTGCCGCCTTCGTCCGCATCGCGGCCGAGGGCGGGGTCGCCGAGGCGCAGGCGGTCTATGGCCAGATGCTGCTCGACGGGGTCGGTATGCCAGCCGACCAGCGCGCGGCTGTGCTGTGGTTCGACAAGGCCGCGCGGCAGGGCCACGCCATGGCGATCAACATGATGGGCCGCTGCTATGACCTCGGCTGGGGCGTGCCGGTCGACAAGGCCCGCGCCGCCGAGTGGTTCAAGGCCGCGGCCGATCGCGGGCTCGACTGGGGCCTCTACAATTACGCGACAGCGCTCGCGCTGGGTCAGGGCGTCGCCGAGGACAAGCCCGCCGCCCTCGCTCTGTTCCGCCGAGCCGCCGCTATGGGCAACGCCAAGGCCGCCAATTATGTCGGCAGCTTCCATGAGGATGGCTGGGTGGTCGATCGCGACATGGCCGAAGCCGCGCGCTGCTATGCCATCGCCGCGGAAGGCGCGGATTTCCGGGGCCAGTTCAACCATGCCCGGATGCTCGCCGACGCGGGCCGGATCGACGAGGCCCTTGCCTGGCTTGGCAAGGTGCCCGAAACCGCGACGGACGCCTTCATCGCCAAGGCCCGCGCCTGGCTGGAACGATCACCGATTGCCGAACTGCGCGAAGCGGCGGCGCGCTTTGATGCCTAAGGCCCCGACTTCCCGAACAGCCGGCTGAACCGTGCGCGTGCCGCCTTGTCGGCCTTTTCGAGTAGGCTTTCGTCATGCGCCGCGCGGACAGCGGCGGTGGTTTCGCGGAGGCGTTCGGACAGGAAGACGGCGAGCGCGCGATAGAAGCGCGCGGCGAAGACCGGCTCCTGCTCGAACCGCTCGAGGATCAGCTTGCGGGAGATCGCCAATATCTCGGTGCGGTGCTCGGCCACCACGGTGACGAGGGGCGAATGGCGCTCGACGAAAGACATCTCCCCTACGACGTCGCCCTGATGAAGTTTGGCGACAATGGAGCCGTCGTCGAGCTTAACCGCGAGCGTCCCGCTGGTCACAAAGAACAGGTCGTTCACCGGCTTGCCTGCCGCCACCAGCACCTCGCCGGCCTTGAGCGCACGCAGCTTGCCCATCGACAGCAGCCACAGCATGTCGGCGTCGCTGAGACCGGCGGCGATGTAGCGGGCGTTCTGCATCAGTGTTTCAGCACCATCGTCCGAAGATAGACACCATAGGCGCTCTTGCCCAGCGCATCGGCGAGCCGCTCGACCTGTGCGGCGTCGATGAAGCCCTGATCATAGGCGATCTCCTCGGGGCAGGCGATCTTGAACCCCTGCCGCTTCTCCAGCGTGCGGACGAACTCGGCGGCTTCGATCAGGCTGTCGGGGGTCCCGGTGTCGAGCCAGGCATAGCCGCGTCCCATCAGCTCGACCGACAGTTTGCCCGCGGCGAGATAGGCCTTGTTGACGTCGGTGATCTCCAGCTCGCCGCGCGCCGAAGGCTTGAGGTCTCGGGCGATGCGGACGACATCGGCGTCGTAGAAATAGAGGCCGGTGACCGCCCAGTTGGACCGCGGCCGGGCAGGCTTTTCCTCGATCGATATCGCGCGCATCGCATCGTCGAACTCGACCACGCCATAACGCTCGGGATCGCTGACATGATAGGCGAAGACGGTCGCGCCATCGCCGCGCCCCACCGCGCGCTGGAACAACTCGGTCGCGCCATGGCCATAATAGATATTGTCGCCGAGGATCAGCGCCGACGGTGCATCCGCGACGAAATCCGCGCCGATGATATAGGCCTGCGCGAGGCCATCGGGGCTGGGCTGCACCGCATAGCTGATCGCCATCCCCCACTGGCTGCCATCGCCGAGAAGCGCCTGGAAGCTGGGCGTATCGCGCGGCGTGGAGATGACCAGCACCTCGCGGATGCCGGCGAGCATCAGCGTCGTCAGCGGATAATAGATCATCGGCTTGTCGTAGACCGGCAGCAGCTGCTTCGACGTCACCATCGTCATCGGATGGAGCCGCGTGCCCGAGCCGCCCGCCAGGATGATCCCCTTCACTGCGCTACGCTCCTGTCTGGGGAACCGGCCCCACCAGTTCTTCGATAATCTCGCGCACCGCCGCGCGCCAGTCGCGCGGATGGATGCCATAGTTGGTCGCGATCTTCGAGGTCGAAAGCCGCGAATTGGCTGGGCGCTTCGCCCGGGTCGGATAGTCCGCCGTGGTGATCGCCTCGACCTCTGCCGATGGGCCGCCCGCCGCCGCGCTGAGCGCGAAGATTTCGCGCGCCAGCCCGCACCATGTCGCCTCGCCCGCATTGACGAAATGGTGGATTCCGGTCGGCGCGCCGCTGTCCTCGATCAGCCTCAGCGCGATCGTCTTGACCGCCCCGGCGATATCCTGCGCCGAGGTTGGGCAGCCGCGCTGATCATCGACGACGCGCACCGTCGGATTGCTCGCCGCCACCCGCAGCATCGTCTTGAGGAAATTGGCGCGCTGGGACGAGATCACCCAGGCGGTGCGCAAGATCACCGAGCGCGACTGCCCGGCCTTCACCGCGCGCTCGCCCTCCAGCTTCGAGGCGCCATAGACGCCGAGCGGGGCGACGGGATCATCCTCGGCATAATAGCCATGCTTCGACCCGTCGAAGACATAGTCGGTCGACAAGTGGATCAGCGGAACGCCGGTGTCGGCGAGCCAGCCGGGCGCTTCGCCGTTGATCCGAAAGGCCGCCTCGCGATCCTCCTCGGCCCTGTCGACCGCGGTGTAGGCCGCACAGTTGATGATCGCATCGAAGCTGTACGAGCGCAGATAGTTGAACAGGCTGTCGGGCGATCCGATGTCGCAGGTCTCCCGCGTCGGATAATGCACAACGACATCCGAAGGCCAGTCCTGCCGCGCGAGTTCGAGGCCGACCTGCCCCTGCCCGCCCGTGACGAGGATATGGCGGGTCACGCCTTCGCGAGCCCCAACCGTTGGGTGTCGTAGCGCCGGGCGAGGATGTCGCCCCACCAATCACGGTTGTCGAGAAACCAGCGCACGGTGCGCTCGATGCCCTGTTCGAAGGTCACCTGCGGCTCCCAGCCCAGCGTGTCGCGGATCTTCGCCGCGTCGATCGCATAGCGGTGGTCATGGCCGGGGCGATCGGTGACAAAGCTGATCTGATCGGCATAGGGCCTGCCGTCGCCGCGCGGGCTCAATCGGTCGAGCGTCGCGCAGATCGCCTTGACCACGTCGAGATTCCTGCGCTCCGAATTGCCGCCGACATTATAGGTTTCGCCGGGCACCCCGCCTTCGAACACCGCGCGCAACGCCCGCGCATGATCCTCGACGAACAGCCAGTCGCGGACGTTGGAACCGTCGCCATAGACCGGCAGCGGTTCACCCGCGAGGGCGCGGATGATGATCAGCGGGATCAGCTTTTCGGGGAAATGATAGGGCCCGTAATTGTTCGAGCAGTTGGTGACGAGCACCGGCAGTCCATAGGTATGCCCCCAGGCGCGCACCAGATGGTCCGATCCCGCCTTCGACGCCGAATAGGGCGAGCGCGGATCATAGGCTGTGGTCTCTGTAAAATAGCCCTCCTCGCCCAGCGAGCCGAACACCTCGTCGGTCGAGATATGGTGGAAGCGGAACGCCGCTTTCCGCTCGCCGTCCAGCCCCTGCCAATAGCCCAGCGCCTGCTGGAGCATGTTGAAGGTGCCGACGAGATTGGTCTGGACGAACTCGCCCGGCCCGTCGATCGAGCGGTCGACATGGCTCTCCGCCGCGAGATGCGCGATCACATCGGGTTCGAACTCGGCGATCAGCCGCGCAACGAGCGGCGCGTCGCAGATGTCGCCATGGACGAAGCGGTAGCGCGGGCTGTTGTCGATCGGCGCGAGCGAGCTCAGCACCCCGGCATAGGTCAACTTGTCGAGGTTGAGCACCTGATGCCCGGTCTCGCCGATCAGGTGGCGGATCAGCGCCGATCCGATGAAGCCGGCGCCGCCGGTGACAAGGATACGCATCGTCTCTTCCGTTCAGGGCACGAGCGGCCGGAGCGGCTCGCCGTCATAGGCGAAGGGGCTAGTCCACTCCGCCAGCACCGGCAATGTCCCATCCTTCGCCGACAAGGTCGGCCCCTCAGGCGGCAGCGGCCAGTCGATCCCGATCGCCGGGCAGTCCCAGCGGATGCCGCCATCGGTTTCAGGGGCATAGACGTCGGAGACCTTGTAGATCACCTCGCAATCGGGCTCGAGCGTGACGAAGGCATGGCCGAAGCCGACCGGTACATAGAGCTGGTCGCCATTGTCCGCCGACAATTCGGCCACGACATGCTGCCCATAGGTCGGCGATCCCGCGCGCAGGTCGACAGCATAGTCCAGGATGCGGCCATGCGTGCAGCGAACGAGCTTGGCCTGGGCATGCGGCGGCGCCTGGAAATGGATTCCCCGGATCGTCCCGGCTAATCTCGACAGGCTGTGATTGTCCTGGACGAATTCATCGGTGATCCCCAGCGCGGCAAGGCGCGGACGATGATAGGTCTCCGAAAACCATCCGCGATCGTCGCCGAAGCGCCGCGTGTGGATCAACCTTACGGGCAAATGCCGAACCTCCCAAAACCCGGACATCGCCGATTGCAGGGCTGGCGCCGTCTGTCCAGCCCGATCCGAAGCGGCGTGGCCGCCAATCCCCTGTTGCGGTGCGTGTTTCCCTTCTCTACCACCCCGCGCGTTGGGGCCTTCAAGACAGTTGGACGATGACCTGCAAGCACGGCCGGATGGCGGCTTCCGCATGATGCGCAAGATCCTGAAATTCTATGCCCGGCTGTTTGCCGTGCTGTTCCCGCGCCCGGAGACACCCGCCCGCAAGGCAGTCAAACTCGGTGACGCGGCGCGCGGACGGCGTGACTGGCCTGCTGCGGCGGAGGCTTATCGCACGGCGGTGCGCGAGGATCCCAAGCTCGGCCATATCTGGATCCAGCTCGGCCATGCCCTGAAGGAAACAGATGACCTGAGCGGCGCGATCGAGGCCTATGAAACTGCGGCGGTTCAGCGGCCCGACCTGTCGGAAACCCACATCTTTCTGGCGCACATCTACAAGCAGCTCGGCCGGATCGAGCCTGCCATCACCCATTTCCTGATGGCTCTTCACATCGGCGAGCAAACGTCGGGCGAGAATGACGAACTGCTCCGCCTGCTCGCCCAACAGGGCGACAAGGGCCGCGCGGCGCTGACCGGACTGCTCGGCGACGTGCTCCACCGCCTCCCCCCGGCCAAAGGCGAGGCGCGGCTGCTGACCCAGATTCGCGGCGTCATAACCGAAAGCTCAGCACCGCCGCCGCCGTCCGCGACGACCGATGGCCGCACCGCGCTGGTCTTCGATATCTCCGACCTGATCGGCTATTATGCCAATGCCCGCCTGCCGACCGGCATCCAGCGCGTCCAGCTGGAGACGATCGAAGGGGCGCTGTTGCGCGGCGACGGGCGCGAAATCCGGCTGTGCTGCTTCATCGACGGGCGGGAAGAATGGCTGGAGCTGCCGCTGGAGCGGATGCGCGCGATCGCCCAGCTCAGCATTTCCGGCGGCGACCGCTTCGATCCCGAATGGACCGAGGCGGTAGCGGGCCTGCGGCTGTTCCTGTCGCTGACCCATGGCTTCGAATTCCCGCAAGGGGCTTCGCTGATCAACCTCGGCACGAGCTGGTGGCTGCAGAATTATTTCCTGTTCGTCCGCGACGCCAAGGCGCGGCGCGGCATACGCTATATCCCCTTCGTGCACGACATGATCCCGATCATGACGCCTGAGCATTGCACGCGCGGGCTGACCCAGGATTTCATCAGCTGGGTCATCGGCGTGTTCGACCATGCCGATCATTTCCTGTGCAATTCGGAAGCGACGAAGCGCGATCTGCTGTCGGTCGCGGCGACCCTGGGCCATGAACTCGACGCTGCCGACGTCGCGGTAATCCCGCTCGACACCGATTTCCGCAAGCCGGGGGTCGTCGAATTGCCCGACGCCGCGCTCGATCGCTGGGGGCTGAACCGCGACGGCTTCGTGCTGTTCGTCTCGACGATCGAATCGCGCAAGGGGCACCTGATCGCCTTCGACGCCTGGGCCGATCTGATCGCACGCCATGGGCCCGACGCGGTACCGCACCTGGTGTGCGTCGGCAATCGCGGCTGGCTGAACGATCGCATCTATGAGCGGCTGGCGAATGATTCCGTACTGGCGGCGAAAGTCTCGATGCTGTCGCGGCTGTCCGACGAGGAGTTGTCGCTGCTCTATCGCGCGTGCCGCTTCACCCTTTATCCCAGCACCTATGAAGGCTGGGGCCTGCCCGTCACCGAATCGCTGTGCTGCGGCAAAGTGCCGCTGATTTCGGACGCGGCTTCTTTGCCCGAGGCAGGCGGCGACTTCGCGGTTTACGCCCCCGCCGGGTCCGTCCCCGCGCTGGCGGATGCGGCGGAACGGCTGACCCTGGACGACGACTATCGCGCCTCGCTTGAAGCGAAGATCAGGGCCGGGTTCCGGCCCCGCGCATGGAGCGACCTCGCCCGCCAGATCGCCGACGAGCTCGACAGCTTCGCTGCGCGCGACGCAGGGTCGGGGACTTTCGTCATGCCGCCTCCGCTGGGCGCGAAGATCGGCGCCTGGCACCCGATGACCCGCAACGATTCGACCCGCATCTGGCGGGGGATGCGGACCGGCGAGGGGTTCCGCTCGAACCTCGGCTGGTACTGGCCCGAAGCACGGGGTTGCCGCGTCAGGGCGGAAGGCGGCGATCTGCTGATACGGCTGGATGGCCCGCATTCGGCTTTGCGGATCCTGTTCCAGATGGTCGGCGACGACCATGGCGATGCGCTATGGTCGTTGCGCAGCGGTGCAGTGGAGCAGAGCGGCGAGCTGCGCCGGAACCAGCGCGGCTGGGCGGTCTTCACGATCGACGCCGCAGCGGCTGCGCATGACGTTGCGGTACGCTTCGAGGCGCTTTCCGCAACGGGGGGCCCGCCGATCACCTATTTCGTCGCGGGCTTCTTCCTCCATGCCGCCGACGACCTCGCGGCGCGGCAGGATTTCGTCGAGGCGGTGGCGCTGCAACGGCTCGACTCGCTCGACGCCTTCGGCGGCAGGTGACGCCGCGCGCCATCCGCGATAAAGACCGCGCATGTTGACCACGGCGGGCGCCGCATCATCCTCACTGCTGCCGGCCGGAGCGGAGATCATCCTCGATCTGTCGCGGCTGCTGTCGCGCGTCCTGCACCCGATGCCCACCGGCATCGACCGGGTCGAGCTGGTCTATGCCCGCACGCTACTGGAGCTCGCGCCCGAACGGCTGCACTTCGCCGCGGTCAATCCGTTCGGTTTCTACGGCCGGCTGCCGCGCGCGGCGGTCGTCCGCTTCCTCGACGAGACCGAAGCGCGCTGGGCGCATCAGACCGCGCCGGCGCGGCCGGCGATGATCGCCGCGGCCGCCCGAACCCTCACCCGCTTGCGCCCACGCCGGGTTCCGCAACCGGCCAGCGGCGTGCGCCGCTATTATCTCCAGGCGTCGCCGCACCATCTCCACGACGCCCGCCGCGTCGAGGCCAAGCTGCGCGCCGAAGACGCCCGCTTCGTCGCGCTGGTCCACGATTTGATTCCGATCGAATATCCCGAATATGCGCGGCCCGACGGCGCCGAAAAGCATGTCCGTCGGATGAGGACGATGGGCGGGCTGGCCAGGGGCCTTATCGCCAATAGCGCCGCGACCGCGGAATCGATGGAGCGCTTCCTGGCCGGGTCGGGGGCGGCGCCGCTGATCCGCGTCGCGCATCTGGGGAGCGACGCGCTACCCGGCGGGGGCGCGCTTCCGTCGATTCCGCAGCCTTATTTCGTCGTGCTCAGCACGATCGAGCCGCGCAAGAACCATCTGCTGCTGCTCAACGTCTGGCGGCGCATGATCGAGACGCTGGGGCCCGAACGCACACCGCATCTCGCGATTGTCGGGCGGCGCGGCTGGGAGAATGAGAACGTCATCGACATGCTCGAGCGCAGCACCGCGATCCAGGGCCATGTCCACGAATTTTCCGGGCTTTCCGACCGCGTGGTGGGCGCGCTCTTGCGAAGCGCCCGCGCGCTGCTATGCCCTTCCTTCGCGGAAGGATTCGGCATGCCGGTGACCGAGGCGCTCCTGTGCGGGACGCCGGTGATCTGCAGCGATCTGCCCGCCTTGCGTGAGGCCGGCGGCTCTGTCCCCGACTTCATCGACCCGCTGGACGGACCGGAGTGGATCAGGGCGATCATGGACTATAGCGCGAACGACAGCGGCCCGCGCGAACGGCAGATCGAGCGCCTGGCGGGCTGGACGCCGCCCAGCTGGCAAGGGCATATCGAAACCGTGCTGAAACTGATCGCCGACATCGACCTGAGCGGAGACGCGCGCGCATGAGCACCGCACCGCGCACGAACTTCTATCACCAGCTGACGCTGCAACTCGACGTGATCGGCGCGCTGGTACTACGCGAGTTGCACAGCCGGTTCGGCCGCAACAATATCGGCTATCTCTGGCTGATCGGCGAGCCGTTGATGCTGGCGACGGTGATCGGCGCGCTGCATGCTTTCCAGCCGGGCCATCTCGGATCGACGATGCCGCCGGTTCCTTTTGCACTGATCGGTTACTGCGTCTTCATCGTCCTCCGCGGAGTCATCAACCGTTCCGAGAGTCTTCTCGAGACGAACGTTCCGCTGATGTATCACCGGATGATCTCGGTTCTGAATCTGTCGATCGCCCGCGTGGTGATCGAGGCCGCCGGCTGCTTCTGTTCCCTCGTCATCCTTCTCGGCCTGGCGATCCCGGCTGGCTATGCGGATATGCCTGCACGGCCGCTCTACCTGCTGGCAGGGTTCGGTTGGATGGTCTGGATATCCTTCGCGCTGGGCCTCAATGTTACAGCGGTGACGTTCGGCAAGCCGACTCTGGGCCGGCTGGTCCACCCCATAACCTATTTCATGATGCCGCTGTCGGGCGCTTTCTTCGCGGTCGAATGGCTACCCTATTCGATTCAGCAGGTTGCTGACTGGAATCCGCTGGTGACGATCTTCGAATATGCGCGCTACGGGATGTTCGAAGTGGCCTCGGACGAGCACTTATTCCCTGGCTATCTCAACAGCTGCTGTGCCATTTTGACCTATACGGGCCTGATAGGTATCCGCCGGGTGCGCCATAAGCTGCACATTCATTAATCAGACTGCCCAGATATCATTGGACGATCAATGCACGGAATTATCAAGCCATTATCCTCACTCGACGCTGATCAGGACGATTGGCGTCGCTCGGCGATCGGCTGGAGCCGCAGGAACAAATGGTTCCTCATCCTCGTGGCTCTCCCCGCGCTGCTGGTCGCGCTATACCAATATCTGTTGGCGTCGGATCTTTATCAGTCCGAAGCCCATTTCATCGTCCGCACCGCTGACAGTTCACCGATGCCGTCGAGCGGCTTCAGCCAGCTGCTCGGTCTCTCGGCTGGCCCCTCGCAGTCGCGTGGCGATGCGATCAGCGTCAATGATTATCTGGACTCGCAGCAAGCCGTCCTGAGGATCGACCGGTCGATCAACCTCGTCGAGCGATTCCGCAGACCGGAAGCCGACATAGCCACACGGCTATGGTTTCCGGCGCCGACCCCGGAGGCGCTCCTCAAATATTATCGCAAGCGCGTCGATGTGAAATATAATCAGGAAACCGGCATCACCACGCTGAAGGTGCGCTCGTATCGCCCCACCGATTCCTATGCGATCATCAACGCGATGCTTCAGCTGGGTGAAGAGCGCGTGAACCTGCTCAATCGTCGCAGCCAGGATGACGCCCTGAAAACCGCCCGCCGCCAGCTGGGCGAAGCCGAACAGGCGCTGGTCGGCATCCAGTCGCGAATGACGGCCTTTCGCCAGCAGCGCGGCGATCTCGACCCCGAAGGTTCGGGCAAGGCGCAGATCGGACTGGTTGCGACATTGCAGGGTCAGCTGACCAATGCCCGCGCGCAATTGAGCGCGATGCGCGGGATCATCTCGCCGAACAGCCCGCAATATGTCGCCACGGCGGCTCGGGTGCGCGCGCTGGAAGCCCAAGTGGCGGGACAGGCTGGCAAACTTACCGATGGCGGCAGCGCGATCGCCGCGCGTCTCGGTAATTATCAAGACCTGCAGATCCGCCAGCAATTTGCCGCGAAGCGTTATGAGGTCGCGGCCGCCAATCTAGAAAAGGCGCGTGACGCGGCGATGAAGCAGCAGCTTTACATCGTCCGCGTGGTCGATCCGAACATGCCGGTGAAGTCGGAATATCCCGAGCGCGGCAAACTGCTGTTCACCGTCTTCCTGTCCCTGATGGTTGCCTATGGCATCGGCTGGCTTCTGGTCGCGGGCGTGCGCGAGCATTCGCTTTAGAGAACAGTTCCTGAGTAGGTGAAGCAATCGGCCGGGCTGCCCCGCCTTTTGATGCGCGACTACACGTGCATCCCCAAGGGCGGGGCCAGAAGGCCGAGTTCGCACCTCGGCATTACCGGACAGCTATCTTTTGCTTATCAACGATATGAAATAGCCATTATGCCATGCGCTGTCTTGTTGCTGCGATTTTACGGGATGACTGTCGTCCTGGGTCGTTCGGATTTCAATTGAGCATAGAATATCGGCATTTATGTCCGAAATAGCATCCAAGGTCCCGGCACGGACATAAGGCCAATTCCAGTCATCTACAATTTGGACGTATAAATCGTCCAATGCAGGCTGGGCAATTTTGATACCATCATATTGGTCTTCATAACTATGAGGACCGTCATATAAATATATATTGAATTTTCCTAATTTTTCGTAATCTACGTTACGAAAATCGTTTTCTATAAATTTGAAATTCGTAATATCAGACTTTGCAAGCGAGATGTTATTCTCAAAAACTTGCTTAGGGCCGCCAAATTCGGACCAGTTATCGATACATACTATGTCGATATCATTGCCATATATCGCTGAGCAGGCAGTGGATCCCGCCCATGACCCAATTTCAAGATACCGTGCACTCGGGATGTTACCGACAAGATTATTTATAAATCGTCTGTAGAGGCGGCCGGACATTCCGTGGAGTTGCAAAATCCAGTCCGGAACCTTCGAATCCAGCGCCAGTGCAGAGGTAAACGACGCCAACATTGCAGCGGCGATCGGCTCGTTGAAATCGCCCTGGTACCGAATTGACGTTTCTTCCATAAACTTCTCCAGTCACTAGCGCGTTTATCGGGAAGCGCGCTCGGTAGCGTCCGCGGCCGCAAAGGCGGTGATCGCTGCGCGAGACATTTCCTCTGAAAATTTCATATCGAGGGCGAACTGCCTGCCGCTCGTTGCAATTGCCGAGCATTCCGCAGGATTGGCGAAGCACCATTCCGCCCGTTCTGCCAGATCGGAGAGATCCGCCGCAATCGGGATATAATGCCGCCAGGCGATCAACCTGTCCGAAAACCACTGCTGCCAGTCGCTCTCCACGCGCAGCACGCAGCAGCCGAGGCGAAGTTTCTGCATGAAATTCCAGCTGTTCGAATTGCCGTCGATGTCGAGCATGAAGCAATGCCGCGCCATCTCGGCCATCGGCACGAACGGCTTTAAAAGGCCTTCGCGCGTCAGCCTCTCGCGGATCAGCGCGTCGTCCTCGGGGCCGGCCGTCTGAACGACGTCGGTAAGACCGACATCCGCCTTGGCCCCCAACGCCGTAGCAAATTTGCACATCCGATAGCGCGGGAGATCGTCGAGGTGGTCCCGTGTCTGCAGCAGCCGGGGCAATCCGGTGGACGATCCGCGCCAGACGATCGAAGGACGGCGATCTTCCCAGCGTATGAGTTCAGGGTCAAAGGATTCATATCCGCCGGCCATGAAATAATAGAGGTCGGGTATCAGACGAATCCCGTCCCAGCCCTTCTGCACCTCCCAGGAAACGCTGGAGTAATGCAGCGGATTGTCCTCGAGCTGAAAGACGATCTGCGCATCGCGGCGGACCGGTTGACCGCTGCTCCGCATCAGGGCGCGCAGATGCTCGACATAAGGCAGAGTGGCGATCACCCGGTGATGCGGGCCGACCTGCCAATTGCAGATAAAATAGCGAAAGTCGGCATGCCCCGTGCCAGGGCGCGCGATGATCGTCACGAACGGGTTCACCGGGGCACCGGCCATCGCCAGCAGCCCCTGTTCGGGGACGATCGTCACGATGTCACGCAACGCGGGGTCCAGCGGCTCCGACATGCGTTCAGCCCTCAGCCACGCGTGCGGACGATGCCTTCGAAATAGCGGATCGCCTCGCGCAGGCCCTTTTCGAGCGGCACCGTCGGCTCCCAGCCCAGCCTGTTGCGGGCGAGCGTGATATCAGGGCAGCGCTGCGTGGGGTCGTCCTGCGGCAGCGGCTCGAAGACGATCTCGGACTTGGAACCGGTCAGTTCGATCACCCGCTCCGCCAGTTCACGCACCGAAATCTCGTGCGGATTGCCCAGGTTGATGGGCCCGGTGACGTCGTCGCCGGTGTCCATCAGCCGGATGAAGCCCTCGATCAGATCGTCGACATAGCAAAAGGCGCGCGTCTGCGATCCGGTGCCGTAGAGCGTGATCGGCTGACCGGTCAGCGCCTGCATGATGAAGTTGGATACCACCCGCCCGTCCTCGGGATGCATCCGCGGGCCATACGTGTTGAAGATCCGCGCCACCTTGATCTTCACGCCGTGCTGGCGGTGATAGTCGAAGAACAGGGTCTCGGCGGCGCGCTTGCCTTCGTCATAGCAGGCGCGCGGACCCAACGGATTGACGTTGCCGCGATAATCCTCCGACTGCGGGTGGACCTCGGGATCGCCATAGACTTCGCTGGTGCTGGCCTGGAGGATTTTCGCCTTAACCCGCTTCGCCAGGCCGAGCATGTTGATAGCGCCGACGACGCTCGTCTTGGTCGTCTGGACCGGATCGAACTGGTAATGGATCGGCGATGCCGGACAGGCGAGATTGTAGATCTCGTCCACCTCGACGAACAAAGGGAAGGTCACGTCTTGCCGCATGGCCTCGAACCGCGGATTCGACAGAAGATGGCTGATATTCTCCTTGGTGCCCGTGAAATAATTATCGGCGGACAACACGTCATGGCCTTGCTCGACCAGACGCGTGCAGAGGTGCGACCCCAGGAATCCGGCACCCCCGGACACAAGAATCCGCTTTCGGGAAAAGCTCATCGATACTTCCTGGGATTGGATGGTTGGAGACAGGTTCCTGACCTCGCGCTCTCAGCCGATCGAGCCCTGCATGTCAAGCTAAGCAGCCCGGAGCGGTCCCATGTGCGCGATCGCCCGGCTTTCCCAGCCTCCAGGCTTATCTCGGTCGAAAGCAAGCTGAGTTGAAGGGTTTTGTGTTGAACCCGAACCTGACTAGGCGATAAAGTAGGTCCCCGCAGTTTTGGCCATTCCGGCGAGCTGCCCAGCGAGGTTGCCGGGACAGAATATGGCCAATCCCTACAGCGACAGCCCGGATTACGCCTTTTGGGAAAGGGCGATTACCAACGTCGCCGAAGCACATCTTGATCTGGTAACCAACCCGCCTTTCGCCATCGGGCCGGGCGATGCCGTCGCCACCGCGGGGAGTTGCTTCGCACAACATATCGCCCGGACGCTGTCAGCGCAGGGTTTCAACTATCTCGTTACCGAAACCGAACCATCTACGCCAGGCGCCGTCGATGAGGGTTATGGGCTATTTTCCGCGCGTTTCGGTAATATCTATACGGTGCGGCAATTGCTCCAGCTGTTCGACCGGGCCTACGGATTGTTCAAGCCTGCCGATCGTTGGTGGCATGGGCGCAAGGGCGGCTTCGTGGACCCCTTCCGCCCGCGCATCCAAGAGGGAGGTTTCGCCTCAATCGACGATCTCGAGGCCGACCGGACGGCGCATCTCCTTGCCGTCCAGCGCCTGTTTGAAGACTGCCGAATATTCATTTTCACGCTGGGCCTCACCGAAGGATGGATATCGACCCGCGATGGCGCGGTCTTCCCGTTAGCCCCAGGGGTTGGCGGCGTTCCCGAGAACCCGGAATATTACGCTCCGCACAATTTTCGGGCTGCGAGCATGATCGCGGACATGGAAGAATTCCTGACTAAGTTGCGCAGTGTCAATCCGGCGGTGCAGGTCATCCTGACCGTCTCCCCCGTTCCGCTAATCGCCACGTTTGAAGATCGCCACGTTGCGCTCTCCACCAGCTACAGCAAGTCGGCGCTCCGGGTGGTGGCCGAGGAGGCCAGTCAGGACAAGGATTGGGTTGCCTATTTCCCGTCTTATGAGCTCGTGACCGGGCATTATTCGAGCGGCTTTTTCGAAGAGGACTTGCGCAACGTGCGGCCCGAGGGGGTCAGCCGCGTGATGCAAATGTTCCGGACACATTATCTGTCGGGCGAAAGCAGACCCGTGAACGCCGCGCCCCGCGAAAATATTAAGCTTTCGGAAGAAGACCGGCAGCGTTTCCGTGCTGTCGAAGGCATCGTCTGTGACGAGGAAGCCATTATCAGCGAGATGGACAAGCGGTGAGGATCGGAATCGTCGGCAATTGCCAGAGCAATGTCATGGCACGCTGGTTGGAACAGATGCTGCCGGGGCACACGATAGTCCATCATAGCATCGCCAAGCCTGCCGAAACCTATGGGCCTGCTGCCCGCGATCTGGGGAATTGCGACGCCATTATCTCACAATGGATTGGCCCAGGGCATGGCCCCCTTGAAAGCGCCGTCCTTCGCCTGAGCAGCCCGGCATTCATCCAGGTGCCAAACCTTGTGTTCACTGGGTTCCAGCCCGACATGGTCTATCTTCACGATCGTGAAGGGAACGTTCTGCCTTCGCCACTTGGCGCCTATCATTCGCGCATCGTTGCGGCCTGCTTCTATCTCGGGCTAGGCCCCATCAGGACGAAGAGTTTGTTCAACAGCTATATCTATGGCCAACTCGGCTATTTCGACGAGTTCGCCAAGGCCCGACTAAACCTCGACGATGCCCTGGACGGGTGTGGCCTTCCCATCAGCACCGCGGACTTGGTCGAGCAAGGCGCGTTCATGCACACGATCAACCACGCCAATATCTCCGCAAACCGCCTGGTTACCGCTGCCGCGGTGCGCAAGGTTGGTTTGACCCCGCTAACCGACATCGAGGATATTTCTGACGAGCTCTTGGAAGATACGGTCTGGCCGATCTACCCTCCGGTCGCCCGCCAGATCGGCGTTGGCGATGGCAGCATGACCTATCAGCGCCCTGCGCATATGGTTGGTGAAGGGCAGCCGCGCGAGTTAAGCCTTGATCAACTGATAGAACGCTCCTTCGAAATCTACGGCCGCGATAAGACCATCATCGATTTCGATCCCGTCCATAACGACGGTCAAATCATCAAATCAGCGATCAAAAAGAAATATAACTAAGGACGCTGCCGATCAGCTGACTGTTGTCTTGGCACCTACAGACAGGATGCGCACATAGCGATCACCCTCTCATTTCGCCATGCGCGGAAATGGTGATCCGATACAGTTCTTCCACATGGCCCGCGCGCAGCCAGTGGCGGTGGCGCGACACGAGCGCATAACCGCCCGCCAGGTGAACCAGATCGGCTACCGGCGTCTGGTCGGCAAGCCTGGCCTCCTGGTTGATGCTGAGCAGGTAACCGACGCCGAGACGCCGCGCCTCGGCGAGATGAGCGATGGCTTCGGGGCGGTCCATGCCCGACAGCGAATCGACGCTGAGCAGCAGATCGATCGAAGCCGGTTTCGCGGCTCCGAGCTCGCGCGCGTCGAGGATCGCCAGCCCCCGGGCCGGCTCGCCGGGCAAGGATATGTCGAGGCCCGAACCCTTCAGCACATAGGCCTGCACGACGTTCATCGCGGAGGAGTCGAACAGATGGTAGCGGCCAATGCCGAGCCGCGCCGCATAATAGGCGATCAGCCCTGCCCCGCCGCCGATCTCCGCGATCCGCGCCCCCTCGCCTGGGCCGAAGCACTGGACGATCTGGCGGGCCCGCCAGGCCGCATGGATCGCATCGAGCATCCGCATGTGGACG
Source organism: Sphingomonas sp. Root710 (assembly GCF_001429065.1). GTDB lineage: Bacteria > Pseudomonadota > Alphaproteobacteria > Sphingomonadales > Sphingomonadaceae > Rhizorhabdus. The sequence goes on from NZ_LMIB01000015.1 coordinate 240,357, forward strand.
ATCCGTCCGCCGCCGACCTCAATGCCCAGATAGCCGCCGATCGAAGCGGGCGGGCTCAGGTTGGCGTCGAGCACCGCCTCGATATCGCTGAACAGCCGCGCTGGATCGAGCTGTGGCGTTGCGCCCCACGGTCCGTTTTCCGGGTTTTCCAGCCGCACCGCGCCCACCGCCTCGGCCAGCGACAGCAGCTTGTCATAGGTCCAGCGCGCGAGCCGATCGGCGAAGACGCGATCCTGCGCCCGCTTGTGCTGGCGTGCCCCGCCGAGAAAGCCCTGGGCGATGCCGGAGCGGCCCAGACCGGCCATTTGGGCGGCGAGAGCTTCGGCGTCCTGCCGCGCGAGCGCTTCGGTGAAGTCACTCCAAAGTGGATCAGTCTCTTCCGGCCGGGGAACGGCGCTCCAGGCGGCGATGATCGTCGGGAGCAGATCGGCCCGTGCCGCAGGGACCGGCGCCTCCACCAGCGCCAGCGACCGCGCGCCGGCATGCGCAAAGCGCGCCGTCCAGCGCTCCTCCTCGGCCGATGGCCGGGCGACCGCGATGCGTCCATCCCGGCGGAAGACCATGTTCACCGCTTCGGCCACCGCGTTCAGCCGGCTGTCGAAAGCCGAAACGTCGCGCGAAGGCCGGCGGACGAAGCGCGCATGGACGCCATCGATCAGGCCGCTCCGCTCGATGAGAAGCGCATCGCCGATCACGGCGGACGATCGCGCGGCCCATTCGCGGCCAAGCGGATGGCCGAGATTGATCAGCGCCACGCCTTCAGGCTCGCCAGTCTGCGGAGCCGGGACGATCGCGGCGCGGTCGCCATGCTCGGCCAGATAGGCGGCCAGATCGAAATCGAGATCCTCGAACCAAGCATCCGCGCCGAGGCACAGCGCCCACCCGCCAAAGCCCCGCGCCGTCAGATCCGCGAGCAACGCGGCGCGGCTGGAACCCGCCTGCCCGGTATCACCGACCCCGCCGCCGATGCGGCTTTCGTAGCCGAGGCCGTGACGGCGGCAATATTCGCGGACGTTGGGGGCGCTGACCGCGAGCACGGGCGCATCGCGCTCGGCGTCGGCGGTCTGTAGGACAATCACCCCGTCGCCCGCTGCACGCCGGACCGCGCGTTCGCGCGCCGCCGGGGCGAGGCGCAACACGGCGCAGAATTCATTTCGGCCCTGCGCGGAATCGTAGACGCCCGCCACCTCCAGGCCGGTGAGGTTCAGCGTTCCCAGCGCCTCGATGATCTCTGAGAAGCTGGCCGGCGTGAAGTACCAGGCGTGAACGTCGATATATCCGCCCCCGCTGGTGTCGAACGCGCTGATCGCGTTGCGCAACCGTTCGGCGCGGTCGGGCGGGACGCTGGGCCCGTGATCGCCCGCCCAATGGCGCGCCGAGTCATTATGCGTCGTCAACGCGACATGCTCGATCACGCTGGCCAGGCTATGCGTGCCGCGCCGGTCGCGGTGCGCCTGCAACACCCCTGCGATCGTGCTCTCTGCGATATAATGGTCGAAGCAATAGCGCTTGTCGGGAATGATGAGACAGAACAGCCCATCGGGTTCGAGGATGCGCTCGACCTGTTCGAGATGGTGGATCAGATCGGGATTGTGCTCGATCGCATGGCTGCTGATCACCGCGTCGAAGCGGCGGCGGACCTGCTCGAGCCCGCCGACATAGTCGATCCACGCAGGGCACTGTGCCGGATCCTTGCCGATTTCCCTTGCGCGGGCGCGCAGCTGCTCAGCGTCGAGCACGTCGAGATAAGCGACGTTGGGCCCGCGCAGCAGCGGATCGCAGAACGGCCCGATCTCCAGCACCGACCGGCCGTCGTCGATCAGCCTGATGAGATTCTCGCGCAGCGCCAGCGGCGACGCCACACGCCCTTCGGCGCGGCCGACGCGTTGATAATGGCCGGCGGCCTCGTCGCGCGTGATCGCAAGATCCGGATTGGCAGCCAGATAATGATCGGCATCGAAGGCGGGCGGAAGCCCGGGGGTAGCGGTCACGGTCAGGCCCCCATCGCCATGGGCGGCGTTTCGCCTTGCGCGATCCGCGCGAGCTGCGCGGCGATATTGGCCTTGTTGCGTTCGATGAGCCGCGGATCGATACCGCTTTCGTTCGGCCGGATATGCGGGAAAGGCGCGTCTGGCACGTCACACCCGAGGAAGGCGCATAATTCGGTCCAGCCATCGCCCCGCTCCCAGCACAGCTCGATGAAGCGGGCGCGCGGACGGGCGGCGAAATAGGCGCGCACCGTCGCATTATGCTCTTCATATTTCCGGATATGCTCGGCCTCATAGCCATGCGGATATTTGCGGCCGAGCGCTACCGTGCGCATCGGTCGGTCCGGATTGGTGGTCAGCGAATGCTTCTTCAGCGATTCGAGCCATATCTCCGGCGACGCCCGCACGGTCAGGACATAGTCGGCATCGTCGCCATATTCGGCATAGAATTGCCGGAACATGAGCGGCCAGGGCCAATCTTCGAAGCTGTCATATTTGCGTGTTTCGGCGATCACCCGGTCGAAATCCGCCCGGCCATAGGCGTCGAGCATCGGCCCGTTGTGCGAGACATGATTATAGCCGAGCTGCCGCAGGCATGCGCCCAGCGTGCTCGTGCCCGTCTTGTTATAGCCTATTCCGAAGAGCTTGCGCTTCACCATGGCGACGGGTTAGCGGCTCGCCGGACGCCAGAAAAGCGACAAATGCCGGTCAGCGATACCAGGCGCTCCCATCATCGGCCGGCGTCACCTCGAACAGGTCGCGGCGCAGACCCGGATGCCAGGACGGGTCTGCGTTCAGCCAGCCTATCCAGCGCTGGTGGAACAGCGCATATTGATCCCCCCCGGCAGGCATGTCGCCCCGCGACGCCTTTTCGGCATGGACCATCTCCGCCTCCGGCGTGCAGATGATGCGGTAGCCCAGGGCGCGCAGCCGCAGACACATATCGACATCGTTATATTCGAGGGTGAAGCGTTCGTCGAAACCGTCGATTTCCTCGAGCAGGGACCGGCGGGTGGCGAAAAGCGCCCCCGTCACCATCGACCATTGGCGCTGGACGAGCGCCCAGTCCTGATAAGTGCCGCCCGCCTTCGCCCGGCCCGCCCAGGCATGGGCGATCGCCGCGAACAGCGGGGCGATTCCGGCATGCTGCAACCGGCCATCGGCATAGAGCAGCCGCCCGCCGACACCGCCGACCGTTTCGTCCATTGCGAAGCCAACCAGCGCCTTCAGCCAGCCCGGATCGGCGGGTGTCAGGTCGTCATTCATCAGCACGATCTGTTCGGTTTCCGCGGCGCGCCACAACCGGTTCATCTTCGCGGCATAATTGAACGGCTCGTCAGCGCCGCGCGGCGTCTCGATCCGCCGCAGCGCAAAGGGCCAGGCTCGCGTGGCCCAGGCCGGTTCGCCGGCAATGTCGTCACCTACGATCACGGTCAGCCGTTCCATCGGCCAGTCGGCGGCGGCGATCCCCTTCAGCAGACTTTCGACATAGGTCGTCCGCGCGCCCGGGATCTTGCTGCGCCGGGTCGGGATGATCAGCGAGACCGCTGGTAAGTCGCCGCCGAAGTCGCGCCACTGCGCCAGGCTGCCGGAAACGCGCCCCGGCGCGAAACGGTAGTGCGCGAACAGCGGCTGCCGCTCGAGCATCGCCTTGCGGACTGTCGCGTCGACGCGCGGCCGCTCGCCCGGATAGGCCAGCAGCACCTGCGTTATCCGTTCGATCGACACGCCGGCATGGTGCGCGCGAAGGAGTAGGTCGTCGAGCAGCGCCGCGCCGGTTTCCGGCCGCAGGCCAAGTTCGGCGAGGATCGAGGCGCGGACGATGAACGGCGCGCCGATATAATCCTGCGCGGCCAGCAGGGTCAGGTCGAAGGCGGGCTTCAGGCGAAGCTGGTCGAGACCCTGCTCCGCAGCGGCGGCGAAATCGTCGCCGTAGAAGATGCCGACGTCGGGGCGGGCTTCCGCGGCCTCGCGCCAGGCCCGCTCGAACAGCGGGGCCAGCACCGCGCCGCGGGGCGCCAGCACGATCCAGTGATCGCGGTCGGCCGGCAAATCGTCGGGCATGGCGGTATCGAGCGCCCCGTCGGGCGCCAGGGCGATGATCCGCAGCGTCTCGCCGAGCACGGCGCGCTCCACGGGCACGCCCAGGGAAAGATTAGCGGTGACCGGAACGCCGCCGGGGTCGGCAGGCGCTTCGACCGTCGCGGCGAAACTCGCCGAAACCTTTTCAGCGACGGCCTCCAGCGACAGCAGCGCGCCGATCCGTGCGCGCGCCGCCTCGCCCTTCCCGTCGTTGCCCGCTTCGATCGCATCGGCGGCGCGGATCAGCACCGCACTGAGCGCCGGCTCATCGATCCGCGCCCAATCGCCTCCCTCGGTGTAATGACCGAAATCCTGTTCGAGCCGCCAGGGATGCCATTTCACCGGCCAGCCGACATTGGCGTCGAGAAAGTCGCGGCTCCCGCCGAAATCGGTCGCGAGCACCGGCTTGCCTGCGGCCATGGCCTCGGCGATGGTCAGGCCGAAGCCTTCCGAACAGTGCGGCGAAGCATAGAGGTCGGCGAGCGCGGTCAGTTCGGCCAGCTCGTCGGCCGCCATGGCGCGGTCGACCAGCACCACGCCGTCGGTCGCGTCGGCAAGCGCCTGGAAAGCCGCGCCCTCCTCGGGCCGGTCGTTGAGATGCTTGGTCTTGAGGACCAGCGACCAGCCGCGCGCGGCCAGTCCAGACGCCGAAAAGGCGCGGACCAGCGCGGCCGGATTCTTGCGGACCAGATAGCTCGATCCGTCGAAGATATAGAGCATGACGCGACGATTGGCGGGCAGGCCCAGCCGGGCGAGCGCGGCGGTGCGATCGAGCGGCTGCGGCTCGGGCAGCGGCACGACATGCGGCACGACGTCGACCGGGGCCTCGCCCTGCGCCGCGAACAGGTCCGCGCAATAGCGGCTCGGCGCCCAGATCCGGTCGACCGCGCCGAAATTGCGCCGCCAGGCGGGCGGGATATGTCCCATCTCCCACACCCAATAGCCGATCCGCCGCCCGGCCTCGGCGATCGCGCCGCGCTGCCAGTCGGTCAGCAGATGCCAGCTGTCGGGGTTGAGGTGGATCACCGCAATATCCGCTCGTCCCTCGAAATCGACGATATCGACCGGCGGCGCCAGCGGCTTATGGACATGGAAGGGCAGCTTGATCGGGTGGAGATTGACCAGCGCACCGGTCCGCCGGATCGCGCCGATGATCCCCCGGCTGGCATGGCCGAGACCATTGTCGTAATTCCACGGCCCGAAGAAGGCGACGCGCAACGGCGCCCCGGCCTGGACCTCGCGGGGCAAGCGGCGGGCGAGCAGGCGTCCGCCATCGTCGACCGGCCCGGTTTCTGCCGCCGCCGCCAGCGTCGCCTCGGCCAGTCCGACGTCGAAGCCCGCCTCCGCCAGCGTCTCGCGCCATCCGTCAATGTCGGCTTTCGCGAACTCGCCGCGCAGCAGCAGCAGCTTCACGAAAGGCAGGCCATCGGCGATCAGCTGCCGCCAGCCGAACAGCGTCGGATTGATGGCGGTGGCGCTGGGAAAGAGAATGTCGACCGCAAAGCCGTCGCGTTCCGCCATCTCGCCGAGGCTGACCTCATAGGCACGGATGACGTGATCCTTGCGGGTGAGCAGCCGCAGATCGTTCATGAAGCCGTGGAAGCCGCGCGAGCAGAGCAGGCGCGACTTGATCGCGAGAAAGTAGCTCTGGACATGCCAGCGCCACTCATGGCTCTCGGTCAGCCCGATCAGATCGGCCGTACTCGCCCGTACCCGATCGACGATCGCGCCGATCCGCGCCTCGTCGGCCGCCGGAAACACACTGTCGTTCACCAGATAGAGCGTCGCCGCGCCATAGAGTTGCGGATAGAGCTTCAGCGCGTGGCTCCACGCGCCAAAGTCATAGCCTGCGTTGCGCCGCACGATCAGCGCGTCAGCCTCGGCAATAAGATCTGCGGGCAGGTCGACCGGCCGGTCGACCGTGGCGATCAGGACGATGCCGAGCCCTTTCGCCTTCAGCGCGCGCAGATAGGGCAGGACGTGAGGCTTGATCTTGCCGCTGCGCGAATGGGTGACGAACAGCGCGATCTCGCTGTCTCCCGACAGCGCTAAAGGCTTGACCACCTCGCAAGGCACGCTCCACGCGACCGGATGATCGGCGGGATGGCGCGACGGCGGGAAGAGCTCGACGGGAGAGGATTCGAGTTCGACACCGTCGGGCATCCGGCGCGCGACCACCTCCACCCCTTCGCCATCGTCGCCCAGATCGATGTCGAGGATCGCGCGAAAGACCAGCGCGCCCCCCTCGTCGGGCTCCGGCACCGCCTGTCCGACGAGCCGCCCGCCCGCCCGAAATTCGACCCAGGCCCGATCGTCGTCGCCGTACAGCAGGCCCGATACTTCGCGCTGGTACCAGCCCTGCAAGACGCCGCCGCGCGGGGCCTCCGCAGGTTCCGCCCCGGGCAAAGCCGCGGCGTCCGCTTGCTCCGCCGGGGTGGCCATGCCGGCCAGCGCCAGCGCCGCCTGTTCATTGCCGTCGAGCGCCACGCTTTCGCGATATAGCGCGGCCGCCTGTTCGCGTTCGCCGCAGCGCATCGCGAGATGCCCGCGGCACAGGGCTAGGTCGGAATCGGCGGGGTTGAGCGCGTGGGCGGTGCGATAAGCCTGATCGGCACCGCCGGCGTCGCCCAGTTCGCTCAGCATATGGCCGAGCTGGACCCATATCCCGAAGTGATCGGGCTGATAGCGCAGGAAGCGGCGATAATGTTTGGCAGCGGCATGCCATTGCCGCGCGTCGCGGGCGGCATTCCCCCGGGCATAAGCGCTCTTCATCGCCCGCCGTCGCCAAAATCCCCCCGTCATGCGAAGCTCGCTACCATGCCGGGCGATATGACGAAATAGCGACGGGCATGCGGGCGGATCCTGCCGGACAAAGGCCGCGTGACGCGACATGGGAAGGCGGCTTCTTAGGAAGAAGAGCGGTTTAAGCGCAAGTCGTTAAGCCTCCAGCAAGGAGAGGATCGCGATTGACAGCCGCGCACAGGCGGCTATGGGGCCCAACCGGCATGAAGCGCATGCCTGGTTGGGAGCCGCCGGCGTTTTATGGGGCGGCGAATTGGATGACCGTTATCATCGATCCGATCACCAGCAGTAAAGCTCGCAACAGGCCGCGTGGCTGGACGCTGCTGCTGGGCGCGGCGACGGCGCTGGTCGCGACGGCGCCGGCTTCGGCCGAGACGCTGATGGATGCGGTGGCGTCTGCCTATGCCACCAATCCGACGCTGACCGAGCAGCGCTACCGGCAGAAGAGCGTCAACGAGACCTATGTCCAGACGCGTTCCCAATATGGACCGACTCTGTCGGTCAACGCCACGGCGCAATATCGATATACGAAGGAACGCATCAGTCCTACGCGAGTGATCGAAAACAATGACAGGACTGGCGATGCGACACTCAACCTGCGACAGCAGGTCTACAGCGGCGGCCGCGTTCGCGGCGCGTTGGAAGAGGCCCGCGCCAATGTACATGCCAGCGAGGAACAGCTCCGGCGCGTCGAGGGCGAGGTCATCCAGAATGTGATAGCCGCCTATGCGGCAGTGTTGCGGGACCAGCGTCGCCTGATCGTAACGCGCGAGAATGTCGCGGTGCTGCGCGAGCAGCTGGATGAACGGCGCACCCGCCGCAAGGTGCGCGACGTCACCATCACCGATGTCGCGCAGGCGGATGCCCGCCTTGCCTCAGGCGAGGTCCAGATCGCAAATGCACAGGCGCAGCTTGCGGTCAGCCGCGGCGACTATCTCCGCATCGTCGGCCATGAGCCAGGCGAACTCCAGCCGCTGCCCGAGCTGCCTGGCCTGCCCGAGACGATCGACGAAGCCTTCACCGTGGCCGATGCGGAAAATGCGAGTTTACAGGCGGCACGGCACAGCGAAGTGGCCTCGCGCGCCAATATCGCCGAACAGCGCGGCGCGCAGCGGCCCAGCGTGACTATCTCGGCCCAGGCTGGCAAGTCGGGCGATCTGCGCGATCCGAGCTTCCGCGACTACAACACCGACGTCACCGCGCAAGTCACGCTGACTCAGCCGCTGTGGCAGGGCGGCGCGATCCGATCTCGCATCCGCCAGGCCCAGGACCAGAACAACGCCGCGCAGGCGGTGGTCGACAGTGAACGCCGCCAGGCCTTGCAGGATGTCGTCCTCGCCTGGAACCAGCTCGCATCCGCACGGGTGGGTCTCGTGTCGGGCACGCGTCAGGTGGAAGCGACCCAGATCGCCTTCGCGGGCATGCAGCGCGAGGAGAGCTACGGGCTGCGTAGCCCGACCGAGGTGCTCAATGCCGAGCAGGAACTGGCGAGCGCGCAGCTCAATCTGCTGTCGAGCCGCTACACCGAATATGTCGCGCGCAGCGCGCTGCTGCTGGCGATGGGACGCCTCGACGCGCGCACGGTCAATTCGGCGATTCCGGCCAAGGACCCCGAGGCCGAGTTCAAGAAGGTCCGCTGGCGCGGACTGTTTCCGACCGATCCGGCGATGATGCTGCTCGATCATGTCGGTTCGGCGCCGATCGTCGGCAAGCGCAAGCCCGATCTCCGCCGCGCCGATCAGCCGAAACCGACCGGTTCGCCTGCGATGCCGGCCACGCCCGACAAGCGCTTCACCAGCGCGCCGCTGGTCCCGATCAAGGAAAGTCCGCTGCGCGAAGCCGGCAAGCTTCCGCCATCGTTGCAATATTATGAGACCGCGCCCGGCGACGAGAAAGCGCCCCAAAAGGCGCCCCAGTGAAAAGCTTTCGCCGCCCGTCAGCCACCATGATAAGAGGCGCCCGCCCATTAGCCCGCCGGCGGCCACCATATTCAGGATCCGAACTTTCCCGATGAAAACCGCCTCCTCCCAGAAAGAAACGGCGCCGCTGGCCGAAGCGCTCGCGCTCGGCAAGCAGTCCTTTCTCTTCGTCGGCCTGTTCAGCCTGGCAAGCAATCTATTGTATCTGGCCCTGCCGATCTACACGAACCAGATCTACAGCCGCGTTCTGACCAGCCATAGCGGTTCGACGCTCATCGTGTTGACCGTCGGCGCAGCATTGGTGTTCCTGGTGTCGGGCATCCTGGACAATTTCCGCGGCCAGGTGCTGATCAACTATGGCATCGCCTTCGATCGCAAGCTGGCCAGCGGGACCTTTGCGGCGCTGTTCGACCTCGTAGTGCGACGCAAGGGCGGATCACAGGCTCAAGCCCTACGCGATCTCGACACGGTCAGGTCGCTGATATCCGGCCAGGGCGTCGCGGTTCTGCTCGACCTCCCCTGGATTCCGGTGTTCATGGGCATATTGTTCGTGATTGATCCGTGGATCGGTGCGCTGACCTTTGTCGGCGGGGCGATATTGCTGCTGCTCGCTTTTCTGCAGGACCGCGCCACCCATGACGCCCTGAAGCAGCAGAGCCAGGCGGCAATAAAGAGCTATTCTTTCACCGACCAGGCGTTACGGAACGCGGAGATCGTCCGGGCACTGGGCATGCTGCCTACGCTGGGCGCGGCGTGGGCGCATTATCGGCAGGTTTCGCTGCAGATGGGCGTGGTCGCGGGACAGCGGTCGAGCTTCTACAGCACATCCATCCGCTTCGTCCGCATGATGATCCAGATCGGCATCATCGCGCTCGGCGCATGGCTGATCATCATCGGCAACATCGCCTCGGGGCTGCTGTTCGCGAATATGATCCTCTCGTCGCGCGCGCTGGCGCCAATCGACCGCATCATGGGCTCTTGGAAAAGCCTGCTCGACGGGCTTCAGGCCTATCGGCGCCTCGAGGAGGTTCTTGACAGCTATGAGCCCCCGGTCCCCGCGACCCAGCTGCCGACCCCCACCGGCAATATCGGCTTCGAGAATGTCAGCTTCGCGCCCGCCGGCGCGCCCAACCTTGTGTTGGTCAACCTTCGCTTCCAAATCCTGCCGGGCGAGATGGTCGGCATCATCGGGCCGTCCGGCGCCGGCAAGTCGACGATGCTGCGCCTGATGTGCGGCATCTGGAAGCCGAACAGCGGCACCGTCCGCCTCGATGGCGCCGACGTCTACAGCTGGGACCGCGCCGACTTCGGGCGCCATGTTGCCTATCAGCCGCAGGATACTGAATTGTTCGCGGGCACCGTGCGCGCAAATATCTGCCGTTTTTCGACCTCAGCCGACGATGCCGACATCGTGGCTGCAGCAAAGGCGGCGGGGGCGCATGAGTTGATCCTGCGCTTGCCGCACGGCTATGAAACGCAGCTCGGCGAAGCCGGTACCACTTTGTCGGCGGGCCAGCGGCAGCGCGTCGGACTGGCACGCACCCTCTATGGCAACCCCAAGGTGATCGTCCTCGACGAACCCAATGCCAATCTTGACGCGGACGGTGAGGCCGCGCTCCTCAAGGCGCTGGAAGGCGCCAAGGCGCGCGGCGCGACAATAGTCATGGTTTCGCACAAGCCGAGCATGTTCGCCATCGCGGATAAGCTGATGGTGCTGCGCAGCGGCCAGATCAACAGCTATGGCCCGCGCGAAGAAGTGCTTCGGGCGTTGCAGGGGAGCCAGCGCCCCGCCCTTGCGGAGGCTCAGTCGTGAAACTGCTCCATGATTTTCGCCGCTTGATCACACGCTCCGAACCCGAGATCGATCCGGATAGCGACGAGGCCGCCGTCGCCTATATCGCTCCGCAGGCCGATGATGAGGCGGCACTGCGTCGCTCTGTGCGTCGGCCGATCATCGGCGGATTGGTGATCGTAGGCCTGCTGGTCGTGACCCTGCTGCTATGGGCGCTGCTGTCGATCTCGGGCGCCGTGCTGGCGCAAGGCATCGTCCGCGTCGAGAACAACAGCAAGGACATCCGCCGGCTGGAAGGCGGCATCGTGCGTCAGATCCTGGTCCGCGAGGGCCAGCGCGTGACCAAGGGCCAGCTACTGATCCGCTTCGACGATACCCAGAGCAAGGCCGTGGTCGACGTCTATCAGAACAATGTCGACAGCGCCCGGGCGAATATCGCGCGCTTCCAGGCCGAGGCCGCCAACGCCTCGGACGTTCAGTTTCCCTATGAGCTCACCAGCCGCTCGGCCGATCCGCGCGTCGCCGCGCTGATGGAGGCGCAGCGATCGCTGTTTCATACTCGGATGCTGCTCTACCGGAGCCAGGCGCAGGTGCTCCAGTCGCAGGCTCAGCAGCTTTCGACCCAGCTTTCGGGCCTGCGCATCCAGGCGCAATCGATCGACGACCAGACCGATCTGGTCCAGCAGGAATTGCGCGACGTCCGCGAGCTGAGCCGGCAGGGTTACGCACCTGAGAGCCGACGGCTGGCGCTGGAACGCAACGCGGTCAGCATCCGTGGCCAGCGCGGCTCGATGACCGCTGAAATGGCCCGTGCCCGCCAGTCGATCGGCGAAATCCGGCTGCAGATCGCGCAGCTGGAGAATAAGCATCAGACCGAAGTCGCCGATGGCATCCGCCAGGCGCAAGACCAGCTTTCGGAGAATGAGCCGAAGTTGCGCTCTACTCTGTTGCAGGTCACCCAGACCGAACTGCGCGCTCCCGTCACCGGCTATGTCTTCGGCCTGACTCAATTCACCGAAGGCGGCGTCGCGACCCAGGGCCAGCTCCTGATGCAGATCGTCCCCGCGAATGCCAAGATGATCGTCGCGGCCGAAATAGCGCCGAAGGACATAGCGGACGTGAAGGTGGGGATGCCGGCCCGCGTCACCCTGACCGCGTACAGCACCCGCACGACGCCGCCAGTCGAGGGACATGTCATCCTCGTGTCCGCGGATGCAAAGGTAAATGAGAAGACCGGAGGCTCTTACTTCCTGGCCGAGGTTTCGATCACACCGGAAGAGCTCGCCAAGGCTGGTCCAGACGTGAAGCTCACACCCGGCATGCAAGCCAGCGTCGCCATCGTGACGGGGTCACGGTCGATCATGGCTTATCTCGTGCAGCCCTTCACCAACGCTATCCATGACTCCATGCGCGAGAAATGAACGGGGGGCGCAAAGTCGAATTTCTCGTCGCGGGGGTCCAGAAGGGTGGCACCACCGCATTGTTCGAATATCTGCGTGATCTGCCGGGCCTGCAGCTCCCGGACGTGAAGGAGGCGCATTTCTTCGACGACGAGGAGCGCGTCGATTGGGACCGGCCCGATTACGCGCCCTATCACGGCCTGTTCGTCGATGACGGCAGGATATGGGGGGAAGCCACACCAATCTACAGTTACTGGCCGAACGCTGTCGAGCGGATCGCGGCCTATAACCCGGCGATGAAGATCATCCTCGTGTTCCGCGATCCCATCGAGCGCGCCTGGTCGCACTGGAAGATGGAATATGCGAAGGGTAAGGAGAAACAGCCCTTTCAATGGTGCATCCGCGAAGGCCGGGAAAGGCTCCACTCCGGCGATCCATCCGCACCCGGACATCATCGCGTGTTCAGCTATGTCGAGCGGGGATTTTACGGTGCGCAGGTGAAGCGCCTGCTTTCGGCGTTTCCGCGCGAGCAATGCCTGTTCCTGCGATCCGAGGATCTTCGCGACGAACCCGGCGCTGCACTGCGACGAGTTGCCTCCCTTTTGGAGCAAACGCCGCCTGATTCCATCGCGCCGCGGCTCGTTCATGCCGCGCGGGAGCAATACTATCCGTCGCAGCTGCTCCCTGCGGACATTCGCCTACTTACCCAAATCTATACCGCTGATTTAACTCATTTTTCCCAGCTGACCGGCATAGACTTGGAAGACTGGAGAGGCAGTTGGACGAAATCAGCAGCATCGGCAAATGCCGTAAAGTAGATATGTTTCCGCTACTTTAGCTATAGTGACCGCTTAGGGGCGCTTTGTTCTTGGATATCGCCACCATGAAGCGCCGGAATGACCTAAAATCATTGGATGGCGGCGGCTTTCCATCGATTTTTGCCGAAAAGGGCATGTTGATATTAAATTGGCGAGTACCCCGCAGCTTTATAAATCGCACATCGCCAATGCTGCGGTGCGCTTTTTGCCTGTTGCGTGGTTGAGAAAGCTTGGCTAAGCAACGAACTGGGCTTGCTCGTCGAACCATGCCACGGGGGATCGGTTCGCGGGCGGCAAGGGGCGCTTCCCGCTCGTGTAAACGGGAGGTGGCACGCTGCTTGCCCGGGTTAGGTTCAACTGGAGGTTTCTAATGGCTACTTATATTTTCGAAGAGATGACGAGCGAGGATGCGGAAAACTTCGCCCCCGGCGACATTCTGCGCTTCTCGTCCGCCGCGGCTACTCCGGCGAATGTTTCGGTTTCGAGCACGGGCCTCGACATCACTTTTGTGACCTCGGGCGGCAAGACTCTGGCGTTCACGGGCGCTGACCTCGCTGGCGCGGGCAGCATCGATTTCGTCAGCTCGTTCATCGCTGGCACCGATTCCACGATCGTCCTCGGCGACGGCACCGACAACGACTTCGCGTTCACCACGAACGCCGATGGCAATTATGCTTATGGCTTCGCTGGCGATGACTCGATCCAGGGCGGTTCGGGCGCTGACAACATCTTCGGCGGTACCGGCGACGATTCGCTGGTTGGCAATGATGGCCACGACAACCTGTTCGGTGGTGCCGGTGACGACACGCTCGAGGGTGGCGACGGCAATGATCACCTTTACGGCTTCGGCTTGACCGGCGATCCCAGCACCGACACCGACGACGAAATCAACGGTGGCAGCGGCAATGACTACATTCAGGGCAACGCTGGCGAAGACCAGCTCTATGGTGACGATGGTTCGGACCGTATCAACGGCGGTGGCGACAACGACTACATCCAGGGCGGCAGCGAGAACGACACCGTCAACGGCAACAAGGGCGAAGACACCATCTACGGCGAGAACGGCAACGACTCGCTCCGTGGCGGTGCCGACAATGACCTCGTTGGCGGCGACGCCGGCAATGACGTCATCCTGGGCGACCTCGGCGACGACACCATCGATGGCGGCGACGGCATTGACATTCTGACCGGCGGCGCTGGCGCAGACGTGTTCGTTTTCGATACGCTCGACGCTCCGATCGCAAGCACCGATGAAGAATCGGACGTCTTCGGCCTGGTCGATACGGTTACCGACTTCACTGTCGGCACCGACGTGCTGGATATCACCCTCACCGGTCTGAACGCGGCGAGCGATATCGTTCTCCAGGGCGACGGCGTAACCTTCAGCACTGCCGCGGCAGCGCAGACCTATGCTAGCTCGCTCCTTGTGAACCATGCGACTGGCGCGATCGCGGCCATGCAGGTTGGTGCCGACACCTACCTGTTCTATGACAGCGACGGTGAATATACGGTCGACACCACGATTGACTCGGCTATCAAGCTCACTGGCGTCACCGCTGCTGACCTGACGACCGACGATTTCGGTATCGTCGTTGCACCGTAATCGATAGCATATCGATTTGGGGAAGGGCCGGCTTTGCCGGCCCTTTTTCTTTGTTCGGAAGCTGTTGTTCGATCTCGCCGAGCGCGCCGCGAGACTTCGGTAATCGACGCCTGCCAAACGAATTTAAAGCGATAATCCACCGCGATCCTTTTGCCCCGGTATGAAACAAGAGCCTATCGTCACATGGATTGGCTAGCGATAGGCCTGAGGATGCGCTTACGAGAACGGATTCCGCAGCGCGGACCGGTTATTCGTGCGACCAGTTTGGAGTTGTCGGCTGGCTTCAAAGCAGTTCCGCGGACGGACCTATTTTGCCCTGCACCTATGCAACGACAAATCAAGGCATGGCGCGGCTTCGCGTGATCGAGATTGAGGCGTGAAACGTCGACGGCGGCGAACGGTGCGATCAAGTAACTATATTCAGAGTGGTCAGGCGCTTGCCCCTGACAAGCGATTATAACCGTATCTGCCCATGAGCTTGCCGCACTGCTGCTCGATAATCTCCAACGCGCGTTGGTCCAACCGGCCTTTCCAGTCTCCCGCGACGCCCTTTCGGAAGAACGATGCAGGGTCCTCATCGCCCTGCTTGCGCCCGGACAGCTGTTCGAAGTCAGTTTCGCTGCGCACCTTGGCGATAACGGTTGGACCATGATCGACATCCAGAAAGGCGAACAACTCGGCCGCTACTCTGTCAAAATCGCTCAGCAGTCTTTCATAGCCTATCTGGTGAAGCATCTCCGCGTTGGCGGGGGCCAAGGCCACGAACGCCGCAACATTGCCATTATGCTGCGCCCAGGCAGCAGCGGCGTTACCGACCATTTCGTAATAAGTGTCGGAACCGGCCGTCAACGCGTCATCATAACCGGCACGCTTCGCATGATGAAGCCGCGACACGGCAACATCGCGGGGGTCGCGGACGATGTGGATGAAGCGGGCGGCCGGGAACAGAATTTTCAGTTCCTTGAGCCCTTCGGTGTAGCGCGGCGTCTTGTCTCCTAGCCACAGGGTTCCCGCCGGCGGCTGCTGGCGCAGCATCAGCCTGACGATCATCTCGCGCGCAATCTGGATGATTTCCGCTTCGGCGAGCGGCTGATAGGGGGCCCTGCCCTGGAAGACACGTTCGTCGACCTGCTTCAGCTTGGCATTGTAGCCACGCAGCAGACGGACCATCGGATTGGCGATCTGCTCAATGAAATGCCCCTCGCCCGCACAGGCTATCTGGGAGTGGGCGTCGAGGATCTTCTGCAACCAGGTCGTTCCCGACTTGGGACTGCCGCAGACGAACAGCGGCCTGAAACGCGCCTGCGGCACCGTCATCCCACCGAACCCCCAGCCAGTACTTCATCAACCATCGCCAGCCAGCCCGGCACACCAATCGATTCCCGATCGAACCGTTCGAGCGCCGTGAGCCTGGCCTGCCCGCGCAGCGCGGCATAGCGATCAGGATGGCGCACCGCGTCGATCATCGCCTGAGACAATGCTCCGACATCGAAGAAATCCAGCAGCAACCCATCCTTGCCGTTGGTGATGGCATCGCGCACCGGCGCGGTGTCCGATCCGATGATCAGGCTTTCGCATGCCATCGCTTCGACCAATGACCAGGACAGCGTGAAGGGATAGGTATAGTAGACATGCGCCGCACCGATCGAGAATATGTCGATCATCGTCTCGTGGGGCACCCGGCCGACGAAATGGACGCGATTGCGCTCCAGTCGAGGGCCCAGTTCGGCGAGCATTGCCTCGCGCCACCCCTTGCCGTCGCTTCGGTCCCCGCCATAACCGGTCCCATCCTCGCCGATCGCAACGACATGGGCCTCGGGCACCGCGTCCAGAAAGGCGGGCAAGGCGCGCATGAAGATGTGGAAGCCGCGTAACCGCTCGAAGTGGCGGTTGATGAAGGTTATCACCGGTGTCGACCGGTCGAGTATCTTCCCATCGGGCAATGTCACGCGCGCATCGCGTTTGGCGCGCGCGCGCGACAGGTCGATCCCCTCGTGGAGGATCCTGATGCGGTTGCGGATGACATCGGGGAAAGTCGAAGCCTGGAAAGCTGTCGGGCTGACGATCATGTCCGCCATCACATAAGCGAGCGACTGGGTCGCGTTCTTCCCGTTCGTCCGCATGGCCCGTTCGAGCGTCGGGGTCTCGAACTCCCGATCGAAATTCACATCGGCGCCGAACTGGCGATAATAGAATTCGCCGAACAGGATGAGCCGCGCCTCCGGAAAGATATCGCGGAGGTGGATCGTCTCGCCCCAGCCAGGGTGGCCGATGATCAGGTCGGGCACGAAGCCGGTCTTGCGCAACTCAACGGCGGCGGCGGCGGCGGCACGCGCGCGGATGAGATCCGCCTCGGCGCGCGTCGCCGCGTCGAAGATTCCCGGTGTCGATCCGCGCTTATTGTCCCACCGCACCAGCTTCACGCCGGGACGGTCCTTGGCGGTCTTGCCGCCGATCGCGGCGACCTTGTCGCCCCGCGCTACGAGAGCGTCCGCGATATGGGGAAACTGACCCGGGAAATTTTGGTGGACGAATAAGACCCGCCTGCTCATCGACATTCCTCTAACCGCCGGCCTTCGCCAGGAAACGCGCCAGACCGTTCAAGGATTCGATCTCCTGAATTTCGACCTCGGTGACCTCGATACCCTTTTCGAGTTCGAGCCAGATGCTCAGTTCCATTCCCGCAAGCGAGTCCATCCCCAGATCGGCGAACGTAAGATCGAAATCTGCATCGTGGAGTTTCGCCTCATAGCCTTCGGGAAAAAACACCAGCGGATTGCTGCGCAGCGCGGTGAGCGCCTCGTCTCTCAGCTGCATATGTTCCGGCACGCGGTCCTCCATCGTCACCCCACCGTTTCCGACAAAAGAATCCGGCTGAAAAAACTCGATAGCGAACCCTGCTCCAGCAGATAAGCCAGGGCATTGTGCTCCGCCAGAGCGGCAATGGTCACCGGTTTGAGCTGGGGCAAGACCTTCTCGAGCGATCTGGCGCCTTCAGTGTCGCGCTCGCACTGTGCACCGAACAGATTGATGAGTTCGGTGCTGCGCGGTGCGAGGTTCTGCACGAACTTGTCCAGTTCGTAGCCGGTAAACTCACCATCGCCCGCGGCCACCTTCTTCGAAAGCGATCGGTGCCTGCCCCCGACCGACACCGCGCGGCGCGCATCTAGCAGCAGCCCCATATAGAGCGCCACCTGTCCGCCCCCACTCGTGCCGACGCATCGCACTTCGCGATAGGAGCCGAGATCGACATGGCTGCGGATCGCGTCCGCCATCTTGACCAGATCGTCGCCGAAACCGGGTACCCCCCGCAGATAGCCCGACCGCGTCGGATCGCGGAGCAGAAGCATGTCATAATCGGCGTCAGGGACGAACTGAAGGAATATGGCGGTCGGCAGCATCAGCCTGTTCACATTTCCGCCAAAGCCGATCAACAGCGTCTTTTGCCCGGCGCCCCCCGCCCCCCGGTAGAGGAACACGTTCTCGGACAGCGTCGTCCGTTCGAAGCGGCGCAAGTCCTTTGCTCCCAGCATCATCATCTTGATCGTTCTGCCCAGCGGCGCGATGATGGCCTCGGGCAGTTCTGCCCGGCGTTGCCAGAGGTCCCAGATTTCCAAAGGAGAAAGCTCGTTTTCGAGGTCGATCAATCGCCGCAGATATTCGGCACGCGCCCTACAGTCGGCGAATGGATTTGCGGTCATGTCCGCTGATTCCCCCCGGAATTTCCTTGATCGCTGCGCGATGCACGCACAGGGCGTATCAGCGCGAACCGCGATTGTCACCGACAGTGTGGAGATCGATTACGCAACCCTTTCAGAACTGATCGCCGAAGGTGCCGCCTATCTTGAAGCGGCGGGTGTCGGGCAAGATTCGGTCGTTGGACTGCTGATAGCGGACGAGGTTCAGCATCTGATCGCCTCGCTCAGTCTGCTGGCCATCGGCGCGGGCCAGATCACCCTGGCGACCCATGATCAGCCGGCAATGCGCGACGAACTGGCGGACCGGGTGGGCGCGACCCATGTGCTCGTGGGGCAGTCCGAGCAGGAGGCGGCAGACCGCGTCCGGATCTGGCCCGCCGACCGGCAGGCCAGGCGCGCCTCGACGCATTGGCGCCGCGACCCCGCAAGCAGCGGGCGGCTTTTCCTCCGCACCTCGGGAACGACCGGCAAGACCAACATCCTCGCCTTCTCCGAAACCCAGATCGGCCTACAGGCCGAACGTCATCCGGAATATGCCGACGAACGGCTGTTGCGGCTGGCCGGCATCGAACATAACAATTCCAAGCGCCACCGGCTCTATTGCGTGTGGAATGGCGGCACGAACGTCTTCATCGACCACGGCCATGCCGATCTGGTCGGGTTTGTCCGCGCCAAGGACGTGACCTGTCTCGACATCTCGCGGATGCACGCCGAAGGACTCCCCCATCTGAAGGATGCGGCAGCGCTCGGCGGCATCAAGATCCGCACCGGCGGATCGGCCGTGCCCTATGCGACCCGCCAGGCGATCGAGCGAGCCGTCTCGCGGCACCTCTTCGTCCGCTACGCGTCAAGCGAGACCGGCGCGATCGCGATGGCCATGCCGGGAGAACATGACGACGACGAATGTTCTGGGCGACCCATCGACGGAGTCGAGCTTAAGATTTTCGATCAGGCGGGCGCGCCGCTGCCGCCGGGCGAAACGGGCGAGATCGCATTGCGCACGCCGGGCATGGTCGAGGGCTATTTCGACAATCCCGAGCAGACCGCACTGCGCTTCCGCGACGGTTGGTTCCACCCCGGCGATATCGGCTATCTCCGGCCGGACGGCCAGCTGGTCGTCCAGGGCCGCAAGGACGAGATGATCATCATGAACGGCCTCAACATCTTTCCCAAGGAGATCGAAGCGGCGTTGGAGAGCCATCCCGAGATCGCCTATGCGGCCGCGCTCGCCCTGCCCTCGCGCATCCATGGCGATATTCCCGTCGCAGCGGTCGAGCTCGCCGGCGCAAGCGCACTAACACCGCCCGAAATACAGCGCTGGGCACACCCTCTCCTCGGGCTGCGCGCGCCCAAGCGCGTCGTCATCGTCGATAGCCTGCCGCGCAACAGCCAGGGCAAGGTGACCAAGCGCGCGCTGCTCCCGCTGTTCGAGCGGAAATAGGCGATCAATCCGATGGTCAGAGCGTGATCGCGAAACGGCGATCGATCACCGTCCGTCCGCCGCGCTCGACCGAATAATGCGCGACATAGCGGCCAGCCGGCCAACCCGCGGCCGGCCTCTTCTTGCCCGCGAAGAGGATCGTCTGCGCCTTGTCGCGATCGAGCGGCTGAGCCCGGTTCTCGGCGAAGCCGGCCCCGCCCGGCGCGGTCACCGACAGCCGCTGCACGTCACCCTGCTGCAAGCCGATCGACTGGACGAAAGCCACAAGCGCCGGGCCGGAGCGCGACGGGCGCGGCTCCTGACTCTCCCCTCGCTCCATCGCCATCGCCATCGTCACCGGCCCGGTAGCGAAACCGGCGTTGAGCACTTGCCCCCCCTGATAGCCGGTGTTCAGGCCCGAAGAAGCCGCCCAGATATTGCGGCCGCCATCGCATTGGCCGGGCTTCGCGCCCAGCGCGAAGGGATCGGCCCTCGCGCCATCCTTGCGCACGGTGATGTGAAGGTGCGGATATTCGGTGTTGCCCGACAGACCGACCTTGCCGATCGGCGCGCCCGCCGCAACCTTCTGGCCCGGTTTTACGCTGATGCTGCCCTTCGCCATGTGGCAATATTGGGTTTCCAGCCCGCCCGCATGCGCGATGACGACGCCGTTTCCGCATTCGGCATTGTCGACCGACGCCTGCCCGCGCTCCTTCACCGAGATGTCGGGAACCCCGTCACGCACGCGCAATACGGTCCCTGTGGCGGCGGCAAGAACCGCGACACCGCTCTTCTGCTGCGCCATGCTCTGCAGGCGGATGTCGGTGCCGCCATGCTTGTCATAGGTCCGCTGGCCGCAGTGGAAATCCTTCACCCCCGGCGACGGATCGACGTCGACATAATTCTGTACCGCGCAGCTCACGCCCAGCTTGCAGGCGATCGGCAATATAAGCTCGGGGACATCGCCCGCCGCGCCAAGCAATAGCGGCAACGCCGCGACGAGGATGAGGCCGCGTTTCACGATGTACGTCTCCTAGCTGCGAAGCGCCTCCAGGCGTTCGACCAGCATGGCTGCAATGCCGGAGACGCTGCGCCGGTTCCAGACATGCTCCTCCAGCGCCTTCGCGCGGCGGGCCGCAGCGGCGCGATCGTCGAGCACTGTCCGCAAGGCATCGAGCCAGCCGTCCGCGGTGGCGAACAGCGCATGCGCGCCGAGCAACGGATCGGCCCGATAGGCCGGGCCATCGCTGAGCAGCGGCAGGATTGCGAGCGCGGCATAATCCAATGCCTTAATATCCGACTTGCAGGCGTTGAACGCATTGTCGGCGAGCGGAGCCAGCCCCAGGTCGAACGGCCCCTGCGCGCGCAGCCAGCGCACGAAGCGCGGATAGCTGACCGCGTCGGCGGGCGGCGCGAGCCGGCGCAGCCAGGCCGCGGGCGCGAGATCGGGATCGACGCCGATCACCGTCAGGTCGAACGCATCGCCCCGCTCGGCATGCAGCGCGTCGAGCGCGGGGCGGATCATCGCCAGATCGGGGCCATGGGTGTGGGTGCCCATATAGACCATGCGCACCCTGTCCCCACTGAACGGCGCGGGCCGGCCATGCCGCCAGTCGCGCCACAGCCGGGGGTCGACCGCATTGGGCACGATGGCGCTGCGCGGGCCCAGCCCGGCATAGGCCCCCGCCAGCTCGGCGGTCGAGAACCAGGTCTCCGCCGCCGCCGCGACGGCGCGGTCCAGCGCGGCGTTCAACGGGCGATAGAGATCATGCTCGGGATGGTCGGGTCCGATCAGCGTGAAGGCGTCGTCGACATCGACGACCAGCGCCGCCCCCATCTCGCCCAGCCGCCGTACCAGCGCGTCGACCGCCTCGATCGTCGGCAGCGCGGTTCGCTGGACGATACAGACGTCGCAGTCCGGGACAGCGCCCTCAGGGGCACCCAGGGTCAAACGCACCCGGCCGGTCACGCTCTCGTCGGTCAGCGGCGCGACCAGCCTTATATAGGCCGAGCTTTGCGGACCGATCGCACTGTGCTTTGCGATGATGTGGACCGTCAGCCGATTGTCGAAGTCGGGCTCGGGCACAGCGAAGGGTGCGGGCAGGCCGAGGATCGCGAAGGCATCGGCAATGAAGGTCCGCGCTCGCGCGTCGAAGCTGTGCTCGGCATGGACATAGTCGGCAGCAAGCTTCGCTGCCGGGCCACCGCGCGGCCGGGCGGCCATCGCCTCGATCGCCTCTGCCAGTTCCGCAGGCCCCGAGACCTGCGCCACCGCGTCACCGAACACCGACGCCATTGACGGCACCCGATCGGAAATCGCCCTGCCCCCGCTGCCGACCACGTCGAACAGCCGGTTCGAGAGCAGGCCGAAGGCGCGCATCGACGGCCAGTGATCGTTGAGCACGGCCCCCGCCCCCGCATAGAGCGCGCCGAGTTCGCGATTGTCGACATTGGCGGCCCTGACCAGATCGGCGGGCACCCGCCCGTCCCAGCCGTCACCATAAATGACCGGCGGGCGCCCCGCCTCGATCGCCCAGCGAACGATCTCACGATCGACCCCGCGCGAATTTCCGACAAACAGGACCTCCGGGCCCGTTGCCCCCTCGATCGGATGGAAGCGCGACGGGTCGGTCGCCTGCAGCATCGCCGCCACCGGCGGACGGACGATATGATCGAGCAGCGCGGTGTGCGATTCCGAGGCGGCATAAACCCGGCTGTAGCGGTCATATTCGTCGAAGCCGACCTGATCGGGATGGCTGATGTTCCACAGGAAACACATCTGCCCTGGGCGCGGCTCATAGGCGATCAGCCCGCGCAGGACGATGACGAGGTCCTCGCTCGCGATCGAATGCCCATACCATTGCCCGCGAAAATCGATCCGCGCCTTGTGCCCCAGCCGCTCGATCGCGGCGGCCAGGCTCTCGGCGAAGTGGAAGTCGCCCCAGGCGGCCTTCTCCTCCTCGGGCGCGGCGATCTTGATCGCGATATTGAGCTTCAGTTTCGCCGCCAGTTCATGCGCGTCGCGCCCGGTGGGCAGGCCCAGATGGTTCTTGGCGCGGACGAGCGCCTGGAAGGCGGCAGGCTCGCTAACCGTGATCCGCCCGGTGTCGCTCTTGGCGTCATGATATTCGCAACCGACGAAGGGCGCATAGCCGACCGGCCGCCCCTTGGCGTAGCGCAGGATCAGGTCCCAATCGACCATCCGCCGCAGGTTGCGGTCGAACATGCCAAGCTGATCGGTCAGCGTTCGCCGGTGGCAGAAGGCGTTGAGATCGACATAATTTTCGGCGAGGCAGGCACCCCAGTCGAAATCGTCGCCGCGATAGCCGGTCAGCTGGTTGAGCTCGTCGCGCAGCGCGATTCCCGAATAGGCGGTGTCGAGCCCTTCGGAGGTCATGAACAGCGCCATCACGTCGAGGAACCAGCTCTTCCAGCTATTGTCGCTGTCGAGATAGGCGACGATCTCGCCTTTCGCCGCTTCGAGGCCCAGGTTGCGCGCCGCGCTCACCCCGCCATGCGCACCCTGGATTACGCGGACGCGCGGGTCGCTGGTGAAAGCGGCGGCGATCTCTGCGGTGCCGTCGGTCGATCCATCGTCGACGACCAGCAGTTCGAACTTGCCGTGGCTCTGCGCCAGCACCGAACGGATCGCGGCGGCAACGCGGTCGCGCCGGTTATAGGCGGGCATGATCACGCTGATCAGCGTCTCGTCGGCTGTGCGGTGCGCGGCCTCAGGCAATTCGGCCAGCCTCCGCAGGAAAGCCGCTTCGCGCGCGATATCGAAGTGGCGATAGAAGCGGCGCGGTCTTTCATCCGAGGTCTCGTAGCGCGGACGGCTGATCGGGATAGCAACCCGCCCCTCGCCCGCGCCTACCTCCAGGAAGTGGCGCAGCGGATCGCCCGTCACATCGTCATGGGTCTTGCGGTAATAGGCCCCGTCGAACAGCGGCCCGGTCGATCGGCCTTCGGCAGCGCCATAGTGGATATAATGGTGGAGCGGATGCATCCCTGCAGCGTGCACATCGGCATGGATGCTATTGTACCAGCTGCTCGAGAAATAAAGATTGGGGTCGAGCGCGTCAGCCTCGCGGCCATGGCGGATATAGTCGATCAGCGGATTGTGGCTCGCGATCAGCGCTGCCAGTTCGTCGTCGACCGGGCCAACGCCGAGCCCCGCAGCATCCACGAGCGTCTGGATCACCGGCTCGTGCGAGGGGACGCCCGGCGCGTTGATGATCGCGATCTCGCAAGCCTCGACCAGCCCGACCTTGCCGCCCAGCGCGAGCGGGGCGAGCCCGAACAGCCGCTCGACCGCGTGGCCGAGCGCACCGTCGCGCTCCTGGCTGATCGTCCCCGTATCGCCGAAGTCGGCCAGCGCCGCGACCTTTTCGAGCAGGCTGCGCCGCGCCCAGAAGAAGGTGCCCGCGAAGAAACCCCAGTCGGCGGGCGGATAGGCCGGGACGACCAGCGCCGGGGCCAGATCGGACAACAGCTCGGCATTGCGGAAAAGGTGGCTCGCCACCGACTTGTAGAGCGGCGCGGGGCCGAGCAGCGACAGGTCGGGATGCGCGTCGAAAGCGCTGACGATGTCGCCGACCAGCGCTTCGGAGGCGATCATCCCGTCATAGGCGAGTTGTCGCCATTCGGGCGCATAGCCCGACCCGCCCTTCTTGGTGTGCAGCTTGCCGATCAGATCATAACCGCGCTTAGCCAGCAGCGGCAGCAGTTCGAATAATGGGCCGATATCCCAGCCGCGATTGGCGACCCGAATGATCTCGGGTTCACGCGGCAGCCGCTTCAACGCGTCGAGCACGCTGGCGTCGAGTGGCACGCTGTGTGTCACGAAGATATCGACCGGTGCACCGATCGCCGCGACCCGGTCGATCAGCTCGACCGCCACCTCGGGATAGAAGAGGTGAAGGACCAGCGCTGCCTTCACTGACCGCCTCCGCCCGCCGCGATCCGCCGCGCCATCTGCCGCGCGTAGAAGCCGGTATCGAACAGCGGATTGGGGTTGTAGCCTTTGGCCGCGCCGATCGTCAGATAATGCTCGACCGGATCGAGGCCGCTGTCCGCGGCATCGCCATAGCGGGCAAGATACCAGGCCTCGTCGAACAGCCCGCTGTCGCGGATCATCGCCACCGCCTCGGCATATGGTGGAGTCGGCGCGGGCATCGACTGGCGGGGTGGTACCGGCACAGCCTCGGCAGGCGCGGCTTCCGGTTCTGCCGCCACGCCGATCCGGCGGTGGCGCAGCTCGTCGTGGATGATGTCGTCCGTCAGCCACGGCGCGGCATCGAGCCGGGCATAAGCCGTATCGAGCGCCGCGCGGGTCTCGGCATCGTCACGCGCGGCCAGCGTCTCGAGCCCTTCGCGAACCGCCTCGACGATGCCTGCCAACGGCTCTTCCAGCCCGTCCGATGCGGCATTGCCATGATGCCGCAGCGCCGGATCGAGAAAGCCGTCGATCGCCGCCGCCGTCTCGCCATCGGGCATCACCCCACCGGTCAGCGGCAGCAGGCGGCGCGTGGCATCGCGCCAGTCGGCCAGCATCGCGTCGAAGCCGATCACCGCGCGCATCAGCCCACGGCTGTTGCGCTCGGCATCGATCATGTGGCGCAACCACAGCAGATGCGCGAAAGCCGGCGTCGTCCCGTCGCGGCTGGCGATCGAGCGCGCCACCGCCTGCGGGCTGCGCAGCATCAGCACCGCGCGCGCCGCGACGCCATGTTCGGCCAGCGTCTCGACGATCGTGGGCACGAAGCGGCACTGGCGCGGGTCCTTGATCGCCATCAGCCGCGCATCGCCGAACGCCGCCGTCACCGCCTCCCAGATCCGGTCCTTGCGCGACCGCAGCGCCGAGGCTTCGAGCCGGGACAGATCGAGCGGACGCGGATCGAACCAGCTCGAACGCGCGACGCGCAGCAGCTGGTCATCGGCCTTGACGATTGCCGCCGATTCCCAATAGCCGCGCGCATTGTCGGCATGGGCATCGATCGCGTCGGCGGGCAGCGCTGCACCAAGATAGCCGATCAGCCGCGCAAGCGCGGAAGTCCCGCTCCGGTGCATGCCCAGCACCAGGATAGCGGTGCGCGCTTGGCTGTTAGCGGCTTGCCCCAATCTTCACTCCGCTTCGCTCTGCTTGGCTCCGGGGGCGACGGTTAGCCGCTCGCCGGAGAAAAGCCCATAGTCGTCCACCGCCTATCATTCCGGTGATCGCCCGGCGGCCTAGCGAGTGAGTCGCCGATACAATATCTGGCTCGCGATGAACGCGTCGGCGTCGAAGGGGATGTCGTGCACCGCGTCGAAGGCGCCCAGCCGGAGCCGGTCGATATCGCCACCAGCGACGAACAGGTTCAATATGTCATTGAACAGCGGGCCATTGTCCCCCCCGGCGCGTTGCTTGAGCGTGGATTCCAGCTGGGAATGGACGCCCAATATATAAGGGAACGCGAACTTGGCCTTCAGTGTGCCCGCATTGATGGCGTTGAGATAGGTGATATCGACGGGTTTGGGGTAATTGTCCTCAGCCGTCTTCCGCAATATCGCCGCGACCTTGCCGGCCGCGCCGGGGCGGATCAGGTAGGCGCCGGCGCCCGATATGTAGAGGCCCTTGCATTCCTCTATAGAGAAGTTCCGGAACTGGTCAGAATAGATATCCCCGGCCGCGCGCTTCTTGCGGATCATCTGATAGACCGCGCGCATGTCGGTGAAGCTGATCATCTTGTTCAGGAAAAGGATGTCCCATTCATGCCCGGCGCATTTCTCGAGGATGATGGATAGATACTCCTCGAAACGCGGAGGGAAATAGATGTCGTCCTCGAGGATCAGCGTCGGCCGGTCATCGGCAATGGAATCGACGATCGCCTGATGCGACAGGAAGCAGCCGAGCTCGTTCGCACTGATGCCCTTCGGCCGGTCGTCGCCCTGCCGTGCGGAAAATCGCGTGATCGCTCCGCCGAGGCCGCATCGCGCCAGCCCCTCCTCCATCAACGCCCGCCGCTCCGGCGACCGATCGAGGTTGATATAGAAGCCCCTGATGTCTGCTCGCTGCATATGCCGATCCGAGTAATCCGATATTGCCACGCCCCGCCTTTTAAGCCACCTGCGGATCAGAACCAGCGCCACATGGGGTTTCGCGCGCGATGATGGCCTGATCTGTTCGGCCTGCTCAGGGGGAATCGGAAAATCCGATGAATATCGCCGTCGTCCTGGCCCATAACTGGGCGAACACTGGAATGTATTCGGTCGATCTGGCCGCCTTCAGGCTGTTCGAATCGCTCGGCCATACCGTCGATTATTTCGTGGCTTCGGGCGGGCGCACGAACAGCCTGTTCAAGTCCGGACAGGTGCCGATCTACCGGATTTCCGACGCCGGGCCGCTGATGCGATACGATCGCGTCGTCTATTGGGGGGACTTTACGACCAGCCCCTATTACGCCTTCGACGATTTCGCCTCGCAGCTGAACTCGCACGACGGCCCCCTGTCGAAGAGCGAGGTCTTCAACATCTGGCTGGATGTGTTCATGATGCGCGGACGCAAGGCATCGGGGCCTCAGCTTTTTTCTTTCGCCCAGAACTTCCAGACGCTCGGAGCGGTCAAGGGCAAGATGAACCTCGCATCGCTGGCACCGCTCTATGAGCGTTTCACCTCGATCATGCC
Source organism: Sphingomonas sp. Root710 (assembly GCF_001429065.1). Classification (GTDB taxonomy): domain Bacteria; phylum Pseudomonadota; class Alphaproteobacteria; order Sphingomonadales; family Sphingomonadaceae; genus Rhizorhabdus. Next base: position 267,542 of record NZ_LMIB01000015.1, read on the forward strand.
CCGCGATTCGGTGTCGACCCGGGAGCTGCGCAGCCACTTCCCGTCGCTCTCGGCCAATATGGTAACGCAGGGTTGTGACGCGGCCTTCCTCCTGCCGGACCTGCCCATCGGAACAGCGGAAAAGAATCTGAAGCAGATCGGAGTGTTTCTTGAGCGGACGCCGATCGCGAACAAGCAGGACCTGACGGCCGAGCTGACGCGTCGCGGATATAAGCCGTTGTTCCTGAACAAATGGCTGGCGCTGCCACGCAACCGTTTCCACGAGAATTTCCTCGGGCTCTGTACTCAGATCCGCGATTGCGGCGCGATTCTTACCGACACCTATCATCTGGCCGTCAATGCGATCCGGATCGGCACGACCCCAGTGGTGATCGGCGCTGATGAGAACGCCCAGACCTCGACGGTCAGCGACTTCAAGAAGCGCGTGATGTTGCGCGACCTCGATTCCGAGGATCTCTATGCAGCTATCGCATCGAAGCTCCTGTCGCCTGAACACGTCGGGCGGATCATCGACAAGGTGGAGACGGCGGCGAACGCCCGGGATGTTCACCCGGTCCATGCGCGCAGCCGAGATGCCGCCGCGGCGGCGCTGTCCACCTTCAAGACCGCGCTTCTCGCCTAGTTGCCGACATCGCGCACAAGCGGCGGCACAAAGCTTGACCTGTTGTTTCGGATTCGTAACTTTTGGTCTGAATCCAAACGACCCACGTTGAGAAAAATTGAGTGGCCTGGCCGGAGATGAACCGAAACCAGATCGACATTTACTGCCCGAACTGGAGCAAGGGGCTGTCGCGGTGCGCTTCGCTTCTTGCCAGCGCCTTTGAATGGGCTTCTTCCGGAGCGGTGAAAGCGCGGCTGCTCTGGCGGGACGAGGGCTTTTATAGGCCGGAGAATGCCTGTGAACCAAGGTCGGGCGACCCCGATGAAGTGGGCGTGGTCGCCGTCATGATCGAACGCATGTTCCATCGCGAGTATCTCGATCGGTATGAGGTACGCGCGCTGCTGCCCAATCCCGAATGGCTCGATCCTCGCGATATCGAGACGAAGGGAGGAGCGATCGATGTCGTGCTTCACAAGACCCGCTTCTCGATTGGCTGCCTGCAGCCGCGCTTCGCGAAGGCGTCGCATCACTTTCTCGGTTTCACCTCGGCTGATCCCGGCAAGACCGTGCAAAACTATGATACGTTTTGCCATTTCAGGGGGAAGGCGAGGACCCGGCACACGCAATTGTTGATGAACATATGGCAACGGCGTCCGGACCTCCCGCGGCTGATGCTGCAGGCATATGGTCCGGATATGGCGCTACGTACCGGACGATGGCTGACCGATGAAAACATCAGCTGCCTGTTCGATTTCGTCAAATCGGACGAGCAGTTCTTCGCGGACCTGGCGAGGGGCGGGATTCACCTCTGCCCATCGGGGACGGAAGGTTTCGGCCATTATATCAACGAGAGCCGGGCGATGTCCGCGTTGGTGCTCACCCTGGATGCGCCGCCGATGAACGAGCTCGTCACCTCCGATAGCGGCATTCTCATCCCCGCCACGAGCAGCGAGCCGCTGATGGCAGGCACCAATTTCACCACCACCGAACTGCTTATCGAAGACGCCGTCGATAGGGCGCTGAGCCTGAGCCACACCGACCGGCAGGAATTGGGCAGAGCCGCGCGGCGTGCCTTCGAGCGCGAGAGAAGCTGCTTCCTCGACAATGTGCGAGCTTTTCTAGCCGATCATCACCTGCCGCATTGAACCTGCCGGGCGACGCCCTGTGTCATTCGTCCTCAGCGTCGAGCATCGCCTCATCGCACATGACTTCGACCCATTGCTTCGCGGCGGCGATCGTTTCGTCAGGAATTTCCGGGGAAATCTCGGGCATACTGGCGCTCTCGATTCCGGCGGCATGGCGCAGGAACACCGCCATGACATGCGCCACCCCCTCTTCGGTCACGTTGCGCATGTCGTCGGCGAAGAAGCGAGCGCCGGCGGGGGCACCCATGATCATCTCATAAGAGGGGAAGTAGAAGACCCCGTCATGCGTCTCGACCAGTTCCTGCGCCGCGGCGCGCAGCACCGACTTCGAATAGGTCGTGGCGGCAAGGACATGATGACCGCTCATCGTCGCGGCGAGCGGCACCGGCGAGACGGTGAAGATGATCCGCGCGGCCGGATTGATCGCGCGCAGCCGCGCGACGAAAGCGTCGAGATCGGCGACGACCTCGCTCACCCGGAAATTGTGAAAAGCGTGGCGCGCAGGTTCAAAGACCCCGCCCGATACGCCCGGGCACAACGGAAAGACCGCGCTGTCGACGGTCGACTCCCAGCCCTCGGTGAGGCCCAGCGTGAAGACGAAGATGTCGAGCGTCTCGAACATCTCGCGCACCCGCGCGAGATGGTGGGCGCGGTCGGCGCGCAGCTCGGCCTCGCTGGCGAAGCCCTCGGGCTCGATGGTGGGGCGGAAGGGATCGACGACGCGCACGCCGTTGGGCGCGGGCCAGATATCCTCGGCGGGCGCGAATGTCCCGAACGCGCGGTCGAACAGCTGGAGCAGCTGCCGCGCGGTGTAGATATTGCCGTAGCGCGCGCTGTACTGCCCATAGCCATGGCGCTCGGCGTCGGCGGCGGGAATGATGGGGTGCGCGCCCTCGGTGACGAGAAAGTTGAACCCGCTCTTCTTCAGGTGCCGGGCGATGTTCTGGGCGAAGCAGCTGCCCGCCGTCGCCACCTTGTCTTCGCGCGCCAGCGTGAGGAAATCGCCCGCGAGCGGGTCGATCACCGGCCCCTTGCCGACGATCGACCGCCGCCAATAGGCGCTGTCGGGCAGGTCGCGATAGGGATGCGGCATCACAGTGCCTCCAGCTGGCGGATCACGGCTTCGCCATAGGCCTGGTTGCCGTGGGTAGCGTCGCCGGCGAATTCGGACCGCAGGAAGCCTTGTGCATCCTGCGCCTCGCGCGGCACGGGCAGGAAGCGCATGCCGAGCGCGGCGCAATAGCCCGCGACGATGCGCGAATGCAGCCGCCATATCTTGTAGCGCAGCCCCGGCGAGGCGACGCCGAGATCGCCGATCGCGCGATTCCTGAAATAGGCGTCGGCCTGTTCGGCAATGACGGCATTGTCGGCCAGCGGCGGCGGCGATTCGAGCTGCACCACGTTAACCGCTATCCGCGCGATCTCACGCAGGCGGACGCGGTCGCGCGCCAGCCCGTCCTCCAGTGCGGCGCGCACCAGTGCCTCGGACAGCGGCTCGGCCTCCGGATCGAGCGGCGGCCCCGCCTCCGCCGACAGCAGGAAATCATAGGGCCGCGGATGGCGGATCAGCGCGAAACCATTGTGGACATTGCCGCCGCTCACGGAGACGACCAGCGGGGCATGGCGATCGATCTGGTCGCGGATCGTCTCGACCAGGGCAGCTGCAAACCCCGCCTCGTCGCCCTCACCCACGACCTCCGGCGCATATTGCGGCTCCATCGTATGGATCACCCGGGTACGCGGGCGATCGGGGTCGGCCTCGCGCCGTGCCTTCGCCGCCGCGCGGATCGCGGCGACATGGCTCTGTCCGATGACGAGGATCGCGCGGTTCACAGGGCGATCTCGGGGGTGGCCATCACATGGTCACTGTCGAATGGCGCGATTGCCACCTGCACTCGCGCAGCGCCGCCCGCTGCCGCCCGCAAACGATCGCGGGGAATGCCGAGCGAGAAACCATGCCGCCCATCCCCCATGCCGTGCGGGATCAGGTCGGGCCGCTCGCCATCGGCGGCGACAATGCCGAGCGAGACACCGTCCAGCCGCGCCTCGACCGCGACCTGCGCCGCCGGGAAATCGCGCGCATGGGCCCAGCCGTCGAAGATCAGCGCGTCGCCCGCGGCCCGGATCGCGTCGAGATGCCCGGTGATCGCGGGGCGGGGATAATCGGCGCAAGCCGCCCCTGCGGGAACCGCATCGCCCGTGCCACCGATCTTCGTCGGCTGAACCAATCCGCTTTCCTGGAACATCGCCACCACCAGCCCGAGCATGCTTATCCCGTCGAAATAGTCCAGCCGGCGGTTGCGCAACCGGTCGAGCAGCACGGCGCGATCGATCGACCGCCACAGCGTCAGATCGGGCCGCGCCTCGACCTCGGCGGCCAGCGCCGCGCGGATCGCGGCATTATGGTTGAGCGAGAATTGCCAGTTGCCGAAAACCGGCGGCGCGTCCGCGCCGGGGAGGACCGGATCGGTTTGCGGCGCTCCCGGCAGCCGCGCGTCCCAGCGCTGCATGGCGAAGGGCAGACCGAGCAGATCCGGTGCGCAACGCTCGACGATCTTGTAGTGGAGCAGTTCCGCCTTGCGTTCCTCGGCCGTCAGCCGGAAGGCCAGCCCCAGCAGCGCCGGCGCGCCGAGCGGGACGACCGGCTGGCGCTCGAACGACTTGATCGCCCGGATCGCGCCGAGCCAGTTGGGGATACGGTTGCGATAGTAGAAGATGTCGGGAAGATCGGCCTCGCCGGCCCCGTCCCGGCGCGCCAGCTCCATCTGATCGCCTAACTGCTCGCAAAGCCGTTCGCGGGCCTCGGGCAGCAACAGCCCCATCGGATCGAATGGCGCCTGCAACCGGACCATCGCCACGGGATCGAGTATTCCCTCGGGCAGCGGCCTCTTCGAATAGGCCTTGAGCACCTCGCCCATATGACCGGTAATCAGCGTCTCAGCCGCAACGCGTTCGCCCAGGATCAGGTCCCAGCCGCCGACCATGCCATCGGTCTGCCAGGTCTGCGCCATCAGCTTCCCGAAAAAGTGGGCACGGCTCCAATAAGCGGGTTCGTCACTGCCGTGGGGCGGTTCGCGCCGGTGCGGCAGGCCCAGCGCTTCGGCGATCCCCTGCCCCGCGATCACGTCAGGATGCCCGGCATAGCCGCGCGTGAACAAACGCAACCGGTCGCGCAGTCCCTCCGCCAGACACAGGGCAAGGATGACCCGGCTGTCCTTCCCCCCGGTGATCGGCAGATCGATCGGCCCATCCGCGCCGACACCGAGGCGGATCGCCGCGCGCGCCTGCACGATGCCTTTGTCGAGCACCGCATCGAGCGCCGGGGAATATCCCCGATCGGCGGAGAAGCCGATGACGGGCGAGGACGCGGGCCGGATCGTCTGATGATCGGGCCCGATGGTCAGAACATGCCCCTGCGCCAGCTGGGTGACCGCGCGATAGGCCGTCGCCGTGCCGGCCCGGTAGCCCATTGCCGGCAGCCAGGAGAGGCCATCCGGATTGGGCGTTCGATCGCCGGTCACCGCCGCCACCAGCGCTGCGCGACTGGCTGCGACATAGGATCCCGCCGAACCATGAAAGAGCTGGTGGAGCCCGGCGCGATCCGAAAAGGCGATGAGCGTACCGTCGGCGTGGAGCCGCGCGACCGCATATTCGCCCGAAATATCGTCGGGCCAAGCGGCGTCTGGCCGGTCGAGCAGCGCGGCGACGTCAGCCGCGTCGAGCAGGCGAGGGCCATCGGCGGCGATCCGCCAGATCAAGCCGTGGATGACGCACACGCCCTTGCCATCGGCCTGCCAGACCTGACGCTCGGCGGAGTAGAAGTGCGTGGTCGTCGCAAAGGCCATGAAGTGCCAGCGCCCCGCCGGCGTATCGACACTGCCGCGACTCGGCTGTTCGGGCACGATATGGGATTCGCCGGGCAGGCAGGCGTCGAGTTGTTCGGCAGCGCCCGGCCCCGCGCCCTGTTCCCCCCAGAAGACAAATAAGGCCATCGCCAATGCCTTAGCATCGCGATTTCAGGGTGGCGAGCGGCGGGAGCAAGTTCAGCCTCTCCCAGAATCGAATAACCCGGCTTTTTGGGCCGGGTTATTCTCTGGAGGATTCTGACTAATGACCTTCCCGGTTTAGCCGAACGGCCCGACAAAGCAAGCCGAAAGAGCACTTCCAGACAAACTTTCGTCTAAGCTTCCGGCACGGTTCGGCGCTGCGGCGCGATTATGGCGAGGCTTAAAATAAACCCGCAATGGAGACGAGAGCGCCGGTCACGAAGCCCGGTCCGCCGCGTCCTCGCCTCCCTCTTCAGCTATTGCCGCCGCCAGCCACCGTGTCAGCGCCGCCGCAGGCATGGGCTTGGCCAGAGGAAAAGCCTGTCCCGCCCAAAGCGGGCTGTAATCACCGCGCCCAGCCGCCTCGGCCGCGGCCCGAAGCGGCCCGACGAGGCTCGCCGCCGTCGGATAGGGCGGTGCCAGATCCGACATCAGTCCAAGCTCCGACATCAACCGGTTCACGATGCCGCGCGCGGGCCGCCCAGTGAAGACATTGGTGAGCGCGGTTCCCTTGCCCTCCGTCAGCGCCTGCCGATAGACCGGCGCGATCCCGGCCTCCGGCGTGAAGAGATAGGCGGTGCCCACCTGCACCGCAGATGCGCCGAGCGCGAACGCCGCGCGCACACCCCGCTGATCCGAGATGCCCCCCGCGGCGATAACGGGAACCGACACGGCGTCGACGATCTGCGGCACCAGCGCAAATGTACCCAGCTGCATATTCATGTCGTCGCTCAGGAAATTGCCCCGATGTCCCCCCGCCTCGGCTCCCATCGCGATCACCGCATCTACGCCCCGCGCTTCCAGCCAGCGGGCTTCGGCGACGGTGGTCGCCGACGAGATCAGCTTCGCGCCGACGCGCCGGACCCTTTCGAGCAGTGCGGGATCGGGCAGGCCGAAATGGAAGCTCGCCACTTCAGGGCGATAATGTTCCACGACCTCGCACAGCGCCTCATCAAACGGCGCACGGCCGCCGGACGGAACCGGCATGGCGGGATCTAGCCCAGCCTCGACATAATAAGCGGCAAGTCGCTGACGCCATGCCTGCTGGCGAACGGGATCATCGGGCGAAGCCCTATGGCACAGCAGATTGACCGCGATGGGGCGGCACGTAGCGGCCCGCACCTGTTCGATGGCGGCGGCGAACTGATCCGGCGAGTATAGCCCGCTCGGCAGGGAGCCGAGGCCGCCCGCATTGCTCACCGCCGCGACCATGGCAGGGGTGGTCGCACCCGCCATCGGCGCCTGGATCACTGGCAATTCGATGCCCAGAAGCGTGACCAGCGCTTTAGCGTCCGCCTTGTCCATCGTTATGCCTCCCGGCCCGATGCGCGAAGTGCATAGCATGTTTCTTGCCGGGGAAAGGGCGATGCAGGCCGATCGACAGTGATGTTTGGCATCCGGCTTCATGCATTAGCAATCGATTGCTACTGGCCGATACGTAATTTTCCTTATACGAGTCGGCACGGGGCCTCGGGCCGCAATGTTGGGGAAGGCACGATATATGGGCGATCAGCATAATGGCGTTCCCGCTTGCCTGATCCTGGTCGTTGAGGACGAGCCGTCTGTCCGGCAATTCGCGGTCGATGCGCTCGAGGGCTTTGGCTACCGGACATTGGCGGCCGCCAGTGCGGTCGAAGCGCTCGAACATCTAGCCCAGCGGTCGAGTGACATCGACCTCGTCTTCACCGATGTAAATATGCCCGGTGAGATGGACGGCGCGGAGCTCACTTTCACCGTCCGCAGCCGCTGGCCTACCATCGGACTGGTCGCCGTGTCGGGCTATTTCGATCCTAAAGTGTCCCGCCTGCCGATCGGCTGCGCCTTCCTGGCCAAGCCGTACCGGCTGTCCGAGCTCCAGCTCATCATCGATCAGCAACTTGGTTTCCTGGGGAGCGCCAGAGCGGCCTCGCAGCGCGGCTGACGGCTGGGCTATCCGATCGGAAGTTGGTGCGGGCGGTCGGGCTCGAACCGACACTCCTTGCGGAACCGGATTTTGAGTCCGGCGCGTCTACCAGTTTCACCACGCCCGCACGGCGCGCAGCTATAACGCCTGGCTCACCGTGTGCAACCGCTCAGACGCGGAAGATGCGGCGGATGATGTCCTCATAGATGTCGCTGAGCTGGTAGAGGTCCGGCACCGCCACCGCCTCGTCGAGCTTGTGCATCGTCGCGTTGCACAGCCCGAATTCCACCACCGGGCAGATGCGCGACAGGAACCGCGCGTCGGAGGTCCCGCCCGTGGTCGACAGTTCGGGCACGAGCCCCGTCACCTTCTCGATCGATGCGGCGATCAGGCCCGAGAAGTCGCCGGGCGGCGTGATGAAGCTTTCCCCCGATATCACCGGCCGGATCGTCGCGTTCGGCGCATGGGCGACGACGGTCGCGCGCACCAGTTCGACCAGCTTCGCACCGCTATGCTCGTCGTTGAAGCGGATGTTAATCCGCGCCTTCGCCACCGCCGGGATGATGTTGGTCGCGCCATTGCCGACGTCGACCGTGGTGATCTCCAGGTTCGACGGCTGGAACCAGGCATTGCCGTCGTCGAGGTGGAGCGCCGCCAGCGCGTCGAGCGCCGTGATCAGCGCCGGAATTGGATTGTCGGCGAGATGCGGATAGGCGACATGCCCCTGCGCACCCTCATTCTCGATCCAGATATTGACCGACCCGCGCCGCCCGATCTTGACCATGTCGCCGAGCCGGTGGGTCGAGGTCGGCTCGCCGACCAGGCACAGGTCGGGCCGGACGCCGCGTTGATTCATCCAGTCGATCAGCGCGACGGTGCCATGGGTGGCGGGGCCCTCCTCGTCGCCCGTGATGATCAGGCTGAGCGTGCCCGCGTGCCCCTGGGTACGGGCTGCCGCGGCGATGAATGCGCCGATCGCGCCCTTCATATCGACCGCGCCCCGCCCATAGAGCAGATCGCCGCGCACCTCCGGCACAAAGGGATCGCCCTGCCAGCCCTCCCCCGGCGGCACGACGTCGCTATGTCCGGCGAAGGCGAAGTGCGGCCCACCGCTCCCGCGTGTCGCAAACAAATTCTCGACCGGCCCATCGGGAGCCTCCCCCGCCGCGAAGCGATGCACGGTGAAGCCGATACCCTCCAGCGCCTCGGCTATCACCGCCATGGCGCCGGCGTCGGCCGGGGTCACGCTGGGGCAGGCGATCAGGCGCTGGGTCAGCGCGACGGGGTCGATTGCATCGGTCACGACGCCCGCCTAGCTTGGCCGTCCTTCGATTGCAAAGGAGAGCGCACCCGATGCCGAAAATCGACCTTGATGCGATCCCGCTCAACAACAGCACCGGCTACCCCGCACCCCATGATCGGGCGGTGCAGGGGCGATGGAAACGCGGGCTCGCATCGGTAGCGGGGATCAGCGATTTCGGCGTCAACCATGTGACGCTCAAGCCCGGTGCCTGGTCCAGCCAGCGGCACTGGCATGAAGGCGAGGACGAGTTCGTGGTGATGATCGCGGGCGAGGCGACGCTGATCGACGACAAGGGCCGGACGCCGCTCGTCGCGGGCGATTGCGTGGCCTTCCCCAAGGGCGAAGCCAACGGCCATCACATCGCCAATGAGGGCCAGGGCGACTGCACCTTCATCGCGATCGGCCGCCAGCCGCAGAGCCCCTGCCATTATTCGGACATCGACCTAATGTTCGACTGGCAGCGCCAGGGCTATTTCCACAAGGACGGCACGCCCTTCTGAAGCCCGGGGAGACTGGAATCAGGCCTGCTCGGCGGCGCGTTCGAACTTGTCGATCACCCAGCTCTCACCCGCGGCACCCTCGCTCCATTCGATCATGAACGGGTGGTTCCACACCGCCTCGCAATAATCCGACGCCAGCGACGGCAGCGCGATCGAATAGGTACGGAATCGCGTGACGACCGGCGCGAACATGATGTCGACCGCGCCGAACGCGCCGAACAGATAATCGCCGCCCTGCCCGAACCCGCGCTTCGCCTGATCCCAGAGCGAGGTGATCCGCTGGATGTCCGCGCTGACCTCGGGGGTCAGCGGCTCGGGCGGATAAACCTTGCGCAGGTTCATGCCATGCTGCTGGCGCAGCGCCGAATAGCCGGCGTGCATCTCGGACGCGATCGAACGCGCCAGCGCGCGGGCCTTGTCCTCGGCGGGCCAGAAGCGGTCGCGGCTGGTCTTGTCGGCGAGATAGTCGATGATCGCCAGACTTTCCCAGATCGCCGCGTCGCCGTCCCACAGCACGGGCACCTTGCCGTTCGACGCGGCGAACTCGGGCGCCTCACGGCGCGTCACCCATGCCTCATCATAAAGTGAGACGACCTCTTCCGCGAACGGCAGGCCAGACTGCTTCACCGCCAGCCAGCCGCGCAGCGACCAGCTCGAATAGACCTTGTTGCCGATATAGAGCTTGAGGGTCATGCGCGCCTCCCGGGGTTGATGGGGCGGCTTTAGCGGAAGCATTTCCGCTTTCCCACCCACTCCGCTCATCCTGAGTAAGGAGCGAAAGCGAAGGCCGCATCGAAGGACGTCCTTCGATACGTCACTTCGACAAGCTCAGTGGCTACTCAGGATGAGCGGGAGCGGAGCGTTCAGTTGGACTGGATCGATTCCAGGATCGCCGCACGCAGTTCGGCGATGCCGAAGTCCTTCTCGCTCGACGTCACCAGCAGCTTCGGATGCGCGGCCACATGCTTGCGGCCTTCGGCCTCGGTCGCCGCAGTCACTGCCGCAAGCTCGCTCGCCTTGATCTTGTCGGCCTTGGTCAGGACGAGGTGATAGGTCACCGCCGCCTTGTCGAGCATCGTCATGATCTCGCGGTCGACATCCTTGATGCCGTGGCGCGCATCGATCAGCACCAGCGCGCGGCGCAGCACCACGCGGCCGCGCAGATAATCGTTCACCACATGGCGCCACTTGCGGACGATGTCCTTGGGCGCCTTGGCGAAGCCATAGCCGGGCATGTCCACCAGCCGCAGCACCGGCACCCCGCCCTCCTCCGTCGCGCCGACGTCGAAGAAGTTGAGCTCCTGCGTGCGGCCCGGGGTGTTCGAGGTGCGCGCGAGGCCGCTGCGGTTGGTCAGCCGGTTGAGCAGCGACGACTTGCCGACGTTCGATCGGCCCGCAAAGGCCACTTCGGGCGCGTCGGCGTCAGGCAGGAAGCGCAGGTCCGGTGCAGACTTGAGGAAGCTGACCGGGCCCGCGAACAGCTTGCGCGCGGGCTCGATCAGATCGATCTCGGGGCCCTCGCCTTCGGTCCGGCCGTCACTCACTTCTTCTTGGTCGCCGCTACGGTTACGGTCTTCGCCGAGGCGGGAACATCCATCACCGGATATTGGCGATAGAGCCAAGCCTGCTGCGCGATCGTCAGGAAGTTGGAAGTGATCCAGTAGATCAGCAGGCCCGCCGCGAAGGGCGCCATGATGAACATCATGATCCACGGCATCAGCGACATCACCTGCTGCTGCGCGGGCTCCATCGGGGTCGGGTTCAGCTTGAACTGCAGCCACATCGACACGCCGAGCAGCAGCGCGAGGATGCCGATGCCCAGAAAGGCCGGCGGGGTGAAGTCGAGCAGCCCGAACAGGTTCAGGATGTGGAGCGGATCGGGCGCCGAGAGATCGCGAATCCACAGCGCGAAGGGCTGGTGCCGCATCTCGATCGTCACCATCAGCACCTTGTACAGCGCATAGAAGACCGGGATCTGGATCAGGATCGGCAGACAGCCCGCGAGCGGATTGACCTTCTCCTCCTGATAGAGCTTGAGCAGCTCCTGCTGGAGACGCGGCTTGTCGTCCTTATGCCGTTCCTGCAATTCCTTCATCTTCGGCTGGACGCGGCGCATGCCAGCCATCGAGCGGAACTGCTTCTGCGCGATCGGGAACATCAGCCCGCGCACCAGGAAGGTGAGGATGATGATCGCCACGCCGAAATTGCCGACCAGCTTGAAGACCTGATCGAGCACCCAGAAGATCGGCTTCTCGATCACCCGGAACCAGCCCCAGTCGATCGCGCGGCTGAACATCTGCACGCCGCCTTGGGCTTCATAGCGGTCGAGCAGCGCGACTTCCTTGGCGCCCGCGAAGAAGCGCTGCGATATCTGGCCGCTCTTGCCGGGCGCGATCACCAGCGGCTTGCCGGTCTGCACCGCCTGATAGACCTTGGGCGCGGTCGACAGGAAACCCGCCTCGACCGCCGACTTGCCGTCGGGGACGAGCGCGGTCAGCCAATATTTGTCACCGAAGCCGAGCCAGCCGCCGGTGCTGGCGAAGCGGGTGCCCGCCTTGCCGGCCTCGTCGAGCTTGTCGAAGCTCAGGTCATAATTGGCGGCGTCGTTGAACACACCGATCGGGCCGGTGTGCAGCGTCCAGGTCGAATGGTCCTTCGACACGCCGTCGCGCGACACCAGGCCATAGGGCCGCGCCGAGACTGCGCCGACGCCGCTGTTCGACAGTTTCTGGGTGACGGTGAACATATAATCTGCGTCGACCGTGAAGACCGTGTCGAAGCGCTGGCCGCGCTGGTTGGTCCAGCTCAGCGTAACCGGGGTGGACGGCGTCAGCGTCGTGCCCATCGCGGTCCACACCGTGTTCGGCCCCGGTGCGTCGACGCCATCGCCGGTCCAGCCGAAGCCGGCATAATAGGCCTCGGGCGACCCGCTGGGCGACAGCAGCCGGATCGGCGGCGAGTTCTTCTTCAGCGTTTCCTTATAGGATTTGAGCACCAGATCGTCGATCCGCGCGCCCTTCAGGTTGATCGAGCCGGCGAGCTTGGGGGTGTCGATCGCGACACGCGGGGTTTCGCCGAGGACGACGTTGCGCGCGCGAATAGCGCCCGGGCTGTCGGCGGCGGGGTCCGCGCCGGGCTGGGGCAGGACCTGCTCCTTGCCGCCCTGAATCTTGGTAACGGGGGGTTTGGCAACCGGGAAGAATCGGTCGCTGAGCGCCTGCCATCCGAACAGGACGATCGCCGACAGGACGATCGCGAGGATCATGTTGCGCTGGTTATCCACCAAAAACTCCCGGAAATCCTAGGAAAGATCAGGGCACCGGATCATAGCCCGAGCCGCCCCAGGGGTGGCATCGGCAGATCCGGCGGAGCCCAAGCCACCCGCCTTTGAGCGCGCCATAGCGCGAGACGGCCTCGATCGTATAGGCCGAACAGCTCGGCATATAGCGGCATGTGGGCGGCAGGATCAGCGACGGGCCCTTCTGCCAGGCTTTCGCCAGCAGGATGATCGCCCGGCCAATCATTTCACGACCTTGCCCAAAGCCTTGAGGAGATGGGCGCGCAGCTCGGCGAAATCCTGTTCGATCCCGCCCGCGCGGCCGATCAGCACATGGTCCGCCCCGGCCACGCCGGCCTGCGGCAGCAGCTCTCGTGCGAGCGCGCGGAAGCGCCGCTTCATGCGGTTGCGGACCACCGCATTGCCGATCTTCTTGGTAACGGTGATGCCGAGGCGCATGACGGGATCGTCATCGCCACGGGGCCGGACGAGCAGGACGAAGCCGGGCATCGGCGCGCGCCTGCCGCTGTTGGCCGCCAGAAAATCCGCGCGGCGCTGAAGCACCGCGTAGGGACTCGGGCTCAGGCCGACAGCTTGGCGCGGCCGCGGGCGCGGCGGGCGGCCAGAACCTTGCGGCCACCAGGGGTTGCGCTGCGCGAACGGAAGCCATGGCGCCGCTTGCGGACCAGGTTGCTCGGCTGGAAAGTGCGCTTCATCGTCTTTGCCTCAAATTCAAAACAAAAGGGCCGCCGAACCTGCGGCAGCCGCTAACAGGGGGTGCGCCTACTCAAAAGGCGGGTAGGAGTCAATCAATCTGCGGCCCGCAACTTCGGGAAAGTGCCCGCCGCCTGTCGTCATTCCACCGAGAGCTGTCACTCCTACGGCGGGGACGAGAATCGTTTCGCTCCATGGCTCGTTTTCGTTTCACATGCGTTCGGAGCGCCAATGAGGGTTTCAAGGAGGACATCATGCGCCGCCCCGCCATCGCTCTGCTTCTGCTGCTGCCCGCGCTCAGCGCCTGCAATTCGAAGACCGATACCCGCCTGAAGGCGATCGAGGAGCGGCTTGCCAAGGCCGAAGCCGCAATCGGTGAGCACAAGGCGATCACGCTTAAGCCCGGCGATACCGGCTATGGCCTGATCGACACCGATGTGGGCAGGTTGCCGGTGGCGATCGCCGATATCCAGCCGCAGGCGGGGGGATCGCGGGTGATCCTCGACTTTGGCAATCCCAGCACCGCGCGCCTCACCGGCATGACCGCCAAGATCGAATGGGGCGGCAATGACAGCAAGGGTCTGCCGCTGCCTGCCAATGGTTCGCACAGCCTGCACTTCGCCGCGCCGCAGCCGCTGCTGCCCGGCAGCTGGCGGCAATATCCGATCGATCTCGCCGGCTTCCCGCCCACGCAACTCGGCTGGGTGCGGATATCGAACTTCGACAGCGGCACAGTCGACCTGCTCAGCCAATAGCCAATAAGCTCTCGACATTCGAAATGCCTCCCGATTAGAACAGGCCAAGAACATCGAGGGCTGATGAATGGTTTCGCATGTCGCGACGGTCGCGTTTCTCGGGCTGGAGGCCCGCGCCGTCGACGTGCAGGTGCAGATCGCGCCGGGCATGCCAAAGTTCCTCGTCGTCGGGCTGCCCGACAAGGCGGTGGGCGAGAGCCGCGAGCGGGTCCATGCCGCGCTGTCGGCGATCGGGCTCGCGCTGCCGCCGAAGCGCATCACGGTCAACCTCTCGCCGGCAGATCTGCCCAAGGAAGGCTCGCATTACGACCTGCCGATCGCGCTCGGTCTGCTTGGCGCGATGGGAGTCATCGATGCCGAGACGCTGGCTTCCTATGTCGTGGTCGGCGAACTCGGGCTCGACGGCCGGGTCGCGCCGGCGCCGGGCGTGCTGCTCGCCGCGCTCCATGCTTCCGAACGCGATCTCGGCCTTGTCTGTCCGGCATCACAAGGGCCCGAGGCTGCCTGGGCCGGCAACATTGAGGTGCTGGCCGCGCCCGACCTCCTCTCGCTGATCGGCCATTTCAAGGGCGGCGCGCCGCTCACCCCGCCGCAGCCGGGGAGCGCCGACGCGCCCGTCATCCTCGCCGATCTCAAGCAGGTGAAGGGACAGGAGACCGCCAAGCGCGCGCTGGAGATCGCGGCTGCGGGGGGCCACAATCTTCTGATGAGCGGGCCGCCCGGCGCGGGCAAGTCGCTGATGGCGGCTTGTCTTCCGGGCATATTGCCGGATCTCACTCCCGCCGAAGCTCTGGAAGTTTCGATGGTCGCCTCGGTCGCGGGCGAATTGCAGGATGGCAGGCTGAGCCGCGCCCGCCCCTTCCGCAGCCCGCACCATTCGGCGTCGATGGCGGCGCTGGTTGGCGGCGGGCTGAAGGTCCGCCCCGGCGAGGTGAGTCTCGCCCATCTCGGCGTATTGTTCCTCGACGAACTTCCGGAGTTCCAGCGCACCGTGCTCGATTCGCTGCGTCAGCCGCTGGAGACTGGGAAGGTCTCGGTCGCGCGCGCCAATGCGCATGTCACCTTCCCGGCGCGGGTGCAGCTGATTGCGGCAATGAACCCGTGCCGCTGCGGCCATCTTGGCGACGCCGCCCTCGCCTGCTCGCGCGCGCCGAAATGCGCCGTCGACTATCAGACCAAGCTGTCGGGCCCGCTGCTCGACCGCGTCGATCTGCATGTTGACGTCGCCGCGGTCAGCGCCGCCGACCTCGTCCTGCCGCCGCCCGCCGAGGGCTCGGCCGAGGTCGCCGCCCGCGTCGCGGCGGCGCGCGCCATCCAGACGGAGCGCTATGCCGGCCATGGCGTCCGCACCAATGCCGAGGCCGATGGCGACCTCCTCGACCAGGCAGCGACGCCCGACGAGCCGGGCCGCAAGTTGCTGGCCCAGGCTGCCGAGGCAATGAAATTGTCGGCGCGCGGCTATCACCGCGTGCTGCGAGTGGCGCGGACGATCGCGGATCTCGCCGGATCGGACTCGGTGACCCGCGTCCATATCGCCGAAGCCTTGAGCTACCGGCGACGTATGCCCGCAAATTGAAGGGGAGCAAGCGCTGCGATGCGACCGATGAAGGGACTGCTTGCCGGGCTGCTGTTGTTATCCGCCGTCGCCAACGCCTCGGTACAAAAGGATTTTCTGCGCGCCTGCGAAGAGCGGGTCGAGCAATATAGCGCGCAGCGTGTGAACGCCGAAAACCGCACGCAGCAATCCGCCGCGCGCGCCGTGGCCTCGATCAATGCGGCGGACCCGTCCGCCGGGCAAGCGCTCAGCACCGCACTCGGCGACACCCGCCAGCTTTCCACTCTCTATGGCCGCTATGAGATGCTGTCGCAGTTGCAGCAGTTCATGCAGAAGAAGCCCACGCCTGCTGCCACCGACGCCTGGATGCAGAGCCGGGTCGAAGAGCTCAGAACCAAAATCGCAACCGCGGACGCGGCCGAGAGCGGCATCCGGCAATCCACGCCGGGCAAGGATATCGGCCTGCTCGCATGGGTCGGGGCGGTGGAAAGACTGGCCCAGGATCGCGGCAAGATCGAAGGCGCCGCTGCCGAACTTCGCCTGATCGAACGCGATCTGCAATCCTATCACGCCGCGCGCGCCGAGGAACATGCCCGCGCCGTGCAGGTCCGCAGCGCGATCCTGATCGGCATCGTCGCCGCGCTCGCCTATCAGCAGGAGACGACGCACGATATAGGCGTGGGCGCCTTCTCGCCAAACGTTCATCTTTGCCCTGATGGAAGCTATGTGGGCGGATCGGGCTGCGTGATGACCCCCGAGGGAAATTATGTCGGCGGCACGCCGATGCTGACGCCCAATGGCGATTTCGTCGGAGGCACCCCGCAAATGGCCCCCAACGGCCGCTATATCGGCGGTTCGGGCAAACCGGTCAGGTGCCCCGATGGCTCTTATGTCGCAGGCGCCTGCCATATGACGCCGAAAGGCAATTACGTCGGCGAATAGGCACGCGCAGGCGCGCGCCCTCTCTGGTAGGGAACATCGCCGCTATCTCCGCGTCCTGATCATCACAGGACGGAGGTTGCGATGGCCGTCTATCGGCTAAGGGACAGATACAAGCTCAAGCCCGATAAGCTGTTCGAGGCTGGGAATGACGAAGAAGCGCTGCGGAAGGGCCGACTGCTTGCGCGCGGTTCGGACTATGCCTTGCGCTGTGCGGATCGTTGCGTGGCGTTGTTCCACCGAAACGGCGCAGCC
Source organism: Sphingomonas sp. Root710 (assembly GCF_001429065.1). GTDB lineage: Bacteria > Pseudomonadota > Alphaproteobacteria > Sphingomonadales > Sphingomonadaceae > Rhizorhabdus. The sequence continues at coordinate 284,535 of NZ_LMIB01000015.1, forward strand.
TTGGTGGTTGCAGCACGGCTGAGCAGTCTCCGTCCCGCCTGAACGGCCTGTCCGCCGTCGTCCCCGGTCTGCCGCCATCCTGGAACTCCCTCAAGATTACTGACGTTGCTTGGCGATGCATGATTTCCTGATCGATGTGCTGCGCCTCCGGCCGTCGCTGGCTGCCGCGATAGAGGTATCCGCGACACTGGCCGCCGCCCTCGGCCTGGCGCTGCTCGCCCATCGGATCATCGTAGCCATGCTGCGCCGGCTGACCAGCCGAACGCCCGGACGAGGCGACGACATGGTGCTCGCCCGCATGGCCAATCCAATGCGGTGGGTTCTCGCCGCGCTGGCGCTCAGCGTCACCCAGCGCGGCCTGCCCCTTGAACCTTGGGCGCAGGCACTGTGGCAGCAGGCGGCAGGATTCGTTCTCCCGGGTCTGATCGGCTGGCTCGCCATCGCGCTGATCCGCGCGCTCGACGATGTAACCACGATCCGCCACGACATCAGCGTCGCCGACAATCTGCGCGCCCGGCGGCGGCGCACCCGAGTCGCGATCCTGACGCGGATCGCGATCTTCACCGTTGTCTTTCTTACCGCTTGCATGATGCTGCTCAGCATTCCTGCGGTGCGCAACGTCGGTGTCACGCTGATCGCCTCGGCGGGGCTCGCCGGGCTAGCAGTAGGCGCCGCAGCACAGCCCGCGCTCAAGAATCTCATTGCTGGCATCCAGCTGGCTTTCACAGAGCCGATCCGGATCGACGATGTCGTGATCATCGACGGCGAATGGGGACGAATCGAGGAGATAAGGCTGACCTATGTCGTGATCCGCATCTGGGACGATCGCCGGCTGGTCGTGCCCGTCGCCAAATTCCTGGAGCAGAGCTTCCAGAACTGGACGCGGACGACGTCGGACCTGATGGGATCGGTGTTCCTCTATGTCGATCCCGCAGCCGACATCCCCCGCATCCGCGAGAAGGCGGGAGAGGTGATCGCCGCCAATCCGCGATGGGACCGGCGCTTCTGGAACCTTCAGCTGACCGACGTGAAGGAGGAGACGATCGAACTGCGCGTGCTGGTCACCGCGCACGACGCCGCGCTCGCCTTCGATCTGCGTTGCGACGTGCGCGAGGCGCTGATCGCCTTTGTCGCGAACGACATGCCCGAGGCGTTGCCCCGCCGACGACAGATGCCGGTAAACGGCGGCGTCACGCCACCGACTGGATCGCCCCTTCCAGCGCATCGGTGAAGCGCTTGCGCCACCAGAGCACATCTTCACGCTCGACATTGTCCATGCAGGCGCGCCAGCGCGCCTGGCGCTCTTCCAGCGGCATTTCGAGCGCCTGCTTGATCGCCTCGGCGATCTCCTCGGGGCTGTAGGGGTTGATCAGCAGCGCCTCGGTCAATTGCTCGGCCGCGCCGGCGAAGCGCGACAGGATCAGGACGCCGGGATCTTCCGGGTCCTGCGCCGCGACATATTCCTTGGCGACCAGGTTCATGCCGTCGCGCAGCGGCGTCACCAGCCCGATCTTGGCGGCGCGGTAGATCCCAGCCAGCCGATCGCGCGGGTAGCCGCGATTGACGTAGCGGATCGGCACCCACTCGACATCGGCATAGGCGCCGTTAATCCGCCCCGAAAGCGAATCCAGCGAGGCGCGAATCTCGCGATAGCTCTGGACGTCGCCGCGCGATGGCGGCGCGATCTGTAGCAAAAAGACCTCGCCATGCAGTGCCTCGTCGGTCTGCAACAGCCGTTCATAGCCGAGGAAGCGTTCCTCGAGCCCCTTCGAATAGTCGAGCCGGTCGACGCCGATGATCATGTCGCGGCCGGTGCTGCTCTGACGCGCTCGGTAGCAAGCATAGCGCGCGGCGGGGGACTCGGCCGCCTGCAGGAAGTTGGCGGTGTCGATTCCGATCGGGCAAGCCATCGCGATCACCGAGCGGTCGCCTACCGTCACCCGGCCGTCCTCATCGATGGTGCCGCCCATTTCCTGAAGCACATAGTCGTGAAAGCTGCCGAGCGAATCCTGGGTTTGGAAGCCGACGACATCATAGGCGAACAGCGTCTCGACCAGCTGGCGGTGGTTGGGCAGCGACAGCAGCAGCCGATAGGGCGGCCAGGGAATGTGCAGGAAGAAGCCCATCCGGTTCGCGATGCCGCGGTCGCGCAGATACTGGCCGAGCGGAAACATATGATAGTCGTGGACCCAAACGAGGTCATCGCCCTCGATCAGCGGCTCCAGCGTCTCGGCGAAGCGCTGGTTGACCCGCTCGTAGCCCTCGGCGAAGCCGCTCTCGAACTCGGCCAGATCCATCCGGTAATGGAAGAGCGGCCACAGCGTGCGGTTGGCGTAACCATTATAATATTCGTCGACGTCCTGCTCCTCCAGGTCGATCGTCGCGGTGGTGACGCCGTAATTGCGCTGCAGGTTGATATGGCCGGTGAACTGATCGGTGACTTCGCCCGACCAGCCGAACCAGATGCCGCTCGATTCGCGCAGCGCCGCCGACAGCGCGACCGCGAGGCCACCCTGGTTGCCGCCGCCCTCGCCGGTCGGCGGCTGGACGCGGTTCGAGACGATGACCAGCCGGCTCACCGCACCGAACTCCACGGCTTGCTGAGCAGCGACGCGCAGTTGATCATGCCGACCAGCGAATAGGTCTGCGGATAATTACCCCACAGCTCGCCGGTCGCGGGGTCGATGTCCTCGGACAGCAGCCCCGCGCGGGTGCGCCGCGACAGCATTTCCTCGAACAAGTCTCGCGCATCCTCTGTTCTACCCGTCAGCCACAACGCCTCGATCAGCCAGAAGGTGCAGACGTTGAAAGCGGTATGCGGCAGCCCGAAGTCATCCTCGGTCGCATAGCGCAGCATGTGCGATCCGCGCCGCAGCCCCTCCTCCACCGCGCGGAGCGTGCCCTGGAAGCGCTCGTCGCCGGGCTTCACGAAGCGCAGGTCGAGCAACTGGATCAGGCTGGCGTCGAGATCGTCGCCGCCGAAAGTCGCCGAAATGCGCTGCGTGTCCTCGCGCCAGGCGGCCTGCTCGATCCGCGCCCTTATCCGGTCGGCGCGGTCGCGCCAGAACAGTTCGCGCTCGGGCATTTCCAGCGCCGCCGCGGCATTGGCCAGCCGGTCGCACGCCGCCCAGCACATCGCTACCGAATAGGTGTGGACATGGCTCTTGGTGCGCAGCTCCCAAAGCCCGGCATCGGGCTTGTCGTGCACCGCCCAGGCATGCTCGCCCACCTTTTCGAGTGCGCGGAAATCCTCCGTCCCCGCCATGCGGTACAGCCGCCGGTCGAAAAAGGCCTGGGCGTTGGAAAGGATGATCTGACCATAAGCGTCGTGCTGAATCTGTTCATAGGCCTGGTTGCCGACACGCACCGGCCCCATGCCGCGATAGCCGTTGAGGCCGGGCGCGATCCGCTCCTCCAGCGTCTCCTCGCCGCCGACGCCGTAGAGCGGCTGGATGTGCCCGCCCTTGGCGTTGTCGACGATGTTGCGCAGATATTCGAGATAGCTTTCGAGCACGTCGAGCGCCCCGAGCCGGTTGAGCGCCTGCACCGTATAATAGGCATCGCGAATCCAGCAGTAGCGATAGTCCCAATTGCGTTCGGACCCGGCATGTTCGGGGATCGACGTGGTCAGCGCCGCGACGATCGCGCCGCTCTCCTCATGCTGGCATAGCTTCAGGCTGATCGCGGAACGGATCACCGCCTCCTGCCATTCGACCGGGGTCGCCAGCGCCCGTACCCATTTGCGCCATTCCTGCGCCGTATGCTCCAGCATCGTGTCGAGCGTATCGCCGATATCGCCGACGAAGCTCTCGTCAGGTCCGAGGAAGAAGTGCAGCGGCTTTTCGACCCGGAACAGCCGCTCGCTCTCGATCCAGCCGATCGGCGCGGAGGTGCTGAGCCGTAAAGTCGTATCGCTCAGCACATAGCGGATATGGTTGGAGCCATGCGTACGTACCGGATCGGCCGCGCCCCAGTCGAGCGCCGGACGCAGACGGACACGGATGCGCGGGCTTCCCGCCACCGGACGGACGATGCGGACAAAGGCGACCGGACGGTACATGCGGCTATGGCGGAAGTGGCGCGGGCAAAAGTCGGTCACTTCGATCGCATTGCCCGCGCTGTCGGTATGGCGGGTGACGAGGATCGGGGTGTTGCGCAGATAATGCTGCTCGGTCTCGGCGCGGTCCTCGATATCGATTTCCCAGAAGCCCCGCGCGCCTTCGGTCGAAGGCGGGTTGTCGTCGAGCAGCGAACAAAAGGCCGGATCGCCATCGACGCGCGGCACGCATGCCCAGACAAAGCGTCCGGCCCGGTCGACCAGCGCGGAGACCTGGCAATTGCCGATCGGCCAAAGGTCGAGCGTAGCGGTCATCCCGCCACATCCCATAGCCAGCGGCGCACCGCCCCGACGTCGGCGAGCGCGTGGAGCGCGGCGGTCTCGCGCCCGCCGCCGCCGACGATGACGCCGAAGCCGCCCATCTCCACCGCCAGCAGCAGCGCCGGTTCGTCGGTGAGGTCGTCACCGATCACCACCGGCAGGCTGCCCGCCATCGGCGCGTCGGCCATCAGCGCGGCGACCGCCTCGCCCTTGTCCCAGCCGGGCCCGCGTATCTCGACCATCATCTTGCCGGGCTGGACCTGCAATCCGTGACGCTCGGCGATCGCATGGGCGCGGCGCTTGACCGGTTCCTCCAGAATTGGCGCAACGCGATAATGCATCGCCACGCCGTGGCTTTTTTCCTCGATGATCATTTCGGGATGCCCTGCGCCATAGCTGCGCACCTCGGCGATCGCCGCGTCGAGCCCTGCCGGGCGCGGCGGCTCAATCAGATGGCCGTCACGGCGCACTTCGGCGCCATGGCTTCCCGCCATCGCAATATCGCGCGTGACCGGCCCGATCATATGGTCGAGCTGGTCGATCGAACGGCCGCTGACCAGCGCGAGCCGCCCTGGAAAACGCGCGCCGAGCGCGGTGAGCAGTTCGATCAGCTCGGCGTCGGCGCGCACCAGATCGGGATGATCGACGAGCGGCACCAAAGTCCCGTCGAAATCGATGAACAGGCTGTGCCGCGCCGGATCGATCGCGGGCGGTGGAGAAAGGACCGGTTGGTTGGGCCGGGACAGCATGTCATTCCTTCGCTGCAATAATGCCAAGCAGATCAAGCACTTCATGGCTCGACCGGGTTGTTGCCGGGGTGAACCGAAGGAAGGACGCCTGGGAGGCTCCCCGGTTCCGTTGCAGATGCGAAGGGATTTTCCGCAGTTTCGTCAGGATCGAAACGGCGCTGATCAAAAACGAAAGCACCCTCGGGCAAGGGAACCCGAGGATGCGTCCCACGCGGTGGAAATTGCCAGTCCGGCCGCGTGTATCTCGTCTGTGATATGGGTGCCTCCCGGGGCGGGTAAGGCTTGGGGGACCCCGGGAGGCTAGGCGGGCTTACTTCGCCGCGACCGAAACCCGGCTGTTCTCGGCAAGCTGGGTGCCGGCATTGGCCAGCGCCAGCTCGACCTGCGGCATCGCCCGGGCAACCGCGACCTTGGCGCAGGCTTTCGACTGCGTCGCCCCTGCGAGCGAGCGGTCCCCGGTTGCGTCGCAGACGCGCTTGGCGGCGCGCTCGACCCGGACGGTCAGCGCCTTGGCGCCATCGGCGCTGGCGAGGTTGAGGTCGTCATAATGGACTTGCGCCGTCTTGGTCGCTTCGGCGGCATAGGCCGGGAAGGAGACGGTGGCGGCGGTCGCGGCGGCTGCGGCGAGGGCGGCGAAGAGCTTGGTCGAGCGGGTCATGTCAAAATCTCCTGTTGTCGTCCGGGCTGGGGTGGCGACCTTCGCCCGGTAAAACTGTCTGGCGGCTGCCGGGCCGTTCGCTGCCGGGCCGCCGTTGAAAAACCTCTAGGGGAAGCGTCATTTTTCCGCATTCGAGGTTCGACCGACCGCGCCATTGCCTCCACAAAGGAGCAGGATGGCCGACGAACGCATTTCGGGAGTCGACGAACGACATTAGAGAGGGGGAACGACCCGCCGCCCGCGAATCAGCGACAGTTCGATTGCAACCAAACTGTCACATTTGTAGGGGGAGCCACGAACCGGGGATTCGCAACATTCGCCAGATAGCCGTCCTGCCCTACCGCACGACCGATGCGGGCCATGTCGAGGTCATGCTGATCACTTCGCGGGACACACGGCGCTGGGTGCTGCCGAAGGGCAACCGCATCAAGGGCCTGAAAAGCCATGAGGCGGCGAGCCACGAAGCCTATGAGGAAGCAGGCCTGGTCGGTATCGCCTGTCCCTATGCGATCGGCACCTATCAATATCGCAAGAACCGCAAGGACGGCACGTCCCGCCCCGCGATCGTCGACATCTTTCCCTTTTCAGTGACCAGCCAGCTCGACAGCTGGCCCGAGCAGGGCGAGCGCGAATTGCGCTGGTTCACGACCAACGAAGCCGCCGCCGCTGTCGACGAAGCTGAACTCAAGGACATCCTCTCCACCTTCCAGCCTCCGGTCTGGACTCCGGGCCTGGCCGAACGCCTCGTCACGGCCACCCGCCGCCACACAGCAGAAAGGTTCACCATCGTGCGCTGGTTCCAGGCATTGCTGCCCAAACAGGGCAGTTTCTTCGAGCAGTTCGAGGCGCATGCTGCGCTGAACGTGGCCGCCGCCGACGCGCTGGGCAAGCTGCTCCAAGGCGGGGCGGACATGCCCGTGCATTCGCAGGAGATCTTCGACCGCGAAAACGACGCCGACGACATCATCCGCGACGTCCTGACCGACGTCCGCAAGACGCTGATCACCCCGTTCGATCGCACCGCGATCACCAGCCTGATCGGATCGATGGACGACGCGATCGACCAGATGAACCAGACAGCGAAGGCGGTCATGCTCTACGAACTCAAGGAGTTCGAGCCGCAGATGCGCGATATGGCGGGAATCATCGTCGAAGCCGCGCGGATCACCGCCGACGCGATGCCGCTGCTGCGCGACCTCGGCCGCAATGCGGCGCGGCTGCACAGCCTGACCGAGAGAATCGTCAAGCTCGAAGGCCATGCTGACGAAATCCATGACGCAGGCCTGAAGGCGCTGTTCAAGGCAAAGGGCGACAAGGCGCCGATGGCGTTCATCATCGGCCGTGAGATCTACAGCCACCTCGAAAAGATCACCGACCGGTTCGAGGATGTCGCCAACGAGATCCAAGGTCTCGTCCTCGATCACGCCTGACGATCGCGACGATGGAACCCACCCTCGCCTTTCCGCTGCTCGTCGGCCTGATCGGGATCGCGCTCGCGTTCGATTTCCTGAACGGTCTCCACGACGCCGCCAACTCGATCGCCACCGTTGTGTCGACGCGCGTGCTCAAGCCGCACCATGCCGTGGCCATGGCAGCCTTTTTCAACTTCATCGCCTTCCTGTTCTTTGGGCTCCATGTCGCGGAAACGGTCGGCAAGGGGATCGTCCATGCCGACATCGTCAACGCGCAAGTGATCTTCGGCGCGTTGATGGGGGCGATTAGCTGGAACGTCATCACCTGGATGCTCGGCATCCCCTCCTCGTCCAGCCATGCGCTGATCGGTGGCCTGCTCGGAGCGGGCACCGCCAAGGCGGGGATGTCGGCTGTGGTCTGGTCCGGTGTGCTCAAGACCAGCTTCGCGATCGTCCTGTCACCGACCGTCGGCCTCCTTCTCGCGCTGCTGCTAGTACTGATCACCAGTTGGGCCTTCGTGCGCACCTCGCCCAATGTCGCCGACCGGCGCTTCCGCCGGATGCAGCTCATTTCCGCATCGCTCTACTCGCTTGGCCATGGCGGCAACGACGCCCAGAAGACGATGGGGATCATCGCGGTGCTGCTCTATTCGCAGGGGTTGCTCGGCGGCAGCTTCCACGTCCCCTTCTGGGTGGTGATTACCTGCCAGAGCGCCATGGGTCTCGGCACGCTGCTCGGCGGCTGGAAGATCGTCCACACCATGGGATCGAAGATTACCCGGTTGACTCCGGCGCAGGGCTTCTGCGCGGAGACCGGCGGCGCGATCACATTGTTCGCCGCGACCTGGCTGGGCGTTCCCGTATCGACCACCCACACCATCACCGGCGCGATCGTCGGCGTCGGCGCGTCGCGGCGGCTGTCGGCGGTCCGCTGGAACGTCGCGGGCAGCATCGTTATCGCCTGGGTGATCACCCTGCCCGCCGCAGCGGCGATCGGCGCGGGCTTCTATTTCCTGGCGGGGTTGTTCGGCTGAACCGCCCGCGCGGCAGCCCTTAGCGACATCACCGATAAAGAGGCGTAGGACCGGCGGGGCAATGTCCCGTCGCAGGAAGGCGCGCGCTCATATATCGGGCTCGGGCGATTGACATTGACCGGTAAGAATATCATATACTCATGAGTAAGCTAAACGAGGCTCCCATGATTCTTACGGATACCCAGGCCGCCATTCAGGAAGCGGTGCGCGCTTTCGCGCAGGAACAGATCCTGCCGCGCAGCCAGGCGTTCGAAGCCGCCAAAGCCTATCCCGACGGCCTGTTCGAGGAGCTGGCGGGGCTAGGGCTTATGGGCATGGTCGCTCCCGAAACGGCGGGCGGCGCGGGCGCCGACTATGTTTCCTATGCGCTGTCGCTGATCGAGATAGCGGCGGCCGACGGCGCGCTGTCGACGATCATCTCGATCCAGAACAGCCTGCTCGTCGGCGGGCTGCTCAAGGAAGGCAGCGAGGCCCAGAAGGTGCGCTTCCTGCCCGATCTGATCAGCGGCCGGATGATCGGCGCCTTCGCGCTGACCGAGACCGATGCCGGGTCGGACGCCGCCGCGCTGCGCACCCGCGCGACGCGCGTCGATGGCGGCTGGAAGCTCAACGGTGCCAAGCAGTTCATCACTTCGGGCAAGATCGCGGGTCTGGCGATGGTCTTCGCGGTGACCGATCCCGATGCCGGCAAGAAGGGCATTTCCGCCTTCCTCGTGCCGACCGACCGGCCCGGCTATTCGGTCGACAAGGTCGAGCACAAGATGGGCCAGGCCGCGTCGGACACCTGCGCGATCCGCTTCGACGACCTGTTCGTCGAGGACGACCTGCTGTTCGGCGAGGAAGGGCGCGGGCTCAACATCGCGCTCGCCAATCTGGCGCAGGGCCGCATCGGCATAGCCGCGCAGTGCGTCGGCATGGCGCAGGCCGCGCTGGAGATCGCGACCGCCTATGCCCGCGACCGCAAGAGCTTCGGCAAGCCGATCATCGAGCATCAGGCGGTGGGCTTCCGTCTTGCCGATCTCGCCACCCGGCTGGAGGCGGCGCGCCATCTCGTCCTCCACGCGGCGAGTTGCAAGGATGCCGGTCTGCCCTGTCTCAAGGAGGCATCGATGGCCAAGCTGTTCGCATCCGAGGCCGCCGAGGCGATCGTCTCCGGTGCCATCCAGACGCTCGGCGGTTACGGCTATCTCGAGGAATTCGGCCTCGCCAAGATCTATCGCGATGTCCGCGTCTGCCAGATTTACGAGGGCACCTCCGACATCCAGCGGATGGTGATCGCCCGCGCCCTCTGAACCCCTTTTCTGTCGAGGATTAAGACCATGAGCAACGACCCCGTCGTCATCGCCTCCTATGCCCGCACCCCGATGGGCGGTTTTCAGGGCGCACTGTCCGGCGCATCGGCCACCGCGCTCGGCGCGGCCGCGGTGAAGGCCGCCGTCGAGCGTGCGAAGGTCGACCCCGGCAAGGTGGAAAAGATCTTCATGGGTTGCGTGCTGCCCGGCGGTCTCGGCCAGGCTCCGGCACGCCAGGCAGCGCTCGGCGCAGGGCTGCCCAAGTCGGTCGAGGCAACCACCGTCAACAAGATGTGCGGATCGGGTATGCAGGCCGCGATCATGGCGCATGACGCGCTCGCCGCCGGTAGCGCCGACATCATCGTCGCGGGCGGCATGGAGAGCATGACCAACGCTCCCTATCTGCTCGCCAAGCATCGCGGCGGCGCGCGCATCGGCCATGACGTCATCAAGGACTCGATGTATCTCGACGGGCTGGAGGACGCCTATGATCCCGGCAAGCTGATGGGCGCCTTCGCCGAGGATTCGGCGCGTGACTATCAGTTCACCCGCGAGGCGCAGGACGATTATGCGATCCGCTCGCTCAGCCGCGCCAACGCAGCGATCGAGAGCGGCGCGTTCGAACGCGAAGTCGTCCCCGTCTCGCTGGAAACGCGCGGGGGCACCATCGTCGTCGACAAGGACGAGCAGCCCGGCAAGGCGCGCCCGGACAAGATTCCGACGCTCAAGCCCGCCTTCGCCAAGGACGGCACGATCACCGCCGCCAACGCCTCGTCGATCTCCGATGGCGCCGCCGCGCTGGTGATGACCCGCGAGAGCGTGGCAAAGGAGCTCGGCCTGCCGATCGTGGCCAAGGTGATTTCGCACGCCGCCCACGCCCATGAGCCCGGCCTGTTCACCACCGCGCCCGTCCCGGCGATGCAGAAGGCACTCGCCAAGGCAGGCTGGACGGTAGACGACGTCGACCTGTTCGAGGTCAACGAGGCCTTCGCGGTGGTCGCGATGATCGCGGCGAAGGAACTCAACATCCCCGCCGACAAGCTCAACGTCAACGGCGGGGCGACCGCGCTCGGCCATCCGATCGGTGCGAGCGGCGCGCGGGTGATCGCCACCCTGCTGGGCGCGCTGGAGAATCGCGGACTGAAGCGCGGCGTGGCGAGCCTGTGCATCGGGGGCGGCGAAGCGACCGCCTTCGCAGTCGAACTGGTCTGAGAAAGGGAAGTAGAGATGGATGTAAACGGCGTAGCAGCGGTCGTCACCGGTGGCGCATCGGGCCTGGGCGGCGAGACCGCACGCATGCTCGCGAGCAAGGGCGCGAAGGTCACGATCTTCGATCTCAATGCCGATGAAGGCGCGAAGACCGCCGCCGAGATCGGCGGCCATTTCGTCTCGGTCAACGTCGCCGACGACGCCAGCGTCGCGGCGGGCCTCGAAGAAGCCGAGGCGAAGCACGGCGTCGCCCGCATCCTGGTCAACTGCGCCGGCATTGCCCCGCCCGCGCGCGTCGTCGGCAAGGACGGCAGCCCGCACGGGCTCGACCTCTATCGCAAGGTAATCGAGATCAACCTGATCGGCACCTTCAACACCCTGTCGAAGTTTGCCGCCCGCCTGATCACCGCCGATCCAGTCGGCGAGGAGCGCGGCGTGATCGTCAACACCGCCTCGGTCGCCGCCTATGACGGCCAGGTCGGCCAGGCCGCCTATGCGTCGTCCAAGGCAGGCGTCGTCGGCCTGACGCTGTGCGCGGCGCGGGATCTCGCCCAGCACAAGATCCGGGTGATGACGATCGCCCCCGGCATCTTCATGACCCCGATGATGAAGGGCCTGCCCCAGGCCGCGCAGGATTCGCTGGGCCAGCAGGTCCCCCACCCCAGCCGCCTCGGCGATCCTGGCGAATATGCGATGCTGGTCGACAGCATCGTCCGCAACCCGATGCTGAACGGCGAGGTCATCCGCCTGGACGGCGCGATCCGGATGGCGCCGCGCTGAGATTTAGCCATACATCAATCCGCTCATCCTGAGTAGGGGCTGAGCTTGGCGAAGACCCGTATCGAAGAAAGTCCTTCGATACGAAATTTCGACAAGCTCAATGGCTACTCAGGATGAGCGGGCGGGTTAGAATATTCACAGCCCGAGAACCATGCGCACAGCCGCATCGATCTGCGCCGCGAACGCCGCATCATTCTCCGCCTCGTTCTTGCGCCCGGCCTTCTCCAGCAGAAAGCGCTGGTGACGGTCCCCCATCACCATATGCATGAACGCCTCGGCGCGCAGCCGGGCGTCGGTCGCACTCATGACGCCGGACAATATATTCTCGATCACCGCGATCGATCGCGCCGGGCCCACATCGTAGAAGTCGGCACCGAGCTGCGGGAAACGCTGCATCTCGCCCAGCAGCATGCGATAGAGATCGAGCACATGCTGCTCGCACACAGCGCGGACGAATACCCAGCCAAAGTCGGTCAGCGCGGCGCGCGCCTCCTCGACGTTCGCGGCGGGGGGATGATCATCGACCGCGTAGATCTGGGCGCAATGCTGGTTGATCGCCGCCAGGAACAGCGCCTCCTTGTCCGCGAATTTGCGGTAGATCGTCATCTTGGAGATGCCCGCGCAAGCGGCGATCCGGTCCATCGACGCCGCGGCGAAGCCTTCCGCCTGGAAAACCTTGAGCGCAGCATCGAGAATCTTGGCGCGCGTCGCAATCCCCCGGTCGCGCCGGGCGTCCCCGGTGCCCCCGGGTACGGTCATCTCCTCCTGACGATAGGCCATAGGCTCAGTCTAGCTTGGGGCGCGGGGTGAAGGCCACTTGCACTTCGGGGATGTAGCAATAATCGCCGCCGCCGAACTGATAGACCGGTTCGCCCGATATGACATGCATGTCGGGCATCGCGTCGAGCAGTTCCTCCAGCAGCACCTTCATCTCCATGCGGGCAAGCGGCGCGCCGGGGCAGACATGGATTCCGAAGCCGAAGCTGAGATGGCGGCTGTTCTCGCGATCCATGTCGAACTGATCGGGATGATCGAAGACTTCGGGGTCGCGATTGGCGGCGGCCCAGCCCATATAGAGGTCCTCGCCGGTCGCGATTTCGGTGACGCCCACTTCGACCGGCTTGGTGGCCCGGCGGAAGAAACCGTAGAAGGGCGGACGCAGCCGCAACACTTCCTCGATCGCGCGCGGGATCTGCGTCTTGTCCGCACGCAGCCGGTCGCGCAGCGCCGGGTTCGAGAAGACCTCGTAGATCATGCTTGCCATCGCCGAAGTGGTGCTGTGATGCCCCGCGCCCAGGAATGCCGCGAACAGCACGACATAATCATCGTCGTCGAGCGCGCGGCCCTCGACCTCCATATGGGCGAGTTCGGTCATATAGTCGTCGCGCGGCGCGCGCTTGCGATCGTGGATCTCGGTCACGGTGACCTCGCCGAATTCGGCCTGGCGCTGGCCGAACAGCTCGGGCTCGCCCTGCGCCGCGAACATCGCGATCGCCCGCTTGCGAATTTCGGGGACATTCGCCTCGTCGACGCCGACCATGTGGCAGATCGCCTCGGCCGGCACCGGCTCGGCGATCTCGCGGACGATGTCGCAGGTACCACGCTCGATGAAGCTGTTGATGTGCTTCCTGATGTCGGCGCGCAGGAAGGGCTCCATCGATTCCGGCGTCTTGCTGGTGATCGCATTGTTGAAAATCGCGCGCCAATGGGCGTGCTGTGGCGGGTCCATCTCCAGCGCGGGCACCGGCTTGCGTGGCAGCATCGGGCGCAGCACCTGCGGCGTGGACGAGAAGGTGCGATAATCGGACATCGCCTTCCGGACGTCCTTGTAGTTGAGCAGCATGTGGAAGCCGTCATGCTCGTCGCTCCATGGCAGGGTCGCATTGCCGCGCACCGCCTCGAACAGCTCCAGGCTCTCGGCCGGTGGCGTGGTATAGCTCGTCCACCCGCTGGTGGCGGTCTTGTCCTTGAGGCTCATGCCGCATCCTCCCAGAAAGACTCTAAAAGTGAGTCCAATATCGTCTTTGCCGCGCGGAGAGCTTGAGCTTTTCGAATCGCGACGGTAACTCTGTATACACTTAAAAAGATATGTGACTATAGAGTATCAATTGTTTCGCGCATTTTTTCCGCGTGAAAGGGTATGTGATGAGCGAAGCGAAAGAAGCGCCGACCGATCTTGACCAGTTCGGAATTTTGACCGGGTTCGGCTCGGTCAGCAATGCGCCGGGGCTGCCCGCCGGGTTCGGCGATGTCTTCCAGAGCTACGCCGTTCCCACCAACGGGATAAAGCTGCACGCGGTGATCGGTGGGTCGGGACCACCGTTGCTGCTGCTCGCCGGATGGCCGCAAAACTGGTTCGCCTGGCGCTATCTGATGCCGGTGCTGGCGGAGGACTTTACCGTCATCGCCGTCGATCCGCGGGGCGCTGGTCTCTCCGACAAGCCCGATGGCGGCTATGACAGCGACGGCCAGGCCGCCGACATGCTCGCGCTGATGGACAGCCTGGGCCATCAGCGCTTTGCCATGGTCGGCCACGATATCGGCATGTGGACCGGATACTCGATGGCTGCCGACCGGCCCGACCGTGTCGCCCGCATCGCGATGGGCGAGGCGCTGATCCCCGGTCTCTCGCCCTCGCCCCCGCTGATCCCCGATGGCCGCTGGCTCAGCGACTTGCTCTGGCATCACAATTTCAACCGCGCGATCGGCATCAACGAGGCGATGGTGCGCGGGCGCGAGCGGCTCTATTTCGGCCATCAGTTCGCGACCAAGGCTGGCAAGACCGATGGCGTCGCACCCTATGCGCAGGACCTTTACATCCGCCAGCTCGAAGACCCCCGCGCGCTGTGGGCCAGCTTCGAATATTATCGCGCGCTCGACGACTCGATCGCGCAGCACCGCCGCCGCAAGGACGCGGGCAAGCTCGTGCTTCCCGTCCTCACCTATGCCGGGGCGCTGTGCTGCGGCGAGATGATCGAGGGCGAGATAGGCCCCATCGCCGGCGATGAATACCGCGCTATCGTCATCCCCGACTGCGGCCATTACCCCGCCGAGGAAAAGCCCGACGACCTCCTCGCCGCGCTCCAGCCCTTCCTAGCGCCTTATGCCAAGGGCTAAGCCCTCGGCACAAACCGCAGTGGCATCTGATCGACCATCAGGCGCGGCCAGCCGGTCCGCCTGATCGGCCCCGCCACCGAGAAATTCTCGGTCCGCGCCAGCAACTCCTCGGTTACCACGCGCATATCCATGCGGGCGAGCGACGCGCCGACGCACTGGTGGATGCCGCGCCCGAAGGCGAAGTGGCTCTTGCTCGTCCGATCGATGTCGAACTTGCCCGGATCGGTCCAGCGCGCCGGATCGACATTGGCGGCACCCCAGTGGAGCAGCAGATAGTCGCCGCGCTTGATCGCCTGCCCTTCGACCTCGCTGTCCTCGACACAGCGGCGCGCCATCGCCTGCTGCGGGGTGTGGAGGCGCAGGCTTTCCTCGATCGCGTCGGGGATGCGCGACGGATCGGCGCGCAGCAGCGCCTGGAGCGGCTGGTCCTTGGCAAGCTGCAGGATGAAGCTGCTCAACGCGCCCGAAGTGGTGTGATGGCCGCCGAGCATCAGCGACATGAACAGGCCGATCACCGTGGCATCGTCGAGCGGCTTACCGTCGATCTCCGCCGTCGCGATCCCGCTCACCACATCGTCGCCCGGATTGGCGCGGCGATCAGCGACGAGCTTACCCATATAGGGCAGGAACGCGCCCAGCATCGCCATCGGGATCGGCTCTTCGTTCGATTTGAGCAGGCCGCTGGCATTCTGGCGGTCCATGTCGGTCGCCCATTCCCAGTGGAAATGCCAATCCTCGTCGGGCACCGCCATCAGCTTGCACAGCAGCCGGATCGGGAAGGGGAAGGCAATCGCGGCCGAGAAATCGGCATCGCCCTTGGCTATCATCGCATCGATCATCTCGATCGCGATCGGGCGGACACCTGCCTCCAGCTCACGAATGCGCGACGGCGCGAAATAGGGATTGAGCAGCCGGCGGATCGCGCCATGCTCGGGTGGATCGGCCTGCAGAGGCAGGACCCGCGCACCCGATATCGCGGTGTGGCTGCTGAACACGCTGGCATTGGTCGCCACCGCCTGGACGCCTTCATGGCTGAACACGCCCCAGAAACCGTCGCCCGAATCCTTCTCGATCCGCGCGACCGGCGAGCGGGTAAGAACCTCTTCATAGGCGGACAGCGTGGTGTCGGTGCGATCGGCCTCCAGATCCTTCCAGACCGTCCGATAATCCCATTCCATCATACACTCTCCACCAAAGCGGGCCGCGCGACTGCAGCCTGCGATATCAGTGAAAACTGTATCCAGAACATTATTCAAGTCAAGAAGTTATAAGACTATCACTTATGGGGTGCGAGGCCGTGAATGATCAGTTCGAACATCGCGTCGAAATGCTCGACGGGGTGATAGCCGGGCTCGAAATGATGGCGGTGGAGCAGGCCCGGGATCAGCCCCATGAACATCATCGTGGCGATGTCGACATCGACATCGGCACGGATCTCCCCCGCCTCGGCCGCCTCCACCACCAGCTCGTGGACGACCCGCCGTACCCCATGGAAGCGGGAGGCCAGCATCTCGGCGAACTGGCCATCGCTCTGCGGCCCTTCGCGATAGAACAGCAGGGCGGTCATCGCCGGAATCTCTTCGACCAGTTCGAGGTTGGCGCGCAGGGTGCGCTGCAACCGCTCCAGCGCGGTGCCCGGTTCCTTGCTTGCGGCGGCCAGCGCGGGAAAAACCCGCTCGCCGACCTCGTTCATCGCGGCGATCCAGATATCGGCCTTGGTCGGGAAATGCTTGAACAGAGCGGCCTGGCTCAGGCCCACACGCTTGGCGATCGAGACCGTCGTCACCCCCTCGACGCCCAGTTCGTGCAGCAGTTCGAGCAGCGCGGCCACCACCTGGGCGCGCCGTACCCCGCCCGCCTGGCGCGGACGACGCGTAGCCTTTTTGATCGGCGCGGTTTCGGCTGTCATCGTCCCCCAGCAGGTTGTCGCGGGCCCGGCCGCGCAGATGATCGATAGAGGCTTTCGATCATCGGCTCAATCGGTGCGGCGCAGAAGCGCCGCGCCCGCGTCGCGCGGCAGTCGCCACAGGTCGATCAGACCCAGCATCCCGACCAGCGCGGTCGCGACGAAGGCGAAGCGGAAATCCCCGATCATCGGCGGCTCACCGGCCCGCCCGCCCAGCCACACGCTCAGATTCAGCAGGCTCGCACCAAGCAGGACGCCGAGCCCCAGGCCCAGCTGGATCATCATGCTCGACAGGCTGTTCGCGTCGGCCTGCTGTTCGGGCGGCACATCGGCGAACTGGATCGCGGTCAGGCTGGTAAATTGCATCGAACGGAACGCACCCCCGGCGAACAGCACGACCGCGATCAGCCAATGAGGCGCCGCCGGGCTCAGCGTAGCGCAGGCGGCAATCGCCAGCGCGGCGAGCACACCGTTCAGCGTCATCACTCGCCAGAAGCCGAAGCGCTTGAGGACCGGCGTCGTAACCGTCTTCATCGCCAGGTTGCCCGCAAACATGAACAGCACCAACCCGCCCGCGGTGACCGGATCGGCATAGAAACCCACCTGGAACAGCAATGGCAGCAGCAGCGGCATCGCGCCGATCGCCATGCGCTGCAGCGTGCCGCCATAGACGATCACCGCGAAGGTCCGTACCTTGAGCGGACGCAGATCGATCAGCGGGTGGGGATGCCGCATGAAATGACGGATGCTGAGTGCGCCCAGCGCCAGCCCGCCTAGGGTTACGGCCAGCGCGATTCCGCCGTCCTGATGACCATTGCCTAGCGCATCGATGCCGAAGACGATCAGCATCAGCGCCGCGGTGCTAAGCAGGAAGCCCAGCATGTCGAGCGGCCTATGGCGCGGCTCGCCCAGCTTCGCGGGGACGATCGCCAGCGCCAGCGCGACCGCCGCGATGCCCAGCGGGATGTTGATGATGAAGATCCAGTGCCAGGACAGATATTCGACGATCAGGCCGCCCAGCGGCGGGCCCAATACCGGCGCGATCAGGCCGGGCCAGACGATCGTCCCCATCGCCCGGATCAGATCGCCCTTGCCCGCCATGCGCAGCACGATCAGCCGGCCGACCGGCACCATCGCCGCTCCCGCCATGCCCTGCAGCAGTCGCGATGCGGTGAACGCCCAGAGGCTCGTGCTCGACGCGCAGAGCAGCGAAGCGAAGGTGAACAGTCCGATCGCGCTGGCGAACACCGTCCGCGCGCCGAAGCGGTTGGCGAGCCAGCCGCCGATCGGGATGAAGGCGGCGAGCGCCAGCAGATAGGCAGTCATGCCCAGGTTGAGCGCGACCGGCCCGACCCCGAAGCTGTGCGCCATCTGTGGCAGCGCGGTGGCGATGATCGTGCCGTCGAGCATCTCCATGAAGAAGGTGCCGGCAACAAGAAAGGTGGCGGCCCGCGCGGTAGACCGCGCCGGAGCCGCCACAGTGGAGGAAGCATTGTCGGGTCCGGCGGCGTCAGGCATGCGCCGCCGGATATTGGCCGTTACCGAAGATCAAAGCCGAACCGGAGGCCGATCTGCCGCCCACGCGACCGGAAGCCGCTGAGCGCCGCGCCGAGCCCCGGGGCGGGCGTGCCATAGTCGAGCAGCTTCTTGTCGGTGAGGTTGCGGGCGAACAGCGCCGCGTTCCATCGGCCGTCCTCCGCCTTGACGCCAAAATGCGCGTCGAGCTGCGCATAGCCCTTCTGCTCCTGCAAGGGTTCGTTATTGGTCGACGCGTTGTAGTGCGACCGCGCGAACAATGCGAAGCCGCTGGTGACGATCAGATCGTCGGTGACCGGCCGCTCATAGTCGACGGTAACCGTCCCGGTCCACTTCGACGAAAATTGCGTCGGGGCGCCCGAAAGATCCTGCGAACAGCCCGCCTCGCCGCCATTGGCGATCTTCTGCGCGACGGTGCAGGGCTGGCCCGGATAATCGAGGTAGCGCGCCTTGAGATAGGCCGCCGACACGCCGATGCGCAGGCCTTCGACCGGCGCATAGTTCACCTCCGCCTCGACCCCCTTGGTGCGCGCCTTGCCGACATTGGTGACGACGAAGCTGGCGACCTGGAAGGACGACGCCTGGAGGTCGGTGAAGGTCGTGTAGAAGGCCGACACCGCATAATCGAAGCGGTTGTCCTCGGTCACGCCCTTGAAACCGATCTCGAAGGACTCGGCCTCTTCCGGCTTGAAGCGGGCGCCTGCCGGGGTCGGCCCCGGCGGGGTGCCGGTGTAGAAATAGTCGATGCCGCCGGCCTTCTCGCCCTTCACATATTTGGCATAGACCTGGTTGCGCGGGGCGAGCTTGTACTGCAGCACGACCTGCGGCTGGAAGGCGCTGTCGCGCGCCTTGATCCCGGTATAGCTGTGCGGGGGCACGCCGTTGCCGAAGATGAACAGCCCGTCGAAGGCGGGATTGGGCGACAGCGCACCGACCCCCGTCTTGAAGGTCTTGCCGGGCACGACATTGCCCGCGACCAGCGACTGATCGGCATTCTTGCGGACCGATGTATAGCGTCCGCCCATCTCAATGCTCAGTTCGTCGGTCAGGTGATAGGTGACGTCGCCGAACAGCGAGTAGCTGTTGGCCGTCTGGTCGAACAGCCCGTTGAGCGCGAAAGGCGGCAGCACGAGGCCCGGCGGCAGGGTCGGCGTCAGGTTGAAGTCGATCGCACTGGCGACCTTGAAGGTGTCGTGCTGATAATAGCCGCCCAGCGTCAGGTCGACCTTGCCGAAGCTGCCCGAATAGCGAAGCTCCTCGCTCAACTGCTTGTAGCGATAATGGAGATAGGCGTTGAGCACCGGCACCGGTGCCGGGGACGGCGTCGAATTGGCGAACTCCAGATCCCGATAGGCGGTGGTCGAACTCAGCGTACCGCCCGCCACGTCATAGGCGATGTCGCCCTGCCAGGTCATGCTGTTCACGGCGTTGAACGCCTTGGCGAAGAAGGGCGCACGGTTGTTGTCGGCGGTGATGCGTCCGTCGAGCTTTGTGTCGGGCAACGGCAGGAAGCTGAAGATCGACGGGCTCATCACCTCGCCGCCATTCCCATGGTCGCGCAGGTGATGATATTCGGCCTTCAACGTCACGCGAAGATCGTCGGCGGGCTTGAACAATACCGTCGCGCGGCCCGCGTAATTCTCGGTGGTGGGACCATATTTGCCGGTCAGCATGTTATACACCTCGCCCCGGCTGAGATCCTGATAGAGGCCCGCGAGGCGGACACTGACCTTGTCGTTGACCGGTGCCGTCACCCCGCCCTGCACGACCAGCTCGTTGTTGGCGAAGTCATAGGCGGCCGATCCGTTGGCCGTAAAGCTGTTGCCGGGCTTGCGGCTGGTGATGTTCAGCGCGCCCGCGGTCGAGCTGTTGCCGTAGAGCAGCACCTGCGGTCCTTTCAGCACCTCGACCCGCTCGACGTCGAACAGCGGCAGGCGGACGTCCTGGTCGCGGCCGTAGGAGACATTGTCGATGAACTTGCCGACCGCCTGGTCGAACGAGATGCTGTTGCCGGTGCCGAAGCCGCGGATCAGCGCGAAGGGCAGGTTTGCGCCGCTCGATACGGTCAGGTTCGGCACGCGGACGGCGAGATCGACGACCTGGGTGATCTTCGCCTCGGTCAGCTTCGCGCCGCCGATCGCGCTGATCGATACCGGCACGTCACGCAGATTCTCAGTGCGCTTGCGGGCGGTGACGACGATTTCCTCGAGGCCCGAAGACGCGCCCTCGTCGGCGGCAGCCGCCACATTGTCCTGCGCCTGCGCGATGCCGGGCGCGGTCAAGGCGATGAACGCGATACCGGCCACCAGTCCGGCTCGATGAATGGATTTGCGCATAGATGTCCTCCCCGTGGCTGTCTCGCCGGTTGGGCGACCGCGCCCGAGCGCGGCCGACACTCGATCTTGGTGATCGTAGTATCACTTATGTGTATACAGATTAAGTGATAGGTCAAGCACCAAGACGTGCGGACGCGACGTTCAGCGCAAAATTCGGAAAGTCTTCCGAACCTCGTCGATGAAGAACTCCGGCTGTTCGAGCGCGGCGAAATGGCCGCCGAGCGGCGGGCGCCCATAATGGATCAGGCGGCTGAACCGGCGCTCCATCCAACGCCGCGAATTGCGGATAATCTCGCCGGGAAAGCAGCTATAGCCGGTCGGTAGCGCGATCGGCGGCAGGTTGGCGGACGGCATGCCCATCTGCTGCAATTCCCAATAAATCCGCGCCGACGAGGCCGCCGCATTGGGCAGCCAGTAGAACATGATATCGTCGAGCAGCTCGTCGCGGCTGATCACCGCGAACAGGTCGCCGTCATGATCGACGGCCTCCTGGACCTGTGAATAGATCCACGCCGCCTGTCCCGCGGGCGAATCGGCCAGCGCATAGCCGATCATCTGCGGGCGCGTACCCTGCACCGCCGCATATGCGGACATGTCGCGGAAATAATGGGCAGTCCGCTCCAGGAAGCCGCGCTCCTCCTCGTCCGCCTCGGCTACTTCCTCGGGGGTCGGCTGAAAGAAGGACAGGTTGAGGTGGATACCGATGCAACCCGGCAATTCCATGCGGGCGATCGTCTCGACCACCGCGCTGCCCAGGTCGCCGCCCTGCGCGAACCAGCGATCATAGCCCAGCCGCGTCATCAGCGTCACCCAGGCGGCGGCGATGCGCGGGAAGCTCCATCCGGTCGCGGACGGCTTGTCCGAAAAGCCGAAGCCCGGCATCGACGGTATCACCAGATCGAACGCATCCTCGGCCTTGCCGCCATGCGCGACGGGGTCAGTCAGCGGCCCGATCAGCTTGCGAAATTCGAGGATCGATCCGGGCCAGCCATGGCAGAGCAGCAGCGGCATCGCATTGGGCTCGGCCGAGCGGATGTGCAGGAAATGGATGCCCAGCCCGTCGATCTCGGTCCGATACTGGCCAAGCCCGTTGAGCCAGCTCTCGCAGCGCCGCCAGTCATATCCGTTGCGCCAATAATCGCACAGCGCCACGAGCGCCTCGGGCGGCGGCCCCTGTCGCCAGCCATCGACCGTCGGCGCTTCGGGCATCCGCGTCGCGGCCAGCCGCTGCCGGAGATCCTCCAACTCCGCTTCGGGCACAGCGAGGCGAAAAGGCGTGATGGCGTCGGTCATGATCTCTCCCGGAGCGGCATCCCGCCGCATTGGCGATGGAGCTATTACTTATTGCGAGAAGGTGCACCCACTTTTTACCATTCACCGTCACTCGACCTGTTGGGCGAGGCGCGCACTCGGTCATCCTTCGGCCGTCGCCGAGGGGCTGGCGCCCCGCAAGTTATAGCCTTATTACTTTTCCCGACAAGTGCACGCACTTTGACGACATGAGAAGAGAGGATTTCGATGCGCAACATGATCTGGGCGGCATTGCTGATGCTGCTGGGCCTGACGCCCGCCATTGCCGCCGAGCCATCGGCTGCCCGCACCGAAGTCGTCCTGCTCGGCACGGCCGGCGGCCCGCTGGTGAACATCCATCGCGCTCAGCCGTCGAGCATGCTGATCGTCAACGGGACCGCCTATCTGATCGACGCGGGCGATGGCGTGACGCGACAGCTCGCGCTCGCCGGGCGATCGTCGGCCGATGTGAAGGCGGTGTTCCTCACCCATCTCCACGCCGATCACAGCGCGGGGGTCGCCAGCTTGATCGGCTTCCGCTGGTCCTTCGCGGCGAACGGTGCGAAGCTGCCGCCGCTCGCCATCTATGGCCCTCCGGGAACCCGCGAACTGCGCGACGGCGCGCTCGCCTTCCTCGAACCCTCGACCCGCATCTTCCGCGCACAGGCGCCGGTCGCTCCGCCTATGGCCGATATCGTCACCGCGCAGGACGTCGCGCCCGGCATCATCTACAAGGACGAGAACATCATCGTCACGGCGGTGGAGAACTCGCATTACGCCACGATGCATCTGCCTGCCGCCGGGCACGGCGCGGACCGTTCCTATTCACTCCGCTTCGAAACCCCTGACGGATCGGTGGTGTTCACCGGCGACACTGGGCCCGGCGAATCGCTCACCCGCCTGTCACGCGGCGCAGACCTGCTAGTCAGCGAGATCATCGACATCGACGGCATGCTGCGCTTCATCGAGCGCAGCACGAAGCTGCCCGAGCAGGCGCGCGCGCCGCTGATCGCGCATATGACCGAGGAGCATATGGCCGCCGACGCGCTCGCCCGGCTCGCCAGCGATGCGGGCGTGAAGCGCGTCCTGCTGACCCATTTCGCCGCTCCCGCCGCTTTCGCTCCGCCCCCCGGTGCGCTCTCCGCCGCCGTTCGTCGTGGCTATCGGGGGCCGGTCATCGAGGGCGCGGACCTGCTTCGCATCGCGCTCGATCCCAAGGCGACATTTTAGTGATAGCTTTATCACTTTCTCGCTGCTAAACAGTGTGTACAGTTATTCGCGTGATAATGGAGCGAGGGGTATGACTT
Source organism: Sphingomonas sp. Root710 (assembly GCF_001429065.1). Lineage (GTDB taxonomy): Bacteria > Pseudomonadota > Alphaproteobacteria > Sphingomonadales > Sphingomonadaceae > Rhizorhabdus. Next base: position 307,539 of record NZ_LMIB01000015.1, read on the forward strand.
TATTGTGGGAGCCCGAAAAGGCTCTGGCCGATGTGGCGACGGGCCAGGCCCCCGATCACAGCGCCGCCTATGCGGCGCTGCTGGCGAAGGGATCGGTCGCCCGATACAGCAAGGGAGAGGGCCAGGGCACCTGGGGCATCTTCAGCCATGCCGAGATCGAGAAGGCGGCGCTCGACACCAAAAGCCTGAGCAATGTGACGGTGCCGCCGGGCACGCCCCGCATCCTGCCGCTGATGGCCGATCCGCCCGAACATGGCGCCTACCGCCGGCTGGTGAATCCCTTCTTCGCACCCAGCAAGATCAGCGCCGCCGAAGAGGTCATGCGCCCGATCGCCGCGGAGATGATCGATGCGCTGATCGGTCAGGGCGATGCCGATTTCGCCAGCTACGCCTATCATTTCTCGACCCAGACGCTGTGCCGCTTCCTGCGGGTGACCGCCGACTGGCGCATCTACAACGACTGGTCGTCGGAGATGGAGCGGCTCACCGGATCAGGTACGGCCACCCCGGGTTCGTCGCTGCCGATGGATCATTTCCTGAAGGTCGTCCCCTATATCCAGGATCTGATCGACGATCGTCGCGCCAATCCGGGCGACGACGTCGTCAGCGGCTTCATCGCCGGCGAGATCGACGGGCAGAAGCTCGATGATCAGGCGGTCACCGGGCTGATCATCGCGCTGATCCTCGCGGGGCGCTCGACCACCGCGAGCGGCATCGGCAATTTCGTCCGCCGCCTCGCCACCGATCGCAAGCTGCAGGATTTTCTGCGCGCCAACCCCGATCGCATCAAGGACGCGGTCGAGGAAAGCCTGCGCATCGAATCGCCGCAGCAGGAGATGCCGCGCATGGCGGTGCAGGACATCGAGGTCGGCGGCGAGACGATCAAGGCGGGCGACAGCGTCTTCCTCAACTATGGATCGGCCAACCTCGATCCCACCCGCTGGGAAAATCCGGACGTCTTCGACATCGACCGCAAGTCGAAGCTGCACTTCGCCTTCGGACGCGGCATCCACCAGTGCTTCGGCGCGCCGCTCGGCCGCATGCAGATGCGGGTGACCGCAGAGGAACTGCTCCGCCGGACGACGGCGTTCGAACTCGCCGGTGATGTCGAGCGCCATGTCTGGCCGCGCCTGTCGGTCGAGAAAATGCCGCTGCGCTTCACCGCGGCGTAAACCGTACACGTCACCCCGGGCTCGACCCGGGGTCCCGCTTCTTCCTTTCCCGCGCTGGGAGAAGAAAAGCGGGATCCCGGGTCGAGCCCGGGATGACGGAGTAGGTCAGGCGAAGAAGCGCCCCATCCGCTCCGCCACCCAATCCGGATTATCCAGCGCGAAGGTGTGCCCGCTCCCCGGCACGATGTCGGTCGCGATATCGCCCGCCACCTGCTCGACACAGGCCAGCGTCTGCGCCTGTGGAATGCCGCGCTCGCCACTCAGCACCATCACCGGCATCGGCAGCTTCGCAGTGAAAGCCTCGCGGTTCGCCTTCCCGTCGGCGACCATCGTCCCATAATGCTGGAAGCCGCCGCGCATCCCGCCGGGCGCGGTATAATAGGGCAGGAAGTCGCGCTGCGCGGTCTCGCCCGCATCGGGCGAGGCCGACATCATCGACATGGTCGGCAGCAGATAGGCGGCCTCCTTGCCCTCGGTCAGGAAGGCGGCGAGATCGACCTGCGCCTGGAAGCCGAAGTGCCAATAGCCGCCAGTCGCCGGGTTCATCAGCTCCTCCAGCCCGAAGCCCGGGATCAGCGACTCCGCCAGGATCAGCCGCTCGACCTCATCGGGATGGCGCGACGCATAGGCATAGGCGACCATCGTCCCGATATCGGTGCCGACCAGCCGGATGCGATCGAACCCCTCGGCCTGGACGATATGGCGGATATCCTCGGCGACATCGGTCTTGGCATAGCCCCCATCGGCCCGGTCCGAATCCCCGCAGCCGCGCAGGTCGGGCGCGATTACGCTGTACCCCTGCGCTGCGAGCAGCGGCATCAGCCTGCGCCACAGCGCCCATGTATAGGGCCAGCCATGGACCAGCACGATCGCGGGCCCCTGCCCGCCCGCGACATAATGGATCCGCACGCCGTCACGCTCGGCAAAGCGATGGGTGAAGTCGTCGAGACCCTCGACCGGGCTCCCGGCTGCGGGGGCGGCGGGCTGCGCTGCGCTCATGACGAAAATTCCTTTAGGTACATTTTGTTCGTGACGATATGATAGGAAGTGAAAACCCGGGCAAGAACGCACAAAAATGTGCCGAAGGAACGCCCATGATCGTGAAGGAAAAAGCGATGGGTAAGATCGACCATCCCGCCATCCCGCCGGTCAGCGCCGCCGAAGCCGCAGCGCGCGAGGGATCGGGCGAATGCCGCTCGCTCGCCCAGATCATCGACCGGATCGGCGACAAATGGACGGTGATGGTGGTCGGCCACCTCTCGCGCGGCTCGCTGCGCTTCAACGAGTTGATGCGCGCCATCCCCGGCGTGTCGCACCGCATGCTGACCCTCACCCTGCGCGGCCTCCAGCGCGACGGCCTCGTCAGCCGCACCGCCTTCGCGACGGTGCCGCCGAGGGTCGATTACGCGCTCACCGAACTGGGCCTGTCGCTAACCGGCCCGCTAACGATGCTGGCGGGCTGGGCCAGCGACAACAAGCTGGCGGTGGAAGCGGCACGGGTGGCTTATGACGTTGCGCTGGCGGAGGATATTTAAAGAGGCCGAAATGCTCATATCCGCTCATCCTGAGTAGCCATTGAGCTTGCCGAAATGGCGTATCGAAGGACGTCCTTCGATACGGGGCTTCGACAAGCTCAACCCCTACTCAGGATGAGCGGAGAAAGAATCGCGAACTAAAGCGCTCCAGCCCGATCAGTGCCCGGTGATAGCCGAATAATCCATCGCAGCCAGGTCAGTCAGCAGATCAGGCCCCGTCGGATCCCACCCCAGCCGCGCGCGCGTCCAGCTATTCGACGCGGCCATATCGAGCCCCGCGAAGGGGGCCATCCAGCCGAAATAGCGCTCGACCTCGTCGGCCCCGACGGAGCGGACCGGCAATCCGGCGCCCTGTCCGATCGCTTCCGCAATGGCCCGCGCGGCGATCCCCTCCTCGGCCGATGCGTGGTAACGCGCCCCCGGCTCGCCCCGCTCCAGCGCCAGGACGTAGAGCTTCGCCACGTCGCTGATATGCGCCGCCGCCCAGCGCGCCTGCCCGTCGCCCACATAGGCCGCCGCCCCGGCCCGGCGCGCCTCCGCGATCAGCGGCGTGATCAGGCCCGCCCTTGTCGTGTCGTGTACCTGCGGCAAGCGGATGGTGCGCACGTCGATGCAGCGCGCGATCAGCGCCGCACCCGCGAGTTCGGTCGCGATCCGGGGATTGGCATGGCGCGGATTCAGCACGTCCTCCATGGCCGGGCCGCCGTTCAACGGCGTGCCGATGCCGATGCCCGAGGTGATCAGGATCAGTTTCTGCGTCCCCGCCAGCGCTTCGCCCATCGCGGCGATGTTGCGCTCATCCTTCTTCGTATTCTCGAAGAAGGTCGCGAAATCATGGTCGAACGCGCAGTGGATCACCGCATCGGCGGCCGCCGCACCGCTGGCCAGCGTCTCGGGCTGCTCCAGATCGCCGCGATGCGCCTTGACGCCGATCGCCTCCAGCTGCCGCGCGCCATCGTCGGAGCGGGTAAGCCCGAGCACCTGATGGCCCCGTTTGAGCAGTTCGGGAATGATGTGCGAGCCGATGAAGCCGGTCGCGCCGGTGAGGAATATGCGCATGGGAACTCTCCTTGTCGCGCACCATATCGCCGCACGCACTAACATGTTAAAGTAGTGATCCTATCATGGTATAATGGGTAACAGGATCGATCATGACCGGCGACGCCTCCAATCCCCTGGGCAGCTATCTGCGCGATCGCCGAACCCGGCTCGACCCGGCGGCGTTCGGGCTGGCCGGCGGCCGCCGGCGCACCCCGGGCCTGCGCCGCGAGGAGGTGGCGAGCCGGGCGAATATCAGCCCGACATGGTATACTTGGCTGGAGCAGGGCCGTGGCGGCGCGCCATCCGCCGACGTGCTCGATCGCATCGCCAAGGGGCTGATGCTGACCGATCCGGAGCGCGAGCATCTCTATATGTTGGGCCTCGGTCGCCCGTCCGAGGCGCGCTACCAGCAAGTGGACGGCATCACCCCCCGACTTCAGCATGTCCTCGACGGGATGCCGCTGAGCCCGGCGATCATCAAGACCGCGATGTGGGACGTCGTCGGCTGGAATCGCGCGGCCGCCGCCCTACTGACCGACTATGCGCTGCTGCCGCGCGAACAGCGCAACATCCTGCGGCTCATGTTCACCGGCGGGAAAGGCCGCAATCACAACGAGGATTGGGACAGCGTCGCGCGCTTCGTCGTCGGCGCCTTCCGCGCCGACATGGCCCGGGTCGGCGCACACGCCAGCACGGAAGCCGCCAGGCTGGTCGACGAGCTGAGCCGCCTGAGCCCCGAGTTCGAAACGCTGTGGAAGGCCAACGACGTCAGCGCCCATAGCGACGGCGTGAAGCGGATCCGCCACCCGAAGGCCGGGTTCGTGCAGCTCGAATTCTCCTCCTTCGCCGTGGATGGCAGGCCCGAACTGGGGATGATCGTCTACAACCCGGTTTCCCCGGCCGATGCGGACAAGGTGCGCGCCCTCGTGGAAGCGCAGGAGGCCGTCTGCCAGTAACGACCCAAATGCCGCCATTCGTAATTGCTTGCCCAATTGCTGCCGATGCGGCGACAGGCTATGATCGCGATCATGGCATATTGGCTGGATTGGCTGCGGTATCGCTTTTGGGCCAGCGGCCTTTCCGTCATCGTCGTGCTGCTGTTTATCGTGGCTTTGATAATGGTGTTTTTCTTCCAAAGAGACATCGAACGGAAAAGTCAGGAAGGCATACTGGTTTCCGCGACCATCACGAAAATAGGGTTCGGTGTATCTAAATATCGTCCCGGTGTGATGGCTGGCGTGACCGCCGAAGATGACACGGGGTTGGTCGCAAGCGAGTCCGTGGAGGCGGCGTTTGTGGCTGGCTGTAAGGTCGGCGACAAGATCAAAGCTAAGCGCGCTGGGAGCGAACTTATTTTAGAACCAATGCCCTGCCGATAGCGAGCGAGAGTTGTCTGTTCCAGATAACAGATGTCCGCTTTCCACCCATATCCGTCATGCCAGCGAAGGCTGGCATCCATGTCTATGGTCTCCTCAGATGCCATCTGTTTGGTGAGAGCCATGGACCCCAGCCTTCGCTGGGGTGACGATTATTGGGCTGATGACGCTTACCGCGCTTACGCCGATTAAAGCGCGTCCAGCCCGATCAACTGCCGCAGGCACCGCATGAAGACGACACGGTCTTCTTTCGACAGCGGTTCCAATATCTCGCGCTGGGCGGCCTTCAGCTTCTCGATCCGCTCGACGAGCAGCTCCGCGCCCGCCTGGGTGATGTCCATCGTCCAGGCGCGGCTGTCGCGCTTGTCGCGTTCGCGCAGCACCCAGCCGCGCGCGATCATCCGGCTCAGCATTTCCTTGAGCGTGCTCTTGTCGATGCCGGTCGCCTCGACCAGCTCGCGCTGCGACGCGCCGGGGCATTGCGACAGCGCCAGCAGCAACGCGATCTGCTGACGGGTCACGTCGTCGCCGACATGGCGGGTGAAGATATCGAACGAACGCTGATGGTTGCGCCGCAGCAGATGGCCGGGCGCGGCAAGCAGATCGAACTGCCCCAGTTTCTTCAGCGTCTCCGAATCCGCCACCACGCCATCAACTCCCGCCCCTGGCTCCGGCACCGGCTATGCCGCGTCCTGCGTCCCCATTTCAACCGGTCCCGCCATTTTCACTTCACGTTGAACTCGACCCGGCCCAGATTCTGGACCACCAGCCGGACATGCTGGCCGGGCGCGAGCGCCTCGGCGGCGGTAGCACCGCCTGCCATCACCACGCTGCCCGCCTGCAACGGCTCGCCCGCTTCCTCGGCCAGCCGCGCCGCCGCGACCAGCGAGCGGAGCGGATGCCCCAGGATCGCCGCGCTCGACCCGATCTGCCGCGCGACCCCGTCGATCTCCAGGATCATGCCGAGGTTGGAAATGTCCTGCGCCGGATCGTTCCACGCGCCGACGACAAAGCTCGACGAGGAGCTGTTGTCGGCAACCACGTCGGTCAGCGAGAATTTGAAATCCTTGTAGCGCGAGTCGATGATCTCCAGCGCGGGCGCGACCCCGCCGACCGCCGCCAGCGCCGCCGCGGGCGTGACGCTGCCGGTCAGCGGCGCCTTCAGGATGAAGGCGATCTCGGGCTCGACGCGCGGGTGAACATAGGTCTCGAAGGCGATGTCGCCGCCATCCTCGACCAGCATGCGATCGGTCAGCCGGCCCCAGATCATGCCCTCGACGCCCATCTGGACCATCTTCGCGCGGCTGGTGAAGCCCATCTTCAGCCCGATCCGCTTCTCGCCGCGCTGATAGCGGCGGCCGAGCACCGCCGCCTGGACCTGATAGGCCTCGTCGAGCGTGATCGGCACTTCGAGCTGCGGGGTCGCGGTCGCGGTGGTCACCGCGGTATCGAGCCGTTCAGCAATTCCCAAGATATCGGCCACCGGCCTTCTCCCTCTTCAATCTCATCGTCGGGCGCGAAGCGCCCGCTTATTTACCGAAGCCGACCCGCACGGTGCCGACCCCTTCGATGCGAACCTCGATCGCGTCACCGGGCGCGACCGCAACCATCGGGCCGAGCGCGCCTGAGAGGATGATGTCACCCTGCTTCAGCGGACGGCCGACCTCGGCCATCTTCGCGGCGAGCCAGCCGAGCGCGTGGAGCGGATTGCCGAGGCACGCCGCGCCCGCACCGAACGAGGTCGGATCGCCATTCTTCTCCAGCACCATCCCGCACAGCCGCAGGTCGATCGCGTCGAGCTTGACCGGGCGGGTGCCCAGCACGAACAGCCCGGAGGAGGCATTGTCGGCGACGGTGTCGACGATGCGGATGTTCCAGTCGGCCACGCGGCTGTCGACGATCTCGATCGCGGGCAGCGCATAGTCGATGCAGTTGATCAGCTCGGCGGTGGTCAGCGCCTTGGGGTCGGGGGTGCGCGCCAGAATGAAGGCGATCTCGGCCTCCACCTTGGGCTGGAGCAGCCGGCCCAGCGGCACGATGTCGCCGTCGTTGACCGCCATGTCAGCGAACAGCGTGCCGAAGTCGGGCTGGTCGACACCGAGCTGCTTCTGCACCGCCTTCGCGGTCAGGCCGATCTTCGCGCCGACGATCGTGCGGCCCGCGTCGAGCCAGTGGCGGGTGTTGGCCTCCTGGATCGCATAGGCGTCCTCGATCGTCGCCGTGGGCAGCGCCTCGCGGACCGGCGTGATCGGCGTCCCGCTATCATAGGAATCGCGGATCAGCTTGGCCTGGCGCGCGACATCGTCAGCGCCCAGCGAGGGGTTCACACTTGCCATTCGGGATCTCCGAAACAAAGATATTGCCACATGCGCTCATAAAGGCCTCCGGCCTTCACCGCGCGTTTTTCGACTTCCTCGGGCGTATATTCCCGCGCGGCGATACCGGCTGCGCGCGCCGGCAGCAACGCCAGTTCGATCCGCGCCGCGTCCTCCAGGAAGAAGGCCAGCCCGGCCGCTTCCTCCAACGTGTCGCCGGCGGTCACCACGCCATTGCCCGACAGCACGATCGCGCGCGCGTCCCCCATCATCTCGGCGACGCGCACCGCCTGCTCGTCGTCGCGGACCAGAGCGACGCCGGGCCACAGCGGCGGCTTCGGCGCGAAATAGGTGCCGAGACCGTGGAGCGCGCGCGGCGTCTCGCCCAGCGCCGACAGCGCCATGGCCGCGGGCGGCTGGACGCGGCATACCCCGCCGACGCCGGGCCGGGCGCGGTAGATTTCGCGGTGGATGCGGACCTCGGGCAGCGCGCCCGGAGGCAGGTCGCCGTCGAGCGGAACGATCACGCCCGGCTCGCTGGTAGATACCAGGCCAAGCGGCGACGCCGGGGTGACGAGGAAATGCGCCGCGTCGAGCCGGATGCTGACATGACCATAGGCATGGGCGAGGCCATGACGCGCCATCGCGCGCGCCGCGAGCCGCAATATCCGCGCTGGATCAGGCCGCACGGCGGATCGGTGCGCCTGAGGGCGGGGTCCGGAACTCGGGAATGTCAGGGACCGATCCCCACATGCAGAAGCTGCTTTCCGCCATCGGGAACTGGCGGGGGATATATGTCTTCTCGTCCTCGGCGGTGATCATCCGCACCCCCGACGAATATTCGTAGATGATCTCGTCCGGGCCCTGGAAATAGAGGAAGCGCGCGCCCGAGGTCGGGTGTCGCCCCGGCCCGAACACGATCCGGACATTATGCTTCTTCAGGTGATAATAGGACCGCATGATGTCGTCGATCGATTCCACCTGGAAGTTGACGTGCTGCACCCCAGGAAAGGCCGACGGGAATAGCGCGATCTTGTGATGCACCTCGTCGATGCGCAGAAGGGGCGCATCGCCGATCCAGTCGCTCACCTTCGCGCCGAGCATCGACGTCCAGAATAGCTCGTCCGCGCTCGCGTTCGACGTGCGCAGGCCCACATGGCTGAACGACGTGATCCCCGCGTCGCGCGTGCCGAAATAACGCTTGCCGCTATGATCGGGCCGCGCCACCAGGTCGATGACGTTGCCGGTGGGATCGCGCAATGTGATCAGCCCGCGCACACGGCGCTGCTCGCGCTCGTCGCTGGTGCCGTGGCGGACCGCGACCCCGGCCTTCTCGAACATCGCCGCGGCGGCGTCGAGCGACGCCATGTCGGGCATCTCGAAGCCCAGCACCTGCCCGGTCGAACGGCCCTTGGTGTAGCAGATATTGTGATCGCGATCGTCGCCCCGCAGATAGGCGGCGCCGGCGTCGCGATGCACGACTTCCAGCCCCAATATATCGGTGGCGAAGCGGACGCTCTCATCGAGATCATCCGATCCGATCCGCACATAACGAATGTCGTGAAGATGCGCGCCCATGCTCATTTGCCCTTGGTCAGGGTCGATTCCGGGCGCTGGAACTTTGTGCTGAGATGGCCCGCCCCCTTCTGGTCGCCCAGTTCGAAGCCCCAGGCATAGCCGCGCGGCGGATTTGCCAGTATCTCCCAGGCATTGTCGTCCTGGTCCCAGAAATAGAAGCAATAGGTGCCGTGCTGAACGACCGGCTTGCTGATCTTGTGCAGGCCCCACTTCTCCGCGTCGCGCTTGACAATCTCATAGGCCGCGTCGACATCGGCCTCGGTGCCGACGTCCAGGCCGTTATGGTTGAGGAAGGGCATTGTCTCGACATTCTTGCTCGGACTCTTCACCACGACGATGATCTGGTCGCCGCCCAGCCGCGCCCAGAAGGCGACCGGGGCCATCTGCACCGTCTCGAAGCCCAGGAATTCCTCAAAGAACTGCCGCGTCTTGGCGACATCTTTACATTCGAGGGTAGCGTGCGAGTAGAATTTGGTCTTGAGGGCCGGCTCGACCTTGGTTTTGCCAGCGCTGTCCGCAGTGGTCGCCATGTGGATCTCTCCCGTCCTTATAATTTGATGCAGATGTTGCTGGGTTCCGAATAGAAGTTGATCGAGTGCTCGCCGCCCTCGCGGCCGACGCCCGACATCTTCGCCCCGCCGAACGGCGTGCGCAGATCACGCAGGAACCAGCAGTTCACCCAGGAAATGCCCACCTCCATCGCCCGGCCAACGCGGTGCGCACGCGACAGGTTGGTGGTCCAGATCGATGAGGCCAGGCCATATTCGGTGTCGTTGGCCATGCGGATCGCCTCCTCTTCGCTGTCGAAGGGGATGATCGCGCAGGCCGGGCCGAAAATCTCCTCGCGGCAGACGCGGGCATCGTGGGGCAGCCCGGTCCAGATCGTCGGTTCGACGAAATAGCCGTTGGCGGCGTCGCCCTCCAGCTTGGGCACCCCGCCGCCGGTGACGACGGTCGCACCCTCCTCGACGGCAAGCTGGTAGTAGCCGAGCACCTTTCGGCGATGCTCGTCGGAAATCACCGGCCCCAGCGTGGTGCCATGGTCGTTGGGAAGCCCGGGCTTCAGCGCCTCGGCCTTCACCTTCATCCCCGCGACGAAACGGTCGAATACAGGCCGCTCAACATAGATGCGCTCGGGGGCGAGGCAGACCTGGCCGGTGTTGAGGAAGGCGGCGCGGGCAAGCCCGGTCACCGCCGCGTCGAGATCGGCGTCAGCGAAGACGATCGCCGGATTCTTGCCGCCCAGTTCGAAGGACAGCGCCTTTACCGTCGGCGCGGCGGCCTTCATGATCGCGGAACCGGTGCGCGTCTCGCCGGTGAAGGTGATCGCGCGGACGCCCGGGTGCTGGACGAGAAACTCGCCCGCCGAATCCGGGCCGAAGCCATGGATGACATTGAACGCGCCGTCGGGGATGCCGACCTCCTTCATCACCTCGCCCAGCAGGGTCGTGGTCGACGGGGTCTCCTCGGACGGCTTGACGATGACGGCGTTGCCGCACGCCATCGCGGGCGCGACCTTCCAGGTCATCAGCAGCAGCGGCAAGTTCCACGGGCTGATCACCCCAACCACGCCGAGCGGCTTGCGCACCGCATAGTTGAGCGCCTTGCCGCCATCGGGCGTGTCCATCTCGAACGTCTCGGTCGAGAGGTTGGCGATCGCATCGGCGAAGACGCGGAAGTTGGCCGCGCCACGCGGAATGTCGAGATGATGGGCCAGTTCGTGCGGCTTGCCGGTGTCGGCGATCTCGGCTTCCAAGAATTCGTCGAACCGCTCCTCGATCCGGTCGGCGACGCGGACCAGCAAAGCGCGGCGCTTGGCCAGCGTCATCTTGCCCCAATCGCCCTCGACTGCGGCGCGCGCCGCCTGGACGGCCTGGTCGACGATCACTTGGTCGGCCTCATAGGCGGTCGCGTGCACCTGCCCCGTCGCGGGATCATAGATGTCGAACGGCTTGCCGCCGTCGATGAAACGGCCGCCGATGAAGTTGCGAAGCGTGCGCCGCACCTGCTGAGGAGCGCGGTCGGCAACCGCCGTCGCACCAGCCTGCCCTGTCATGAATTCCGTCTCCAGTACTGAGTCTCTTATGATGTATACGTCCTAATAATGGTGGATGCAACCTTATGATATCACCTCGGCCGGTCCGCGCGTGGGACTGAACCTGAAACATTGCTGCTCCGACTCATCCTTCTGATCAGCATCGGCCTTTTTCTGACCCAGAGCAGCGCTGCGCCATGGTTGACACCACGCTACCACCCCCTAAACTGGATGCACTATTGCAAAATGGCAAGCAGAATGGATTGCGAGGGAGCAAGGACGTGAACGCAGCGACCGCACGGGGAATCGATCATATCGGTCTGACCGTCCTCGATATCGAAGCGGCCGAACGCTTCCTGATCGATGGCCTCGGGGCCGAGTTCATCTATGAGACGCTCAACCCCGGCCTCCCCCCGTTCGAAGGGCCCGAGGTCGCGAAGATGGTCGGCTCGCCGCCGGGAATCGTGATCGACGTCATTCGGATGTACAAGATGGGCACCGGCCCGGGGATCGAGCTGTTCCACTATAAGGTGGACGGCCAGCGCCCTGCTCCCCGCCTGTGCGACCTCGGCTGGCAGCATGTCGCGCTCTATGTCGACGATATGGAAGCCGCGCTCGAGCGCGCGGTGGCGGCGGGCGCCGAGAAGATGAACGACCCCTGGGATCTGATCCGCGCCGAAAGCGGCCCCGGCAACCGCTTCTGCTTCATCCGCACGCCTTTTGGTCCGGTGATCGAACTGATCAGCTTCCCTTCGCCGCAACCCTATGAGGAAGGCACCGAGCTGCGCCGCTGGAAACCGCCGGTCGCGTGAGGGTCGACCACCCCCTTCCGCCGACACCCCGGGCCTGTGTGGACGATATGATGCTGGCAGCCGAACTCGCTAGCTGATCTTATATGCTCCACCATCAACCACCACCGCCTGTCCGGTAATGAACGCCGCATCGTCGCTGGTCAGGAAAGCCACCGGCCCCGCTATGTCGTCGGCCTGCGCGACCCGCTTGATCGCCTGCGTCTGCGCCAGCATGTCGAACGACGCCGACATCGTGCTGGTCCCCGGCGTCACCGTCGGCGCGGGCAGCACGGCGTTCACGGTGATGCCGTCCTGACCGAGATCATTGGCCAATCCGCGCACGAAGCCGATCACCGCCATCTTGCTCGCCATATAATGGCTCATGCCGGGGATCGCATAGCCGATCGAGTTCGAGCTGATATTGACGAAACGGCCCCAGCGGTTGCGCCTCATCAGCGGCACGAAATGCTTGGCAGCATAGAAATGCGCGTCGATGTTCACCGCGAAGGTCTTGCGCCACAGTTCGTTGTCGAGCTCGTCGAACGGCCGCATAGGATAGATACCGGCATTGTTGACGACGATGTCGGCGCGGCCATGGCGTTCATCGACCAGCGCCGCGATCCGTGCCCACCCGGCGTCGTCGGAGATGTCGGCCTGGATGCACAGCGGATCGCCCCCGATCGCATCGCGCACCGCATCGGCGGGCCCCAGATCGACCAGCACCAGCTCCGCACCACGCGCCGCCAGCAACTCGGCGATCGCGCGGCCAATGCCCTGCGCCGCCCCCGTCACGACCGCGACCCGGCCCGCATGGCTTCCCGACATCCACCCTCTCCTTGGAAATAAATCTATCACTTAATCGCGAAACTGCCGGTAAAATCCGGCTTTTTCTCGACCTACATGGACCATTGACTTTTGTAAACCACTGTTTACATTTTCTATTGCGGCATGACCGCTGCCGGCGGCTGGCCCGGCAATATCTACAATGTGGGCGAGCGGCATGAGCGCCCCCGGGAGACGGACATGACAGACAAGATCGGGCAGCCGCCCGCGGCGCAGGCGCACATCCCGACCGATGCAGAACTGGTGCGGCGCGCCCGCGACATCGGGCCGACGCTGCTCGCCCGGCAGGCGGAGACCGAGGCGCTCACCCATTATCCCGAGGACGTCCATGAGGCGTTCCGCGCGGCGGGCTTCTACAAGATGCTGATGCCGAAGAAATATGGCGGCTACGAATGCGACGCCCAGACCTATTTCCAGGTGGTGCGCGAGATCGCTCGCAACTGTCCGTCGTCGGGCTGGATGCTCAGCCAGTCGATCAACCATACGCTGACCGTCGCGTCCTTCTTCAGCGAAGCGGCGCAGGACGAGATATTCGCTTCAGGCGAGTTCCGCGCACCGCTCACCGCCAAGCCCGAAGGCACGGCGGAGCTTCAGCCCGACGGCGGCTGGAAGATCAGCGGCACCTTCCACTATAATTCGGGCGCGCCCTATTCGACCCATATGATGTCGCACGCGATCCCCGATCGCATGCCCGACGGATCGAAGCCGACGCCGATGCTGTTCGTCGCGCCGCGCGACTCCTACACCGTACTCGACGACTGGGGCGACGTGCTCGGCCTCAAGGGATCGGGCTCCAACTCGATCCGCTTCGACGATGCCTATATCCCGCCGCATTACGCGCTGCCCGGCCACACCTTCCTGTCGCTCGATCCCAAGGTCGCGATCGGACGACGGATTCATGGCAACGCCATGTATGCCGGCAGCACATTGAGTTTCTACCTGCTCGGCGGGGCGAACGTCTCGACCGGCACAGCGCGCGGCGCGGTCGATGGTTATGAGGAACTGCTGCTTACCAAGCAGCTTCCCAACCCGCCCTTCTCGCGCCGGTCCGAGGATGTCGATTATCAGCGCTGGTTCGGCACCGCGTCAGGACAGATATCGACCGCGGAAGCCGCTTGCGATGCTTATGCGCGCCAGTGGATGGACCTGTCCGAGCGCGTCGCGTGGAGGCGCGAAGAGGATCTTCGCCTGTCCGGAATCGCGCGGGAGATTGTCAACAGCCTGTGTTGGCCGGCGGTGCAGACCGTGATCCGCACCTGTGGATCGAGCACGATCCGCAACGGCCAGCGGATGGAGCGGGTGTGGCGCGATTTCACGCAGCTCTACAGCCATGGCTGGCAACTTCTCTTCGACGTCGCCGCGCGTGACCTGGCGCGCGAGCGGACGGGCGCGGCGCTTACGGACGCCGATTGGTCGCCGACCTTCGTCGAGGGGACGTCGGGCGTGGCCCAGCACGCCGCCTGAGCCGAGGGCGGCCTGCCGTGATATAATCGGCAGACACAGCCTTCCCCATCGACACTCCGGGCTCGACCCGGCACCCGTAGTTATCCAGCGGCTTCAGCCAATGGAGTTGCTCGCGGACGCTGGCGTCGAGCGTGACGAGAAGCTTTCTTCCGGTTGCGATGACGGCGACCCTGGGAGGTTTTCCTGCTTGTGCATGCGAGCTGGTCACGCCGCCTAGATCGACTTCGCCCCTGCTAAAGATGCTGCTCCCCAAGCTGCAGAACCAACAACACTCTTGCTCGCAGAATAAGTTAGGCTACCGTTCGAGGGCATCATGGATCAATGGCGGATATCGATGTGAAGGGATAGGGCGCTACCGGTAACGACGAACTGTTCTGCGAACTCAATCAGCCTATTTGGGGGTAGGCCACAATGTGTGGATTGGTTGCTGTCGTGGCCAGGCAGGGTCACGCGCGCCTTGTTGATCAGGCGTTGGAAGCCATCCGTCATCGGGGCCCCGATGCGCATGGAACATTCGAGGCGGAGCGGAAGGATTGTGTCCTCGGGCACAACCGGCTGGCCATCATAGATACGTCGGATTCCGGCGTGCAGCCGATGCACGACCAGAGCGGCCGCTACGTCATCGTCTATAATGGCGAGATCTACAATTATGCCGAGCTCAGAAACGAACTTGACCGGTCGTCCGGCGGCATCGCCTGGTCCTCCCACTCCGACACCGAAGTCCTGATCGAAGGCTATGCCCGCGAAGGTGAGGCGTTTTTCGACAAGCTGAACGGGATGTTCGCCTTCATCCTGTACGACAAGAAGACGGGGGAGACGCTCGTCCTGCGAGATCCTCTGGGGATCAAGCCGCTGCTGATTCATCAAGAGCAGGGCAGGACCATCTTCGCCTCGGAAATCAGCGCTGTTCGCGCGCTCGCGCTGGGCGGGCTACAGGTCCGGGAGGAGTCGCTCGCCGATCAGCTCTCCCTGTCCTACGTGCCTGAGCCGTACACCATGTACCGGGACGTTTATAAATTTCCGCCGGGCGAGTTGAAGAAATATCGCGACGGCGTCGAGATATCGTCGCGCCGCTTGTTCCGTCATCTGGAAGGCGCGCCTTTTGCCGGCGATCTGAACGCTGCGGTCGAAGAGTTCGGCGCTGCCTTCCGCCAGGCGATCAAGCGGCAGATGCGCTCGGACGTGCCTGTCGCTCTGCTGCTCAGCGGAGGGCTGGATTCGACCGCGATCGCGCTGGAGGCGGCGAATCAGCAGGCCGATCTCAAGCGAGCCTTCACCATGTCCTTCCCTGCGGACGACCTGGCCCATCACGGACAGAGTGACGATCTTTCCGCGGCTACCACGATCGCGTCGGGCCTAGGCTTGCCGCTCGAGCATGTTGCGGTCAGCGGTGGCCTGATGGAAAAGCTGAGCGCCTTCAACACGCTGTTCGACGAGGGCGTTTCCGATCCGGCCGCCATCGCCACCTTCCTGATGTGCCGGGCCGCGCGCGACGCGAATATCAAGGTCGTGCTGACGGGGCATGGCGCCGACGAGTTCTGGGGAGGGTATCGGCGATACCAGGCGCATAGCTTGCTTTCCCATTTTCCCACCATGGCGCCCAAGCTTCTCGGGGCGGTAGAGCGCCTGTCCCCGCGGCTGCGCCCCGGCCCGCTCAACGCCGGTCTGCGGCGCTTGCGGCGGCTCGCGCAGATCGCTGCCCCCGGTGCGGGGCGGACGCTGGAGAAATATTACACCTGGGTTCCGGACGATCTCATCACCTCGGTTTTCCGGCATCCTCTGGACAGCGTGCCAAGCCAGCGGCTGGCCGCCGAGTTCAATGCGATGCAGGCAGATCATCCCATCAATGCCATGATGAAGATCGACCAGCGCTTCGATCTCATGTCGCTCAACCTGAATTATGGCGACCGGATGAGCATGGCGAGCAGCGTGGAGATGCGCGTACCATTTCTCGACTTCGATCTGGTCCGCCTGGCGAACTCGCTCCCGCCTCAATATAAGGTGACGAGCTTCAACTCGAAGATTATCATCCGCAAGTTCCTCAAGGGGAGGATGCCGTCCAGCATTGTACATCGCTCGAAGGCGGGATTAAACATGCCGGTAAATGCATGGATGAGCGAAAAAGTCGGCTTCTTCGATTCCGTAGTCAATGAAAGGACCGTGAATCGCTACGGGATACTGAAATGGCCCGAAGTCCAGAGCGTCATATCACGTGGGCGCAGCGGTCAGAATGACTACCAGTATCTGATGTTTTCGATCATGCTGATGCATAGCTGGCTTGAAAACCGCGTTTAGGCGTCGTCAAGACCACCGATATCGAAATCCAGACATTCCATGGTAGCGGAGGAGGGACTTGAACCCCCGACACGCGGATTATGATTCCGCTGCTCTAACCAGCTGAGCTACTCCGCCCCGAGGCGTCCGCAGATGCGGTGGAGCGGGCCTATAGGCGGGGGTTCGGCCGCGGTCAACTGGACATCTGCGCGCGGCGCGCTAGAGACCCTGCGGAAAGTGCATCCCAGGGGAAGGATTCGGAATTGGCGCAATATGACGTGCTTATCGTCGGGGCCGGTCATGGCGGCGCGCAGGCAGCCGTCGCGCTCCGCCAGAACAAGTTCGAAGGCACGATCGCCATCGTCGGCGACGAGCCAGAACTGCCCTATGAGCGTCCGCCGCTGTCCAAGGAATATTTCTCGGGCGAGAAGACGTTCGACCGCATTCTCATCCGCCCCGCCGCCTTCTGGGCCGAACGCAACATCGACATGCTGCTCGAACGCCGCGTCGTCGCGGTCGATGCCGACAAGCATGAAGTGACGCTGAGCGACGGCTCGGCGATCGGTTACGGCAAGCTGATCTGGGCGACCGGCGGCGCGCCGCGACGGCTCACCTGCGGCGGCAATGACCTGGCCGGTGTCCATGGCGTGCGCACCCGCGCCGATGCGGACCGCATGCTCGCCGAACTTGATGGCGTCACCAATGTCGTCGTGATCGGCGGCGGCTATATCGGCCTGGAGGCCGCCGCCGTCCTGTCGAAGTTCGGCAAGAAGGTCACTGTCCTCGAAGCGCTCGACCGCGTTCTCGCCCGCGTCGCCGGCGAACAGCTGTCTCGCTTCTACGAGGCCGAGCACCGCGCCCATGGCGTCGATGTCCAGCTGGGCGCGAAGGTCGATTGCATCGTCGGCGAAGGCAAGGTCAGCGGCGTGCGGATGGACGACGGATCAGTGATCCGGGCGGAGATGGTGATCGTCGGCATCGGCATCGTCCCGGCGGTCGAGCCGCTTATCGCGGCAGGCGCGGCCGGGGGCAACGGCGTCGATGTCGATGAATATTGCCGCACCAGCCTGCCCGACGTCTATGCGATCGGCGACTGCGCGATGCACAGCAACGGCTTCGCCGATGGCGCGCGCATCCGCCTCGAATCGGTCCAGAACGCCAATGACCAGGCGACCACAGCCGCCAAGCACATCGTCGGCGCTGGCGAACCCTATCGCGCGGTGCCATGGTTCTGGTCGAACCAATATGATCTGCGCCTGCAGACGGTCGGCTTCAACCTCGGCTATGACGATGTCGTCGTCCGCGGCGATCCCGCCACCCGCGCCTTCTCGGTCGTCTATCTGAAGAACGGTAAGGTGCTCGCGCTCGACTGCGTCAACGCGGTGAAGGACTATGTCCAGGGCAAGGCGCTGGTCGTCGGCGGGCTGTCGCCCGACAAGGCCAGCCTTGCCGACCCGGAGATCCCGCTGAAGACGCTTGCCGCCGCCTGACAGCTCGGGAACCCTGGCAGGCTGTTCACGTTGGGAGGCGGGGACAAGCTGTTGGGGACGAGGATCGAGAGATGGAACTGACGGTTTCGCTGGAGACGGTTTGCCGGTTGATCGTGCGCGCGCGCGAACTCGAGGCGCAGGTGCCCGCGATCGAGACGGATGACGAGGACGATCCGACCGACAGCGACGATCCCATGGCGGTGCTGGAGGACGAAGCTAACGAAGTCATCGAGGATGAGGTCCGCACCCTGCTGGAGGACCTGCCCGAGGATGAGGCCGCCGAAATATTGGCGCTCGCGCTGGTCGGGCGCGGCACCTTCGACGCCAGCGAGTGGGACGAGGCGCTGGAGACCGCGAATGAGGACGACAATGACGCGGTGATCGACCAGATCCTCGATATGCCGATGCTCGCGGGCTATCTCGATGCCGGGCTCACCGCCTTCGATCTCAGCTGCGACGCGATCGGCCAGATCGACTGAATTTCCACTCCGCGATCGGCTCCCACGGCCCGCCGCGATACCACCAGGCCGCAAATCCGGTCAGCGCTATCGGGCGCGGCTGGAAGTCAGCCCGCAGTTCCTGCAGCAGCGCCCGGGCCGCGCTCGGCGCGACCTTGTTCTGGATGGTGATGTGCGGCCGCCATCCGGCGCGGTCCTGCGGGGTCAGCATGTCCTGGAACGCCTCGGCCAGCTGTGCGCGGATCGCGCCTAAACCCGGGCTCTCGACGCCCAGCGCCACCCCCTGCCCCAGCGGCAGCAGCCTCGTGATCCGCGCGGCCGGCGGCATCGCGGTCCGCGCCTCGGCCCCCAGTATCCGCTTGAGCATATCGAGCGCCGAGGGCGGCAGGTGGTGGAATAACGTCAGATGCGCGGGCACCTGATTGCGCTCCGCGGGGAAATGCGCGCGGCGCAGGCCGTCGGCCCAGGCGAAATCCTCGGGCCCGATCAGGGCGGTGACAATGATGGGTGCGTTGGCGGAACCGGACATTGCCCCTGTTAGCTGGAACGGCGGATGAAGCACATGCCTTCGCGCCCGTCCCAGCTAGCGGGCAGGCATTCCACCCGCGCGTCGGGATGATGCTCGCTAACATGAATGCGCGCTTCGTCGCGCCAGACCCGGCGGCTGTAACCCGGAAATTCGGCCATCTTGGTCCAGGCGTGGCCCGCATCGGCGGCCAGATCGCTGGCAAGCTGGTCGAGCGGAAGCTGATCCTTGATCTTCGTCGTCATGCTGATCGGATAGGGCATATTTGAAGACCGCGCTGTTGCGCAGGTCACATGACGCGACGCTCTACATAACACCTACCGTCGCCCCGGACTTGATCCGGGGTCCAGCTTCTTCCTATGACGCGGCCAGAAAGCGGGATCCCGGATCACGTCCGGGATGACGAAACCAATATGACGAAGCTCGGGTTCGAGTGACGACCCGCCCTAAATCTCGACCTGACTGCCCAATTCCACCACGCGGTTCGTCGGCAGCTTGAAGAACTCCATTGCGCTTTCGGCGTTGCGCAGCATCCAGGCGAACAGCTTCTCGCGCCAGATCGCCATGCCGGGCTTTTCCGACGCGAGCAGCGTCTGCCGCGCCAGGAAGAAGCTGGTGTCCATCATCCGGAAATCCGCGCCGCAGGTCTTCGTCCGGCCAAGTTCGGCGGGCACGTCGGGATCTTCCATGAAGCCATAGTTGATCACCATGCGGTAGAAGCCCTGGCCGAGATCGGTATATTCGGTGCGCTGGCCGGTGACGACATAAGGCACGTCGGCGATGCGCACGGTCAGCAGGATCACCCGCTCGTGCAGCACCTTGTTGTGCTTGAGGTTGTGGAGCAGCGCGTGCGGCACCCCCTGCGCCTGCGAGGTCATGAATACCGCCGTGCCGGGTACCCGCACCGCGGAACTGACCGCCGACTGGACGAACACCTTCACCGGCATCGCCGCCTCGCGCAGCCGGTCGATCATCAGCGCACGGCCACGCGCCCAGGTCGTCAGCATGGTGAAGGCGATGAAGCCGATCAGCAGCGGGAACCAGCCGCCATCGGGAACCTTGGTCAGGTTCGCGCCGAAATAGGCGAGGTCGACCAGCGCGAAGCCCGCGATCAGCGGCGCTGCCACCCACTTCTTCCAGCCCCACAGATAGATCAGAACCACCGCGATCAGGCAGGTGTCGATCGCCATCGCGCCGGTCACCGCGATGCCATAGGCGGCGGCCAGATTGGACGAGGTGCGGAAGGACATGACCAGCAGGATCACCATCACCATCAGCCCCCAGTTCATCGCCGGGATATAAATCTGGCCGATCGAACCGGCGCTGGTGTGGGTGATGCGCAGGCGCGGGATGAAGCCCAGCTGGATCGCCTGCTGGGTGACCGAGAAGGCCCCGGTGATCACCGCCTGGCTGGCGATCACCGTCGCCATCGTGGCGAGGATGACGAGCGGCAGGCGCAGCATCTCGGGGGCGAGCAGGAAGAAGGGACTGTGGATCGTCTGCAGCGCGGTCGCCATGTCCTGCGACAGGATCATCGCCCCCTGCCCCAGATAGTTGAGCATCAGCGCGGGCAGCACGAAAACCAGCCACGACACCCCGATCGGCTTGCGACCGAAATGGCCCATATCGGCATAGAGCGCCTCCGCGCCGGTCACCGCCAGCACCACCGACCCCATGGCCAGGAAGGCGAAATAACCCTCTTCCAGGAAGAAGCGGATCGCATACCAGGGGTTGAGCGCGATCAGGACATGCGGGTTGCTGATGACGTGCCACATGCCCAGCACGGCCAGCACGGTGAAATAGACCAGCATGATCGGCCCGAACAGCCGCCCAACCTTGGCGGTGCCGCGCGACTGGATCATGAACAGGCCGATCAGGATGCCCACCGCGATCG
This sequence comes from Sphingomonas sp. Root710, assembly GCF_001429065.1. Lineage (GTDB taxonomy): Bacteria > Pseudomonadota > Alphaproteobacteria > Sphingomonadales > Sphingomonadaceae > Rhizorhabdus. Next base: position 328,331 of record NZ_LMIB01000015.1, read on the forward strand.
GCAGCACCCAGCGGCCGAAGCCCGCCTCCACCGTGGTCAGGCCCTCGACCGCCGACAGCACCGATATCGCCGGGGTGATCATGCTGTCGCCATAGAACAACGCGGTCGCGAACACGCCGAGCAGGACGATGCCCTTGCTCCACTTGCGCCCCTCGGACTGGCGGTTGATCAGCGCCAGCAGCGCCAGGCTGCCGCCCTCGCCCTTGTTGTCGGCGCGCATGATGATCGCGACATATTTGAACGTCACCACCAGCATCATCGACCAGAAGATCAGGCTGAGGACGCCGAGGATGTGAAGCTCGTCCGGAGGCAGCGGATGATGCCCGGCGAAGGTCTCGCGGAATGCGTAGAGCGGACTGGTGCCGATATCGCCGAACACGACGCCGATCGCGCCGACGACCAGCGCGGCCATGCCGCCATGGCCGCCGCTATGCCCTGCAGATGAGCCATGCGCGTCCACTGCCGGAGCCGCGCCGTCCGCACCGGCTGGTCCGCTCGTCATGCGATGATGGATTTCATAGAAGCATAACGCCCATATTTTGCGCCTCTGGTCCCCCCGTCAGGCGCATAGCGGCGGGCCACTAGCATTTGTTCCCCCGGGGAGCAACAAGGGCCGGAAACCGGTGACACGATGATAAGGGGCGAAGCGGCGCAGCGGACTTCGCCTTCCGGTCAACGCCGCGGCGCCCTCCGGCGTGATCGCGCCCTGGTCATCCTGGCGCCGGCTATATTCGTCAGGCGCTGAAAGGACGGACATTCGAGATGATCCCGGGCCGGACAGACCGCCGCATGTTCGAGACCCCGCTTCAGCGCCTCGAGCTGCTGGATCTTGCGGCCCACCTCCTCCGCCCTGACCATCAATAGGCTACGATCGATCTCGGGCCGCGCGCCGCCGCCGAATATCCCCGCGATATCGTCGAGCGAGAAGCCCGCCATCCGTCCCAGCGCGATCAGCGCCAGCCGCTCGATCACCCCGGGGTCGAAGGTCCTCCGCAGGCCGCGCCGCCCCAGCGACTCGATCAGCCCCTTCTCCTCGTAGAACCGCAGCGTCGCGGCGGGCAGGCCCGACCGTTTCGACACCTCGGCGATATCGAGAAGAATCACGCTTGACCTCAAGTTGACTTGAGGTGGCAGCATGCCCGGCATCCTGAATTACGACAAGGGGAATCGGCATGGCATGCACAATCGAACCAGCGAGCGCACAGGGTATGGATCGCGGGCGATCGACTCGCGCCGCGATCGCCGGGCTGTGCCTCACCATGGCGATGCCGTCGCTCGCCACCAGTATCGCCAATGCCGCGCTGCCGACACTGAGCCGGGCCTTCGCCGTGCCCTTTCACGCGGCGCAGTGGATCGTCCTCAGCTATCTGCTCGCGGTCACGACGCTGAGCGTCGCGGCGGGCAGGCTCGGCGATAGCGTCGGTCGGCGGCCCTTGCTGCTTGCCGGGATCGTCCTGTTCACCGCCGCCTCGCTGCTGAGCACCATCGCCCCTTCCTATGGCTGGCTGATCGTGCTGCGCGCGGCGCAAGGCGTGGGGGCCGCGACCATGATGGCGCTGACCGTCGCCGCGGTCGGCGACATCCTCCCCAAGGAGAAGATGGGCCAGGCGATGGGGATGCTCGGCGCGATGTCGGCGACGGGCACGGCGCTCGGTCCCGCGCTCGGCGGGGTCTTGGTCATGCTGTTCGGCTGGCCCGCGATCTTCCTCGTCAACGTCCCGCTCGGCATCGCTGCCTTCCTATGCATCCGCCGCGGCCTGCCTGCCGGTCCGCGCGTAGCGCAACCCGCCCGCAACGCCCTCGACGGCGCGGGCCTGTTCCTGCTGTTCCTGGCCCTCGCGGCCTATGCGCTGGCGATGACCGTCGGTCCGGTCGCCTCGCTGCTGCCGGTCGCCGTGGTCGCGGGCCTGCTGTTCCTGCTCGTCGAGGCGAAAGCCGCGTCGCCGCTGGTCCCGCTGGCGCTGTTCGGCAACCGCGCGCTGCGCGGCGGCCTTATCGCCTCGGCGCTGGTCTCGACGATCATGATGACCAGCCTCGTCGTCGGCCCTTTCTATCTCACGCAAGGGCTGGGGCTCGATCCGCTCACGGTCGGCATCGCGCTGTCGGCGGGACCAGTCGTCGCCGCGATCTGCGGCGCTCCGGCGGGCCGCCTAGCCGACAGGGTCGGCAGCGCGAGAACCGTCCGGACGGGGTTGACCGGCATGGCGGCGGCATCGCTGCTGCTGAGCCTCCTGCCCCTCCGCCTAGGCGTCGCGGGCTATATCCTGCCGGTCGTCCTGCTGACCTCCAGCTATGCGCTGTTCCAGGCGGCCTGCAACGGTGCCATTATGGCGGAAGCGGCCGACGCGCAACGCGGCCTCGTCTCGGGCCTGCTTAACCTGTCGCGCAACCTCGGCCTGATCAGCGGCGCGTCGGTGATGGGCGCGGTCTTCGCATGGGCCGCGGGCGCCGCGGACGTCATGGCCGCGCCCGCCGGACAGATCGCCTTCGGCATGCGGACCGGCTTCGCCGTCGGGTGCGCACTGGCGATGGTTGCGCTCGCGCTCAGTCCTCGGTCGCCAGCGTCCGGATCGTGAACTGGGTGACGAGGCGGTGGACGCCGGGAAGCGCCGACAATATCTCGCGATGGACCCGCTCATAGCTGTCGTCGGCGCGGACCAGCACCTTGATCAGATAGTCGGACTCACCACTCATCAGATAGGCCTCGCTGACCTGCGCGGTGCGCTCCAGCGCCTTTTCGAACGCCATCATCGTCGCCTGGCGCTGATCGACCAGCGTCACCTGCACGAACACCGTCGACGGGTTGCCACGCGCAGCGCGCGACAGGCGCGCACGATAGCCGCGGATCAGCCCCGACGCCTCCAGCGCCTTTACCCGGCGGTGCGCGGCGGACGGGGAAAGCCCGACCCGCTGCCCCAGTTCCTCACTAGTCAATCCCGAGTCGGTCGCAAGTTGCGCGAGAATTTTGTCATCGATGCGATCCATGCGAGAAATTATCGCACAATATCCCATATTTTTGCAAGCTTCATGCGTCCGGCACGCCCTCCCGCCGCACTTCACAAACTTTTCCCGAAGCATCGGCGTTATGATCGGCAATCGGCTCTTCAGGGGAGATTTTGAGATGCGGATCGGTGTTCCCAAGGAAATCAAGAATCACGAATATCGTGTCGGCCTCACCCCGGCGTCGGTCGCCGAGCTGGTCGCGGCGGGCCATCAGGTCATCGTCCAGACCGGTGCGGGCCTCGGCATCGATTTCGAGGACCAGGATTATAAGGACGTCGGTGCGTTGATCGTCGCCGACGCCCCTGCGGTGTTCGCGGGTGCGGACATGATCGTGAAGGTCAAGGAGCCGCAGCCGTCCGAAATCGCGCTGCTCGAGGCGCGCCACACCCTCTTCACCTATCTCCACCTCGCCGCCGACAAGCCGCAGGCCGAGGGACTGATGAAGTCGGGCGCGACCTGCATCGCCTATGAAACGGTCACCTCGCGCTCGGGGGCGCTGCCGCTGCTCAAGCCGATGTCCGAAGTCGCGGGCCGCATGTCGATCCAGGTCGGCGCGCATTACCTGGAGAAGGAACAGGGCGGTCGCGGCGTGCTGCTCGGCGGCGTCCCCGGCGTCGCCCCCGCGAAGGTCGCGATCCTCGGCGGCGGCGTGGCCGGCGTCAACGCGGCGCAGATGGCGGTCGGCATGCGCGCCGACGTCACCATCTACGACATCAGCAATGATCGCCTCGCCGAACTCGACATGTTTTTCGGCAGCCAGATCAAGACCGTCTACGCATCCAAGACGGCGATCGCCTCCGCGGTCGCCGGCGCGCATCTGGTGATCGGCGCGGTGCTGGTGCCCGGCGCCGCCGCGCCCAAGCTCGTCACCCGCGACATGCTCAAGACCATGAAGCGCGGATCGGTGCTGGTCGACATTGCGATCGATCAGGGCGGCTGCTTCGAGACCAGCCACGCCACCACCCACAGCGATCCCGTCTTTGAAGTCGACGGCGTGATCCATTATTGCGTGGCCAACATGCCCGGCGCGGTCGCGCGCACCTCGGCCTTCGCGCTGAACAACGCGACCCTGCCCTTCGTCCTCAAGCTCGCCAATCTCGGCGCGGAGGCAGCGATGGCGGCGGACCCGCATCTCGCGGCGGGGCTCAATGTTTCTGGCGGACAAATCCGTCATCAAGCTGTGGCGGAGGCGCTCGAACTGCCCTTCGTCGCCTGATCTCCCCTCCCCCCGGGGTGGAGATAGGAGAGGGCCGGCAGCCCCAATAGCCGGTCGCGCGGACCCCTCCTGCGCGAAGCCCTCTCCCGAAAATGAAGGAGCGGCAGGCCCGGGCGACCGGGCCTGCCGCTCTGGATTCAGCCAAAGCGCACCTTCAGCGCGCCATCTGCTGCTTCATCGCCTCGATCTCGACCAGCCGCTGCTCCAGCTCCGGCCGCCACGACGCATTGGCCGGGCTGCGGTCGAGCAGCGCGCGCCACACGCTTTCAGCTCGGTCAAGCTGCCCCGCCTGGGCATAGGCCAGCCCCATGAAGAAGGGCGGGCCCGGATGGTCGGGCGCGATCGCCTCGGCGCGCTGGAAGGCGAGCTGTGCGGCGGGAGACATCAGCCCGCCGCCGTGAATCACCAGCTCATTGCCGAGACCGACCCACAGGTCGGCGCTGTTCGGCCGCTTCTCCAGCCCCATCTTGATCACCGCGATGGCATATTGGGTCAGGCCCTGGCTCTGCAGACCGTCGGCTGAGCGCAGCACGTCGGCGTCACTGCCGATCTTGCTGAACATCTTCTGCCGCTCGACCGCCGACTCGCTGTCGGGCTGCTTCGCCGTCTCGGGCGCGGGGGTCGGCTTGCCGGGCAGGCCGGGACTGCCCTGCCATGCATAGCCTGCGATGGCGAGGAACAGCGTCGCGCCAACCAGTTCGATCCCGCCCTTGGGCAGCCGCCCGAAGCGCCACAGCACGCCTGCGACGATCGCCGCCAGCCCTAGGAAAATCAGCCAGCCCATCAGCCCTTCCTCCGGCGCTTCAGACGCCCGCTCACGATCCACAGGCCAAAGGCCAGGAACACCGCCGGCAGCGCGTAGAGCGGCCAGGTCAATCCATCGAGCGGCGGCTTGTAGCTCACCCAGTCGCCATAGCGTTCGATCAGCCAGCGGCGGATATCCTCGGGCTTCTCGCCCGCCTCGATCCGGGTGCGCACCAGCGCGCGCATGTCGCCCGCCATCTCGGCATCCGAGTCGGCGATCGACTGGCCCTGGCAGACCAGACAGCGCAACGTCTCCATCAACGCCTTGGCCTTCGCCTCCTGCGCCCGGTCGGGCAGCTGCTCATTGGCATATTTCGCCGCCGGCATCAGCGAGTCGGCCAACACGGGGGTCGCCACCAGCAGCGCGACCGCGACGAGAGCACCCCTCATTTCGCCTCTCCCAGCGCCGACATGATGCCGGGCACATCCTCGGGATTGATCGCGCCGATATGCTGCTTGCGAATGATGCCCTTGCCGTCGACGATGAAGGTCTCGGGCACGCCGGCCGATCCCAGCGCGATCTGGACATGGCTGTTCGGGTCGCTGCCGATCGCGGCATAGGGGTCGCCCCGCTGCTGCAGGAAGCGCATCAGATCCTCGGGCCGGTCGCGGATCGCGATGCCGATGATCGGCACCCCCGCATCCTTGAGCTGGCCGAGCTGCGGCGCCTCGGTAATGCAGGGGATGCACCAGCTGGCGAAGACGTTGACGAGATGCGGCTGGCCGTTGGCGAGCCCCGCGCTGCTCGCGCCGGGCTTGCCGGGCACCGCCGGGGCCAGCGCGAAGGCGGGCATCGGCTTGCCGACCAGCTTCGACGGGATCGTCTTGCTCTCGGGGCTGATCAGCCCGCCCGCGAAGACGGCGAGAAAGAGGAGGAACAGCCCGAGCGGCGCCCAGATCAGCGGCTTCCTCATGCGTCATGTCCCGGTGCATGGCGCATGTCGCGGCGCACCCGGCCGACCAGCGACAGCAACCCGCCCAGCGCGACCAGGATGCCGCCCGCCCAGATCAGCGTGACGAACGGCTTCCACCACAGCCGCAGCTGCCAGCGCCCCTCGTCGTCGGACTTGCCCACCACGACATAAAGCTGACCGTCGAGCACGGTGGTGATAGCTGCCTCGTTGGTCTCGGTCTGCGGCGAGGGGAAGGTCCGCGTCTCCGGGTGCAGCGTAAACGCGGCATTGTCGCCGCGCTGCGCGACGATGGTGCCCTGGATGGCCGTATAGTTGGGGCCCGCCACCGGTTCGACCCCGGTCAGCCGGATCGCATAGGGGCCGACATGATAGGTCTCGCCGATCCGGGCGGCGACCAGCGTCTCCTTGTTAAAGGCGCGCTCGGACGCCATCCCGCCCAGGCTGACCGCGATGCCGAGATGCGCGATCACCATGCCATAGATATAGAGCGGGGTGCGGCGGAGGTTGCGCTTCCACAAGGGCGCGAGGCTGGCGAGGCCGACGCCGCTGGCTGCAACAAGGCCGAGCAGCGGCAATATGCCGATGCCCGGTGCCAGCAGGATCACGAGCAGCAGCGCCACCGCCGCGACCAGCACCGGGATGGCGAGCCGGGTCAGCGTGGCCTTGAGGTCATCGCGCCGCCAGCGCATCAGCGGCCCCGCCGCCATAACCGCGACGAGCACGAGCGCGAGCGGCCCGGCCGCGCTGTTAAAATAGGGCGGGCCGACCGACAGCTTCTCGCCGGTCACCGCCTCGGCCATCAGCGGATAGAGCGTGCCGACCAGGACGATGCCGAGGATCGCCGACAGGAGCAGGTTGTTGATGACCAGCGATCCCTCGCGGCTGACCGCGTCGAAGCGCGATCCCTCGCGCACCGTGCCGACGCGTAGCCCGAACAGCGCAAGCGCGCCGCCGATATAGAGCGCGAGCAGCACGAGGATGAACGAACCACGTTTGGGATCGACCGCGAAGGCGTGGACGCTAGTGAGGATGCCCGATCGAACCAGGAAGGTGCCGACCATCGACATCGAGAAGGCGACCACCGCGAGCATCACCGTCCAGGCGCGCAGGCCTTCGCGGGTCGCCAGCACCGTCACCGAATGAAGCAGCGCGGTCGCGGCGAGCCACGGCATCAGCGAAGCGTTCTCGACTGGGTCCCAGAACCACCAGCCGCCCCAGCCCAGCTCATAATAGGCCCAGTAGCTGCCCGCGGTGATACCGATCGTCAGCAATATCCACGCGCCCAGCACCCAAGGCCGCATCGCCCGGGCAAAAGCCGCGCCGACGTCGCGGGTAATCAGCGCGCCGACCGCGAAGGAGAAGGCGACCGACAGGCCGACATAACCGAGGTAGAGCGTCGGCGGGTGGAAGGCGAGGCCCGGATCCTGCAGCAGCGGGTTGAGCCCCTGCCCCTCGACCGGCGCGGGGTTGAGCCGCGCGAAGGGGTTGGAGGCGAACAGCAGGAAGGCATAGAAGCCTAGCCCGATCGCCGCCTGCGCCGCCAGCGTCGCGATCAGCGTCCGCTCGTTCAGCCGGCGCTCGAACAGCGCCACCGCGCCGCCCGCCACCGCGAGGATCGTCACCCACATCAGCATCGAGCCTTCGTGGTTCCCCCAGGTGCCGGCGAACTTATACAGCAGCGGCTTGGTCGATGCGTTGTTGGCGGCGACCAGCTTCACCGACAGGTCGACCGTCACGAACAGATAGATCAGCGCCAGGAAGGCGAGCCCGGTCAGCACCGCCTGCACCACCGCCACCGGCCGCACCGCGCCCAGCAGGTCGGTCCGGTGGCTCGCCACCCCCATCGCGCCCAGCGCCAGCTGCAACGCTGCCAGCGCCGCCGCCAGCCAGAGCAGCGCCAATCCTGCTTCAGCGATCATTTCGGTCCCTTTTGCTGGCCGCCATCGGCCTCCAGGCTTTCGGTCTTGTGCATCTCGCCCGCGATCTGCGGCGGCATGTAACGCTCGTCATGCTTGGCGAGGATGTTGGTGGCCAGGAAGCTGCCATCGGTCTGGAAGCTGCCTTCCGCGACGACGCCCGAATCCTCCTTGAACAGGTCGGGCACGATCCCGGTGAAGCGCACCGGCACGGTCTCGATCCCGTCGGTGACGACGAAGTCGATCGTCACGCCGTCGGCCTGCCGCTTGATCGATCCCTTCTGCACCATGCCGCCCAGCCGCACCGCGCGGCCGACCTCGACATGGTCCCTCTTCGCGTCGGCGGGCGTGTAGAAATAGGCCGCCTCGTCCTTCAGCGCGGACATGGCGAGCAGCGCCGCGCCGATGATCGCGACGACCGCGAGCAAGGCCAGGATCAATCGCTGGTTCTTCGCTTTCATGCTTTCGGGTCCCCTCAGTCCCGGCGGGTGAGCGCGTCGGCCTGCTTCTCGGCGCGGCGCATCGCGGCGAAGCTGACCGCGACGACGCCGATCGTGCCGATCATGCTGATCGCATAGGCCGCAATGATGAAGGGCCAGTGGTTCATTCCGTCGCTATCCTCTTCAGCCGCGCTTCGACCTTGGCCTGGGCGAGCAGCGCGCGCATCCGCATCAGCACGATCGCGCCGAACAGCAGCGAGAAGCCCAGCGTCGACAGTAGCAGCGGCCAGAGCAGCGATGGGTCGATCTTCGATCCGCCCAGCCCGATGCTCTGCCCCTGATGGAGCGTGCGCCACCATTCGACCGAATAATGGATGACCGGGATGTTGACCGCGCCGACCACGCCGAAGATCGCCGAGATGCGGTCGTTGCTGCCGCGCTCCGCGCCCGCCGAGGATAGCGCGATATAAGCGAGGTAAAGGAAGAACAGCACCAGCATCGAGGTCAGCCGCCCGTCCCATTCCCAATAGGTGCCCCAGGTCGGGCGGCCCCACAGCGAACCGGTGATCAGGCAGATCGCCGCGAACAGTGCGCCCGGCACCGCGATCGCGCGTGCCGCGACCGACGCCAGCGGGTGCCGCCAGATCAGCTGCATAAGGCTGGAAACTGCGATCCCCGACCAACCCGCCATGCCCAGCCAGGCGGCGGGGACGTGGACGTACATGATCCGGACGCTCTCCCCCTGCAGATAGTCGGGCGGGGTCAGGAACAGGCCGGCGACCAGCGAGACCGCGATCATCGCAGCACCGGCCCAGCCGAGCCACGGCGTCAGCGGGCGGGCGATCGACAGGAAGCGGGCGGGATTTGCGAATATGTGCACGGGCGGACGCCATAGAACAGCTTGGGGCGGGTGGAAAGTGCGCGGCGCAATAGGGGCCTGTCATCTCATAGATTGATGCCCAAGGGTTGCCCGGACACCGGTTACGGCCCATGGGGCGGCGCGATGTCACCGTCAAAGCCCCATGACCAGCATCATCACCACCTGCGCGGAATCATTTTGCGCTCACTGGCGGTGCTGGGCTTCGCCGCGATGATAGCCTCGCTCAAGAAGGCGAGCGAGGGTGGTGCGGGCGTCATCGAGATGGTCTTCTATCGCTCGCTGTTCGGCATGCCCGTCGTGCTGGTCTGGCTGATGATCGGCCCGGGCCTCGGCATGATCCGCACCCAAAGGCCCCGCGCGCACCTCATCCGCTCGGCGATCGGCATTACGGGCGTTTTGCTCAATTTCGGCGCGTTGAGCCGGTTGTCGCTTCCCGATGCCGTGACGATCGGCTTTTCCGCACCCATCTTCGCGACGATATTGTCGGCGCTACTGCTCAACGACAAGGTCGGCCGCCACCGCTGGACCGCCGTCGCGATCGGCTTTCTAGGGGTCGCGATGATCGTGCGGCCCGGAGGCCAGCCGATCGATCATCTCGGCGTCATCATCGCGATAGGCGGCGCGATCGGCACCGCGGGCGTCACCGTCACGGTTCGCCAGTTGGGCGGCACCGAACATGTCGGCGCGATCGTCTTCTGGTTCTTTGTCTGCTCGATGACCGTAAGCGGAGTGGGGATGATCTTTCTGGGTCACACCCACCCGCCCGAAACATGGCTGATGCTCATCCTTGGCGGAATGTTCGGCGCGGTGGCACAGGTGCTGATGACGATGTCGCTGCAGGCGGCGCCGGTGTCGGTGGTCGCGCCCTTCGACTATGCGCAGATCGTTTGGGCCAGCATCCTGGGATGGCTGGTCTGGTCGGTCGTCCCAGGCCTTAACATGCTGGCGGGCGCCACGCTGATCGTCGGCAGCGGGCTCTACACCGCATGGCGCGAGCACCGGCTCAATCGCAACCTGATGCCCGCCACCCCGCCGATCGAATAAAGCTGGCGCAGTAGTTTCATACGTCACCCCGGACAGATCCCGCTTCCGCATGATCTGTCCACGGTTGCTTGATCCGGGGTCCCGCTTCCGTCGCGTGCAGGCGGTAGAAGAGCGGAATCCCGGATCAAGCCTGGGACGACGAAATCGATTAACCCCTGCCGATCAGCTTCATCGCCATGCGATCGGCGACAACGGCCGACGGAACCCCGCTAGCCGCACTCTCCGTCCAGATCTGATCCAGCCGCTCGGGGATCTTCGCGACCCGCGCCTCGACCTCAGCGCGATCGCCCTGGCCCAGATATTCGAGCGCGACGTTGATGATTCCGCCTGCGTTGATGACATAGTCGGGCGCATAGAGGATGCCGCGCGCGTGGATGCGATCGGCATCCGCCGGGGCCGCCAGCTGATTGTTCGCCCCGCCCGCGACGATCGGAACCTGCAGCGCCGCAATCGAACGCTCGTCGAGGATCGCGCCAAGCGCACAGGGGCTGAGGACATCGGCCTCGACCGTCATGATGTCGGCCGCCGCGACCGCTGTCGCACCCAGTTCGTCGGCCAGCGCCTTGGCGCGCTTCGCATCGGCGTCGGCCAAGGTCAGCTTGGCGCCGTCCTTGGCCAGCAGCCGGGCCAGCCCGCCGCCGACGCTGCCGACCCCCTGGATCGCGACATGCACGCCCGCCGCATCCTGCTTGCCCAGCCCGCGCGAAATAGCCGCGCGGACGCCCAAATAGACGCCCTTCGCGGTGGTCGGGCCGGGATCGCCGCCCGCATGGCCCGCCGCCACCGGCAGGCCCGAGACATGCTTCGTCTCGCGCGAGATCGCGACCATGTCGGCGTCGGACATGCCGACATCCTCGGCGGTGATGTAGCGCCCGCCGAGGGCCTCGACCGCGCGGCCGAAGGCGGCCAGCATCTCGGGCGTCTTGGTGCGGAGCGAATCGGCGAGGACCACTGCCTTGCCGCCGCCCATCGGCAGGCCGGCCATCGCGTTCTTGAAGCTCATGCCCCGCGACAGACGCAGCGCGTCGGTGATCGCGTCGGCCGGATCGGCATAATGCCAGAACCGTGTGCCGCCCGCGGCCGGCCCGAGATGGGTCGAATGCAGCGCGATGACCGCAGTAAGCCCCGACGCCGCGTCGCGGAACAGGTGGACGCCCTCATGGTCGTCGAAGTCGGGATAGGTCCAGGGAGCGGTCATGCGAGCCTCGCGAAATTAGATTGCGTGGACGCGCAATAATATTATTCGACGGCGAATGCCACCCGAAAAATGCCGCTATAGCCGCAAAGGGAAATGGGGCGATCGACGGGGATTGAACCCGCAACCTCCGGTACCACAAACCGGCGCTCTAACCAATTGAGCTACGATCGCCACAGGGACGCCGCTGGGCGTCGCCGACCGGCGCTCCATAGGCAAAGCCCCTTCCGGTGGCAAGCGCGGATCGGGGGTCCACGTAACTCTACCATTTTAACATGGTTGGGCTTGCCTCGCCCGTCGCTTGGTCCCACAAGGCGTTCCGTGCTGTCCCAACGAACCCGGTATGCGATCCGCGCGCTCCTGCATCTGGGCGACCATTATGGCGAGGGGCCGATCCAGCTCGCCGAAATCGCTGACAAGCAGAATATCCCGGGCAAGTTCCTGACGGTGATCCTGTCTGAGATGAAGCGCGCCGGCTTCGTCGAGACGATGCGCGGCAAGGAGGGCGGCTACTGGCTGTCGCGCCCGCCGAGTGAGATCACCTATGGCGATATCGTGCGCGCGACCCGCGGCTCGCTCGCGCTGGTGCCTTGCGCGGCAAGGCTCGCCTATGCGCCGTGCGATCATTGCGTGACCGAGGCCGAATGCCGGCTGCGCGCGGTGATGCTGTCGGTGCGCGACGAAACGGCCAATATTCTCGACAGGTTGTCGCTCGCCGAAACCGTTGCGATCTGAACCGGCGGACGCCGGAGCCGCCTCCGCAACGATCCCCGGTTTCCCTCGGATTTTTGACCCCGATTCGTGACATCCCGGGCTACCCGCGGCGACTTCGCGTTAGCGTTAACCCTTCGATTCATGTCGATTTTTCGTTGACGGCCCATATGCCCGCGTTATGTCAGCGTTCAGGAACGGCATTCGAGCCGGGCCGATATAATGCTATGGGAGCTGCTCGAATGAAGAAGTTCGCACTCGTTTTGGTTGCCGCCGGCCTGATGTCGGTCGCCGCTTGCAGCAAGCAGACGCCGGCTGAGAACGCCGCCGACAATGCCGCTGCGGCGCTTGAGAACCAGGCCGACGCGCTCGACAACGCTGCTGACCACGCTTCGAACGAAGCCGTCGAAAGCAGCCTCGAGAACGCTGCCGACGCCGCTGAGAACGCTGCTGACGCGGTCGAAGACAAGAAGTAATCGGCTGGCCTTAGCGGGCCGCCATTACTGAAAAGAATGGGCGTCCCTTCGGGGGCGCCCATTTTTTACTGCCAATATTACTCTCACCCATTGACGATCGTACCGCCATTGGGATGCAACACTTGCCCCGACATGTAGCTGGCGTCCTCGCAGGCCAGGAACAGGAAGCTCGGCGCTACCTCGTTGGGCTGGCCAGGCCGCCCCATCGGGGTGCTTTCGCCGAAATGCTCCAGCTTTTCCGGGCTCGCGCCGCCGCTCGGGTTGAGCGGGGTCCAGATCGGTCCCGGCGCCACCGCATTGACCCGGATGCCCTCGCCGACCAGATTCTCCGACAACGAGCGGGTGAAGGCAGTGATCGCCCCCTTGGTGCTCGAATAATCGAGCAACTCCTTGCTGCCCTGGTACATGGTCACCGACGTGCAATTGATGATCGCCGCGCCGGGCTTTAGGTGCGGACGCGCCGCCTGGGTCAGGAAGAACATCCCGAAGATGTTCGTCTGGAAGGTCCGGCGCAGCTGCGCCTCGCTGATGTCGGTGATATCCTGGTCGGGATGCTGCTCGCCGGCATTGTTGACGAGGATGTCGAGCCGCCCCAGCTTCTCGACCGCCTCCGCGACCGCCCGCTCGCAGAAATCCTTGTCGCCGACATCGCCTGCGATGGTGATAGCCTTGCGGCCTTCGCGCCCGACGATCTCGGCGGTCTTCCGCGCGTCGTCATGCTCGCATAGGTAGAGGATCGCGATGTCGGCCCCCTCGCGGGCATAGAGCGCCGCCACCGCGCGGCCGATGCCGCTATCGGCCCCGGTGATCAGCGCAACTTTGCCGTCGAGCCGCCCCGAGCCCGGATAGCGCGGCGCCCAGTCGGGCTTCGGCTCAAGTTCGCTTTCGTGACCCGGAAGGCCATCCTCATGGATCATCGCCTGCTGCTGGTCGGTCATGACACTCTCCTTTCGCCGCTCAACGAAAGGAAAGCGAGCCAGTTCAGTCCGTTGCGGGCGCGGCCCGCGTAACGAGCCGGTCGCTCACCACCTCCATCGTGAAGATCGGGTCGGCATCGGGCGGCACCTCGGCAACCGCATCCTCGAACGCGGCGCGCGTCTCCGGCTCCTCATAGGTCATCTTGTGATCAAAAGCGTAGCGCCAGGTCGCCTCGTCGGGCCATTCGGCATAGCCGACGAAGCGGCCGTCGGCATCGCGGTGCAGCCGCGATCCGTAGCTGCCATATTTGGCCCGGATCAGGTCAGTGCCGCGCGACCATGCCTTGATGAATTGCTCCTCCTTGCCGGGGTGCACCCGCCACCAGTATACCGCGACGAACATCCGCGCCTCCCCTCTCGGTCATACGTCCGGCAGACGCTGCTCTGCGACGCCCCATCCTTTCAACGCCTTGGACGAGGCGCGCGCCAGCAGTTTCTTGACGTCCCGGATCGTGAACGCGCTCGCCTTGTCGAAACCGTCGAGCTCGTCCCAGCTTACCGGCGCCGCGACCGGCGCATTCTCGCGCGCCCGTACGCCATAGGGGACGACTGCAGTCGCGCCGCGCTGGTTGCGCAGATAGTCGACGAAGATGCGGCCCACCCGCTTGGCCTTCGCCATGTTCGCGACGAAGCGATCGGGCTCGGCCTGGGCCAGCGCCTCGGCGAAGCGGTGGCAGAAATCCTTGACCTGCGGCCATTCGGCCTCCGGGGTCAACGGCACGATCACATGGATGCCCTTGCCGCCCGACAGCATCGGGAAGCTGACCAGCCCGATGTCGGCCAGCATCGTCCTGATGTCCTTCGCGGCCCTCTTCACATCGTCAAAGTCGAGCCCGACATCGGGATCGAGGTCGAAGATCAGCCGCTCGGCCTTCTCGATGTCCTCGACCCGCGATCCCCAGACATGGAACTCGATCGTGCCCATCTGCACGCAGCTCAATATCCCCGCGATGTCCTCGACATAGAGATAATCCTCCACGTCGCCGTCCTTCTCGCGCACCGGTACATGGTGGACGGTGTCGCCGAAACTGCCTGAGTCATGCTTCTGGAAGAAGCACTGCTTGCCGCGACCCTGCGGACAGCGGACGAGGCTGACCGGGCGGCGGGCCAGCCACGGCAGGATCAGCGGCCCGATCGCCTGATAATAGTCGGCGAGGTCGCCCTTGGTCGCCTTGGCCTCAGGGAAGATCACTCGGTCGCGGTTGCTGATCGTCACCACCGGCTCCGCCTGTTCGATCTCCTTCACCGGCGTCGGCTCCTCGCGTTTCACCTCGGCGGCCTTCTTGTCAGACCGCAGGCCGAGGAAGCTGGCATGGCGCAGGACATCGTCATGGGTGAACTCGGCGAAAGCGATCTCCGCCACCAGCTCGGGCCGGATCCAGTGTGCGCCGCGCCGCTCGCTGCGCGGCACATCGGCAGCAGCGCTCTCTTGCGCCAGGGCGGCGAACTTCTCACGCAGCATCTCCATGCTGTCCTGATTGAAGCCGGTACCGACCTTGCCGGCATAGATCAGCCTGCCGTCCTTGTGCTGGGCAAGCAACAGCGCGCGGAAGCGGCGGCTGCTCTTGTCGCTGCTGGACCAGCCGATGATGACGAATTCCTGCCGCCGGGTGCATTTCACCTTCACCCAGCTGGTCGTGCGATCGCCGCGATAGGGGGCGTCGGCCTTCTTGGCGATGATCCCCTCCTGCCCGGCCTTGCACATCGCCTCGAACAGCTTCTCGCCCGCGCCGACGACATGGTCGGCATAATGGATCACCGGATCGCTGTCGGGCAGTAGCGCGGCGAGCTTTGCCTTGCGCTCGACATTGCCGAGCTTGGTCAGGTCCTCGCCATTCAGCGACAGCAGGTCGAAGGCGAACAGTTCGAATCCCCCACCTTCGCCCTTGATCGCCCTCTGCAAGGCAGAGAAACTTGGATTGCCCTTGTCGTCGGGGCTGACGATCTCGCCGTCGATCAGGCAGGGCGGCAGCTCGAGCGCTGCGATCGCCTCGGCGATCGGGGCGAACTTCTCGGTCCAGTCAAGCCCGCTACGGGTGTGGATCTTCACCTTGTCCCCGGCCACCCCGATCAGCGCGCGATAGCCGTCGAATTTGATCTCATGAATCCAACCATTGCCTGCCGGGACATGATCGACCAGCGTCGCCAGCTGCGGCTTGCGAAAGGCAGGCGGATTGCCCGCCGCCTTCGCCGCCCGACTGACGCGCGGCTTGGCCCTGGTCCGGACATGCTTCTCGGTTTCGGCCATGATCGCGTCGAACGCCTTGCCGCGCTTGCCTTTCAGGCTCGCCTCGCCCTTCTTGTCGGCAGCGATCTCGGCCATGGTCCGGCCGGTCTTCACGCTGGTCAGTTCGCGTGCGACCAGATCGTCGCTGCCGCCCGCCGCATCGTCGTCGATCTTGCGGAGCAGCCAGTTCTCGCGCTTCTCGCCGGGCCTGCCCTTGATGCGCACCAACAACCATTCGCCCTTCATCCGCTCGCCATCGAGGGTGAAGTGCAGATGCCCTTTCTCCAGATCCTTTTCGCTCTTGCCAGCGATCGGCGCCCATGTGCCCTGATCCCAGAGCATCACCGTGCCGCCGCCATATTCGCCCTCGGGGATCGTCCCCTCGAAGCTCGCATAGGACACCGGATGATCTTCGGTCCGCACCGCCAGCCGCTTGTCCTCGGGGTTAGGGCTCGGTCCGCGCGTCACCGCCCAGCTTTTCAGGACACCGTCCATCTCCAGCCGGAAGTCGTAATGCAGCCGCGTCGCGTCATGCTTCTGAACGATGAATCGGTGCTGCCCCCGCTTCTCCAGCCGGCCCGCAGGCTCGCGAGTCTTCTTGAAATCGCGCTTCCGGTTATAGTCGTCGAGCCCGGCCATCAGCGAAATACCGTCACCCCGGGCTTGACCCGGGGTCCCGCTTTTCTTTGCGGGTGGATTGAAGAAGCGGGACCCCGGGTCAAGCCCGGGGTGACGGTAAGGATGAGGGGTTCGAACCCGACCATGCCTCAGGCCCGCTTCCGCGCGGGAGCCTTTTCCACCGCGGGCTTCTTCGCGGCGGGCTTCTTCGCCGCCCCCGCCTTGGCCGCCGCGCCGCCACCACTGTCGACCGACTTCTTCAGCGCCGCCATCAGGTCGATGACATTGCCCTTGCGCGGCGCGCCGGGCTCCTCGACATCCTCCAATATCTTCTTGCCGCCCTTCGCCTTCTTCTTTTTCTCGATCAGCCCTTTCAGGGCATCGACATAGCGGTCGTGGAATTCGCTCGCATCGAACTTCGCGCTCTTCTTCTCGATCAGCGTCTCGGCCAGGTCGAGCAAGTCGGCGTCGGGCTTACTGTCGGGAATGTCGCGGAAATAGCTCTGCGCCTTGCGCACCTCGTCAGCGTAGCGCAGCGTCTCCAGCACCATGCCGCGCCCGCAGGGCTTCAGGCTCACCACATATTCGCGCCCGCGCATCGCCAGCTGGCCGAGCCCGACCTTCTTCGTCCGGCGCAGCGCCTCGCGCAGCACGATGAACGCCTCCTCGGCCAGCTCGTCGGCGGGAACGACATAATAGGGCTTCTCGAAATAGAGCACGTCGATCGCGTCGGCATCGACGAACTGGATCAGCTCCAGCGTCCGCTTGCTCTCCAGCTTGACCGCGTCGATCTCGTCCTGTTCGAGCAGGACGTAATTGCCCTTCGACACCTCATAGCCTTTGACGATGTCGTCGGTGTCGACCGGCCCGACGCCGGGCACGACCTTCTCATATTTGATCCGCTTGCCCGACGGTTCGTGGATCTGGTGAAAGGCGACCGTGGCGCTGCTGCTGGTCGCATTGTAGATCTCGACCGGGATCGACACGAGCGCGAGGCGGATCTGCCCCTGCCAATAGGCACGCGCGGCCATGATGATTCCTCCTGCGGAATGACAGGCTGATTCAAACCTTTAGCGCGCGCTTCGTTCCCCGTTGCAAGAAACTGTTTACCAAGCCGCTCTATACCGCCGTCTAATGGACCAGAGCCCGGTCACGACGGAGAGCGCAAAGCTGCATGAGGCGATCGCCGAGATCGCCCGGCGCTGCGGCCGTTTCGCGATCGAGTGCAGCGACGTCGGCGGCAATGTCGTCGGCGTCGGCGACAAGATCGTCGCCCAGGCCGATCTGCTCGGCCAGCTCCGCCAGGCCGCGACCGACCTGCTCGGCGAGCAGGAACAGGTCACCGACGCTGCCGCCGAAGCCCGCGAATATGCCAGCCAGGCCCGCCATCATCTCGAACGCTCGAAGCCGGTCGTCGACGGCGCGATCGAAAGCTTCGCCGGGCTCACCGATCTGGTGCTGCGTCTCGGCGCGCGGATGGATAAACTGGAGGAGGCCCTGCGCGAGGTACAGGGTGTCGCCCTGACGATCGACCGCATCGGCCGCCAGACCAATCTCCTTGCGCTCAACGCGACGCTCGAGGCCGCCCGCGCGGGCGAGGCCGGGCGCGGCTTCGCGGTGGTCGCGGGCGAGGTCAAGAAACTCGCATCGGACAGCCGCAACGCCACCGAACATATCGCCCGGACGATCGACCGGCTCAGCCAGGAAGCGAAGGGCATCGGCGACGAGATCGACGCCGGGGTCGCCAGCGGCGGCGAAGCCCGCGCGCGCACCGCTGAACTCGCGCTGGTGCTCGGCGAGACCCTGAACTTTGTCGACGCGCTCGATAGCCGCAGCGGCAACATCGCCGAGGGATCGCTCGCGATCCGCCGCACCGTCCATGATTTCCAAATGGGCCTGACCGGCCTCAGCGGCGATGCGCAGGCGAACAGTGCGGCGCTCGGCGAAGCCAGCGACCGGCTCAACCATCTCGAACACATGTCGAACGAGCTGCTCAACCTGGTGTCGAGCACGGGCGTACCGACTGCCGACACGCCCTTCATCGACAGCGCACGCCGCCTGATGTTCGATATCCGGCGCGGCATCGAAAGCGCGCTCGACGACGGGTCGCTGACCGCCGACGCCCTGTTCGATACCGCCTATGCGCCGATCCCCGGCAGCAACCCCGAACAGTTCAGCAACCGCCTGGTCGCTTTCGCCGATGCCCATGTCCGGCCGCTGCTCGACCACGCGGTCGCCGCCGACCAGCGCGTTCTGGCCGCCGCGATCATCGACGCCAACGGCTTCCTGCCGACCCATATCAGCAGCCGCTCGCACCCGCAGGGGCCCGATCCGCTGTGGAATGCCGAGCATTGCCGCAACCGCCGCTTCTTCATGGACCCGCAGACCGCGGCAAACCTGAAGAGCGACGCGCCCTTCGTCCTCGAAACCTACCGCCAGGATCTCGGCGGCGGCCGCTATCGCCCGGTGAAAAGCGTCAGCCTGCCCCTGTACGTTCGCGGGCGGCGCTGGGGCAACGTCGAATTCGCCTATCTCGACTGAGGGGCCACCCAAAGAAAACCCTCCCCGGGACCGGCCCAAGGAGGGTTTCTGCTATGCGGATGAGCGCTTGTCCCACCCTCCACGAACGGGCCCGGCGGATCGCCAGGCCCCGCGCATGATCAGAAGCGGATGCCAAATGCGGCGACGCCCTGGTTGCGGCTCAGGCCGGCTTCATAGTTCGAGTAGCGATACTCGACCTTGACGAAGGTCTTGCCGGAAAGGACATATTCATAGCCGAGGCCGGCGCGGACGCCGTCGCCGTTGCTGCCGCCGAAGCCGTTCACTTCGAGACGCGCATTGGTGTAGCCCGCCTTCACATAGAGCAGGCCCGAGCCGACGACGGTGCCAAGACGGCCGCCGATGTACAGGTCGCGATCGGTTTCGACGTCGGGACCGACCAGCTTGAGCTTCGCGGTCGAGTCGGTCGCATCGGCTTCGATGCCGAGGACTACGCCGCCGACAGCCATATCGTAGCCCGCGCCGATGCCGTAGAGAAGGCCATCGGGGTTTTTCGCGCCGGACACGTTGACATTGTCATAGCCGACGATCGCTTCCACGTGGAAACCGGTGAACGCGGCGTTGTCCTGCGCCATGGCGGGTGCGGCAAAACCAGCCGCGAGAACAGCCGCCAGAACATACTTCTTCATAAAATCCCCTTGAATCTGCTGTAGTTACGATACAGCGGGGCGGCCCCTAGGCGGACCGGCGGCGGCTGGCAACAACGATGCGCCAGGGTCAGCATATCGGTTCGGACCTGTCACATTACTGCAACAGAAAAGCGCGCTATTCCGCCATTTTCGATGTGATTTCCTCTTGAAATCGCATTCGAATTCCGATTCCGCGCGCGGGACGCATCAGGTGATCAGCTTGCGCAGATTGGCAATCGTGTCGGCTTCCTCTGGCGGCTTGTCGCGGCGGATCCGGGCGATCCGGGGAAAGCGCGTCGCGATCCCCGATTTGTGCCGCTTGCTGTCATGGACGCTGTCGAAGGCGAGTTCGACAACCAGCGTCTTCTCGACCTCTCGCACCGGCCCGAACCGGTTCAGCGTGTTGTTGCGCACGAAGCTGTCGAGCCACTTCAGCTCCTCGTCGGTGAACCCCGAATAGGCCTTGGCGACGGGCAGCAGCTCACCGCCCTGCGCGGGATCGTCCGACCAGCAGCCAAAGGTATAATCCGAATAGAAGCTCGATCGCTTCCCATGCCCGCGCTGCGCATACATCATCACGCAGTCGATCGTCAGCGGGTCGCGCTTCCATTTATACCACAGGCCGGCGCGCCGGCCCGCGACATAGGGGCTGTCGCGGCGCTTGAGCATCACCCCCTCGATCGCCGCGTCGCGTGCGCCGGCGCGGGTCTCGGCCAGCTCGTCGAAGTCGCGTGCCGCGATCACCGCCGATATGTCGAAGCGGTCCGGATCGAGCCGCGCGGCAAAGGTTTCGAGCCGTTCGCGCCGAGCGGTCCAGGGCAATTCGCGCAGGTCGTCGCCACCGTCGATCAACAGGTCGTAGAGCCGGACGAAGGCGGGATAGTCGCTCAGCATCTTCGCCGAGACATTCTTGCGCCCCAGCCGCTGCTGCAGCGCGTTGAACGACGCCGCCGACCCGCCATGCTCGGCCGCGCCCTGTGCCTCGCCGCGCACCAGCATCTCGCCATCGAGCACCGCGTCGATCCCTTCGGCCGCGCGGGCGATGTCGGGAAAGGTCGCGGTGATGTCGTCGCCCGCCCGGCTGTAGAGCCGAACCTCACTGCCCACGCCGACGATCTGGACGCGGATGCCGTCCCATTTCCACTCGGCGGCATAGTCGGCAAGGTCGACCGTCCCGTCCTCGAGCGGATGCGCGAGCATGAACGGCCGGAAGAAGGGCGTGCCACGCGGATCGGGCCTCTCGCCGCCCTGCCCCCAGGCGAACAGTTCGGCATAAGGCGGCTTCAGCGCGTGCCAGACCTCTTCGACCGCATCGACGTCCAGCCCGAACGCCTGTGCGACGCCGGTCTTGGCGAGCCGCGCCGAGATGCCGACCCGCAACCCGCCGGTCGCCAGCTTGAGCAGCGCGAACCGCCCGCTCGCGTCGAGATGATCGAGCATCTCGCCCAGCGCGGCAGGCGCATCGGCGCGGCCGAGCTTCGCCAGCCGCTCGACGACCGCCGACAGGCTCAGCGATCCGTCGTCGATCTCGGCGGGCTGGTCGATCCGTTTAGGCCAGATCAGTGCTACGGTCTCGGCAAGATCGCCGACATAGTCGCGGCTCATCCGGAACAGCATCGGATCGACCCGCTCGTCGACGATCGCATGGATCGCCGCGCTCTTCACCGCGGGCAGGCTCAGGTCGCCGGTCAGCGCCGCCAGCGCCCAGCCGCGATCTGGATCAGGCGCCTCGCGCATATAGTCGGCGATCAGCGCCAGCTTGGCGTTGCGCGAGCGGGTGTAAACGAGTCCGTCTAGCAGTTGGGAAAAGGCGTGCATCAGAACGCGCCGCTCCAACCTATCCCCAAACCGCTCATCCTGAGGAGCCACTGAGCCTGACGAAGTGGCGTCTCGAAGGATCCTTCGAGACGGCGCCTTCGCCTTCGCTCAGTCCCCTCCTCAGGATGAGCGGTGATGTTATTTTTCCGCGCCCTCACCCCTCGTCCTCATCTTCATAGCCCACCAGCGCCAGCGCCCGCGCCCGCATCTGATGCATCCCGCACCAGTGGACCAGCGCCTCCTCGCGGCCATGCGTCACCCAGATTTCGGACGGCGCGACCTCGCGGATCGTCGCGGTCAGCTCGTCCCAGTCGGCATGGTCGGAAATCACCAGCGGCAGTTCGACATTCTTCTGCCGGGCGCGCTGGCGCACCCGCATCCACCCCGACGCCATCGCGGTGATCGGATCGGGCAGCCGCCGCGACCAGCGGTCGTTGAGTGCGGAGGGCGGCGACACGACGATCTTGCCGCGCATCTCGGCGGCATTCGCCGCCGTCGCCGGGCGAAGCTCGCCCAGATCGACCCCGAAGTCGCGATAGAGATCGCACATGCGCTCCATCGCCCCGTGGATGTAGATCGGGTCGCCGTGGCCATGCGCGCGCAGCTCGGCGATTACCCGCTGCGCCTTGCCCAGCGCATAGGCCCCGACCAGCACGCAGCGCTCGGGCGCGGCGTGCAGCGCGCCGAGCAACCGGTCCATCTCCTGTCCGATCTCGGGGTGACGGAACACGGGCAGGCCGAAGGTCGCTTCGGTGATGAAGATGTCGCAGGGGGTTATTTCGAACGGCGCGCAGGTCGGGTCGTCGCGCCGTTTGTAATCGCCGGTCACCACCACACGCTCGCCGGCATGTTCGAGCAATATCTGCGCCGACCCCAGCACATGCCCCGCAGGCACATAGCTGATGTCGACCCCGCCCAGCCGGATGCTTTCGCCATAGCCCACCGGCGTCCCCGCACTGGTGCCGTAACGCAGCGCCATGATCGCCAAAGTCTCGGGCGTCGCCCAGCTCATGCCATGGCCGCCGCGGGCATGATCGGCATGGCCATGGGTGATCAGCGCGCGATCGACCGGGATCGACGGATCGATCCACGCGTCCGCCGGACGGACATAGATTCCCTGTGGTGAAGCCTCGATCCAATGACTCATCACAAGCTAGACGATAGCCCGGCGCGACGGTTCCATCCACCGGGATGCGCGCTGCGCGAACCATGCGGCCCTGCCGGAGCCGAATAGGCGATTTTCGAAAGCGCCGAGCCGAATGCGCAAGACTGGGCCGGCCGGCCGGCGAAGCAGACCGGTGACAAGCGCGAAATCGGCCGATAGGATGTTACCAACAGTAACATGAGATCCCCCGCCATGGCCTTCACGCTCAAAGTCAACGGTGCCGAGCGCAGCATCGATGTAGACGACGACACCCCGCTGCTCTGGGTTATCCGCGACGACCTCGGCCTCACCGGCACAAAATTCGGCTGCGGTGTCGCGATGTGCGGCGCCTGCACCGTCCATGTCGATGGGCAGCCGATGCGCTCCTGCTCGATCCCGGTGTCGGCGGTCAGCGGCGAAGTCACCACGATCGAGGCGGTCGATGGGCCCGAGGCCAAGGCAGTGCAGGCCGCCTGGGTCGCGCGGGACGTGCCGCAATGCGGCTATTGCCAATCGGGCCAGGTGATGAGCGCGGTGGCGCTACTGCGCGAGAATCCGAAGCCCAGCGATCATGACATCGATCTGGCGATGAACGGCAACATCTGCCGCTGCGCCACCTATGTCCGTATCCGCGCCGCGATCAAGGACGCGGCCAAGGCGCTGGAGGCTTGACGATGGGCGCACACGACACCCGCTTTTCCCGCCGCGACGCGCTGAAAGCCGCCGGTGCCTTCACCATAGGCATGTGCCTGCCGCTTGGACACGCACGCGCAGCCGAGCCGGCCAAGGGACCGCCGCCGATCCATCCCAACGCCTTCATCCGCATCGGCGCGGACGATAGCGTGACGATCATCAGCAAGCATATCGAGTTCGGCCAAGGGCCGTATACCGGCCTAGCCACGATCGCCGCCGAGGAGCTGGACGCCGACTGGGCGCAGATGCGTGCCGTCAGTTCGCCCGCCAACGTCGCGATCTATGCGAACACCCTGCTTGGCGCGCAGCTCACCGGGGGGTCGTCGGCGATCGCCAATTGCTACGACCAGATGCGCCGCGCGGGCGCGATGGCGCGCGCGATGCTGGTTCAGGCCGCCGCCGCCGAATGGAAGGTCAGCCCCGCCGGCATCGGCGTCGAACAGGGTGTGATAAGCCATAAGGCAAGCGGAAAATCCGCCCGTTTCGGGCAGTTTGCCGCCGCTGCCGCCAAGCTGCCGGTGCCCAGGCAGGTGAGGCTCAAGGACCCTTCGGCGTTCAGGCTGATCGGCAAGCCAAGCGGCACGCCCAAGGTCGACAGCGCCGACAAGGCGACCGGCCGCGCCAAGTTCACCATCGACATCGCCGCACCGGACATGCTCACCGTTGTCGTCGCGCGCAGCCCGCGGTTCGGCGGCAAGCTGGTGCGCTTCGACGCCACCGAGGCGCTCAAGGTGAGGGGCGTCGTAGCGGTCAAGCAGGTCAGCAGCGGTGTCGCCGTCTACGCGACGGGCATGTGGCCGGCATTGAAGGGCCGCAAGGCGCTCGCCCTCGCCTGGGATGACGGCCAGGCGGAGATGCGCAGTTCCGACGCCATGATCGCCGAATATCTCGAAAAGTCCCGCACGCCGGGGCTGGTCCACAAGGCAAATGGCGATGTCGATGCCGCGCTGGCCACCCCGGGCGCCGAGGTAATCGAGGTTGCGTTCGCCTTCCCCTATCTCGCCCATGCGCCGATGGAACCGCTCGACGGCTTCATGGTCTGGGACGGCGCCACCGCGCGGGCCCGGTTCGGCTCGCAGGCACAGACGATCGACCAGGGCGCGATCGCCGGCGTGTTCGGGATCAAGCCCGACAAGGTGGAGATCGAGACCATGCTCGCGGGCGGCAGCTTCGGCCGTCGGGCTACCCCGAATGCGCATCTGGCGGTCGAACTCGCCGAGGTCGCCAAGGCGATGCCCGTCGGTACGCCGGTCAAGCTGGTCTGGACCCGCGAGGACGATATCCATGGCGGCCATTATCGGCCGATGTTCGTCCACCGCCTCCGCGGCGCGGTGAAGGACGGCAAGATCGTCGCCTGGCACAATACGCTGGTGGGGCAGTCCTTCATGAAAGGATCGCCCTTCGAGGCTGCGGTCATGAAGAACGGGGTCGATCCGATCATGAGCGAGGGCGCGTCCCGCACGCCTTATGATCTGGCCGACTTCCGTTGCGACGTCCACATCGCCGATTCCCCGGTCAGCACCCTGTGGTGGCGATCGGTCGGCCATACCCACACCGGCTATGCGGTCGAATGTTTCGTCGACCAGCTCCTCGCCGCGGCCGGACAGGATCCGGTTGCCGGACGCC
Source organism: Sphingomonas sp. Root710 (assembly GCF_001429065.1). Classification (GTDB taxonomy): domain Bacteria; phylum Pseudomonadota; class Alphaproteobacteria; order Sphingomonadales; family Sphingomonadaceae; genus Rhizorhabdus. The sequence goes on from NZ_LMIB01000015.1 coordinate 353,221, forward strand.
TCGCGATGATGGGCGGCAGCCCGAGGGCGGCCGGCGTGCTCAAGGCGGTGGCCGAACTCGCGCAGTGGAAAGGGCCGCAGCCCGCCGATGGACGCGCGCGCGGTGTCGCGGTCGTGGAGAGCTTCAACAGCTTCGTCGCGCAGATCGCCGAAGTGTCGGTCGGCGATAATGGCGAACCCCGGGTGCACAAGGTCTGGGCCGCGGTCGATGTCGGCGTCGCGGTCAATCCCGACATCATCCGCGCCCAGGTCGAAGGCGGCGTCGGCTATGCGCTCGGCCATGCCCTCTATGCCGAGGTGCCGCTGAAGGACGGCTTGCCCGCCGTCTCCAATTTCAACGACTATCGTTCGCTGAGGATCAATGAGATGCCGGACATCGAAGTGGTGATCGTCAGGTCGGCCGAAGCGCCGACCGGCATCGGCGAGCCGGGGGTTCCGCCGCTCGCGCCCGCGGTCGCCAACGCCATGGCCGCGCTGGGCCACGCCCGGCCCAGCCGCCTGCCGATGGTGCGGACCGCATGAGCGCGCTTCGCCTCACCGCCGCAGCCGCGCTGCTGCTCGCCGCAGCCGCCGGCGCCGCGATCGCCGCCGGCAAGGACGTCGCCGCGCCGCCGATGGCGGCCAGCCTGAAGCCGCTGTCCGACTTCGCCGCAATCAAGGACCGCAAGGCGCGCTCGCTCGCCCTATTCCAGGAGGTCGGCAAGGTGCTCCAGCATCCGCGCTGCCTCAACTGCCACCCGCGCACCGACCGGCCGACCCAGACCGACACGATGCGCCCGCACATGCCGTGGGTGGTTCGCGGCGATAGCGGCATGGGCGCGCCCGGCCTGCGCTGCCAGACCTGCCATCACGACCGCAATTTCGATCCCGCGGGCGTGCCTGGCAACCCGAAATGGCAGCTCGCCCCCGCCGAGATGGCGTGGCAGGGCAAGACGCTCGGCGAGATCTGCGTGCAGATCAAGGACAAGAGCCGCAACGGCGGCAGGTCGATGCCCGAGCTGATCCACCATATGGCCGAGGACGAACTGGTCGGCTGGGGCTGGAACCCGGGCGGCAAGCGCACCCCCGCGCCTGGTACCCAGGCGCAGTTCGGCGCATTGTTCGAAGCCTGGGCGAAAAGCGGAGCCGTCTGCCCGGCAGGCTGAGGCCGGATTCGAAACCCGGCTGAGTGGGGCTATGCGCGGTAGTTCGCCAGTTTCTCCGAAACCTTGCCGCTTTTGGCATTGGCTTCGCGGACCTGTGCCGCCGCCTCGTCATAGAAGAAGGGCAGATAGGCATAGCGCCGTCCGCGCGTCACCGGCATCGCCTCGTGCAGCAGCGAACAGGAGAAGATCACCGCGCCCCCGGTCGGCGCGCGGTACAGCCGGTTGCCATATTCGGGAAAGCGCAGTTCGCCGCCCTCATAGTCCTCGGCGTTGAGGTTGATCGTGCAGGCGAAGCGTCGGTGAGCGGTGCCGGTGGTGCTGTTGTCGCGATGGGCGCGGAAAAAGCCGCCTTTGCCGTCGCCGTCATAGCAGGCGACGACGTAGCGCTCGACCCTGCTGACACGAAAATGGAAAGCGCGCTGGATCTGCGGAACCAGGGTTCGCAGCAGCCGCGCGTTGATCAGTGCGCGCAATTCGGGCTCGTCGTCGAGATGGAAGTCGGATCGCCGCTTGAAGCTGCTGTCGAGCGTGCCGACCGTCTTGCCCTCCTCTTCACGCATGAATCCTGACGGCTTGCCGCCATGGGCGTCATAAAGATCGATCAGCCGGCGGCATAAGGCCGGGTCGAAGATCCGGGGCACGACCAGCACGGGCGCGATGCTCATGTCCTCGGGTTCGCCGGCGAGCGCGGCCAGCCGGTCGAACAGCCGTACCCCCTCGGCGATGCCAGCGCGATCGATCACGCGCAGCGCGGGGTCGAGCAACAGCCAGAACGGACGGTAGCGCCCGTCCGCGCCCACCGCGCCATAACCGCGCGACACGCGGGCGTCATAATCGAGGAACCAGCGAACGCCGGGCATCAACTTGGCGATGCGCCCGGCGGCGGCGTCGTCGGGATCGCACGTCACTCCGAAGAAACAGGCGTGACGATCATCGAACAGCGCGCGTCGCGCGGCTATCATGCGCAGCGCGGCCTGCCCCGCTTCGGATCCGGCGCTCCCCGCGAACAGCAGCAGGATATGGCGGCCGGCGGCAGTATCGAATGCGAAATCGGGCCGCCCGTCGAGCGAGGCGGCGCGGAACCACGGTGCGGGATCACCCGCGCTGAACTGTACGGTCATGCGCGTCGCCTAATCCGTCAGCTCGGGTCCGCGGCGATGTCGTCGGCCACCGAATCGACCTTTTCGGGCGTGCCGTTGCCCGTGAGCGCATAGGACATGTCGCCTTCGCTCCAATAGGCAACCGATGTCCCCTCATGCCGCACCGTGGTCGGCTGCTCGGGGGAGTCGGTGTCCGCCCGCACCGCGAAGATCGACAATTTCTCCGCCGACGGCGTGCTGACCATCAGTTGCAGCGCAGGGCCCTCCTCCGACGGGAATATCTGCGCGTCGGTGACCACCCAGCGCGGCGGCAGCTTCGGCAGGCGGATATGGGTCGTGCGCTGCACTTCCTTGGCATCGAAAAGCGGGCTTTCGATCTGCGACGCCATATGCGCCCGCAGCAGGCCGGTGCGATAGGCGTCGACCGCGTCGCCGACGAATTCGGGCGGACTGGCCAGCACGTTGCGCGCCGGGATCAGGATCAGGACCAGCATCGCCGCGGCGGCGAGCCCGCGCGCCCCCGATCCGCCGAAGAACTGGCGGAGGCGGTGCAGCGGCGCTTCGTTGAGCCGCGCCGCCAGCCGGGCCGCGGCGGCACTCATCGCGGGCGGAATCTCGCCTGCCTCGGCGGCGAGCATGCGCAGCGCGGTGCGCAGCCGCAGGTCGGCCATGAAGCGCGCCGCGTCGGCCGGATGCTGGGCGAGATGATCCTCGACCGCGTAGCGCCGGCTGAGTTCGAGCTCGCCGTCGAGATAAGCGTGTATTTCGGCCTCGGTGATCGTTTCAGCTGACATCTCTGCCTCCGACGATATGGAGCCGACCCGGTTCGCTGGCCGCTTCAGGTTCGCGCAGCGCGGCGCGGGCGCGGTGAAGCCGCGACATGACGGTGCCGACCGGCACGCTCAGCGCCGCGGCGGCTTCCTGATAGCTCAGTCCCTGGACGCCGATCAGGCTGAGCACCGCGCGATGCTCCTCGGGCAGCGCCGCGAAGCGCGCCGAGACTTCGGCGAGGTACACCACCTGCTCCTGTTCGCCTTCGGCGATCGCCGGCCGGGTTCCGTCGATCAGCCGCGCGTTGCGCTTCAGCTCACTCGCCGCACGGCGCTTCTGGTCGATGAAGAGGTTGTGAACGATCGACAACAGCCAGGACCGCAGCGAATTGCCCGGCCGATAGGTCGCCGCCCGCTCATAGGCGCGCAGCAGTGCCTCCTGCACCAGATCGTCCGCCGCCGCGATGTCACGGGTCAGCGCGCGCGCATAGCCGCGCAGACGCGGCAGCTGCTCCTCGATGTCGGCGGTGGTCCAGCGGTCCATGCGGCATCTACGCCGTGGCCGCCGTCCTATTCCATCGGCGATCGATTATTTTGTCAGGCCTTGGTCGAACGCCCGCGGTTCGAGCCCTTCAGCGCGCGCGCGGCCAGCAGGTCGGCTGCCGCGACAGCCGCGACGATGCCCAGCGCGAGGAAGGCCATCTTGCGCTTCGGATTGGCCGGCGCGGCGATATAGCCGAGCGCAGCGAGGTCGAACATATCGCCCGCCAGCCGCCATTGCACTGGCGCCGCACTGGCTGGCGCCATCAGCCCGGCGATCCCCGTCGCGACTTCGCGCGCGCCGACGATCTGGAACAGCCGCCCGCCCATCTCCGAACCCGCGCCGATGCCTTGGCCGAACCGGCGGCCGAACAGCATGTCGGTGATCCCGAACGCCAGACTCGCCACGCCGATCGCGCGGCCGATATCATTCTTGTCCATCGCATCCTCTCCCTGCCTTGCCCTGAAACGCCGCAGCGGGGCAGAGGCTCCCATGTCACTGATCGCTGCCGGGCTCGGCCAGGCTGCGGTGCATTTCGGCGAGCGTCGAATTGGGCGTGACGTTGGCGACCGTCTGCTGGACCTTGTTCTTCCAGCCCGACACGATGTGGCGTTCGCCCTTCATCATCGCCGCCCAACCGTCACGCGCCACCTTGCCGGCGTCGTCCTTCTCCTGCTGTCCCACCTTGGTGTCGAGCAGGTCGGCGCGGTCGAAGAACTCGGTCTCGGTCGGGCCCGGCATCAGCGTCGTGATCGTCACGCCCTCGACCTCCTTCAGCTCGTTGCGGATCGCATCGGTGAAGTTGTCGATGAACGCCTTTGTGGCATTGTACACCGCGTTGAAGCTGCCAGGCATGTAGCCCGCGATCGAACCGGTCACCAGCACGCGCCCTTCGCCCCGCGCGGCCATATCGCGGAGCACCTTCTGCAGCAGATAGACCGTGCCGGTGATATTGGTGTCGACGACGCGGCGCCAGTCGTCCAGATCCTGCTCGAGGAACCCGCGGCCCAGCCCGCGCCCGGCATTCGCGCATAGCACATCGATCGTCCGTCCGCCCGCCGCTTCGAGCAGGCGGTCGACGCCCTCGATCGTCGCCAGGTCAGCCTCGACCGACTGCACATCGACGCCATGTTTGCGAAAGTCGCGGGCCGCTGCGTCGATCAGCGGCTCATCGGCGACGACCAGCAGGTCATAACCCTGCTCGGCGGCAATGCTTGCCAGTTCGAAGCCGATACCGGTCGACGCCCCGGTCACGATCGCGAATTTTTCGGCCATTGGTCTCTCCTTACTGCGCCACGGTCATGCCGGGTTTCAGCACGATCTTGGTCACGTCATTCTGTTCGTCGTGGAACATGCGATAGCCGTCGGGCGCCCGTTCGAGCGGCAAGCGGTGGCTGATCAGGAAGGTGGTATCCACCTTGCCCTCCATGATCGCATTGAGCAGCCCGGGCATATAATGCTGGACATGGGTCTGGCCGGTCTTGAGCGTCAGCCCCTTCTCCATCAGCGCACCAAGCGGGAATTTGTCGACGATGCCACCATAGACTGCGGGCATCGACACTCGTCCGCCCTTGCGGCACGCGACGATCGCCTGGCGGATCGAATGGATGCGGTCGGTGCCGAGGAAGGTCGACGCCTTGATCTGGTCGATGACATTGTCGAAGAAGAAACCGTGCGCCTCCAGGCCAACCGCGTCGATCACCGCGTCGGGGCCGATGCCCCCGGTCATCTCCATCAGCGCCTCATAGGTCTTGCTCTCCTCGAAGTTGATCGTCTCCGCGCCGAAGCGCTTCGCGAGTTCCAGCCGCCGGGGGGAATGGTCGATCGCGATCACCCGCTCCGCGCCCATCAGGAAGGCCGACTGGACCGCGAACAACCCGACCGGGCCGCAACCCCACACCGCAACGGTGTCGCCCGGCTCGATCTCGGCATTCTCCGCCGCCATCCATCCGGTCGGCAATATGTCCGACAGGAACAGCACCTTGTCGTCCTCGACCCCGTCAGGGATGACGATCGGGCCGACGTCTGAAAAGGGCACGCGGACATATTCGGCCTGGCCGCCGGCATAGCCGCCAGTCATGTGGCTGTAGCCGAACAGCCCCGCCATCGGCTGGCCGTACAGCTCCATCGCGATGTCCTGGTTATCGACGGGGTTGCCGTTGTCGCAGGCCGAATATTGATGCTTGCCGCAATGATAGCAGCTGCCGCACGAGATGGTGAACGGGACGACGACGCGCTGCCCCTTCTGCAAGGTCGATTTTGGCCCGGTCTCGACCACCTCGCCCATGAATTCGTGGCCCAGGATGTCGCCCTTCTGCATCGTCGGGATATAATGATCGTAAAGGTGGAGGTCCGACCCGCAGATCGCGGTCGACGTGATCTTGATGATCGCATCACGCGGGTTGACGATCTCGGGATCGTCGACCGTCTCCATGCGGACGTCATGCTTGCCGTGCCATGTCAGTGCGCGCATCGGCTCAGTCCTTCTCTTCTTCGCGCGCGGCGCGGGTGCGCGCGGCGGTGGCGATCTCGCCGGTTTCCATCAGCTGCTTGAAGCGGCGCAGGTCGCGCCGCGCCTGGATCGCGGGCTCGCGCTGAAACATCTTGGCGATCAGCTTGCCGACCACGCCCGCGGGCGGATCATAGACGATCGTCGCGGTGACGACCGTGCCGCGCCCGCCCGGCGCGTCGCGGAAGTCGATCCGCCCGCTGTTCGGCACGTCGGCGCCCTCCGTGGACGCCCAGGCGATCGTCTCGCCCTCGCGCTCCTCGGTGATCACCGCGTCCCACTCGACGGTCTTTCCGCCAGGCGCCTTGACCACCCAGTGCGAGCGGGCGTCATCGACGACATCGACCCGCACGACATTGTCCATGAAGCTCGGCAGCTTCGCGAAGTCGCGCCAATAGGCATAGAGCTCGGCGCGCGGGCGGTTGATCGTCACGGTCCGCCCGATCAGCGTGTCGCCCTTGGGTTCGACGAGCGCAGCGGTGGCCTCGTCGGCCGCGTCGCCGCGCTTCGACGCCGTCAGCGGCGCATCGTCCCTGATATCGGAATCGCGGGCATCGCCCATAACTTCCTCCGCGCTGTGGTGAATAGGCGGGGAGAACCGTGCAGAGCACAGCGCCGTTCCTATCGTTCCGGCGATGATTTTACTTTTCTGGCAATCGCTTGATGCAGGTTAGTCGATCCCTGAGAATCGCTCGCAGAGGGCACCAGCGGTGAAACGAAGCGTTGGACGGCGAACTGCAAGAGGAGCTACGATCATGGCGCAACAGGAGTTCACCGACGCGATAGCATTGCTCAAGGCCGATCACCGCACGGTCGAGGAGCTGTTCGAGAAATTCGAGAAGACCAGCAGCTCGACCCAGAAGGAAAAGCTGTGCCGTCAGATCTGCACCGAGCTCAAGATCCACACGATGCTCGAAGAGGAGATTTTCTATCCCGCGCTGCGCGGCAAGATCGAGGACGACACGCTCGACGAAGCCTATGTCGAGCATGACGGGGCCAAGGTGCTGATCAATGACCTCGAGAGCGCCGGACCCGATGCCGATTTCTATGACGCCAAGGTCACCGTGCTGTCCGAGGAGATCAAGCACCACGTCAAGGAAGAGGAGATGCCCAAGGAGGGCATGTTCGCCCAGGCGCGCGCGACCGATGTCGATCTCGTCGCGCTCCGCGATCAGATGCTCGCCCGCAAGCAGGAGCTGATGGCGCAGGCCAAGGCCGGCGGCCTCCCGATCGCGAAGCCCAGCGCGGTCAACCTCGTCACTGCCTGATTTCGTTTCCGCCGCCCGGTGCGCGCCGGGCGGCGGCGTTTCGCCGTCCCCGGTTCCGCGCCTCCGGACGGCGCATCCGGGAGCACGCCCATGAAACGCTATGCCTATGGCTGGCTCACCGCCGCCTTCTTCCTCATCTCGATCGCGCTGCACTGGATCTTCGGCTGGTACGCCTATGTCGACGACGCGGCCCAGCACGGCCAGGTCGTCCAGGTCTCCAGCTACCTCGTCGAGATGGGCCGCGACACCTTCGAGAACTGGCAGTCCGAATTCCTCCAGCTGATCTGGCAGGTCGTCGGCCTCGCCTATTTTCTCTATGTCGGATCGCCAGCGTCGAAGGAGAATGACGACCGGCTCGAAGCCAAGGTTGATGCGCTGCTCAAGCTGAGCGGCGAGAAGGGCGAGGCGATCATCGCCGATCTCGACCACCGCTATTTGCGCACCCACGGCCATGCCCAGCCGCACGGCCACAACGAGCCCCCGGTGGCCGAATGACCGAGACGCTCTCCGCCACCATGCCCGGCGACGTCGAGGCGCTCACCCACGCCTTGCTCGAACGCGCGGCGGCGAAGGACATCAGCCTCGTCACCGCCGAAAGCTGCACCGGCGGCATGCTCGCCTCGCTGCTCACCGATGTCGAAGGCGCGAGCCACGCCTTCGAACGCGGCTTCGTTACCTATAGCGAGCCCGCCAAGTGCGAGCTGCTCGGCCTGTCGCAGGCGATGATCGACGATTGCGGCGCTGTCAGCGAGCCGGTCGCCCGCGCGATGGCGGCGGGCGCGCTCGCCGCCTCGCATGGCGATGTCGCGCTCGCCATTACCGGTTTCGCGGGGCCCGCCGGTCCCAATGACGAGCAGGGCCTGGTGCACTTCGCCTGTGCGGTGCGCGACGGTCCGGTCGCGCATCGCGAGGTCCATCTCGGCCCGCTGCCGCGCGGGCCCATCCGCATCGCCTGCATGCGGATCGCGCTGGAGATGCTGCGGGAGGCCGTCGAGGCGCGATCAGGGGGGTAGGCGCGCGCGCTCCAAATCGCTATCGGCGCGTGCATGACCGATTCCGCCGCCATCACCCCGCAAGTCGTCGCCGAGCATGGCCTGTCCCCCGAGGAATATGAGCGCATCCTGCATGCGATGGGCCGCACGCCCAATCTGACCGAGCTGGGCATCTTCTCGGTGATGTGGTCGGAGCATTGCAGCTACAAATCGAGCCGCATCCACCTCAAGAAGCTGCCGACCACCGGCCCGCAGGTCATCTGCGGCCCCGGCGAGAATGCCGGCGTGGTCGACATCGGCGACGGCCAGGCCGCCATCTTCAAGATGGAGAGCCACAACCACCCGAGCTATATCGAGCCTTATCAGGGCGCGGCGACCGGCGTCGGCGGCATCCTGCGCGACGTCTTCACCATGGGCGCGCGGCCGGTCGCCAACATGAACGCGCTGCGCTTCGGCCGTCCCGATCACCCGAAGATGCGCCACCTCATCTCGGGCGTCGTCCACGGCATCGGCGGCTACGGCAATTGCGTCGGGGTGCCGACCGTCGGCGGCGAGGTCAATTTCCACCCCGCCTATGACGGCAACATCCTCGTCAACGCGATGACTGTCGGCGTCGCGGAAACCGACAAGATCTTCTATTCCGCCGCCTCGGGCGTCGGCAATCCGATCGTCTATGTCGGGTCGAAGACCGGCCGCGACGGCATCCACGGCGCGACGATGGCGTCGGCCGACTTCTCCGAGGATTCGGAGGAGAAGCGCCCCACCGTCCAGGTCGGCGATCCCTTCACCGAGAAGCTGCTGATCGAAGCCTGCCTCGAGCTCATGTCATCCGACGCGATCGTCGCGATCCAGGATATGGGCGCGGCGGGCCTCACCTCCTCCTCGGTCGAGATGGCGTCGAAGGGCGGGGTCGGCATCGAGCTCGACATGAACGCCGTGCCGTGCCGCGAGACCGGCATGACCCCCTATGAGATGATGCTGTCGGAATCGCAGGAGCGGATGCTGATGGTGCTCAAGCCCGGCCGCGAGGCCGAGGCCGAGGCGATCTTCCATAAATGGGAGCTCGACTTCGCGGTGATCGGCCGCGTCACCGACACCGGCCACATGATCCTGCGCTTCAATGGCGAGGTCGTCTGCGACATCCCGCTCGGCCCGCTCGCCGACGAGGCCCCCGCTTATGACCGCCCCTGGGTGAAGACCCCGCCGCGCGCACCACTCGGCGACGTCGCGCCCAAGGGCACGATCGCCGACAATCTCCTCGCCCTGATGGCGACCCCCGATCTCGCCAGCCGCCGCTGGATCTGGGAACAATATGACCACATGGTCGGCGCCGACACCGTCCAGCGCCCCGGCGGCGACGCCGCCGTCGTCCGCGTGCATGGCTCGAAAAAGGGCATCGCGATCAGCACCGATTGCACGCCGCGCTATGTCTTCGCCGATCCGGTAGAGGGCGGGAAGCAGGCGATCGCCGAATGCTGGCGCAACATCACCGCGGTCGGCGCGAAGCCGCTCGCGACCACCGACTGCATGAACTTCGGCAACCCGCAACGGCCCGAGATCATGGGCCAGTTCGTCGGCGCGATCGAAGGCATGGCGCAGGCCTGCTCGGCGCTCGACTTCCCGATCGTCTCGGGCAATGTCAGCCTCTACAACGAAACCAAGAATGACGACGGCTCGGGCAGCGCGATCCTGCCGACCCCGGCGATCGGCGGCATCGGCCTGCTCGCCGACGTCGACCAGATGGCGACCCTCGCCTTCAAGGCGGCGGGCGAACATATCGTCCTGATCGGCGACAGCGAAGCCGGCGGCGGCCATCTCGGCCAGTCGCTGTGGCTGCGCTATATCGCCGGCCGCGAAGACGGCCCCCCGCCCCCGGTCGACCTCGACCTGGAAAAGCGCAACGGCGACTTCGTCCGCGACCTGATCCTGAATGGACAAGTCAGCGCGGTCCACGACATCGCCGACGGCGGACTCCTCGTCGCGGTCGCGGAAATGGCGCTCGCCGGCAACATAGGCGCGGACATCGGTGATCTTGGCCACCCCGAAGCCTTCGGCGAGGACCAGGCCCGCTACCTCGTCACCACCGCCAACGCCGACGCCATCCTGGCCGCCGCATTAACTGCCGGCGTCACCGCCCGCCGCCTCGGCACCACCGGCGGCGACAAGGTCGCGGGCGTGGCGCTCGCCGACCTGCGCAGCGCACATGAAGGCTTCTTCCCGGAGTTGATGGGCGCGTAACCAAAAAATCTTTCCTGTCCGTAGGACAGGGAAGAGGGACCGCCCGAAGGGTGGCCGAGGGGTAATCCACGCTCGAAAACTGCCATTTGCAGGCCGGTATGGGCTGAATGCCGATCCGGCCTAAACCCTCCGCCTGACAAGGTCCAAGATGCGCGATGCGACCGAAGCAGCCGAGTATAACTGATGCGCCGCCGCTATCCGCTGTTCGCGAGAATGGGCAAGGGCTTCGGCCTGATCGACATAAGCTGCGATCTGCTCGGCGCAGACCTTCCGGTCCAGGACATCAAGAGGAAAGAGATGGGGGCGGATGTCGGCGGGTGCATCGCGATAACTCGAGGTCAGAACAGTACCGCAGGTGCCGAGATACTCTATGACCTTGAAAGGCCAGCTGCCCCCCGCATGCATCTCGGGATGATGCGGGTCGATGGCCATATCGGCTGAGCACATGGCAAGCAGGAGCTCGGAGCGTGGAACCATGCCATGAAAGCGCACTCTATGCCGGCTCCCCCGGATCGCGTCCTCAAGCGCGCTGACCTCCGGCCCTCCGCCATATATATCGAGCTCGATTTTTCTATCGACCTGATCGAGCGTACGAACGAAATCGACGATGCCCTTCGAGCGATCGATCCCGCCGGCATAGATGAGCCTGACACCTCGTCCGGGTGCCGGCCCGGCATCGTCTGTACGAGAGAACGCCCGGTCCTTCGTGATGTCCCCCCCGAGCACGCCGGCGATATGCAGCGAACGTTGCGACTTCACGGTTCGCGCGAGTGTCTCGCTGGGCGCAAAAACCATATCTGCCAGAAAACCGAAGATGATCTCGTAAAGCCGGAAAACACTCTTCAATCGCCAACCTCGTCCGGTTCGGAACGTGGTCGCCGAATCTTCATATTCCAGCACGACCGGAATGTTTTTCAGTCTGGCGGATATCCCGATCAGCAGGGATTCCAGCGATAGATTGTACACGATGACCAGGTCCGGTCTCGCATGGCGGAGGGTGGTCCATAGCTCCGCCGCAACGGCGCAAAAGCTCCAGAACGGTCGCAAAAGGCGATTGTCTATATTGGACACCGATACGATGCTGGTCGGGTGCCGCCGCCGTTCGACGACTTCGTGATGCCTCGGATGTATCCCGCCCGCGCGCTCGCACACCGAAGCCGGGCTTATTATCCTCACCGAATAGCCATTTTCATTCAGACCTGCGGCGATGGCCAAGACCTTCGAGGTGCCTGCTGCGCTGTAATTCCGCTTGATCGCCCGTAGCTTCGTGACCTCCGGGGCATGGATATCAGCATAGTAAAGCACCGAAGGACAATCTTCCGCAGTCAAGGTGGCACTCCTGCACGGATCGCGGCGGTCGACGGTTAGACTGCGAGGCAACTCGCCACGCCCAAAGGGGTCAGGACACACACCACCAGCCCTGCCCGGGCGCAATAGGCTGAGCACGGGCCCTGCTGTCAAGCGACCTGCATTTGACTTGATCGCGGAAGTGGAGAACACCGCCTCCCTCATCGTTCTGAATCGGTGCGGGCCCGTACCCAGGATAAAGCATGTTGCCGAGAATTATGCGCCGCCGCTTCGCTGGCCGGCCAGCGCTCCCCAAGACGGTACGCAACATGGCATGGCTGTCTGCGGACAGCGTGATCCGCATGGCGTTGGGCGTGGTAGTCGGCGCATGGATGGCCCGCTATCTCGGTGTCGATCAATATGGCCAGTTCAACTACGCGCTATCCTTTGTCGCACTGATTACCCCTATCGCTGCGGCGGGGCTGAACGGCATAACGGTCCGGGAGATCATCAGATCACCGGACTCCGCTGATCAGATAATCGGCACCTCCTTCGCTATCCAGATCGTAGCCGCTGCGACAACGCTGCTTCTCGCCCTCATCGCGATAACGGTGGTCCGGCCGCACGACGATCTGGCCAAGGCTCTGGTGCTGATCCTCAGCCTCGCCATGTTTTTCCGTTCCACCGACACGATAAAATACTGGTTCGAATCCAGAGTAGAGGCGAAATACGTCGTCCTCGTAGAAAATAGCGCCCTGTTCATCTCGGCAGCCGGGAGAATCGGCCTGATGCTGGCGGGCGCCAGTCTCATCTGGTTCGCGGTGATCGTGATGGTCGAGGCGATTATCGTCAGTACCGGCTTGCTGCTCACCTACCGGCGAATGGGCGGCGATTTTGGCCGGTGGCGAATGAGCCTTGAGCAGGCGCGTTGGCTGCTCAGCGAAAGCTGGCCCCAGCTCGTCTCCAGCCTTGCCGTCATCGTCTACATGCGCATCGATCAGCTCATGCTGGGCGAAATGCTGGGCAACGCGGCGGTGGGCATATTTTCGGCGGCGGTACGCATCAGCGAAATCTGGTATTTCATTCCGGTCGCGATCGTGTCGTCACTCTTCCCGGCCCTGCTTGAAGCTAAAAAGACCGATGAGGCACTGTATCTCTCCAAGCTGCAGCATCTGCACGATGTCATGGCCCTGCTCGGCGTCTCGGTCGCGATCCTCGTCACCTTTAGCGCAAACTGGATCATATGGCTGCTGTTCGGCCCCCAATATCATGAATCCGCAACGGTGCTGGCAATACACACATGGGGAGCGGTTTTCGTCTTCCTGTCGCTTGCCAGCGGGCGATGGTTCCTCGCCGAAAACCTTCAGATATATGCGGTATATCGGACGTTGTGCGGCGTCGTCGTCAATATCGCGCTGAACCTGTATTGCATCCCCAGATACGGCCCGATCGGTGCGGCATTCGCCACGCTTTTCTCCCAGGCCGCGTCATGCATGTTCTTCAATATCGTCAATCGCCGGACGAGGCCGGTTTTCACTATGCAGATGCGCGCCTTGTTCGCGAACCGGCTGGTGCTCGATCTGGCGCGTCAGGCGCGTCGTTGAGCCCGAGCGGATCCAAGACCCGATGCATATGACCAAGGCCATGTACGAGGTAACCAAGCCTATCCTGCGACGAATCCCCCTTCTCAGGAAAGTCAGATCGCTGTTCGACGAACGCCGCAATCGGGCCGTCGAACGCAACATCTTGGCTGATCAGGGTCGGGTGCGCGAACGCATCGCCCGGCAGCGGTCCGCGAACGAAAAGACGAAGATTTATTTCGTCTTCACGCAGAGCCAGCTGTGGGGCCTCCAGGCATTTTACGACCTGCTGTGGGAGAGCGAGGATTTCGACCCCTATGTAGTCGTCATGCCGAACACCGAAGATTCAAGCACGCCTCATCGGGTTAGCCTGGCAAAAAATCTGGCCGAATTCGGAAGACTGGGGGTAAGGATCATATCCGGCGCTACCGATGACGGAACCATCGCGTCCTGCACGACGATCATCACCGACGGTTCGATCGTCTTCGTCGACCAGCCTCATCCCGGTCTTCCCGGAGACTGGAGCTATGAGCAACTCTCGAAGAGATCTTTGATCTGCTACGTTCCCTATGGCTTCAAGGTCGCGAACGCCCATGATGGGCATTTCAACCAGCTCCTGCACAACATTGCGTGGAGGGTTTTCTGCGAGACCGATTGGCATAAGGCCCAGTTCGCGAAATATGGAAAACGCGATGCCGCGAACATCGTCGTCAGCGGCTATCCCAAGTTCGATGAATATCGGCGTTCCGACAAGACGGCAGGCCTCGACCCTAAGGTGGTCGGTGCTCTCGAGGCTGGGAAAAAAATAGTGATCTGGGCGCCGCATTGGTCGGTCCAGGACGACTATCTCGGCTATTCAACATTCGATCGATATTATCGGGACTTCCAGCGCCTTGCCGCGTCGCGGCCGGAGCTGATGTGGATATTTCGCCCTCATCAACGGCTACGTTATCATCTTGAGGAAATAGGCTTCCTGCCAGCAATCGAGATTGAAAAATATTATGAATGGTGGTGCCACCAGGACAATACGGCCTGCTCTACGGAGAGCAATTATATCAACATGTTTCGTGCATCGAGCGCGATGATCACGGATTCCGGTTCGTTTCTGGCCGAGTATCTTCCGTCTGCCAAGCCGGTCCTCGTTCTGAGATCGAAAGGTTCGGTAGGGTATAATGAGCTCGGAGAGGCGATCATCGCCAGCTATCATCATGCGGACACTGCGGAAGGCATCGAGCGGTTCGTTTCCGATGTGGTCTTGAATGGAAACGACGCGTTGATCGCGCAACGCAACGGGCTTTCGCGTCTGATATTCAATCAGGAAATTGAAAGTTCGTCGCGGATCTTGATTTCGGAGCTACGGTCTTCGCTAAGCTCGTCTGAGGTTCGATGCTCGCGCTGGCTTTAAAGGGCCATGGCCCGAAAACCCGCCATATTTTGCTGTTTGCCCCGCCATTTGGAATTTACTAAGTGCTCCCCACCCTTCCACCCCATCCATGTCCTGCATTGACGTGCAATCTATCGGAGATGCCATGATAGAGTATATCGCAGAGGATGGGGAGCAACTGGCGATTATCCTGCGCAGCAACTATGTGAAGGATGGCATCGAGTTCTTCACGCCTGATAGCTACTCTCAGCAACTGGGTTACATGAATCGGCCCGCTGGCTATGCGATTCCTCCGCACGTCCACAATTTGGCGCGCCGAGAGGTATTATATACTAGTGAGGTGTTATTCATAAAATCCGGCAAGGTTCGTGTGGATTTCTATAGCCAAGGCAAAACCTATCTGGAGAGCAGAATCCTCTACCCGAATGATGTCATTCTGCTAGCCTCCGGCGGACATGGATTCGAAATGCTTGAACAGAGCGAGATCATAGAGGTGAAGCAAGGCCCCTACGCTGGCGAACATGATAAAACGCGCTTTGCTTCGGCCGATCCCTCCGATATCTTGCTCAAGGATAACGAGTAGTGGCCTTAGCCTTCAGTGAGTATAGTCGTTATTATGATCTGCTCTATGCAGACAAAGACTATAATGGCGAAGTTCGATATGTCCTGAAGCTGCTGGCGGCACAGAATATCCGCGGCGGCCGGCTGCTCGAGCTCGGGTCGGGAACCGGGAAGCACGGACGACTGCTCGCTGAAGCGGGCTTCGAGGTGCACGGCATCGAACGAAGTTCGGACATGGTGGCGCAGGCCGTGACCACGCCGTCTTTCACGTGCGAACAGGGAGATATCCGGCACGCGCGCGTCGGGAAGACGTTCGATGCCGTCCTCTCGCTTTTCCACGTGATCAGCTATTTGACCGATATCGAAGACCTGCGGGAGGTCTTGTCTAGGGCAAGAGAACATCTCACGAACGGGGGCGTCTTCATCTTCGATGTCTGGTACACACCCGCGGTGCTGGCCCAGCAGCCCGAAGTTCGGGTCAAGCGCGTGGCCGACCGGGATTGCCAGGTGCTTCGTATCGCCGAACCGGAGTCCTATCCGAACGACAGCCGGGTTGACGTCAAATATTCCATTTTTGTCAAGAATCGCGAAACCGGCCTGACTTCGACGTTCGAGGAGGTTCACGCCATGCGGCACTTCACTCTCACGGAGATTGATCTCTTGGCGGCTGCCACCGGGTTCGAGCGGATCGGAGCGGAGGAGTTCGGTACGGGTGCTGCGCCAGGCACCGACACCTGGGGTGTCTGTTTTACCATGCGGGCTGTTGGGCCATGAGCGATTTCGTTCCTGTCAACGAGCCCTTGCTGGATGGCCGGGAGGAAGATTATCTCGTCGCCTGCTTACGGAGCGGATGGATTTCGTCCGAGGGCCCGATGGTCCGGGAATTCGAAGAAAAGTTCGCACAAAGCGTCGGGCGCAAATATGGCATTGCGGTTTCTAATGGAACCGCAGCGCTCGATGCTGCGGTAGAGGCTCTCGGCATTGGCCCAGGCGACGAGGTGATCCTCCCGTCCTTCACCATTATCTCCTGCATCGGACAGATCATCCGCAGTGGCGCCACGCCCGTCGTCGTCGATAGCGATCCCCTGACGTGGAATATGGATGTCACCGCGATCGAGGAGAAGATCACGGCGAGAACGAAAGCCATTATGGCCGTTCACATCTACGGTCTCCCCGTAGACATGGATCCAATCTTCGATCTGGCGCGGAAGTACGGGTTGCGGGTGATCGAGGACGCCGCGCAGATGCACGGACAGCTTTACCGGGGAAAACCCTGCGGAAGCTTCGGCGACCTGAGTACGTTCAGCTTCTATCCGAACAAACACATCACGACAGGCGAAGGCGGTATGATCGTCACCGACGATCCCGACCTCGCCGACCAGTGCCGCAGCTTGCGCAATCTCTGCTTCGAGCCCAACCGGCGATTTGTCCATGAGCGGCTGGGCTGGAATCTGCGGATGACCAGCATGCAAGCCGCGCTCGGCCTGGCCCAACTCGAGCGCCTCGACGAGTTCGTGGGCCGCAAACGGCGGATGGGCGCCTTCTATCAGGAACGGCTGAGCCGCATCCCGTCTATACAATTGCCTTTATCGGAAACCGGATATGCCAGGAGCATCTACTGGGTGTTCGGTATCATTCTTGGCGACGATATTCCGATGGATGCCGTTGAAGCGATGAAGCGCCTCGCCGCCGAAGGGATTGGCACCCGCCCATTCTTCTATCCAATGCATCAACAACCGGTATTGCGGCGTCAGGGCTTGTTCGAAAACCTAACCCTGCCCCATGCGGAAAAAATGTATGCTCGCGGCTTCTACTTGCCCAGCGGGCTGGCGCTCACCGAAGGACAGATGGAGCAGGTGGTCGCGGCGATGTCGCGGATTTTCGGCTGAGGGCGATTGAATCGTGAAGATAGTCGCTGTCCTGGATTATCGGATTGACGCCGGGGGAGGCTTCAATCAGGCGCTGAACGCCATCGTTCAGATGCACAGGATCAGCCTCGACCGCTTCGAGTTCGAAGTCATCACCTTCGTCGAAGAGAATATAAGCTTTCTCCAGCAACTGGGGATCGCGGCATCATATTATCATTATGGATGGCGCGATCGGCTGGTGGCAACGCTGTTGTCGAGATTTGAAACCTTCCAATCCCGGCTAAGGCTGCGCTCGGCATTTGAAAGGCGTCTCGAAGCGGCGGGTTGCGACCTCGTCTATTTCGTGGCGCCATCGGGCCTGTCCAAGGCGTTGCAGCGGTTGAATTACATCGCCACCGTCTGGGATATATGCCACCGGGACTGGCCCGAATTTCCCGAGGTCCGGGATTTTGGCGAATTTCTCGTCCGCGATCGGCTCTACGCAAGCGTGCTGCCGCGGGCCGCAGCGGTCATCGCCGACTCGCCGGAACTCTCCAATCGTTTGGCGGACCTGTATGGCGTGGCTCCGGCGCGCATTATCGCCATGCCCTTCCTGCCGTCGCCCTTCCTGGGAACGGCTTCACCGGTTCGGCAAAGCGCCACCCTCGACAAACATCATCTGACGCCGGGCTATTTCTACTATCCGGCGCAATTCTGGGCGCACAAAAACCACGTCGCCATACTCGACGCGCTCATCCTCTTGCGCCAGCGCGGGATCGAACCGCGCGTCGTTTTCACGGGTAAGGACCACGGAAATCTTTCCCATATAAGCGACTATGTCGCCCGGAACATGCTTGCGGATCAGGTCAAAATCCTCGGCTTCGTCGATGCAGGCGATATAAAGGGGCTCTATGAGGGAGCGTCGGCACTGCTGATGCCCACCTATTTCGGCCCCACCAATATTCCGCCGCTCGAAGCATGGAGCCTGGGCATCCCGGTCATCTATTCGGACTTCCTCAAAGGCCAGGTGGGCGATGCGGCCCTTCTGGTCGACCCGTCGAGCGCGACGTCCATTGCGGACGCGATGATCGAGTGTGACAGTCCGCAGACGCGCGAGCGGCTCATCGCTGCCGGGCGCGAAAGAGCGAGGGTGTTGGAAACTGCAAGAACCGCCGCCGAAGGCGAACTGTCGCGCCTTCTCGAGCAATTTGCGTCAATCAGGCGCTGCTGGGGCCGCGACTAAACATCTACGCCGGATCGACATTCATCATAACCGGATCACCGCCCGCGCCTCGATCCGAGCGATCGCCTGGCGTCACCCTTTACTGTCATAGGTCAGCGAGCATGTGGATGTTGGAGGTCAGCCCTTTTGGGAATCCTGAATGTCGATCGGCCCTGGCCGTCTGACGCTGCCGGCTCAGCTTTTTTGGGGCGGCTTGGCCATGTCCTGCAGCACTTCGCCGAGCCATTTGCTGACGAAGGCGTCCTGATCGGCCTCGTCTTCCTGCATCGGCACCAGGATGCGCATCACCGTATAGCCGAGCGACAATATCGCGACGATCCGCGCCCGTGCGCCCGCGCTGTCGTCATCGGAGGCAAAGGCCTCCGCCAGGGGCTCGATGATCTTCTTGCGCATCAGTTCGACCGATATCTCGCGCGCCTGCGGGTCGCCAATCGACAGCGCGAACATCGCCGCCGACCGGACCGAATTGGCGTCGTCGTCATGCAATTCGCGCATCAGATTTTCGCCGAACCGGTCCAGCGGCACCGACATCATCGGCGAGATGTTGAGGGTCTTCTCCAGTGCCTTTTCGAACAGCGCTTCCTTGCCGCCGAAATAGCGCGAGACCAGCGCCGGATTGACGTCGGCCAGTTGGGCGATGTCGCGCACGCCACTGCTGCCATAGCCGTGCTGCGAAAAGACGATCTGCGCCGCATCGAGAATCCTCGCCTGCGTCATTTCCGCGTCGCGCGGCCGCGTCTGCTTCACCGGGGCTTTGGCCATAAACTCTGTTAACACTCCGCTGCGCCGAAACAAGCGCCGACCATGGAGTGCATACAAAATGCCCGCCCCCACCCTGACCCACGAAAGGGCGGGCCGGTGATTCTAGCGCGATTGACTGAACGGCCCGGTCGCCAGCGACATGCCCGACAGCGCGTCGACGTCGATGATCACCGCAACACCCTTCTTGTCGGCGTCGAACTTGCGCTCATTCTCGATCATGCCGTCATAAACCTCGTCGTTGCGCGCGGGGTCTGCATGGGCACGGCCCTGCCCGGTCAGCAGCATTTTCCCGCCGCCTTCTATCTCACCGAAGAACAGCAGCGATACCTGCGGGTTGGCGCGGATTGCCTTTGCCAGCCCCTCGTCAGTCTTGCGCGCCCACAGGCCAACCTGATCGGCGTTGAGCACCTGCGCGCTGCCGCGCAGCGACAGGCACGGCTTGCCCTGCTCGTCGACATAGGCGAGCGCGACCGGGTGGCCGCGCTCATAGGCCTTGTCGATCGCCTTGGTTGGGTCGCCGCTCAGATCAATCGCCATGTTCATTCTCCTATATTCTTGCAAATTCGCTGGGCGTCAGCCCGCGCCGCTGCCGCCATCGAGCGGCACCGCCGCCCCGGTCATGAATGCGGTCGCCGGGCTCAGCATCCACGCCGCCGCCTGCGCGACCTCATCGGGATCGGCGATCCGGCCGAGCGGCAGTTTCGCGCCGAACATCGCCACCGCCTCGTCGATCGGGGTGCCGGGCATCGCCGCCTCGATGATGCGGTCGAATTGAGCGGTGCGGGTCGGCCCGGGGCATAGCGCGTTGATCCGCACCCCCGATGATGCCGCCTCCAGCGCGGCGGATTTGGTCAGTCCGATCACGGCATGTTTTGCGGCGCTGTACAGCGCGCCATGCGCGGTGCCGACCAGGCCCGCCCGCGAGGCGATGTTGACGATCGCCCCGCCGCCCGCCGCGGCGATCGCCGGGATCTCATATTTCATCGCCAGCCACGCCGCCTTCAGATTGGCGTCGATCATATGATCGAAGAGCGCCACATCCGATCCGGCCGCCGTGCCGACCCCTGCCGCCCCCGCCGCGTTTACCGCGAAGTCGAGCCGCCCATAGGCGGCAAGCGCCGCCGCGACCATCGCCTCGGCATCCAGTTCCACCGACAGGTCTGCCTTGAACGCCGTCGCTCTTCCGCCATCGGCGGCGATCGCGGTGAGGGTTTCGGTCAGCGCATCCATCCGGCGCCCTGCGACCAGGACCGATGCCCCGAGCCCCGCCAGGTGCCGCGCGGCTGCCGCGCCGATCCCCGATCCGCCACCCGTTACGAGCACAGTCTTGCCGGAAAACACCATATCCCTCGCTTTCGGCACCTTCCAATAAGTGTATGGAGTTTTTTGTCAACAGCGGTTTACTTATCGAAATGCCGCGCGTAATAAGATCATGCCACGGACGATGGCGGGACGGATTGTCGCAGGGCCTCAGCCCGAGAAATCGGCGCCTTCCCGAACATCCGAATCCAAGTGGATGCACTCTAAGGCGTCAACGAACGCCGGATCGATATGGGGAGGCGCTTGTGAGAAGATCCTATGTGAAATTCGCCCTGACTTGCGGGACCATGCTGGCGGGCATCAGCGTCGCGTCGCCCCTTCTCGCGCAGGCCGCCGCCGACAATGGCGGCTTCGAAGAAATCATCGTTACCGCCCGTAAGTCGCAGGAACGCGCCCGTGATGTACCGGTGTCGATCACCGCGGTGTCGGGCGCCTCGCTGGCGGAAGCCAAGATTACCCAGATCGGCGACCTGACCGCGCGCATTCCGACCCTGTCGATCTCCTATGGCGCGACCCAGCCGCTCGTGCTGATCCGCGGTTTCGGCACCGGTAACGGCCAGTCCTTCGATCAGGCAGTCGGCAAGTTCATCGACAATATCTCCTATGGCCGCGATCAGGACGCGCGCCTGCCGCTGTTCGACATCGAGCGGCTGGAGGTGCTCAAGGGCCCGCAGGTCCTGCTCTACGGCAACAGCTCGACCGCCGGCGCGCTCAACATCACGACCCGCAAGCCCGGCACGACCTTCGCCGCCGACGGCTCGGTCGCCTATGAGTTCAACCAGAACGAGACCGTGGCGCAGGGCGGGATGACCATTCCGCTGGCCGAGACCGTCGCGGTCCGCCTGTCGGGCCTCTATCAGCGCCTCGCCAAGGGGCCCAACTTCAACGTCGCGACCGGCAAGCATGTCTCGACCGACCGCAACTATGCGGGCCGCGCGATCCTGCGCTTCACCCCGAGCGCCGACCTCGAAGTACTGCTGAAGGCCGAATATGACCATATCCGCAACAAGGGCCTGGTCGGCGAGCCGATCGCCCAGCCGCTCGCGGGCTATCAGTTCCCCGAGGTGAATTTCGACGGACGGGTCAACGCCAACAACAATGTCGCGCCGATGTTTCAGCGCGATTATCAGGCGCTCGACAACGAGACCTACCAGATAGACATCAACTATGATGTCCTCGGCGGCAGGATCAGCTCGACCACCGGCTATCGCCGCCTCGAAACCGGGCTGGCGTCGAGCGGCGGGCAAAGTGTCCCGCTGTTCAGCGGCTATATCGCCTATCTCAACAAGCAGTTCAGCCAGGAGCTGCGCTATGCAGGCAAGTTCGGTGCGCTCGACCTGACCGTCGGCGGCTTCTACCAGCACGAGAAGCGGGACAATTTCACCGTTGCCGATTTCAACGCGGCTGCGATCGGTATTCCCGTCCCCGCCTTCTCGCTCAACCTCGTGTCGCCGCAGAAGGCGGAAAGCTGGTCGATCTTCGGCGAGTTCACCTATCACCTGAGCGAGCAGCTCAGCATCGCCGCCGGGGCGCGCTACAGCGACATCAGCCGTGACGCCGATCAGTCGGCCAACCCCGGGCTGGTCGTCCCCAACCGCAGCTTCGGCCAGAGCGCGGGCTGGCTCGCTCCGGCCCCGTTCCTCGACGGTCTCTACACCGGCTTCTTCGGGGTGCCACCGCACAGCTTCACCGGGCTGCACCTGCACGAAACCCATTTCCAGCCGCAGGTGATCGTCCAGTACAAGCCGAGCGACCGGGCGCAGGTCTATGCCAAATATGTGAAGGGCGACAAATCGGGCGGCTTCGACGTCGCCTATCAGGGTGCGCCGGGCAACGTCACGCCTGCCGGAGCCCGGTTCGAACCCGAAAAGGCCGAAGGCTTCGAAGTCGGTCTCAAGGGCGTCAGCGACGACAACCGCTTCGACTATGCGCTCGCCGCCTACCGCACCACCTTCACCAACCTCCAGACCAACGCCTATGTCGGCACCGCGACCGTCGCGGTCGTCACGAATGTCGGCAAGGCGCGGACCCAGGGCGTCGAGGCCGAGTTCCATTATACCCCGATGCGCGGCCTGCGTTTCGGCGCGTCGCTCGCCTATACCGACGCCAAATATCTCGACTTCCCGGGCGGCTCGTGCACACGCGCACAGGAAGCGGCGACCCCGGTCGGCTGCCGTCAGGACCTGTCGGGTTCGCGCACACCCTTCTCGTCGAAATGGGCGGGCACGGTCAGCATCGACTATGAGCAGCTGGTCGGCAGCTATGTGCTGAGCGGCGGCGTGCTGGCCGCGGGCCGGTCGAGCTACAATCCGTCCAGCAACCTCGAACCGCTCGAACAGCAGGGCGCCTATGTGCAGATCGACGCGCATGTCGACCTGAAGCCCGATGCCGGCCCCTGGTCGCTGTCGCTGTTCGTCCGCAACCTCACCGACATCCGCTACAATGAATATGGCAGCATCTCGCCGGGCACCACCCAGGGCCTGCTCGGCTATCTGTCGCGTGGCCGGCAGCTCGGCATCCGCGCAGGCTTCAACTTTTAACCCTTCCTCACCTGCCGGCGGTGCCACCAGCATCGCCGGCATTTTTGTGTCTGGAGAAGATAGATGACCTCCTTGTCGGGCAAGACCGCCCTCATCACCGGCGCGGCGCGCGGCATGGGCCGGGCTTTCGCCGAAACCCTCGCGCGGATGGGCGCGAACATCGTCGCGATCGACCTGCTCGATTGCGGCGAGACCGCTGCGGCGGTCGAGGCGGCGGGCGAGCAGTGCCTCGCCCTCTCCGCCGACATCGCCTCGCCCGAAGCGATAACGGCGCTCGCCGAACAGGCGGCGGCGCGCTTCGGCACCGTCCAGATCCTCGTCAACAATGCGGGCATCCACCCGGTGCCGATGCCGTTCGAGGATACCGATCCGGCCTATTGGCGGCGGACGATGGCGGTGAACCTCGACGCACCCTTCCTGCTGATCCGCGCGCTGCTGCCCGCGATGAAGGCCAGCGGCTGGGGCCGCATCGTCAACATCTCCTCGGCATCGGTGAACAACAGCCCGCCGATGGGGGGGGCCTATGTCGCCAGCAAGGCAGGCCTCGTCGGCCTGACCCGCACACTCGCCGCCGAAGTCGGCCGCTTCGGCATCACCGTCAACGCGGTCGCCCCCAATCCGGTGCGCACGCCGGGCGCCAGCGTGCCGCTGTCGAACGAGATGTTCGAAGCCATCGCCGCCACCCAGCCGATTCCGCGCGTGATGGAGTCCGAAGATGTCGCGGGCACCGTCGCCTTCCTGTGCGGTGAGGGCTCGGCCTTCATCACCGGCCAGAACCTCCACGTCGATGGCGGGGCTATTCGCGCGGGTTAGCAACAGGATCGCGGCGCCGCCGACGACCGGCCTTGATCGCTCTTCAATAAACCGCCAGGATAGGAAAGCCGAAAATAGAGCGGCAGGTCGGTAGCTCCTGCACCCCTCATGGGGTTCTTCCCAGCCACGGCGTCACCCGGATTCGGGAGGCGCGCACTTGGGTTTGGCGTCTCCTCGAACCAACATCGAGGATCGGTCATGACATTCGCTCTCGTCGCCCTGATCAGCGCCACGCTGTTCGCCGGAGCCGCCTCCTATATCAGTCTTGTCGAACACCCTGCCCGGCTCGTCCTGGACGATGGGCCGCTGCTTCAACAATGGCAGCCAAGCTACAGGCGAGCGTTACCCATTCAGTCCGCCCTGGCGGTGATCAGCGGCGTGGCCGGGCTGGCGGTCGCCTATGCTTCGGGTGACTGGCGCTGGGCTGCGGGTGGCGCGGCCCTTCTGGCCAACTGGCCGTTCACGCTCCTGATCATCATGCCCGTCAACAAGCGCCTGATGGCCATGAGCCCGGGTCAGGCTGGTCCCGAAAGCCGCCGGATGCTGGTGCGATGGGGCAAGCTGCACGATGTTCGAAGCGCGCTCGGGCTCGTGGCCACGCTGCTGTTCGCTTGGGCGTCGGCGGGATGACGGCCGGCCCGCGACACTCGATAATCAGAGGCCAGCCGCGCCAGCGATCGCGAAGTTCAGCGCATTGCGTAGCCGCGCCGTGTCATATTCGGGGGCGAGCGCGGCCAGCAGTTCGAGCGCGGTGCGCGCGAGATGGCGGGCTGCCAGCTCACCCGCATAAGGTGCATTGCCGCCCGAGATCGCCGCGAACAGTTCGCGATGCTCGGCCTCGCCGCGCTGCCACCAGCCGAGCAGATGCGCGCCCTTATAGGCCGACTGATAGCGTTCGCTGCGCAGCTCGAGCTGTTCGAGTTCGTTCGCCAGCGTGTCGCCGGTTTCGGAGACGATCAGGCGGTGGAGGCGGCGGTGCAGCGTTTGCCACATCTCGAAATTGTCGTGCGCCGCGTCGCTCTCCAGTTCGCCGACCACCGAGCGCAGCTCTTCCATCAGCTCGGGGTTCATCCGGCGGGTTGTAATCGCGACGCCCATCGCCTCGAGCGCGAGCCGCTTCATGTAGAGCGCCTCGATGTCGCGGGGATCGAAGCCGACGACGCGGCTGCGATAATTGGGCTCGCCGACCAGCAGCCCGCCTTCCTGCAGCATCCGCATCGCCTCGCGCACCGGGGTGCGGCTGACATTCAGCGCCTTGGCGAGTTCGACCTGCGACAGGATGGTACCGGGCTTGAGCTGCCCGCTGAGGATCGATTGCTGGAGAGATTCATAGACCTCGACAGCCGTCCGACGCCCGTCCCCACGGTCGATCGGTTTCAAAAGATCAGCAAGAACTACCATGCCATGGCGATAACACCGGATGCAATTTGGTCAATAGCAAGAAGCGGATTTGAAACATTCTTGCACTTAGCTGCATCCATTTCAGCCTTTTAATGCGCCATTTTCGGACATGACAGCCTTTAAGCAGGCAAAATGACAGGGCAATAGTGTGTACAGATTAGCGGATCCGTATCAGCCGATCAGGTGTAGGATGAAGGAATCCAGCTCGGTCCCCTCGCCATAGGCGCTGCCGAACAATTCGGCCCCAGCTGCGGTCAGCGCCAGCGCCTCGCCACGGGCATCGCGATGTGCCGCATCGTCCCAGGCCAACCGGAAGCTCGCGAGATCGAGGCGTTTATCCGCACCGGCGGCGATAGACAATATGCCCGTGTCCCCGTCGATCCGCAGCCAGGGGTCGGCGATGTCGACGCGCAGCATTCCGAAATGGCCGGTGAAGCCGATGCCACCGCTAAAGCGTAGCACGCCCGTTCCGCTGCCCCCGTCGAAATTGCCGCCGTCCGCCAGCGGAAAGACGAGGCCGGTGCGTTGCGACGCCTTGATCGGATCGCGCAGCGCCGCGCGCCCGTCGGGCAGACTGCCGACATAGCGCGCGAAGCTGGTCTTGATCGGCCAGCCGAGGCCCGAAAAATCATTCTCGTCCACGGCGCTGCGCCATTACGCGAAGACGCCGTCGAACAGCGCCATCATCGCCGCCCAGGATCGCTTGTCGGCACTGGCGTCATAGCGGGCGAATTCGGGGCGGCCGAACTTTTCGGCGTCAGTGTTGGTGAAGCTGTGCACGACGCCGCCATAGAGGTGCATCGTCCAGTCGACGCCCCCGGCGCGCATCTCCTCCTCGAACGCGGCGCGCTGCGCAGGCGGAATGCCGGGGTCGTCCGCGCCGATACACACCAGCACCGGGCAGCCGATGTTGCGCGCATCCTGCGGCGCGGCGGTGGCGAGGCCGCTGTGGAAGCCGACGATCCCGGCGATGGCCGCGCCGCTGCGCCCGAGTTCGAGCGCCATCGTCCCGCCGAAGCAATAGCCGATCGCCGCGATCCGCGCCGGATCGACCAGCGGGCTGGCGCGTAACGCCTCGAGCGCGCTGCCCGCACGCGCCCGGATCCGGGCGGGGTTGGGACGCAGCTCGTCGAGGATCGACATGATCTCCGCCATGTCGGTCTTTATCGTGCCGCCGCCATGGAGGTCGCACGCCATCGCCGCATAGCCGGCCTCGGCCAGCCGCCGCGCGCGGCCCTGCACCTGGTTGCCCGGTCCGGGCGCTTCGGGAAAGAGCAGCACCGCCGGCCGGGGGCCGCTCTGCGCCGTATCGGCATAGAGCGTGCCGACCATCGCCAGCCCGTCACCTGAATATTCTATCGTCTGGGTCTCGATCGCCATCTCAGTTATCCGCTCCCTGCAACGCGCCTTCGCGCGCAAGCACGAAGTTCCATTCGACCGACCAATAGGGTCCGTCGAAACCCCGTTCGGCCGCCTGCGCGGGATCGTCAACCTTCTGGAAGTCGGCGATCAGCGAATGCTTGACCCCGAACACCGCATCCTCGGGCAGATAGGGGCAGTCTGGGGTGAAGATATGCGTCACCACCCGGTCATATCCCGGCGCCGAGACGATGAAGTGAAGATGCGCCGCGCGATTGGGATGGCGGTCGAGCGCGGCCAGCATCTTGCCGACCGGGCCGTCGTCAGGGATCGGGTACCAGCGTGGCTTGCACGACCGGAACCAGTATTCTCCCTTCGCATCGCTCTCGAAGATGCCGCGCAGGTTGAAGTCGGGCTGGATGCCCTTCTGCTGGACGTCGTAGAAGCCGTCCTCATTCGCCTGCCACACGTCGAGCGTCGCGCCCTCGATCGGGCGGCCCTCGGTGTCGACGACCCGGCCGCGCACGACCAGCGGCTCGCCCTTGCCGTCGAGGCAGATATTGTCGCCATGCGCATAGCGCGGCGCATTCGAGACATAGAACGGCCCGAGCACGGTATTCTCGGTCGATCCTTCGGGCCGCTGATGGTTGAGCGCATCGACCAGCATCGACACGCCCAGCACGTCGGACAGCAGGATGAACTCCTGCCGCCATTCGCTGCACATATGGCCAGTGTCGGTCAGGAACTGGATCGCCGCCATCCATTCGTCGGAGGTGATATTGGCCTCGCGGGTCGCGGCATGGAGATGGCGCACGACCACCGACATGATCTCGCGCAGCCGCGGATCGGTCTTGGGCCCCATCCGGTTGATGACGACCTCGGCGGACCGCCCCGCCTCGAAATAGGCCGCTTCCTCGGCGTCTGCCATGCTGTTCTCCTGTCGTCAGGCCGCGGGCGGATCGCCGGCCCAGGCGCGGGCGATCAACGCGCGCAGCGGACCGGCGTCGAGCGGCCGGGGATTCCAATAGGGATTGGCCATGGCGCGGCTAACCGCCTCGTCGATCGCCATCTCGTCCATGCCCAGATGCCGCAGCCCGCGCTTCGCGCCGACCGCGCCCGCCAGATCATAGAGCGCCCGCGCCGGATCGCGGCCCAGCACCGGCAGCAGCCGCGTCATCACCTCTGGGATCGCCGGGGCGTTATAGGCCAGTGCGTGCGGCAGCACGATCGTATGCGTTTCGGCGTGCGGCAAGTCGAACGAACCGCCGAGCACATGGCAAAGCTTGTGGTGCAGCGCCATGCCGACCGCGCCGAGACAGCTTCCGCACAGCCAGGCGCCATAGAGCGCGTCGGATCGCGCCGCCTTGTCCGCCGGATCGGCGGCGATCACCGGCAGCGCGCGGACCAGCGCGCCGATCCCCTCGACCGCCATCAGCGAGATAATCGGATTGCGGTCGCGCGCATAGAGCGCCTCGATCGCATGGGCGATCGCGTTGATCCCGCTGGTCCCCGATAGCGCGGCGGGCAGCGTCATCGTCAGATCGACGTCGTAGATCACCACCTCGGGCAATATCTTCGCGTCGCTGCGTGTCGTCTTTGCGCCGTCGCTGGTCTCGCCCAGGATCGGGGTCATCTCCGATCCCGCATAGGTGGTCGGGATGACGATCTGCGGCAGGTCGGTGCGATACGCGATCGCCTTGCCCAGCCCGATCGTCGATCCGCCACCGATCGCCACGACGCCATCCACGCCACGCTCGGCGACGATCGCCATTGCGCGCTCGGTCACCTCGACCGGCGTGTGCATCACCGCCCCCGCGAACACCCCCGCCGAATGATCGCCCAGCCTGTCGGCAAGCCGCTCGGCGTCGGCCTCCTGCTGCGGCGTGGCGAGGAGCAGCACCCGGGCAAGCCC
Organism: Sphingomonas sp. Root710; assembly: GCF_001429065.1. Lineage (GTDB taxonomy): Bacteria > Pseudomonadota > Alphaproteobacteria > Sphingomonadales > Sphingomonadaceae > Rhizorhabdus. Next base: position 381,792 of record NZ_LMIB01000015.1, read on the forward strand.
CAGCCGCTCGACCTCCTCGGGCAGCCGCGCGATCGTGCCTTCGCCGAAGATCACGCGGCCCGGATTGGCGGTGTAGACGAAGGGCTCGGCCATCGGCTCAGCCGATCAGCGCGCGAAGGGCGGGTTGGTCGCGACCGGGGCGCTGTCGTCGAGACCCAGGTTGAACAACCTGTTGGCGTTGTTGCGCCCGATCTTCAGCCGGTCGGCCTCGCTGATCGTCGCCCGGTCGAACCAATTGGCGGCGTGATCGACATTCTCGAACGGCCAGTCGGCCGAGAAGAGGATGCGGTCCGATCCGATCTCCAGCATCGTGTCGATAAGCGACTGGGTGCGGAAATTGCCCGAGGTCGTGACGTAGAAATTATTGTGGAAATAATGCGCGATCGGGTGCTTCGCGGGATGCTTCTTGGGCAGCGTGACCCAGGCATTGCGGTTGTCGACCCGCCACATCGAGATCGGCAGCCCCTCGCCCATGTGCCCGATGATAATGGTGAGGTTCGGATGCTCGTCGAAGAGCCCCGATCCCATCAGCCGCAGTGCATGGACCGCGGTCTCCTGTCCGAAGGCCCAGGTCGGCCCGAGCAGCCATTCATGCCCGGCATAGATTTGCGCGTGCTGTGGCAGCGGGTTGCGCGGGTGCAGGTAGAAGGGAACTCCCAGCCGCTCGACCTCGGCCCAGAAGGGCCGGAACAGCGGCAGGTCGTAATAGAGCATCTCGCTGCCGTCGCCGGCCTGCGAGAAGCCGTTGACCAGCGCGCCCTTGAAGCCGAGTTCGGTGATGCAACGGGTCATCTCGCGGGTCGCGGCGTCGGGATCTTGGAGCGGCAGCGCGGCAAAGCCCTGAAAACGATCGGGCCGCTTGGCGACCTGTTCGGCCAGATAATCGTTGGCGCGCTGCGCGATCTCGGTCGCTTTCGCTTTATCGGGAATCCCCTGCACCGCCGGAGCATTGAGCGACAGGATCATCATCTCGATCCCGTTGGCATCCATCTCGCGCAGCCGGCGGTCCTGGATGTCCATGATCCGCGCGGAGAGTTCGGCCAGGAACTCGCCGGGCACGAAGATCGCCGAATCCTGCAATGTCTCCGGGATGGCGAAATGCTCTTCGAGCGCGATCTTCCCCTTCATACACTACTCTCCGTGCTTTGCCTGTCAGCCGATTGGCGTGACGAGTTCGCCGCACGGGCCGATTTCCATCCGCACCACGTCGCCCGCCTTCAGATATTCGCCCTTGCCATGGCCGACGCCCGCGGGGGTGCCGGTGGCGATGATGTCGCCCGGATAGAGCGTCATGATCGATGTCAGATGCTCGATGATCGGGGCGACGCCGAACACCATTTGCTGGGTGTTGGAGTCCTGCTTCATCACGCCGTTGACGCTCAGCTTGACCGGCATGTCCTGCGGATCGGCGACGAAACGTGCCGGCACCAGATAGGGACCGAAGGGCGCGAAACCGTCAAACGCCTTGTGCTGCACCCAGTCGATCCCGACCGGCGGACGGCTGGCGAGCCAGTCGCGCGCCGACAGGTCGTTGAAGTTAAGATAGCCCGCGACCACCGACAGCGCATCGCCCTCGGAAACCTCGCTGCAGGTGCAGCCGATCACCACGCCCAGCTCGGCCTCCCAGTCCATCATCTTGGCCTTCTTCGGCACCGGCACCGATTCCCCCGGACCGCGCACCGTGTTGTTGACCGGCTTCATGAAGGCATAGGGATAGCTGGGCGTCATCGGGATCGCCATTTCGGCGATATGGTCGTGATAGTTGGAACCGATGCAGGCGATCTTGCCGGGGTTGGCGATCGGCGCCAGGAAATCCGCTTCCGCCGCAGCCGAGCCCGCTGCGAAGGCCGCGCTATTTGTATCCACATATTGCGCGATAGCCGCGTCGACACTCTCCCAGTCGTCGAGCAGCGGCTGCAGATCAGACGGTGGCGTGGCGAACTTTCCGGGCAGCACCGTCTCGAGCGGCAGCAGCTTGCCGCCATGCTCGACGACCACCTGGCCGCCGCCCTTGGCCGCCCGCACAACGGCCAGACGATAGATATTGCTCATGCCCCGTTCCTCTCGATCTCAGCCTTGGTGGTAGTGCCGATTCCCCAATGTTCTGGGTCTATTTCGGTCAGGATGACGCGGACCGACTGTTCGGGCGCACCCAGCGTCCGAACCGCGGCCTCGGCCAGTTCCTTCATCAGCGCACGCTTCATCTCGGGGGTTCGCCCACGGATGAGTTGAACGGAAATGATCGGCATCGACCTCGTCCTCCTTTCGCCATCAATGTGATGGCGGTGTCACCACCCCTTAAAGGCTTCGCATCAACGTTCAATAGAGTGGATGCAGTTTATTGTGCAGCCGGCTGCTTCGCTGGCTCGACATGACGGAACATCGCTTGCCGCGCCTCCTTATCGAACTCGGCCTTGAATGCATGCTTCTCGCGGAGCCCCGCGGCGGCCTGCGCGGCGGGCCGGGCGTCGATCGCCGCGAGCAGCCGCACGACATTGGGAAGCTCGGCGCGCGCATCGGGGCCGAGGACATAATCCATGTTCCGGATCCACCCCCATGTCGCCATGTCGACGATGCTGAAGGCGTCCCCGACCATCCATTGCCGGTTCGCGAGATGACCTTCGAGCACGTCGTAATGGCGGCGCGCCTCGAACGCATAGCGCTGTACCGCGTAGTCCTTGGGCTCGGGCGCATAATGGCGGAAGTGGACCGCCTGGCCCGAATAGGGGCCGAGCCCGGTCGCGACGAACATCAGCCAGGACAAAAGCTGGGCGCGATGCTCCGCGGCGGGCAGGAATCGCTGATATTTCTCGGCGAGATAGAGCAGGATCGCGTTGCTGTCGAAGATTGCGACCCCGTCGTCGACCACGATCGGCAGCTTGCTGTTCGGGTTGAGCTCCACGATCTCGGGCGAGAACTGCTCACCCCGCAGCATGTCCACTGGAACCAGCCGATAGGGAAGCCCGGCCTCTTCGAGGAACAGGGCGACCTTCATCGGGTTGGGCCCGAAATTATAATAGAAGTCGATCATCATCCTCTCCCTCGGCCCTTGGTGGTTCGGTAGAAACGGTGGGACCGCCTGAGGCCGACCAGCGCGGCGGCGGGAAAGCGGATATCAGGCGCTCAGCTTGGCTGCGATCGACGCGACATGTTTGCCGAGGTAGCGCGCGCCCTCGAGATCGGCCTGGCTCGGCTGGCGGGAGCCATTGCCGTCGGACAGCGTGCTAGCGCCATAGGGCGTCCCGCCCTTCACCTCTTCAAGCCCCATCTGCCCCTGAAAGGCATAAGGCAGGCCCGTGACGACCAGCCCGTGGTGAATCAGGTTGGTGAGGATCGAGAAGAGCGTGGTCTCCTGCCCGCCATGCTGGGTAGCGGTCGAGGTGAAGGCCGCGCCGACCTTGCCGGTCAACGCACCGGTGAACCATAAGGGGCCGGTCTGATCCCAGAACTGCGCCATCTGCGACGGCATGCGGCCGAAGCGGGTCGGTGCACCGACGATGATCGCGTCATAGCCCGGCAGTTCCTCGACGGTGGCAAGGGGAGCTTCCTGGTCCAGCTTGAAATGAGCGGCCTGCGCGATTTCGGCGGGCACCAGTTCGGGCACGCGGCGGATGTCGACCTGCGCACCACCAGCGGCGGCGCCCTCCGCCACCGCAGCGGCCATTGTCTCGATATGACCATAAGAGGAGTAATAGAGCACGAGCACCTTGGCCATATCTTGATCTTCCTGCGTTCAAAAATGTGGATACAGATTTCCCACGGTCGCATCTCCGAGTCAAGATAGGACTTGTGCGTCTTATATGGCCATCGGCATTTTTGCTACTCTCGGTTCCGGATATTCGGCACACATGTCGAGCACGATGCCGCGCAGCCATTCATGCGCGGGATCATGGTCGTGCCGCATATGCCAGAGCATCTTGATCGCGGCGCGCGCGGTCTCGCGCGGCAGCTCGATCTTTCGCACACCCCCATAGCTGCACATCTGCGGCGCGAGGCGGCCCGGGACGACGCCGATCGAATCGGTGCCAATGACCATCGGTGCGATCGACAGGAAGCTGGGCACCCTTACCCGAGGCGGGTGCCGGTCGGACAGGCCATCGATGGCATTGTCCTCCACCGGCAATTTGCTGCCGAGGAAATGGGTCGCGACATGCGGATAGGCGAGCAGGTCGTCCACCGTCGCAGAATCGCGCAGCGGGTGCTCGCTGTCGACGATGCCGACGAAACGGTCCTCCATCAGCGTTCTGGTGCGTACCGCGCGCGCCGCTTCTCCCGCCGCATGGGTTATGACGTCCCCGGTCAGGCATAATTCGATACTGCCCGAATAGACGCTGTCGACGGGCTTATCGATCGCCACCATTTCGAAGGTCACATGCGGCGCGATTTTCCCGACGCGCGCTATGATCTGGGGCAGCAGCAGGAACAACCCGAACTCCGAGGACATAATCCGGAAATGCCGGCGCAACGCCGCGGGATCGAAATCGGAATCGACCGACGTCAGCTTTTCGAGCGCCAGCAGCATCTGCCGCACTTCGGGCATCAGCGACGCGCCGCGCGCGGTCAGTTCCATCGTGCGCCCGACGCGCACGAGCAGCGGATCGTCGAGCTGCTCGCGCAGGCGTCCGAGCATACCGCTCATCGTCGGCTGGCTCACTCCGAGCTGCCGAGCGGCAGCCGTCACATTGCGATGGCTGAGCAGCGCGTCGAGCGCAGGCAGCAAGTTCAGATCGAGATTGGACATAGTCCCTCCAGCTACCAAGACAAAGTGTACACAACTATCGAGGAAGCCGATACCATCATCGCGGCCGGAGATTTTTCGCCGCTGGATCCGGGGGGTAATCAGGGTGCGACAGCCGCGCCGGAGCCGGAAAGGCGCCGGGCAGCAGGAGAGGGATCACCGATGAACCAGTTCGCACCGACCGCCCCCCGTGCGTCCGCCGCAGACCCCGCGATCGCCGACGAAATGGTCGCACGCGCGGCGGCGCTGCGCCCGCTTCTGGCGGAGCGCGCGCGCCAGACCGAGATCGACGGACGCGTTTCCGACGACATCACCCGCATGCTGGCCGAAGCCGGAATCTTCGCGCTCGGCCAGCCGCGAAGCTTCGGCGGCACCGCGCAGCCGCCATCGGTGATGGTGCGGGTGGCCTTCGAACTGGGCCGCGGCTGCGGCAGCACCGCCTGGTGCGCCTCGATCGGCGCGGTCAACGCCTGGCTCGCCTCCTATTGGCCGATCGAGGCGCAGCGCGAGATTTGGGAGAACAGCCCAGGCAACCTCGTTATCGGTACCTTCGTTCCTACCGGGCACTGCGAGCCTGTCGAAGGCGGGTACCGGGTCCGGGGCCGCTGGCCGTTCGGCAGCAATTGCGACAGCGCCAACTGGATGTTCGTGTCGGCCACCCTGCCCCCCTCCGGCGACAGGCCCGCGGATGTGGGCTGGTTCATGGTCCCGGCCGCGGAACTCGCGATCGATCATGACAGCTGGCGGGTCAGCGGCATGCAGGGCACTGGCAGCAAGACCCTCTTCGCTGGCGAGCCGCTGTTCGTGCCCGAGCATCGCGTCATCCGCTTCTCCGACGTGGTGAAGGTGTCGACGCCCGGCCGAGCGATCGACGGCAACACCATGGCGCATTTCGGCTTCACCACCTTCGGCGCGGCCACCCTCGTCGCGCCGATGCTCGGCATGGCGCAGGGTGCGCTCGACTGGTTCGTCGCGGCCATGGCGAAAAAGGCGAAGACCAGCCTTAAGCCGGGCGGTGCGGGGCTGGTGGCGCAAAGCCCCTTCGTCCAGGCCCGCGTCGGCGCGGCATCGGCGGCGATCGACAGCGCGATGACCCTGCTGCTGGCCGACCTCGCCCCCGTTGAGGCCAAGGTTCTGGCGGGCGGGACGCTCGAGCCCGCCGAACGCATCCGTATCCGGCGCAACATCGGCTTCGCCGCGCAACAGGCGGTCCATGCGGTCAACCTGCTGTTCGAAGGGGCGGGCGGCTCGGCGACCGCGCTGGATACACCTATCCAGCGCTTCTGGCGGGACATCAACGCAGCGGCGCGCCACGCCTCACTCGAAGTGCAACCCATTTACGCCCTGTACGGGGAAGAGCGATTCGGCCTGCCGCCGGTCGGCCAGTTCTGAAGGTACGTTCGAAAAGGCGGTAATTTTTTAGTGGTGCCCATATCGCCGAACCGCTTTGGCTACCGATTATCCCGGAATTGCGGGAAACGACCGAAACAAAAATATTGGAAGTATAAGTCTTATCTTGACGACGGGGGCGCAACATGAAAGAGGATACACTTTGAAGGCATAGTTCATATGCGCTTCGGACGTGACCCCCATATGCCGGCAAAGACCGACGCAGTGAAAAACAGTCAGAGGAGGATGTGATCATGAGGAACGCCCGTAAATTCCAGCTGATCGGCGCGAGCGTCGCCGCGCTCGTGCTGGGCGGCGCTGCGCAGGCGCAAGACGCGCAGCAGGCCGAAGGCGCCGCCAGCGGCGGCCTGGAAGAGATCGTCGTCACCGCACAGAAGCGCAGCGAGAACCTTCAGAAGACGCCGGCCGCAGTCACCGCCTTCACCGGCAACTCGCTGGTCCAGAGCGGCACCACCGACCTGCGCGCCGTGCAGAACATCGTCCCCGCCGCCCGCTTCCAGCAGGAAGGCGCCACCACCCAGGTCATCCTGCGCGGCGTCGGCTCCAACCTCGACTTCGGCAACGTCGAGCCGACGGTCGCCTTCAACGTCAACGGCATCTTCACCCCGCGCGAGGGCACCAGCCAGCCGCTGTTCGACCTCGACCGCATCGAAGTCCTGCCTGGACCGCAGGGCACCCTGTACGGCCGCAACGCACTGGGCGGCACGATCAACATCTCGTTCAAGCGTCCGACACACGACCTCGAAACCAGCGGCGTCCTCGAAGGCGGCAATTACGACCTGATGCACGCCACGGTGGTGCAGAACGTGCCGCTGGGTGAAGGCGTCGCCGCCCGCGCCGCGATCGATTTCACCAAGCGTGACGGTTATATGGAATCGGGCGCCTATTCGAAGGACGACATCGCCGCCCGCCTCGGCCTGCTGTTCGACCGCACCGAGGGCTTCACCGCCTATCTGTGGGGCCAGTATACGAAGCGCGACGGTTCGCCGTCGAACCTCGTCAACAAGGGGTTCGACCCGAACACCGGCCAGTTCAGCGAGAACGCCTTCCTGCGCGGCGATCCGTGGGACGATCTGCGCGTCGGCGCCTTCGCCGCGCCGGGCGCCCTACCCTTCGGCCAGCCGATCAAGGAAAAGCAGAAGTATAATCTCTATAATTTCGGCGCTCAGTTCGATCTCGAGGTCGCCGACGGGCTCACCCTCACCTATGTCCCCGGCTATTTCCGCCTCGACTCGAACTCGTCCTACTGGCTGGGCGTCATTCCCGATTTCAAGGAAGACAATTATCGCCTGATCACCCAGGAACTGCGCCTGTCGGGCAAGTCCGACCGGTTCGACTGGCTGGCCGGTATTTACGCCTACACGCAGAAAACCTACGGCTATTCCTTCGTCGGCAAGGCCGCCGGTCCGTTCGGCTTCATCGCCTCGGGCGTGCTGCACCACCGGGTGAAGGGCATCGCCGCCTTCGGCCAGGGCACCTACAAGATCAGCGACATGTTCCGCGTCACCGTTGGCGGCCGCGCCAGCTACGACAAGCGCAAGGCCAACGGCATTTCGCCGGATGTCGGCAATCCGCTCTATGATTTCGAGAAGTCGTTCAAGCGGTTCGATTACAAGGTCGGCGTCGAATATGACGTCGCGCCGACCGCGATGGTGTACCTCACCTATCAGACCGCCTACCAGCCCGGCACCTTCAACGAAGTCCCGTCGACGCCGCTGAAGTCCAACCTGATCAGCTCGCCGAAGCTGTCGTCGTTCACCGGCGGCCTCAAGACCCGCTTCCTCGACAACACGCTGCAGATCAACGTTGAAGGCTTCTACTACAAATATAACGACCTGCTGCTGCAGGCTTATGATGCGAGCAAGCCGTATAACGAGATCTTCAACGCCAGGGCTGAGACCTACGGCGTGCAGATCGACACGGTGTTCCAGCCGACTCCCGACGATCGCTTCTCGGCGTCGCTGGGCTACCTCCATGCGCGGACGAAGAGCTATAAGGTTCCGGGCCTGACGGCGTTCGAGAATCTCAGCCTGCCCTATGCGGCCGACTGGACGATCAACGTCGCCTATCATCACGACTTCCACCTCTCGAACGGCTATATCCGTCCGGCGGTCGATGCGCGCTACGAAAGCTCCTACTTCGCCGACTTCGTCCACACGCCCGGCACCCGGCAGAAGCCGACCTGGCGCGAGAACGCCTCGCTCACCTACTTTGCGGACAGCAACAAGTGGAGCGCGGGTCTCTGGATCAAGAACATCACCAACAAGGCGGTGATCGCCGCGACCGCCGCCGCCGGCATCCCCGGCCCGGCGACCGCCTATCTCGAAGAGCCGCGCACCTACGGCGCGCGCGTCACCTTCAACTTCTAACTATGGAGACATTGCTTGACCGGCATGCTGAATAATCTTTCGGTCCTGGTCACGGGTGCCGGTGGCGGAATTGGTTCCGCCACCGCTCTCGTTCTGGCGGGGCATGGCGCCCGCCTGATCCTGACCGACGTCAACAAGGATGCCGGTGAAGCCGCCACCCAGGCGGTCACCGCCGCCGGCGGCGAGGCTTATTTCGTTCCCGCCGATCTCGGTTCCGAAAGCGAGATCGCGGGGCTGGTGAAGGCGACCGTCGACCGCTTCGGCCGGATCGACGGCGCGTTCAACAATGCGGCGGTCGAGCAATCGAACAAGCCGCTCGACGAGATCACCACCGAGGAATGGGACCGCGTCGTCCGTATCAACCTCTCCGCGGTGTTCTTCTGCATGAAATATCAGGCGCGGGCGATGCTGGCGCAGGGCGGCGGCTCGATCGTCAACACCGCCTCCTCGCTGGCCCAGGTCGGGCTGGCCGGCGCCTCCGATTATTCCGCCGCCAAGCATGGCGTGCTCGGCCTCACCCGCTCGGGTGGTGCCGACTATGGCGAACGCGGCATCCGCGTGAACGCGATCCTGCCGGGCATCACCCGCACGCCGATGATCAAGCGGCTGAGCGAGGATCCCCAGCTGTCGGCAGTGTTCGACCGGCTGCGCCTGCGGCACTCAATGGGCCGCTTCGGCGAACCGAGCGAGATCGGTGAATCGGTTGCCTGGCTGCTCTCGCCGCAGGCATCCTTCGTCAACGGCGCGGCTATCGCGGTCGACGGCGGCTATCTCTCGATCTGAAGCGGAGGCACGCATGTACACTCTCTCCCACGCCATCCCGATCAACCCCGAAGGGGTCGAACCGAAGCTGACTCGCGAGCAGGTCTGGGCCGGGCTCGAACTCAAGGCGGTCGACGCAAAGCCGTTCGTGAACGGCATGAGCCAGTGCGATCTGATCGAGCGCACGGCAACGACCATCAAGCGCGAGATCACTTTCGCGGGTGCTCAGAGCCAGGAATTCATTACCTTGTTCGCTCCGGTGAAGGTCCAGTTCGAGCGCCTCGACGGCACCGGCTGGATCGACAATGTCATCAGCGATTCCGAATATGGCATGTTGCTGTCCTTCACCTTCGGGATCATCTTTCCCGGCATCGAGGAGGGCTCGCCAGAAGAGACGGCGAAGGGCGACAGCATGCGAGGCGCCTATACCGGCGCGGTCGCGGCGACCCTCAAGAAGGTCCGCGAAATGGTAGCCGCCGGCGAACTTTGAACGGCGGCATCAGGAGGAGAGAGGCAGTGGCTCTGGAATGGGTGGCGGATTTCTTCCGCGACGCCGACACGGTGAAGATCGACAATCTGGCGAAATGGTTCGCCGACGACATCGACCTGCGCTTTGCCAACAACCCCGCGATCCGCGACAAACAGACCGCTGTGGAGGTGATGGGCGGCTTCTATTCGTCGATCGCCGGCATGAAGCATGAGCCGGTCCATATGTACGCGGCCGGCGACGACGACACCGCCTCGCAATATGCGATCGTCACCTACACCCGCCATGACGGGCGCGACGTGCCGCTGCCGGTCTCCAGCCTGCTCCACCGCAACGCGGCGGGCCAGCTCGACAAGCTGTGGATCTATATCGACATCGCTCCGCTCTATGCCGAGGCCACCGCGTGATGCGCCGCTTCGAAGGCAAGTCCGTCATCGTCACCGGATCGGGCGGCAGCATCGGCCGCGCCGCCGCAATCCGCTTCGCATCGGAGGGGGCCAATGTCGTCGGCTGCGATGTCGTTGCGCCCGGCAATGACGAAACCGCGCGCCTGATCAAGGAGGCCGGCGGCACGATGGTCGCTGTGACCGCCGACCTGACCGACAAGACCGAATGCGAGCGGCTGGTGAAAACCGCGGCCGATAGCTTCGGCGGGATCGACGTCCTCTTCAACAACGGCGCGATGGCCTATTTCGCCTGGATCGAGGATATGGACGACGACACCTGGTACAAGACGATAAACCAGGAACTCGACCTCGTCTTCCTGCTCACCCGCGCGGCTTGGCCCGAGCTGATCAAGAGCAAGGGCAATATCGTCAACACCGCGTCGATGTCGGCCTGGGTCGGCATAGAATTGCTTCCCGGCCTCGCCCACACCGCGGCCAAGGGCGGCGTGCTGTCGATGACCCGCCAGCTCGCGATGGAAGGCCGCAAGCACGGCATCCGCGCCAACACCGTGTCGCCGGGCACGATCGAGACCAACCAGACCCGCTTCATCCTCGAAGACCCCGAATGGTGCAAGATCCAGCTCGGCCGCGCGATGATCAACCGCATGGGCCAGCCGTCGGAAGTCGCCAGCGTGGTCGCCTTCCTGGCGAGCGACGACGCGTCCTATGTCACCGGCGCCGACATCGCGGTCGACGGCGGCGTACGGGCCTGGTGAGCGGCGGAGAGACGATATGACCAACGAAGAAAAGCTGCTTGAGCTGTGGGAAGACAAGCAGGTCATGCGCACCATGCTGAACTTCGGCCGTGCGCTCGACCTGGGCGATTGGGCGCTCTACCGCTCGACCTTCACCGACATAGTCAACATCGATTTCACCCGGCTGACGACGATGCCCGAAGTGCGCGTCTCGGCCGACCTGTGGACGAAGTTCGCCGAACAGATCCTCAGCCCGGTCCGCCGCCACCATGTCTACACCAACTGGGACATCAAGGTGGACGGCGACAAGGCCTATGCGCTGGTCTACATGACTGCGCGCCACTTCAAGGCAGGCGATCGCGGCGCCAGCGACAACGCCCAATATGGCTGGTACGATGTGTGGCTGGAACGCTCACCCAAGGGCTGGCTGATCTACCGGCTCAAGCATGATTTCCAGTGGATAGAGGGTAATGACTCGCTGCTCGACGTGCATCAGCCAGAGCTGATGAAGACGATGTACGAGATCTTCACAGAAGAGAATATCAAGGCCGCCCAGGCCGCGCTTACCGCAGCCTGACGACGGACATGCCGCGCTCGCCGCGGTCTGAAACAGGACGATGGCGCCTGCCGGCAAGACGACCGGCAGCGCCGTGAGGAGGAGAGGGACATGAGCGTGAGCGACCACTGGGTACTCGAGCGTTTCCGCGCGGTCGACCGCAAGGATATCGACGGCTTCATCGACATGCTGACCGACGATCATGTCTTCCTCTTCGGCGGCCGCCCGCCGGTCGTCGGCAAGGACGACGCGCGCGAACAGGTGCTGATCTTCTGGTCGATGATCGGCCGGCTGAAGCATAATATCTGGCGCGTGACCGAGGCGGGCGACCTCGTCTTCGTCGAGGCCAATGTCGATTATGAGCGGCCCGACGGCACCTGGGTGGTCGTCCCCTGCTGCGACGTCATCCGCATTCGCGGCGACAAGATCTGCGAACAGCGCGCCTATCTCGACCAGAGCGCAGTGTTCGCCGACGAACCCGGCGAAGTCCGCGCCGCCTGAACTGCTACCTCTTACGAAAGCCGATCATGACTGACGCCGCGAAGCTCGCTACCATCTGGGACGAGCGCAACATCCGCAACGCGATGCTCCAGTTCGGCGCGACACTCGATTCCGGCGACTGGGCCGCGCATCGCGCCTGCTTCATGGATGTCGCCAATATCGATTTCGAACGGCTGACCGGCCAGAAGGAAATCCGCCTCAATACCGACCTGTGGGTCGCATTCGCCGACGCGATCCTCTCTCCAGTCCGGCGCCACCACACCTATTCCAACTTCCGCATCGACGTGCAAGGCGACCGCGCCTTCGTCCGCCTCAAGCACACCTCGCGCCACTGGAAGCTCAGCGACAGCGGCGGCGTCGAATATAACCAATATGGCTCCTATGATGTCTGGTTCCGCCGTGTAGCAACCGATGTCTGGAAGATCGAATATCTCAAGCACGACTTCACCTGGTCGAACGGCAACAACGCGATGTTCGACATGCGCGAACCCAAGCTGATCGAGGCGATGGCCAAGGTGTTCGTCCCGGAGCATTTCGCCGCCGCGGTCAGCAACCCGGTCGGTTAGGCACCATCCTGTCACCCGTGCTTGTCTCGGGGTCCCGCTTTTCTGCCCTCACCCCCGCCCCGGATCGATCTCCAACCCCGCGATCTGCTGGAAGATCGTCCGCACCAGCGGATCGCGTTCCTGCGTCCGGATCGCGGCGTGGAACATGATCGAGCGATTCAGGTCGGGGCGTAGCGGCACCAGCGCACCCTGCGCCAAGTGGTCGCGCACCATCACCTCTGGAACATAGCTGGTACCGCCGCCGCGCAGCGCGATATCGATCAGGGCGCGCGCATTGTTGGTCGTGTTGATCATCGCTTCAGGTGGAGCCCGGTCGCCCAGGCCCGCAAGTGCCGTGCCGTGGATCGGCGAGTGGCGATGCAGCAGCCAGATCGGCGCAGCCGCCGGGTCGTCGCCGATCGCCGCAGCGGTCGCCGGGCTCGCTATCCAGATCAGCGCCACATTCCCGATCGGCGCAGTCTCGAGCTGCGCGCTCGCCACCGGCCCGGCGACGATGATCAGGTCGCTGTTCGCGCCGAGCAGCTTCTGGAGGAGGCTTTGCGACAGGTCGATCTCGATCTCCAGCCGGGCACGCGGCAATTCGGTCTTCAGCGCCGCCAGGAAGGGCGGCAGGCAGGTTGCGGCGGCGATCTCCCCCGCGCCGATCCGCACCGTGCCCGACGCCCCCGCGAACTGCCCCGATTGCAGCAGCATCGTCTCGATCGACGCCCAGAGCGGTTCGCATTCGGTGACGAACTGCCGCCCCCTTATCGTCAGCACCATGTTGCGCCCCGCCCGCTGAAACAGCGCGAAGCCGATCTGGTTTTCGAGCTCGCGGATCCGCGCCGATACCGCGGGCTGGGTCGTGTTGAGCCGTTCCGCGGCGGCGGCGAAGGTGCCCAGGCGGCTGATCCACAGCAGCGTCTCGATATGGTAGAGTGCGATACGCTTCATAGATATCGATTATGGATATCGAACAAGAAGAACAATTAGATTTTATACATCCGTACCCTATAGGCCGCTGCGAGGAGGATCGCCGATGACCAAGATTTATTCATCCGCCGCGGCGGCGCTTGAAGGCCTGCTGTTTGATGGAATGACCATCGCATCGGGCGGATTCGGCCTGTGCGGCGTGCCCGAGCGGCTGATCGACGCGATCGTCGCCTCGGGGGTAAAGGGCCTCACCGTTGCCTCGAACAATGCCGGTATCGACGGCGAAGGGCTCGGCAAATTGCTCCGCAGCCGCCAGATCGCCAAGATGATCAGTTCCTATGTCGGCGAGAACAAGGAGTTCGAGCGGCAATATCTGGCTGGCGAACTCGAGGTCGAGTTTTGCCCGCAGGGCACGCTGGCAGAGCGGATGCGCGCGGGCGGCGCGGGCATTCCGGGCTTCTACACCAAGACCGGCGTCGGCACGCTGGTCGAGGAAGGCAAGGAGACCAAGGAGTTCGACGGACAGACCTATATCCTCGAACGCGGCATCCGTGCCGATGTCTCGATCATCAAGGGCTGGAAGGCCGATGAGAGCGGCAACCTCGTCTTCCGCAAGACGGCGCGCAACTTCAATCACCCCGCCGCCACCTCGGGCAAGATCTGCGTCGCCGAGGTGGAGGAAATCGTCCCCACCGGCAGCCTCGATCCCGACTCGATCCACCTTCCCGGCGTCTATGTGAAGCGCATCGTGCTCGGGGCGCCCTATGACAAGAAGATCGAGTTCCGCACCGTCCGGCAGAAGGAGACCGCATGATGGCCACGCTGATCAAGGGCTGGGACCGCAACCAGATGGCGGCACGCGCCGCGAAGGAACTGCGCGACGGCTATTATGTGAACCTCGGCATCGGCATTCCGACGCTGGTCGCCAACAACATCCCGGAAGGGATGACCGTCACGCTGCAATCGGAGAACGGTATGCTCGGCATCGGCCCCTTCCCCTATGAGGGCGAAGAGGATGCCGACCTGATCAACGCGGGCAAGCAGACGATCAGCGAACTGCCCTCGTCGAGCTACTTCTCCTCGGCGGACAGCTTCGCGATGATCCGCGGCGGCCATATCGACCTTACCGTGCTCGGCGCGATGGAAGTGTCGGAAACCGGCGACATCGCCAACTGGATGATCCCCGGCAAGATGGTCAAGGGCATGGGCGGCGCGATGGATCTGGTCGCGGGCGTCAAGCGGATCATCGTCGTGATGGAGCACACGTCGAAGAACGGCGACCCGAAGTTCATCCCGGCCTGCACCCTGCCGCTGACCGGCAAGAATGTCGTCGACATGATCATCACCGATCTGGCGGTGTTCCAGCGGCCCGATCACAACTCGCCGTTCAAGCTGATCGAGACCGCCCCCGGCGTCACTCCCGAGGACGTCGCGGCGCGCACCACGGCGCACTATCTGGTCTGAGCGAGGCGGCCGGGGACGGCCTTTCCTCTTCCTTCAGGCGAAAACGGGATCGTAGCGGCTCCGCCCGGTCCCGTTTTCATGCGCCGGCGTTGGCTGCCGCACGCCCGGCGCGGCGGCCTGAGAAGACGCCGTCGCCGATCGACAGCCCGCTCAGATATCCGTTCGAGCAGAGCCCCACCGCGGCACGGCCCGCGGCATAGAGCCCGGCGATCGCCGTCCCATCCGCCCGCAGCACCGCGCCGCTGTCTTCATCCACGCGCAGCCCGCCGAGCGTGAACATATAGGTGAAAGCATAGATGTTCGGGATCGACATGTTCACCGCATAGAAGGGCCCCTGGCCGAAGAGCTTTCGCATCGCCATCGCCTTCCCGAAAGGATCGGCAAGACCCGCCCGCAACTCGGTGTCGGCCTCGGTCGCGCTTCGCTCGAGGCCGGCAGGATCGATACCGCATTTCCGGGCCAGTTTCCCCAGCGTGGCGCCGCGGCGGGTGCCACCCAGGGCGAAGTTGAGCAGCGCGGGCACGCCATAATATTTGAAGAACAGGAAGCCGCCGAACAGCGACTGGCGAACGGCCTGCCAAAAGCTGTCGGCGCGCAGGATCAGCCATGCCTTGCCGCCCTCCTGCGCGGCGATGGCGAGGCCGAGATGGCCCGAATAGGCTTCCTCGTTGATGAAGCGCTTCCCCGCCGGATTGACGAGCATGCCTTCGAGCAGCGCATTGGGCGGGGCCATGTTACGCGCGGCATAGAGATTGGACATCCGGCCGGTCTCTCCGCCCGCGGTCTGCCCCAGCATTATGCCGCTGCCGTCGCAGCCGAGCGAACCGAGCCGCATCAGCGCCCGGAAATTGTCTGCGTAGAAGGGCTGGTGGGCGCGCAGCATGTCCAGGTTCATCGCGAAGCCACCCGTCGCAAGCACGACGCCCCGGCGCGCGCCTATGCGCCGAACGATCGAATGCGCTTCTTCGAGCTTGCGCGCGGCCGCCGAGGAGCGCTCGGCAAGCACCGCCTTTAAGGGAAGCATCGGCACGACCTTGTCGTACAGCCGCTGGTGCTGCCCCTTCGCACTGTCGGCGAGTTGCGCCACCTCGACGCCGATCACCCGCCCGCCGCGATCCATGATCAGCCGGACCGCGCGCTGCTGCTGCGCCAGCTTCACGCCGAGGCCGGCAGCCGCCCTGGCAAGCGCGGCGAAATAGACATGGCCGGTCAGCCCGGCCCCCACGGGCCGGTGCCCGCGCGGCGCGGGCCGGGCGCGGGCCGCATGTTCGGGCATCTTCTCGTTGCCGGCATAATAGAGATATTTGCCGTCGGGCGGGTACAGCGTCTTTTCGACATAGGCCTCGGATGAATAGGGCACGCCATGCCCCTCCAGCCATGTGAGGTTCGCCGCGCTTTCGTCGCAATAGCGGCGCAGCGTCGCGGGCGAGACGACATCGCCGACCTCCGCCGAAAGATAGTCGTACATCTGACCGGCGTCGTCGTCGAAGCCGGCGTCGCGCTGGTGCCGGGTCCCGCCCGCGTAGATGATGCCGCCGCTGAACGCGGTGGCCCCGCCTCCCGCGAAGCGATCGATTGCGATCACGCTGGCCCCCTGTTCGCGCGCCTCGATCGCGGCGCACGCACCTGCCCCGCCGAAGCCGACCACGACGACGTCGGCTTCTTGGTCCCAGCGCATGTCCGCGGGATCGACGATCAGCGGGTCGAGGACCGCGGCCGGAACGTCGCCGCGCATTGGTCCACCTGCTTGCCCTGCCATGACCCCTCCCGCCTTTTATCGAATGATCAGATGGTCGCGGCGATGGGATGGTGACTCAATACCGCAGACTATCGCGTGACGCTCTTTACCTGACCAATCTGTCCCTGCCGCACCCAGGGTCCGTCTTCAAAAGAGATGAACATTTATGAACAGGCTCGGTGGTTGCCCGTTCGCTGATCCAGGGCGACACAAAGTGTCCGGCCAGGCGGCAGCGGTCCAACGCTGCGCCTAGTTCGGCCGAGAGGAAGCAAGAGGCAGGTACCGCCATGCAAGCCGGTCTTCAGCAATGCCATGTGCGGGTCATCGCGGAGCATCGCTCCGAAGATGCGCTGGTGAGCCTGGTCGATTATGAATGGCCGCAGGCCTTCATCTTCCACAACCATAACAACAGCGTCCATTACCGGCTGATGCCGGTCAACCTGGGCCTGCGCGGCAGGGTGGGCGGCCAGGCCGAGCGCGACCTGGGCAATATGTCGCTGTTGCCTGCGGGCTCGATGCTGAAAGTATCCGACTATGGCGTCGATCATCGTGCACGCGCACTGCGCTGCCTGTTCACGCCGTCGTGGATCGAGGCGCTGCTCGGCCAGCCGCTCACCGCGCTGATCCCCGAGGTCGACGATTATCTGGGCGTTCGCAACAGCAACGCCCGCAACTGCCTTCACCGTATCGCGCTGGAGCTGCTCGAACCCGGCTTTGCGTCGGCGGCGCTTATCGAGTCGCTGATGCGGAGCGCAGTGGTGGAGATCATGCGCGATGTCCACGATCAGTTCCGTCCCGCCGTCATCGACGTCGCGGCGACCGCGCCCAAGCTGTCGCACGCACAAATGCACCGGATCGTCGCGATGATCGAGGACAGCCGCAGCGGGCCGCCCAGCGTGGCCGCGCTCGCGGGAGAGCTGGGCTTCAGCGTTTCGCATTTCCGCCGCCTGTTTCGCGCCACCACCGGCCAGTCGGTCCACGAGTTCATGTCCGCGCTGACCGTCGAACAGGCCAAGAGCCTGCTCGCCAACAGCCGCCTGTCGATGAAGGAGATCACCTATCGGCTGGGCTTCACCTCGCCGAGCAGCTTTTCGGTGGCGTTCCGCCGGATGACCGGATGCTCGCCCAGCCAGTTCCGCAACAAGGCCCGCACCTGAGCGCCAACGCCGCGCCGCCAGCCAGGCATGCGGGCCCGCCATCTCGCAGACGCCCTCGGGGGACCCTCGTGATCGATCTCTTCTTCGCCACCAGCACCAACGTCTACAAGATCATCATCGCGCTGGAGGAGCTGGGCCTGAGCTATCGCCTCCAGCTGATCGACATCAGCAAGGGCGAGCAGCTCGATCCCGCCAATCTGGCCGGATCACCGACCCAGAAGCTGCCGGTGATCCGCGACGATGAACCCGCCGACGGCGGCGATCCGCGCGTCGTCTTCGAATCCGGCGCGATCCTGCTCTACCTGGCCGAAAAGGGCGGCGCGCTTCTGCCCGACGAACCGCGCGCCCGGCTCGATGCGATCCAATGGCTGTTCTGGCAGGTCGGCGGACTAGGGCCGATCAGCGGCCAGGCCTTCCATTTTCACGCCTTCGCGCCGCGGATCGCGCCCGATCGAGACCATGATTATGCGCATAGCCGCTACCACAATATGATGAGCGCGCTGTGGCGCGTGATGGATCGCAAGCTCGGCGAGACGCCCTGGCTGGCGGGCGCCGGCTATTCGGTCGCCGACATCGCCTGCTATCCCTGGATCGTCTATTATGACGCGCAGGAGGGCATCGGCGCCTATCCGAACATCCTGCGCTGGCGCGACGCCGTGGCCGCGCGGCCCGGAGTGATCCGCGCCTATGACCGGATTGGTCAGGTCAAGACCGGCTATGCCTTCAACGACGAGAAGAAGGTCGCCTTCTACCCATGGGAAGGCGTTGTCCAGAACATGATCGTCACCTGAGCGCAGCGGCATGAGTGAAGCGATCACCCCCTTTCGCGTGAAAATCCCGCAGGCCGCGCTCGACGATCTGCACGACCGGCTGGCGCGCACGCGCTGGCCCGAGCGCGAGCCAGTCGACGATTGGAGCCAGGGCGTGCCGCTGGCGGCCGTGCAGGCCCTCTGCGAGCATTGGCGCACCGCTTATGACTGGCGGCGCTGCGAGGCGCAGCTCAATGGATTTGACCAGTACCGCACCGTCATCGACGGCCTCGGCATCCATTTCCTGCACGTCCGGTCACCCGAACCCGATGCGCTGCCGCTGATCATGACCCATGGCTGGCCCGGCTCGGTCCTCGAATTCATGAAGGTGATCGGGCCGCTGACCGATCCCGCCGCTTATGGCGGCGATCCGCGCCAGGCGTTCCACCTGATCCTGCCTTCCCTGCCCGGCTATGGCTTTTCGGACCGGCCCGACCGGACGGGGTGGGGCGTCGAACGGGTCGCGGCGGCATGGGTCGAGCTGATGCGACGGCTCGGCTATCGGCGCTATGTCGCGCAGGGCGGCGACTGGGGCGCGGGCGTCACCGCCGCGATCGGCCGGCTCGCCCCGCCCGAATGCGCCGCCATCCATCTGAACGTGGCGCTGACCGAGCCGACGGGCCCGCTGCTCGATGATCTGACGCCTGCCGAGCAGGCCGCGCTCGCCGACATCAAGGCCTTTTACGACGACGGCTCGGGCTATGCCGCCATTCAGGGGACGCGACCACAGACGATCGGCTATGCGCTGACCGACTCCCCCGCCGCGCAAGCCGCCTGGATCTATGAAAAGTTCCAGGCGTGGACCGATTGCGGCGGCGACCCCGAAAGCGTGCTGAGCCAGGACGAAATGCTCGACGCGATCAGCCTCTACTGGTTCACCGGCACGGCAGCATCGTCGGCGCGGCTTTACCGGGAGAGCATGGCGACCGCCTTCCGCGCCCGCCCGATCACAATCCCGATCGGACTGAGCATCTTCCCGCGCGAACTGTTCCGGTCGTCGCGGCGCTGGGCGGAGGCGCTCTATCCCCGGATCATTCACTGGAACGAACTGCCGCGCGGCGGCCACTTCGCTGCCTTCGAACAGCCAGGGCTGTTCGTCGACGAGCTGCGCGCCTGCTTTGCACCGCTGAGACGGGAAGCCGCCGCCCCATGACCGACGATATCGAGAGGTTGACCGCGCGGCTCGCCGACCCCGCCTTCTTCCTGGAGCCCGGCTTCACCACGTTGCTGCGCCATCTGCGCGACCGCTCGCCGGTGCATTGGTGCCAGGCCTGGCCGCAGCGCGGCTTCTGGGCCGTTACGCGGCACGCCGACATCAAATGGGCGCTGGAACATCCCGAGCTGCTGTCTAGCGAGGCCGCGGGCAATATCATCCCGGCCGATCCCGACCTCCACCGGCAGGACCGCGACGCGATGGGCTTCGGGGTGATGCTGACCAACACCGATCCGCCGAACCACGCGCGGCTGCGCCGCATCTATAGCCGCTTCTTCTCGGGTCCGCAGGTTGCGAAGCTGGAAGGCCAGTGCCAGCAGATCGTCGATGAAATCCTCGCCGAACTGGACGGGCGCGACCGGTTCGATTTCGTGATGGACGTCGCGGCGCCCTTGCCGGCCCGGCTGATCTGCCGCCTGCTCGGCGTACCGCGCGGGGACTGGCCCTTCATCTTCCGCTATGCCAACAGCTTCGCCTCCTTCGCCGATCCCGCGCTGCAGCTGGGGGGAACGCCCGGCGAAACCTTCATGATCGCGATGCGAACGACATTCGATTATGTCAGCGACCTCGTCGCGCAGCGGCGCGCCGATCCGCGCGACGATCTCTGTTCGATGGCCGCGCTGGCGGAGGCTGAGGGCGAGCCGCTGTCGCACGCAGAGGCAGCGTGGAATGCCTGGGCCGTCCTGGCCGCCGGGTTCGAGACCTCGCGCAATGCGATATCGGGCGGGCTGCTCGCGCTGCTCGAACATCCCGAACAGGCGGACGCCTTGCGCCGCGAACCCGGCCTGCTGGTGACCGCGGTCGAGGAGATGTTCCGCTGGTCTAACCCGGCCACCGCCTTGCTCCGCGTCGCCCGCGAGGACATCGAGATTGCGGGTCAGCCGATCGCCCGGGGCGACTGGCTGGCGCTGTTCATCGAGTCCGCCAATCGCGACGAGCGGGTGTTCGACGATCCCTATCGTTTCGACATCCGCCGCCGCCGCAACCCGCATATGAGCTTCGGCTTCGGCATTCACAACTGCATCGGGCGGATGCTGGCGGCGCTCGAGGTGCGCGTGATGATCCGCACGATGCTGAAACGCACCAGCCGGATCGAGGTCGCCGGATCGCTGGAACGAAGCGCATCGACCATCGCCAAGGGGCTCGCGCGGATGCCCGTCCGCGTCGAGTGGACGTCCCCCCGGTCCGAGGCGGCATAGAATTCCGGACGATCGCGAAAGGCAAACAGGATGATGACGCTCGAAGAATTATCCGCGCGCGAGGAAATCCGCCAGGTGATCTACCGGCATTTCCGCGCCGGGGACCGGATCGACGCCGAGCTGGACCGCGCCGCGTGCTGGGACGACGCCGTCTTTATCGGCGGTCCGGTCGACCTGCCGATGGGCGAGGCAATCCCGCTGATCTATGAGGAGATGATGCGGAAATATTTCCGCGTCACCAATCATTACATGATGAACATCTCGATGGACGTGAACGGCGCCGAGGCCCGCGGCGAGATCTATGCCATCGCCTACCACATCCTGCCGACCGAGCGCGAACCACTGGAAGCGGTGCTCGGCGCGGCCAAGCTCGCCGCGCTCGGCGACGCGGCGGACCAGCCGCTCGAACTGTGGATCGGCATCCGCTATGCGACCACCCTGTCCCGGCGCGGGGACGAATGGCGCATCGCTTCGATGAGGCTGATCGTCGATTGGAGCAAGGTCGAACCCTATAGCGGGATCGAGACCGGCGGCTTTCTCTCCTATCTGACGCTACGGGGTGCGCGGGACCGGACGGATCCGTCCTACGGCTGAACCTTGCGGCGCGATCGGAAAAGCATTGGTCGAATATGGAAAGCCTTGGCGATGGCGTCGCGAAGGGCTGCATGGGAGACTATTCTCGATCGAAATCCGCATCTCCTCCGCCAGTCTCCGCAATCACTACCGCATCCTTGCGGCCAGGGCGGGGCGCGGCGCGAGCCTATCCTCAGGCGCGGGTTTCGAGGCTTAGGAGAACCCAATGAACGAGCATAGTTCCATCCTCAAGGCACGCCCTGCCTTCCTGAACGGAAAGCCCAAGAAGCTGCTGATCGACGGGAAGTGGGTGGAGGCCCAGTCGGGCCAGACCTTCGGATCCTTCAACCCTTCCACCGGCGAGGCGCTGGACCCCGTAGCGCTGGGCGCGAAGGCCGATGTCGACCTCGCGGTCGCCGCCGCCCGCCGCGCCTTCGAGGGCCCGTGGAGCCGCTTCAAGCCCGCCGATCGTCAGCGCGTCATCCTGAAGCTCGCCGACCTGATCGAAGCCAATTTCGACGAGCTGTTCCTGCTCGATTCGATTGACATGGGCGCGCCTATCATCATGAAGCCGTTCATCCAGCGGCTGGTGGTCGACACCTTCCGCTTCTGCGCGGGCATGGCGGTGGGCATCCAGGGCGAGACCCTGCCGAACTCGGTGCCCGGCAACATCCTGTCCTACACGCTGCGCGAGCCGGTCGGCGTCGTCGCCGGCATCGTTCCATGGAACGGGCCGGTGTTCAACGCGACGTGGAAGATCGCCCCCGTGCTGGCCACGGGCTGTACGCTGGTGCTCAAGCCTGCCGAGCAGGCTTCGCTCAGTCCGCTGCGGCTGGGCGAGCTCTGCCTCGAGGCGGGCATTCCCGAGGGCGTGATCAACATCATCACCGGCTATGGTGAAGATGCTGGGGCGGCCCTGTCGGCCCATCTCGACGTCGACAAGGTGGCATTTACCGGCTCGTGCGAGACCGGCCAGCGGATCGTCCAGGCGTCCGCCGGCAACCTCAAGCGCCTCACCTTGGAACTGGGCGGCAAGTCGCCCGACATCGTCTTCGCCGACGCCGATCTCGATGCAGCCGTTCCGGGTGCGGCGATGGCGGTCTATGGCAATTCCGGTCAGGTGTGCAGCGCGGGCAGCCGCCTGTTCGTCGAGCGCAGCATCTATGACGAGTTCACCGAGAAGGTCGCCGCCTTTGCCAAGTCACTTCAGGTAGGTAACAGCCTGGACCCGCAGACGATGATCGGCCCGCTGGTTTCCCAAGGCCAGCTCGAACGCGTCAGCGGCTATCTCGAAGCCGGCGCGCAGGAAGGCGCACGGGCGATGGCGGGCGGCGCCCGGCTGACCGACGGCGATCTGGCCAACGGCTATTTCGTGCCGCCGACGCTCTTCGCCGACGTCAACGACGACATGAAGATCGCCCGCGAAGAGATTTTCGGCCCGGTCATCTCCGCCATCCCCTTCGACGACATCGAAGAGGTGGTGAAGCGCGCCAACAACACCGTGTTCGGCCTTGGCAGCGGCGTGTGGACGCGCGATGTCAAGAAGGCGCACAAGCTGGCCGGCCTGATCCGGGCGGGTTCGGTGTGGGTCAATTGCTATCAGGCGATGGACCCGGCGGTGCCATTCGGCGGCTACAAGATGAGCGGCTATGGCCTGGAGGCCGGCAAGCATCATCTCGACGAATATCTCAACACCAAGGCGGTTTGGATCAACATCGACTGATCGTCCCAGGCTTCCTCCGCGAGGCCTGACGCCCCCGTCCGCCGATCGCGGACGGGGGCTTTTTTGTCAAATCAGCGCGGCGGCTGCCAGCTGTCGGGATCCCCCCGTTCGACGACCTTGCGCGCCTCCTGGATCAGGTAGGCGCGGATGTCCTCAGCGCGTTCAGGCGAAACATGCGGGGCGAAGCTCACCATGCCAAGCTCCTTGAAGGCGCCGTCGATCACGACCGAACGGAAAGCTTCGGGATCCTTGACGATCTGCGAACGGCGCAGGTCGGCGGTGTAGCGGCCCCGGGCGCTGAAGCCATGACAGACCAGACAGGTGTCGTTATAGGCGGCAAGCCCACGCACCGGATCGCCCGAACTGGCGACCCCGGTCAGGTCGATCGGCGCGGGCTGCGGAATGACATAGGGTTTTGCCCTGGCCTTGCCGTCGAGCGCGAACACCATCAGGCGGCCAGGCAGCCGCGGCCGATAGGGCACGATCGTCCCGTACATCGCGCTCGGCCCGCCATAGCCGACCATCACCGCGACATATTGACGGCCATCGATCACATAGCTGATCGGCGGGGCGACGATGCCGTTGACGGTGGGATAGGACCACAGCTTCGCTCCGGTCGAAGCGTCGTACGCATTGAGCGTCCCCTCGGCGGTTCCCTGGAACACCAGTCCGCCCGCTGTGGCAAGGACGCCGCCATTGACGAAGAAAGGATGCTTCACCCGCCAGCGCGCCTTCTGCTCGAAGGGATCCCAGGCCAGGAGCTCGCCATGGACCGCGGCCTTCATCTTTTCGAGCTGCGCCGGATCGTCAGGCACCGCCAGGGTCCGTGTGTCGATCCCGATGTTCATATGGCCCGGACGATGTTTGAAGCCGGGATCACGCGCGAATTCCTGCACCATCGCCTGGGCGGGTATGTAGACCAGCCGCGTCTGCGGACTATACGCCATCGGGTGCCAGCTGTGCGCGCCGAGGCCCGACGGCGACTGCAAAAAGGGCTTGTCCTGATAATGCGCGCCCGGGGCTTCGATCGGCCGGCCGGTCTTGATATCCACGCCCTTCGACCAGGTGACGTCGGCATAGGGCTCGGCCGACAGCAGTTCGCCGGTGGTCCGGTCGAGGATATAGAAATAGCCGTTCTTGGGCGCCTGAATCAGCAGTTTGCGCTGACGGCCCTTATACTCGGCGTCGAGCAGCATGATGTGCTGGGTCGCCGTATAGTCCCAGCTGTCGCCTGGGGTGGTCTGGTAATGCCAGAGATATTCCCCCGTCGCCGCCTTCACCGCGACGATAGACGAGAGGAACAGATTGTCGCCCTTGCCGTCCGAGCGAATGTTCCAGTCATAGGGGCCGCCGTTGCCGACGCCGAAATAGAGGATGCCGCTTTCGGGATCATAGGTGATCGAATCCCAGACGGTGCCGCCGCCGCCATTCTGCCGCCAGCCATCGCCGAACCAGCCGGGCGCGGCAAGCTCGCGCAGCGGCTTGTCGGACGGCTGACCGTCGGGCTTGCCCTCGGGATTGGGCACGGTGAAGAAACGCCAGGCGAGCTTGCCGGTGGCGACATGATAGGCTGAGATATAGCCCCGGACGCCGAACTCGGCCCCGCCATTGCCGATCAGCACCAGATCCCCTGCCACCTCGGTCGCACCGGTGATGGTGTAGGATTTGCTCTGGTCCACCGTGAGGGTCGACCAAAGCTTCCGGCCCGTCCGGGCATCGAGCGCGATCAGACGTCCGTCAAGGGTTGCGACGAACACCCTGCCCTTCGAAACCGAAACCCCGCGGTTTATGGCGTCACAGCAGCTCTTTGCCAATGTCGGCTTCGGCACCTCGGGATCGAAGGACCAGAGCTGCCGTCCGGTCCGCGCGTCGAAAGCGGAGACCTTCGACCAAGCCGTGCTGACATACAGCACCCCATCCACCATGATCGGGGTCGACTCCTGGCCGCGATCAGTGTCGAACTCATGATACCATGCCAGCCCGAGCCGCCCGACCGTGGCGCGATTGATCTGGTCGGCCGGAACGAAGCGCAGGCCCATGTTGGTGCGTCCGTAGACCGGCCATTCGACCGGCGGAGGAACTGGCCTGGCGGATACCAGCAGCGCGCAGGCCAGGACCGCTACCGACGTTTTCGCCATTGCCTTGACGGCCTTCATCCCTCAACCTCCCCAATGTTCGGCGCGGTCGCGCCATTCTATCGATCCGTCGATCTATAGATGGCCTGAAGGTCGCAGCCCATGGCTCGACTGCGCTTTGGCGCGAAACTCAAAGAAAAGAGCGCTATTCGATAAAGGCTGAATCTGGACAGCGTAGTGCATTTGTTAAAAATATGATCGAAATTGGAAAATGGGCAAAATCCGGGCTCGCTTTAATCAATCTATACACGCTTAGCCAAAGGCGCTCCTACATCACCACTTTGTCCTGGGATGCATAACAATCCCGTCCTGATGCTTTCACTTGAGCATCAGGCCTCCGCGAACGGTCGTCAACAATGAACGGCCGCGCTTATTCGAGAGGGGATGGATATGCGAAATCACCACGTTCGCCGATTGCTCGCATCGGCCTGTTTCGCCGCACTTTTTCAGCAGCCGGCGCTCGCGCAGACGCCCGAGGACAGCGCCGGGCCGCAGATTGAGGAAATCGTCGTCACCGCGCAAAAGCGCGCCCAGAAATTGCAGGATGTTCCGCTGGCCGTCGCGGCCTTCACCGGCGACACGCTGAAAGCCCGCGGTATCACCAATGTCGGCGAGTTGACGCTGACCACGCCGGGTCTGCAGATCCAGCCGGGCGGCGGCGGATCGACCATCCCCTTCCTGCGCGGCATCGGCAGCACCGCCAGCGCGGTTGGCAATGAATCGAGCGTCGCGATCTATCTCGACGGGGTCTATTATACGCGCCTTCCACCGGGATTCCTGTCGCTCAACAACATCGACCGGGTCGAAGTGCTCAAGGGGCCGCAAGGCACGCTGTTCGGCCGCAACTCGTCGGGCGGCGTCGTCAATATCGTGACGCCTGATCCTTCCTACGCATTCAAAGCGCAGGGCAGCCTCGGCTATGGCCGCTTCAACACCGTCCATGGCGACGCCTATGTCTCTGGTGGGCTAGGCGAAAAAGCGGCGATGGATATCTCCGTCGGCGGCACGCGCCAAGGCGACGGATGGGGCGTCAACCGGGCGACCGGCAACCGGGTCGGCTTCGTCGACGACTTCACGATACGATCGAAGCTGCTGCTCGAACCCGGCGAAAGCACCAAGATCCTGCTGTCCGGCTTCTACTCCTATTCGAAGTCGGGCAGCCAGGGGAACACCTTCCCCGGCTTCACCCGTGGAACCCGGACGATACCCGGCCTGATCACGCTGCCGCTCGATGATTTCCAGGACCATAATTCGGACATCGATGGGCGGCTGAAGGCCAAATTCTGGGGCGGGTCGCTGCGCGCCGAGCAGGACCTCGGCTTTGCGCGGCTGACCAGCATCACCGCTTATACCCGTGACAAGGAACGGTCGAAGGGGGACGGCGATTACGGGCCTGTCGCCGACTTCATCTATTTCCAGCGCGCCGAGTTGAAGCAGTGGACGCAGGAGCTCCAGCTCGCCGCCAATCCCGGCGGCAAGCTCGACTGGATCCTCGGCCTGTTCTACTATGACACCAAGACAGCCTATCCGAACGACTTCTCCGGCCTGCTGTTCAACGCGACGATCTTCCCGGGTGCGCATCTCTATCTCGAGAATTTCCAGCACGTTAAATCTTATGCCGCCTATGGCCAGGCGACCTATGAGATTGCACCTGGTCTGAGCATCACCGGCGGCCTGCGCTATACCCGTGACAAGCTGGCCGGAAACGGCCGTCAGAACCTCGCCACCGAAAATGCCGTGATCAATCCCGCCGCCACATTGATTCCGATCGGGGCGTCGGCAGACCGTAAGACATTCGAGAAGGTCACCTTCCGGACGGCGGTGGATTACAAGTTCACGCCCGACATATTGGGTTATGTATCGTTCAGCCGCGGCTACAAGTCGGCGGGTTACAATCTTATTCCCTTCTCCGCTCCGCCGCAGCGGCCCGAGACGCTGGACGCCTATGAAGCCGGCTTCAAAATGGACCTGTTCGATCGGCGCGTCCGGTTCAACGGCGCGGCTTTCTATTATAAGATCCAGGATCCCCAGGTGCAGTTGTTGCAGAATGGATCACTGGCGCTGTCCAACGCCGACGGATCGCGAGTCTACGGCCTCGAGCTCGACGGACAGGCGGCAGTGAGCGAGGCGCTGACGATGCGTGCGAGCGTGACGCTGCTCGACGCGAAATATACCAGCTATGGTTCAATCGACCCGGTAACCGGCGCCTGCGTACGCTGCGCACCGAGCGGCCCGCCTTCGCCGACCGGCGGCGCGGTCTCCCCGCTGATCAACATCGTCGCCGATGGCAACCGAACCCCATTGGCGGCCAAGGCGACCTTCAATGTCGGGGCCGATTACGGTTTCGATGCGGCCGGGGGACGTTTTACGCTCAGCGCCGATTATTACCACAACAGCGGCTATTATTTCGAACCCGACAATCTGCTCCACCAGCCCAGCTATGACCTCGTGAACGCGCAGCTGAAGTTCGCACCGAACGATAATCTGGCGGTCCGGCTGTGGGGCAAGAACCTGCTCGACAAGAAATATGTCGCGCTGGCGCTGACGCAGGAAGGCGGCCCCGGTTACCCCTATCTGGCCGGCGCACCGCTGACCTATGGTGTGGCGGTAGACTTCAAGTTCTAACTGCAAACGCGCGAAGAAAGCCCCCCGGAGCAAAGGCTCCGGGGGGCTTTTCTTTGTGCCGGGGCTTACCAGACGAGGTCGAGATTTTCGATGCCCATCGTCTGGCTTTTGCGGACCACCGCGACATAATCGGGCGCGGTGCGGAAGCTGGGTATCGCCGCCAGCCATTCCTCTAGACATATCTTCAGTTCGAGCCGTGCGAGATGGATACCGGCGCAGGCGTGCGGGCCGGTGTTAAAGGCAAAATGCCCCCGCGCATCGCGATCGAAATCAACCGTCATCGGATCGGGCCATTGCCCCGGATCGTTGCTAGCCGAAGGCAGCGCGCCGAGGACATGGTCCCCTTTGCGCAGTTGTACACCGCCCAGCACGACATCCTCCATCACCCGCCGGCCGGTCAGCACAAAGGAGAAGCGCCGAAGCATCTCCTCGATCGCCTGCGGGATTTTTGCCGGATCGTCGCGAAGTTGCTGTTGGTGCCCGGGATTCTCGGCCAGGAAACGGGTGATGAAGGTCAGCGCGTTGGTCACCGTGTCGAGCCCCGCAGTGAACAGCAGGTTCGAGATGTCGAGGACCATCTGCCGCGACAGCCGCTGGCCGTCGACTTCGGCGTTCAGAAGAAAGCTGATCGGATCGTCGCCGGGATTGACGGCGCGCTCGTCGGCAAGCTGCCCCTGATAGGCGTAGAGCGCCTCCATCACCTTGCCACGATCACCCGCCGAATAATGGCCGATGATGACATGCACCCAGCCGATGATCTCGCGGCGTCGCGAGAAATCCATGTTCATGATCGCCATCCAGATGCCGACCGGCAACCGCGACGAGAATTGCTCGACATATTCGCAGGAATTGCCTTGGACGAGGATGTCGCGAATCAGCTCCCGCGCATATTCCCGAACGGTGTTCTCCATCCTGCGGACCACCGACGGCGCCAGGAACTTGTTGAGCAGGGCGCGGATTTTGCGATGCTCGGGATCGTCCATGTCGAGCGGCGGGAATGGAACGGCCAGTTCGGGCGGCGGCGCCGGCACGGCGATGCCGGTGCTTGAGAATATTCTGGGCGACAGCATCATCTCGCGGACGACGTCGCTGCCCGTCGCTATCCAGTGCCCGCCGTTTCGGAAGGTGTAGAAGAGCGGCGGCGCGGCGCGGTGAAGGCCGATATAGCCGTCATGCAGATCATGATCGAGCGTCGGATCGCGATGCAGATCGAAATCGTGGACCAGGCCGGGCGGCACATGATCCGGAATCTCATGTCCCTCGATCAACTGCCCCATATTTCCCTCCTGGCCATCATTAGGTCGAACGACCGAACTTTACGTTTCTTGGGCATAGTCCCCAACGGCAAAGCCTTTCGCTTTTCAGCCTTTTGCGAGCATTATCGCGTTCCGGCGGCTCACCGAGCGCACCGTTTCGATCAGGCCCTCGGCTTCCGGTGCGGTCATGTCGCCAAGCCGGCGGTTGTGGATCAGCCGGGCCAGTGTGATCGGGCCAAACAGCGTCGTGGCGGCAATGGTGTGATCGGCCGCGCTTCCGCCACGGCTACAGGCGAGCAGCGCCGATGCTGCGCCGACGATCGGATCGATCACCTCGCGCCCGATCCGCGCCATCTCCACGCCGCCGACCGCCAGTTCGCGCATGCCGAACTGGTTCGCCGCCTCGGCCTCATGGCCGGTGGTGAGCAGCGATACCGCGACCGCGTCGACCAGCGCGACGAGCATGTCGCCGGCGTCATCCGGCGAAGCGCCGCCCGCGGCCCGTGCCCCGGCTTCGGCGACGATCGCTTCGAGGGGCGCGAACATCACCCGCGCCGCGCGGTCGGCAACCGCGGCAAACAACTCAGGCTTCCCGCCGAAATGATAGCTGATCGCCGACAGCGCCACGCCCGCCTGCTGCGCGATATCGCGTGTCGATGCGCCGTCATAGCCGTGCCGCGCGAAGATCGGCAGCGCGATGGCGATCAGCTGTTCGCGGGTTTCGGGTGAGCGGACCGGATTTGCCGAAGCGTCAGCCACCGAGACGCTGGCGCTCGCCGCTGGCGGCGGCGCGTTCGATCGTCGCGAGTTGCTCGTGCCGCAGCACGCCATGGTCGAAATCGAGCGGGCCCGGCCGGTCGTCGAACAACGCCTGCGCGAAGGCTTGGTACATTTGGGCGACGTTGAGCGGTTGGGTGTCGGGAGTGTCCCGCGGCACAGTCTTATATTCTGCCGGAATCGTCAGCGGTTCGAACGGCGCACCGAGCTTTGGGGTACCATAGATCAGATAGTCGTTGGGGACGCCCGGATGCCGTTCGCTCGGATCGAGATCGCCCTCGGTGGTGATGATCAGCGCGCCGCCCGATCCGCTGATCTCGAGGTGGAAGGGCTTATAGGTCGGCGAATTCTGCTTCATCACGATCGACGCAACCGCGCCCGATTCCAGCCGGCCCTGGACCAATATATGATCCCGGTGGGTCATCGGCACGACTTCGCCCGTGTCGATGCGGATCTCCTTCATGCCGATTTCCATATAGGCCTGGAGATCGGCGAACTCGCCGACATAGGCCGCGAGCGTGTCCAGCGCGTGCCCGCCCATGATCCGCAGGCCGGCGTTGGCATGTTCGAGGAAGTCGACATAGGCCTGGCTGACCGACATGCGCGCGGTCTGGTCGTTGGCGCGGTCGAAATTGACCGACCAGAGCGTGCCGACATAGCCCTGCGCGATCAGGTCACGGATATAGGCGACGATCGGCGCGCAACGGTTCTGCAGCCCGATCAGCGAGCGCACCCCCTTCGTCTTCGCGGCGTCGCGCATTTCGATGGCCTGCACCATGCTGGTGCCGAACGGCCATTCGCAGAAGACATGCTTGCCCGCCGCTATCGCCGGCATCACGAACTCATGATGATGCGCCGAACTGGTGCTGACCACGATCATGTCGAGGTCGGGTTGGGCGAGCATCTCGTGATAATCGCCATAGGCGCGCGGGATACCGTGCTTCGCCGCGGCGGCATCGGCATTTTCCTGGTTGCGCGAGGCGACCGCGACCAGCTCATATTCGGGCAGCGACTTCAGCGCGGGAATATGCGCCGCGCTGGCCCAGGCGAAGGGATTGGCGCTTGCGCCGAGAATGCCCAGCCTGATTTTCCCGCCACCGCGATCCGACGCCATGCTTCTCTCCCTGCTCCGGCTTGTCCACCCGAAAATAAAGCGGGAATTGATGTGCGCCAGCCGCGCGGCGATGGCATTGCGAGCAATATTGTCGAACGCTGATCGTTCAGCCGCGCGGGTCACCGGGCAACCGGTCGAGCACCTTCATGTCGGTGAAGGTCTCGACCGAGGCGGTGGCGTTGAACGCAACCGCGCGGACCACGCCTTCGGGCGCAAGTTCGCCGAGCGGATCGAGGTCGAGCGAGCCGAATTCTATCGAAGCGTCGACTACGTTCCAGGCGCGCAGCACCTGGTTGCTGCTGTCGGTGGGCGAGATGCACACCGTCCGGTCGACGAAACCCGCATAGTTCACATCGGGCACTTCGCGCACCGTCAGCGTCTTCGAGCCGCCCTGGTTCATCTGCGCCACCCCGGCCGCGCCCATCTCGGCGCCGATCTGCATGGTCATCCGGATCAGCGTCTCGCCGCGCCGCCGTACAGTAACTTCGAAGGCGTCGACACTGGTCGGCACGAAGCTGATGTCGCCCAGCTTCTTGAGCATGCCGAAATAGACGCCCCAGGGCCCCATGATGTCGATCCTGGTCTTATCGCCGTCGAGCGCGTCGATATATTCCCAGCCGGCAAAGCCCTTCACCCCCGCATGCTCGGTATAAGCGCGGAACTGAAAGCCATGATAAGGCGTCACCCGCCCGTCCATCGGCAGGGTGTTGCGGCTAGTGAAATACCAGGCCAGCACCTCCGGCGGCTGCGACCGGTCCACCTTGAGCGGGGGCGGCAGGATCAGCTTCTCGATCGCCTCATAGCTGCTGCGGAAGGTGACCATGTAAACGGTCATGTCCGGAAAGCTGAGGCCTTCGTAGCGGAAGGCCTCACCGGGGCGAACCCCGGTGAGATTGAGAATGCCGCCGGTATAGCCCTGGCCGGTCGTCATGATGCGGTCCCGTCCGTCGTCAGAAGGAGAAGAGCAGATCGAGACCATAGGTGCGCGGCGCGCCCGGCATCGCCGAACTGCCCCGTGCGCCGTCGCTCTGGATCTGCGCGACATAATATTTCTCGCGGGTCAGGTTCTTGGCCCAGGCCCGGATCGCGAAACGGTCGTAGTTGCCAGGCAGCGTATACTTCACCTGCGCGTCGAGCAGGCCGTAGGACGACTGGCGCAGCGCGTTGTCGGCATCCCAGGCGAAGCCGTCATTATAGGCATAGTTCACGTCGAAATTGAACTTGCCCGCGCTCGTCTCGACCTCATAGTTGAGCCCGACGTTGAAGGTCCACTTCGGGACGCGGACCATGTCGTTGCCGCTCGCGTCGAGCGGCGCGAAGCCGTTGACATAACCGCCGACCGGACCAGCCGTCGGGTCGGTGTTGAGATTGGGAACCGGCGTCTGCGCGTTCGGGAAATTGGTATATTTGGAGTCCAGCCAGCCCCCGCCGAAACGAAGCGTCAATCCGTCGGCCAGCGCCGCCTGCCCTTCCAGCTCGGCACCGTTGATCCGCGCCTTGGGGGCGTTGATGATGATGACGGTCGGTCCGTCGAACTGCTGGAACTGCGCGTTCTTGAAGCTGTAGTGGAACAGCGCGCCGTTGAGCCGCAACCGCCGATCGAACAGCTCGGACTTGAAGCCCACCTCGCTCGCGTCGAGGATTTCCGGCTTCGCCGCCGTCGGCAGGAAGGGCAGCGTGTTGAACAGCCCGGCCTTGTAGCCCCGGCTCTGCGACGCATAGACCATCACATTATCGTTGATCCTGTAATCGAGCGAGCCCTTGTAGGTGAACTTCTTGAAGGTCTCGCGACCGGTAACCGTCGGCCCGGGAACCGCCGGTGTTCCCGCCAGGTAGAAGTCGCCGCGTCCCGCGCCGCTCAGCTTGTCCTGGGTATATCGCCCCCCGACCGTCAGGTTGAGACTGTCGGTCAGGTGGAAGGTTGCCTGCCCGTAGGCCGCGGCCGACTTGGTGCTGGAGCGGCCATAGGTATCGCTGACCGCCGGAATTCCTCCGGTGAAGGAATCGATCGCGAGGCCAGTGAAGCGCGACGGCACATAGGCCGAGCGCGAGTTGAGGTAGAAGGCGCCGACCAGCCAGTCGAAGCTCGAGCCCGCCTGCGACGCGAGCTGCAATTCCTGCGAGAATTGCCGCACCCGGCCATAAAGATCGGCACGCAGCAGATTGCTGCGGCCGAAGTCGGAATCGAACACGATATAGCTCTTGTCGCGACGATAGGCGGTGATCGAGGTCAGCGTGGCGAAATCCAGATCCTGTTCGATCTTGCCCGACAGGCCCCAGTTGCGGCTGCGACTGACCGGCGTGTCGTTCGCCTCGATGTCGTAGAAGGGAAGTTTCGGCTGCAGACCGAAGGGCGGCACGTCATAGCCGCGCTGGATGCCCGGCAGATACTGGCTCTGCGCAATGAAATCGTTGTTCGAGCGGTTATAGTCGCCGGTCAGGGTGACGGTGGTGTTCTCGCCCTTCCAGCGCAGCTTGGCGCGGATCGCCTTGGTGTTCTCGCGGCCCCAGTCGCGGCCGTCGACGACATTCTTGCCCCAGCCGTCGCCCTGATCGATCAGAAGGCCGGTCACGTCGAACGCGAGGCCCTCGGCAAGCCCGGCCGACGCATAGAAGCTCGCGCGGGTCGTCTGGTAATTGCCATAGCCGATGCTGCCTTCCGCGGTCGGCGTCTCGCTGGGATCACGGGTGATGACATGGATCAGGCCGCCGCTGGCGTTGCGGCCGAACAGGGTTCCCTGCGGCCCCTTGAGCACCTCGACCCGGGCGATGCTGTTGAGCTGCAGCAGCGTGCTCGGCACGCGGACAAGGTAGACGCCGTCGATATAGACCGCGTTGCTCGCCTCGTTGCCGACCAGCGAGCCAGGATTGCCGATGCCGCGCAGGAAGGGCTGGACCGATCCCGAGGTCGCAAAGATCGTCAGCGACGGGACGATACGGCCGAGGTCGTTGGCGCTGGTGACGTTGGCCGAGGCGAGCGTGCTGCTGTCCACCGCGCTGACCGCGACGGGCACGTCCTGCAGGTTCTGGCTGCGCTTCTGCGCCGTGACCACGATCTCCTGCAGGCCCTCGCCATCGTCAGCGGCGGCGGCCTGCGCCCAGCCCGCGGCCGGCATGACCAGCGCGGCTCCCGCCAGGCTGAGTGCGATACGACGCCGAATCCCCAAAGTTGCGCGCATATAATCCCCTCTCTCGTCCTGCCCCCGTGCCGATGTCCGGCGCGGCCGCTATGCCCGGCGGCTGATCCGATGCCAGCGCGCTCCGGCCCGAGCGGATACGGGCGTTGCAGATGCAGGCTGTTCAATAATGGCGGCTTTTTCACCGACAATGGAGCACGCACGATCGAAAATAGAAAAGCTCAAAATCGAAAGTCTTGCGCGAAACGCTCGAACGGACCGCCAAAACAATACGCATTTCGGCACATTCGCGCCCATTGCGTTGGATGGAAAAGCAGCCTCATATCAGGATAGCCTATCTGCCGCTGGGCCAGATCAGGGCCATGCTGCGAGATCCGGACAACCGGACGATTCGAGGATGGGGTCGTTATGCAGGCTATCATGGAGAAATGCCCTTCGCGGGTGATCGCGCAAAGGGCGCTGGGCCAGGCCGAAGTCGGCATCGTCGATTATCGCTGGCAGGAATCCTTCATCTATCAGGATCAGTTGAACAGCATTCATTACCGGCTGATGCCCTTTCAGCTGGACATGCACGGCAGCCTCAGCGGACGCGCCGACCACCATCTCGGCAATCTGTCGCTGCTACCGGCGGGATCGACCCTGCGGGTGGTCGGCGACGGCCCCGTCCATCGCGCCCGCACCCTGAAATGCAGCTTTGCGCCTGCCTGGGTCGAGCGGTTGCTGGGGCATTCCTTCGACACGAGCGATCTCGACGTCGACAATTTCCTGGGGGTGAAGAACGCCCATGCGCGCGCCTGCCTCCATCGCATCTCGCTCGAACTGCTCGAACCGGGGCTCGCGTCCAATGCGTTGATCGAATCGCTCCTGCAAACGGCGGTGATCGAGATCATCCGCGACACCAGCCGGACGCCGGCGGAAGCATTCCACGCGGACCGGTCGAATTCGGCACGGTTATCATCGGCGCAGCTCGACCGCGTCACCGCCATGCTCGAGGAAGGGCATGACAGCATCCCCAGCGCATCGGCCCTGGCGAGGGAACTGGGGATGAGCGTGTCGCATTTTCGCCGCCGCTTTCGCGCCACGACGGGCCAGTCGGTACACGAGTTCATCTCCAACTCCGTCGTCGAGCACGCCAAGAGCCTGTTGGCGAACAGCCATCTGTCGATGAAGGAGATCACCTACCGGCTCGGCTTCACCTCGCCGAGCAGCTTCTCGGTGGCGTTCAAGCGCGTAGTCGGCTGCTCGCCAAGCCATTTCCGCCTTCAGGCGCAGGCCTGAAGGCGCGGCGGCGGATCAATCCTCGGGCAGCTCGCGCATAAGGCGCAGTCCGCTGAAGAAGAGCAGCGCCATCAGCGGGAAGGACAGGCCGCTGATCAGCGCGATCGACGTGCCGACCGCCAGCGGATCCCGCATCACATAATCGGTGACGAGCGCCGTCGACAGCGGCCCGAACCCAGAGCCAAGGATTGCGCCGATCAGGATGTAGGTGGCCGTCACCCGTCCGCGCACCGCACGCGGCGCGATCTTCTGCCAGGTCGAGTAGGAACCCGCCGACGTCGCGCCGAACATGACCAGTCCGCCGGACAGCATCGCCAGCGCCACGACCGGAGACGGCACGAAATAAGCACCGGCGAAGAGGGGGGTCGCGATCAGCGAAGCGATGCCGGCGACCAGGAAATAGGCGTCGGTGCGGCCACGCCGGTAGAGGCGGTCCATCAACACGCCGCCCGCGAAGGCTCCGAAAGCCCCCGACAGGCCGACGATCAGGCCGTAGGTCCAGCCCACATCGGTCGCGGTCCATTTGAAGACGCGGATGAAATAGGTCGGCGTCCAGGCGGTTATCGCATAGCTGACGAAGGCGGCGATGCCGAAGCCGCCATAAGCGATCGTGACGATCCGCCAGCGTTCGCGCAGGAAGGCGGACAGCTTCGCCGCATCCGGCTGCGCGCGGACCCGGCGGAGATGATCGGCGGGGCGCGGCTCGTAGATGAGGAAGGCCAGCAAGCCGACCAACAAGCCGGGCAGGCCGGTCGCGATCAACACCGCCTGCCATGGCGCCAGCTGTCCGAAAACCGGAAAATCGACCGTAGCCTGACCGGCGAACAGGCTGACCACCCAGCCTCCGACGGTCAGCGCTACGCCGCCGCCGATGTAGAAGCCCGCCGAATAGACGCCCAGCGGCGTCGCCACGCGGTCGCGCGGAAACAGATCGCTGATCAGCGAGACGGCGGTAGGACCCATGCTCGCCTCGCCGACGCCGACGAAGGTGCGGCTGGCGAACATTTGCCAGAAATTGCGCGCAAGTCCGCAGGAGGCCGAAGCGAGCGACCATATGGTGATGCCCGCGAACAGGATGATGCGCCGCGGATAGCGGTCCACTGCCCAGCCGATCGGCAGGCCGGCAACGGCATAAAGCAGCGCGAAAGCGAGTCCCTGCAGCAGCCCGAGCTGCGTATCGGTCAGGCCTAGATCGGCTTTGATCGGGTCCACCAGCAGCGCGATGATCTGCCGATCCAGAAAGGAGAAGAGCGAAAAGACCAGCAATATGCCGACCGAACACCAGGCGGCGACGGGCCGGTAGGGCATGTCCGCGCCCGGCTCCGTCCGCGGAGCCGCCGCACTGCCGGATGCTGCCTCCGCCGATATGGGCTGCTCAAGCGGCGGCGGTTCGGCCATCCTCATGCGGATCTCATGCTCCAGTAAAAAAAGAGGCCGCCGGACGATATCCGTCCGACGGCCCCTGCGTCACGTCAGAACTTGTAGGAGACGGTCGCGCCGTAGGTCGCCGGCATCCCCGCGAAGCGGACGATGACGTCCGACACGCGAACCACGTTCGTCGAATAATATTTGTTGAAGATGTTCTTGCCCCAGATGAACGCCTTCCAGCGGCCATCGGCATCCTCGACGCCGAGCTGTCCGTCGATCAACGTATATTCGTCGATCTTGAACGGCGCGAGGTTGGGTTGCGGCGTATTCGGCGGCGTGAACACGGCCGAAGTCTTGCTGCGATAGGAGACGTTCAGGCCGATGAAGCCATTGAGCGTCGCACTGACCGGATGCTCGTAGTTGATGTCACCGTTCAAGCTGTACTTCGGCGTGAAGTTGAACGGGGATCCGGCCTGATCCTGCAGGATACCGTCGACCGTCTGGCCGGTGTAGCGCAGGATCTTGCTCTTGATGTAGGTCCCGCTGCCGCTCAGGGTCAGACCCTCGATCGGGCGCAGCGTGGCCGAAGCCTCGAAGCCCTTCAGGCGCGATTTGGGGATGGTATCCTGCGCGTTGATGTTGCCGAACGGCGGGCCGACAAAGACGCGGGCGCGCAGTTGCTTGTCGATATAGTCATATCGGAACGCCGCCGCCTCGAAGCTGAACATCCGACCCAGGCGGAAGCGTCCGCCCAGCTCATAGGCCGTCAGCTTTTCCTGGACCACCGGATTATAGGCGACATGGTCGGTGGTGTTCAGGGTCGAGAAGTTGCCCGCCTTGTAGCCGCGGCTGACCCGCGCATAGACCAGCGAGCTCGGTGTCGGCTTGAAGTTCAGGTTGACGTTCCAAGGAACGTTGTCCTCCTTCAGCGTACGATTGGCGAAGCCCGGCGTGAGC
This sequence comes from Sphingomonas sp. Root710, assembly GCF_001429065.1. Classification (GTDB taxonomy): domain Bacteria; phylum Pseudomonadota; class Alphaproteobacteria; order Sphingomonadales; family Sphingomonadaceae; genus Rhizorhabdus. The sequence continues at coordinate 419,757 of NZ_LMIB01000015.1, forward strand.
AGCGGAAGACCGGCGGTATCCTGCTGTTGCACCGCCGCCGTCGTATAGACCGCGTAGCATTGTCCGGCGACGAGCTGGGGGATGGGAGGCAGCCCCGCGCCAGCGCGGAACGTGTTGATGAGCGCGGTATAGGCCGGGGTCGAGAAGGCGTCGATCGGCGCGCCGCAGCCGCGGAACTTGCGGGTATCCTCGCTGAGCCGGATGCCGCCCGACAAGGTCAGCTGGTCGGTCAGCTCGGCATCGATGCTGGTGAACACTGCCCAGTTCTTGATACGCTGGCGCGCCAGGATCCGGCCGCCGTTCGACGGGAAGCCGAAGATGTTCTGCACCGCCGAGGCGTTGCGCAGAAACTGAGTGACGTCGTCATTGGTACGGTCGTTGCCGTAATTGGCGCCGACCAGCCAGTGGATGTTTGCGAAGTCCGCGGTCATGCGGACTTCCTGCGCGAAGGACTTGATCTCGCCCTTCTGGAAATTGGCGAGATTTTCGGAGACGGCTGTGCCGTCGAATTCCGATGTCTGGTCGCGTTTCAGCTTGGCGTAGGAAGTGATCGAGGTCAGCGCGATCGTGTCGTTGAGCTGCCATTCGGCACGCACCGATCCCTGCCAGAAGCTGTCGTCGCGATCGAAGTCGCGGCCCGCATCCCAATCAGCCGCGCGTGGATTGCGGCCGGGCAGCAATTCGGGGCGGGTGATGACCGGATTGTTCGCCGCGGTGACGCGCGTGCCCGTCAGCGCATTGATCGGGCAACCCGGTAGACGGCCGACCGGAGCGCTGCAGCTCGCCGGATTGGCACCATCGACGACTACGAGATTGCGGTCGACATTGAACGAGTTACCCGGGAACACCGCGACCAGCTGAGGTGCGATCGTGTCCGACTTGTCGATCCAGCCATTGGCGTTGAACGACACCTTGAAATTGTCGGACGGCTCCCAATCGAGGATCGCGCGGGCGGTATAGTTGCGCACCTTGCCGAGGCTGTCGTTGCGCGAGAGGCTTTCCTGCCATCCATCGCCGAAGCTACCGCGCACCGCGACACGCGCCTTCAGCGTCGGCGCCAGCGGGCCACTGACGAAGCCCTCGACATTGCCGCGCATGAAACGGCCGAGCGTGGCCGAGATGCCAGCAGCGAATTCGTCGGTCGGCTTGTTGGCGATATAGTTGATCGCGCCACCGGTCGAGTTCTGGCCATAGAGCGTGCCCTGCGGGCCCTTCAGCACTTCGACGCGCTGCAGGTCGAGCGCTGTGCCCTGTGTCATCACCGGATAAGCGAGCGGCACTTCGTCGACATAGATGGCGACCGAAGAGCTCGAGCCGATCGAAGGCTCGTTGATGCCAACGCCGCGCAGCGTGTAGATCGGTGTCGAGAAGCCGCTGTCGCTGACCGAAAGTCCGGGAACCAGCTTGGACAGGTCCGAGACATTGTTGAAATTGCGGGTCTGAAGTGCCTCGCCGCCGATTGCGCTGATCGACATGCCGACGTCGGACAGCGCCTGCTCGCGGCGCTGCGCCGTGACGACGATTTCGCCGATGTCGGCATCGTCCACGGCGGCTTGCGGCGCGGCCGCCGTCTGCGCGTATGCGCCGGCCGGCAACGCAACCATCGCGCTTGCCGTCAGCAATAGAATCTTTCTGGAAATCATCTTTCCACCCCTCTCATGGCAATATCGGGTATTCTTCGACCCGCGTCTCTCCGGACGGATAAGCAGCCGGCAAACATGTCTTAACCGATGGTCGGTTTTTGATAGTGTCGTTTCGATTTTCGTAAGAGAGCTTCATTTTGTATTTCGGTGCAAAATGGATCGATCGCCGCGAACTTCATCAAGTTACGGGAAAATCGGCAGTTTCCCAGGGCTGCGGCACCTTGTCCGTGTGCTGGACATCCATGGTGTGGTTGAGCACCGTCCGCCCGCCATCGACGAAAATCATTTGTCCGGTGATATAGCTGGCATCGTCGCTGGCGAGAAACGCCACCGCCGCCGCCTGCTCGTCCGGCCGGGAATAACGGCCGAGCGGCGTGCGCGCCAGCATCGGCCCCTTCATGTCGGGATGGTTGAGCACGGCGTCGGCAGCCGGGGTCAGCGTCGACCCCGGCGCAACGGCGTTGACGCGGATGCCATGGGGTGCGAGCGCGACCGCCATCGCGCGGGTCAGCCCCGCAAGCCCGGACTTCGATGCCGAATAGGCGACCTGAGCCCCCGCCGCGAGTGCGGCGGCAACTGACGTTATATTGATGATCGATCCCGCCGCCTTGCGGCCGACCAGATGGCGGGCGACGCCCTGGCCCAGATAGAAGGGCCCCTGCAGATTGACCTCCAGCTCGCTTGCGAACATCGCGCTGGTCAATTCGAAGAAATCGACGAGCTGGATCTTCGCCGCCGAGTTGACGGCTATGTCCACCTTGCCGAAGCGGCCGACGGCCGCCTCGATCAACGATTGGACCGCCGCCTCATCGGATATGTCGCAAGCCGTGAACGCGGCCTCGCCGCCCGCAGCGCGGATCGCCGCCGCGGCGGCCTCACCCGCCTCACGCTGCAGGTCGCACAGCATGACGGCGGCGCCTTCCTCCGCCAGCCTTTCGGCGCACGCAAGACCGATGCCGCGCGCTGCCCCGGTGACGATCGCCACCCGTCCGTCGAGCCGCCTCATTTGACCGCATGTGCCCCGAACAGGATCCGGCGCTCGTCCTCGCTCATCATCCCGTGGTTCTTGACGACCGGGCTGCCGGTGAAATCGAACATCGTCTGATAGGCGCGCTGCACCGCCGGCCGATCGCGGATCGCCAGAAACCAGCGCTTCAGATCGGGCACCGCATCGAGATCGATCTGATCGCGCCGGGCATGGGCGAAAATCCAGGGGAAGCACGCCATGTCCGCAATTGAATAGTCACCGGCGATGAAATCGCGTCCCTGGAGCCGGCGGTCGAGCACGGCGAGCAGGCGATCATGCTCCGCACCGTAGCGCTTGAGCGCATAGTCGATCGGTTCAGGCGCATAGTTGCGGAAATGAACGACCTGGCCGCCGATCGGACCGAGTCCCGCGACCTGCCAGATCAGCCATTGCAGCGTCTCCAGCCGTATGAGCGGATCGGCGGACAGATGGCTTCCATATTTCTCCGCAAGATAGAGCAGGATCGCGCCGGATTCGAATATCGGCACCGGTTCGCCGGAAATCCGGGGCGCATGATCGATGATCGTCGGCAACCGGCTGTTCGGCGATATCCTCACGAAATCGGGCGCATATTGCTCTCCCTTGCCGACGTTGAGCGGCGTCAGCTTGAACTCGACGCCCGTCTCCTCGAGGAAGATCAAAACCTTCTGCGCATTGGCGGACGTCCAGTAGAAAAGCTCGATCATCCTCGCCTCCCGATATTCGAAGCCTGCTGTGATGCGGACCATGCACATCGGACGGAAGGCGCGTGCAAGAGGGGGCCGGTCGAATGGAAAAGCTTTGATGCTAAAAGCTAAGCCAATCCATCTGCGGCGGCCGCGCGGGCGGCCTAATCGTGATCCGAGACGATATAGTGGAGGATCATCGCGTGAAGTTCGGCCTGTCCATCCCCACCCTGACCGGGTTTCCACGATCCAGCGAGCCAGCCGGCGGATGGAAGGTGCGCTGGGAACGAACCTATGAACTGGCCGAGATGGCCGAGGCGTTCGGCTTCGACTTCGGCACGGTCGGCCATCACCGCTTCACGCCCGAGCGCGTGGATTCGCCGCAGCCGATGGTGGCGCTGGCCGCAATCGCGGCGCGCACCTCGACGCTCCGGCTGTGCACCAACATCTGCATCCTGCCGCTCCACGATCCTCTCGACATCGCCGAGCAGGTGGCAATGGTCGACGAGATCTCCGACGGCCGAATCATCCTGGGCGCCGCGATCGGCTATCGCCCCTATGAGTTCGACCAGATCGGGCTAGACTATAAGAAGCGAGTCAGCCGCTTCGAGGAGGCGATCGAGATCGTCCGCCGCGCCTGGAGTGACGAGCCGGTCGATTTCAAGGGCGCGCATTTCCGGGTAAACGGCGCGAACGTCACGCCCAAGCCGGTGCAGAAGCCGAGCCCGCCGATCTGGATCGGCGCGCAGGTCGACCCCGCCATCAGCCGCGCCGCACGACTGGGCGACGGCTGGCTGACCGACAATATCGAGAGCGCGGCGTCGCTGGCGCCCAAGATCGAACGCTTCCGCGCCGAATCCCGCGCGCATGGCCGGGCGGGAACGGTGGCACTGAACCGCAAGATCGGGATCGGGCCGACCCGCCACCAGGTCGAGGAGCAATGGCTTCCGCCGATCCTCGACGTCTATCGCGATTATGTCCGCCTCGGCGTTCCGTTCGACCAGCCCTTCGTCGACAAGCTGAGTTCAGGGCAGACACTGACGCTGGCCGACCTGCCGCCCGACCAGATCATCGGCGGCACGCCCGAAGACTGCATCGCGGCGCTCAAATCCTGCGTCGAAGCGACCGGGTGCGACTATCTGATCGTCGACTTCGGCCGCGGCGCGCATGGCGAGCAATATGAGCAGTTGCGCGCGCAGATCGAACTGTTCGGACGCGAAGTGATGCCTGCCTTCCGGTAAGACTGGGACATGGGAGCCGGCGTCAGGCCGGCTCCATCGCCACCACAGGGATCTGGCGCGTCGTGCTCTTCTGATAAGTGGTATATTGCGGCGTCTTGGTTTCCGCGAACGCCCAAAGCCGCGTATATTCATCGCTGCCATGCTCGACGAAACGGGCTCGGCGCATCGACGTTTTCCGATCGATGATCAGCTTCGCGCGCGGATTGGCCCGCAGGTTCTCGGCCCATAGCGGGTCTCGCGGTTTCGCACCGTTCGACCCGATCAGGTAGATCGTCCCGTCCATCTCAACATAGGGCATGACCGTGGAGCGCTCCTCGCCGCTCTTGCGGCCGATCGTATAGATCATCAGCACCGGCATCGGCGGAAACCCGACCATCGTCGAGAAGACCTTCATCAGCAGCGAGAAGCCGGTCGTACGGACGAGGAATTTATCGATCTTCTTGCCGGTGTCACTGCGCATGAATTGCACGAACTGCCGCCCCGGCTTCGTCTGGATCACGCTCCGCAGCATCATGAAAGCCCCATTTCCCGGTCTCGATGCCACCGGCGCTATCATGGACGCCGCTGCGCGCGCCATCGCCGCGCCGGGCTTTTGATCGATCCCCAAAGAAGTCGCCACTTCGCTTAACAGCGCGTCCGCCGGGCAGCGGCAAGCTGCGATATCAAGGCGACATTCTTTTCAGGAGACCGGCATGACGGATGCCCCCGCGCATCGCTCCGACGATATCGATCGCCAGCTGACCGACCCGCAGTTCTTCGCGTCAGGCGGCCATCACGATCTTTTCCGCCGCCTGCGCACCGAGGATCCGGTGCGCTGGACCGACGGCGATGCGGCCCGCCCCTTCTGGTCGATCAGCCGGCACGCCGATTGCGTCGCCGTGCTGCGCGACCCGCTGACCTTCAGCTCGCGCCTGGGCGGGCTGATGCCGCTGTCGGCGCGCGAGCCCGACGAGCACGAGCTGCTGGTCGGCGGCTATGGATCGATCCCGACACATACCGATCCTCCGCACCACATGATCCTGCGGCGTCCGTTCAACAAATTCTTCTCTGCCCCGGCCATCGCGCCGATGCTGGGGCGGGTGCAACGCTGTGTCGACCAGATCATGGACGAGATCATGCCGCGCGGCGAGTGCGATCTGGTCGAAGACGTCGCCGCCCAGTTGCCGACCCGGATCGTGTGCGAGATGATGGGCGTGCCGGCGGCGGACCAGCCGCGGATCCGGCACCATTGCGCTGCCTTCCTGGGCGCGCAGGACCCGGCCTACCAGATCGACGGCGATCCGCTGAAGACGCAGCAGTTCAATATGCGCGCACTGTTCGACTATATGTTCGAACTCGCGATGCGCCGGCGCGGCGCGCCGACCGACGACTTCACGAGCATCATCGGCAATATCGAGATCGACGGCGAGAAGCTGAGCGAGCGCGACGTGGGCTGGTGGTGCTTCTCGATCGTCGCCGCAGGCCTCGAGACGACGCGCGACACCGTCTCGATCGGCATGCTCGAACTGCTGAACAATCCGGCGGAAATGGCCCGTCTGCGCGACGAGCCGGACCTGATGAACCTCGCCATCGACGAGATTGTCCGCTGGGTGAATCCGGCCATGCACAAATTCCGCATCGCCACCCGCGATGTCGAGATCGGCGGCCAGACCATCCGCGAGGGCGACTGGGTGGTCGCCTGGCTCGTCTCCGCCAATCGCGACGAGACCGTCTTCGACGACCCCTATCGCTTCGATGTCGGCCGCAAGCCCAACGCCCATCTCGGCTTCGGGCTCGGCGAGCATAGCTGCATCGGCCGGCATCTCGCCCGCATGGAGATGCAGGCGATGATCCGCGCGCTCATCGAACGCACTCCCGACATGGCGGTCGCGGGCCCTTGCGAATGGCTCGTGTCCAACAAGCATACCGTGCTCAAGCACATGCCGGTCCGGTTCACGCCGCGCCCGCGCATGGCGGCCTGAGCGGAGGCGGAGAAGACAGATGGCCATATTGGAAGCGCGCAGCCGGCTCGGCGCGATGATCGGGCGCGGCGAACAACCCTTCGGAATCTTCATATCGTCGCTCGACGCCGCCTCGACCGACATAATGGCCGACGCCGGCTTCGATTTCGTGATGCTCGACGGTGAACATGGCCGACTCGACCGGATCGCCGTGGAGCAGCATGTCCGCGCGGCGCGGGCGGGCGGCATCATCGCCTTCGTTCGCGTCCTGGATAATTCTCCCACGCTGATTCAGTCGATGCTCGACGTCGGCGCGGACGGCGTGATGGTGCCGCATATCGACACCGCCGATCAGGCGCGCGCCGCGGTCGCCGCCAGCCGCTATGCACCGCGCGGCAAGCGCGGCATGTGCCCGGCCTGCCGCGCAGGGCGCTATACGCTCGACGGCTGGCCCGAGCATGTTCATGCGTCCGACGAGAATGTGATGGTGATCCCGATCCTGGAATCGCGGCAGGCCATCGAGAATGTCGACGAGATCCTGGCGGTCGACGGGATCGATCTGGTGATGTTCGGCCCCGGCGATCTGTCCGCCGACATGGCGATCGACTTCTCGAAGGACGGTCATCTGATGGACGCCGCCTGGCGCAGATCGCTCGAAGCCACCCGCGCTGCCGGCAAATATATGCTCGCACCAGCCGGCTTCACCTATGACGAAGCGGACATGCTGATCGTCGAGATGGAGCTGATGCTCCTGCGCCGGACGGTCGGAAGGCTCGTCGGTGAGCATCGCTCCGCCCAGGCCGCCCGCCGCGCTGCAGAATAAGGACCGAGACACCATGTCCGACGCTTTCGATACCCAGCCCCTGCGCGACGATTTGCCTTTCGGCGCGCGCATCACCGGTCTCGACCCAGCACTTCTAGGCGATGGCGGCATCCGGCGGGCGCTGCGCGACCTGTGGATCGACAAAGGCGTGCTCGTCTTCGAGGGACTGGAGGGCGAGGAGGTCCACCTCGAACTCAGCCGCGTGTTCGGCACGCTGGTCCAGCATCCGACCCGCGAGGCGCGCGCCGCGCATCCCGAACTGATGACGGTCCGCTACAAGCCCGACAGCGGCTGGCTGATCGACGTCGACGGCGACCTGCGCGGCACCTGGCTGCCCTGGCATTCGGACCTGATCTATGTCGACCGGATCAACCGGGGCGGCATCCTCCGCCCGATCGTCCTGCCCAGCCGGATGGGGCAGACCGGCTTCATCGACAAGATCGGGGCCTACCGCACACTGCCCGACCGGCTGAAGGCGCGGATCGACGGGCTCAACGTCATCTACAAATATGATCTCGACGCCGCGCAACAGCGTTTCGGCCGGACCGCGAACGCATCGATGGTGCGGATAAGCCCCGATGTCGCCAGCATTCAGGCCCGTCTCGACGACTTTCCGCGGGTGATTCATCCGATGGTCTACGAACAGCACGAGACCGGCCGCAAGGTACTCAACGTCTCGCCCTGGTTCGCGGTCGGCATTCAGGGGATGGAGAATGCCGAGGGCGACGCCCTGCTCGCCGAAGTCGCCGATCACATCGTCAACAGCAGCGAAATCTATCTTCACGAATGGCGGCTGGGCGACATGGTGCTGTGGGACAATTGGCGGGTGCTGCACAGCGCCACCGGCTGCCCGCCTGATGAGGAACGCTGGATGCTGCGCACCACGATCGAAGGCGATTACGGCCTGGGCCGGACCGAGGCCGACGCCGCGATCGACCGCACCGATTACATCACGGTCTGACATGGCGAGCATCCTCATCACCGGCGGCACCGGTCTCATCGGCTGGTGCGCGGTCGAAGCGCTGGTCGAACAGGGCCACAGCGTCACCGCCTACGACCTGAAGCCCAATATCGAGAACATCGCGCACCTGGGCGACCGGGTGACCGTGGTCGCGGGCGACGTGACCGACCTGCCCAGGCTGCTCAACGCAATGCGGCTGAACGAGATCGACCATGTCATGCATCTCGCCGCCTTCATCACCGATCAGGCGAAACTCGACCCGGCGGGGGCGTTCAAGGTCAATGCGGTCGGCACCGCCAACATCTTCGATGCCGCGCTGGCACTGGGCGTGCGGCGCGTGGTGTGGACGAGCAGCGTCGTCGCGCTGGGCGTCGCGCCCGGCTATGACGGCCGGGCGGTCGACGAGAGCTACAATATCGTGTCCCGCTCACCCTATGGCGCATCGAAATGGGGGTGCGAGGTCATCGCCGAGGGCTATCGCGAGCTCGGGCTCGACATCGTCGGCATCAGGCCTGCGCTGAGCTATGGCATGGGCCGGCTGACCGGCGGCACCGGCATCTTCAACAGCGCGATCCGCGCGATCGCGCTCGGCCAGCCTGCCGGGATCATGTCGGCGCCCAGCCCGCTTCATCAGCCGATGTACAATCGCGACATGGCCGGTCTCCTGATCGAAGCGATGCTCGGTCCGAAGCCCGCCGGCGGCATCTACAACGTCCCCACCGAACGCGACTATAGCGACGCGGAGATATTGGAGATCGTCCGGCGGGTCTGTCCGGCTGTCCAGGTCCACACCGATCCGGTACCGCCGTTTATCCCGGCAATTCCGCTGGTCGACGGAAGCCGCGCGCGACGCGAGATCGCCTATGTTCCGCGCTACACGCTGGAGGACGGGGTCCGCGAAATGGTCGACGCCTTCCGCCAGCAGGGCTGAACCGGCTCAGAAAACGAGCGGCAGGCCGATATGGCGTCGATAAATCCGGTCGCGATGCTCGATCAATATCGGATCGAGGGCAGCGGCGATCTCCGGCCCGGCATCCGAATAGCGCTCGTGCAGCGCGGGCGGCATCGGCGCATCCTCGATCGGCAATGGGGCGATCATGTTCGAGAAGCAGGCCCAATGCAGATCGCAGGCGCCGAGCCGATCGCCGACCAGATACCCCGATCCCGCCTCGCTTTGTGCGCGAAGCTGCGCAGCCAGCATGCCGAGAATATCGACCATCCGGCGGGTCGCGGCCTCGGCGGCGGCGCGCGAATAGCCATATTGGCGGCACATGTGCAGGACGTGCGGCGGCGCCTCGGGGGAAACGTCTCCGGGGCCATAGAGGCCCTGGAACATCACCAGCCGCCGCGACCAGCCAAAGCCGCCCGGCGCGCAGATTTCCGCCGAGAGGCCGATGGAGAGCGCTCGATCGAGCGGCGCGTCGGGCAGCAGCGAGGGGCCGCTGCCGATCCGTTCGGCCAGCATCACCAGATCGAGCCAGTTGGTCACCGGCGGATGATCGTCGAGCATTGCGATCGGCGCGTTACGCGATCCGGTCCAGGCGACGAGTTCGTCATTGGGGTCGAGCATCTTCTGCTCGACCGGGTGATAAGCCAGGCCGCGCGCCGTGAAGACCGCCTTGGCCGCCTCGCTCCAGGGCCCGGGCACATGCGCCGTCAGCACGAGCCGGAGGCCGGCCAGTTCGCGCGCCTCCGCAACGCTCAGATATTTCATGCCGGCTTCCCTCTCCGCTAGCGCGCCTGTCGTCAGTCTGGAACGCGCGACGGCGAGATTCCACCAGTGCAGGCCGGTTTGTTCCGATTGAACAAGAGATAGCCGAAATCCCCAACCGCAGGACGCTGCCGCGGGACGAACGCTGCCATAGACCTGATCCCCGATCGGCACACAGGGCCGTAGCGCAGGAGAGACTGGTGAAAAACCTGAAGGACAAGATCGTGCTGGTCACGGGCGGCGGCGCCGGCTTCGGCAAGGCCATCGTCGAGCGGTTCGTCGCCGAAGGATCGAAGGCGATCATCGCCGACATCGACGAAAGTGCCGGTCAGGCGACCGCCGACGCGGTGGGCGGTCATTTCGTCCGCACCGACGTATCCGACCCCGCCTCGGTCGAAGCAGCGGTCGCCTTTGCGGTCGCAACCCATGGCCGGCTCGACGTGATGGTCAACAATGCCGGGATCGAATCCGCGCAGGCGCCAATCCACGACTGCACGATGGAGAATTGGCGGCGGGTGCTCGACATCAACCTGAGCGGCGTCTTCTACGGCATGAAGTTCGCGCTGGCCCAGTTCGTGAAGCAGGGCAGCGGCAATGTGGTCAACATCTCGTCGATCGCGGGCATCGTCGCCTGCGCCAATCTGCCGCCCTATTCGGCGGCGAAGGCGGGCGTGTCCAACCTCACTCGCGAGGGCGCGCTCGAATATGCGCGGCTGGGCATCCGGGTGAATGCGATCGCCCCGACCGCGGTGATGACCGAAATGAACGAGCGGATGCGGCAGGTCGCCGACGATCCGGACGGTTTTGTCGGCTATCTCAATTCGATGAATCCGATGCCCGGTACACCGACCGCCGACGATATCGCCGCTGCCGCCGCCTTCCTGGCGAGTGACGATGCGGGCTTCATCAGCGGGGTGATCCTGCCGATCGACGGCGGCTATACCGCACAATAGCCGGCAAGAGCGGAACCGGACGGGTCAGGGCTCGTCCGGTCCGCGCATCGCCATGATGTAGCGGGTGTGCGCCGATGCATGCCGGATCGGAATGCATCGGCCATAATCTTCGGATTCCATGAAGGCCCTCGCCCGATCGAGCGAGGGGAATTTCAGGATGAAGAGATGGTTCGCGGGCGCCTCGCCCTCGAACAGCAGCGGATTGTCGTCTCCCGACACCAACTCGACATCACCGAGCGCTGCGATCAGCGGCATCGCCGCGGCGCGATACCGGGCATAGCCCGCCGCGTCATGGACGTCGATCGCGCCCACCAGATAGGCGGCCATCGCCTTAAAGGGTCGCCGTATAACGCTGCTCCAGCGCGACATAGTCGTCGAGCCGGGCGGCCTTCATCAGTTCGAGCGGGTTGTTGTACGGACCGGGGTGAGCGGCGAGATAATGCTCGTCGGTGCCCTTTTCGCGAATGTCGCGGAATATCTCCGCCACCGCATTGGCGGCGACGCCCAGTGCCGAACTCGCGAACATGGTGAAGGCATAGCCCGCGTCGGCCAGATCGGCGACGGTATGGCCGGGCGGCGGGCTGCCCCCCATGTTCATCACCGGTCCCTTGATCTGCGAGATCAGCTTGCGCGCCCACGCCATCTGTTCCTCGGGAGGAAGGCCAAAATAGGATTTGCCATCGACCTGCATGATGATGGGCATCACCATGTCGGCCCCGGCTTCGAGGAAAAGGTTGCACCGCTCGACCACCTCGTCGAACGAGATGGTGTCGCCGTCGGTCCGCGCGACGATGACGAAATCGGGATCGGTGCGCGCGTCGAGCGCCGCCTTCACCCGGTCGATCGCCTCGGCGCGGCTCACCACCTTGCGGCCCGCGAGCAGCGGACAATGCTTGGGCAGCGCCTGGTCCTCCAGATGAACGCCGGCGATGCCCGCCCGCTCCATCTCCTGGATCGTCCGGCCCACGTTGAGCACGCCGCCGAAGCCGGTGTCGACATCGGCCAGGATCGGGATCGTCACCGCCTGCGCCATGCGCGCGGCGTGCTGGACGATCTCGCTCATCGTCATCAGACCCAGGTCCGGTGCGCCGAGCTGAGCTGCCTCGACTCCGAGCCCGGTCATATGAATCGCCTGGAAGCCTGCGAGCTGCGCCAGCCGCGCCGACAGCGCGTCATAGCAGCTCGGCGCGACGACGAGTCCCTTGGCCAGTTCGGCGCGAAGCTTGGTGGACATGCGCATGTCTGTATTTTCCTTCGGATCAGGCCGCGGCGACGCGCTGAAGCGCCCAATCGAGGCTGCCTCCTGCGCCGACGATGTCCAGGATGATTTGCGACACGGGCGCGAAATCCTGTGTCGCGCCGGTGGTCCGGTTCACCGCATGACCGGTGACCAGGTCGATCTCGATCATGTCGCCGGTCCGGGCAAAGGAGCCGATGCCGGGAAAAGCCCATGTCAGCAGGCCCAGGTCGATCGAAGCGCGCTGATATAAGGCGTTGACGCCATCGCACAGCATCGCCGCGATACCGGCTTCCTTGCAGGCCATGACCGACGCCGTGTAATAATGGGCGTGGCCACGGCCGAGATTGTCGCCTGCGATCACGATATCGCCCGGCGCAACCGCGCTGGTGAAGGCCGGATCGACGTCCTCCATCAGATGCTTGCGGCACTCCGCCCAGTCATGGCTCATGCCGGCCTTGTCATATTTGGCCGAGACGATGTCGGTTGCGCCCAGCCCGTTGCCGAACACCCATGCCTTGCCTTCAAGCTTCATGGCTCGCCTCCAGTTCACGCACGAGATAGGGGGCGGGATCGGCGATGCGTCCCTCTATGGCCGATGCGGCGACCACCGCGGCATTGGCCAGCATCACTTCGGATTCCTGGCTGCCCATGCGGCCGCGCAGCGTCTCGACCGATGTCGAGATGCACCGCTCCCCGTCGCCCAGCTTGAGCGGCGAGAGATTGCCGCTGTAACAGGCGCCGCAACCCGGCTGGGTGACGGTCGCCCCGGCATCGAGGAATATCTCGATCAGCCCGGCGCGCGCCGCCTCGCGATGCGTCTCGGCGGAGATCGGCGTGACCACCAAGCGGACGCCCGGGTGCAGCTTACGGCCGCGCAGCACATCGGCGGCCAACTGCAGGTCCGAAAGCCGGCCGCTCGAGCAGGAGCCGATATTGGCGGCGTTGACCTCGAGCCCTTGGACATTGCCAAGCGGCCGCACCAGCTCGATGTCGTGCGGGCCCGCCACCAGCATTTCGAAGCTGGACAGGTCATAGTCATATGTCGCGACATAATCCGCATCGTCGTCGGCCGCGACTGGCTGGAACGCCTCGCGCGCGCGCCCTTCCAGATAATCTTCCAGCACCTGATCATAGGGAAAGACGATGGTCAGCGCGCCGATCTGGACGGCGCCATTGGCGATCGCCATGCGAAAATCCATCGGCAGGCTGGCGACCCCGGGGCCCGAAAACTCGATCACCTTCCCGCCCACGGTTTCGCCGAGGTCATGGATCAGCCGATAGACCACGTCCTTGCCATTCAGGCCCGCCGGCAGGCTTCCGGTCAGGTTGATGCGCACGCATTGCGGCACCACCATCCAGATGTCGCCGGTCAGGATGATCGGGTCGACGCCGAACAGCGCCGGGAGAGCGAAGCAATTGGCCGCGCCCATCGTCGCGCTCTGGGTGTCCGCGCCGATCGCGACGGCACCCGGCAGCGCCCAGCCCTGCTCGACCGGGATATGGTGCGAGATGCCGTTGCGCCCGACATCATAGACATTCTCCGCCGGAACGCCCTGTTCCTTGGCGAACGCCTTGATCTTGGGATGCTCCTTGCCCGCCTGCTGCGGAAACCATTCGGGCTGGAAGAAATGATCGAAGCAGAAGATCAGCCGCTTCGGATCCCAGACCTTCAGGCCGCGTTCGCGGAAGGTGTCGATGAAGGTCGTGCCGTCGAGGCACGTCATCAGGCTTACTCTGGCGAGCAGCGCCTCTCCTGTATCCGCGCGGTCCTTGCCCGCGGCGCGCGCCAATATCTTGGCGGCCATCGTCGATCCCATGGCGCGATCATCCCTCCTCAGCCCATACTGCACCTTCAGCATGGCGATATCGATTGGCTACCCTGTTTGCGCCGTGCGCGGGAGAGCGGAGCGCTTGGGAAATCCGTTGATCCTTTTGGTGCGATGATCCCGTCTGCCGATGATCGCAAAAAGGCAAAGAATAGCCCGTTCTAACAAATCGGGTGCGGTTGCGTGTCTGCTCCGCCCTGCCATGCTGGGCGGAAATCCGAGAAAAACAGAGGATGGCCCCGCATGGCGGCAACCGAGGCGATGACAGCAATCGAGCAAAGGAGGGGCGTGCTCCACGATCCTTCCCATGCGCTGGGCATGGCCGGAGCATGACCGGCCGCCGACGATCAGGCCGGATAACCCCGAAACTGGCCGCACTGCTCGACATGCTGCCGCTGCCCGCGCTTATGACCGCCGCCGAGGCGTTGACGCTGGATGGCCACGGGCCCGTCGTCACCTATTCGCCGGCGATCGATATCCGCCTCACCGGAACCGGGCGCGACGCCTGCCGCTGTTGCCCGGCGTCCAAGGCCGCCTGCGACGACATGCTCGATCGCGCGCGGCGTGGCGCGGCGCTGGGCTGCCGAGAGGCTAATCTAACGCTCGAACGTCCCGCAAACCGCGCGACGCTCGACCGCCTGGCAGAGGCGGCGGAAGCGATCCTCGGGGAAACACAGCTGCTGCCCCATCTCGACCCCGGTCCATTGATGGCCGCCGATTATGCCCGGTTGCGCCCCTTTTCGGCATCGATGCGGGTCGTGCTCGAAAGTGCATCGGAACGCCTCTGCGAACCGGGCGCACCGCTTCACCACGTTGCGGACATGGGCCCGGTGCGCGGACTGGGCGCCATTCGGGCCGCTGCCCGGGTCCGCGTGCCGCTGACCGTGTCCCTTACGATCGGAAAGGGCGAGGACAGGACCGAGCGAATCGAGACGCTGGCCGCGATCCGCGACGTTCAGCGGCGTCATGGCCATATTCAGGGAATCGCGATCCATCCCGCCCGTCCAGAGATGCCCGCCGAGGAACTGCTTTGGACGATCGCGGCGACGCGGCTCATCTTCGGTCCGGCCATGACGATCCAGACCCCGTCCGATTTCCAGCCAGCCGGAATGCTCCGGCTGCTCCTGAAGGCCGGCGTCAACGACTGGGGCGGCATTCGTCCCGACATCATCGAAACGCCCGACCCCGGACCAGCCTGGTCGCAACGTAATTTCGTCGAGCGAGAGACCCGCGCGGCCGGCCGGAAGCTGGCGGAGCGCCTGGCAATCGCACCGGCCCACGCGCTCGACGCCGACCGGTGGACGCACCCCGCGATGGCACGACGGATCAGCCGCGCGGTCGATGCGCGGGGCCTGCCCAGGCGACGGCGCGCGCATCTGACCGCCGTGAAATAGCCGCGCCCGGCCGCCGGTGACGCTTTAGTCAAGCCGTGTGCCGCAAAACATAAGAAGCAACCGGCGCGATCACCGCCCGAGAAGCTATCATCACACGAAAGAGGAAAGGACCGCCATGGCTGCGACCGAATTGAAACGCTACCGGATCACCCCTGATGGCTGGGAGGAATTTCTGGAGGTCTGGCGCCGGATCGTCGCGGTGCGCCGCCGCCACGGCTTCGGCATATTGTTCGCATTCGCCGACCGTGAGCAGAACATGTTCACATGGGCGATCGACCATAACGGCGATTTCGACGCTGCGGCCAAGAGCTATTATGAGGATCCCGAGCGGGTCGAGCTCGAGATCGTCGGAAACTTCGTGACCGATCACGAGATTCGCAAGGTCGAGGTGCTCGACCTACCCTGACGCGAACGGTCCCGGCGGCGCGCATTTTGGACAAATGAGCGCCGTTATCGCCATTTGACGCTCCCTTTGCCGCGGCGCATGTTCTATCATCATGCCCGCATAGCGGGTCGAGGGCAGCGGATCGGACGGAGAATCCGGCGCCGCCTGGCGAGAGGACAGGCCATGACCGCATTTGATGCCCATATTGGCAAGGGCTACAACAAGCATGTGTTCGTCGAACGCGCCGCGTCGGGCGCGTCGATCGAGATCGTCGACTATGAATTCGACGGGACCGAACTGGAAGGCTGCGAGGATCGTTCGCTGCTGCGGTGGCGGCTCGCTCCCGATTATTTCAGTTCGTCCTGGCGGCTGGCCCGCCAACCCGAGTTCGTGAAGCTCGGCAAGCTCATGTTCCTGCCGGGTCGCGTTCCCTTTCGCACTCGGCCTTCTAATCCGCTCCGGTCGAGCCGGAACCTGGTGTGCCATTTCCAGCCCGAACTGGAGCAGCAGATCATGGGCGACCTCGAATATTGGAGCGAAGCCCAACTGGCGGAATGCCAGGACATACGCTGCGGCCGGACCGAATTGACGCTGCGCCGCATGTGGCAGGAGATGATGCATCCGGGCTTCGCCAGCGAATTGCTGCTCGACGGCCTGCTCGCGACGCTGGTGGTCGATATCAGCCGTTATTTCCGGCGGGCCGGGCCCATCGAAGACGATCTGCCGAAGCGCGTCAGCGCCCTGTCCAAGGCCGACATCCAGCGCATCATCGACTTCATCCATGGCGCGCGCGGAGGATGTCCGACCGCGAGCCAGCTGGCGGGTGTCTGCGGCATGAACCTGTCGAGCTTCCGCAACCGCTTCAAGCTGACGACGGGCCGCAGCGTCCATTCCTTCGTCGAGGAGATACAGCTCGAACGCGCCAAGGGGCTTCTGGTCAACAGCGGCATGCTGATGAAGGAAATCGCCTATGAGCTGGGCTTCACCCACCAGGCGACCTTCACCTCCAGCTTCCGCCGTCTCGTCGGGATGTCGCCCAGCGAATATCGCACCCGCCATCTCAATTGAGGCGGCCACCCCGAATTGATGCCGCCGGACCGGGGACCCGCGATCAGTAGAGCTGCCGCGTGGCCTCGACCGTATAGGGCTTGAAGGGTTCGCCGGTGCGCGCCCGCACCGCCCAGGCCGGATCGGCGATCAGCGAACGGCCGACCCCGGCAAGGTCGAACTCGCCCCGCTCCATGCGGATCATCAGCCGCTCCAGCCCGGCTCCCGCGATCGCCTCCTCCTCGGATGGCCGCTGATAGAGGTCCTTGCTCAGGCCGATGCTGCCGACCGCCATCGCCGGCTTGCCGGTGAGCTTGCGCGCCCAACCGGCGAGGCTGAGGTCCGATCCCTCGAACGCGGGCGTGTCGAACGTCCGCGTGCTCGCATCGAGGATGTCGACCCCGGCATCGACCAGCAGGCCGAGCCAGCGGGCCAGGTCGTCGGGCGTCTCCGCGATCCGGGCGTCGAAGTCCTGCTGCTTCCACTGCGAGAAGCGGAACATGATCGGCATGTCGGCGCCCACCTCGCGGCGGATCGCGCGGATCACCTCGGTGGCGAAGCGCGCGCGTCCGGCCATGTCGCCACCGAAATGGTCGGTACGCTTGTTCGTCTCTGCCCAGAAGAACACGTCGAACAGATAGCCATGGCCGCCATGGAGCGCGATGCCGTCGAACCCCGCCGCTTTGGCATTGCGAGCGCTGCGCGCGAACGCGCCGATCACGTCGGCGATCTCGCCGTCGGTCATCGCGCGGGTGGGTGGCAGCATCGCTTCGACATAGTCGGCTGCCGACGAGGTGCGACGGCCCGGTGGGCCCCAAAGGCCCGATGGCCGCATCGACTCGGCTTCGGGATACCGCCCGCTCCCCGCCAGACGCATCACGCCCTGATGCCAAAGCTGCGGAAAGATCGTACCGCCCGCCTGATGCACCCCATCGACGATATGCTTCCAGGCGGCCAGCGCGGCGTCGCCGAACATCTCGGGCACCGCGAATTCCTTCAGGCCGGCATTGCCGACCGCCGCAGGGTGGTCGACCGCGACGCCTTCGGTGACGATCAACCCGACGTCGTTCTCGGCCCGGCGGCGGTAATAGGCGGCGACATCCTCGCCGGGCACGCCATCGGGTGAGCGGTTGCGCGTCATCGGCGCCATCACCACGCGATTGCGCAGGGTCAGCGCGTCGTTGATGCGCAGTGGTTCGAACAACAGGCTGGTATCGGCGGTCATCAGGCTTTTCCGTTCAGTCGACGCGGCGCGGCTGGGCTTCGACCGCGAGGCGCAGGCGTGAGAGCCGGACCGAAGCGAACAGCCATTTGCCGCCGCGGCGGACATAGGTCTCATGATAATGGCCCGCGCCATGGATCTCGCTGGCGCCGGCGAGGCCGCGCGTCCCCGGTGGGAAATAGAGCGCGTCCTGCATCGCCCAGACGGCGCGGGCATTTTCCTCGTCGAGGATCTCGATTTCGGGCGCCATCACATGATGGACGGTGACTCCGCCTTCCAGCGCGGGTCCTACGCCCTCCATAAAGGCGTCGATCGTCGCGGCCTGATCGTAATTTTCAGGAAAGAAGAGTGTTGCCTCATCCGCGAACAGCGCGCGGAAGGCGGGCCAGTCCTGGGTGTCGACAAAGCGGCAATAGCGCGCCTTGAGGATCTTGATCTCCTCCATGGCCGCGAGGCGGCGGATATCGTCCATGGCCTTCTCCCCTCATTCTTCGCTCATCTCTTCGCCGCAAAGCCGGGCCGCCGCCAGAGCCTGCGCTTGGCCTTTCCAAGCAGCTTGTTGATTTTCCGCACAATCGGAGCGTGGCCTTGCGCGAATACACAAGATGCCGGCGGCAAACCCAATTGCCCGCCGTTGATCCCGGCACGGCCACCGCCCAAGCTGCGCACAAAATCTGGTGGAGGGATCATTGAGCGAAGTTCGACTGGACGGGCGCGTGGCGCTGGTGACGGGCGCCGGCCGTGGGCTGGGCCGAGGCTATGCGCGGCTGCTGGCGGCGCACGGCGCGAAGGTGGTCGTCAACGATCCGGGCGTTGGGCTAGGCGGCGAAGGTCATGACGAGTCCCCAGCGCGCGACGTAGTCGCCGAGATCGAGGCCGCGGGCGGCATCGCAATCGCCAATTTCGACACGGTCGCGACCGAGGACGGCGCGCGCGCCATGGTTGCCCAGGCCCTCGACAGCTTCGGCAAGATCGACATCGTCGTGAACAATGCCGGCAATTTCTACACGCGCCACAGCTTCGATCAGACCAGCCCGGAAAGCTTCGCGCATATCTGGCAGGTCCATGTGATCGGCAGCGTCAACGTGATCCGGGCCGCCTGGCCGCATATGGTCTCGCAAAAATATGGCAGGATCATCAACACCGCCTCGCACACCGGCTATCTGGGCTCGCGTGACAATCTCGAATATTCGGCGGCGAAGGCGGCGATCCATGGCATCACCCGCACCCTGTCGCTCGAAGCGGGCGACCATGGCATCGCGATCAACGCGGTCGCGCCCGGCGGGGTGACCCGCCCCGTGAAGCTGATCCCCGGCATTCTCGACAAGATGCCCGCCGGAGCCTTCGAACCCGAGCTGGTGGCGCCGACGGTCGTCTGGCTGGCGCATGAGGACTGCAAGGTCAACGGCGAGATCTTCGGGGTCATGGCGGGTACGACGACGCGCATCAAGGTGGTAGAGACGCCGGGCTATTGCTCGCGCAACCCGACGCCCGAGACGATCCGCGACGCATTCGACGCGGTGATCCTCGACCAGCCGCGCTTCGACGCTTCGGGGTTCGTGGTCGGCAAGGAAGCCGAGCTGCGCGGGATGGAACTGGTCGAGCGCTTCACGAAGGCGTGATTGCGCCCGGCGAGCTGATGGTGTCGACCATGTAGAGGGCCAGCGAGTCGCGATCGAGGAAATTCTCCTCGTCGCGGCGGATTGGTTCGCCGATCGCCGGGTCCTCAAGCGCGGCGAGCATCCGACGATAATCTTCGGCGCTGGCGAAGCTGATCTCGGTCACGACGTCGAAGTCGGGGCCGGTGAACTGGTTACCCACATGCGCCGGCGCGAACTCATGCTCCGGATTGCGGTAATTGCGCTCATAGGCGGTGAAAAAGGGCAGCAACCGCGTGACGAGCGGCACATGATTGGCCTCATAATAGTCGCGGAATTCCTGCGCGGTCATTCCAGCCTTGCGCTTCAGCAGGCACAGCAGCTTCATGCCGCCTCTCCTTTCGTGTCGGTTATCGTGAGCAGTTCGAGCAGATTGCCGTCGGGATCGCGGAAATAGATCGACAGACCGGCGACGCCGTTCGAGGCATAGCGTTCGCCCGGCCCCTCAATGATCTCGACGCCCTTGCGCTCGAGCAGTCCGATCGCGGCGGCGATCGGGCCTTCCCAGCGGAAGCATATGTCGGCCGAACCAGGGGTCGGCCGGCCCGCGACGATCGGGTGGCTATGACCCACCTGGTGGATGTTGAGCATCGCGCCGCCGAGATGGAATTGCCGGATCATGACCCGTCCCTCCAGTTCATATTCGCGTATCTGCACGGCTTCGAGCACATCGGTGTAGAAGCGGCTGGCGCGATCGAGATCGGCAACGGTGATCGCGATATGATCGATGCGGCTGATCGGATGGGTCATGGCGCGCTCTCCCTGGACCATCGGGAATAGCGGTCCGGCGGTGCATGGGCCAACACGCCGGCTTAGGAATCGCGTTCAGTCCTTAAGGCGCTCGTTCGACAGGCCTCCGTCGCGCTTGCACGGCCGTGGAGCGCGGTCCAACGCAGGCCGATCAATCAGAGGAGTCCGCATGGAATATCGTCATCTCGGGCCCGATCTTTCGGTGTCGGCGCTGGGCCTTGGCTGCATGCCGATGTCGGGCAATCCGGTGGGCAATTACGGTGTCGCCGACGAGGGCGAGTCGATCCGCACCATTCACCGCGCCATCGACCTCGGCGTGACCTTCTTCGACACGGCCGAGGCCTATGGGCCGATCGCTAACGAGGCGCTGCTCGGCCGCGCCATCGCCCGCCGCCGCGAGGGGCTGGTGCTCGCCACCAAATATTCGATGCAATATGACGAGGCGGGCAACCAGATCGGACCGTTCGACGGCAGCCCCGCCAATGCGCGTCGCTCATGCGAGGCGGCGCTGCGCCGCCTGGGCACCGACCGCATCGACATCTTCTATCTCCACCGCGTCGATCCGAAGGTGCCGATCGAGGACAGCGTCGGCGGGATGGCCGAACTGGTGCGGGAGGGCAAGGTCCTGCACATCGGCCTGTCCGAAGCGGGGGCCGACACGATCCGCCGTGCCCATGCCGTCCACCCGATCGCCGCCGTCCAGTCCGAATATTCGCTGTGGGAACGCGGCGTGGAAGAGGACATATTGCCGGCGATCCGCGAACTCGGGATTGGTTTCGTCCCCTTCTCCCCGCTCGGGCGCGGCTTCCTGACCGGGACGATCACCTCGCGCAGCGATCTGGCGACGGGCGACTACCGGCTGGGCGACCCCCGCTACGGCGAAGGCAATTTCGACCGCAACATGGCTCTGGTAGATGCAACCCGCCAAGTCGCCGCGCGGCATGGCGTGTCGCCCGCCCGCGTCGCGCTCGCCTGGCTGCTCGGCCGGGGCGAGGACATCGTTCCGATCCCCGGCGCGAAGCGGCGGACGACGATGGAGGACAGCATCGCGGCGGTCGAACTCCGCCTGTCCGATGCCGACCTGGCCGACCTGGATCGCGCAGCGCCGATCGGCATCGCGGCCGGCGATCGCTATCAGCCCGAGAATATGGCGATGCTGCGCCTCTGAAGCTCCGGCGCGGCAGCCCGCCGCGCCGGGCCCATGCTCATTGCGCGGCGAGCAGGTCTGCCGGGGTGGCGGCGCTCAGCGGCGCCTGTTCCAGCGCAGTACTGTCGTCGACGGTGGCGACGCGCCGCATCTCGCGCCGCTCGGTCATGTCGAAGCGGCGGCCGCGGTGGAGAACCGAGCGGTTGTCGTACATCACGACATCGTGCGGCTTCCAATAATGGGCGTACACATTCTCGCGCTGGCCGATATGCTCGATCAGCTCATGCGCCAGTGCGCGTCCCTCCGGGATCGACATCCCCGAAATCTCGCAAACCTTACTGTCGCACCAGAGAACCTTGCGCCCCGACCCGGGATGGGTGCGGACCATCGGCCAGCGCACCGGCGGAAAGACACGGCGGTCCTCGGGGCGGTCTTCGATGCCCAGCCATTGCCGGGTGAAATGCGAGTAGAAGGTCGCGACCTTGTCGGCAATCAGCGCCTTGGTGTCGTCGTCGAGCGAATCATAGGCCGATCGCAGGTCGGCATATTCGGTCGCCCCGCCTTTGCTCGCGGCCGTCTTTGCGGTGAGGATCGAATAGCGATAGGGATGTTTGTCATAGGATGAATCGCTGTGCCAGAAGCGGTTGCCGACATTCATGATCGCCTGCTTGTGCTGCCGGTCGGCGACATCGCCGGACGTGGCATCGACGTTGGAGATGTCGCTGATCGCCGCGCTGGAATAGCGATCCTGCACCTTCTTCATCAGCTTTTCCTGGAGACCGACGTCTAGGGGGCCGAAGGTCGCGCCGAAGTTGACGAGTTCCTCATCAGTGAGCGGCTGATCGTGAAAGACGAGCACGGCATATTTGTCGCTCGCCTTGACGATCGCGTCGACGGTCGCCGGATCGAGCGGCCTGCTCAGATCGACGCCGCTGATTTCGGCGACATAGTCCGCGCCGACAGGGCTGACGGTCAGGGTCATATCTCTGCTTCCTTGATGATCACGCCGGTACTTCGACGCTGTTGAGGGTGCGGCGGCGGAACTTCCAGACGCCGTCATATCGGGCATATTCGTCGTGATAGACCCCGACGAAGCGGACGCGCATGGCTTCGCTGCCGATTCGGAACTCGGTGTAGACATGGCCGGTGGCGCTGTCGTCGCCGGTCAGGTCGATCACATGGTTATGGGTGAATGGCCACGGGTCCATCGCCTCGTTGTTCCGGGCGAAGGTCTCGGCGATCGCCGCGCGGCCGGACCGCACGCCGCCTTCGGCCATGACCGCAGGCATGTCGAACACCCCATCGGGCGTATAGAGATCGACAATCTCCTCATGGCGCCGTTCGCGCACATAATGGCAATAGCGCGCGACGAGGTCGCGGATGGCGTCTCGCGCCTCCAATGCCGCGATCCGCGCGGCGAGATCCTCAGACGGCATAGCCCGGATCCTTGCGGTCGAGCAGCCGTAGCAACGCGGCCCATTCGAGCCCCGAACCGTTCTGAAAACGCGGATCCCGCGCAACCGGCGGCACCGCAGCGCACAGCTCGTGCGGCGGCATCTTGAGCCTGCCGCCCGCCATCGCATCGACTTGGATACGGCACGCGCTTTCCAGCTGATAGGCGGTCAGGAAGGCATGCGGCACCGTGCGGCCGACCGTGATCGTGCCATGGTTGCGCAGCAGCATCACATCGTGCGGTCCGAGATCATCGACCAGCCTGCGGCGCTCGTCCGGATCGACCGCCGGCCCCTCGAAATCATGATAGCCGACCTCGCCATAGAAGAACATCGCGCTCTGCGAGAGCGGCAGCAGACCGCACTCCATCGCAGACACCGCGGTAGCCGCGCGCGAATGGGTGTGGATTACGCAGCCGGCGTCGTGCCGCCCGCCATGGATTGCGCTATGGATGATATAGCCGGCCGGGTTGATGCCGAACTCGCCCGGCGCGCGCAGCATGAAATTCCCGTCGAGGTCGATCTTGTGCAGGTTGGAGGCAGTCACCTCGTCATAGAGCAGGCCATAGGCGTTGATCAGAAAATGCCCGGTGCCGGGCACCCGCGCCGTGATGTGATTGTAGATCAGGTCGGTCATGCCGAAATGGGCAAACAGACGATAGCAGGCCGCGAGCTGGACCCGCAGCTGCCACTCTTCCGCGCTGACCTGATCCCTCACCGATATCTCGGCGGCGATCCCCGGCTCCGAACGCATTGTCTGACGCTCCTCAACGATCGGGCATGGGCCCGTTGGCAGAGCTATCCCGCCGCCGCGCGAACTCAATCGGCAAGTCTTGGGAAAAGCGTCACCTTATTGTTGATCCGCGAAAGCGGCGGCGCGGCGAGCACTATCGCTTAATCAATAGCACGCTTTTAAAAAGCATAGCTGTGCCGGAGCCGGCCCCGATCCCGTAAAACCAACTCCGAAGTCCCGGCGCTTCCGCCGGCTGCAGGAGTTTGGAAATGAGCGACACGATCGTCGAGGCCAAAGCGGCGGGCGGCAAATGTCCGATAACCTTCACCGATCCCGAGACCCGCAAATGCCCCTTCCCGGCCTATCATGCGCTGCGCGAAGAGCATCCGGTCTACCAGGACCCGGTCAGCGGCAATTATGTGCTGACCCGCTATGAGGACGTTCGCAAGGCGGTGATGAACAACAAGACGCTATCGTGCAAGACGGGCGTCATCCAGACCCGCAAGTCGAGCGTCAGCGACCAGGTCGACAAGATATTCCTCGAAACCGGTTATCTGCCGATGGACACGCTCGTCACCAACGATCCGCCGTCGCACAAGATGTATCGCACGCTGGTCGATAAGGCCTTCACCCGCGCCAAGGTACAGGGGCTGGAGCCGCAGATCGAAATCTCGGCGAACGAGCTGATCGACAAGTTCATCGACAAGCCCGAGGTCGAGTTCTTCGACGAGTTTGCGATGCGCCTGCCGCTGACGGTGTTCACCGACATTCTCGGCGTGACGGACAAGGATCTCGACAAGTTCAAGCGCTGGAACGACCTCTCGCTCGAATCGAGCAACCCCGCGCTCGATCCGCAGCGTGAGCTGGAGATCGTACCGGTGGTCACCGAACTGCACCGCTATCTGGCGCAGAATGTCGAACGCGTGCGCGCGACGCCCGACGACAGCCTGCTCAGCACGATCGTCCACGCCGACGTCGACGGGCGCACGCTCGACATGCGGGAGCTGATATCGATCCTGTTTCTGCTGTTCCTGGCGGGCGGCGAGACGACCGCGAACGCGATCGCCGGCGGCATGAAGATCCTGATCGAGCGGCCCGCGCTGGCCGACGAGATTCGCGATGACGACGCCAAGCTCGACGCCTTCGTCGAGGAGACGCTGCGCATCATGGCGCCCGCGACGGTGATGTTCCGCCGGGTGACCGAGGATATGGAGATCGGCGGCGTGGCGATCCCCGAAGGCGCGATCATCGAGACCCGCTTCGGTGCGGCCAACCTCGACCCCACCGTCTTCCCCGACCCGGAGACGCTCGACCTCGACCGTCCCAATATGAACAAGCACCTGACCTTCGGTGCCGGCATCCACATGTGCATCGGCAACCAGCTGGCGCGCGGCGAGATGCGGATCGCGTTCAAGGCACTGGTGACCCGCATGAAGAACTTCCGCGCCAGCCGCGGCGAGGGCAGCTACGACTACACCACGACCTATGTGGCGTTCGGGCTGAAGCAGCTGTGGATGAGCTTCGACAAGCGCTGAGCGGGCAGGATCTTGACCATGACACGAACGGACGATGGCGGTCTTAGCGAGCTGCTCGCGCGCCAGCGCATCCATGATGCGCTCGTCCGGTCGTGCCGCGGCGTCGACCGCCTCGACGCCGCGCTGATCCGCTCAGCCTACCACCCCGATGCGATCGACGACCATGGCAGCTTCGTCGGTTCGGTGGATGATTTCATCACCTGGGTGATGGGCAATCATGGCGACGGCAAGGTCATTGCCTGTACGCATCATATCTCGAATGTGCTGATCGTGATCGATGGCAGTGTGGCGCATTGCGAATCCTATGCGCTCGTCACCCATCGCCGGATGATCGATGGCGTGCTGTGCGACATGCTCGCGCATGGCCGTTATCTCGACCGGTTCGAGGAACGCGACGGCGAATGGAAAATCGCGCACCGCTTCGTCATCGGAGACTGGGACCGCATCGATCCAGTCGAGCGCCGGCTGGGCGGACCGCTGACCGAAGCGCTCCGCCCGAGCCTGCGGTCGCGGGATGACAATTCCTATTCCGTCCTCGATCCGCGCTATTTCACCACGTGACGGTCGCGCCCTGAAGGTCGGCATCCACCGTCAGGACGGCTGCATGGTTTCGGGTCTCGCCGGGTGCCAGAGCCGCCGGTCGGTATCGGCCTCATAGCCTTTGCCGCCAGGAAAGCTGACCAGTTCGAACTGCATGCCCCAGGGCGCCAGGAAATAGACCCAGGTCTGACCCGCACTCGGGCCAGCAGTCCGCACGGTTGGTTCGCCCAGGATCCGGATGCCGTGGCCGCGCAAATAGGCGACCGCCGCGCCGATGTCGTCGACATAGAGCGCAATGTGGTGGCCGCCGACATCGCTGTTGCGCGGTGGCTCGCGGCGCTGGTCGGGCGCCTCATATTCGAACAGTTCGAAATTGGAGCCGTTGCCGCAACGCAGGAACTTCAACCGCCGCATGACGGTGCGAGGGTGAACGTTCAGATGCGTCGCCATCCAGTCATCGTCCGACTGGAAGGGGCCGAGTTCATAGAAGGGCTCACAGCCCAGCACGTCGACGAAGAAACGGATCGCCTTATCGAGATCGGGGACGGTGATGCCGATATGGTCGGTCCCGCGCAGGCCAGGCAGGCTCATGCCGTCAGCCCCGTATCGTTGACGCCGACGCTATAGCCGCCATCGACGCCGATCGTCTGGCCAGTCGTGTAGCCAGCACGCGGATCGGCCAGATAGAGCGCGGCATGAGCGATCTCATCCGCCTCGCCGAGCCGCCCCACAGATGTCTTGCCCTCGAAATAACGCAGCAGCGCGGCGTCCTCGACGATCGGACGGGTCATCCCGGTCAGGATCGTGCCGGGCTGGATGACGTTCGCGGTGATCCCGTAACGGCCCAGCTCGACCGCCAGGTTCATGGTGAATCCGGTCAGCGCATGCTTGCTGGCGTTATACGCCGCCATGCCCGGATTGGTCAGCCGCACGCATATCGACCCGATATTGACGATCCGGCCTGATCCCGATCGCTTGAGCGCCGGAATCGCCTTCAGGCATAGCGTGGCCGGCCCCGTGACGTTGGTCGCAAAGGTGCGGTCCCAATGATCGCGGCCGATCTGCTCGACCGGGGCCATCTCGAACAGCGCCGCGGCGTTGACGACGATATCGATCCCGCCCAGCGCCTGGGCCGCCGCGACGATACGGTCGGCCGCATCGGGCGCGGCGATGTCGGCGGCGAAGGGTGTGATCGCGGCATTGCCGGGATGCGCCGCCTCGATCGCCGCCTGATCACGCGAAACGGCAAGAACCTTTGCCCCCTCTGCCGCGAAAAGCGTTGCAATCGCCTGCCCCATGCCGCTCGACGCACCGGTGACGATCGCGACGCGGCCCGCAAGGCGGCCCGCCTCACTCACTGCGATTGCTCCACCTCGACCGCACACACCATGACACGGGTCGGATCGAGGAATTTCTTTTCGTCCTCGGCGACCTGTTCGAACACGGCGGGGTCGCGGAAGGCGTTGAACCAGCGCTCGCAGGCGGCGCGGTCCTCGAACTCCATCTCGGTCACCACATCGAAACCGATCTGGTCGTCGTCGCGCTTGAAAGGCTCGTCGAAGTTCAGGAAGTTGCGGCGATAGGCCGACATCTTCGGGGCAAGCCGGCCGACCAGCGGCGCATGCTGCCCCTCATAATAGGCGCGGAATTCCTCGCGCGAGATTCCCGGCTTGCGCGCCAGGAAAGCCATCACCTTGTACATCCTCACCTCGCTCTTTTTGATTGCGTCAGAAGGTCACCTTCACCTCCGGCGAACGCGCCACCGCCTGACACGCCAGGATCAGGCCATCGGACAGGTCACGGGCGTCGAGCACCTGATTCTGCAGCATGTCGACTTCGCCCTCGTCGAGTTGGCAGATACAGGCGCCGCACGATCCCGAGCGGCAGGAATAAGGCGGGTTCAGCCCCGCCGCCTGCATGGCGTCGATCATCAGTGCGCCGCCCGCCCAATCGATGCTGTCGGTCTTGCCGTTCAGCGTCACCTCCAGCCGCGACGCCTCGACGGCGGGCTGCTCGCGGCTCGGAACGCTTGTCACTGGCTGCGGCGCGGCGAACACGAACCGCTCAAGATGGACCTGATGGCGATCGACGTCGAGCTGGTCGAGCGCGGCGGCGACCGCATCCATATAGGGCGCGGGCCCGCACACGAAATGCTCGCGATCGGCCAGATGCGCGGCATGGGCCGCCAGCAGCTTCGGCGTCGGCAATCCCTGCACGCTTTCCAGCCAGTGCGTGATCGACAGCCGGTCCGGATGCTCGGCGGCGAGCCTGTTGAGTTCAGCCTTGAAGATGACCGAACGCTCGTCGCGGTTGGCGTAGAAAAGCGAAACCTTGCCGCTCGACTGGCGCAAGCGGTCCTTGGCGAGCGAGATGATCGGGGTGATCCCGCTGCCCGCCGCGAACAACGACAGGTCGCGGTCGGCATCGCGCGACACGAACACCCCGGCGGGGCGCATCACCGGCAAGCGGTCGCCCTTACGGACGCGGTCGACCATCCAGTTGGAAACCGGGCCGAACGGCACCCGCTTCACGGTGATCCGCAGATGCTCGTCCGCGCCATGCACGCTCGACAGCGAATAGCAGCGCTCGTGCTCGCCCTCGTCGGTCGCGCAGCGAACCGTCAGGAACTGGCCCGAGCGATAACCGAACAGGTCGCGCTTTTCCGCAGGAACCGCGAGGACGAAGGTGCGCGCATCGTCGCTCTCTTCGATGACATCCACAACCTCGAGCGCATGATAATTGTCGCTCACGCCACGCCTGCTCCCCTCCTCGGACCGATGCGCGGATTGTCTCAGCGCGACCCGCCGGGCGGAAGGCGCATAGCCATGGCCAAGCTGCGCAGAGCATTGCCAATCCGCACGCGCGCGAACCGCCTGGCAGGCGGCAAGGCTCAAAACGCCCATGCAGTGATCGGTTTGTCACAAGCTTGCCAAATGCGGTCGCGGCGGCGGCGGACTAAGTTCTCCATCAACCTGCGGCAAGGATCGTCCGACGAGGAAATCCGTCCGCGCAAACTAAGGATTGGAGCCTATGGTGGAGGCAGCTTTGAAAGTCGTGCAGGGCGAGACCCCGTCCGCGGCCGAACTGGTGGACCGCGCGCGGGCGCTGATTCCCGTGCTGCGGGAACGCGCTGCGGCGGGCGATGCGGCGGCCAATGTGGTCCCGGAGACGGTCGAGGATATCAAGAAGGCGGGCCTGTTCCGCATACTCCAGCCCAAGCGCTGGGGCGGCTATGAGATGAGCCCGAAGGTCTTCTACGACGTTCAGATGGCTCTGGCCGAGGGTGATATGTCGGTCGGCTGGATCTACGGCGTCATCGGCGTCCACAACTGGCAGATCGCGCTGTTCGACGACCGCGCCGGGCGCGAAGTGTTCGAGAACAACCCCGACGCGATCATCGCGTCGACCTATATGCCCAAGGGCAAGACCGAAGCCGTGGACGGCGGCTACCGTTTCTCGGGCCGCTGGCAATTCTCGAGCGGCTCGAAGCATGCCCAGTGGTTCTTCCTCGGCGGCCTGTTTCCCGGCGCCGGCGACGGTGTGCCCAACATGGGCACCTTCCTGATCCCGCGTGAGGATGTCGAGATCGTCGAGACGTGGGACACCCATGGCCTCAAGGCGACCGGCAGCCATGACGTGATCGTCAAGGACGCCTTCGTGCCCCAATATCGTACCCATACCCACCGTCAGGGCTTCGAGATCAACAGCCCCGGCAATGCGGTGAACACCGGCGCGCTCTACCGCCTGCCCTTCGGCCAGGTGTTCCTGCGCTCGGTCTCGACCGCATCGATCGGCGCGCTGCAGGCGTTGCTGAACGAGGTGATCGCCTTCGGCAGCGGCAAGCTCGGCTCGTTCGGCGGCCGCACCTCGGAAAACCCCTTCGCCCAGCTGACGGTAGCCGAAGCGGCGGCGACGATCGCCGATCTGAAGAATACCCTCTACGCCAATTTCGACCATATGGAGAAATGCGCCGAGGCTGGCACCGTGCCCGCGATGGAAGACCGGCTGCGCTTCAAATATCAGTCGTCCGAGGTCGCCAGCCGCTGCGCCAACGTGGCGAACAAGCTGTTCCGCGTCGCGGGCGGCAGCGGATTGTTCGTCGACAAGCCGTTTTCCAAGATCCTGGCCAACATCCAGTCGGGCGGCCAGCATCAGGCGAACAGCTACGAGCTGTGGGGCGCCAATTTCGGCGCGTCGCTGCTGGGTGCCGAAAACCAGGACATCTTCCTCTGACACGCCGCCGCCCACGCGGCGGCCCACCCTTGACGGCGTCCCCTGCGGGGGGCGCCGTACCGGAGAAAATGGGATCGCGATCACGGATCGCGTGAGAGGATCGAGATGAGTTTCATTGTGCCCGATGCGTCCGAATATGATGTGGTCGTGGTGGGATCGGGCGCCGGGGGCCTGCTCTCCGCGATTCGCGCGCACGACCTGGGGCTGCGCCCGATCGTTATCGAGAAGTCCGATCGTTACGGCGGAACCTCCGCCGTCTCGGGCGGCGCGATCTGGATTCCCAACAACGCCTTCATCGGCGACCAGGACAGCCCGGCCAAGGCACTTGGCTATCTCCAGAAGGTCACCGAGGGCAAAGTTCCGACCGCCAAGCTGGAGCGCTATGTCGGCCTCGCCCCGGTGATGGTCGATTATCTCAAGTCGCTGGGCATCGAATATTACACCAACCCCTATATGCCCTATCCCGACTATTATCCGTTCGTGGAGGGCGCCGCGCCCGGCGGGCGCACGATGCTGATCCGGCCGATGGACGGCGGCACGCTGGGCGAGGAGTTCTTCCGCCTGCGCGAGAGCTATCCCGAGTTCAAGATGTTCGACAAGATCGCGCTCGACCTGTTGGACGGCGGGATCATCATGGCGCGCGCCAAGGGCTGGCGCCGGGTGGTCCTCCGCAACCTGTGGCGTTACTGGAGCGACCTGCCTTTCCGCCGGCGCACCCATCGCGACCGCCTGCTCACCATCGGCAACGCGCTGATCGGCGGGCTGCGCAAGGCGATGATCGACCGGAATATCCCGCTGGCGCTCAACACCGCGATGACCGGGCTCGAGATGGACGGCACCACCGTCGTCGCGGTCACGGCGAGCGCACAGGGACGTCCCGTTCGGATCGGCGCAGCGAAGGCGGTGATCCTGGCGTCGGGCGGCTATGAGCAGTCCCAGGAGATGCGCAACGAGCATTTCGCGCAACCGACCAACCCGCGCTGGAGCGCCACGCCGCGCGACAACAATGTCGGCGACGCGCTGACCGCGAGCCGCGAAGCCGGCGCGGCGGTGGAATTCCTCGACGAGGCCTGGTGGGCGCCGACGGTAACCATCCCCTATCGCCACGCGCCGAACATCCTGCGCAACCAGGCGCTGTTCTTCGAACGCGGTTATCCGCACAGCCTGGCGGTCAATCGTCTCGGCAAGCGCTTCACCAACGAAATCTGCTCCTATCACCAGTTCGGGCAGGCGATGCTGCGCGACAATGCGGAGACCGGGGCAAACCTGCCCTGCTGGCTGATCTTCGACGCCGACTATCGCGCCCGCTATCCGCTTGGCGGCCTTCAGCCCGGCTGGGCGATGCCCGACAGCAAAGTGCCCGCCGACTGGTTCGACACCTTCCTCTACCGGGCGGACAATCTCGAGGCGCTCGCCGGCAAGATCGGTGTCCCCGCCGATACGCTCGCAGCGACGGTGGGCCGCTTCAACGACCACGCCCTGAAGGGCGAGGACCCCGACTTCGGACGCGGCGCGAACGTCTATAACCAATTCTTCGGCGATCCGAACCACAAGCCGAACCGCAATCTCGGCCCGGTGGCCAAAGCGCCCTTTTATGCCGTGCGGATCGACCTCGGCGACCTCGGCTCGAAGGGCGGACCGCGCACCGACGAACAGGCCCGGGTATTGCGCGAAGACGGATCGCCGATCGGCGGCCTCTACGCGATCGGAAACTGCTCGGGCTCGGTGATGGGCCCTGCTTATCCCGGCGCGGGATCGACGCTCGGCGCGAGCATGACCTTCGGCTATGCGGCCGCCGCCGACATTGCCCGCAAGAATGATCTTTCGGAGACGACCCGATAATGGCGACCCATATGGATTTGACCCCGAAGGCGCCCTGGCGCGAAATCGGCGTCACCGACGCCGACTGGGATGCGGCCTCCCCCGAACTGCTCGGCACCATGCTGACCGACCTCCACCTGATCCGCGCGTTCGAGGAAAAGGTCCTCGAACTGGCGGCGCAGGGTCTCGTCCATGGTCCGGCGCACAGCTCGATTGGCCAGGAGGGCGGCGCGGTCGGCTCGATACGGCCGCTGCGCTCGTCCGACCACATCAACGGCTCGCATCGCGGCCACCATCAGTTCCTGGCCAAGTCGCTCGCGCATCTCGCCGACGCGCTGTCACCGCGCGCGGCGTTCGACGAACCGGTGCGCGAGCTGATGCAGAAGACGATGGCCGAGATTTGCGGCCTCGCCCAAGGCTATTGCAAGGGACGCGGCGGATCGATGCACCTGCGCTGGCTCGAAGCCGGCAATCTGGGCACCAATGCGATCGTCGGCGGCGGCGCGCCGCTTGCGGCGGGTTCGGCCTGGGCGCATCGCCATGCGGGCACCAGCGACGTCGCGGTCAACTATCTGGGCGATGGCGCAATCAACATCGGATCGGTGCTCGAATCGATGAACCTCGCCGCGGCCTGGAAGCTGCCGCTCTGCTTCTTCATCGAGAATAATGTCTACGCCGTGTCGACCCATGTCGACGAGGTGACCGCCGAGCCGCGCCTGTCGTCGCGCGGGCTCGCCTTCGGCATCCCATCGTGGAAGGTCGACGGGATGAATCCGCTGGCCGTCCATCTGGCGATGGAAGAAGCACTGGCGGTGATGCGCTCGGGCGGTGGACCGACCATCATCGAGGCCGACTGCTACCGCTATTTCCACCAGAATGGCGCGCTGCCCGGCAGCGCCTTCGGCTATCGGCCGAAAGAGGAAGAGGCCGCATGGCGTGCGCGCGATCCGCTCGAAATGGTCGCCGCCAAGATGCAGCAACGCCAGTTGATCGGCGAGGACGACGTCACCGCCCTTCGCGAGCGCTGCGTCGCGCTGATGAACGATGTCGCCGCCCAACTGCTGGAGGACGGCGACGGCGGCAAGAAGCGGATCGTGCCCGCGCTCTGGCCCCCGGCCGAATTCCGCGATGTCGGCATTCGCGGCGACCTGTCCGAATTCGACGGCGTCCGCTTCGAGGAGCTCGAAAGCTTTTCGGGCGAGATCGTTCAGGACCAGAAATATATCACCACCGTCGCCGACGTGATGCAGCGGCGGATGGCGCAGGACGATCGCATCGTCATTATGGGTGAAGACATCCACCGGCTGAAGGGCGGCACCAATGGCGCCACCCGCGGCCTGGCCGACCAGTTCCCGGACCGGGTGCTGGGTACCCCCATCAGCGAGAACGCCTTTTGCGGCCTTGCCGGCGGCATCGCGATGGACGGCCGTTTCCTGCCGGTCGTCGAGCTGATGTACCCGGATTTCCTGTGGGTCGCGGCCGACCAGATCTTCAACCAGATCGCCAAGGCCCGTCATATGTTCGGCGGTGAGAGCGCGGTTCCGCTGGTGATGCGGATGAAGGTCGCGATGGGCACCGGCTATGGATCACAGCATTCGATGGATCCTGCGGGCATCTTCGCCACCTCGGTCGGCTGGCGTGTGGTCGCCCCGTCGACGCCGTTCGACTATGTCGGGCTGATGAACAGCGCTCTGCTGTGCAGCGATCCCGTGCTCGTGATCGAGCATGTCGACCTGTACAACGGCAAGGGCCCCGCCCCGGCGAGCGACTTCGATTATTATATCCCGCTGGGCAAGGCGAAGGTCGTGCGGCCGGGTACGGCGATGACGATCCTGACCTATTCGGCGATGGTCGCCCCGACGCTGGCGGCAATCGAGGAGACCGGCTTCGACGCCGAGGTGATCGACCTGCGCAGCCTCGACCGCGCCGGGATCGACTGGGAGACGATCGAGGAATCGATCCGCAAGACAAACAATGTCCTGATCGTGGAGCAGGGCTCGATCGGCACCTCCTATGGCGGCATGCTCGCCGACGAGGTCCAGCGCCGGCTGTTCGACTGGCTCGACCAGCCGATCCAGCGGGTCCATGGCGGCGAGGCGTCGCCCAGCATCTCGAAGGCGCTGGAAGCCGCCGCCTGTGCGAACAAGGACGATGTCGTCGATGGACTGACTCGCGTCATGCGCGATCAAGGGCGGCTGCTCGCAGCGGAATAAAAAGAGGCTCCCGGTCGCCGACCGGGAGCCTCCTTCCCCTTTTCGTGAAAATCAGCGCGTGATCAGGCGCGCGCTTCTTCGATCCACCGCATCGCCGCGATCCGCCAGCCGTCCGGCGTGCGGATGAGCCGGTCGGCATAGCGGCCATAGGCGCGCTCGATCGTCTCCGAGCCTTTGTCGCGCATCATCGCGACGATCGTCCAACGCGCCTCCGCATCATCCCCGTCCACATCGATCAGCGGCGAATGGATAGCGTGCCACAGCCAGGCGCGCACCGGACTGATCTGGCTCACCAGGAAGCCGACGATCGCCTCACGGCCTTCGAGCAGCCCCGCGCCGTAATCGGCGGTGGCGTCGGCGGTGAAGACCGACGTCAGCACTTCCGCCGCCCGCTCGGCGTCGGTGGGCAGCAGGTCCGCTCCCTCGCAATAGATCGCCTTGAGCCTCTGGATCGCCAGCGTGTCGGCGACGGCTGTCTCGGTCATCGAAGCTCTCCCGGGCGCAGGGATGTCTATTCCGACAGGAAGGCGAGGCAGGACTGGTTGAACAGCTCGGCCTCCTCGATCATGAACCAATGTCCCGCCTGGTTCGAGATGATCACCCGGCAATTCTCGATCTTTTCCTGCATGATGAAGGCGTGGTTCACCGACAGGAACTGGTCATAATAGCCCCAGAAGGCAAGCACCGGCACCTTGATCTCGTGCAGCCGGTCCCAAACCGGGCGGTGGATCGCGCGGGTGTAGATTTCGATCGGCTGGCTCTGCGCGATCGGCAGACGCTCACCGATGACCTGGTCGGTCAGGTGACGCTCGTCCTTGACGATCAGCTTGAGCAGTTCGCGGAAGCTCTCCGCGGTGAAGTTCTGTGGCCCCGCCCCGACGGCGGCGACCATTGCCTGTAGCCCCGGCGATGATGGCCGGGTGCTTTCCTCATGGACGCCGCCGGGCGCCATGGAAATGACCTTGGGCACGTCATCAGGATAGGTCAGCGCATAGGCATGGCCATAAAAGCCTCCGAGCGAGTTGCCGATCGGGATCACCTGGCCTACGCCGAGCTGCCCCATCAGCTCGTGGAGCATCGCCACCTGATTTTCGGTGCTGTAGTCGAAGTCGCGCGGCTTGTCCGAATGGCCATAGCCCAGATAATCGACGACGATCACATGATAACCGGCTTCGGCCATCACCGGGTAATTGTTGCGGAAATTGCTGTAGCCGCTGGCCCCCGGTCCGCTGCCGTGCAGGAACAGCAGGCTGGGCCGGCCGTTGGGCCGGTTCAGCTCATGATAGTGGAGCCGGTAAGTGTCGTTCCACACCCGGGCGAACTTGCCGACCGGGAAGGCCGTGTCGAGGACGGGCGCCTCGTCTGCCGCGACGCTCACTTGTTCTTGAACTTCGCTTGATCCGCGGCCCAGCATTCGAGCGGCACGGTCAGGTCCATGTCCAGATGGAACCGGTCGGTCATTTCCGGCGTCACGTCGGCGGCATCGACATAGAATTGCTGATACCAGCGGCGAAGCTGATAGATCGGGCCGTCGAATTCCGACAGGATCGGATTGTCGACGCGGGTCTTGGTCTTCCACAATTCGACGTCCTGGAAGAAGGCGTCGACCGCCGCCTTGCCGAACGAACGGCCCAGCGCGATGCTTTCCTCTTCGGAAACGCCCTCGACCCGCTTGGTGGTGACGCCCGCGTGCAGCATGAAGCTGTTCGGCGACACCGGATAATGGGCGTTGATCAGGTACAACTCGACCGGCTTGCCCAGATATTCGGCAGTCTGGTTCACGATCATGTAGGCCGGGCCGTAATAGGTCGCCGAGCTGCGGAAATCGAAATCGCTCTCAGATGTTTCGACCTCGCCGAAATTCACGTCCTTGCGCGCTTCGAACCAGGCGTTCTGCGTCGCCATGTGGCGATCGAAGATATTCTCGAAGCGGTTCACGCTCCAGCCGTGGACATAATAGAAATGGGTCGCGTCTGCGGCGTTGTCGATCAGCTCGCGGCAATTGGTCGGAATGTGGATCGTCTGCCATTCCCAGGGCAGCGTCTCGCCGTTCATCACCGCCTCGATCGCCGGGATCGCCACTTCGGGCGGCGGCGGATTGCCCTCCGGATCATTGTAAATGAAGAGCTGCTGATTCTGCTCCATCACCGGATAGGATTTGATCCGGGCCTTGCGGGGGATACGCGGCGAGTAGGGGATATGAGCGCATTCGCCCTTGCCGTTCCACTGCCAGCCATGAAAGGGGCAGGCCACGGTCCCGTCGATCAGCGTACCAGTGCCGAGGTCGGCGCCCATATGCGGGCAATAGCCGTCGAGCGCCGCGAGCGAACCGTCGGTCTGCTGGAAGATCACGACCTTGCCGCCGAACGCTTGAAGCGTATGCGGCTTGCCGTCCTTGAACGGTTCGGCGAGTCCCATGCAGTGCCAGCCCCTGGCAAAGCGCTGCGGCGGCAGATCGCCCCCGGCCTGACCGAATACGGCACCTTCGCTCTGGTAATTCATGCTCGCCCTACACCCACTGCGGTGGACGCCTGCTTGCGACCGGCATGATGTCGGCGCAATTGGCAATCCCCGGTCCTAAAACTGGGGCAAGAGTAGCGGTTTTGGCGGAGCGCTACAGCGCGGGGGCGTTTAGCGATCGGTGCAAATTGTGTGAAAATTGATCGGGGCGTCCCGCGAAGGACGCCCCGATCCCGTCACTGGCGGAAGCGATAGCGATAGCCGCTCGGCGTTTCGCCGGAGCTGCGCTTGAAGGTCGAGGAGAAGGTGCTCGAGTCCGCGAAACCGAGCCGGTAGGAGATTTCCTTCAGCGGCAGATCGGTGTCGGCCAGCAGCGACTGCGCCTTCTTGAGCCGCATTTCCTCGACATATTCGTGGACCGTCTTGCCGGTGGTCTTCTTGAACGAACGGCGCAGATGCGCCGCGCTGATGTCGCACAGGTCGGCGATGTCCTCGATGCTCGGGCAGCGGTTCGAGAAGCTGTCGATATATTCGTAGATGCGGTTCAGATCCGCCTGCGACAGCCGCCCGTCGCGGGTGCGGATGCGCAGCGGCTCCTTCATGTCGCCGAAATAGCGGGCGATCTCGATCGCGATCACGGTCGCAAGCGATTCCACCATCAGCGGGCTGGCGAAGCCGGGGTCCGCCGCCTCGGCGCCGAGCCGCTGGATCGCCTGCTCGATCCGCAGGTTCCGCATGTCGAAGCAGCGGGCCAGCTCCTCGTTGCTCCAGTTGGACGAGCCGGTCCAGACCTTGCGAAACCAGCCGGCGTTGAACCGGCACATGATGTTGCGGGTCAGTTCGTTGTTGTTCGCCGATGCGGTTCTGACCTCGACATCCGCCGGAAAGAACATCAGCTGGCCGAAATTCTGCAGATCGCCTTCCGGAAGGCGAGCTGCGACGCTCACCTGGGCGGGAAACGGGCGATAGCGCAGGATGAAATCATGCTCCAGCTCCTCGATCTGCTCGCCGGCGTTCCAGCGATAGTCGAGAACCTGAATGTTGACGCCCGGCACTTCCAAATGCGCCGCGACATTAAATGCTCGTGCGGACATCCCTCTCTCCTTCCGTCACGTGGCGATCATTACGGCAGTGCTTATCTGCCCCTTTACCGCAGATCGTCGAAAACTCGTCAAATACGACAGCCTCCGCTCGCCTCGATTGTCTGGGCGGTGACCCAGCTAGCCTGCTCCGAAGCCAGAAAAGCGACCACGTTGGCTATTTCCTCTACAGAACCTAATCTACCCAGCGCAGTGAGTCCATGGACATAGGATTTGGTGTCTTCGGACAACCAGCTGGCGTTCATGTCGGTATCGACGATCCCGGGGACGACGGTGTTGACCGTGATCCCCTGCGCACCGAGCTGCTGAGCCAGCCCTAGCGCCATATTCTCGATCCCCGCCTTGGTGAGGCCGTATACCGACACCTCGGGATAGGCGACGCGCGTGCAGTTGGACGAGATGTTGATGATCCGGCCGCCCTCGCCCATCCGCTCGATCGCATATTTCGTGATGAAATAGGTGCCGCGCAGGTTCGTCGAGACGAGCCGGTCGAAAATCTCCTCGGTCGTGTCCTGGATATGGGCGCTGACCAGCGCCGCCGCGTTGTTCACCAGGATATCGATGCGCCCGCCGCGCTCGTCGAGCGCCGCGAACATCGCCTTGATGTCGTCCATGCTCGCAAGGTCGGCCTGCACGGCGAAGGCCTTTCCCCCCGCCGCTTCGATCGCGCCGACCGCTTCGTCGGCTGCGGGGCGATCGCGGCCATAGTGAATCGCCACCGTGGCGCCGTCGCGGGCCAGGCGCTCGGCGATCCCACGGCCTATGCCGCGGCTCGAACCGGTCACCAGCGCGATCTTGCCACTCAAACCACTCATTCAAAAACTCCTATAGGGAAGGGGTCGATGCGCCACACACGCGCGAAATTGCGCATTTCGCGAGCATCGTGCGGCGGGAGAAAAACCAGCTGAATCCAGGCAGATCACCGACATCGTGATCGCCCATGTCGATGGGCGCGATAGCGCGTTGTCCGATACCTCGAACAACGCTCGCGACATCGTCGCGAACCGCTCCATGACCCTCATGTCCTCTCCACACCGGCCCAATCTGATCCCGATACTTACGCGCGGGAAGGCCCGCCCGCCATATCGGCTGCGCGCTCCGCCCATATGTTGCTCATTTTGCCAACATGGCTGGCATGTCTCGCCCGCCGGACGGGTCGTACATCCGGGTCGAAGAAGCTCGCAAATGTCGGGGATGAGGCGCCATGGGTATCAGCGAACTGGGTTATGTCGTGCTGCAGACGGCCGATATCGGCAAATGGCGCAGCTATGCCGAACAGGTGGTCGGGATGAAGGCGATCGACGCGCCGGGCGGCGGCCTCTATCTGAAGATCGACCGCCGTAACCATCGCATCCTGATCCTGCCTGGCGATCAGGAACGCTATTTCGCCTCGGGCTGGCTGCTGCGCTCGCGCGCCGATTATGACGCCTTCCGGACCCGCCTCGAAGGATTCGGCGTAGCGCTGACCAGCGCCACCGCCGAAGAAAGCGCGCTGCGCAAGGTGCAGGACTTCTTCACCTTCACCGATCCCGCCGGCAACCGGCACGAAGCCGCCTGGGGCCCCATCTCGAATTTCCAGCCCTTCGTTTCGCCCATCGGCACGGGCCCCTTCGTCACCGGTGAGCTCGGGCTCGGCCACACCGTGCTGC
The DNA here is from genome assembly GCF_001429065.1 of Sphingomonas sp. Root710. Taxonomy (GTDB): domain Bacteria; phylum Pseudomonadota; class Alphaproteobacteria; order Sphingomonadales; family Sphingomonadaceae; genus Rhizorhabdus. The sequence goes on from NZ_LMIB01000015.1 coordinate 459,125, forward strand.
CCGCGCTCAACATCGACGAGGCGCTCGATTTCTGGACGCGCATCGTCGGCTTCGACGCTTCGGACAGCCTGCTTCAGCCGATCACCGCCGACCTCAAGGTGCAGCTCTACTTCCTGCACTGCCGCAATCCGCGTCAGCACAGTCTGGCGCTGGCACAAATGCCCAGCGACGTCGGCTGCGTCCACATGATGCTCGAATTCGCCGATTTCGACGATGTCGGCCGTGCCCTCGACCGGCAGCAGGCGCATAACATCCCTCTGGCCATGACGCTGGGCAAGCATGTCAACGACGACATGATCTCCTTCTACATGATGACTCCGGGCAAATTCATTCTCGAACTCGGCTGGGGCGCGCCGCCGAAGGCCTGGGAAGAGGAGATATTCTTCGAGACCACCCTGGGTTCGCACTGGGGACACAAATGGGTCCTGCAGGATCCCGATTTCCAACTCGACTGAGAGCGCAGATTTTCGCGGAGTGAAATCATGCGCCGGAATCGAAAGGGAACGCTCGAAAATCGAAAGTGACGTTCGCCGATCCAAGACGCGAAAACGCGCGCAGGCGGAAGGGCTGGACTATATCTGAGCCATGAGATCAGACCCGCGAAAGCGCGGCAGGAGAGAAGGATCATCATGAGCGATCTGCAGTCGAAACGCCGCGCCAGCGAGGAACTCGCCGAGTATCGCGCGGCCCATGTCCCGCTGTTCAATGCGCAGCCGCTGAAGTTCGGCGTATTCTCGGTCAATTCGAACGGCTCGGTGTTCATGAGCGAGCCGCCGAGCTCGTTCGAGGTCAGCTGGCAACACAGTCTGGCGATCGCCGAACAGGTCGACCGCATGGGCTTCGAACTGATCGTACCTGTCGCCCGCTGGCAGGGCTTCGGGGGCACGACGAACTGGGCGGGCGAGAATTTCGAGACGCTGACCTACGCCGCCGGGCTGGCAGCGCGGACGAGCAACGTCATGACCTTCGCGACGGTCCATGCTTCGGTGGTCAATCCGGTCGCCGCCGCCAAGGCGATCACCACGATCGATCATATCTCCAACGGCCGGGCCGGCCTCAACGTCGTGATGGGTTGGAACGAGGCCGAGATGGCGATGCTCGGCGTGCGGATGCGCGAGCATGGCGATCGCTACAAGCTCGGCGCCGAATGGCTCGAGATCGTCGACCGGCTGTGGACCGAGAAGGCGCCGTTCGACTTCGACGGCGAATATTTCCAGCTCAAAGGCCTCGAAGCCGCTCCCAAGCCGGTCCAGCGGCGCCCGGTGGTGATCAACGCCGGCGGGTCGCCGGCCGGCATCGAGTTTTCGGCGCGCTATGCGGACGTCAACTACACCGTCTTCACGACCGCCGAACAGGCCGCCGGATATTGCCGCGACATCCGCAAGAAGGCATTCGACGATTATGGCCGCTCGCTGCAAATGGTGACGATGGTCATCGTCGTCTGCCGCGACACCGAGGAGGAAGCAAAGGCCGCCTATCAGTCGATCATCGACCATGGCGACTGGGTCGCGGCGGGCAATTTCGCGCGCGGGCTCAACATCCAGACCTTTGGCGAGCATCTCAAACCCGAGCTTCTCGCCAAGTTCGTCGCCGGGTCGGGTGGCCACGCCCTTGTCGGCACGCCCGAGCAGATCGTCGACGGGCTGCGCGAGGTGAAGGAGGCCGGGATCGACGGGGTCTTCCTGGGGCTGATCGATTATGTCGAGGAGCTGAAATATTTCGATGCGCGGGTGATGCCGCTGCTCAGGCAGGCCGGCCTTCGGCTCTGACGCCGCCGGACCTGGACCAACATAATCGAACGAGGAGAGAGCATGCGGCAGCCAGAAATCGAGATCACCATGGAGGAGCTGCTCGACCGCGAGAAGATCCGTCACAACATGGCCCGCTACAGCCGCGGCATGGACCGGCAGGACGCCGACCTGATCGCATCAACCTACTGGCCGGAGGGCTGGGACGATCACGGCGTGGTCGACGGCACCGGACGTGAATTCGCCGACGGCATGAAGCCGATGTGGCCGACGTTGAAGATGGGCCACATGCTGGGCCAGAGCTGCATCGAGCTTCACGGCAACATTGCCAATTGCGAGACTTATTTCTTCGCCTATCACCGTATGGGCGAGGGCGACGCGACCCGTGACGTCTATCTGGGCGGGCGCTATGCCGACCGGCTCGAGAAGCGCGGCGACACCTGGAAGTTCATTCACCGTGTCGCGGTCTACGACTGGTGCCGCGATGCGGGGCCGAGTACGCCGTGGAACGACCTGCTCTTCCCCTTCTCGGCGATGCCGGTGCGGGCCTATGGTTCGCAGCAGGACGACTATAGCTGGGACCTGTTCGCCAATGAACCGTCCCGCAAGGGCGGCGACTATCCGGTCGGCCGGGCGGGCCACAAATGAGCGGCGGCAAACTGGACGGCAGGGTCGCGCTCGTCACCGGATCGTCCCGAGGCATCGGCGCGGGGATCGCGCTGCGCCTGGCCGCCGACGGCGCGACGGTCGTGGTCCATGCCAGCGCCGACAGCCGAGATGCGGATAAGGTCGCCGCGAAGATCGTCGACGCCGGCGGTACGGCATCGGTCGTCCTTGGCGACCTCTCGACCGCCGATGCGCCGATCGACATCGTTCGCGAGACCGTCGAGCGGCATGGCGGCATCGATATCCTCGTCAACAATGCCGCGGTGTCCGAATATCATCCGGTGCCGGAGTTCGATATCAAGCGGATCGATTTCGAACTGTCGCTGAACCTGCGCGCGGTGCTGCTCGCAACCGGCGAATTCGCGCGGCGCACTGAAAGCCCGCATGGCCGTGTGATCAACATCTCCTCGGCGGCGGGCAAGCACCCCGCCCATGGGCGCTCGGTATACTCCGCCACCAAGGGAGCCATGGAGGCCTTCACCCGATCGGCGGCGCTGGAACTCGGCGAACGCGGCATCACCGTCAACGCCGTCGCGCCCGGCACCACCGTCACCGACCTGTTCGAGGCGAACGAGCGCAAGGACCCGCGCGACTGGCGTGGATTGTTCGCGCGCTGGACCGCGCTCCGCCGCGTCGCCCAGCCCGATGACATCGCCGACATCGTCGCCTTCGTCGCCAGCGACGATGCACGCTGGCTGACCGGCAACACATTGTCCGCCGACGGCGGGCTCGTCACCACGGGCACCAACATCGCCCGCTATTCGATGTGAGAAACACCACCATGCGCAGAGTCATTACCGGCGTCGACGCCGACGGCAAATCGACGGTCCTCTACGACGGCCCGCCCCAGTCGATCCACCATGTCACCAATACCAAAGTCGGCCAGCTGCAGATGCACCATGCCGCCGAGTTTCCGGCCGAAGTGCCCGAAGGGCATTGCTGCGCGGTCGACATATGGGAGACGGCCGGCCTTCCACGCATGGGCGATCCCGATCCGATGGGCGCACCCAAGCCCTTCGCGATCGAACCCGAGGGCCAGGGACTCCGTGTTCGCTATCAGCAATGGGGCGCCAATGTGGACTCCTCCACGATGCACGCCACCGACACGCTCGACGTCAACATCATCGTCGAGGGCGAAGTCGTGCTGCTCCTCGAAGAGGGCCGCTCCGTAACCCTTCGCAAGGGCGACTCGGTCGTGCTGCCCGGCAACGAGCATGGCTGGCGCGCGGGGCCGCAGGGCGTGACGATGATCAACATCATGCAAAAGCTCGGATAACGCGATGGGGATGCCGGGGGAGGACATATCGAAGCCGGCGGTCGCGCGGCGCATCTATGCCGCCATATTGGCGCTGGTGTCCCTGCCGCTGCTGGCGGGCGGGGCCTATCTCGTCTCGCTCGGCGGCTCGCCCTATTATGTCGCTGCCGGTGCCGTGACGCTGGCCAGCGGCATCTGGCTATGGCGGGGTCGTGTCGAAGGTGCGCTCGGCTATGCCACGCTGCTCTTCGCCACCCTCGCCTGGGCTTTGTGGGAAGCGGGTTTCGACGGCTGGGCGCTCATGCCCCGGCTCGTCGCCCCGGCGGTCCTCGGTATCCCCCTCCTCTTCCCGGCCATCCGGCGCGGCCTTGCGACGCCGCATGATCGCCTCGCCCGCCTGGCCCGTCCCGGCGCGCTCGGCATCGCGGCCCTGGCCGCACTGATCGCCGGGATCGGCCTCACCCAGCTGCGCACCCCCGATCCCTTCGACCCGATCTATCAGACCGGCCCGTTCGGCGGTGCCATTCCTACCGCCACCGCTGGTGGCCCTGCCGAAGGCGACTGGCTCCATTATGGCGGCGATCCGGGCGGCACCCGCTATAGCCGGCTCGACCAGATCAGGCCCGCCAATGTCGCGGGCCTGAAGCCTGCCTGGACCTTTCGGGTCGGCGACACCTATGGGCTGGAGGTGACGCCGATCAAGGTCGCGGATACGCTCTATCTCTGCACGGCCTATAACGACGTCATCGCGCTCGATGCGGAAACCGGGCGGCAGCGCTGGCGCTTCAACGCCCATATCGTCAAGGAGAACGTGCCCTACCATGTCTGCCGCGGCGTCGCTTATTATCGCGCGCCCGGCCTGAGCGGCGACTGCGCCGAACGGATCATCACCAACACCACCGACGCCCGCCTCATCGCGCTCGACGCGCGCAGCGGCCGGCTCTGCCAGGGTTTCGGCCGCAACGGACAAGTCTCGCTGCTGACCGGGCTGAGCAAATCGCCGGTCGGCTATTATGCCGTCACGTCGGCCCCGACGATGGCCGGCGGCAAGGTGGTGCTCGGCGGTTGGGTGAGCGACGGCCAATATTGGGGTGAGCCCGCGGGTGTCGTCCGCGCCTTCGACGCGATCACCGGCGAACTGGCCTGGGCCTGGGATGTCGGGCGCCCCGATCGCCAGACCCTGCCGCCGCCGGGCGAGACCTATACCCATTCGACGCCCAATGCCTGGGCGCCGTTCAGCGCCGACGAGCGCCTGGGCCTCGTCTATGTGCCGACCGGCAATCCCGCGGTAGACTATTTCGGCGGGCGGCGACGCCCGTTCGACGAGAAGTTCGGCAGCTCGGTCGTCGCGATCGAGGCGGCCACCGGCAAGACGCGCTGGGTGTTCCAGACCGCGCATCACGATGTCTGGGACTGGGATGTCGCGTCGCAACCGACGCTGGTGGACATCGCCTATCCATCCGGCGTGCGCCACGCGCTCGTCCAGCCGACCAAGCGGGGCGAGGTTTTCGTGCTTGATCGCGCCACCGGAAAACCGCTGAGCCCCGTCGTGGAGAAAGCGGTCCCGCAGGCCGGCGCAGTGCCCGAGGAGCGGCTGTCGCCCACCCAGCCCTTCTCGGTCGGCATGCCCTCCTATCGCGGACCCGACTTCACCGAACGCTTCATGTGGGGAATCACCCCGCTCGACCAGCTCTGGTGCCGCATCCGTTTCAAGGAGTCGCGCTACGAGGGCACCGCGACACCGCCGGGCCTGCAGCCGAACATCGCCTATCCCGGCTTCAACGGCGGCATCGACTGGGGCAGCGTATCGGTCGATCCCGAGCGGCAGTTGCTGTTCGTAAATTCCAACCGGGTGGCCAATTACGACCGGCTGCTCACCCGCGCCGAGGCCGATGCGCGGGTCAAGCAGTTCGTCGCGCGCGAAGTGGGGGGCCCGGTGCGGCAGGGCGGAACGCCCTATGCCGCGCATATCCAGATTTTCCGCACCCCGCTCGGCATACCCTGCAACCAGCCGCCCTATGGCATGATCTCCGCGGTCGATCTGCGCTCGGGCAAGCTCGTCTGGGCGCAGCGCTTCGGCAATGGCCGGGCGGCGGGGCCCTGGGGCATCCGGTCGATGCTGCCGATCCTGGTCGGCACGCCCAATAATGGCGGATCGCTGGCGACGCGCAGCGGCCTGCTGTTCATCGGCGCGACCCATGACGGCGATTTCCGCGCCTTCGATACCAGCAGCGGCAGGATGCTGTGGCATGTCAGGCTGCCCGCCGGCGGTCAGGCGACCCCGATGACCTATATCTCGCCGAAGAGCGGACGGCAGTTCGTGGTGATCGCCGCCGGTGGGCATCCGGCGCTGCGTTCGGTGCTGGGCGACTATATCATCGGCTACGCGCTGCCGAAGTGATCGACAGCGGTGCGCGATCCCGGCCGAGGCGGATCACCAGATCGGCGTGCCCGGGCATCTCCGCCAATATGTGCCGTGTCAGCCGCTCGTAGAAGCGAATGAAGCGTTCGACCTCGGTATCGCTCATCACGCCCCCGGCGCCGGCGCCAGCGGTTCGCGCCAGGCCGTGCTCCTGCTCGATGCGCCAGTCGCGGACGACCTCGAACCCCGGGGCGGCGAGCAGGACGAGCATGTCGATCCGGTCGAACAGCGCCTGATAGGCGCCGGCCAGCGCGTCGTTGACGGCCCGGCGCCAGCGTCCGTCGCCATCCTCTTCGCGTTCGAGATCGTTGACCGGCGTGGCCAGCGCGTCCGGCACCTCGGGCCGCGCGCCGACACACCAGCCTTCCAGGATGAGCAGTGCGGTACCGGCCGGCGCTTCGCCCCAGGCGGCTTCGGGCGCGCGGTCATCATGGGCCTTGTCGAAGCGCGGCAGCCGCGCGGCCCGGCCCCGATCGAGCGTGGCGATGATGTCGAGCCCGAGGCTCACCTCATGGGTGCCGGGCACGCCGCGCACGGCGAACAGCGGGTGCACATCGTGCGCCATCGCGATGCGCTCGGCCCTGGTGCGATAAAGATCGTCGATCGACAGTACTGCGGTCGACACACCCGCCCGCCGCATCCGTTCTGCCAATGCATCGGACAGGGTGGACTTGCCGCTCCCCTGCGCGCCGCAGATGCCGAGCACGAAGGGCCGCATGCCACGGCCACGGCCGGCCATGGCCTCGCGCAGCGCTTCTTCGACGGTATCGAGCGCCACGTGCGGTTCAGGCGACACGGTTCGGTGGCTCGCGCCCTTCCAGCAGCGCTTGGAGGTTGAGTACCGCCTGCCGCCCCATCGCCTCACGCGTCTCCAGCGTCGCGCTGCCCAGATGCGGGAGCAGCACGACATTCGGCGCGTCGAGCAACGCCGGGTGCACGGCCGGCTCGCGCTCATAGACGTCGAGCCCGGCCCCGCCAATCCGGCCCGCCGTGAGCGCCGCAGCCAGCGCCGCCTCGTCGATCACGGACCCGCGCGCCGTGTTGATCAGCACCGCATTCGGCTTCATCCGCTCGATCATCGCGGCGTCGATCAAGTGGCGGGTCTCGGCACCGCCGGGACAATGCAGCGAGATGATGTCGGCCTCTGCGACCAGCTCGGCCGCCGACGCGACATAGCGCGCGCCCAGATCGTCGTCGGTGGCGGGGCGGCGGCTATGATAGATCAGCTCGACGTCCAGCGCGGCGCGGGCGCGGCGCGCGGTCTCGCGCGCGATCCGGCCATAGCCGATCAGGCCCAGCGTCCGGCCCTGCAACGCACGGCCCGTCAGGTGGGTCGGCCGCCAGCCGCCCCAGCCGCCCGAGCGCAGCTCCCGTTCGCCCTCGCCAGCGCGGCGCGACACCATCAGCATCAGCAGCAGCGCCAGTTCGGCGGTAGCGTCGGTCAGAACGTCGGGAGTGTTGGTGACAGCGATTCCCGCCGCGCGCGCCGCCGAGAGGTCGATATGATCGACCCCGGCGCCATAATTGGCGATGAACCGCACTCGGCGGTTCGCGGCGCCGATGACGCCGGCGTCGATCCGGTCCGACACTGTCGGGCAGAGGACGTCGAACGACGCCATCGCCTCGGCCAACTCGGCCTGCGACATCGGCGTGTCGCTCTCGTTGCGCTGAACCTCATGCCGTGCGGCGAGCTCCGCCTCGACCGAGGCCGGCCAGCGCCGCGTCAATAATATCCGGGCCAAATGTCGCTCCGTCAGCCGTGGCTCGCCCACGTGAACTCGCTTAGACCGGCTTCGAAGTTTTGGCGATAGGAGCCGTTGCGAATATCATCGATGACGTCGAGATGACGCGGCTTCCAGCCGAGTTCCTCAACCGCCCTCTTCGCGATCGAGCGGCTGTTGACGGCCAGCGCGAGATCGACCCAGACATCACCCCACAGTGCGCAGGCCTCCTCATAATCGAGGCTCTTCGTGCCGCAGCCCACCACCGTTGCGACAGCCTCCGCGATCGACCGGAAGTTCGCCTCGCCGCACACGGTATGATAAAGCGCGCCGGGCTTCCCTTTTTCGACCGCCAGGCAATAAGCCTCGGCCAGATCCTCGACATGGACGGCCGAATAGAGGTTGAGCCCGAAGCCCAGATAGCAGGCCGCGCCGGTCTTGCGCGCGGACTCGAAGATTTGCGGGATCTGGATGCTGCCGGCATTGCCGTAGATCAGCGGCGGACGAATGACATAGGTGCTCAGGCGGTCGGTCGAGCCCTCGCGGACCACCGTCTCGGTCTGGATACGCACCGCGCGATTGTGCCGCGCCGGGAAGGGATAGGGATCGTCCTCGGCGAAGGTGTACTGGCTCCACGCACCGTCCTTGGCCTCGATCGACAGCACGCCGGTGCCCGAGGTGAACAGAAGATGGCGGACACCGCCCTTCTGGCAGCCCGCGACCATGGCGGTCATGATCTCCAGCTCGTCCTCGAACGGGACCATGGCGGCCATCGCGACCACGTCGAAACCGGCGACCGCCGCCGACAGGGCCTCGCGGCCATCTATGCTGCCATCGTGCGCCGCGATGCCTGCCGCCGCCAGGCGTTCGGCCGTGCCGGCATTGCGGGCGAGCCCCGCCACCTCATGACCGCGCCGCCCGAAAGCCTTGGCGACATGCGAGCCGACATAACCCGTCGCACCGATCACCAGGATTTTCATGACTGTCCTCTCCGCACTTTAAACCAGCCGATCTGCTAGCGCAGCCGGCCGATGCTTCCCATCCGCCGGACGGCGGTCATTGCGCACATTATATGGTTCTTTCGTGCGTCCCGGCCGCCCCCGTTCTGCCAAAGCAAATCTCGAAAATGCCAACCGCCGCGCCGCGACGCGAGGTCCGAACCGCGATATAGGGACAGGCGTGCCGGATCGGGACCAGGTTGATGCACCCCGGTCCGGCCGCACGGCGTCCGCCCCCCAAATGCGGGATTCGCGCTTCGGTGACGAACGGCTGGCCCGCGTCGGGTCCTTTGGCTAAGGACAACTCAGGCGGGGCCGATCCATCGATCGGACCGGGCGAATTCGCCCGCGAGACCGTCGCGGGGACGCGAGAATATGAAGCAAGTGCTGCAGAATCTCGGCACGGGCGAGATGAGCCTAACCGATGTTCCCGCGCCTCATGCGGGCCGCGGCCAGTTGCTCATCCACAGCAGCACCTCTCTGATCTCCGCCGGGACCGAGCGGATGCTGGTCGATTTCGGCAAAGCCGGCTGGATCGGAAAAGCCCGCCAGCAACCCGACAAGGTTCGCCAGGTCATCGACAAGATCGGCACCGACGGATTCGCGGCGACGATGGAGACCGTCCGCAGCAAGCTCGATCAGCCGATCGCGCTCGGATATTGCAATGTCGGCCGGGTTGCCGAGCTCGGGAGTGACGTAACCGGCTTCGCGCTGGGTGACCGCGTCGCCAGCAACGGCAACCATGCCGAGGTCGTCGCGGTTCCCCGCAATCTCTGTGCGCGCATCCCTGATGGAGTAAGCGACGAGGCCGCGGCATTCACGGTGATCGGTGCGATCGGACTGCAGGGCATCCGCCTTGCCGATCCGAAGATAGGCGAATGCGTCGCCGTGTTCGGCCTCGGCCTGATCGGCCTTCTTACCGTACAGATGCTGCGTGCCCAGGGTTGCCGGGTGCTCGGCATCGACGTCGATCCGGCCCGGCTCGATCTCGCACGCACGTTCGGCGCGGAGATCGCCAACCCCGCCGCCGAGGATGTGCTAGCCGCAGCCGGAGGCTTCTCGCGTGGCGCCGGCGTCGACGCCGTCATCATAACCGCGGCCAGCAAGAGCAACGATATCGTCGCGCAGGCGGCGCAGATGTCGCGCAAGCGCGGCAGGATCGTGCTGGTGGGGGTCGTCGGGCTGCAGCTGTCGCGCGCCGACTTCTACGAAAAGGAGCTGAGCTTTCAGGTCAGCTGCTCCTATGGCCCGGGCCGCTACGATCCTGCCTATGAAGCCGGCGGCCGGGATTATCCGATCGGCTTCGTGCGCTGGACCGAACAGCGAAATTTCGAAGCTGTGCTCGATCTCATGGCGTCGGGCGCCATCGACGTCGCGCCGCTGATCTCACATCGCTTCGAACTCGCCGAGGCCGATCAGGCCTTCGGACTGCTGACGTCTGGCGAAGCATCGCTCGGCATATTGCTGCGATATCGCGCGCAGGACAGCGAAGACCTCGCGCGGCGAACGGTGCCGGTCAGCGGAACGGTTCCGGCTCAACCCGCGGCGGCGGCGGTCACCTTCCTCGGCGCCGGGCTCTATGCCGGCCGGATCCTCATGCCCGCGTTCAAGGCCGCGGGCGCAGGGTTGCATCGTGCCGTGAGCGGCGGCGGCTTCAGCGCGGTTCATCTCGCCCGCAAACATGGTTTTGCTGCAGCCAGCACCGACGAGGCCGGGAGCATTCTCGATCCGGCGATCGACACGCTGGTCGTCGCGACGCGCCATGATGCCCATGCCCGTCAGGTCCTCGGCGGGTTAAGGGCGGGCAAGCATATCTTCTGCGAGAAGCCGCTATGCCTGACGCTCGATGAGCTGGCTGAGATCGAAGCCGAGGCGGCTTCCCGCCCCACGCAGAAGCTCATGGTCGGGTTCAACCGCCGCTTCGCACCGCTGACGGAGCGCGCCAAGGCCTTGCTCGCCCAGCTCCGAGGCCCCAGGGCATTCATCATGACGGTCAACGCCGGCGCGATCCCGCCCGAGCATTGGACACAGGATCCGGATATCGGCGGCGGACGGATCGTCGGCGAGGCATGCCATTTCATCGACCTGCTCCGATTCTTCGCCGATGCGCCGATCGCCTCGGTCCGGGCTCAGGCGCTGGGACTGCCGGGCGACCGGGGCCAATGCCCCGACAGCGCGACGATACAGCTGGCTTTCGCTGACGGCTCGATCGGCACGGTCCACTATCTCGCCAATGGCGACCGGCGCTTTCCCAAGGAAAGGCTGGAGGTTTTCGCCGCTGGCCGGGTTCTGCGTATCGACAATTTCCGCAGGCTCGAAGCCTGGGGCTGGAAAGGCTTCTCGGGAAAGCGCAGCTGGCGGCAGGATAAAGGCCAAAATGGCTGTGCGCAGGCCTTCGTCGATTCTGTTCGAGACGGCCTTCCCTGCCCGATACCGTTCGACGAGATCATCGACGTCAGCCGCGCCAGCATCGAAGCCGCCGCCATGCTGGCCGCGCGTTAGTGCCGGACCGCCGCGGCAGCATGATATTGCGGCAGACATGATCGTGGATTTTGCGTTCGTCCGCCGTGCGGCTCGCGAGCTGGCCTTTGCGCGGCACATTCCCCTTCACCGGATCGCACGCCGCCTGAGACTGATGGCGAAGAGGCGGTGGCATGATTGCCACCCCCGCCGATATGCCGCCCCAGCGCCGCCGCGGTGTTCGGTTCTGCCAGCACCTTTGTTTCCGCCACGCACCGGCATGATCGCGCAGGGCAGCGAAGGCACGGCGCTGCGCTTCCTCAACCATGCCGAGACCATCGGCGAGACGATCCCCTGGTCAGTATGCGCTGCACAGCCGGCGATGCAGCTGTGGCGGATGCACCTTCATTATATGGAATTTCTCGAGGAAGCTTCACCGGCGCAGACCATCGACTGGATGCTGCAATGGATCGCCGCCAATCCGCCGACCCGGCCGGGCTGCTGGCGCGACAGCTGGTCTCCCTACACCATCTCGATCCGAACCGTGGTCTGGATGCAGCAGATTACGCGCGCGGCGGGGCAATTGACGCCCGAAGCCGAAGCGCTGATTGCGGACAGCCTGGCCGAACAACTCCGCTACCTTGTCGACTATCTGGAAACAGATATCGGCGGCAATCACCTGATCAAGAACATCAAGGCGCTGCTGTGGGCGTCAAGCTTCTTCGAGGGGGAGGAGGCCGCGCGCTGGCGCCGGCTGGGCATCACCCATCTTCGGCAGGAGCTCGATGCGCAGATACTTCGCGACGGCGTCCACTTCGAACGGTCGCTTTCCTATCATGCTCAGGTCTTCGCCGATCTGCTCGAAATCCGGAGCCTGCCGCTCTCTGCTGACGACAGCGCGGACCTCGATCTGGATCCGCGCCTGTCGGCCATGGCGCAGGCGCTGGCTGACCTCACCCATCCCGATGGGCTGGCCGTATTGTTCAACGATTCCGGACTTGGCATGGCCTATTCGCCCGGCCCTTGCCTGGATGCCTATGCCCGGCTGACAGGAGAGCGGCCCATGCCCCGCCCGGTCTTCTCCTTTCCCGACGCCGGCTATTTCGGGGCCCGCAGCGAACATGCCTATTGTGTCGCCGACTGCGGACCGATCGCGCCCGACGCGCTGCCCGCGCATGGCCATGCCGACGTGCTCAGCTTCGAACTCTCGCTGGGCGGCCAGCGCTTCATCGTCGATCAGGCTGTGTTCGAATATGTGGCCGGGAGCCGCCGCCAGGCCAGCCGTTCGGCCGCAAGCCACAACGGCCTTTGTCTGGACGGTGCGGATCAGGCCGACTTCTTCGGCAGCTTCCGCGCAGGACGGCGGCCACGTATCACGGCGCGGGCTTTTGATGTGCGGGATCCCGGCTTCCGGCTCGAAGGGGAACATGACGGTTTCGCCAACCTCCGTGGCGCACCGATCCATCAACGCGTGTTCTTGTGGGGCGAGGGACGGCTTGTCATTGAGGATGCTCTGCTGGGGCATGCCGACCGGCCCGGCGAAATCGCGTTCCTGCTGCATCCGGATGTCGTCGCCGAAGGTGTCTCGGATCGCGAATGGCGTCTCCGCCGCGACGGGACCGAACTGATCCTGCGGGGCAGCGGGCCCATGCTGCTCAGGCCCGCCGTCTGGTGGCCCGATCTCGGACGCGAACTGGCCACCTCGCGACTCGTGCTTCGGGCCGCCCCCGATCAGATGAGGGCGGGCCTGCGCACGGAACTGGAATGGACGGTCGACGCCTGATGCGAATACTTTTCCTCACCGATAATTTCCCGCCAGAGGTCAACGCGCCGGCCAGCCGGACCTTCGAGCATTGCCGCGAATGGGTCCGCGCCGGCCATCAGGTCGTCGTGATCACCTGCGCGCCCAACTTCCCCAAAGGCCGCGTGTTCGAAGGCTATCGCAACCGGCTCTGGCAGAAGGAAAGCATGGACGGGATCGACGTGATCCGCGTCTGGACCTTCATCACCCGCAACGAGGGCTTTGTGCTGCGGGTGATCGACTATGTCAGCTTCATGCTGAGCGCCTTCATTGCGTCGCTGTTCGTCCGGCGCATCGATGTCGTCATCGGAACCTCGCCGCAATTCTTTACCGCATGCGCGGCCCATATGGTCGGCCTCGTGAAGCGGCGGCCGTGGATTTTCGAGCTTCGCGACATATGGCCTGATGGGCAATCACGAGGAAACTCTGCTGTCGGCGGCCGATGGCAATCGCCGCGCCGCCGCGCTGTTCCACAAGATGGGCGGGCGGGAAACGCTGTTGAGCTACGGCATATCGGCGCAGGACTATGACAATGCCGATCCTGCGGGAATTATCGACATGATCCGCACGGCCATCCCGTCCGAACATCTCGACTGGATGCGCAATCTTCGCATGTCCCA
>NZ_LMIB01000016.1:0-70544 GCF_001429065.1 Sphingomonas sp. Root710
GTCTTGCCACTGAGGCAGCTTTTGCACTGGCGGCATTCGGGCGTGTACAGCGGGATCACATGGTCGCCCGGCTTCACGCTGGTGACACCCGCGCCCACCTCGCGCACCACGCCTGCGCCCTCATGTCCCAGCACCGATGGGAAGATACCCTCGCTGTCGAAGCCGTCGAGCGTATAGGCGTCGGTGTGGCAGATCCCCGTCGCCATGATCTCCACCAGAACCTCGCCCGCCTTCGGGCCCTCGAGGTCCAACTCCACGATCTCCAAAGGCTTCTTCGCCTCGAAAGCGACGGCTGCACGGGTTTTCATCATTCACTCCCAGCTCCGCCGAAAGGGCGGCATCCGATATCGACCAGCGCGGATAGCAATATCCCTCCACCGTGATAACTAGGCAGAAATGCAAATCATTATTGCCATTGAGGGATAATCAATGTCGCGCTGGGACGGTATCGACGAGTTCGTGGCAGTGGCGACGGCGGGCAGCTTCTCGGGCGGTGCGCAGGCCCTTGCCATGTCGACGACCCATATGAGCCGAGCCGTCGCACGGCTCGAACAGCGCGTGCAGGCGCAACTGCTCCACCGCACGACCCGCACCGTGCGGCTGACCGACACCGGCCGCGTGTTCCTCGACAGTTGCCGCCGGATCATCATGGAACGCGACGAGGCGATCGCGCTGATCGACGAGCGCGGCGAACCGCAGGGCGAATTGCGCATCACCTGTTCGACCGCGATGGGCGAACGCTTCATCGCGCCGCTGGTGCGCGAGTTTACCGCACGCCACCCCAAGCTCAGCGTTACGATCGAACTCACCAACCGGATCATCGATCTGGTCGGCGAGGGCTATGACCTTGCCATCCGCACCGGGCATCTCGCCGATTCGAGCCTGATCGGCACGCGCATCGCCTCGCGCACGCTGCACTGCTGCGCGGCTCCCGCCTATCTGCGCGGCCATGGTCGCCCGCGCCGGATCGCCGATCTCGCCCGGCACGAATGCCTGGTCGGCACCGCCTCGACCTGGCATTTCAAGCGGCAGGGTGGCGAGGAGATCTACCGGCCCAAAGGGCGGTGGCGGTGCAACAGCGGCAGCGCAGTGGTCGAGGCCGCGCTCTCCGGCATGGGCATCTGCCAGTTGCCCGAATTCTATGTGCTGCCGCTGATCGCCCAAGGGAAACTGGAGCCGCTGCTGGAGGACCATGCCCCCGACGCCGAACCGATTTGGGCGGTCTATCCCCAGCGCCGCCACCTGCAGCCGAAGATCAGCGCGCTGATCGACCTCCTCCGCCTCGAACTCCCCGCCGCGCTCGCCCGAACGCGCGACTGAACCGTCAGGACCGGAAAGGTGCGCCGCCGCCGGGCATCAGGTTCTTGTGGATGACACCGTCCTTGACGATCATCAGCAGGTTGCGCTCGAAATCCTCGAGCAGGCGCAGGTCGTCGAGCGGATTGCCGCGCACCACCAGCATGTCCGCCCAGGCACCTTCGCGGATCACCCCGAGCGGCGCCGCGCGATAGGGATCGCGCTTGCCGCTCTGCGCGAACAGCGCGCAATTGCCCGACGTCGCGATACGCAGGACCTCGGCATTGGGAAAGATCGCGCCGAGCCGCGGCAGCATCGCATTTTCGGTCCGCGATGCCGGGGTTCGCCCGAACAGATCGGTGCCGAAGGCGAGCCTGACGCCGTGCTTCTTCGCGAGCCGCACGCTCGCCTGCCAGCCGCCTGGGCCGAGCGACTCCTCGGCCTTGATCTGCTGCTCGGCGGTCAGACTATTATCGCCGCGTTCGAAGGGCTGGCTCGACAGCCATGCCCCCTTCTCGGCCATCAGCGCGGCGGTGCGGTCGTCGATGGCATGGCCATGCTCGATCGACAGCACGCCCGCCTCCAGACAGCGGCGAACCCCGGCCGGCGTATAAGCATGCGCACAGGCGTAGCTGCCCCAGTCGGTCGCGACCTGGACGATCGCGCGCATCTCCTCGGGCGTGAACTGGACGGTGTCGATCGGATCGTGATCGGACGTGACCCCGCCGCCCGCCATGATCTTGACCTGCGACGCGCCACGCTTGAACTGCTGGCGGGTCGCAGCAAGCACTTCGGGCACGCCATTGGCGATCGCGGTCATGCCGAGCCGCTGGTTGCGCGAGACATCGCCGCCCAGCGTCGCCGGCAACTCGTCGATCGGCCCCGGATCGCCATGACCCGAAGTCTGCGAAATCGCCGCTCCGCTCGGGTAGCAGCGCGGCCCCGGCACGACCCCGCGATCGATTGCGGCCTTCACCCCGAACACCGATCCCGCCGTGTCGCGCACGGTGGTGAATCCGCGCATCAGCTGGCGCTCGGCATCCTTGAGGATCAGTGCGATGGCCAGCCCATCGTCCGAACCCATCCATGGCACGCCCTTCACCGCCGCCATATGCCAGTGCGCATCGGTCAGCCCCGGCATCAGCGTCTGGCCGGCGCCGTCGATGACGGTTGCGCCCGCCGGGGCGGGGATATCGCCCGCCGAGACGGCATCGATGCGGTTGCCCGCGATACGGACATTGCGAGGCTGGCGAGCGCTGCCCGTCCCGTCGAAAATCTGGACGTTGCGGATCAGGGTGACCGGCGGCGCCCCCTCCCCGTCCGCCGCGCCGAGCAAAGGCAGCGCGGCAAGGCCGCCCAGGATCGCCCGGCGGGTCGGGCCGCCCGCCCGGGTCATTTCCCTGCCTTCGCCTCGGCGCGCTCGCGATCGAGATTAGCGAGCCACTCCGCCGCGGTGGTCGGCCCGCTGGCTTCGAAATGGACATGATCGGCCATCTGCTCGCGAACCTCTAGAAAGTAGATCGAACCGCTGGAGAGGCCGAGTTCCTTGATCTTTGCCGCCATCGCCGCCTCCTGCGCCGGCGTCGGCTTGGGGCGCGACGGCTTGTAGAGCAGCACGTCCCAGCCTTCGCCGCCGGCATGGAGGAAGAGTTGCGTCGTCGGCTGGCCGCCCGCGATGCTGACCTTGTCATAATCGGCCACGCCGCGGATGAAGGCTTCGGCCTTGCCGGGCACGAGGCGGAACATCTCGAACATCGGCGTGGTCATCTCGACCTTCCCGGCCGGGGCGGATGCGGCGCCGGCGATGGATGGTGTCAGCGCCGCTCCGGCAAGAGCGAGCATGACGAAGGAAAATCTGCCGAGCATGAATGCCTCCCTGTTTGCCGGCGGATCGTGCCTCCGCAGGCGCGGTGCGACAATCGGCTCAGGCGGGTGACGCCCGGCCGCAAACGGGTAAGCCGACTCAGCCGGGACGACAGCGCGGCGGCTCGCTGGCGACGGTCATCGCGTCCCTCTTGGCTGCCGCTATTTGTTGCCGTTGACGGCCTCCAGGTCCCCGAACACGGCGCGGCCAGCGAATAGCGTGAGCAGGACCTTGGCCTGCGATATCTGATTGGCGGGGATGTCGAAAAGGTTGCGGTCGATGACGATCAGATCCGCACTTTTCCCCGGCGCGATCGACCCCGTCTGCTTGTCGTTGTGATTAACCTCGGCGACATGGATCGTATAGGAGGCAATCGCTTCAGGCAGTGTCACGGCTTCGCCGGGTAGCAGCGGGCCCAGCTCCGGATGCGCATGGTTGCTACGGGTCAGCGCCACTTCGATCCCTTCGAGCGGATTGGCGGAAGCCACCGGCCAGTCCGCGCCATATGCCAGCTTGCCGCCGCCCCGCACCACGCTGCCCGCGGGATAGATATAGCCCGAACGCTTCGGCCCGATCGCCGCCTTGCTCAGGTCCATATAGGCTTCGTTGCTCGCCCAGAGCGGCTGGAACACCGCATAGGCGCGGAGCTGTCCGAAGCGCGGCTGGTCCGCCGGATCGATTACGTTCATGTGCGACATCATCGGGCGGGTGTCGCTCATGCCGTTGCGCTGGCGCGCCGCCGCGAAGGCGTCGAGACCCTCGCGCACCGCGGCATCGCCGATGGCGTGGATATGTGCCTGGACGCCCTTGGCATCGAGCGCGCTTATCGCGTCGCTCAGCATCGCGGGAGCGATGGTGGCCTTGCCGCGTTCCGACGTGCCTTCATAGGGCGCGAGCATCGCGGCGGTATGCTGCGGGATCACGCCGTCGAGATAATATTTCACGCTGTAAGCGTTGAGGCCGTAGCTCTTCGCGCGCTCGGCACCGCGCAGGATGGACGGTATCTGCTCGAGCCCGCGATCATTCTTCCACTTCTGGTCGATGGCGACATGGCTGGTCAGCACCCCCTTGTCCTTCACGACGCGATAGGCCTCGATCACGGCGCTCCTGCCGTCATCGTCGATGTCGACGCCTGCATCATGCCAGTTGGTGATGCCGATGCCGTTGAAATGCTTGAGCACCCAGACGATCGCACCCTGGATTTCCGTGGCGGTCGGCGGCGGGACCAGCTTCTCGACCAGCGCCATCGCGCTTTCTTCGGCCAGATGGCCGGTCGGCTCGCCCGTCTTCGGGTCGCGGATGATCCTGCCGCCGGCGGGGTCCGGCGTGTCCCTGGTGATGCCGGCCAATTCGAGCATCTTCGAATTGGCCCACATGCTGTGGCCGTCGCCCGATCCGATCGCGATCGGCCGGTCGCGGCTGATCTCGTCGAGGGTTTCCTTGCGCGGCGAACCATCGGGAAACACCGTCTCGGTCCAGCCGAGACCATAGACGATGCCGCCGCCCGCCGGTGCTTTTTCGACGCACGCGGCGATAAGCTTCTTATAATCCTCGACGGTCTTGCCGCTGTGGATCGGGCAGCGCGCCTGGCTCAGGCCACCGAACAAGGGGTGGTTATGCGCATCGCCGAACGCGGGCATCAGCATCTTGCCACCGAGATCGACGACCCGGGTGCCCGCGCCCTTGCGGCGCGCAACCTGCGCCGCCGAGCCGACCGCGACGATCCTGCCGTTGCTGACCGCCACCGCCTGCGCCCATGGCAGCGTCTTTTCGACGGTGTAGACGCGGGCGTTGGTGAGGATCAGGTCGGCCGCCGCCTGCCCGGTCGCGGCCGAGGCGCCGGACGCGCCAGCAATCGCCAATGCCAGTGCGGAGAAGCCTGTCTTCCTGGCAATTCGAAACAACGTCATGATGCACCCCTAGCCATCGGCTTCGAACGAAAGAGACGCCGATTTTTCGATTTGCGGACGCAGCCGCCCGCTCACATTGAACATATAGCAGCAGCCCGGCTCCACGCGGATTTTGGGGTAACGCCGGGCCAAGACGGGTAAGCCGAACCTGCGCTCGCGTGCGTTCGCGAAAGTGCCAGCTCCGGGGCCCGCCGGGTAATGAAGCGCCTGCCGCCCAGCATCCCAAAACCCTCCAATTACCCGCCTGCTCTACCCGTCGAAAATCGAAATCTACCCAAATTCGATCAACGGCGCCGGGACATCGCGGTTACACTTCAAGGGCTAGAAAATCCGTGAGCAAGCGGTGGTCGGAATTCCAGGACTTCCTTTGAAGTCCGTGTCTTAGGTCGCAATATAGGGAAAAGGGGGTCTTCATGAGCAGTGAAAACAAGCGCAAGTTGACGAAGGTTCGAGCATCGATAGGCGCGTCGATATTGGCGCTGACGTCCATTGCACCCGCGCACGCCCAATCGGCGGATACGGACATCATCGTCACCGCGACCCGCGCCACCACGGCGACCAAGACCGACACGCCGATCCTGCGTATCCCGCAGTCGATCAACATCGTCACCGACGCGCAGATCGAGACCATCGGCGCGCGCTCGATCGTGGAAGCGCTCAGCTACACCGCGGGCGTCGCGGGCGGCAACGACAACTCGCTCGGCGACTTCAACTATCTGCGCGGTTTCGAATCGGTGCTTTATGTCGACGGCCTGAAGCGCAACTTCGGCTTCGTCTATCTGCCCCGCGCCGATGTCAACGCGCTTGAGCGCATCGAACTGCTCGTCGGCCCGGCATCGGTGCTGTACGGCGCGGGCAGCTCGGGCGGCATCACCAACATGCAGAGCAAGAAGCCGCTCTTCGAATTCGGCGGCAGCGTCAGCGCCAGCTATGGCAGCTTCAACCGCAAGGAAGGCGTGGTCGATGTCTACGGCCCGCTGAGCGACACGATCGCGGTGCGGCTGGTCGCGCTGGCCCGCGATTCGGACTCACGCATCGATTACATCCCCAACAATCGCGTGCTGTTCCAGCCGGCGATCACCTGGAAGCCCAGCGAGAAGACCGAGGTCACCGCGCTCGGCATCTACCAGCGCGATAAGAACCCGCCCAACTACAATGTCGTGCCGCTGCCGGCGTCGATCCTCGCCGCGCCTGGACGCCGGGTTCCGGGCAGCCGCTTCCTCGGCGAGCCGGACATCAACGGTAAGGGTTACAAGAAGAACGGCGCGGCGACCCTGCTGATCAGCCATGAATTCTCGGACGCGATCCGCTTCGCCAGCTCGACCCGCTACTCCAAAGCGTTCACCGATCAGCGCGAAGTCTATGTCGCACCTTATGCGAACCCGCTGGACCCGTTCCTGGATCCGGCCAAGACGATCGTTCCGCGCAACATTTTCGCGATCAAGGCCCATTACCGGACCTTCCAGAGCGACAACAACATCGCGGTGAAGTTCGACACCGGTCCCGTCACGCACAAATTCCTGGCCGGCGTCGACTATTCCTATTTCCGCCAGCTGGCGCGCCAGGCCTTCGACGTCACCACGCCGATCAACATCTACAATCCGGTCTATGGCACCGCGCCGCAGCCCTTCTACTTTCCGCAGACGCGGCAGGTCGTGAAGCAGACCGGCTTCTATGCTCAGGATCAGATCGATTTCGGCGAGATCGCTTCGCTCGTGCTCGGCATCCGCCGCGACCGCGTGACCAAGACCGAGAGCTTCTCGCCCCGCGCGGTCGACAAGAAGACCACCAAGCGGGCGGGCCTGACCGTCAACGTCACCCCGACGCTGGCGCCCTATGTCAGCTATTCGGAATCCTTCTTGCCGGTTTCGGGCCTGAACCAGTTCGGCAATTCCTATGTACCGCTGTCTGGCAAGCAGAAGGAAGTCGGCGTCAAGTGGCAGCCCTATAAGACCACGTTGCTGCGGGCGACCTATTATACGCTGAAGGAAGACAATGCCCTTCGCACCGATCCGAACAATCCGCTCAACCAGGTCCAGACGGGGTCGACCAAGTCGAAGGGCTTCGAATTCCAGCTCGACCATAATGTCGCCAAGGATATCAGCCTGACCGCCAACTACGCCCACGGCACGGTCAAGCAGTCGGGTGAGTTCCGACAGCGGGACAACACCCCGAAGGATACCGCAGGGCTATTCGCGACGAAGACGACCGCCATCACCGATGAACTGTCGCTCCGCTATGGCGGCGGCGTCCGCTATGTCGGCAAGCAGCAGTCGGGGACGCCGGCAGCCTTTCCCTTCTTCCGCCTCGTGACGCCCAGCTACACGCTGGTCGATGCGATCGTAGCGGTCGATTACGGCAACTGGACGCTGCAGGTGAACGCGCTCAACCTGCTCGACGATCAATATTATCCGACCTGCTATAATTTCGGTTTCTGCGCCAATGGCGAACCTCGCACCGTGCAAGGCACGTTGACCTACCGCTTCTGATCCGCGCGCAAGCGGTTACCTCCCTGACCCGCGCTGCCCTTCGGCGGCGCGGGTTTTCCTTGTCAGGTGATCGCCGATGCGTCGCGGGAGGATGGCTCTGGCCGGGACAGCGCCGTCAGGCCGGGGATTTCGGGCGGTAGCTCTTCGTCCAGGGGGTTTCGGATCCGCGCTGGATGAACGTCAGGAATATGCGCAGATTGTCGGTCGCATGACTATTCTCCACTCCGTGCGCGACCTCGAGCGGGGTGTGGACGTGATCTCCCTGGACGACCGGCAAGATCTTCCCGTCGATCTCCATCTGCCCCTGGCCGCTGATGACATAATAATATTCGTCGAACGACCCTTCCTCGTTCCGGTTGTCGAGGAAGTGGACATGCACCCCTTCGCTCGCGCCGGGCGGAAGATCATAGATCATGAAATAGGCGGGCGCGGACTGATCGGCGAAACGGAAGATCCGCGCCTTCCCCTTGCCTTTGCCATTGTGGATGCCCGTGATCTCGACCATGCCGTCGGCCTCCGCCTCTTTGGTGAAGGCCGGTTTGCGTCCGGCAGGACGCGGAACGGGAGCAGCCCGCGGCTCCATCGCGGCCAGCGCCTTCTGGCTCGCCATCGCGAAACAGGCCCCCGCTGCCGCAAGCGCGCTGCGGCGGCTGATCAGCGGGGTGCGCGGCCCACGATCGCCCATCAGCGGTCCCCTCAATAACCCTCGGAGACGAAGCGCAGCACGTCGGTCACCGATCGCGCGGGCACGGTGATGTGTCCTTCCTCCTCATAGCGGCGCAGGCGCGAGCGCAGACCATGGCCGGAGAGCAGGTCCATCCGCCGCGCGAAGGCCTCGCCAGCATAGGGATCGTCATCGACGTCGCGCCCGCCGACGACGACCAGCAGACGGCTGGGATTGCGGATCCTGCCGCTGGTGAGCTGGGCGGCGAAGGCGCGTTCCTCGGGCAATATGCCCTGATCGTTCCATTCGATCGACGGGCTCGCGGCGACGAGCGAATAGAAAGCCTGCGGGCGGGTGAACAGCGTGTGCAGCACGAAGATGCCGCCCAGCGAATGGCCGAACAGCGACTGGCGCTCGGGATTGATCCGGAAGCGTCGGCCGATCTCGGTGCGCAGCTTGCCGGTCAGGAAGTCGAGGAAGACGTCCTGCCCGCCGCTGCGATATTTGCTGAGATCCTTCCACGCCTGCGGCGGCGGATCGAGCATCGCCGGGGTCAGGTCGTAGAGGCGCCGCTGATCATAGGCCTTGTCGGTCGGGTAACCGACCCCGACGACGATCATCTTGCCGACCGGCTGATATTCCTGGATCCAGCGGGCCGCCGCGAACCCTGCGAAGGCGGCGTTGCCGTCGAGCACGTAGAGCACCGGATAACCATTCGGCGGCGCCTCGCCCTGGCTCGGAAAGGAAACGGAGATGCGATAGACCTCGCCGTTGCCGGCAGTCATGTCCCACATCTGGGTCGACGCCATGGTATAGGACGCCTCCGCCGGTTGCACCGCCGAATGCGCCGCCGGAGCCAGAGCGATCGCCAAGGCCGAGGCCAGTCCCGTCCACCGCCAGGTCATCGGCAACCCTCCGTCAGGCCCTTGCCCGCCGCGGACGCGCGCGGGCTCCCATCCTGCCATAGAAACCGCTTCGGCGCGCCGCCGCCAGAGCGGTGACGGGTAAAAAGGCCGCCTCGCGGGTAAGCCAATGGACGAGCGGCCCATCGCGGTTCGATCTCGCGCACCGCAGAGATGCTGCTATGCTGGCCGCAAGATGAAAGGATCCGCCGTCTTGCCGAACATCGCCAGCCACCCAAATGCCGGGCGGAGAACCGCCGCATGAGCCTGCTCGTGGCGATCGAGGGCGCAGACGGCGCGGGCAAGGCGACGGCCGCAGGAAACCTGCGCGACGCGCTCGTTCAGCGCGGCCTGTCGGCGACGGTGATCTCCTTCCCGCGCTACCGCGACACGGTCGGCGGCGTGACGCTCGGGGAGTTCCTGGCGGGCCGCCTGCCGGTGCCGGTGACGCCGAAGGCAGCGGCTGTGCTCTACGGTCTGGATCGCCTCGAATCGGTGGGGTTCGTCGCGGAAGCCGCGGCGGCCAACGATGTGGTGATCTTCGACCGCTACATCGCGTCGAACATGGTCTACCAGGCATCGAAGGTCACGGCCGGCGAAGCGGCGGCCATGATGGAGTGGATCTTCGCGCTGGAGACCGAGGCGTTCGGCGTCGTTCCGCCGGACCTGTCGATCTATCTGGACACCCCGCTCGACGAAGCCCGCAAGCTGATGCTGCTCAAGGACAAACGCTCCTACACCGACGACCAGTTCGACCAGCATGAGGCCGACATCGCGCTGCAGAACGCGGTCCGCCGCAACTATGCCGAAATGGCCCGCACCGGCCTCGCCGGTCCCTGGCACGTCGTCCACACCCGTGTGGACGGCAGCCTGCGCGCGCCGCTCGACATCGCAGCGGAAATAGTAGGACATGTCGTCGAGCGGCTGGATGCGGGCGGGGAAACACCGCGGGCGAAACTGGCCTGAGACTGCAGGACCGACCCCCGCCCAATCCGGAATCGCCCCGGCAGCCCGATCGCTCGATGATCGGGTTAGTGTGCGTGTCCGCAAGTCGCGCTGTGCCGCCCGCTCAGGCATTCGGCGCGCCGGTTCGCATAGCGGGCGATCATGTCGAACATCTTCAGGAAATCGGGCTCGGCATGCGGGCTACCCCATTGGCGGTAGAGGAAGTTGATGCTGCCGACGATCCGTTCGGGCAGGATCCAGCTATCGAAGGGCGGTTCGAAGACGATGTCCGCCGCGGCCTCTTCCACCGTCATCCCGGCCTCGAAGCGCAGCCGCGCCTCGCGGCGGAGCATCTCCAGATAGGCCTTGAAGGTCCGCACCCCATTTTTGTCGGTCAGCCGGCCATGCCCCGGCACGACGATATCGACGTCGAGGCTGAGAATCAGATCGCAGGCGGCCATCCAGCCATCGATCGAGCCCGCCCAGATCGCGGGATGGCCGTCGTTGAAAAGGATGTCGCCGGTGTAGACGACCTTGTCGTGCACCGAATGGATCAGCGTGTCCCCGGCGGTATGGGCAGGACCGACATTATACAGCCGGACATCCTTGTCGCCGACCTTGAGCAGGGCCTCGCGCTCATAGGTTTCGGTCGGCGGGGTGGTGACGACGTCGTCGAAGTCGAAGCGCCCGCCGCCCATATAGGCGGCGATATATTGCGCGCCTTCGCCCAGCATATCCGCCTTGGCGAGGACTTCGCGCAGCCGTTCGGGCCGGTCGGCGAAGAACTCGTTGGCGGTGGCCGCCGAGGCGATGATCCGCGCGCCCTTCACAAGCTGATTGCCATAGGTGTGATCGCCATCGGCATGCGAATTGACGAGCATGTCGATCTGCCGCGCGGCGGGCGTCGCGTCGCGCATGTCCGTCAACATCCGCGTCGTCAGGTTCAGATCGTACAGCGTATCGACCAGCAGCGAATGATCGCCGTTGGTGATCAGCCCGGCATTCGAATAGCCCCATTGGCCATCGGGCTGGAGCCAGGCCCAGATATCACGGCCGATCTCATGAAGGCCGTAGGTGAAAGCGTCACTCATTAAAATCTCCCGGCACGACGGCCGTCTGTCAGTTGGGGACGGCCGGCGCCGCGATGATACGCCCGGAGCATTCGCCGAAGCCGATCGGCACGAAGCCGTCGCGCACGCAGCGCGCCCGCAGGCTCACTTCGTCGCCGTCCTCGAGGAAGCCGCGCGTCTCGCCGGTGGGCAGCGGGATGGCGATCGTGCCGACCGCGCTGAGCTCGGCCATGCTGCCGGACTGCTCGCGCGTCGGGCCAGATATCGTGCCCGAAGCGATCAGGTCGCCGCTGCGCAAATTGGTGCCGCCGCAGCTATGCTGGACGATCATCTGCGCGAAGGTCCAGTAGAGATGGCGGGCATTGGTGGCGGTGATCCGGACCGCCCCCATATTCGCGTCGCGCATCGCAGCGCTCGACAGCCATGCCTCCAGCTGGATGTCGAGCCCGCCCTGCGCCTGATCGTCGGCGTCGGACAGGTAGCGCGGCGGCGCGGGATGGCCGTGCAAGCGGTCCATCAACGGGGCGCGGAACGGGGCCATCGCCTGTTGGGTGACGATCCAGGGCGAGACGGTGGTGCTGAACCCTTTCGAGTTGAACGCGCCGAGCGGCTGGTTCTCCCAGAACTGGATGTCGCGTGCCGACCAGTCGTTGACGAGGCAATAGCCAGCGATCCGGTCCCGGGCCTCGGCGATCGCTATCGGCGCGCCCAAGTCATTGCCTTGCGCGACATAGACGCCCAGCTCCAGTTCGAAATCGAGCCAGCGGCTCGGTCCGAATTCGGGCGCCCCATCGACCGGTGGCTGGCCGAGCGGGCGCCGCACCGGTTCCCCGCTGATCCGTACCGAGGAGGCGCGGCCATTATAGCCAAGCGGCATCGCGCCATAGTTGCGGGTCAGTGGCGGGTCGGCCTTGGTCAGCCGACCGCCCTCCTCCGCATGGTAGATGCCCGCGAAGAAATCGGTAAAGCCCGGCACCGAAGTCGGCACGTGCATCTGCGCCGCCGCCATCGGGACGAGCGCGCTCCGCTCGATCGCCGCGCGGATCGCCGGATCGGCGGCAGTGTCGAGCAGATCGCCCGCCGCCGACCGCAGCAGGCCGATCGTGCCGACGCCCGCGCGCAGCAGCGCGTCGAGATCATCGCCCGCCAGCAGCGTCGCCCATTCCGGGCCGATCAGCCCGGCGGCGCCAACCGCGCGGAGATCGACGATCATGTCGCCGATCGCGACACCCGGCCGGGGCCCGCCGCCGTCGCGGCTGTATATGCCGAATGGGAGATTCTGGATCGGGAAATCGCTGTCCCCGCCATTGGCGGAGTCTACCCAACTCCGCCGGGCGGCGTCATGCGTCCTGTCGAGGATCATCGGTCAGATCGCGGGTTCGATGGCGGGGGTTTCGAGGCCCCAGATCGGCGCCCAGGCGCCCCGGATATCGGCTTCCGAGATGCGCGCAAACTGGTCGAGGATATGATCCCGCGAGGCGTTGAGCCGCTTGCGGACGGCGGGCCAGGAGATGCCGGTCAGCTTGCCGCCGCGCTTGCGCGCGACGCCGTCGATCCACACCGAGTCGATATCGTTGGCGTCGGCGTAGAAGACGAGCGCCGCCACCGGATCGGTGACCGGGCTCATGTTCACGCTGTCCATCCGCGTGAGGATGATGTCGGCCTTCTTGCCCGGCGTCAGGCTGCCGGTAATGCCGTCGATGCCCATCTGCCGCGCGCCGCCCAGGGTCGCGAATTCGAGCATGTTGCGTGCGGCATAGCGCGACGCGATCGGGATGCCGGCATTGGCGGTCTCATAATGGCGGAAGCGCATCGTCTGCAGCATCACCCGCATCTGCGCGAACATGTCGCCCGCGAAGTTGGAAGCAATGTCGATACCCAGCGACGGCGTGCTGCCGCTTTCCACGACGCGTTCGAGGACCGGATAGCCCATACCCATCTGCAATTCGGTCTCGGGCGTGGTCGACAGCCAGCCGCCATGATCCTTGAGAAGCTGAAGATCGCGATCGGTGACATGCGCGCCATGGACGAAGAGCAGATCCTCGCCAAGCAGCCCATGGTCATGCAGTCCGGAAACGATGCGGAAATCCTCGTTGACTCCGAAATGCGCGTGGATGCTGATCATCGCGGGCTGCAGCGTGCGCGCCCATTTGATCTCGTCCACCATCGGCTTCACGTCGGTGAAGGTCGCATATTCGCTCGACGCGATGCCGAAGCGCAGCAAGCCGTCGTCGGACGCGAAATGCTGCGCACGCACCCGTGCAGCATTGTCGCGATGGAAATCCTCCAGCGGCCCCGACACGTCTGAGACGATCATCGCCTGGTTGAGCTTGTCGCCGGGGTTGTATTTCGGATTGCGGTAGACGCCGTAGCACATCACCCCGCGAATGCCCGCGTCCTTCAGCCCGTTGACCAGGCCGTCCGAATGATCGGGCGTGATCTGCAAATGGCTATGGTCGACGAGCGAGGTGATCCCCGCGTTGATCGCGTCGAGCGCCCCGACATAATTGCCCACATACGCGTCCTCGGCATTGTAGCAGACCGAGTACATGCTGCGCATCAGGCAGGTATAGTCGAACAGGCTCCAGTCGATCGCCACACCCTTGAGCTGGGTCTGCCAGGTGTGGCGGTGGGTATCGACGAAACCCGGGCTGGCGATCATGTCGGTGGCGTCGATCACCTCGGCGTCGTCGGCGGAGATCGACGGTGCGATCTCCGCGATGCGATCGCCCACGATCAGGATGTCACCCTTCAGATCGCCGACCGCCGGGTCCATGCTGACGATCGTCGCGCCACGAATGAGGGTTTTGCCTTGGCTGCCCATCGATATTCTCCTCAGAATTTGTAGCCGACCGTCAGGCCGAAGGTGCGCGGGTCCTCAAGATAGCCGTTGATCGGAAAGCCAACGAGGCCGGAGCTGATATAGGCGTTGCCGAGCGTAGTCTTGTCGGTGAGGTTCTTGACGAACAGCGAGCCTCGCCAATGCTCGTCGTTCGATTCCCAGTTCAGGAAGGCGTTGAGCTTCGTGTTCGCGGCCTGGCTGACATATTTGACGTTGAACGGCGTGTAGTAGACCCGGTCGCGCCACGAGACTTCGCCGCGCAGCGTGAACTGGCCGAGCGTGGTCGGGATGCGATATTGCGCGCCGACGAAGAAGGTGAAGTCGGGCGACTGCGACAGGCTGTTGCCCTTCAGGTTGAAGGCCGGAACCGCGCCCGGCGTGGCGGCGGTCGCATTGGGCAGGACATTGCCCGCCGCATCCACGAAGGTGACGCCGTCGCCGAAGGCGCGCGCGGGATCGGCGCTGACATATTTGTCGAAGCGGGCGTGGAGCCAGGCGGCGTTGGCGTTGATCTCAAACTCGGGGGTCAGCTTCGCGCGCAGCTCGGCTTCGAGACCGTAGATCTTGGCGGTGGCGGCATTTTCCAGGACGACGTTCTGGCCGACGACCTTGCCGATCTGGAGGTCCTTATAATCATAATGGAAGCCGGCGAGGTTGAGCTGGAGGCGGCGATCGAACAGGGTCGACTTGATGCCGCCTTCGAAGGCGCTGACCTTCTCCGGGTCGACCGGCGAGGCCAGCGTGCCGAGATTATAGGTGCCCGACTTGAAGCCCTTCGACCAAGACGCATAGAGCAGAGTGCCCGGCGTCACCTGATAATCGAGCGCGATGCGCGGCGTGAACGACTTGAAGCGCTTGGCGCGATCCGCCGTGAAGGCGTTTGGCGGCACCGTGGGATCATAGGGGGTGAACACATCGAACGAGAAGAAGTCGTGATCGGTCTTCTTCTCCGAGCTGTAGCGCGCGCCGAGGGTCAGGCGCAGATCGTCGACGATCTCGTAGCTCGCCTGGCCGAAGGCGGCGAGCGCGTCGGTCTTGATCGTGCCGCCCGCGTTGAAGCCCTGGACGAAGGTGCCTGGGGCGGGGAAACCGATGATGATGTTGTTGAAGGGGATGTCCTGAACCCCCTCGTCATTCTCATGGAAATAATAGAGGCCGACGATCCAGCTGAGCCGGTCGCTCTTGCCCGACAGCTGGAATTCCTGACTGACCTGATAATCGGTCTCGGCCTGAGTGACTGGGGCGACGAAGGCGCTGGTCGAATCGAGATCGGTCAGCGTGCGATATTTGGTGTGGCGATAGGCGGTCAGCGAGCGGAACTCGGTGCCGCCGCCCAGATCATAGGCGATCTTGCCGCTCACGCCCCAGAAATCGACCCGATTGCGGGGATCGACATCGTTGCTGATGTCGCGCGGATCGGTGGGCACCGTACCGCCAAGCGCCAGACCGGTCGGAACTATCGGGACGCCGGGCGCGGAGAAGCCGCCGCCGCCGCCATAATGATAGCCGCCCGAGCGGTCGCGCTCGCGGAAATAATCGGCCTTCACATCGATCGTCAGCCGATCGGACGGGGTGAATTGCAGGCTGCCCCGGATCGCGCGCGTCTTGAGATCGTCGATGTCGCGGCCGGTGACGATGTTCTTGCCGTAGCCGTCGCGGTCCTGAGTCTGGAAGGCGATGCGCGCCGACAGCAGATCGGGCACGATCGCGCCGCTGACCGCGCCTTCGGCGACGATCCGGCTGTAATTGCCCAGCGTCAGATTGGCATAGCCCGACAGGTCCTGCGTCGGCCCCTTGGTCGTGAGGTTGATTGAACCGCCGGTCGCGTTGCGGCCATAGAGCGTGCCCTGTGGCCCGCGCAGCACCTCGACCTGCTCGATGTCATAGAAGCTCGACAGCGCGGCAATCGACCGCGAGACGAACACGCCGTCGACATGGAAGGCGATGCTGCCCTCCGCGCCCGCCGCGATATTTTCCAGCCCGATGCCGCGCAGCGCGATCTTGGCGACGCCCAGCTGCTGGCCCAGATTGAGGTTGGGGACGACCGCGACGACGCCCTGCAGGTCGGTGATCCCGCTGCGGGCGAGATCGGACGAGGTGACCGCGGTGATCGCCAGCGGAACTTTTTGCAGCGATTCGGAGCGCTTCTGCGCGGTGACGACGATCTCGCCGAGCCCTTCATTCGTCGCATCCTGGGCTGGCGCCTGCACTGCGGCGGCGCCCGCAGCGGGCTCCTGCGCCGCAGCCGCCGACGCCAGTGCGAAGGCCAATGCCCCAACTCCAACTGCTGCAAGCGTGCGAACCATATCGATCTCTCCCTTCGACCCGTGCCTGTTTGGCATCACCGTTCAACCGGTTGAATGATCTCATGCGATGATTTTGTCAAGCTGCCAGGGATATTGGCCCAAATTCGTCGCGCGCTCCCGTAAAACCCTATTTTTTATCAACCACCCGGTTGAATAAAAGTCGAGCTTGCCATCATCCGGCGCTTGCGGCAGGGAAAAACGATGACGACCAGCGCCTCAACCGTAGCTCCGCTACCGGACGATCCGTCCGCGCCGAGCGTCCGCGACAGGCTGATCGACGTCGCGGCCCGGCATTTCGCCGAGCATGGCATCCAGGGCGCGAGCCAGCGCGCGATCCAGCGCGAGGTGGGCGTCAACAATTCGACGGCAAACTATTATTTCGGGTCGAAGGACGCGCTGTACCGCGCCGTCGTCGACACCGCGCTTTCCCGGGTCCAGGCACGGCGCATCGCGGCGCTCGACGCGATCGAAGCTTTATCCGGCAGCCTCAGCCACGAGGAACATGTCCGGCGGCTGCTTCGCGGATATCTCGGCGCGCTGCTTCAAGAGGCCAGCACCGACACCGGTTACAATTATATCCGGATCGTCATCAATCTGCACTTGGTGATACCCGAGCCCGCCGTCGAGGTGCTTGAGGAGCGGCTGACGGCGGTGCGCGAACTCTATGTCGACGTTCTCGCCAAGCTGTTCCCCAATGCATCGCGCAACCGCATCTATGAGGTGGTCGAGCTATCGGTCGGCGTCACGGCGATGTCCGCGGTGCAGCGCCGACATCGCATGTCAGAAAAGGCCATCGAGCGCCTTACCGAGCAGGCGGTGACAGTCTCGGCGATCGCCTTCGAGACGCTGTGCGGCACGGACGCCGACTAAGGCCGGCTGAAAATCTTCCCCGGGTTGAAAAGTCCCCGCGGATCGAGCGCCTGCTTGATCGCGCGCATCACATCCACACCCTCGCCATGTTCCTCGACCAGCCATTGCTGCTTGCCGAGACCGATGCCGTGCTCGCCGGTGCAGGTGCCATCCATCGCCAGTGCGCGTTCGACCAGCCGGGCGTTCAGCCGTTCCGCCTGCGCCGCCTCCTCAGGATTGTCGGGATCGAGCACGAAAAGGACGTGAAAATTGCCGTCGCCGACATGGCCCACGATCGGCGTCGGGATGGCTACCGCATCGAGATCGGCGCGCGTCTCTACGATGCATTCCGCCAACCGGCTGATCGGTACGCAGACATCGGTCGCCCAGCCGGTCGATCCCGGGCGCAGCGCGAGCCCCGCATAATAGGCCTGGTGGCGCGCCTTCCAGAGCCGGGAACGCTCCTCGGGCAGGTTCGACCATTCGAAGGCGCCGCCGCCATTGCCGGCGGCGATCTCACCGACCGTCTGGACCTGTTCGGCCACGGAAGCCGCCGAGCCATGGAACTCGAAGAACAGCGTCGGCTTCACGGCGAGATCCATCTTTGCATAGGCGTTTATCGCCGCGATCTGGACCTCATCGACGAACTCGATCCGGGCGACGGGCACGCCGATCTGGATGGCGAGGATGACCGTGTCCACCGCGCCCTTGAGCGTGTCGAACGCGCAGACCGCCGATGAGATTGTCTCAGGAATGCCGTGCAGCCGGAGGGTGACTTCGGTGATGACGCCGAGCGTCCCTTCCGATCCGATCAGCAGCCGGGTGAGATCATAGCCCGCCGCCGACTTGCGTGCACGCCGGGCGGTGCGGACGATGCGGCCATCGGGCATAACCGCGGTAAGCGAAAGGATCGCCTCGCGCATCGTGCCATAGCGCACCGCATTGGTGCCCGAGGCGCGCGTCGCCGCCATTCCGCCGATCGTCGCGTTTGCGCCGGGATCGATCGGGAAGAA
Source organism: Sphingomonas sp. Root710 (assembly GCF_001429065.1). Lineage (GTDB taxonomy): Bacteria > Pseudomonadota > Alphaproteobacteria > Sphingomonadales > Sphingomonadaceae > Rhizorhabdus. The sequence goes on from NZ_LMIB01000016.1 coordinate 18,151, forward strand.
CAGCCCCATGTCGCGCAGATATTCGTTGAGCTGCTCGCGCGTCACCCCGGCCTGGACGGTACAGTCGAGATCTTCGGCATGGACAGTAACGATCGCGTTCATCTCCGACAGGTCGATGCACAGGCCGCCCGCCACCGCCGCCACCTGCCCCTCGAGCGAGGTGCCGGCGCCATAGGGGACGATCGGAAGATCATACTCGCCGCAGATGCGGACCAGCGCGGCGACCTCCTCGGTCGTGCGCGGGAAGGCGACCGCATCGGGCGGCATCACCGGGAAATGCGCCTCGCTCGATCCATGCTGGTTGCGGATCGCATCGCCGAGTTGAAGACGATCGCCGATAGCGGCGCGCAAGGCGGCGACGGCCAGATCGGAAAGCTTCATGCTGACCCCTCAGCCCGCCGCCATTTCGGGCTGCTGTGCGGCGCGTTCCGCCATCCGCGCTTCGGCCGCGGCGATCTTGTCGCGATAGGCGTCCATCGCCGCGAGCTTGACCGGACCGAAGCCGCGCACCGCGGCCACCTCGTCGAGCAGCGCGATCGCCTGGGGCAGATTGTCGGCGGTCAGCCTGGCGAGCGTGCGATCGACCAGCGCCTCATAGTCATGCAGCAGCGCGCGTTCGGCTCGGCGCTCGGCGGTCCAGCCGAAGGCGTCGAGCGCGGTGCCGCGCACCCCTCGCACCGCCGCCAGCAGGCGCAATGCCGGGAAGACGAGCCATTTCGGGAATTCGCGTTTGCGCGGACGGCCATTGGGGGAACGCCCGGGCAGGAAGGGCGGCGCCATGTTGAAGCTCAGCCGCGCGCCATCCTCGAACGTCCCGGCGATCCGGGCGTGGAGCGCCGGATCGGTTAGCAGCCTCGCGACTTCATATTCGTCCTTGATCGCCATCAGCTTTGCAAGGTTGCGCGCGACGACCAGCGCGAGTGCGTCTGATCCCGGCGCCACGCGCTGCTCCGCCGCCTGTGCCGCCGCGACGCTTTCGCGATAACGCTCCGCCAGCGCTGTTCCCTGATATCCGGTGAGATGCGCCGAACGGTGGGCAATGATCTCGTCGAGCGTCTGCGGCAACGGCTGTGCGGCGGGCTTGCGGATCAGCGACTCGACCCGATCGGGATCGGCGATGAACAATCGTCCCAGCCGGAAGGCGGTCAGGTTGAGCTTCACCGCGACCCCGTTCAGGCCGATCGCCTGTTCGAGTGCGGCAGGCGTCACCGGCAGCAGCCCCAGCTGCGACGCCATTCCCACCACCATCAGATTGGCGGCGATCGTGTCCCCAGTGAGGCCGAGCGCCAGCGCGGCCGCATCCATCGTGGTAAGCCGGTCCCGGCCAATCGTCGCAGCGAGGCGGCCGAGCAATATCTCGGGCTCGGGCACAGCGTCGCGATCGAACTGGAAGGCGACGGTGGGCAGCACCGCGCTGTTGGCGATCGCGCGCGTGCGCCCTTGCGCGATCGTCGATGCCGCCTCGGGCGAGAGCGCGGCGATCAGGTCGAAGGCGAGCAGCACGTCCGCCTCGCCCCGGCCAAGCTTCTGGGCATGGATGTCGCCGGGGGACGCCGCGATCCGGATATGGCTGAAAACCGCGCCGTTCTTCTGCGCGAGGCCGGTCATGTCGAACAGCGACGCCGCCCGCCCGTCGAGATGCGCCGCCATGCCGATCAGTGCCCCGACCGTGATCACGCCGGTGCCGCCGATTCCCGCGACCATGATGTTGCAGGCGGCATCTGCGATCACCGGTTCGGGCAGCGCCGCGAACAATCCGTCGTCGACGTTGGCGCCCTTGGGTTTGCGCGGCTCTGCGTCGCGCACGGTGATGAAGGAGGGGCAGAAGCCCTCCGCGCAGCTATAGTCCTTGTTGCAGCTCGACTGGTCGATCGCACGCTTGCGGCCCAGCGCCGTCTCCTTCGGCACGATGCTGACGCAGCTCGATTGCACCGAGCAGTCGCCACAGCCTTCGCAAACCTCTTCGGCGATGAACATGCGCCTGGCGGGATCGGGGAAGGTGCCGCGCTTGCGGCGGCGGCGCTTCTCGGCGGCGCAGGTCTGCTCGTAGATCAGCACGCTGCAGCCTTTGAACTCGCGCAATTCGCGCTGGACGCGGTCGAGCTCGTCGCGGTGGGCGATGGTGACACCCGACGGAAATCCTGTCTCCCGCCGGTGATGATCGGGATTGTCGCTCAGCACCGCGATGCGCTCGACGCCCTCATGGCGGACCTGCTGGGCGATCTCGGCGACCGACAGCGGCCCATCGACAGGCTGCCCGCCGGTCATCGCCACCGCGTCGTTATAAAGGATTTTGTAAGTGATGTTGACGCCCGAGGCGACCGCGGCGCGGATCGCGAGCAGGCCCGAATGATAATAGGTACCGTCGCCCATATTCTGGAAGATGTGCGACGTGTTCGTGAACGGCGCGAGGCCCATCCAGTTGGTGCCTTCGGCCCCCATCTGGGTCGGCAGCAACGCCCGGTCGGGGGCTACGAAATGCGCCATGGTGTGACAGCCGATGCCGGTCATCGACAGACTGCCGTCGGGCAGGCGGGTCGAGCGGTTGTGCGGGCAGCCCGAACAGAAGAAGGGGCTGCGGCGCGGCGCGGCGGCGTTGCCCTGCGCGGCGGCCGGCGGGGGTGCGAGGCGTGCCGTTGCCGCCTCCAGCGGGGCATCTGCCAGGCCAAGCCGCGCCAGCCGCTCGGCGATCACCAGCGCGATGTCGGCGGGCTCGAGTGGCAGGACCGGAGACAACAGCGGCGCGCCATCCTCATCGGCCTTGCCGATCAGGCGCGGCGCGGTCCGGTTGTTCACCAGCGCCGCGGCGGCCTGCGCCTCGATGAAGCTCTTCTTCTCCTCGACGATCAGCAGCGTGTCATGCCCGCGCGCAAAACCGGCCAGGCTTTCGCCGTCGAGCGGCCAGATGCACCCGATCTTGTAGAGCGAAACGCCAAGCGCGGCGGCGCGCGCTGCATCGAGCCCGAGCAGCGCGAGCGCCTGCATCACGTCGCCATGACTCTTGCCCGCGCTGGCGATGGCGAGACGCGGGGTCGGCGCGCGAAACACCGTGCGGTCTATCCGGTTCGCGCGGACGAAGGGAATGACCAGCGGCAAGCGATAGTCGAGCACGATCTGCTCGGCACGAAGCGGATTGAACGCGCGCTTGCCGGCATGCAGCCCCTCCGGCGGCACCGACGTGACGGGCGGCCGCACCGGCGCGAAAGCGTCGAGGTCGATGTCGACCGATGCCGTCTGCTCGGTAACCTCGTTGACGCATTTTACCGCCGTCCACATTCCCGAGTGACGCGACAGCGCCAGCGCCAGCAAGCCATATTCGAGGATCTCGCCCGCATGGGCGGGGTAGAAGGATGGGATGACATTGGCGGCGATCGCCTGTTCGCTCTGATGCGCGACGGTCGACGACTTGCCGGCATGGTCGTCGCCATAGAAGAGGACGACCCCGCCCTTGGCGTGCGCACCCGCATAATGGCCGTGCTTGAAGGCGTCGCCCGCGCGGTCGACGCCCGGCCCCTTGCCGTACCAGGCGGCGAAGACACCGTCATGCCGCGCGCCTGGCAACTGGTCGATCTGCTGCGTCCCGGCGATCGCGGTGGCGGCAAGATCCTCGTTGACACCCGGCTGGAAACGGATGCCGGTCGCGTCTAGGCGCTTGCCGATCGACCAGAGCGTGGTGTCGACATTGCCTAGCGGCGAGCCGCGATAGCCGCTGACATAGCCCGCAGTGTCGAGCCCGTCGCGCTTGTCGAGCCAGGCCTGCGCGAGCAGCACGCGCGCCAGCGCCTGCGTCCCGTTCAGGAAGATCCGGCCTCTGGTCACGGTCCATTTGTCGTCGAGCGAGACGGCGGCGGTGCTTTGCATATCCTGTTCTCCCGCCGTCCTTATAGGATCGTCCCGAACCCCCTGCTGTCACATATGCGACAATCATATGAGAGGAGGCCCCGAGGGTCCGGGAGAGCTAGCGAAGGGCTGCATGATCCGACTCGTGGTGCCGGGCCGCGAGGCCGACGTGAATGCGGCGGTGGGACAGCCGCTCGACCAGGCGGCCGCGCTCGACGTGCCGATGATCCACTTCCTCGCTGGGCGCCCGCCCGCCGGCTTGAGCCCGGCAGCGGCCGACGATCTGTTCCTGGCCAATCTCGACCGCGCCGCCGCACGAGCCCGGCAGGCGGGAAGGACGCTGACGCTGGAGGCGCTCAATCCGATCGATCGGCCGGGCTATCACGTCGTCGATGTTGGCCACGCGCTGCGGCTGATCGCAGCCTGCGGACGCGACAATGTCCGGCTTCAGCTCGACCTCTACAACGCGATGCTGACCGAGGATGACGTGATCGGCACCATCGAACGCTGCCGCATGGTTCTGGTGCATGTCCAGCTGGCCGGGGTGCCGGGGCGTCACGAACCCGATGCCGGGGAACTGCCTTATCGCGCCGCAATCGATCGCCTGATGGCGCTGGGCTATGACGGCTTCCTCGGCTGCGAATATCGGCCGCGCGCGGATACCAGCGCCGGGCTCGGCTGAGCCCGCCCTTATCTTCGGGGTGCCGTGGCATGAGCCCGGCAAAGCAGGATCAGCTTTCCCGGAATGGACAAAGCGGGGCGCTGCGAAATCGCATCGCCACGACCTTGCCCGACCGTTGCGCTCTACTTCCGCCGGTACCGGAAGTACCAGACCTCATGCCCTTTGCCGCGCGCCTTGGCTTCGTAACGGGTTTCGGGCCAGTCGTCCGGACGCACGAGAAAGTCCGCAGGAGCTTCGCCGAGCCAGTCGAAGTCGGGGGATTGCCCCATCACCATCATCGCCCAGCGGACATAGACGGGGTGATCGGTGCCGAAGCGGAATTCGCCGCCGGGTTTGAGCTTGCGCGCGATCAGGCCGATCGGCCCCGCATTCATGAAGCGGCGCTTGGCATGGCGCGCCTTGGGCCAGGGATCGGGATGGAGCAGCCAGGCGCGTTCGAGCGAGGCGTCGGGCAGCCTTTCGAGCACCTCGATCGCATCGCCCATGTGCAGGCGGATATTGTCGATATCCTCCTCGTCGATCTTCATCAGGGCGCCGACGACACCGTCGAGGAAGGGCTCGCAACCGATAAAGCCATGGCCGGGGCGGTTCATCGCCTGCCACGCCATATGCTCGCCCTTGCCGAAGCCGATCTCCAGCTCGATAGGGCGATCGTCGCCGAACAGCGCCCGCGCGGTCAGCGCGCCGTCGCCGGGGACCGAGATGTCGGGCAGCAGGCGTTCGACCAGCTCGGCCTGTCCCTGGCGCAACTTGTGGCCCTGCCGCCGGCCATAGAGGCGGCGGATCGAAAGCGGATCATTCATCGAGGCGGCTTATCTCATAGACGGCGGCGGGCGGCAGATTGCGGAGCGTGCTCGACAGCCGCCGCGCCTTGAGGCCGAGCCGGTCGAGCACGGGCCGGCGGATCGGGCTGATCGGGCTGTAGGTGAATTGATAGAAGCGGCCGCCGGGGCGCATCAGGTCGAAGCAGCCGCGCATGATCATCATCTGCTGGCGCGCGCTGATGTTGAGGATCGGCAGGCCCGAGATCGTTGCGCCCGCCAGCCCGCCGCCGAGCAGCGCGCGGTGCCGCCGGACCCGCGCGGCGTCCCCGCGCAGCACCGTCGCCTGCGGAAAGCGTGCGGCGAGCAGCCGGGCGAAATCGGCTTCATATTCGATCAGGATCAGGTCGGACTGCTTCAACCCCCGCGCGAGCAGCGCCTTGGTGAAGACCCCGGTGCCGGGCCCGAGTTCGATGACCGGCGCCATGTCCGGATTGATCTCGGCGGTGATCAGCTTTGCCAGCGCGGGACTCGAGGGCGCAACCGCGGCGATGCCGAGCGGATCCTTGGCCCAGGCGCGCAGGAAAGCCGCGAGATCAGACATGGGCATGCGTCAAAGCGGCCATGGCCGTGCCTTAGTGGCTGCCGGGTCGGGCGGCAACGGTCATCGCCGCCCTATCTTCGTCAGGCCAGCGCCGCCTTGAGCTTGTCGGCGAGGTCGGTCTTCTCCCAAGGGAAGAAGTCGCCTTCGGGCGTCCGGCCGAAATGACCATAAGCGGCCGTCTTCGAATAGATCGGCTTGTTGAGGCCGAGATGGGTGCGGATGCCACGCGGGGTGAGCCCGCCCAGTTCCTCGATCTTGCCGATCGCCTGCTCGATCGCCGCGTCGGTGACGCCGTCGGCGCAGGTGCCGTGGGTGTCGACATAGAGCGACAGCGGCTCGGACACGCCGATCGCATAGGCAAGCTGGATCGTGCAGCGGCGGGCAAGCCCGGCGGCGACGATGTTCTTCGCCAGATAGCGGGTGACATAGGCGGCCGAGCGGTCGACCTTGGTCGGGTCCTTGCCGCTGAACGCGCCGCCGCCATGCGGGGCGGCGCCGCCATAGGTGTCGACGATGATCTTGCGGCCGGTCAGGCCTGCGTCGCCATCCGGGCCACCGATCTCGAAGCTGCCGGTCGGGTTGATATGATAGACGGTCTGATCGGAGAGCAGCGAGGCGGGCAGCACATCGGCCACCACCGCCTTCACATAATTCTTCAGTTCGGCCTCGTTCGCGCCTTCGTCATAGCCCTTGCCATGCTGGGTGGAGACGACGATCGCGGTCGCAGCGACCGGCTTGCCATTCTCGAACTTCAGCGTGACCTGGCTCTTGGCGTCGGGCTCGAGGAAGGGGGCCTTGCCCGAGTGGCGGTCCGCCGCCATCTGCTCGAGGATCTTGTGGCTGTAATAGAGCGTCGCCGGCATCAGATCCGGCGTCTCGTCGCAGGCGAAACCGAACATGATGCCCTGGTCGCCTGCGCCCTCGTCCTTGTTGCCGCTCGCATCGACGCCTTGCGCGATGTGCGCGGACTGGCCGTGCAGGTTGTTCTCGAAGCGGAAGCTCTCCCAGTGAAAGCCGTCCTGCTCATAGCCGATGCGCTTCACCGTATCGCGCACCGTCTTCTCGATCTCGTCCTGCGCGCCGGGGGCCCAGGCGCCATTCTCATAGACGCCCTTGCAGCGGATCTCGCCGGCCAGGACGACGAGCTGGGTGGTCGTCAGCGTCTCGCAGGCGATGCGCGCTTCCGGATCCTTCGACAGGAACAGGTCGACGATCGCATCGGAAATCTGATCAGCGACCTTGTCGGGATGGCCTTCGGACACGCTTTCGGACGTGAAGAGATAGTTGCTGCGCATTGGTACTGACTGACCCTCTTGGGATGATCGCCGCCTGATAGGGCGCGAGCTGACGAAAGGATATAAAGACTTCGTTATATGCCCCTTAGCGGCGCTTCACGGCAACGGCAATCCCGCCCGCGATCAGCAGCGCCGCGAACAGCAGCGGCAGCAGATTGCCGAAGCGTGCGAAGGGTGTGGCCGGACGCGGCCCGGGCAACGCCGCTTCGATCGCACCGGCCGTTTTCCACGGCAGGCTCTGGAGCAGCCGCCCATCGGCGTCGATTACGGCCGATATGCCCGTCGGAGTCGACCGGACGATCGGCATACCCTCCTCCGCTGCGCGCAGCCGCGCCTGGGCCAGGTGCTGCGGCGGGCCCCAGCGGCCGAACCAGGCGTCGTTCGAGGGGTTGAAGAGGAAGTCGGGCCGGTTCGCCCGATCGATGACCTGCCCGGAAAAGATGATCTCGTAGCAGATCTGCAAGCCCGCCTTGCCGAATCCGGGAACGGCCATCGTCGCCGGACCGGGGCCAGGCCAGAAATCGATATCGCCCTGCACCAGCCGCGACAGGCCGATCGCCGACAAGATCGGGCGGGCCGGCAGATATTCGCCATAGGGGACGAGATGCGCCTTGGCGTAATGGCCGATGATGTCGCCGCGGGCATCGATCCCGAACACGCTGTTGCGTGCCCCGATAAGGTCGCCCGCCTTGTCGAAGATCAGCGCATCGCCGCCGAGCAGGACGATGTCGCGCGGCCCCAGCAGCCCGGCGATCCGCATGCGCGCCGCGGGCTCGATCTCCATATAGTCGGCGGTCGCGGCTTCGGGCCACAGGATCAGGCGCGGCGCGGGACCGGGCTTGCCGCTGAGTTCGCTCAGCCTGGCAAGGTTGGCGGCCTGCAGCTTCGGGTCCCATTTCTCGTTCTGGTTGATGTTGGGCTGGACCACGACGAGCCGCGGCCCAGTGCGCGGCGGCAGCGGCCGCAGCATATAGGCCGAGAGAATCTGGGCCAGCATCGCCACGAGCAACGCCCAGCCGACCCGTTGCCAGCGCGCGCGAGCCGCACCCGGCAGCACCGCGAGCAGCCAGATCGAGGCAAGCAGCACCATCACCCCCGACAAGCCGTAGGTGCCGATCAGTCGGGTCAGCCCCATCCAGGCCGGCTCGGCGCTCGATGGATCGATCATGATCGCCGCAAGCGGATTCCAGGCGAAGCCGGTGAAGGCGATGCTGCGCAAATATTCGGCGAGCACCCAGCTGCCCGCGAACAGCGGTATGAAGGCGTAGGGGCTCGGCGTCGCAGCGATCGGTTGCAGTGACGGGCTCTCCATGCCGGGCGGAATGAGGCCCTTGAGCTTGTTGCGGCGCTCCGCCAGTTCGGCGCGCCGCCGCCGTGCCGCCAGCGCTACCGGCAGCCGGTGCAGCCCCCAGGCGAGCATCGCGGCAAGCATCGGAAAGACCGCGAGGTAGAGCGACAGCAGGAACACGGCGATCCAGCCGAGCCAGTGCGGCATCCGGTCCTGGAACGTGAATGCCGTCGCGATCCAGTTGAGGCCGAAGGTGAAGTGGCCGACGCCGAAGCACCAGCCGCGCACCGCCGCCTCGCGCAGCCGGCCCGCGTCGAGCAGCAGCCACATCAGCCCGGCGATGCACAACAGGGTGAAGAACCACCAGTTGAGCGGCGCGAAGCCGAGCGCCGAGGCGAGCCCCAGCCCGAATGCGATCGACGGATATTTCAGGGCGGTGAGTCTCGGCATCGGCGGCTTGGATTATCCTTGGGCGTCCCCCATATCGCGAGCGCCGTGCTGCCGGAAAGGTGGCGCGTCGCATCAGCGCAATAAAAATCGTTCAGAGGGTCGCTTGACAGCCTTTGGGCTGCTCCACATATGCCGCTAGCACTCGCCGGGGGTGAGTGCTAAAAGTTTCCAGTCTGAAGGATTCGGCGCAGGCGCACCCGCCCGCACCGAACAAATGAGGAAAGGGTGAAGCACATGAGTTTCCGTCCGCTGCACGATCGCGTGCTCGTTCGCCGCGTCGAGGCCGAGGAAAAGACTGCTGGCGGGATCATCATCCCCGACAGCGCCAAGGAAAAGCCCCAGGAGGGCGAAGTCGTCGCCGTCGGTGGCGGCGCGAAGGCCGAGGATGGCAAGATCACGCCGCTCGACGTCAAGGCCGGCGACAAGATCCTGTTCGGCAAGTGGTCGGGCACCGAGGTCAAGATCAACGGCGAAGACCTGCTGATCATGAAGGAATCCGACATTCTCGGCATTGTTGGCTGACGCTAACGGGCTGGGGATCGCCGGCCGATCCTTCCCTTCTATTTTCAAATCATATCTAGTCTAAGGAATTCAGATCATGGCAGCGAAAGACGTCAAGTTTTCGCGCGACGCTCGTGAGCGCATCCTGCGCGGCGTCGACATCCTCGCCGACGCGGTGAAGGTCACGCTGGGCCCGAAGGGCCGCAACGTCGTCATCGACAAGTCGTTCGGCGCACCCCGCATCACCAAGGACGGCGTCACCGTCGCCAAGGAAATCGAACTGAAGGACAAGTTCGAAAATATGGGCGCGCAGATGGTCCGCGAAGTCGCTTCGAAGACCAACGACATCGCCGGCGACGGCACCACCACCGCCACCGTGCTCGCCCAGGCGATCGTGCGTGAGGGCATGAAGTCGGTCGCCGCCGGCATGAACCCGATGGACCTGAAGCGCGGCATCGATCTCGCGGTCACCAAGGTCGTCGAGAACCTCAAGTCGCGTTCGAAGCCGGTCGCGGGCACCAATGAAGTCGCCCAGGTCGGCATCATCTCGGCCAATGGCGACACCGTCGTCGGCGAGAAGATCGCCGAGGCGATGGAGAAGGTCGGCAAGGAAGGCGTGATCACCGTCGAGGAAGCCAAGGGCCTCGATTTCGAGCTCGACGTCGTCGAAGGCATGCAGTTTGACCGGGGCTATCTGTCGCCCTACTTCATCACCAATCCGGAAAAGATGCTGGTCGAACTCACCGACCCTTACATCCTGATCCATGAGAAGAAGCTGTCGAACCTGCAGTCGATGCTGCCGATCCTCGAAGCCGTGGTGCAGTCGGGCCGTCCGCTCCTCATCATCGCCGAGGACATCGAAGGCGAGGCTCTTGCCACGCTCGTCGTCAACAAGCTGCGTGGCGGCCTGAAGGTCGCCGCCGTCAAGGCGCCGGGCTTCGGCGATCGCCGCAAGGCGATGCTCGAGGACATCGCGATCCTGACCCAGGGCGAGATGATCTCGGAAGACCTCGGCATCAAGCTCGAGAGCGTCACCGTCGGCATGCTCGGCACCGCCAAGCGCGTCACCATCGACAAGGACAACACCACCATCGTCGATGGCGCGGGTTCGTCCGACGCGATCAAGGGCCGCGTCGATGCGATCCGCCGTCAGATCGAGAACACCACCAGCGATTACGACCGTGAGAAGCTCCAGGAGCGTCTCGCCAAGCTCGCTGGCGGCGTTGCCGTGATCAAGGTCGGCGGTGCGACCGAAGTCGAAGTCAAGGAGCGCAAGGACCGCGTCGACGACGCGCTGCACGCGACCCGCGCGGCCGTCGAAGAGGGCATCGTCCCCGGCGGCGGCACGGCACTGCTGTATGCGACCAAGGCGCTCGAGGGCCTGAAGGGCGTCAATGACGACCAGACCCGCGGCATCGACATCATCCGCAAGGCGATCACCGCCCCGGTGAAGCAGATCGCGCAGAATGCCGGCCATGACGGCGCCGTCATCTCGGGCAACCTGCTGCGCGAGAATGACGAGACCAAGGGCTTCAACGCCTCGACCGACACCTACGAGAACCTCGTCGCCGCCGGCGTGATCGACCCGACCAAGGTCGTCCGCACCGCGCTGCAGGACGCGGCCTCGGTCGCCGGTCTGCTCATCACCACCGAAGCGGCGATCTCCGAATCGCCCGAGGACAAGCCGGCCATGGGCGGCATGCCCGGCGGCATGGGTGGCATGGGCGGCATGGGCGGCATGGACTTCTGATCCAGATCGCCCGGCTGGCCATATGGTCACCGGAAACAGGAAGGGGCCCGGGGAGAAATCTCCGGGCCCTTTTCCTTATCCCTTCACCGCCCGTACTGGCGGCAGCGCATTGCAGATGTCGAGCGCGCCCGCGGGCCGGATGAAGAAATCATCCTTGCGGTTCGCCCGCGCCTTCACCCAGGCGGCGAATTGCGGCGCGTCGCTCCGCATCACCTCGAAGGCGGGCCGCTCGCTGGCGGGCATGTCCGCCGCGATCCGTGCGCGCAGGATCGCGGAACGCGGTGCGCCCTCCTTGTAGAAGCCGAGCGCCTCGGTGCCCCGCGGCAAGGCGGTCAGCGCCTCGATGCCTGCCAGCACCCGGCCCACCGTGGCGATGTTGCGGTCGAGATGGCGCGGCCCATGCCCGATCACCGCATAGAGCTCCGCGCCCGTCCCGGTATCGGGGGCAAGGTTCCGTCCCACCCCAACCATGCCATAGCAATGCGGTAGCCAGGCCAGCGCGCCCTCCCGCGCGACCGGCCAGCCGCCAGCATGACCGGTCTCGGCGGCGTAGGCATCGCGATAGCCCATCGCGCGGAAGCCGAGCCCGGCGAGCGGCCGCGCATATTCGGCGGGCGGGCTGACGACGATCCCGGCGGGCAGCGCCTTCTTCTCGGTAGCATCCCCCCATTGGGTGACATAATTGTCCTGAACCCGGTTGATCGTGATCCCGTCGAACCAGCCGCTTCGCGCCAGCGCCCGGATGTTTTCGACATGTACCGGCGCAAAGGCGGGCGCGAGCGCGATCACGACGCGCGATCCGCTATCGAGGTCGATCACCAGCAAATCCCGGGCCGGAAACGCGGCCCAGGCCGAGTCCGGCGCCTGCGCGACGATCTCGCTGGGGGTAAGCGGCCTGGCCGGCGGCGACGCGGCGACAAGAGCCAGCAAGGGGAACGCGACGGCGGCGATGCGAAGGCGGTGTTTCATGCCGCGATGATGACATGCCACATCGCCTTGCGGAACCCGCCGCTACGGGCTAGGGAGCCGGCTTCCAGCGATGGTGCGGAGCGGTGGCCGAGTGGTCGAAGGCGCTCGCCTGGAAAGTGAGTATACGTCAAAAGCGTATCGAGGGTTCGAATCCCTCCCGCTCCGCCAGATCCTGCTCCTCACGACACTCCCCCGATCTTCGGTGCACGGCAAAGAGCCTGCAATATGGGAGTTTTGGCGAGTTAGCTTGTGCGCCCGAGTGCGCGGCGGACCACGCCAGACCCCGGCCGAGTTTATGGCTTGGTTTATGGTAAGAGGCGCGGCATAGCGGTTGCTGGAGGTAGGCGATGCCAGCGCGCAACAAGATGAATGTTAAGCTGATAGCCAAGCTGAAGACGCCCGGTGTCTATTCGGACGGTGGCGGTCTGTACCTTCGAATCAGGCCTTCGCTGGCGAAGAAGAAGCCGGATGCAGACGTGGATCCCGACCCAGCCGTGGCGAAGTCATGGCTCTTCATTTACGGCGGAAGGGGTAAGCGGATCGAATTAGGGCTGGGGTCTTATAGCGATATCTCGCTCGCCAAAGCGCGCGAGAAGGCAGCTGCGATGCGCGAATTGGTGCTGGAGGGGCAAGACCCTCGTGGTGCCCGCCCACGGCCGGCGCAGGCCGCCGAGCCGCCCGTCACCTTCGGCAAGTTCGCGATGGAATGGCTCGACGACATCGAGGATGGCTACAGCAACCGCAAGCACCGGCTGCAATGGCGAAGCACAATTAAAACCTACGCCAAAGCGCTCATGGAAAAGCCTATCGCTGACATTAGACCGGAGGATGTCGTCGAGGTGCTTCAGCCGATCTGGCTGACGAAGACCGAGACCGCAGGCCGGGTCCGCGGTCGCATCGAAAGGATAATCGATGCCGCCAAGGCAAAAGGGGTTTACCAGGGGGAGAACCCAGCGCGCATGCGAGGCAACCTGGATCACCTATTGCCCAAGCGCACCAAGGTGGAGGTTAAACACCATGCCGCGTTACCGTATAAAGCCGTGCCGGCCTTCATGAAGGCTCTGGCAGACCGCCAGGGCATAGCCGCGAAGGCGCTGGCCTTTACGGTGCTCACAGCGGCTCGCTCGGGCGAAACTCGCGGTCTGACCTGGGGGGAGATCGATCTCGAAGCCAAGCTTTGGACCGTGCCGGCCGAGCGGATGAAAGCACGCGCGATGCACCAAGTACCGCTCACAGCCCCCGCTCTGGCCATTCTAGAGATCATCAGGCCGGAGAAGGCCGATCCTGGTCAACTCGTCTTTCCAGCGCCTCGTGGGGGGATGCTATCCGACATGACGATGACGGCGGTATTGAAACGCATGAAAGTCCCGGTCACGACCCATGGGTTTCGGTCTTCATTTCGTGATTGGGCCGGCGACGAGACGCAGCATGACCGGGAATCGATTGAACTTTCGTTAGCGCATATGCCGCCATCAGCCACGGAGCGGGCATACCGACGAAGCCAAGCGCTCGCGAAGCGCCGGGAGTTGATGAACGACTGGGCGGCGTACTGCTTGGGTAGCTCCTGAAAGTCGTACGCCGCCCTTCAAGCGCTACTCGCTGCCCTCCGCGCCGGGATCGGCATCGAAGAGCCCCTGTTCCTGCAATGGCAGCGTGAAACACCAACACCGTTTAGCGGGCAGCCCGCGGGCCAGGCTGACCTTCGGCTTGAGACCCCGGCCATCTGCTGGCACCATGAAGCCCCTCACCTCGTCAGTCTTCCAAATTGCCTTCCAGTCGTCAAAGACGCGTCCGATGTTGGCTGGCGGCACCCGCAACTCGCGGTGCGTGGGCAAGCTGACGAGGGTTCCCAGCGCCTGCAACGCGCGCTGTGATTGGCGATCATCCTTCTGGCCCGAAACCTTCAGGATGCGATCGTCACCTGCCAATGCTTCGAGTCTGTCAGCGAACGAGATTCGCGGCGTATTCTGAGCGCGAAAGGCTGTGTAGCAGGCAGTTAGGGCCTTCCCGAAGGTCAGCGTCCCTGGAAGGACCTTCAACTCCTGGGCCAGCTTGGCTGCTGCATAGGCTGCAGCAAACACCTTGGCTTTGGCATAGTCGCGGCCGAGGCCGCGATCTACACCGGCTTTGGTCAGGAATTCCGCTTGCCACTTGTCCAGCTTGCGGATGAATGCCTCCCGATTTCGACCCAAGCGCGCAACGAGAGCCTTGATAAACCGTCGATGGGCGTGGCCATAATGCGACGCGGCGCTCGTCATCAATGCTTCCAGAAAGGCCGGCTTGTCGACGTGTTCGGGCGGGACGCCCCAGTCTATCGGAATCGTCAAGGTCAGCATCTCATCTTGCGAAGGGTCGCCCTTGCCAGCGACGGTTCGTAGGCTCTCCCGGCCGAATAGGGTCACTACCCCACGATAGCGACCCGTCCCGCTCGGTGTGCCGGGAATTGCAAGGTCGCCACGACCGGCGTTATGCGCGAGTGTGAGATAGGGCCGAGCCAACTTCTTGGCATCGAAGACGTGCCCTAGAAGATGGGTGCCATCAAGGATCAGCGTGCGGTCCCTGTGGTCGAGGATGACCTCGGATAGCTTGTCGATAACGCTGTCGATGGAGTGCCAGTACTGCGGGCTACCGTTGACCCCGGTGCCACCGGAGGCGGATGCCATGACGTTCCGAAGGACCGTTTTTCCGGAACCCTGACCACCGACAAACTCGACGGTGGCATTCTGGACCGAGGGCATCAACCGCAAGAGCGGGCCGAGGAACATCAGCGCCAAGGCAAACTTCGCTGTGGGCCATTGTTCGAGCAGGGCGGCAACCTCTCTTTTCCAGCGTATCGGATTCCCCGCGGACGCGATGCTGGACCGCGCGAACGCCATTTGGGGGGCAGTGGCGCCCTTGGGGACTGCAGAAGCGCCATCTGCATGGAAATAGATGGAGGGTTCACCGTGCCAACCGGATTGGCCTGCAACGTCCACGGGAGGAAACTCCCGTACGTTGCGGATCGCTTCGAGTGTCGCTTTCAGATCGGCTGGCGAACCGGGCATGATGCCCCGCGTGCGGAGCGCTGCCGACAGTCGCTCGATCGTAGTGACGTCCTTCTGGGCTAGCCAAGTTCCCTGATCCCCGAATACCATGCCAACATATCGGTTGCCGGCGCAGGTGGCCCCGTAGGCGTCATTGGACATGAGGGGCCTCCATCTGGCGGGTAGCCGAAAGCTGTTGGGATTGTCGGGGTTGCTGGGAGTCCTGGCTGGAGACACCCGGTATCGTCGACTGATCGCCAACAATTCCCACATATCCAGCACATACGGCCGGCATGGAAGATCCATGACGGTTTAGGCGGATGCCACCATCCACGGCGACACTGTGTTTAGTACGAAGTAGGTCAAATATAGCACATTCGTACACGTATTGACCGCATATAGGCATAATTTTCATGATAATATTCCCTTATGTATACACAGATATCATTTGGTTGGCTTGAGACCTGACCTTGTAGGCTTCAGTCCATTGAATAAGACGAAGTCTTGGACAGGATGCTTATCCATCCACACCATCCATTCCGTATGGTACGGCTCTGGGATGCGGTACCGGAATTCACTGCGTTGGATTTGTAGGGGATTGTGACCGACAATCTTGGTCGGTCGATGTGGGTACCAGTACTGGATCGAATAAGTCAGCGGGTCGGGAAGGTTGGTCAGGACCTGCTTGCTGATCCTGACGCGGGGCCTGTCCGCCATGCCCATCTCGTGCGGTTCACTGCGACCGACAGAGTATTTCGGACGGTCCCGCAGCGCTTCGAGAGCACGAGCTTTCCACCCGCCAGCCACCAGATGGTAGTGGAAGTCGTATCCCTCACGCCGTTCGTCGAACTCGGCATGAAGACCAGCCATGACAAAGCCTGTCTGGGTGGTCACGCCGACACGATCGAAGTCCGAGCAGAGCCGCCGCATCATTAGCCTCGGAATCTGGTGCTGCAGTTGACCGGCCGGCACCCACAGGCCTGTCGGCATCAACGTCGCGGTGACGACGATGCCGGCAAGTTCATCCTCTACATGCGGCCAGAGGTTGCCAACGACGCGGTGGCGGAGCTCATCGGTAAAGACCGGGCATGCGGCGGTTGGGGATGGGACTTGCGTCGCCACCCCCTTCTTCAGTCGCCGCAACAGTTCGCGTGCGTCGAGGTTAGGAAGGTCCGGGTAATTGCGAAGGTACTGCTCGACCATCACGATACGGCTCTTCAGCTCCTTCCAGCTCGTCTCTTCCGATGGGAATGTGATGACCCCATCTGGCCGTCGCGTGTCGAACCTCGGTCGGAACGGCTCTACTGGGTCCGGAAGGTCCAAGAGTGTAGGGGCGACCATTATGCGTTCCCCTCGTTGCAGGAGGGGCTGAGCAGAGCCTGTGCACTGTCGACGTAGATGAGGCGTCTCGTCCCCACCGTCGTGGCTTCCAGCTTACCGGTCCGGATGAGCTTATGGATGGTCGACTTGCAGAGCGTTGAGGCTTGGCAAAGGTCCTTCACCGACATTGCCTGACGGACCCGAAGCGGAGCACCCTCCGCACGGGATCGATCGTTATTCTCGGGATTCATATTAGCTACTCCATAGTGGTGGAGCGCCTGCGGGCATGTCGCATCGCAAACGCGACAGTCCAGCTATATGGCCGCTTCAGAAAACTCTCGGCTGATAATTTCTAAATCTAGAAAACGCCGATAGAAGGCAGCTGAGATGGTGGGCTCCCCTCCGTCACTTGGAAGGAATTCTAGTGAGCAGCCTTTTTGGAAGACCGGCTCCTACAAGCCATTGGGGGCGCTGGACGCCTTCCGAGCAGAACACCCGCGACTACTTCCAGGCTGAAGCGAAGCGCATCGCCTTATGGTATATGAACGTATCGGCTACCCGCGAGCGCATCGGCCACAAGGTGGGCGACAAGAATGTCCAGCGAAAGGCGCTCGCGCCACGCTTCCGAGCGACAAGCGTCTTCAAGCGCGAACTTTACAAGCTCGCCTGTGATATCCACGATCGCGGTGGGTTCAGAATCTTAGAGTTTCACGTGAGACAGCGTGACGGGCAATGGGGCGTGTTCCATCGTCTTACAAAGCCCACTCCCATTGATTGGACGCTATGGCTCGTACGAGGACGGCTATTGGGGCCAGCGCCCGCCAGCGGCGTGAAGAAGCCAACATGGCTCTTTGGGGGCACGTTGCTCACGCGGCTGTCCGTGGAACTCAACTTCGCCTTCCGAAATTGGATCGAGCCCAGTCTTATCACGATGTTTATCGATGAATTCGGAGGGCACGAGATCATCTCGGCGAGACGCGCGATCGGGGACTATGATCTCAGGGAAGAAGCTTGGGTCATGAGCCTCCAGCGCCGCAAAAAGCCAAATATCGGCATTATCGCAGGACGCTTCATCTACACCGATGAGCCGGGAAACCCTGACGAGAAATACGAGGAGTTGGTTGATCCATCGTTGCCAAGGCCAACTTCCATTTCGAAGCACGATCGTGAAGATTGGGCTGACGACGACGATGAGGAAGATTGGGGCGACGATATGGAGGAGGAAGACTGCTCTGATCCAGTTTACATCGATACTGCTGTGCCGTTCGATGCCACTTCATCTCCTGATATAAAGATGAAAATGCGGGGTCGACGGAGTCCTGATTGAACTCGGCGGTTGAAAGCCTGCTTACGGCGATTTCATTTAGGATATTGAAATATCAGCAAAAAATTGCTATAACTCGACTATGATGAGCACTGCTTTCATGACAGCGTATTGGCGACGCTAAGTGGCGGCGGGAGGGAAAAGACGCCGTTTCCCGCCCCCACTTTCAGTACCCCTTAGAGCCGCCGCAATAGAAATCGCGGCCAGGCACCAGATTGATCCATACTTCCAGAGTCCGCTCGACGCGCTTTGTGGGATTCACTCCGGCATCAACGGGCTTCGACTAGCGCTCCACGAAATTGCTCCACTGACGAAAGCCGGGGCGAAGCGCCTGTTTGTAGCGGCAGCACAGTTCCTCGACGAAAGAGGCGGTGCCGGAGAAGCGATGTGGGCGGGCATGGAAACCCGCCGCTGGCATGCCTTGGTGAGGAAGCTGGCCAAGCATGCATCCACGGACGATTTCACTATCGACGTCGAGCGGGCCGAGTTCGCTTCCAAGCCGACGATTGATCGGGTGTTCGACTGGATCGATGCCAGCCTGGCGCAGCGTAAGCCGGTACTCGTTCACCTCGATGGCACGCTGAACCATTTCTCGGTGGTCGCAGGTTTGACGACGACGCGCCTAGAGCTGTTCGACAGCGCAGGTCACAAGTTCGTCATGCGCTCATCCTGCGGGATGAAGCGCGGCTTCCACATCATCAGACCCAAGGCGTTGCTCCGGCTCGCCGTCAGGCCGCGTTAGCCGCGGATACCGACAGACCGACTTTACCACCAGCACCAATGAAGGAGTGAATCATGGGGGACCAGGAGCAGAAGACGCTTGCCCAGCGCACGGGGCGAATTCGCGAGTTGAACGATAGGCTCCGACAACGTCACGAGGGTCGCGTGGTGATCACGCGGGGCATCGCGAGCTTACCGGTCGCCACCGTCGCGAGGGTGCTCTTTGCCGTCCGTGACTTCGCCGCGTTTGACGCCCGCAACGACCCTCACGGTGAGGGGGACATGGGCCGGGTCGAGGTGGATGGCCACGAATGCTGGTTTCGGATCGACTATTTCTCAGCCGATCTAGAGAGCGGATCACCCGATCCAGCCGACGAGAACATAACGACAAGGGTCATGACAATCCTCTTGGCCGAGGAGCTGTGACCATGTGGCAAGAACACGACGGGGGCGATTGCCCGGTCGACCCCAAGACCGAGGTCATAGTCAAATTCCGCGAAGGCCG
The DNA here is from genome assembly GCF_001429065.1 of Sphingomonas sp. Root710. Classification (GTDB taxonomy): domain Bacteria; phylum Pseudomonadota; class Alphaproteobacteria; order Sphingomonadales; family Sphingomonadaceae; genus Rhizorhabdus. The sequence continues at coordinate 37,183 of NZ_LMIB01000016.1, forward strand.
AGAGGCTGGCCCTGCTCCAGCCGGCGATTGGCGTTGGAAGCTTTGGTCTATGGGCGAGACTCAATGGGACGTGGTGGCATGGAGGCGTCCATGAGGATCGGTCCGAAATGGCAACGATCGTCCGCTAGCATCATGACGGGAACGTGCTACATTGATCCCGTCGTTCCGATCTTGCTTGTGAGGTTCGGCCCGCGTTTCGCGGTGACTGTGGGCTCTCGACCGTCAGGTCGGGCGGCTCGCGAAATAAAAGACCTTCGGGAAATACGCGAGGCGCGTTTCCCACGGTCACGCGCAAGCAACCGACCCGGCTGCCGGGCCGGATTGCGCAGTTATGGGGGTCGTATATTGCGCAATATGTTTAGCGCAGGGGCGGGGCGTGCCCGTGCACTGTCGCATCTGGCGAAGAAATCTCTTCAAGTTGTGTTGGCAGGTGGGATCACAGTCAGTTCAACCATGGGACTGGCTCAATCGGTTGACGATCCATTTGGATTTCAGCAGCGATATATCACCAAGAGAATGAGACCTATCTGCGAAGACAGAGCGTTGCTCGACGCCTTCGTTTTCGAAGTGTTTGGCCATTACCGTGCCAATATGTCCTCTACGGGTGATAGGCAGCTTGCCGAAGAGGCCTTGGCGCGAGAGTTGACTGCTGGATCGCGAGTTTCGGCCCAGTTTCTTGAGTGGCAAGGCGGCCAAATCAACGGTTCTTGTCATCTGGACTTAGAGATCACACTCCCCCCGCAGAGCGTGGCCCAGTTGGGCGGTCACCCGCAGATGCGCGGCGACATGTGGTTCAATCTGGAACTCCGTGATGGGAAATGGACGCTCGTTAACGTCACAGATGACCTCGGGAGTGGGGATAACTCGTTCCGTCGTTTCGCAGCGCCGTTCACAGATGCGATGGTCGAAGCTCGACTTGCTGCAAAGTATCAAATGGAAGCCGCAGCGGAGCAGCAGCGGCGCGATCAAATCAGTGCAGAAATCAAACGGCGTGACGACCGCGCTCGTGCAGAACGGCAGGCCTGGATCCGAAGGCATCCGGCGGAATATGCCGCTCAGCAACGCGCCGAGGCAAACAGGCGTGCGGCTCAAGCCGCTGACGAACGCCGCCGTCGCCTCGCTTGCGAAGCACATGGGGGTACCTGGGGCCAACGGATAACAGAAATGTTCCCCGCCTGCTTTTTCAGGACGGAACGCTGATGTTGATGGTAGCAAAAGGTGCCGCTGGCGCGGCAATCGAATTGCACGATCACCATCTCGTCATAAGGCGGAGAGGTGTGGCGAGCATGCTGCATGGCATCGGCGGCGACAAGTCGATCCCCCTGTCCAGCATCACGTCGGTGCAATTCAAGTCGGCTGGCATCCTCATGCCAGGCGAGATTCGTTTCTCGCTGATGGGGGAAACGGCAGCGTTCTTGAAAGAGCGCGATCCTAACAGGGTGCAGTTTCGCGGTTCGCAGCAAGGCGCGTTCGAGCGCCTTCGCAGCGCTATCCACTCCAAGATCAATCTCCCCTCGCTGCAGGCCCTAGCCGTGCAAAGCGCCAGGGCCAGGGAGGCGAATGCCGAGTGGCCTACCCGTGTGGCTGGTGGCGGCACGCGCTATGAGACTTCCACACGCCCATCGCCGTTGCAGATCGAGGACCACTCACACGCGCAGCGGGTGGGCGGTGATTGGGAGGCAGCCCAGCCGCTGGACCCGTCTGCTGCCGGATGGTTGGCCGAGCATAAGATTATCCGGGGCATAGCATATGCTGGCATCGTGCTTTTCTGCCTGCTGGCCTTCCTTGCCATGCTCGCTGATGACCCTAGTACACCTATCGACGGGAACGGTGTTGAGGCGGCTCAGATAGAAGATGCTCCAACCGCGACGGAGGTGACCTATGAAGATGCACCTCCCGTCAGCGCCGACGATAGGTGGTTAGGGCAATATTCCGCCGCATTCGATGGCGCGAGTGGGACAGTGGAGATCACGCCACAAACAGGCGGCAGGCTTGCAGTCTCGATCGACATGGCCGGGGAGCGATGTGCCGGATCAGTTGCAGCCGTAGTTGATCGGCCGGAGGACAACCTGATCACGGTCGCGAAAGCGCCTTATGAGGATGGGGATGATCAGGAGAGTTCGTGTCGGATCAGCCTACGGAAGAACGGCGATGAGTTATCGATCACCGAAGAGGAGGTTTGCATGAATCATCACGGCATGAGCTGCGGGTTCAACGGCGTGGCTCGCCGGACGCAGTGACGTCGACCCTGCTGTTAACTGCCGCGACGTTCAAGGCAAGGCTGCCGTGCTCGGATGGTTGAACCGACGATCGAAGACCGCAATGATTTTTACGACCGATGGCACATCACTGAAACGAACCTCCGTCAAATATAGTTCGGAAGAGCCTTGCGAGATAGGCGAGGACTAACTGCCCTCCGTGGCAGCTTACCACCAGATCGCGGTCGAAAGCGGACCGTCGGCAAACCACCCCATCCCGGTCATTGATCAACCGATCGCCGAGCACTCTGCCGCTGATTGCTCCAGTTGCAGCTAGTCGCGGCGGAACCGCCGTTCCGGCATGGGCCGGCCGTCATCAAGCTGTCGCTGTACCTCTTCCCAGAAATCGTGAACGGCTCGGCCGCAACGGGGGCGGCTAAGGCATTCTTCGGTCTGCGGCGTATCGTTGAATCCCAGGCCGTAGATGATGCTGTTTATCGCCCGACCTAGATTCAGGTGTCGCAAATAGCTCCCGCCATCGGTCGTCGTCGGATGGCCGTCTTGCATCGCGGCCCAGAAATATTCGAAAGGATCACGGCTTCCGAAGCTCTGCGTGTACAGATAGGCGAGGCAAAAGCGCAGCGTCCATGACGGCTGAACTATTGCCTCGCTGCTCCTGCTGCGCGTATCCTGCAACGCCACCAGCGCCTTGAAGATGAGATGCTCGCGCACGCTTGGCATATCGGCTTATCGCTCAGAGTAGGAGTGGGTCGCCAAGACCATCCGCCACGCAGTACCGGGCGAATATCCGCGCAGCCTCCGTCGCCTCATGATATTGCCGCGTCCTCTTTCGCTCCGCATCGTCGAACGTGGGGGCATAGTTGCTGCCCTGCACGAGATATTCGTACATGGCTTGCGCAACGGCGCGGAGCAGCGGGTCGGCGTGAGTGACGGAGCGGGGATCTGGTTTATTGCTGGTCCCGCGGGCCATCGTCATCGTCCGCGAACTTGATGGTGCCTAGCTCGACACCGCGATCGATCCGGGTGTCTAGCGTCGCCGCCCATTCGCAGGTCACTCGCCAATCGGTCAGAGCGTGAGGGCTAACGTTCAACGCCTTGGCCATAGCATTGTCGTGCATCTCGTTTGCCACGACTTCACGGCTCTCGATCGCACGGATCAGAGTGGCGGAAAGGCCGGAAGCTTCGGCGAGCTGCTCGATCGAAAGGCCACGCCATAGCCGAACGGTTGTCAGCGCATGATAGCCGCGTTCATCGCCGGCATTGCGCACTTCAGCCGGCACCTTTTCACATTCGCCAGCGTCCAGCGTCACTAAGGCTGGGCCCAGAACGTTGATTGCCTCGAAGCCCTTATGGACGAAGCTGCGATATAGGGCCGACTTTGTCTCGTCCCGATCGATCGTCCGGTTTTCCAGTTCGGTCAGATCGTAGCCCGCCATCTCGGCGGCAATCTCGGCCATGCGGTGTGCGTAATCGATGTGCGTCGGCACCTTCGTGAAGATGGTCATAACCTGTTTCCCGACTCAGTGTCTCAGATGGACCATTGAGAACATAGAGAGAACATAAGAGTCAATTGCGGGCGGCGAAACAATCTATGCAGCCGTCCTTGCAAGCGTCGTCTCAGATGCCTCTTTGCCCGCCCGGGCGAGAGCGACAGTAAGCTTTCCGGCCGGCAACGGACGAAGCAGATCGGCTTCGGGTTGATCAGCGTATAGCCAGGATGCCCAATCTTCAGGCGGCAGGACGACGATCTGCCGGTCGTGGTAGGGCTGGATGTCGGGCCCGGGTGCTGTCGTCAGCATCGTGAAGACATCGGGGTCACCTGCGCTGCCCGCTCGCCAAATACCCGCGATCCCCAGCGCCCCGCTGTCCGCTAATGAGAAGCGCCACTTGCTCTTCGGGCTCTTCGGGCCAGTGAATTCGAAGAAAGCGGTGGCGGGTATGATTATTCGCTGCTCTTTCGAGAAGTGGCGACCGTCAGAGCGGAAGTTGAAGGCCGGCTTCCCGCCTGGGCGTACGGGGGGAAAGCTCCAGCGCATCTGAGCAAGTTCAACGACGTTGCCCCGAGCGCGCATGACAGGCGCCATATCGTTAACGCGAACGTCATCGGCCTCGGGCAAATCGTCTGGCGTCTGATCGACCGGAATGCCCAGCGCGAGCTTCTGCATGACTTCGCAATATTCTGCCCAGCGAAGATGCTGCTCATAGTCGTTGCACATGGCGGCTAGCGCTTTTTGGCCTTCTCTGCGGCCGCGTTCAGCTTCTCGCGGTTATTGCCGACTTCTTTGATGAGCCTCTCCGCTTCCCGCTTGGAGAGGCCGTGTTTGCGGGCGAAGTAGCTGACTTCATAACCCTCGCCAGCGGCGACGCGGCTTCGGTCTGCACCACCGCGTTTCGATTTGCTGTCGGCCATCGGATGCTCCTTTGCTGAGAAGCGCTCGAGGGGCGGTCGAGTTCCTCTGGCCAACGCCACGCGGTTATCTCCGTATCGGACCAATTCTTTCGGGTTCGCCTTGATAGAATTTCGCTACGGCCGCTACAGCGCCCGCGGGCACAACATCGGGAGGGGGGAATGAGGAACGCGAAGGTAGCATTTGCCGTGGCAGCGGTGGTCGGGGCTATGGCACCCGCAGCACATGCGGCGCAGCTAGGGGCTGAGTTGAGCGCGGCACGTTTTGACGACACCTGGGGCGCTGAAGCTGGTGTGACTTACCGGGTCGGGCTTAGCCGCATCTATGTCGCGCCGACCATCGGTGCGTTCATCTACAAGGGCGACAACGACCGCTACTATACCCAGCAGTTGAGCAACGGGACCGAAGTTTGCCGCGACAGCTCTAACGGCCAGTTCGCTAAAAAATCGAGGTGCAATAATGTGGCCGCTGCTCCCTATGCCAGGATCGAGGTAGGCTTTACCTTCCCTGAACTTTTCACCATCGGGGGCGGCGCGCGCTTCACAACCAAGGGGCAGGAAGTGATCCCTTATGGCACGATTGCGATTCCGATCGCGCCCAATGTCAATCTGAAAGCCAATGCCGGTAAGGACTACTATGCGCTTGGCCTGACTGTCGGATACTGATCACGACGAGCGCCTAGCGGTCCACACGGAGCAGAGGAGGATCAATGGTGGATGTGAGTGAACGAGTGTTCATGATTTCCGGCACAGACGCCAATGGCGACACCGAGATGTTTATGTCAGTCGATCGAGAGCGCGCCACCGCTAAGTATGTCGAGATGGTGACGCGCCTACGGGACGTCAGGAAAAATGACGCTTGGGACAACTTACAGGAAAATTAACACGGTTCACGCCGCCCCTTCTGGTGTTGAGCAGAGGCGGCTTGCGACCCAATTGCGGTCATTTGCTGATCGCGTAGAATGGGATGGGACGAAGTCTCCCCCGTTGGGAGTGAGGACTGCTGTTAGCGGTGCTCCAGATAAGGCTGGAGAAGCTACGCGACGGAGGAAGAGTGGAAAACATCTCGTCAGTGATTGCTCGCCGCATGGACGCCGTAGCAAAGCTCGCGCTCGATCGCGCGGCGATCGAACCGGTTGGTATACAGCGTTCACAGTATGAGACGATCGCGGCCAATTTTGAGGCTTACAGAGCTTCACTTCTCGCAGGCAAATTACCTCCAGTTGGCCTTGGTGCCGGGCTTGGCGCGGCACGGGCGATTAGCGAATGGAATATTGCGGATGCGAAGATATTGAATGCGGTGGAAGAGATAGAGCACCTGTACCGTACAGGCGCGCAATGACCGCCTCCCACCCCATCTCGGACATTCCGTACCGGATTGGATCGAATAGCTGCTACCGACCCTTTGTTGCTATTCCGCCGCACGAACCATTAGCCAGAAACCTGCCATTGCGACTAGCCCGAACTCCCGCCATTCTCCTCTAGGAGGTGGCGATCATGACTGCTTGGTTGAACGCAGACGGCAGGCCGTATGACCCCCACAAGGCAATCATCGCGTGGCAGGACGGGGACGCATCAGCGGGGGAGGAACTCTTCGAGCAACTCTATCATCAAGGTGCCGTCAACACCGCTTCATACGCTGCGGCTGAAGAGATTGTGAACATGATCATGGAGGCCTCGTCACCTGAATGGCACGCGTACGCGCTTCTGTCATTTATCGAAGAGGGGCGGCAGACGACCTCGAACCCGGCGTTGCCACCCGAACTACAAGCGTCGTAATTCAGCGCATGGGAGAAGGTTCTGCCCAAGGCACTTGCCGATCTACAAGACGCCGCAGACGATCCAACCGTGCGGAGCCTATTGGCCGTTGTTGCTCATGCGAAAGGGCAACACACGCTCGCGACAATCGCGCTTTGTACAGAGGACGAGCGGACCTTTGCCTTCTATTTCCGCGGAAGCCGCCATTTCTGTCCAAAACGGATTGATCGGCTGCTTGCGACCCCAAACTCAGGCGTAACGCGCAGGATTAATAACACCGGATTGCAGATGTGCGCTAACGGTGGCAGGCCCCGGTGACCATTCGTGTAAGGACGCAGGACGGTGCAGCTAGGCTATGCTGAAACAGGCCTTTTAGAAGACTGCTACGAGGACTGGCGGGCGCTATGGGAGATACCCTCAGTGCGGCCGGTGAGGAGCATCGACGACAGTATCGCCTTTGTCACACCACTCGTGATGGGCGGTTACCTGACAACCCTCAAGGTGACGGCTTGGGAGCAAGCAAAGGGGGCGGTCTTGATGCCACTCGACGAGGCTCTTGCCGTCGTGAAGGATCGAGCAAACTACTCGCCGCCTGCAAAAACTGACGAGACGTTTTATCTGCTTGCCATCACCGCAATAGGTGAAGCTGCAATCCCGCCAGCCGCATTCGCCGTCGAAGGTAAGATTTTGCTGTCCGGCGGGGGCCGTGGACGCCAAAGCGAAGATAGCCAATTGCCACATATGAACACCAAACCCTTCCGCTCAGATTTCCACGCCATCTCAAACGCTCGAGCAATATCGAGATACCGTCGCTCGTGAGAGCCCGAAATGCACGACCGTTTGCGATAGGCTGGCATTGTTGTCCCGCCGCCATTTAGCAACTTCGGCGGGATCAGCAGCCTTTGGACGGCCCAAGCTGGGCTTGCCATGATGGGTTCTGCCAGTAGCAGCTAGAGCCGCTCGCGCCGCTGCCCGGCCGTTCTCGCACCGCTCGACGATTCGCCGACGCTCCATGTCCGCCACTTGCGCAAGAACAGCGACAACGATCTCGCCCACACCGCGGCCGATCGCGCCAAGCCCATGAACATGGACAGTTACACCCATCTCAATCAGCCGGCGCACAGTGGCCTGGATATCGAGCGCGTCGCGGCCGAGCCGGTCGATCGCGGCAACGTGGAAGGTGTCGCCTTCGCGCACATACGTCAGCAGTCGGCCAAAGCCAGGTCGCTCGGCAGCCGGGATAAGGCCACTGACATCGGTATCGTCAAACTCCTTATCGAAATTGCCACCAAGCTCTATTCGTTGGGCATCGATCGACTGATCGCGAGATGAGACTCGATAATAAGCAATGCGTGACATGTGCGTTCCGTCTCGAAACCTACTCAACCATTTTGAACTAGGCGCACAAGTCTATTTAATATCTTTTGAAGCAGTGATCCAGACCCTATCATGGGAGTCGCATTACTTACAACTTCTCGGGATGCCCGACTTCAGGCCGATTGCCGAATCATTGGGTTCGGTTCGCTGACCGTGAAAGCGGACGCCAGTACCGAGGCACCGCGCGATATCTAATTCGAGCGCGGGCGCGCCCGCTCACTTGATCGGCCTCCGCCTCGGGGTTGAAAACGTGGATTGCGCCGACGGTTCTCGACTTCGCTCCTCCTCTTGGTAGGTCCTCTAGATATCGGAGACGGAAATTCCAGATTCGGGCATTTTGGGTGTCATGGCAATATCGGCGTGGGTCTGAGATGATCTCCTCTCGAAAAGACCAACGAAGGGGATCGAAATGCACGAATTTCATGCTTTCGCCGCAACGCGGCTTTGCTCCAACGCCGCTTATCACGGACGCGACCGGCAGATGATGTTCCGTGGAACCAGATTTCAGGCCATCGCTCCTGCGGCGATCAGCGCCACCCCAGCTTCTTAAAGGAAACCGCACCATGACGACGATTTTGGTACCTTCCTCCGCGACCTTTCCTTTTGGCGTGATCCTGTCTTGGCACATGGCCAATGGCAGCATCGACGGCCTGTCACTATACGAACAGGGACAGGCTTGGACCGACATTGCCCTCGCCACGGCGCTGACCGAGTGCGGCGTCGATACCGATGCGAGCACAGTCGGCCAATGGCGCCGGCGCGGGACCCTGCCGCACGGGCGCCGTCTGCGTGCTTTGCTTGACCTGCTGTTTGGAGACGATCCCGCGAAGCGGGCGTGGCGCGACGACCTCGAGGAAGCTGCCCGCAATGCCGTGTTCACCGCCAGCGATATGGTTCATCTGTTCAAAGTGATGGGCCGTCCGACCAGCCTGATCACTTTGCACGGCGATGGCTGGAGGCCATTCTCGCCGAACTTCACTAGGGTGAAGATCAAGGGCACGATCGACCGTTCTGACTGGCCGCAAGCGATCTTAAACCGGCAGGCGGAGCTGGCGGCCTATTTCGAGACAGAAGAGGCGATCCTCGACAGCAAGTGGGACGGCTATCAGGTGGGTGTACAGAGCCTGGCGCATCCGCATTGCAATGACGAGATCGATTACGGCCTCTCGGTGAACGGCTATGAAAACCGCTATTCGGATTTCCAGGCGACGGTTGGCGATCTGTGCAACGCGCATGAACAAGGGCGGCTTGCCACGGCGCGGCGGACTCTGGGCCTGCCGCGGCACGCCTCAGAGCCGGTGCCGGGTTTGGCCAATGGCCTGGGGACGGTGATCGTGGTGCGGACCGCTGATGATTTCATCATCACCGTCCGCCGCTCTAACAAGAGCCTGCGTGAGGGCGCGATCGATGCGGCGATCGCCGAAGGGATCGATCGCAAGAAAGATAAATTCGCACATGAGCCGGACAGTATCAACGTTTGGCACACCGCGTGGCGCGGGATCAACGAGGAACTGAAGGTTGAGGCGACCTATGACGACATCAAGCTGCTCGGCTTCGCGGTCGACACGAACAACCATCAATTTAATTATGTGGGCGTGGTCCGAACGACCCAGAAATATGACGATATCCTCGCGGCGCGCGCCGGGCACGACAAATGTAAGTGGGAGGTGGTCCCGCAGAAAATGCGCTGGTCGACCTTGGGAATTCGTCGGATGCTTGAGCAATGCACGAGTTGGCCGTTCAGCGCCTATGCGCTGTCGCTGGCCTGCATTCATTGGGGGCTATTCGATGCCATGGAATATTTTGGGCATTCGGCAACCGACATCGAAGCGATGAAGCGGCGCGCCGCCAAAGCAAAGGACAGCGAGGGACCTGATACCGAAGCGGCATAAGCCGGGCGAGGGCGGCGGCGGGGCTGGCTCCAAAGCCCGCACTGCCCCCGCAATTGATCCTCTCGCGAGGATCACCTAGTCCTGCAGCACCGGGTCATAGGGGTGCCGGTCATTCAAGCAGAAGCGCGGCCGCGATGACCCAGGATGGTTTCCTCTCTTTGTTGGCGTTGCTGCTTGCAGCGGTCAGTTTCTTGCCGGCGTCGCGACGTCTCCATCTTCGCGCAACGCTGCGACGAAGCCTCTCCGTGTCGATTCCGGCTTTTCTCCTGGTGCTCTACTTCGAGTGGTACGAGGCGTTCCACCTGCCCTGCCCTGCAATATTCGGTGACACCTGCCGGAAGGTCGATATGACGATGGCCAGCCCGTTTGGCCCGCAGGATGCGGCGCTCGCGGTGGTCCTCGTTTGGGCTGCTATAATGGGGCTGCTATACCGCCGTGATGCCGTAGGCCCGGCATCGTTGGTGGCGCTCCATGCCATCGCAGGCGACCTAGCCCGTGTGCGTGATTATGCGACCCTCGTCGATCTGGTCGAATCCCATCTCGATCTGATTGATCGCGCCGCAGACAGGCGGCTCAGTCGCCAGCGCCACTATGACTGGTGGGCGCGTCGCCGCCTGGCTCCGCCACCGGATTTCCGCATCCCCTTTGATCTCGACGTCGCCACGGAAGCGTCAGTCGAGCTTGGTTGGCGAACGAAGCTGGACAATGGTTGGGCAACGGTCTGCTCGTGGGGCCGCCGCACATCGGGCGTCCCTGGCTTATTGTTGCCGAGCGGCCGCATGATCGAGCAGTCGGCGCGCGGGTTGCGCAGCCTGTTCCTCAGCGATGTCGGACTGCGGCGCTATCTTGTCAGCGAGCGTCCGGCATTCGGGGCGCGGCTCATGACCTGCCCGGGCTACGAAGCGGGTGATTTCGCCTTCCGCTTCCTCAGCGACCTGGCCGCCGATACCGAAAGCAGCCTCTACCGGGAGATTGAGCGGACCGGTGGCTGGGATCATTGGCGGCCACGCGTCCTAGACGGCAATTACCCCGTCTTGGGCATTCTGTTGCACGACGCCCGCGTCGCAAACGACCTCTCAGCCTATCGTCCGCTTGCCGAGCATTTCATATCGCGCCTGCGGGCCGACAATGATCGGGCCTATGTTGCATCGATCAACTTGCGTCCCGATCGCCTGTGGGATGAGGTTGGCAAGCATCATGATCCGGGCTTCGCGATCCCGGTCTTCTTCGACTTGATGGTGACCGCGGCGGCGTTCCAAAATGTCCGGTCGCACATGTGGTTGATGTATGCAGACCATTTCGTCGACGCGATCCTCAGGGTTCACGACGAGACCGGGCCGGGGATCGATCCGGACGCTGAATGGCCAACGCGCGGATCGGAAATACTCTATCATATCGTCTCCGCGCTGGTCGCCTGGATCCAGCTGATCGAGGGGCTGCCCGACGGCAACTGGCATCTTACGATCGAGTTTGACCGAATCGACGGCGATGGCCGAATTCCGAAGTCGGCGATAGTCTCGCTCGCGCGGGTGACCCAAGCGATCCTGCTCGCCCCCAATGTCGGTCAGCGCTTCAAGTCCTATGTCGTGGAGATCGTCACGCGCTGCGTGAAGACACTACCAGATAGCGGCGATCGCGCTGCGTTTCGCGAGACGCTGGTGCGCGCGCTTTCTGGCGAGGCGGCGATCAGCCGCGAGAGCGACTTCGTGACCGCAGCTTGGTCGGCCTATCAAAGTATCGACTATATGCTGCGAGCCGGCACTCCGGATTTTGAGGCGGCATTGAAGGCGGCAGTACGGCCTCCTCGGATCGTCATGCCTTTCGCTCCCGCAGTAGAGTCGGCCATAAAGTCAATAACGACTGATTTATAATATTTTCTTGAAGTCCGCGCCGGGATAGTGGCAGCAAAGCTGCCGACTAAAGGATCACAAGGTACAACTTCTGATCATAGGGGCGCGAACAAAATCAGCTATTCCGACTGATATTTTGTCAGAACTGATTCAACATCATAATCTTTCGATCTCGCCTCAATAGCATCAGGTTCACCGAGGTCAGCGGCGATGTCTATCCACCTTCTAGATTCATCTGTAATACCATGGCTTCTGGCGATCATTGCCAGATTCCAAGCGGCATCAGGACTACCAAAACTTACTGCCTTTTCGAGCCAGTATTTAGCATCATCCTCTCTTTCCTCTATATCTGACAAATAAAGGCTAAGATAGTGAATCGCATTTGGATCACCTTGTTGCGCCATATCCTCTAACATAGTGAGACCCCTGGGTTCGGAACCTGGTTCAGATATGAGATCGATAGCTAACGATATCTCCTGCGTTATTTCTGGCGTAAAATTTGTTGTCATCATTGAGCTCCTGACATGATCACCGCAGCGCCGGCGCCTAAACCGAGCGCCGCTGCGCCACAGGGCTCCGCCACGATGCAAATGGCAACTCCCCCTCCAATGACTAGCGCTCCCATCGAAAGCGGGCTGAACCTGTTGTTTGAATTGTCCCCCAATCGTGGATCAGTCGGCCAAGGCTTTGGACCGCTCAATTTACCGGTTTGAGGGTCCTTAACTTGGCCAAACCCGGGCTTCCCAGGCGCGGGCTTCATATGCTTATAAGGATCCGGTGTTCCTTGATTTGTCGCAGCTCTACCGCGCTCTCCTTTGCGACGGCTTTCGAGGACGCTACCTTGCATGAAGCCCGCCTGAGCCCCCGCGAAATGAAAGCCGGAACTCCGACCGTTAAACGCCAGAGCACCGGAGCCAAAACTAGAACGCGGTCCCAGTTCCAAACGATTTCCAACTGCCCGTCCCGAGTCGTAATTTTGCCAATCCGGATACCGGTATGGACTGTCGCCATAGGAACGCCCGTTCACGACGATGTCGCCATCTGACGAATAGCTTACCGGTGAGCAAGTGGGACTGGAATACGAACAGTTGCCACCTATCGAAAGATAAATGCCTTGCAGGCCATAGGGATCCACAAGGTTTATGGGATCACTGTAAGAGTAATTGTACAGATTCGGTCCGGTTTCGTATCCAATAGGGTCTGTCTGCATGAACCTTCCTAGCCGGGGCTCGTACATGCGGTTGCGCGCATAGTACATTCCAGCCTCTGGGAGCCAGATGAGCCCAGTATATCCAAATCGCCCGAGATTGTTCACGCCCGGGACGCCAAATTCATCATAGGTGTTGACCCGTATCGTGCCACCGCTGCTACCGCTAACCCGCACGATTGAGCCTCGTTCATCTGCGTCCATGAAACGCCGATCGGCGCCGGGGCCGGTCCCTTCGTACCATAAAACCGGTGCCGTCGCGGCAGGCTCATAGACATAACGCCGCAATAGCGTCGTCCCGTCGTAGATGCCGACGAGATTATCTCCATCCCAGTCGAAGCGCAGGCCCTTCTGGGTGAGATAGGTAATACGGTTCAAAGCGTCGTGCCAATAAGAGCTTGGCCCCCCGGTCGTAATGGTATTCTCAATACCGAAACTTAGCGCTTTGCTGCTAAATTTATCCATATTTTGTTTGGCATCGTAACCAACAGCAATGTCGGCGGTCGAAACTATCTTCGTGTACTGGTTTAGTCCGTTGATTGGGAAGCTAGGTGGCGTGTAGTCGGTCGTACCGTTCTGTGGCTTAGCCGCAGCATAGACGTTGTTAGAACTGCTCCGAAAGCCGATCTCATCAGCCGGGCTATAGCTGCCATAGGTGAGTGTTGTCCCGTTAAAACTCGTTAGATTCATCGAGAGGATCCGCGAGGCCGGATCATAGCCATATTCTATATTGTTGTTATTCAGCGTTTCCTTTTTAAGCCGTCGACCTAGGTCGTCATATGTGAAGGTGAAAAGCCCAAGTCCGGCCGAGCCTTCCTTGATTTTTTTCACCTCATTTACGTTGTCATATTCGTACGTGATATAGAGACCGTCTGGCCACGTAAATTTGGTCAGCCGTCCGCCAGCATCATACTCAAAGCTTTTGGTGATGGGGTTTATGCCGCCATAGGTCGACGTTTCGGTCTTTTTGCGACCAAGTGCGTCCCACTCGAACGTTACCCCGTTCGAATAGGATGGGCTACTTTGAATGTTATTCGCCGTTAGAAGATTGTTGACTAGGTCATAGCCGAACGCCGGCGCGGGGTTACCCGTGCCCGCAGGCATCACCTTCGAAGTAAGTCGATTAAGGGCGTCGTAGTCACTCTGTACGAGAGCGCCATTCCGCGCACGAAACTGAACGACGTTGCCGTTGGCGTCATAGGATAGCTCTTGATAGTCGGTCGTCGAGCTGCCGGGCGCGGTAATGTTGGGAAAGCGCGTCCGTGACAGCCTGTCCTGTCCGTCGTAGACGAAGGTAGTGGTATTTCCTTTGCCATCGACCAGCGTTTGGACGTTGCCATTTGGCGTGTAGGTGTAAGTGGCGGTATCGATAGGTACGCCCGAGCTATAGCCCTCCGTTACCTTCTGAACTTCGCTGGTGGCGAAATACGAGGTTTTGCTGATCCGGTCGGGACCATAGGCTCCAGCAGGCGTGATCGGCGTGCAGGCGGCGGTAAGTGTGCCAAAGGCGAGTGGGTTCATCCGTTGCGCCACGCACTCTGGCCGGCTCAGCACATCGTAACTGGTATCCATCACATGATAGGTCGTACCCAGCGCTGACTCAACTTGACGGGTAAGGCGCCCAAAATTGTCATAGGTTTGCTGGGTCGTTTGCAGCACTATCATTCCCGTCAAATCGGACAGGCTGGTGCCGTCGGCAGTGCCGACGCTCATCTGCGTCGGAAGTCCGTCCGCTCGATAGCTCGTCTTCATCGCCCGACGCTTCAGCGTCAGATAGCCAGGATCAGCGCTGATCGTACCAATCTGACGTCGGTCGGCGTCAAAGAAAGCGTAGGTCGTATTCCCGTTCGGGTCTTGAACCGAAGTTGTATTGCCGATGCTGTCGTAGCCATAGCTCGTGCTCGCCATGGAAGGCGAGGCACCCGAACCGGACACCGTACTCTGCAGCTTGAAGTTCTGACTGGCTGACCCGTAGTTAAAAGCCGTGACGTTTTCGTCCGCCGTGCCGCTACAGGACGAGACGGTTGCATCTTGCGTGCGGCATGATGAGATCCCAATCAGTTTACTAACGAGGCCTAGAAAATTATATCCATACCGCACTTGTGGCCGCCTGAGGCTTCCATTCACCACGACAGATGGCCCAGTTACATTTTCAACCTGCCCATGGATATTATAGGCGTAGTTCGTTGTATTTCCTCTGCCGTCCGTTATAGAGTCTGGCTTATTGCAGACCCGCAACTGAGGCGCGATGCATGGCCCGTAATTGTAAGTTGCTGTGGTGACTATGTCGGCAAGTGTGGAGCCCGGCTTTGCAATCTGGCGGACCTCTATAGTATTTCCCGTGTTGGTATCATACGTGTAGCGAGTAGCATTTCCTTCAGGATAGGTTACGAACGTCAAACGATCATAGCTATCATAAGTATAATAGGTAAATCGATGAGCCTCATCCTCATAGACCGTTACCGGCCCAGGTGTCTTGCTATGGCTTACCTTTTTCTGTCCACCTAGTGGATCAGTTGCCAGCGTATATCCCGCTCCACTGGAGCTGCTGTAAAAATATGTCCACGTGCCGATGCCATCATTGTATGAAATGACCCGATGTTTATTATCATAACTAACCGTGTGCGTTATACCGGACGGGTTAACTATCGCAGTGATATCGCCGTCAGAATTGAACGTATATTGCCATAAGGCGGATGAAGGATCAACAATACTTTGCGTCACATTCTTTGGTCGAAGATAGGTGTTGTTGGTGTCTGATGGATTTAGGTTGGGGGTAGCGACTGTAAGGCTTTGCGTGGCGCCGCTCCCATCCCCGGTGTTGGTTATAGTGAAAGTAATCGATGGCTGATTAAAGAGCGCGCTTGTGGTGATTTCGTATCCAGATCCGGATATCAGATGGACAAAGGAATTGTCTTTTACATTGTTGGTCGACTCGTACTTAATATTTCCCATGTCCATCGAGCTTTTAAAATTCGGCCACACGAGAGCATTGCCCCAAGCACCGTAGAAATAGCTCCTGCCCGGGGGGTAAATGCCTCCGGTTGCTATCGTATTGCCGTTGAATATGACAAATGTTCCCTGGCGAGACACATACTGGCAATTAGTGAACCAGGATCGCCCTGATATAGGAACGGAGTCATAGCATGACAATAAAGCTCCCTTATTTGGCTTTACCTGTTTGTAATCATATCGGCGACCAAGGCCACTAAGTTCAGGCGGCCCCGCCCAGTTATATTCAGCTCCCCTTTCTCCATCACCGAATTCGTCCTGGCCTTCTTCCGTAGAGATAAAAACGTGGTAATTATCTGTATTAACGGACAGCAGAGGCTGATTGGGGGACCAAGTGTTCCCGTTCCATTTTAAATAGAAGGCGGCGCTGCTCTGGCCCTGGCCCATCGACAAAACCGGCGATGTGAGATTGAGCTGCCCCGTCAAGAGGTCGACCCCGTTCCGGTCGACGCTTTGAAAGACCGGTGCCTGCAAGATGTCGGTCGTCGTCATTACTTCCTGCGCCGTCGCCGGCATCATCCACACTGCTGCGATAATCGGCGCGAGCGCCATGCGGCCAGCCCAGCCCTTCCGGGAGAGATTGTACGATGAGTGACGCATGGAATGTCCCCTGATTTCTTCGCGCCGAAAGCGCGCTGTGCTCCGCGCGACGGCACGAGCGGTCATTTGCACGTATTGGTCTGGCGCTTTGATGATGAGGTCGCGCGTGACGCGACACCGCCTCAATTCGCTCCGATCGCCGTTAGGTAGGTCATGAGTCTGCTACGGAAGTTGGCGGCCTGGATAGATGTCAGGCCACCACCCGATCCAGCTACTGCGAGGCGAGAAGAAGAGTATTGTATGGCACCCGCTTGCCCGCGCAGAAGGTTTAGATTCCCCGTCATCGTCGCAGACGACGGGCCTATCGTGTTTCCAAACTTAGCTACGCCGTCTCGGTAAAGATCTCCGGCTGCCGCACCTGTCCGCGAGAGAATTCTCATCCCAATCGGGCCAGTGCTAGTATAGCTATCCGAGTTGCCTGTGTTGATACGGGCATTCTCAGTGGAACCGCTCACCTCCGCCTGCATTCGGATGTTCGTGTTACCAATGGCTCCTATGTCATAGGGAGTACCACCTGGGCCTGCGTTGATGTACGTCAGGAGGTGTGCGCTGTTCTGCGCGTACACATTTCCGGGCGCGTTGAGCGCCTCGCCGGCATCTAGGTATGCGTTGACGCCGTTGCCCTGATAGCCCCGGTCGGTGGTGAAGGTCGGCGCGTTAATTGCAGTCGCGATCTTAGTTGGAACCCTCACATTGATCCTCGCCGCCTGCGCGTCATGCGAGGCCAACAGTAAAAGCCAGTCGATTTTTCCCCACAGGCCGTCGGCTTTGAGCCCGACGATGAGATCGTTGATCAGGATTTTGCGCGCGGTGTCCGGCTGTACCGTCATCGCCGCGAAATAGGCTAAAGCATCAGGATCATAATCGGGGCCAATCACCGAGTAGGTGAGAATTAGGACGCCTTGCGCGCCGGCACCGGACGATCCTCCTGTACTGCCGCCACCTCCGCCGCCTCCGCCGCCGCCATAAAGACCAGCCGCGCCGCCGGAGACACCGGCGCTAGTTGTCATCCCGGCAGCGCCGCCTCCACCGCCGCCAGCGCCGGCAGTGACGCTGGGATTTGTCTGGACATAGTCGCTACCCGCCGTGCCGACGCCGCCGATGCCCGTCGATGTGGCGACGCCACCCGCTCCACCAGCTCCACCGGAGCCGCCTCCTGCGCCGCCTGCGCCACCACCATTGCCACCAGGCCCTCGCAATCCAGCGGCGCCGCCACCGCCGGAGCCGGCCCCCCCCGCAATAAGACTAGGTGTGCCGCCATCACCACCGTTGAAGGTGATAGAGCCAATAGAGGCTGTGGCTTGGCCACCAACTCCTCCGCTCGTCGCAGTCGAAGGGGTACTGCCGCCGTCTGCTAGCAGACCTTCTTCGGGTCCTTCCGGTGGGACATTGGCAGTGAAGTTTACCCACGTGTCGCCACCGTCGCTACCACCCGACGAACTTCCAGCGCCCCCGCTGCCGACAGAAAAATAGATTGTTTGCCCCGGCGAGATAACGGCGTCTGATTGATTGATCTGAGCGAAAGCGCCCGCACCACCTCCACCGCCGCCACTGCTACCGCCCCCTGCGCGTCCGCTGGCTCCACCGCCGATGGCGGTAATTGACCATGGCCAACACCAGTCTGATGGCGTGATTAGGCTCGACCCCGAGGTGATGACAATCGTCTTAAGTGTCGTAGAGGAAGTTTCAGTAACCTCCGCTAACGCGGATTGCGCGCTGCTGGCCCCGGCCGAGCTTCTTAACGCGGCTGACGAGCCTCCGCAGGTCCATCCCCCGGTTACGGAAAGCGAAGTTCGGTTATCCGCTTGGTCATATGCGTACACGCTTTGCAACCCGGCGTTGACCGTGCCGCTATGAATGACCTGCGTTAGCCTACCGTGAACGTCATATTGATAGGTCACCGTTTCGGCGGCATGCGCCCCAGCGGCAATGACAATTGCCGCGATAAACGCTGCGTACCAGCGCATCCGCTATTCCCCCGATTAAATCGTGCCCGCGAGAACGGTTCACTTTCCGACAGAGCGGTTCAAGGGCAACTGCGACCAATATGGAGCAACTGGATAACTACGTAGTCGGCCAGACGCCATGCTGTACTCGCTCGGCTGGTAATCAGAACGTGCAGCTATTGATGGCGGTCAATTGATATACCTCATATCGGCGCGGTTTCAGGTCAGCAGTCTCAAAGCACGCTCGCATACGGCACCCAATGCCTGACCGAACGTTATTCTTAGCGGTGGCAGCGATTTACCGATCGCACGTTTCATCGCGTCAGAGCTTTGCGTTGGGTGCTTACGATGACCGATCTTCATCCCGGCGACCTCGTTATCGCCGTGCCGATCAGCGAATGCCAGTTGGGGCATCCTGATTGGCATACCAACTTTGCTCATCCAGAGATGGACCAGCGGACGTATCTCGTCACGTGGGTCGGCCTGTCCAACTATTGGAAACGCCCGGTCGTTGCGGTTGCAGGCAGGCAAGGACACTTTTGTGCGGGCTGCTTTGCCAAACAGAGTCCCCAAGACGGGCGAGCCATCGCAATAAGCAAGCGGGCTCTCGTCACGGCCTGAGAAGGAGCGAGCTATGTCAGATCATGATTCCGAAGCTGATTCAGCCGTGCTTGCGGCGGAAGCAGCCAAGATGACCGACGAGGAGCTTCTGGATAGCTGGGAGACTGCATCCGAGAAGGAAACGGAAAACCTCTCGCCATTCCTCCGATCGATCGTGGACGAGATGGAAAGCCGCGACATCGCCTTTCGATAGCTTCCCGTCCGCGTCAGTGCTTTGATGTAGCGGATGCGGCCGATAGCTCCTCCATCTTGGCGATGATCCTAAGCCATGTCCGACGGCCTTCCAGATCAACCTCACCCAACAAGCTGCTAGCGCGCTCCGTCGCCCGGGCAACGGCGCCACTTCCATGCTGCTGCATCTGTTGATGGGCGCATGCCCAGATCTCCCATTCGTTAATCACAAAACCCTCTTCAAATGTAGGGATTCGCGTGCAATCTAAACGGGATGCGACGCGACTCGGATCTTATCCGCGCGATCCTCTTGGCCATCGAAAAAGACGATCGCTGCGAAGTTTTACGCCTGCCCGACATTGGTGGCTACAGCGATGAAGCCGTGCATTTTCATGCGCGCCTTCTCATCGAAAAGGGCTTCCTGAAAACCTTCTTTCCGGATCGGACCGGCAAACAGCCATGGTGCTGCATCAGGCTGACCTGGGAAGGCTATGACTTTCTCGACGCCATCCGCGATCCCGTGCTGTGGAGATCGGTGAAGCGTGCAGCGGGCAAGGTGGGGAGCTGGTCGATTGAGACGCTGGCGGCCATCGCCAAAGCTATGATCCTGGCAAGGGTGGAGGCGATCGGCCTGGCCGCCTGATCGCGATCCATCCCTCATGATGGAGAGTGCAATGGCAGGTCAGCCGATCAAAGCCGCCCAATATGTCCGGATGTCCACCGACAAGCAGGTATATTCGACCGTCAACCAGATGGCGGCGATCGGCAGCTATGCTGTGGCGCATGGGTTCGATGTGGTGCGAACCTACGCCGATGAGGGACGCAGCGGGCTGAAGATCAAGGGCAGGGCCGCCCTACAAGAAATGTTGCGCGACGTGCTCTCAGGTGACCCCGGCTATCGCGCGATCCTGGTGTTCGATGTCAGCCGCTGGGGCCGGTTCCAGGACACCGACGAGGCCGCACATTATGAGTTCTTGTGTCGGAGCTCAGGCGTACAGGTGCACTACTGCGCCGAAGGTTTCGACAATGACGGGAGCCTCGCCAGCGCGATCGTCAAGAACCTCCGACGCGCCATGGCGGGCGAGTATAGCCGCGATCTGTCTGCCAAGGTTTGGGCGGCTCAATGCCGCCTGGTTTCTATGGGCTATAAGATGGGTGGCGTGGCGGGCTATGGCCTCGCTCGTATGCTCGTGGATCAGGCTGGACGGCCCAAGCAAATCCTGGCGCGTGGTGAGCACAAGAATCTCGCCAGCGACCGCGTCGTCCTCGTGCCGGGCGACGAGAACGAAATAAGCACGGTGAAGCGGATGTTTCGCTTGGCTGCGGCCGGAAGATCCAACCGTGCTATTGCCGCTACGCTCAATGCGGACGGCGTGCCGGCGCCCATGAGAGAGGCTTGGGATCAAAACACGATACGCCAGATCCTCAAAGCTGAGCGATACGTAGGCAACTGCACCTACAATAAGCGCTCGGCTAAGCTCGGAGCGGGATATATTCATAACACCGAGGGCGAATGGGTTAGGCGGACGGGAGCTTTTCCACCGATTGTGTCCATTGCGCTCTTCTCTAAGGTGCAACGGATGAAGCGATCACGGGCTACGCGGTATTCGAAGGAAGCGTTGCTCGACCATTTGAAAGCGCTGCTGGCCCACCATGGTCATCTTGGCAAGGAATTGATCGAGAGTGCCGACGGGCCAGCGGCCAAAACCTACGCCAACCACTTCGGCGGCCTTGAGCAGGCTTTCGCCCTGATCGGCTACACACCGATTAGAAGGCGCCCAACGGAGAGGAAAAGCTATCCGGTTAAGACCCGTGACGCGAAATATGCCGTGGAGGCTGCCGAGCTGCTGAGGAATCTTGGACATCGCGTCGAGCCTGGGCGGGCCGCTGATCTATTATACGTGGATAATTGCTACACGGTGGCGGCCCGCCTCTGCCCTTTGGGCCAGCAAAAGGAGCGGCGATGCTGGCGTATAGCATACCCGTCCTCCGCGGGTGCGGACCTGGTGCTTGCGGCACTAATGGAGGGGGATGTTCAGGAATATCTCTACATCATTCCCGTGTCCCGTTTCGGCAAAGGGGGGCGGATGCAGATAGAAGGCGGCTCTGAACGAACAGCCAATTATGAGGTTTGGAACCTCGATCTGTTGCCCGAGATGATCCGCTGGCATGCTGGCCAGACGGCCAACGCCCCCTAGCGACCGCGAGCCTGTAAGTCGTCGATCTTCGCCCTCAGGGCTTCAACCTCGTCCCGCGCAGCGGCCGCCATTGCTTTCACTGCCTCGAACTCCTCGCGGCTGACCAGGTCGAGGCCACCGATCCAGTCCTTGACCCGCTCCTTGAACGCGTCCTCAGCCTCTCGGCCCATGCCGGCCAGCGTGCCCGCCGCGCCGTTCATCATCTTCACGAAGTCGTCGAACACGCGGTTATCGGACTGCATGGCGTGTTTCCTTTGATTATTGAATGACGATCGTCGTTCCGCCGGCCGCCTCGATCACTGCCGCGCCGCGCGGATTGAGTTCATGGATTTGCCAGTTGAGGACCGACGCAAAGATGAGCCACGCCAGATAGGGCAGCATGAGGATCCCCGCGATCGGTCGGATGCGCCAGAACGCAGCTGTCGCGACCGATGCCCAGAGCAGGATCGCGAGAATAAGGCCGAAGGCCAGCATGATCCGGTGCATCGCGAAGAACACTGGCGACCAAGCGAGGTTTAGGGCGAGTTGAATGAGGAACAGTGCGATAGCGACGCTGCGGCCCTTGGCGCCGCGCGCATTAAGGATCACTGCGAGCGCGAACCCCATCAGTATATAGAGGATCGACCAAGCGGTCCCGAATGCCCAGCCTGGGGGCATGATCGCCGGCTTCTGGAGCGCATCGAACCACGGGTTACCATAGCCGGAATTGGCCAAGCGGCCGGACAGCAGACCGAGCAGGAGGATGCCCGGCACCGTGATGAGGGCCCAACGAAGATAGCTCGTGCGCAGCTGGCGGGGAGATGCGATCTCAGCCATTCTGTTCGTTCTCCATTACCGATGAGGCCAGAGTAGCACCGATCAGGAACTCTATGTTTCCTTCGGGACCCGTGATCGGGCTCGCCGTGATGCCTGCAACGCTCCAGCCTTTATCGGATATCCAAGCGGCTACGTCATTGCAGACGCGCTCATGCACCGCCGGGTCGCGGACGACGCCACCTTTCCCAACTTCGCCGCGGCCAGCTTCAAATTGCGGCTTGATCAGCGCGATCAGATGAGCGCCCGGCTTGGCGAATCCGATGGGTGCCGAAAGAACCTTGGTGAGCGAGATGAAGCTAGCATCACACACGATCATGTCGACTTGCTCGGGAATTTCGGCGGTGGTCAGGTTCCGGGCGTTGGTCTGCTCATGGACGACCACGCGGGGGTCCTGCCGCAGTTTCCAGGCGAGTTGGTTCGTGCCAGAATCGACTGAGTAGACCCGGACAGCGCCGTTCGCGAGCAACACGTCGGTAAACCCACCGGTAGACGAGCCGATGTCGATCGCGACCGCACGATCGACCGACCAGCCAAAATGTTCAAGGCCATGCGCCAGCTTGATCCCGCCGCGCGACACCCACGGGTGGTCCTTGCCCTTAACCTCGAGCGGAGCGTCGGGCTTGAGGGCTTGGCCGGCCTTGTCGACCTTCCTATCGCCCGAATAAACAAGACCAGCGAGAATGAGGGCTTGGCCCTTCGCACGGCTCTCGACTAGGCCGCGTTCGACAAGCAGCTGATCGGCACGGATACCCGCTGCCATTACGGCTCCGTATCCAAATGGTGGGCAGTGAGGGGATCGAACCCCCGACCCTCTCGGTGTAAACGAGACGCTCTACCGCTGAGCTAACTGCCCGGAGAAGTGGTCCTTACAACGTAAGCGCGGAGTTTCAAGCGACGATAAGCGGGCACTTCCAGTCCGCCGCCAAATTTCGGGTCGACACCATTCTGAGAGCACCGAAGTGTCGGTTGCGAGTCTGACACCCCAGTACACCGCCGGTGACGGATACACCTAAGCGCCCCCAGACCAAAAGCATAGGCGCAGAATCGGGCGCTTAGCTGCGAATTCGTTTCGTAAGCTACAACTTCTCGGGATGGCCAAGTTTGACCTCTGGCGGGCGGTTTCGTTTCGGCAACTGTTGGCAGGCACGCCACCCCCATTGCAGCCCTGGCCGAGATTGTGTCCAGTGTCGGGATGGACGCCATCATCAATTCGATCAGTGGCCGCGAGATTGCGTCGGCAATCTGGCTGGCCGTCTTTGTAATCTCTGTGCTGATCAGCTCATCCACACGCAACAGCGCGGGCGCTGTGCTCAAAGCGCTTTCTCAGCCCGTGCTTATGATACCGCTCGCGATTGCCGCGCTTTACGCCACCGCTGAAATTTTCCTGCTTAACTATATTGGCTGGTGGTCGGTAGCGAACCTGAAAACCACAATCCTTTGGCTCGTAACTTTCGCCTTCGTCACCATGTTCGAGGTGGCGACGGCCAAGAACCGCAAGGCGGGGTTGGGCAAGATCACGGCAGAAATCCTGAGCGTGGCGGTGTTCGTCACCTTTATCGCGGAACTTTACAGTTTCCCGCTGATCGTCGAGCTGATCGCTTTGCCGTTCGTCACCATCGTCTTCGTGATGGCGGAGATGGCCAAGTATAAACCGGAGCACGCGCGCGTCGCCAAGCTCATGGGTTGCCTCTCGAGTCTGATCGGGTTTTCCTATGTCGGGTTCAGCGTCGGGAAGTCGGTCGAACTGTGGCGCGACACGATCACGTGGGCGAACTGGCTTGAATTGGCGATCCCGATCATTCTGTCGATCGCCTTCCTGCCGTTCCTGTATGCATGGCGAACCTATGTCGCCTACAATGAGATGTTCACGACCATCTCCATCTTCGGGATCGACAAGGCGCTGGTACTATATGCGCGCTGGCTGGCGATCACCCGCATTCGAACCGATCTCGATCTGCTGGAACGCTGGCGAAAGTCGATTCAGGCGGCGCGGCCGGCGAACAAGGCTGAGCTGAAGCACACTCTGACGGCGCTGTTGGCGTTGAAGGAACGGGAAGCTGACCCTCCCACCGTACCACCGCAAGACGGATGGTCGCCCTATCTGGCCATGCAGTTCCTCGCGGACATCGGCGTGGAGACGGGTCATTATAATCACCGATACGAGAATGAATGGGGCGCTTCGAGCCCGATGCGCGAATTTGGGAAGGGCGACGGCATCTGGCGCAACAACCTCGCCTATTACATCGACGGTATGGAACGCGCGGCAACGGTCCTGAAGATCAAGCTTAACGTCAACGTGACTGCCGACCGCGCTGAGGCCGAGGACATGTTCATCCTCCACGCAATGCACCTGCTGGAGCAGGCGGGGAGCTTGGACGCCGTTGAACAGCTCAAGATGCAGATCGCAGCGCTGAAGGATTTTCAGGCTGACATTGCGTTTGGATCGGTCACGCTAGAGCGTGAGAATTTCGTCGGCGGCGCCGTCGAGGATGGGTATTCGCGGACGTTTACAGTGAGGCGGGGCTTAAACGATCAGATCGCATAGGATTTTCGTCAGAGGTTCCTCGTTACCGTAGAAGCTTGCAATCATTGCCTCGAGCATCGCAGCGGGATCCATCTGCGCCAAATCTAGAAGATGGCCCGCATTCTCGCTGAGGAGCAGTAAGAAGCTGAGCTGGGCGCGGCCGTTGCCCTCCCGAAAAGTGTGGATGACGTTCAGTGTGGCAAGAAATGCCGCCACTTTTGTCGCGAATTCGCCACAAGATAAGCCCCTAAGATGGTTGTCCGAGTTAAGGCCGCGAAAGAGCGTGGCGAGTTGATTATCAATATGCTCAGGGTAGCAAAAATGGCTTGTCCCTTTCGAAAGGCGCACTGTCCGCGTTTCACCCGCCCATTCATAGAGATCCTGGAACAGATGAAAATGAATGGCCCGAAAATGCGTCTCATCGAGAACTCCCTCAGGCAATGGTTCGTCGGCGCGCGCAGTCGTTAGCTCGGACTCGAGATCCTCCAGAACCTGCTCGTCGCGAATATCGAAGCGGTTTCGGAGAACCGTCGTCCCGGGATAACAATAGGGATCGTCTTCGACCGCGTACACGTCGCTAGGCTATTTCTTGAGATATTTCGCGATGATGCGCTTGCGACGCTGCGCATGCGTGAGACCGCGCTTCTCGTCGCTGTCGAACTCTGCCCTGGCAGTGAACGACAGCTGAAGGCCCTCGACCTGGCTGATCTTACCAAAACGATCGCGGCCGATCATCGTCCGCCTGGTGCGGTCCTCCGGATCTTCACTCATCGGTCGCTCCTTCCTTCACACGCGAAAATGCTGGCGAAACGCGCTGAGCGCATCTTGCGAAAATTGATTGCAGACAACTCCGTCCGATCGCATCGCCTCGCGTGCGGCACGCAGATGGGGATGCCGCTCAATCAGTTCGTTGAGCACTGCGTCGACGGGGTTCTGATCGGGTGCGGACCTTTGTGTTTTCGTTGCTGGACGTTTCTCCTTGGTCATGTCGCGCTCCATGGTTCTCCGGGCTGAAATTGTAGTTGTCGAAAAAGTGCTGGTTGAGTTCGGGACGGAAATAATGTTTTCGGTCGATCCAAATGAAGCCATCTCCCTTCGAAATTACGGCTACATCAACTGGCCCGCCGACCGTTTCGGTCGTCAGGGACATACGCTTTTGGAACCAGTTCAGGCTCACAAGCCTAGCGGCTGCGTGGCCGATCTCGTCCTTTGGCATATTGGCAATCGCCTGGTGGATCGGACCGAGATGCTTCTCTTGACGTTGCTGGTCGAGCTTTTCGATCAGACTTTTAATCGCCTTCTTGCTCTCCGGCTGGAATTGCTTCTTCCACTTTTTCCTCTGGGCATCGGTTAGGTCGGTAACCGCGTCCACGATCGCATCGGGAAGATTGATAACCAGATCAGCTATCTCCTTGGTCATCCGCAGCTCGAAACCGGGGTTCATTCCGTGGAGAAACGTGTTGACCATGTCAGCATCGGCAAACGGCACCACGACGGATGGATTGTCGCAGTCTACCTTACGCACCTGTCCGAAACGGCATTTGAGCCGATCCTCAAATACCTCACCGATCTCGATCGGCTGCATGACCGGAAAATGCTCGTCCTGCCCGAATCCTGCCACAACAATTCCGCTCAGCGCGAAAGTCGGGATGCGCTCCTTAGAGACGATCAGCCTTGCAAGATCGTAGAGCGCCTGCATGGTGTCCGACTCGATCCGAAACGGCCCAAAGGCGTCCGCGATCCGGGTACTGATCTCGCCTGAGAAGCGACCAGTCAGCCTCGCGCCTACGCCGACCTTGAGGCAGCTCGCCTCGGGCTCGCTTGCCCAGCGATCCCGCTCCTTGGTTACGAGTTCGCGCGCGATATCGCTTGGTGTCTGGCTGCCGTCGCTCCCCTCGACGATTCGCTCATAGATGGCATCCTCGACGCGGCCGGCGAGCGACGCGTAAAGCGTCTCCAGTGAGCGCAGATAAAAGCGATCCTGTAGAGCGGGCGGAAACAGTTGCTCGTTGTTATTGAGATACGCGACCAGCGCGCGGCCGTAATCTTCCAAATTCGCGAACGGCTTGGAGTCGAGTTGCCGGCGGAACATCTTGATGATGGTCTCCCACGGAACGCCGAGGATAGCGGCATTCTCGTAGACCATCACCCCGACGGGATGGCGCTTCGAAAGCATGAACAGTTTGTCGGCAGTATTGAAAACCTTGCCGCCTTCACCATTGTTGACGGTCGCCGCGCTGTCGCTGGCGAGGGCCACCCCAAGGCTATTCATGACAACGACCTCGGAAGTCATCGTTCATCTCGGCGACTGTTGCGCAACGCCGTGTTGCGCGCGCGTGCGTCGGCGAGCCGTGCGGCTGCTGACCGTAACGAAGGCGCGCGCCCGTGCAAGAAATTCACTCCGCCACCGGGCCGTCCTCGCTGCGCAGCAGCTCCTCGAGCATTTCGGCGATTTCCTCGTCCTGCGGCTCACGGCTCTTGAAAGCCATGCTGATTCGCGTGGGCAATTCGGGCCGAGACGCGATCAGCCGCCCAAGCAGGCGGCGGCGCCCAGCCGCGTCCCGCGGGATCGCCCGACGCGCCGCCGTTCCGCGTGGTGTCCGGCGCTCGACCCCAACGGGCAGCGCGGCGAGACGTCGCTGCGCCAGCCGCAGGGCGATGAACGAAGCGGTGGCATCGACCTCCGCTCCCTTCCTGCCTGGCACATCGCGATCCGCGGCGCTAAGGATCATATCTTCGCAGCCAAGCAGCAACGCGTCGAGTTGGTCCACAGCTTTGATTTTGCTCATAACGGACTACCTTCCGGAAAAGCGTGAACAAGTCCACGCCGAATGCGTTTTTGGGCCGATGCATATTGCGTCGCGGTGATGCCAGCGTTTTTCTGGATCTCGGCGGGATCGAGGCCCTTCGCCAACCCGTCCAGCACGGCCAAGACCGCAGTGTCGCCCGCGAACAAGGACAGAACTTGATCTAGCATTTGGCGGGCGAACACATCTCGCTCCTGGCTCGGCGCCCGGCTGGGTGCCTGGCCGATTACCGACTCGCCGTCCGCTCGCGCGGGCAGGTCGGCTTCGGTCGTCACCAATCCGAACGTCGCCTTGCGTCGATGCTCGCTCGCCTGGCTGCGCATCGTTTCGCGCATGAAAACCAGAAAAGGGAGGTGGCGCGGCCATTTCCGGGCACCCGACAATGCCTTGTCGATGGCCTCATGCAAGAGTTCGCGCCACTCCAGGCCCGGGGCGTACCGCACCCTGATCCTGGCGATCATGTTCAATCGGGCGATCTCGACCGGGCTGAGCGCTCCAAGCGCGTCCGCCACCTCGTCGGGAGTGGCGACATCAAGGTCCCCGATTGTTCTCATCACCTGTGCGCGCATACCTTTCCATGCTGACCTCGCGGCCCCTTGCGGACAGCTTCACGAAAAAAATTTTGAGGCGGCCCATCTGTCCGCGCCCGCCGC
Source organism: Sphingomonas sp. Root710 (assembly GCF_001429065.1). Lineage (GTDB taxonomy): Bacteria > Pseudomonadota > Alphaproteobacteria > Sphingomonadales > Sphingomonadaceae > Rhizorhabdus. Next base: position 65,241 of record NZ_LMIB01000016.1, read on the forward strand.
GTCCGGCAGCATCATTGAGTGTCGGCATCAACAAGGCAAGGACCGGACCAATGAGTGAACATGAAGACGAGGTCCACAAGGACAAGAAGGTCTACAAGATCCAGATCGACAAGGATCATTTCGAGGTGAAGAAGGCGGAGCCGACGGCGCGTGAACTGCTCACGATCGCCGGCAAGGTGCCACCGGAGCATTTCGCGCTCTATCTCAAGCCGCCGCGGGGTGCGCCCGAACGGATCGACCTCGACAAGAAGGTCGATTTGCGCGAGCCGGGTATTGAGCGGTTCGTCACGCTGCCCCTCGATCAGACCGAGGGCCTCGGAACCGACCGCCGGGAGTTCGACCTCCCGGCGGAGGATCGCGAGTGGCTTGACGAGATCGGACTTCGTTACGAATTGGTCCGCGAGGGCGGGACGCTGCGGGTCGTGATCTACGACTTCCCGGTGCCGTGCGGCTACAATGTCGATGCCGTGACCGTGAACGTCCGCATCGAGTCCGGTTACCCCGAGGCGCAGATCGACATGGCCTATTTCCACCCGGCGCTTGCCCGCCTGGACGGCCGTGGCATCGGTGCGATCTGCGCGGACGCCTTCGATGGCAGGGAATGGCAGCGCTGGAGCCGCCATCGGACGCCGGCCAACCCGTGGCGGCCCGGGATCGACAATCTTGCCACCCATTTCGCGCTCGTCGAGAGCTGGCTCACCCGCGAATTCACCAAGGCCTGATCCGATGGACACGTCGCTGACGCTGACGGCGCGACAGGCGGATACGCTCGCACGCCACCTTTTTCCCGAAGATGGCTGCGAGGCCGTCGCCATCCTTCTGTGCGGACGGCGATCCGGCGCCATGCGCCATCGCCTCGTCGTGCAGCGGGTGGTGACCATACCCTATGAAGATTGCAGCGTCCGGCTTCCGGACCGCGTCACCTGGTCGACCAAGCGCCTGGAGCCCTTGCTGAGCGAGGCGGCCCGGCTCGACCTGGCGATTGTGAAGATCCACGGCCATGTCGCCTTCGACCAGTTCTCGGAGGTCGACGATGCGTCCGATCGCGCGCTGTTTTCCAGCGTCTACAGCTGGACCGACGGTGGTCCGCACGGCAGCGCGATCATGATGGACGATGGCCGCATGTTCGGCCGTGTCGTCGATGAGGCGGGCGGCTTCGAACCGTTCGCACATGTGAATGTCGTCGGCGACGATCTGCCTTTCTGGTACGCCGGTCAGCCGATCGAGATCGAAGGTTTTGGCCAGCGCATCGCGCAGGCGTTCGGGGCGGGGACCTACGCGCGGTTGCGCCGGCTGCGCATCGCCGTCGTCGGCTGTTCGGGCACGGGCAGTCCCGTGATCGAGCAGCTCGCCCGGAACTGCGTGGGCACGCTGGTGCTCGTCGATCCCGACCATATCGAAGACAAGAACCTCAATCGGATCCTGAACAGCACGCGCGCCGATGCCGCCGCGGCGCGGCCGAAGGTGGACGTGCAGGCCGCCGCAATCCGGGCGATGGGCCTCGGCACCGTGGTCGAGACCTATCATGCCGACCTGTTCGATGCCGACGTTGTTCGCGCCATCGCCGAGTGCGACGTCGTCTTCGGATGCATGGACAGTGTCGATGGGCGTCACCTGCTCAACAAGCTCGCCACCTTCTACGCGCTTCCCTATTTCGACCTCGGTGTGAAGCTCGAAGCCGATGGCCGCGGCGGCGTCGATCAGGTTTGCGGGACGGTCCACTATCTGCAGCCCGGCGGCTCGAGCCTGCTGAGCCGCAAGGTCTATACGATGGAACAGGTGCGGGCGGCAGGCCTCTATCGAACAGACCGCGCCGCGTACAAGGCACAGCTCGCCCAGGGCTATCTGCGCGGGGTAGTCGAAGACCGCCCGGCGGTGATCCAGCTCAACATGTTCATCGCGAGCCTCGCGGTGAACGAGCTGCTCGCGCGTCTCCATCCCTACAGGATCGATCCCAATGGCGAGTACGCCATCCACCGGGTGTCGTTGAGCCACGGCATCTACGAGCATTTGGAAGATGGCGATCCCTGCCTGGCGCTCACCAAGCATGTCGGCCGCGGCGACGTCACGCCACTCCTCGACTGGGCGGAGCTCAGCGAGCGGAAGGCTGCCGCATGAAGTGGTTCGCAAATCTCGCACGATGGTTCGGAGACCGCCTCCTTCCACGACACCGAGCACGATTTGTCGAGGATCTCCCGGATCGCCTTGGCAAGCGTCGCGTGTATCTCGTTGGAGAGGAGGGGGCCGCATGGCAGGCAGCCCTGCTATGTCCATGCGGATGTGCGGCGCATATCCAGCTTAGCCTTGTCGAGAGAGACGATCCGAGTTGGCGAGCAACCGTGCATGAGAGCGGACTCGTCACGCTCCACCCGTCCATCTGGCGAATTAAAGGCTGCCGGGCACATTTTTTTGTTCGTCAGGGCCGTATCATTTGGGCACGAGACAGTGGCATCACGCTGCCAGCCGGTCACCACTAACTAATGGCCGGTTTCCAGTCTCTCGCGCTTCGAAACCTACTTCCGGGCTGTCCCGATCCCACCGCTGCTGACGTCCCGATCGATGGTGGCTTGAACGACCCGAACGTGACTATTGGATGGTCGGGATTGGGCAAAGCTGTCGCGTTAATGATCGGAAGATACCTTTTTGATCAGGTGCATCTTTCGCCTACTAGTGTGATGTCGCCCGTCAGATATGACCATGAACAGTCATCTGATGAAACGCGTCGAGCAGCCAACTGCGGATATGTTCGACCTTGAGCACCTCGATGCTCATATCGCCAGTGCACCATCGACAAACAATTCCCGTTACGCGTGCCTCCTCCGGCGTCCAGGCCGTCCCCTGTTCGAGACACGCGAAGTAGCGGGTGTCCCAAACCGTCGAGCCGCTAAAACCCGGTGGCAGTGGCAGATGGCCCGGCCCGTCGATCATTTCGGCTTTCTCGGGTGAATGATGCAGCGGGAAAAAGAATCGCCGATCAGGACCAGCCGGTGGTTCTTCGATGACCTGCGTCCCGTATGACGTCGCTCCACTGATTAGATTTTCGAAATGGAAGCTGCTTGCTTCTTCAGCATAGCCACGAAAGAACATGATTTCGCGCGCGACAGGTACATGCGCCACATTCGATGCTTCGAGCGGTATGGTTCGAGCTTGATGCGATCGTAGCCAGATGTTGTCCGGCACGGGAACGATCGCGCAGTCTATCGGGTACGGTACTGACACCCGTTCGTATAACATCCGAAAAACATCGTCCGTCCCATGCGCTCCGAACGCCGGGTTGGAGCGCGGCTGGCCGGTTAGCGGATCGTAGAACACGTGTTCGTTGGTCAGCAGAAAACGTCGGCCGAACAACTCGACGAACGAACCTGTTCCCGCTAGCCGGGGCACGTCGTTCGTATTCTCGTATGAAATCGCCGAGACGAATGGCGCAGTGAAGGCCTGCATTGCGGAAACAGCTTTGTGGGCGTGGCGCTTCCATTCATCATCTGTCATTTCGAAGCGGTTCCTACTGTTTGACGAGTTGGTTGCGCATAATGGCAGATATGCTTCAACTCGCCTTCCGGTCAGTTAGCGATACCGACCAGTTTCTCGTGCTTGATGCTTCTTGACGGATAAGTCGCCGGGATTCACAAGGAACCCCGGCGACCCCAGCGCTTTTTAAGAATGGATCAGTTCGTAGGCCGACCGTTCTTATCAAGCTTCACAGTCTCCACGATCGCCGTTGCCGGGCGACGTACAGCTACTGCGACTGGAATGATGCGACCTGTGATCGCATCACGTCCACGCTTGGTAGTTGCCATTTCCATCACCTCCTTCCGTGGCAAGCTGCCGGCGTACCAGCAAGCCCGTAAGGCGGAACGGATTAGCAACGATATGATTCCAAGGCCGGACGGAAGAGTCGAGTCCCATTCGGTGGATTAGGGGATAACTTTGCCACAGCCTGCGATAGGCACGGTTTCAGCTATGGACTACGCATGGTGAAGTCATCCTGATCCTCCGGGTATTTCGTGCCGTTCAGATGTGGCCGCGCTAATCGCTTCGGTGACCTGCCTAGCCGGCTTTATGGCTAGGTTTATGACTTTAAACTGAAATTCGGATTTTCTTGTTTAAAATCAAGGAAATTTGGCGGCCTCCCGCTCCGCCACGGACTACCACGGAGAGGTCGGCACGGACTAAGGGCCTCGTTTTTTCTGGTTGTACTTGCGCTTAGCGAGACGGTTCCGCCTCGCCATTTTTACCCGACCATGCCCGTCCAAACGAATCGGAGAAACGAAAGCGGGGCCTTTTCGTAGACCGAACCATGTCTAGGCCGCGTCAGCTGGGCAGGGCTGACAACAACTCCGCGGCGGCGGCCTCGGCGCGGTCGTGCCGCTCGGCGCGCGACGCACCTTCCAATCCGAGCAACGTGCGCAAGGCCATCGAACGGGGCAACGCATTGCGTCTGATGCCCCGGCTCCGTCGCATCGGTTGAGCAAAAGCTCTTCACCAGTCCCCGAAGTTCGCCGGCCTGGCCTGGTCTTTCGTCACAGATGGATCATCAGCCGCGGATGGCGACCTGTTCCAGGTAGCACCCCTCGGGCGGCCCGGCCAATAGCGCCATGACGGGCGCAAATGCTTGCTTGCCGAGCGCCGCCCCGGCGGCCTTGTGATGATCGATCGATGCCCAATGCTCGACGAACATGCAGAGGTGCGGATCCTGGACATCAATCATCAGCTCGACCCCTTCGCAGCCGTCGAGCGGTGCCACTTGACCAGCGAGCGTCAGCAGCGCGGCCTTCAGCTCGGCGTCGCGCCCCTCGGCGGCCTGCATGCGATAATGGCGAAGCACGGGCATCCTTCTCTCCAATCGAATATCATCCGGTCCAATAATGGCGGACCAGACCGATACGCAATTTTTAAGCTAATGCGAGGCCTATGGTCATAAGCTTTTTCCCGGTAATCCGCCGCTGCGCGAGCCACCAGCGATGAAGCCGATCAGAGTTTGCCGGTGAGCTCTAGCACGACCTTGAAGAGGTCGCCGACGAGGCCGAGGTCTGCGACCTGGAAGATGGGTTCTTCCTCGTCCTTGTTGATCGCGATGATCGTCTTGGAGTCCTTCATGCCGGCGAGGTGCTGGATCGCGCCCGAGATGCCGACCGCGATATAGACTTCGGGGGCGACGATCTTGCCGGTCTGGCCGACCTGATAGTCGTTCGGCACATAGCCCGCGTCGACCGCGGCCCGGCTCGCGCCGACCGCCGCGCCGAGCTTGTCGGCGAGCGGCTCGATGATCTCGTGGAAGTTCTCGCCATTCTGCAGCGCGCGTCC
>NZ_LMIB01000016.1:70610-430610 GCF_001429065.1 Sphingomonas sp. Root710
CGGACGACTGGACGGTCGCGATCGCGTTGCCCGCATAGGTCGGGCGGGTGAAGCTGTCTTCGCTCTCGACCGACAGGATCTCGGAGATCTGCATCACGTCGAGCAGGGCTGCGACGCGCGGCGCGATATTCTTGCCGTTGGCGGTCGCAGGCGCGAGGAAGGCGTCGTGATGGCCCATCAGCTCGACGACCAGCGGTGCGACATTCTCCGGCAGCGCATTGGCATAGGCCGCGTCGTCGGCGACATGGACCTTGCCCACCCCCGCGATCTTGGCGGCCGCCTCGGCGACCCCGCCGACGCCCTGGCCGGCGACGAGCAGATGGACTTCGCCCAGCTTCGCGGCAGCGGTGACGGTGGAGAGGGTCGCGTCCTTGACCGCGCCGCCCTCATGTTCGACCCAGACCAGCGTCTTCATGCCGCGACTCCCATCGCCTTGAGTTTCGCCACCAGTTCGTCGACATCGGCGACCTTGATGCCCGCCGAGCGCTTCGGCGGCTCTTCGACCTTGAGGGTCTTGAGGCGCGGCGTGACGTCGACGCCGTAATCGGCAGGGGTCTTCTGCGCGAGCGGCTTCGACTTCGCGACCTTGAGGGTCTTGAGGCGCGGCGTGACGTCGACGCCGTAATCGGCAGGGGTCTTCTGCGCGAGCGGCTTCGACTTCGCCTTCATGATGTTCGGCAGCGACGCATAGCGCGGTTCGTTCAGCCGCAGGTCGGTGGTGACGATCGCCGGGGTCTTGAGGCTCACCGTCTCGAGCCCGCCATCGACCTCGCGGGTCACCTTGACGCTGTCACCCTCGACCTCGACCTTCGAAGCGAAGGTGCCCTGCGGACGGCCGGTCAGCGCCGCGAGCATCTGGCCGGTCTGGTTGCTGTCGTCGTCGATCGCCTGCTTGCCGAGGATGACGAGGCCGGGAGCCTCCTCCTCGACGATCTTCGCCAGCAGCTTGGCGACGCCCAGCGGCTCGACCTCACTCTCGCTGACGATCAGGATCGCGCGGTCCGCACCCATCGCCAGCGCCGTGCGCAGCGTCTCCTGCGCCTTCTGCTCGCCGATCGATACCGCGACGATCNTCTCGCTGACGATCAGGATCGCGCGGTCCGCACCCATCGCCAGCGCCGTGCGCAGCGTCTCCTGCGCCTTCTGCTCGCCGATCGATACCGCGACGATCTCGGTCGCCACGCCCTTCTCCTTCAGGCGGATAGCCTCCTCGACCGCGATCTCGTCGAACGGGTTCATCGACATCTTGACGTTCGCAAGGTCAACCCCGCTCCCGTCCATCTTCACCCGCGGCTTCACATTGTAATCGATCACCCGCTTCACGGGCACCAGGACTTTCATCGGCTGGTCGAGGAGCGTGCGGATACCTCGTCCTCAACCAGGCGGCCGAAGAATGGAAACGGGCGCCGCGCGAGTGGTTCGAGGCCCATCGACATCTTGACGTTCGCAAGGTCAACCCCGCTCCCGTCCATCTTCACCCGCGGCTTCACATTGTAATCGATCACCCGCTTCACGGGCACCAGGACTTTCATCTCTCTTCCCTTTCATGGCAGCCGCAAAGCGGCGCTCGAAGCCTATCCTCGGGGTGCGGCTTCACGTCTGCCATGACTTCGGCAAGACCCGCTATTCGAAGGAAACCGCATCGCGACCCTTGAGGCCCAGCATACTGCGGGTCTCGTCCGGCGTCGCCGGCTTGAGACCGAGTTCGTCCAGGATTGCGACGATCTTGCGGACTTGGTCGGCATTGCTTTCGGCGAGCTTGCCGGCCCCGATCCAGAGCGAATCTTCCAGTCCAACGCGAACATTTCCGCCCATCGTCGCGGCCATCGTCGCGATCGGCATCTGGCTGCGGCCCGCGCCGAGCACCGACCAGTAATAATCGTCCCCGAACAGGCGGTCCGCGGTCCGTTTCATATGGTGTACGTCCTCCGGGTGCGGACCAATGCCGCCGAGCAGGCCGAACACCGACTGGATGAGCAGTGGCCCCTTCAGGATGCCGCGATCCATGAAATGCGCTGCCGTGTACAGGTGCCCGATGTCGTAGCATTCGATCTCGAACCTGGTGTTGTTGTCGCTGCACGATTCTAGGATGTACTGGATATCCTTCAGCGTGTTGCGGAACACCCGATCGTCCGACCCGGCAAGATAGGGCTGCTCCCAATCATGTTTGAACTCCTTGAACCGCGCCAGCATCGGATACAGGCCGAAATTCATCGACCCCATGTTGAGCGATGCGATTTCCGGCTTGAGCTGCAGGGCGGGCTGCAGCCGCTCTTCGGCCAGCATCGTCGGCGCGCCGCCGGTCGTGATGTTCACGACCACGTCGGATTCGCGGTGGATGCGCGGCAGGAACTTCCGGAACAGATCGACGTCCTGGGTCGGGCGTCCGGTTTCCGGGTCACGGGCATGAAGATGCACCACCGATGCGCCCGCCGCCGCCGCCGCCAGCGCCTCGTTGGCGATCTCCTCGGGAGTTATCGGCAGATAGGGCGACATCGATGGGGTGTGGATCGACCCCGTTACCGCACAGGTGACGATGATGTTCTTTTGCTTGGCGGCCATAGCCTCTGATCCCTTACTTGATCGCGAGCGGGTTGATTGGGGAACCGACCGCGCCGGTGATCGGCAGCGCCGGGGCGCAGAACATGAACTCGTAGACGCCATCGTCCGCGCAATCGGCGGAGAGCTCGCGCAGGTTGAATATCTCGCCCATGCTGATGCCGATCATCGGAATGACGATCCAATGCCACGGCTGGTTGATTTGCGTAGGGTCGGCACTCTCGTTCGGACGCACCTCGCATCCCCAGGTGTCGAGGCAGATCGCCGCGATCTCCTTGCGATGAACCCATTCGGCGGTTTCGAAGCGGAGGCCCGGCGCAGCGCCACCGGCATAGCCGCCCCAATCGCCACGGTCGACGCAACGCTCCATGTGGCCGGTGCGGACGATGACATAGTCGCCACGCCGGATTTCGATCCCCTGGGCGGCGGCGCATTCATCGAGCTCGGCCGAACTGATCCCGTACCCATCGTCGAGATAACCGCCCTTGAAGCGGGCGACGTCGAGCAGGACGCCGCGACCGATCATCCGGTCCTTGGTCTTGTCGATGCTGTTCTTCTTCGCACCGGTGGAGTCCACGAGACGGGCGTCGTACCCATTCCACATCTGCTCGTCGAAGAAGACATGGCCCAGCGCGTCCCACTGCGTCCCGCACTGGAGCGGCATGGTCACCATGTCGTCGGCATAGCGTATGCCGTTCCAATCCTGGTTGCCGGAAACGGCGTCGGTCCCGGTCTGCAACATCGTGTGGATGGGATTGAAGCGGTTGCCCCAGCCTTTCTGCGGGCCCTGGAAATTGAAATCCATGCCCATCGAGATCACACGCCCCTTGCGGACAAGTGCAGCGGCGTTGCGGACCTCCTCCTCGCCGACGAAGTTGAGGGTGCCGACCTCGTCGTCGGGGCCCCATCGTCCCCAGTTGCGGACCTTCGCCGCCATCGCATCCAGATCGGCGCGGGTCAGGTTGCGCTCCAGGACAGGCGCGGGAATAATCGGCATCTCGGAGGGCATGCTCGCCATGTCCATTCTAGTTCCTCTTCTCGATCCATTTTCAACATCGTCAGCCAGCGGCACATCGCCGCAGCCAGGGGCGGCTTCAGGCCCCCAACACTTCGCAGCAAAATCAGCTGGTTACGGCGAATGCGCTGACAGGTCCGAAGACCGGATGCCGCGGGCCAGTGCGACCTGCGCCAAACTTGTCCCGGCTTATCGCTTGCCGCCGGGATGTCCGCCAATCTCAATCCGAGATCGGCAAAATCGCGATATCGGAACCGGATAAGGGGGATCGAGGACGCGCGGCGCCCGCCGGACATCGCGCCGCAGATTGCATGTGCGGCAGCGGCGATGCCCCATATGTCGGGGGCGCATCCGGCGTCACGAGCACGGCCAGCGGCATGTTCCAGACTGGCCGCGCTCGATGCGGAGATGTTCTAAGCGAAGCGAACAGGCGTCAGGCGTTCATGAGATACCACTGTCCACCGGCCGTGCGGTATAGCTTCGACCAATCCCGTCGGTCGCGCCTGATGATATACTCGTCGGTGTCAGCATTGTGCCCGGCCCATTCCAGCGCCCAGCCCTGAACCGCGAACTTCTCATCGCATGGCACCTCGACCACGGCCTGTCCGTCCCGGCCGACAATCTCGTAGGTCATCTTCATCCCTTTGCTGTTCGTTTGGCCATGGCCGGCATGGACAGCGGAACGGGGAGAGGGCCGAGCGTTGCAGTGCAACGCCTGCCTTCATCCGTCATTCGCGCCATCCAGCCGGCCGCGCCGGCGCAAAGCGCCGACAGGAACAGATTTGAAATATCATACGGGGATTCAAGACCGCCGGCTTGGGCGGCATCGGCAACACCGGCCGGCTTCTTCCGAATATCCCAGCTATTTCAGGGGTTGCAGCGCCTCATCTCGGAAACGGATTGGGAATATCGCAATATTCCGCCAGACGAACGCCCGAAATATTCGTAGATATGTTTCTTTGGCATGAGCGGCTGAGCAGGAGGCTTGCCTATTTCTTCAGGCCATCCATGATCAGATTGAACAAATGCCTGCGCCGCTCGACTGTCAGAGCCTCGCGATCAGTAAGCCACGCGATTGCCGACACAAGCGACATGAGGTCAGCGCCCTCCATATCGGGTCGGATGCGATCGGCGGACTGCGCCGCGCCGAGCAACCTGTCACCCGCTCTCCGCAACGAGGCACAGGCCTCATATAGCGAGGACGCCGGCTCCCGAAGCTTGTCGACCATCGATGCGGCCAGGCCCTGATGGGTCGAGGTGCTCGCCACAAGTTCGTCCACCCAGATTTCGAGCGCCTCCAGGGGGTCATGCATGCCCGCCAGAATATCGGCCCGCCGCGTCAGCTCGTCGAAACTGCTTTGCAGGATTTCCTGGAGCAGCGCGTCGCGGGTGGGAAAATGGCGATAGAGCGTGCCCAGCCCGATCCCGGCATCGCGGGCGATCTTGCGCAACGACGCCTCGGTTCCGTCCTGCGCGACAGCCGTCCGGGCGACCTGGAGTATGATCTCCCGGTTCCGCCTGGCATCCGCCCGAATCGCGGGCTGCGGCGCTAGAGCTTTCGATGCCATAGCCTTCTCTTCCGTATCGTTCCGGCAAGCCGCTCGAGCCGGAACTCCGAAAACGGAGCACCGATCGACATCAGCCGGCCGGACGATACAGAGCAAAGGACGGGGTGGCCACTTGAAAAGGACCATCCCTTCGGCGCAGGAGGTCCGTCGCCATCGGCGACCGCTCGAAACAGGTACGCCGGGGACGGTACGGCAAGACCACCCACGCCGTGAATGTCGCGGTCGAACCGTATCAGGGCAGTGTTCGCAACCCGGCGGCTTCGGCGCCTGCCACGGCGCAGATTTCGTCATTGTCGGAGAGATCGCCGGTGACGCCGATGGCGCCGAGCACGCGGCCATGGCCGTCCTCGACGATCACACCACCTGCTGCTGGCACCACCCCCGCCGCGGCGATCGCCGACAATGAAGCGACGAAGGTCGGGCGTTCGGCCGCCATTTCGCCGATCTTCCGGCTGGAAACGCCAAGATCGAGCGCCCCCGAAGCCTTTGCGATGGCGATAGCGGGCCGCAGATTCGAGCTACCGTCCTGGCGGGCAAGCGCGACGAGATGGCCGCCCGCGTCCAGGATCGCTACGGTCAGCGGCTTGAGCCGTAATTCCGCCGCACGCGCCAGCGCTCCCCCGATCACGGCCTCAGCTTGGTCGAGCGATATCATAGTCATGCCGTCTCCCTGACAGGTGGCGCCGGCACGATCGCACGGCAGCCGGCCCGACGCATCACGAGCGTCGCGCGACGGCATGCATCCACGCCGTCGCTGTGCCCATCCAAGGCTTGTCGGCCCGGGTGGCCATCAGCAACGCATCGACATGGTTGGCGCCGGCTATCTCCAGCATATCCACCGGAACGCCTTTGGCGCGCGCGACCATGACGAACTTCGCCGCCTGCGTCCGCAGATGGGCGAAATCCTCCTCCCCATAGGCGACGAGAAAGGGTGGCGCGCCCGAGCCGAGCTGAAATATCGGGCTCGCGGCCACTTCGTTGAAAACACCCTCCGGACCCAGGAAGCGGGGTCGCACGGAAGAGCCCGACCCTGGCGTAAAGTCGAACGTCGCCGAAATCGGCAGGCATCCCTTGACGCTCTGGCCGGGGATACCGCGCTGTGCCTGCCAATCCGAACGCACCGCCAACAATGCGGCCAGGTGGCCGCCCGCCGAATGCCCGCCGACAAAGAGGCGATCACGATCATAGCCATGCGTCGCCGCGAGGCGCCATGTCCTCGCGACGGCATCGGCGGCATCGTCGAAATTGGCCGGGAAGACATGGTTCGGGGCAAGCCTGTAACTGCTGCTGACCAGGGTGAAGCCCGCAGCGTTGAGCGGCGGCGCGAGAAACGCCATTTGCTCCTTATAGCCGTTGGTCCACCCTCCCCCGTGCATGAACAACAGCACGGGGCCTCCCGGCTTTTCGCAGGGAAAGACGATCAGCGACTGGCTCGGATCCGCGCCATAGGAATATTCGTCGCCTTCAATCCCTTCGGCGCGCGCCATCAGGGTTTCATGGAACCGTCGCGCGACCTCCGGCAAGGGTTCCTGCGGCGGATAGGCATCAATTCGCATGGGTCGGGCATCCTTTCGGGCCAGCGCAGCCCCCGAACATAACGCTACGATCAACGCGCCGCAGAGTGACCGCCGGCTGGTGGCTCGCGCCGCGAGGGACAACGGCCCGCTCCACCCGTCCGAAGGCCGCGCCCCCCAGCCGGCAATCAGCAGGTGCGGTCGACGATCGGATCGTGGATCGTATGGATCCATTCGCCGACATCGGCGATGTCGCCGTGGAAGATCGCTTCGCCGATGCTGATATAATGGTCGAACTGCTCCCGGAACCGGGGATCCGCAGTGTAGAGCAGGTTGAGTTCGCGCGCCGCCTTGACGGTGAGGTCGATCGTCACGTCGCCCATTTCGTCGGGGGCGACCCCAGGGCGATAGGACGGTTCGCCATTCTTGATTTCGAACCGGAAACCCTTGATCAGTCCGGGCGCCAGTTCCTCGCTATCGATATAGCGCTCGACGAACGACACGGTGTGGCCGGGGGGAAGATCGGCGTTGCGGACGGCATCGCACAGGATGGTCCCCAACATGTCAAACCACTCGGCGCTGCCCTGGGTAAATTTCGTGGTCGTATTCATAGCCGTTCCTTCCAAGATCATGGTTGCTTGCGCAGCGGTCACCGGCGCGAGAAGCTGCCCGCCTCCCGCTCCGGTGCACGCCCGGTTCAGTTGGTGATGGCCATGCCATCCATAGCCCCGGACGCCCGCCAGTCGCCGAGGATCACCTGGAACGCCTTCAGGCCCGGCGCATATTGGTCATAGGGGAAGGTCGCGACGGTCTCTTTGAACTTACCCTCGTTGTTGTAATAGCCGGGGGTGCAGCTTTCGAGAAAAGCGTCGTTGAACCCGGCGAAAGACCTGATGGTGCTGACCCAGGCATCTTCGCCTTCTTGCGTCGCCTCGATCACGGCATCGTCGCCGATCCTGCGCGTCGCGGCGACGATATGCGCGACGTGCTCCGTGATCGCGGCTGCGACGGCGCAGAAGTTCCACGAAGCGCCGACCTGCGTCCATCCGGCGATGAAGAAATTGGGGAAGTTGTGGACGGAATGGCCATGGAACGTCCGCATGCCCTGTTCCCAATAATCGAACAGATCGAGGCCGTCCTTGCCAAACACGCCGAAGCCATATTTGCGCCGGAACGTGCCGCTCACCTCGTAACCGGTCGCGTAGATGATGCAGTCGACTTCATATTCCTGGCCGTTGGCGACGATCCCCTTCTTCGTGATCCGCTCGACGCCACGCGTTCCGCTGACGTCGACCAGGGTTACGTTCGGACGAGCGAAGGTCGGCAGATAGTCGTCGTTGAAGCAAGGCCGCTTGCAGAATTGCGCGTACCAGGGTTTCAGCGCTTCGGCGGTATCAGGATCGGAAACGAACTGATCGACCCGGGCGCGGATCTCGCTCATTTTTTCGAAGTCAGCATATTCGAGCCGGGCCTTGCGCTCGGCCACGGCGTCCTTGTCCGCCTGGTCGACGGCGCCGATCACATGGACGATCGGCACCTTGCGGAAGATCTCGGTCCAGCCATCGCTGACCAGGTCGACCTCGAAAGGCTCACCGCGCACCACACTGTCGAAATTGTCGCTGCGCGCCTGTTTCCAACCGGGTGCGAGCGATTTGATCCAGTCCGGGTCGGTCGGCTTGTTGCCCCGCACGTCGATCGACGACGGCGTCCGCTGGAAGACATAGAGATGCTCGGCCCACTTGCCGACATGGGGAATCGCCTGGACCGCGGTCGCGCCCGTCCCGATCACAGCAACCTTCTTGTCGGAAAGCTTGGTGAGGTTTCCGCCGTGATCGCCGCCGGTATAGGCATAATCCCACCGGCCCGTGTGGAAGCTGTGCCCTTCGAACTCGTCGAAGCCCGGAATGTCGGGGAGCCGCAGCCGCGAAAATGGCCCGATGCAGCAGATGAAGAAACGAGCCTTGATCGTGTCGCCGCGATTGGTGCTGACGATCCACCGCTTGCTCGTCTCGTCCCAGTCGATCCTCTCGACCCGGGTCTGGAACACGGCTTTCTCGTAAAGTCCGTATTTTCTGGCGATCCGCTGGGCATGCTCGTGCATTTCCGGGGCGTAGGAGTATTTTTCCTTCGGGATGTAGCCTGTTTCCTCGAGCAGCGGGATATAGACATAGCTCTCGATGTCGCACTGCGCGCCGGGATAGCGGTTCCAGTACCATGTCCCGCCGAAGTCCGCGCCGTCGTCGATGATCCGGATGTCGTCGACGCCCTGCTCCGCCAACCGGACGGAGGCCAGCAAACCGGTCCACCCGCCGCCCAGGATCAGCACCTCGACTTCGTCGGTGAGGGGAGCACGGTCCTTGACCCCGTCGGCGAAGGGGTCATGGGTGATGAATCTTTCGTGGCTGCCGACCGGGGCCATATATTGGGCTTCGCCATCCGGACGAATACGCTTGTCGCGCTCATAGTCATATTTGGCGCGGAGGGCCTTGATATCCAGGGTCTTCACCTGATTGTCAGACATATCCTAATCTCCACATTCTAACCTGGGCGGCCCGCCCTGCCGGTTGACGCGGTGGCATCAGCCGCACTTTGGCGGCCTGGCCCGGCGTCCTCGCCTCGATCGCTTTTCGGTGCTCTCCCGCTTGGGAAAACACCTCCCCTTCGGTTGGCACGACCAATACGGAGCACTGCTCCGTTTGTCAAGATATTCGTCTTCGCGGGTTCGGTTACAAATGGTTTCTGGAAGGAGCGGCCATGACCGCCCATCGTTGCAAAACCGCTCCTTCCCGCCCTCTTCCTAGAATTTGTACCCGACGGTGAAATCGATGGTGCGCGGCGCCTCGAGATAACCCGAGATCAGGCCGCCCACGAACGGCGTTCCCGCGAAACCATTGGTCAGCAAGACCTTGTTACCAAGATTCTTCGCATTGATGCTGGCGGTGAGGTGGCCATCCTTATGCTCGTAATTGAGCGACGCGTTGAAGCGCGTATGCGCCCGGACCGCACCGACCGGGTCGGTGTTGAACTGGGTGATGTACATCTTGCTCTTGTACGCCGCTTCGCCGCGCAGGGTGAACTCGCCGATATCGGACGAGAAGGTATAGGCCGCGCCCAGCCGTCCCGAAATCCGGGGTGCCTGCGGCAGGCGGTTACCCTTGAGATCGAAGCCGTTCAGAAAACCGGTGCTGCCGAGGTTGGGGACCAGCGTCACGCCGTCGCCGCCGGGCCGTAGCTGATCATATGCCTTGTAATTGTCATAGGTGGCATGAAGCCATGAGCCGCTCAGGTCGAACTGCAGCTCCGGGACGGGACGCGCCACCAGCTCGGTCTCGACACCATAGATTTTCGCGGTCGCGGCGTTTTCCAGATAGGTCTGGGTGGGCAGGCCGTTATAAGCCTGCACATCCTTGTAGTTATAATAAAAGCCGGCGACGTTGGCACGCAGACGGCCGTCCATCAGCGTGCTCTTGACGCCCAGTTCGAAGTCATCGAGCTTTTCCGGCCGGACCGCATCCTGCACGACGCCCAGGTTGAACGTGCCGCTCTTGAAGCCCCGCGTGTAGGAAGCGTAGAGCAGCGTCTGCGGGGTCACCTGATAATCGACGCCCAGTTTGGGCGTGAAGGCCTTGAACGTCTCCTTCGGCCGGCACGTGACGCCAGTGCCGGCATAACCGATCGTCGGCAGCCCCTTCCCGCACTGAATTGCGAACGTCGCCGGCTTGTCGAACAGCTTCGAATAATCAAACGGGGTGGCGAGATCGAAATTGTTCTGGTTGATCAGACCCTTGGTTTCGATGCTGTAGCGCCCTCCGACGGTCACGCTCAATTCGTCGGTGAACTTTCGCGTATATTGGCCGAATATCGCATAGGCATCGGTCGTCACCCGCGATCCGGAATATAGGCCCCGCGCATTGGTGGCCGGCACTGCTCCGGCAAACACCGTGCTGAACGCGCTGACCTCCCGGCCATCGTCCTTTTCGTGGAAATAATAGCCGCCGATGATCCAGTTGGCATGATCATCCTGGCCAACAAGCTGCAGTTCCTGGCTGAACTGATTGGCATCGTCGGAGATGCCAAAGGGCGAGACAAGCGGCGCGCTCGTCAGATCGATGTCGCCCACCGATACCGATTGGGAACGGCGGTAGCCGCTGATCGACCGCAACGTGACCGATCCGAGTTCCAGACTGACCGTAGAACCGAAACCCCAGAAGCGCGTGCGCAAGGACGGATCCACGTCCTGTGAAACATTGCGCAGCTTGCTTGCCGCCAGCCCAGGCACGAAGGGCGTCCCGAAGATCGAGGACTGCGTGCCGAAGATCGGCCCGCCGGTCACCGAACCCTGCAGATGGATCGCCGCGTTGGAGCGGGCGCGGGAATAATCACCTTCGAGGAGGACCGTCAGGTTCTCAGTGGGCAGGATCTTGATTTTGCCGCGGATCGCCCGTTCGTTATTGTCATCGATATCGCGGCCAGTCGCCTCGTTGATGCCATAGCCGTCGCGATGATCCCAGCGCCCGGCGAGGCGGACCTGCACCTTTTCGGAGAGCGGACCGCTCACGGCGGATTCGAGATTCAGGTGATTATAATTTCCGTAGGTCGCCTGAGCGAAGCCCGAAAGATTCGCGGTGGGATCGGCAGTGATGATGTTGATCGAACCGCCGCTCGCGTTCCGGCCGTACAGCGTACCCTGTGCACCGCGCAGGACCTCGACGCGCTGGACATCGAAGAAGCTGCTGAGCACTGCGGCGGGGCGACCATAATAGACGCCGTCGACATGGAATGCGACCGGGCTTTCGGTGCCCGCATTGATCGCGCTCAGCGTGACGCCGCGCAGCGTCACATTGGCGACGCCATAGAATTGGCCAAGCTGGAGGCTCGGCACGCTCTGGACGACGGCCGAAATGGTCGAGATGCCCGCGGTCCGCAGCGTCTCCCCGCCAAGGGCGGTGATCGCCAACGGGGTCTTCTGCACCGATTCCGAACGCTTCTGGGCGGTGACGATGATGTCGCCGATACCCTGCTCGTCGGCCGCCGGCTGCGGAGCCGACGCCTGCGCATGAACCTGCGGGGAGGCGATCGCCCCCAACGCAATCCCGCACATCCAGGCGGTCACCTTCCGCGCGGCGCGACCTTGCAACGGCATGTTGTTAGAATAGCTCATCTACCACTCCTCCCCTTATTCCGCGGCTTGATGCCGGTTTGTCGCCCTATGTTTATCCGGGATGGCTCCGGCGCTCTAATCTCAGTCCAGCATCACCCCCATCTTGCGCGGGCGATCGATGACGGGAGCCGGGCATCGTCGGGCGGTCACCAGCGCCCGGCCGCGCCCCACAGAGACCGCGATAGTTTCCGGCAAACAAAATGCCCGTGCGACGCGCCGGGCGGAGCGGCGCAGAACGTGCAGGGGGCCGGGGCCGCACGGTGGGCGGCGGGGCCGCGAACGGCGCGTGGCCGCCATGCCCTGCAAGCTGCGGCGGCCGGCCCGCGCGCCACGCGCGCGGGCCGGATAGGATGGGGCGTTGCTACTCGGCGGTCCATCCGCCGTCGACGACGATGCTTGTGCCGGTCACCAGCGCGCTCGCATCGGACGCCAGGAAGAGCGCCGCGCCCATGATGTCCTCGACCCTTCCGATCCGGCCGAGCTTGATTTTGGCGAGCACGCTTTCGCGGAAGGCTTCGTTCTCGAAGAAGGGCTTCGTCATCGGCGTCTCGATGAAGGTCGGGGCAATCGTGTTGGACCGGATCCCGTGCGGCGCCAGATCAAGCGCGAAGCTTTTGTTCATACCCTCGATCGCCCATTTGGAAGCACAATAGAGCGAACGGTTCGGCCCGCCCACATGCCCCATCTGACTGCCGATGTGGATCAGGCTCCCCTCTTGACCTTCAGCGATCATCCGTTTCGCGCAGCCTTGCGCAACGAAGAAGGCAGACCTGATGTTGAGGTCGAGGACCGCGTCGAAATCGGCTGGGGTAACGTCCCACATCGCCTTCGGCCGGTTGGTGCCCGCATTATTGACCAATATGTGAAAGGCGGGCCGGCCGGCGAAGAAGGCATCGACCGCCGCCAGATCCGAAACGTCGAGGCAGACGGCTTCCGCCTGGCCCCCGGCATCGCGGATCGCGACCGCCCCCGCTTCGATCTCGGCGGCGGTGCGCGCCGCAAGCGTCACGGTCGCGCCCGCCTCCGCAAGCGCAGCGGCGAGCGCAAGGCCGATGCCGCGCCCCGCCCCGGTCACCAGTGCGCGACGGCCATCGAGGCGGAAGCTGGGTGTCGTGGGCAGGATCATATCATTCGGCCGCGACCAGAGGCTCGGCCCGGCCCGCATAGGGGACGTCGCGATGGCCGTACCGGCGGACACGGATATTGGCCTGCTCGCCGTGGCCGGCGAAGCCTTCGAGCGCGCAAAGGCGGCTGCAATATTCGCCGATCATCGCCGACGCCTCATCGGTCAGGATACGCTGATAGGTGCAGGTCTTCAGGAACTTACCCACCCAGAGACCGCCCGTGTAGCGCGCCGCCTTCTTCGTCGGCAGGGTGTGGTTGGTGCCGATCACCTTGTCGCCATAGCTGACGTTCGTCCGGCTACCGAGGAACAACGCGCCATAATTCGTCATATTCTCGAGGAAATAGCCGGGATCGCGGGTCATTACCTGGACATGCTCCGACGCGATCTCATCGGCGATCCGGAGCATTTCCTCGTCATTTTCCGCAACGATCACCTCTCCATAGCTGTGCCATGCCTTGCGGGCATGCTCGGCGGTGGGAAGGATTTCGAGCAGCCGCTCGATCTCCGCCATCGTATCCCGCGCCAGCTTTTCCGAGGTCGTCAGGAGCACGGCAGGACTGTCGGGGCCATGCTCGGCCTGGCCGAGCAGGTCCGTCGCGGCGAGTTCGCCGTCGCAGCCGATCTCGTCGGCGATCACCAGCGTCTCGGTCGGCCCTGCGAACAGGTCGATGCCGACCCGGCCGAAAAGCTGGCGCTTGGCCTCGGCGACGAACGCGTTGCCGGGCCCGACGAGGATGTCGACCGGCGCGATCGACGGCGTGCCGATGCCCATCGCCGCGACCGCCTGAATGCCACCCAGGCAATATATCTCGTCAGCGCCAGCCATGGCCTGAGCCGCGACGATCGCGGGTGCCGGCTTGCCGTTGAACGGCGGCGCGCACGTCGCCACCCGCGGCACGCCCGCCACCTTCGCGGTGATCACGCTCATATGCGCCGACGCGAGCAGCGGGTATTTGCCGCCGGGCACGTAGCAACCTGCCGCGTTCAGCGGAATGTTGCGATGACCCAGCACGACGCCGGGCAGCGTCTCGACCTCGACGTCCTTCATGCTGTCACGCTGGATTTGGGCGAAATTCCGCACCTGCGTCTGCGCGAACTCGATATCCTTGAGGTCCTGCCCGCTCAGCTGATCCATGCAATCCTGGATTTCGGATGGGGTCAGGCGGTAGGATTCCCGGTCCCATTTGTCGAACCTGATCGAAAGCTCGCGCACCGCGACATCGCCGCGGGCCTCGATGTCGGCAAGGATGCCCTCGACCGTATCCCGTACCGAGCGATCACGATCGGCCTTTGCCTCAGCCGTTGCGCCACGCTTTAGATAGACTGCCATATCTGACTCCTTGCATACGTATGCAAAACATAGCCCGATCGAAAGGAAGGTCAAGCCGAGTCGCGCAGAATCAGTTTTCCCGGGACGATCACACTGGCCCGCCCGCCATCTTCGCCGGTGATGAAGGCAACGGCGTGGGCGACCATTTTCTCGACAGGCTGGGAATAGGTCGTCAGCGAAAAGCTGGGCCAGCCGGCCATCGGAATATCGTCGAACCCGGCCACCGAGCAGCTTGTTCCCGGCTCGATTCCGAACTCGCTCCGCAGGGTTTCGATCGTCGCGATGGCCATCATGTCGTTGGCGCAGAAGACGGCGTCGGGCCGGTCGGACGGCGAAGCGAACAGCTCGCGCGTCGCGGCGATTGCGCCTTCCCTGCTGTAATTGCCCGCGACTCGGCGCGGCGCGGGGAGTCCGGCCCGTACGAGCGCCGCCAGAAAGGCGGCCTCGCGCTGACGGCTGGTCGAACTGTCCTCGTAACCGGCCATGAAAGCGATCCGCCGCCGCCCGGTCGCGGCGAAATGCGTGGCGATCGCAGCCGCACCGGCCCGATTGTCGCCCGTGACCGCAAAGGCGGCGTGATCCCCCTCGGTGGTGCGATTGAACATCACCACGGGGATATTGGACCGCGCGCATTCCGCGGCCAGCTTGGAGGAAAGATTGACGGCCATTAGGATCACCGCACTGACCTGATAGCTCAGCAGCTCGGCGACCTGTTCATCGACGGTCGCATTGGTCTGCGCCGTGAACAGCAACATGCGCAGGCCTCGTCTCGCGAAGCTGTCCGAGAAGCATTCCAGCGCTTGCGCGAAAAAGGGGTTTTCGAACTGCCCGAATACGACTCCGACGACTTTGGAGCTGCCCTTGATCAGCGATCGGGCGAGAATGTTGGGGCGGTAGCCGAGCTGGTCGGCGGCGGCGATGATCCGCCGGCGCTTCTCGGCGGAGATGCTGGCGCCCTCGGTAAAGGCGCGGGACACGGCAGACTGCGAAACGCCGGCAAGACGCGCGACGTCATGCGCGGTGGGGTTCCGAAAGGAGTTGTCAGTCATATGCTGACTTCTATCGGTATCGATCGGCGCGGCAACCCGCTCTGGACCCTCCGCCGACCGCTGCCGGGTCCTTCAGACCATATAGGCGATAGGCATAGGAAATTGCCTATAGATCGTATAAATTTTAACGCCCTAGTCCTGCGGTTCCCACAGGATTAATTCTCCGCCCCGCAACAGCGGCCGAACGCTCCAGTGCCTCGAGCAGTCGCCGCGAGCACGGCGCCGGCGCAGCGAAAGCTGCGACAGCGCCAGTATGGATCAGCTAGAAAAGCAGAATGGGAGGGGAAAGATGAACAACCGCGAACCTATAGCGAGACGCCTCACCGGTGGCGCGCCGATACGCCTGGCGCTGCTGCTGTGCTCAGGCCTCACACCGCTCCCCGCCCTGGCGCAGGGCGCGGCCGGCGGCGCCCCCGCGGCGGCCGAGGCCAGCGCCCCGGCCGACGAACAGTTGCAGGACATCGTTGTGACCGCGCAGCGCCGCGAGCAGAAGCTCCAGGACGTTCCCGTGTCGATCACGGCCTATGGCGGCCCCGCGCTGCAGGCGAGTGGCGTCTCCACCGTCAAGGAACTCACGATGGTCGATCCGTCGCTGAATATTCCGCAGGTGGTCGGCGTCTATCTCCCCTTCCTGCGCGGCATCGGCAACGCGGCCGGCGGCAATCTCGGCAACGAGTCGAGCGTGCCGGTCTATATCGACGATCTCTATTATACGCGTCTCTCGACCGCCTATCTCGCGATCAACAGCGTGGAGCGGGTGGAAGTCCTCAAGGGGCCGCAGGGCACGCTGTTCGGACGCAACTCGTCAGGCGGCGCGATCCAGATGTTCACCAAGGATCCCGGCCAGCGGACCGAAGTGAATGCGACGCTCGGCTATGCGAACTATCAACGGTGGAGCGGCCAGTTCTACGCTTCCACCCCGCTCACCGACACCCTGTCCTGGAATATCTCGGCAGCCGGCACCGATCAACGTGACGGCTGGGGCAAGAGCCTGGCGACGGGCCGCGACATCTTCACGGAGAAGTTCGCGACGATCCGCTCCAAGCTGCTCTGGGAACCCGGCGACGACACCCGGGTGAAGCTCGTCGGCTTCTATGCCTATAGCAAGGGCGATATCGGCATGGTCAACGACCGGCATAGCGGGACATATGCGTCGTCCGCCGCCATCGTCGCCCCTGGCTATCCGAACCCGCCGGTGCGCCTGCCATCGCTCGCCGACGTGCCGGGTGATCACTTCTACGACACGCGCAACGACCTGCCGCAATTCGCGCGCGCGGAAGGCTATGGCGGATCGCTCCGCATCGATCAGGGGCTCGGTTTCGCCGATCTGGTCTCGATCACCGGTTTCCGCAACTCGAAGGAGCTGATCCGTCTCGACGCGGACATCACCTCGCAGAATCTGCTCAACGGCGACCTGAAGAGCGCAGATAAGCAGCTTACCCAGGAATTCCAGCTCAAGTCGACGCGCGGCAGCCGCATCGAATGGATCCTGGGCGCCTATTATCTGCACAGCATGGTGAAATATAATCCGATCACCTTATATGGCGACGCCTTCGGCGCTGCCCGGATCGAGATCCGGTCGAAGCAGATCATCGACAGCTATTCGGCCTTCGGCCAGGCGACGGCGCCGATCCTCGAGAACACCAACCTGACGCTCGGATTGCGCTACAATATCGATGATCTGAAGGGGACGTCACCCACCTATCGCGACACCAAGCAGTTCAAGAAACTGACCTGGAAAGGCGCCATCGATCATCACTTCAGCGACGACGTGATGGGTTATGCGTCGATCAGCCGGGGCTACAAGTCGGGAGCCTTCAAAACCTTCCCGCTGGATGCGCCTCCCGCGCTTCCCGAGGTCATCGACTCCTATGAAGTGGGCCTGAAGACCGAGCTGTTCGATCGCCGCGTGCGCCTCAACGGTGCCCTGTTCTGGAACGACATCAAGAATCCGCAGGTGCTCGCCGTCGACGTCCAGGGCCTGATCCCCGGCATCATCCTGACCAATGCGCAAAAGGCACGGATCAAGGGCGGCGAGATCGGGATCGAAGCGGTTCCCACGCGCGGGCTCACCCTGCGGGGCGCGGCGACCTATCTCGATGGCAAATATGTCCGCTACATCAATGCGCCCTTCTATTGTCTCAACGGCACCTCGATCACGGGGCCGTCGACTGCGCAGAGCGGCGGCCCCTGCCCCGTGCCCGCCGATGGCGCGAGCGGGAACCGCCTGCCGAACGTCGCAAAGTGGAGCTTCAATGCCGGCGCCAATTACAAGATGGACAGCAGCATTGGCGAATGGGTGGGCGACGTCAGCCTGTCCTACACCGGCCGCTTCGCCTGGAACCCGGATAATTTCGTGTTCGAGAAGGCGGTGACGCTGGTGAACGCCTCGCTCAACTTCACCCCGGCCTCGCTCGAATGGCTGACGGTGGGCGTGTGGGGCAAGAACCTGGGCAATGTGAAATATTATTCGGTCACCCAGGAATCGGTCGGACCGGCCGGCACCGCAGGCTTCCAGTCGGGTGCTGCCGCGCCGCGCACCTATGGCGCTACGGTATCGTTCAAGTTCTGATCGACGAGCGGGCGCCAGGATGTTTTTCCGGCGCCCGCAAACCTTGTGCTCATGGCGCCATGCCGCACGATGGAGTCATCGATGAGCAAGCAAATCCTCGTAAACGCCTTTTACATGGCTTCCCCTGCCCAAGCCTGGACCGGGCTCTGGGCGCATCCCAAGGCCCAGGGCGAACGCTATAACCAGCTGGACTTCTGGATCGAACTGGCGCGGACCGCCGAGCGCGGCCTTATCGACGGCATCTTCCTTGCCGATACGCTTAGCGTCAACGACGTCTATCAGGGCAAGCCCGACGCGGTGATGCGCGCAGGTGGAATGTTCCCGTCGAACGATCCGATGATGCTCATCCCGGCGATGGCCGCCGCGACCCGCCATCTTTGCTTCGGCGTAACGGCCAACACGACGTACGAACCGCCCTATCTGCTCGCGCGCCGCCTCTCGACGCTCGATCAGCTTACCGGCGGACGGCTCAGTTGGAACGTCGTGACCGGCATCCTCGCGTCAGCTGCGCGCGCGATGGGTGTCGAGCCTGTGCCGCACGACAAGCGCTACGATCTGGCCGACGACTATATGGACCTCGTCTACAAGCTCTGGGAACAGAGCTGGGACGATGACGCCGCGGTGCGCGACAAGGCTGCGCGCATCTTCACTGATCCCGCCCGCGTCCGGAAGATCGTCCACGACGGCCAGTATCGCTGCGAAGGCTATCACGCCTGCGAGCCGTCACCGCAGCGGACTCCCTTCATCTATGCGGCGGGGTCGTCGGGACGAGGCACCGTCTTTGCCGGGCGGCACGCCGAGGCGGCCTTCACAGCGGCGAATGACAAGGCGAGCGCCAGACGGATCGTCGACAGCTACCGCAGGGCAGCCCAGGAAGCCGGCCGCACCGCCGACAGCATAAAGGTCTTCAACGCGGTGACCGTGATCGTCGCGCCGACCGAGGCGGAGGCGCTCGACCTGAAGCGCCAATATGCGGACTACAGCAGCGTGGAAGGCAATCTTGCCATGATGTCCTCCTTCCTGGGCATCGATCTGTCGCGCTATGATCCCGATGATCCGATCGAATATATCGAAAGCAATGCGATGCAGTCGGCGGTCGAGGCGATGACGCGCTACAATGGCGGCCGCAAGGTCCGGGTGCGGGATATCGCCGCCTTCGAAGACGTGCCGGGGCGCGAGCCGTTCATCGTCGGATCGCCCGGGCAGGTCTGCGACGCGATGATCTCGTGGATCGACGATACCGGCCTCGACGGCTTCAATCTTGTCCGCACCGCCGAACCCGCGGGGTTGCAATCCTTCATCGATCTCGTCGTGCCCGAGTTGCAGACGCGCGGCCGCTACAAGACCGGCTATGCGCCCGGCACGATGCGCGAGAAGATGTTTCCCGAAGGCGCCGCGCGCCTTCCCGCTGATCATCCCGGTGCAGCTTTTCGCCATCGGCGGGACGCGATGCCTCACGAGACTGCTTAGGATAGGACGATGCAGGAAAGTTCGACCATATTGGAGACGTTCCGGCGCTGGGCCTTCGGCAACGTCCGCGTGACCCGGGTGCTCGAACTGCCGCCGACGCCATTCGACCCGGCCATGTTCATTCAGGCGACGCGGCGCGAGATCCTCGAGCATCGCGATTGGCTATGCCCTTCCTTCGCCACGGAGGATGGCGACATCATCCTGCATTTCCAGGCCTTCATCATCGAAGCCGGCGGCAAGCGGATCATGGTCGACCCCTGCATCGGCAACGACAAGCCGCGCGGCCATCCGCTTCTCGACCGGCTCGACAATCCCTTTCTGGCGCGGCTGGAGCGAGCGGGCTTTCCGCGCGAGAGCATCGATTTCGTGCTGTGCACGCATCTGCACGTCGATCATTGCGGGTGGAACACGATGCTCGTCGACGGCCGCTGGGTGCCGACCTTCCCGAACGCGCGATATCTGTTCGCCCGCGAAGAAGTTGCCTATGCGGCCGCCGATATGGCGGAGGAGGCGAAGGCGATCTTCGAGGATTCGGTGCAGCCGATCCTCGACGCCGGCCTCGCCGAACTGGTCGAACCCGATCATATGATCGTCGAAGGCGTCCGGCTCAAGCCCACGCCGGGGCATACGCCCGGCCATTGCTCGATCTTCATATCATCCGAGGGCGCAGAGGCGATCATCAGCGGCGACGTGATCCATCATCCCCTGCAGGCCGCACTGCCACACGTCTGCAGCAATTTCTGCTGGGACGAGGAACGCGCCATCGCCACCCGCCGGGCCATGCTGGCCCATGCCTGCGACAATGATGCGATGATGCTGGTCGCGCATTTCGCCGGGTCGTCCGGCGTATATGTGCGGCGCCACGGCGATGCCTGGAAAGTCGAGGAAAGCTGATCGTCAGCTCCCGGCCGTTTGCCGGCATCACCGCCCAGCTTCAGGAGAGGGGAGCCCCATGAGCACCAATCCCGTGTTCAACGACAACAAGCTCAAGCTCGGAACATTTTGCACCAATGGCCGCGGGGCCACCCACTCGCTCGCGCCCGAAGCCAATCAGCTGACATGGCCCCTCGCGCTCGAGGTCGCGCGCGAAGTCGACCGCGCCGGATATGAAGCGGTCGTGCCCTATGCCCGCTGGAAGGGCTATATCAAGGCCAAGCCCAATCACGTCTCGGGCGAGGTGCTCGATCCCTTCACATGGGCGGCCGCCATTGCACAGGCGACTCGCCAGGTGGGCGTGTTCGTCACGTCGCACGCGCCGACCATCCATCCGATCGTGGTCGCCAAGCAGACCGCGACGATCGACATCATTTCCAACGGCCGGCTCGCGCTCAACGTCGTCGGAGGATGGAACCGCCCCGAGCTGGAGATGTTCGGCGCGCCGCTGCGCGAGCACGACCAGCGTTACGATTATCTCGCAGAATGGCTGGATATCCTGAAGCGGCTATGGCGATCGACCGAAGAGTTCGACCATCATGGCGACTTCTTCGATGTCGTGCAGGCGATCTCGAATCCGAAGCCGGTCCAGCGGCCGCACCCGCCGATCATGAACGCCGGGCATTCGGACCGCGGCCGGCGTTTCGCCTGCGAGCATGCCGATCTGTGCTTCATCGGTATTCATTCGGAGGCGCCCGAAAGCATCCGCGCCGAGATCGAGAAGTACAAGAACATGGCGCGCGAGCAGTTCGGCCGCGATGTCCAGGTCTGGGCGCATAGCTATGTCGTCCAGCGCGACACGCAGCGCGAAGCGGACGATTTCGTCGACTATTATGCGGTCCGGCACCAGGATCGCGAGAGTATCGATGGCCTGATCGCGCTGTCGGTTCCCGAGGTGAAGGACATGCCCCGCGAAAAATGGGAGGCGGTACGCACCCGCTACGCCGCGGGTTTCGGCGGCTTCCCGCTGGTTGGCACCGCCGGGCGCATCGCCGAACGGCTGACCATGTTGTCGGATGCGGGGCTGGACGGCGTGCTGCTGACCTGGATCGATTTTGTCGATGGCGCGCAGCGGTTCAACCGCGATGTGCTGCCGCTCCTCGAACAGGCCGGTCTTCGAAAGCCTTTCGCGGCAGCGTGACGGGCCCCGCCACCGCAGCCCGGCATCACAGCCTCAACTTGGCGACGCCGTCGGCGTCCCCGGCGGCGGCCTTGTTGTCGGAACGGACCTTCATCCGGGCGGTTCGCCAGCGGCCCGACGATACGACTTCGGCTACCTGCTCGGTCAGGAACCGCTCATAGGCGGAAACCGCCGCGGTCTTGGGCCGGTTCTTCGGTGTCGCGATCGACCAGGTCATCGAGGCGTCGGTTATCGGTATCGCCTCGAAAGCCCCGTCCGCTCCGGCCGGGGGCAAGGCGCAGGCGGACAGGATCGTATAGCCCAGGCCGCGCGCCACGAGCGGGAGGATGTTGGTCGACGGCGTTTCGATCACCGTATTCAGCGTCCCCCCTGCCGATACCAGTACCCGGTCTATGCGCCGCATGACCATCGTCAGGTTGAGCGGCAGGATCATGGGATAGCTGGCCACATCCCGCAGCGTGACGGGCCCGAGTGCCTGGAGCTGCGAACCGGCAGGCCCCAAGAAGAAGAGATCGTCCTCCACCAGTGGGTGCGACCAGAAGCTGTCCTGCTCGTCGGTCTCCACGAGTACGGCCAGCTGGAGTTCGTTCGCGTTCATGGCATCGGCCAGCGCTTCGCTGGCGTTGATCGCGAGCTTGACGTGAACGTCGGGAAATTCGCGGCGAAATCGTTCGATGACCGGATTCGTCACGAGTTCGGACCAGGAAATCGGCATGCCTACCGACAATGTCCCATGCGGCCGGGACTGGCTGGTCTCGAGCTGGCTCTTCAGGCCGTCGACTTCGTCGAGAAGAATCTCCGCCTTCAGGCGAAGCGTCTTGCCCGCTTCGGTCAGGATGACACCGCGTCCGTGGCGCATGAACAGCGGCAGGCCGAAATGCTCCTCCAGATGCCGCAGATGCTGCGTCAGCGACGGTTGGGTGATGTGAAGGCCCACGGCCGCGCGGGTGATGCTGCCATATTCGGCGACCTTCAGAAAATAGCGCAGGCTGCGGAGATTCATAGGCAGGCTCCCCTTGTTGTTACGGATTAATCCATAGGCCAAGGCCTATGGATAGTATAATTTTTATCGCGCTAGTCCGACTGGTTGCGTCGACCTAATCTCGGTGCCGACAATGCGGACCAAGGGTTCGCGATCGGTGAGCAGGACGATGTGCAGGCGGCCGCGCTGGGCGCTGCGCTCCCGGAAGATCGATCAACAGGAGAAGGCATGTCACGGTTCGATGGAAAAGCGGCACTGGTCACTGGGGCCGGAAGCGGGATCGGCCGGGCGACCAGCCTCGCCCTCGCGGCGCGCGGCGCACATGTGTGGGTCACCGATTTCGATCGTGCCGGGGCCGATCGTACGGTCGAACTGATCGCGCAGGCCGGCGGCCGAGCCAGCGCGGTCACCCTCGACGTCCGGATCGAAGCCGACTGGGAAGCCGCTTTCGGCCTGTGCGACGCGCACGAAGATGCGCTGACCATCGTGGTCAACTGCGCGGGCAAGTCGATCCTGGCGGACAGCTTTTCCATGCCGCTCGACGATCTCCGCTTTGTCATGGCGATCAATGTCGAAGGCGCCTTCCTGGGCATGAAACATGGTATTCCCAGGATCGCGGCTTCGGGCGGCGGCGCCGTGATCAACATCTCCTCGATCATGGGATTGAAGGGCAAGGCCCGCATGGCCGCCTATTGCGGGGCCAAGGGCGCCGTCCGCATGATGACCAAGGCGATCGCGCTCGAATGCGCCGATCTGCGCAACCAGGTTCGCGTCAATTCGGTTCACCCGGGCGTCGTCGACACGCCGGCCTGGCACAAGCACGACGCCAAGGAGGCGAGCATGCTGGCCGGTTCGGCCGGTGCTTCGGGGACGCTCGACGTGCACGAGGTCGCCGCGGCGATGGTTCCGATCGGCGTACCGGCCTCTGCCGAGGAAATTGCCGAGACCGTGTGCTTCCTCGCGTCGGACGCCGCGCGCCACATCACCGGCGCCGAAATCGTCATCGACGGCGGCATGACGGCCGACTGATGGCCTCCCGTTTCGAGCGAGATCCCGAGATGCGCATCCACATCGATCTGGACGGCGACACGTCAGCCCCGTGTTTCGACTTCGTCATACGGCATCCCGGCGGCGCGATACCCGCCAGCTTCTGGAACGCCCGTGCCCCACGCGGTGATCGCACGCCGCTCACGCTGCTTCAGCATGGGGGCCCGTTCCACAAGCGTCATGAGCGCACCGATGAACTGGCCAGGACGATCGTCGACCGGATCGACAGCGCGGTCCTGCTCATCGACGGCCCCATCCACGGCCAGCGCCGCGACGACGAACCCGAGCTGATGGAAATGCTCGGCATCTTCGAGCGTCACTGGCGGACCGCGCCCGGTATCGATGGATATGTATCGGACTGGCGGATCGCGCTGGATGCCGTGCTGCAGCATGGCTGGGCGGACGCGGATCGCATCGCATGGTTCGGCATGTCGATGGGCACGGCCTATGGCATTCCGCTCTGCGCCGCGGACGACCGCCTCAAGGCGGCGGCGCTCGGCATGTGGGGCACCGACTGGGGCCAGGAAAGCGACCTGCTCGATGGCGCGCGCCGGATGCGCACGCCGGTCCTGTTCCAGATCAAGCTGGACGACGAGATTTTCTCGACATCGGGCCAGCGCGCCCTGTTCGATGCCATCGGCTCTGCCGACAAATGCCTGCACAGCTTTGCGGGCGGCCATTCGCTGACCGCCCCGGGACAGCTCGACCAACTTCTCGATTTCATCGCGGCCGCGCTTGGCGGCGGCGGCGACGAGCGTCTCTAGGAGATAATGATGACCGACCCGGCCTGGCGCTCCAGAGCCACCGTCGAGGGCCCGATGCGTGTCGCAAATCGCATGCATCTGCGGGCGACCGGCCTTGATGACGAGGCTATCGCCAAACCCTTTGTCGGCGTCGTTCATACCCATGCGGAGGTCAGCCCCTGCGTGATGTCGCTTGCCCCGCAAGCCGCGGCGGCGAAGGTTGGCGTCGAGGTGGCGGGCGGAACGGCGCGCGAATTCTCGACCGTATCGATATCCGACGTCTGGACGATGGTGCACGAGCATGGGCCGCAATTCAGCCTGATCTCACGCGAACTGATCGCGGACTCGGTGGAACTCGTCCTGCAAGGTCAGCGCTACGACGCCGCGGTCACGCTGGGCGCATGCGACAAGACCGTCCCCGGCATGATGATGGCGATGACCCGGGTCAACATCCCCGGGGTCTATGTTCATGGCGGCGCCGCGCTTCGCGGCTGGCAAAACGGCGAACACGTCAACTTCTATCGCGTGTTCGGCGATATGGACCAGGTGCTCAACGGCGAGCTCAGCGAGGAAGAGCTCGAGCGGCTGAACGGAGACGCGATGGTGTCGGTCGGCACCTGCCCGGGCCTCAACACCGCGAGCACCGGCGCGACCTGCGCGGAGATCATGGGATTCTCGGCGCTGGGCACGGCCACGATCCCTGCGGTTTTTTCGGAGCGGCTGGCGCTGGCGCGCAAAGCCGGCGAACGCGCAGTGAAGCTGTTGCTCGACGGCGGTCCCCGCCCGCGCGACTGGGTGACGCGCGAGAGCCTCGAAAATGCGGTCACCGTCGTCGCGGCCACGCGCGGTTCTTCGAACATGCTGCTGCACCTGCCGGCGATCGCCAACGAGGCGGGCGTGAAGTTCGAATTGAAGGACATGGCGGAGATCCTGCGGCGCACGCCCCGCATCACCAGCCTGATACCCAACGGCCCGCACGCATTGATCGATCTGCATCGCGTCGGCGGACTGCCCGTGATCTTCAAGTCGCTGCTCGACGGCGGGTTGCTACATCCGCACACGCTCACCAACGACGGACGCCCGCTGGCCGAGGCCCTCGCCGGGGCCGCAGCGCCCGACGGGACTATCGTGCGGCCCTGCGACAATCCCTTCCAGCCCGACAGCGGCATCGTCGTCCTGCAAGGCAACCTCGCCCCCGGGGGCTGCATCGTGAAGACCGCCGACATTCCCAGCCTCGTCTTCGAAGGGCCCGCGCGCGTGTTCGATGGCGACGCGGCCGCGCGCCAGGGCATCGCGGCGGGGGATTTCAGCGCCGGTGAGGTCATCATCGTCCGCGGTGAGGGACCGCGCGGCAGCCCTGGCATGCGGGAAATGCTGGACGTGCCGATGCCGATCCGCCAGCGCGGCATGGGCAAGGAAGTCGCCCTCGTCACCGACGGGCGCTGGCCAGCAGGAACCGGCGGACTCTGCGTCGCCCACGTCTCGCCGGAGGCGCATGGCGGCGGTCCGCTCGCCCTCGTCCAGAACGGTGACACGATCCGGATCGACGCCGAGCGCGGGACGATCGACTTCAAGATATCGGACGAGGAAATCGCGCGCCGCCGCGCGGTTCTGCCGCCGTCCAGATTTTGGAATGGCGGCGTGGGCGAAAAATATGCCCGCACGGTCGGCCCCACCCATCTGGGCGCCCCCACCCATTCCTATGGCTGAGAGACATCCAGCCCGCGCGATGCCGCCGTTCGGCGGGGACGGCGCGGGCCAACCACGTGACTGGACGACATCATCATGACCGCACCTAGCCCGACGATACGCATCATGCCGACAAGTTTCGGCGTCGCCGCCGGACCGCGCCAAGCGCCACCCCATGCGGACTATCGCCCCGGTCCGATCAGGTTCAGCCGTTACGTCGTGCGCGTTCTCGGCCGCCACGACCAGTTGAGCGCGTTGCTTCCGAAGGGTCTCGTGCTGCGCGGCGACCCGATGGCGCAATTTCATTTCTTCTGCCTGCGGGACATCCCCTGGCTCGCGGGACGGGGTTACAACATCCTGTCGCTGATGATCCCGGTGCGCCATGCCGGTACGGGGGGCGAGGCCATCGATGGCGTCTTCACCGCCGTGATGTGGGAGAATATGGGCGATCCGATCATCACCGGACGTGAGCAGCTCGGCCACCCCAAGCTTTATGCGCAGTTGCCCGATCCTCGCCACCTCAACGGCGAGACGCACATCCGCGCCAGCTGGGAAGGATTCACCTTTGCGGAGATGAAGCTCGCCTGCGACGCGCCGGCCGCCCCCGCACTGGTCGCGGACATCGGTGCGAGCGTGGGGTCGGGGATCATCGCGCACAAATATATCCCGCGCAGCGGGCAGTGGGAGACCGCCGATGCCGATTATCTCACGCTGTCCCCGGTGCCCGGTGCGGCGAACCTGGCCGACCCGCAACCGGCGCCCGCCGTCCGGGTGGGCACCGGCCATATCAGCTTCAACGTTCCGACGTGGCAGGACATGCCGACGCAATATCACATCGTCGAAAAACTGGCTGCGCTGGAGCAATCAGCCCCGCTCGACGCCTTCGTCATGGAAGGCACCACATATCTCGACTTCCGCGACCAGACGATACTCAACTGAACGACAGGAGGACCAGGACATGTCTGCGCTTTCGCTTCCCGTTATCGGCGCCTTCCTTTTCACGATCGTCGGTCAGGCGATCGGCCTGTCGCTCATCCCGGCGACGCGCGGCTTCACCGCGGTCCTGCCGACGATCGGCTGCGTGGTGGCGTTCATATCCAGCTTCGCGGTGTTCGCCCGTCTGGTGAACAACGGGGTGGAGCTCAGCATGCTGACGCCGATCATCACCGTCACGCTTCAGCTGGTCGTGCTCGTCATCGGCATCACCGTGTACCACGAGTCCGCATCGGTGGCGAAGATCGGCCTGCTGCTCGGCGCAACCGCGCTGATCGCGACCGCGACCCAAGTCTAGCAAGACATCATAAACGCGCCTGCAGCGCATTCGAAGAGGATGACCCGGCCATGTTGGACAATCTCAAACTTCTTATCGGCGGTGAACTCGTGGATGGCGATTCCACGATGGAGGTGATCGACCCGGCAACCGGCGCCCCCTTCACCACCGTTCCGCGCGGCTCGGTGCGACAGGCCGAACGCGCGATAGCCGCCGCCAAGGCCGCGCAGCCGGCCTGGGCCGCGCTGCCGCTCGAAGACCGCCGGGCCCGCATGGCGGCGTTTGCCGACGCGATCGGCGCGAACGCCGACAAGCTGGCCCGCGCGCTGGTGCGCGAACAGGGCAAGCCGCTGCCGGAGGCAAGCTTCGAGATCGCCGCGACCGAGGCTTTCATCCGCCATTTCAACACCATCGACCTGCCGGTGGAGGTCGTTCAGGATGACGATGTCCGCCGCGTCGAAATCCACCGCAAGCCGCTCGGCGTCGTCTGCGCGATCATGCCCTGGAACTTCCCCGTTCTCCTCGCCGCGTTCAAATTCCCCGCGGCGCTGCTGGTCGGCAACAGCTTCATCCTGAAGCCGGCGCCGACCACGCCGGTCACCTCGCTGATGCTGGGGGAACTGGCGAAGGATATCTTCCCCGCCGGGGTGTTCAACGTCGTGACCGATCTCAACGATCTCGGACCGGCGCTGACCGATCATCCCGATGTCGCCAAGATCTCGTTCACCGGGTCGAGCGCGACCGGCAAGAAGGTGATGGCGGCGGCGGCATCGAGCCTCAAGCGCATCTCGCTCGAACTGGGCGGAAACGATGCCAGCATCGTGCTCGACGATGTCGACGTCGCCACCGTCGCGCCCAAGATCTTCTCCAAGGCGTTCATGAACGCAGGACAGGTGTGCATCGCCGTCAAGCGCGTCTATGCGCACAGCAGCATTTACGACGATCTTTGCGAAGAGCTGGCGCGGCTCGCCGACGAGGCGATCGTCGGAGACGGGCTGGAGCAGGGCACCCAGATCGGACCCGTCCAGAACGCCGCGCAATATGAAAAGGCCAAGACCTTCCTCGAAAGCGCGCGGCGCGAAGGCAATGTCATTGCCGGCGGCGACGTGGCGGATGGCGAAGGCTATTTCATCCGGCCCACCATCGTCCGCGACATTGCCGATGGCGCGATGCTGGTCGATCAGGAACAGTTCGCGCCGATCCTTCCCGTCATCAAGTTCGATGATGTCGACGATGCTGTGCGCCGGACCAACAGCTCCGATTACGGCCTTGGCGGGTCGGTATGGTCTGCCGATCGCGAGCGGGCCTATGCGATCGCGCGCCAGATCGACAGCGGCATGGTCTGGGTGAACGAGCATCTCGATTTCGGTCCCCATATCCCCTTCGGCGGCGCCAAGCAGTCGGGGCTGGGAATGGAGCTGTCGACGGACGGCATGCTCGAATTCTCGCAGACGTCGGTCATCAACATCTCGAAGGAGCCGGTCGGCTGACGCTGCCGCGGGCGATCGGTTTGGCTTCACACCGATCGCCCCGGCCCGCGCGCTCCGCGGCGGCGCGATGATGCGCCGCGATGCTATACAGCGTTTACTGCTCTGGCCCGGTCGCGTGCCCCGCCTTCGCTGCGCCCATCGGACCGCTGGCCTTCTGCGCCTCTGAATCGAGGTAGATCCTGATATTCTCCGCCTGGTCAGCGGAGAGATATTTTCTCCAGCCGATCATGCCATTGCCTTTCAACAAGCCGTCCATCACCACCGCTTTCCATGTTTCGCGATCGTGCAATATCGCCGAACGGCGAAGATCGGGGATGACGTTCGGGGACATTCCGGTGGGCAAATGGCAGCGGCCGCAATGCCGCAGGTAGAGCGCGCCGCCGTCGGCGATCCGCGCGGCGGGCCATTTCGTCGCCGACGGGTTGAGCGGCGGCGCGGGATCGGGATCGGCCGGGAGCCTTGCCTTGCCGCCCAGCTTGAAGGCGACGACGCCGCCCGGATGCGGCGCATAAGCGGTGCTGCTGAACTGCTGGGCGCGCGATCCGCCGACGACCGCGATATATTGCTCGCCATTCACGCTGTAGCTGATCGGGGCCGCCATGACGCCGTTCGGCAGATGGTAGCGCCACAATTCGGCGCCATCCGCCGCACGAAGCGCGCGCAGATAGCCGACGCCGACGCCGCCGCCCGCAAAGATCAGCCCGCCATCGGTTCCCAGCACGCCGGCCGGGTCGCTGGTCGGGATGCGCCAGGCCGCCTTCTGCGTCAGCGGATTCCACGCCAGCAACTCGTACGGCGGATTGGGCTGTTTCGGCATGACGATCTTCTCGCCAGGCCGGGCAAGATAGTCGACGCCCGTGTTCGTCGGCCCGCCGTCCAGATGCTTGAAGTCGTTTTGGCGACGGAACATCATCGCATTATGGTTTACGGTGAGGTAGACGATGCCGGCCTGCCTGCTGAACGCCATCGGGTGCCAGGTGTGCGCGCCGAATGCGGCGGGCTTGACGACATAGGCGCCGTTCAAATAGCGCGCCGCGGGATTTTCGACCGGCCTGCCCGTCGCGATATCGATGCGCTTTGCCCAGTTGATGCCGCCGATCAGCGGTCCCGCCGAGATCAGCTTCCCGGTCTTTCGGTCGATCACGTAGAAAAAGCCGTTCTTGTGCGCCTGCATCAGCACCTTGCGGATCCGCCCCTCGATCGAAAGGTCGGCAAGGATCATCGGCTGTGTCGAGTTATAATCCCAACTTTCCCCGGGATTGGCCTGATAATGCCAGATATAGCGGCCGGTATCGGGGTCGACCGCCAGGACCGACGCCAGGAACAGATTATCCCCGCGCCCTTGCGATCGGGCGACATGATCCCATGGCTGGCCGTTTCCGGTGCCGATATAGAGCTGGTTGAGTTCGGCATCGTAGGAAATCGCGTTCCACGCCGTGCCGCCGCCGCCATAGCGCCAATATTTTTCGCCTGACCAGGTGGGCCGGGCCAGCTTTTCGATGACCGGGTCCGAGGCCGCATTGTCGGGCCGGCCGGGTTTTCCGGGCACCGTGTAGAAGCGCCAGACGAGCTTCCCGCTCATGGCGTCATAGGCGGTGACATAGCCCCGCGCGCTGAACTCGGCGCCGCCATTGCCGATCACGACCTTGCCCCGCATCACCCGCGGCGCCCCTGTGATCGAATAGCTGGTCCCAGGTTCCGCAGTCCGCACTGTCCAGACCGGCTTGCCGGTTTTCGCGTCGAGGGCGATGAGCCGGGCGTCGATCGTGCCGACATAGATCTTGCCGGCAAAATAGGCCGCGCCGCGATTGACGACATCGCAGCACGTATAGACCGCTGCTTCACCAGGCACTTCGGGGTCGTAGGACCAGAGCTTCCTGCCCGTCGCGGCATCGAGCGCGAACACCTTGCTCCATGCCGTCGTCACATACATCACGCCGTCCACCACCAGCGGCTCGGACTCCTGCCCCCGTGTCGTGTCGAAATCGAACGACCAGGCGGGCTTCAAATCCTTGACCGTGGTCGTGTTGACGCTGTTAAGCTTGGACCAGTAGCGCCCGTCATAATCGCCGCCGCTCACCAGCCAGTTCTGCGGATCCTTCCCGGCGTCCAGCAAGCGCTGCTCATCCGGATCGGGCTGGGCGGTGCAAGCTGCCACCAGCGCGAGACAGGCCGAAAGGGACAACGCCAAAACGCCCGCCCGCAGGGGGGTTATATTTCCGATCTTCCGATGAAGATCACGGCTTGCAATGAACACCCAACGCCTCCGGAGGTCGAAAATTATCTGTCGGTTGGGCTGGCCGCTATTTCAGGCGCGTGCCGAATACGGGAACGGTCTTGTAGTTCTGGTCGATGCTGACCATCAGCGGGCGCATATTGACCAGCGCCTTGGTGAAGACCTCGCCTTTCGCAGCTTCCTCGTGGAGCTGCTTCGATGCCCAGATCTCGGTCAGCCAGATCCCGTCCTCATTCTGGCTATCCTTGGCGATGACCAGATCTATGCAGCCCTTCATCGCCACGAGCGGCCGCATGGCGTCTATCAGCGCATCGCGCTTGCCGGGCTTCGCCAGGATGTGCGCGACCACGCCATCATATTCCGCTGCCGCGGCGGGGGCCGCCATCGCCAGCGCGGCGGCCATGCCCAGAGCCATTTTCATATTGACCATCATTGCCTCTCCTATCGAGGGCGCTTCAAAGCGCCGTGTATCCGCCGTCGATCGCGATCGCCGCCCCGGCGACGAAGGACGCCGCGTCGGACAGCAGCCACGCAACCGTTTCCGCTGTTTCGCCCGGTTGGCTTATCCTGCCGATCGGATGCCCCGCGGCGACAGCCTGGCGCACCTCCGGCGACCGCAGCGCTTCCTGGAGCAGCGGCGTTTCGACCGCGCCGGGCATGATCGCGTTGACGCGCACGCCCTGGCCGCTCACCTCGGCGGCGGCGGCGCGGGTGATCCCGATGACACCATGTTTGGTGGCGACATAGTTGATCGCCAGGGGGATGCCGACCACGCCGGAGGCCGATGCGTTATTGACGATCGCGCCGCCGCCATTCGCCCGCATATGGGCAAGCTGATGTTTGACGCACAGGAACACGCCGGTGAGATTGATGGCGAGGCCCTTGTGCCACTGCTCCAGGGAGAGCTCATGAATCGGCGTTCCGCTGATCATGATCCCGGCATTGTTGAACGCGCCGTCGAGCCTGCCGAAGGAAGCCGTGGCGGCGGCGACCGCGGCCCGCACATCCTCCTCGTCGGCGACGTCGGTATGTTTGAACACGGCCTTGCCGCCCTGTCGCTCTATCTCCGCGACGACATCGGCCCCGCTGCCTTCGTCGAGATCGGCAACCAGAACGCTGGCGCCCCGCGCGGCGCACAACAGAGCGGTCGCCTTGCCGATGCCGGCCGCCCCGCCCGTTATCATTATGGCCCGGCCGTCGAGCCTCACCTTGTCAAATGCCGGCGTCGTCATCGTCATGCGCTCCCACCAAGATTATGTAGTCTCGGGACAGGTTGGAAACGGCGCGGGCCTGCGATCGAGTGGCCCGCGCCGCGCCGTCAGTCTCAGAAGCTGTACCGGCCCTCGATCACGATCTCGCGAGGCCGTTCGGGGGCACCCGCATGGTTTCCGGGCGCACCGCCAGCGATGTCGTTTGCGTAGCGGGCGACATATTCGTTGGTGAGGTTGCGGCCGATCAACGCGAGCTTCCACGGGCCGTTTTCGGGACCGACCGAAACGCCGGCGTTGAGCTTCCAATAGGACTTCTGCACCGAGAAGGGATCGAGATTGTCGTTCAGGAAATAGCCCGACGAGTAGAAGGCGTCCCCGGTGAACTCGGTCTCGAAGCCGCCGCCGACCGGCACCGTATAGGTGAACCCGGCGTTGCCCTGCCATTTGGGTGCGCGGGTCAGCCGGTGGCCGCCCAGGTCCACGGATT
Source organism: Sphingomonas sp. Root710 (assembly GCF_001429065.1). Classification (GTDB taxonomy): domain Bacteria; phylum Pseudomonadota; class Alphaproteobacteria; order Sphingomonadales; family Sphingomonadaceae; genus Rhizorhabdus. Next base: position 103,204 of record NZ_LMIB01000016.1, read on the forward strand.
TGCCGGGCCCCGGGCATTGCACCACGGTGAAGCCGGCGGGACAGGGCCCGGCCGGATAGGAAACATAGCGGGCGTCGTTATAGCCGATAGAGCCGCGCAGCTGCATCCCTTGGAACGCCGCCATGGTGGCCTGGACCTCGACGCCCTTCACGCGCGCCTTGGCTGCGTTGCCGACAAGATAGCTGAGTGTCGCCTGATCGAAGGCGCTGACCTGCTGGTCGTCAAAATCGGTCGTATAGGCTGCAGCCTGGAGCACCAGCCGCCGGTCGAGCAGCTGCGCCTTGTATCCGACCTCGAAACCCTTCGATTTTTCCGGTTTGAAAGCGGTGTTGGTCGCAGTGTAGACGTTGGTCAGGAACAGCGGATAGGAAAAGCCGCCCGACTTATATCCCGTCTTGAACGCGCCGTAGAGCGTCTGGTTAGATGTCGGGTGCCATGTCAGCGTCGCCTCCGGCGACCAGTTCGAATTGGACAGAGAGCGGTCGAACAGCACGCCCGGTGCCTTGAGCGTCGCAGGGCCGTTGGGATTGACGTAGGTATTACCGTCCAGCGACGTCCTCGTCTCATGCGTGTAGCGGACACCGCCCGCCAGCTCGAGGTCGCTGGACAGGCCGACACGCAATTGCCCGAAGCCGGACCAGGACTTCGCGATGAACCGGGCGAAGCGGTCGAAGGTGTAGAAGCGCCCGTTGGCCGGGTCCGCCGCGTGGCGGCCGAAGGTCACCGCATTGTCGTTGAACTGCCGGATCCGGTCGACGAAGCCGCCGACCACGAAGTTGATCGGCCCTTCGAACTTGCTCGACACGCGGACTTCCTGGGAGAGCCCCTTCGAGTTTTCGAACGCTACCAGATAGAATGCCGGGATCGCGCCGACGTTCAGAACGAAGGAATTGGCGCTGTCCAGTTTGTAGTAGCCGCTGATCGACGACAGCGAGAGATAGTCGGTGATGTCCCAGTCGATGTTCAGCGACGCGACATGGGTCTTCACGTCGGTGTAGGGCACGCCGCCATTGGCGCCCCGCATGTCGGCGGTCAGCAGCGCCGGGAAAGCGCTCGACGCCATCTTGCTGTCGAGCTTGCAGTCGCTTTGCAGATCGACGAAGCCGAGCGCGCTCGGGTGGGCGAGTCCCCGGCTGCAGAAGGGGTCGTAATAGGAGGCGACCTGATTGTCGCCATAGGCATATTTGAACTTCGCGGTCAGCCGGCTCGTGGGCGACCAGATTGCGGTGATGCGGGCGCCCCAATCGGTACCGTGCGGAAGCCGCTTGTAATCCGCCCCCGGGATTGTCGCGCCGGCGTCAATCCAGGGTGCGAAGGCCCCGCAGGCACCGGGGGCGACGCAGGGGAAGGCTCCGGGCTGGGCGCTATTGTGGAGATAGCCCTCCATATTGGAGTAGCGCGCCGCCACGCGGACGCCGAAATTATCCGTGACCGGACCGCCGATGGCGCCCTCGATGTAGCGCTCGTCGGCGACGAACTCATAGCCGCCCCGGACAAAGCCCGCCAGTTCGGGCCCCGGATCGGCGGTCGTCACGGAAATCACGCCAGCAGGTGCGTTCTTGCCGAAGAACAGTGCCTGCGGACCCTTGAGAACCTCGATCTGGGCGAGATCGAACAGACCCGCCTGCGCCGCGCGGCCGCGGCCGATCATCACATTGTCGATATTGACGAGCACGCTCTGCTGGATGCCGGGGTCCGCGGGGGGAGAACCGATGCCGCGGATCGCGAACAGGCCGCCCGCCCCGGCGGGCACCGGCTGCAGCGTCACGAAAGGCACGATCTCCGCGACGCGGGCGAGGCTCGTGATGTTGTTTCGGATCAGCGTATCCCTCGACAGCGCGGAGACCGCGACCGGCACGTCGATCAGGCGCTCGGCGCTCCGCCGCGCGGTAACGAGGATTTCCCCATCGGCATCATTCGCGCCCCCTGAAACGGGGAGCGGCTCGTCGATCGCCGCCATGCCCCCTTCGCCGGGTTCGAGGCGTTGCGACACCCGCTTCATGAGCGGCTGCGGCTCCACCGCGAGCGTGCTGGTTCCGATCCAGGTATAGTGGAGCTGGGATGCCCTAAGCAGCGCGACCAGCGCTTGCGACGGCGTGAAGCGCCCGACCACCGCAGGCGCCGTCATGCCGCGCAGCTTGGCAGCGTTGACCGCCAGCTGCACGTTCGCGACTTTCGCGAAGGCCAGCAAGGCGCCCTCCATATCCTGCGCCGGGATATTGAAAGCTATCGGATCACGGCTCTGCTGGGCGGCCGCTGCGAAACCGGGGCTGGCGACGCCCGACAACAATGCGCCGAGCACGAAAAGCCGGAACCCGGAACGCCGCCCTGAATATGCGCGGCGCGACCCTGCCGAACGCGGTGCCATATCAACCATCGTCAACCCCTCCTCTTGGCGATCCTCTCGTGGGATCACTCCATAGAACGGATGGCGTCTGTCGATTGGGAACCCGCGGCCAATCTCAAAGCGAGATCGTGGGGATCACCAAAGCGCATTCACGGATCACCCGCTCAGGTCCGGCTGACCGTTCGCCGGATGTTCGGCAGGATGCGGATAGCCCGGGACGTCTCGACGATCTGCACATCCATTATCGCCGGTAGGGCGGCCAGCCACTCGGCGATGCTGCCTGCGGTGACGATGCCGGATATCTTGACGTGCTTGAGCGCCTCGCCCTCGATGACGATCGGTCTTGCCGAATAGCGATTGAGATCATCGATGACCGCGGCGAGCGGCGTATCGACAAAGCTGAATTCGCCGCGCCGCCACGATGCCGCCATGTCCGGATCGACGCGCTTTATCGTGCTCATCTCGCCACCGCGGCTATATTGGACTTGCCGGTATTTTTCGAGGGTGGCGCGGCTGACATAGCCAGCGCCCTTGGCGAGAACCTCGACCTTGCCGTGCAACACCGTCACCGTCGCCGTATCAGGTCCGCGGTGCACGTTGAAAGCGGTGCCAAGAGCGGTCGCCGAACCATTCTGGGTCAAAACGGTGAAGGGCCGCTGCTTGTCGGGCGCGACGGCGAACAATGCCTCGCCCCGCAACAGGTTCACCGTGCGCGCATTGCGGCGATAGGAGACCGAAACCGCGGTCCCGCCTGCGAGGGTGATGTTCGAGCCATCGACGAGCTGAACTTCTCGGAGCGTTCCCCGCGGCGTCTCGAAGCGGGCTTCCTGCACCATGACGGCTCGCTGTTCGCGCACGATGCCTGCCCCCACGATCAGCAGGAAAAGGACGCTGGCGGCCAGCGCCCACATGCGCCTGCTGAGATGCGGCAGGGCCAGAACCGGTTTGCCGGGCACGCCTTTGAGACGCGCGATATCTTCGGCGGGGACGCCATCGCAGGCGTGCAGGAACCGCTCGACCCGGTCGAACGCGGCACGATGCTGCTGCTCCTGATCGATCCATTCGAACGCCGCCTGGATCGCCTCGCCAGAAGCGTCCGGATCGCGAAGGATCAGGAAATGCTGAGCGGCGAGCCTGTCATGATGCATCACTCCCAGCCCTCCAATTCGTCGAACCGCGCCGCACAATGCGACACCGCCTTCAGCACATATTTCCGCACCATGCTCTGACTGACGCCCATTTCCTCGGCGATCTCGTCATAGTCGCGATCGTCAAATCGATAGCGGATGAAAGCGAACCGGCATTTTTGCGGCAGTTCCTCGAGTATGCGCACGACCAGGGCGAGATCGCTCTTTGCCGCCAGTATCCTGTCGGGCCCGGCCTGGTCGTCGTGGACGGCATCGCCGTCCTCGTCGTTTCCCGAATTCTCGAAGCCGGCTCGCCTCGCGGATCGAACTTTCCTGAGGCGGTCGTTGGCGACGTTCCGTGCGGTCACGAAAAGCAGAGCCGGGATGTTATCTGCGCTCAGCCTCGCGCCATGCGCCCAAAGCCTGACAAATGTTTCCTGCGCCGCGTCCTGTGCTTCGCTGTCCGAGCCGAGACGTAGCCGCAGGAACCGCAGCAGGCGCGTCTCATGGTCCCGGAAGATGGTCTCTATCTTCGTTCTTCGGACCGTGGACAGGTCGATTATCGAACCGCTTGTTCCGCCTGCTTCAGCCAACTTTCGAACCTCATCTGTAGCGAGAACGATCGAAAGCCCGATTTTGGGAATATGCCCGTGGCGTCTTCAGGCGCCGTCAAACATCTGCAATCCCTCGCGCTGGTCGGCAAGATCGAGCACCATCGAGCGGAATCGCCGGCCGGCGGCGGACAGCGGCCGCTCGCGCGAATTGCTGATCGTCCAACTATACGACATCTGCTTAAGCGGGGCGCAGACGAACTTGCCGCTTTTCTCCAACCCCTGGATCGCGCTGAACGGCAAGGCCGTATATCCCAGTCCGTCGCCGACCAGATCGATCAGCAAGGGAATCGAGTTCACGTTCATGATGACGTTGAGCGATAGATTCAGCCGTTGTGCGGCGTGATCGACCAGCAACCGCATGCTGTTGGGGGGGCTGGTGAGAATGAGCGGCAGGCTCGAGAAGCTCTTCATGTCGAGTTGTTGGCTGGTAAGGGCCGAGCCCGCAGCACCCATTCCATAAACCTGATCACGCTGGAACGGATAGGATTCCAGGACGGTCTCCGGCTCCAGAATTCCGAACACGGCTATGTCGACATGGCCGCTCAGCAACCACTCGCGCAATTCTATGCTCGTGCTCACCCGCACCGTTATCGAAACGTCCGGATGGGCGTTGCGATATTCGGCGAGCAACCGCTTGCCGACCGTCTGCATCGACGGCGGCAAACCGATCGCCAGCTCGCCACGGGGGATATCCGCCTTGGCGACCAGCTCGTCGCGCGTCTGCCTGAACTGCCGCAGCAACGAGTCGACGCGCTGGGACAGGATTTCGCCGGCCGGCGTGAGCTGAACGCCTCGTCCGCTGCGCTCGAACAGCGTTACCCCAAGATCGGATTCAAGTTGCTGGACGTGGCGGCTGAGCGCCGACTGGGCGATGTGAAGATGGGCGGCGGCACGATTGAAGCCGCCATGATGCGTAACCTGCTGGAAAATCTCCAGATGCCGCATGCTCAGTCCGACTCTCATCCTAAAACCTGTCTATTTTTGAAAACCGATCCGTTTTTAGCATCGTCGGTGATGTCTGTCATGCCGCATGATGATTGCATCGATCCCGCTTTTTGAATTGTACGCGCCGATAATCTCGGCAAGATCAGGCGGCATTTCGGCGCAATCGAGATGAGAGATCCTCCGAGGCGGGCGACAGGAAGACCGCTCCCGGCGGCGGGCATTCGAGAGGTCTCCGGCAAAAAATATTCGCGGGGGAGAGGCGGCGATGGCCGAGGCTGGTTCGAAGGACGCGCGCTGGGCGACGTTGGCGGGTTGCTTCCTGTGCTATGGTTTCGACGCCGTCGATTTCATGGTCCTCGCCCTGGCGCTTCCGGCGATCGTCGGGGATTTCGGTCTGAGCCTGGGCGAAGCGGGATTGATCGGTACCGCCGGCATGATCGGGGTCGGCCTCAGCAGCATCATTCTGGGGGCCTATGCCGACAGCCATGGCCGCCGTCCTGCTCTGATCGCCAGCGTGCTGATCTTCGCGATCTTCACCATGGCCATAGCCTTCGCCCGCGACTGGTGGGACATGATGGCCCTGCGTTTGCTGGCGGGGCTTGGCCTTGGCGGTGTGTGGGGTGTGGTTTCGGCCTTGATCAACGAAAGCTGGCCGCCGCTTTCGCGCGGCCGCGCCAGCGCTTTCGTGCTCAGCGCCTGGCCGGTCGGGTTCATCCTGGCCGCACTGCTGGCGCACCTCCTGCTGCCCGGCTACGGCTGGCGCGGCCTGTTTCTTTCGGGCGGTCTCGCGCTCGTCGCCGTCATCTACGTGTTTTTATTCGTGCCCGAGTCCGCCGAATGGACGCAGGCGCGCGCCACGCGAAAAACCGTCGGCCGCGATGCGCCGGTTCCGCTCGCCGAAATATTCACCGAAGGCCGCTGGCGCAGGACATGGCTGGCGACCGCCATCGCCGCCTTCGCCTTGACAGGCTATTGGGGGACCAACACCTGGCTACCCACATATCTGGTCCGCGAGCGCGGGCTGGATCCCGCGGCCATGACCACATTCCTCATCGTGATGAACGCCGGCATGTTCGTCGGCTATCAGCTTTTCGGGAGCGTCGCCGATCGGATCGGCGCCAAGAAGACCATCCTGATCTGCTTCGCTGCGACGACGCTGCTGTTGCCCGCCTATGCGATGATCCGGGATTTGACGCTGCTGTTGTGGTTCGGTCCGGTGGTCGCGATCTTCTTCGCCTATTTCGGCATTTTCGGGACCTATTTCTCGGCCCTCTTCCCGGCGCACATACGCTCCACCGGTGCAGGCTTCTGCTTCAATGTCGGCCGGGGCGTCTCGGCGTTCGCGCCCTTCTTTCTCGGAGAGATCGCCACCTCCTTCAGCCTGTCGTTCAGTATCGCGCTGTGCGGCGCCTTCTTCCTGCTGGCCGGGCTGCTCATGACGCAGATGCCGGACATTTCGGGGCAGACGGCGCCGCCGCGGGCCGAGGCCGAGGCGCGGACGGAGCTGCTCGAAACTACCGGTTGAAGGCCAGGCATGCGGGCGGCGAACCAGGATCGGATGCGCCGGGGAGCCGCCACGATGCAGATCAGGCACGCCGCCTTTCGCCGGCTCGGAAGGTCAGCCGATCCTGAGCATGGCCGCACGGTTGAAAATGGCGCGGACCAGCGGGTCGCGCTCCTGCGTGCGGACCGCGACATGGAAGTCCATCGTCCTGTCAGGCAGCTTCTTGAGCAGAACGAGCCGGCCGCATGCCAGATGTTCGCGCACCATCGGCTCCGGCAGAAAACCGATCCCGCCGTCCGCGACCAGCACGTCGGCAAGCGCGCGGACATTGTTGCAGCTGTTATAGGCGCTTTCGGCGAGCACGCCCGCGCATCCGGCCTCGGCCAGGCTGGCAAGCGCGAGACCATGGACTGGCGAGTGACGATGCAGCAGCCAGACCAGTTGCTGCGCGGCGCCGTCGGCAATGCGCGTGGCGATCACGGGGCTGGTGACCCAGATCAGTTTGACTTCGCCGATGCGCGCGGTCTCCACATTGGGATTGGCGAGCGGCCCCGCGATAAGGACCAGGTCGAAGTCCGCGCTGAGCAGCTTCTGCAACATGCTGTGCGAGAGATCGATCTCCACATCGAGCATCGCCCGCGGAAAATCCTGCTTCAACTCCGCGAGGAAGGGCGGCAGGCAGTTGGCGGAGGCGATCTCACCCGCGCCGATGCGGACGGTTCCCGACGCGCCGCTGAAATCGCTGTTCTGAAGCAGCGTCTGCTCGATCGAGGCCCAGAGCGGCTCGCATTCCTTGACCAGCTGCCGCGCGCGCACGGTCAGCGCCATATTGCGGCCCGCTCGCTGGAAAAGCGGGAAGCCCATTTGGTTTTCCAGCTCGCGCACACGCGCGGAGATAGCAGGCTGGGTCGTGTTCAGCCGCTCAGCCGCCGCGGCAAAGGTGCCGAGGCGGCTGATCCAGAGAAGAGTCTCGAGATGGTATAGCGCAAATCGTTTCATAAATGATGGTTATGAATAAACGACAAAAAGAACAATTGGAACTTATCATTTCAAGACCATATCCCAGATACCGGGAGAGCGGCCTCGCCAACAACATAATTCCATAACGAAGGCAATTTATGATGACCAAGATGCACTAAGTCAAGGTAGCCAATCAGCGCCACAAATCTTGGATTCCGAATGATATATTCATTCCGGACGCGCCGCTTCTCGTTTCGATAACATCATCATTACATATCGGGAGAGATATGAATGAATATTTCGGATATCCACGCGATAGAGGAAATCAAAAAGCTCAAGGCGCGCTATTGCCGCTATTTCGACACGAGGCGCTGGGATGAGTTTTTCGCGTTGTTCACCGATGACGCGATTTTCGACATGCGGTCCGCCGGCTCGGTCGACGCGACGGACGGATCGGAAGGAGCGGAGCTTCAAGGCTACCAAACCGGCCGCGAAAACATCGCGTCCCATCTCGCCGGCATAGTCGCGGACATATCGAGTTCGGTTCATCATTGCCATGCGCCCGAGATCGAACTGACGGCGCCGGACATGGCCACCGGCGTGTGGGCGCTTGATGACTGGCACCAGTTCCACGCCGGGCCGCTGAAATCCTTTCACGGCTTCGGGCATTATCAGGATGTCTACGCGCGTCAGGACGGCAAGTGGCGCATCGCGTCGACGCGATTGACGCGCCTGCGGGTCGATATCGAGCTCGCTGACGCCAGCTGAGGCGCATCGCGACGCCGGCGATCACCGGCGATCAGGAGATCCTCACAGATAGTCCGCGGAGCGGCCGGCACGGCGCGTCTCCGGGCGGAAGCGATCGTCATTTCAACAAGGAGCATGAAATGCAGAAATCAGAAGCTTTTGACCGCGTTTCGATGGCCGGGAAGGTCGTGACGGTTACCGGAGGAGGCCGTGGCATCGGCGCGGCGACGGCGCGCCTATGCGCAGCGCGCGGCGCCAGCGTCGTGATCGCCGACCTCGACGAGGAGCCCGGCAACGAAACGGTGACCGAAATTCAGCGGGATGGCGGCACCGCAGCCTTCATCCGGACCGACGTGACCCAGGAAGACGATGTGCGCGCGATGGTCGATTTCGCGGTGTCGACCTTCGGAGGCCTGCACGCATCGTTCAACAACGCCGGGACGAATCTCGCCAACCTGATCGTCACCGAAGTCCCGCTTGAGCAATGGCAGCGGAACCTGTCGATCAACCTGACGAGCGTATTCCTGTGCGTGAAGTACCAGATCACGCATATGCTCGCCAACGGCGGCGGCTCGATCGTCAACAATTCCTCCGCCGCGGGCGTCGTGGGAATGCCCAAGCTGATCGACTACACCGCGGCGAAACATGGGGTGATCGGCGTGACCCGCGCCATGGCGGCGGAGATGAGCGGCCAGGGGATCCGGGTCAACGCCATCGTCACCGGAGCGACCGAAACCCGCCTGTCCGCCGACTATATGAAGCAGCCCGACCTGCGCGCCATGCTGGAAGGCGCGCATCCGATCGGCCGTATCGGAAAGCCTCACGAACTTGCCGAAACCGTCTCATGGCTGCTGTCCGACGCGGCCTCGTTCGTCACCGGGTCCTGTGTCGCCGTCGATGGCGGTTACACGGCGATGTGAAGCCGCAGGGGGAAGCCCGGCAATATTCGGCAAGACCAGATCGATGTTCAGAACGGCCTCGGAAAAAGGGCCGGCGCATAAATCCATAACGGAGGGGTATCATGGCTTTATCTAATGTTCGGATCGTGCCGCAACATGCGCGGCGCATACGCAAGTTGTCGCATAATCTTCTTCTCTGCACGGCGCTGATGGCTGCGCCCTCCTTCGGGCAGCAACTCGACACGGCGGCTTCGGAAAGCGCCGGTGAGACGAGCGACCGGCTTCAGGAGATCGTCGTCACCGCGCAACGCCGTGCGGAAAATGTCCAGAACGTCCCCGTGGCGATCAGCGCCTTCGGAGGCGATTCCCTCAAGGCGACGGGGGTGACGAGCATCCTGCAGCTCAAGCAGGTCGATCCATCGCTCAACACCTCCTTCAACCAGGGCGTCGCATTTCCGTCGCTGCGCGGCATTGGCAACATCGCCGCTGGCCTGGTCGGCAACGAGGCGAGCGTCGCCATGTATGTGGACGATGTCTACTACACGCGCCTCTATTCATCGCTGCTGAACCTTGGCGATATCGACCGCGTCGAAGTGCTCAAGGGACCGCAGGGAACGCTGTTCGGCCGCAATGCGACGGGTGGCGCGATCCAGGTCTTCACCAGGGACCCGGGACCGGCGACCGAAGTGCACATGACGCTCGGCTATGCCAATTACGACACGATCAGCGGACAAGCCTATATCTCGACGCCGATCAGCGACACGCTGTCCTGGAACATCTCGGCGGGCGGAACCGACCAGCGGGACGGCTGGGGCCACAGCGTCGTCAATGGCCAGAAGGAATATCTCGGAAAGAACTGGACCGTCCGGTCGAAGCTCGTCTGGGAGCCCGGCGATCGAACCCGCGTGAAGATCGTCGGCTTCTATGCCTTTTCGAAAGAGGATTTCGGACTTCCACACGACGTCGTCCGCGGAAGCTATGTAGGGACACCTTCGGGAAACCCGCCGCCCGCGGGCTATCCCGATCCGCGCGTGATCGTTCCGTCGCTGGGCGATCTCGGCAATTTTTACGGCTCGCGCTTCCTCTACCGCAACTTCGTGCGCCAGAAGACCTATGGCGGGTCGCTGCGCATCGACCAGGAACTCGATTTCGCCGATCTGGTCTCGATCTCTGGCTTCAAGAAATCGAAGGTCCTCTCGTTCAATCAGATGTCGCAGACATCGCCGAACTTCTTCCTGCTCCCGCAATATATCGACAATGACGACATCTCCCAGGAGATCCAGATAAAGTCGCACAAGGACAGCAGGATAAGCTGGATCGTCGGCGCCTATTATCTCCGCTATCGCGCGGGATATAACCCCGCGCAGATCTATGGCGACATTCTGGGCCCCGGCGCGATCATCAATCTGACCGGGCTGCAGACCGTCAACAGCTACTCCGCCTTCGGACAAGCGACGGCACCCCTTGGCGGTGCCACCAATCTGACGCTGGGCGTGCGCGGCTCGATGGACCGGCTGCGCGGCTTCGGCCAGCAGTTCATCACGATCCCCGGCGTGGGTACCTTTTCGAGCGCCGGTGCCGGCGTGCCCAATCCCTATCGGGGGAACAAGACCTTCCGGTCGTTGACCTGGAAGGCGGCTCTCGATCATCATTTCTCCGGGGACGTCATGGGATATCTGTCGATCAGCCGGGGCTTCAAGGCGGGAACCTACAACACCTTTCCGCTGGCAACCTCCCCTGCCAAACCAGAGGTCGTCGACGCCTATGAAGCCGGCTTCAAATCCGAACTTTGGGACCGCCGCGTCCGCGTGAACGGCGCCCTGTTCTGGAACGAGATCAAGGACCCTCAGGTCATCACGGTCCTCCCCTCGTCCAGCGCCGTCAGTGTCGGGCTCGTCAATGCTCAGAAGGCGCGGTCCCGCGGTTTCGAGGTCGGGGTGAATGCGGTCGTCGTCAGGGGCGCGGAGCTCCGGGCCGACGCGACCTATCTCGACGCGAAATACACCAAGTTCACGAACGGGCCTTTCTTCACCGGTGGTTTGACGGCTGGAACGACGATAGCGGGCCCCTTCCTCGGAGACGCGTCGGGCTACGCGCTGCCAAACTCCTCGAGATGGCGGTTCGACGTCGGCGCCAGCTACACGTTCGAGAGCTCCATCGGCAAATGGACGGGCGACATCAACGCATCCTACACCGGCCGCGTGAGCTGGTCGGCCGACAACGCCTATTTCCAGCGCGCGATAACGCTTGTGAACGCCTCGCTCAATTTCACCCCGGCGTCGTTCGACAATGTCACGTTCGGCCTGTGGGGCAAGAATTTGGGGAACGTCAAATATTACGCCTATGCCGAGCAGAACGCGCTGGGCGGCGATGTCGGCGGCTATCGCGCCGAAGCCGCGGCGCCGCGCACCTGGGGCGGCACCATTTCAGTCAAATATTGACGACAACCGGGCGCCGGGCTGTCCCGGCGCCCGCATCGGGGAATGCTCCATGACAGACGGCAATGGCGGAGCCTCCGCCGATCTCAGCGGGCGCGTCGCCCTCGTGACCGGCGCATCACGTGGCATCGGCGCGGTGACGGCGCGGGCTCTGGCGGCGGCGGGGGCCCGCGTGATCGTCACCGATATCGCGGATGTCGACGGCATGGCCGCCGAGATCGGCGGCCTCGGTCTGCGGCAGGACGTCACCAGCGAAGCGGACTGGATCGAGACCATGGCCTTCGCGAGGGCCGAAGCCGGCGGCCTCGACATCCTCGTGAACAACGCCGGCATCTTCGCGCTCAAGCCGCTGGTCGACACTTCGCTGGAAGAATGGCGCCACATGCAATCGATCAATGTCGAAGGCGTCTTCCTGGGGTGCAAACATGCCATTCCGCTGCTCGCGGAAAGAGCCTCGCGCTGGGCTGGCGGCGGGGCGATCGTCAACATGTCCTCGATCGCCGGCATGGTGGGCGGCGCGAACACGGTGTGTTACGGCACGTCGAAAGGCGCGGTGCGGCTGTTGACCAAATCGCTCGCGATCGAGGTCGCATCACTCCGGATAAGGGTCAATTCGGTGCACCCCGGCTTCATCGAGACCGCCATGGGGGACCAGGCGATAGCCGCCTTCTCGCGTTCGGCCGATATGAGCGAGCAGGACATGCGCGACCAGTTCGCCAGGGCGCACGCCCTCGGCCATAATGGCCAGCCCGGTCATGTCGCCGACGGCATCGTCTTCCTCGCCTCGGACAGGGCGGCCTTCATCACCGGCACCGAACTGGTCATCGACGGCGGGATGATCGCGCAATAGGCCGCGCGCCGGGCGCCGCCGGGCCCGTTCAGTCGCCGCTGATCGTCACGGCTTTCTCGTAGAGGAAGCCCTCGACATGGTCGGCGCCGCCCTTCCAGCCATAACCGCTCAGCTTGCAGCCGCCGAAGCCGACTGCGGGATCGACGACCCCGTAGCAATTGACCCAGACCTGGCCCGCCTTGATGCCGTGCATCATCTTCGTCGCGGTTCCGACATTTCCGGTCCAGACCGCACCGCCCAGCCCATAGTCGATGCTATTGGCGAGACGCAGCGCCTCTTCCCCGTCGTCGAAGGGGATGACCGACACCACCGGCCCGAAAATCTCCTCCTGCGCGATCCGCATCGTGTTCGAGACATTGTCGAAGACCGTCGGCTCGACGAAATAGCCCTTGCCCAGCGCGCCGGACAGCCGGTTTCCGCCGGTGGCGATATCGGCGCCTTCGGACGATCCGATCCCGACATATTCGAGCACGCGGGAAAGCTGCCGTTCGGAGATCAGGGGCCCGAGTTTGGTGTCGGCGTCGAGCGGGTCGCCGACCTTGAGGCCCTTGGCGAAAGCCGACATCCGTTCGACGAACTCTTCCTGAATCGAACGCTGTACCAGGATGCGCGTTCCCGCGTAGCAGATCTGGCCGCTATTGTTGAAAACGCCCATCGATGCGCCCGGAACCGCCTTGGCGAGATCGGCATCGGCAAAGATGATGTCCGGCGACTTTCCGCCCAGTTCGAGGCTGAGGCGTTTGATATTCCCCGCCGACGCCTTGATCACCTCGCGCCCGGTGATGGTGGATCCGGTGAAGGCGATCCGGTCGACGTCGAGATGGGCCGCGAGCGCCGCGCCGGCCTCGGCTCCCCGGCCGGTGACGACGTTGACGACGCCGCGGGGCAATCCCGCTTCCATGAGCAGCTCGGCGACGCGAAGCACCGACAAGGAAGCCTCCTCGGCGGGTTTCAGCACGACGGTGCAGCCGGTCGCGAGCGCGCCGCCGATCGTCCACCACGCGCCGACCATCGGGCTGTTCCAGGGGATGATGCCGCCGATGACGCCGAGCGGCGCCTTGATGGTCATCATCGTATAGTTGCCGGGCAACGAGTTCGGAATGGTCTGGCCGCTCCAGTTCATCGTCTGGGCAGCGAAATATTCGATCATCCGCAAGACGAAATTCTTCACGCCCGCCGAGCGCGAGACGGGTGCCCCCATGTCGTAGGTTTCGAGCAGGGTCAGCTCATCGCCATGCCGCTCGATGATCTCGTACACGCGCATTATCAGCTTGTGCCGTTCGCTCGGCGTGAACCGGCTCCACGGGCCTTCGAAGGCGCGCCGTGCGGCGGCGACCGCGCGATCGATTTCCGCCGCCCCGCCCCTGTCGAGACTCGCGATCACCGCGCCGGTGGCCGGGTTGAGCGTTTCGATCGCGTCACCGGCGGCCGACGCCACCCATTCGCCATCGATGAAGTGCTTCTTTCGCTTATCCGCGAGAAAGGGAAGAGACGCTTCCAAGCTCGTGCTCACGATCAAATTCCTGCTTCTTTTCGCTGGTGGCCGGGCGGCGCAGATATATGGCCGGGCCGGCGGGTCAGGCCGCTACGTTCTGGCCGCTCGCCGCCGTGGCAATGCCGCATGCGTCGAACCGCGCCTTGACATAGGCCTTGTCGTCATCGGTCAGTTCTTCCTGCGGATAGACGACATGGCCGCCCACCAGCCCCTGCAGCTCGAACCAATATTTGGACACTGAACTGAACTTGTAGCCGGTCAGATGATGCACGCAGTCGTGGAACGCTGCGCGCACGGGGGCGAGCGAGTCGTTCACCTGCCTCGCTTCTTCCAGCCGGCCCTCGTCGGCCAGCCGGACATAGTCGTTCATCGGTTGCCATGTCCGGGTCTGCAGCAGCATGGGCGCGCCCGACGAGATGAAGGCGCGCTGGCCAAACTGGGTATAGTTGCGGAAGAACACTTCTTCATTGGGATCGGACACCACGATCCGGTCGCTGCACAGGCGCACGGTTTCGCCATAATGGCCCTTGTCGTTGCTGCCATACATGCCGTCGACGACATTTTTTAGCGCGACCACATTGGGGAGGCTGGCGATGCGCGACAGGGTCGCCGGGGTCATCGAATAACCCTGCATCGCCATCTGGTTGAGGACGATGACCGGAATGTCGACGCGGTCGCAGATATATTCGAAGAAGCTGAACACCGTGTCTTCGGACGGCGCCGCGCCCAGCATGCCGGTGAACAGCCGGGGAGCGGACAGGCCGATGCAGTCGGCACCCATCTCGTCGGCGAACACCGCCAGTTCGAGCGCGTCCTGGATGACGTCGTCCATGACCGCGCAGATCGCGATATGGTTCGCGTTGCTCTCCGACTGGGTGATTTCATAGAGCTGCTTGCGCTGAGCGGTCGACAGGCCGAGCTGTTCGCTCTGGAAGCCCGCTACCCATTGCCCTTTGATACCCAGAACATCGCGCCAGTAGCGGAGATTGGACAGGAAGCCGGCTTCATCGACCTGCCCGGCCGCGGTATAGGGTACCGGCGCCGCACCGAAGATGCCGCGCAGACGCTCGGCAGCCCAATCCTTTGCATCAAGCTTCGATCGCTTCATAAAGTCCTCCTTCGGCGCCGGACGGATAGCGGCGGGTCACAGGCCGCCTTCCCGTCGGGCGCTTGAATCGTCGTCCGTCTCAGAGCGGCATGAGCGGCGATACCGACCGCCGGAACCCCAGCAGGCTTTCCGCGATCCGCAGCCGGTTCGTCGTCGGGAATGAGACATGGAACTGGACCCAGGCATCGCGGGCATATTTTTCGATCGGCATTCCGGAGATCACGCCCGCGCCGCCGAACAGCTCCATCGCGCGGACCATCACTTTCTGCACCGTCTCACCGACGTTCATCGCCGCCTGAAGTTCGATCAGACGCGGATCGACGCCGTTCTCGACGGCTTCGGGATGATCCTTGGCCCATGCCGCCTTCCAGATCAGCAGGCGCGCCGCTTCGATCGCCGTCGACATGTCGGCGAGCGCCATGCCGGTGGCCTGGTGCTTCACGAGCAGTTTCCCGCCGGTCGACCGCTCCTGGACGAATTTGAGCGTTTCGTCATAGGCCGCGCGCGCCAGCCCCAGCGACATGGCCGCGATCGTGCCGACGGTGCCGACGTCGTGGCGGCCCGGTTCGCCCGGCGGCAGGATCCGTCCCTTCGGCACGCGGACATTGTCGAAGAATATTTCCGCATTGTCGCCGACGCGGCGGCCGATCTTCGACATGGGATGGCGCACCAACCCTTCGGAATCGCCTTCGACCAGGAACGCCTGCGGCCCGGCATCGGTGTGCGCGAGCACCATCAGCAGCTTGGCGGTATAGCCGATGGTCTGGTAGTTTTTCGCGCCGTTGATGATCCAAGACCCATCGGACTGCTCCACGGCCGTGGTACGGAACCTGGCGTTGGACGGCGTATCCAGCAGATAGTCGTAGGACAGGTCCGTGTCCGGCTCGTGCGCCGCGACCGTCGCGTGATAAAGGTCGTCCTCAAGGAATTTGGGCAGAAAATAGGCCTTCTGCTCAGGAGTCATCCGCAAGTCGATCCAGTCGCGCGCGCGTCTCGCCGTGAGCATGAAATAATAGGCGGTGCCGATGTCTCCGGCGCCAAGTTCTTCCGCGATCAGGCAGGACGTCAGATGGTCCGAGATGCCGGCGCCGCCATTTTCCTCGGACAGCACGAAGGTACGGAAGCCCAGCTGCGACCCCATCCGCAGGAGCTCGGTCGGAACGCGCTCTTCCCAGGTCGCTTTCTGATCGAGAAGGAGGGCGGCAGGTGCGATTTCGTTCTGAGCGAAATCGCGCGCGAGCTGCTGGAACGCCTTCTGTTCATCGGTAAGTCGAAAATCGAGCATTAAAGGACTCCCACGGCTATCTTCTGGGGCGCGATCGCATCACGGTCTGCCAAAGGAGCGGCGCTCACAGTGCGGCGTAGCCGCCATCGACGTTGATCGACGCGCCCGTCACGAACGAGGACGAATCGGACAAGAGCCATGCGGCGGCCTCGGCCATCTCAGACGGCTTGGCGACGCGGCCGATCGGATGCTTCGCCGCCACGAAATCGCGGACCTCGTCATTGCCTTCGATTAGCTTCAGGAACATCGGCGTCTCGGTGGCGCCGGGGACCAGCACATTCACCCGGATGTTCTTGCCGCTCACTTCAGCAGCGGCCGCCCGGGTGATTCCGACGACGCCGTGTTTCGAGGCAACATATTCGACCATGTCGGGGAAACCGGTGACCCCCGAGACCGAAGAGGTGTTGACGATCGAACCGCCGCCATGCGCCAGCATGTGGGCCAGCTCATGCTTCACACACAGGAAGACGCCGGTCATATTGACGGCGACGCCCTTTTGCCATTTCTCGAGCGGATATTCATGAAGCGGCCCGATGCCGGTTTCGAGGCCGGCGTTGTTGAACGCGCCATGCAGGCCACCGAAGGTGGACACGGTAAAATCGACCATCGCCTTGACGTCGCTCTCGCTCGTCACGTCGACACGGAAGAACGCGGCCGTGCCCCCATTGCGCGATATTTCCGCGACCAGGTCGCCGCCCGATCGTTCGTCGAGGTCGGCTATGACCACTTTTGCACCGCGCTGCGCGCATAAGACGGCCGTCGCCTTGCCCATGCCGCCGGTGCCGCCGGTGATCAGGATCACCCGATCCGCCAGCACGACCTTTTCGAAGCCCGTTCTGTCCATCATCCCGCTCCCTATTCTTCATATGCCGGGCGGTTTGACCGCCTGCCGGTCTGCGCCGGTTCGGCCATCGCCCGCTTTGGCCGCCGCCCCTCAAGGGGCGCGGCAGCCTTTTTTGTTCGTGTCAGTCCACGGTCAGCACGATCTTACCCTGGATATGCCCTTCGGCGGCGCGCGCGTGCGCCTTCGCGGCATCGGCAAGCGGATAGGTGCTGTCGATGACGACCTGGATCTTGCCTTCGCTCAACAGCGGAGCCAGCTCCGCCAGTTGCGCGCCGCTCGACCGAACTTGCGCCGCCGATACCGCAATCCCGCGCTTCTCCGCCTGTTCGGCGTCAGCGAAGCCCATTGGATAGACGGGGAATAATGCACCGCCGTCCTTGATGATCTTGAGGAAGCGGCCGGTGGCGGCCCCCCCCACGCAATCGACGACCAGGTCGACATCGCGGACGACGCTTTCCGGCGGCGTTTTGGTATAGTCGAAGAACTCGTCCACACCCAGTTCACGCAGCAGGGCTTCATGCTTGCCGGATGCTGCCGCAAGGACGCGCGCACCCTTTAGCTTGGCGACTTGCACCACGAAATGCCCGACGCCGCCGGCGGCACCGTTGACGAGCACCGTCTTGCCCTGAAGCGGAACGGGTTCATGCGCGTGCGGCTGCAGCGGATTGGGTTCATTGTGGCCTAGCTCGACCAGGAACTGCCATGCCGTGAGCAGTGACATCGGCGCGCCTGCCGCGTGCACATGATCGATACCAGCCGGCTTTCGCGCAAGATGCGTGACCGGAACATTCACATACTGGGCAGAAGCGCGGCTCTCGCCGAAGACGCCCTCAGGAAAACGCACCATCGAATAGACTTCATCGCCGACCGAAAAATCCGTGACGTCGGGGGCAACCGCCTCGATGACGCCCGACAGGTCCGTACCGAGGATCAGAGGGAAATTGCCCTGAGGCTGCCATTCGGGCGGAAGCGATTTAAAGCCATCGCGCAGATACCAATCCGGCGGATTGATACCGACCGCGTGAACCCGCACCAGCACCTCGCCCGCCCCCAGTTCGGGAACCGGCACTTCGCCGTAGACCAGCACCTCTGGACCGCCGAATTCGTTTTGCAATGCGGCTTTCATCGTTTTGGCAGGCATGTCGCTTTCCTAATTGGCAAAATTGGGTCCGTTTCGCGGAAGCTCAAGATATACGGAGCAGTGCTCCGTTTGTCAATCAACGCCACCTCGCCTGTCGTGACATCGGGAACCAGGCATGCTCTTGAACTTTATCAGCGACCACGGCCGTAGCTTCCGGCGGCCATCTCTCATGATCGCATCAGGCTCCGGACACCCTCGATATGTATTGGCGGCTCCCCGCCACGGTCAATCGCTTAGCCAAGATGGGTGCTATGCTATAGGGAGATTGGTCGGTGCTCCGCATGTGCGCCGGAGATCGATCCCGCCGAGATTGGGTCGACCGTCGGCCGTCTTCAAAACTTTGACCGCGCAGAAGGCGGCGATCCAATTCAGTGCCGGCAAAGGCACCTCGGGCGACCCGCTATGCCCCCTTATGTCATGGCCGAGGAGGCGCTGCGCATTTCCCCTGCGCGATTAAGTTGCTATCGGCGATGAATGACCAGGAACACCTTGCGGAGTGCCTCTCCGGCTTATCACTGGCCGCGTCGGCAGCTCATGCCCCATGTCTGACCCGGGCGCGCCGCAGATCGGCCCTCAAATCCAGGCGCTGCGCAAGGGACGGTCCCTCACTTTGGATGATCTCGCCAAAGCCTCCGGCGTCTCCCGGTCGATGCTCTCGCAGATCGAACGCGGGCAGGCCAACCCCTCGCTCGCTACCGTATGGGCGCTTTGTACCGCGCTCAAGATCGACATCGGCGAGCTGATCGTCGGCACGGTGACCGAGCGCAAGCCGCATATCGAAGTCGCCTCGGCATCTTTCACGCCGGAAATAAAGACCGAGGACGGGTCCTGCACGTTACGCATTCTCAGCCCGGCAAATCATGCCGAGGAATATGAATGGTATGAACTGATATTCCAGCCGGGGGGTTCGCTGGTCTCCTCACCTCATGCCAAGGGAACCCGTGAACATCTGACCGTATTGGAGGGCGAGCTGCAGGTCCGGCTCGGTGGAGAGGCCGTCGATGTCGCCCCAGGGGCGACGGCGCGCTATCCGGCGGACGTGTTTCATAGCATTCACGCCCGGGGAGAAAACGGCGCCCGCGCGCTGCTCGTGATGACGACATAATTTCCCCTATCCGGGATACTAGACTAACATTCCATTATATCGTATCTCCCCCTTTCGAGGAGGCGAAGGATGGATTCGCATTTTTACGATCGGCTATCCGCCGAGCTGAAAGATATGGAAAGCGCAGGCCTTCTGAAGCCGGAGCGAATTATCTCTTCGGCTCAAGGGGGAGTCGTCGACATTGGCGGCCGCAAGGTCCTGAATCTTTGCGCCAACAATTATCTCGGGCTGGCAAGCGATCCGCGCGTCATCGACGGCGCGCTCAGCGCGACGCGGGAATGGGGCGCGGGCCTGGCGTCCGTCCGCTTCATTTGCGGAACCCAGGATATCCACAAGCATCTCGAAGCCAGCATCGCCGAATATCTGGGCTATCACGACGCTATCCTTTTCGCTGCGGCCTTCGACGCCAATGGCGGGGTGTTCGAGCCGCTGCTGTCGGAACAGGACGCGATCGTTTCCGACTCGCTGAACCACGCATCGATCATAGATGGCGTTCGCCTGTCCAAGGCGAAACGATATCGCTTCGCCACCAACGATATGAACGACCTCGAGCGCGTGCTGCAACAGGCGCGTGCCGAGGGTGTTCGCTCCATCCTGATCGTCACCGACGGCGTCTTCTCGATGGACGGCACCATCGCCCAGCTGGATAGGATCGTCGAGCTTGCAGAGCGCTACGGCGCGCTGACGATGGTCGATGATTGTCACGCGACCGGATTTGTCGGTCCTGATGGCCGCGGCACGCCGGCCCTTAAAGGCGTTGCCGGGCGTATCGACATCATATCGGGAACCTTCGGCAAGGCGCTGGGCGGCGCCATGGGCGGCTTCATCGTTGCGGCGCAGCCGATTGTCGACCTATTGCGTCAGCGGGCGAGGCCATATCTATTTTCCAACGCGCTCACCCCTGCAGTGTGCGGCGCAAGCCTGGCCGCGATCCGGATCGCATGTTCGCCCGACGGGGACGAACGCCGCGCCCGCATCCAGAACAATGCAGCCGCCTTCCGATCCCGCATGCGCGCCGTCGGCTTCGACCTGATTCCCGGCGAGCATGCAATCATCCCCGTGATGCTCGGCGAGGCGCAGCTGGCGCAGCAGATGGCGGCTGAACTGTTGGAAGCCGGCGTTCTGGCGACCGGTTTCTATTTCCCGGTGGTGCCGAACGGAAAGGCGCGCATCCGCACCCAGATGTCCGCGGCGCTGACCACCGCACAGGTCCATCAGGCAGCCGACATCTTCGAACATGTCGGGCGCAAGCTGAGGATCATCTGATGCAGACGCTGATCTTGGAGAAGTCCGCCAACATTGGTGCGACCGGCACAATGAAAGGCCTGGCCAAACTGGAGCCGCGGGAAGGCATCTGGTCAACGACGGCCGCCATTCCAACCTGCGGTCCCGACGACGTTCTCATTCGCATACGGCGAACCGCGATATGCGGCACGGACGTGCACATATATAATTGGGACGACTGGGCGCGGAAGACGATCCCCGTCCCGATGATCGTCGGCCACGAATTTTCGGGCGAAATCGTCGAGATCGGCGGAGCGGTCTCCAGAGACCTGCGGCTCGGGCAACGCGTATCCGGCGAAGGGCATGTCATCGACATCAATAGCGCCGCCGCGCGTGCCGGACGCTTTCATCTCGACCCGAACACGGTCGGGGTGGGCGTCAACCGCCAGGGCGCCTTCGCGGAATTCCTCGCGATCCCCGCGTTCAATGTCGTGCCGCTGCCAGACGATGTGAGCGATGACATCGGCGCGCTGCTGGATCCTTTCGGCAACGCGGTCCACACCGCCCAGCAATTTGATCTGATGGGTGAGGATGTCCTCGTCACGGGTGCGGGCCCGATCGGGATCATGGCTGCCGCCGTTGCACGACGCGCCGGCGCGCGGTCGGTAGTCCTGACCGACATCAACCGCTTCAGGCTCGATCTCGCCGCGAAGATCGCGGACGTGCGGACCGTCGATGTTTCCCGCGAAGATCTGCGCGACGTCATGGCGCAGGAGGGTATCGAGCAGGGCTTCAGCGTTGCTCTCGAAATGTCGGGCTCGGCCCCGGCGATACGCCAGGCCGTCGACGCGCTCGTCATGGGTGGAAATCTCGCCATGCTCGGCATTCCGGCGGGCGCGATGGAGGTCGCCTGGGCGGACATCATCCTCAAGGCGCTGACCATCCGCGGCGTGTACGGCCGGGAAATGTTCGGCACATGGCGCAAAATGCTCGGGCTGATCCGCAACGGTCTGGATATGACACAGCTGATCACCCATCGGTTCGACGCGTCCGACTTCCAGGCAGGGTTTGACGCGATGCGATCAGGCCAATCCGGGAAAGTCATCCTGAACTGGTAGTCGGCCCGCGGCAGCACTGCACCGAGCCTCCGAAACCGGCGATCGAAACCGCACGGCGACCCGTACCATAGCCCAATGCTCAACGGAGCAGCCATGAACGCCTTTGTCGACAAGACGCTTACCCGCATCGACCCCAAGATCGCCCAGGCCATCGCCGCCGAACGGGCGCGACAGAATGATCAGATCGAACTGATAGCCAGCGAGAACATCGTGTCGCCCGCCGTGCTGGAGGCGCAAGGGTCCTGCCTGACCAACAAATATGCCGAGGGATATCCGGGACGGCGCTACTATGGCGGATGCGAGCATGTCGACATCGTCGAGAGCCTGGCGATCGAACGCGCCCGGCAGCTTTTCGGCTGCTCCTTCGCCAACGTCCAGCCTCATTCCGGCGCACAGGCCAATGGCGCCGTGCTTCTGGCTCTCGCTTCGCCCGGCGACGTCATCATGGGCATGTCGCTTGCCGCGGGCGGCCACCTCACCCATGGCGCAAAACCGACGCTCTCGGGAAAATGGTTCACGCCGGTGCAATATGGCGTCCGTCCGGACGACGGCCGCATCGATTATGACGAGGTCGAACGGCTCGCGCTCGAACGGCGGCCCCGCATCATCATCGCGGGCGGCTCGGCCATTCCGCGGCAGATCGACTTTGCCCGTTTCCGATCGATCGCCGATAGGATCGACGCATTGCTGATGGTGGACATGGCGCACTTCGCCGGGCTCGTCGCAGGTGGGGCGCATCCCAGTCCCTTTCCGCATGCCCATGTCGTCACGACGACGACCCACAAGACGTTGCGAGGTCCCAGAGGCGGCATGATCCTGACCAATGACGAGGGGATCGCGAAGAAGATCAATTCTGCGATTTTCCCCGGTCTCCAGGGCGGACCGCTCATGCACGTCATCGCCGCGAAGGCGGTGGCTTTCGCGGAAGCCCTGTCAGCCGATTTCAAGACCTATGCCCGGCAAGTCATCGACAACGCGAGAACGCTCGGTGACCGGTTGCTGTCGCGCGGCTATGAGCTGGTCACGGGCGGCACCGACACCCATCTCATATTGGTCGACCTCCGGCGCCAGGGGTTGAGCGGCAAGGATGCCGAGGAAAGCCTGGAGCGTGCAGGTCTCACCTGCAACAAGAACGGCATACCCTTCGACCCTCGCCCTGCCAGCATAACCTCGGGCATAAGGCTCGGTAGCCCCGCAGCCACCACCCGCGGGTTCGGTGTGGCGGAGTTCAGCGAGATAGGCGAGCTCGTCGCCGACGTGCTGGACGGTGTCGCCGCAAACGATGATATCCGGCACGAGGCCGAGCGCCGAACACGCATCGCCGTTGCGAAACTTTGCGATCGGTACCCGGTCCATCGATGAACGAAGCCGGCGCCTCCCGGGAGGGAAGCGCCGGTAGGCAGGGCCTCATTTAAGATATCGATCCCAGCGTTGGCGGCGGACCGTCAGGCAACCCGCACGGAGCGGGCAGCGGCTCTCGCATCTTTCACCATCTTGGCGGTGAAGGCGCGCACGTCGGCGACCGCTTCGGGCAGAGCCTTGTCGGGAGAGCCGGCGAAAGGCGGATCGGGATCATATTCGCCCGTCAGCTGGATCGCGCGCGCGCTCCGCTCGCCGCGAAACTGGGCGACCAAGCGAAGCCCGAAATCAATGCCTGCGGTCACCCCGCCCGCCGTGATGCGGTTGCGATCGGTCACCACGCGTTGCGCGACCGGCGTAGCGCCCAGCATCGGCAGAATATCGCGGAACGCCCAATGGCAGGTCGCCTGATATCCCTTCAGAAGGCCGGCCGCGGCGAGCACCAGTGAGCCGGTGCAAACGCTGGTCACGAACCGGGCGCGCTTGCCGCGATCCGCCAGGAAAGCGAGAAAGGCCGGGTCCTGCATGGCGGCGATAGTGCCGGGCGCGCCGCCCGGCAGGAACAGCATGTCCAGATCGGCCGGAACGTCGGCCAGGCTGCTCTCCGCGAACAGGCTCATCCCGCGATCGCACACGATCTTGCCCGGTTTGGCAGCCGCGAGCTGGACGTTGGCGCCCGGCATGCTTGCCAGCGCATAATGCGGCCCGACCAGATCGAGCGCGGTCATGCCCGGGTAGAGGATCATCGCGATCTTCTCGCCGCCGCCCGGCGCTGGGGCGGCTTTCGCTTGCGTGGCGGACATCGCTGCCAGGGCCATAGCGCCGGCGGCCACTTCCCTGCGGGTCATCGTCATGACGGCTCCTCACATTGCGTCGACTTCACCCGTCATGGCTGTGCCGACGGGCGCTCGCGTCCGCCTGATATGAACGCACATCGGCAGAAGGGCGATCAGCATTATTGCAGGGACGCATCCCATTTTCGTCCCCCCGCAGCTGCGTCAGCCAAGTGCGGCACAGCAACTGCTCCTTGCAATAATGCAGGTCGCGACCGCGGGCTTGTCATGTGACACATTGAAGGCGTCGCCAGGGGAGCGCACGCAACGGGAGGGATATTCGTGACGATGACGTCATCCTGGGGCAAGTCGCCCGCTCGATTGCCGCTTTGGGCCTGGGGCCGCCCAGGCGCGCGCGCCAGCGCCTGATGTCGCCCCAGACGCCATGACCCGCATATATTCCGCGCGCCGCGAAGAAGGATTCGAAGCGGCCACCTACCGCCTCGTCACCTGGCGGCTGCTTCCGCTCCTGATGCTATGCTATACGCTGGCCTATCTCGATCGGGTCAATGTCGGCTTTGCCAAGTTGCAGATGATCGGCGACCTCGGCCTATCGGAAACCGCCTACGGCATCGGCGCCGGCATCTTCTTCATCGGCTATATCCTGTTCGGATTGCCCAGCAATCTTCTGCTGCACCGGATCGGCGCGCGCCGCTGGATCGCCGGGACGCTCGTCGTCTGGGGTGTTCTCTCCGGCCTCACTGCGTTCGTAACGACTCCGGTTGAGTTCTGGGTGCTCCGCTTTCTTCTGGGTGTCGCCGAGGCCGGCTTCTATCCGGGCGTCATCCTGTATCTCACCCAGTGGTTTCCCAACCAACGCCGCGCGCGCATGACGTCGCTGTTCCAGTCGGCGATTCCGATCGCGGGGATTTTTGGCGGTCCCTTATCGGGCTGGATCATAGACCGCTTCCATAACGTCGGGCAGTTCGATGGCTGGCAATGGCTGTTCGTGATCGAGGCGCTTCCCGCCGTTTTGGTCGGTTTCGTTGTGATGCGGCTATTGACCAGCGACATCGCCTCGGCCCGCTGGCTGAGCCCGGAGCAAAAGAACCTCCTTTCTCGAAATCTCGAAAGCGCCCACGCTGCAACCGTGGTCTCGCCTCTCGCCGCGTTGCGCGACGGGCGCGCATGGCAATTGGGCATGGTGCTTTTCTGCCTGTTGTGCGGGCTCTACGCGATCAGCTTCTGGATGCCGACCCTTTTGAAGGAGAGCGGTACGCTGACGAACACGCAGATCGGCTGGCTGAGCGTTTTCCCAAATCTGCTGGCGCTGCCGACCATGTATTTTCTCTCGACGAGCTCCGATCGCCGGAATGAGCGTCGGTGGCACGTCGCCACCGCGGCCTTCGTCGCGGCCGGCGGATTGGCGGGCAGCGTGTTGTTCGGCTCGAACGTCCTGCTCTCGCTTCTCTGTCTCTCGATCGCTTCGGCCGGCATCGTCAGCGCCCTGCCCCTGCAATGGACCTTGTTGAATCTCGGCCGTGGCGGGGCTGCTGCGGCGGCCATCGGCCTGGTCAATTCGCTCGGAAACCTGGGCGGTGCCGTCAGCCCGCCATTCGTCGGATGGCTGAAGGACGCCACGCACAGCCTCACCCTCGGCATATATTTCATGGCGGCGCTGCTTGTCGTCGCAGGGTTGCTCGCCCTCATGATGCCGAAGCCGCCCAGCGCACGGACTACCCATCCCGATTCACAAGAAGTGGCGACGGTCGATGCGGATTGAAAAGATCGAACTCTTCCATGTCGCGATGCCGCTGATTTCACCGTGGCGGACGGCCTATGGCGAAGATCATGTCATCGAGTCTGTGCTGGTGGCAATGCACGCGCAAGGTGAGGTCGGCTGGGGGGAGGCAGGGCCGCTTGCGACCCCCACCTACAGTCCCGAATATGCCGCGGGCGTCTTCCACACCATGAAAAGCTGGCTCGCTCCCTGCCTGATCGGAAAGGATATACGGACCGGCCAGGAGCTCGGCGCGCTGCTGGACTGGGTCAAAGGCAATCCCTTCGCCAAGGCGGGCCTTGACATGGCTTGGTGGGATTTGTCCGCCCGGCAGGCAGGACGCCCCCTGTGCACGCATCTCGGCGGGAGCAGCGCCCCGATCAGCGTAGGCGCCGATTTTGGCATTTGCGATTCGATACAGCAGCTCGTGACGAGCGTGGCGGGAGCGGTCGCCGCTGGTTTCCCGCGCGTGAAGCTGAAGATCCGCGAGGGTTGGGATCTCGCGGTCGTGCAGGCGGTGCGGCGCGAATTTCCCTCGCTCACCATGCATGTCGACTGCAACGGTGGCTATCGTCTGGATGATCGAAGGCTGTTCGAAGCGCTGGACGAACTGGGCCTCGAGATGATCGAGCAACCCCTCGCCCACGACGATCTGCTCGATCACGCCCAGCTTCAAAGCGCTCTGCAAACGCCGATCTGCCTCGACGAAAGCATCACCGGCACGAGCAAGGCGCGCAAGGCGATCGAAATCGGCGCATGCCGGTACGTGAACATAAAGCCCGGGCGCGTCGGCGGCATGAGCAACGCGATTGCGATCCATGATCTGTGCCAGGATAAATCCATCCCGTGCTGGGTCGGCAGCATGCTGGAATCGGCTATCGGCGCATCGCAGTGCCTGGCGCTCGGTACCCTTCCGGGATTTACCTATCCCGCCGATATGTTCACGGCGGGTGTCCTCTACGCCGAGGATATCGGCAGCCCGGAGATTGGACTTTCGGCCCCGGGCACGGTCGAGCCATCGTCGCTGCCCGGCATCGGCGTCCGCCCCGACCCGGCACGCCTTGCGGCACGCACGCTGTCGCAGGCGAGCATTTGACGGTCGTCACCCGGTTCGACTGAAATCGATTAGGATGTGAGTGGGTGGCGCATGCCTCCGCTCGAGATGGAGCAAATAGTGGAATCCAGGCTTCGTAATCTTGACCATATCGTGCTGGCAGTCCGCGACCTGGAGGCCGCGGCCAGCTTTTTCGAACGACTGGGCTTTCAGATCGGTGCACGCAATCGCCATCCCTGGGGAACGGAGAACCGGCTTATTCAGTTCGACGGTTCCTTCATCGAGCTCATCACAATTGGGTCCGACCCGTCGAAAATCCCGCCGCATGGCGCAGGGCAATTCAGTTTCGGCGCCTTCGTGCGCGATTATCTTGGCCAGCGCGAGGGTATCGCGATGCTGGTGCTGACCAGTGACGACGCCATCGCCGATGCAGGACGCTTCGACCGAGCCGGAATCGGCAGCTTCGACCCCTTCTACTTCGAACGCATGGGACGCCGTCCCGATGGCAGCGCAGCGCTTGTAGCGTTCACGCTCGCCTTCGCTACGAACGCGAATGCCCCACTCGCGGCATTTTTCGTATGCCAGCATCATTTTCCGAGAAACTTTTGGAATCCCGCCTTCCAGCGGCACTCCAATGGTGGCCGATCGATCCTGTCCGTCGAGATGGCGGTGCCTGACCCGTCGATCCATGCGGCTTTTTTGTCCGATTTCACGGGAAGGCCGGCCGCGCGCGAGGCGCGCGAGTTGCACTTCCAACTGGGCAATGGCTGCTTGCGCGTGGCCGCGGATGCCGTTCGGGGCGCCATTCCGCGCCATCACGCAGTCTCGATCGAAATGCCGGATATCGCTAGCTTCGTTGCCCGCCTCAACGCCGAGGGCATAGCCTATGACGCGATCGAGGATGGCGTGTGCCTGCCGGCGGAAAGGAACTTCGGGACCGAGCTCCGCTTCCGGCGCAAAGCAGCGGATCGCTGACTGGCCCAGGCTTCACTGCCTGAAGCGGGCAAAGGTCATCCGAAAAGATATCGCCCATTCTTGCGGAAGTCGGTGTTGAGAAAATCGAGCAGCATGCGGGTGCGGCGGGAGCTGTTGGTTTCCTCATGCGAAACGACCCAAAGCTCGCCGCGATCGGCGAGTTCCATCGGCATCTCGACCAGATCGGAATAATGGTGGCGATAGAAGGACGGCAGAAGGCCGATGCCGATGCCCGCGCGCACCGCGATCACGTAAACCGAGATCGAACTGGTGCGCAGTTTGATGAGATCCATCGCCTGCACCGCCTCCATCAGCGAAGCACTCCAGCGCTGGATGACATGCGTGTCATATTGCAGAAAATGGTGGCGTCCGATCTCCTCGATATCGCTCAGCATCCCATAGGTCGCGACATATTCCTCGCTGGCGAACAACCGAAAGCTGACAAAGCCCATCCGGCTTCCCACCAGGCGCGGTTCGGTGGGGCGGTGCCATCCGATTGCGACATCGATGCCGCTGGTCAGCAGATCATATTCGCCGTGGCTCGGGATGATTTCCAGATTGATGTCGGGGTTGTCCCGGCAAAATTCTGCCAGGCGGGTGGTCAGCCACAGGTTCGCGAGACCTTCGGTCACGGAGAGTTTGACGGTACCGCTGGGGCGGACATCGAGGGCGCGAACGCGATCGTTTATTTCCTGCGTCAATTGTTCGACCGCGACGGCGCGTTCGAAAATTTCGGAGCCCGGACTCGTCAACCGAAACTCTTGACCGAACCGCTCGAGCAATTTGGTGCCGAGCGTCTCTTCCATTCTTCTAAACCGGCGTGCAACCGTGGTTTGGTTGGTCCTTAGGATACGGGCCGCCCCCTGGAAGTGCCCGCCGCGCACGACGGCCAGGAAAAGCCGAAGATCGTCCCACGCCTTGATCCCGTATTCAGACGGGAGTGGAGGTCTCCGATCGTCTGCCACCAGCTACGTGTCCATCCGCAATGACTGGCCCTTCTCGCCCTGAGGCAGCTAGGCTAAACTCGAGCCATCCCGCGATCAAGCGCGTTCATACGGCGACACAGCAGGAGCGACGCGAGGCTGACCGCGCCGGCAAACACGACATAATAGCTGGGCGCGTGGATCGATCCGGTCATGGTGATCAATAAAACGAAGATCATTTGCGCGAAGCCGCCGCCGGTGGTGACCGCCACATTATAGGAGATGGCGAGACCCAGAGACCGGTTACGCGTATCGAAAAGCTCCGCCAGGATCGCGGGCAAAGGCCCGACATACATCGCCGTGGCAATCGACAGGGCGAGCTGACAAAGCAGGATCGTGCTCTCGTCAGGGCTGGCGATCATCAGCGCGAAGACCGGGTAGGTTATCAGGATCACGGCAGCCGCGGCCAGGATACCGTGGCGTAGCGCGCCGATGCGATCGGCGATCATCCCCGCGATGGGGGCTACGACCAGCAACGTGCCCCCCGAAATCACCGCTGTCGTATAGGCGATTGCGGGCCCTGCGCCGAGCGAAGTTTGGGCGAAGGTCGGCACATAGACGAGAAAGTAGATCGTCACCGTGCATGCCAGCACAGCGCCGGCGCCCATGGCGCATCGCCCGAGAAACGGCGCTAGCCTGAAATGTTCCTTCGTCGACGACTCCGCTTCAGCGGCCAGGAATTCGCTGGTCTCGTCGGCGTTGCGCCGGATGATGTAGACGATGGGGCCCAGCATCGCGCCGATCACGAACGGCACGCGCCAGCCCCATTCGACGAACTCGGCATCCGACATGAGCGAGCTTAGCGTCAGGCCGACCAGCGCGGCCGACAACATGCCGAGCCCCTGGCTGGCGAACTGCAAGCTCGAATAAAGCGCCCGGCGGCCTTCCGACTGTTCGGCCAGATAGGCGGCGGCGCTGCCGAATTCACCGCCTACCGAAAAACCCTGCATCAGGCGCGCGACGAGCAACATGATCGGGGCGATCATGCCGATCGTTTCAAAAGAGGGGAGCAGGGCGATGATGGCCGTGCCGAGGAACATCAGCGCGCTGGCATAGACGAGCGCAGTACGGCGCCCCACGCGATCAGCGATCCTGCCGAGGACGATGGCGCCGAGCGGACGTGCCACGAACGACAAGCCAAATGTGCCATAGGCGAGGAGCAACGAACTGGCGTTGTCCGATGCGGGAAAGAAGTTCGCGGCGATCGCCTTTACGAAATAGGCGTAAACCAGAATGTCGAACCACTCCACGGCATTGCCGAGAATGGCCGCGGCCACATTACGATTTCGCCGCGAGCGCGAATTCATGCGACAGTCGCGGGCTGACGCATCAGCGCGAACAGCCTGTCCAGAAAGCGCATGCATTTCTCAATTTCGGAAATCTCCACGAACTCGTCCGGCTGGTGTCCCTGATCCATCGATCCAGGTCCACAAATAACGGTGGGGAACCCCGCCGCCTGAAACTGTCCGGCTTCCGCACCATAGGACGCCGTCAACATTCCGCCATTGTCGCCATTGGCGGCACGCACCATCCGCTCGGCTTCCCCTGCGCGGATGAACGACAGTGGCGGGACTGAAGCCCCCGCCTTCACGACGATGGTTGCTGTGGGATACGCCTTGCGCAGCGCCTCCACCTCGGCTTGGAAGGGGCGCAGAATCTCGTCGGGTGACTCGCCGGGCAAACAGCGCAGATCGAACACGAAGTCGGCTTCGGTGGCGAGGATGTTTGCGGCCGTCCCCCCTTTCATCGTCCCGACGGTCAATGTCGTGAAAGGTGGCTCGAACGCCGCATCCTGCGGACCATCCTTTGCCAGCGTGTCGGCAATATTCATGAGCACACCCATCAGCCGGATCGCCAGCGCGTTGGCGGAAACCCCCTGATGCACGGCGCTGGAATGGGCGGCAACACCCGTTACGCCAACATTGAACAAATGCATGCTCTTATGGCTTCCGACGATCCGCATCCGTGACGGTTCGCCGATGATCGCCACCGCCGGCGCCTCCACTTTGGAAACGAGCCGCTCGATCAGACGTGGCGCGCCGAGACAGCCGATCTCCTCGTCATAGCTGAACGCCAGATAGATCGGCCGTGCCAGCAAATCGAGGTCGGCATATTCCAGCGCCGCCAGCACGCAGGCGATGAACGATTTCATGTCTGCCGTTCCGCGGCCATAAAGTTTGTCTTCATGACGCGTCAGGGAGAAGGGATCAGTGGTCCACGGCTGGTCTGCGGTCGGAACGACGTCGGTATGCCCCGAAAGGATGACGCCGTCCGGCTTTGCCGGGCCTGTCATCGCGAACAGATTTGCCTTTTCCCCTGTGTCGTCCAGCAGGATCTCAGCTGAAATCCCCCGCTCATTCAGGAGCGTTTCAATATAGCGGATCAACGCAAGGTTACTGTTGCTCGAAACCGTGTCAAAGGCAATCAAGTCAGCCAATATTTCAATGGCGCGTGCAGACGCCTCGGGTGCACTAACGTCGTCTGTCACGTTTGAGCCCTTAATCATCGAATATGGTAAAGTTGTTGTGGGCGGAGCCTATGATCAGGCGCCCGCCCACAACATTGTCCAGCGTCAGAAATTCGAGGCTAGCTGGATGCCGAAGGTCCGCGGCCGTGTGCGGAACTGCGTGCTATAGGAGAAATCGGGGATCGTCGTTCCCTGCCAGTTGGTGATGTTCGTGGCATAGAGCGCGATCGATTGCTGCCGGTTATTGGAGATTTCCAGACGCGTGTTCAGGCTGAACGGCGCACCGCTGCGATAGCAGTGGTTGATGTTCCCGCCTGAGGCGTTGCACTCCTTATAATCGACATCTTTCTCCCTGAGGTTGAGAGCAGCATAATCGCCGGGCGCCAGGATCTGCGTCGATGCAGAGCGATAGGTCGCCGATATCTCATAGCGGGCATTCATGTTTTCACTGAGCGCCCAGGAATAATTGATATAGGCCGAGGCCGTATAGCGTGGCGAGAAAGCCAGGCGATTACCCGCGAAATAGGTGGCGGGAGTGTTACTGCCGGGGCCCCCGGCCAAGATGTCGTCATCCAGCTTCAGATCATTGCTGCTGAGGCTGCCTCCGATATTCAGCCCACGGATCGGGTGCAGGCCAAGCGACAAGTCGAAACCTGCGCCGCTCGCCGACGTACCGTTGATGACCGCGCCGACGGGCACGCATTCGCCCTTCGCGTTGCAGAACTGAACGGTCGCGCCCTGCTGAACGTCCTTCCACTTGATGTAGTACACGGACAGATCATAGGTGATCAGGCCGCTGCCGAGGTTGCCCTTGGCGCCGACTTCATAATTGTGGAGCTTGTCGGGTCCCGCCGGAGGGTAGGTCGGATCGACGGCAATGGACAAGGGCTGCTGGTTCACGCCGCTGCGGAAACCGACCGAATAGGTCGCATAGATGTTGGTATTCTTGTCGGGCAGCCAGGCCAGAACAACGCGGGGCGTCGTCGCCTTCGCGACATTCTTAACATCGACCACCGGCAAGATATTCGTCGGATTTACGCGCGTCTGGGTTCCATATTTATCATGGAAGTAGCGCAAGCCGCCCGTCAGCTCGAAATGGTCGTCGGCAAAAGCATAGGTGGCCTGCCCGAACACCGCGTAGGATTTCGACGTGTCGCGGAACGACGTGTTGTTTCCGGCGCCGAACGCCAAGGGCAGGG
Source organism: Sphingomonas sp. Root710 (assembly GCF_001429065.1). GTDB lineage: Bacteria > Pseudomonadota > Alphaproteobacteria > Sphingomonadales > Sphingomonadaceae > Rhizorhabdus. The sequence goes on from NZ_LMIB01000016.1 coordinate 135,545, forward strand.
TCTGGTAGGTATCGTTCTGCGCGTCACGATAGAAGGCGCCGACCTGCCACCGCAAATTCGTGCTGTTCGAGGAGTTGACCAGGAATTCCTCGGTAAACACGCGAGCGGGCAATCGGCTGAAAAGGCGCCCGTTATCAGGATCCGCCTGAATGAAGATCAGCGCATTGTCCGTGTGGGTAAACACGGTCTGCTTGAATCTCAGAAGGCTTGTGGAACTGGAAATCGACGCGAACGGCAGGTCGTAAGCAATCTTGGCGTTATAAGCGCCGAAGCGAACTTTCGACGGGATCGGCCTGGGAGCAAGCTGCTGAACCCCGTTCTTGCCGAAGGACGGAGCGCCTTCCTTGATCGAGGAAAGCCATGCGCCCAGATCGATCTTCAGATCCTCTGTCGGATGATAAGCCAGCTTGGCGCGGATATAACCATTGTCGGTGTAATTCGCATTGCGCTTGCTCTGAAGCGGCTGGTCGATCCAGCCAGCGTCGTGATTGAAGCCGCCGACGAGGCGGATGGCCAGCACGTCCTGGACCAGCGGCACGTTGATGGCGGCATCACCCTGATAGCTTATCCCACCGCCTTCGGTCGTCGCCGTGCCAACCCGGGCCTTTGCCTCGAATTTCGACGGATCGGCTTGACTGGTTACGATATTCACCACGCCGTTGAGGGCCGATGCGCCATAGAGCGTTCCCTGAGGCCCGCGCAGCACCTCGATACGCGACAAGTCGAAGTCCCCGGCATTCGGGACGCCCGCGGACCGGCCCAAGGCAAAGGGAACGCCGTCGATATAATAGCCTGTGGTGCTCGATGTGAGACCGAACGGAACGGCAGGCGAGACGCCACGGATCGAAATCTGGGTCACGCCGCCAAGATCGCTCGTCTGACCTGATACGCTGGGCGTGGTCTGAAGTGCCTCCAGAACGCCGCCGGCGGACTGCTTGTCGAGCAACTTGCCGTCGAGAACCGACACGTTGATCGGAACCTTCTGCAGCGGCTCTTCACGCTTCTGTGCAGTTACGACGATCTCATCGCCGATGACGGTATTTGGCTGCACCTTCTGCGCCATGGTCGGACATGTCGCGATCGACGACGCAAAGATGGTCGTCGCGAGCAGTAATAAGCGACGATTTTTGAGGTCGGATACGCGGGGACGACAGATTGCGGAAATAGCGTTCATTAGATTTCCCCCCAAATGAGCTTTCCCGAGCGCTTGCCGAATTATCGGGCTTTGCCAGGCGTCATGAAACTGACTTCGAATGCGCCTATCGGTAAATCTGCATTTTCGCAGGGTGCATTTGCTGAAATGTACGCGCCGCCAATTGGCGTCGGCGCCAATGAGGAGCATGCGCCAGCCGACGATGCACGCGCCCATAGTGAAAGCCGCGCCTGGCGGAACCGCATATTTCGCTCATAAGCGCAAAATATCCTTAGCCGCATGTATTCAGCTTCCGCGCGCGTGCGCTATTTGCCGGATGCCGACTATGCGGCATGACGAAGGCACCTTGCAATAATGCAGGTCGCAGCAAGGAAATCCAAAGTCCATCATGTGCCGAAGGCAGGGCACATGGAGGGAGTGGAATGTTGGGTAAAAATGGTCGCGCGGCGCTGATGGGGGCGGGCGGCGTTTGTTTTGCGGCGGGCCTTTCGATCGCCGTGTTTTCCGGATCGACTGCCACCAACGCTGCGACGCAAGGCGCCGCACCAACCAGCGACAAAGCCACGTCGATCACCGCGGAGCAGGCCTGTACGCGCCTGTCCGGCAAGACCGTCGATGGCACCACGCTCAACACCGCTTTGATCGCGCAAAGTGGTGCCACTCCCGCTTATTGCCAGATCACCGGACTGATCGCACCTGCGCTGAACTTCGAACTTCGCCTTCCCGCCGACTGGAACGGCAAATTCTATTATAGTGGCGGTGGCGGCTTCAACGGAGCGATCCGCCGCGTCCCCATTGCGCCGCTGCTTCAGGGATATGCCGTGGCGGCCAGCGATTCGGGCCATCAGGGCGAAGAGGCGTCCGCCGCTTTCATCGAAGGCAATGACCATGCGGCCGAACTTTTCGGCAGCAAGTCCGTGCCGACGGTGACCGCGATGGCCATGAAGATCTTGAAGGCCGCCTATGACAAGCAGCCGGTCCGGCGCTATTTCGAAGGTTGTTCGACGGGCGGCCGCGAAGCTTTGGTTGCGGTGCAACGCAATCCGGATCTGTTCGACGGCGTCATCGTGCGTGCGCCGGCCCATAATCTCGTCGGTCTGTTCGGCCAGTTCAATCTGGTGGCCAAGACTCTCAACATGCCCGGCGCGAGCTTCTCGCCGGCGAAGTCGGCTCTTCTGGCGGGCCATGTCCGGAAGGTTTGCGACGCTCTCGACGGCATTTCCGATGGCGTTGTGTCCAACCCGGCCGCCTGCACCGCGAAGAAATTGAATATCGCGGCGATGCGTTGTGCCGGCGGAAAGGATAGCGGCAATAGCTGCTTCTCCGATCAGCAGCTCGCGGTCATCGATGCCTGGACCAAGGATGTGAGCTTCGCCGGCGGAGCTTATACCAGCCAGGGCTACAACCTGACCGGCAACGAAGATGATGAGATGAACTTCCGCCTCTGGGCCGCGGGCAATGGCGACGTCCGGAAATCGGTGCAGTACGGCATTTCAGACAGCGTGGTAAAATATTACATCGCCGGCGACCCGAAGGTCGATTCGCTGACCTATGCACCATATGACAAGAATCGTGCGGCGCTCGACCGGATGGCGCAGCTCAACGATGCGACCCAGGCCGACATCCGTCCTTTCCTCAACAGGGGGGGCAAGGCGATCTTCTGGCACGGCGGTGCCGACGCCGGTCTCAGCGTCAATGCGACCATCGACTATTTCACCAAGATGCGACGCGCGGTTGGTTCGGCCAAGGCCAATAGTTCCACGCGACTTTACGTCGCGCCTGGCGTGAACCATTGCGCGGGTGGAGCAGGCGCGGACGAAGCCGATCTGTTGACCGCGTTGGACAACTGGTCGACCAGAGGTACCGCGCCGAATGTGCTGACGGCGGTCAAACGCGATACGAACGGCTCGGTGATGTTCAGCCGTCCTTTGTGCCAATATCCGCGCTACCCACGCTATGTCGGGCCGGCCGGCAACTCCACCGCGGCCCGGTCGGCGGCAAGCTATGTTTGCACATTGCCTGCGCAGATGGCGAAGCGCTGAGGGGGGCGGACCGTCGATCGCGTCGGCTGGGAGGGATAGGAAATGAAGCGCGTCGTTTTCGGATATCTTCGCAAGCTGGGTATCGCCCTCCTCGCGATCAGCGGTTCCATGGCGTTGTCCGCTGCCCCGCCCTCGTCACCCGTTGCTGCCCAGCATGTGGAGAATCAGGTGTCGCTCGCACCCCAGCCGTCCCACAAGCCGAAAAAGATCGGAATCGTTCTTTTCGATGGGTTCGAAACCCTCGACGTTTTTGGTCCGGTGGAGATGTGGGGCCGCCTTCCCGATTATGAGATGGTGATGGTTTCGCAACATGGCGGGCCCGTCAAATCCGCCCAGGGCATCGAGACCATCGCCCCGCTATCATTCGCGAACGCGCCTCAGTTCGACATATTGATGGTCCCGGGCGGCGCGGGCACGCGAACCGAGGTCAACAATCCCGAGCTGCTGGCTTTCCTGCGGAAGCAGGATCACGGGACCGAATGGACGACGTCGGTCTGCACAGGCTCGGCGCTGCTGGCCAAGGCCGGCATCCTCGATGGCCGCAAGGCTACATCCAATAAATTGGCGTTCCGATGGGCGGCCAGCCAATCGGATAAGGTGTCGTGGCAGACACATGCGCGCTGGGTGATCGACGGAAAATATATCAGCTCGTCGGGCGTATCGGCAGGCACCGACATGGCGCTCGCCCTGGTCGAGACGCTCTACGGGCGCGAGCTGGCCGAACATACCGCGCATTTCACCGAATATGTCTGGAACGACGATCCTTCCAACGACCCGTTTGCCGTCAACGAAAAGCCCTAGGATTGGCCAGGTCGAACGGGAGACTTACGGTCCTGCCGAGGGATTAGAATAACCGAGGGGAGGGAATTCGATGGAAACGCGGGCTCAGATAACATTGCTCGACAGGATCGGCATACCGACGACTTTTTTCTGGGGTTATCTCGGCCTGCTGCTCTTCATGATCGGCGACGGCGTAGAGACCAGCTTCCTGTCGCGGCTGTTCGTCGACCAGGGCTTCGATCAGTCGCAGGTCGGCGTCATCTTCACCGTCTACGGCATCACCGCTGCGATAGGCGCTTATCTGGCGGGTGCGTTGTCGGACCTTTGGGGCTCACGCAAGGTGATGGCGGCGGGCGCGATCATCTGGCTGGTCCTCCACTTGGTGATGCTGACCATCGCGCTGCCGACACGCAATTACGCGCTGCTGGCCGCGTCATACGGCCTGCGCGGCTTCGGCTATCCGCTTTTTGCCTATGGGTTCATGGTCTGGCTGATCGCCGGGTCGCCCAAGGAACGGCTGAACACCGCGCTGGGCTGGTTCTGGTGCTGCTTCACCGCCGGCTATCCGGTCATTGGGTCGCTCCTGGCGGCGGCGTTCCTGCCGGTCCTGCACCCTGTGGGTCTGCTGTGGCTATCCTGGGCTCTGGTCGGGGCCGGCGCCGCGATCGCCCTGCTCCTGATCGCAGATAGGACCGGGCGCCAACCACTGGCTGCGCCCGAAGCACGCGATCTCAAGTCGATCTTGCTCGGCGGCATCACCATCATGTTCACGGTGCCGGCCGTTGGACGCGGCGCGATCGCGCGGGTCATCAACACCACCTCGCAATTCGGCATGTGGGTGTTCTTCCCCATCTTCTTCACGCAGCAGCTCGGCCTGCCGATCGAACAATGGGCGACGCTGTTGTCGATCATGATGGGGGCGAACATGGCGGCAGTGATCGTGGTCGGCATGATCAGCGACCGCTGGAGCTGGCGGAAGTCCACGGCCCTGTTCGGCGGCGTGTTCTGCGCGGTCGCCTGCGTGGTGCTTTATTACACCTTGCTGGTCGCGTCTTCGAACTTCCTCGCCATCGCCGCTGCCGCCGTCCTCTACGGCGTCGCGGTCGCGGGATATGTCGCCCTGCCCCCGATGATGACGGCTCAGGCGCCCGAGCGGCAAGGTCAGGCCATGTCCGCCTACAGCCTTGGCGCTGGTGCGTCTGCCGCGGTCGGGCCGCTCGTCGGCACGCTGTTCATCGGTTCGCTCGGCCTCCAGGGCGTCGTCTGGATCTACGCCGCGCTCCACCTGGCGTCCGCCTTCCTCTGCCTCTCGATCAGGTCGCCCGGAGACGGCAGGCCGTGAAACTCAACCGGAGCACCCTGAACACGCTCCCAGTGGAGATAGGCCGGCCCGGCTATGGACCGGGCGATCTCCGCGCTGGCATCCTGCATTTTGGCGTCGGCAATTTTCATCGCGCGCACCAGGGCAGCTACCTGGATCGTCTGTTTTCGCAGGGGCTCTCGCGCGACTGGGGAATCGTCGGTGCAGGCGTCATGCCGGCAGAACAACGCATGCGGAACATTCTGATCGAGCAGGACTTTCTGAGCTTGCTGGTCACGCGGTCCGCCGAACGGGACGAGGCGCGGGTCATCGCGCCGATGGTGGATTACCTGCCGATCGGCGATCATGCCTCCATCATCGGGCGGATGACCGATCCCGCGATCCGGATCGTTTCCCTGACGGTCACCGAGGGCGGATATTTCCTGGACGGCGATGGCCGTTTCGATTGCAGTCATCCCGACATCCAAGCCGATGTCGCGCGCGAGGATCGTCCGCACACGGTGTTCGGCATGATCCTGGCGGCACTGGACAGGCGGCGCGCGGCAGGCCTGGCGCCTTTCACGGTGATGAGCTGCGACAATCTGCCGCACAACGGCCGGGTCGTGCGCGGAACGGTGACGGGCATGGCCCGGCTTTCCGATCCCTCGCTTGCAGACTGGATCGACCGCCATGTCGCCTTTCCGAACGGAATGGTCGACCGGATCACCCCCGCAACCACGGATCGTGAGCGCCTCATCGCAGCGGAGAAGCTCGGCTGCGAAGATCAATGGCCGGTCTTCTCCGAAGACTTCATCCAATGGGTGCTCGAGGACGACTTTCCCCAGGGACGGCCGGAACTGGAGGCGGCCGGCGTCACCTTCACGAAGGACGTGACGCGCTACGAGCATATGAAGCTCCGGGTTCTCAATGCCAGCCATGCCATGATCGCCTATCCGGCCGCGCTGATGGGGATCGAATATGCGCATGAGGCCGTGATCCATCCCTTGATCGCGCCCATGCTGGAGAAGGTGCAGCGTGACGAGGTTCTGCCGGCCCTGACGCCAGTGCCCGAAATGGCGCCTGACCGCTATTTCGCGATCGTGCGCAGCCGTTTCGCCAATCCCAAGATCGCCGATACGATCGCACGCCTCTGTCATGACGGCGCCAATCGGCAACCCAAATTCATCGTGCCGGCCATCCGCACGGCGCTCGATGAGGGCCTGCCCGTCAATGGGCTCGCCCTCGCCTCGGCGCTGTGGTGCCGCTATTGCGCCGGCACCCGGGACGATGGCGCAGCGATCCTTTCCGAGGATCCCCGCTGGCCGCAGCTCAACCGGGTCGCTCGAGCCGCCAGGTCCGAGCCCGGTGTCTGGCTCGATCAACGCGACATCTACGGTTCGGTGGGTGAGAATCCTGTTTTTCGCGAGGCCTTCGCGCGCGCGCTCCGCCGGATCTACGGGGCAGGCGTCGCCGCAACCCTCGCCTCCTTCGCGGCAGCATCATGATGTGCCGCGCAAAGCCATTTGGCGAGATTTTCAACCGGCATTGTCGAAGGAAAGGTGCGTCTATGCAGGGGCTGGCAAAACGGTTGGTCCATCTCGTCCTATGCGCGGGAATGTGTTTGATCGCACTGTCGCTGACGACGGAGGCCGAAGCCAGGGCGCCCGCACAAGCGGCGCCCTCCAGTTCCCAGTGCGAGGCATTGATGGCCGCCGACCTGATGGCCGTGCCCGACGCCCCGACGCACGTCACATCGGCGAGACTGGTCGCAGCGGCTGGCGGCAAGCCGGCCTATTGCGAGGCCGAGGGCATGGTAGCGCCACAGGTCGGCATCCTCATGTGGCTGCCGGCACAGTCCTGGAACGGCAAGTTCCTCATGGCCGGTTGCGGCGGCTATTGCGGCATGTTCACCTTCATGGCGATGTGCCAGGAGCCGCTCAAGAGAGGCTATGCCTGCATCACCACCGACATGGGCCATAAGGGCCAGGAGCTCGGTGGCCTGGAATGGGCCTATAACAATCCGCAAGCCGTCACGGACTTCGCCTATCGGGCAACCCACGTCACGGCCCTGGCCGGCAAGGCCATCATACGTCAATTCTACGGAAAATCCGCTGCCCGGTCTTATTTCATCGGCTGCTCGTGCGGCGGACGGCAGGCGCTCATCGAAGCGGAACGTTTCCCTTACGACTTCGACGGCATCGTCGTTGGCGCTCCGGCAATCAGCTATGTCGATATCACGCTCGATTTCGGGATGCGTGCCCAGGCGCTGTATGAAAACGGCAAACCGCTCTTCGACAAGCAGTCGATCGGAATCCTAGGCAATGCGGTGATCGCCAAATGCGACATGAACGACGGCGTGAAGGATGGCCAGATCGGCGACCCGCGGCTGTGCAAGTTCGATCCGAAGGACATCGTCTGCACCGCGGATGCAAGGTCCAATTGCCTCAGCGCGAAGCAAGCCACCGCCGCGGCTGCTTTCTACGCTGAGCAGAAGTCCGCCTCGGGTGTGACCCTGGGCCAGCGCGCCTTCCCGCCCGGGACGGAGACGAGCACGCTGGGGATGGCTGATACGCCGATCCTCAAGCCGACCTTCTACGAGGATTTCTACAAATATCTGGCCTTCGTGCCGAACCCCGGCCCTGCCTGGCGGTTCGAGCAGTTCGATCCCAACGCGGACTATAAGCGAATGGGAATGACAAGGACGCTGATGGATGCGGGGAATCCGGACCTGTCGCGTTTCAAGGCGGCCGGTGGCAAGCTCATATTCCATCATGGTTGGGGCGACGGCGGCTTGTCGCCGTTCAACTCGATCGACCTCTACAACAAGATCGAGCGGACGATGGGGGGCCGCGCCGCAACCCAGGAATTCCTGCGCCTGTTCATGGTTCCCGACGCGGACCATTGCTCGGGTGGCAAGGGCCCCTGGTCGATCGACTTTCTCACCTATATCGAAAATTGGGTGGAACGGGCCGAAGCGCCCGAGCTGCTGATCGGCGCGCACTATGCCGATAGTGCCCCTCTCGGCACTTCATTCGGCAACGCCAAGCCGCAATTCACCCGTCCGATATTCCCCTATCCGATGGCGGCGCGGTACAGCGGCGCGGGCGATCCCAACGACGCAGCCAACTTCAAGGCCGTCCCGATCGAGGATTGACGCACCATGTATCTGATCTGTGGTGAAGCCCTCTACGACGTGTTCGTGGAGCAGAGCGAGGACGCGACCGACGTACCGCTGAAGGCCATTGCCGGCGGCTCTCCGTTCAACGTCGCGATCGGCCTGGCACGCCTTAACATTCCGACGAGCTTCGGCACCGACATCGCCACCGACGTCCTCGGCGAGCGGATGGCCCGGCTGCTCACCGCCGAAGGCGTTGACCTTCGCTTTGCACGTCGCGGCGCGCCGAGTACCCCGCTCGCGCTGGTGGCGACCGATGAAGCCGGCGTGCCGGCCTACCGCTTCCTGGGTCTCGAATATGGGACCTATGCTCCCGACCTGGGAAAGCCTGGCGCATCGGTTTCGGATATCGTCGGCCTGCATGTCGGATCGGTGGCGCTGGTCATGCCCCGCTCCGCTGCAACCCTGCTCGAGCTTTCAGAACGATTTGCGGATCAGGGCCTGGTCAGTCTCGATCCCAATGTTCGCCTGTCGATCGAGCCGGACGTCGCCAAATGGCAGGCCGCGATCGATCGATTCCGGTCGCACGCGCATGTCGTCAAGGTGAGCGACGAGGATATCCGCGCCTTATATGCAGGCTCGGACGCCGATGAAATCTGCGAAAGCTGGTTGAACGAACGCACGGCGATCGTCGTCCTGACGCGCGGGTCGGCGGGTGCATCCATCTTCAGCCGGAAGCATGGCCGCATCGATATTCCCGCGGTCGAGAGCGCCGTCGTCGATACGATCGGCGCCGGCGACAGTTTCATGGCCGCTTTGCTCGCCATACTCTCCCGCTGGCAACTTCGTACGTCGAACGCATTGAGAACGATCGGGCGGGAGGAGTTTCTCTATCTGGGCCAGTTCGCGGCAACCGCCGCCTCGCTGACCTGCTCCCGCCGCGGCCCGTCGCTTCCCGATTTTTCGGAGGTCGATGCCGTTGTCGGGCTGCCCGCATCTTATCTGAGGGCCAGCGCATAGCTCAGGTCAATCGGGCCATATCTGGTCGAACACGCGAAGGAAGTTTCGGCCGAGGATCTTCTCGATCACCTGATCCGAACATCCCGCGCGGGAAAGGTCCCAGGCGATGATCTCCAGGCGTCGCGGACTGTTCAATCCTGGCACCATGAAGGGTTGAACCCCTTCCGAAGGCGACGCGCTGCCATCCCGGCGGCGGCCCGCCACGAAGCTTTCAAGAGCATCGAAATAGCCGGCGTCGAGTTGGAGCGGCGTTATCGAATTGTCGCTGCCGATCCCGACATGGTCTTCGCCGCAGACATTCAGCGCGTGAAGCAGATGGCGGGTCACCAGATCGCGTGACGCCGATCGCGGCTCGCTCCCGAGGAAGGGCATGAGGTAGATACCGAACACGCCGCCCGATCCGGCGACCGCGCGCAGCACCTCGTCGGGGTGGTTGCGGGGGTGGACGTGGAGCGCGTGGCATCCGCTGTGCGACACGATCACCGGCTGTGACGACGCTTCCACCGCATCCAGCGCGGTCTGCGGATGCGAGTGCGAAAGGTCGACGACTGCCTGGCGCCGGTTGACGCCTTCGACCACCGCCTTGCCGAGTGGCTTCAGCCCCGGTGTTGCCGCGGCCGAAAGACAACCGGAGCCCAGGTCGCTTTCCTGATTATAGGTAGGCTGCATGATCCGGACGGAAGATGCCGCGAAATGGTCGATCAAAGACAGGTCCTGCGTCAGGAACTCCATGCCCTGAAAGCCGAGGATTATGCCCAGCTTTCCCGCAGCCTTTGCCGCAAGGATGTCCGAAGGCCGCTCGATAAGCATCAATGTGTCCGGATGCCGGGCGATATCGGCCTTCATCCATCCGATCTTCCTCTCATGATCGGCCACATCGACGGCGAAGATGGTGTGGTTGACGGCGGTGATACCGCTCCGGCGGACATTTTCGAGCTGCTCGCCGCTCAGTTCCGGCGCTGCCGGAGGATAATCGACGTTGAACGTGTTGGGCGTGGCCAGCGCATCGATGACGATGGCGCGGCGATAAAGCTCGAGGATCGCTTCGGGAACAGCCACATGATCGACGAACGGCGAACTATCGCCGGCCGCGGCGCCGAGAAGATTGGCCTCCGCACAGCTTCGGCATCCCATCGTCAATGTGGACGCGAGGCGATCCTCTTCGGCCATTGCGATATCCTTGTGCGACGTTTCGCCCATGCTCGTCATGACGACCTGTTGCGGTCTGCGGTCATCGCCCCTTCGACCACGGCCACGGCGTGGTTCAGTGTCCAGCGCGGAACTGTGCGCATGCGGTCGAGGCCCTCGAAAAGCCCTGCCAGGCCACCATCTGGCGCCATATCTTGCAGCGGTTCGGCAAATAGCGGGCCGAACCCTTCGAAACCATCGGTATCGACCTCGCTCAGATGGATCTGATTCCATTCGACCGTCAGTCGCCGATCATGGTGCAGGACCGCCGCAGTCTCCATGCTCTGAAATGCGCCGATCCTGTCCGTCTGGACGAGACCAGCGGCGGCAGGACCGAAATAGCGCCGCATCAGATCGCGATATTCGCCGAGATGAGACGGCCGCACGTCGATATATTCGATCGACGTCCGCCATTTGGTATCGCGCGGCTCCTGCCGGCAGCATGGCAGAATGAAGCTCGACGGGGTCATCAGCAGGATTTCCGCTCGGAGCAGGTCGGCCCCCTCCAGCCGCGCATCGACGACCAGATCGCGCATGACATCAGCGGGCAGGATCTTGCTGAAATAGGTCAGCTCGAGGTGGCTCCAGACGGCCGCGTCGGAAGAGCCCCGGAAAACGGAATCGTGGCGATACAGCGCCCTGCCGAGGCATGCGTCCCCGAAACGCTTCCAATCGACCGCGTACTGCTCGAGCGATGCCGCCGCCGCAGCGTCATAGGCCTGGATCGTCCGGGCGAGCACGACGACGCGATCGTCCGGCTCAATCCGCGTTACCATGGTGTCAGAAGGGCTTTCCGCCGCAGTTGGTCTCATCGCCTGCTGGCCGTCTCTAATCGACGAACGGTTTGATTTCGCGGGAGAATACCGGCTTCCCATCCGCATCGGGATGGACCGCCCTGACCACATCCGGCGCAACGTCTCTGCTGACCCAGGCATCGAGAATGTCGAGCCAGTCGACGTCATAAGCGCCATCGCCGCCGGTGCAGTGATTCATGCCCGGGATCATGAACAGGCGATAGAAATCCTGCGTGTCCTTACGACCGCCCATCAGACGTTCGACCGTCCGATAATAGTCGATCGTCGCGGCTATGCCGCCGATCGCGTCGCTCCAGCCCATGAACGACAGCAGCTTGCCGCCATTGGCCTTGAAGCGCCGCAGGTCCGGATTGGTCGCCGCGATGATCGCATCCGATGCCCCTGCCCGCCGCACATAGTCCGCGAGCTGGTTCTCGTCCGGCACGAAATCGGGGCCGGCCGGGGGCGTGAAGGTCTGGAACCGCATCACGCTGTCCGAATAGGGTCCTACGATGGAGAAGGTGCTCCACGTGAGTTCCGAACCAGGCATCGCACTCGAAGATGCAATCACTTTCCCCTCGGGCGTCCTCGGCCCGTCATAGATTTCTTGCGCGACCCTGATCTGGTCCTGGGTCAGGCAACCTGATTCGGCCTTGGCCTGGCACGCTATCTTCGCAAGATCGGGACGGCAACGCCTGGGGTCTTCGAGAATAGCGTCGCGCCGCCCGTCCAGATGATCGCATTGCGCGATGACGGCAGCGTGCAAGGTACGGAGCGCCGCGTCGTTCAGGACAGGATTCGGACCGGCAAAGCGCCGGCCTGCCCAGCCCAGCGCAACGAACTGATCGCTCCAGAACAGCGATGGCGCAGCAGCGATGATGCCGTCATATTCGTAAGGATATTTCTGCGCCATCTGAAGAGCTTCGCGCCCTCCATTGGAACAGCCCGAATAATAGACACGCACAGCGGGAGAGTTGAAGGCTCTGCGAACGATCTCGCGTGCGACCAGACCGGCGACATGCGGCGCGCGAAACCCGTAATCGAGCAGCGCGCTTTCATTGTCATAGGACCATTGCGCATCCAGGCCACCGGATAGATGGCCGCCATTATGTTCGGCCGTCGCATAGCCCTTTCGGAGTGCCGCACCTGTCCGTGAATCCCGGATGACGGGGTCGTCCACGTCAATGCTGCCCGCCTGGCCGCCGGTCCCGAATACCACCAGCTTGCCGTTCCACCGCTCGATCGGAAAGCGCACCCGAAACTCGACGTTGCGCCAGCCATAGCCCTTCACTTCGCAATAGTTCGGGACGCCGGCGGCCGGCTTGACCAGCCGGGCGCTCAGGATGATTGCAGGCGCGTCGCGAAGTTTCGAAAGATCGCTGCGGGCAAGTTCCGCGCATCCAGGACGATCGGCCGTCGCGGGAGGTTGGGCGCTTGCGGCAACAGCGACCGGGCTACCCATGATGGCGAAAATCAGAAACGCCATGAGGCCGTGAAGAGCGCCGAGAGCGCTGCGGCATCGTCTGCGGATCGCAATGGACACAGTCACGCCCCCCAAAATACTGTGCGCGGTTTCACGCTTCTTGCGCACCCTATCCCGCGCGTCCAGCCGGGGCCTTCACCAGACCTCGTGCTTCCATCCACCACATGAACTCGTCGAACCAGTGATCGCTCGGCGCGCCCTTCGGCGTCAGGTCGAAACCATGGCCGCCCCGCTCATAGACGTGCAGCTCGGCCGGCACGCCCGCCTTGCGCCATGCGGCATAGAGCAGCATGGGGTCATCGGGCTGAAACTCGTCATCCGCGGCACCGGCGATGAAGGCAGGCGATGCGTCTGCGGGAACCGGCGTGCGCAGCCCGCCGTAGATCAGACCGACGAAGTCAGGCCGCGATGCCTTGTCTCCTATCGCGAGGTCGGCGGCGAGATAGCCGCCGGCGGAAAAGCCGAGGACGCCGACCCGCTTGGGATCGACGCCCCACTCGGCGGCGCGCTGCCGCACGATTGCCATGGCACGAACGCCATCTTCCACCGCGTGCGCCTCTCCGGCGAAGCGGGGCACCTCGACGGGAACGCCGCTCTTTGCCCGCGCCATGATGCCCTCCATTTCCTTCATATGGACGGGGGGCATCACCGCGGGATCGGCGCTCAAGATGGTGCGATATTTGAGCACGAAGGCGGTGACGCCGCGCTGCGCCAGCGCGCGCGCGACGGCGGTTCCTCCCGCCTCATAACCCAGCGCCACGAAGCCGCCACCCGGCGCGACAATGACGGCCGTGCCGTTGGCGCTTCCCGGCGCCGGACGGAAGACCTCCAGCGTGGGCTCGCTCACGTTGAAGATCAGGGTTTCGCCATGGTGGCTGTCCTTGACCTCCGGAACGCCCAGGGATGCGACGGTGCCCTTCGGGTAGAGCATGATGACCGAGCTGCCTGCGGGCGTTTGCGCTACTCCCGCGGTAGCGAAAAGTGCAGCGGCCAGGCCCAGGCTCATCAGTCGAATAGAAGATTTCATCGTTCCGTCCTTACAGCTCGACCCGCTGGTTACCCGTTAGCGTGCGTGGAGCACCAGGCTGGATCCAGTAGAGCGAGAATTGATGCGTGGAGACGTAGTAGCGCTTGTCGAAAAGGTCAGTGGCGATATCGAACCGCCGAAACCGAAGTCGGACGAGACGCCCGCGACGTTGCGCAACGCTTCGCTCAGCGTGATCGCATTCTGGTCCTGCCGTACGTCGCGATAGTTGGCTCATGCCCTTTTTCATACTTCCTTATTCTGGTGGCGAAGCGTGCCGAGACGCCTTCCGTCGCAACGCGAAATAAGGTCATCGAACCGCCCGTTAGAAAATCTGCGTTTTCGCAAGGCGAATTTGCGGAAGTGAGACGGCCAATGGTGAGAGCACAGCAGGAAGGACTGCCCGCGGGCGCAAACTTCGCAGCCCGACGCGAGGTGGACCAGGAAGTCGGGGAAGATGTTCGGGAACTCGACCTGGAAGTCGGTGCCGGCAGACTGACCGGGGGAGCCTGCGGGACGGGATCGGAAAGGAGTCAGCTGAAATCGAGGACCGCCCTGGCGAAGCCCGCAGGTTGCTCGACATTGGAGAGATGCGCCGCGTCGAGGCTGACCAGCCGCGCCCCCGCTATGCCTCGCGCCAGTTGCTCGGCATGCTCGATCGGGGTCGCCGGATCGGCATGGCCGGCGATGACCAGCGTCGGCGCGGCGATCAGCGGCAGAATCGGGCGCTGGTCCATGTCGCGGATCGCGGCGCAGCACCCGGCATAGCCTTGGGGCGGGGTCGCGAGCAGCATCGCGCGGACCGGCGCCACCGCCTCGGGAGCCTCGGCCAGAAAGCCGGGCCGGAACCACCGCTGCAGCACCGGCTCGGTCATCGCCGCCATGCCGCCGGCGGCGACGGCGCCGATGCGCGCGTCCCAGCTCTCTGGCGGCCCCATATAGGCGGAGGTGTTGGCGAGGATCAGCCGGTCGAGCCGCTCGGGCGCGCGCCAGCCCAGCCATTGGCCGATCATGCCGCCCTTCGACAGGCCGCAAAAGGTCACCCGGCCGATGCCGAGCGCATCGAGCAGTTCGATGGCGTCGCGCCCGAGCCGATCGATCGAATAGCTTCCCGCCGGCGCATCGGACCGGCCATGCCCGCGGCTGTCGTAGCGCAGCACCCGGAAACGCTCGGTGAAGGCCGCCATCTGCGGCTCCCACATCGCCATCGCCGTGCCCAGCGAGTTCGACAGCAGCAGCACCGGCGCATCCGCGCGGCCCTCGAGCCGATAGGCGATGCGGCAGCCGTCGCCGGTGATGATCGCGCGCTCGTCCATGTCGCCGTGCAACCTGCTCAGGCGGCAGCGCGGGCGCGCGCGGAGAAGCCTTCGTCCGATGCGGACTGGGCGCGCTGCAGCACGAAATCGAAGGCGATATAGGCGCTGTCGCCCTGGCGGTTCGGGACGGGCAGCAGTCCTTCGCGCGTGCCGAAGGCGAAATCGTCGGCAGCGAAGGGATCGTCGCCAAAATTGATCTGCGTCGTCAGCGTGCGATAGCCCGGCGCCTCGACGAAGAAATGGACATGGGCCGGGCGGTTGCCGTGACGGCCGAGCGCCTGCATCAGCTGATCGGTCGCGCCGCCCGGGGGCACGCTGTAGCCGTTCGGCATCTTCGACTGGAAGGAATAGCGGCCATCGGCCCCCAGCTTGAGCCGGCGGCGATTGTTGAACGGGGTCTGCTCGCCGGTCGGATCGAAATGCGAATAGAAGCCCTTGGAATTGGCGTGCCACACATGAAGGACGGCATTCGGCACCGGCTCTCCATCGGGTCCGGAAATGCTGCCCGACATATAGAGCATGCCGGTGTCGTCGGGATCGGAGGTCAGGCTCGCGCCATTCTCGACGAGCGGTGCATTCTCGACATAGAGCGGCCCTTCGATCGTGCGCGGCGTGCCGCCGTCCCGGCCCGCCTCGGCGTCCTTGGCGTCCATGTAGAGATCGAGGAAATGCTCCAGCCCGATGCCCGGCATGATCAGGCCGAACTCGCCCGCCCCCTTCTGCAGGAAGCTGACCGCCTGCCACACTTCGCTTTCGCTGATGTCGTGCTTGACGATCAGCGCCATCAGCGCTTCGAGCAGGTCGCGCATGATGTGCTTCAACCGCGCATCGCCTCCCTCCCCGTCGCTACCGGCGGCGCGGTCGAGGAGCTTCTGTACGGCGGGGGTGTGGATGAAATCAGGCGTCATTCGACCTCTCCGAAAAAGGGGGCGACCTTAGCGGTCGTCATCGTGCAGCGATGAGGGGTGGCGGCACAGCGCGGCCACCCGAACATCCATGAAGGGATAAAGCGGCAGGCTCATCATGATGTCGTGCAGTTCGGCATTGCTTGCGACGTCGAAGATGCTGACGTTGCTGTACTGGCCGACCACGCGCCAG
The DNA here is from genome assembly GCF_001429065.1 of Sphingomonas sp. Root710. Lineage (GTDB taxonomy): Bacteria > Pseudomonadota > Alphaproteobacteria > Sphingomonadales > Sphingomonadaceae > Rhizorhabdus. The sequence goes on from NZ_LMIB01000016.1 coordinate 151,858, forward strand.
ATATGCCGCCAGGTGCCCGCCCGCTGGAGCTCCTGAAAACGTTCCTTCTCGGCCTGTTTCAGCGCCGCGAAGCGTTCCGGGTCATAGTCTATCGGAACGTTCACATCCATTTCGACCTTGAACAGCATCGGCTCAACCTCCCTGCGCTGCGGCGATGGAAATGGTGGGACGCGAGGCCGCGTCGCGGCGCAGGAACCGGATGCGGTCCTCGTCGAGCGCGATGCCGAGGCCGCGGCCTGCGGGCACATCCAGCATGAAGTCGGAATAGACCGGCGGCGTCTCGAGAATCTCCTCGGTCAGCAGCAGCGGGCCGAACAGCTCGGTGCCGAAGGCCAGGGTCGGAAAGGTCGAGAAAAGATGCGCCGAAGCGATCGTGCCGACTCCCGCCTCGAGCATCGTCCCGCCATAGAGCGCGACGCCCGCCGCATCGGCAATGACCTGAACCGCCTTGGCCGCGAACAGCCCGCCCGACTGCTCGATCTTAACCGCGAACACGTCGGCGGCGGCGGCACGGGCGAAATCATAGGCGTCGTCGGGCCCGCGCAACGCCTCATCGGCCATGATCGGGACGCGCGACGCGGCGCGCAGCCGCGCCATCCCGTCGCGATTGGCACGGTCTATCGGCTGCTCGACGAGATCGCATCCGGCATCGGCCAGCATGGCGACCCCGCGCCGCGCGGTGGTTTCATCCCACGCCATGTTGACGTCGACGCGGACCGAGGCCCTGTCGCCCAGCGCCTTCTTGATCGCGCTCACATGCGCGACGTCGTCGGCAAGCGCCCGCTTGCCGATCTTGAGCTTGAACGCGTCGTGACGGCGGCGATCGAGCATGTCCTCGGCCTCAGCGATGTCCTTGGCGGTATCGCCGCTGGCCAGCGTCCACAGCACCGGCAGCCTGTCGCGCACCCGCCCGCCCAGCAATTCGCTGACCGCCAGCCCGGTGCGCTTGCCCTGCGCGTCGAGCAGCGCGGTCTCGATCGCACATTTGGCGAAGTGATTGCCGACCACCGAACGGCTGATCGCCGCCATGATCTTCGCCGGATGGGTCGCATCGCCCGCCTTGAGCAGTGGCGCGATATAGGTGTCGATGGCAAGCTTGATGCCCTCGGGGCTTTCGTCGCCGTAAGCGAGGCCGCCGATCGTGGTCGCCTCGCCGATGCCGGTGACGCCATCGGCGCAGTGCAGACGGACCAGGCACAGCGTCTGGCGGTACATCGTCGCCATCGCCAGCACATGCGGCCGGATCGTGGGAACGTCGACGATGATCGTCTCTACCTGCTCAATCGCGACCATCTCGGCTCCATACCCAAAGCGTCGCTAGGATAAACGCTCCTTGGAGCAGAATACAAAGACTTGATTGGTCTGTTTCCATACCCTACGAGTATGGATGTGGACTTACGGCACTTGCGCTATTTCATGACGGTCGCCACCGAACGCAATTTCACGCGTGCGGCGGACCGGCTCGGCATGGCCCAGCCGCCGTTGAGCCGGCAGATACGCGAGCTCGAGGAAGAGCTTGGCGCGACCTTGTTCGTCCGCAACAGCCGCCCGGTCGCTTTGACCGATGCGGGCCGCCTCCTGCTCGAACATGCCCAGGACACGCTCAACAGCGCCGACCGTCTCAAACAGGCGATGAAGCGCTTTACCGAACATCAGCGGCGGCGCTTCGTTATCGGGTTCGTCGGCTCCACGATCTACGGGCCGGTGCCCGCCATGATCCGGTCTTTCCGTGCGCGTGCGCCCGAACTCGACGTCGATCTGGTCGAAATGAACACGCTGGCGCAGATGAAGGCGCTGAACGACGGGCGGATCGATGCCGGCATCGGCCGGCTGGTCTTCGACGACGCGGCGATCGGCCGGCTGATCATCCAGCGCGAGCCGCTGGTCGTCGCGCTGCCGGCAGAACATCCCCTGGCGCGGGATTCGGCGCCGGTCTCGCTACAGGCGCTGCTCGACGACACGCTGATCCTTTACCCCAGCGAACCGCGCCCCAGCTATGCCGACCAGGTGCTCGCTCTGTTCCGCCAGCATGGCGCCACGCCCCGCGCCATCAGCGAGGTCCGGGAGCTCCAGACCGCGCTCGGGCTCGTCGCGGCCCAATCGGGCATATCGGTGGTGCCGAACGCCATTCAGCGCCTGCGGCGCGACGACATCGTCTATCGGCCCATCGTGGAAGCGGACGCCGTCTCCCCGATCATCCTGAGCTGGCGCGTCTCGGATCAGACGGCCGGAACCCATCTCCTGCGCGAGATCTGCACCGATCTTCAGACCGCCCGGTCCGGCTGATCCGGACGGCGCTCGGCAGAGGTCCGTCCACCCCTTCCTTGACCCACCGCATCTCGGGCATCCCGGCGATGCCCCTGGAAGCCTCTATGCGTCAGCCGTGCGCCTTGTGCGCCGCCAGCATGAGATCGGGCACCGCCGTGCCGGTGCCGAAGGCGAGATCGGCGAGATAGCGGCCCACCGCCGGGCCATGTTTGAAACCATGGCCGCTGCCGCCGCCCGCCAGCCATGTGTTCGCCCAGGCGGGATGCCGGTCGATCAGCAGATGGCCGTTGTCGCTATTCTCATATTGGCAGACCTCCGACGCTGCGAGGGGCCGCTTCGCCAGCGCCGGGAAACGCCGGGCGAGATAGGCGCGGACGTCGGTCAGCCCCTGGTCGGTGATCCGCCGGTCGGCCGTGTCGGGATCATATTTCGGCCCATGGCGATCGAGAGCGATCTTGAAGCCGCGCGATTCGATGTCGGGAAAGCCATAATGGAGGTCGGGATCCCCGGCATCGACCCAGGCGGGCATGTGCGGCGCGGCGAAGCGGGTATCGCCAGCCTCGGGCGCGAAATAGAAGACCTCCTGCCGCGTCGGCACGATCCGCGCGCCGACGACGTCGGGGAACAGCTTGGGAAGCCACGGCCCGCAGGCGAAGACGAAGCGTTCCGCGCGCAGCGTCTCGCCATCGGCGCCGCTGATCGCCTCCAACGTGTCGCGGCCGGACATCGGCGGCGCCGCAGCGAAGCTGCGGAAGCTGCCGCCCGCCTCGAGAAAGTCGGCTACGAGCAGCTGGACGCTGCGCCGGGCCATCAGCGCACCCATCGTCGGCTGCAGCACCCCGACGCTCACACCGTCCAGGCCGAGCTGCGGCCAGCGCGCGGCCATGCCGGCGGCGTCCAGCTTTTCGATGGGGATACCAAGCGAGCGCTGGAGCGCGATGCTCCCGTCGATCCTGGCGCTGTCCTGCGGATAGAGATAGAGCGCGCCGACCTCCTGAAAGATCGGGATGTCGTGCCGCCGCCCCAGCGCATGCCACTCGGCGAGCGATTGCCAGGCCCAGCGTGTATAGAGCTCGTTGCCGGCATATTCGGTGCGGATCAGCCGCGTCTCCCCGCCCGAGGAGCCGCGCACATGGCCGGCGCCCCAGGCATCGACCAGCAACACCTTCTGGCCACGCTGCTGCAGGGTCCACGCCGTCCACGCGCCGAACACGCCCGCACCGACGACGATGACGTCCCAACCGCCGGGCTTTGCCGCTCGCACCGGCGTGGCGGCGGCGCCGGCCAGTGCGCCCGCCGTCGCCAGCCCCTTGAGAATATGGCGTCGCGAAAGCGATGCTTCCGGCCGTCCGCCGCCCTTGTTCACCCGATCTGCCATCGCGAAAGGAATATTTGCGGCCCCCACGGCCAACAAGGCGGTTTCGGGGTAAGGCACGGGCGGCGATGGGTATGGCACGGATCGGCTCGGTTGCTTGTGCCCCGACGAGCACTTACCCGCTTTCCCGCTGATCCCATGCTCGCTTGACGGAAGCGGTCCTCACTCGGCAAATGCGCGCACCCGGCCGATCCGCGCCGGGTCAGGGAGTTTTCACAAGCCATGGTCGCGCAGGTCGAGCCTTTCCACGCCATCGCGATCAGCCGGCTCGCCCATCAGCTGCGCAGCGAGGGGCGGTCGATCATCCATATGGAGTTCGGCCAGCCGTCGACCGGCGCCCCCGCCGCCGCCATCGCCGCCGCGCATGACGTGCTCGACAATGACGCGATGGGTTACTGGGAAAGCGTCCCGCTCAAGCAGCGGATCGCGCGCCATTATCTCGAAACCTATGGCGTAACGGTCGATCCCGAGCAGATCATCCTGACCTGCGGCGCGTCCCCGGCGCTGGTGCTGGCGCTGTCCTGCCTGTTCGAGCCCGGCGCGCGCGTCGCCTTCGCCCGGCCGGGCTATGTCGCCTATCGCAATACGCTGAAGGCGCTCTATCTCGATCCGGTCGAGCTGGCCTGCGGGCCCGAGGATCGGTTCCAGATCACTGCGGCGGCGCTCGCCGCGATCGACCCCGCGCCGCAAGGGGTGATCATCGCCTCGCCCGCCAACCCGACCGGCACGATCATCCCGCCCGACGAGATGCGCGCGATCGCCGAGGTCTGTAGCGCCCGCAACATCCGCATCGTCTCCGACGAGATATACCACGGCCTCTGCTATGAAGGCCGCGCGCGATCGATGATCGAGGACGCGCCCCGCGCGCTGATCGTCAACAGCTTCTCCAAATATTTCAGCATGGCGGGCTGGCGGCTCGGCTGGCTGCTGGTCCCGCCAGAGCTGATCGACGTGGCGCGCGCGCGGATGGGCAATCTCTTCCTGACCCCGCCCTCGCTCGCCCAGCATGCCGGGCTCATCGCCTTCGACAGCCGCGACGAGCTCGAACGCCATGTCCAGAGCTATGCGCGCAACCGCCGGATGCTGCTCGATGCGCTGCCCGCGCTCGGCCTGGGCAGTATCGCGCCGCCCGACGGCGCCTTCTACATCTATGCCGATGTCCGTCATCTGACCGGCGACAGCATGGCCTTCTGCAAGCAGCTGCTGCTCGACACCGGGGTCGCGATCGCGCCGGGGATCGATTTCGATCCCGTCGACGGGCAGGGCTATATCCGCTTCAGCTTCGCGGTCTCGACCGAGCTGGTCGCGGAAGCCTTGCGCCGGATCACGCCCTGGTTCGCCGAGCGGCAGCACATGGCAGCGCCCTGAGCCGCGCAAGACGCTTCCCCCCGCGACGATAGCATAATAGGAGGCAGTCCGGTCCCGTCCGGGGCCGTCCCTTGCTTTGACAGGTATCGCCATGGACGACACGCTGCGCCGCGCCGCGCTCGACTATCACCGCTTTCCGCAGCCCGGAAAGATGCGGATCGAGCCGACCAAGCGGATGATCAACCAGCGCGACCTCGCGCTCGCCTATTCGCCGGGCGTCGCCGCCCCGTGCGAGGAAATCGCCGCCGATCCCGACAAGGCGCTCGACTATACCGCGCGCGGCAATCTGGTTGCGGTGATCACCAACGGCACCGCCGTCCTCGGCCTTGGCGCGATCGGCGCGCTGGCGTCAAAGCCAGTAATGGAGGGCAAGGCGGTCCTGTTCCGCAAATTCGCCGGGATCGATGTGTTCGACATTGAGGTCGACACCACCGATCCCGAGAAATTCGTCGAGGTGGTCGCGCATCTCGAACCGACCTTCGGCGGCATCAACCTCGAGGACATCAAGGCCCCCGAATGCTTCGCGATCGAGGCCGCGCTCAAGGCGCGGATGAACATCCCCGTCTTCCACGACGACCAGCATGGCACCGCCATCGTCGTCGCGGCGGCGGTGCGCAATGCGCTGGTGCTGCAGGGCCGCACCCTGGCCGATGCGCGGCTGGTGACCTCGGGCGCGGGCGCGGCGGCGCTCGCCTGCGTCGATCTTCTCGTCTCGATGGGGCTCCGGCCGGACAATGTGACGCTCACCGACAAGGACGGCGTCGTCCATAGCGGGCGCACCGGCATGGCGCCGAACATGGCGCGCTATGCCCGCGACACCAACGCCCGCACCCTGCCCGAGGTGCTGCCGGGGGCCAGCGTCTTCCTCGGCCTATCGGCGCCGGGGGTGCTCAAGCCCGAATGGCTGCCGCTGCTCGCCGACAAGCCGCTGATCTTCGCGCTCGCCAATCCGGAGCCGGAGATATTGCCCGAGGTCGCCCGCGCCGCTCGCCCCGACGCGATCGTCGCGACCGGACGTTCGGACTATCCGAATCAGGTCAACAACGTTCTGTGCTTCCCCTATATCTTCCGCGGCGCGCTCGATGTCGGCGCGACCGCGATCAACGAGGCGATGAAAGTCGCCGCCGCCGAGGCGATCGCCTCGCTCGCCCGTCTTCCCGCGCATGACAGCGTCGCCCAGGCCTATGGCGGCCGCAAGCTGGTGTTCGGCCCCGACTATATCATCCCGACTCCCTTCGACCCCCGGCTGATCGTCGAGATCGCGCCCGCCGTGGCCAAGGCCGCGATCGACAGCGGGGTCGCCCGCCGCCCGCGCGAAATCCCCGCCTATCGCCGCGAGCTCGAACAGGCGAACACCCGCTCGACCCAGTTGATGATGCCGGTGTTCGAGGCGGTGCGCCATTCGCGCACCCGGATCGTCTATGGCGAGGGCGAGGACGAGCGCGTCCTCCGCGCGATCCAGGACGCGCTCGACGAGGGCATCGTCCAGCCGGTGATCGTCGCGCGCCGCCGTATCCTGGCGGATCGCCTTCCCGCGCTCGATCTGCGCTTCGACATCGACAAGGATATCGAGGTGATCGATCCCGAAACCGATCACGCGCTGCTCGCCCCGCTGGTCGAAGCCTATCAGGCGATCGCCGCGCGCAAGGGCGTGCCCGCGGCGGAGATCGTCCGCCACGTCTATCGCCGCCCCACCGTCACTGCCGCGATGCTGTTGCGGACCGGCCATGTCGACGCCGCGGTGGTCGGCGGCAATTCCGAATATTGGGGGCAGATGAAGCATGTCCTGCGGATCATCGATCGCGCGCCGGGCATCAGCCGCGTCTATGCGCTGTCCGGACTGATCCTCGAAGCCGGCGCGCTGTTCATCACCGACAGCCATATGGTCCCCGACCCGACCCCCGAGCAGATCGCCGAGGCGACGATCCTAGCCGCCGCCGAGATGCGGCAGTTCGGGCAGGAGCCGCGCATCGGCCTGCTGTCTCATTCGAATTTCGGGGCGTCGAACAGCCCGAGCGCGCGCAAGATGCGCGCCGCCGCCGCACTGGTGCGGGCGAAGGCCCCCGAACTGCTCGTCGACGGCGAAATGCACGCCGACGTGGCGCTGTCGCAGCGGCTGCGCGAGCGGCTGGTTCCCGACAGCCGCTTCGAGGGATCGGCGAATCTGCTGGTCATGCCCAATCTCGATGCCGCCAACATCACCCTGACCGCGCTCGCCGCGTCGTCGAGTTCGCCGACCGTCGGGCCGATGCTGATGGGCCTGTCGAAGCCGATCCACGTCCTGACCCCGGGCGTCACCGCGCGCGGCATCCTCAACCTGACCGCGATCGCCGCCGCCGAGGCTGCGCAGCGGAATGGGCGATAACGATAAGCAACTGCCCGCTCATCCTGAGGAGGGACTGAGCCTGGCGAACGAGCGCTACTCCGCCCCGAACAGCCTGGCCGCGATCCGCGCGCCCGCCGCTCGCAGTTCGGGCAGCGCGGGAGTCAGCGCGTCCTCCCCGATTCCCGCTCCCGAGAAGCTGACCGACAACGCGGCGATCCCCCTGCCGTCCCTGTCGCGCAGCGGCACCGCGATGCAGCTGAGGTTTGGCATCACCTCCTCGACGTCGGTCGCCCAGCCCTGCACGCGGATGCGGTCGAGCTGGGCGAGCAGCACCGCCGGATCGGTGATGGTGTTCGCGGTCAGCGGCACGAACGCGCCCTGGCCCATATAGCGGTCCAGCTCGGCAGGCTCGAGGTCGGCCAGCAGCATCTTTCCGATCCCCGAGCAATAGGCCTCTAGCTGGGCGCCTTCCGACGACGGGGTCCTGCCCCGGCCATAGCGGACCTTGGTCAGATAGGTGACCATGTCATTCTCGAAGATGCCGAGATGCGCGTGCGCCTTGCAACGGCGGCTGAGCGCCTTGAGTTCATCCAGACTCGCCCGGTGGAGCATCTCGTGCAGCGACAGCCCCGCCCCCAGCGCGAGCGCGGCAGGCCCCAACCCGAAGGCGCCGCGCCGATAGGCGACGAGATAGCCGCGCGCGGCGAGCGACTGGATCAGGCGATGGACCGTCGCCACCGGCAGCCCGCACCGCTCGGCGATCTCTGGCATCGAGCAAATGGCTCCGCCGCGCACCGCCTCCAATATGTCGAGCATGCGATCGACCAGCCGCGTCGAACCTTGCGCACCGCCATCAGGGGGCAACTGTCCATTTATTTTCATCCAGTGGAAATATCCCGGGCTCGCCGATTCGGGAAGTCGGCCGGCCTGGGATAGATTGTCGCCAATCCCGGGTCAGGACGATGGCCTATTTGATGGAGAGCATGTCGTGAGCAAGGTGAAAGTGGCGATCATCGGATCGGGCAACATCGGTACCGATCTCATGATCAAGATCATGCGGCTGTCGGATGTGCTGGAGATGGGCGCGTTCGTCGGCATCGACCCCGAATCGGACGGGCTGAAGCGCGCGGCGCGGCTCGGCGTGCCGACCACGGCGGAGGGTCTCGACGGCCTGCTCGCCATGCCCGAGTTCAAGGATATCGGCATCGTCTTCGACGCGACCTCGGCGGGCGCGCACCACCGGCATAGCGAAGTCCTGCTGGCGCATGGCAAGCGGGTGATCGACCTCACCCCCGCCGCGATCGGCCCCTTCACCATCCCGCCGGTCAATGGCGACGCCAATCTCGACGCGCCCAATGTCAACATGGTGACCTGCGGCGGCCAGGCGACGATCCCGATCGTCGCGGCGGTGAACCGCGTCGCCAAGGTCCGCTATGGCGAGATCGTCGCGTCGATCTCGTCCAAGTCGGCGGGCCCCGGCACCCGCGCCAATATCGACGAGTTCACCGAGACGACCAGCCAGGCGATCGTCGATGTCGGCGGCGCGGATCGCGGCAAGGCGATCATCATCCTCAATCCCGCCGAGCCGCCATTGATCATGCGCGACACCGTCTATTGCCTGACGGACGACGGCGACCAGGAAGCGATCGCCAAATCGGTCGAGGACATGGTGCGCGAGGTCCAGAGTTACGTCCCCGGCTATCGCCTCAAGCAAGCGGTGCAGTTCGAGCATATCGGGTCGAACCGTCCGCTGCGCATCCCCGAAATGGGCGGCGAGTTCACGGGCCTGAAGGTCACCGTCTTCCTCGAGGTCGAGGGCGCGGCGCATTATCTGCCCGCCTATGCCGGCAATCTCGACATCATGACGTCGGCCGCCTTCAAGACCGCCGAGAAGATCGCGTTGCGCGATCAGGAGAAGGTGGCGGCGTGAAGCTCGCGCGGATCGGCAGCAAGGGCGCCGAGCGGCCTGCGCTCGTCGACGGCGACGGGCGGCTGCGTTCGCTCGACGGCGTCGTCAGCGACATAAGCGGCGCGGTGCTGAGCCCCGACGGTCTCGCTGCACTGGCGGCGCTTGACGTCGCGGCGCTGCCGCTGGTCGAAGGGCCGGTGCGCTATGGCCCGCCGGTCGCGGGCATCGGCAAGTTCATCGCGATCGGGCTCAACTATCGCGATCATGCCGAGGAATCGGGCAATCCGGTTCCCGCCGAGCCGGTGGTGTTCATGAAGGCGACCAGCTGCATCGCCGGGCCCGACGACGACGTGCCGATGCCGCGCGGATCGACCAAGATGGACTGGGAGATCGAGCTCGGCGTCGTGATCGGCACCCGCGCCCGCTATGTCGAGCGCGCCGACGCGATGGCGCATGTCGCGGGCTATGCGATCGTCAACGACATCTCCGAACGCTTCGACCAGATCGAGCGCGGCGGCACCTGGGACAAGGGCAAGGGCCATGACGGCTTCGGCCCGATCGGCCCCTGGCTGGTGACGCCCGACGACCTTGGGGACGAACTGCGCGAGGCGAACGCGCTCGACATGACGCTCGACGTCTCGGGCGAGCGGCGGCAGACCGGCAACACCGCATCGATGATCTTCGATGTCCCCACCATCGTCGCCTATGTCAGCCGGTTCATGACGCTCGAGCCGGGCGACGTGATCTGCACCGGCACGCCCGCTGGCGTCGGCCTCGGCATGAAGCCGCAACGCTGGCTATCGATCGGCGATGAAATGACCCTCAGCATCACGGGCCTTGGCGAACAGCGCCAGCGCGTGATCGCACCCCTTTGACGGCAGGAGTGACCGCCATGGCTTTCGACCCCACCAAGAACAAGCTCTACATCCAGGACGTAACGCTGCGCGACGGCATGCATGCCATCCGTCACCAATATGGCCTCGACCATGTCCAGGCGATCGCCAAGGCGCTCGACCGCGCCAAGGTCGATGCGATCGAGGTCGCGCATGGCGACGGCCTGCAGGGCTCGAGCTTCAACTATGGCTTCGGCGCGCACACCGACTGGGAGTGGATCGAGGCGGTCGCCGATGTGCTCGAGCATAGCGTGCTCACCACGCTGCTCCTGCCGGGCATCGGCACGGTCCATGACCTCAAGCATGCCTATGACCTCGGCGTCCGCTCGGTTCGCATCGCCACCCATTGCACCGAGGCCGACGTTTCCAAGCAGCATATCGAAGCTGCCCGCAATCTCGGCATGGACGTGTCGGGCTTCCTGATGATGAGCCATATGTCCGAGCCCGACGCGCTCGCCCAGCAGGCCAAGCTGATGGAAAGCTATGGCGCGCATTGCGTCTATGTCACCGACAGCGGCGGCGCGCTGACGATGGACGGTTATGCCGCCCGCTGCCAGGCCTATGACCGCGTGCTCAAGCCCGAGACCCAGCGCGGCGTCCACGCCCACCACAATCTCTCGCTCGGCGTCGCCAATTCGATCGTCGCGGTCCAGAACGGCGTCGTCCGCGTCGACGCGAGCCTCGCCGGCATGGGCGCGGGCGCGGGCAACGCCCCGCTCGAAGTCTTCATCGCCGCCGCGGACGTCCATGGCTGGAACCATGGCTGCGATCTCTATGCGCTGATGGACGCCGCCGAGGAGCTGGTCCGCCCGCTGCAGGACCGCCCGGTCCGCGTCGACCGCGAGACGCTGACGCTCGGCTATGCCGGGGTCTATTCATCCTTCCTCCGCCACGCCGAAAAGGCCGCCGCCGAACATGGCCTCGACACCCGCGCGATCCTGGCCGAGCTCGGGCGGCGCAAGATGGTCGGTGGCCAGGAAGACATGATCGTCGACGTCGCGCTCGACATGGTGAAGGCGCAGAAGGAAGGGGTGTAATGTTTGTGTTTCAGCTTTGCTGAAACATGCGGTTCCGGCCCGCTCCCCCGCCCAACCTCCGATATCATATCCTGGATCGGGAGGTTGGGCGGGGGAGCGGGCCGGAACCGCCTATCCGCGCGAGCGGATCAACTAATGACTCCGCCCGAAGTCGGGCGCCGCATCATCCTGGCCCTGCTCGATGATCGAACGGCGGACCGCGCGGGTGCGGGTGAACAGGTCGAACAGCGCGTCGCCATCACCCCAGCGGATCGCGCGCTGGAGCGCGGTCAGGTCCTCGCTGAAGCGCTGGAGCATTTCCAGCACCGCTTCCTTGTTGTTGAGGAAGACGTCGCGCCACATCGTCGGGTCCGACGCGGCTATGCGGGTGAAGTCGCGGAAGCCGCCCGCCGAATATTTGATCACCTCGCTCTGGGTAACCTCCTCCATGTCGGACGCGGTGCCGACGATGGTGTAGGCGATCAGGTGCGGCAGATGGCTGGTGACCGCGAGCACCAGATCGTGATGCTTGGGGTCCATCGTTTCGACATTGGCGCCCAGCCGTTCCCAGAAGCTCGCCACCCGCTGCGCCGCCGCCGGATCGGCGCCCTCGGGCGGGGTGACGATGCACCAGCGCCCCTGGAACAGCGTCGCGAAGCCCGCATCGGGGCCGCTCTTCTCGGTACCCGCAACCGGGTGAGCGGGGATCACGGTCACACCCGGCAGCGCCTCGCCCAGCGCCGCGAGCACGCTCGCCTTCGATGACCCAACGTCGCTGACGATCGCGTCGGCGGGCAGGTCGGCGGCGATCTCCGCACCGACCGCGCCCATCGCGCCGACCGGCACGCACAGGATGACGAAATCGGCGTCGGTCACCGCGGCCCCCGCGGTGTCGGTGACATCGTCGACGAAGCCGAGCTGGCGAACGCGCTCGCGCACCTGCGGATCTGCATCATGGCCGGTCAGCCGCACCGTGGGCATCGTCGCCTGAACCGCGCGCGCGATCGAGGAGCCGATCAGCCCCAGCCCGATGATGGTGACGCGGGCGAAGGGCAGCATCAGCCCGCCGCCTCGACCAGCTTGCGCAAGCTCGCGGTCAGGCCCGTGATCTCCGCCTCGGTGCCGATGGTGATGCGCAAGGCCTGGGGCAGGCCCTGCCCCGGCAGCCAACGGACGATATAGCCGGCGTCCATCAGGCCATGATAGGCAGCCTCGGCGGTCAGCGCGCCTTCGAACAGCACCAGCGAGAAATTGGCCTTGCTCGGCACCGCGCGCAGGCCCTTATTGCCCAGGCTGGCGATCTCGCCCTCGAACCAGGCGCGCCATTTCAGATTATGCGCGCGGCTGCTCTCGACGAAGCCGGTGTCGCCGAGCGCGGCGATTGCCGCCAGCTGCCCGGCGGTGGTGATGTTGAACGGCGCGCGGATCTTGTGAAGCGCCTCGATCACCGGGGCGCTCGCATAGCCCCAGCCGATCCGCTCGGCGGCCAGACCGAAGATCTTCGAGAAGGTGCGGGTAACGAGAACGTTCGGCGCACTCTGCGCCAGCGCGAAGGCGCCGTCGTCATCGGCGGGCTCGAGATATTCGGCATAGGCCTGATCGATCACCAGCAGGCAATCGGCCGGGGTCGCGGCGTGAAGGCGCGCGATGTCAGCGGCGGGCGAATAGGTGCCGGTCGGATTGTTCGGATTGGCGACGAAGATCACCCGCGTCTTCGGGGTGATGGCGGCGATCAGCGCGTCGATGTCGGTGGCATAGTCGCGGTCGGGCGCGACCACCGGGGTGGCGCCGACGCGCTCGGCCGCGATCGGATATACCGAGAAGCCGTAGCGCACGAACAACACCTCGTCGCCCAGCCCGGCATAGGCCCCGGCGGCGAGGTGGAGGATCTCGTCCGATCCGGTGCCATAGATGACCCGCGCCGGATCGAGCCCGTTGGCCGCCGCAATCGCCTCGCGAAGCGCCGCCGCGGAGGCGTCGGGGTAGCGGTCGAGCGACAGCGCGCCTTTGGCGAAGGCGGCACGCGCCGCTTCGCTGGTGCCGAGCGGATTCTCGTTCGACGACAGCTTGGCGACCTTGCGGCCGTCATCGGTCGTCGACCGCCCCGGCACATAGGGGGCGATCGCGTCGATCCAGGGCTTAGGGGCAAGCGTCTTCGTCATGGGCGAGCGCTTTAGGGGGGATGCTGCTTCGCTGCAACATTACGCCGCCATTGCGGGCGGCCCGCGCAAGCCCTATTCCGCACCGCGATGACCGACGACAGCCTCTTTGGCCTTGCCCGCACCGTTTCGCTTCCCGGCCCGCTGCGGCTGGACGGCGGCGCGCGGCTGGGGCCGGTCGAGATCGCCTATGAGACCTATGGAGCGCTGAACGCCGACGGATCGAACGCGATCCTGATCTGCCACGCCCTGACCGGCGACCAGCATGTCGCCTCGACCCACCCGCGGACCGGCAAGCCGGGCTGGTGGACCCGCATGGTCGGCGCCGGCAAGCCGATCGATCCGGCCCGGCACTTCATCGTCTGCGCCAATGTACTGGGCAGCTGCCTCGGCAGCTCGGGCCCGGCCACGATCGATCCGAAGAGCAGCGCGCCCTATGCGATGCGCTTCCCGGTGATCACCATTCGCGACATGGTCCGCGCGCAGGCGATGCTGCTCGACCATCTCGGCGTCGGCACGCTCAGCGCGGTCGTCGGCGGGTCGATGGGGGGAATGCAGGTGCTCGAATGGGCGGCGACCTATCCCGATCGTGTCCGCTCGGCGGTGGCGATCGCGACGGCGGCGCGGCATTCGGCGCAGAACATCGCCTTCCATGAGGTCGGCCGCCAGGCGATCATGGCCGATCCGAAATGGAATGGCGGCGACTATTACGCGACCAACGATCCCCCCGCCGCTGGCCTCGCCGTCGCGCGGATGGCGGCGCACATCACCTATCTGTCCGAAGCGGGGCTGACCGAGAAATTCGGCCGCCGCCTCCAGAAAAGGAATGCCAAAAGCTTCGGCTTCGACGCCGATTTCCAGATCGAGAGCTATCTGCGCCATCAGGGGATCAGCTTCGTCGACCGGTTCGACGCCAACTCCTATCTCTACATCACCCGCGCGATGGACTATTTCGACCTCGCCGAGGAGCATGGCGGGCTGCTCGCCAACGCCTTCAACAAGGCGACGCGCTTCTGCCTGGTCAGCTTCGACACCGACTGGCTCTACCCGACCGCCGAATCGCGCGCGATCGTCCACGCGCTCAACGCCGCGGGCGCGCCGGTCAGCTTCGTCGAACTGTCATCGCCCTTCGGTCATGATGCTTTCCTGCTCGACGTGCCCGAGCTCAACCGCGTCGTCGACGGCTTCCTGCGCGCGGGAGAAAACGCATGAGCGAATTGCGTCCCGATCTCGCGATCATCGCCGACCATGTCGTGCAAGGGTCGCGCGTGCTCGACGTCGGCTGCGGCGACGGCGAGCTGATGGACGTGCTGCGCGGCAAGGGTTGCGACGCGCGGGGGATCGAGATCGATCCGGCCAATGTCAGCCTGGCGGTGGGGCGCGGCCTGTCGGTGGTGCAGGGTGATGCCGACACCGATCTGGTCAACTATCCCGACAACGCCTTCGACTATGCGATCCTCAGCCAGACGCTGCAGACCGCCCGCGCGCCCGATCAGGTGCTGACCGAACTGATGCGGATCGGCCGCCACGCCTTCGTGTCCTTTCCCAACTTCGCCTATTGGCGGGTGCGGCTCAGCCTCGCCTGGGGCGGACGGATGCCGGTGACGGCGGCCTTGCCGGTGAGCTGGTACGCGACCCAGAACATCCACCAGCTGACGATCGACGATTTCCGCGCCTTCGTTAAGGAACGCGGCATCACGGTGGAACAGGCCTGGTTCCTGACCGGCGCCCGACGCTGCGGCGATGCCGCCGCAAATCTGCGTGCCGAACATGCGGTGTTCTTGTTGCGGCGGTAGAATAAATCCTCCCTGGCGACGGTGAGGAGGATCCTCATGCTGTCCCACCGTCCTGGACTCCCACCACCGACGGCCTTTGGGTCAATCCGGCATTTGCAAAGGCCTCCGGAGGCCAATCAGCGGATCATGCGCGCGATGGCGACGCCGACGCGCTGACGATCTCTTATGCAGGGGACGTCTCCGGCTGCATCGCAGGGGTGGCGATCAGGCCTGCGCCAGCCGGTCCCCCGACGGGCTGCCCCGCCGGTTCCGCAGCATATGGCCCACCAACCCAAAGCCCAGGATCAGCATCATCCAGGTCGCCGGCTCGGGCGCGGTGCTGACCACCTGTCCGATGAAGTCCTGGTTGCCGTTGACGGTAAGCGCGGTCAGCCCCTGCGCCTGCGGCGCGGAGGACCCGGCAGTGCTGACATAGTTGAGATAGCTCTGCGCCAGGTCCATCACCTGCGTCGTGTTCGCGCCTCCGGGGGTGCTGAAATAGGTATTGCCGGCGGTCACGCTGAACGGATTGGTCGGCAGTTCGCTGACGATCTCCCACAGCGCGACCTGCAGCGCCGAAGCCTGGATCGCGGTCATCGGCGCGGACAGGTCGGGCGCGTAATTCCCGAACAGCTGGGCGATCTGCAGCGCCTTGGCCGCGCCGATTCCGCCCGCGATGCTGCTCTTGGCGGCCTGGGCCACCGGGTCGACGGTGAAGCTGTAGCTCGCGTTCAGCGCAGCGTCTTCATAGGGTTCGACGCAAAAGGCGAAGAAGGTGGTCGCGGTCGGGCCGACAAGATCGATCGTCGACGTGCCGCCGGTCTGGGTGAAGGTGGACATGCCGTTCAGCACCTGCGCCGCGAAGGAGCTGCCGTTAGGCCGCACCGCATGCAGCGTGATCGTATCGCCCGATCCGACGCTGTTCAGCGTGCCGATGATGGTCGCCGCCGTCGCGCCGGTCGAAGACCAGGCGGCCATCGCGATCAATGCGGCCCGGATAAGGCCCTTCGTCAGATTGAACATTGCATATCCCCAACACAGTCTGCGGCTCCCCCTGAACCGCCGGCCGACAGGCCACTGTACCGGAAAGATGTTAAGCAAGACTTGGGCCAGATGGCGATTTTCGCAATTTCCGACGATCGCCCAACTCTGTGCCGCCGACCGTTGTAATTTTTTCCGACACTATTCGCGCGTTTCTAACCCCGCAGCCGGGTCAGGTCGAAAGCGTCGACCGTCACCCAGCCGTTGACGTAATTCACATAAAAGATCGCGAACACCGCCGCCGAGACGATCGTCGTCCACAGCATCGTCCGCCCCACGGAGAAGCGCGGCGGCGCGCTTTCCGCCTGGCCAGGAACATGCACGTCAGGCTCGGCGCTGCTCCGCAGACGGAAGGGCAGCACAAGAAAAAGGCAGCCCCACCAGAACAGCAAGTAGATCGCGATCATCGAAGTGAGTTTCATCGGCGCGTCCTCAAATCCGGATGATCGACACGTCGACCACCGGCTTCTTGCCTGTCCAGGCAGTGGCGCGACGGCGCACGGCGAGGCGGATCGATTCGCGCAGCTTCGTCTGATCCTTTCCGCCCTTGGCAACCGCATCGGCCGCGGCGTCGCGCGCTTCGTCGAGGAAATCCTCGCGATCCTCCTCGACCGGCAGGCCCTGGAGCAGGATCGCGGGCTCGCCACGCAGCTGGCCCTTGCCGTCGATCGCCACGGTGACGCCGATCACGCCATATTGCGCGGCACGGCGGCGTTCGTTGATCGTCGTACCATCGGCAGGCAGGATCACGTCACCATCGAGCACGAGGCGGCCGACCCGTTCATGGCCGATCGCGCGCGGCCCGTCAGGGGCCAGACGCACCACCGTGCCGTTGGTCTGGACGATGCCATGCGGCACGCCCAGCCCCTTGGCGAAGCGCGCCTGCTCGGCCATGTGGCGCAACTCGCCATGGACCGGCAGGATCGTGTCGGGCCGGATCCAGCCATACATCGCCTTGAGGTCGGGCCGCCCGGGATGGCCCGAGACATGGACCTCGGCCTGACGCTCGGTGACCATCTCGATCCCCTTGGCGGCAAGCGCGTTCTGGATACGGCCGATCGCCAGCTCGTTGCCAGGAATCTGCTTCGACGAGAAGACGACGGTGTCGCCGTCCGACAGCTTGATCGGATGGCTGTCGAAGGCGATGCGCGACAGCGCGGCGCGCGCCTCCCCCTGCCCGCCGGTGGCGATGATCATCACCTCGCGGCGGGGCAGCTTCATCGCCTCGTCTACGTCGATCGTCGGCGGGAAATCCTTCAGATAGCCGCTCGCCTTGGCGACGCGGATGATCCGGTCGAGCGAGCGGCCCGCGACGCACAGCTTGCGCCCCGTGTCCTTCGCCACCTCGCCGAGCGTTTGGAGGCGCGCCGCGTTCGACGCGAAGGTCGTCACCAGCACGCGCGCCTCGCACGCTCCGATCACTTCGTCCAGCCCGCGGCGGACATCAGCTTCGGAGCCCGAGGCCTCTTCATTGAACACATTGGTGGAATCGCAGACCAGCGCGAGGACGCCTTTGTCGCCGATTGCGGTCAGCTCCTCGGCGGTGGAGGGCACCCCAAGCAGAGGCTGTTCGTCAATCTTCCAATCGCCGGTGTGGAAGATGTTACCATAGGGCGTCTCGATCAGCAGCGCATTGCCCTCGGGAATCGAATGCGCGAGCGGCACATAGGTGAAGCCGAACGGGCCGAGCTGGAAGCTGCCCTCATTGTCGATGATGTTGAGCTCGACCTTGTCGGCGATGCCCTCTTCCTCGAGCTTGAGGCGGATCAGCTCGGCGGTGAATGGCGTCGCGTAGAGCGGCACGCCGAGGTCACCAGCGAGATAGGGGATCGCGCCGATATGATCCTCATGGCCATGGGTCAGCACGATGCCGAGGAGATCGTCGGCGCGTTCCTCGATAAAGGCGAGATCGGGCAGGATCAGTTCGACCCCGGGATAGCCGGGATCAGCGAAGGTCAGGCCGAGATCGACCATCACCCATTTGCCCTGGGTGCCGTAGAGATTGACGTTCATCCCGATCTCCCCGGAGCCGCCAAGCGCCAGGAAGAGGAGTTCGTTACCAGGTTTTGTCACGTATTTATTTGTCCTAATTCTATATTCTTACTTCGCGCCCTCGTGGCGGCGATAGAGAATGCCGAGCCCCTGGATCGTCAGATCGGGTTCGATGGCGTCGAATGCGTCGCTATGGCGTTCGAACAATGTCGCGAGGCCCCCGGTGGCGACCACCTTCACGGGGCGGCCGACCTCGGCCTTCATCCGCGCGACCAGTCCTTCGATCATCGCGACATAGCCGAAATAGATGCCGATTAGCATCTGGTCCTGCGTGGTCCGTCCGACGACGCTGCCGCTCTCGGGTGCTTCGATCGCGATACGGGGCAGTTTTGCCGCCGCTGCAACCAGCGCGTCGAGCGACAGGTTGATTCCCGGGGCGATGATCCCGCCCTTATAGGCCCCCGAATAGTCGACCACGTCGAAGGTCGTCGCAGTGCCGAAGTCGATCACGATCAGGTCGCCGGGATAGAGCTTGTGCGCCGCGATCACGTTGACCGCGCGATCCGCGCCTACGCTGCGCGGCTCGTCGACGTCGAGGGTGATCCCCCATTCGACCGGCGCGCGCCCGGCAACCAGAGCCTCGACCCCGAAATATTTCGACGCGAGCACCTCCAGATTATGAAGCGCGCGTGGAACCACGGTGGCGATGATCACCGCGTCGACATCCTTGCGATCATAGCCTTCGAGCAGCAGCAGCTGGTGCAGCCAGACAGCATATTCGTCGGCGGTGCGGCGCGCGTCGGTGGCGATCCGCCAACGCGTCTTGATCGCGCCGCCATCCACTAGCGCGAACACGATATTGGTATTCCCTGCGTCGATCGCAAGCAGCATGGTCGGTCGATTCCCGTTCAGTCGCGCGCGCTATAGCAGGAAAACATCGCCTGCGTGCACAAGATGGAGACGGCCATCGGCGGTCTTGAGACGAAGCGCGCCCGTACCGTCGAGCCCGTCATAGAGTCCGTCGAGCACGCCTTCGGGCGCGCGCACGCTCAGCGCGGTGCCGACGGGATGCGCCCGCGCCTGCCAGCGCGCCAGCACCACCCCCAGCCCTTCGCCGCGCCAGCGCGCCAGCCAGGCGGCGAAACTCGCCGCCAGTTCCTCGGCGAAATCGCCCGGATCCGGCGCGGACAGGCCGAGCGCGGCGAGGCTGGTCGCCAGGCGATCGATATTCGCGGGATGATGCGCCAGATTGACGCCGATCCCGACGACCACCGCATCGTCGACGCCTTCGAGCAATATCCCCGAAATCTTCGCGCCGTCGACGAGCAGGTCGTTGGGCCATTTGATCATCAACCGGTCGGCGCCGAGCCAGCCCTGGAGCAGCGCGTCGAGCGCCACCGCGGCAACCAGCGCGAGGCTGGGCGCGGGCGGATCGCCGGCCATCCGGCGCACCAGCGTCGATGCATAGAGATTGCCCGGCGGCGACACCCAGGCCCGCCCCTGCCGCCCGCGCCCGCCTTCTTGCCGGTCGGCGCGCAGCCATGTCCCCTCGGCCACGCCGTCGCGCGCGAGCGCCGCCATGTCGTCATTGGTCGACGCGGTGCTGGCAACGTGGCGGATCGGGCTCAACCGTTTCTCCTTCAACCGTCATCCTGAACTTGTTTCAGGATCCACCCCGGATCTTGGGACATGCTCTTGTGGAGGAGTGGATGCTGAAACAAGTTCAGCATGACGGTCGGGATATCGTCGAACCTAGAACAAAGACCGCGCCGCATTCATGCTGGCGACATCGAGCAGCGGGATGGCGAGATAGCCGAGCGGCGAGACCGCCAGCGCCGACAGCGTGATCAGCCCGCCTTCGAGCTTGGACGCGGCCGGAGCATATTCGGGGGCGGGATCGTCGAAATACATCGTCTTGACGATCTTCAGATAATAGAAGGCGCCGATCACCGATGTCGCGATGCCGACCATTGCCAGCGGCCAGAAGCCGTTGCGGACGAGCGCGTCGAACACCAGGAATTTCGGCCAGAAGCCGAACAGCGGCGGGATGCCGGCAAGGCTGAACATGAAGATCGCCAGCGCCGCGGCCAGACCCGGGCGGCTGCGCGACAGGCCCGACAGGCTCGCGATCGTCTCGACCGGCTCGCCGCTCGCGTCGCGCATCTGCAGCACGCACAGGAAGCTGCCCAGCGTCATCGCGACATAGACGGCCATATAGGTCATCGTCGCGGCGACGCCCTCGGGCGTTCCGGCGGCGAGGCCGAACAGCGCGAAGCCGACATTGTTGATCGACGAATAGGCGAGCAGCCGCTTGATGTTCGACTGGCCGATCGCGGCGACGCCGCCGAGGATCGTCGAGGCGAGCGCCGAGAAGATCACGATCTGCCGCCAAGCATCGGTGCCAGACCCCAGCGCATCGACCGAGACGCGCATCAGGAGCGCCATGCCCGCCACCTTGGGGGCCGAGGCGAAGAAGGCGGTGACGGGGGTCGGCGCGCCTTCATAGACGTCGGGGGTCCACATGTGGAACGGCACCGCCGATATCTTGAAGGCGAGACCCGCGAGGATGAACACCATGCCGAACAGCTGGCCGGTCGTGATGCCCTTGGCGAGCGAGTCCGAAATGCCTGCGAACATCGTCGTGCCGGTGAAACCGTAGAGCAGCGAGATGCCGTAGAGCAGGATGCCCGAGGCGAGCGCGCCGAGGACGAAATATTTGAGGCCCGCTTCGGCCGAGCGGCTGTCGCGGCGCATGAAGCTGGCGAGCACATAGGCCGACAGCGACTGCAGCTCGAGCCCGACATAGAGGGTGAGCAGGTCGCCCGCCGACACCATCATCCCCATGCCGACCGCGGAAAAGAGGATCAGGATCGGATATTCCGCGCGCAGAGCACCCGCGCGGGCGAAGAAGCCCGGCGCGATGATCACCGATACCGCCGCGGCGATATAGATGAGCAGCTTGGCGAAGGAGCCGAAATTGTCGGCGATATAGAGGCCGTCGAAGCCCGGGCCACCATTGCCGGCCGGGCCGAGCAGCGCGAAGCCCGCCGCGGCGAACAGCGCGACCGCACCCCAGCCGATCGCGCGGGCGAGGCCGTCGCCGCCAAAGGCCGCGACCATGAGGAGCGCCATCGCGCCGATCGACAGGATCAGCTCGGGCATGGTGAGCGCGAGGGAAGCGGTCATCGACATCAGTGGTGCGCCTCCGCGCTGGATTCATGGGATTGCAGTAGACCCAGCACCGATCCTGGCTTTGCCGCGACTGCCTCGCTTGGGGGCTGCATCTTTCCATCAACGGTGGTGCTGCCGTCGGCATAAAGAAGCTTGTCTTTAAACCTGATGCCTACTTCCGAGACCTTGGCGTCGCCCTGTGGCGCGTTGGGCGCGAGCCGGGCGAGGATCGCGCCGACATCGTTGCGCATCGGCGCCAGGAAACTTTCGGGATACACACCCATCCACAGCACGCCCGCCGCAATCGGCACGAGCAGCGCCAGTTCGCGCGGCGTCAGATCGGGCATCGCCGCCGCATCGGCGTTGCGCGATGCGCCATAGCAGACCCGGGCGTAGAGATAGAGCATATAGGCCGCGCCGGTGATGATGCCGGTGGTCGCGACCAGCGCGACCCAGCTCGACGCCTCATAGGCACCGACCAGCGACAGGAACTCGCCGACGAAATTGCTGGTGCCGGGCAGGCCGACAGAGGCCATGGTGAACAGCAGGAACAGCATCGCATATTTGGGCATGTTGTTCGACAGACCGCCATAGCGGGCGATCTCACGCGTGTGCAGCCGGTCGTAGATCACGCCGACGCACAGGAACAGCGCGCCCGAGACGAGGCCATGGCCCAGCATCACCATCAGCGCGCCTTCGATCCCCTGGCGGTTGAAGGCGAACAGGCCGATCGTCACGAAGGCCATGTGCGCGACCGACGAATAGGCGATCAGCTTCTTCATGTCCTCCTGGACCAGCGCGATCAGCGAGGTGACGACCACCGCGACCATCGACAGGCCCATCACCAGCCACATCAGCTCGGCCGAGGCGATCGGGAACATCGGCAGCGAGAAGCGGATGAAACCGTAGCCGCCCATCTTCAGCAGCACGCCCGCCAGGATCACCGAGCCCGCGGTGGGCGCCTGAACGTGCGCGTCGGGCAGCCAGGTATGGACCGGCCACATCGGCATCTTCACCGCGAAGCTCGCGAAGAAGGCGAGGAACAGCCAGGTCTGCGCCTGTGCCGGGAAGTCATAGGCCATCAACGTCGGAATGTCGGTCGACCCGGCCTCGTTCGCCATCCACAGCATCGCGATCAGCATCAGCACCGATCCGAGCAGCGTGTAGAGGAAGAATTTATAGCTGGCGTAGATCCGGTCCGCGCCCCCCCAGATGCCGATGATCAGGTACATCGGGATCAGGCCGGCCTCGAAGAATATGTAGAAGAGGAACAGATCCTGCGCCGCGAAGACGCCGATCATCAGCGCCTCCATCAGCAGGAACGCCGCCATATATTCGGGAACGCGCTTCTCGATCGCCTCCCAGGACGCGGCGATGCAGATCGGCATCAGGAACACCGACAGCACGATCAGCAGCAGCGCGATGCCGTCGATGCCCAGCGCCCAGGCGAAGCGCCCGAACAGGTCGACATGCTCGACGAACTGCCACTGCGCGCCGCCGATCTCATAGCGATTCCACAGCAGCACGCCGAGCGCGAGATCGAGCAGGGTCGCGAGCAGCGCGATCCAGCGCGCGCCCTTCGCTCCCGCGAACAGGCTGGCCAGCGCCGCCAGCAGCGGCAGCGCGATCATCACGGTAAGGATCGGAAAGCCCATTGCGTCAGCCCACCATCGCCCAGGTCGCCGCGGCGGCGAGGCCGAGCAGCATCACCAGGGCATAAGTATAGAGATATCCCGACTGCGCCGCCCGCGCCGCCGTGCCCGCGCGAACGACCACATGGGCGATGCCGTTGGGGCCGAAGCGGTCAATCGTGCCCTGGTCGCCCTTCTTCCAGAAGACGCGGCCGAGCCAGAAGGCCGGAACGACGAACAGATAATGATAGAGTTCGTCGAAATACCATTTGTGCAGCAGGAAGTCGTACAGCACCCGGAACTGTGCGGTGAAGCGCGCCGGGATCGTCGTATCGACGATGTACGCCCATAGCGCGATCAGGAAACCGGTGACCATCACGATCGTCGCCGACCATTTCACCCACCATGGCACTTCGTGCATCGCGTGCATCAGATGCTCGTTGAAGGCGATGCTGCCCGCCCAGAAGGCGCCGCCATGGTGCGAATCGATGAAATAGGGCGCCCAGATGAAGCCCGCGAAGATCGCGCCGAGCGACAGCACGACGAGCGGGATCAGCATCGGCAGCGGGCTCTCATGCGGATGATAGCCGGCATCGCCCTCGACAGCATGCCCGTGGCCGTGGCCATGATCATGGCCATGCGCGTGCGGATCATGCCCGGCATCTTCCTCGGCGGGGGCGTCATGATCATGGCCGTGGCCATGGGCATCGTGCACCGCATGCTGGATATGCTCGGAACCCGCCCAGCGCGGCTTGCCGAAGAAGGTGAGAAAGACGAGCCGCCACGAATAGAAGCTGGTCAGCAGCGCGGCGAACACCGCGACCGCATAGGCGATGCCGCCCGAGGTCGATCCGTTGGCGAAGGCCGCCTCGATGATCGCATCCTTCGAATGGAAGCCCGCGAAGCCCGCGACGCCGACGATGCCGACGCCGGTGATCGCGAGGGTGCCCGCCATCATCGCCCAATAGGTGAGCGGGATGTGCTTACGCAGGCCGCCATAATAGCGCATGTCCTGCTCATGGTGCATCGCGTGGATCACCGAGCCTGCGCCCAGGAACAGCAACGCCTTGAAAAAGGCGTGGGTGAACAGGTGGAACATCGCCGCGCCATAGGCACCGACGCCCGCCGCCATGAACATATAGCCAAGCTGCGAACAGGTCGAATAGGCAATGACGCGCTTGATGTCTGTCTGGGTCGTGCCCACCGTCGCGGCGAACAGCGCGGTCGCGGCGCCGACGAAGGCGACGACGTGCATCGCGGTCGGGCTGACCTCGAACATCGGCGACAGGCGGCACACCATGAAGACGCCCGCGGTCACCATCGTCGCGGCGTGGATCAGCGCCGACACCGGGGTCGGGCCTTCCATCGCGTCGGGGAGCCAGGTGTGGAGGCCGAGCTGCGCCGACTTGCCCATCGCGCCGACGAACAGCAGCAGGCAGAGCAGCGTCATCAGGTCGACGCGCTGGCCGAGGAAACCGATCGACGCATCGGCATAGGCCGGGGCAGCGGCCAGGATCGCGGGGATCGAGACGGTGCCGAACACCAGGAAGGTGCCGAAGATGCCGAGCGAGAAGCCGAAATCGCCGACTCGGTTGACCACGAAAGCCTTGATCGCGGCGGCATTGGCGCTGGGCTTGTGATACCAGAAGCCGATCAGCAGATAGGAGGCGAGGCCGACGCCTTCCCAGCCGAAGAACATCTGGACCAGGCTGTCCGACGTCACCAGCATCAGCATCGCGAAGGTGAACAGCGACAGATAGGCGAAGAAGCGGGGCTGGCTCGGATCCTCGGCCATGTAACCCCAGCTATAGAGGTGGACGAGGCTCGACACGCTCGTCACCACCACCAGCATCACCGCGGTCAGCGTGTCGACGCGCAGTGCCCAATCGACGGCGAGATCGCCCGACTGGATGAAGGTGAGCACTGGATGGACATGCGCGGTCAGCGAACCGCTCATGAAGCCGATGAAGATCGGCCAGCTCATCGCGCAGGACGCGAACAGCGCACCGGTGGTGACCAGCTTGGCCGGTACATTGCCGATCAGGCGGTTGCCCAGCCCTGCGACGATCGCCGCAAGCAGCGGCAGGAAGACGATTGCAGTGATCACCGCCGGCCCTCCAGCCTGCTGGAGGGAGTCGCGTAGCGAGAAATAACCATTACCCCTTCATCCGGTTGATGTCGTCGACCGAGATGGTGCCGCGGCCGCGGAAGTAGATGACGAGGATCGCCAGGCCGATCGCCGCCTCGCCCGCCGCGACGGTCAGCACGAACATCGCGAAGACCTGGCCGACCAGATCGCCGAGATAGGCGGAAAAGGCGACGAGGTTGATGTTCACCGACAGCAGGATCAGCTCGATCGCCATGAGAATGATGATCACGTTCTTCCGGTTCAGGAAGATGCCGAACACCCCCATCACGAACAGGATCGCCGAAACGACCAGATAATGTTGCAAGCCGATCACAGCTCCACCCCCTGGCCGACGGCCGGCTTGACGTTGCGGGTCGCATCTTCGGGGCGGCGCTTGTTCTGCGCCACGATGTTCTGCGCCTTGACCCCGCCGCGTACGCGGTGGGTGAGGACGATCGCGCCGATCAGCGCGACCAGCAGGACCAGGCCTGCGCCTTCGAAGATGTAGAGATAGCGCGTGTAGATCAGCGTGCCGAGCGCTTCGATGTTGGATACGCCCTCGGGCGTCGGGGCGATGCGGGTCGCCATGTCGATCCCGCCAGCCTGCCACGCGCCGACCGCGAAGATCATCTCGGCGGCGAGCACGATCACCAGCAGCACGCCGAACGGCAGATATTGGGCGAAGCCCGCGCGCAGTTCGGCGAAGTCGATGTCGAGCATCATCACCACGAACAGGAACAGCACCGCGACCGCGCCGACATAGACGATGACGAGCAGCATCGCGATGAACTCGGCCCCGACGAGGATCATCAGGCCCGCCGCGTTGAAGAAGGCGAGGATCAGCCACAGCACGCTGTGGACCGGATTGCGCGCGAGGATGGTGAGCACCGCGGAGGCGATCACCAGCGTGGCGAACAGATAGAAGGCGATGGTCTGGATCATCAGGCGCGCCGATCCTGCATAAACAAAGTCCGCTCACCCTGAGGAGCCACTGAGCTTGCCGAAGTGGCGTCTCGAAGGGCGTCCTTCGATACAGGTCCTCGCCAGGCTCGGCCCCTACTCAGGATGAGCGGGGAATGGGAGATGGAGCGCGCCATTACCGGTACGGCGCATCGGCGGCAAGGTTGGCGGCGATCGCGGGTTCCCAGCGGTCGCCGTTCGAGAGCAGCTTGGCCTTGTCGTAGAGCAGCTCTTCGCGCGTCTCGGTCGAATATTCGAAGTTAGGCCCCTCGACGATCGCATCGACCGGGCACGCTTCCTGGCAGAAGCCGCAGAAGATGCACTTTGTCATGTCGATGTCGTAGCGGGTCGTGCGGCGTGACCCGTCGTCGCGCGGCTCGGCCTCGATGGTGATCGCCTGCGCCGGGCACACCGCCTCGCACAGCTTGCATGCGATGCAGCGTTCTTCGCCATTGGGATAGCGGCGCAGCGCATGTTCGCCGCGGAAGCGCGGGGACAGCGGGTTCTTCTCGAACGGATAATTGATCGTCGCCTTGGCCTTGAAGAAATATTTCAAGGTCAACCAGTGCGCCTTCACGAATTCCCAGAGGGTGAAGGACTTGACGATATGGCCGAGGCTCATCGCGCTCAGACTCCATAGCGGGTGAGCATCAGCCACCCGGACACGAGGAACACCCAGAACAGCGACAGCGGCAGGAAGACCTTCCAGCCCAGCCGCATCAGCTGGTCATAGCGGTAGCGAGGCACCGTCGCCTTCACCCAGGAGAAGACGAAGAAGAAGAACATCAGCTTGGCGAAGAACCAGATGATGCCCGGCACCAGATCGAGCAAGCCGACAAGCCATATGAGGCCACGAAGGACGACGTCCTGAGGACCGCCCATCCACGAGGTCAGGCAGGCGATGGTCGCGCTCACATCGACCGGGGGCAGCCAGCCGCCCCAGAACAGGATCGCGTTCAATCCGCACATCAGGATGACATTGGCATATTCGCCAAGCCAGTAGAGCGCGAAGGACATCGACGAATATTCGGTCTGGTAACCCGCGACGAGCTCAGACTCCGCCTCGGTGAGATCGAACGGCGCGCGCGCCGTCTCCGCCATCGCCGAAATCAGGAAGACCACCGCCATCGGGAACAGCAGCGGGTTGAAGCCGAAGCCGTTGAGGAAGCCGAAAACGTGGGCGCGTTGCGCCTCGACGATCGCCGACATGTTGAAGCTGCCCGCCCACAGCACGACCGAGATCAGCACGAAGCCGATTGAGACTTCATAGCTGACCATCTGCGCGGCGGCGCGCAGCGCCGAGTAGAAGGGATATTTGGAGTTGGACGCCCAGCCCGCGATGATCACGCCATAGACGCCGATCGACGAGGCCGCGAGGATGTAGAGCAGGCCGACATTGATGTCGGCGAGCACGACACCCGGCGCGAAGGGGATCACCGCCCAGACGATCAGCGCCACCGTGAAGGTGATGATCGGCGCGAGCAGGAACAGCCCCTTGTTCGCTGCCGATGGGATGATCGTTTCCTGCAGGAAGACCTTCAGGCCGTCGGCGAAGCTCTGCAGCAGGCCGAACGGGCCGACGACGTTCGGGCCGCGGCGCAGCGCCATCGCCGCCCAGATCTTGCGATCGGCATAGATTATCATCGCCACCGCGAGCATCAGCGGCAGTGCGATGACGAGGATGCCGATGATCGTCGAGGCGAACCAGGCCCAGTCGTAGGTCAGGCCGAGATGCTGCTGGAAGAAAGCGGTCATTCGGCAGCCTCCGCGAAGCTCTGGCCGTGAATCAGTTCGGCCGAGCAACGCTGCATCGTGTCGCTGGCGCGCGCGATCGGGTTGGTCAGGTAGAAATCCTTGATCGGATAGCCGACCGGGCCCGAGACAGCGGCAGCGAGCTTGGGCGGGGCCCAGCCATAGTCAGCCAGCCCTTCCTGACCCAGCGCCGGGACGTCGGCGGCCATGGCGGCGCGCAGGCCGTCGAGGCTGTCGAACGGCAGCGTGTGGCCGAGCACTTCGCTCAGCGCGCGCAGGATCGTCCAGTCCTCACGCGCATCGCCGGGCGGGAAGACCGCGCGGTCGCCGCGCTGGACGCGCCCTTCGGTGTTCACATAGGTGCCGGGCTTCTCGGTATAGGCCGCGCCCGGCAGGATCACATCCGCCGCCGCCGCGCCCGCGTCGCCATGATGGCCGACATAGACCTTGAAGCTTTTGGCGAACTTGGTCGCGTCGACATCGTCCGCGCCGAGCAGGAAGAGCAGCTTCGGCGCGGCGGCCACGAGGTCGGCGATGCCGCCCTTCTGGCCATAACCGAGCATCAGCCCGCCCATCCGCGCGGCGGCGAGATGGACGACATTATAGCCGTTCCAACCCTGCTTCACGAGGCCGAGCGTCTCGACCAGCGCCAGCGTCGCACCCTGAGCGCCCGCCTTCAGCCCGCCGCCGCCGAGGATCAGCGCCGGACGCTGGGCGCTGGCGAAGGCGTCGAGGACGGTCTGCGGCAGTGTGCCGAGCATGCCGAGATCGTTGCCGAGCCACTGGACCTTGTAAGTCAGGTCGAGCTCTTCGCCGATCGCGAAGATCGCCGCACCGCGCTTTGCCGCCTTGCGGACCCGCGTGTTGATCAGCGGCGCTTCCCAGCGCAGGTTGGTGCCGACCAGCAGGATCGCGTCGGCGGTCTCGATGCCCGCGATCGTGCTGTTGAAGTTGACCGACGCCAGATCGCTGACGTCATAGTCCATGCCGGTCTGACGGCCTTCGAGCAGGGTCGAACCCATCTTCGCCAGCAGCGCCTTGGCGGCGTACATCGTTTCGCAGTCGAGCTGGTCGCCCGCGACCGCGGCGACCGACGAACCCGCCTTCACCGCCTTGATCGCGGCGAACGCCTCGGCCCAGCTCGCCTCGACCGGCTTGCCGCCCTTGCGGACATAGGGCTTGTCGAGACGGCGGCGGACCAGGCCATCGACAGCATGGCGCGTCTTGTCCGACGCCCATTCCTCGTTCACGTCCTCGTTGATGCGCGGCAGCACGCGCAGCACCTGACGGCCGCGGCTGTCGAAGCGGACATTGGTGCCGACCGCGTCCATCACGTCGATGCCGTAGCTCTTCTTGAGCTCCCACGGCCGCGCCTCGAAGGCATAGGGCTTGCTGGTCAGCGCGCCGACCGGGCAGAGATCGACGACATTGCCCGACAGCTCGCTCGTCACCGCCTGTTCGAGATAGGAGGTGATCTGCATATTCTCGCCGCGATAGATCGCGCCGATCTCCTCGACGCCCGAGACTTCCTCGGCGAAGCGGACGCAACGGGTGCACTGGATGCAGCGGGTCATCGTCGTCTTGACGATCGGGCCCATATATTTGTCGGTGACGGCGCGCTTGTTCTCGGCGAAGCGGCTCTGCCCCTTGCCATAGGCGACCGACTGGTCCTGCAAATCGCATTCGCCGCCCTGGTCGCAGATCGGGCAATCGAGCGGGTGGTTGATGAGCAGGAACTCCATCACCCCCTCGCGCGCCTTCTTCACCATCGGCGACTGGGTGAACACCTCCTGATTGTCGGCGGCGGGCAGCGCGCAGGACGCCTGCGGCTTGGGCGGCCCGGGCTTCACCTCGACAAGGCACATCCGGCAATTGCCGGCGATCGACAGCCGCTCATGGTAACAGAAGCGCGGAATCTCCTTGCCCGCGGCTTCGCAGGCCTGGAGCACCGTGGCGCCGGCGGGGACCTCGACTTCGATCCCGTCTACGGTCAGCTTAGGCATGGAGAGTCCTGACAGTCATCAATTGGTCGCCGCGAGCGCAGGCGCGGTCGCACGATGGAAAAGCGCCTCGGCTAGCGCGGCGCGAAGCCCCTGGCGATTGGCCTTGAGCGTTGCGCCCTGCGGCAGGCACGGGCCGAGCGACGGCGCCAGAGCCCGCGCGGCGGCGAGCTCTTCGGGGGTTTCCGCCGACGTGGCGAGGAGCGCCCGGATGCCTGCGGGATTCTGGTCGGCAACGCACACCGCCATCTCGTCGACGATCGGGTCCCGGCCTGTGATGGCGAACCATTCGCGTGTGTAAGAGGCCTGCGAGGGCGCTGGTTGAAGCGCCTCGTCGTCCTTGATCGTATCGAGGATCGCTTCGGCATACATGCCACGCATCACATCGGGCGAAGAGGTGATCTGCAAGCCCTCGGCGACTGCCCCATCGCTCAGCGTGACGCTGTTGTTGCAATCCACTTGGCGGGAAAGGCTTCGCTCGTAGCGTTCCTGATCCGCTGGGGCCAGCGACGTCATCAAACCCCGGACCGACGCCCCGCGCTTCAAATAAAGACAGGCAGCAAAGCGGTGAGCGGCCCTGACGGCGCTGCCATTATCCCGTGCACGCGTCGTGTCGCGTGTCTCACGCTGGATCAGGCGCGATCCCAGCTTAGGCTCCGCCTGCGCCATGGTCGCCAGCAGCATCGGAGCGAGCACCGCTCCGGCTAAAGTGGTAGCGAGCAAATTCCGGTTCATTCGGCCGCCTCCATCATCGCGCCGCCATCATTGCCCCGTTCCCGGATCCGGCGCTCGACTTCGGGACGGAAATGCCGCAGCAGCCCCTGGATCGGCCAGGCGGCCGCATCGCCCAGGGCGCAGATGGTATGACCTTCGACCTGCTTGGTGACGTCGAGCAGCGTGTCGATCTCGTCGACCCGGGCTTCTCCGGTGCGCAGCCGCTCCATCACCCGCCACATCCAGCCGGTGCCCTCGCGGCACGGCGTGCACTGGCCGCAGCTCTCATGCTTGTAGAAATAGGACAGCCGGCTGATCGCGCGGACGATGTCGGTCGACTTGTCCATGACGATCACGGCGGCGGTGCCGAGGCCCGAGCCGAGCGCCTTCAAACCGTCGAAGTCCATCGGCGCGTCCATGATCTGCGCGGCGGGCACCAGCGGCACCGAGGAGCCGCCCGGGATCACCGCGAGCAGATTGTCCCAGCCGCCGCGAATACCGCCGGCATGGGTGTCGATCAGGTCGCGGAACGAGATGCCCATCTCCTCCTCGACCACGCAAGGCTTGTTCACATGGCCCGAGATCTGGAAGAGCTTGGTGCCCTTGTTGCCCTCGCGCCCGATGCCCGCGAACCAGGCCGCGCCGCGCCGCAGGATCGTCGGGGCGACCGCGATCGATTCGACGTTATTGACCGTGGTCGGGCAGCCATAGAGGCCCGCGCCTGCCGGGAAAGGCGGCTTCAGGCGCGGCTGGCCCTTCTTGCCCTCGAGGCTCTCGATCTGCGCGGTTTCCTCACCGCAGATATAGGCGCCCGCGCCGCGATGGACGAAGACGTCGAAATCATAGCCCGAACCGGCGGCGTTCTTGCCGAGTAGCCCGGCGGCATAGGCCTCTTCCACGGCGGCGAAGAGAACCTTGGCCTCATAGATGAACTCGCCGCGGATATAGATATAGGCTGCCCGCGCGCGCATCGCATAGCCCGCGATCAGCGCGCCTTCGATCAGCTTGTGCGGATCGTGGCGGATGATCTCGCGGTCCTTGCACGAGCCGGGCTCGGACTCGTCGGCATTGATCACCAGGAAGCTCGGCTTGCCGGGCTTGGGCTCCTTGGGCATGAAGCTCCACTTCATGCCGGTCGGGAAGCCTGCGCCGCCGCGGCCGCGCAGGCCCGACGCCTTGATGTCCTCGATGATCTGGTCCTGGCCGCGCGCCATCAGCGCCTTGGTGTCGTCCCAGTCGCCGCGCTTGCGCGCGGCATCGAGGTTCCAGGGCTGGAACCCGTAGAGATTGGTGAAGATGCGGTCCTTGTCGTCGAGCATCAGACCGTTTTCCCGAAGAATTTGGCTGCGATGAAATAGACGGCCAGCCCGATCGCGATGGCGATCGCGATGCCGAGCAGCTTGAAGGTCAGCTTGATGAGGATGACCGCCACGACGATCGTGACGATGATCGAGATCAGCGCGCTCATGCGGGGGTGTTCCAGCGATTGCGGTAATCGTGGTTCTCGCCGACCATCTCCTTGAGCGTGGTCGGACCGCCCTCGGCGCAGCTCGTCTGGCGGTCGATCTGCGGGCCGATCTTGGGCTGCTCGCCCTTCGCCAGCGCATCGAGGATCGCGGTGGTCGTCTCGAAGGTCAGGTCTTCATAATTATCGTCGTTGATCTGGACCATCGGCGCGTTGGCGCAGGCGCCCAGGCACTCGACCTCGGTCAGCGTGAACAGCCCGTCGGCAGTCGTCGCGCCCTTCTTCAGGCCCTTCTTGTAGCAGGCGTCGAGCACGTCGTCCGATCCGCGCAGCATGCACGGCGTCGTCCCGCACACCTGGACATGATAGCGGCCGACCGGCGCGAGATTGTACATCGTGTAGAAGCTGGCGACCTCGAACACGCGGATATAGGCCATGCCGAGCTGGCGGCCGATATATTCCATCACCGGCACCGGCAGCCAGCCCTGGGTCCGCGTCTCCGCACCCACCTGGCGCTGCGCGAGGTCAAGCAGCGGCATCACCGCCGACTGCTGGCGGCCCGGCGGGTAGCGCGCGATGATCTTCTCGGCCTGCGCCGCGTTCTCGGGCGTCCAGGCGAAATCGCCCCAACGCGCGCGGGTCTCGGCCTCGTCAGGGATATGGGCTGCGTCAGACATTAGCGGTCGCACTCCCCGAACACGACGTCGATCGCCGACAGGACGGCAGTGGTGTCGGCCAGCATGTGGCCCTTCATCATGAAATCCATCGCCTGGAGATGGCTGAACGCGGTCGGCCGGATCTTGCAGCGATAGGGTTTGTTGGTGCCGTCGGAGACCAGATAGACGCCGAACTCGCCCTTGGGGCTCTCGGTCGCGACGTAAACGTCGCCGGCGGGCACGTGGAAGCCTTCGGTGTAGAGCTTGAAATGGTGGATCAACGCTTCCATCGAGCGCTTCATCTCGCCACGCTTGGGCGGAACCACCTTGCGGTCGAGGCTGGCGATCGGCCCCTCGGGCATCTCGTTGAGGCACTGCCGCATGATGCGCGCCGACTGGCG
Organism: Sphingomonas sp. Root710; assembly: GCF_001429065.1. GTDB lineage: Bacteria > Pseudomonadota > Alphaproteobacteria > Sphingomonadales > Sphingomonadaceae > Rhizorhabdus. The sequence goes on from NZ_LMIB01000016.1 coordinate 184,858, forward strand.
GACCTCCTCGACACGGACCATGAAACGGTCATAGCAATCGCCCTTGGTGCCAACCGGAATCTCGAAATCCATCCGGTCATAGACGTCATAGGGCTGCGCCTTGCGGATGTCCCAGGGGATGCCCGCCGCACGGATCATCGGCCCAGAGAATCCCCAGGCGATCGCATCGTCCTTGCTGACGGTGCCGATGTCGACATTGCGCTGCTTGAAGATGCGGTTGTCGGCGACCAGGCTGATCGCATCCTCGAACAGGCGCGGCAGCCGCCTGTCGAGCCAGTCGCCGATGTCGGCGAGCAGCTTGAGCGGAGCGTCCTGGTGGACGCCGCCGGGCCGGAAATAGGCCGAGTGCATCCGCGCGCCCGACACGCGCTCGAAGAAGTTGAGGCAATCCTCGCGGATCTCGAACAGCCACAGGTTCGGCGTCATCGCGCCGACGTCCATGACGTGCGACCCGAGGTTGAGCATATGGTTGCAGATGCGGGTCAGCTCAGCAAAGAACACCCGCAGATATTGCGCGCGCAGCGGCACTTCGAGCTGGAGCAGCTTCTCGATCGCCAGCACATAGCTGTGCTCCATCGCCAGAGGCGAGCAATAGTCGAGCCGGTCGAAATAGGGCAGCGCCTGCAGGTAGGTCTTGTACTCGATCAGCTTTTCGGTGCCGCGGTGGAGCAACCCGACATGCGGATCGACGCGCTCTACGATCTCGCCGTCGAGCTCCATCACCATGCGCAGCACGCCGTGCGCCGCCGGGTGCTGGGGGCCGAAGTTGATCGTGTAGTTCTGAATCTCGGTCTCGCCCTGCTGGGCCTCCGGAGTCAGGGTCTCGTAGGTCGAGGCCATTACTTCGTCCCTCCGTCACCCTTGGGCTTGCGCGGCGCGCGCGGCTTGGCCGGAGCTTTCGCCGGGTCGGTGTCCTTCGAGGTTTCGGCCTTCGGCTTCGCCGACGCGCGCGGCTTGGCGGCGGCCTTGTTCGCGGCCTTGCCCGCGCCGGTGTCGGCTGGGCTGTCGGTGGTCTTCGGCGTGGCCGGCGGCGGCGTGGCGGCCACGGGGGCCGGATCGGCATTGGCGGGCGCAGGCGCGGGCGTCGGCGCGCCCGGCTGGGCCGGCGAAACCTTTTCGTCGCCCGGCAGGATATAATCCGCACCTTCCCATGGGCTCATGAAGTCGAAGCTGCGGAAATCCTGCGCCAGCTTCACCGGCTCATAGACGACGCGCTTGTGGCTTTCCGAATAGCGCAGCTCGACATAGCCTGTCAGCGGGAAATCCTTGCGCTGCGGGTGACCGCGGAAGCCATAATCGGTCAGGATGCGGCGCAGGTCGGCATTGCCTTCGAACAGCACGCCATACATGTCGAACACTTCGCGCTCGAGCCAGCCCGCGACCGGCCAAAGCCCGGTCACGCTCGGCACCGGCTGCACCTCGTCGGTCGCGACATGGACGCGGATGCGGTGATTCTTCGTGAGGCTGAGCAGGCAGTACACCACCTCGAAACGCTCGGCGCGCTCGGGATAGTCGACGCCGGCGATCTCCATCAGCTGCTGATAGGCCAGGTCGTCGCGAACGATCGTCATCGCCTCGACCAGCGCCTCGCGACGGACATGCAGCGCATATTCGCCGACGCACTCGCGAACCTCGATCAGCCGGTCGCCCAGCGCGGCCCGGGCCGCATCGGCGAAACCCTCGATCGTCGCGAAGCGCGGAAAGGTCATCGAGCCGCTCACGATTTCCCCACTCACCGTTCCAGCGTCCCGACCCGGCGGATCTTACGCTGCAGCTGCATGATGCCGTAGAGCAGCGCCTCGGCGGTCGGCGGACAGCCGGGGACGTAGATGTCGACCGGCACGATCCGGTCGCAGCCGCGCACCACCGAATAGCTGTAATGATAATAGCCGCCGCCATTGGCGCAGCTGCCCATCGAGATGACGTATTTGGGCTCCGACATCTGGTCGTAGACGCGGCGGAGCGCCGGGGCCATCTTGTTGCACAGCGTGCCCGCGACGATCATCACGTCCGACTGGCGTGGGCTGGCGCGCGGCGCGGCGCCGAAGCGCTCGAGGTCGTAGCGCGGCATGTTGACGTGGATCATCTCGACCGCGCAGCAGGCGAGGCCGAAGGTCATCCACCACAGCGAGCCGGTGCGCGCCCACTGGAACAGCTCTTCGGTCGAGGTGACGAGGAAACCCTTGTCGTTGACCTCGGCCTGCAGCGATTTGAAGAATTCGGCGTCCGGAGCCATATTTTCCGTGGGGTGCGGGTTCCGGGCCGGGTCGAGGATCACTCCCATTCCAGCGCTCCCTTTTTCCACGCATAGACATAGCCGATGGTCAGTTCGACCAGGAAGATCATCATCGACAGCCAGCCGACGAACCCGATTCCGCCGAGCGACACCGCCCAGGGATAGAGGAAGGCCGCTTCGAGGTCGAATATGATGAACAGGATCGCGATCAGGTAGAAGCGCACGTCGAACTGTGCGCGGCTGTCCTCGAAGGCGGGAAAGCCGCACTCATATTCGGTGAGCTTTTCCGGGCTGGGCTTGTGCGCGCCCGTAAGGCGGCCGACTGCCATCGGCAGAAAGACGAACGCGCTCGACAGCGCGAGCGCCACGCCCAGGAACAGCAGGATCGGCAAATATCCGGCGGCGACTGACGCCATGAACAGGCTCCGAACAAGGGGCCGGGAATCCGGCCTTTGTGGCGTCGTTTAGGCCTGCCGCACCTGCGAAGCAAGGTGCTGGGCCGGTGAGAATGAATCGCAATAAGCGGGAGTAAATCGGGGCTTTTGCCATCCCGCCGCCTCCGTTCGTCATCTCAGCGAAAGCTGGGATCTCATTGCCTTTGCCAACGGCGAACCAAAGGGAGATTCCAGCTTTCGCTCGAACGACGATCGAGCGCCTTCAGACCCCCTTCAAACCCTGCGCGACCAGCTTGTGGATCTTGGTCGCGAGGCCATCATTGGTGGCGAGATATTCGTTGCGCTCGTGCATCCGGTCGCCGCCGCGGAAGTCGCTGACGAAACCGCCGGCCTCGCGCACCAGCAGGATGCCTGCTGCCACGTCCCAGATGTTGAGGCTGCTTTCCCAGAAGGCGTCGTAGCGCCCTGCCGCGACCCAGGCGAGGTCGAGCGCTGCCGAGCCATAGCGGCGGATGCCCGCCACTTCGGGCGCGACCTGTGCGAAGATCGACGTCCACTGCCGGATGTCGCCGTGCCCCATGAAGGGAATGCCGGTCGCGACCAGCGCCTCGCTGAGATCGCGGCGTGCCGACACGCGCAGCCGGGCGTTCTGCAGCCAGGCACCACGGCCCTTTTCGGCCCAGAAGCTCTCGTCGGTCAGCGGCTGATAGATCAGCGCCTGAGTCACCTCGCCGCGCTTCTGCCCCGGGCGCGGCTCCTCGACCGCGATCGAGATGGCGAAGTGCGGCAGGCCGTGAAGGAAATTGCTGGTGCCGTCGAGCGGATCGACGATCCAGCGCGGCTTGGTCGGGTCGCCCTCGATCTCGCCGCCTTCCTCCATCACGAAGCCCCAGTCGGGCCGTGCGCGCTTGAGCTCTTCATAGAGCGTCTCTTCGGCGCGGCGGTCGGCCATCGACACGAAGTCGGCGGGCCCCTTGCGGCTCACCTGAAGCTGCTGAACCTCGTTGAAGTCGCGCCGCAGCCGCGGCGCCGCCTTGCGCGCCGCGCGGTCCATGACGGTGATGAGGCCAGAATGGGCTACCATGGCAAAATCTCCCCCCCTCCCTGCCAAGGGAGGGGGTTGGGGGGTGGGTTAGTCCGTCGATCAGGGCAGAGCTATCCGCCACAACGCGCGGCGAAACCCACCCCTCGATCCCCTCCCTTGGCAGGGAGGGAAGTTTAGAATCAATCCGCCCGGCGGACATATTCCTGGCTGTAGACGTCGACGACGATGCGGGTGCCGCTGGCGATATGCGGGGGCACCATCACGCGGACGCCGTTTTCCAGCAGCGCGGGCTTGTAGCTCGACGAGGCAGTCTGCCCCTTCACCACCGCATCGGCCTCGACGATCAGCGCCTCAACCGTGTCTGGCAGCTGCACCGAGATCGGGCGCTCGTCATAGAGCTCCATCACCACGTCCATGCCGTCGTTGAGGAAGGCCGCCGCGTCGCCGAGCAGGTCGCGCGGCAGGGTGATTTGCTCGTAGCTGTCCTTGTCCATGAAGGTCAGGTCGTCACCTTCGGCGAACAGGAACTGGAAATCCTTGGTGTCGAGGCGGACGCGCTCGACGGTCTCGGCCGAACGGAAGCGGACATTGTTCTTCCGCCCGTCGATCAGGTTCTTCATCTCGACCTGCATATAGGCGCCGCCCTTGCCGGGCTGGGTATGCTGGATCTTGACCGCGCGCCAGATGCCGCCTTCATATTCGATGATGTTGCCGGGACGGATGTCCACGCCGCTGATCTTCATGATTCACCTGAGACTGTGAGGATTTGAAAGAGCCGGCGGGCGCCATAGCCGCGCGGGCGCGAATTGGCAACTTTGCCGGTCTTCTCGTCCCGATCAGCCGATCGACTTCGAAACCCGCGCCACCCAGCGGTACAGGCCGATCAGCAGAGCGATCACCAGCGCAGTGCCCGCCAGCATCGCCAGTCCTTCATGCCCTGCGCCGATCAGCGCCAGGGGCTCGCCGCTACCGGTGGCGACGATCAAACCGGCGAGCAGGACACCGAACAGGCTCTCGCCGACGATGAAGCCGGAGGCGAGCAGCACGCCCATGCGCTGCGACACCGGATCGGGGTGACGGCGGTCATAGATATAGCCGATCACCGCGCCGGCGACGACCGGCAGGGTTGCCGACATCGGCAGATAGATACCGATGCCGACCGCCAGCGGCGGCATGCGCAGCCACTGCCTGCGCCCGAGATAGGCGTCGAGCGCGATCAGCGCGACGCCGACCCCCGCGCCGATGAAGATCATGTGCCAGTCGAGCCCTGCGCCGAGGATGCCGCTTGCCAGCGTTGCGATCAGCGTCGCCTGGGGCGCGGGCAGCGGCGCCTTCGGCGTCGGCAGGCCGCTGCCGGCGAGCGGTGCGAAGCCATAGGCCGCGTTGAGCAGGTCGAGGATCGGCGGGATCACCGCCGAACCGGCCAGCACGCCGATCATCAGCGCCACCTGCTGCTTCCATGGCGTCGCACCGATCAGCTGGCCGGTCTTGAGATCCTGGAGATTGTCGTTGGCGATCACCGCGCAGGCGAGCACCAGTCCGGTCACGAACAAGGCGAAGGCGACGAGATGCGGCCCCGCCCCGGCATCGGCAATCGGCCGTACCGCCACCGCGAGCAGCAGCGCCGAACCCAGCACGCCGAGGATGGCCAGCCCCGACACCGGGCTGTTCGACGATCCGATCAGCCCCGCCATATAACCGCAGATCGCCGCGACGAACGCCCCCATCAGCAGCACATAGACATAGAAGCCGAGCGACAGCGGCAGCGCATAGGGTGCGAGCGGCCCCTGTCCGGCGAAATGCCAGAGCAGCCCAACGATCAGCGGCGCGATGCCCGCGACGATCACCGCAAGCCAGCCGACGCCGATGTCGCGCTCCTCGACCGGCAGCAATTCCGCCGCGGCCTTGCGCGCCTTCGACGCGGCGATCGCGCCGGCCATGCCCTGCCATAGCGGCCGGGCCAGCTTGCCCATCGTCCAGATCGCCGCCGTGCCGATCACGCCCGCGCCGAGGAAACGGACATCGCTGGTGAACACCGCGAGCGCGGCGTCCTCGGCCGGGCCCGGCGCGGCGGCAAGATAGCTGAGGACCGGCATGGCGACGCCGAAGCCGATCAGCAGGCCCAGCCCCATGGCCAGCCCGACCGACAGTCCGACCAGATGCCCCGCGCCGAGCAAGGCGAAAGACAGCGAGGTCCACAACCCGGTCGCGGCATAGCTGGTGCCGATCCGGAACCAGGTCGCGGCTTCGGCGGCAACCAGCTTGGTCGCGGCGAGCATCGCATAGCCCATCGAGGCGACCGACCCGGCCAGGATCACCCGCAGGCCCGCCTTCGACTCGGCGGCGCCCTCGGCGGTCTGGGTGCCGACGCGCAGCACCTCGGCGGCGGCGACGCCCTCGGGATAGGGCAGGTCCGATCCGGTCACCAGTGCGCGGCGCAGCGGCACCGACAGCACGACCCCCATCATCCCGCCGGCCGCGCACAGCAGGAAGGTCTGCCAGAAGGGAAAGCCCTGCCACCAGCCGATCATCACCAGCCCCGGCAGCACGAAGATGATCGCCGCAATACAGCCTGCCGCCGAGGCGACCGTCTGGACAATATTATTCTCGAAGATGCTGCTGTTGCGTACCAGCCGCAGGATCGCCATCGAGATCACCGCGGCGGGAATCGAGGTCGCGAAGGTCAACCCGACCCGCAACCCGAGATAGACGTTGGCCGACGTGAATATGAAGGTGATGAGAACGCCGAGCAGCAGCCCGCGCAGGGTCAGCTCGCGCGCCGCGCCCGCCACGGCATCCATCTTCCCCGCCATATCGCCTCCTTCGATCGAACGGGCGCAGAATGGCGGCGCAGCCGACTCCTGACAATGGGGAGCGATTCTGTTCGCCGTTGCGATATCGATTTAACGCAGGTGCAGCACACTTACACGGCTGAACATAAAATATGATTATAAACCAACGTTTTATAATTTTTTTTAACGTGCATCCCATTTTTTACTTGCGAAAATCCCTTCGCACATGCACAAAGAACGGGCCTTTCAGGCATCCTCTCCTAAAACTTTCAAGGCCGGTCCTTCGGGACCGGCCTCTTTTTTTGTTTTGCCTCAGACGCCGGCGGTCGCATCCGCGACCTTGGCTTCCCTCGCCTGCGCTCGGACGCGCTTTTCGCGCTTGCCTCTTCGAACCTCGCCAAGTTGGAGAAAGAGGAAAGCCCACATCTCCTCCTCGTCATGCTGAACTTGTTTCAGCATCCACCGGGCGGCAGGAGTGACGTCAAAGATACGCGGCGAACGTCCCTCCGCAGACAGGATCGCTCTATTTCGCAGCGAATGCTGAAACTGGTCCAGCAAGACGGTGTGGCTAGGACTGGCGTCCGGCCAATCCCCGCTCCCATGCCAGCGCATGGGCGACGATCGTGTCGAGATCATCGAGTCGCGGCCGCCAGGAGGTCGTCGCCAGGATGCGGGCATTGTCGGCGATCAGCGCATCGGGATCGCCCGCGCGGCGCGGCTCCATGCGGCGGGTGATAGCGCCGCCCGCGATCCGATCGACCGAGTCGAGCACCTCGAGCACCGAGAAGCCGCGGCCATAGCCACAGTTCATCACATGGCTGTCGCCTGGCCGCGCGATCAAGGTGTCGAGCGCATGGAGATGCGCATCGGCCAGATCGCCGACATGGATATAGTCGCGCACCCCGGTGCCGTCGGGGGTCGCATAATCGGTGCCGAAAATCGCGACCTCGGGGCGCTTGCCCAGCGCCGCCTCCACCGCGACCTTGATCAGATGGGTCGCGCCCGCGGTCGACTGGCCGGCACGGCCGTACGGGTCCGCCCCCGCCACGTTGAAATAGCGCAGTGCGCAATAGTTGATCGGATGCGCGGCGGCGACGTCCTTCAGCATCGCCTCGGTCATCAGCTTCGACATGCCATAGGGGTTGATCGGCACGGTCGGCATGTCCTCGCGCACCGGGATCTCGTCGGGGATGCCATAGGTCGCCGCGGTCGAGGAGAATATGAAATGGCGCACCCCGCCGCTGACCGCGCTCTCGATCAGCGCGCGGCTGTTGGCGGTGTTGTTGCGATAATATTTGAGCGGGTTCTCGACCGACTCGGGCACCACCACCGATCCCGCGAAATGCAGGATCGCGCCGATCCCGTCCTCCGCGATGATCCGGGCGACCAGCGCCGCGTCGGCTATGTCGCCTTCGTGGAAGCACGCCCGCGCGTCGACCGCCCAGCGGAATCCGGTGACGAGATTGTCGATCACCGACACCCGCCAGCCCGCGTCGAGCAGCGCGAGCACCGCATGGCTGCCGATATAGCCGGCACCTCCGGTCACGAGAATGGCGAAGGGGCGGGCATTGTCGGATGGCATGGGCGAAGGCTATCGCGGCAATGTTACCGGGTCAAACGCCGCGCTTGCCGCGACGGCCCCACTTTTCGGCCGGTCCGTCGCCTGCGGTTGGTAGGATTTCGCCCCGATATCCGTGAGCAAGAACGGCTCCCCTAGCCACAAGCGAACGCGGGGTATCGGCGCTGATATACCAATCGGCGAACGCCGGACCGCCCTTCGTCAAGCTCCCGCTTTAACCGGCTGCGAAAGTAAGCCAAAAGCTGAAATCGTCGGGAGTGGTTGATTTGCCTCAGGATGAATCTGACGACAACAGCATCGGCTTGGACGGCGAAGCCGTCCAAGCCCTGTTGCAGGGCGCGGTGTTGCAGGGCCATGATCCAGCCGCGATGTTGTCGGCGTCCGCCATCGATCCGTCGGTCTACGGCAATCCGCACGCGGCGATCGACGGACCGGCGCTTGTCAGGCTCGTTCGGCAAATTCAATTCTCGCTGGACGACGTCTATCTCGGCTTCTTCGTTCAGAGTTGCAGATTGGCGCTGGAAGCTGAGCGGCTACTGTCCTTCCTCCACTGCGGCAGTTTCGGCGAAGCCCTGCGGGTGAGTATCCGCTTCACCGATGCTATGTCCGCGGATGTCGGCCCCGGCATCTCCGAAGAGCATGGCTCCGGGCTACGCCATATATGCAAATATCAAACGATCTCCGGTGTCGATCGGAACATCCTCGTGTGGATCCGGTTCGTCTGGATCTATCATTTCTTCAGCTGGCTCATTGGACGTCCGCTGGCGCTGCGTCAGATTTCCGTCCGCGGCCCGAAGCCGGTCCAGTTGAACGGATTTGACCGATTTGCCCTGTTTCGCTGTCCGGTGAAGTTCAACGCTCCGCTCGACGCTTTGACATATGACCGGAATGATCTGACCGCGAGGCTCATCCACAGCTCGATCCAGGATTATAACGATTATTATGCAAGCGAGCCCGACTGGTTCGCTGCTGCCGGGCACGAGTTGAGTTGGCGCGATCGGACACAGCAGGTCCTGATCGATCTCCAGCGCGCCGGCCTTTGGTCCGCTCCTATTGAGGTCGTGGCGGCGCGCCTGCGTACGAAACCACGCCGCCTGCGCAACGACCTGTCGCACGAAAGCGAGAGTTTTCAAGATATTCGAACACGGCTGCGCGGCGAGCTCGCCGGTGCCTATCTGCTGGCCAGCGATTTGCCGGTGACCTCGATAGGATTCCTTCTCGGCTTCAGCGAACCCGGCAGCTTTTCCCGCCACTTCATCTCATGGGCAGGAATGAGCCCGTCCGCCTATCGGGCGGCCCATGTCAATGACGCCGCAAAGGTGGCGGTCGCCACATCGCTGCTGAACGAACGCCGCCTGACCTGATCCCGGTGCATCGTATGCCGGGCGCGAAGCAAGGTCATTATCGCTTTCAAGGAAGTCCGGTGCCGCCCCGCCGCTCGACCGGCGGTCTCCGATGCATTGGCCCATGTCACTTCCGACAAATCAGTGTGTCAGGCGTGTCATTGTTCTTCGTGCCCCACAACGGGAGATAGCGGTGACTGGAGCAGAGCCTCCGGCGTTCAGAACAACCAATGGAGGGGATAACGATGAAACGCAGCAAACCGACTCGTCGCGCGCGAACCCGAGCCCTGAGCCTGGGAGCGACCGCGTTGCTCAGCGGGTGCCTGTTTCCCGCGGTCGCATGGGCGCAGGCCGGAAAGGCCAGGAACGTAGAAGACGGCAAAATCGAAGAAATCGTCGTCACCGCGGAAAAGCGCGCCGAGGGGCTGCAGAATATCCCAATCGCAATCACCGCCGTTTCCGGAGCAACCCTCGAAAAGGCCACCGTCAAGGATGTATCGGACCTGACCCAGCTCGTGCCGAGCCTCCAGTTCGGCACGCGTTCGACCAACATCTTCATCGCGGTGCGCGGCATTGGTCAGGCTGGCCAGGACATCGGAAGCCAGTCCGGCGTCACGGTTGCGCTGGACGGTGTGCCTCTGCTGCACCACTTCATGATGAACGCCGCCTTCCTGGACGTCGAGCGCGTGGAAGTGCTGCGGGGGCCCCAGGGCACGATCGCAGGACGCAATGCCACCGGCGGCGCAATCAATATCAACGCCAAGAAGCCGACCGATACAACCGAAGGCGATATGAGCTTCACCGTCGGAAACTATTCACGCATCGGTGTACGCGGCGCGGTCAATGCGGCCATCTCCGACCAGGTGGCGGGGCGCCTGTCGTTCCTCGTGGATCATGCCGACGGCTGGATGAAGAACGGGTTTTTAAAGCGGCGCAACGACAATACGGAACTGGCCCAGTTACGCGGCCAATTGCTGCTGAAGCCAAGCGAGACGCTCAGCGTGCACGCTCTGGTCGAATATACGCGCGACCGAAGCGACCCCTCCTTCGCTCAAATCCTGGGGCGGGCCGACCCCAACCGGCCGACCTTCCCTGAAACGCCCGGCTATGCGTTCCCCCGGAACGACATCAAGCATCTGACCTTCTATAACGACATGCCCAACCAACGTGATCTCGAGAGCGTCCGTGCGGTTCTGACCGCCACCGCGCAGCTGGGCGACCGGGCAACGCTCACGTCGACCAGCGGCTTTATCAAGCATGACATCGCGCTGACGAACATCGACGTGGACGCCACGCCGCGTAACGAACCTTTTGCGGGATCATTCTTCCCGTTGATCGGCATCAACACCAAACAATTCACCCAGGAGTTCACGCTCACGACCGATCTTGGCAGCCGCGCCGACCTGGTGGCCGGCCTGTTCTACATGCACGGCGTATCGAAGGAGCCGCTCTACTTCAGCTTCAACGTATTCCCCAATTATCTCATATATCTGCCCACCGAGAAGCTGGACTCCTATGCGGCCTACGCGCAGTTCCGGTACAACCTCACCGACAAGCTGCGTGTGATCGCAGGCGGGCGATATACGATCGACGACAAGTCTTATCTGATGGACTCGACGACCGCCGGCGTTCCACTGAACCGGACTGGGAGCGGCGTTTTCAAGGCGTTCACGCCACGCTTCGCCGTCGACTTCACCCCCACGGACCAAACCCTGGTCTACGCCAGCGTTTCACGCGGATTCAAATCTGGCGGGTTCAACACGCTCGGCGATCCGTCCTTGCCCGTAAACGTATTCAATCCGGAATTTGTCTGGAGTTACGAAGCAGGCGTCAAAGCCACCTTGTTCGATCGTAAACTCAGACTGGGTCTGACCGGCTTCTACTCCGATTATTCCAACCTTCAGCAAACAGTCTTCCGGCAGAACACGACGACGACCGTATTCTATCCCCGGGTCGAGAATTCAGTGACCGCCAAGATCAAGGGCGTGGAGCTGGAAGGCGAAGTGGCGCCTGTGGCAGGCTTGAAGATCAATGGCGCCCTGACCTATCTCGATTCCAAATTCGGCTATTTCTGCAACAACGATCCGCTCTACCCCAATCTTCCCACGGCGGCGAATTGCGTGGGCGCCCTGAGAGATGGCGTGGCGCTGCCCCCGGGTGCGCGCGAGCTGACCGGGAATCACCTGCCGCAGGCGCCGAAATGGCAGTATACCCTGTCGGCCCAGTATATTTTCCCGATTTCGGATACGCTCGAGATCACGGCTCGCACTGATCACAAGGGACAGAGCCGGGTCTTCTTCGACATCTACAACAATCCGCAAAACTCCCAGGCTGCCTATGGCCTGACCAACTTCTCGCTATCCGTGGGGTCACAAAAGAAGACCTGGTCGCTGTCGGGCTGGATCCGCAATGCGTTCGACAAGCGCTATATCAGCTCGGCGAACGCCGGGTCCGGCGTCAATGCCGCGATCACCGGTTCTGTCGGAGTACCGCGGATGTACGGCGCGACGCTCTACACACGGTTCTGACGGATTTCGATCTACGCCCGGAGCCTGGCACTGAATGCGTAGGCTCCGGGCAAAATCTCAGAGAATTCGGAGCCGGCATTTCATCCGGTCGGAAGCGGTCGCCTTGTCCTTGATCCGGCATCGCAGTTTCACTTTGTCTCAGGTGCTCGACGATGCCCGATAACGACGCTGTCCCCATACCGCAGATGCAGCTCTATCGAGAGTGGCTGCATCGCGAGCTCGGACTTGAGTTCGAAGATTATGCGGCGATGTGGCGCTGGTCGACGGATGACCTCGAAGCCTTCTGGCGCAGCATTTGGAACTACCACCAGATAGAAACACGCACGCCTTTCGCGGCGGCGCTCGGCGAAAGCACGGAATCCGGCGCAACTTGGTTCAAGGGTGCACAGGTCAACTATGCCCGGCATGTCTTCCGGCATGTCGACTCCGCCGAAACATGCGGACAACCGGCGATCATCGCCGACGACGAGTCAGGCCAGGTTCGCCAGCTGAGCTGGAAGGAGCTTCGCCGACAGACCTATTCCCTGGCTCTCGAACTGCGCCGCCTTGGCGTCGGTCGCGGTGACCGGGTGGCTGCCTATCTTCCGAACATTCCCGAGACTGTGATCGGCTTCCTCGCCTGTGCCAGCCTGGGCGCCGTTTGGGCGCTGTGCTCGCCCGATATGGGCACGCCAGCGGTGCTGGATCGGCTCGAGCAGATTTCTCCCAAAATACTGATCGCCGCCGACGGCGTCCAATATGGCGGAAAAATCAAGGAATGCAGCCAGGCGGTGGGAGATATGCGCGCGGCGCTGCCCGGTCTCCTGGCGGTCTTGCGCGTATCTGGCCTTTGTGGCGCCACACCTATTTCGGATGCGATCGATTTCGCCACCGCATCGGGACGGACGGAACAGGAGGTCGATGCCTTCGAACCTGAATGGGTCGCGTTCGATCATCCGCTCTGGGTGCTCTATTCCAGCGGGACCACCGGTCTGCCCAAGGCGATAGTCCATAGCCATGGGGGCATTTTGCTCGCGGCCCTGGCGGGGCATCTGCATATGGATCTCGGGCCCAGCTATACGCGAAACACGCTCGGCGACAGGTTCCATTGGTATACCGCCACCGGCTGGGTGATGTGGAATCAACAGGTCAGCGCACTGCTTTCCGGAACGACCATCTGCCTCTTCGACGGCGCACCGAGCGGATCGAAGGAAAGCCCGGACTGGGCCGTACTCTGGCGCTTCGCGGCGCGGCATCGCGTGACGTGGTTTGGGGCGGGGGCCGCCTATTATATCGCTTGCAGGAAGGCCGGCGTCACGCTGGAAAATATCGATGGGCTGGGCGCCATCCGCGCGCTTGGCAGCACCGGCTCGCCGTTACCGGCCGACGTCGAACGATGGGGCAGCGAACAATTCGCGACCATTGGCCAACCCGACATCTGGTGGTGCAATATCAGTGGAGGAACCGATCTGTTCGCTGCCTTTCTTGCTGGCAATCGGGAGCTGCCCGCATATCCCGGAAAGCTGCAATGCCGTCATCTTGGCGCTGCCGTCGCTGCTTGGGACGAGGCGGGGCACGCAGTCGAAGGCGTCGTGGGAGAGCTGGTGTGCACGCGCCCCTTCCCCAGCATGCCACTCTACTTCTGGGGCGACATGGACGGCAGCCGCTATCGCTCCTCCTATTTCAATAGATGGCCCGGCGTGTGGCGGCATGGGGACTGGCTGCTGATCGAGCCGGACGGAAGCTGCTCCATTTCGGGCCGGAGCGATGCAACGATCAATCGCAACGGCCTACGCATGGGGACCGCCGAAATCTATTCGGCGGTGGAACGTCTGCCTGCCGTTGCCGATACTCTACTGATCGATCTGGAGGATGGCCAAGGGGGCAGCGCGCTGCTGATGTTCGTGGTGCCTACAGCCGACGGCGCGTTGGACCAGGTCTTGGAACGGGCGATGACGACGGCGATCCGGGCGACCCTGTCGCCGCGCTTTGTCCCCGATCATTTCATCGCCGCGCCTGGTATTCCGCGAACGATGTCGGGCAAGAAACAGGAGCTGCCGATAAAAAGGCTGTTTCAGGGATGGCCGGCGTCCAAGGTCATCAATCCGGATGTCATCGCCAATCCCGACATACTGCCATGGTTCATCCGTCAGGCAAAGGCTTGGCGCGATGGCAAGCCGCTGGAGGGCAATGACGGGGCGGCCAGATCGATGGGGATGCAGCCGTGAAAATTGGAGGCGTGCGCGCCGGACCGAGGGGTTCCCGTCTAATGCCGTTGTCGGCGCGAACCGCCTTCACAGAAGGCAAGGCTGCCGGGACGGATAAGCGTCACGCATGAGGCCGGTCGATGGGAGAGAAGGACGTGAAACATGGCCACTGAGACATCCCCCGACGGCACGCCGGCGCGCGCGACCCATCGGGGAAGCAGCCCGGGATTCGTGCTGGGTCTGTTATGCTTCGTCTACGTACTCAACTTTCTCGACCGGCAGCTGATCTCGATCCTGGCGAAGCCGATCCAGGATGAACTGGCCATCACCGACAGCCAGCTCGGCAAGATCACCGGCTTATATTTTGCGCTTTTCTATTGCTTCATCGCGATCCCCGTGGGCTGGCTCGCCGACCGGACAAACCGCGTGAAAGTCCTGTCGGTCGCCTGTGCGTTGTGGAGCTTGGCGACTGCGGCCTGCGGTATGGCCGGCAATTATGTCCAACTTGTCTTCGCGCGCATGGCCGTGGGCGTGGGGGAAGCTGGAGGAGTCCCGCCCTCCTATGCCATCATCTCCGATTATTTTGCGCGCGAACGCCGGGGCACGGCGATGGCAATCTTCAATCTCGGACCACCCTTGGGTTCCGCCTTGGGCGTGGCGTTCGGGGCTTACCTGGCCGCGACATATGACTGGCGCGTTCCCTTCTACGTCATCGGAGCGATCGGCGTGGTCACGGCCATAGTCGTATATTGGACGATCGCGGAACCGCCGCGCGGCCAGTTCGACGCGCCTCGTGCGATGCGTGAAGGGCAGATCGGACAGGCTGGTTTCGTCGAAACCGTTCAATCCTTTTTCGCCAACCCCCTGTTGCTGCTCGCCGCCCTGGCAAGCGGCGCCGCAAACTTCATTACCTATGGGATCAGCAACTTCGCCACGCTGTTCCTGATGCGAGAGAAGGGCATGGAGCTGGGACAGGTGGCGGTCTGGTACGCCCTCGTCGTCGGCATCGGCATGAGCGCGGGAATCTTTACCTCGGGTCGGCTCATCGACAAGTTCGGCGGGCGTTCGCGATCGGCCTATGCGATGATTCCCGCGGCGTCCCTCCTGCTTGCGCTGCCCTTCTTCCTCGGTTTCGTCTGGTCGGAACGCTGGGAAATCGCGCTGCTTTTCTTGATCGTTCCGATGTTCCTGAACTACTTCTTTCTGTCTGCCACCGTGACCTTCGTACAGGACGAAGTCCGGCCGGATCAGCGTGTGATTTCGGGCGCCTTGCTGTTGCTCGTCATGAATTTCATCGGTCTCGGCCTGGGCCCGACCTATGTCGGATCGGTCAGCGACTATTTCCGCCCGACACAGGGTGCTCATGCCCTCCAAACGGCCTTTCTTGCATTGGTGCCGATGTATGTGATCGCGGCCGCCCTGTATTTCGCGCTCGCGCGCCTGATCAACCGTTCCCATCCGGAAGGATCCAAATCATGAGAGGCTTTCTCCTGTCTGCCGTGGCCGTCTGTCTCATGTGCGCGCTGGGGGGTGCAATTCCCGTGCGTGCCGGGGAGGATGCGGCGCCGGTGGCGAACCCGCCGGCCGGGAAGCTGCGCGGCGTTCGCGAGGACGGCATGTCCGTGTTCCGCGCAATCCCCTACGCCCTGCCGCCGACCGGCGCGCGCCGCTGGCGTCCACCGGTTGCCATGCCCCGCTGGGACGGTGTGCGTGCCGCGCAACAAGCCGGCGTGGCCTGCATGCAACCGCCCATGACGCCAGGGATCTACGATCGCGGGCAGATGCGGATGAGCGAGGATTGCCTGACTCTGGACGTGACCGCGCCTCCCAACGCTCGAAAGGCCCCGGTGATGGTGTGGATCCATGGCGGAACGCTGATCTGGGGAACGGGGCATTCCGCCATATATGCGGGCCGGGAGTTTGCGAGACGCGGGATCGTGCTCGTCTCGATCAACTATCGGCTCGGCGTTTTCGGCTATCTGGCCCATCCCGACCTCAGCAAGGAGTCGGCCGACAATGTTTCGGGAAATTATGGGCTGCTCGACCAGATTGCCGCCCTGCATTGGGTGCGCGAGAATATCGCCGCGTTCGGCGGGGACCCGCGGAAGGTAACGATATTCGGGGAGTCAGCCGGCGCTCTCAGCACCGAATATCTGCTGGCATCGCCACCGGCGCGGGGACTGTTCGACAAGGCGATCGTGCAAAGCGGCTACCTCTTCACCATGCCCGAATTGCGGACAGCGAGATATGAAGAACAATCGGCCGAGGCCATCGGCGCCGACGTAGCCAGGAAAATTGGCGCGAACGGAATCGCCGCCATGCGGGCGATCGATGCCGAAAGCCTTCTCCGGAAGGTCAGCACGACAGGCTATCTCCCTTACGGCACGATCGATGGCAAAATTCTGCCCCGCCAGTTGGTCGACACGTTCGACCGGGGTGAGCAGGCGCGCGTTCCGTTGATCGCGGGATATAATAGCGGCGAAGTGCGGACGCTCCGCTTTCTGCTTGCGCCGTTGCCCATATCTGCCGAAGCCTATGTTGACGATATCAGGCGGCGCTATGGCGACCTCGCCGATTCCTATCTGAAATTTTATCCCGCCCGGGAAGCCGACGAAACCCGCCTCGCCGCGGCGCGGGACGTCGTTTTCGGCTGGGCGGCTGAAAGATTGGTTCGCAAGCAGGCCGCAGTCGGCCAGCCATCATATCTTTACTATTTCGACCACAGCACCCCCAGCCAGATTGCGGCCAATATGGCGGCATTTCATGCGAGCGAAGTGCCTTTCGTATTCGGGACGCTGCGCAGCACGCCGCCGGAGTGGCCGGCAATCCCGGACACGGCGGGGGAACGAGACATTTCCGCCGCCATGCTGGACTATTGGTCGAGCTTCGCGCGCAGCGGCAGACCCGTGGCTGCCCGAGGGCCGGCTTGGGAAAGCTTCGCGCCCGGCCACGCCTATATGCATTTCGCCGGCGTGCCCAATCTCTTGCGGCGGCTCATGCCGGGCATGTACGAATTGCATGAGCAGGTCATGTGCCGCCGAAAGGCCAGTGGCGCCCAGACATGGAACTGGCGCGCCGGATCGATCGCGCCCGTCCTGCCGAAGCCGTCAGCGCCGTGCGCCCCCGAACCTTGAGAAGCGGCCCCGATTTCTGCTAGCCTTTCCTCAGATCGATCCAGCACTTCGGCGACGCTCGCGGCCTGACGTCAACGAACGTCGCCGGCCTTACCCCCAACGTGCGGCGCCGGCGTGGATTCCCTATCCCGGAAATACCGGGACCAGCCCCGAGGCGAAGGCGATGCGCACGGCCTCCGCGACGCTACGCACGCCCAGCTTGTCCATCAGGTTCGCGCGATAGATCTCGACGGTGCGGGGGCTGATGTCGAGTTCATAGGCGATGATCTTGTTCGCCTTGCCGTCGATCAGGCCGAGCAGCACATCGCGCTCGCGCGGGGTGAGCTTCTCGATATTCTCGCGCGCGACCTGGATCGCGCTGACCTCCTTCTCGCGATTCTCGATCCGCGCGAAGCCGTTCTCGAGCGCGTTGAGCAGCAACCGGTTGTCATAGGGCTTCTCGATGAAATCGATCGCCCCCGATTTCATCGCCTCGACCGCGACGCCGATGTCGCCCTGCCCGGTGAGCAGGATCGTCTCGAAGCGGCCGTCCATCTTCTGCAGCCGCCGCAGCACCTCCAGACCGTTCAGGCCGGGCATGTTGAGGTCGAGCAGCACACAACCGCCCTCGGCGCGCGGCACCTGTTCGAGAAAGGCTTCGCCCGAGGCGAAGGACGAGGTGACGAAGCCGCCAGCGACGTCGAGCAGCACCTCGACCGACTGGCGCAGGCCGTCGTCGTCGTCGACGATATAGACATGCCTCGTGATCATCGCGGCCCCTCCTCCTCCATCACCGGCAGGGTGAAACGGAACACGGCGCCCCCATCGGGCGCCGCCGCCGCCGACAGCTGACCACCATGCGCCTCGACGATACGGCGCGAGATGGCAAGGCCAAAGCCCAGCCCCTCACGCTTGGTCGTGGCGAAGGGGCTGAACAGCCGTTCGAGCATCTCGGGGGCTATGCCCGGCCCCGAATCGCGCACCGCAATCTCGATCAAATTGTCCCTCGCCATCATCGTCTGGATCAGCAATTCGCGCCGGGCGCCGCCATGCGCGGCCATCGCGTCGGCGGCGTTGCGGATCAGGTTCACCAGAACCTGCTGAATTTGGATGCGATCACCCAGCACCAGCCGCTCCTCGCTTTCGAAATCATAGGCCAGCCGTACGCCGAAACTGCTCGTGTTGAACAGCGCCAGCGCCGCCGCCTCGCGGATCAGGCTGGTGACATGTTCGGCGCGCATGTCCGCCTCGCCGCGCAGGATGAAGGCACGCAGCCGCCGGATGATCTCGCCGGCGCGGGTCGATTGCTCGCTGGCGCGGTGGATGGCGTTGCGCAGCCGCTCGCTGTCCGCAGCCGCGCCGCCCTCCAGCATCAGGTCGGCTGCGCCGAGAAAGTTGACGATCGCCGACAGCGGCTGGCTCAGCTCATGCGCCAGCGCGCCAGCCATTTCGCCCATCATGCCGAGGCGGGAGACCTGGGCGAGATCGTTGCTCAGCCGGTGGAAGCGCTCCTCGGTAGCGATCGTCGGGCGCATATCACGGCCGCACACGACGTACATGCGGGTTCCCTCCACCATCGCATCGCCGATCACGAAGGAGGTCGGCACCAGCGTACCGTCCGCGCGGCGGACGTTCATCGGCAGCGGCCACCGGGCATCGGGACCCTGTTTGATCGCAGCCTTCAGGTCGCGGCGCAGCGCCGCGAGGCTGCGGCCGTCCTGGAACAGGTCGAGCATGTTGCGGCCGACCAGTTCCTCCTCGGCATAGCCGAACAGTTCGCAGGCGGTGGCGCTGCAGGCGCGGACGATGCCGCGCTCGGTGCACACGAAGATCGCGTCGGGCACAGTGGCGAGAATCGCCCGCCGTTCGGCCTCGCCATCGCGTAGCGCCTGTTCGCGCTGGCGGCGCTCGGTGACGTCGAGATGGGTGCCGAGCATACGCACCGGCCGGCCGGCCCCGTCGCGGATGATCCGCGCCCAGCCTTCGGCCAGGCGTTCGCTGCCGTCGGGATAATGGAAGGTGAAGTCGAAATGGCAGCGATCCTCGCCCGTCCGCTTGACCGTCTCGATCACCTTGCTGATCTGCAGATAATGTTCCGAATCCATCGTCTCGGGCGAGGCCGGATCGGGATCGACCAGGGGCCGGCCGAAAAAGGCCTCGCTGCGCGTCGTCCAGATCGTCCGCCCGGCGAGCAGGTCGATTTCATAAATGAAGATGCCCTGCACCGAGACCGCGGTGGCCAGCCGCGCCTCGCTCAGGCGCAACGCCGCTTCGGCCTTGCGCCACTCGGTGACGTCGGTCACCGCGATCACCGCCGAAACCCGGCCATTGCCGTGGTCGAACAGCTTGGCATGGTCGTGGATCACCAATTCATCGCCGTCGCGATGCCGCTCGATCACCTCGGTGTGCAGCCGCCCCTCCTCGCGCAGCCGCCGCCATAGCGCTTCCATGCTGTCCGGCGTCTGGGTATGTAACAGGACGCTCCGTTTGCGCCCGATCGCCTGGCTGGCGCGCCAGCCATAAAGCTCTTCGCAGCCGCGCGACCAGTGGCGGATGATATCCTGGTCGTCGATGATCATCACAGCCGCCAGCTCGACCGCGTCGACCAGCTCGCGCCGCGCGAAGCGCAACTGGATATGCGGCTGCGTCCGCCACGACCAGATCAGCGCCGCGCCTGCCAGCCCCCCTGCCAGCATCAGCAGCAGCACGAACATACCCTGCCGGGCATCGAGCAGCAGCGGCGGCATCATCGCGGCTTCGATCACGACCCACATGATGACGATGGCGAACAGCAGCGACAGGCCGGCGGTCCGCCGGTCGACCGCCATTCGCATGCGGGTGCGCAACAGAAGCTTCGAGACGCGCGTCTGACCCTCCCTTGCCGGCACCGGGACCGAATCAACCGTTTCTATCAGCCGGGGCAAGGCCGGAAATGCCGCAGATTTACGGCCTTTACCGCGCGGCGGACAATCTCTAGCCTAGCGTTTTTCCGGAGATCGACAAAATCCGCTCGGCTTGCACGAGATGGAGCCGCTCGACCATCTCGCCATTGACGCGGATCGCGCCCTTGCCGGCATTTTCAGGCGCGGCGAAGCCCGCCATCGCCGCCTCGGCCCAGGCGATTTCCGCCGCCGAGGGGCTGAACCCCCGGTTTGCGCCTTCGATCTGGCGCGGATGGATCAGCGTCTTGCCGTCGAAGCCATAGGCCTTGGCCTCGGCGCATTGCCGTTCGAGCCCGGCATCGTCCTCGAACGCGTTGTAGACGCCGTCGAGGATCGCCAGCCCATGCCCCTTGGCCGCCGCCACGGCGAGCGCCATCATACCCAGAAAGGGGGTGCGTTCCACGGTCAGCGCGGCGCCCATCTCCTTGGCCAGGTCGTTGGTGCCCAGCACGAAGGCGCCAGGCCGGGCCGCCGCCATAGCCGACGCGATCGCGTCGAGCCGGAAGATCGCCCGCGCCGCCTCGATCATCGCCCAGAATCCGGTCCCGGCCGGCGCTCTTGCGAGCGCGGCCTGATAGGCCTGCACCGTTTCGGCATCGCCGACCTTGGGCGCAAGCACGGCATGCGCGCCCGATTCCGCCGCCGCGGCGAGATCCTCTTCGGCCCAAGGGGTGCCGAGCGCGTTGACGCGGATCACCAGTTCACGGTCGCCGAAGCCGCCCGCGCGCACCGCCGCGACCGCATTGGCGCGCGCCGCCTCCTTCGCCTCGGGTGCCACCGCATCCTCGAGGTCGAAGATCACCACGTCGCACGGCAGGCTCCGCGCCTTCTCGATCGCGCGGAGGTTCGAGGCAGGCATGTAGAGCGCGCTGCGGCGGGGGCGGATAGTCATGATCGAACTCCTATTCCTCCCCGTACCGGGGGGGAATGTGCCGATCAATGCACGAAGCGCGCCACGACTTCCCGATACGACCGGCTGACCTTCACCTGCGCGCCCGAATCGAGCACCAGGAAACATTCGCCGTTGGTATGCGGCTTGACCTGGCGGACGAGGTCGAGATTGACGATCGTCGAGCGGTGAACGCGCTGGAAGCGGCGCGGATCGAGCCGCTTCTCGAGATCCTTCATCGTCTCGCGCAGGATCAGCGTGTTGTCGCCGGTGTAGATGCACATATAATCGCCGGCGGCATCGATCCGCTCGATCGAATCGACGTCGACGCGGAATATCTTGCCGCGATCCTTGATGTTGATCAGCTTTTCGAAGCGGTTCGATGCCGGCGCGTCATCACCCTCGGCCAATGTCTCGGCCGCATCGGGCGCCACTTCCTGCAACACGCCCTTGAGCCGGCCGGCTTCCTCGACACCGCGCTTCTCGGCCAGCCGCTGACGGACCCGGTCGAGCGTGTCCGCCAGCCGCTGCTCGTCGACAGGCTTGAGCAGATAATCCATCGCCTGCGCCTCGAAGGCGCGGATCGCATGGTCCTGATAGGCGGTGACGAACACGAACAGCGGCGGTTCGACTTCCATCAGTCCCTGAATGACCGAAAAGCCGTCGAAACCCGGCATCTGGATGTCGAGGAAGACCAGATCGGGCTTGTGGGTCTTGATCGCCCTGATGGCCTCACGGCCGTTCAGGCAGGTTTCGATGATTTCGACATCCTCGTGCGGCGCCAGCCTCAATTGAAGGCCCTGAATGGCCAGCGGCTCGTCATCGACGAGAATGGTTCGGATCGTCATGCACTATCCTTGCGCTGTTTCGCGGACTGGAAGGGGATGTCGATCACGACACCAAAGCCTTCCTCCCGGCCAGTCTGGACCTCAAAACGCTGGTCCGTGCCATAGGCCTGCGCCAGTCTGTCGCGAATATTCGCCAGACCGACGCCGGTAGAAGAGGTGGGGCGTTGCATGCCATCGGTCAACCCGGGCCCCGTGTCCGTTACCGAAATGATCAAACGGCGATCCGGTTCCACGCCCTGCAGCCGCGCGGCGACATTGATGTCGGCACCTTCCTCCTGCGGCGTCACCGCATATTTGATCGCATTTTCGACGAGCGGCTGGAGCAGCAGCGACGGCAACCGCGCTTCCAAAGCGGCCGGGTCGATGTCGAACCCGGCGCGCAGCCGGTCCTCGAAGCGCATTTTCTCGATATCGAGATAGAGTTTGAGCGTTTCGATCTCCTGGGCGAGGCTCACCGTGCCCTCGGGCTCGTTGGCCAGCGTGTAGCGCAGGAAGGAAGACAGGCGCGACAGCATCGCGTTGGCGCGCTGGGTTTCCTTGAGCAGTACCAGCGTCGAGATCGAATTGAGCGTGTTGAACAGGAAATGCGGGTTGAGCTGATAGCGCAGCATCGCCAGCTGTGCCGACGAGGCCTGGCTTTCCAGCCGCTCGACGCGGTCGCTCTGCTGTTCGAGCAGCAGGTAGAAGTTGATTCCGTAATAGAGCGCCGACCAGGCCGCGAGCAGCGAGAAATCGAGCAGGATCGCGCCGAAGAACTGGATGCCGACCGGCATTTCCTCGGGCCGGTAGAAGGTCGCATGCGCCCAGGTCTCGATCGACGAGAAGATCGCGGCGGCGATGATCAGGATCGGGATCGACAGCGACCAGGTGATGATCGGCCTCTGCTGGATCAGCCGGCGATAGGCCGACGCCATCAGCAGCGTCAGCGAATAGCCCGTCGCGGTGGTCAGCGCGGTCGGAACGACGAACAGCAGACCCATATTGTTCGCAAGGCCGCCCAGCGATCGCAGCACGAAATAGCCGGTCCACCCCGCCGACTGGAGCACCCAGAAGGCGTGGTTCTTGTCGTCGAAGAAGGGTTTCTGGCCAAGGGGAACGAAAGGCATGAGGTGAGTCTTAGAGGATGGAGGAGAAGTTTCCAAACCTCGCCTCTTTTCCAACGTCATCCTGAACTTGTTTCCGGATCCGCCGTGCCCCGGGAGAGCGCTCTCGGGTGGAGGAATGGATCCTGAACAAGTTCAGGATGACCTATTCCCTTACCCCAGCGCCGCCTTCAATTTCTCGCGATCGAGCGCGCCTTCCCAGCGGGCGATCACTACCGTGGCCACCGCATTGCCGATGAAATTGGTGAGGCTGCGGCACTCACTCATGAAGCGATCGATGCCGAGGATCAGCGCCATGCCCGCGACCGGCACCGAGGGGACGATCGACAGTGTCGCCGCCAGGGTGATGAACCCCGCGCCGGTGACCCCCGCCGCGCCCTTCGACGAGATCATCGCGACGAGCAGCAGGCTGATCTGCTCGCCCAGCGACAGATCGACGTCGCAGGCCTGGGCGATGAACAACGCCGCCAGCGTCATGTAAATGTTGGTGCCGTCGAGGTTGAACGAATAGCCGGTGGGCACGACGAGGCCGACCACAGGCTTGTCGCACCCCGCCATCTCCATCTTGGCGACGAGGTTGGGCAGCGCGCTCTCGGACGAAGAGGTTCCGAGCACGAGCAACAGCTCGTCCTTCAGATAGGTGATCAGCCTGAAGATAGAGAAGCCCGCCGCCCAGGATACCGCCCCGAGCACGAGGACGATGAAGGCCAGCGCGGTCAGGTAGAAGCACAGGATCAGCCCGCCGAGATTGGCGAGCGTGCCTATCCCGAATTTGCCGATGGTGAAGGCCATTGCCCCGAACGCCCCGATCGGCGCGGCCTTCATCAATATCCCGACCAGCCGGAACACCACCGCCGTCAGCCGCTCGAGCAGGTCGAGCACCGGCGCGGCGCGCTCGCCGCTCAGCGACAGCGCGATGCCGAACAGGATCGCGACGAACAGCACCTGGAGAATCTCGCCCTCGGCCAGCGCCGATACCAGCGTCGCGGGGATGATGTTCATCAGGAAGCCGGTCAGCGTCTGGTCGTGCGCCTTTTCGGCATATTCGGCGATATGGCTGGTATCGAGCGAGGCGGGCGCGATGTGCATCCCCGCCCCCGGCTGGACGACATTGGCGACGATCAGCCCGACGATCAGCGCGAAGGTCGACAGGACGAGGAAATAGCCGAAGGTCTTGACCGCGACCCGCCCCAGTTCGCCGAGGTCACGCAGACCGGCGATGCCGGTGACGACGGTCAGGAAGATCACCGGGGCGATGATCATCTTCACCAGCTTGATGAAGGCGTCGCCGAGCGGTTTCAGCTGGGTGGCGATGTCCGGGGCAAAGGCGCCGAGGGCGATGCCCAGCACGATCGCGACCAGCACCTGCGCATAGAGCGACCGCCAAAAGGGGGGGCGAACCGGAATCATGGTGTCGCCGTCGATGATCATAGCTGGCCCCCTCCCTGCTGATGGGTGGAGGATGCCCTAGTCCCCCCTCCCTGCCAAGGGAGGGGAGTTTACCTACCGCAGTTCGTATCTGAGCGCCGCCCACAAGGTCCGCGGCGTCGCGCGCTCGACCGTACCGTCCGCGCCCACCGTAGCTTCGACCCGCTTGTTCGCGATATTCTCGGCGCGCAGCTCGGCGGTCAGGCCCCGGCCCAGCGGCACCGACGCCACCGCGTCGACCGTCAACGCATCGTCGAGGCGGCGGCTGTTCTGGTCATCCTCATATTGCGCGCCGATGTAGCGGACGGTCGCGCCGACCCTGACGAGGCCGGGCCGGTTCCACTCGACGGTGGCGCTCGCCTGGTCGCGCGGGGTCTGCGCCGGGCGCAGCCCGTCGAGCGCTACGGCCGCGCCGCTCGACCGGACGCGCGGATCGATGTGCGAATAGCTGGCGTGGAGCCGCCAGTCGCCCAGCGTCGCGAAGCCCTCGACCTCGACGCCGCGGCTGCGGATCGCGTCGACATTCTGCCGCTGGCGCGTGTTGGGCGCGATGGTGACGTTCGAAATGGCGTCGTCGAGCCGGTTCCAGAAAAGCGTCGCCGCGATCCGCCAGTTCGCGATCGGCTGGAAGGACAGGCCTCCCTCGATGCCCTTCACCCGTTCGGGATCGAGCGCCGGATTGGCCACGGTCGAGTCATTGCCCGCGCGGAATGGACGATAGAGTTCGTTGAGCGTCGGCAGCCGCCAGCCGGTATAGGCCGCCGCGCGCAGGGTGATCGCCGAGGCACCCGGCGGGTTCCAGGCGATTCCCGCGCGCCCGGTCGCCTCGGTGCCCGAACGATCGGGGTAGCGCGCCGTATTCGCCGCGACGAACGCGCCGGTATTGCGGTTGATCTCGGTCCGCCGCCCATCGCTCAGCGCCCAATGATCGACCCGGCCGCTCGCGGTGAGCGTCACCCCGTCGAGGGGCAGCAGCGCCAGTTCGGCGAAGCCGCCATAAATATCCTGCGTGCCGCCTGCCACGCGGCCGACATTGGTCGCGATCACGCGCTCCTCGGTCCGCCCGCTGACGTGGCGGACGTCGCCGCCCAGCCGCAGCTGGATCGCCTCGCCCAGCGCCGGGCGAATTTCCATCCGCGCGCCAAGCCCGTTGGCGGGGACGTTATATTGGTCGAGCGACTGGCTGACGGTCGCGCGGCCCGCGCCGATGCTGGCGAAGCCACTCGAAAATTCGCGATGCTGGAGCCAGGCGCTCGCCTCCCATTGCCAGGGTCCCCGGCCGACCAGCCGGACCGAGCTGTCGACCGCCAGATTGGCGTTGCCGGTGAAGGGCACGCCGCGGTCGCGCTGGTCGAGCAGGAACGACCCGTTCGCCTGAAGCTCGGTGTCCTCGCCGACCGGGATCACCGCCCGGGCCGAAGCGCGGCTCTGCTTGTAGCGCGCCGCCCGGTCGATCGGCCCCCGATCCTCCTCGACGACGGGGATGAAACCGTCGCCGCGCGCATGCCCGCCCGACAGCATGACGAAGCCGCCGCCCAGCTTCGCGGTCAGCGTCGCGTCGGCGTCGATCGATTCGCGGCTGCCATAGGCGATGCCCGCGCTGACGCGCTTCGCCTCGTCGGGCCCGAGGCTCGACAGCTCGATCGTCCCGGCCAGCGCCCCCGCGCCATAGACGCCGCTGCCGCCGCCGCGGGTCACCCGGACATGGCCGATCCGCGCCGGATCGAGCGCCGCCCAGCTGATCCAGCCGCCGAACGGATCGATCATCGGCACCCCGTCGAGCAGGACCAGCGCCCGGGTCGAGGCGTTCCCGCCCAGCCCGCGCAGCGTCGCGCCCTGGCTGGTCGGATGTGCCGAGCGCGCGTCGGAGCGGCGGAACTGCTGGAACCCGGCCGCGTCGCGCAGGATATCCTCCATCCGCCCGCTCGCCGACAGGTCGAGCCGCGCCTTGTCGATGCTGATCACGTCATAGGCGGCGTCGCCGGGGCTATTCGCGAGCCCCTGGCCGGTGACGACGATATCCCCGGCGTCGGCGAAGGCCGGAGCCGTAACGATCGCGATACAAGCCACGCCGGACAGAAATCGAAAATGCCGCATGATCATCCCCTTCGCCTTGCGGCGGCGGATGGCCATGCGGGGCGGAAGCGTCAATCGGAAACTGTTTTCATCTCCGGTTGTCCCGATGGCGCGGCGGCGCAAAGACCCGCTAAGCGGCGACCTCGAACCGCTGCGCATAGCGCGAGGCGATCCGCGCGACCGGCATCACGACGAACACGTCGATCGTGTTGAAGGCGTGGTCGATAAAGGCGCCGTCGCCGAGTTCGGCGCCGACGCGCAGATAAGCCTTGATCAGCGGGGGCAGCCGCCGGAGCGCGAGACGCGGATCATAGCCGCCGATCGGCAAGGCCGCGAGCGGGATCGCGTCACGCCCGATCGCGCGGGCGCGCAGTTCAGCCGGGGCGAGGTGGTCGTGCGCGAGCAACGACATGCCTTCGGCGTGCTCGGCCGGATCGGTGCCCGGGAAGCTGCCGCAGCCGAACATATAGCCGATGCGGTGGCGCTGGAGATAATCGGCGATGCCGCGCCACAACAGCTGGATCGTGCCCGCGTCGCGATAGGCGGGATCGACGCAGGAGCGGCCAAGTTCGAGCAGTTCGACGCCTTCGCGCTGCGCATGCGCCAGCACGCTCGACAGGTCGAACTCATGCGCCGAATAAAAGCCGGCATGGGCGTCGGCGACGCTTTGACGCAGCAGGCGATAGGTGCCGACCACCGGACTGCCCGGCCGGGCGTGATCCTCGACCAGCAGATGATCGCAGAGCTCGTCATAGGGATCGATGTCGCGCCCGCCTTGCTGGCCGGATCCGGTTGCGCCCATGTCGCGGAAGAAGATGTCGTAGCGCAGCCGCTGCGCCGCAACGATGTCCGCCCGGCTGGACGCCAGCCGCACCGCAAGGCGGCGTTCGGCCGCTTCGAGCATTTCCGGCATGGCTTCGTCCCCCATCTGCACCGATGGCGATTCGAATAATGCGGCATTGCGACATCGCAGCTACCGCGATGCGATGCTTTTGCTACAAGGGCGCGCCAGAACCGTGACGGCGGCGATCCGATCACCGGCCAGCAAAAAGGGAAGCACGTGACCTCAGCCAGCGAGAAACTCCTCCTGTTCGGCGCCACCGGCGACCTGTCGCAGCGCATGTTGCTGCCATCGCTCTACGGCCTCGCCGCCGACGCCTTGCTGCCCGCCAACCTCGCGATCATCGCCACCGCGCGCAGCGACCATGATGACGCCGCCTTCCGCGCCTTCGCCGAAACCGCGTTGCGCCGCTATGTCCCCGCCGAAAGGCTGGACGAGGCGGCGCTGGCGAATTTCCTGACGCGACTCACCTATGTTCCGGTCGATGCTTCGAAGGCGGAGGATTTCGCCGCCCTCGCCAGCGCGGTGGGTTCGACCGACAACGGCCTGTCGATCTTCCTGTCGACCGCGCCCTCGCTGTTCGAAGCGACGATAAACGGGCTCGCGCAGGCGGGTCTCGGCGGCGACAACGTTCGCATCGGCCTCGAAAAGCCGCTCGGCTACGACATGGCCTCGAGCCGCCACATCAACGACGCGGTCGCGGCGGTCTTTCCGGAGGACCGCACCTTCCGCATCGATCATTATCTGGGCAAGGAAACCGTCCAGAACCTGCTCGCACTGCGGTTCGCCAACAGCCTTTTCGAGCCGCTCTGGCGGGAAGGCGGGATCGATCATGTCCAGATCACCGTGTCCGAAACGGTCGGCCTCGAAGGCCGGGTCAGCTTCTACGATGGTGCGGGCGCGATCCGCGACATGGTCCAGAATCACATGCTCCAGCTGCTCGCGCTGGTGGCGATGGAGCCCCCCGCCCAGTTCAACGCCACCGCGGTCCGCGACGAAAAGGTGAAGGTGCTCCGCTCGCTGCGCCCGATCGACCGGAGCAACGCCACCACGCACAGCGTGATCGGCCAATATGGCCCCGGCGCGGTCGCAGGCGGAGCGGTGCCCGGCTATGCCGACGAGCTCGGCAAAGCGTCGGACACCGAGACCTTCGTCGCGATCAAGGCGCATATCGACAATTGGCGCTGGCGCGGCGTGCCCTTCTACCTGCGCACCGGCAAGCGGCTGCCCAGCCGCCAGTCCGAAATCTTCATCCAGTTCAAGAGCGTGCCGCACTCGATCTTCGACATGAAGGGCGCGGCGCTGCAACCCAACAAGCTGATCATCCGTTTGCAGCCCGACGAGAATATCAGGCTGCTGCTGATGTCGAAGGAGCCGGGGCTGGACCGCAACGGAATCAGGCTGCGCGAGATGCCGCTCGACATCTCGATGCCCAACGCGTTCGCCGACACGCGCCGTCGGATCGCCTATGAGCGCCTGCTGCTCGACCTGATCGAGGGCGACCAGACCTTGTTCGTGCGCCGTGACGAGGTCGAGGCGCAGTGGGAATGGGTCGATGCGATCCGTGACGGCTGGGACGCCAATGCTATGAAGCCCAAGCCCTATACTGCGGGTACCTGGGGTCCGTCGGCGGCGATCGCGCTGACCGAGCGCGATGGCGTGACCTGGCATGATTAGGCGTTGAAGTTCCTCCCCGGAACGGGGAGGGGGACCATCCGCAGGATGGTGGAGGGGAGAGCGGTGAGCGCGGCGCCGGATCGCTGCCCCCTCCACCGCCTTGCGGCGGTCCCCCTCCCCGTTCCGGGGAGGAATAGGAAGGAAATGAATGATGATCGAAGCCGAATGGTGGGACTATGATGATGCAGGCGAACTCGCCGATGCGGTGGCGGGCGATGTCGGTTTCATCATCGAATCGGCGCTCGACGCGCGCGGCCAGGCGCTGATCGCGCTGCCCGGCGGCAAGACGCCGGTCCCGATCTACGAGAAGCTCGCCAAGGCGAAGATCGACTGGAAGCGGGTGACGATCATCCCCACCGACGATCGCCTCGTGCCGATGACCGATCCGCTGTCCAACGCCGCGATGATCGCCAAGGCTTTCCTGCCCAAGGGCGCGCGCGTCTTGCCGATCACCACCGACAAGGCCGCCGATCACCGCATGGCCGGCAAGGCTGCCGATGCGCGGCTACAGGAGCTGCACTGGCCGCCCGATCTCGTCTGGCTGGGCGTCGGCGGCGACGGCCATACCGCGTCGATCTTCGCGGGCCCCGACCTCGACGAGGCGCTCAACGGCCCCAAGGCGCGCCGCGCTGTCGGCGTGCTGCCCGATCCGATGCCGGCCGAAGCCCCCGTCGCCCGGGTGACGCTGACCAAGGCAGCGATCATCTCGGCGCGCACGTTGATGCTCGTCGTCACCGGCGCGGAAAAGCGCACGCTGCTCGAGCGCGCGATCAAGGATGGCGCGTCGTCGACATTGCCGATCGGCCGCGTCCTTGCCGATGCGGACCAGGCAATCGACATCCACTGGAGCGAATAGCTCAAAGCGAAAGCATGTGACATGAGCCTGAATCCCGCCGTCGAAGCCGTCACGGCCCGGATCGTCGAGCGATCGCGCCCCGGTCGGCAGGCCTATCTCGACCTCATCCGGCGCGAGCGCGATTCGGGGGTGGACCGGCCCAACCTGTCCTGCGGCAATCTTGCCCATGGCTTCGCCGCCAGCGGCGAGGACAAGCCCGCGATTCGCGAGGGCAAGGCGATGAACATCGGCATCGTCACTGCCTATAACGACATGCTGTCGGCGCATCAGCCCTATGGCCGCTACCCCGAGCAGATGAAGGTCTGGGCGCGCGAGGCGGGCGCGACCGCGCAGGTCGCCGGCGGCGTCCCCGCGATGTGCGACGGCGTGACCCAGGGCCAGCGCGGCATGGAATTGTCGCTGTTCAGCCGCGACACGATCGCGCTGTCGACGGCGGTAGGGCTCAGCCATGGCATGTTCGAGGGCGCGGCGCTGCTCGGCATCTGCGACAAGATCGTCCCCGGCCTGCTGATCGGCGCGCTGCGCTTCGGCCATCTGCCGACGATCCTGGTGCCCGCGGGTCCCATGCCCTCCGGCCTCGCCAACAAGGAGAAGCAGCGCGTCCGCCAGCTTTATGCCGAGGGCAAGGTCGGCCGCGCCGAGCTGCTCGAGGCCGAGTCCGCCTCCTATCACGGCGCGGGCACCTGCACCTTCTACGGCACCGCCAATTCGAACCAGATGATGATGGAGGTGATGGGGCTCCACATCCCCGGCGCCGCCTTCGTCAATCCCGGCACCAAGCTGCGGCAGGAACTCACCCGCGCCGCGGTCCACCGCCTCACGCAGATCGGCTGGGACGGTGGCGACTATCGCCCGCTAGGCCTGTGCGTCGACGAGAAGGCGATCGTCAACGCAGCGGTCGGCCTGCTCGCGACCGGCGGATCGACCAACCATGTCATCCACCTTCCCGCCATCGCGCGCGCGGCGGGCATCCTCATCGACTGGGAGGATATCGACCGGCTCTCGGCCGCCGTGCCGCTGATCGCACGGGTCTATCCCAATGGCGCGGGCGACGTGAACCATTTCCAGGCCGCAGGCGGCATGGCCTATACCATCGCCACCCTGCTCGACGGCGGCCTGCTCCACCGCGACATCATGACGGTGTCCGGTAGCGACCTGTCGGCCTATGCCAGGGATCCCCGGCTCGAGGGCGATGTGCTGGTCTGGGAGGACGCGCCCGCCGCCTCGCTCGACGAGACGATGCTCCGCCCGCATGACAACCCTTTCCAGCCCGACGGCGGCATGCGCCTCGTCCAGGGGAATCTCGGGCGCGGCACCTTCAAGACCAGCGCGGTCGACCGCGAGCGCTGGACGATCGAGGCGCCCTGCCGGGTGTTCGACGACCAGGATCAGGTCAACGCCGCCTTCAAGGCGGGCGAGCTGAACCGCGACGCGATCGTCGTCGTCCGCTTTCAGGGCCCGCAGGCCAACGGCATGCCCGAACTGCACAAGCTCACCCCGCCGCTCGGCGTCCTCCAGGACAAGGGCTACAAGGTCGCGCTCGTCACTGACGGGCGTATGTCCGGGGCGAGCGGCAAGGTGCCCGCCGCGATCCACCTGACCCCCGAAGCGCTGGCCGGCGGCCCGATCGCCAGATTGCGCGACGGCGACATCGTCCGCCTGTGCGGCCATGACGGCTCGATCAGCGCGCTGGTCGACGCCGCCGAGTGGGACGCCCGCGAACCCGCCGGGCCGCCGCCCGCCCATAGCGGCACCGGCCGCGAGCTCTTCGCCTTCATGCGCCACGGCGCCGACACCGCCGAGCGCGGCGGATCGGCGATGCTCGCGGCGGCAGGGCTGTGAAAAGCTACTCCGCTCATCCTGAGGAGCCACTGAGCTCGTCGAAGTGGTGCCTCGAAGGACGTCCTTCGACGCGGACTTCGCCAAGCTCAGCCTTTACTCAGGATGAGCGGATTGCTTTGACATCATGAAGATCGTCACCGTCGATCTGGGCGGCACCAATGCCCGCTTCGCGCTCGCCGAGCTGCACGCCGATCGCCGCCCGACGCTGGGCGAACCGCGCAAATATCGGACCGCCGACCATAGCGGGCTTGCCGACGCCTGGGCGGCCTTCGCCCAGCATGAGGGCGGCAGCCTGCCCGCCGCTGCGAGCATCGCCATCGCCGGGCCGGTCGAGGGCGAGCTGATCCGCTTCACCAACAATGACTGGGTGATCCACCCTGCTACCCTGGCCGCCGAGCTGGGCGTCGAGAAGCTTGACCTATTCAATGATTTCGCCGCGATGGCAGCGGCGGTCGGCGTGCTGAACCCCGATGAACTCGCTTATGTCGGCGGCCCCGAAGGCCCGCTGCCCGCCGAAGGGGTCACCACCGTGATCGGTCCCGGCACCGGCCTCGGCGTCGCCCAGCTGCTTCGCCGCGATGGCCGCAACATCGTCGTGCCGACCGAGGGCGGGCATATCGACTTTGCCGCGCTCGACGGCTTCGAGGAAAGGCTGCTCGCCCGCATGCGCGAGCGCCATCGCCGCGTGTCGGTCGAGCGGATCGTCTCGGGACCGGCCCTCGCCGACATCCGTGCGACGATCGCGCTGATCGGTCACCGGCCGATCGTGCCGATGGACGACGCCGCCATCTGGGCGGGCGCGACTGACGGCAGCGACCCGGTGGCGGTCCAGGCGCTCGACCGTCTCGTGATGGCGTTCGGCGCGGTCGCGGGCGATCTTGCCCTTGCCCATGGCGCCAACGCGGTGGTGATCACCGGCGGGCTCGCCAACCGCATCGAGGAACGGCTGAGGAGCCCGTTGTTCAACGATCGCTTCCGCGCCAAAGGGCGCTTCGAAGCCCGCATGGCGCAATTCCCGATCCGCCTCGCCCGCCACCCCGAAGCCGGGCTGCTGGGCGCCGCCGCCGCCTTTCAGGAGAAACATAGCCGATGAACGTCGAACAGGTGATGACCCTTGCTCCCGTCATCCCGGTGCTCGTGGTCCATGACGTGCGCCATGCCCGCCCGATCGCCGAGGCGCTGGTGGCGGGCGGTCTGCCCGCGTTGGAAGTGACGCTGCGCACCGATTGCGCACTCGACGTGATCCGCGAAATGGCGAAGGTCGAGGGCGCGGTGGTCGGCGCGGGGACGGTGCTCAACCCAGACGACGTGAAGGCGAGCGTCGACGCCGGCGCGCGCTTCCTCGTTTCGCCCGGGCTCACCGAGCCGCTCGCCAATGCCGCAATCGCCGCCCAGCTGCCCTTCCTGCCCGGCACCGCCAATGCCGGCGACATCATGCGCGGGCTCGACATGGGGCTGACCCATTTCAAATTCTTCCCGGCCACCGCCAATGGCGGCATCCCCGCGCTCAAGGCGCTTGCGGCCCCGCTTTATAAGGCGCGCTTCTGCCCGACCGGCGGGATCACCGAGGCGACCGCGGTCGACTGGCTCGCGCTCGACGCGGTGCTGTGCGTGGGCGGCAGCTGGGTGGTGCCGGCGGGCGAGCCCGATCCGGTCGAAATCGAACGCCGTGCGCGGGCGGCGGTGGCGCTCGCGGCGCGATAAGGCTCAGTCCCGCGCGACGATCGCGCGAAACCCGGCCGCGGCCATGTCCGCGAAGGCGGCGAGCTCGTCGCGGCTGGCCCCATCGCGTGCCGCCGCCGACATGCCCTTGAGAGCGGTCACGACCAGCGACGCCAGCGCGTCTGCGCGGTCGGGAATCTCGCGCGCGATCCGGGCCGCGAGCACAGCCTTGCTCTCGGACATCCAGCGCGCCGTCATCGCCTTCGCCTCGGGATCCTGGCTGCCGCGCGCGCCGTCGATCACCAGACAGCCGGAAATCCCGTCCTGCTCGGCGTAGAGCCGGGCCGCGCCCTGCAGCACCCGCTCGATCGCGGCGGCTGCATCGCCCTCGCCTTCCAGCGCCTCGGGCACGAACCGGCCGAAGCCGCTCGTGTAGCGGTCGAGGACCTTGGCGAACAACGCCGCTTTGCTCCCGAACGCATTGTAGAAGCTGGGTGGCGTAATCCCCAGCGCCCTGCCGATCTCCGCCACGCCGACGCCGTCATAGCCGCGCTGCTGGAACAGCGCTTGGGCCGTCTCAATCGCCCGGTCGGGATCGAACCCCCGCGGTCTGCCCCGGCTCTGAACTTTTTTTATAGCGCTCACTATAATAACCCTTGCATTGGCTTCGGCTCATTTATATAGCACCTACTATAGAAATGCAAAGGAACACAAAACATGGCACAGTTCACCGATCACAAGGCTCTCATCCTCGGCGGCAGCCGGGGCATCGGGGCCGCGCTCGTCCGCCGCTTCGCGGCCGATGGCGCGCAAGTCGTCTTCACCTATGCAGGGTCGAATGAAGCGGCCGCTACACTCGCTGCCGAAACCGGCGCGAAGGCGGTCCGCGTCGACAGCGCCGACCGCGACGCGCTGATCGCAGCGGTCGCCGCCGAAGGGCCGATCGACATATTACTGGTCAACGCGGGCACCGCTGTCCTTGGCGATCCGTTGACCTTCGAACCCGACGCGATCGACCATATGATCGACGTCAACGTCCGCGCCCCCTACTTCGCCTCGGTAGAAGCGGCGCGGGCGATGCCCGAGGGCGGACGTATCCTGATCATCGGCTCCACCAATGGCGACCGCATCCCGTTCGCCGGGGGCGCGGGCTATGCGATGACCAAGTCGGCGATGCAGGGCATGGTCCGCGGCCTCGCCCGCGACTTCGGGCCGCGCGGGATCACGGTCAATTCGATCCAGCCCGGCCCGGTCGACACCGACATGAACCCGGCCAGCGGCCCGATGGCCGATCTGATGCACAGCTTCATGGCGATCGGCCGCCATATCCATGCCGACGAGATCGCTGACTACGCCGCCTATCTGGCGAGCCCGGCCGCGGCGATGATCACGGGGTCGATGCAGACGATCGATGGCGGCTTCGGGGCGTAGTTTGTATGCCCTCAGGCGCCGGGCGGGCAGCATCCGCTGCTCTTGGCTATCCTCGCATAAGCTCGGGCGGCCGCCACGGCTCGCTTTGCGAGCCGATCTCCGCCTACGGACTGCCCCCAGCAGTCCGTAGACCGGCTTCGATCCTTGCGGGACGCTGACGCGTCCCGACCTGCTTATCGGGGGAGGGCTTTTTCCGCCTCACGCATATAATCTCGGGTGATCGGCGTCGCGCGGCGGTCGCGGATATACTGGATCTGATAGTTGCACAGATTGCCGTGGATGAAGGCTGCGCGCGCACCCGCCAGGTAGAAGGTCCACATCCGGAAGAAGCGCTCGTCATAGAGCGCGACGATCGCATCCTTCGCCGCCATCGTCCGGTCGTACCAATGGTCGAGCGTCATGCCATAGTGCAGGCGCAGCGTCTCGACATCGGCGGCGATCAGCCGGGCCGGCTCGCTGGCCGACACGATTTCCGACAGCGCCGGATTATAGCCGCCGGGGAAGATATATTTGAGGGTGAAGGCGTCGGTCTTGCCCGGCACGCCGAGCCGCCCGATCGTGTGGAGCAGCATCACCCCGTCCTCGGCGAGGAGGTCGCGGCATTTGCGGAAGAATGTCTCATATTGCGGCACGCCGACATGTTCGAACATACCGACCGAGACGATCCGGTCGAACCGCCCCTCGAGCGCGCGATAGTCGATCAGTTCGAACTTGACCCGGTCGGCCACCCCCGCCGCCTCGGCGCGCTGGCGCGCGACTTTCAGCTGCTCTTCGGACAGAGTGATGCCGAGCACGTCGACGTCGGCGGCCCGGTTCAGATAGAGCGCCATGCCGCCCCAGCCGCAGCCGATGTCGAGCACGCGCAGGCCCGGCTTGAGGTTGAGCTTGGCGGCGATATGCGCCTTCTTGTCGGCCTGCGCCTGATCGAGCCCGACCTCGGGACCGGTGAAATAGGCGCAGCTATATTGGCGGTCGGCGTCGAGAAAGAGGTCGTAGAGCCGGTCGTTGAGATCATAGTGATGCGCAACGTTGCGCTTGGACGCGCGCGCCGAATTGAAGCTCTGGACGCGCGCGCGGATGCGATCGCGGACCAGGCTGGTCAGCGTGCCGCGCAGGGTGACGCGCGCATCTTCCCATCTGCCATTGGCGCGGACCAGGTCGATCAGATCGCGGATATCGCCCTGCTCGATCACCAGCCGACCGTCCATATAGGCCTCGGCGGCGCGCAGATGCGGATTGCTGGCGATGAAGCGCGCGACACCCTTGTCGGCGAAGCGCACCGTGACCGGCTTCACTGCGGGATCGGCAGTGCCATAGGTCCGGCGGCTGCCATCGGCGAAAATGATCGTGAACTGACCGCGTTTGAACAGGCGGTTGGCGAACTTATCGAATAACGACATTCATGCGCTCCATCTGGAGGGCATAGAGACCCGGATTGTCATGCGATGCAAGATGCTTGGCCGGGCAAATTTAACCGTTAAATGTAGCTCCCGCTACAGAGCGGAAATCGTCTAGCCGAGCGCCGCCTGCTTCTCCGCCGCCAGCCGGTCGAGTTCGGCGCGGCTCTTCTTCTCCGCCGCCGATTTGAGTTGCCCGCACGCCGCCATGATGTCGCGGCCGCGGGGGGTGCGCACCGGGGCGGAGATGCCCGCCTTGAAGACGATGTCGGAGAAACGCGCTATCCGCTCGGGATCGGAGCATTGATAGTCCGCGCCCGGCCAGGGGTTGAACGGAATGAGGTTCACCTTGGCGGGCAGCTTATATTTCTTGATCAGCCGGACGAGCTCGCGCGCGTCGTCGTCGCTGTCATTCTTGTCCTTGAGCATCACATATTCGAAGGTGATGCGCCGGGCATTGTTCGCGCCCGGATAGTCGGCGCAGGCCTGGAGCAGCTCCTCCAGCCCATATTTGCGGTTGAGCGGGACGATCTCGTCGCGCACCTCCTTGGTCACCGCGTGGAGCGACACTGCGAGGTTGACGCCGATCTCCTCGCCCGCGCGCGCCATCATCGGCACCACGCCCGAGGTCGACAGGGTGATGCGCCGCTTCGACAGCGCCAGCCCGTCGCCGTCCATGACGAGCTTCAGCGCATCGCGGACATTATCGAAATTATAGAGCGGCTCGCCCATCCCCATCATCACGATATTGGTGAGCATCCGCCCCTCGGGCTGCGACGGCCATTCGCCCAGCGCGTCGCGCGCCAGCATCACCTGCCCGACGATCTCGCCCGGGGTCAGGTTGCGGACGAGCCGCATCGTGCCGGTGTAGCAGAAACGGCAGTTGAGCGTGCAGCCGACCTGGCTCGACACGCACAGCGTTCCCCGGTCGGCGTCGGGGATGAACACCATCTCATAATCCTGCCCGTCGTCCGAGCGGAGCAGCCATTTGCGGGTGCCGTCCGACGAGACCTGCGCCTCGACCACTTCGGGCCGGGAAATGACGAAGCGCTGTTCAAGCCAAGACCGCATGTCCTTGGCGATGTCGGTCATCAGCGCGAACTCGGTGACGCCGCGATTATAGATCCATTGGAAGATCTGCTTGGCGCGCAGCTTGGCCTGCTTCGGCTCGAGCTGCGCGGTCTCCAGCGCCATGCGCAGGTCGTCGCGCGTCAACCCGAGCAGATCGATCCGCCCGTCCTGCCGCGCCACGAACGCGCGCGGAACCGGCACAGGGTCGATGTGGCCGGGAATCGGCATCGAATTCAGGGGCTGCGGGTGATTCATGGCGCGCACATAAGCGATTTGCGCGGGAATTTACAGGGGGGCCGCCCGGCTACGTAAAGCCGAGCGGCTGAGGCATCATACCGCCGTCGAATCAACTTTCGCATGGCTGCCTTCTTCAGCGGGGTCTATCTTACCGCCGAAGATCATCTTGAGCTTGCCCGTCAGCGACATGTCCGATTCCCACAGTTCGGCTTCGTTGATGTCGAAGCGGATCAGGGTGAGGTTCGGGTCGTTGCGCCCGCCCGGGAACCAGGCCTCGACCGGCTTCGACCATAGCTTGTCGATCAGCGCCGGGTCGTTGTCGATCGAAATCGTGCCCGACAGGCAAGCAAAGAAATCCTGCCCCTTCGACACGAACTGCGCCATCGCCCGGCCGCCCGCAACCAGCCGGTTGTCGCGGCCGACGAAGAACAGCAGCGTGTCGACCTGATCCTTGTCGAGCTGGACCGTCAGGGGCTCGGCATGCTGGCCCTCAAGACCGACCATGACGAATGGACCGTCCGACATTTTCTTCCAGAGATGTTCCTTGAGCTTCTGTGCGTCCGACATGCTTCTCTCCTCGGCTGTCGGCCGGAAGAACGAAGCGAAGCCGCAGGAGTTTCGCGATTTCCTGCCGACGCGGCAGAATCCCTCAGTCGCGGTCCGCGGGGGCGCCCAGCGGGAACATGTGGCGATAGGGCCGCGCCTCGTCGAGCGCGCGGGCATAGCTGGCCCGGGCGAGCAACCGCGCGCGATAGGCGTGCAGCGCTTCGAACCTCTCCGGGATCGCATAGGTCCAGTCAGCGTAGAGCAGCGCGGGCGCCGCTGCGCAGTCCGCGAGGCTGAAATCCTCGCTCGCCGCCCAGGTGCGGCCCTGCATATGCTCATCGAGCACCGCATAGGCGGTGTCGAACGCCGCATGCCATTTCGCCAGCATGTCCTCGCCGCCCGGTTCGCGCCCGATCGCGGCGAATACGATCCGCTGCTGCGGATAGTTGATATAATTGTCGAAGAAACGGTCCCACATGCGCACGTCCGCCGCGATCAGCGGATCGTCGGGGATCAGCCGCGGCGCGTCCGGGAAGCGCGCGTCGAGATAATCGATGATCGACGTGGCATCGAACACCAGCTTGCCGTCATGATCGATGACCGGGAATTTGCCGATCGGCCACAGCGCGGCGAATTCGCTGCCCACCTGCTCGTCTCCGCCCAGCTGGCGTACCTCGAAGGCAATCCCCTTCTCGTAGAAGGCGGTCTCGGCCTTCTGGCAATAGGAGGACAGCGGGTGAAGGTACATTTTCAGGGGCATGACACGCTCCTAGTCGTGAAAGGTCACAGCTTCCTCTATCGGCGCGCGCTCCATGCGGTAGCCGGCCTCGGGCGCGTCATGGTCGGGATAGCCGAAGGATATGCCGAACAGCAGCCGGAAATCCTCGCTGATGCCGAGTTCGGCGCGCACCACGTCGCCGAAGAAGCCCAGCATCGTCTGCGGCACCCCGCCCAGACCATGCGCGACCAGCGACAGCAGCAGCGTCTGCGCATACATGCCGACATCGGCGGCGACGCGGACATGATCGCCGATCGCGGGCATGAACAGGAAGGCAGCATGCGGCGCGCCGAAGAAATCGAGATTCTGCCGCGACAGGGCGTCGCGCCCTGCATGGTCCTCACGCGTGACCCCCATCGCCTGGAGGTAGGTCATCCCCTGTTCGCGGCGGCGGACACCATAGACGCCGGGATAGGCGGGCCCGTCGAAGAAGAAATCAGGCGACAGCCGCTGCGCCACCCAGGCGGCGTCGAGCGCCGCCGCCATCCGGTCGCGCGCCGCCCCCGAGACGATATGCACCTGCCAGGGCTGGGTATTGCAATTGGACGGCGCGCGCTGCGCTTCTTCTAATATCGTGCGAAGCAGCGCCGCGGGCACCGGATCGGGCCGGAAACGCCGCACCGAGCTGCGCGCGCGGACGGTCTCGCTGAACGACAAGCTGTCGCCCGGCATCAGCGCAGCTTCGCGATGTTCAGGCCGTCGGCCTTGGCGCGGTCCTTGGTCGATTCCTCGCTGCGCTTGAGCGCCTTGGCGATCGCCTTCAGCGCCATGCCTTTTTTCGCCAGGGTGTGGAGTTTCTGCACCTCGTCGGGGGTCCAGGGCTGGCGGTGTCGTTCGAAACGGTCGCCGGACATACTATCCCCCTTCCAGTCATATGGTCTGCACGGGTCCTTGTCCGCAGCGGTAGCATTTCGCGCATGACGCGCCAGAAGTTTTTCGCCTGTCTGCCGTGATTTGCGCGCCGCGGTGATAGGGTGTAGCGTGCGTTGATCGCCGCCATCTCGCATGCAGGCATGCGGCGACCGAGAGACGCTTTTGCTCCCGCTTGCCATCAGGCGGAGCATGACGATGACCCAACCTCCCTGCGACACCACCCTGCTGGAGCAGCTTCGCCGCCGCGCGCTCGCCGCTGCGGCCGGCAGCGACGATCCGCTGGTCCGCCAGCAGTTCAGCGATCTGGCGCAGAGCTATGCTGAAACCGCGACCGAGCTGCGCGATCACGGCGCCGCGGTCATGCCGTCGCCGGATCTGACCCGAATGCCATGGCGGTCCGTGCCGCTATGGATCACCAACGACCAATAAACCCAGCATCAAGGAAAGCGTCATGGCCAAGGGCCAACAGAAGAAGACCAAGGAAGTCCGCAAGCCGAAAAAGGAAGCACCGCCAAAAGGCAATGCATCCAATCCGTCTCAGAAAAATACGGTGATGGGCGTGAAATCCTGACGACCCGCAGAGGCCATCGGGATCAGGCATGACGTACACACCCTAATTGACCTTCCTTAAAAATGGATGCACTTTCACGCCATAATGAGAATGGCGGGGAGATGCACGTGGATATGGCGAGCGACAAGAGCCGGACACAGCCGCCCCCGCGCGGCCCGTTCATCCATCCGGGCTATGGCGCGGGCTTCATGCTGGTCGTGTCGCTCTTCTTCATTTGGGCGATCGCCAATAATTTCAACGACATATTGATCCGCCAATTCCAGAAGGCGCTGGCGCTCGACCGCGCCGAGGCGGGGCTGATCCAGTTCGTCTATTATATCGGCTATTTCACCATGGCGCTGCCCGCGGGGCTGGTGATGCGCCGCTTCGGCTATCGCGCCGGGATCATCACCGGGCTGCTGCTCTATGCGGCTGGGGCGCTGCTGTTCTGGCCAGCGGCAGAGGTGCGGCTCTATTTGCCCTTCCTCGCTGCGCTCTACATCATCGCCTGCGGCGCGGCTTTCCTCGAGACCGCCGCCAACCCCTATGTCGTAGCCTTCGGCGATCCCGGCCGCGCCTCGCAGCGTTTGAATTTCGCCCACGCCTTCAACGGGCTCGGCTCGGTGCTCGCCCCCGCGCTCGGCGGCATCTTCATCTTCTCGGGGATCGAGCACGGCCATGCGGCGCTGGCGTCGATGTCACCCGCCGATCTCGAGGCTTATCGCGCCGCCGAGGCGCAGATGGTGCAGATGCCCTATCTGATCCTGGCGATCGTTGTCGCGCTGGTCGCGCTGGCGGTCGCCTTCGTGCCATTGCCTACGGTCGACACCAGCGGCGGCGCGGCGGATGCCGACGGCAAGCGCCCCGGCCTCGCCAGCCTGCTGCGCCAACGCGGGCTGACCCGCGCGGTGGTCGCGCAATTCTTCTACATCGGCGCGCAGGTGAGCCTGTGGAGCTTCTTCGTCGACTTCGTGAAGGAGACCGCCCCCGCCGTCTCGGAAAAGCACGCCGCCTTCCTGCTCTCGGGCAGCCTCGTCCTGTTCATGCTCGGCCGCTTCATCGGCGCGGCGCTGATGACGCGTTTCCTGCCCGCCAGGCTGCTCGCCATCGCCGCCGCGTCGACGATCGCGCTCATTACGCTTGCGGCATTTCTTTCGGGCACCGCCGCCGTCGCAGCTCTCACGCTTACGGGGCTGACCACCTCGATCATTTTCCCGACGATCTTCTCGCTGGGCGTACGCGACCTCGGCCCCCGCGCTTCGCTCGGCGCGTCGCTGCTGATCATGTCGATCGTCGGCGGCGCGATCCTGCCCCCGCTGATGGGCCTGCTCAGCCAGACCGCCCTCGGCCTGCGCGGCTCGCTGCTCGTCCCCGCGATCAGCTGCGCGATCATCGCGCTGTACGGATGGCGTCAGGCGACGAGGGATGCGGCGATTTAGCCCTCTCCCATTTGGGGAGAGGGGTTTTAGGTCTCACCCCTTATACAACCCGTCCAGCCTATCCCCATAGACCGCGCGGATTGCGTGGCGGCGGTTCTTCATCGACGGGGTCATCTGTTCATTGTCGATCGAAAAGGGCTCGTCGGCGATGGCGATGCGGCGGACCTTCTCGATCACCGACAGGTCGGCATTGACCCGGTCGACCGCCGCCATCAACGCGCGATGAAGCTCGGCATTGCCGCTGAGCTTCGCCAGTTCGGGGGAAAGCCCCTTCTCCGCCGCCCAGCCAGCCAGCCATTCCTGATCGGGCACGATCAGCCCGACGACATAGGGCCGCTTGTCGCCCGAGATCATCGCCTGGGCGATCTCGGGCTGCAGGGTCAGCATGCCTTCGACCTTCTGGGGCGCGATATTGTCGCCCTTGTCGTTGACGATGATGTCCTTCTTGCGGTCGGTAATCTTCAGCCGCCCGGCTTCGTCGAGCAGGCCGACGTCGCCGGTGTGCAACCAGCCGTCCTTGAGCACCCGCTCGGTCTCGGTCTCGTTGCGCCAATAGCCGTGCATCACCAGCTCGCCGCGCACCAATATCTCGCCATCCTCGGCGATCCTGACCTCGACCCCCTTCATCGGCGGGCCGACCGTGTCGCTCCTGATCCCCGCGCTGGGCCGGTTGCACGACACCACCGGCCCTGCCTCGGTCTGGCCATAGCCCTGCAGCAGCGTGAGCCCCAGCGCCGAGAAGAACTGGCCGATCTCGGGGTTGAGCGGCGCGCCGCCCGAGACCAGCGCCTTGCTCCGCCCGCCGAAGCGCTTCTGCACCTTGGGCTTCAGCAGCAAGTCAACCGCGAGTTTGGCGGGATAGTCGACCAACCGCAGTTTATCGCGCGCGCCCAGCTCGATCGCCTTGTCGAGCAGCTTCTGGCCGATGCCGCCCTGTTTCTCGACCGCCTTGATCAGCCGTGCGCGGATCAGCTCGAACAGGCGCGGGACGACGACCATGATCGTCGGGCCCA
Source organism: Sphingomonas sp. Root710 (assembly GCF_001429065.1). GTDB lineage: Bacteria > Pseudomonadota > Alphaproteobacteria > Sphingomonadales > Sphingomonadaceae > Rhizorhabdus. The sequence continues at coordinate 227,574 of NZ_LMIB01000016.1, forward strand.
CCTCCTCGATATTGGCGGCGAGCTTTTCCAGCCCCTCGGCATAATAGATCTGCCCGCCCAGCCCGATCGGGAGGAACTGGCCGCCCGAATGCTCATAGGCGTGGCTCAGCGGCAGGAAGGACAGGAATATCTCGTCCCCCCAGCCGAAATCGGCATCGATGATGTCGATGCAGCCTTCGACATTGCACAGGATCGCGCCATGATGCTGGCGCACGCCGCGCGGCGCGCCGCCGGTCCCGCTGGTGTAGATCAGGCAGGCGAGGTCCTCGCGCCGGACATCGGCGACCGCGTCCGCCGCCGCCGCGACATCGGCGTTGGGATCGCCCGCGAGATCGCTGAACGACAGGGTGCGTGTGCCGCCGGGGGGCAGCGCCTCCATCGCGATCAGGAATTCGCAGGTGGACGAGCGGACGATCGCCGGCAACAGCACCTGGGCCAGCTTCGCGGTCGAGACGATCGCCGCCCGCGCGCCGCTATTCTCCAGGATGTGGGTGTGATCGCGCTCGGTGTTGGTGGTGTAGGTCGGCACGGTGACGCAGCCCGCCGCCATGATCGCGAGGTCGGCGATGCAGAATTCGGGGCGGTTCTCCGAGACGAGGACGACCCGGTCACCTTCCTTCAACCCCTCGGCCTTCAGCGCCCTGGCGAGCGAGGCGACCTGGCGCGCCACCTCGGCCCAGCTCAGCGGAGTCCAGGCACCGCCCTGCTTCGACCAGAGGAACGGCGCGTCGCCTTTCTCCGCGGCGCGGGTGAAGAACATGGTGACGAGGTTCGGGAATCGCTCGAAGGTCCGCATCGTCTCTCCTGCCGCGTCTTGTGCGCCGTCAAACGGGTATAGGCCCGCGCGCGCGGCCGTGGATAGAGTCTAACCGTTACAGATGCGCGCACATCCACAACCGTCGTCATCCTGAACTTGTTTCAGGATCCACCGCGCCACGGGAGCGACGCTCTGGTTGAGGCGTGGACCCTGAAACAAGTCCAGGATGACCGATAATGGCGTCAAGCGCTGTGGCCTATTCCGACGGTCGGTCCTTCTGGAGCACCGCCGCCGCCGGCTTGACCGCCTTGCCGTCGAGCCCCATCGACACGCCCTCGCTGCGCGGATCGGCGGCGCCGGCCCAGCCGCCGTCGCGCCATTCGATTGCGTTGGCCTTCAGGCCGAGCGGCGCGACCGTCAGCTTCTCGCCCAGCGTGGCAAGCGCGGGCAGCATCGCCTCGATCGCGGTGTCGCGCTCGGCGACGCCGCCGGGCCCCGGCGCATAAAGCAGGCCGAGCGAGATCGCGTCCTGCGCGCTCAGCTTCCAGTCGATCACCCCGATCACCGCCTTGGCGACCTGCGCGATGATCGTCGACCCGCCCGCCGCGCCGATCGACAGCCGCACCTTGCCTTGCGGATCGAAGACGATCAGCGGCGACATCGAGCTGCGCGGGCGCTTGCCGCCCTCGACCCGGTTCGCGGTCAGCACGCCGTCCCGTTCGGGGTTCAGGTTGAAGTCGGTCAGCTCGTTGTTGAGGAACAGGCCATTCATGCTCTGGCCCGATCCGAACACGCTCTCGATCGTCACCGTCGCCTGCGCGACATTCCCCCAGCGGTCGACCGCGGTGAGCGACGAGGTGCCATGCTCGGGCTGCCGCTCGGCGGGTGCGAAGACCGGCGCACCGGGTGGAGTGCCCGCCGCAATGCTGGCCATTGTCGCATCGGGCGAGATCAGCGCCGAGCGCGCGGCGATATAGTCGGCGCTGAGCAATCCTTCGACCGGCACCTTCACATAGTCGGGATCGGCGATCCAAGCGTCGCGATCGGCATAGGCCAGCCGCGAGCTTTCGGCGAACAGGTGCCAGGCGACCGGCGAATCCTTGCCAAGCGCCGCCATGTCGAAACGTTCGAGCTGCTTCAGAATCGCCAGCACCACGATCGTGCCCGAGGCGGGCGGGCCCATGCCGCAGATGCGATAGCCGCGATAGGCGCCGCAGACCGGGGGCCGCTCGCGCAGCTGATAGCTGGCGAGGTCGCCCGCCGTCATCTTCGACGGATTGCGTTGCGCGCCGTTGACCGTCGTCACCAGCGTCTGCGCCGCCGGGCCGACATAGAAATAATCGGGGCCATGGCGCGCGATCGCGTCATAGAAGGCCGCGAGCTCCGGATTCTTCACCAACGTGCCGACCGGCTTGGCCTGCCCGTCGGCCGTGTAGAGATAGGCCTTGGCCCAGTCGTTGAAAAAGCCAGTCGCCGGCATCCTCGTCAGGAAATTGTTGAAGCGAGGCGTGATCGCCCAACCGTCGCGTGCCAGCTTGGTGGCGGGGCCGAACAGCGCTTTCCATTTCAGCCTGCCATGGTTGGCGTGCGCGGCCTCCATCAGCCGCAATTCACCTGGCACGCCAACGCTGCGCCCGCCGGGCACCGCCTGCCGCATCCCCATCGGCTTGCCGTCGGGACCGAAGAACCAGCGCGCATCGGCCGCCGCCGGGGCCGCCTCGCGCGCGTCATAGCTGCGGACCTTGCCGGTCCTGGCGTCATAATGGACGAGAAAACCACCGCCGCCGAGCCCCGAATGCCCCGGCTCGACCACCCCGAGCGCGAGCATCATCGCCACCGCCGCATCGGCCGCCGTCCCGCCCTTCTTGAGGATCTCGACCCCCGCCGCCGCCGCGCGCGGATCGGCGGCGGAGACCATCGGCTTCGCAGCCTGAGCCGCAACCGGCGCGAGGATGAGGAGAAGGGCGGTTAGGATGCGCTGCAACATGGCGGCAGCTTATTGGATTAACGGGCCGCTTCAACCCACAACGCAATATCCCCCTCCCTTCAGAGGAGGGGATTAGGAAGTCCCTACCACCTCCGCCACGGTCGCGAACCCATCACGGTCGAGCAGCTTCACCAGCCCGGCATTGATCCGCTTCGCCAGCCCCGGCCCTTCATAGACCAGCGCCGAATAGAGCTGGACGAGGCTCGCCCCCGCCCGGATGCGGGCATAGGCGTCCTCGGCGCCGGCGATGCCGCCCGCCGCGATCAGCGGCATCGTGCCCCCGGTCGCCTTGCGGAAATCGGCGAGGCGCTGTTGCGCCAGATCACGCAGTGGCGCGCCCGACAAGCCGCCTGATTCCCCGGCATGGCGTGACGCCAGCGCCGGGCGCGAGATGGTGGTGTTCGACACGATCAGCCCATCGAGGCGATGCGCCGCCGAAATCTCGGCGATGTCGTCGATATCGGCGGGCTCCAGATCGGGCGCGACCTTGAGGAAGACGGGTGGGCCGCCGGCGGGCCGCGCCGCCATCACCGCCGCGAGCAATTCGGTGAGCGCGCCCTTGTCCTGCAAGGCGCGCAGGCCCGGCGTGTTGGGCGAGGAGATGTTGACCGTAAGGTAGCGCGCCACCCCCGCCATCACCTGCACCCCGCGCGCATAATCGGCGATCCGGTCGGCGGCGTCCTTGTTCGCGCCGATATTGACCCCGACGATGCCGGGACGGGCGTTGCGGCGCAACAGCCGCTCATGCGCCGCCGCCTGGCCGCCATTGTTGAAGCCCATGCGGTTGATAACCGCCCGGTCCTCGACCAGGCGGAACAGGCGCGGACGCGGATTGCCCGCCTGCGGGAAGGGGGTCAGCGTCCCCACTTCGGCGAAACCGAAGCCGAGGGCGAGGATCGCGTCGGGCACCTGCGCATCCTTGTCGAACCCGGCGGCAAGGCCGACCGGATTGGGAAAGCGCAACCCCGCGACATCGATCGCCAGCCGCGGATCGGCAGCGGGCAAAGCGCCCTTAGGTTTCAGCCGCAACGCCCGGATCGTCGCGCGGTGCGCGCGTTCGGCCTCGAGGGTGAAAATCAACGGGCGGAGGGCGGTGTAGAGCGACATGCAGGTCGCCTAGAGCATTTCGTTCCGCCATCAAAGCGGCTCGCCCCACAGTTTTTTCTCGTCCCGCCGGGATTAAACCGCCGCCGTCATCCGTTCATTCATGATCGCGCCATGCCTCCCCGTGGCACATGCGCGTAACGGTTGTCGCGTGGCTCTGAACAGCCCCTGGGCCACGCGGCATCGGATGGCCACCCTGGTTCATTCGATGGCCCGGCCGGTTTACGGCCGGCCGGGCTTTCCGATCCCCCAAAAGCATCGCCACACCCTTGACCTCGACCGCATCCGCGCCCATCTGCCCAATCGGATCGAATCAGTCCGATTGGAAAACGAGCCAGCATGCGCCTGTCCAGCCTAGCCGATTATGCGGTGGTGATGCTTTCCGCCGCCGCGCGCCACGCGCCGGGCGAGCAGCTCACCGCGACGCTGCTCGCCGATGAGACCGGGGTGCCGCTGCCCACCGCGCAGAAACTGATGGGGCGGCTTGCCCAGGCGGGCCTGCTCGCCTCGGCGCGCGGCACCGGCGGCGGCTTCCGCCTGGCCCGCGCGGCGGACGCGATCAGTCTTGCCGATATCGTCGAGGCGGTCGAGGGGCCGATCGCGATGACCGCCTGCGTCGATGACCATCGCCACGACTGTGGCCTGGAAACATCATGCCGGGTCAAACCGCATTGGAGCGTGGTGAACGACACGATCCGCGGCGCGCTGGGCGGCGTCAGCCTTGCCATGCTCGCGCGCAACATTACGGGGGTGCCGGCATGAGCGACACGCGCACCACCAACGACCGGGCCGACAAGAATCGCGCCGCAATCGACGCCGCCGACAAGGCCTCCAATTATGAATGGGGCTTCACCAGCGATATCGAGCAGGACTTCGCGCCCAAGGGGCTGAGCGAAGACACCGTCCGTTTCATTTCCGCCAAGAAGAACGAGCCCGAATGGATGCTCGAATGGCGGCTGAAGGCCTATCGCCACTGGCTGACGATGACCCCGCCCGACTGGGCGAAGCTCAACGTGCCGCCGATCGATTATCAGGACGCCTATTATTACGCCGAACCCAAGGCGAAGAAGGCGCTCGGTTCGCTCGACGAGGTCGATCCCGAGATTCTCAAGGTCTATGAGAAGCTCGGCATCCCGATCGAGGAGCAGAAGGTGCTCGCGGGCGTCGAGGGGAGCCGCAAGGTCGCGGTCGACGCGGTGTTCGACAGCGTCTCGGTCGCCACCACCTTCCGCGCCGAGCTCGAAAAGGCCGGGGTGATCTTCCGCTCGATCAGCGAAGCGATCCGCGAATATCCCGATCTGGTGAAGCGCTGGCTCGGCAAGGTCGTGCCGATGCACGACAATTATTTCGCGACGCTCAACTGCGCGGTCTTCTCCGACGGCACCTTCGTCTACATTCCCGAGGGCGTGCGCTGCCCAATGGAGCTGAGCACCTATTTCCGGATCAATGCGGAGAATACCGGCCAGTTCGAACGCACCCTGATCGTCGCCGACAAGGGCAGCCATGTCTCCTATCTGGAGGGCTGCACCGCGCCGATGCGCGACGAGAACCAGCTTCATGCCGCCGTGGTCGAGCTGGTCGCCCTCGACGATGCCGAGATCAAATATTCGACCGTCCAGAACTGGTATCCCGGCGACGCCGAAGGGCGCGGCGGCATCTATAATTTCGTCACCAAGCGCGCGCTGTGCCAGGGCAGGAATTCGAAGGTGAGCTGGACCCAGGTCGAGACCGGATCGGCAATCACCTGGAAATATCCGAGCTGCGTGCTCGCGGGCGAGAACAGCGTCGGCGAATTCTATTCGGTCGCGGTCACCAACAACCGCCAGCAGGCCGACACCGGCACCAAGATGATCCACCTCGGCAAGGGGTCGAAATCGACGATCGTGTCGAAGGGCATCTCGGCGGGCAAGAGCGACAACACCTATCGCGGCCTCGTCCGCGTCGCCCCCACTGCCGAAGGCGCGCGCAACTTCACCCAGTGCGACAGCCTGCTGCTCGGCAGCGAGTGCGGCGCGCACACCGTGCCCTATATCGAGGTCCGCAACCCGTCGGCGCAGATCGAGCATGAAGCGACCACCTCGAAGATCAGCGACGACCAGCTCTTCTACGCAATGTCACGCGGGCTCGACCAGGAAGCCTCGGTCGCGCTGATCGTCAACGGCTTCGCCAAGGAGGTGCTCCAGCAGCTCCCGATGGAATTCGCGGTCGAGGCGCAGAAGCTGCTCGGGATATCGCTGGAGGGGTCGGTCGGATGACACCCTCTACCCTGGATATCGTCGAAGGCGGTTATGGATCGATCAACGACGAGACGGCCTTTTTTGAGTGGCTGGCCAAGATAAGCTGTGTTGCCAGCTTCAAAGGGCTCAACGAACATGGCGTGAGCTTGGTACGCGTGACGCTGAATACGCCGACGCCTTCAAATGCCGACTTGCAGGATTTCGTAGCACTTCACCGCCGCTATGAGCGCGACATGACGTCGCTCGCGCAATTTCTCACACCAGCGAACCAGAGCTGGTTCGCTGATCCCAATAAATATTGGTTCGAAGCCGTGTTCGGCTCGAAGGCCGACAAGGTAGAAGCATGCTGAACATCGAAAACCTCCATGCCGAAATCGACGGCAAGGCGATCCTCAAGGGCCTGTCGCTGACGATCAATGCGGGCGAGATCCATGCGATCATGGGGCCGAACGGCGCGGGCAAGTCGACCCTGTCCTATGTCCTGTCGGGCCGCCCCGGTTACGAAGTGACCGAGGGCAGCGTGACCTTCGAGGGCGAGGACCTGCTCGACAAGGAACCGCATGAGCGCGCCGCCGCCGGGCTGTTCCTGGGATTCCAGTACCCGGTCGAGATTCCCGGCGTCTCGAACGTCCAGTTCCTGCGCGAGGCGCTCAATGCTCAGCGCAAGCTGCGCGGCGAGGAGCCGCTGTCGGGCGGCGATTTCCTCAAGCGCGCCCGCGCCCAGGCCGATGCGCTGGGGCTCAGCATGGACATGCTCAAGCGCCCGGTGAATGTCGGCTTCTCGGGCGGCGAGAAGAAGCGCAACGAGATGGTCCAGATGGGGATCATCGACCCGAAGCTCGCCATCCTCGACGAGACCGACTCCGGCCTCGACATCGACGCGCTGCGCACCGTCGGCCATGGCATCAACACGATCATGCGCAAGCCAGATCGCGCGGTGCTGCTGATCACCCATTATCAGCGGCTGCTCGACTATGTGAAACCCGATTTCGTCCATGTCCTGGCGGCGGGCCGCATCGTCCGCACCGGCGGCGCGGAGCTGGCGCACGAGCTCGAGCGCGAGGGTTACGGAGCGATCGCGGCGTGATGTCTTCACATCCTCGTCATGCTGAACTTGTTTCAGCATCCACCACGACGCTTGGTCCGGGTCATGAGGCTCTTGCGACGAACTTTGCCCATGAGTCTGCTGGTTCGCACCAAGCCCGTGGGTGGATCCTGAAACAAGTTCAGGATGACGGAGCTGATAGATGACCCTCTCGCTCCCCTCTTCGCGCGACGAAGCATGGCGCTGGTCCGATCTTTCGGGGCTCCCCGCGCTCGCTGAAGCACCCGCTACAAAGGCCGCGCCGGACGCCGATTCCCACTGGATCGGAGACGGTCCGCGCCTGCTGTTCGTTAACGGCCTGCTCGATCAGGGCCGCAGCCGCCCCGGCCCGGTTACGATCGGCCAAACCGATACCGCCACCGATCACCCGCTCGGCAGGCTCGCTAGCGGCGCGGGCTGGACGCTGGCCATCGCCAAGGACGGCGCGAACCCGGCGGGCGGACCGATCGAGATCGTCCACATCGCGACCGGCGGGGCGAGCCATGTCCCCGCGCGCATCATCCTGGCCGAGGACGCGCAGGCGAGCATCGTCGAGACCTATGCAGGTGACGGCTGGGCGAACCGGCTGACCAGCATCACCCTCGGCCGCTCGGCGCGGCTCATGCGCGCGATCCGGATCGTCCAGGCGAGCGGCTTCACCTCGCTGCGCGACGAGGCCCGGCTCGACGCGGGCGCGAGCCTCGTCACCACCCTGCTCGGCGCGGGCAGCGGCGGCACGCGGATCGACGCCGCGATCACCCTCGACGGCCCCGGCGCCTTCGCCGAACATGGCGGCGCGCTGCTCGCACGCGGCGAGCAGCGTCACGACGCCGCGATTGTCGTCCGCCATGCGCGCGAGGAGGGCACAAGCCGCCAGCTGTGGCGCGCCGTTGCCGACGACAAGGCGACCGCGAGCATGGCCGCGCGGGTCGAAGTCGCGCGCGACGCGCAGAAGACCGACGGCGAACAATCGCTGCGCGGGCTGATGCTCACCCGCACCGCGACGATCAACCTCAAGCCCGAGCTCGAGATCTTCGCCGACGACGTGAAATGCGCGCATGGCGCGACGGTCGGCGAACTCGACGCGCAGGCGCTGTTCTACATGACCTCGCGTGGAATCACCCCCGATCGTGCCAAGGCGCTGCTGACCCAGGCCTTCATCGCCGACGCGATATCGCGGATCGGCGACGAAGCGGCGCGCGGCGCCTTCCAGGCCAATGCCGAAGCCTGGCTGGAGACCACGCTATGAACGCCTGGACCCAGGACTTCCCCGCCATCCCCGAGGGCTGGCACTATCTCGACACCGCCGCGACGTCGCAAAAGCCGCAGGCCGTGATCGATGCGATCGACCGCGCCTATGGGCAGGATTATGCGACCGTCCATCGCGGCGTCTATCGCCGCTCGGCCGACATGACGATCGCCTATGAGGCCGCGCGGCAGCGGGTCGCGCGCTTCATCAATGCGCGCAGCGCCGACGAGATCGTCTTCGTGCGCGGCGCGACCGAGGCGATCAACCTCGTCGCGCAGAGCTGGGGCGTCGCCAACCTCAAGGCGGGCGACCGCATCCTGCTGTCGAAGCTCGAGCATCATTCGAACATCGTCCCTTGGCAGCTGATTCAGGACCGCACTGGGGTAGAGATCGACGTCTGCCCGCTGACCGAAGACGGCAAGATCGATCTCGACGCGATGGCGGCAATGCTGACCGGGCGCCACAAGCTCGTCGCGCTCGCCCATGTCTCGAACGTGCTCGGCTCGCTGCTCGACGCGCAGCGCGCGGCCGAACTGGCCCACGCCGCCGGCGCGAAGATATTGATCGACGGCTGCCAGGCGGTGCCGCGCATCGGCGTCGACGTCCAGGCGATAGGCTGCGATTTCTACGCCTTCTCCGGCCACAAGCTCTATGGGCCCACCGGAATCGGCGTGCTGTGGGCGAAGGGCGATCTGCTCAACGCCATGCCCCCCTGGCAGGGCGGCGGATCGATGATCGACAAGGTCACGTTCCAGAAGACGACCTGGGCGCCCGCGCCGCAGCGGTTCGAGGCGGGCACGCCGAACATCGTCGGCGCACTCGGCCTCCACGCCGCGATCGACTATGTCGACGCGATCGGCCTGCCCGTCATCCACGCGCATGAGACGGCGCTGGTGGCGGCGGCGCGCGACGCGCTGTCGGCGATCAACAGCGTCCGGCTGTTCGGCCCCGCCGACTCCGCCGGAATCGTCAGTTTCGCGATCGAGGGGGTTCATCCCCACGACATCGGCACCATATTGGACGAGGAAGGCGTGGCGATCCGCGCCGGGCATCATTGCGCCCAGCCGCTGATGGAGCATCTCGACATTCCCGCCACGGCGCGCGCGAGCTTCGGCATCTACAGCGACGAAGCCGATGTCGCGGCACTGGCGCGGGGAATAGAGCGGGTGACACGGATTTTCGGATGACAGGCGAAGAGATGAACGAACCGGGGAAGATCGAGGTCGAGGAAGTGTCGGCAGTGCCGTCCGCGCCCCGCGCGCGCGTCGAGGTCGATGAACGCGGCCAGCCGGTCGATCGCGAGGCCGCTGCCGCGCCAGCGGCCGACACCGCCGACGCCGGGCGCAAGCCCGACTATCTCGACGGCTTCCTCGCCCAGAAACCCAATCTCGCGCCCGGCGCAGGCGAGCCGGGCGGCGATCTCTATGAGGGCGTGATCGATGCGCTCAAGGAGATCTACGATCCCGAGATCCCGGTGAACATCTACGAACTCGGGCTGATCTATGGCGTCGACATCACCCAGGACGCGCATGTCGCGGTGACGATGACGCTGACCACCCCGCATTGCCCCGTCGCCGAATCGATGCCGGGCGAGGTCGAACTGCGCGTCGGTGCGGTCCCCGGGGTCGGATCGGCCGAGGTGAACCTGATCTGGGATCCGCCATGGGATCCGGCCAAGATGTCCGACGAGGCCAAGTTGGAATTGGGAATGCTTTGAAATTATTCCGCTCATCCTGAGTAAGGGCTGAGCGAAGGCGAAGACCGCATCGAAGGGCCCTTCGAGATGAGCCTTCGCCAAGCTCAGTCTCTCCTCAGGGTGAGCGGAATTGGAGTGAAAGAATGACCACCACCACCCGCCAGCGCCCCGCCGCGCTGACCCTCACCCCCTCCGCCGAGGCGCGCATCGCGCATCTGATGGAGACCGCCCCGGAGGGCGCGATCGGCGTCAAGCTGTCGACCCCGCGCCGCGGCTGTTCGGGCCTCGCCTATTCGGTCGATTATGTCACCGAGGCCGATCCGTTCGACGAGAAGATCGAGACCCCCGGCGGCACCTTCTATGTCGACGGCGGATCGATCCTCTATCTGATCGGGTCGGTGATGGACTGGGTCGAGGATGATTTCTCGGCGGGCTTCGTGTTCCAGAATCCCAACGCCAAGGGCGCCTGCGGCTGCGGCGAGAGCTTCACGGTCTGATTATCCCCCTCCCTGCCAAGGGAGCGGTTAGGGGTGGGTCAGTCCGCACTCGGTGGCAGACCGGTTTGCCATTCAATTCGGCGTAACCCACCCCCTGCCCCTCCCTTGGCAGGGAGGGGGGATTAGCGTTGCGCCCATCCCCTCCAAGCCCTATTCGCCCCGCCATGCTTGCCCCACTCGATCATATCGATGCCTGGATCTTCGATCTGGACAACACGCTCTATCCCGCGTCGACGGACCTGTTCGGGCTGATCGATCAGCGGATGGGACTTTATGTCCAGCGGCTGCTGGGCGTGGGTCCCGAAGAGGCCCGCACCATCCAGAAGCAGCTGTTCCGCGAGCATGGCACCACCCTGTCGGGGCTGATGCGCCACCACGACATCGACCCGCACGAATTCCTGGCTTTCGTCCACGATATCGAGATGGACGCGATCGACGAGGACCGGCGGCTGGTCGAGGCGGTGGCGAAACTGCCCGGCCGCAAGCTGATCTTCACCAATGGCGACGTGCCCTATGCCAACCGCGTCCTCGAACGGCTCGGCCTGTCGAAGAGCTTCGAGGCGATCCACGACATCCACGCCTGCGCCTATCAGCCCAAGCCGCACGCCGCGAGCTATGAGTCGATGGTCGCGGCGTTCGGCATCGATCCCGCAACCTCGCTGTTCGTCGAGGACATGGCGCGCAACCTGAGGCCCGCCAAGGCGATCGGCATCACCACCGTCTGGGTGAACAACGGCTCCGAGCTCGGCAATTACGATGCCGACATGAGCTTCATCGATTATGAGATCCACGATGTCGGCCAATGGCTGCATGAAATTACGGGGGACATGGAATGAGCACCGACCTTCAGACGATCATCGAGAAGGCCTGGGAAGATCGCGACGGCATCGGCTTTTCGACCAGGGGCGAGGTCCGCGACGCGGTCGAGACCGCGCTGCTCGCGCTCGATTCGGGTGAGCGCCGCGTGGCCGAAAAGGGTCCCGACGGCTGGGTCGTCAACCAGTGGCTCAAGAAAGCGGTCCTCCTCTCCTTCCGACTCAACGACATGGAACTGATTCCCGGCGCGGCCGGCGGCGCGAGCTGGTGGGACAAGGTGCCGTCGAAATTCGCCGGCTGGGGCGAGAAGGAGTTCCGTTCGGCGGGCTTTCGTGCGGTGCCCGGATCGATCGTCCGCCGCGGCGCGCACATCGCCAAGGGCGCGGTGCTGATGCCCAGCTTCGTCAATCTCGGCGCCTTCGTCGACGAGGGCACGATGGTCGATACCTGGACCACGGTCGGCAGCTGCGCGCAGATCGGCAAGAACGTCCATCTCTCGGGCGGCGTCGGCATCGGCGGCGTGCTCGAGCCGCTGCAGGCCGGCCCGGTAGTGATCGAGGACAATTGCTTCATCGGCGCACGCTCCGAAGTCGCCGAGGGCGTGATCGTCGAGGAGGGCGCGGTCCTCTCGATGGGCGTCTATCTCGGCGCGTCGACCAAGATCGTCGACCGTGCGACCGGCGAGGTCTTCATCGGCCGGGTGCCAAGCTACGCCGTCGTCGTCCCGGGCACGCTGCCCGGCAAGGATGGCGGCCCCGGCCTCTACTGCGCGGTGATCGTCAAGCGCGTCGACGCGCAGACCCGCTCGAAGACCGGGATCAACGAACTCCTCAGGGACTGACGCATGGCGTCATCCCGGCCTACGCCGGGATGACGTGAAGCGGCAGAAGGGCTACTATCCTCCCTCCCTCCAGACGGGCCTATCGATACGATGGATTTCGGACAGCTCGTCATGGACATCGGCCCTTGGGCGATCGCGCTCGGCGCGGGGTTCGAGGGGGAAACCGCAGCGATCGCGGGCGGGGTTATGGCGCATCGCGACATCTTCCCGCTCGCCGCCGCCTGGCTGGCCTGCGCCTTCGGGGCGTTCGTCGCCGATGAGCTGTTCTTCCAGATCGGCCGCCGCTTCCGCGACCGGCCCTTCGTCGCCCATGCGCGGCAGAAGCCCGCCTTTGCCCGCGCGGTGGCGTTCATCGAGCGCTATCCCAACGCCTATATCCTGCTGTTCCGCTTCCTCTACGGGCTGCGCACCGTCAGCCCGATCGCGATGGGGCTGACCGGCATTTCGCTCAAGCGCTTCGCCACGCTCAACGCGGTCGCCTGCCTGCTCTGGTCGGCGCTCTACACCGCGATCGGCTATTGGTTCGGGCCGACCGTCGACCGGATCATCGTCGCGCTGACCCCCTACAATACCGAGTTGATGATCGCCTTCCCGATTCCGGGGACCTGCTTCCTGCTCTGGCTGCTTTGGCGTCGGCGGCAGAAGCGGAAAGCCGAGCGCCTGAATCCGCCATTCCACGCGCCGGAGATCGCGGAAGGATAGACCTATCCCGCTGTGTCGAAGATCGGCGCGAACGCCCCGAAGATCGCCAGCGGACCGTTCCACACCGGCGGGTTTTCCATCATCCGCGCATCCTGCATCAATGCCCCCCACGCCGCGTCGCGCGTCGCCTTGTCGGGCCACTCGATCCAGCCGAATACCACCGTCTCGCCTTCTTTCGCCTGCACCGCGCGCTTGAAGTCGGTCAGCTTCCCATCGGGAATGGCATCGTTCCAACCGTCGACCAGCCGCGACGCACCCTTTTCGCGGAACAGCGCCGCCATGTAGCGGGCATGTTCGACAAAGGCCTCACGCTTGTCGGCGGTCACGCTCGCCACCATCCCGTCGACATAGCCGAAGGTGCCGCCATCCCCGCTATCATAAACGGTGTCGAAGCCGGCATAGATCATCCGGTCGCCCTCGAACGGCAGCGGCCCGTCCGGCACCATCCGTTCGTCGTTCATCATCTTGTCGTGCGCGCCCTCGCAGGTCGCCTTGTCGGGCCACAATATCCACGAGAAGACGATCGCCTCGCCCTCCTTCGCCTGCACCGCGCGGCGGAAGTCGGTGAGCTTGCCATCGGGGATGTCGTCTTCCCAGCATTCGACGATCCGGATCGCGCCACCGCCAAGGAATACCGGGGCGGCCTTGGCGGCCAGATCGCGGTACGCCTGCTTGTTGCCGTGCTTCACCGGGATAACGAACCCCTGGACACAGGCCATCGAGTCTCTCCTGCTGTTTCGCCCAGCCTAACCGGCCAAGCGGGAAGAGTCACATGGCGGCGCGACGGACCGTCGGGGCTGGCAAGCTCAGTCGAAGCGGAAGGCCGAGATCATCGATCCCATCACCATCTCGCCATAGACCGCGCTTCCGGCGCCGTCCGATGCGCCCGCCGCCACCATCAAGGGCAGCAGATGCTCCTCGCGAGGGTGAGCGAAGCGGGCGGCAGGGGCGTTCACCCAGCCTGCGAGCTCAGCCGCTCGCCTGCTTGGGTCGCCCCCGATCACATCGCGCAGCCAGTCGTCGAACGCGACCGACGGTTCGGCCGCGCCGGAGGTACGATAGGCGCGCATATTGTGGAAGCTCATCCCCGCGCCGAGGATCAGCACGCCCTCGTCGCGCAGCGGCCGCAGCGCGCGCCCGACCCGCCAGGCGAGGCCGGGATCGAGCTGGCGGTCGAGCGACATTTCGACCACCGGGACATCGGCATCCGGGAAGGCGACCTTGAGCGGCACGAAAACGCCATGATCAAGCCCACGCTCGGCATCGAGCCCCGCTTCGATCCCGGCATCGCGCAACAGCGCGGCGGCGCGATCGGCCAGCGCGGGATCGCCGGGGGCCGGATAGGTCAGTTCATAGGTGTGCGGCGGAAAGCCGTAATAGTCGAAGACCAGCGGGGGTTTGGACGCGGCGGTGAAGGCAAAACCCTCGGTCTCCCAATGGCCCGAGACGATCAGGATCGCCTTGGGCGCTTCGGGCAAGAGGCTGGGCAGCCCGCGCAGGAATCGCTCCATGCCGGTCCACGTCCCCGCCGGGTCCTCCATGAAGAAGCAGGGACCGCCGCCATGCGGAATGTAGAAGCTGGGTTGTCTGGTCATGATCGCTAGATCGGCCCGTGCCGCTGCGCTTTCAATCGCGCAAATCGAAACACACTGTTCGGCGGCGCAGCATAGCCTTTCCCCGCCGCCCGGCCTCCGATAAGGACCGACGCCAACATAGGAGAGACCCCCATCATGCTCGACCAGCTCGCCCCCATCGCGGCGGACATCGGCGCGGCGCTCAAGGCGCGCGGACAGAAGATCGCGGTCGCGGACGGCGCGACCGGCGGGCTGATCTCGGCCGGGCTGCTGACCGTTCCGGGCGCGACCGGCTTCTGCGTCGGCGGCGGCGTCGTCTATTCGTTGCAGGGTCGCGACATCCTGCTCGGGCTGAGCCGGGAAGAGCTCAGGGGCGCCGAATCGGTGACCGAATCCTATGCTGCGCTCCAGGCACGCGCGATCCGCGACCGGTTCGGTGCGGAGTGGGGGATCGCCGAAAGCGGCTCGGCGGGCCCCGGCCTGCATCCGCGCGGCGCGCCGACCGGACGAAGCTGGATCGCGATCGCCGGGCCCGGCGTTGACGTCGCGACGATGGTCGAGACCGGCAGCGAGGACCGGATCGCCAATATGCAGGCCTTCGCCCTCGCCGCGCTCACCTTCCTGCGCGACGTGCTGGACGGAAAAGCCGGGGGTTAACCCCCTATAGCGTCGCTGATCAGCTTCTTCGCCGGCGCGCCGTTCCAGTCCATCATGCCATAGACGCGCCACAGCTCCTTGCCCTGCGCGTCGTAGAAGACCGTCGTCGGCAGCGTCTCGGTGCCCAGCTCGGCCATCAGCACATTCTGCTGGTCGGCATATTGGGTCAGCGCCTTGAAGCCCTTCTCCTTGAAGAAGGGCGCGATCACCTTGGCGCCTTCAAGGTCCTGGCTGACGGTGATCAGGCGGAAGCGTTCATCCTCCTGCGCCATCTTCTCCAAGGTCGGCATCTCGGCGACGCACGGCGCGCACCAGGTCGCCCACAGGTTGACCATCAGCGGCTTGCCCCGAAACTGGGTCAAGGTCGCCGGGCCGCCCCCCGGCGCGGTGAACGGAATCGCGGGCATTTGCTTGCCGCGTTGCGAAATATCGACCCGGCCGACCGATTCGGCGGGCACGCCGCCTTGCGGCGCATCCTTGGGTTTACTATCGCAGGCGGCCAGCGCCAGCATGAGGAGACAGGCGATCAACGGCCGCACGGATAACTCCAACAAGATGTGGGGAGGGCGCTTCGCTGAAGGGCCCGCCGCGGTGATGCGTGAAATCAACGCCTCGTTACCCTTCGACAAGCGGCTCTGGCAACAGGACATCGCCGGATCGAAAGCGCATGTCGCGATGCTGGCCACGCAGAAGATCGTCACCGAGGCCGACGCCGCCGCGATCAGAGAGGGGCTCGACACGATCGCCGGGGAATATCGCACGCAGGGCGTGCCGATCGACCTCGCGCTCGAGGATATTCACATGGCGACCGAGGGCCGGCTCGCCGAGCTGATCGGCGCGCCCGCAGGACGGCTGCACACCGCGCGCTCGCGCAACGATCAGGTCGCGACCGACTTCAAGCTGTGGGTGCGCGACGCGATCGACGCGGTCGACGCCGGGCTCGCCGCCTTCCAGGCTGCGCTCGTCACCCGCGCGGGCGAACATGCCGCCAGCGTTATGCCGGGCTTCACCCATCTTCAGGTCGCCCAGCCGGTCACCCTCGGCCATCATCTGATGGCCTATTATGAGATGGTCTCGCGCGACCGCAGCCGCTTCGCCGACGCACGCGCGCGGCTCAACCTGTCGCCGCTCGGATCGGCGGCGCTCGCGGGCACCGGCTTCCCCATCGACCGGGACATGACCGCGCAGGCGCTCGGCTTCGACGGGCCGACCCGCAATTCGCTCGATTCGGTGTCCGATCGCGATTTCGCGCTCGATTATCTGATGGCCGCGACCCAGCTCAGCCTGCACCTGTCGCGCCTCGCCGAAGAGTTTATTATATGGGCGAGCCAGCCATACAATTTCGTCAAACTGCCCGACAGCTATTCGACCGGCTCGTCGATCATGCCGCAAAAACGCAACCCCGACGCCGCCGAGCTGGTGCGCGGCCATGCCGGGCGGATCGCCGGCTGCATGACCGCGCTGGTGATGACGATGAAGGGCCTGCCGCTCGCCTATTCGAAGGACATGCAGGACGACAAGCCGCCGGTGTTCGAAGCGCATGACCTGCTCGCTTTGTCGATCGCAGCGATGACCGGGATGGTCGAGAGCTGCGATTTCGTCGCGCCCCGGCTGCGCCAGGCCGCCGAAGCGGGCTTCTCGACCGCGACCGACCTTGCCGACTGGCTGGTCCGCGTCGCCGACATCCCGTTCCGCGAGGCGCACCACATCACCGGCACCGCGGTGAAGCTGGCCGAGCGCGAGGGGCTGGCGCTCGACAAGCTGCCGATCGACGCGCTCAAGGCGATCGACGAACGGATCGACGAGCGGGTCTATGCCGCGTTGTCGGTCGACGCCTCGGTCGCCAGCCGCGCCAGCTTCGGCGGCACCGCACCTGATCAGGTCCGCGCCCGCATCGCCGAGGCGCGGGCGGCCTTGGGATTGGAAGAGTGATGAAGACCCGCACGCTCCTCGCCGCCTGCGCGCTGCTCGCGCTCGCCGCCTGCGGCAAGCGCGACGCGCTGCGCCCGGCGGAGGGGCATAGCCTCCCGCCCAAGCCCGCGACCGCTGCGGCCCAGCCTAATGTCGACACGCTACTGACTCCGCCGATCGAAACCCGCCCCAATCGCAGCGACGACGTGCTGCGCCGGTCCGAAGAACGCCCGGACGACCGTTTCAACCTGCCGCCGCCGGGCTGAGGCACCTTCCCTCGCTTCGTCGTCATGCGGACACTGGGTGCGTCGTCCATCAACCCAGACTTCGTCACCCCGGACTTGATCCGGGGTCCCGCTTCTTCCCTCCGCCGCAGCCAAGAAAAGCGGGATCCCGGATCAAGCCCGGGATGACGGCCGATATATGCCGCCGGGTTGAGTGTTTCGGCCCGATAGTCCATGGGCAATCCCCGGAACGGTTGGGGGAAACGACCGCCAGGGCGCCGGTGGGGGCCGAGCCCGCGATTTCGGGGAAGACATGGATCATTTCGAGCTCAAGGACGGCGTCCTCCACGCCGAGGATGTGGCCCTGCCCGCGATCGCCGAGGCGGTGGGCACCCCGGTCTATGTCTATTCGACCGCCACGATCGAGCGGCATGTCGCGGTATTCAAGGTCGCGCTGGCCGATGTCGAATCGGGACCTGAAGGCCCGCTGATCGCCTTCGCGGTGAAGGCCAACCCCAATCGCGGCGTGCTGGCGACGCTGGCCAAGGCCGGGCTCGGCGCCGATGTCGTCTCGGGCGGCGAGTTGCTGCGCGCGCGCGCAGCGGGCATCCCCGCCGACCGGATCGTATTCTCGGGTGTCGGCAAGACCGCCGAGGAAATGCGTCTCGCGCTGTCCGAAGGCATCTTCCAGTTCAACATCGAATCCGAGCCCGAAGCCGAGATGCTGTCGGAGGTCGCAGTGGCGATGGGGCTGCGCGCGCCGGTCGCCTTCCGGATCAACCCCAATGTCGTCGCCGGCACCCATGCCAAGATCTCGACCGGCGGGTCGGAGGACAAATTCGGCGTCGCCTATGATCGCGCGCTCGCGGCCTATGCGCGCGCTGCCGACCTGCCCGGCCTCGATGTCCGGGGCGTCGCGGTCCACATCGGCAGCCAGCTGACCGACCTCGGCCCGTCGCGCGCGGCGTTCGGGAAGATCGGCGCGCTGATCGCCGATCTGCGCGCCGCCGGGCACGACATCGTCACCGCCGATCTCGGCGGCGGCCTCGGCGTGCCCTATGATCCCGCCAAGCCCATCCCGCCGCTTCCCGCCGATTATGGCGCGATGGTGCGCGAGGTGACGCAGGGCTGGAACGTGCGGCTGCTGTTCGAGCCGGGCCGGGTGATCGTCGGCAATGCCGGGGTGCTGCTCAGCCGGGTGATCCGGGTCAAGCAGGGCGTGACCGATCCCTTCGTCATCGTCGATGCGGCGATGAACGATCTGATGCGCCCCAGCCTGTACGACGCCTGGCACGACATCCGTAGCGTTTCGCCGGACGGTGCCGTAATGACGGCCAATATCGTCGGCCCCATCTGTGAAAGCGGCGATACATTCGCCAAGAAGAGGGTCATGGATGCTGTCGGCCCCGGCGATCTCGTCACCTTCATGACGGCGGGCGCCTATGGGGCGACGATGGCAAACACCTATAATTCGCGCGCGCTGACGCCCGAAGTGCTGGTGAGCGGGGACCAGTGGGCGGTCGTGCGGGAAAGGCAGCCGATCGAGGCGCTGATCGCGGCGGACAAGCTGCCGCCGTGGATATAGACCGGAATACCCATCGGGGGCGGCAAAATCGCTAGAAGGATGTTTTCTGCATGAAGCCTGTCCGCAAGGCCATCTTTCCCGTCGCCGGTTTCGGCACCCGGTTCCTTCCCGCCACCAAGGCCGTCCCCAAGGAGATGCTGCCCGTCGTCGACCGGCCGCTGATCCAATATGCCGTCGACGAGGCGCGCGCCGCCGGGATCGAGCAGATGATCTTCGTCACCGGCCGCAACAAATATGCAATCGAGGATTATTTCGATAGCGCGTTCGAGATCGAGAGCGATCTGTCCGCCAAGAACAAGACGAGTTTCCTCGACATCCTCGACAAGACCCGGCTTGCCCCCGGCAAGGCCGCCTTCGTCCGCCAGCAGCAGATGCTGGGCCTCGGCCATGCCGTCGCCTGCGCGCGCGATCTGGTCGGCGACGAGCCCTTCGCGGTGCTGCTGCCCGACGAACTGCTGTGGAATCCGGCGTCGCCCTGCCTCAAGCAGATGGCGGAGACCTATGATGCCAAGGGCGGCAATGTTGTCGCGGTGCTCGAAGTGCCCGAGGACCAGACCCACAAATATGGCATCGTCGATCCCGGCGCATCGGAGGGAGCGGTGACCGAGATCCGGCGCATGGTCGAGAAGCCCGCCGCCGGCAGTGCGCCGTCACGGCTCGCCATCGTCGGCCGCTATATCCTCCAGCCCGAGATCTTCGACCTGCTCGACAAGGGCGAGCGCGGCGCGGGCGGCGAAATCCAGCTGACCGACGCGATGGCCAAGCTGGTCGGCGTCCAGCCTTTCCACGCGCAGACCTTCGACGGCGAGCGGCATGACTGCGGCGACAATGCCGGCTTCATCCAGGCCAATATCGCACTCGCGCTCGAACGGCCCGAAATCGCCGGTTCAATTCGGGCATTCATCAAGACCCTGAAATAGGCCGGGGCCCGTGTTCTAAACGAACTCCTCGGTGGTCACGCTTGACTGGGCCGCGGCGTTGTAACGGCTGCCCGACACGGTGCGCCGGTTGATCAGCGCATCGGCGGCGGCGGCCTGCTCGGCGGTCAGCCTTATCTCCCCGGCCGCAATATTCTCTTCGAGATGGGCGATGTTCGCGGTGCCCGGGATCGTCACCAGATCGGGGTCGCGGTGGAGCAGCCAGGCGAGCGCGAGCTGGGCCGGGGTGCAGCCGATCTCAGCCGCCAGGGCATGATAACCGTCGAGCAACGCGAGGTTCGCCGTCACGTCGGGTTCGATGAAGCGCGGCATGCCGGTACGGATATCGCCCTCGGCATATTGATGGCCCGGGCCGATCGCCCCCGCCAGGAAGCCGCGCGCGACCGGCGAGAAGGCGACGAAGGCTATGCCCAGTTCGCGGCAGGCGTCGAGCACGGCGATCTCGGGGTTGCGGGTCCACAGTGAATATTCGGTCTGCAACGCGGTGATCGGATGGACGGCGTGAGCCCTGCGCAATTGGTCGGCCGAGATTTCCGACAAGCCGATCGTGCCGATCTTGCCCGCCTCCACCGCGCGGGCGAGCGCGCCGACCGACTCCTCGATCGGTACGCGCGGATCGGGCCGGTGGAGATAATAGAGATCGATATGATCGGTCTCGAGCCTTTGCAGGCTGAGGTCGAGCACCTCGGCTATGGCGGCCGGCGATCCGTCGATCACGCGCCCGCCCCCCGCCGCCGCAAAGCCGCATTTCGATGCCAGGACATATTCGGACCGGCGTCCCTTGATCCCGGCCAGAAGCGATTCGTTGCGCCCCGATCCGTAGAGCGCGGCGGTATCGAGGAAGTCATAGCCGATATCGAGCGCGCGGTTGAGCAGCCGCAGGCCCTCCGCAGCATCGACCGGGGGACCATAGGCATGGCTCAGACTCATACAGCCCAGACCAATGGGATTGACCGAAAACGGACCGACCTTGCGCTTGGAAACCACGGCTTTCTCCTTCTATCTGCTCCTGTGCCATGCGAAGGCGCTTGGCAAAAGCCCGGTCAGGGCCGACAAGGTCGGCCGATGCACAGCCTGCCGATCTTCCTCGACCTGAGCGGCCACACGGTCGTCCTGATCGGCGATGGTCCGGCAGCGGCGGCGAAGCGCCGCCTGATCGAGCGCGCGGGCGCCGCCGCCGTCGGCGAGGATGATCCGGGCGCGCGAATCGGCTTCATCGCCGTCGAGGATGAGGCCGAGGCCGAAGCGGCGGCGGCGCGGCTGCGCGCGCGCGGCCTGCTGATCAACGTCGCCGATCGCCCCGCCCTGTGCGACTTCACCCTGCCCGCGATCGTCGACCGCGACCCGGTGCTGATCGCGATCGGCACCGGCGGGCGTTCGGCGGGACTGGCCAAGGCGCTCCGTCAGCGGCTGGAGGTGCTGCTGCCGGGCGGGCTGGGGGCGCTCGCCAATGGCTTGTTCGCCGCACGCGATACGCTGCGCGCCCGCTTCGCCGATGCCGATGGCCGCCGCCGCGCGATCGACGCGGGGCTGGCCGAGGGCGGACCGCTCGATCCGCTGCGCGAGGGTAGCGCGGCCGCACTTCCGGCGTGGCTGGACGCGGCAGAAGCGGACGCGCCCGACCGGCTCGTCCCGATCCGCCTGCGCTCGCCCGACCCCGACGACCTCACCCTCGCCGAGGCGCGGCTGCTCGGCCAGGCGGACCGCGTCTTCCATCGCCCCGGCGTGCCCGCCGGCATTCTGGTCCGCGCGCGCGCCGATGCCGAGCGCATCGCCTGCACGGCTCCGCCTGCGGTGCCGGGCCCCGGCCTCTCGATCGATCTGGAGTGATCATGACACCGAGCTGGACCATCGGTGACAAACCCGAATCGCCCTTCCGCTGGATTCACATCGATGGCCGCGACGTCGAGGCGATGCACTGGCTCGACGGTGACGCACACGGCCTGCCCGAAACCGCGCGCTTCAACCTGACGACTGCGGAGACGCGGCCACGCTGCCAGCCGCTCGGCGACGGGGTGATCATCAACCTGCGCGGGCCCCGCAAGGACCAGAATGAGGATGGCGACGCGCTGGTGTCGATCCGCATCTGGGCCGAGCGCGGCCGGCTGGTTTCGGTGTCCTACCGCCGCATGGCAGGGCTCGGCGCACTGCGCCAGCGGATGGAGAAAGGCGAGTTCCTCGACCCCGGCGACCTGATCGCGGCGCTGTCGATGCAGATCGCCCAGCATCTCGATCCCGTCGTCGCCGATCTCGGCGACCAGGTCGACGATTGCGAACTCGCGCTCTCGGGCGACAATTATGCGCTGCGCCGTGAGATCGCCAAGGCGCGCTCGACGGCTATCAGCTATCGCCGCTTCGTCGTCCCGCAGCGCCAGGCACTCGAGGCAATGGCCCAGCTTCAATATGACTGGATCGAGGACGAGGACCGCATCCATCTCCGCGAAGCCGCCGACCGCTTCGCGCGCATGGCCGAGGAGCTCGAGGCGGTCCGCGAGCGGTCCGCGCTGCTCCACGAACAGATCACCGACCTGCGCGCCGAAAAGATCGACGGCCGTTCGCTGATCGTCGCGGTGGTCGCGCTGATCTTCCTGCCGCTGACTTTCGTCACCGGGCTTTTCGGAATGAATGTCGACGGCATCCCCTATCAGCACCACCCGCTATCCTTCTGGGCGGTGACCGGCTTCAGCGTCCTCGTCGGACTGCTGGTGGCGGGCTATTTCGTCGTGACCAACTGGTTCCGGAATTAGAGCAGATCGACATTCGGTTCAGGCCGAGCCGAAAATGATGGTTTTCTGCGACCCGGCGCCCAGCGTACTCAAATGTAGGCGAGCACCGGAAACAGGGGAAATTGCAACTTGCAGGTCGGAACGGGCTTAATGTCGATCTGCCCCAGGGTGGTTCAGTCGGGAAAATGCTCGACATGCGTTTCCCCGGTCCGGCCCCAGTAGAGAGCCCGGCGGCCCGAAAAGGATACCAGATACCCCGCACATCCCGCTGTCATCGCCTTCATGCTGAACCTGGCATAGCTATAGTCGGGGCCGTTGGCCTGAGCCTCGGTGATAGCGGCCCGCAAGGCGATGACGTCCAGACGCTCGCCGATCACCGCGTCGATGCGGTTCGCGGATAGTTCGACACTCTCGCCCGACGGCAGATAATAGAAGGCGGTCGCGCGCGCATAATCGATCGCATAACGCTCGAAGCCTGCTGCCAGCAGGCGTCCGACCCCATCGGGAAAGGCGATGCTGTCGTCCTCGGCCCCGCGTAAACAGGCGAGCGCAACGGCTTTCTGCTCCTCGGTCATCCTCGCGATCCAAACAGCGCCGTCCCTACCCGGACATGCGTCGCGCCCAGCATCACCGCGGTCTCGAAATCGGTCGACATGCCCATGCTGAGCCCGGCCAGCCCGTGCCGCTTCGCCAGCTTGGCGAGCAGCGCGAAATAAGGCGCGGCTTCCACATCGAGGGGCGGAACCGCCATCAGCCCGGCAACCGGCAGACCGGCATCCTGCGCCCGCTTCAATATCGCGGGCAGGTCGGCGATCGCGCAGCCGCCCTTCTGATCCTCCTCGCCGATATTGACCTGGATGAAGCAATCGGGCCGCTTGCCCGCCGCATCGATCGCCTTCGCCAGCGCGTCGATCAGCGATGGCCTGTCGACCGAATGGATTGCATCGAACAGCGCTACCGCTTCGCGCGCCTTGTTCGACTGCAACTGACCAACGAGATGGAGCTTCACGGGCTTTTCGGCGAGCAGCGCCGGCCACTTGCCCTCGGCCTCCTGAACCCGGTTCTCGCCGAAGCTCGCCTGCCCCGCCGCGATCAGTGGCGCGATGGCGGCGGCGTCATGGGTCTTGGAGATCGCGATCAGTTCGACCTCGCCCGCCTTTCGCCCGGCTAGCCCCGCCGCATGGGCGATACGGGCATTGATGTCGGCCAGGCGGGCGGCGGCTGCGGTGTCGATATCGGACATGGGCTTCGCTATAGGTGCAGCGATGCCGCCCCGCCACCCCGAGCTTCCGCACCTGTGGATGATGACCGACGAGCGGCAGGGCGAGCGGCTATGGGCCGCGATCCGCAACCTCCCCCCCGGATCGGGAATCGTCTTCCGCCACAAGGCGACGGACAAGGCCGAACGGCGGCGGTTGTTCGACCGGGTCCGCCGGATCGCTCATGCCCGCGGACTCGTCGTCCTGCTCGCGGGCAAGGACCGCAAGGCGCGCCGCTGGGACGCCGATGGCGCGCATCATCGCCGTCCGCATGCGCCGCGCTACGGCACCGCACCGGCGCACGACCTGCGCGAGCTTCGCGCCGCCGAACGCTCGGGCGCGGCGGCGATCTTCCTGTCGCCGCTCCACCCGACCCGCTCGCATCCCGGCGCTCCCGCGCTCGGCCGGATGCGCTTCGCCGCGCTCGCACGCGCCACCCGCCTCCCCGTGATCGCGCTGGGTGGGATGGATCGAACGCGCGGTTATCAGGCGATGTTGATCGGTGCTTATGGCTGGGCCGCTATCGATGCGTGGAACGCCTAGCCAAGCACGAAAGACTGGCCGGGGATTTGGCTCAGGCTGTGGCGAAAATGGTGATTTCTGAGAACCGGAGCGCAGCGTACTTCAGTACGTGAGCACCGGAAGCGGAAGAAAGCGCCATTTGCAGCCCAGTCTGGGCCAAATCCCCGGCCAGTCTTAGAAGCGGAAGGCGGTTCCGATGTAGATCGCCTGGCTATCCCGGCGCTGATCGCTCTGCATGTCGAGGCGCTCGCGCTGCGACTTGTAGCGCAGGCCGCCCGACAGTTCGAGGTTCCGGGTGAGCGAATAGGAGCCGCCGAGGTCGACCGACAGCGCCTCGTCGGGACCGCCGATATTGCTCTGGCCGGTCGCGCGCTCGGCACCGAACAGCAGGCGGGTGCTCCACTTCGAGCCCGAATAGCTCACGCCGATATCGGCGAGTTCGCGGTTATCCGGCACCACGCCGCCATCGATCTTCGAGAAATCACCCGACAGCGCGAAATGCTTCCAGCCGAGCGACGCGCCCAGGCTATAGGCCGATGGCGCGAGGCCCGCATAGATGGTCGAGGGGTTGACCGCGACCATCGCCGCCGGGGCATTTCCGCCACGGTTGGCGCGCGCGCGGATCGCCACGGTGACGGCGCGCTTGCTGACGCCGCCGGAGGGCGTGAAGCGGAAGCTGGGTTCGGCAAAGCTGCCGCCGACGCGATCGAACAGCGCGGCCTGGCGCGGATCGGCGGCGACGGGCGCGAAGAAGCCGATCCCCTTAGCTTTCTTGCGGTCGATCTTGACCTTCGCCGCAGGTGCGGGCTTCGCGGCCAGGGTAGGCGAGACGAGCAGAAGCGATGCTGCAAGCGCAGCACCGATCAGCCTGATCTGAACCCCCTTAACCATCATCCTGCGTAACTCATTCTATTCTATGTAGTTGCCCGTAGCACCGCCGGTGAGTCGTTGCCATAGGCCTTTCGGCGAAAAACCGCGGTTGTTGCCCAAAACCCACAGGACTCACCAGGTGCGATAACGCAGCATCGTGCGAATCGCTTCATGACGTGCTTGCGGGGGCGGGCGGTACGTCTATAAACGGCGCACAAAGCCGAAATTGAGCTCCAAGGACCGCCCGAAAATGATCAGCACCCTTCGCACCGCGACTGCCATCGCCCTCGTCGCCGCGCTGGCGGGCTGTGGCGGCGGCAAGAACCGGGCGCAGCTCGCCTCCGACGTCGCGGCAGCCAAGACCACGACGATCGGCGTCAACGCCTATCTATGGAAGGCCTCGCTCGAGACGCTGAGCTTCATGCCGCTGCTCCAGAGCGATTCGAACGGCGGCGTCATCGTCACCGACTGGTATGTGAATCCCAACCAGCCGGCCGAGCGGATGAAGCTCACCGTCACCATCCTCGACGCCGATCTGCGCGCCGACGCCGTCCGCGTCGCGGCGCAGCGCCAGGTGCTCGCGAACGGCAACTGGGTCGACAGTGTGGTCCAGGCCGCGACCACCCAGAAGCTCGAGGACATCATCCTGACCAAGGCGCGCGACCTACGCCGCGCCACCATCGCCGGGTAGCACTTGTTTACCGCGATTTCCGAGTCGGCAGATGGGGTCCATCTGCCTCGAAATCGCTTGGGAGTTCCACCATCACCGTGAACGCGCGTTTCAACCATGTGAAGGCCGACGCGCACTGGCAGGGCATCTGGGAAAGCCAGGGCACCTTCCATGCGCGCGACGACAGCCCCAAGCCCAAAAGCTATGTGCTGGAGATGTTCCCCTATCCGTCGGGGCGCATCCATATGGGCCATGTCCGCAACTATACGATGGGCGACGTGCTCGCCCGTTTCCGGCGGATGCAGGGGCATGAAGTGCTCCACCCGATGGGTTGGGACGCCTTCGGCATGCCCGCCGAAAATGCCGCGATGGAAAAGAAGGTTCATCCCGGCGACTGGACCCGCGCCAATATCGCGGCGATGCGCGAGCAGCTGAAGCGCATCGGCTTCGCCCTCGACTGGAGCCGCGAGCTCGCCACCTGCGAACCCGATTATTATGGCCAGGAACAGGCCCTGTTCCTCGATCTCTATGCGGCGGGCCTCGTCTACCGCAAGGAATCGGCGGTCAATTGGGATCCGGTCGACATGACCGTGCTCGCCAATGAGCAGGTGATCGACGGGCGCGGCTGGCGCTCGGGCGCGCTGGTCGAGCGGCGCAAGCTCAGCCAGTGGTTCCTCAAGATCACCGATTTCGCCGACGATCTGCTCGACGGGCTCAAGACGCTCGACCAGTGGCCCGAAAAGGTCCGCACGATGCAGGAGAACTGGATCGGCAAGTCGCAGGGCCTGCGCTTCACCTTCCAGATGGACGCGCCGGCGGGCGATATCGACAGCTTCGAGGTGTTCACCACCCGCCCCGACACGCTGTTCGGGGCGAGCTTCGCCGCGATAGCCGCCGATCATCCGATCGCGCAGGCGCTGGCCGCCGGCAATGTCGCGCTGCAGGACTTCATCGCCGACTGCAAGCGCACCGGTACCGCCGCGGCCGAGATCGAGACCGCCGAGAAGAAGGGCTATGATACCGGCCTGTCGGTGGTCCACCCGCTCGACCCGAGCTGGAAGCTGCCGCTGTTCGTCGCCAATTTCGTACTGATGGACTATGGCACCGGCGCGGTGTTCGGCTGCCCGGCGCACGACCAGCGCGACCTCGATTTCGCCCGCAAATATGCGCTGCCGGTCAAGCGCGTCGTCGCCCCCTCGCCCGAGGACGCGGCCACGCCGATCCAGGACGAGGCCTATGTCGGCCCCGGCAAGCTGGTAAACTCCGCCTTCCTCGATGGCATGGCGGTTGAGGAGGCCAAGGCCGCGGTGATCGGCATCGCCGAGGAGAATGGCTGGGGCACCGGCACCACCGTGTGGCGGCTGCGCGACTGGGGCGTTTCGCGCCAGCGCTATTGGGGCACCCCGATCCCGATCATCCATTGCGAGGAATGCGGCCCGGTCGGCGTGCCCAAGGACCAGCTTCCCGTCGTCCTGCCCGAGGATGTCAGCTTCGACATCCCCGGCAACCCGCTCGACCGCCATCCGACCTGGAAGCATGTCGATTGCCCGAACTGCGGTAAGCCGTCGCGGCGCGAGACCGACACGCTCGACACCTTCGTCGATTCCTCCTGGTATTTCATCCGCTTCGCCAGCCAGCCCGACGACAAGCCGTTCGATCGCGCGGTCGCCGAAAGCTGGATGCCGGTGGGGCAATATATCGGCGGGGTCGAGCATGCGATCCTCCATCTGCTCTACGCCCGCTTCTGGACGCGCGCGCTCGAACGGATCGGCAAGATCGGGATCAAGGAGCCCTTCACCGGCCTGTTCACCCAGGGCATGGTGACCCACGAAACCTACAAGTCGCCCGATGGCCAGTGGCTGAGCCCCGACGAAGTGTCCGGCGGCAAGGTCATCGCCACCGGCGAACCCGTGACTCTGGGCCGCATCGAGAAGATGTCGAAGTCCAAGAAGAATACCGTCGATCCCGGCCCGATCGTCGATCAATATGGCGCGGACGCGGTGCGCTGGTTCATGCTGTCGGATAGCCCCCCCGAGCGTGATCTCGAATGGACCGAGAGCGGCATCGAGGGCTGCTGGCGCTTCGTCAACCGGCTTTGGCGCATCACCGATGCCTTGGAGGCGGGCGAAGGCGTCGACAAGGATCTCGACCGCAAGCTCCACAAGGCGATCGCCGGCGTCGCCGCCGATATCGAAGCGCTCGGTTTCAACCGCGCCGTCGCCAAGATCCATGAGCTCGCCAACGCGATCGAGAAGGCCGCGCCGTCGGCCAGCCGCAGCGCCGCCGCGCGCACGCTGGTTCGCCTCGTCGCGCCGATGGTGCCGCATCTCGCCGAGGAAGCCTGGGCGCGCCTGGGCGAATCCGGCCTCGTCGCCAATGCCGCTTGGCCCGATCATGATCCGGCGCTGCTGGTCGATGACGAGGTGACGATCGCGATCCAGGTCAACGGCAAGCTGCGTGACACGTTGACCGCGCCCAAAGGCATGGCCAAAGATGCGCTCGAAGCGATGGCGCTGCAGTCCGAGAAGGTCGCGAAGCTGCTCGAAGGCGCCGCCCCGAAGAAGGTGATCGTCGTGCCCGACCGGCTGGTGAACATCGTCGCATGAAGCGCCTGCTGACCTTGCTCGCGCCGGTCGCGCTGATCGCCCTGCTCCCGGGCTGCGGCCTGCGCCCGCTGTACAGCAGCGGCGGCGACGGCCCCGTCGCCAATGCGCTCAGCTCGGTCGAGGTCGCGCCGATCGGCGGGCAGCGCGGCTGGCTGGTGCGCAACGCGCTCAACGACCGGCTCCACCGCCAGAGCGAGGGCAATGCCCGCTACCGGCTCGAGGTCGAACTCGACGACAACATCATCGGCTTCGGCGTCCGGCAGGACAACAGCATCACCCGCGAGCGCCGCATCCTGCGCGCCCGCTATCGCCTGCTCGACGCTGCGACCGGCAGCGTGCTGCTCGACCAGAGTGCCGCGGCCGACGCCGGGATCGATGTCGCGGGGTCCGAATATGCCACCGCCGCCGCCGAACAGACCGCGCTCGAACGGCTGACCGAGACCCTCGCCGACCAGATCGTCGCGCGCCTCGCCACCTATGCGGGCCGCAGTGCGGGGCAGTGACACCCTGATATGAAGGCGGATGCGGGCCAGATTGCGCGCGCGCTCGACAAGCCAGATCCGGGGACGCGCCTATATCTACTTTATGGCCCCGATGAATCGGGCTCGCGCGCGCTCGCCGCGCGGATGGACAAGGCTCTCGGAGCCGATGCGGAGCGTATCGACCTGTTATCGAGCCAGCTCAAGGGCGACCCCGCCCTGCTCGCCGACGAGGCCGCCTCGATCTCGCTGTTCGGCGGCGCGCGGCACATCCGCGTCGATCCGGCCGGGGACGAGATCATCGAAGCCGTCGAGGCGCTGATGGAGGCGGCTTCGGCGGGCAATCCGGTGGTGATCGTCGCGGGTAATCTCCGCAAGGACGCCAAACTGGTGAAGCTCGCGCTGGCCTCACCCGCCGCGCTCGCCTTTGCCTCCTATCTGCCCGAGGGTCAGGCTGCCGATCGCGTCGCTGCCGATATCGCGCGCGACCATGGCCTGCGGCTCGAACCGCGCGCGGCGCAGGCGCTGGTCGCGGCGACCAATGCCGATCGCGGGCTGATGCTCCGCGAGATCGAGAAGCTCGCCTTGTTCCTCGACGCCTCGCCCGAAAATCCCAAGCCCGCCGACGCCGATGCGCTTGGCCAGATCGGCGCGGCGAATGACGAGAGCGACCTCAGCGCGATCGTCGACGCGGTCATGGGCGGCCGCCCCGAGCGCGCCGCCGCCGAACTGTCGCTGATCGGGGCCACCGAGGCGATCGGCGTCGTCCGTGCGCTGCTTCGCCGTCTGGCGCAGATCGCGCCGCTGCGCGCCGAGGTCGCGGGCGGGCAGAGCGTCGACGCGGTGATGGCGGGCGCGGGCCGGGGTATTTTCTGGAAGGATCAGAAAGTCGTAGCCGGGCTTCTTCAGCGCTGGACCCCCGACCGCATTGCCACCGCTACCACCCGCCTCGCCGCGCTCGAACGCGCATACAAACGTTCAGGAACCGCCGGTATGGTGTTGATCGGCGAGGAACTTCTCACCATCGCGCGGGCTGCCGCAGCCACCCGCCGCTAACCGTCAATGCGCCACTCAGCCTGCGCTGGGTGACGCAAATGAAGAAGTTCAGACGGGCTCGCAGCTTCCTGAGACGCCGTCTCAGATCGGCTCGCCGCTCAGCCGCTGGCAGACCAGGTCGAGCTGGTCGAGGGTCGAGTAGCTGACGCTGATCCGTCCCCCCCTATCGCCATGCTCGATCACGACCTTGAGACCGAGGATGTCGCCGAGCTGGCGTTCGAGCGCCTCGACATCGGCGTTGCCGCCGCCCGATTGCACTGTAGCTGCCGCCGGCTTCGCGGCCTTGTCCGGCGCCCTGCCCTCGCGCGCAAGGCGCTCGGTTTCACGCACCGACAGGTCGCCATCGACCACCTTCACGGCGAGCCCAACCGGATCGGGCGCGGTGATCAGCGCGCGGGCGTGGCCCATCGACAGCCGCCCGTCGGCGACCATGTCGCGCACCGGTTTCGGCAGGTCGAGCAGCCGGAGGAGATTGGCAATATGGCTGCGCGATTTCGCTACCAGCTTGCCGATGGCCTCCTGGGTGTGGCCGAAATCCCCGATAAGCCGTTGATAAGCCTCAGCTTCTTCGATCGCATTAAGATCCTGTCTCTGGATGTTCTCAACGATTGCGAGCTCGAGCGTGTCAGCGTCCGACAGCTCGCGGACGATGACCGGCACCTCGTGAATCTGCGCGCGTTGAGCAGCGCGCCAGCGGCGTTCGCCGGCGACGATCTGATATGCGCTGCTGTGCGGACTCGGGCGCACGACGATCGGCTGGATCAGCCCGCGCGCGGCGATCGACGCGGCCAGCTCGTCGAGCGCGGCATCGTCGAAATGGCGGCGCGGCTGTTTGGGGTTGGGCTCGATATGCCCGACCGAGATCAGCCGGACGCCTGCGGTGCGCGGCGCGGCGGGATCGATCGGTTGCTCGACCGCAGTCTCACCCATCAGTGCCGACAGGCCGCGTCCCAACCCGCGGCGGGGCGTATCAGCGCTCATGCTGCCTGCGCCGTCTTGGTGAGGCGGGTAATGCATTCGCGGGCGAGCGCGATATAGGCTTCGGAGCCGGGGCAGCGATGGTCGTAGATCAACGCCGGCACGCCATGGCTCGGCGCTTCGGACAGGCGCACATTGCGCGGAATCACCGTTTCGAACACCACATCCCCCAATACCGCGCGGACATCCTCCGCTACCTGTTCCGACAGCCGGTTGCGCCGGTCGTACATTGTCAGCGCCACTCCCAGGATCGACAGCCCCGGGTTGAAGCGCGCGCGCACCCGCTCGATCGTGGTGAGCAGCTGGCTCAGCCCTTCGAGCGCGAAGAACTCGCACTGCAGCGGCACCAGCATCATGTTCGCCGCGACCAGCGCGTTAACTGTGAGCAGGCCAAGCGATGGCGGGCAATCGATCAGGCAGACGTCCCAGCGCTGCTCGTCCTGCGCCAGTGCATTGTGCAGGCGATGGGTGCGGCGCTCGACCTCGATCAGCTCGATTTCCGACCCCGACAGGTCGACCGTCGCGGGCACTATGTCGAGCCGCGGCACCTTTGTCGGAATCACCGCCTCGGTCAGCGTGCAATCGTCGCGGAGCAATTCGTAGCTCGACTTGGCGCGCTGCGACTGGTCGATGCCGAGGCCGGTCGAAGCATTGCCCTGCGGATCGAAGTCGACAAGCAGCACGCGCCAGCCCGTCGCCGCCAGTGCGGTGGCGAGGTTGATCGCGGTGGTCGTCTTGCCCACCCCACCCTTCTGGTTGGCGATGGCGATGCGGATCATCGGCGGTCCCTCTTGGCCCTGGGCTGCACCTGCGACGCGGCGATGATCGCCGCTTCGGGATCGGTCAGGCTCTGCACGATCCGGAAGTCACCCTGCCATGAACCCGTGGCGGCTTCCAGTTCGGATGCTGCACTTCGCCCCTTCGGGAGCAGCCAATGGGTCCCGCCATGCGAAAAACGATGCGCCAGTGGCAGCAGCCGGTCTAGCGGAGCGAAGGCGCGCGCGCTGATCACGTCCTGCGCGCTGGCGTCGAGCATCTCGAGCCGCTTGCCTGCTACCGTCACCCGGTCGGCGATGTCCAGCGAATCGGCGATATACTGGAGGAAATCGATCCGCTTCCGCCGCGATTCGACCAGGGTCATGTGGAGCCCCGGCATCATCAGCGCGACGACGATACCAGGAAAGCCCGCCCCCGATCCAAGGTCGATCCAGCGCGTTGCATCTTGGGGGGCGAGCGGCACAAGCTGTGCCGAGTCGACGATGTGCCGTGCCCAGATATGATCGGCGGTCGACGCCGCGATAAGGTTCTGGCGGCTCATCTCGTCGATGATCAGATCGACGAGATGTTCAAGCCGATCCAATGTTCCACGTGGAACATGCGGCTCGAGCCAGGCGCGCGCTTCATCCTCGGTCATGCTGCGACGCTGCGGCGGGCGTGGACCATGATCGCGGCGAGCGCGGCCGGAGTGATGCCCCGGATGCGGCCGGCGGCGGCGAGATCGGCAGGCCGGGCACCGTTGAGGCGCTCGACCATTTCGTTCGACAGCCCGCCGATCGAACGATAGTCGGCGATCCCCGCCAGGCTGATCGCCTCGTCGGCGCGGAGCCGGGCAATCTCCAGATCCTGGCGGATGAGATAGGGCGCGTAGCGGCAATCCTGAATGATCTCATCAAGGACTTCGCGCGGTGATTCGGCAAGTTCGGGAAGCAGACTCACCACATGCTCGGCCCCGACTTCGCCGTAGCGCAGCCAATCCGACAGCGAACGCTTGGCGTGATCGGCCGCCACGGCCGCGCCCGTCCCCGCCATCTCGGCGGCCGTGATCGATCGCCCGTCAAGCGCGGCCCCGATCCGGGTCCGCGCCGCTTCCCACGCGACATGTACCGCGCGCCGCGCGGGAGAGATCGCGCCCAGCGCATCGGCCCAGCCCGTCAGCCGCGTATCCGCATTGTCGGCGCGGAGGCGGAGGCGATATTCGGCGCGTGCGGTGAGCATGCGATAAGGTTCGGAGACACCCTGCAAAGTAAGATCGTCGACCATCACCCCGATATAGCTCGTCGCCCGGTCGAAATGGATCTCGTCGCGGCCGGCGGCATGGGCCGCTGCGTTCATCCCGGCAACCAGCCCCTGTGCCGCCGCTTCCTCATAACCGGTGGTCCCGTTGATCTGCCCCGCGCAGAACAACCCTGGCAGCGCGCGCAGCGCGAGCCCGGCGGTCAGTGCCCGCGGATCGATATAGTCATATTCGACCGCATAGCCAGGCTGGACGATCTCGACCCGTTCGAGTCCCGGCACTGTTCGCAACATCGCGAGCTGGACGTCTTCGGGAAGCGAGGTCGATACGCCATTGGGGTAGATCAGATGATCGTCCAGGCCTTCGGGTTCGAGGAATATCTGATGGCCATCACGATCGCCGAACCGATGGACCTTGTCCTCGATCGATGGGCAATAGCGCGGCCCGACCCCTTGGATCATCCCCGAGAAAAGCGGCGAACGATCGAGCCCGGCGCGGATGACGTCATGGGTCGCCTGATTGGTGCGGGTAATCGCGCATGCGAGCTGCGGCACGGTCCGTCCCTCGGACATTGCCGAGAAGGTCCAATCGCTATCATCCGACGGCTGACGGTCGAGCGGCGCCCAATCGATCGTCCGCCCATCGAGGCGCGGTGGAGTGCCTGTCTTGAGCCGTGCGATCGGCAGATCGAGGGCGCGAAGCTGGTCGGCCAAGCCGACCGCCGCCGCCTCCCCTACGCGACCACCATCGCGGCAGTCCATACCGAAATGGAGCTTGGCGTTGAGGAAGGTCCCGGTCGCCAGCACCACCGCCCGCGCGGCCAATTGGCGGCCGTCGGCGAGGACGAGCCCCTGTGTTCCACGTGGAACATTACCGATGAGCAACCGCTCGGCCGAGCCTTCGATGATCTCGAGCATCGGCAACTCGGCGAGAAGGTCGTGGATCGCGGCTTTGTACAATTTGCGGTCGGCCTGGACGCGCGGACCCTGAACCGCTGCGCCCTTGCTGCTGTTGAGCATACGATAGTGGATCGCGGCCCGATCGGCCGCCCGAGCGATCAGTCCGTCGCAGGCATCGACCTCCCGAACCAAATGTCCCTTGCCGAGTCCGCCGATCGCGGGGTTGCACGACATTGCACCGATCATGTCGCGGCGCATGCTGACGAGCGCCACCCGCGCGCCCATACGCGCCGCCGCTGCCGCCGCCTCACAACCGGCATGGCCGCCGCCGACCACGATCACATCAAAGCTATCCGCCATGCGTGGGCGCTATCCCACCAGGCGATTTGAGTCAAAAATGTTCCACGTGGAACATCGTCATTTGCCGATGCAGAACCGTCCGAATAAGCCGTCTAGCATGTCCTCGGTGCCGGCCCTGCCCGTCAGACGATCGACCGCCGCGCGCGCCAGTCTCAAGGCTTCGGCGACCAGCACAGGATCTCGCTCGGTCTTGGCCAGCGTCAGAGCCTCGGCCGCTGCATCGATCGCCTCGCGCTGGCGCAGCGACAGAGCGGCTTCGTCTTCGCCGGGTAGCAGGTCAGCGGCGCGGCGCAGTAACAGCGCAATCAGCGCATCCATCCCTTCGCCACTGGCCGCGGATAACAGCAGGTCGTGCGCGCTCGGCGGGTGATCGACCCGATCACACTGTGCCCCGATCTTCAGCGCGCCTGGCGGCGCGTCATCAGGTTCACCAAGCCACAATATCATGTCCGCCGCCGCTATCGCCTGGGCAGCGCGATCGATGCCAATCCGCTCGACCTCATCATCGCCGCCATCGTGGAGACCGGCGGTGTCGATGAGCAGGAAAGGAACCCCGCCGAGCGCGACCGGCGCCTCGATCAGGTCGCGGGTCGTCCCGGCGATCGGGGTCACGATCGCCGCCTCGCGCCCGGTCAGCGCATTGAGTAGGGTCGACTTGCCCGCATTGGGCGGCCCAGCCAGGACGACCCGGATGCCGTCGCGGAGGCGCTCGGCCGAGGGCCGTCCGCGCCAGCGAGCGATGTCGGCAGACAGCGCTACGAGTTCGGCGGCGAATCCCGGATCAAGGGGCGCGACATCCTCTTCGTCGGCGAAATCGAGCTGGGCTTCGAGCCGCGCCGACAGCGACAGCAGCGTCATCTGCCAACCCTCGATCGCGCGGCTGAGGGCACCATCGGCGAGCAGCATTGCATTGCGGCGCTGCGCTTCGGTCTCGGCGGCGAGCAGGTCGGCCAGCCCCTCGGCCTCGTTGAGATCGATCCGGCCGTTCTCGAAGGCGCGGCGGGTGAACTCTCCGGCTTGCGCCGCGCGCAGGCCAGGGAGCCGCGCAAGCGCGCCGAGGACCGCGCTTGTCACCGCCCGGCCGCCATGGAGATGAAGCTCGGCCATGTCCTCTCCGGTGGCGCTGCCCGGGCCCGGTAGCCAGAGCAGCAGCGCACGATCGAGGGCCAAGCCGCTGTCGGGATCGGCGAGAGTTCGCAGGCTGGCCCGGCGCGGCGCGGGCCGCTTCCCCGCTGTCAGCCGGTCGAGCGCAGGTCCGGCGTCGGGCCCGCTGATCCGGACGACCGCCACCCCGGCGGGCGGTGCGCCGCTCGACAGGGCAAAGATCGTCGCGGGTTTACTTGCCGCCGCCGGAGGCACGGCTCATCTGATCGAACATGGTGCGCCACAGGTTCATCCCGGCCTCACCCATCGGATTCCAGTTACGCATCATCGTCTCGACATTGTCGGGAGTGATGCCTTCATCGATCATCTTCTTCAGCTTGTCGGTATAGGCCTCATGGACTGCGGTCATGTCGGGCAGCCCCATGAAGCGGCGCGCCTCCTCGGGCGTGCAATCGACATCGACCGTGACCTTCATGCCCGCCTCCGGAGAGATTGAAACCTGCGACACCATGGCTAGAGTCTCGGGCAGCGCGCGTCCATGACAAAAGCACTTATCCCCTCGCCGCTCGGGCCGGTCGTCATCGACGATGACGGTGCCCGGCTGCGATCGATTCACATCCTTGGCGATGGCGAAGCGTCCCCCATCGGGCTGGACGATCCCGCGACTGGTTCACTGGCCGCCGAGGCGGTTCGCCAGCTCTACGCCTATTTCGACGACAGCGATTTCCGCTTCGATCTCCCGCTCACCCCGGCGCCGAGCCTGCGCGGCGCAGCGCTGCGGGCGGCGATCGCCGCTATCCCGTCCGGCGAGACGCTCAGCTATGGCGCGCTGGCTCGCATCGCCGGCTCAGGCCCGCGCGCGATCGGCCAGGCCTGTGCGCGCAATCCCTTTCCCATCGTCATCCCCTGTCACCGGGTGGTAGGCAGCGGCGGCGCGATCGGCCATTATTCGGGCGGGCGCGGAGTCGTGACCAAGACATGGCTGCTCGACCATGAGCGTAGAGGAGGTTTGCTATGAAAAGTTTCACAGAAATCAATGTGTTGGATCATGGCGGTGAGGAATTTCTCGCTTATACTTCCCAGCCCGTTTCGACGCCCAAGGCTGCGATCATCGTCATCCAAGAGATCTTCGGGGTGAACGAGGGCATCCGCGCCAAATGCGACGAATGGGCGTCAAAAGGCTATCTCGCGATCGCGCCCGACCTGTTCTGGCGGATCCGCCCCGGCATCGAGCTGGACGCCGACGTTCCCGATCAGCTGCAGGAAGCTTTCGGCCTGTTCGGGCAGTTCGACCAGGAAGCCGGCATCCGCGACATCGAGGCAACGATCCGCGAAGCGCGCAAGATGGTAGATGGCGGCAAGGTCGGCGCGGTCGGCTATTGCCTTGGCGGGCGGCTTGCCTTCATGACCGCCGCACGTACCGACATCAACGCTTCGGTCGGCTATTATGGCGTCGGCATCGACGGGTTGCTCGGCGAGAGCCACGCCATCGCCCACCCGCTGCTGCTCCATATCCCGCAGGAGGATCATTTCGTCGGACCCGATGTGCAGGAAAAGATGCATGACGGGCTCGACGGCCATCCCAAGGTGACGCTTTACGACTATCCGGGGCTCGACCATGGCTTTGCCGCGCAGATGGGCAAGCGCCGTGACGAAGCGGGCGCCCAGCTCGCCGACAGCCGCACCGAAGCATTCTTCGCCCAACATCTCGCATGAGCGACTATCGGCTGATCGTCCGCGCCTTCGGCGGCCCCGAGCTGATCGAGGCCGAACCGATCACCGCCGGGCCCCTCGCGCCCGGCCAGGCGCGGGTCCGCCATAGCGCGGTCGGGGTCAACTTCATCGACACCTATCACCGCACCGGTCTGTATTCCCAGCCGCTTCCGGCGGGCCTGGGGGTAGAGGCCGCGGGCGTGGTCGAGGCGCTGGGCGAGGGCGTGACCGGGCTCAGCGTCGGCCAACGGGTCGGCTATGCGGTTGCGATGACGGGCGCTTATGCCAGCTGGCGCGACATCAGCGCCGAACGGCTCGTGCCGCTACCCGACGCGGTGAGCGACGAGATCGCCGCCGCCGTCCTGCTCAAGGGCATGACCGCGCATGCGCTGATGTTCGGCTGCGCGCGGATCGAACCGGGGCAAAGCGCGCTCGTCCATGCCGCCGCTGGCGGGGTCGGCCGGCTGCTGGTCCAGTGGCTCGCGGCGATCGGGGTCGACGTCATCGCGCATAGCGGCTCACCCGAAAAGGCGGCGATCGCCACCGGCCTCGGCGCGCAGCTGTCGCTCGTTTGCCCGCAGGAGGAGCTGGCCAAGGCGGTACGTGATGCGACCGGAGGGCGCGGCGTCGATGTCTCCTTCGACGGCGTTGGGGCAGCAAGCTTTTCGGCCTCGCTCGACGCGCTCGCGCCGCGCGGTCATCTCGTCAGCTATGGCAATGCCTCGGGCCCGGTGCCGCCGTTCACCCCGCTCGAGCTCGCCTCGCGCGGTTCTCTGTCGCTGACCAGGCCGCGGCTGTTCGACTATATCGCGACCCGCCCTGAGCTGGAGGCGACCGCCGCCGCCCTGTTCGCGATGATCGCCGCGGGCAAGCTCGACGTCGAGATCGGACTGCGCCTGCCGCTGCGGGACGCCGCCGAGGCGCATCGCGCGCTGGAGGGACGGCGGACGACAGGGTCGATCATCCTCACCCCGTGATCGTCGGGCCGCTGACGGCACTGCGCGGTTGGGCGCGGGCGCTGAAGAGGGATGTCGTCGCGCTCTGGATCGCCGCGCGCGACCCGCGCACGCCATGGCGCGCCCGGCTGCTCGCCGGGGCGGTCGCCACCTATGCGCTGAGCCCGATCGACCTCATCCCCGACGCGATTCCGGTGCTCGGCGTGCTCGACGACCTGCTGATCGTCCCCGCTGGCCTGTGGCTCGCGCTGCGCTGGGTGCCGCCCGCGCTGATGGCCGAATATCGTGCCGCCGCCCTTGACCGGGATAGGCCACGCAGCCGGATCGCCGCAGCGGTAATCATCCTGCTCTGGCTGGGCGCGATCGGCATCACCCTATGGTGGTGGCGCGGGCGCTGATCCCAAAAGAAAAGGCCCGCTCGCGCGGGCCTTTCCTCATTCGATCATTCACCCGAGAGGGTTCAGGCCATCTGAACGGCGAGAACGCGCTTCTCGCGGCGGCGCAAGCTGAGGCCGACCAGGCCGAAGCCGAGGATCAGCATCGCCCAGGTGGAGGGCTCCGGCGCGGTCGACACCACCGATCCGCCGACGCTCGACAGGTCGCCTTGGAAGGGCACGTTGTGGATCTCGCCATTGGCCTGTTGGGTCACGCTGTTACCGATCACGGTGCCGTCGATATTGCCCGAATAGCCACCGGTGACCGCCGCGTTGACCGCGAGGATCGAGCCGCTGAACTGCCGCATGACGTCGACCGTGGTCGCTTCGTAGAAGTTGAACAGCACGTTGCTCATATTGGTGAAGGTGTTGAAGTTGCGGTTGAAGTCGATATCGGTACCCGCGACGTTGACGACCAGCGTCGCGCCCGACGGAATCGTCACCTGCAGCTGCTGATTCTGGTTGCCCTCGAACATCGCCTCCGACCAGTTGAGCACCTTCAGGCCGGTGCCGGAAACGGTGATCGACTGGTTGTTGCTGTCGCCGCCGACGGTGACGCCGCTGGTGTTGGCGAGCGCGGCGAGGTTGGCGCTGAGACTGGTCAGCGAGGCCTTGATGTCGGCCGCCTGACTGATGATCGTGTTGGTGAAATTGGCGCCCTGGTTGCCCTGGACCGAGAAATTCTGCTGGCTCTGGGCGGTGCCGCCGGCCTGGACCGCGCCGCCGCCATTATTGTTGAAGTTGCCGGTCAGGTTGCCGCCGACCTGCACACCAGCGCCGTTGACGCTGGCGTTGCTGAAATTGGCGTTGCCCGCGACGGTGACCGCCGAGGTGCCGTAGGTGCTGTTCCCCGTGCCGGTGCCGTTCATCGCGACCACGCCGTTGGTGACGTTCAGATTGCCGCCGACGAGCGTGCGACCGCCGACATGGTTCGCGGTCGAGAAATTGTTGAACGAAACGACGTTCCATTCCTTGAGCGCGGCGATACCGGTGCTGATCGACTGACCGACGAGCGCAGCCGACGCCGCCCCGGCGTTCGTCACCGTCATCAGACCTGCCACGACCAGCGGCAACATACGGACCATACGCATCGCATAACCCCACAAACGACATCACTGCTCCGCCACAGGCGGAAGACCTCATATGCCGGCTCTCTACCACAATATAGGGAAACATCCAGTAAAAATTGATAAAATGACTGGGGGCACGGTCCTTTACATCATCCTATGATTGTAAAAAAAACCGACACTGAATTAACGTAAAGTAAAATTGAAAGTAATGATGGTATTGTTGACGAGATATATTAAAGTAATTTCTTGTAAAAGAACGTAAAATGCGACAACAGGTCTCACCGGAAAATCGCATAGGATTCCGCCGCTCCGAAGACCGGTTGTGCTACGCGAAAAGGAAATAATGCGCGGCTCGCCGCGCGAATCAGGTGAGAATCGGGACGAGCTGATGCCCGCCCTCCCAAATCATCTTGAGCGCGACATAAAGGATAACCGCAAGGCCAACATAGGCGATCCAGCGATAGCGCTCGATATAACGGGCGATCAGATTGGCGGCGATGCCCATCAGCGCGACCGACAGCAGCAGGCCGATCACGAGGATGCCCGGATGCTCGCGCGCCGCCCCCGCCACCGCAAGGACGTTGTCGAGGCTCATCGAGACATCAGCGAGCGCGACCGCCCAGGCCGCACCGAGGAAGCTCTTGGTCTGCGGAATCCCGTCATGCTCGGCCGGGTCGTCGCCCGCTGCCATCCCGGCATGGCGGATTTCGCGCCACATGCGGAAAGCGACCCAGAGCAGCAGCAAACCGCCCGCGAAGACCAGTCCGACGATGCCCATCAGCGCGCTGACGAACAGCGCGAAGATGATGCGCAGCACCAGCGCGGCGATGATGCCGATCAGGATGACCTTGCGCCGCTGGTCGGCCGGCAGCCCCGCCGCCAACGCACCGACGACGATCGCGTTGTCGCCAGCCAGGACGATGTCGATCATCAATACTTGCAGGAAGGCCGCCATGGCCGACGGACTGCCGATGTTCGCGAAGTCGGCGACGATATGATTCCACAGGTCGAGCATGAAGCCGTCCTAGCCGAACGCGCGGACTTGTCGAGGATGTTACCGTGGCGGCCCGGATGAATCTCGGCGCCGCGCGGCGCAAACCGCATGTCCGCCCCTCTCCCGCAGCGGAAGAAGGGCGTGACCCGCTTACTGGTTCATCGAGTCGAAGAAGTCCTCGTTGGTCTTCGAGTCCTTCATCTTGTCGAGCAGGAACTCCATCGCGTCGATCGTGCCCATCTGCATAAGGATACGGCGCAGCACCCACATCTTGCTGAGCTTGCCCTTGTCGACGAGCAGTTCTTCCTTGCGGGTGCCCGACTTGCCGACATCCATCGCCGGGAAGATGCGCTTGTCGGCCACCTTGCGGTCGAGGACGATTTCGGAATTGCCGGTGCCCTTGAACTCTTCGAAGATCACCTCGTCCATGCGGCTGCCGGTATCGATCAGTGCGGTCGCGATGATCGAGAGCGAACCGCCTTCCTCGATGTTGCGCGCGGCGCCGAAGAAGCGCTTCGGACGTTGCAGCGCATTGGCGTCGACACCGCCGGTCAGCACCTTGCCCGACGAGGGGACGACGGTGTTGTAGGCGCGGCCGAGACGGGTGATCGAGTCGAGCAGGATCACGACGTCCTTCTTGTGCTCGACGAGGCGCTTTGCCTTCTCGATCACCATTTCGGCGACCTGGACGTGGCGTTGCGCGGGCTCGTCGAAGGTCGAGGAGATGACCTCGCCCTTCACCGAACGCTGCATGTCGGTGACTTCCTCGGGCCGCTCGTCGATCAGCAGCACGATCAGGAAGACCTCGGGATGATTGTCGGTAATCGCCTTGGCGATATTCTGCAGCAGCACCGTCTTGCCGACGCGCGGCGGCGCGACGATCAGCGCGCGCTGGCCCTTGCCCTGCGGCGAGATGATGTCGATGACCCGCGACGACTTGTCCTTATTGGTCGGATCGAGCGAGTCGAGGTTGAGCTTCTCTTCGGGGTAGAGCGGGGTCAGATTATCGAAGTTGACGCGGTGGCGAACGACGTCGGGATCGTCGAAATTGATCGAGACCAGCCGGGTCAGCGCGAAATAGCGCTCGCCATCCTTGGGGCCGCGGACCTCGCCCTCGACGGTATCGCCGGTACGCAGGCCGAACTTGCGGACCTGGTTGGGCGAGACATAGATGTCGTCGGGACCGGCGAGATAATTCGCCTCGGGGCTGCGCAGGAAGCCGAAGCCGTCGGGCAGCACCTCGATCGTGCCCTCGCCCATGATCTGCTCGCCATTCTCGGCCTCGACCTTGAGGATCGCGAACATCAGGTCCTGCTTGCGCATCGTCGACGCGCCCTCGACGCCCAGCTCTTCGGCCATGCTGACCAGATCGGCGGGGCTTTTCTTCTTGAGGTCCTTGAGATGCATCGAGGGATTCCTGGGTCTTTACCGGGTCTTGGGAGAAATGAGCGGCGCTGGATGCGCTTGGCTTTGGAATGTGGTGAGAGAAAAGGGACCCGGCTCGAACGGCGGGCCTGTTCTGCCTTGCGAGGTAAGCGCGGCAGGGATTCAAGTCAAGCGGCTCGCGATGGGAAACACCATCTGTCTCAACCGTCATACCGAACTTGTTTCGGTATCCACCGAGAGACGGGAGCAGCGTTCTGGTTCTTGCGGCGACAGCTTCGCAAGACCCGAAAATATCCTCGTGCGGCCGAGTGGATGCTGAAACAAGTTCAGCATGACGCAGAAAGGAGGGACGCCCGTGCCTAGAACGGCCGCACGATCACCAGGATGACGATGATCGCCGTGGCGATGCCGGGAATCTCGTTCATGAAGCGCAGCGCCTTGTCCGAGGGCGCGCGATAGCCCGCCGCCATGCGCTTGCCATAGCCCACCGCCCAGCCATGGAATCCCGACAGGAGGAAGACGGTGGCGAATTTCGCCTGGAACCAGGGAACGCCCCACAGATCCTGATCGAAGGCGAGCATCAGCCCGAACAGCCAGACGAAGCCCATCGCCGGGGTGATGATGATCGAGCGCAGCCGCCGCTCGCGTTCGATCCAGGCGCGGTCCTCGGCCGATCCGGGGGCGGCGGCGTGATGATAGATGAAGAAACGCGGCAGCATGAAAAGCCCCGCCATCCAGAAGATGACAAAGATCAGGTGCGCCGCCTTCACCCAGGGATAGGCGCTGCCGAGAAAACCCATCATGACCGGTCAGCCTCTCAAACGTGCGAGCAGCTGTTCGACATGCGCGATCGGCGTGTCGAGCAATATGCCATGTCCCAGATTGAACACATGCGGGCGCTGCGGAAAAGCCCCCCTGATCGCGTCGATCGCTTCGTCGAGGCGCGCGCCACCGGCGATCAGCGCGAGCGGATCGAGATTCCCCTGCACCGGCAGATCGGCAGGCAGGTTGGCATCCGCCCAGACCGGATCGACCGTCTCGTCGAGACCCACCACGTCGGCCCCGGTTTCGCGGGCATAGGCCGGCAGCTTGCCGCCCGCGCCCTTCGGAAAGCCGATCACCGGTACGCCCGGGTGGCGGGCATGGATGCGATTCACCAGCTCGACCGTGGGCGCGATCACCCAGCGTTCGAACTCCTTCGGCGCCAGGCTTCCCGACCAGCTGTCGAACAGCTGCACCGCGTCGACTCCGGCCTCGATCTGCTTCGACAGATAATCGGCGGTGTGATCGACCAGCGCGTCGATGATCGCGCCGAAAGCCTGCGGGTCGCGATAGGCCATGCGCCGCGTCTCGGCCTGTTCCTTACTGCCCCGCCCCGCCACCATATAGGTCGCGACGGTCCAGGGACTGCCCGCGAAGCCGAGGAAGGTCGTTGCCGCCGGCAGTTGCGCCCGGACCCGGCGGATCGTGCCGTAAATCGGTTCCAACCGCTCAGGGACTGCGGTGAGGCTGTCCAGCGCATGATCGACCAGCGTCGGGCTCAGTCGGGGCCCCTCACCCGCCTCGAAGCGCAGATCCTGGCCCATCGCATGCGGGATGACGAGGATGTCAGAGAACAGGATCGCGCCGTCGAAGCCGAAGCGGCGGATCGGCTGGAGGGTGATCTCCGCCGCCGCGTCGCTGTCATAGGCAAGCTCGAGGAAACCGCCCTTCTGTGCCCGCAGCGCGCGATATTCGGGAAGATAGCGTCCCGCTTGCCGCATGAGCCAGACCGGGGGCGGATCGCGACGCTCGCCCCGGAGCACGGCAAGCAGGGGGCGCGTCTCGGCGGAGGGAACAGCCATTATCTTCCTTATAGTGATTCTTAAAAAAGGAACTGAAGTAGGTAGTAGGGCGTTGGGAGCCGGGGTTTATTCACAGTTGGCGTGATTGCCAACAGCTTGACTCATGCGGAATCGCGGCGTGCTTCCGAGTCCCTTTCGCCATTCCCATTATCCACAGCCTGTGAACCATTGCATGTGCTTGTGGATGAATCGACTGACATCGGCACGGCGAGCGGGGATGAATCCGCCGCTTGAAAGCGTGCCCAAGGTTCCGCTAGCCCCATCCGCATGGTTTTC
This sequence comes from Sphingomonas sp. Root710, assembly GCF_001429065.1. Taxonomy (GTDB): domain Bacteria; phylum Pseudomonadota; class Alphaproteobacteria; order Sphingomonadales; family Sphingomonadaceae; genus Rhizorhabdus. The sequence continues at coordinate 271,649 of NZ_LMIB01000016.1, forward strand.
CACAGCACCGTCCCCATACGCTTCGTCATCCTGAGCTTGTTTCAGGATCCACCGCGCCACGGGAGCGGCGCTCGTGCTGAAGAGTGGATGCTGAAACAAGTTCAGCATGACGATGGGAAAAATCGCCAGTGATCCGCCTCCACCTCCACCTACTTTCGGATTCGACGGGCGAAACGCTGGAAAACATCGCCAAGGCGGGGCTCGCCCAGTTCGAAGGGGTCGAGACGATCAAGCATTTCTGGCCGATGGTGCGCAGCCAGGGCCATCTCGACCGCATTCTCCTCGAAATCGCCCAGCGGCCCGGGCTGGTCATCTTCACCCTGGTCAACAACGACATTCGCAAGCGGCTTGAATCACGCTGCCACGCGCTCGGCCTGCCCAGCGTCTCGGCGCTCGATCCGGTGATCGACGCGCTGTCGCAGCTGCTGGGGCAGCAGGCGCTCGCCCGCCCGGGCCGTCAGCATATCCTCGACGCGGCCTATTATGCGCGGGTCGAGGCGATCCAATATACGATCGCGCATGACGACGGGATCGGATCGGATGACTGGGAAGAGGCCGACATCATCCTGACCGGCGTGTCGCGATCGTCGAAGACCCCGACCGCCATCTATCTCGCCAACCGCGGCTACAAGGTCGCCAATGTGCCGCTGGTGATCGAATCTCCGCCGCAGAAGAGCCTCTATTCGCTGGTTCATCCGCTCGTCGTCGGGCTGACGACCAGTCCCGACCGGCTGATCCAGATCCGCCGCAACCGGCTGCTGACGCTTAACCAGTCGCCGGAGACCGCCTATGTCGACCATGAGGCGGTGGTCTCCGAACTCACCTTCGCGCGGCGCATCTTCTCCGACCATGGGTGGCCGGTGATCGACGTTACCCGCCGCTCGATCGAGGAGACCGCCGCGGCGATCATCAATCTGGTCAACGAGCGCTCGCCGCAGGGCGACCCGAGCGCGTGATGGCGGGCTGCATCAAGATCCTCCCCGGAACGGGGAGGTGGACCGCAAAGCGGTGGAGGGGGGCCGCCACCAGCGGACCGTTCGACGCCTTCCCCCTCCACCACCTTCGGTGGTCCCCCTCCGCGTGCCGGGGAGGAATTGTGTTGTCATGCTGATCCTCGCCTCGCAATCGGCGTCGCGGCGGGCGATGCTCGATGCCGCCGGAGTCCCGCACCAGGCGATGACGGCCGGGGTCGACGAGGAGTCGATGAAGGCCGCGCTGCGCGCCGAGGGGACCGGCGCGCGCAACCTCGCCGATGCGCTCGCCGAGTTGAAAGCCACCAAATTGTCGCGCCGCCATCCGACCGACCTCGTCCTTGGCTGCGACTCGACGGTGGTGCTCGACGACGGGACGATGCTCGACAAGGCGGAGAGCCGGGAAGAGCAGCGCGATCTGCTCCGCCTGATCGCGGGCAAGCGCCATAGCCTCTACAGCGCTGCGGTGATCTGCGAGGGCGGCGCAGCCGTGTGGCGGCATGTCGACGTCGCGCGCCTGCACGTCCGCCCGTTGAGCGACGCCTTCATCGATGCCTATCTCGACCAGGAATGGCCGGCGGTCGGCGGTTGTGTCGGCGGCTACCGCATCGAAGGCCCGGGCGCGCAGCTTTTCGCCAAGGTGGAAGGCAGCCAGTTCACCATTTTGGGCCTGCCCCTCCTGCCCCTGCTCGACTATCTGCGGATCAGGGGAGTGCTGCCGACATGAGCGAACTGCCATTTGCCGAGGTGATCGGCGATCCGATCGCCCAGTCCAAATCGCCGATGATCCACAAATTCTGGCTGGAACAGGCTGGAATCAAAGCGGATTATCGAGCTTCTCATGTGAAGCCTGAAGATCTTGCCAGCTTTTTCGAGGAACGCCGTAGAAACCCTTCATGGCGCGGCTGCAATGTCACGATTCCGCACAAGCGGGCGGTGATGGCGCTGCTCGACCGGATCGATCCGGCGGCGGAGCGGATCGGCGCGGTCAACACGGTGGTGCCCGAAGATGGCAAGCTCACCGGCTATAACACGGATTATAGTGGCTTTCTTGAACCGTTGCAGCCGCTGCTGCGGCAAACCCACCTGTTCCGGATGGCGCGGATCATCGGCGCCGGCGGCGCGGCCAAGGCGGTCGCGCTCGCGCTCCACGACCACGGCTTCACCAACGTCATCATCGCCCGCAACCTCGATCAGGCGCGCGCGCTGCGCGAGAGTTTCGAGCCCGACGACCGGCTGGTCGCGCCGCTCGACCTGTTCGCCACCCCGACCGACTTTCCGTTCGACGATCGCGAAGGGTTGCTCGATCTCGTCGTCAACACCACCTCGCTGGGCATGACCGGGCAGCCGCCGCTGCTGCTCGATTTCACGCATGTTCCGCCCAACGCCGTGGTCTACGACATCGTCTACGCCCCGCTCGAGACCCCGCTGCTCGCCGAGGCGCGGGCGCGGGGTCTGCGTGCGATCGACGGGCTCCACATGCTGATCGGCCAGGCCGCGGCGGCGTTCGAACGCTTTTTCGGCGTTCCCGCCCCGCGCGGCCGCGACGCGGAGCTGCGGGCAAAGCTCACCGGATGATCGCGCGGCGATGATCATCCTCGGCCTCACCGGATCGATCGGCATGGGCAAGTCGACCGTCGCGAAGATGTTCGCGCGCGCCGGGGTGCCGGTGTTCGACGCCGATGCCGAAGTCCACCGCCTCCAGGGGCGGGGCGGCCGGCTGGTCGCGGCGATCGAGGCGGCGTTTCCCGGAACCTCGGGGCCGCACGGAATCGATCGGGCGGTGCTCGGCAAGGTCGTGCTCGGCGACCGCGCCGCACTGCATCGACTCGAGCGCATCGTCCATCCTGCGGTGGCCGAGTCGCGCTATCGATTCCTGCAAAGGCACCGCGCCCACAAGCTGGTGGTGCTCGATATCCCGCTGCTGTTCGAGAAGAAGGGCTGGCGGCAGGTCGATGCGGTCGCCGTCGTCTCCGCCCCCGCGTGGAAACAGGCGCGCCGCGTGTTGGCAAGACCCGGCATGAACCCGTTGAAATTGCACCATATCCGGTCGCTGCAGACCCCCGACCATGTCAAGCGCGCCCGCGCCGACTTCGTGATCGACAATGGCGGCTCGATCGGACGCACCCGCGCCGCCGTCCGTCATCTCGTCTCTTGCCTCCGCGCGCATGGAGTCCGATATTGCCGGCATGCGTGAAATCGTTTTCGACACCGAAACCACCGGCCTGAACCCCGCGACGGGCGACAGGCTGGTCGAGATAGGCTGCGTCGAACTGCTCAACCGGGTCGAGACCGGTCAGGTCTTCCACTGCTATTTCAATCCCGAACGGGCGATGCCGATCGAGGCCGAACAGGTCCACGGCCTGTCGGACCGCTTCCTCAGCGACAAGCCGCTGTTTGCGCACAAGGTGCACGAACTGCTCGAATTCATCGGCGACAGCCCGCTCGTCGCGCACAATGCCAGCTTCGACTTCGGCTTCCTCAACTGGGAGCTCGCCGCCTGCGGCCATCCGCATGTCGATCTCGGCCGGATGGTCGACACGCTGGCGCTGGCGCGCAAGGCGCATCCGGGGGCCAAGCACAGCCTTGATGCGCTATGTACCCGCTACGGCATCGACCGCAGCCACCGCGTCAAGCATGGCGCGCTGCTCGATGCCCAGCTGACCGCGCAGGTCTATGTCGAACTGACCGGCGGCCGACAGATCGGCCTGTCGATCGGCGAGGCGACCGTCGAGGAGACGATCATCGTCGCAGCCCCGACGCTGGTTGCAGCCACCCGCATCATCCGGGCAATCCGCCCCCATTTCGCAAGCGAGGAGGAACTGGAGAGACACAAGGCCTTTGTTGAGAAGCTCGACGCGCCGCTCTGGATGGAGGGTGCCGCGGGCTGAGAAAATTATCCGTGTTTGTGCGGATGGCGCCCTCCTTCACGGAGTCGCACCTTCGCCGGATCAAGAGTGGAGAAGAGCTATGGAAATTCGTGTTTCGGGACATCAGGTAAATACGGGCGACGCGCTCCGGACCCATGTCGAGGAACGGCTCCACGCGATCGCGGACAAATATTTCTCACGAAGTCTCTCCGCGCACGTCACTTTCGGCCGCGGCCAGCACGGCAACGGCTTTTCCTGCGACATCGTCGCCCATGTCATGCACGGCGTGATCCTGAAGGGCAGCGGCCATGCCATGGACGCGCACCCCAGCTTCGATCAGGCCGCCGACCGGATCGAGACCCAGCTGCGCCGCTACATGAACCGGCTGAAGTCGCGCAACGGCGCGCAGGCGGCAGCCCCTGCGCTCGAAGCGATCGACGACAATGCCGGCTATACGGTGTTCGAAGCGCCCCGCGACGAGGAGGTCGTCGATGGCGACGCACCTGTGATCGTCGCCGAGACTCGGGTCGACGTGCCCGACGCCAGCGTGTCCGATGCGGTGATGATGCTCGACCTCAGAAATACGACCGCGCTTCTTTTCCGAAATTCTGGTACCGGCGCCTTCAATATGGTGTATCGGCGCACCGACGGCACGATCGGCTGGGTGGAGCCGAGCCGGGTCGCCTGAATAGGAATAAAGAATCCCGTCGAATGACTGACAGCAAATCGATGGACGACCTGGGTGACCTGCTGTCGCCTCAGGCGGTGCAGGCCGCCCTCGCCGTTCCGAACAAAAAGGCGCTGTTCCAGCAGCTTGGCGGGATCGCCTCGAAGCTGGTGGAGACCGATGCGCGCATGATCGTCGACCGGCTGGTCGAACGTGAGCGGCTGGGCTCGACCGGCTTTGGCGGCGGCATCGCCATCCCCCATGGCAAGATCGAGGGGCTCGACCGAGTCGTCGGCCTGTTCGCGCGACTCGCCCAGCCGATCGACTTCGCGGCGATCGACGACCTGCCGGTCGATCTCGTCTTCCTGCTGCTGTCGCCGGCCGACGCCGGGGTCGAGCATCTCAAGGCGCTTGCCCGGGTAAGCCGGCGGATGCGCGACAAGGCCTTCGTCGCCAAGCTGCGCGGCGCCGGATCGGACGACGCGCTCTATGCGCTGTTCGCCACCGGCGAGGCCCGCCACGCCGCCTGACGCGTGAGCGGCGACGCTCTCGCCGGGCATGCGCCTTCGGGCGCCGAGGCGCATTTCCGCGCCCTCGAGTCGCTCTACGCCGCAGCACCGATCAACGCGATGTTCCCGTCGCGGCTGGAGATCACCGGCGAAGGCACGTCGCGGATCAGCTTCCTGATCGAGCCCGAGCATTTCCACGCGGCGGGGGCGGCGCATGGTACCACCTATTTCAAGATGCTCGACGATGCTGCCTTCTATGCGGCGAACAGCCTGGTGAATGATTTCTTCTTGCTCACCACAGCCTTCAACCTGCTGCTGACCCGGCCGCTGCCTGCCGGACCGGTCACCGCCGAGGGCCGCTGGGTCAACGGCCGCCGGCGCGTTCTCGTCGCCGACGCGCGGTTGATAGACTCTGAAGGCGAGGAGGTCGCGCGCGGTACCGGCACCTTCATGCGCTCGCGGATTCCGCTCGCGAGCCTCGCGGGATACGCGCGGGGATGACCGAGCCCCGGCCCGCATCGGGGCTGCTCGTCTCAGCTTTGATTCGACGCATCGAGGCCGAAGGCGGCTCGGCGATGGTGATCAACAGGGGCGATGCGATCGCCGGAGCGATGCTGCTGCTGCTCGCTGATCGCGGTGTGCTGAACGGCATCGTCGAACGAGTGTGGCGCTTCGAAGGTGGTCATGGCCTGGAGCGGGTCGGTCCCGCCGAACCGAACGAGCCGGGTGTCGCTGGCGATTATGTCGCGCGACGGCGGAGATCGGACCCCGACTTGTGGGTGGTCGAGGTCGATCATCCCGAAGCAGGGCGGATCGCAGCCGAGCTGCTCCTCTGATCTTCCGCGTCCTGGGGAGGAATTGAAACCGTTCCCGTCTTGTTCTATCGTCGCCTCATGGCCACCGCCTCTGACTCGTTCGAACCGATGATCGCCGCCGATGTCGCGCGGGGTGTGGCGCGGCTGTTCCTGCGGGCGGAGATGACGCCGCTGCCGGAGGTGCCACTGGGCAATGGCCGCCGCGCCGACATCATGGCGATCGACGCCAGGGGCTGCATCACCATCGTCGAGATCAAGGTGTCGCGCGCCGATCTGCTCGGCGATGGCAAATGGCCGGACTATCTCGATTTTTGCGATCGTTTCTTCTGGGCGGTGCCCGGCGGCTTCGATCTGTCGCCGTTCGAGACCGATCCCTTCCGCCCCGACTGCTGCGGCCTGATCGTCGCCGATCGCTATGATGCGGCGATCCTGCGCGAGCCGCAGCATCGCCCGCTGTCGGGCGCGCGCCGCAAGGCCGAGACGCTGCGCTTCGCGCGCCGCGCGGCGCGGCGGCTGTGGGGCGATCTCGATCCCTTTCCGGAGAGCTGCGTCTAGCCCCCTGAAATCGGCGACGTCTTTCCGATCGAAAAGCGCATCCTACATGGGATGCGTTCCGGCTTGCGAGAGGACGACATGAAGACCAGCGGCAACACCATTCTCATCACCGGCGGCGGTTCGGGCATCGGCCGGGCGCTGGCGCAGCGCTGGCACGACCAGGGCAACAAGGTCATCGTCGCGGGGCGCCGGCGCGCCGCGCTCGACGAGACGATCGGGGATCGCGCCGACATGGTGGCGGTCGAACTGGACATGGAGGACGCGGCCGATATCGGACATGTCGCCGCGCGCATCGTCGCCGACCATCCCGATCTCAATGTCGTCGTGAACAACGCCGGGATCATGCGCAGCGAAGCGCTGGACGCGCCGCGCGACCTCACCGATGCTGCCGCGACGATCCTCACCAATCTGCTCGGGCCGATCCGGCTGATCGACGCGCTGGTCGATCATCTGGCAGGCCGCCCCGACGCGGCGATCGTCACCGTATCCTCGGGTCTCGCCTTCGTGCCGCTGGTGTTCGCGCCGACCTATTCGGCCACCAAGGCCGCGATCCACAGCTACAGCCTGTCGTTGCGCGAGCAGCTGCGCGGCAAGGTCGAAGTGATCGAACTGGTGCCGCCGGGGGTGCAGACCGGCCTGACCCCGGGCCAGGAGACCCGCGACGGCTATATGCCGCTCGACGATTATATCGACGAGGTGATGGCCTTATTCGCGCAGGTGCCAACGCCGCAGGAGATCGCGGTCGAGCGGGTCAAGTTCCTGCGCAACGCTGAAGCCGAGGGGCGGTTTGCTGACACCCTCACGACCCTGACCGAGCGCTCGCGTCCGAAATAACGGGCCTAGAGCCCCGGTCCGGACATCTTGGGCTTGGGCTTCGTAACGGCCGGGGCGTCGTTGATGATCTTGAGCACCGCCGCGCCGCGCGGGTCGTCCGCCGCATAGTCGCGTGCCGACTTGCCGGCGATCCGGTCGGCCAGCTTGGGGTCCGCGCCATTGTTGAGCAGCAGCCGGACCATCGGCACGTTGCGCTGCTGGACGGCGATGATCAGCGGGGTCTCGCCGCTGTTGTTGGCGAGGTTGACGTTCGCCTTCTGGCCGAGCAGCAGTTCGGCGCCCTCCGCGAAGCCGAGCAGCGCCGCCACGTGCAGCGGGCCGTTGCCCTGCGTATCGCGGGCATTGGGGTTCGCGCCCTTGCCGAGCAGGAAGCTAGACCAGGTCAGGTCGCGGCGCTTGATCGTGATCATCAGCGCGGTCTCGCCGGTCGAATAGTCGCGGGTGTTGATCAGCGTCGATCCATTGCCCTGCAACGCCTTGGTCGCCTTTTCGCCATCCGCCTGGCGGACCGCGTTGAGGAAATTATAGCTGTCGGAGAACTGCGCCATGGCCGGAGTGGCGGCGACCGCCAGCGCGGCGGCGGCGATAATGATGTGGCGGCGAACCATCTTGCCTGTCATGTCCCTGTTCTGAAACGCCCTTGCATGGGCGGCAATAGCAAAGCATGGCTGGCCGCACCATGAACAATCCGCGCCTTCCCCGCCGCTGGGCCGCCATCGCGGCTTCGCTGTCGATCGCCCTGTCGCCGCTCGCGCTCTCTGGCTGCGGCGGCGGCACAGCCGAAACCCCGCCGCTGGCGGGCAGCAAGATCGGCGGCCCCTTCACCTTGACCGACCAGGACGGCCGCAAGGTCAGCGACAGCGCCTTCGCCGGCAAATATCGGCTAATCTATTTCGGCTATACCTGGTGCCCGGATGTCTGTCCGGTCGATGTCCAGAATCTGATGAAAGGCTATCGCAAGGTCGAGAAGGACGATCCTGCGCTGGCGGCGAAGATCCAGCCGATCTTCATCACCGTCGATCCCGCGCGCGATACCCCGGCCGCGCTCAAGCAGTTCGTCAGCGCCTTCCATCCCAAGCTGATCGGCCTGACGGGAACCGAAGCGGAGATCTCCGCCGTCGCCAAGCAGTTCGCGATCTATTATGCGAAACAGCCGCCCCGGCCCGACGGCAGCTATTTGGTCGATCATGCCCGCCAGGCGATGCTGTTCGGCCCCAAGGGCGAGCCGCTCGCGCTGATCACCCAGGACAAGGGCGCCGACGCGGCGGCGGCGGATATCGAGCGCTGGGTGCGGTAAGCGATATCGTCATCCCGGACTTGATCCGGGATCCAGCTTTTCTTGTCGCCGATGGAGGAAGAAGCGGGATCCCGGATCAAGTCCGGGATGACGGAGAAAGTGGATGCTGAAACAACTTCAGCATGACGCTGGATAGTAGAGTATGATCTGCCCGATGACCGAACAGCGCCCTTTCTGGGAAACCAAGCGCCTCGACCAGATGAGCCGGGCCGAATGGGAGTCGCTGTGCGACGGCTGCGGCAAATGCTGTCTGCACAAGCTGGAGGACGAGGAGACCGGCGAGCTGATGGCGACCAACGTCGCCTGCCGCCTGCTCGATCGCCGCACCGGGCTGTGCAAGGATTACAAGCATCGCCGCACCTTCGTCCCCGAATGCGTGCGGCTGACGCCCAAGGTGCTGGCCGAGATCGACTGGCTGCCCTCGACCTGCGCCTACCGGCTACTCGATGAGGGCAAGCCCCTGCCCGACTGGCATCCGCTGAAGACCGGCGATCCCGACTCGGTCCATCGCGCCGGAGTTTCGGTGCGTGGCTGGACGGTTTCGGAGGACGATGCAGGCGATCTAGAACATCATCTCGTCGATCGTGATATATAGGCCGCTGCTATCATTGTGTCCGCTCATCCTGAGGAGCCGCTGAGCTTGTCGAAGCGGCGTCTCGAAGGACGATCGGTCCTTCGAGACGGGTCTTCACCTTCGTTCAGCCCCTCCTCAGGATGAGCGGTTAGGGGTATGCTTCTCACCATGCTTTTCCGCAGAACCAAACCTGCTGCCGAAACCGAACTCGTGTTCGAAGCGGGCGGGCGCAGCCGGCCGCTGATCGTCCGGCGCATGGCGCAGGCGCGGCGGATGCGGCTCAGCGTCGATCCGCGCGACGGCGGGGTGCGGCTGGTGATGCCGAGCCGCGCCTCGCTGCGGGCCGCGCTCAAATGGGTCGAAAGCAAGCGCGGCTGGATCGAGGCTGCGCTCGACGCGCTGCCCGACGCCCGGCCGATCGCCGACGGCATGACGATCGAGGTGGCGGGTGAGCCGCTGCGCATCGAGCTCAACGACCAGGGGCGTATCGTGCGGCGCGTGGACGGGCGGCTGATCGTCCCCCAACCCGCCGACCTGCTCGCCGCGCGGGTGACGCGCTGGCTGCGCAAGCAGGCGCTCGAGCGGCTGGAGGCGGAGACGATGCGCTTCGCCGCGCTGGCGGGGGTCACGATCGGCCGGGTGACGGTCGGCGATCCACGCGCGCGCTGGGGCAGTTGCTCGGCCAATGGCGACATACGCTATAGCTGGCGGCTGATCCTTGCCCCGCCCGAAGTGCTCGAAGCGACGGTCGCGCATGAGGTCGCCCACCGGCTGCACATGGACCATAGCCGCGAATTCCACATCGCCGTCGAACGGCTGCTCGGCCGTGATCCGCTGCCCGAACGCAACTGGCTGCGCGAGCATGGGCGGCATCTCTACTGGCTGGGGCGCGAGTCGTAGGATCACCCTTCCGCTCATCCTGAGTAAGGGCTGAGCGAAGGCGAAGACCGCATCGAAGGACGCACCGATCCTTCGAGACGCCACTTCGACAAGCTCAGTGGCTCCTCAGGATGAGCGGGAAAGAGCTAATTGGAAGGTTTGCGTGGTTTCTGCGGGTCGACCCCGCTCAGGAAATCCGAACCGAGCGACGTGCGCGGCTGGGCAGCAGGAGCTGGCTGGCGCACGGCCGGGGGCGTCGCGGGTTGCGGCGCGCGGGCGGCGGCCGGCGGCGCGGCTTGCGGTTCGAAGCCGTCGCCGGGATCGGCGGGCGGCTCGCTGCCATCCTCGATCGGCAGGCCGTTGGGGTCGACGAAGCCATCGTCGGGCAGACCATAGGCCTCGTCGTCGGGCTCGATCATGAATTCGGGCAGGGTGACCGCGGTCTCGAACTGCTCGACGGGGCGCTTGGCCACCGCGACCTTCATGAACTGCGCAAAGGCGCGCGCGGGCGCGCGGCCGCCTTGCAGGCCGGCGACGGTCTTGGCATCGTCGCGCCCCATCCACACGCCGGTGGTGATCCCGCTGGAGAAGCCGAGGAACCAGCCGTCCTTGTTCGACGAGGTCGTGCCGGTCTTGCCGGCGACCGGGCGGCCGATCTGCGCGGCCCGCGCCGTGCCGGTGTTGACCGCGGTCTGGAGCAGGTCGGTCACCTCGGCGGCGACCCAGGGCGCGACCAGCACGCGATTGTCGTCGTTGCGATGTTCGTAGAGCAGGTCGCCCTTGCCGGTCGTCACCTTGACGATGCCATAGGGCACCACCGCGATGCCCTTGCGCGCGACCGCCGCGAAGGCGCGGGTCATGTCGATCAGGCGGACGTCGGAGGTGCCGAGCACCATCGACGGGTGGGTATTGAGCTTGCTGCCGATGCCGAAGCGATGCGCCATGTCGGCGATGGTGTCGAAGCCGACCTGCTGGCCGATCTTGGCGGCGACGGTGTTGATCGAAAAGGCGAAGGCGGTACGCACGTCGATCGCGCCCGCATATTCGCGGTTGCTGTTGCGCGGGCTCCAGCCGTCGATATCGACCGGCTCGTCGGTCACCGGCGTGTCGGGCTTCATCCCCGCTTCCATCGCCGCCAGATAGACGAACAGCTTGAACGACGATCCGGGCTGGCGCTCGGCCTGGGTCGCGCGGTTGTAGATCGACGAGACATAGTCGCGGCCGCCGACCATCGCGCGCACCGCGCCGTCGCGGTCGAGCGCGACCAGCGCGCCTTGCGCCCCATCGGGCGCATTGGCGCGGATCGCGGCGTCGGCGGCTTTCTGCATCACCGGGTCGATCGTGGTCCACACGTCGATCGGTTCGACCTGCTCGTCGACGACCTCGTCGAGCTGGGCAAGCGCCCAGTCGGTGAAATAGCGCACCGCATTCTGATCGCGCTCGGGGGCGAGGTTGACCTTGTCGAGGTCGACCGCCCCGGCCTCCGAGGGGGTGAGCGCGCCGGCGTCCTGCATCACCTCGAGAACGACCTTCGCGCGGTCGATCGCGGCCTGGCGGTCGGCGGTCGGCGAATAATGCGACGGGGCTTTCACCAGACCCGCGATGATCGCGCTCTCGCCCAGATTGAGCGTCGCCGCGCCATGGTCAAAGAATTTGCGGCTGGCAGCATCGATGCCATAGGCGCCGCCGCCGAAATAGACGCGGTTGAGATAGAGTTCGAGGATCTGCTGCTTGGAGAATTTGCGCTCCATCGCCAGCGCCAGGATCACCTCGCGGAATTTACGGCCGAAGCTGTAGGCGTTGGTCAGGAAGATGTTGCGCGCCAGCTGCTGGGTGATCGTCGACGCGCCCTGCAGGCGGCGGCCCTCGCCCTTGCGCTGCCACGCGACCCAGGCGGCGCGCCCCATACCGATGGGATCGATGCCGGGATGCATGTAGAAGCGCCGGTCCTCGACCGCGACCATCGCCTTCTTCATATTCTCCGGAATCTGCTGCGACGGCAGCCAGTCGCCATAGCTCGGGCCCAGCGAGACGATCACTGACCCGTCGGCGGCGCGGACGCGCACCATCTGGCCGTTGGGGCTCGACTTCAATTCCTCGAAACTTGGCAGCGATGCCATCGCGATCAGCACCGCGACGATCAGTGCACCGAGACCGGCCAGCGTCGCGAACAGCGTGAATTTCGCCAGGGTCCTGAGCCAGCCCATGCGCTTAGTCTTTTCCGGAGAGGGTTTGGCCGTCGGCATCTGAGACCGCCGACTTACAAGCTATCCCGATCGCTGCCAAGCGGTGCGCCATGTTTTTAGCGGGCCTCAAGCGCCAGCGGTCGCATCCGCGACCTTGGCTATCCTCGCATAAGCTCGGGCGCGCGTTCGCGCTTGCGGACCTTGTGGGTCCGGACTGTCCTTTCCCCTATCGTCATGCTGAAACAAGTTCAGCATGACGAAGAGAGGCGGGCGGCTTCCCTACAAACTTCACTCCTTATCGAAGTCAATCGATGCGGAATTGATGCAGTAGCGCAGCCCCGTCGGCCCAGGCCCGTCAGGAAAGACATGGCCCAGATGCCCCTCGCACTTGGCGCAGCGGACTTCGGTACGGATCATGCCGTGGCTGGCGTCGCGATGCTCGGTCACCATCGCCTCGTCGGCCGGCGCGGTGAAGCTGGGCCAGCCGCAGCCCGAGTCATATTTGCTGTCGCTGGCGAACAGCTGCGTTCCGCAACCGGCGCAGTGATAGCTGCCATCCTCATGATTGTTCCAATATTTGCCGGTGAAGGCGCGCTCGGTGCCCGCCTGGCGCAGCACATGATATTGTTCCGGGGTCAGCCGGGCGCGCCATTCGGCATCGGTGAGATCTAGCTTGTCCATGGCCCGAAATGTGGTGGCGGGCCGCGTCAAGGTCAAGGCGGAGCGGGTCCGCCGCGTAACCTGCCGCCTGCGCCTTTTCAGAAGCTGTGACGCGCATCACTGCGACGCCCCGTTAACCATATTATCCGGGCCTCCGACGTTGCATGGCGTTCGAGTGGTTGCGTCGGCTTATGGGGGCGCAGGGGAATCGCCCCCAATCTTGTGCGTGGCGTCGGCCCGGCGTTTCTGGAGGAGCGCCGGGCCGTTGCGCATCAGGCCCCTGCCGTTTCGCGCGCGTCCTGCCGCCAGCGATCGAGCTGGTCCCTGACCATCAGCTTCTGTTTCTTGAGCCGGGTGATTTCGAGATCGTCCGGCCGCGGCCGCCTGCTTTCCGCGGCGATCAGCGCTTCGAGCCGGGAATGCTCGCGTTCGAGATAGGTGAAGAAACGGTTCGACATGCCGGCCCCCGCTGTCACTGATCGAGCGATTTGAACGCCGACAGCACGTCGTCGACGGGGACGGCGCGGCCGGCGGCCCTGGGTTTGCGGAGATGGGGCTTGTTCCTGACCGCGGCGGCGTCGGAGGCCCATGACGCCAGGATGGCGCGCTTGACCTCGGGCTCGAGCGTCGGATGTTTGGCGATGTCGAACGGATGTCGGAAATGGGAGAGGGACATGGCTGCTTGCCTCCTTTCTTCCAGTCACTCCTTTCCATGGGCGGATTCGCCCGACGCTGATTTTGGGATAGCGTCGCGCGGCGTCAAGACCCTCAAGCCATTGGTCCGATACGACAAAAATTCTCGCACAGGTTTTTTTTGGGGTCTTGAAGCCATCGCGGCCGAAACTATCTCGTCCAGCGCCGGGCGCCGCAAAGGGCCCGGCGGGAACGAGAGAGCGCCGGCTCTTTCCGGCGTTTCTCATGCTCAGATTGCTCAGAAGAGGATTTGGATATGAGGACCAATTTTGACTTTTCCCCCTATCGCCGTTCGACGGTCGGCTTCGACCGCTTGTTCGACATGCTCGAAACCGGCGTCCGCACCGATCTCGGCGATGGCTTTCCGCCTTATGATCTCGAAAAGGTGAGCGAGGACAGCTATCGCATCACCCTGGCGGTCGCGGGCTTCCGCCCCGACGAGATCGAGATCACCGCGCAGCAGAACCAGCTGCTCGTCAGCGGCTGCAAGGCGGACGAGGCGGGGTCCGATCAGGGCCGCTATCTCCATCGCGGCATCGCCAACCGGGCGTTCGAACGGCGCTTCCAGCTGGCGGACTTCATCGAGGTGCAGTCGGCACGGTTCGACAATGGCCTGCTGACGATCGCGCTGAAACGCGAAATCCCCGAGGCGATGAAGCCGCGCCGGATCGAGATCGGCGCACCCGCCAACGATCGGAGCGGCGGCCTACTGCCCAAGCTCAAGGGCAAGGCCAAGGCGGCCTGATCCGCACGAGGCCGGCGGTCGCGGAACCGCCGGCCTTTTCGATCATCCGATCGTGATCGCCATCGTGAAGCTGCGGCTCACCCCGGGCGCGATCGTCACCATGCCTTGCTTCTCGTCGAGTGAGCCTTCGAAGCCGGCCGGGTCGGAAAAACCCTGCCAAGGCTCGATACACAGATAGCCAGCGCCCGGCTTCATCCACAGGCCCAGATACGGCATCCCCTCGAAATCGACCGCTACACGCGCACCGCCGGGACCCTGATAGGTCAGCGCGCGGCTCTCCAGGCGATCGAATATCAGTGCGTCCTCGGCGAACAGCGTGTCGTCGAGGCGGAGAATATCGCCTTCTACCGGAGTCGGGCGTGGCGCAGGGTCGAGCAGCCCGTCACCGCCCAGGCGGCGGATCGGCGCGGGCTCGGCCTTGGCGAAGCGGATGCTGTGCCCCGCCTTGCCGGGCGTACCCGGCAGCGGCCAGCGCAGCGCGGGGTGGAAGCCGAAGCTCGTGGGCATCGGCCCGTCGCTGTGATTGGCGATCCGCCCGGTCATCGTCAGCGTTGCGCCGCGCACCGTGAAGATCATGTCGAGGGTGAAGTCGAATGGCCAGGCGGCGCGGGTCTCGTCGTCCGATTCCAGGCGAAGGATCACGCCGTCACCGCCCTGCTCGACCAGCGTAAAGGTTCGGCGGCGGGCGAAGCCGTGGCGCGGCAGGTGATAGTCGCGCCCCTGCCAGCGGAATTGGTCGTCGCGCAGCGTCCCGACGATCGGGAAGAGCACCGGTGCGCGCCCCGCCCAGAAGGCGGGATCGCCGTCCCACAGCCAGTCGCGGCCGGCGCCATCTGTCAGCCGCCGGAGCTCGGCGCCATCGGGCGAGATCTCGGCGGTCAGGCGGTCCGATGCGATGCGGAACGCCATCGGCTATTATCCTTCGGTGCTCTCGGCGGCGTCCTTCAGATAGGGCTCGACCGGCCCGCTCAGCTTGATCGTCAGCGGATTGCCCTTGCGATCGCGGGTGTTGCCCACCGAGACGCGGATCCAGCCCTCGCTGATGCAATATTCCTCGACATTGGTCTTTTCGACACCCTTGAACTTGATGCCGATGCCGCGCTCGAGCAGCTCGCCGTTGAAATGCGGGCTGGCCGGGTTGATCGAGAGACGGTCAGGGAGAGTATCGGTCATAATGGCTTCCGGATGCTGGGACTGGCCGCCTCTTAGCCAGCTTTGCGGCGAACCGCTACGCTCTCGTCGACGATCACGCCGTCATCCACGGCGGCTTGAGGAAGGCGGCGGCGAGGAAGTCGATCAGCACCTTCACTCGCGCGGGCCGCATCGCGGTCGGCGGGGTGACGACATAGAGCGCGCGGTTGGCGTTGGCGGTCCAGTCGGGTAGCACCTCCTCCAGCCGCCCGTCGGCGAGGCAGCGCCAGGCGAGGAAATCGGGCAGCGGCGAAATGCCGGTTCCGGCGATCAGCGCGTCGAGGAGCACATCGGCATTGTTGCTGCGTATCGGGCCTTTGACCTCGACCGCGACCTCACCCTGTTCGGCATGGCGGAAATACCAGCGTCCCGCAGTGCGGGTGTGGGTGTAGAGAAAGGCGGGATAGCGGGCGAGGTCCTGCGGATGCTCGGGCCGGCCCAGCCGGTCGAACAGCGCCGGCGCGCCGACCAGCGGCAGCCGCACTGGGAACAGCCGGCGCGCCTTCAGCGCCGAATCCTCGAGTTCCCCGATCCGCAGAGCGATGTCGAAGCCCTGCTCGATCAGGTCGATCCGCTCGTCGGACAGATGAACCTCGACCGATACGTCCGGATAGGCCTGGTGGAAAAGTGGCAGGATCGGCCCGAGATGGGCGATGCCGAACGACATCGGCGCGGCCAGCCGGACCAGGCCGCGCGGTGCGGCGCCGCGTTCGGAGATCGCGTCTTCGATCGCCTCGCCATCGGCGAGCAGCTGGGCGGCGCGCTCGCGGGCGACCTGGCCACTGTCGGTGAGCGACAATTTGCGCGAGCTGCGGTGGAAGAGCGGCGCGGCGAGGCGCTGTTCGAGCCGCGACACCGCCTTCGAGATGGTGGCCTTGGACAGCGCCAGCTCGTCGGCGGCAGCGGAAAAGCTGCCCAGCTCGGCGACCTTCGCGAAGATCGCCCAAGCTTCGAAATCGGGAAGATGCGCCATCGGAATGCCGCCATTTTTGGAAACGATAGGTTTCGATCATCTCCATTTATTTGCCGGCGTGCAAGCCTAGATTGCTCCCAACGGCCGCTGCGGCGGCAAGCAAGGAGCAACTGAGATGATCGAAGTCCGTCCCTTTTCCACGCTCGGCGGCGCCAACCATGGCTGGCTCAACGCCAAACATCATTTCTCCTTCGCCGATTATCGCGATCCGGCCCGGGTCCATTGGGGCGCGCTGCGTGTCTGGAACGACGACGCGATCGCCCCGCACACCGGCTTTGCGCCGCATCCGCACAACGACATGGAGATCATCACCTATGTCCGCAGCGGCGCGATCACCCATCGTGACAGCCTGGGCAATGAAGGCCGCACCGAGGCGGGCGACGTCCAGGTGATGTCGGCGGGCACCGGCATCGTCCATTCGGAGAAGAATGAGGAGGATATCGAAACCACCCTCTTCCAGATCTGGATCATCCCCGACAAGCAGGGCGAAAAGCCCAGCTGGGGTGCCCGGCCCTTCCCCAAGGGCGACCGCGCCGGCCGTTTCGTCACCCTGGCGAGCGGGATCAAGGGCGATGGCGATGCGCTGCCGATCCGGGCCAATGCCCGGGTGCTGGGCGCGACGCTGAACGCCGGAGAGAGTGTCGATCAGCCGATCGGCCGCGACCGCAAGGCCTATCTGGTGCCGACGCGCGGCCGCATCGAGGTCAATGGCGTCGCGGTCAACCCGCGTGACGGGGTCGCGATCTCGGATCTCGACACGATCCGGATCACCGCGAACGACGAGGCCGAAATCGTCCTGGTCGACGTGGCGTAAGTCAACTTTTCCGCCCCGGGCCAAGGCTCGGGGCGGTCCTTTCCGTCAATGCCTATCGGAGTAACCACCATGTCCAAGATCCTCGTCCTCTATTATTCGACCTACGGCCATATCGAGACGATGGCCGACGCCATTGCCGAAGGCGCGCGCAGCGCCGGGGCGCAGGTCGACGTCAAGCGCGTGCCCGAGACGGTGCCGCTGGAGATCGCCCAGAAGAATCACTTCAAGCTCGATCAGAAGGCCCCGGTCGCGACCGTCGCCGAACTGGCCGACTATGACGCCATCATCGTCGGCACCGGCACCCGTTTCGGCCGGATGTCGAGCCAGATGGCGGCCTTCCTCGACGGCGCGGGCGGGCTGTGGGCGAGCGGCGCGCTCAACGGCAAGGTCGGCGCGGCCTTCACCGCGTCGGCGACCCAGCATGGCGGGCAGGAGACCACGCTCTTCTCGATCATCACCAACCTGCTCCATTTCGGCATGACGATCGTCGGCCTGCCCTACAGCTTCCAGGGCCAGATGGGCGTCGACGAGGTCAAGGGCGGCGCGCCTTATGGCGCGACCACGATCGCCGACGGCGACGGTTCGCGCCAGCCCAGTGCGACCGAGATCGAAGGTGCGAAATTCCAGGGCCGCCATGTGGCCGAGATCACAGCGAAGCTGTTCGGTTGAGCCGATAAGCAGGATGACATTGGAGGAAGTCATGACGATGCCCGCGCAGAGCCGCTCCGCAACCCAAGCCGCGACGCCGACCCTTTCGGCGCTCGAGTGGAAGGTCGTGAGCCTGGCGATGCGCGAGGCGGAATCGGGCTCCATCGAGCGCCGCGGCTGGCTGAGCCGGTGGATCGAGGGCAGCACGGGCATCCGCCCGAAACTGCCGCTGGCCGATCCCCGGCTGGAAACGCTGCGCCGCTTCGTCGGACGGGTGCGCGCCCGTGCCGACGTCTCCGATCTCAAGAACCGGCTGGTCGAGTTCGGTTTCGATCCCGGCCAGATCTCGGCGGTGGCGCTGATCGCCCGCTGATCGTCCTTTCCGCCGCGGACGCTACCCCCCTAGTCCGTGGCAAGCGCCGCCCGTTCCCCTTCGCGGGGAGCGGGCGGTTTGCTATCGGGAGCCTTTCGATCATGAAGGACGCATGATGACCGCTACCACGCTCCACACCGCCGCGATCCCGCCCGTGCGCCGCGCGCTGGTCAATCTGCGGGGGTGCCTGGCCAAGACGGCCGATCATTTCGCGGCGCAAGGAACGGCTGAAGCGGACTGGCTGGACGGCAGGCTCGCCCCCGATATGTTCGCGCTGACCCGCCAGATCCAGACCGCCAGCGATGCCGCCAAGAATCTCGCGGCGCGGCTGTCGGGCGGCGAGGCGCCGTCGATGCCTGACACCGAGAGTGGAGCCGCCGAACTTCTGGATCGGCTCGATCGGACGATCGCCTATCTCGACAGCGTTCCCCCGTCGGCGATCGACGGGCGCGAGGATGTCGAGATCGTTCTGAAGCTGCCGACGATCACCTTGCGCTTCACCGGAGCGAGCTATGTGCGCGATTTCGGCCTGCCCAATTTCTTCTTCCATGCCGTCACCGCCTACGGAATCATGCGGCATCTGGGCGCGCCGATCGGCAAGCTCGATTATCTCGGCCCGATGGACCTGACGCGCCCGGGCTGAAGCGCGAAAAGGGGGAAGATGATGCGGCGGTTCGGAATGATATGGGCGCTGGCGCTCGGGCTGGGCGCGCCGGCGGCGGCCGAGGTCAAGGCCGCCGCGACCGAAGGCTTCCACGTCGCCACGACGCTGGTGATCGCTGCCCCGCCCGAAAAGGTCTGGGCGGCGCTGCTGACGCCGGGCCGCTGGTGGAACCCGGAGCATAGCTGGTCGAAGGACAGCGCCAATATCCGGCTCGAACCCGTGGTCGGCGGCTGCTTCTGCGAGACGCTGCCGGCGAGCAAGGGTGAGGTCGAGCATATGCGCGTCATATTCGTCCAGCCTGGGCAGGTGCTGCGCCTGCGCGGCGCGCTCGGCCCCTTTCAGACGATGGGCGTCTCGGGCGCACTCGAATGGACGATGAAGCCGGTGCCGGGCGGCACCCAGATCAACCAGAGCTATGCGGTCGGCGGCTATATCCCCGGCGGCGGGGCGGCGATGGCGCCGGTCGTCGACGAGGTGATGGGCGGTCAATTGAACCGGCTCAAGGCGTTCGTGGAGAAGAAGTAGGGATTCCCTCTCTCCGTCATGCTGAACTTGGTTCAGCATTCACCGGGAGGCGGGAGAATGCCTTGAGGCTCCTGCGGCCAACGCCCGAACCATCGTCTGGCTCGTCCCGAGCGGCCCAGTGGATGCTGAAACAAGTTCAGCATGACGGCCTATTCATGGTTTTGGAAAAACCCGCCGCCCCTTCACCACCGCTTCGTCGAGCACTTGAAGGAAGCGTGAACGGTCCGCCTTGCTGAACGGGGCGGGGCCGCCGATCCCCTCGCCTACCGCGCCCGCTCGCAGATCGGCCATGATCGCCCGGGTTGCGACAGCCACGCCGATCGAGTTGGCGGTGAAGGGCTTGCCGGTGGGGGAGATCACCGCCGCTCCCGCCTTGATGCAGCGGTCGGCGAGCAGGATGTCCGCGGTGATCACGATAGCCCCCGGCCCGCTCGTCTCGGCGATCCAGTCGTCGGCGGCGTCGAAGCCGCTGCCGACGACCACCTTGCCGATCAGCGAATGCTCTGGGATGCGCAGATGCTGGTTGCTCACCAGCGTCACCGGCACTTCGTGCCGCCAGGCGACCTTGTAGATCTCATCCTTCACCGGGCAGGCGTCGGCATCGACGAGGATGCGCAGGCCGGATGTCGCGCCAGACGACATTGGATCAGACGTCGAGATTGGCAACGCTCAGCGCATTCTCCTGGATGAACTCGCGGCGCGGCTCAACGACATCGCCCATCAGGCGGGTGAAGATCTCGTCGGCCACGTCTGCCTGTGCGACCTCGACCTGGAGCATCGCGCGGTTGGCCGGGTCGAGCGTGGTTTCCCATAGCTGCTCGGCGTTCATCTCGCCCAGACCCTTGTAGCGCTGCACCGACATGCCCTTGCGGCCCGCCGTCAGGATCGCCTCGAGCAGTTGGGAAGGCTGGTGGATCGCAGTGCCGCGCGTATCGGCAACGGGTTCGTCCTCATCCTGATCGGACGGGGTGGCCGCCGCTGCGCTGCGCAGCGTGACGAGCCGGGCGCTCTGCTGATAGCTTTCGGCCTGCTCGGCGGCGAGGGCGTGGAGCTTGCGCGCTTCGGCGGAGCGGATGAAGGCCGGATCGATCAGGTGGACGTCGGTCACCCCGCGCCACAGCCGGCGCAGGTCATAGCCGCCATCCTCGGACAGATCGCCCGACCACACAGCCTCGGGATCGATCCGGCCCATCCAGGCGGCAACCGCCTTGGCCGAGGCGCGATGGCCTTCGTCGCCGGCCTGGGGGTCGAGCGCGCCGGTCAGCGCCAGCGCCTCGACGAGCGCGGCATCGTATCGCTTGGGCACGAAGCGCATCAGTGAGCGCATCCGGCGGGCATGGTCGACCAGCTGGCGCAGATCGTCGCCCGAGCGCGAACCGCCCGGCCCTTCGAGCATCATCAGGCCGAGGCCCGCGGTGACGAGATATTCGTCGAGCGCGGCGTCGTCCTTCAGATAGACCTCGGAGCGGCCCTTCGACACCTTATAGAGCGGCGGCTGGGCAATATAGAGATGGCCGTTCTCGATGATCGGCTTCATGTGCCGGTAGAAGAAGGTGAGCAGCAGCGTGCGGATATGCGCGCCGTCGACGTCGGCGTCGGTCATGATCACGATCTTGTGATAGCGCAGCTTTTCCAGGTTGAAATCGTCGCGGCCGATGCCGGTGCCCATCGCCTGGATCAGCGTGCCGACTTCCTTCGACGAGAGCATCCGGTCGAAACGCGCGCGCTCGACGTTCAGGATCTTGCCCTTGAGCGGCAGGATCGCCTGATAGACGCGGTCGCGCCCCTGCTTGGCGGAGCCGCCGGCCGAGTCGCCCTCGACCAGATAGAGTTCGCACTTGCTGGGGTCGCGCTCCTGGCAGTCAGCCAGCTTGCCGGGCAGCGAGGCGATGTCCATCACCCCCTTGCGCCGGGTCAGCTCGCGCGCCTTCTTGGCGGCCTCGCGCGCGGCGGCGGCGTCGATCACCTTCTGGATGATCGCGCGGCCATGCGCGGGATTCTCCTCCAGCCATTCGGCCAGCTTGTCGGCCATCAGGCTTTCGAGCGGCTGGCGCACCTCGGACGAGACCAGCTTGTCCTTGGTCTGTGAGGAGAATTTGGGATCGGGCAGCTTGACCGAGACGATCGCGGTGAGCCCCTCGCGCATGTCGTCGCCGGTCAGCGTGACCTTCTCCTTCTTCAACATGCCCGACTTGTCGGCATAATTGTTGAGGGTGCGGGTCAGCGCCGCGCGGAACGCGGCGAGATGGGTGCCGCCGTCACGCTGCGGGATATTGTTGGTGAAGCAGAGGACCTGCTCATAATAGCTGTCGTTCCATTCGAGCGCGACGTCGATGCCGACATCGTCGCGCTGCCCGTTGATCGCCACCGGCTCGGGCATCAGCGGCACCTTGGTGCGGTCGAGATATTTGACGAAGGCGGCGATCCCGCCCTCATAGAACAGCTCGACCTCCTTGCGCTCGGCATGGCGCTCGTCGGCCAGGAACAGGCGGACCCCCGAATTGAGGAAGGCAAGCTCGCGATAGCGGTGCTCGAGCTTCTCGAAGTCGAACTCGGTGATCTTGAAGGTCTCGGGCGATGGCAGGAAGGTGACCTTGGTACCCTTCTTTCCGTTGGCGGGACCGACCACCTTCAGCGGGGCGACCGCGTCGCCGCGCGCGAACTGCATGTAATGTTCTTCGCCGTCGCGCCAGATGGTGAGGTCTAGCGTGTCCGACAACGCGTTGACCACCGACACGCCGACGCCGTGCAGGCCGCCCGACACCTTGTAGGCATTGGCGTCGTTGGTGTTGTCGAACTTCCCGCCCGCATGAAGCTGGGTCATGATCACCTCGGCGGCGGAGACGCCTTCCTCGGCATGGATGCCGGTCGGAATGCCGCGGCCATTATCCTCGACCGAAACCGATCCGTCGGGGTTCAGCGTGATGATGATCCGGTCGCAATGCCCGGCCAGCGCCTCGTCGATCGCATTGTCCGACACCTCGAACACCATATGGTGGAGGCCCGATCCGTCGTCGGTATCGCCGATATACATGCCGGGGCGTTTGCGCACCGCGTCGAGGCCTTTCAGGACCTTGATCGAATCGGCGCCATAGCTGTTTGTGTTGGGGGAATTCTCGGTTTCGTTCGTCATGCCCAGCCTATAGCGGCGGCTGTCATAAAACCCAAGAAAAAGCGCTCGCGAAGATCGTCGCACGGGCGGCGGGCCGGGGCGGCTGCGGGGCGGGCGCGAACACCCGCAGGGTCAGGACGCGCCGAGTTGGCGAGTGCGGCCGATCACCATATTCCTGAGCGTGGCGCGACGGACCTTCTGGGTGCCGGTGTCGTTGCGCGGAAAATGGGTGAAATAGGAAAATCTGACGTCATAGCCGGCAAAGCGCTCCGCGGCGGCGGCCAGTGTCGCCCGGCTGGCATGCGCTGCCGCCTGCACCGCGACGAGGATCTCCTCGCGGCCGGATTCGCCGAGATGGGCGAACAGGCACACATCTTCGGCGTCGAGCATCCGCTGCAGGCTCTGCTCGATCGGCGCGACTGCGACCTTGTTGCCGCGCAGGTTGATCACGTCGGATACGCGGCCGAGAATGCGGATCCGGCCATCGGCGCGGCGGACGGCCATGTCGCCCGGATAGAAGCAGCCCGCCCGAAACACCGTTGCGCTGGCCGCGTCATTGTCGAGATAGGCCGATGCGTCGAGCTCGGTGATGCCGAAGCGCAGAAAGCCTTCCTCCCCGGCGGCGCAGGGCGCGCCATCCTCGCGCACCACCTCGGCCAGGCCGTTGTCGGCGGCGGCGAGCCAGGCGAGATCGTCCTTCCCGGTGAAGGTGGCGCGCAGCGGGGTGCGGGTCAGCTCGGTCGCGCTGTACAATATTTCGAGCCGGGGGGTGATGTCGCGGACGATCCCCTCGGCCAGCGCGAGCGGCAGGAAGCCCGAGCTGGCGAAGAGCTGCAGATCGGTGCGCGCCGCGCCGCCGCGCGGGAGTGCGGGCGAGGCCAGCAGCCGGCGGTACATGCCGGGCAGCAGCGAGGCGCCGTTGACGCCATGATCAAAGACATGGTCGATGAAGTCGGGGCGCTGATCGAATATGACCGCGCCGCCGACATGCCATAGCGCCGAAGGCTGCTTATAGCCCGCGCCGGTCCACAGCCCGAAATTGACCCCGTTGAACACGCTGTCGCGGGTGATGCCGAGTTCCGCGGCGCGGCATTCGTTGCGAACCGCTTCGAAGGCGGGATCGACGAACACCTTCTTGTAGCTGCCCGTCGTGCCCGAGGTGCACAGGATATGGCCGCCCATCCGGCGGGCCGGATCGGGCGCACGATCGGCCGGCATCGCCGCTGGCCGGTGGACGTCGCCGGGCAGGACGATGACCCGGATTCCGGGAGGCAGCGCCGCGTTTGCCGCTATCCTGTCCTCGCCCTGCACGGTGACGATGCAGGACAGGTCGCGAATATCGAGCGCCGCGATCTGGCCGACGTCGCGGATCGCGATGCTGTGCAGCCCGGCGGCGCGCACGGCGAGCGCGGCGAGCCATGCCTGGAACATGTTGCCAATGGCTATCGCGGCAACGGTGCCGCGTGGTGGCTCCGCGTTGGCGACTGCCGCAATCGCCGCGCTAATTGCGACACGAAAGGCGCCGTAGCTGGTCTTCACCCCATTGTGGACGAGCGCGATGCGTTCCGCGTCTCGCGCCGCCCATAGGTCGATCCGGTCGATAAGCACCACAACACCCGCTTTAAAATATGCACGTTGGCGCCCCGCTGTAAGGACTGCGCCCCGCGCGGGATAGTCGTCCGCGCTTCGGAATTGTGCGGAGTTGCAACAGGAGCGTGCGATCTTCGCCCTATGTCAGCGAGGCTCGATCCGCCCGGCTTCGACCGCCAGCCATGTCGCCTCCGCGATGCCGTTGAACAGCGCGCGTTCGGTGCCGGTCAGCCAGATCTGGCCGCCGCTCTGCGCGAGCCGGTCGAACAAGGCGGCGCGGCGGACCGGATCGAGATGGGCGGCGACCTCGTCCATCAGCAGCACCGGGCGCTGGCCGCGCCGTTCGGCAACCAGATCGGCATGGGCGAGGACGAGGCCGAGCAGCAGCGCCTTCTGTTCGCCGGTCGAAGCCCGCGCCGCGGGCTGGCCCTTGGCGGCGTGGGTGACGGCGAGGTCCTGGCGGTGCGGGCCCGCCAGGGTGCGGCCGGCGGCGGCGTCGCGGGCGCGGCCCTGGCGCAGTTCGTCGATCAGCGGGGTTCCGCCGGGCAGCCAGCCTTCGATCGCCAGCGATGCGCGGGCGAAGGGGGCGTCGGGTTCGGCGGCGATGCGATCGGCCAGCGCGGCGACGGTCCGCGCGCGCGCGGCCGCCACTGCCTTGCCATGCTCGGCAAGCTGGGCCTCGAGCGCGTCGAGCCATGCGATGTCGGGCCGCCCCTCCTGCGCCAGCAGCTTGTTGCGCGCGCGCATCGCCGCGTCATAGCGGCTGGCATGATGGGCATGGCCGGGCTCGGTTGCGAAGACGAGCCGGTCGAGGAAGCGCCGCCGCGCCTCCGCGCCCTCGGTGAACAGCCGGTCCATCGCCGGGGTCAGCCAGAGCAGCGCGATCCATTCGCCGAGCGAGGTGGCGGACGCCGACGCGCCGTTGATCCGCACCTGCCGCCGGTCGGGCGCGCCCGCGCTTGTCCCGGTGCCGATCCGCACGTCCCCGGCCAGCTCGGCGGCGACCGCGAAGCCGCCGTCTCCGTCCTGCCGCGCCATCTCGCTAAGCGCCGCGCCGCGCAAGCCCCGGCCGGGCCCCAGCATCGATATCGCCTCGAGGATATTGGTCTTGCCCGCGCCATTCTCGCCGGTCAGCACCACGAAGCCCGGCCCCGCCGCGATCGTCGCGGACGGGTAGGATCGGAAATCGGTCAGCATCAGGCGCGCGACGGTCATCGCGCCCTTGTTGGCGGTTTTGACGCCAAAGGGGAAGCGCGAGGCTTCCTCTTGGGCGGGATGACGGATGGGAATTGAGGGGCTAAGCAACGTTCGAACCGGATGAAGGACCGCATATGCGCCGCACCATGGGAATGATCATCGGCGCGGCGCTGTTGCTCGTCGCCGGTACCGCCGCGCAGGCGGGGCTGCGCGCGGTCTATATCGACGTGCGCCAGTCGAAGCAGCTGCAGATCGACGTCCATGACAATGGCGACGCGCGGATCGCCGAGGTCGGCAGCGAGGATTATGGCCTGCTGATCGGCGGCGAGTTCTTCATCGTCGACATCGAGGGCGGCAAGCCGACCGTCGCACGGCTGAAGGATGTCGCCACCGCGATCGACCAGGTGCTGCCGCCGATCTTCAAGGGCCTTTTCGACAAGGCGCAGATGCCGCCCAGCAGGCTGCGCATCGAAAAGGGCGAGTTAGGCGAAGCCGGGGGGCGCACCGGCCATGTCTACCATGTCCGCGGTTTCGACAGCACTGATCCGAACAAGGCGACCGATTATCTGATCTGCACCGACGCCGATCTGAAGCCGGTCGGCAAGGTCCTCGAACAGTTCATGCACGCAGCGCTGGTGCCCGCCGCGCCGCTGATGGGCGATATGGCCCCCGCGCTGATCGCCGAGACCAACAGCGTCTTCGCACTCGGTACGCCGATCGACGTCGGCGGCCGCTTCCGTCTCAACCTCGCGGGCAAGGCCGCCTTTCCCGGCGCCTATTTCCGCCTGCCCGCGCAGCCGCAGAGCGTTGCGCAGCTCGTCGCGGCGATGAAGCTGTTGATGGAGAAGAAGAGCGACGCGCCCGGGAAGTAGGCGTGAGAGAACCCTCACACTACCGCGTCATCCTGAACTTGTTTCAGGATCCACCGGGAGGCGGGAGGCGGCATAGAGGTTCCTGCCGCGAACGTTCGAACCATGGCCCGGTTCGCCCCAAGGCTCCTGGTGGATGCTGAAAGAAGTTCAGCATGACGGTCTGGGAAAAGCCCCTTCCCCGAAGGGAGAGGGGCTTCCAAATCAATGTGCGATGCCTGCTGCGGCGAGGATCGCGAGGGTCAGGATTTCGGCGGCGTTCGACGACATCGTCGCGATCTGGACCGGCTTTTCCATGCCGACCAGCATCGGGCCGATCATCGATCCCTTGCCGAGTTCGCGCAGCAGCTTGGCCGAGATATTGGCCGACTGCAGGCCGGGCATCACCAGCACATTGGCCGGTCCCGACAGGCGGTTGAACGGGTAGAGCTTCTGGATTTGCGGGTTGAGCGCCGCGTCGGGGGCCATTTCGCCCTCATATTCGAAGCTCGCGCCGCGCTCGTCGAGCAGCGCCACCGCGCCGCGGACGAGGTCGAGATAATTGCCCGGGGGGTTGCCGAAGGTCGAATAGCTCAGGAAGGCGACGCGCGGCTCATGGCCCATGCGGCGCGCCACCGACGCGGTCTGTTCGGCGATGTCGGCCAGCTCCTCGGCGGTCGGCCGTTCGGTGACGGTCGTGTCGGCGATGAAGGTGGTGTGGCTCTGCCCGACGAACAGGTGGATGCCGCACGGCTTGCGTCCCTCGACCGGGTCGAGCACGCGGCGGACCTGGCGGAAGGTCTGGCTGTAGGTGCGGGTGGTGCCCGTCACCATAGCGTCGGCCTCGCCCAGCGCCAGCAGCAGCGCGCCGAAGATGTTGCGGTCCTGGTTGACCAGCGCCTGCACCTCGCGGCGCAACGCGCCACGGCGCTTGAGCCGGTCGTAGAGATAGTCGACCATCTTCTCGATCAGCGGCGACGAGCGGCTGTTGTGCACCTCGTAGCTGTCGACATCGTCGACGCCCAGCGCACGCAGCTTGTCGGGGACGTCATCACGGCCGACCAGCACCGGCGTGCCATAGCCGAGATTCTTGAACTGGATTGCGGCGCGCAGCACCACATCCTCCTCGGCCTCGGCGAAGACGACGCGCTTGGGATGCGCGCGCGCGGTTTCGGAGGCGAGGGTGAGGACCGAGGTGGTCGGGTTGAGGCGCGCTTTCAGGCTGTC
This sequence comes from Sphingomonas sp. Root710, assembly GCF_001429065.1. Lineage (GTDB taxonomy): Bacteria > Pseudomonadota > Alphaproteobacteria > Sphingomonadales > Sphingomonadaceae > Rhizorhabdus. Next base: position 299,066 of record NZ_LMIB01000016.1, read on the forward strand.
CTTATAGGCGCCCATGTCGAGGATCGGCTTGCGCGCGACCCCGGTATCCATCGCCGCCTGCGCGACGGCGGCGGGGATCACCTCCATCAGGCGCGGATCGAACGGCGCGGGGATGATATAGTCGCGGCCGAAGCGCGGCGCGGTGCCGCCATAGGCCGCTGCCACTTCCTCGGGCACCTGCTCGCGGGCGAGTTCGGCCAGCGCGCGGGCGGCGGCGATCTTCATCTCCTGGTTGATGCCGGTCGCGCGCACGTCGAGCGCGCCGCGGAAGATGAAGGGGAAGCCCAGCACGTTGTTGACCTGGTTCGGGAAGTCCGACCGGCCGGTGGCGATGATCACGTCGTCGCGCGCCGCCTTGGCGTCGGGCGGCAGGATCTCCGGATCGGGATTCGCCATCGCGAAGACGATCGGATGATCGGCCATCGACTTGACCATCTCAGGCGTCAGCGCGCCCTTGACCGACAGGCCCAGGAACACGTCCGCGCCCGCGACCGCCTCGGCCAGCGTACGCCGGTCGGTCTTGGTGGCATGCGCCGACTTCCACTGGTTCATGCCCTCGGTGCGGCCCTGATAGACCACGCCCTTGGAGTCGCACAGCAGCACCTTGTCGGGCGACACGCCGACCGCCTTGATCAGCTCGGTGCAGGCGATCGCCGCCGCGCCCGCGCCGTTGACGACGACGTTCATGTCCTTCAGGTCGCGCTTGGTGAGATAGGCGGCGTTGATCAGGCCGGCCGCCGCGATCATCGCGGTGCCATGCTGGTCGTCATGCATCACCGGAATGTTCATGCGCTCCTTGAGCGCCTGCTCGATGATGAAGCATTCCGGAGCCTTGATGTCCTCCAGGTTGATGCCGCCGAAGCTCGGTTCGAGCAGCGCCACCGCGTTGATGAAGGCTTCGGGGTCCTCGGTGTCGAGCTCGAGGTCGATCGAATCGACGTCGGCGAAGCGCTTGAACAGCACCGCCTTGCCCTCCATCACCGGCTTCGACGCGAGCGCGCCGAGATTGCCGAGGCCGAGGATCGCGGTGCCGTTCGAGATGACGGCGACGAGATTGCCCTTCGCAGTATAGTCATAGGCGGTGGACGGATCGGCGGCGATCGCCTTCACCGGGACCGCGACGCCGGGGGAATAGGCGAGGCTCAGGTCGCGCTGGGTCGCCATCGGCTTGGTGGCGACGATCTCGATCTTGCCCGGCCGTCCGGTCGAGTGGAAGAAGAGCGCCTCGCGGTCCGAAAACTGAACGCGCGTGTCTTTGCTGTCATCTTTGCTCATGGTCCGGCCCCCTCGGCGCCTGTAATTGATTGCCCGGCACGCTTGTGGGGTATCGCCGGGGAGTCGACAAGCCGCTATCAACCCGGAAATGGCCCAAAGCGCAAAAAACGATACGGCACCATCGATGTCCGCTCCCACCCCGATGATGGCGCAATATCTGTCGCTGAAAGCGGCGGCGGACGATTGCCTGCTCTTCTATCGGATGGGCGATTTCTTCGAACTGTTCTTCGACGACGCGAAGATCGCCTCGGCCTGCCTCGACATCGCGCTGACCGCACGGGGCGAACATGATGGGCAGCCGATTCCGATGTGCGGCGTCCCGGCCCATTCGGCGGAGGGCTATCTCGCCCGGCTGATCAAGGCGGGGCACCGCGTCGCGATCGCCGAACAGACCGAGAGCCCGGCCGAGGCGAAGAAGCGCGGCGGCTCCAAGGCGCTGGTCGGGCGCGCGATCGTCCGCGTGGTGACCGCGGGCACGCTGACCGAGGAAGCCCTGCTCGATGCGCGCGCCGCCAACTGGCTGGTCGCGGTGGCGGCGAGCGGGCAGGGGCAGGACCGGCGGCTCGGCATCGCCGCCGCCGACATCTCGACCGGCCGGTTCGAGATCGCGGCGCTGATCCCCTCGGCGCTCGACGCCGAACTGGCGCGGCTCGACGCCGCCGAGATCGTCATCCCCGAGGATTTCGACGAGGTTCCCGAAGGTGCGGTGGTGTGGCCGCGTGAGAATTTCGACTCGTTGCGCGGCGAGGAGCGGCTCAAGCGGCTGCTCGGGGTGGCGACGCTCGACGGCTTCGGAGCCTTCACCCGTGCCGAACTGGCGGCGGCAGGGGCGCTGATCGCCTATCTCGACCGTGCCGGACAGGGCAGTCTGCCCTTCCTCCAGCCGCCGCGCCGCCGCGTCGTCGCCGATCATATGATGATCGACGCGGCGACCCGCGAAAGCCTGGAGATCACTCTCAGCCAGGCGGGCCACCGCAAGGGCAGCCTGCTCGATTCGATCGACCGCACCGTGACCGGCGCGGGCGCGCGCCTGCTCGGCGCCGATCTCTCCGCGCCGCTCACCGATATCGGCATGATCGAGGAACGGCTCGACCTCGTCGCGCTGTTTGAGCGTGACGGGGCATTGCGCGACCGGATGCGCTCTGCCCTGCGCGCGCTGCCCGACATCGGCCGCGCGCTCGGCCGCCTCGTCGCCGGGCGCGGATCACCCCGCGATCTCGGCCAGCTCCGCGACGGCCTCGAACAGGCGCAGGGTCTTCACGGGCTGCTCCAGCGGACCGATCCGATGCCCGGCCTGCTCGGCCAGCTCCTTCCCGCCTTTCTCGGCCATGAGGATCTGGTCGATCTGCTCCGCCGAGCGCTGGTGGCGACCCCGCCGATCGACGCGGCGCAGGGCGGCTATATCGCCGAGGGCTATGACGCCGATCTCGACGTGCTGCGCGGTCAGGGCGGCGAGGGACGCAAGGCGATCGCCGCGCTGGAAGCGCGCTACCGCACCGAAACCGGCATCGCCTCGCTGCGCATCAAGCATAACGGCGTGCTCGGCTATCATATCGAGGTGCAGGCTAAACATGCCGACCCTTTGATGGCCGCCGATTCGGGTTTCACCCATCGCCAGACCCTTGCCGGGGTGGTGCGCTTCAACGCCACCGACCTGCACGAACAGGCGATGCGCGTCGGCCAGTCGGGGGCGCATGCGCTTGCCGCCGAGGCCGCACATCTCGAGGAGCTGACCGCGAAGGTGCTCGCCCGCACCGCCCCGATCGCCGCGACCGCCGACGCGCTCGCCCGGCTCGATGTCGCGGCGGGCCTCGCCGAACGCGCCGCCGAGGGCGGCTGGACCCGGCCCGTCTTCGAACCGCATAATTGCTTCGACATACGCGGCGGGCGGCATCCGGTGGTCGAGGCGGCGGTGGCGGCGCAGGGATCGCGCTTCGTCGCCAATGATTGCTGCCTCAGCGAACAGGGGCGGCTGTGGCTCGTCACCGGCCCCAACATGGGCGGTAAATCGACCTTCCTGCGCCAGAACGCCGCGATCGCGATCCTCGCCCAGGCGGGCAGCCCGGTGCCCGCGACATCGGCGCGGCTCGGCATCGTCGACCGGCTGTTCAGTCGGGTCGGCGCGTCGGACAATCTGGCGCGCGGGCGATCGACCTTCATGGTCGAGATGGTCGAGACCGCCGCGATCCTGGCGCAGGCGACCGAGCGCAGCTTCGTCATCCTCGACGAGGTCGGGCGCGGCACCTCCACCTATGACGGCCTCGCCATCGCCTGGGCGGTGGTCGAGGCGGTGCACGACATCAATAAGAGCCGCTGCCTGTTCGCGACCCATTATCACGAGCTGACCCGTCTCGCCGAGCGGCTCGACGCGCTGTCGCTCCACCATGTCCGCGCGCGTGAGTGGAAGGGCGAGCTGGTGCTGCTCCACGAGGTCGCCGACGGCCCCGCCGACCGCAGCTACGGTATCGCGGTCGCCAAGCTCGCGGGCCTGTCGCCCCCGGTGCTCGCCCGCGCCCGCGATGTGCTCAAGAAGCTCGAGGCGGGCCGCGCCGCGACCGGAGGGCTTGCCGCCGGGCTCGACGACCTCCCCCTCTTCGCCGCCGCCGCGCAGATCGAAGAGGCCGCGCCCGACCCGTTGCGCGCCGAGATCGAGACGATCGACGTCGACGCGCTGTCCCCTCGCGACGCGCTTGATATCGTCTATCGCCTCAAGGCGCTGGCGCGGGAGAGCGAGGCATGACGGGATCGCTCCTGCGTTTCGTCATCCCCGGGTCGAGCCCAGGGTGACATGGGCGAGCGAAGGTCTGGCAGTCGCCTTTACAGCGCCAGGCCGAGGCCGCCGATCACCTGATGCCGGGCATAGCCCGCTTCATAGTTGCTGTAGCGATATTCGAGCTTGGTATAGGCTGCCTTGCCAAGCTTGATCTCGGCGCCTGCGCCCAGCCGGTAGCCGTCGCCATTGGTCGAGACCTTCGACGAGCCTATCGTCGAGGTGAAGCTGTCGGTGATCCGCGCGTTGCTATAGCCGCCGAGCGCATAGAGCTTGAGTCCCTTGCTGACGTTGACGCCAACACGCACGACCGCACCGAGATCGCGGCCGGCCTTCTCGCAGAAACGTCCGAAAGCCACGCTGCCGAAGCATTCTTTGGTCGTCGACAGGTCGGCGCTGCCCTCGAAGCCGATGAAAGCCACCGATCCCAGCGGGATATCGACGCCGACCGCGAGGCCGTAGGTGATGCCCTCGTCACCACCGCCGCCGACGGTCACGCGGTCCCAGCCGCCATGAGCCTCGACGCGATAGGTCACTTCATCGGACGCCAGCACCGGTGTCGCCCAGGCTGCCATCACCAGCGCCGCACCAACCAAATATTTCATATGTTTCCCCCGGATTTTCCGGAGGGTCGTTACGGCACCCGGCAAATGGCGGGCAAATGCAGACGCATCCACCGTGGAGGCAATTTCTATCGTTCGTCCACCCGCGCCGTAGGTTCATCGAAAGCGCGTTGCCGCCGGGGCCTGTCCGGCCAAAGCCTCCCCCCGACGTTCAGCTGGAGGACCGATATGAGCAAGCAGATGTCCGGGGCGACCCGTCTGGCCGCGGGGGCGGCATTGGTCACGCTGGTGATCGGCGGGGCCTATGCGGCAAGCACCGCGCCCCATGTCGCCCCGATTCCTCCTGTCCCGCCCGCGCCTGTCGTCGCGCCGACGCCACCCGCCCCGCCCGCAGCGCCGCTGCCGCCGCGCGATGTCCTCATTTCCGAAGGCCGGTTGAGCGCCGCCGATCGCGCCGAGATCCGCGCCGCCGTCGCCGAGGCGCGCGAGGCCGCCCGCGACGCCGCGCGTGAGGCGATCGAGGCGCAGCGCGAGGCGATGGCCGAGGCCGCCGAAGCCCGGCAGGAGGCGTTCGCTGCCGCCGCCGAAGCGCGCAACGCCGCCTTTGCCGAGCGGGCGGCGGCGTTTCGCGCTGTCCCCGCCGAGGTGCGCGCCGCGCTGGTCGAGGCCCGTGCCTCGGTCGCCGAAGCGCGCGGCATGGCCGAAGAGGATCGCCGCGCCGCGCTGTCGGGCATCGACCGGGCGATCTCCCGGCTCGATCGCCCGGGGCCGGTGCTGCAATAACACTATCCGACACTATCATCGTCATGCTGAACTTGTTTCAGCATCCACTCGGATGGCTTGGCGTGAACCGGCAGGCTCTTGCGAAAGCGCTTCATCCTGTCTCGGCCCCGCTCGCGTGGCCTGGTGGATGCTGAAACAAGTTCAGCATGACGGTCAATTTTCAATAAGTGCGCGCAGCTCCGCAAAGGCCTGGCCCAGCCGGACATGGCCGATCGCCCCGCCGATCGAGATGCGCAACGCCGGTGCGGCGGCGGCGGGGTCGACCGCGAAGGCGCTCCCCGGCACGATCGACAGTCCGGTCGGGCGCAGCCGCGCGGCAAGCGCGGCGGGGTCCGCGCCCGGCGGCAGGCGCAGCCAGATATGATAGCCTTCGGGGTGGGCTTCATGGTCGATCCCGCTCAGATAGGGCGCGGCGATCCGCTGGCGCGCCATCCCCTCGGCGCGGACCTTGGCGACCAGCTCGCCGAACAGCCCGTCGCGCAGCCACAATGTCACCAGCGCGGCGTTGAGCGGCGGGGCCATGATCGCGGTCTCGTGAATATCCCCCGCCAGCCGCCCGGCCGCCGCCGCCGATGGCGCGCGGACATGCGCGACCCGCAATATGGGTGAGATGATCTTCGACGCGCTGGCGATATGCCAGCTGCATTCGGGGGCGAGCGCCGCGAGCGGCGGCAGCGGCTTGGCGGGGAGCTGGCCATAGGCGTCGTCTTCGATCAGGATCAGCCCGTGGCGGCGGATGATCGCCGCCAGCCACAGCCGCCGTTCGATGTCGAGCGTCGCACTGGTCGGATTGTCGTTGGTCGGGACCAGATAGACCGCCTTCGCGCCGTCGAGCGCCGCCGCCTGAATCGCATCGGGATCGAGCCCGTCGCCGTCGCCGCGCACCGTGCGGATGCGCAGGCCGAAGCGCCGCGCGAGCGCGAGCAGGCCGGGATAGGTCGATTCGCCGGTACAGATGACGTCGCCCGGCGCGAACATCGTGCCGATGATCGCGTGGAGCGCATTCTGTCCGCCAGCGGTGACGATCACCTCCTCATCGCGCGCAGCAACCCCGCGCCGGGCGAAGGCCGCCGCCGCCTCCTGCCGGTCGCGCAGGGCCCCGCCGCTCGGCTGATATTGCAGCAGCGGCGACTGGCCGCCCGCGCGCAACAGCCTGGCCATGCCGGTGCGGATCGCCTCGGGCAGCAGCGCCGATCCGGGCTGCGGCGGCATGATCATGCCGTTGTCGCCGGTCAGATCGGCGAGCGGCAGCCCCGCGCTGTTGCGGACATAGCTGCCCAGCCGCCCCGCGCCCTCGATCAGCCCGGCGTCGCGCGCCATGCCATAGGCGCGGGTGACCGTAGTAAGGTCGACCCCGAGCTGATCGGCCAGCGCACGCTGCGGCGGCAGCCGCTCGCCGGGCCGCAGCGCGCCGGTGCGCACCGCCTGTTCGATCGCGTCGGCGATGGCGAGATATTTGGGGCCCGGGCCGTCGGGCAGCCGCTCCAGCCAGCTTTGCATGGATAGAAGTCCGGATTATGTATGGTTGTTTCAGCCATACAATGTCCTAGGTCACATGCAATGTCCGAATAGGAGCGTTGCGATGGTCGATCCTGCGACTGACTGGCCCCGGCTGGAACCCGTGCAGACCGGGATACGCGGGCGCTGCCCGCGCTGCGGCGAGGGGCGGCTGTTCGATGGCTTGCTCAAGCTGCGATCGGGTTGTGACCAATGCGGTCTCAGCTATGATTTTGCCGATCCCGCCGATGGCCCGGCCTTCTTCGTGATCTGCTTCGGCTGCGTGCCCGCGGTCACCTTCGCGCTGATGCTGGAGATATGGTTCAGCCCGGCGCTTTGGGTGCAGCTGTGCACCTCGGTACCTTTGCTGCTGATCACGTGCATCGCGCCGCTGCGGCCGCTGAAGGGCTGGCTGGTGTGCAGCCAATATTTCTTCAAGGCGGGCGAGGGCCGGATCAGCCGTCCCTGGCGGCCCTATGGCGCCAACGGTCCGATCGTCCATCCGCGCCAGCCATGACTCCCGATCCCGACGATCTGCGCGCAGCGCGGGCGGCGGCGGCGAAGCTGCTCGGCGAACGCGGCTATGCCCGCGAGGCGGCGATGGTGCTGGCGGGTGAGGGCGACGATTTCGCCGAGGTCCGCACCGCGCTCGCGCTGCTGGCGATCCTCGCGGCGGGCTGGACCGCGCAGCCCGCGCCCCGCCGCGCGGTGACGCGCAACGGTCATCGCATTGCCGGAGAGGAGTGCTGAGCGAGCCCGCCGTCCTGCTGTGGGGCGTCAACGCGCTCGTCGCCATGACGATCGCGATGGCGAAGGACCGGTCGGCGGCGGGCTGGCTGCTCCTCGCCCTGCTCGCCGGGCCGCTCGCAGTCGTGGTGCTGCTCTGCCTGCCCTCGACCGGGCATTATGCCGCGGTCAGGCTGGAACCGGAGGCGATGGAACTGTGCGATTCCTGTTTCGAGCCCGTCCGCCGCGACCGGCACGCCTGCCGCTATTGCGGCGCGGTTCAATTCGCGAAGGCGATGCCCAGGTAGAAGCCGTAGGACCCGTTGGCATGGGCGTGCTGCACCTCGACATTGGAGGACGCCAGGAGCGACCATTTCTCGGCGATCGAGACGCTGCCGCCGATTCCCAGCCGGGTTGAGGGGCGTCCGCCCACCTCCTCGGCGGTCGAATGGAAAATCTCGCCGCCGAGATTGACCTGTTCGCCCAGGTCGCGGGCGACGGCATAGCCTATCGTCCAGTAATCCTTGTTCCCCGCGCCGGGGTTGATCGTATAGCCGCCGCCGCCGAACGCCGACCACGGCCCGAAATCATTCTGGACATAGAGCGGCAGCGCCACGCCCACCTTGTGCGCCGTGAAATCACGCGATCCGATGGGCAGGGTGATCTTCGGAAAGACGCTGATATTGGGAATCAGCCCGCCCGCTTCCTGATGGACTAACGCATATTTCAGGCCCAGCTCCAGGTCGGCGCGGCCGATATCCCAGGTCTGTCCATGCTCATAGGCGACCGGCACGACGGCGGTAAGCTGCAGGCCGGGCGCCGCGCCATAGTTGATATCGAGCCCGCTCTCGCCTTCGAAGCGATGGGCGAAATGATCGCCCTCATTATAGAGGAAGACTTCCCACTTCCCCAGGTCAGTCGGCATCGGATCGTCGGTCAGGAAGGGCGGCCCCGCCTGCGCCGCCCCCGCCAGCAGGCATGATGCCATGACGACCGACCTGACAATCGCACGATAGCTCATCTCTGCTCCGGGGCACCGCTTTCAGGGACTCTATAGCGTCGCGGCCTGTCCAGGCCATGTGCTTATCCTTTTCCAGGCATCTTTGGCTCTTTTCGGCGGATGCGGCGCGGTGGCCATTGCGATGGCCGGGTCTGGACTCTAAGGCGCGCTCATGCGCCGTGCCCTTCATCTGCTGATCCTTGCTGCTGTGCTGTGCTGTGGCCTGCATCTCGGCAATGAGGCGCAGGCGCGCGAGCATGTCGCACAGCATCTGCTAGAGACCGGCAATCATGACGATGCGGGCGACGACGGCGCGTCCGATGCGGCGGCTGATCTCGCCGATGGCGGGCATCATCATTGCCCGGCTTCCCCGGCGCCCCGGCTGGCCGCGATCTGCGGTCCGTCCGCGCCGAAGGCGCTGCTGACCGCCATGCCGGTCGCGGTTCTGCACAGCCGGTCGTCAAGGCCGCCGGTCGAACCGCCGCTCGCCTGAATCCGTGATCCGCGCGGGGCCACCCCGCTGACGTCATCAGGATTCAGGAGTTTTTCATGTGCATCATCACGCGCGCGTTCCTGCTTGCGGGAACCGCATGGTTCGCGGCCGATATCGCGGCTGCCCAGTCATCGAACACCGATATTCAGGCGGTCGAAACCGAAGCCGGGGAGGATGAGGAGATCATCGTCCAGGCGACCCGCTCACGCCGCCGGGTCCAGGACGAGCCGGTAAGGGTCGAAGTCGTCAGCCGCGAGGAGATCGAGGAGAAGATCCTCATGCGCCCTGGCAATGTCGCGACGATCCTCAGCGAGACCGGCGGGTTGCGGGTGCAGGTCACCTCGCCCGCGCTCGGCGCGGCCAACATCCGCGTGCAGGGGATGGACGGACGCTTCACCCAGCTGCTCGCGGACGGCCTGCCGCTTTATGGCGGGCAGGCGTCGTCGCTCGGCCTGCTCCAGATCGCGCCGACCGATCTCGGCCAGGTCGAGGTGATCAAGGGCGCGTCTTCGGCGCTCTACGGCCCGTCGGCATTGGGCGGGGTGATCAACCTCGTCTCGCGCCGCCCGGGCCGCGCGCCGGAGGCCGAAATATTGCTCAATGCGACGAGCCGCAATGGGCAGGACGCGACCGCCTATCTCGCCGCACCGCTCGCGGACGGCTGGGGCGCGTCGATCACCGGCGGGCTGCACCGGCAGCGGCGGCAGGATCTCGATGATGACGGCTGGATCGACATGCCAGGTTACCGGCGCGCCACCGCCCGGCCGCGCCTGTTCTGGAATGGCGAGGAGGGCCAGTCGTTGTTCGTCACCCTCGGCGCGATGACCGAAAACCGCTCCGGCGGCACGCTGCCGGGAAGAACCGTCGCCGATGGCAGCGCCTTCCCGCAGACCCAGCGTAGCACCCGCTACGATGGTGGCCTCGTCGCCAGTCTGCCCGTCGCCGACACGGTTTCCGTCAATATCCGGGGCGCGGCGATGCGGCAGAACCATCGCCATCGCTTCGGGGCGGTGGCGGAGCGCGACCGGCATGGCACATTGTTCGCCGAAGCCTCGCTGGCGGGTGAGAGCGGCGGCAGCGCCTGGGTCGGCGGGGCCGCCTGGCAGGAAGACAGCTTCCGGTCGAGGAGCTTCCCAGCCTTCGACTATAGCCATCGCGCGCCCGGCCTGTTCGGCCAGCTCGAACAGAAAGTCGGCGGAGACTTCACTCTGGCGGGCAGCGCCCGGGTCGATTTCCACAACCGGTACGGCACGCAGTTCAGCCCGCGCCTGTCGCTGCTCTGGCGGCCCGGCCCGTGGACGGTGCGGGCGTCGGGCGGGCGCGGCTTCTATGCGCCGACCCCGTTCGTCGAGGAGATCGAGGCGGCCGGACTGTCGCGGCTGGAGCCGCTGTCCGGGCTGCGCGCCGAAACCGCGCGGACCGCATCGCTCGATCTCGGCTACCGCCGGGGTCCGGTCGAAGCGAACGTCACCCTGTTCGGTTCCTGGCTGCGCGGCACGACCGAACTCGAACCGTTCGGCATCGGTCCGTCCGGACAGCCCGAGCGCGTCCGCCTCGTCAACATCGTGGGCGAGAGCCGGATCCGGGGTTCGGAGCTGTTGCTGCGCTACCGCTGGTCCGACCTCACCGTCACCGGCAGCTATGTCCATGTCCGCGCGACCGAGCCCGATCCGGCGGGGGGACGCCGCGCCAAGCCGCTGACCCCGCGCCACAGCGCCGGGATCGTCGGAATGTGGGAACAGAAAGACCGGGGCCGGATCGGCGTCGAGCTCTATTATACCGGCCGCCAGCCGCTCGACGACAGTCCCTACCGGACGCGGAGCAGGCCCTATGTCGAAATCGGCATGCTCGGCGAGATTGCGGTGGGGCGGGCCAGGCTGTTCCTGAACGCCGAGAATATCCTGGGAACGCGGCAGACCCGCTATGATCCGCTGTTGCGTCCCGCCCGCGCCGCCGACGGACGCTGGACGGTCGACGTCTGGGGGCCGACCGAGGGCTTCGTGCTCAACGGCGGCGTCCGGCTACGCTTCGGCGGGGCGGACTGAACCGTCGGGCGAGGTGGCGGCGCTTGGCGCTTCCACCTCGCTCGATCAGTCCCTATGTGGCGGATATGGCCACCAAGTTCGACCTGCTGCCGCATCGTCGCGCGATCATCGATCGCCGGGCGGTCGGTGACGCGCTCGCCACGCTGCTGCCGGACAGCAACGACACCGCGAAGCTGCGCGGCGGCGCGACCGCGATATTGAAGGCGGCGCTCGATGCCGGGCGCGCCGAGATCGCCCGGCGGCTGGAGGCGGCGCCGACCCGCGGCTCGGAGACCGCGGCGGCCTATGCCTTCCTGACCGACCAGATATTGCGGCTGATCCACGACTTCACCGTCGAACGGCTCTATCCGATCAACAACCGTTCGGCGGCCGAGCGGCTGACGCTGATGGCGGTCGGCGGCTATGGACGCGGCGAGATGGCGCTCCATTCGGATGTCGACATCGCCTTCCTGACCCCGTGGAAGCAGACGAGCTGGTCCGAACAGGTCATCGAGTCGATGCTCTATTCGATGTGGGACCTGGGGCTGAAGGTCGGCCATTCGAGCCGCTCGCTCGACGAGATGCTCCGCATGGCGAAGAGCGATCTGACGATCCGCACCGCGTTGCTCGAAGGGCGCTTCGTGTGGGGCGACGAAGCACTGTACGACGAGGCGAGCCTGTCCTTTCGCCGTGACGTGGTGTCGGGTACCGCGAAGACCTTCGTCACCGAGAAGCTGGCCGAACGCAACGAGCGCCATCAGCGGATGGGCGACAGCCGCTATGTCGTCGAGCCCAATCTGAAGGAGGGCAAGGGCGGCCTGCGCGATCTGCACACGCTGTTCTGGATCGGCAAATATGTCCATCAGGTGCTGTCGGTCGCCGAACTGGTCGACAAGGGGCTGCTGACCAAGGCAGAGCTGCGCCAGTTTCAGAAGGCCGAGAATTTCCTGTGGGCGGTGCGCTGCCACCTCCACATCGTCGCGGGGCGGCCTGAGGAACGGCTGACCTTCGACGTCCAGCCCGAGATCGCCCGGCGGATGCGCTATGCCGAGCGGCCCGGCAAATCGTCGGTCGAGCGCTTCATGCAGCATTATTTCCTGATGGCGAAGCGGGTCGGCGACCTGACCGCGATCTTCCTGGCGCATATCGACGAGACCTTTGCCTCGCGCGGGCGGCGTTTCGGCCTGCCGTCGCTCCGCCGGCGGCCGACCAAGCTCGACGGCTTCGTGCTCGACCGCGGGCGGCTGGCGCTGCCGTCGGACGATTTCTTCGTCCAGGATCCGGTGCGGCTGATCCAGATGTTCGTGATCGCCGACCGCCAGGGGCTGGATATCCACCCGCTGGCGATGCGCGCGGCGGGGCGCGACGCCCGGCTGATCGACAATGGGGTGCGCCGCGACCCGCGCGCGAATGCCCTGTTCATGGACGTGCTGACATCGCACCACAGTCCTGAGAAGGTGCTGCGCTGGATGAACGAGGCGGGGGTGTTCGGCCGGTTCGTGCCCGATTTCGGCCGCGTGGTCGCGCAGATGCAGTTCGACATGTACCATCATTACACGGTCGACGAACATTCGATCCGGGCGATCGGCCTGCTCAGCCAGATCGAGAAGGGCGAGCTGAAGGAGGATCATCCGGTCGCGAGCCAGGTGATGCGCGGCATCGTCTCGCGCCGGGTGCTCTACGCCGCGGTGCTGCTCCACGACATCGCCAAGGGGCGCGGCGGCGACCATAGCGAGCTGGGCGCGGAGGTGGCCGAGAAGCTGTGCCCGCGCTTCGGGCTGACCCCGGCGGAGACCGAGACGGTCGCCTGGCTGGTCCGCTACCATCTCGCCATGTCGGACACCGCGTTCAAGCGCGACCTGAGCGACTTCAAGACGATCCTCGACTTCGCCGAACGGGTGCAAAGCCCCGAGCGCCTGCGGCTGCTATTCTGCCTGACCGTGGTCGACATCCGCGCGGTCGGCCCCGGCGTGTGGAACAGCTGGAAGCGCCAGTTGCTCGGCGATCTCTTCGCCGCGGCGGAGGAGGTGCTGCGCCTCGGCCACAAGCAGACCGGGCGGCGCGAGCGTATCTCGGCCAAGCAAGCGCAGCTGCGCGAGCGGCTGGGCTGGGACGAGCAGCGCTTCGCCCAATATATAACCCGCTTCCCCGAGGCTTATTGGGTCGCCGAGAGCGTCGATATCCTCGAGGGCAATGCCCGGCTGATCGAGACGGCGGACGCGGGCAAGAAGGCGCTGTCGATCGTCGCCGCCCCCGATTCCGATCGTGGCGCGACGCTGGTCAGCATCTATGCGGGGGACCATCCCGGCCTGTTCTACCGGATCGCAGGCGCGATCCATCTCGCCGGGGCCAATGTCATCGACGCGCGCATCCACACGACCCGCGACGGCATGGCGATCGACAATCTCCTCGTCCAGGATCCGTTCGGTCAGCCCTTCGACGAGGACGACCGGATGAAGCGGCTGAGCATCGCGATCGAGGATGCGCTGGCCAACCGCAACCGCATGGCCGACCGGCTGCTCGCCAAGCCCAACGCCCGCCCGCGCGCCGACGCCTTCGCGATCGAGCCTGCCGCGCTGATCGATAACAAGGCGTCGAACCGCTATACGGTGATCGAGGTCAATGCCCGCGACCGGCCTGCCTTGCTCTATGCGCTGGCGCACGCGTTGTTCCAGGCGAAAGTGATGATCCACTCGGCGCACATCGCCACCTATGGCGAACGCGCGGTCGACGTCTTCTATGTGGCCGACCTGACCGGCGACAAGATCACCAGCGGCGCGCGGCTCAAGACCCTCGAGCGCCTCGTCGTCGACGCGGCGGCAGGAGCGCCCGCGCGCAAGGCGGCGTAAACGGCGAAGTCGGCGGCGGCTCTGGACGCCGCCGTCGCAGGCGATAGGGTCTTCGCTTGCGCCACGCGGGAGAGCCCATGGATTCGATGCAGATGTTCGAGCTGGTCATCGCCATGCTGCTGGCGATCATCCTGCTCCATTATGCCGCGAACCGGCTTCGGCTGCCGCCCGCGGTCGCGCTGCTCGCCGGGGGCGCTCTGTTCGCCTTCGTGCCAGGCCTGCCGGTGATTTCGCTCGATCCCGAACTGGTGCTGGTGATCTTCCTGCCGCCGCTGCTGATGGACGGCGCCTGGTTCATCGCGCTCCGCCACCTTCGCCGCCACATGATCGGCATCGTCGCGCTGTCGGTCGGCGCGGTGCTGTTCACCACCGTCGTCGTCGCGGCGATCGCGCACATGCTGCTGCCGTCGCTGCCCTGGGCGGCCTGTGCCGCGCTCGGCGCGATCGTCGCCCCGCCCGACGCGGTATCGGCGCGCGCGGTGCTCCAGCATGTCCGCCTGCCCCGCCGCCTGGCGATCCTTCTCGAGGGCGAGAGCCTGTTCAACGACGCGACCGGCCTCGTCCTGTTCCGCTTCGCGATCGCCGCCGGGGTGACCGGCGCGTTCAGCGCTGCCGACGCGCTCGGCAGCTTCGTCCTACTCGCGCTGGGCGGCGTGCTCGTCGGCGCGGCCATCGGCGCGCTGTGGGTGCTGACCGTAAAGCGGCTTGACGACAAATATCTGATGATCGCCTCGTCGCTGGTCACTCCCTGGGCGGCCTATATGCTTGCCGAGCAGTTCCACGTTTCGGGCGTCATCGCCACGGTCTGCGCCGGGCTGATCTGCGGCTGGTATCAGCATGTCGTCTGGTCGGCGACGGTGCGGATGAACGGCGAGTCCTTCTGGGCGGTGATGATCTTCCTGATGGAGGCGTTCGTCTTCCTGCTGATCGGATCGTCGCTGCGCGGGGTGATCGACCGGGTCGGCCTGCCCGTCGTGCTCGAGGAGATGGCGGTCCCGGTGCTCGGCATTCTCGCGGCGATCGTCGCGGCGCGCTTCGTCTGGGTGTTCGCCTCGGACGGGGTCATCCTGCTGCTGCGGCGTCTCGGCATGCGACGCTACCGGGCGCTGGGCCCGCGCCCCGCGGCGGTGCTCGGCTGGGCGGGGATGCGCGGGGTGGTGACGCTCGCGGTGGCGCTGAGCGTGCCCGCAGGCTTTCCGGGGCGCGACTTCATCATCGTCGCCGCCTTCGCGGTGATCTTCGCGACGGTGCTGATCCAGGGCACGACGCTGGGCGCGGTGATCCGGCTGATGCAGCTCGACGAGCCCGAGAGCGACCGCCCCCGCATGACGATGAGCGAGGCCGAGGCGGCGATGGCCGCGGCGCAGCTGCGCACCGTCGAGCGCCATGCCTATGACGGCGACGGCCAGCTGGTCCATCCGCAACTGCTCAGCCGCTACCAGATGCGCGCGCGGGCGATCGAGAATTATTCGGGCCGTGAGGAGGATATGCGGCCGGGCCTGCACGCCCATTTCGACATCGTCCTGGCGGCGGTGGCGACGGGCCGCGCCGAACTGCTCCGGCTCCATCGCAGCGGCGAGATCGACGAGCATACGCTCCAGGAACTCGAACGCGATCTCGACCTCGAAGAGCTGAGCGCGCTGTCGGCCAAGGCCTGAGCGAGGCAGCGGGCGGGCAGCCAGAGACCATATAGGAGGCAGATATGGGCGTATTGGGCATAGGCGGACTGTTCTTCCGGGCGCGCGACCCCGAGGCGCTGGGCGCCTGGTATCGCGACCATCTCGGCGTCGGCGCGGGCTGCGCCGCCGAGGGAACGGCCGGAGAAGGTGGCGAGCCCTCCCCCTGGTTCTGGACGATCCAGGGCGGGCCGGTGGTATTCCAGCCGTTCAGGGCCGACAGCGATTATTTCCCGGCGGACAAGCAGTATATGCTCAACCTGCGGGTCAGCGGGATCGACGGTCTGCTGACATCGCTGCGCGCGGCGGGGATCGCGACCGAGACCCGCGCCGAATGGGACGCGCCCGAGACCGGCCGCTTCGCCCGCATCGCCGATCCCGAAGGCAATCCGATCGAATTGTGGGAACCGCCGGCCGCCTGAAAAGGAAACCCCGGCGGCCTGCCGGGCGCCGGGGTGTTCGAGGTCTTCGTCGCTTTCCGGGAAGGCCGGATTATTTCGGTGCGAGCACCATCAGCATCTGGCGGCCTTCCATGCGCGGGAACTGCTCGACCTTGGCGGTCTCGACCATGTCGGCCTGGACCCGCTGGAGCACCTGCATGCCGAGCTGGCCATGGGCGAGCTCACGGCCGCGGAAGCGCAGCGTGACCTTCACCTTGTCGCCCTCGTCGATGAACTCATGGACCTTCTTCATCTTGGTCTCATAGTCATGGTCATCGATGTTCGGACGCATCTTGATCTCCTTGATCTCCTGCGTCTTCTGCGACTTGCGGGCGAGGTTGGCCTTCTTCTGGGCCTCGTACTTGAACTTGCCGACGTCGAGGAACTTGGCGACGGGCGGGTCGGCATTGGGCGAGACCTCGACCAGATCGAGCCCGACCGACTGCGCCTGCTCCATCGCTTCGCGCGTATACATCACGCCCAGATTCTCGCCAGCCTCATCGATCACCCGGACCTTGGGCGACTGGATGAACTCATTGTAGCGCGGGCCATTGAGCGGCATCGGCGGCTGCCCCAGGGGGCGGCGCATCATTGGGGGACGTATAGCAATATCTCCTGTCGTGGCGGTTCCGGCCGCGATATAAGCCTTCCGGCGGCATTTTGAAAGATGCCCGCGGCCCCAATCGCAACAGTTTCTCGCGCGCTGTGACCGGCTTGCGTCAGGCGCCGGTCCATGGCGCCGGGGACGGGCCAGGACGGGCGCGGCGACAGGCGGTTCAGCGCGGGAGTCCAACGCCCCCGGCGGGCGATGTTTCCGTGTAGCTGTCGAACCCGGCGATCAGCGGCCGCCCCTTCGCGATCGCCGCCTGCACCGCGGGCAGCTTGAGCGACGCGGCGTGGGCCTCCTTCGAGTCCCACACCTCGGTCACCCAGATCGCATTTTCGTCCTTCGCATCGCGCGCGACGACATAGCTGAGGCAGCCGGGCATATCCCCGGTCCCTTCGAGCAGGATCGCGATCAGCGCGTCGCGCTGGCCCGGCTGTGCGATCATCCGGCCCATCAGTCCGTACATCGGCGTGCTCTCCCTCGTGATGGCGGCAGGGAC
The DNA here is from genome assembly GCF_001429065.1 of Sphingomonas sp. Root710. Classification (GTDB taxonomy): domain Bacteria; phylum Pseudomonadota; class Alphaproteobacteria; order Sphingomonadales; family Sphingomonadaceae; genus Rhizorhabdus. Next base: position 316,268 of record NZ_LMIB01000016.1, read on the forward strand.
GTCGGGTCCGCCGCCGGCCTTGCCCGGTGCGGGCGGCGTGCCGAGCAGCACCACCTCCACCCCCGGAAATTTCGCAGCCGCCGCCCGCGCGACGAACAGCTGATAGGCGATGCCGTCGTCGTCGCCCGGCGCAAAGCTCCACCCCGTCCGCCCGCCGGCGAGGCGCAGCGGCGAAAACCTCGCCCAGGGCAGCGCCGCGCGCACCGGCTCGACCGCCGCCTTTTCGCCGAGCAGCCCGACGCGGATCGGCGTAGCATGCGGGTCGCCGATGTCCTCGGCGCGGCCGTCGCGGCAACTGTCGACGGCCTGATCCATAGTGGTCATCAGGTCGCTGCGCTGCATTTCGAAGAGGATGCCGCCCACATCGCGATAAAGTGCATTCGGCGCTAGCTGGAACCGGGCGAAGGCAATGCCGCGATCCTCGGCGGCGGCCACCAGATGAAATGTTCCTGTCCCGGCTGCCCTGTTGCTCATCGCCGAGACCTGCGCTGGCGGCCCGCTGATCAGGAGGCGCGTGGGCGAGGGATTGGGCGATACGTAGCACAGGATCGCCAAAGCCGCCGCCGCTATCGCCATGATCCGCTCCCTGCCGCCACCGCCGCGAGGATGGCCGGGCGGGGGCGGTTAGGCAACCGCCAGTTGCTAGCGATTCGCAACTGGCGCCGTTGCATGGGGTTGTTGTGCGAATTTTCGTGTTTTTATTTTTCGGCGGCCCCCGCTACGCAAAGGGACCGCGCTTCATCATCCATGATCGTCATGAGAAAGAGCCGCGCCGGCACGATGGGCGGCGGCGGGGCGCGCCCAGTCCAGCGCGCGAAACCCTACATGTAAAGCAAATCATTGCCGGCTTCGGCGAGCGCGGTCAGATGAAATCGTCCAGGTGGAAGTTCGATACGTCGCGCCCGAGCAGCAACACCGCCGAGTCGATAGTCGCCCCGCCGTCCGAGGACCAGAACAGCATCGGATAGCCCAACATACCGACGATGGCGACTTCATGGTCGCCGGGATGTTCGTCGAACAGCCGCTGCGCCTCGGCCCGCGCTTCGCCGAGCGCATCCGGCCCGCCGATCCGGGTGTTGACCGTCAGCAGCGCCTCGGGCGTGAAGCCCAGCGAGATATGGTCGTCGCCCGGCGTGAAGTCCTCCAGCCGCTCGACCGACGAGCCGATGTCGGCGTTGTCCGCGGCGACGGGGCTGGTGTCCGGGCCGAAGACGAAGATGTCGGCGCCCAGGCCGCCCGTGAGCGTATCGATCCCCAGGTCGCCCATCAGGACGTCGTTGCCGTCTCCGCCATATAGCTCGTCATTGCCCTGGCCGCCGCGCAGGACATCATGATCCTCATAGCCGCTGATCGTGTCGTTGCCGCGATTGCCGTTGATGCTGTCGTTGCCGGCTCCCCCGATCAGCCAGTCCCGATCTGCCCCGCCATTGATCCGGTCCGATCCGCCATCGCCGAATATCCGGTCTTCGCCGGCATTGCCCTGCAGATAGTCGGAGCCACCGCCGCCGCTGATCACGTCGCTGGTGTCGGGACCGCCACTGGCCGTGCCGCCATAGATATGGTCGTTGCCGTCGCCGCCGCCCAGCGTGTCCTCGCCGTCGCCGCCGATCAGGACATTGTGGCCATAGGGATCGTAGATATTGTCGGCGAGCGCGCCGCCGCGATATTCGTCATTGCCGCCCAGGATCAGCGACAGCGGGTCGTTCGGATAATAGGTCAGCTGATAGAATTGGGCGGCGTTGACGCCGAAGCCGCTGACCTGGAACAGTGTCTGGCTGCCCTCGGTCACGGTGAAGGAGGTGATCGTGCCGGCGGTGGGCTCGCTCTGGCCGTTGTAGCGGACGCCCGTGCCGGCGAAGGTATAGCGCAGGCCGTCGACGGCGATGACCAGTGAGCTGCTGCTCTTCGTCACGATCTGCGCGTCGACGTCGCTCAGCCGGTCGAAATTGAGGCGATCCATGCGCAACGCGCTGTTGGCGGACGCCGTGACGAGAACCATGGAAGCACCTCATACAAATACTCGGCCCGCGATGGCGGCAAGGCGGTGCAGGAGTCAAGCGCCCGGCCGGAAAAGGCCGATATTGGAGTATGTTATTCCGAGCGCGCGGGGCCATCAGGATCGGCATGGGGCCCGGGCCGGGCTTGTCCGAAATCACCGATCAGTGGGTGACAGGCTCCTCCCCCGCCGCAGCCCCAACTCCTGGGCCCCGGCGCAGCAGGAGCAGCGCGGCCAGGCCGAGCAGGGCGAGACCGGCGGCGAGGATGGCGATGGCGCGGCCGATGGGGGCGGGCGTGCGGCCCTGGGTGATGACCAGATAATCGCTGGCCAGCCGCGCGCCGAGCGCGCCGCGCACCCCCTTCTGATCGGTGCGGTCGATCGTCAGCGGGCTCTCGACCATGCCTTCGACGACATGCTCGGCGTCGAGCAGCGCGGCGTTCTCGGCCAGCAGTTGCGGTTCGTCGGCGGCGCGGGACAGGATGGCGTTGACGCGGTCGGCGAGCGCCTGATCCTCGAGATGGACGAGCAGCTTCGCGGGCGCTTCGTCGCTGCCCGGCGTACCGGCGGGATGGACGCGGACATAGACATCGGGAAGCGTCGCGCCCGTCACCCCCTGCAAGGTGACGGCGTCGATCAGGCTATAGCGCGCGTCGGTCACCCGGTACCAGCCGAAGGCGGGCTGCTCCTCGACGAGGCTGGCGAGGGCTATGTCCTTCTTCTCGCCAGCGACCTTCGCTTCATAGAGAGCGTGTCCGCCGAATATCGTAGGCCCCAGGCCGACGATCAGCGGAATCCAACCCAGCCGCATGCGATATTCCCCTTAGTCCCCTGCCGACCACCTTGGCGGGGCACATCGCGCCGGGCGAGGCCGGTTTGATCGGAAATGGATCAGATGGGCGGGGTGTAGTATCGTGTCCACCGAATTGCGGGCGAGATCGCTATTGACCGAGACGCCAACCTGCATTGTATCTTCTAGCCAGCCGATATGAGATTTGTTGTATGGCGAGAGAAAAGCAAAGCGGAGCTACTTTAGTTCGTGCTCGCGGCTTTGATCTTCTGCGCCAAGTATACGATGAGTTATACACACACTTATCCGACGATTTTTCACCAGCTGAACTACTAAAGGCTGCACAGACATTAATCGATGTGACGAACGAGGAGTATAGCAATCAAACCTACCAAGACGGAAGAACGAACCCTGGATATTTTTCGTACGACGTCGACAGGATGATTTTGGATAGGAGCTGGTGGGCACTCGAAAACGAAAGCATCAATGACGACCTCGGCGATGAAAGATTCTATATGGATTTCAAAGCTGTATATTGCTTGCGCCAATATTATAATCCGGAAAGATATTTGCACAGAGGATAAGGTGTGCCGAATTTTCAACCTGCGCTAGCGCTTCGGGAGCATATGCTTGAGGGCCATCGTGTTTCTCTTCTTGAAGCTATTCTTGTGTTTGGAGTCCAGAGTCTAAATGCGGAATTAGCTCGGCTAAAGAAGGACGGGTTTTTGATAAAGTCTGAGCGTGTTTCGATGGCAAAAGTTCTACGAAGAACTAACGAGATGGCACAGTGCCAACCTCCCGCAGAACTACCTTTCAAAGAGATCGTTATGACGGAATACTGGATAAGCCGCTGAATAGGCTCTTTAATTGGCGACAGCGCAAGATATTGCAGATTCTTGCTGGCAACATGTGCCAGCGCTGCGGTGTTCCACTCACCAGCTCATTCCATGCCGACCACGTTCAGGCATTTTCCAAAGGTGGCTGGACCATCACCCGCAATGGCCAAGCGTTGTGCGCGAAGTGCAATCTAGCGAAGGGAGCTACAAGTGAGTGAAATCATGCTTCGTGCGTGGCAGAGCGCTGCCACAGCTAAGGCCCTTCGATGGCTTACCGAAATCAAGAGCGATCGGCATTTTCTTATTAATGCAGCGCCTGGTGCTGGTAAGACGATCTGTGCATCCGTCATCGCAAAGCGTTTGCTTGAGATGGATGAAATCGATCGGGTAATTGTGATCGCGCCTCGCGCGGAGGTGGTGAAGCAATGGGGGGAGGAGTTCAAGTTCGTTACGGGGCGCCACATGACCAAAGTTACGGGAGCCGACGGCGACGTTAGCGATTTCGGTTTGGACCTCTGTGCGACCTGGGCTGCGATACAAAGTTTGCAGGATGCCTTCCAGCTAGTTTGCCACCGAAGCCGGACTCTAGTGATCTGTGATGAGCATCATCATGCGGCGGTTGAGGCAGCGTGGGGTGCAAAGGCCGACGGCGCGTTCCAGGACGCCAAATTTGTCCTCGTCTTAACAGGTACGCCCATTCGCTCAGATGGCCAGGAAACCGTTTGGTTTGCATTCGATGATGAAGGGAGGATTGATCATCCAGAGCCGGGCACCTTCACGCTCGGCTATGGCGAGGCTGTCGAGCTCAATTACTGCCGGCCAATAACATTTCACCGCCATGAAGGCCGGTTCTCCGTAAAATTGTCCGAAGGAGAAGAAGTGGCGGTTTCTGGCACGCGTTCACCGGAACTGGATCCATCACTAAGAAGAGTAAAAGGCCTTCAGCAGGCGTTGGATTATTATCGTTTGGTCTGCACACCGAAGTACCTACCAGACGGGACTACGCCGGATGTAAATTCCTATCAGGGCACGATGCTGGATTGGGGGATCTCAAAGCTCGACGATCTCCGTGAAACCGTGCCTCAGGCGGGAGGTCTCGTCATAGCACCGAGTATTGGCGTTGCTGAATATATGGCAGAACTCTTGGAAAAGCTGGACGGCGAAAAGCCCATGTTAGTCCATAGCCAAATGCCAAATGCCGAATCTCGCATCTCCTCATTCAAAAATTCAAATCGCAGATGGATCGTTTCGGTGGCCATGATTTCTGAAGGCGTCGATATCAAACGCCTTCGGTTGCTGATTTACCTCCCAACCGCGAAGACCGAATTGGCATTTCGACAGGCCATGGGCCGGGTGGTTCGAACGCTTGGTCCAGACGATTATTCTCGCGCCTACGTGGTGATGCCCACGCTAAATATTCTTGAGGAGTACGCACGCAGGGTTGAGCGCGAAATGGGCTCTGCGGCATCAAAGCAAGAAACCAAGACAACAAAAATTTGCGGGACATGCGGTAGCGAAAATGATCGAGCCGCTATCAATTGTGCTTCATGCGGGGCCGATTTTCCCGCTCGTCGCCAACGGTTTAAGACGTGCGACACCTGCGAAGGCCAAAGCCCAGTATCGGCCAAGGAGTGCCAGCACTGTGGCCAATCCTTCAAGGCCGACTATGTAATCACACTAAACGAAGCGCTGAGAATGGGCGCGATCGTGCGAGGCATGGACCTTGACGAGGACGAAGTTCAGGATGCCGAGAAGAATAAGAAGAAAATTCTTCGGGATCTGCTCGGTAGTGGTGACGACGCCATCATAAGATTGGTCCAGCAACTCCCCGAAGAGTCCTATGGAAGGCTAAGGAAAATTCTTAATCCAGAGTGATACTACTCGGCCGCCTGAGCCCTCCGTGCACCCCGTTCCACCAGCGGCTTGAGATATTGTCCCGTGTAGGACCGGGGTTCTTTGGCAATTTGCTCGGGCGTCCCCTCCGCGACAATCTCGCCCCCGCGCACGCCGCCCTCAGGCCCCAGGTCGATCACCCAGTCCGCCGTCTTGATCACCTCAAGATTATGCTCGATCACCACCACAGTATTCCCCTGCTCGACCAGCGCATGGAGGACTTCGAGCAGTTTGCGGACGTCCTCGAAGTGCAGGCCGGTGGTCGGTTCGTCGAGGATGTAGAGGGTGTTGCCGGTCGCCCGTCGTGACAGTTCCTTGGCGAGTTTGACGCGCTGGGCTTCGCCGCCGCTGAGGGTGGTCGCCTGCTGGCCGACCTTGACATAGCCGAGGCCGACTTCGGCCAGCATCGCCATCTTGTCGCGGATCGGAGGGACGGCCTTGAAGAACTCGACCGCGTCTTCGACGGTCATGTCGAGGACGTCGGCGATGCTCTTGTCCTTGAACTTCACTTCCAGCGTCTCGCGGTTGTAGCGCTTGCCGTGGCAGACGTCGCAGGTGACGTAGACGTCGGGCAGGAAGTGCATCTCGATCTTGAGCAGGCCGTCGCCGGTGCAGGCTTCGCAGCGGCCGCCCTTGACGTTGAAGCTGAAGCGGCCCGGCTTGTAGCCGCGCGCCTGGCTTTCGGGGAGGCCGGCGAACCAGTCGCGGATGTTGGTGAAGGCGCCGGTATAGGTGGCCGGGTTCGAGCGCGGGGTGCGGCCGATCGGCGACTGATCGATGTCGATCACCTTGTCGCAATATTCGAAGCCGGTGACCTTGTCGTGCGCGCCCGCGATCACCCGCGCGCCGTTCAAGGAGCGCGCGGCGGCGGCGTAGAGCGTGTCGATCGTGAAGCTCGACTTGCCCGAGCCCGATACGCCGGTGATGCAGGTGAAGGTGCCAAGCGGGATCGCCGCGCTGACATTCTTGAGATTGTTCGCGCGCGCGCCGTGGACGGTGACCTTCTTGCCATTGCCCTTGCGGCGCTTCTTCGGGACATCGACCATGCGGCGGCCCGAGAGATAGTCGCCGGTCAGGCTGCCCTCATGGGCGAGGATGTCGTCGAGCGTGCCCTGCGCCACCACTTCGCCGCCATGGACGCCCGCGCCGGGGCCCATATCGAGGATATAGTCGGCGGTGCGGATCGCGTCCTCGTCATGCTCGACGACGATCACGGTGTTGCCGAGATCGCGGAGGCGGCGGAGGGTGACGAGGAGACGGTCATTATCGCGCTGGTGGAGGCCGATCGAGGGCTCGTCGAGGACGTAGAGGACGCCCGACAGGCCCGAGCCGATCTGCGACGCGAGGCGGATGCGCTGGCTCTCGCCGCCCGACAGCGTGCCGCTGGTGCGATCGAGGTTGAGATAGTCGAGCCCGACATTGTCGAGGAAGCCGAGCCGTTCGACGATCTCCTTGAGGATGCGTTCGGCGATGGCGTTTTGCTGGGCGTTGAGATGCTGCGGCATCTCCCGGAAGAATTTGAGCGCGGGGCCGACCGCGCGGCGGGTGGACATGCTGATATCCTCGCCGGCGATCTTGACCGCCAGCGCCTCGGGCTTGAGGCGCGCGCCATGGCAGACCTCGCACGGGGCCGCGCTCTGATATTTGCTCAGCTCCTCGCGCATCCAGGCGCTCTCGGTCGACAGCATGCGCCGGTCGAGATTGTGGATGACGCCTTCGAACGGCTTCTGCACGTCGTAGCTCTTGCGGCCGTCGACGAAGGTGAGTGTGATGGTGCGGCCCTTGGTGCCGTAGAGGATGACGTCGGCGATCTCGTCGGGCAGCTCGGCCCAGGGCGTGTCGAGCTTGAAGTTGTAGGCGCGGGCGACCGAACTCAGCACCTGCATATAATAGGGGCTGGGCGGGTTGGACTTGGCCCAGGGCACGACCGCGCCCTGCTTGATCGACAGCGCCTCGTTGGGAACGACGAGCTGCGGATCGAAATAGAGCTTCTCGCCGAGGCCGTCGCAGGCGGGGCAGGCGCCCTGCGGCGCGTTGAACGAGAAGAGGCGGGGCTCGATCTCGGCGATGGTGAAGCCGGAGACCGGGCAGGCGAATTTTTCGGAGAAGGTGATGCGGTTGGCGGGGACGCCGGCATTCTTCATCTTGCCGCCGTCAGCGAGCGCTTCGGCGAACTGGAATGTCGCGGGGGCTTCGTGGACGCCGCCGGCCCCTCCACCAGCCTGCGGCTGGTCCCCCTCCCCGTTCCGGGGAGGAACTTGGGCGGCCACCTCCGCTACCGTCGTGTCGACCAGATCGGCATAGGCCAGGCCTTCGGCGAGGCGCAGCGCGGTTTCGAGGCTCTGGGCGAGGCGGGTCTCGATGCCCTCGCGGACGACGAGGCGGTCGACCACCACCTCGATGTCATGCTTGTACTTCTTGTCGAGCGCGGGGGCGGCGTCGATCTCGTACATCTCGCCGTCGATGCGGATGCGGGTGAAGCCGTTGCGCTGCCACTCGGCGATTTCCTTGCGATATTCGCCCTTGCGGCCGCGCACGACCGGGGCGAGCAGCAGGAAGCGAGTGCCCTCCGGCAGCAGCATCAGCCGGTCGACCATCTGGCTGACCGTCTGCGCGCTGATCGGCAGGCCGGTGGCGGGCGAATAGGGGATGCCGACGCGCGCCCAGAGCAGGCGCATATAGTCGTAGATCTCGGTGACGGTCGCGACGGTCGAGCGCGGGTTGCGGCTGGTCGTCTTCTGTTCGATCGAGATGGCGGGGCTGAGCCCCTCGATATGATCGACGTCGGGCTTCTGCATCAGCTCGAGGAACTGGCGCGCATAGGCGGAGAGCGATTCGACGTAGCGGCGCTGCCCCTCGGCATAGATGGTGTCGAAGGCGAGGCTGGACTTGCCCGATCCGGACAGGCCGGTGATGACGATCAGCTTCTCGCGCGGGAGATCGACGTCGACGCCCTTGAGGTTGTGTTCGCGCGCACCGCGCACGCTAATGTGGGTCAGCATGTCTCAGATGTTCCAGATTTGTTCACGGTGCGCAAGAGGCCGTGCGGGGACCGGCCATGTACGTCGCGACAATCTGGGGCGTGGGGCGATGATTCTCAAGGGCGGATGGACTCCGCCCCTCCTCAATCGCCGCGGGTGGCGCCGGGTTTCCAGAGGATGTCGCCCGCGCCGGCGATGTTGACGTAGCGCGAGAGCACGAAGAGGTGGTCCGACAGCCGGTTGATATAGGCCATGCCGACCGGATTGAGGCCGGCTTCGGCATTGGCGGCGACCGCCGAGCGCTCGGCGCGGCGGCAGATCGCGCGGGCGAGGTGGATCGCCGCGGCGGCGGGACTGCCGCCCGGCAGGATGAAGCTGCGCAGCGGCTCGAGCCGTTCGTTCATCTTGTCGATCTCGCGCTCGAGCCGTTCGACCTGCGCCGGGATCATGCGCAGCGCCATTTCCGACGGTTGGTAATCGGGGCCCGGGGTGGCGAAGTCGGCACCGAGATCGAACAGCTCGTTCTGCACCCGGCCGAGCATGTCGCGCTGGGGCGGCAGCAGCGGGTGGGTGAGTGCGACGCCGATCGCCGAATTGAGCTCGTCGACATCGCCGATCGCGGCCATGCGCGGCGCGGACTTCGCCACGCGCGAGCCGTCGACGAGGCCGGTCTCCCCCGCGTCGCCGGTGCGGGTGTAGATTTTATTTAAACGAACCATTGGGGTCGGTTCGCCTCAACCACCCCGGCTCATCATCAGGAGCAGGATGACGAGGATGATCGCGAGCGCCTGGAACGCGATGCGCATCCGCATCGCCTTGTTCTGCTTGAGCCCCGACTGGCTGACCCCGCCGCCCTTCAGGTCGGCCTCGGTCGTGCGGAGGAAGACGATGATCCCGCGCACCAGCGCCACCACGGTCGCGACCATGGCGGCGAGGATCAGGAAGAAGAAGATGGTGTTGCCGGTCATGCGCGCCGGTGTAGCGCGATGGCGGGGCGAGGTGAACTAAATATCGCCATGCTCATAGCCGAGCCGGGCGGGCAGCGGGACCGCGCCGTCGTGGTCGTGGAGGTGGACGCCCGCGCCTGCTTCGAACCCGCCGATCTCGACCGCGATCGCGGCGGCGGCGTCGCGCGCCTCGGGCGGGACCGCGCAGAGCAGCTGATAGTCATCGCCCGCCGAGGCCGCCGCGAGGCGGGCGGCGCGTTCGTCGCCGAAGGTGCGCGCCTCGGCGGACAGCGGGACGGCGTCGAGATCGATATGGACCGCGAGGCCCGAGGCGGCGGCGATCCGCCCGGCGTCGATCAGCAGCCCGTCCGAGACGTCGGCCATCGCATGGGCGAGCGGCGCGAGGGCGCGGCCCTCGGCGAGGCGCGGCATCGGCAGGCGATAGGCCTTGAGCAGGCGGCGGGAGCCATCGAGCTCGCCGCGGGCGATGCGCAGGCCGAGGCCCGCATCACCGATCGGCCCGGTGACGAACAGCCGGTCGCCGGCCCGCGCGCCGCGCCGGTCGGGCGCGCCGCCGGGCGCGGTCTGGCCCAGCGCGGTGAGGCCGAGGACGCGCGAATCGCCCGGCGGCTGCGCGACGGTGTCGCCGCCGAGCAGCGGCACGCCGAAATGATCGAGCGCGCGGGCGAGGCCGGCGACGAACGCCTCGTCCCAATCGGGGCGGCCGGTGAGGCCATAGCCCATCAGCACGCCGATCGGCTCTGCCCCCTTGGCGGCGAGATCGGACAGGTTGACCGCGAGCAGCTTCCACGCGACATCGCCGGGCGGGTCGCCGGGCAGGAAGTGGACCCCCTCGACGATCATGTCATGGGTGAGGACGAGATCGCGGCCGAGCGGAGTGGGGATGACCGCCGCATCGTCGCGCAGATCGCGCGCGCCGGGGTGGCCGGCGATGGAGCGCAGCGCGTCGATCAAGCGGGTTTCGTCGGACATGCCCTCCCCTTATCGCTCCCGCTCGTCATGCTGAACTTGTTTCAGCATCCACCGTGCAAAGGGAGCGCGTTGGAGAGGTTGGAAGGGTTGCCGCAAGAGCCCGTGGGTTCGTCCAGGCGGCAGAGTGGATGCTGAAATAAATTCAGCATGACGATTAAAATGAGGGGCAGCGATTCGCGCTCTTGCCCGGTCGGGCTTCGACCTTGGTCGAATCGCGCCTGTGGATAACTCGCAGGTCATCGTGCGGTGAAAACAGTTCGCCGCGTCGGTGGATTTCGTTAACCTTTTGGCCTTCCCTCGCCGCGATGAGGCTGTCTATCACACAGCCACGGGATCGGGTGGGGTTTACCAGATGACGAAAACGATGCGCGCGATTGTTGGTTCCATGCTGCTTGCCTGCATGGTCGCGCCCACCGCCGCCAATGCCCAGATGATCCAGTGCGCGCCCTTCGCCCGCATGTTCTCCGGCATCCAGCTGTTCGGCGCCGCCGCGTCCTGGTGGAACCAGGCGGTCGGCAAATATCTGCGCGGCAACACCCCCGAAATCGGCGCGGTGATGGTGTTCAAGGCGATCGGATCGATGCGCTCTGGCCATGTCGCCACGGTCACCCAGGTGGTCAGCGACCGCGTCATCAAGATCACCCACGCCAACTGGTCGATCATCAACGGCCGCCGCGGCCAGGTCGAGCGTGACGTCACCGTTGTCGACGCCTCGCCCAATGGCGACTGGAGCAAGGTCAAGGTGTGGTTCGCGCCGATCGGCAAGGTCGGCAACACCGCCTATCCGGTCAACGGCTTCATCTACAAGGACGGCAAGAGCGTCGCCCCGGGCGAAGCCCAGGGCTGATTTTTGTAGCCTCAGGCGCCGGCGGTCGCATCCGCGACCTTGGCTTTCCTCCCCGTGCTACGCCCGGGTCCGGCGCGCGCTTCGCGCTTGCGGAGCCCTGACGGGCTCCGGACCCTCTCTCTCTCTCTCTCTCTCTCTCTCTCTCTCTCTCTCATCGTCATGCTGAACTTGTTTCAGCATCCACCGGGCCGCATGGGCGAAGCAACGAGTTCTTGCGGCAGCATCCCCGAGCTATCCTCTTCTCTTACGCCCGTGGTGGAGTGGATGCTGAAACAAGTTCAGCATGACGGGTGGGGGGGTAGGCGCGCTTCAATCCCAGTCGACGATCGTCCAGCCGCGCTTCTTCGCTTCGACGCGGAGGTCGTGGTGGGGGTTGGCGGCGACGGGTTCGTCGGCCCATTCGAGGACGGGGACGTCGGAGACATGGTCCGAATAGAACCAGATCCGGCACTGGCTGCGATCGAGCTTCTCCAGCCCCATCCACGCCTCGATCATCCGCAGCTTGGCGGGGCCGTAGCAATTCTCGCCGTCGACCTTGTGGCTGACATAATCGTCGAGGCCCTTGATCGCGGTGGTGGCGACGATGTCGTCCATGCCGAGCCTGGCGGCGATCGGCTCCACCCATAGCCGCGACGAAGCGGTGGCGAGGACGAGCCGGCGGCCCGCCGCGCGATTCTCCGCGAGGCTGACGAGGGCCTCCCTGCGGACGTTGTGGCGCATGATCTTCTCGGCGAAGCTTTCGGCGATCGGCGCGAGCTTTGCGACCGCGACGTTGCGGCCGATCAGCATCGCCTGGTTGAGCTCCTTCACCCTCTTGCGCTCGATCAGTTTCAGCACATAGGCGACCATGACCAGCGCCGCGAACGGCACGAAGACGAGCCGCCAAGGCGCGAGGCGCAGCGCGGCGTGGATCATGAACGGGGTGAAGGTGCCGGTCCGGGTGATCGTCCGGTCCATGTCGTAAATCGCGAGTTCGATCATATCGGCTAGCCCTTACGCAATTTCGGCGTGCGGAACAGAGGCTTTGATCTGATCCGCTCACGCGGATGTGCGGCGCACTGGCCGGCACCGCATGTTTCGGCGAAGCTGGAACCATCGAACGGAACATTCGCGGCTGGCACACATTTCATTTCGGATGCTTGCCGATCCCGCTCTTTTCGATCACTTCTTGCGCCGATGAACGCGCCCGCCGACTTCGAGTTCGATTCCGGAACGCTGCGCTTCTCCGGCGAGCTGACGCTTGCGCGGATCGGCGACCTGTCGAACCGGCTGTCGGCGCTGGGCGAGGCACCGTCGCAGGTCGATATCGGCGAGGTCGACAGGATCGACACGGTCGGCGCCTGGCTGGTCCACCGCATCGCCCGCGATCACAAGGCGAAGGTGGTCGGCGCCGACGAGGATGTCGCGCGGCTGCTCGAGCAGCTTGCCGACGCCGACAAGCCGCTGAAAATCCGCCCCGACAGCAGCCCGCCCTTCATCCGGGTGATGCGCGAGGTAGGCGACGCCACCGCCGCTGCGGGGCATTCGCTGATCGGCCTGCTCGGCTTTTTCGGGGCGACGCTGATCGGACTGTGGGGACTGATCACCCATCCGCGCCGCTTCCGTTTCAACGCGATGGCGCGCCAGTTCGAGGTCGTCGGCGTCAAGGCGCTGGGCATCATCGGGCTGATGAGCTTCCTGATCGGCATCGTCATCGCCCAGCAGGGCGCGGTGCAGCTGCGCCAGTTCGGCGCGGAGGTGTTCGCGATCAACCTGATCGGGCGGATCACGATCCGCGAGCTGGGCGTGCTGATGACCGCGATCATGGTCGCGGGCCGATCGGGCAGCGCCTTCGCCGCGCAGCTCGGTTCGATGAAGCTGGCCGAGGAGGTCGACGCGATGCGGATCATCGGCGTCTCGCCGATGGAGGCGCTGATCCTGCCGCGCGTCATCTCGACGATCGTGCTGATGCCGCTGCTCGGCTTCTATTCGGCGATAGTGGCGATCATCGGCGGCGGCATCTTCTGCTGGATCGACCTCGGCATCCCGCCGGTCACCTTCGTCCAGCGGCTACAGGAGGTGGTGCCGCTCACCGACCTATGGGTGGGGCTGCTCAAGGCCCCGGTGTTCGGGCTGATCATCGCGATGTCGGGCTGCTATCAGGGGATGCAGGTGGAGGGCAATGCCGAGGAGGTCGGCCTGCGCACCACGGCCTCGGTCGTCCAGGCGATCTTTCTGGTGATCGTCATCGACGCGGTGTTCGCGGTGTTCTTCTCGTCGATCGGGTGGATCTGATGGCGCGGTCCTCCTCCCATCATCGTCATTCCCGCGAAAGCGGGAATCCATGGACGGCGTCTCGCGGGAGCCTCTTGTCCATCCGGTCCGTGGATTCCCGCTTTCGCGGGAATGACGGGGAGGGCCGGCCCTGATGGCCCGGCTCAACATCGCCGACGGCGAGACGATCATCCATGTCGCGGGGCTGAAGAACGCCTTCGGCGAGCAGGTCGTCCATGACGGGCTCGACCTTGACGTGAAGCGCGGCGAGATTCTCGGCGTGGTCGGCGGATCGGGCACGGGCAAGTCGGTGCTGATGCGCTCGATCATCGGTCTCCAAAATCCGGTCCAGGGCGCGGTCGAGGTGTTCGGCGAGCCGATGATCGGCCGCGAGGAATATGAGGCCAAGCAGGTGCGCAAGCGCTGGGGCGTACTGTTCCAGGGCGGCGCGCTTTTCTCGACGTTGACCGTCGCCGAGAATGTCCAGGTGCCGATCCGCGAATATTATCCCCAGGTCGACGGCCAGCTGCTCGACGAGATCGCCGCCTATAAGGTGGCGATGACCGGCCTGCCGCCCGAAGCGGGGCCCAAATATCCGTCCGAGCTGTCGGGCGGCATGCGCAAGCGTGCCGGGCTGGCCCGCGCGCTGGCGCTCGATCCGCAGCTGCTGTTTCTCGACGAACCGACCGCCGGGCTCGACCCGATCGGCGCGGCGGCGTTCGACGAACTGATCAGCGCGCTGCAGAAGACGCTCGGCCTGACCGTCTTCCTGATCACCCACGACCTCGACACGCTCTATGCGATCTGCGACCGCGTCGCCGTGCTTGCCGACAAGCGCGTAATCGCGGTTGGAACGATCCCGGAATTATTGGCGTTGGACCATCCGTGGATACAGGAATATTTCAACGGGCCGCGCGGGCGGCAGGCATCGGACGCGGCGGACCGCGAGGCGGCGAAGGACAACCGGGGATGAAGAACTGATGGAAACCCGGTCGAACCATGTGCTCGTCGGCGGCGTCGTGCTGGCGCTGCTCGTCGCGCTGCTGGCCTTCATCGTCTGGCTGGCGGGATTCAACACATCCGCCGAACAGCGCTATGACATCTTCTTCAAGACCTCGGTCGACGGTCTCGCCAAAGGGTCGCCGGTGACCTTCGCAGGTGTGCCGGTCGGCAAGATCGAGGAGATCAAGCTGCTGCCCGACAGCCCCGAGTTCGTCCGCGTCCGCATCGCGATCGACAATGAAACCCCGATCCTGCAGGGCACCACCGCGACGATCGCCGGGGTCGGCTTCACCGGGGTCAGCCAGATCAACCTCGATGGCGCCATCAAGGGCGCGCCGCCCATCGTCGAACCCGGCCCCTATGGCGAGCCGGTGATCCCGACCAAGCCGGGCGCGCTGGGAGAGCTGCTCAGCTCCGCGCCCGAACTGCTCAACCGGATCTCGTCGCTGACCGAGCGGCTGACGCTGCTGCTCGACGACAAGAACCAGAAATCGATCAGCGGCATCCTCGCCAATGTCGACCGGCTGTCGGGCGACCTGGCCGACCGCGGGCCCGAGATCGCCGCCGCGATCGTCCAGCTCAAGGCGACGATGCAGCAGGCGGGCGATGCCGCCGAACGGGTCGGCGACCTCGCCGAGACGACCAATGGCGTGATGGGGAGTGAGGTCCGCCCCGCCATGGCCAACCTCAACAAGGCGACCAACGCCGCCCAGCACACGATGGAATCGCTCGACCAGGCGATTACCGACGCGCGGCCCGGCATCAAGGCCTTCTCGACCCAGACCGTGCCGCAGATCAACCAGCTCGCCCGTAACCTTGCCGAGATGTCCGAATCGCTCAACGCGATCTCGGCCAAGCTCGACCGCGGGGGCGCGGGCGCCGTGCTCGGCGGGTCGAAACTGCCCGACTATAAGGGACAATGAGAATGACGATCCGCCGCTCGCTCGTAGCGCTTTCCATCGCCGGGCTTCTGTCGGGCTGCATCAGCTTCGGCGAGAAGCCGCCCAAGGCGCTGCTCGGCCTTACCTCCGACGCGCGGGTCGCTGCCGATCAGGGCAAGGTCGTCAGCGATGCGAACGCGGTCAGCGTCGCGCTGCCTGCCTTGCCCCCGGCGTTGCGCAACCAGCGGCTTGCGGTCCAGTCGGGCGCGGCCTTCGCCTATCTGCCCAAATCGGCCTGGGTCGACACCCCGGCCAGCATGTTTCGCACCGTCCTCGCCGAGACGATCGAAGCGAAGACCGGACGCTTCGTCCCCGACCAGCGCAACGCCGCAATAACCCCCGACACGCGGCTCGGCGGCACGCTCAGCGCCTTCCAGCTGCTGGGCGGGCAGGGCCGGGTACTGGTGATGTTCGACGCGACGCTGTCGAAGAGCGGATCGGACCAGATCCGCACCCGCCGTTTCGAGGCGACCGCGCCGGTGGCGAAGGAGGACCCCGCGAGCGTCAGCGCCGCCTTGAACCGCGCGGCGAATGCGGTGGCGGGGGACGTCGCGGATTGGGTAGGCGGCGCTTAAGTCAGCCGGCTCCACCCGTCCCAGAGCAGTTTCGCACCGAGCAGAACGGTCAGCCAATAGACGAAGCTGTAGAGGCGGTCCGCATCGACCTTGCGGACCAGCCAAACGCCAGTGAAGGTCGCGGCGATGGCCACCGGCATGAGCGCCGCCGCAGCGATCAGGTTGACCGGGGTGAATTGGCCCATCGCGGCATAGGCAGGCACTTTCACCCAGTTGACCGCGGCGAAGAAGATCACCGTCGTGCCGACGAAGATATCGCGCGGCAGCCGCTGCGGCATGACCCATAGCTGATAGGGCGGTGCGCCGGCATGCGCGATCTGGCTGGTCAGCCCCGACACCGCGCCGCAGCCTATGCCGACCCAACCGGGCAGGACATGGCGCGGCGCGGCGCGCCGACCGCGCCCCATCCAGAGCTGTTGTCCAGCAAAGAGTATCGAGATGAGCCCGAGCGCGATCAATATCCACGCCTCGGACAGACTCGTCGCGAAGAGATAGCCGAGCGCCACGCCGACGACTGCGCTGGGCAGCATCAGCAGCATGATCCGCCGGTCCCAGCTATGGCGGAATGACCAGACCCCGACCGCGTCCTGGACGATGAGCAGCGGCAGCAGCACTGCGGCGGCCTGCACCGGCGGCATCGCCTGCGCCATCACCGGCATCGCCAGCGTGCCGACGCCGATGAAGCCGCCCTTGCCCAGGCCGATCATGATGACCGCCGGGATTCCCAGCAGCCAGAACCAGGGATCGTGAAGGATCGCCGGGTCCGGGATCAAGCCCGGACGGCCTTCGCGATCCCGTCGAGCAGACCGTTGACGAAGCCCTTTTCGCGCTTGTCGTAGAAGGCGTCGGCGACGTCGACATATTCGCTGATCACCGTCGCGGTGGGCACGTCGGGCCGGGCGATCAGTTCATAGGCGCCGACCCGCAAAATCTGGCGCATCGGCTTGTCGAGCCGCTCGAGCGTCCAGCCCGAGGCGAGTTTGGCGCTGATCGCGGCGTCGACCTCGGCGCGGCGCGCGTCGACGCCTTTCACCAGATCGTCGAAGAAGCTGACCTCGGCCGCCGCATATTCGACATCCTCGATCGTCGCGCCCAGCCGGTGCTGGTGGAACTCGTCGAGCAGCTGGGCGAGCGGGGTACCCTCCATCTCCTGCTGATAGAGCGCCTGCGCGGCGGCGAGGCGAGCGGCGCTCCGCGACTTCGAACGTTCGTTGATCTTGGCCATGGCGATGTTCGTTCCGGTCATTTGTACTGTTAAGTCCCTGCCCTTCAGGGGAGGGGTTGGGGTGGGGCCTGTCCTCCAGCGCGGCGTCTGGGGCAAGGCCCCACCCCCGTCCCAGTGTGAGGTCGGTCAGGCCCCCGGCCTGACCTGAACCGTGCGGGGCACGGTTCACCTACACTCCTCAAGGGGAGGGGTGAAAGCAGTTCACTATCGTTCCAGTCGTGCCGCGACCGACGCCGCGTGCGCGGGCAGCCCCTCGGCCTTGGCCAGCGCCACTGCCGCCGGGCCGATGGCAGCGATCGCGCCCGCGTCCAGAGCGATGAAGCTGGTGCGTTTCATGAAGTCGAGCACCGACAACCCCGAGGCGAAGCGCGCGCGGCGGCCGGTCGGCAGGACATGGTTCGGCCCTGCGACATAATCGCCGACCGCTTCGGGCGCGTGGCGGCCCAGAAAGACCGATCCGGCGTGGCGGACCCGGTCGAACAGCGCCTGGGGATCGGCGACCGCGAGTTCGAGATGTTCGGGGGCGAGCCGGTCGCTGAGCGCGGGCACCTCGTCGAGGCTGGCGACGAGGATGATCGCGCCATTGGCCTGCCAGCTCGCCCGCGCGGTCGCTTCGGTCTTCAGCGTGCCGAGCTGTGCCTCGACCGCGTCGGCCACCGCGTCGGCGAAGGCCGCATCATCGGTGAACAGGATCGACTGGCTGGTCGGATCGTGCTCGGCCTGGCTGAGCAGGTCGGCGGCGATCCAGGCGGGATCGTTATCGCTGTCTGCGACCACCACGATCTCCGACGGGCCCGCGACCATGTCGATCCCAACGACGCCGTAGAGCTGGCGCTTCGCCTCGGCGACCCAGGCGTTGCCGGGCCCGACGATGACGTCGACCGGGCGGATGCGCGCCGTGCCATAAGCGAGCGCGGCGATCGCCTGCGCGCCGCCGATCCGCCAGACCTCGTCGACCCCGGCGAGCGCGGCGGCGGCGAGAACGAGCGGGTTGACCACGCCGTCGGGGGTCGGCGTCACCATCACCAGCCGGTCGACGCCCGCGACCTTGGCGGGGATCGCGTTCATCAGCACCGAGGAGGGATAGGCCGCGCGGCCACCCGGCACATAGAGCCCGGCGGCCTCGACCGCGCCCCAGCGCGCACCCATGCGGACGCCCGCCGCGTCGGTGCGGCTGCTATCGGCGGGGCGCTGCTCGGCATGGTAGGTTCTGATACGCTCGGCGGCGAGTTCGAGTGCGGCACGCAGGTCCCGATCGAGCTCGGCAAGCGCGATGTCGCAGGTGCTACGCTCGATCCGCCAGCCCGAGGAATCGAGATCGTGGCGGTCGAATCGCTTGGTATAATCGGCGAGCGCGGCATCGCCCTGCGCGCGCACCGCCGCGACGATCGCGGTCACGTCGCGCGACACATCCCCGTCAGCCTCGCGCCGGCCGTCGACCAGTGCGGTGAAGGCGGCGGCGAAACCCGGATCGCGGCTATCAAGCCGAAGCGGCATCTTTAATTCCTACCGCGCGGCGGAAGCCCTCGACCAGCGGCGCGATCTCGCCCGCACGAGTCTTGAAGGCGGCGCGGTTGACGATCAGCCGCGACGAGATGTCGGCGATCTTCTCGATCTCGGCCAGGCCGTTGGCCTTCAGGGTGCTGCCGGTCGAGACGAGATCGACGATCCGGCTCGACAGGCCGAGCACCGGTGCGATCTCCATCGCGCCGTTGAGCTTGACGCATTCGGCCTGCACCCCGCGCGCCTCGAAATGGCGGCGGGTGATGTTGGGATATTTGGTCGCGACGCGGACATGGCTCCACTCGCGCGGATCGTCGCCCGCGGCCATCGCCACCGGTTCGGCGACCGAGATGCGGCAATGGCCGATGTTCAGATCGACCGGCGCATAAAGCTCCGAATAGTCGAACTCCATCAGCACGTCCGACCCGACGATGCCGAGCTGCGCCGCGCCATGCGCGACGAAGGTGGCGACGTCGAAGGCGCGGACGCGGATCAGGCCGATATCGGGCCGGTTGGTGGCGAAGCGCAGCAGGCGGCTGTCCTTGTCGCCGAACGCCGCTTCGGGCACGATGCCCTGCGCGGCGAACAGCGGCAGCACTTCCTTCAGGATGCGGCCCTTCGGCACGGCGATGATGATCTGATCGGTCATTGCGCGCGGGCCATAGAACAGCGGGGGTCTGCTGACAACAAAGCCTCGCCGTTCCCCATATCCGTCATCCTCGCGAAAGCAGGGATCCATGGACGGCGGCAGATAAAATCTAGAACGGCCCGCTTCCATGGATTCCCGCTTTCGCGGGAATGACGAGGAAGGGAGGGGATCAGACGACGGATCAGAGCAATTCGCGAATCGCCAGCGCGCCGAGGATCAGGAAGATGATCGCGGCCGCGATCCGCATCACCCGCATCGGAATCAGACGGGTGATCCGGTCGCCCAGGAAGACCGCGGGGACATTGGCGATCATCATGCCCAGCGTGGTGCCGATCGCGACCAGATCGACCGCATGATAGCGCGCGCCTAGCGCGACGGTGGCGATCTGGGTCTTGTCGCCCATCTCCGCCATGAAGAAGGCGACCAGCGTCGTCAGGAAGACACCATGACGCGCAGGCTTTTCGGCCTCTTCATCGTCGACGCTGTCGGGCACCAGGATCCACGCCGCCATGGCGAGGAAGCCGAGCGCGACCGCGAGGCGGAACCAATAGCCGTCGAGCAGCCCCGATATCGCCGAACCCGCCCAGGCGGCGAGGGCATGGTTGACGATGGTCGCGGCGAAGATCCCGGCGATGATCGGCCAGGGCGCCCGGAAGCGCGCGGCGAGGATGATCGCGAGCAGCATCGTCTTGTCGCCGATTTCGGCGAAGGCGACGAGCAGGGTGGAGGCGAGGATGATGTCCATGACTATTCCGGGCCGGGCAGGCAGTGACGGACGACACCATGACCCCCGCCCGGCAGGCGAGGTCAGGTGTCATCGGTCTCGCCAAGGTCTTTCGGACCCTGATCGCGCCATGAGGTCTCCCCCAAGTATGTTGACGCGATTCCCGTTCGGTGCGGAACGGCCGGCTACTCCCCGGATGACGGGTGCGGGGTAGGGGATGAGGGTGAGGGGGTCAACCTTAGTTAGCCCTCTCCCGTTTTCACGGGAGAGGGTTGGGTGAGGGTCTTCTTCTTTCTTCATGGTAGCGCCGAGGAAGAAACAAGAAGACCCTCACCTTCCCGCTGCGCGGGCCCCTTCCTCTCCCGCGAAGGCGGGAGAGGGGTAGATTCCGCGTCACCCGTTCCGGGCGGTCTCGAACAGGAACCAGGCGCGTTCCTCGGCCTGGTCGGTCCAGTCGTCGAGGATGCCGCTGGTGGCGTTGTCCTTGGCCTCGTCGACGATGTCCTTGGCCTGGCGCAGCTTGGCGACCAGCGCGAGATTGTCGTCGCGCAATTCCTTGAGCATGTCGGTGGCGCTGACGAAATCGGCGTCATTGTCCTTGATCGACTGGCGGCGGGCAATGTCGCCGATCGAGCGCAGCGTGGTGTTGCCGGTCTTGCGGACGCGTTCGGCGATGACGTCGGTGGTGGCGAGGATCTGGGCCGCCTGGTCGTCGAGCATCAGATGATAGTCGCGGAAATGCGGACCCGAGACGTGCCAGTGGAAATTCTTGGTCTTGAAATAGAGCGCGAAGCTGTCTGCCAATATGCCGTTGAGTGCGTCGGCGACGTTCATCGCGCTGTTGCTCTTCAGGTCGGTGGGTGTCGCCAGCGGCGACTTGGGTTTCTTGGCCATGTCGAGGAACTCCGATTCGATTCGCTGCTCTAACGAGCAATCTGGCAAAAGGTGGCGCTAACGTCGTCTGAAAAAGCTCGTTCGCAGATATCGATCCGCTCGATCAGCAAAAGCCGGGAAAAACCGCACGGCCGCTTGACTCTTTCGGCCATCCAAAGCTAAGGGCCCCTCCGATCAGCAGCGGCGGCGACGCCGCTTTACTTTTTTATATCGATAAGGGTTTCGGGTCATGGCCAAGCCGACCACCGTCAAGATCAAGCTCGTCAGCTCGGCTGACACCGGCTTCTTCTACGTCACCAAGAAGAATCCGCGCACCCAGACCGAGAAGCTGAGCTTCCGCAAGTACGACCCGGTCGTGCGCAAGCATGTCGACTTCAAGGAAGCCAAGATCAAGTAATCTGGCCGGGCTGTTCGCGGCCCGCTGATTGCCTGAAGGCCCTAGCGCCCGCCCTTACCCGGCGGGCGTTTGCGTTATTGTTTGGCCTCAGTCGCCGGCGGTCACATCCGTGACCCACGGCTCGCTTTGCGAGCCGATCTCCGCCTACGGACTGCCCCCGGCAGTCCGCGGATCGGCTCCGATCCTCTCCGGACTGCGTCCGGGTCCGGCGCGCGCTTCGCGCTTGCGGAGCCCTGACGGGCTCCGACGCTGAACTCTAGTGAAGAATCGGGACGCGTGGCGTCCCACAAGGCCGAACGGCCGCCCGAGCTTATGCGAGGATCGTAGGCGACCAGCGGACTGCCGGGGGCAGTCCGCCGCCGAAGATCGGCTTACAGAGCAAGCCGTGGGCAGGGCGGATGCCCTGCGCCCGGCGCTTGAGGGCTAAATCAAAAGACTCTTACCCCGCCCTTTTAAACCCGTCGCCCAGCGGCCCGGCCAGTCCCTCGACCGCCGAGACGAATCGGCTCACCGAGATCGGCTTGGAAACATAGGCGTCGGCCCCCGCCTGGCGGACGCGACCTTCGTCGCCCTTGCCGGCATAGGCGGTGACCGCCATCACCGGGATCGAATCGAGCGCGGCTTCGGCCTTCATCAGGCGGATCAGCTCGACCCCGCTGATGTGCGGCAGCTGAATATCCATGATCACCAGATGGGGGATGAAGGCGCGAATCGCGTCGAGCGCCTCGCGCGCGTCGCGAACCGTGCGGACCTCGGCGCCATGCGCCTCGAGCAGGTCACGGAAGAGCCGAAGGTTCAGCTCATTATCCTCGACAATCAGGACTTTTTTCGCCACGGCTGCAACACCTACCCGAGCTTCGAGCCTAAGTCATGCCCCCCGCAGAATCCAACCCCGCGAATCTACGAGGCGGGCATAGCGAAAACAGGACGGTGACGGCGCTGAATGCGCTCGTCTGGACGCTCGAGGACCCCGCGCGCGCGAAGCGGCTGCTCGACCTGACCGGGCTGACCCCCGATGCGTTGCGCGCGGGCGCCGGGGACGCGCATGTCCTGGGGGCGCTGCTCGATTTCCTGGCGGCGCACGAGCCCGACCTGATCGCCTGCGCGGAAGCGATCGGGGTATCGCCCGGGGACCTTATCCGCGTCCGCGATGCGCTGACATCCGGAGGCCATGAGGGATGAGCCGCCCGCTGCTGATCACCGATTGCGACGAGGTCCTCCTCCACATGGTGACCCCGTTCGAAGCCTGGCTCGACGAGGCGCACGACATCGCCTTCGCGATGGAGCAGCCCGACTTCGTCAACGCACTGACCCGCCGCGCCGACAACAGCGTGGTCGAGACCGAGCATATCGGCCCGCTGCTCGACCGCTTCTTCACCACCGAGATGCACCGCCAGACGCTGGTGCCGTATGCGGCCCGGGCGCTGGCGACGATCGCCGAGCTGGCCGACATCGTGGTGCTGACCAACCTGACCGACGAATTCCACGGCAGCCGCGTCGCCCAGCTCGACGCGGTCGGCATCCGCCACCGCGTCCAGTGCAACCAGGGGGGCAAGGGCAAGCCGGTCGCCGACATCGTCGCCGAATATGGGCCGAGCGTCACGGTCTTCGTCGACGACCTCGCCCAGCATCACGCTTCGGTCGCGCGCCATGCGCCCGAGGTGTTCCGCCTCCACATGATCGCCGAACCCCGCATCGCCCGCCACCGCGCGCCCGCGCCCGACGCGCATGCGCGGATCGACGACTGGGCCGACGCGCTGCCCTGGATCATCGCCAGGTTTGCCGGTGAAGAGTGATTTGCGCCCGGCTGTGCCGGGAGCGGGGCGGTGCCGAAACTGCGAAGCGCAGCAAAGCGCCCGCTTGACGCTATAAGCGTTAACAGGACAGAAGACCGCATGAGCATCGACGCGCGTATCGCCGACCTCGGCATCACCCTTCCCGCCCCGGCCGCGCCGGTCGCGTCCTATGTCCCGGCGGTCGAGGTGAATGGCACCCTCTATATTTCTGGCCAGCTGCCGTTTCGCGAGGACGGCAGCATCGTCACCGGCCGGCTGGGCCAGGATGTCGACCTCGCGGCGGGCGTGGACGCGGCGAAGCGCTGCGGGATCATGCTGATCGCGCAGATCAAGGCTGCGCTGGGCGGCGATCTGTCGCGGGTCGAGCGGATCGTCAAGCTGGGCGCCTTCGTCTCGTCCACCGCCGACTTCACCGATCAGGCCAAGGTGGCCAATGGCGCGTCGGAGCTGATGCAGGCGGTGTTCGGCGAGGCCGGCCGCCACGCCCGCAGCGCGGTGGCGACGCCGGTTCTGCCGCTGGGGGCCGCCGTGGAGATCGACGCCATTGTCGCTGTTCGGCCTCTTTGACCGGTTCCGTTTTCCCGTCCCCGACGCCCGGCGCGTCGGCTTTCTGACGCGCACGCCCTTCGCCGACCGCGGGCTGCACGGCCAGCGCCATCCCGAGAACAGCCGCGCCGCGATCGAGGCGGCGGTGTCGATGGGCTATGGCGTCAAGGTCGACGTCCAGTTCAGCCTCGACGGGCTGGCCTATGTCATCACCGATCCGACGATCGACCGGGTCACCGAGGAAAGCGGCCAGATCCGCCATCTGTCGGGCAAGCATCTCGCCGAGATCAGGCTGCGCAACAGCGACGAGACGATTCCGCAGCTCAAGGAGATATTGGGCCTCGTCGCCGGGCGCACGCCGGTGCTCGTCGAGCTGAAGGCGATCGAAGGCCATGTCTCGCAGCTGTGCGTCGCGGTGCGCCATGCGATCGAGGGCTATCGCGGCGAGGCGGCGGTGATGTCGCTGCATGGCGAGGTGCCGCGCTGGTTCGCATCGCATGGCGAGCGGATCACCCGCGGGCTGATGCTGTCCGACGCCAGTGCCTATGCCAAGGAGGAGAGCAGCGAGAAGATCAAGGCGCTGTGGCGCGCGCGGCCCGAATTCCTGGTGATCGACATCCACGACCTGCCCAACCGCTTCGCCGCGCGGCAGCGCAGGCGCGGCATCCCGATCCTGACCTGGCCGGTGCGGTCGGCCGAGCAACAGGCGATCGCCGCCGATTGCGCCGATCAGATCATCTTCGAGGCCCCGGGATGGTGAGCGAGCCGTGACCGATATTTCCGCTCGGATGGCGGAGGGGGTTGCCAGTTTCACGCGCGATGATTGGGACGCCTGCGCCGGGCACGACAATCCCTTCGTCAGCCATGATTTCCTGAGTGCGCTCGAAGATTCGGGCAGCGCGGTGGCGCGGACCGGGTGGCAGCCGGTGCCGATCGCGATCGACGGGCCCGACGGCAGGCCCGCCGCGATCCTGCCCGCTTATGCCAAGAGCCACAGCCAGGGCGAATATGTGTTCGACCATGGCTGGGCCGACGCCTGGCAGCGCGCGGGCGGGGACTATTATCCCAAACTGCAGATCGCGGCCCCGTTCAGTCCTGTTCCCGGTCCTCGATTGCTGCTGCGCGACCCGTCGCTGGCCGCGCCGCTGATCGCCGCCGCCGAGATGGTGGTGCGCAACAACGAGCTGTCCTCGGCGCACGCGACCTTCGTCGAGCCCGGCCAGATCGGCCTGTTCGAGGATGCCGGCTGGCTGATCCGCACCGACCGCCAGTTTCACTGGAGCAACCGCGGCTATGCGAGCTTCGATGATTTCCTCGGCCAACTCACCTCGCGCAAGCGCAAGGCGATCCGCAAGGAACGCGCCGCGGCGGTCGAAGGTCTGGAGATCGTCCATCTGAGCGGCGATGCCATTGAGGAGCGGCATTGGGACGCCTTCTGGCAATTCTACCAGGATACCGGCGCGCGCAAATGGGGCCGCCCCTATCTCAGCCGCGCCTTCTTCACCCTGCTGGGGCAGCGGATGGCGGACCGGGTGCTGCTGATCATGGCGCTGCGCGACGGCACGCCGATTGCGGGGGCGCTCAACCTGATCGGCGCCGACGCGCTCTACGGCCGCAACTGGGGCTGCATCGAGGAGGTGCCCTTTCTGCATTTCGAGCTCTGCTACTATCAGGCGATCGAAGCGGCGATCGCACGCGGGCTGCAACGGGTCGAAGCCGGAGCGCAGGGCGAACACAAGCTGGCGCGCGGCTATGAGCCGGTGCCGACCTTCTCGGCGCACTTCATCCCCAATCCGGGGTTCCGCAAAGCCGTGGCCGATTATCTGGAGCGCGAGCGCGCGGCGGTGGCCATGAATATCACGGATTTGGCCGAATATACGCCGTTCAAGAAAAGCTGATCCGGGACATTTTAGTGGCCCGCAAGGCTGAACGGCCGCCCGAGCTTATGCGAGGAAGCCAAGGCCAGCGCAGGCTGGCCGCCCGGCGTTTGAGGGCGCCCGCACAAGCGCGGGCTAACAAACTACGCCGCCAAGCGATTCCCGAAGCCGAGCATCGCGCGCGCCTGGCGCTGTGCCTCGATGATCTCGCGCGCGGTCATGTCCTCGGCGATCTCGGCGCGGCATTCCATCGCGCGGAGATTGCCGCCGAGGGCTGCGATGTTGAACCATTTATGCGCCGCGATCAGATCGAGCGGGCAGCCGTCGGCCCCCGCCGAGAAGGAGACGCCCAGTTCGAAACAGGCGTCGATATCGCCGCGCATCGCGTCGCGCAGACGCGATTCGGTCAGGAAGTGCTGCGACTTGAGACTGTGACCCATAGCTCGCTCCCATCAAATGCGGGAGCGTGGCGGCACATCTTGCTGGTCGACCGCCTCGGTCCCAACAAGGTTAACGGCGCGGTGGGGATGTTTTTAAATCAGGGCGCCTCGACCCCAAGATTGTCGATCAGCCGGGTCTTGCCGAGCTTCGCCGCCGCGATCAGCCGGGCGGGGCCGTCGAGCCGCTCGACCGGCTCAAGCGTCGCGGCGTCGACCAGCGCGACATAGTCGATCGGGCTGAAGCCGGCCTCGCCCAGCCGCGCCACCGCCGCCGCCAGCGCCGCGGCGACATCGCCGCCGCGTTCGATCACGGCCTTGGCCTCGCCGAGCGCGCGGGGCAAAGCGCGCGCCACCAGCCGCTCGTCCGGGCTGAGATAGGCGTTGCGCGAGGAGAGGGCGAGCCCGTCATCGTCGCGCTGGGTGGGCACGCCGACGATCTCGATAGGCATGTCGAGATCGGCGACGAAGCGGCGGATCACGGCGAGCTGCTGATAATCCTTCTCGCCGAAGAAGGCGATGTCGGGGGTCACCTGCTGGAACAGCTTGGTGACCACGGTCGCCACCCCGGCGAAATGGCCGGGCCGGGCTGCGCCGTCCCAGCGTTCGCTGACCCCGCCGACCGAGATGCTGGTCGCGAAGCCGGCCGGGTACATGGCGGCGACGTCAGGCGCCCACAGCAGAGCCGCGCCCGCCGCCTCGAGCAGCGCGACATCGGCTGCCTCCCGGCGCGGATAGGCGTCGAGATCCTCATTCGGGCCGAACTGGGTCGGGTTGACGAAGATCGACACGACGACCTGCGCTCCGCGCCCGCGCGCCGCGTCGACCAGCGCGATATGCCCGGCGTGGAGCGCGCCCATGGTCGGCACGAGCGCGACCTTGTCGCCACTTATCCTCAGTTTTGCGACCGCCGCGCGGAGATCGGCTATGTTCCGGACGATTTGCACTGACTATAGACCCCGGTTAGTTGCAAGCTCCTTGAACAAGGCCGGTCGCGCGATCAAGCGCGGTGCGGCGAGGGGAATGGTTTTGTCGAACGCGCATCTGATCGTCTTCGCCAATGAAAAGGGCGGATCGGGAAAATCGACCACCGCGGTGCATGTCGCGGTGGCGCTGGCGACCGCGGGCAAGCGGGTGGCGACGATCGACCTCGACACCCGCCAGCGGACGCTGGCCCGCTATCTGGAAAATCGCGTCGCGACCCAGCAACGCACCGGGGTGACGCTGCCGACGCCGGCGAGCGAGACCTTCGATCCCGCGCGCGGCCATGTCCTGCCCGACATGATCGCCGCCTTCGCCGCCGACCATGACGTCGTCGTCATAGATACGCCGGGCCGCGACGACGAGCATGCCCGTGCCGCGATCGAGCGCGCCGACACGCTGGTCACCCCGATCAACGACAGTTTCATCGATCTCGACCTGATCGGCCAGGTCGATCCCGAGACCTTCAAGATCCGCCGCCCGAGCTTCTATGCCGAATTGGTGTGGGACGCGCGCAAGGCGCGCGGGCGGCTCGACGGCGGCACGGTCGACTGGGTGCTGCTGCGCAACCGCCTCCAGCATCTCGAGGCGCGCAACATGCGCCGCGTCGCCGAGGCGATGCAGGAGCTGGCCAAGCGGGTCGGCTTCCGCGTCATCCCGGGTCTGTCCGAACGCGTCATCTATCGCGAGCTGTTCCCCAAGGGGCTTACCCTGCTCGACCTGAAGGCGATCGGCAGCGACGCCGGGCTGGGCCATATCGCCGCGCGGCAGGAGCTGCGCGAGATGGTGTCGGGCCTCGCGCTCTCGCAATGGCCGCAGCACCAGATGCAGGCGCCCAACCAGGCCGTGGCGGGGTGATCCTGCTCCTGCTGGCGGCCGCCGCGGCCGCCTGGTGGATGTGGGGCCGCAGCCTCAGCCGCAACCAGCTCGTTGCCGCCGCGTCGGCGCTGGCCGGGGGTTTCTTGCTGCTGAAGGGCGCGTGGCAGATCGCGATCCCGATGTTCCTGCCCGGCATCTGGATGCTCGTCCAGCAGGGCCAGACCCCGCGCGCCGATCCGCCTGCGCGGATGGACCGTGACGAGGCCCGCCGCATCCTCGGGCTCGGCCCCGACGCGACCCCGCAGGACATCCAGGCCGCGCATCGCCGGCTGGTGGCGAAGGTCCATCCCGATCAGGGCGGATCGGCCGAACTCGCCAGCCGTGTGAATGCGGCGCGGGACATATTGCTGGCGGAACTGCCCCGGCGCTAAGATGTTGGGACGAACATTCACCCCTCCCCTCAAGGGGAGGGGCTTTCTTTGTCCATGGGAGGCCCCATTTGACCCATCGTTTCGACCCGACCTCGCTGCGCGAATATGATATCCGCGGGATCGTGGGGAAGACGCTGGGGCCGCCCGACGCCTATGCGATCGGGCGCGGCTTCGCGACGCATGTCCGCCGCGCGGGCGGCACGCGGGTTGCGGTCGGCTGGGACGGGCGGGTCTCGTCCGAGTCCCTGCGCGACGAGCTGATCCGCGGCCTCACCGAAAGCGGGGTCGACGTCGTCCGCACCGGCCTCGGCCCCACGCCGATGCTCTATTTCGCCGAAGCGACACTCGAGGTCGACGGCGGCATCCAGATCACCGGCAGCCACAATCCCGCCGACTATAACGGCTTCAAGATGGTGCTCCACCACAAGCCCTTCTTCGCCGATTCGATCCAGTCGATCGGCCGCATGGCCGCCGAGGGCGATTGGGACGAGGGCGCGGGCACGGTCAGCGACGCGGATATCGAGGACCTCTATGTCGACCGGCTGCTCCAGGATTTTTCGGGACACGCGTTCCGGATCGGCTGGGACAACGGCAATGGCGCTGGCGGCCGCATCCTCGAGAAGCTCGTCAGGAAACTGCCCGGCGAGCATCATGTCCTTTATGCCGAGATCGACGGGCGTTTCCCGCATCACCATCCCGACCCGACCGAGGAGAAGAATCTCGCCGACCTGAAGGCGCTCGTTGCCGAGAAGCAGCTCGACTTCGGCATCGCCTTCGACGGCGACGCCGACCGGATCGGCGCAATCGACGGGCAGGGCCGGGTCGTCTGGGGCGACCAGATTCTCTCGATCCTCGCCGAGCCGGTGCTGAAGGACGTCCCCGGCGGCACGATCATCGCCGACGTGAAGGCCAGCCAGGCGCTGTTCGACCGCATCGCCGAACTGGGCGGCACGCCCTGCATGTGGAAGACCGGCCACAGCCTGATCAAGGTCAAGATGGCCGAGACCCACAGCCCGCTGGCGGGCGAGATGTCAGGCCATATCTTCTTCAAGCATCGCTGGTACGGCTTCGACGACGCGCTCTATTCGGCGGTGCGCTTCATTGAGGCGATCAGCCAGCTCGGCGGCTCGCTGACCGCGCTGAAGGACCGCATGCCCGCACTGGTCAACACGCCCGAGCTGCGCTTCCAGGTCGACGAGAGCCGCAAGTTCAAGGTGGTCGAGGAAGTGCTCGACCGGCTGGAGGCGAGCGGCGCGCAGGTCGATCGCACCGACGGCGCCCGGGTCAACACCCCCGATGGCTGGTGGCTGCTGCGCGCGTCGAACACCCAGGACGTGCTGGTGGCGCGCGCCGAGGCGAGGGACCAGCCCGCGCTCGACCGGCTGCTCGCCGAGATCGACGCGCAGCTCGCCGCGTCGGGGCTGGAGCGCGGCCCGCAGGCGGGGCATTGATACGCCTTCTGCCCCTGCCAATCCAAAACCGCTCATCCTGAGGAGCCATTGAGCGGAGGCGAAGCCGTAGCCGAAAAGGCGTCTCGAAGGGTCCTTCGAGACGGGTCTTCGCCAAGCTCAGCCCCTCCTCAGGATGAGCGGATAGGGATTTGGGATGGCCGCTGACCTCCCCGCCCCCCTCGCCAATTGGTTCGCCGCCAAGGGCTGGGGCCCGCGTCGGCATCAGCTCGACATGCTCGCCGCCGCGCGGGCGGGACGGGATGCGCTGCTGGTGGCGCCGACCGGGTCGGGCAAGACGCTCGCAGGCTTCCTAGCCACCCTCGTCCAGCTGATCGAAGCGCCGCAGGACGGGCTGCACACCCTCTATGTCTCGCCGCTCAAAGCGCTGGCGGTCGACGTGCAGCGCAATCTGCTCACCCCGATCGAGGAGATGGGGCTCGACATAAGGGTCGAGACGCGGACCGGCGACACCCCGTCCGACCGCAAGGCGCGGCAGCGGGTGAAGCCGCCGCAGATCCTGCTCACCACACCCGAATCGCTGAGCCTGCTGCTCTCCTATCCCGACAGCGCGGGGCTGTTCGCGAATCTCAAGACGATCGTGATCGACGAGGTCCACGCTTTCGCCACCACCAAGCGCGGTGATCTGCTCGCGCTGTCGATCGCGCGGCTCTCCGCACTGGCCCCCGAGATGCGCCGGGTGGCGCTGTCGGCGACGATCGCCGATCCCGACGCCTATCGCGGCTGGCTGTCGGGCGATGGCGATTATGAGGCGGTCGCGCTGGTGCAGGGCGATCCGGGCGCGCCGCCGCAGATCGACATCCTCATCCCCGAGGGGCGCATTCCCTGGGCGGGCCATTCGGGGCGCTATGCTGCCGAACAGGTGATGGCCGAGATCGAGACCCACAAGACGACGATCATCTTCTGCAACACCCGCAGCCTGGCCGAGCTGATCTTCCAGGATCTGTGGAAGGCCAATGCGATGGGGCTGCCGATCGGCATTCACCACGGGTCGCTGTCGCGGGAAGCACGCCGCAAGGTCGAGGGCGCGATGGCCGAGGGGCGGCTGCGCGCGCTGGTCGCGACCGCGAGCCTCGACCTGGGCGTCGACTGGGGCGATGTCGACCTCGTCATCCAGATGGGCGCGCCCAAGGGAGCGTCACGGCTGCTGCAACGCATCGGCCGCGCCAACCATCGGCTCGACGAGCCGAGCGAGGCGGTGCTCGTGCCCGGCAACCGCTTCGAATATCTGGAGGGCCGCGCCGCCCTGGACGCGATCGAGGCGGGCGAGCTCGACAATGATCCGTTCCGCGCCGGCAGCATCGACGTGCTCGCCCAGCATGTCATGGCGGTGGCCTGCGCCGGGCCGTTCGCGGCGGAGGCGATGCTGACCGAGGTCAACAGCGCCGCGCCCTATGCCACGCTGACCCCCGAACAATTCGACCGCGTGCTGAACTATATCGCCAATGGCGGCTATGCGTTGAAGGCCTATGACAAGTTCAAACGCCTGACCCGCGATACCGACGGGCGCTGGCGGGTCAGTCATCCCAATTTCGCGGTCCAGCACCGGCTGAACGCCGGGATCATCGTCGAGGCGCCGATGCTCGACGTGCGCTTCAAGAATGGCCGCAGCCTCGGCAAGGTCGAGGAGGGGTTCGGCACCACCCTCGCGCCCGGCGATTGCTTCTTCTTCATGGGGATGGCGCTGGAGGTGCAGAAGATCGACCTGACCGACCTGATCGTCCGCGCCACCGCCAAGCCCGCGCGCATCCCGACCTATGGCGGCGCACGCATGCCGATCTCGACCGATCTCGCCGCGCGGGTCCGCGATTATCTCCACGACCCGTCGCAATGGGCGCGCTTTCCCGACGACGTCCGCGAATGGCTGGAGGTCCAGCAGCGCCGCTCGCGCCTGCCCGCACCCGACGAGCTGCTGGTCGAGACATTTCCGCGCGACCAGCGCCATTATATGGTGATCTACAGTTTCGAGGGCTGGAACGCGCACCAGTCGCTCGGCATGTTGCTGACCCGGCGGATGGAGAGCCTGGGCCTGTCGCCGCTCGGCTTCGTCGCGAGCGACTATGCGATCGCCTGCTATTCGCTTGAGCCGGTCACCGATCCGGCGGCGCTGTTCTCGCCCGAGATCCTCGAGGACGAGTTCGTCGACTGGGTCGAGCGCTCGGCGCTGCTCAAGCGCGCCTTTCGCGAGGTCGCGGTGATAGGCGGGCTCGTCGAGCGCCAGCATCCCGGCAAGAAGAAGTCGGGGCGGCAGGTCACCTTCTCGACCGACCTGATCTACGACGTGCTGCGCCGCTACGAGCCCGACCATCTGCTGCTCGACGCCGCCTGGGCCGATGCGCGCGCCAAGATGACCGATGTCGGGCGGCTCAGCCACCTGATCGAGCGGGCGGCGGAGAATATCGTCCATGTCCAGCTCGACCGCGTCTCCCCGCTTGCGGTGCCGGTGCTGGTGCTGATCGGCCGCGAGACGGTGGCGCAGGGGCTGGCCGACGATGTGTTGCTGATCGAGGCTGATGCGCTAGCGGCGGAAGCGATGCGGGAGTGATTTCTTGTTCCCCTCCCTGCCAAGGGAGGGGTTAGGGGTGGGTCATTCCGGCCCATGAGGCAAACTAGTCCGCCACCACTAGCAGCGTAACCCACCCCCGGCCCCTCCCTTGGCAGGGAGGGGAGTCAGCGCCGGGCGCATCCCAAGGCGGCCGCGTCGATCGCCGTTGCCACGCCCGCGAGCAGATAGCCGTCGGACCGGTCGCGGCCTTCCTTCGACACCCAGGCGATGCGCATCGAGGTGCCGCTGCGCATCGCGGCGATGATCGCGGCGTCGGCGCGGGGGTCGGGGGCCCAGGCGTCGAGGCTGGCGGCAACGAGCGGGAAACTCCTGTCGCCGAAGATCAGCCGGATCGGACTGTTCGGCGCGCGCGGCTCGCGCAGACGGAAATGCACCTGGCCGTTGATGTGCTGGCGCGGCCAGATCGCGACCGAGGCGAAGCTGCGATGCGTTCCCCCGCTGCGCCGCTCGGGCGTGGCGATCGCGAAGCAGCGAAGCGGGTTGGCATCGCGGAAAGCGCCCCAGCCCGAAAAAATTCCCAGCGCCGTCCGTCCGGGCGGAGCCGCGCCAACGAGCAGTAGCGCACAAAGCACCAAGCAAATCCGGGCTCCGTTCGCTGTCAACCCCCGACCTTTCAAAAGTGGCATAAATGCAACAATTTCCGTTGTTTATCTGGCGTTCATGCAACCTCGACGCGTCTGGTGCACTTGGCCCCCCACGTCTCCACCAGCATTCCGGAGACGAGGTAATAGATGGAGTATATTATGCGCAGCATCGTTGTCGCCGCCCTTTTCGCGGCCAGCGCAGCAACCCCCGCCCTCGCCCAGGATAAGGCGCCGTTCACCGGCGCCCGCGTCGAAGCGCTGGCCGGCTGGGATCGCGTCCAGAACAACGGGCATGACGACGGCATCGGCTATGGGCTGGCCGCCGGTTATGATTTCCAGACGGGCATGGGCCTGGTCGGCATCGAGGCCGAAGCCGCTGACTCGAGCGTCAAGCAGTGCGTCGGCTCGACCACGCTGGCCGATCCGCGCCTGTGCGCCCGCGCTGGCCGCGATCTATATGTCGGCGGCCGCGTCGGCACCGTCCTGGGTGGCAATACGCTGCTCTACGCCAAGGCCGGCTACACCAACGCCCGCGCCAAGCTGACCAGCAATGACGGCACCGGCCGCGTGAACCTGGGCAGCACCGACCTCGACGGCGTCCGCGTCGGCGTGGGCGCGGAATATGCGCTCGGCACCAACGCCTTCGTGAAGACCGAGTATCGCTATTCCAACTATGAGAACGGCTTCGCGCGCCATCAGGTCGTCGGCGGCTTCGGCTTCCGCTTCTGATCGTTCGGGAAATCGAATAAGGAAAGGGGCCGGGTCGCGGGACTCCGGCCCCTTTCTGTTGGGTCTCGCCGCTACGGCAACACCCGCACGAAATATCCCCAGCTTTTGCAGCAGGGGACTAGCCGGGCCGCAAAGCCGCGCTATAACCGGATTCCATTTGAACATCGGGGATTCCGGGGCAGTCCATGAAGGCAACGATCGAACGCGCGACGCTTCTGAAAAGCCTGGGCCACGTCCAGTCGGTCGTGGAGCGGCGCAATACGATCCCGATCCTCTCCAACGTGCTGATCGAGGCGACCTCCGAAGGCACGTTGCGGCTGATGGCGACCGACCTCGACCTGCAGATCGTCGAGGTGGTGGCGGCTGCGGTCGACCAGCCCGGTGCGATCACCGTGTCGGCGCACACGCTGTTCGACATCGCCCGCAAGCTGCCCGAAGGGAGCCAGGTGTCGCTGAGCGCCGCCGACGGCAAGATGCTGGTTGTCGCGGGCCGTGCGCGCTTCAACCTGCAGACGCTGCCCAAGGATGATTTCCCAATGATTGCCGAGGGCGAGCTGCCGACCAAGTTCGAGCTGCCCGCCGAGACGCTCAAGCAGCTGATCGACAAGACCCGCTTCGCGATCTCGACCGAAGAGACCCGCTATTATCTCAACGGCATTTTCTTCCACGTGCAGGACGAAGGGACGCCGGTCCTCAAGGCGGCGGCGACCGATGGCCATCGTCTTGCCCGCGTCACCATCGCCCGCCCCGACGGCGCGGAGGCGATGCCCGACATCATCATCCCGCGCAAATGCATCGGCGAGCTGCGCAAGCTGCTCGACGAGGTTGACGGTTCGGTCGACGTGTCGCTGTCGTCGACCAAGATCCGTTTTGGCCTGGGTACCGCGATCCTGACCTCCAAGCTGATCGACGGCACCTTCCCCGATTATAACCGGGTGATCCCGACCGCGAACGACAAGCTGCTCAAGATCGATCCGAAGAGCTTCATGGAAGGCGTCGATCGCGTCGCCACCATCGCCTCGGAAAAGACCCGCGCGGTGAAGATGGCGCTCGACCGCGACAAGATCACGCTGTCGGTCACCAGCCCCGAAAACGGCACCGCCGCCGAGGAAGTCCCCGGTGACTATACCGCCTCGGGCTTCGAGATCGGCTTCAACGCGCGCTATCTGCTCGACATCCTCGGGCAGATCGACGGCGACATGGTCGAGGTCCACCTCGCCGATGCCGCCGCGCCGACGCTGATCCGCGAGAATGACAAGGCGCCCGCCTTGTATGTTCTGATGCCGATGCGCGTCTGAGGGCTATCCTCCGCTAGTTCTTGCCGTCATGCTGAACTTGGCTCAGCATCCACCCCGCCACAAGAGCGGCAGAGCAGGTGGAAGAGTGGATCCTGAAACAAGTTCAGGATGACGGTTTGGTGGGGTACCAGACTGGGGGTTTAGACATGCCGGTAACCGCCGCTCCCGATCTTCAGGCTCTTGTCGACCGGATCTGCGCGGAGATGTCGGCGATCGAGGCACGCGGCAAGGTCGCCGACTATATCCCCGGCCTCGCGCGGGTCGACCCGAAGCATTTCGGGATCGCGATCACCACCCATGACGGGCAGATGTTCGCGGCGGGCGACGCCGACACCAGCTTCTCGATCCAGTCGGTGTCGAAGGTCTTCGCGCTGACCATGGCGCTGGGCAAGGTGGGTGACGCGCTGTGGAAGCGGGTGGGACGCGAGCCGTCGGGCAATGCGTTCAATTCGATCGTCCAGCTCGAGGCCGAGCAGGGGATTCCGCGCAATCCCTTCATCAACGCGGGTGCGATCGTCGTGTCCGACGTCGTCCTGGCCGGGCACGAGCCCAAGGAGGCGATCGGCGAGATATTGCGCTTCATGCGCGAGGTGGCCGGCGACGACGGCATCACTATCGACAATGAGGTGGCGCAGGGCGAGGCCGACACCGGTTTCCGCAACACCGCGCTGGCCAATTACATGCGCGCCTTCGGCAATATCCATCACCCGGTCGAGCAGGTGCTGGGCGTCTATTTCCACCAATGCGCGCTGGCGATGAACTGCCGACAGCTCGCCCGCGCGGGGCGCTACCTGATGCTCGAGGGGCAGCATCCCGACACCGGCTTCAACATCGTCTCGCCGATGCGCGCGCGGCGCATCAACGCGCTGATGATGCTGTGCGGCCATTATGACGGATCGGGCGAGTTCGCCTTTCGCGTCGGCATTCCCGGCAAGTCCGGGGTGGGCGGCGGCATCCTCTGCGTCGTCCCCGGCATCGCCTCGATCGCGGTGTGGTCCCCCGGGCTCAACGAGCGCGGCAATTCGACGCTCGGCTCGCTCGCGCTGGAACGGATCGCGGTCGCGACCGGATGGTCGGTCTTCAACCAGCGCGAGCCTGGGTGATAAAGATCCGCTCATCCTGAGGAGCCACTGAGCTCGGCGAAGTGGCGTCTCGAAGGACGCGCCGGACCCTTCGAGACGGGTCCCTTCGACTGCCTGCCAAGGCAGGCGCTCAGGACATGCTTCGCCACGCTCAGCCCCTCCTCAGGATGAGCGGACATTGCTCACTTCGTATAGGGCACGAACCGGCCCAGCCCGCAGGCGCCGTAGGTGATCGGCGAGCTCGGCTCGGCGATGGTCAGCAGGTCGTTGCTGCACAGCTGGCCGGTGCTGGTGGTGGTGACGAGCATGCGGTTTGGCCGCAGCAGGGTGCAGCGGCCATTGTCCGGCTGGTTCACATACCAGAGCCGGGCCGATTGCTTGTAGATCACCGCCGTCGCGTCGACGATGCGGGTCGCGCCGATCCGGCGAAGCTGGACGCAGGAGACCGGCGCGCCGGCGGTCCGCCCGCTCAGCTCCTTCTGCGCTTTGGCCGACAGCGGAACGGGCGCGTCGGTGGCAGCGACGGCGGGAACGCAAAGCAAGGCGACAGCGGCGGCGAGGGGGCTGAAGCGCATGGCACGACTCTCCTGTTGTGGAGTGCGTATAGCCTGTTTCAGCCGCGGAACACATCCTTGGCCGCGCGGCGCTCGGCGAGCTGTTCGACGCTGGCGGCTCGCAGGAAGGGGTTGGTGGCGCGTTCGAGCGCGATCGTGGTCGGGACGGTCGGTTCGCCCTGCGCGCGCGCGGCGTCGACCGCCGCCATCCGATCGCGGATCGCGGCATTTTCGGGCTCGGCAACCAGCGCATAGCGGCCATTGCTCTGGGTATATTCATGCGCGCAATAGACGCGGGTCTCGGGCGGAAGCGCGCCCAGCCGCTGCATATTGGCGAACATCTGCGCCGGCGTCCCCTCGAACAGCCGGCCGCAACCCATCGCGAACAGCGTGTCGCCGACGAAGACGACATCCTCCTGCGGAAGGTGAATCGCGATATGCCCGGCGGTGTGGGCGGGAACCTCGATCACCCGGCCCTCGATCGCGCCGAGGCGGACGGTATCGCCTTCGGCCAGCGCGACGTCGAGCGAGGGGATTTTCGCGGCCTCGGCGGCGGGGGCGCTGACCACCGCCCCGGTCGCCGCCTTGATCGCGTCGTTGCCGCCGATATGGTCGGGGTGCCAGTGGGTGTTCCAGATCTGGCCGATCGTCCAGCCGCGCGCTGCCGCGGCGTCGAGCACCGGCTGCGCCTCGGCCGGATCGATCACCGCGGTCTCGCCCGAGGCGGGATCGTGCGCGAGCCAGATATAATTGTCGCTGAGCGCCGGGATGCGGACGATCTCGACGCTCACCTCACCACACCCCGGTGTTGGGCATCGACGCCCAGGGCTCGGCGGGGTCGAGGCGGCCGTCCTGAAGCAGCTCGACCGAGATATTGTCGGGGCTGCGGACGAAGGCCATGTGCCCGTCGCGCGGGGGCCGGTTGATCGTCACCCCGGCGTCCATAAGCCGCTGGCAGGTCTCGTAGATATTGTCGACGCGATAGGCGAGATGGCCGAAATTGCGCCCGCCGTCATAGCCGCCCTCATGATCCCAATTGTAGGTGAGCT
The DNA here is from genome assembly GCF_001429065.1 of Sphingomonas sp. Root710. Classification (GTDB taxonomy): domain Bacteria; phylum Pseudomonadota; class Alphaproteobacteria; order Sphingomonadales; family Sphingomonadaceae; genus Rhizorhabdus. The sequence continues at coordinate 353,932 of NZ_LMIB01000016.1, forward strand.
CGACCTGGGCGTCCTCGTCCCCCGGGGCGGCGAGGAAGATCAGGGTGAAGCGGCCCGCCTCATTGTCCATCCGCTCGATCTCGCGGAGGCCGAGCAGTTCGAAGAAGCGGACGGTGGCGGCCGGATCGGCGACGCGGATCATGGTGTGGAGATATTTCATGGGGCGAGATGTAGGGGGCTGGCGCTCCACTCTCAACCTCCTACGTCACCCCGGACGTGATCCGGGGTCCCGCTTCTTTGCGGGCTCTGGCTGAAGAAAAGCGGGATCCCGGGTCAAGCCCGGGAGGACGATATTGGAGAAGGCCCTCAGATCTGGAAGATCAGGGTTCTGGAGCTTCCCCGCCCTTCAGCGCCAGCGCCGCCGCCTGGCCTGCCGGGCTGTCCGGAGCGGCCTGCGCCGCGCGGGTCCACGCTGCCCTGGCGTCGTCCATATTGCCCGAGGCCGCGGCGATATTGCCCGCTTCATAGGCGATCGAGGCATCACCGGGGGACAGCTTGGCCGCCTCGCGGATCGAGGCGAAGGCGGTGGGCAGATCCTTGGATTTCCGGGCGAGATTGGCGCGGAGCAGCCAGCCGAGCGGATCGCGCGGGACCAGCGTCGTCGCCCGATCGAGATCGGCGCGCGCCGCGGCACTGTCGCCGAGCGCGACCGAGGCGCGGGCGCGGTCGAGATGGACCTCGCCCTCCATCTCCTTCGACAGGCCGGGCAGCGCCAGCGCGCGATCGAAATTGCCGCGCGCACGCGACGCCTCGTCCCCCGCCAGCGCGGCGTTGCCCGCCTGCATCCACAGCACCACCGCCATCGGGTCCTGCGCGATCTGCGCCTCCTTGGCGGCGGCTTCGAAGGTGGTGGCCGACGCCGCCCATTGTTCGAGACCCGACTGGGCGATGCCGAGGCATTGCCGCGCCGCCATCCCGCCATTAGCGGCAAGCCAGGCGCGCGCCTCGGCTTCGGCCTTGGCCGGATCGCGATCGGCCAGCGCCGCACATTTCGCGCCGCGCGCGCTATGCTCGGCCTGCGAGAGGGCGGGCGGCGGGGGTGACGCGACGGCGACGGCGGCGGCGGCGGCGGCGAGAAGGACGAACATCAGGACTCCATCAACGCGGCGACGGTGCCGATTAGCAGGGCGATGTCGCCAGGCCGCGACAGCCGGTGGTCGCCGTCCTTGACGAGGATCGTCTGCACATCGGCTGAACGAAGCGCGCGGCCGAGGCGCATCGCCACCGACACCGGAACCGTCTCGTCGCGCTGGCCCTGCAGCAGCCGCACCGGCCCGTCGAAGGCGATCTCGCCGTCGAGCAGGAGGTTCGCCTGCCCCGATTCCCAGAAAGCGAGCGTGGTGAGATAGGGCTCGTCCGAATAGTCGCTCGGCGCCTCGATCCTGCCCTCGCGGCGGAGCAGGGCGACGACATCGTCCGAAAAGCCCCAGGCGGTGAAATCGGGCGCGGCGGCGATGCCGACGATCGCCTCCACCCGCCCGGGCAGCGCCAGCGCGACGAGCAGCGCGAGCCAGCCGCCCATCGACGAGCCGACCAGCAGCAGCGGGCCGCCAGCGGCAAAGGCGTCGATCGCGGCGAGCACGTCGTCACGCCAGTCGGCGAGGGTGAAATCGGCGAAGTCGCCCTCGCTCGCGCCGCAGCCGGAATAGTCGAGCCGCAGCATCGCCCGCCCCTCGCGCCCCGCCCAGGCATCGAGCGCGGTCGCCTTCTCGCCCTCCATGTCGGAGCGGTAGCCGGGCAGGAAGACGATCACCGGTCCGCGCCCGGGACGATAGCGATAGGCGAGGGCGGGCTTGTCGGGGCGGGTCAGATAGGCGGTCATGCGGTCTCTATAGCCGAGGTCGCCGCCGGGGCCATGGCGGTTATGCGCGGTGGCGGTGGATCGTCTTTCCAGCGCCTAATGCGTCCAGTCGAGGGTCAGTGTCGCGAAGTGCCATCGCAGCTGCTCCGGAGACGCGCCATCGACGTCGTTGACCCGCCGCAGCGTCGCGGTGCCCTCCATCCGTACCGGGCGGCCGTCACGATCATCGGCGGTGATGGTGACCGGCGCGGTGTAGTAGAGCGAGCCTGCGGCCCCTTCGGCCGTTCCGTCGGGGATCGCGACGCTGACCTGGCCAAGGCCGTCGAACATCGCGGCAAAGGCCGGCCTGCTCCACTTCTCCCGATCGGCTGCGCTGAGCAATGCCCACGCCTCGCCATATCGCTTCCGCTCGATCGCGCGGGCAAAGCTCAGCAGGACGTCGCGCGCGCCTTCTATTCCGTGGGCGGCCTCGTCGGTAAGACGGGGCGGCGCTTCGGCCGCGGGGATCCTGTCGGGTGCGCGGCGCGTCCCGGACATGGGGGCCACCGCGGACGTAGCCGAGTTCGCCTGTCTGCCTGGCTCTTGCGGCTGGCCGCATCCGACGAGCAGCAGGGCAGGCGCCAATGCGGCATATAGAGCTGGTCTGACCATGGTTTCGAAACTCGGAAGCCAGGCGGTACGTTCCCGCGCCCAACCGTGAACGGCCTTACGCGCCGTCCTTCGCTTTCGCATTGCGGCACATGGCGCGCACCGCCGCCCAGCCCGCCGGATCGAGCGCGGGGGCCGGATGTAGCACCCGCTTCACCGCGGCCTCGAAGCGTTTCCTGCGGTCGGCGGAAGGCGGGTGGCTCGCCATATAGGCGAAGACTCCGGGCATCCCCGCCTCGTCGCGGCCGAAGCGGGCGAACATCGCCGCGGTCGGCGCGGTGCTGATCCCGGCGCGGACGAGATGGTCGATCGAATAATCGTCGGCCTCGCTCTCGGCGGCGCGGCTGTAGCGCGATTCGACGAGTGCCTGGCCATATTCGGCGGCGCTGCCCCCCGATCCGATCAACAGGCCGATGCCGAAGCGGCGCAGCAGTGCGGTCAGGACATGGCGATGCTCGACATGGCCGATCTCATGCGCGAGCACGCCGGCGACCTCGTCGGGCGACTTCGCTTCGTCGATCAGCCCCCGGAAGATCAGGATGCGCCCGCCCGGCAGCGCGACCGCGTTGACCACAGGCAGGTTGACCACCCCGACCCGCATCGGCCGCCCCGCCGGCGACAGCCGCCGCGCGAGGCCATCGAGCGCCTTCTGCCCCGCCGGGCCACGGCAGGCATGCTCGCCGAAATCGCCGCTGATCGCGTCGCCGAGCTTCTGTTCCCAGCTATAGGGAATGGCGCGCGCGACGAGATCGACACCCTTGATCATGCCGACGATCACGACCGCCGACAGGACGGCTGCAATCGCCGCCGCGCCCCACATCCCGATCCGGTCGATCGGCCCGCCATAGCGGGCGGCGGCAGGGAGCTGCCACAGGATCGGGCCGGGGGGCTCGACGTCGAAGCCGAGCCGCCAGCCGGGGATGTCCTTGCGGCCGAAGATAATCGCCGACGAGTCCAGCCGCCGCAGCCGATCGACCGGTACCGGCGCAAATCCCTCGATCGTCAGCGCGCCGCTCTCAAGCGCGACGCTTACCTCATGGCGGACCGCGCTTTGCCCGTCGTGCAGCCAGGCCGCGGCGCGCGGCGGCGGATCAGAAGGCGCCGACATCGAACGTATCGAGCAGTCCCTCGCCCTGGCGCGGTACCTCGGTGGTCGACTGGGTGAGCGTGGCGAGCTCGACCTCACCGGTCGCCTCGAGATGGCGGATGAAGAAGGACCAGTTGCGATAGCCGATGAAGATGAAGCCGACGCCCAGCGTGACGAGGAGGAGTGCGATATGGCCGAGGATCAGCATGATCCAGTCGGTCGTGCGCGCGGTGAAATCGAACCCGATCTTGTTGAGCCGGAGCGATCCGATCGCCTCGCGCAGGAAGGCGGCATAATAGACGATGGCGATCAGACCCATAGCGGCGTAGGCGGCGATCGCGCCGAGAATGAAGGTGCCGAAGGCCGCCGGGCTAGGCGGCCTGCCGTCCGCCATGCTGCCCGCGACCAGCCCTATTCCGCCGACGCAGCCGACGACCGGCAGCAGGTAGAAGAGCAGGAAGTGTCCGATGACCCGCCGCCAGTCGGCATCGGCCTCGAAGCGATGGCTGCCGAAGCTCAGCCGGCCCCAGCGGTCGTTCCACAGGCTGGTCATCGACCAGGGGATGAAGATGCCGAGGACAAACGCGCCGATCGCCGTCTTCCACAGCGCGGTCAGCGCATAGCCCCAGCCCTTGTCGTCGCTGCCGCCCCTTATGCCGTGCCAGAAGGTGCGGCTGAGCCGATAGCGCAACCCCCGGTAGCGGGCGAGGCCGTAAAGATAGAGCAGTGCGGCATAGGCCGTGATGATGAGCAGGATTGCGCCGCCGATATGGCCCCGCACCATCAGGCCCTGGGCCACGAACTGCAGCGCGAACAGCGGCAGGCCGAGGAAGATCAGGACGAGGATGAAGCCGATCAGCAGCTCAAGCCCGGTGCCGGTCCATTCGAGCGGCGCGCCGATGAAGCGGGTGCGATCCCACAGATAGCGGCGCGCCCGCGCCGTCGCCCAGAAGCGGTAGATTCCCAGCGTGACGATCATCAGCAGGAGGTTGGTGAAGGCGATCGGCGCGAATTCGCGCCAGCTTCCCTCGAAACGAAACGCGCTGCCCGCCTGACCGCCCGTCATGCTTGCCCCCCAAACTTTCCCGGCGGCAACGGACTATGGCGCGCCTCGCGGGTCAAGCGAATATCGGTCCGAAGTGACGGCCAAGCGCCTCTGCCGGAATGACGAAGGAGGGCATGACCGCAACGCTTGCCCCGCGCCCCTCTTCGCGGGCATAAGCCGCGCTCCGCAAATACAAGGATTTCGTCTTTCCCATGTCCGATCTTCTCACCATCACGCTTCCCGACGGCTCGGTGCGCGAAGTGAAGACGGGCACTACCCCCTATGAGATCGCCGCGGCGATCGGGCCGGGGCTGGCCAAGGCGGCGCTCGCGGCGCGGGTCGATGGCGAGCTGCGCGACCTGGGCCGCCCGCTGACGCAGGATTCGACGCTCGCGCTGGTGACCGCGCGCGACGAGGCCGATGCGCTCGATCTCGCCCGGCACGATTACGCCCATATCCTCGCCGAGGCGGTGCAGAGCCTGTTCCCGGGAACGCAGATCACCTTCGGGCCGTCGACCGACGACGGCTTCTATTATGATTTCGCGCCCAAGGATCGCCCCTTCACCGAGGAGGACCTGCCCGCGATCGAGGCCGAGATGCGCAGGATCATAGCCGCCGACAAGCCTCTGCGCCGCGAGGAGTGGAGCCGCGAGCAGCTCATCTCGCGCTGGAAACAGCAGGGCGAGAGCTTCAAGGCCGAATGGGCCGCCGAGCTGCCCGGTGACGAGGCGCTGACGGTCTACTGGTCGGGCGACGACTGGCTCGACATGTGCCGGGGTCCGCATCTGCCCTCGACCGGCAAGCTCGATCCGCAAGCCTTCAAGCTGACCCGCGTGTCGGGCGCCTATTGGCGCGGCGACCAGAACAACGCGATGCTCAGCCGCATCTACGGTACCGGCTGGCTCAACAAGAAGCAGCTCGATGCGCATCTGACCCGGCTGGAGGAGGCCGCCAAGCGCGACCATCGCCGCATCGGCCAGGACATGGACCTGTTCCACCTCCAGCCCGAGGCACAGGGCTCGGTGTTCTGGCATCCCAAGGGCTTCCGCCTGTGGCGCGAACTCGAGGCCTATATGCGCCGCAAGCTCGACGCCGCCGACTATGTCGAGGTGAAGACCCCGCAGCTGATGGACGCGCGCCAGTGGGAGCAGTCGGGCCATTGGGGCAAATATCGCGAGAATATGTTCGTCGTTCCCGACGAGATCCCCAACACAGAGGAGGAAGGCCCGGTCCTGACCGGCGAGGGCGACCTGATGGCGCTCAAGCCGATGAACTGCCCGGCGCATGTCCTGATCTTCCGCCAGGGGATCAAGAGCTATCGCGACCTGCCGATCCGCATGGCCGAGTTCGGCTGCTGCCATCGCAACGAGGCGCACGGCGCGCTGCACGGCATCATGCGCGTCCGCCAGTTCACCCAGGACGATGCGCATATCTTCGTGCGTGAGGACCAGCTGATCGGGGAGGTGCGCGACTTCTGCGAGCTGCTCGACAGCGTCTATCGCGATCTCGGCTTCGAGGATTATGCCGTCAAGCTCGCGCTGCGCCCCGACAAGCGCTTCGGCTCCGACGAGACGTGGGACAAGGCCGAGAGCGAACTGCGCGAGGCGGTGCTGAGCTCGCAGCTCAGCGACACGATCAAGGCGAAGTTCGAGGAATTGCCCGGCGAGGGGGCCTTCTACGCGCCCAAGCTCGAATTCCACCTGACCGATGCGATCGGCCGCACCTGGCAGGTCGGCACGATCCAGTCGGACCGGGTGCTGCCCGACCGGCTCGACGCCTCCTATGTCGGCGAGGATGGCGAACGGCACCGCCCGGTGATGCTCCACCGCGCGATCCTCGGCACCTTCGAGCGCTTCATCGGCATATTGATCGAGCATCATGCCGGCCGTTTCCCGCTCTGGCTGGCGCCGGTGCAGGCGGTGGTCGCGACGATCGTGTCGGACGCCGACGACTATGCTCACAACGTCGAGAAGAAGCTCGCCGCCGCCGGGCTGCGCGCCGAGAGCGACCTGCGCAACGAGAAGATCAACTACAAGGTCCGCGAGCATAGCCTGGCCAAGGTCCCGGCGCTGCTGGTCGTCGGCAAGCGCGAGGCCGAGGAGGGCACCGTCGCGATCCGCCGCCTGGGCGAGCAGGCGCAGACCGTGCTGCCGCTCGACGAGGCGATCGCCGCGCTGGTGGCGGAGGCGACCCCGCCCGACCTGCGCCGCTGATCGCGCCGCGGCGGGCCGGCGATGTGCAACGAAGTCTCCCGCCGCGTCGATCTCGATCTGCTCCGCATCGCCTATGAGCAAGCGGCAATCGGCCTCGTCTTTCCCGAGGGGCTGCCCAACATGGCCTCGCTGGAAAGCGTGCGGATCACCGATCCGACGGTGATCGTCCGCGCTGCCGCTGGTGTGCCGTCCGAGGCCGAGTTCGGCGCGCAAAGTGCCCCCAGCACTTTGCTGACCGCCGAACTGGTGACCCGCCGCTGGAGCTGGCCGGGGCCGTCGGGCAAGCCGGTCTATAATTACCGCAGCGAGGGGCGCGACTTCCGCAATTCGGCGAAGCAGGGCCGCTGCCTGATTCCGGTCGACGGCTTCTACGAGTTCACGCCGCCCGCCGATCCGGCCAAGAAGCGCAAGGACAAATGGCGCTTCGGCTGGGCGGGCGAGGACGTCTTCATGATCGCCGGATTGTGGAAGCGCGACGAAGCGGCGATTCCCGACACGCGTCACGAGGCCTTCACCCTGCTGACCTGCGCGCCGGGGCCGGACATCGCACCCTATCACAGCCGCCAGGTAGTGCTGATGCCGCGCGCGAACTGGGCGGCGTGGCTCGATGGCTCGGTGCCGGCGCGGGATCTGATCGGTCCGGCTCCGGCAGGGACGCTGACGGTGGAGCAGGTGGGATGATCGCTCCATTTTGGCACTGACCAATATTGCGACGAGGCAGGCCCGGTCTATGACTTGGGCAAAGGGGACGGGCCAATGCGTCGATCACTACCAACGGTAGCCATTCTGGCGTTGGCGCTGGCCGTCCCTTCCGGTTTTGTCCGCGCCGAATCGTTGATCCCGGCGCTGGCAAAGCTCGCCGCTTCGCCCTGGGCCTTCCCTGCCCCATCGACCGCGCCACCGACCCGGGAGCAGGTGATGGCGCGCATCTCCGCTTGTGGGTTGCGGCCGCCGCGTGCATCGATCGGCAAGGACCCGGGCATGGGGGGCGAGGATGTCGTGCGGATCGGCCGCGGCCCCGCCATCTCGCTCCGGCAACGGGTGTGCCTCGTGAAGGCTTCGGCGGATATGATCACCTTCGTGATGTTCGACGATCCCGACGAACAGCGCGCCTTCGTCAAACTGGAAGCGGAGAAGCAGGCGAAGCGGGAGCCGCGCGAGGCCCGCAGGCGGCTGCGGCAGGCGGGCCTGCTGGACAAGCTGCCCCGCTACGATCCCCACCGGCAGACGCTCGAAAGCTATATGCGATCCTTGGAAGCGCTGTGCGGCGTCACGTCGGGCAGCGTAGTGGAATCCTTCCACAACCCCCGCAAGCCGAGCCTGCTCACGCCCCAGCCGACGTCCCTCGACCTCAGCCCCGGAGGCGGCGAACGGCTCTTCTGCGTGCAGGATGCTATCGCCGCAAGCAATCTCGCAGACCACGGCATCCACTTCGGTTTCGTCGGCAACGAGATCATCGAGGAGCCGGCAAAGGCGAAGTGAAGGCGAAGCGGGTGGCGCAGACCGTCGGCTCGTGCCCTCGGCCTCAGATGATCTGGCTGCGGTCGCTCATCGGTTCGAAGCGGCGCATCACGACGCGGATTTCCGGGCGCGCCTCGCCGCCGGCGCGGTGGACGATGCGCCCCTCGAAAAGATCGGCTGTGATCGCGTCAGCGACGACGTCGAGCTGGAACATCGGCGCGAGCGTGCCGAAGACCCCAGCATAGCCGGTTCCGCTGCCATGGCGGACGACCGAAAGCGACGCGGTGAGAGTGGTGCCGTCGAGGGTGAACCGGCCATGGAAGATCAGCTGGCCGTCGCCCCCGGCCATCCGGTCGCCTTCGACATGGAGGACGCCGCCATGGGTCTCGTCGTCGCGGCAGCCGAACAGCCCGAAGCGCAAGGTCCACAGCCCGGCGAGCGCCGCGCCGTCCAGCATGAGGGGCATGGCGTCGACATCGTAACGGGACAGGTTCTGCCGGATCATGGCCTGATCAACTATATGCGATTCATGGATAAAATATGAACCGGCGTGAAGATGCGGGCTTAGGAAAACCACCTAATCGGGCGGTCGGACTCCATGGACAATAAGCTGACTCGCATAGGCCGAAGTTATCCTATTCTTCCGGCCGCCTGGAACGGTATTTCGCCAGCCAGCGAATGACCGTGCCCCCCAAGGCTGTGGCGGTAGCAAGGTAAAGAGGTAGGATTGCTATCGCTAAGGCTGCCGTCGAATTGCCGCTGCGATCAATATTCGCAAACAGAGTGATCTCCCCTACGGTCACCGCGATCGAAATCATGAGCAGGACTGTTCGCGATCGTCCAGGCAGCGAATTCCGGATGAAGATCAGCATCACGATCTGCGCCGCGCCGATGATCGCGATATATACCGGCAGCAGCAGAATGATGAACGCCAGCTCCCCGGTGCTCATGCGACCGGCATAGGGGAGCGTAAAAGCGGCGAAAGCCACCGCCGAAGGCACTAGGCACAGCAGACCGGCAGCTTGCGAAACGCGATCCCAGTGGAGGATGCGTCTAGCCAGGTTCACCGGCTCAGCTTCCCCGCCGGTTCAGGAAGGCCAGCCGCTCGAACAGCATGATGTCCTGCTCATTCTTGAGCAGCGCGCCGTGGAGCGGGGGGATCGCCTTCTTAGGGTCGCGAGACTGGAGGACGTCGAGCGGCATGTCCTCGGCGAGCAGCAGCTTGAGCCAGTCGAGCAGCTCGCTGGTCGACGGCTTCTTCTTGAGGCCGGGCACGTCGCGGATCTCGTAGAAGATGTCCATCGCCTGGGCGACCAGCGCCTTCTGGATGCCGGGGAAGTGGACGTCGACGATCGCCTGCATCGTCTCGCGGTCGGGGAATTTGATATAGTGGAAGAAGCAGCGCCGCAGGAAGGCGTCGGGCAGTTCCTTCTCGTTGTTGCTGGTGATCACGACGATCGGCCGCTCCTTGGCCGCGATCGTCTCGCCGGTCTCGTAGACGTCGAACGACATGCGATCGAGTTCCTGGAGGAGGTCGTTGGGGAATTCGATGTCGGCCTTGTCGATCTCGTCGATCAGCAGCACGGGAAGCTGGGGCGCGGTGAAGGCGTCCCACAGCTTGCCGCGCTTGATGTAGTTGCGGATGTCGTGGACGCGCTCGTCGCCGAGCTGGCCGTCGCGCAGGCGGGCAACCGCGTCATATTCGTACAGGCCCTGATGCGCCTTGGTGGTCGACTTGATGTGCCACTGGATCAGCGGCGCGTTGGCGGCGGCGGCGATCTCGTGCGCCAGCACCGTCTTGCCGGTGCCGGGTTCACCCTTCACCAGCAGCGGGCGGCGCAGCGTGACTGCGGCGTTGACCGCGACCTTGAGATCCGCCGTGGCGATGTAATTGCTGGTGCCGTCGAAACGCAACGCCTGTCTCCCGCTGAAAATCGCATGAGCCTGATCGCCGATGGCGTGAATCAGGCTCCAACCTTTGTCCGAGACCTTGATTCACGCCCGGTTCCCCGGGCGATCAAGGTCTGGGCGATAAGGGGAGGCGGTAAGGAGGGCAAGCGCCAACTCCCCCTCCCTGCCAAGGGAGGGGGTCGGGGGGTGGGTCACGCCGAGGGTTGTGGCAGCCATTTCGCCGGACTAACCCACCCCCGGCCCCTCCCTTGGCAGGGAGGGGAGAGTTACGTCCCGATTCTGGCTTCCGCCCGTGCCTCCAGCAGCCCCCACAATCCGCGATGCTGGACGAGCAGCTGCTGCGCGCCGAACACCATCGCGCGCTCGACGCCGGGGTATTCGGCGGCGTCGGCAAGCGCCATCGTCCGGCGTGGCGAAGGGAGGGCAGGCGGGGTGAGGGCGACGCCGAAGCGTTGCGCCGCGGCGTCGATCACCGCGCGGATCGAGCGCCAGTCGAGTACCAGCGCCATCGCCGCGCCGAGCGCGCAGCCGTTGCGATCCGACCGGGCGAGCATTTCGAGCGCGTGGCGCTGCCCCGCGACCGCGGCTTCGGACTGGGCCTGGCCCGGGGTGCTGGGCAGCGGCCCCGCCGCGACGACGACCTGGGTCAGATAGAGGCGCTCCTCGGCGAAACCCTGCGCGGCGGCGTCGAGCCAGGCGCGTGCACCATCGCTTGCCGGCTTCTTACGGGCAAGGTCGATCACGCCCGGCTGGCGGCCATGAAGATTGGCGATGAAATGAACGGCATCGGCCAGGTCGCGGCCGGCCTCGCGGCCCCGCGAAAAGATATGACAGGCGATATAGGGATGGCTCTTGCCACCATCGTCGCAGATCAGCGCACCGATCGTCCCGGCCGCGCTGGGACGCGCAGCCGCCTGCTGTAGTTCATACGCCATACGCAACACACCCCGAATACAACCGGACCATAAGCACGATCGGCATAAACGCTGCCTCTCGTGCGAATCGCTATAGCCAGATGCGGTAAATAGCCCGTTACGCCGTCGAAAAATTGGTGGTTAACAAAGCGCCTACGCCGCTATGTCCGGTGTCGGCCCGCAGCGGGAGCCGATAATTTCCCGTAAAACATCCATTTGCCGTTCAGCCTGATGGCGCTAGAGGGGACCGCTTATGGCGCGTTCATCCTCCCGTTCGAACGACTGGGGTTTCCCCCGCTGGCGCGGCTATGGCAGCGAGCGGGGGGCGACCCAGGTGCGGATGTGCGACCGCCATGGCTGCGACCAGCCGGGCGACTGCCCTGCACCCAAGGCGCCGAACAGCCGCGAGCGCTGGTATTTCTGCCCGCGCCACGCCGAGGAATATAATCGCAACTGGGATTATTTCGCCGGCCTGTCGGCAGAGGAAGCCGCGGCGCGCGAGGCCGACGAGAAGCGCTCGGCCTCGGGCTATGCCGAGCAGGCGCATTATGGCTGGGCGGGCCCCGGCGACGGCCGCTGGTCGCGCGACGAGATGCGCGCCTTCGAGACGCTTGAGCTCGAAGTCGACGCCGGCTTCGAGGCGGTGAAGGCGGCGTGGCGGCGGCTGGCCAAGGCCAACCACCCCGACGTGAAGCCGAACGACGCCGAGGCGGCAGTGCGCTTCCAGGCGGTGCAGGCGGCGTTCGAGATATTGCGCCGCGCCGAGGAACGCCGCCCCCGCTGATAGGTGATTTCCGCTACGGCAGCTTAATGTGGATCAAATTCCGGCCCGCGTCGTTCCGTAACCATATGAACGCCGGTGACCTGCAACTTCGCGTGCATGGCCCCCGTAGTTGCTAGGGGCTTGCGCCGCGGAACGCATGGGAGAGCCGGGTGCGGATTTTATGCGTCGACGATGACGGGCTGGTGCGGGCGGTGACTGCCGATCTGCTGCGTGAACTGGGCCATGACGTGATCGAGGCCGGCGGCGGCAACGACGCCGCCGGTATCATCGCCGCCGCGACACCGATCGACATGCTGGTCACCGACATCCACATGCCCGGCGGTCCCGACGGCCTCGAACTGGCTCATTATGCGCGCACGCAATTGCCCGGCCTGCCGGTTATCTATTTCAGCGGACTCGCCCATGTCGTGCCGCGCGACGTTGAGGGGGTGGTGCTGGCGAAACCGTGCAGCCTGGGCCAGCTGCAGCAGGCGATCGACGGCTGGCACTGACGGGGCTTTGTGGCTTCAATCGCGCGCGTTGATCTTGGCGCGGCCGGTGAGCACCGCGAGGCTCGCGCGTTCGTTGGCGCGCAGCGCGCGGGGATCGGCGGGAACCGCCTCGATCCATCGGCCGCCCTTGGCCATGTCGACAAAGGCCGGGGCGACATAGGATTTGCGGCAGACGGCGGGGGTGTTGCCGAGCTGGCGGGCGACCTCTTCGAGCAGCGTCTTCACCGATGTCCGCCGCCCGCGTGCGAGCATGCCCGCCGCGACCGCGCAGGCGCGCCAGGTCCGGAAGGTCTTGGCGGTGCCGGCGCCGTCGGTCAGCTCGCAGATCCATTCGTTGATGTCGGCGGCGCGGACACGCAGGCCCGATCGGGTCGCGAACAGCGTGCCGGCGCCCGCGGTCTTGAGCTCGGCGAGCGCGGCGGCGAGCGCGGCGTCCTTCCCCGAGAGCTCGGCGCGGATGCCATGCTTGCCGTAGAAGCAGAGGTGGATTTCGTCGCCATTGATCCGCGCGTGCCGGTTGAGCAGCGTGGTCGCGCCGAAGCTGCCGCGCGCCGCGGAATCGGCCGATCCCACCCGGATCGCGAAACCGTCGAGCAGCCGCACCGCAGCGGCGCGCGCGCGTTCCCACGGGTCTTCGCTCTTCAGCGCGCGGCGGACTGCGGCGCGGAGCTGCGGCAGATGCTTCGCGAACGCGGGCAGTCCGGCGAATTTCTCCTGGTCGCGCGCCTCGCGCCAGCTGTTGTGGTAGCGATATTGCTTGCGCCCCGCCGCGTCGAAGCCGGTGGCCTGCACCGGCGCCTGCGGGTCGGGATTGATCCACACCTTGCGCCAGGCGGGCGGGATGCCAAGGCCGAGGATGCGCATCCGCTCCTCTACATCGCTGACCGTCGACCCGTCAGGCGCGACGAAGCGCCACCCCCGCCCGCGCCGGGTGCGGCTGATCCCGGGGGCGGAGTCGATCGTGTCGAGCTGTTCGATAGGGCGATGTTGCATGGGAATGCACAACGCAGGAGGCAGAGATCTGTGCCCGTCACGTCTGACGGATTAGCGGAGCCTACTCCGCGCCGAGATCGTCGGGGAGCGGGTCGCGGCCGGATATGCGGCGGGCGAGGGCTTCGGCGTCGGTCAGGTTCCAGCGGCCGGGAATCTCGATCACCCCGCCGGTCAGCGGCTTGCGGATCAGTTCGGTGGCGAGCGTCTTGCCGTCGAGCGCGATCTGCATCGGCTTGCCGATCAGCGATTCGGTGATCTCGCCGAGGCGCTTCGTGGCGGCCGGGGTCAGCGTCACCATGATGCCGACTTTGCTGTTTATGTCGGGCAGCGCGCGGGCGTCGAGGATATCGGTAGCGGCGAAGCTTTCGCCGGCGATGGTCAGTCTGCCGGTCGCGAAGCTGGCGGCGGGCGGCGCGGCGGGGGCGGGCGCGGCGAGCGGCGCGACGGCGAGCAGCAGCAGGGCGAGCCGCCGGGTCATGCGTAGCGCTCCGCGGTCGCCTGGATCAGCGCGATCATGTTGGGGATTCCCTGGGTGCGGTTCGAGCTGAGCTGGTTCTTCAGGTCGAAGGGCGCCAGCGCGGCAGCGATGTCGGTGTCACGGATCTCCGCGGCCGGCTTGTCCTGCACGGTCAGCAGCACCAGCGCGATGATGCCCTTGGTGATCGCGGCGTTGCTGTCGGCGAGGAAGTGCAGCGAGCCGTCTTCGCGGACGGTGGGATAGACCCACACCGCCGCAGAGCAGCCGCGCACCAGCGTCGCGTCGGTCTTCAGCGCATCGGGCATCGGCTCCAGCGCCTTGCCGAGATCGATCAGCAGGCGATAGCGGTCGTCGGCGTCGAGAAATTTATATTCTTCGACGATGTCGTCGAAACGGGCGGGCTCGGTCATGCAAGCGAGCTAGAGGATTTCGGGGCAGATTTGAACCGACTTCCCCTTTTCAACCGTCATCCTGAACTTGTTTCAGGATCCACCCATGATCTTGGGGCATGCCCCTGCGGAAGAGTGGATGCTGAAACAAGTTCAGCATGACGGCTTGCGGACGTGATTACAGATCGACCCCGGCCGCGATCGCCTCAAGCTTGCGGACGCGTTCCTTGAGGTCGGCGAGTTCGATGCGGGCGGCGGGGGAAGGGGCGCTGGGGGCAGACGGGGCGTGATGCTGGCCCTGGAGCTTCATCCGCTCGAGTTCGAGCCAGCCGCGCCAGCCGCTCAGCGCGGTCCAGGCCAGGACGACGACGCCGATCAGGCTCGCGCCACTGATGGTCAGCCAGAAGATGGGATCCTGCATGGTCAGGTTTCCTTTCGTCTTCGCTCAGTCGCGGTGGCGGAGCGCTTCGATCTCGCGATCGAGGGTCAGGCCGCGGTCGTTTTCGGTGGCGATCCGCTCGAGCACCGCGACCCGCTCCTTGAGCGCGCGCAATTCGTCACGGAGCCGCTGGTTCTCGGCATCGTCGGCAGGGCGGACATAATCCTCGCCCTTGTGGCGGCGGACAACGCCATATTTGGCGCGGAAGATGCTGGCGATCGCGGTGATCGCGACGATCAGCACCACCATTTCGAAGGGATTCATCTGGAGTCTCCGAAACTCGGCTTGGGATCAGTTGATGGGCTGGTCGCGCAGCCGGTCGATCTCGTCGGCCAGCACCGTCGACCGGTCGGTCAGGATGCGTTCGAGGACGGCGACGCGCTGTTCGAGCCGCTCGGTCTTCGCCGCATATTGCGCGGCCTTCTCGGCGGTGTCGGCGGAGATCGCGGCGAGCTTCTTTTCCTGGAAGCGCATCCAGTCGGTGGCGACCCAGGCGGCGATGCCCAGGATCGGGATGCTCAACACCATGAAAGGGAACCAGTTCATCGTTCAAACCCCTAAACCATGCTGCGATCACTGTTTACACTTTTGTTTGTCCATTTTTTTCGACAAACAGCATCCTGGCTCGACGAAAATCGTCAAGACGGTAATCTTCCGTCGGTGTTGGCGGCGCCCTGCGAAATATTCGGTCGCGACGCCGGCAGGGCCGTCAGCGCAGTGCGTCGATCTCGCGGGCCAGTGCCGAATTGTGGCTCGTCACATGGGTCTCGATGTCGGCGATGCGGCGATCAATGTCGCGGAACTTGGCGCGGACGTCGCGGACCGACGCGCCGGGCCGGGCCCGCACCGTCTGCCAGAACTTCTCGTCCTCGCGGCTCTCGCCATAGAATTCGCCGGGCTTGTCGCTGGCCAGCCAGTTGATCACGAGATAGGCGACCAGCGCCCAGGGGAAGGTCATGATCGTCAGGATCACCACGCCCACCCGGATCAGCGTCACGTCGACGCCGGTATAGTCGGCCAGCCCGGCGCAGACGCCCAGCCATTTGCGGTTACGCTTGTCGAGGTAGAATTTGGTGCGGCGAGCGGACATTTCGAACTTCCCTTCCTGTTGCAAGCGGCTGCCAGCGGTCAATTGTCGCGGCGCCAGTCTTCATCATGGCTGCGCTCGGCGGCCTGGCGGGGGCGCCATGCCGGGTCCTGGCTGTCCAGGATCTTCTCCAGCGTGCCGAGCCGTTCGTCGAGGCGACGCGCCAGGACGTGCATGTCGTCGAGCAGCTTCTCATCCTCGACCGTCAGGCCGCCATTCTTCTTCCACTGGGTGACATAGTGGAAGATCAGCCATGGCAGCCCGAGGAAGAGGATGCCGACGACGACGATGGGGACGAGCGTGTCTTCCATCGGATCAGGCTCCCTTGCCCGAGGCCTTCGCCTTCAGCGCGGCGAGTTCGGCGTCTACCTTGTCGCTCGAGCGCAGCTCGGCGATCTCTTCCTCGAGGGTCTTCGGCGCGGCCCCCATGCCCGCCGCATCGGCGCGGCCCTCGGCATAGTCGACCCGGCGCTCGAGCAGCTCGAAGCGCGAGAAGGCGTCGTCGATCTTCGGACCGGCATACATCTCGCGCATCTTCGCGCGGTTGTTCGCCGATTCGAGGCGGGTGACGATGCTGTTCTGGCGCGCGCGTGCCTCGCGCAGCTTGCCCTGCAGCTTGGCGATGTCGCCTTCCGAGGACTTCAGCGACTCGTCGAGCAGGGTGATCTCGTCCTGAAGCTGCTCGGCCAGGTCGGCGGCCTTCTGCTTCTCGATCAGCGCGGCCTTGGCGAGGTCTTCGCGGTCCTTCGACAGCGCGAGTTCAGCCTTTTCGAGCCAGTTTGCCTGAACGGTCTCCAGCTTGGCGATCTGCCGGCGGAGTTCCTTCTGGTCGGCGATGGTGCGCGCGGCGGAGGCGCGGACCTCGACGAGGGTTTCCTCCATTTCGAGGATGATCATGCGGATCATCTTCGCCGGGTCTTCCGCCTTGTCGAGCAGGTCGGTGACGTTGGCGGCGATGATGTCTCGGGTGCGGGAGAAAATCCCCATCGTCTGGCTCCTTGGAATACGCTCGATACTGTTGGTTGGGGGGAGCGTCCGGCCCGGCAGCTTATCCGCTTCGGGCCTGGACGCCATGCTTTACTTGACGATCTGGACAACCTTGGCGGCGGCCACATCGGCGCGGGCCGGGGCGACGGCGCCCAGCACGCAGATGGTGGAAAGAACGACCGCACCAATCGTCGAAACGGTGATGCGCTGGAGGTCGATCTTGTCGAGCTTGAACATGGTCGTGGTCCTTGATGACATTGGCGTTCCCGGCATCGGCCGGTGTTGCCAGATATATTGCAGGGACCGTGCCAATTTCGAAAATGGCTTAAATCCGGGCTTTTTCAGCTATGGCCGGCTGGCCCGCACATTTTGCTGTTGCCAAGACTTAGGAAAATTTGCCAACTCTCAGGCGTGGAACGCGAAGCGCAATTCATCGGCCAGTCCTATGCCTTTCTCGACTCGGTCGAGCGGGCCAGCCGCGCCGCCGGGCTCAACCGCCCGGTGCTGGTGATCGGCGAGCGCGGCACCGGCAAGGAGCTGGTCGCCGAGCGCCTCCACCGCCTGTCGCCGCGCTGGGACGGGCCGCTGGTGACGATGAACTGCGCCGCGCTGCCCGAGACGCTGATCGAGGCCGAGCTGTTCGGGCACGAGGCGGGGTCTTTCACCGGCGCGACCAAGGCGCGCGTGGGCCGCTTCGAAGAGGCTCATGGCGGCACCTTGTTCCTCGACGAGCTGGCGACGCTGTCGATGGGCGCGCAGGAAAGACTGCTCCGCGCCGTCGAATATGGCGAGGTGACCCGGATCGGATCGTCGCGCGCAGTGCGCGTCGACGTCCGCATCGTCGCCGCGACCAATGAGAATCTGCCCGAGCTGGTCGACAAGGGCCGCTTCCGGGCCGACCTGCTCGACCGGCTGTCGTTCGAGGTGGTGACGCTGCCCCCCTTGCGCGTCCGCGAGGGCGACGTGCCGGTGCTCGCCGATCATTTCGCGCGGCGCATGGCGTCCGAACTGGGCTGGCCCCATTGGCCGGGCTTCAGCGCCGCCGCCGCGCAGATCCTCGCCGACTATCAGTGGCCCGGCAATGTCCGCGAGCTGCGCAACGTCGTCGAGCGCGCGGTCTATCGCTGGGACGATCCCGAGACCCCGGTCGACGCGATCCAGTTCGATCCGTTCGACAGCCCCTGGCGGCCCGCCGCCTCGCCGGCAGCCGCTCCCGCCGCTGCGTCTGGCGACGCTGCGCTCCCCGCGCCCGCCGCGGTTCCGGTTCCGGCGGCGGCCCCGAGCCATCTCGACTGCGACGATTTCCGCGCTGCGGTGCTGGCGCATGAGAAGGCGCTGCTCGAAGCCGCGCTGCGGCGCTGCCGCTTCAACCAGCGCGCCACCGCGGTCGCGCTCAAGCTGAGCTACGACCAGCTGCGCCACGCGCTGCGCCGCCACGACCTGCTCGACAGGCAGGCATGACCCCCGCCGATCGGCTCTTCGCGAGCTTCGACCGGCTCTACATCCTCAACTTGCCGGGCCGCGCCGACCGCCGCGACGAAATGGCGGGCGAACTGGTCCGGATCGGCACGTCGCTCGGCGATCCGCGCGTGCGGCTTTTCCCCGCGATCCGCCCCGCCGACGCGGGCGGCTTCGCCAATATCGGCGCACATGGCTGTTTCCTCAGCCATCTGGCGATGCTGCGCGAGGCGCGCGACCTCGGCTGCCACGCGATCCTGATCCTCGAGGATGATTGCGATTTCGCCGCGGGGATCGAGCGGCTGCTGCCGCCCGCGCTCGACCAGCTCGACGTCCTCGGCTTCGACATCTTCTATGGCGGCTATGCGCTGCCCGAGGGGGTCGGCGCCGCCGATCCTGCCGCCACCCCGCTGATGCTCGCCGATGGCGCGGCAGCGGTGCGGACGACCCATTTCATCGGCTTCGGCCGCACCGCGATCGCGGCGCTGATACCCTATCTGGAGGCGATGCTCACCCGCCCGCGCGGCAGCGCCGAAGGCGGGCCGATGCATGTCGATGGGGCCTATAGCTGGTTCCGCGCGAGCCGAAGCGACCTGTCGACCTGGCTCGCCCGCCCGCCGCTCGGCCATCAGCGGCCATCGCGCACCGACATCGCCCCGCCGGGCCCGCTCGACCGATTGCCGGGGCCGCTGCGCCGGCTGGCCCGCGCGGCGAAGCGCGCGTGGATGCGGCATCGCCGCTGACGGACGCCCAAAAGAAAAAGGCCGGAGGCTTGCGCCCCCGGCCCTTTCTTCATGATGTCAAACAACCATCAGGAGAAGTTTGCCATCGCGTAGAGCATCGGAATCGAGAGCAGCGTGTTGACGCGCGAGAAGATCATCGCGGTCTTTGCCGACTTCGCCTTGGTGTCGGCGTCGGCCTCGACGATGCCCAGCGCCTTCTTCTGGTTCGGCCAGATGATGACCCAGACGTTGAACGCCATGATCAACGCCAGCCACATGCCGATGCCGATCAGTTCGAAACCAGCCGTAAAGGTAAGCGCCTGGTGGAGATAACCGCTGACATGCGCGACGGCGAGACCGGTCAGCACGGTGAAGGCGGCGCCCCAGCGGAAGAAGAACAGCGCGTTCGGCGCGATATATTTGGAAACGCCCGGCTTCAGCTCGGCCGGCACCGACGGCATCGTCGGGATCTGCACGAAGTTGAAATAATAGAGCAGGCCGATCCAGGTGATGCCGAAGAAGACATGCAGCCAGCGCAGCACATAGCTGAGCAGCAGCGTCTGATCAGGGCCCAGATAGGCGATCAGGGCGATAGCGGCGACGAGGCCGGTAAGCAGCACCAGATGTAGATTGCCGAAAAACTTGTCCATGGCGGTCCCCTGCATTTTGCGTCCGCACCCTTGCCACGCGGATCGCTTCAGGATGCACTTTAGGAATCCGGCGATCGTTTGTCACACAGAATGATGCTGCGGGGCAGTTTTGCGGTGGAATTCCAGCAAAAGGCGGAGCTTAGCGGGAGCCCGCTCGTTAAGCGGCGGACTCACTACCCAATGGAGACTTCCGACATGGCCTTCCAGCTTCCCCCGCTCCCCTTCGACCGCGCCGCGCTGGAGCCGGTCCTGTCGGCCGAGAGCTTCGACTATCATCATGGCAAGCATCACAAGGCCTATATCGACAAGGTCAATGGCTGGATCGGCGAGAAGGGGCTCGAGGGTAAATCGCTGGTCGAGGTGATCCGTCTCGCCAAGGACCAGGGCGACAAGCCGCTCAGCAACAATGCCGGGCAGATCTGGAATCATGATTTCTTCTGGCAGTGCCTCGCCCCCGAAGGGTCGACGCAGCCGTCCGGCAAGCTCGCCCAGATGATCGAGGCGGCGTTCGGAAACCGGCAGGGGCTGGTCGAGAAGCTGGCCGCTGAAGCCGTCGGCCATTTCGGCAGCGGCTGGGCCTGGCTGGTGCTGGCGGGCGACGCGCTCAAGATCACCTCGCTCCACGACGGCGAAACCCCGCTCGGCCAGGAGGGGATCAAGCCGCTCCTCACCCTTGATGTGTGGGAGCACGCCTATTATATCGACTATCGCAACGCGCGGCCGAAATTCGCCGAGGAAGTGCTCGGCAAGGTGATCAACTGGGACTTCGTGTCGCGGAACATCGAGGGCGACGCGGTGGCGCAGGGCGATCTGGCGCAGGCGGCGTAAGACCCTCCAAATCCATTCGTCATGCTGAACTTGTTTCAGCATCCACTCATCCGCACGGGGATGATCTGGAAGGGGCGCGGCGTCGCCACGCTCTATCTCTGGATTCGCCCCTGCCGCCCGGTGGATGCTGAAACAAGTTCAGCATGACGGTTGAGGAAATATCGCGGCGACGTTCTAAGCCGCGCCGATATCCTCCAGAAAGACGTTCAGGCGCCGTTGCAGCCGGTCGGCGCCGGTGCCGAGCGAGCGGGCAATGCTGATCATCGCCTCCGAGCCGGTGGCGGCGTCGCTGGCGGTGGCGCTGATGTCGGCGGCCTGGAGGCGGATATGGTCGTTGGCGTCGGCGGCGTCGCGCACCTTGGCGCTGATCCGCTGGCTCGCCGCGCCGTTGCGCGCCACCGCCTCGTCGATCGAGGAGGCGAGCCCGTCGAGGGTCGCCACCGCCGCTTCGATTCCGGCCTGGCCGGCGGCGACGCTGCCCACCCCGTTGCGGACGTTCAGTATGCGCTGGGCGACCTGACCCGCGGCGTCGCGAGTCTGCTGGGCAAGCGCCTTCACTTCGGACGCCACCACCGCGAAGCCGCGGCCCGCCTCGCCCGCCCGCGCCGCCTCGATCGTCGCATTGAGCGCGAGCAGGTTGATGTGGCGCGCGATCCTGTCGATCGTCTCGACCACCTCGCCGATCTCGCGGGTGGTTTCCGAGAGCTGGCGGGCGCGGATGCCGCCATCCTCGATCAATTCGCCGACCCGCATGGTGGAGGCGCGCGCCTCGGCGACCTCGCGGCCTAGGATTTCGAGTTCGCCCGCGAGCTGATGCCCCTGCGCGGCGATGTCGCCCACATTGTCCGCCGCCTGGGTCGCCGCCGCCATGACCGACAGGCCCTTGGCCCCCGCCTCGCCCGCGCGCGCGCTCATGTCCTGCGCGGCATCCTGTAGCCGGGCGGAGGCGCTCGCGATCTCGTGCGACATCTGCGCAGCCTCGGCACGCATCGCTTGGGAGGCATCGGCGATCCGCCGCAGCCGCGCGGCGCGGCGCGCGCCCAGCACCGCTTCGCGATCGGCGGCCATGCGCAGCAGGGTGCGGCCATTGACCGCTCCGGCGAAGCGGCCCTGCCGGGTCAGGATCAGCGCTTCATAGCCCTGCCCCTGCGAGATCAGCGCGAAGAAATGGCCGAGTCCCGCATCGATCTCGGCGATCGGCAGCGGGCGGACGAAATCGTCGAGCTGGCGGTAGAGGCTGTCATTCTGGAGCAGCGCGTGGCCGAAGGGGTTGAGCAGCAGCGCGCGGATATCGCGTTCGAGCACCGCGCCGACCGGATGGCCCTCGGCATCGACCACCGGCAGCGCCTCGATCTCGGGCGTCGCGCGGAACAGCGCGATCGCCTCGCGCAGTTCGGCATCCTCGCGGATCGTCTGGGTCGTCAGCGCGCGGTCGGGCAGCGCGCCGTTCTGCAGATCGGGGACTATCGCGGCAAGGCTGGTCATCATCGGCTCCTTACGGGTCCGATTAGACTTAAGGCGTAAACAGCCGGTAAGCCGGGTGTGACAACTCTATGAAAGTTCGATGAAAAATCTCTCTCCCTGCAGGGGAGAGGGGGGACCGCCGCGAAGCGGTGGTGGGTGAGGGCACGCGCCCTATCCGGCCGTTATACCGTGGATAGGGCGCGTGCCCTCACCTTCCCACTGGCTTCGCCAGCGGGCCCCTTCCTCTCCCAAATGGGAGAGGAGCTTTTTGCTCACCCCTGCGGCGGCAGCGCCGCGTCCTCGGCCTTTTCGGCGTTGAGACCGTGCTTCATCAGCATCGGGACATTGGCGAAGGCGAACAGGATCGTCGCGGGCATCGCGCCCCACAGCTTGTAGCCGAGCCAGAATTCCATGCTGGTCGAGCGCCACACCGCCTCGTTCGCCACCGCCATCGCGACGAAGAACAGCGCCCAATTGCGGGTCAGCTTGGTCCAGCCGGTATCGGTGAGGCCGGGATAAGCCTGGCCCAGCACCAGCTTGAGCGTGGGGCGGTCGCTCCACAGGCCAAAGCCGAGGATTGCGGCGACCATCAGATAATAGACGGTCGGCTTCATCTTGATGAAGGTTGCGTCGTGCAGCCAGACGGTGAGCCCGCCGAACACCAGCACCATCGCGCCCGAGAACCATAGCATCGCCGATATCCGGCGTGTCGTGAGCCAGGAGGTGACGATCGCGGCGAGGGTGGCGGCCATGAAGACGCCGGTCGACAGCACGATATTCTTGGTGAACCAGTAGACCGCGAGATAGACGAGCAGCGGCCCGAGGTCGATCGCCAGCCGCATCGCCGGGCCGGGCTCGCGGGCCTTGTCGCCGGACTTCAACGCAACGTCACCCATTATCTGCTGATCCTCTCCAGGCCCGCGATCGCGCGGGCCACTTCGGCGGGGTCGAAGGGCTTGAGGTCGTCGACCCCTTCGCCCAGCCCGATCGCATGCACAGGCATGCCATAACGCTCCGCCGCCGCGACCAGGACGCCGCCGCGCGCGGTGCCGTCCAGCTTGGTCATGATCAGGCCGGTCACGCCCGCCGTCTCCTTGAATATCTCTATCTGGCTTAACGCATTCTGTCCGGTCGTGGCGTCGAGCACCAGCAGCACGTCATGCGGCGCCGCCGGGTTCAACCGCCCGAGAACCTTCCTGATCTTCGCCAGCTCGTCCATCAGGCCAGTCTTGTTCTGCAAACGACCGGCGGTGTCGACGATCAGCACGTCGATGCCCTTCGCGGTGCCCTGCTTGACCCCTTCATAGACGAGGCCCGCCGCATCGCCGCCCTCGGCGCCGGTGATGATCGGCACGTCGACCCGCTCGGCCCAGACCTTGAGCTGGCCGATCGCGGCGGCGCGGAAGGTGTCCCCCGCGACGAGCATGACCGCATAGTCCTGCTCCTTCAGCCAATGCGCGAGCTTGGCGATCGTCGTCGTCTTGCCCGATCCGTTGACGCCGATCACCAGGATCACCTGCGGACGCGGAAAGGCCTCGATCTCAAGCGGCTTGGCGACGGGGGCCAGCACCTTCTCGATCTCCTGCGCGACGATCTCGCGCAGCGCGCGTTCGTCGAGCCCCTTCTCGAACATCTCGCCCTTCAGCCGCTCGCGGATGCGGCCCGCGGTGACGGGGCCGAGGTCCGACGCGATCAGCGCCTCCTCGATCTCGTCGAGCGTCTGTGCGTCGAGCGCGGCCTTGCCGAACAGGCCGGTGAGATTCTCGCCCAGCTTGTCGGATGTCTTGCGGAAGCCGCCGAACAATTTGTCGCGCCAGCTCGTCTCGCTCATGCGGTCATGCCTGTTGCTGTTCCCTTGAGGCCATCGCCATCGAGGCCGGTAATGGTGGTGGTGACGATCCGCCCGGGTTCGGGCGCGGCACCGTCGAAACGCACATGCGCGAAATTCGCCGCATGGCCGCCGCCGCCGCGTTCGGCCAGCACCTCCTGGCGGCTGCCGACCAGGGTCGAGAGCCAAGCTGCGCGCCGTGCGGCCGCGCGCTCACGCAGGTGCGCGGCGCGGCGGCGGATGGTCGCCTTGTCGAGCTGCGGCATCCGCGCGGCGGGGGTGCCCGCGCGCGGCGAATAGGGAAAGACATGGCCGAAGACGATGTCGCAATCGTCGATCAGCGCGGCGCTGTTCGCGGCCATCGCCTCGTCCTCGGTCGGGAAACCGGCGATCAGGTCCGCGCCGATCGCGATATCGGGCCGGGCGGCCTTGAGGCGTTCGACCATCGCCACGGCATCCGCCCGGCTGTGGCGGCGCTTCATCCGCTTGAGGATCATGTCGTCGCCGGCCTGTAGCGACAGATGGAGGTGCGGCATGATCCGTGCCTCCTGGGTCAGCAGCGCGAAGAGGCGATCGTCGATTTCGACCGAATCGAGCGACGACAGGCGCAGCCGCTTCAGTCCGGGGACATGCGCCAATATGCGCTCTACCAACATGCCCAGGGTCGGCGCACCGGGAAGGTCGGGGCCGTAGCTGGTCAGGTCGACCCCGGTCAGCACCACCTCGGCATGGCCCTGGTCGACCAGCGTCCGGATACGGTCGATCACCAGTCCGGCGGGGACCGAGCGGCTGTTGCCCCGGCCATAGGGGATCACGCAGAAGGTGCAGCGGTGGTCGCAGCCATTCTGCACCTCGACGAAGGCGCGGGCATGATCGGTGAAGGCGGCGGCCATGTGCGGCGCGGTCTCGCGGACGGCCATGATATCGGAGACATGGATGTCAGCGGTCTGCCCCGCCGCGAAGCCGAACAGATCGGCGCGGCCCTTGTCGGCATTGCCGATCACCCGCGCCACCTCGGGCATCGCCGCGAAGGTGCCGGGCTCGGTCTGCGCGGCGCAGCCGGTGACGACGATGCGGGCATCGGGGCGGCGGCGCGCGGCCTGGCGGATCGCCTTGCGCGCCTGCTTGACCGCCTCGGCGGTGACCGCACAGCTGTTGACGATGATCAGGTCGCCGGCCTCGCGGGCGAGGTCGCGCATCGCTTCGCTCTCGGCGATGTTGAGCCGGCAGCCGAGGGTGATCAGCTCGGGGCCGCTCATCCGAAGCTGCCCAGCTCCGCTTCCGCCGTGAAGACATGGGTGGCGGGCCCCGCCATGCTGATGCGATCGCCCGGGCCCCAGCCGATCACCAGCGGGCCGCCCGGCAGGGTGACCGTGACCGGCGAATCGACCAGCCCGGCGCGGATCGCCGAGACGGCGGTCGCGCAGGCGCCGGTGCCGCAGGCGTCGGTCAGCCCGACACCGCGCTCCCAGACGCGCAGGCGGATGTTGGCACGGTCGTCGACCGTCGCGACATTGACGTTCACGCGGGCGGGAAAGAGCGGATCGGTCTCGATCAGCGGGCCCAGCCGGTCGAGCTCGACCGCGTCGGTATCGGGCACGAAGAAGATGACATGCGGGTTGCCGACATTGGCGGCCGTCGGCGTTGTGAGATCCTCCCAGCCGACCGGCATCGACCGGGTGTCCATCGCATAGGCGAGCGGTATGGCGTCCCAGTCGAATCGCGGGGCTTCGAGCTCGACGGTGACCCGATCGCCCACGCTGGTGCCGCTGAGCATGCCGCCGAGCGATTCGATCATAGCGTCGCCGCCGAGCAGGCTGACGACGCAGCGGGTGGCGTTGCCGCACGCCTCGACCTCGCCGCCGTCGGCGTTGAAGATCCGCATCCGCGCATCGGCAATGGCAGAGGGTTCGAGCAGGATCAGCTGGTCGCAGCCGATCCCGGTCTTGCGGTCCGCCATGGCGCGCGCGCGCGCCTCGGTCATCTCGACCGGCTGCTCGCGCGCATCGATTACCACGAAGTCGTTGCCGAGACCGTGCATCTTGTGAAAACGGACCATCATTGCCCGCGCGACTTAGGGATTTGGGGGCTGGAAGTCCACTATCCTCCCCGGCACGGGGAGGATCAGGTCAGGCGCGTTTGCGGCGGCCCTGCCGGATCGACACCGTCTCGCCGGCCACCGCGCTGGGCGAGGCGGCGATCAGCAGGCCGCGTTCGGCGAGCAGCGCGCGGGTCGAGCGGGCGGGCGCGGCGCGCCCGAAATGCCAGCCCTGGCCGGTCGCGCAGCCATAGGCCCGCAACATCGCCAATATCTCATCATTCTCGATGCCTTCGGCCATCGCCGCGACGCCCAGGCTGTCGGCGAGCGAGACGATCATCCGCACCAGCGCGGCGGCGTCGGCATCGGCCGCCATCCGCGTCACGAAGCTGCGGTCGACCTTGATCCGGTCGAGCGGGAGCGCGCGCAGATGGGTCAGGCTCGAATAACCGGTGCCGAAATCGTCGAGGGCGATGCGAATGCCCTGATTCTTGAGGCTCGAAATGATTGCGCTGGCAAAGCCGAGATTCTCGAACAAGGCCGCCTCGGTGATCTCCACCTCCAGCCGTTCTGCGGGGAAATTCATCTCGGTCAACAGCTTGACGATCTTCTGGGCGAGCCAGGGATCGCGCATCTGGCTCGGGCTGATGTTGACCGCGAGCAGCAGGCGCGGGTCCCAGTGCCGGGCCTCCTCGATCGCGCTGCGCATCACCGACATCGACAATTCGCCGATCAGGCCCGATTCCTCGGCGACGGGGATGAAGCGCGCGGGTTCGATCACGCCATGGTCGGGATGTTCCCAGCGGGCGAGCAGCTCGAAGCCGATCAGCGCGCCGCTGGCGAGATCGACCTGCTGTTCGAACCAGGGGACGATCTGGCCGCTGGGGATGCCGGCGCGCAGGCCGAGTTCGACCTCGTTGCGCAGTTCGAGCTCGCGCTCCATCGTCGCGTCGAACCACAGCCGCTGGTTCCGCCCGGCGCGCTTGGCGGCGTAGAGGGCGATATCCGACCGGCGCATCAGCGTGTCGATCGTCCGGCAACCGGCCTCGGTACGGGCGATGCCCATCGACGCGCCGATATGCGCCTCCACTCCGGCGATCAGGAAGGGCTGCGCCATCCGCGCGATGATCGCGTCGGCGACGCTGTCGACCGATGCGGGCTGGGCCGGATCGAAGGGAAAGGCGCAGGCGAATTCGTCGCCGCCCAGCCGGGCCGCAACGGCGGAGGCCGGCAGCGGCGCGGTGATCGCGGCGGAGGCGGCGCGGAGCAGCTGGTCCCCGGCGATATGGCCGTGGAGATCGTTGACCGACTTGAAATGGTCGAGGTCGATCAGGAACATCGCGATCGCGCGATCATGCTTCAGCGCGGCGTCGATCAGCCGGGCGCCGCCGTCGCCGAGCGCGCGGCGGTTGAGCAGGCCGGTCAGCGGATCGCTGGTCGCCAGTTCGCTGGCGCGCGCCTCGGCGGCACGGCGAAGCGACACTTCCTGCTTGAGCGCGCGGAAACGCCGCCAGCCGAGCAGCGACAGCGCGACGTTGAGCAGCAGCACAGAGACGAGGAGATTGTCGCTGATCGACAGGCCGCCGTTGATCGAGCGATAGACCGACTTCACCACCGTCCAGCCCGAGGCGATCACCAGCAGGGTGGCGGCGATGCTGATCCCGGCGGTGAGCAGGTCACGGCGATCGTCGGGCGTGCCCGTGGAGGCGCCCTCCATGATCGACCTGCCCTCCATTGCCTTCTCCGGTGCTTCAGCGAGCGGGCAATCTAGGGGGTTGAGGTTGCCAACTGTTTAATGGCACACCCTTACGCAATCGATTTTAGGCGGAATTTAGCGCCATTTTCGATCGAGTTGGGCGCTAGCCGTCACGCTTCTTCCTCGAAGGTGACGGCGACATCGGCATTTGCCGACAGGCGGACCGCTTCACCCTCGACGGCGGCGACAAGCCCGCCCGCAATATAATGATGGTGGCCCTTATGCTGGCCTTCGCCCGCATCGGCCTTGGTCAGCTTGATGCGGCCGCCTTCGACGGCGTCGACGGTGCCGACATGGACGCCATCGGCGCCGATGACGTCCATATGCTCACGGATGTTCGAAAGATCGGCCATCATAGTCTCCTTAGCTGTCCGGGCCGAACGCATGAGCGACCGAGAAGCCCCATCGAGATTTTGTAAACTTCTTACAAGTTTGCATGATCTGTGATGCTATGGTTGACCGCTCGACCTTCTTTTCAGGCCGAGAGGGGCTGACATTCCAGCGTTTAAGGCGCTTTCCCGACTCATCAATTTGTCGAGTCAGGGAATCGTGTCATGACGAGCTATCAAGACCATATCGGCCAGACCAGCCAGCTGATCCGCAGCTATAACGGCACCTGGGACGGGATAGACGCCGAGTCGGTCGCGCGCATGCGCCTCCAGAACCGGTTCCAGACCGGCCTCGACATCGCGCGCTACACCGCCGCGGTCATGCGTAAGGACATGGCGGCCTATGACGCCGATCCGTCGCAGTACACCCAGTCGCTCGGCTGCTGGCACGGCTTCATCGGCCAGCAGAAGATGATCTCGATCAAGAAGCATTTCGGATCGACCAAGCGCCGTTACCTCTATCTCTCGGGCTGGATGGTCGCCGCGCTGCGCTCCGAATTCGGTCCGCTGCCCGACCAGTCGATGCACGAGAAGACCAGCGTTCCGGCGCTGATCGAGGAGCTCTACACCTTCCTGCGCCAGGCCGACGCCCGCGAGCTGGGCATGATGTTCCGCGAACTCGACAAGGCGCGCGAGACCGGGAACCAGGTCGAGGAGCAGCGCCTGCTCCACGCGATCGACAATTATGAGACGCATGTCGTGCCGATCATCGCCGACATCGACGCGGGCTTCGGCAATGCCGAGGCGACCTATCTGCTCGCCAAGAAGATGATCGAGGCCGGCGCCTGCGCGCTGCAGATCGAGAACCAGGTGTCCGACGAGAAGCAGTGCGGCCACCAGGACGGCAAGGTCACCGTGCCGCACGAGGACTTCCTCGCCAAGGTCCGCGCCTGCCGCTACGCCTTCCTCGAGCTGGGCGTCGAGGACGGCATCATCGTCACCCGCACCGACTCGCTCGGCGCGGGCCTGACCAAGCAGATCGCCTTCTCGAAGGAGCCGGGCGACATCGGCGACCAGTATAACAGCTTCCTCGACTGCGAAGAGATCACCGACCTGTCGACCGTCAATGGCGACGTGATCATCAACCGCGACGGCAAGCTGATGCGCCCGAAGCGTCTTCCCTCGAACCTGTTCCAGTTCCGCGAAGGCACCGGCGCGGACCGTTGCGTGCTCGACTGCATCACCTCGCTCCAGCATGGCGCGGACCTGCTGTGGATCGAGACCGAGAAGCCGCATATCGAGCAGATCGCGTCGATGGTCGACAAGATCCGCGAAGTGATCCCTAATGCCAAGCTGGTCTACAACAACTCGCCGTCGTTCAACTGGACGCTCAACTTCCGCCAGCAGGTGTTCGACGCCTGGGCCGAAGCCGGCAAGGACGTGTCGGCCTATGACCGCGCCAAGCTGATGAGCGTCGATTATGACGGCACCGAACTGGGTCAGGAAGCCGATGAGAAGATCCGTACCTTCCAGCGCGACGCCGCCAAGCGCGCGGGCATCTTCCATCACCTGATCACCCTGCCGACCTATCACACCGCGGCACTGTCGACCGACAACCTCGCCAAGGAATATTTCGGCGAGGCCGGCATGCTCGGCTATGTTCAGGGCGTGCAGCGCCAGGAGATCCGCCAGGGCATCGCCTGCGTGAAGCACCAGAACATGTCGGGTTCGGACATCGGCGACGACCACAAGGAATATTTCGCCGGCGAGGCCGCGCTGAAGGCGGGCGGCGTCCACAACACGATGAACCAGTTCGCGGCATAAGCGCACGGTTCAGTCCTCTCATGGAGAGGATCGGGAAGGCCCGGGGCGAAAGCTCCGGGCCTTTTCTTTTTGGCTGCGGCCCCACACCCAACACCGTCATGCTGAACTTGTTTCAGCATCCACCAAGACGCTGGGGACGAACCTTCAGGCCCGTGCTCACCGGCTGCCAAACACTTCGGGTTCGCCCCTGCCGCCCGGTGGATGCTGAAACAAGTTCAGCATGACAATGTGAGAGGGGAGGAGGGTAGGCCCTACTCCGCCGCCAGTCCCTCGCACATCCAGTCGGGGACCAGTGCGTCGCCGAGCTTGTCGACCGAGCGGCGCTCGACGCTGCCGTCGGGCAGGACCACCAGCCGCCGGTTGACCTTGTTGCGCCAGTTCATCCGCGCGGTGTTCTCCTGGCCGACATAGCAGCCCTTGGTGAAGCTGACCCCGCGAAGCAGATCGGCATTGCATTCGAGCCAGAGAGTCCTGTCCGAGCCGAGCTCGTCGACGCCCTCCGCAACGCCGAGCGAAAGGCGGTGCTCGCGCCAGCCCTGCGTCGCACCGTCGGCGGGAGCGATCCAGCGCCGGCCGAGCGCGGGCAGGCGCGGGTCGGGCACGCCCTCGTTGCCATCCTTCGCCCAATGCACCGCGAGATCGGGTTCGCGCGTGATGGCGATCGGCCTGCGCAGCCGGTAGAGCGTCAGCCGCCGCGCCAATGCGTCTGCCTGGCTTTCCTCGCAGTCGATCAACAGGTCTTCCCCATCGGCCCAGACGAGGAAATCGAACAGCGCCTTGCCCTGCGGGGTCAGCAGTCCGGCCCAGACCGGCAAGGGCCCGGCGACGTCGTTGGTGACGAGACCCTGGAGGAAATCGCGCACCCCTTCGCCTGAAAGACGGATGACGGCACGGTCGGTGAGGGTGGTATCGGTCATGGCATGAAGGTAGGAGCAAGCTTGTCCAAAGTTAACCCACCGGGTGAGAAGCCATGACCTATGACCTGATCCTCAAGAACGGCACCGTCTGGACCGTGGGCGGCCCCGTCCAGACCAGCGTCGGCGTCAAGGACGGCCGGATCGCCGGGATCGGCGTGGCGGGTGACGCGGGCGAGACGATCGACTGCACCGGGCTGGAGGTGCTGCCGGGAGTGATGGACAGCCAGGTCCATTTCCGCGAGCCGGGGCTGGAAGCCAAGGAAGATCTCGAATCGGGCAGCCGCGCGGCGGTGCTCGGCGGGATAACCGCCGTCTTCGAGATGCCCAACACCAAGCCCAACACCGATTCGGCCGAAGCGGTGAACGACAAGCTGGCGCGCGCGAAGAACCGGATGTGGTGCGACCATGCCTTCTATGTCGGCGCGACCGCCGAGAATGCCGAACAGCTCGCCGAGCTGGAGATGATGCCCGGTACCGCGGGGGTGAAGATTTTCATGGGCGCGTCCACCGGCAGCCTGCTGGTCGCCGAGGACGCGAATCTCGCGCGGGTGCTGCGCTCGGGCAAGCGCCGCGTCGCGATCCATGCCGAGGACGAGGAGCGGATGATCGCGCGGCAGGGCGAGCGGATCGAGGGCGATCCGTCGAGCCATCCGGTGTGGCGCGACGACGAAAGCGCGCTGCTTGCCACCCGCCGCATCATCAAGCTCGCGCGTGAGACCGGGCGCAAGATCCATATCCTCCACATCACCACCCCCGCCGAACTCGCGCTGATCGCCCAGAACAAGGACATCGCGACCTGCGAGGTGACGCCGCAGCATCTGACGCTGGCGGGCGAGGAGGCCTATCCCAAGCTCGGCACCTATGCGCAGATGAACCCGCCGATCCGGTCGGCCGCGCACCGCGCCGGGCTGTGGGATTATCTGCGCCAGGGGGTGCCCGACGTGCTCGGCTCGGACCATGCGCCGCACACGATCGAGGAAAAGGCCAAGCCCTATCCCGCCTCACCCAGCGGCATGCCGGGGGTGCAGACGCTGTTGCCGCTGATGCTCAACCATGTCGCCGAAGGGCGGTTGACGCTCCAGCACCTGATCGAGCTGACCTCAGCCGGACCGCAGCGCGTGTTCGGGCTGCGCAACAAGGGCCGGATCGCGCTCGGCTATGACGCCGATTTCACGCTGGTCGATCTCAAGGCGCGCTGGACGATCGAGGACAGCTGGCTCGCCTCGCGCTGCGGCTGGTCACCCTTCACCGATATGCAGATCACCGGCAAGCCGGTCGCCACGATCATCCGCGGCCATCAGGTGATGCGCGACGGCGCCCTCGCCAATGCCGCGATCGGCGAGCCGGTGCGCTTCGATAGCGTGCCGCTGGGGTAAGCGCGCCCGACTTTCCCACATCGTCATCCTGAACTTGTTTCAGGATCCAACAGGACGCTTGGACGAGCCGGGAGGCTCAGGCTCGCAGGTCGCAGGACTCTCTGCATTCGCTACCGCCGCCCGGTGGATGCTGAAACAAGTTCAGGATGACGGTTGGGGCTTGGGGCTAGCGGTTCACACCAGGCTCTTGCTGACCTGCTCGAAAACGTCCTTCGACAGGCCGGGCGTGTCGATCATGCGCTGCAGCTCGGCCTTCATCAGCGCGGCGCGGGCGGCATCGAAGCGGCGCCAGCGGCCGAGCGGCGGGACGAGCTTGGCGGCGGTCTGCGGGTTGAGCTTGTCCACCTTGAGCAGCATGTCGGCGAGGAAGCGGTAGCCGCGCCCGCTGGCGTCGTGGAAGATGAGCTGGTTGCCCGACATCGCCCCGACCACCGAGCGCAGCCGGTTCGGGTTGTTCAGCGTGAAGTCGGGGTGCTTCACCAGTTGCTCGACCCGGTCGAGCGTGTCAGGCCGGATCGAGAAGGCCTGGGTCGAGAACCATTTGTCCATCACCAGGCCGTTGTTGCGGAAGCGATCGTAGAAGGCGGCGATCGCGATGTCGCGCTCGGGGGTCATGCTGTTCGCCAGCGTGCCGAATGCGCCCTGGCGGTCGGTCATGTTGTCGGCTTCGTTGAACTGGCGCAGCGCGAGCTGCGGCGCGTCCTCGGCGCCGCTCGCCATGATGAAGCCGAGCGCGATCGAGCGCAGCCGCCGCGCGCCCTTTGCGTGCGGGCTCAGCTCGAAGCGGTTGGCCTTGCTCCGCTCATAGGCGTCGCG
Organism: Sphingomonas sp. Root710; assembly: GCF_001429065.1. Classification (GTDB taxonomy): domain Bacteria; phylum Pseudomonadota; class Alphaproteobacteria; order Sphingomonadales; family Sphingomonadaceae; genus Rhizorhabdus. The sequence continues at coordinate 386,666 of NZ_LMIB01000016.1, forward strand.
CCATTCGCTCTCCAGCTCTGCGCCGAGATCGCGGCGTAGCGCCTCGCGCGCCTTGTGGATCGCCTCGGGGGCGACCACCGGCATCTGGTCGCCGATGAAGCCTTCGGAAGGCAGCAGCATCGTCTCGCCGATGAAGGCGGCGTCGAGCCGAGGATCGGTGAGCGTGTTGCGCACCGCCTCGATCACCGGGCCATGATCGGCAGCACCTGTCGCGACCTCGCCGATCATCGTGTCGAGCATCAGCTGCTGCATCGCCTCATAGCGGGCGAAGGGATCGTCGTCATGCGCCGACAGGAAGGCGAGGTCGGCGGGCGACCGATCCGACTCGATCACGACGGGCGCGGAGAAGCCGCGGTTGATCGACAGCACCGGGCGCTCGGCGATTCCTTCGAACAGGATTTCGGCGCGATCGCCTTCGAGCACCACCAGCCGCTCGGGCTCGAAGGGCTTTTCCGAGCGTTCGCCGAACAGCGCGATCTTGAGCGGGATCGGCATCGGCTTCTTGGCCGGCTGGCCCGGGGTCGGCGGTACGGTCTGTTCGAGGGTGAGCAGCGCGCGGCCGCCCGCCGGTTCATGGGTCAGCGTCGCGCGGACGCGCGGCGTGCCCGCCTGACTGTACCAGAGGCGGAAGCTGGTCAGGTCGATCCCGCCGCCATCCTCCATCGCCACCACGAAATCCTCGCAGGTCGCCGCCGTCCCGTCATGGCGCGAGAAATAGAGGTCGCAGCCGGCGCGGAACCTCTGCGGCCCCAGGAGGGTGTGGAGCATGCGGATCACCTCGGCGCCCTTGTTGTAGACCGTCGCGGTGTAGAAGTTCGACACCTCCATATAGCTTTCGGGCCGGATCGGATGGGCGAGCGGTCCCGCGTCCTCGGGGAACTGCGCGGCACGGAGCAGGCGGACTTCCTCGATCCGCTTGACCGCGGCCGATCCCTGGTCGGCGGTGAAGCTCTGGTCGCGGAAGACGGTGAAGCCTTCCTTCAGCGACAGCTGGAACCAGTCGCGGCAGGTGACGCGGTTGCCCGACCAGTTGTGGAAATATTCATGCGCCACGACGCCAGCGACGCCGTCATAGTCGATATCGGTCGCGGTTTCGGGATCGGCGAGGATATAGCGCGAGTTGAAGATGTTGAGGCTCTTGTTCTCCATCGCGCCGAAATTGAAGTCGGCCACCGCGACGATGTTGAACTCGCCCAGGTCATATTCGAGACCATAGACCTTCTCGTCCCAAGCCATCGATGCCTTGAGCGCGGCCATCGCGTGACTGGTCTTGGGCAGGTCGCTCTCGACCACCCAGATGGCGAGCTTGACCTCGCGGCCGCTCTTGGTGGTGAAATGGTCGACATTGGCGGCGAGGTTGGCCGCGACCAGCGCGAACAGATAGCTCGGCTTGGGGAAAGGATCGGTCCACACCGCGAAGTGGCGCCCGCCGCCAAGGTCGCCGCTATCGGTCAGGTCGCCGTTCGACAGCAGTACGGGGAAGCGCGTCCTGTCGGCCTCCAGCCGCACCGTATAGCGGCTGAGCACATCCGGGCGGTCGAGGAAGAAGACCATCCGGCGGAAGCCTTCGGGCTCGCACTGGGTGCACAGATTGCCGCCTGAGGCATAGAGCCCCATCAACTGCGAATTGGCCTCGGGGCTGATCTCCACCGTGGTTTCGACGCTATGGGCATCGCCGGGCAGGTCGATCACCAGATCGGGTCCGTCCATCCGCCAGGCATCGGCCTGCGGCGCACCGTCGATCAACACGGTGATGGGGGTCAGGCCGTCGCCGTGGAGGCGCAACGGGCGGTTGTGCGCCCCATTCCGGGTGACGTCGAGCCGGCCGGTCACGCGGGTCTTGCCGGGGTCGAGATCGAAGCTCAGGTGCACGTCGGGCATCAGCCAGTCGGGCTCGTGATAATCCTCGCGGCGGATCACGGGCGGGTTGGCGGCGGCGTTCTGGATATCGAGCATGGCCCCGGTCTAATCCTCTCGCAGATGACAAACAATGCCGGTGGCGGCTAAGGCGAGGCCATGGCGCGGCTATTGATCTTCGGTCCCGGTTACACAGCATCGCATATCGCGACGGCCTTTCAAGCCCGGGGATTCGCGGTCGAAACGATCGATCGCGCCGCGTTCGCGCGTGATGACGCGGTGCTGGCGGCGATCGGTCGGGCGACGCATATCCTGTCATCGGTGCCGCCCGAGAACGATCAGGATCCGGTGCTCGTCCGCTACGGGGCGGCCATCGCCGCCTGCCGGGCTGATTGGATCGGCTATCTCTCCTCGACCGGGGTCTATGGCGACACCGGCGGGGCGTGGGTCGACGAGAGCGCGCCGACCGGCGCGGGCCGCCGTACCGCGCGCGCCGCCGCCGACGCGGGCTGGGCGGCGCTTCATCCCCAGGTGCGCGTCTTCCGCCTGCCGGGCATCTATGGCCCTGGCCGCTCGCCGCTCGACCGGGTGACGGCGGGGATCGCGCACCGCATCGATTTGCCCGGACAGATGTTCAGCCGCGTCCATGTGGCCGATATCGCAGGCGGGGTGCTGGCGAGCACCGATCGCGGCCCGCCCGGCATCTACAACCTCGCTGACGACCGTCCGGCCAGCCAGAACCGGGTGATCGAGGCAGCCTGCGCGCTGCTCGGCCTGCCGCTGCCCCCGCTCCGGACGCTCGATCAGGCGGGCCTCTCTCCGGCGGCGCGCGGCTTCTATGCGGAGAACCGCCGGGTCGCGAACGGCAAGATGAAGCGCCTGCTACAATGGCGGCCGATCTACCCGGATTACCGGGCGGGTTTGCGGGCTCTGGTGCCCTAGCCCGCCGCCTTGCCGCGCAGCGCGAAGACCAGCCCGGCCAGAGCGAGCACCGATCCCGCGATGGCCGACGGCGCCCAGTGATAATCCTCGAGGACGGTCGAGAAGAGCATCGCGACGATCGGGATCAACACGCTGGTATAGGCAGCACGGCCAGGGCCGATCTGGCGCATCAGCGACAGATAGACCGGGAAGGTGATCGCCGACCCGAACAGCGCGAGATAGAGGGTCGAGAGCCAGTAGCCCGGCCGCGGATCGAACAGCGGCGCGCCCGACAGGATCAGCGCCAGCACCATGTTGATCAGCGCGCCGAAGCCCATCCCCCAGAACAGCAGGGTCGCACCCGGCAGCCGCGCCGCGCGCGGGCTCGCCTGAAGCAGGTTGCCGATCGAGGCGGACAGCATCGCCACGAGCGACAAGCCGATGCCCAGCGCCGCGCGGCCGCCACCGGCGGTGGCGGCGGCGATCTCCTGCCGGAAAAGCAGCGCCATGCCGGCCATGGCGAGCAGCGATCCGAACAGGAAGCCCGCGCCGAGCCGGTGGCCCAGGAACAGCCGGCCGAGCAGCGCATTGGGGATGATCAGCAGCGCGAAGATCATCGCGACGAGCCCCGAGGTCACATAAGCCTCGGCATGGTAGATGAGCAGGAAGTTGAGGGTGAACTGCATCAGCCCGACCGCCGTCAGTAGCGGAAGGTCCGCTGCGCCGATGCCGAGGCTCACCCCCTGCCAGCGGGCATAGATCCCGATCGCGAGCGTCGCGATCAGGAAACGGAAGGCGACAGACCAGCCCGGATCGGTGACGCCCAATTGATAGCGGATCGCGGTCCAGGTCGATCCCCAGATCAGGATCGCGAGCAGCAGCAGCGACAGCGCCCGGAGCCCGAACCCGCCGGGCGCGGCGGCGGGCTTCATAGCGCGCCGATGGCCGCCGCCAGTGCCTCGACCTCGGCGGCGGGCTGATCCCAGCTGCAGACCAGCCGGGCGACGCCGGGCACCCAATCATAGAATTCGAAACCCTGCGCGCGCAGCGCCGCCGCCTCGGCACCGGTCAGCCGCAGGAAGACCTCGTTCGCCTCGACCGGGTGGAGCAGCCGGTCATGGGCGGCGTTGGCGATATGCGCGGCGGCGGCGTTGGCGGCGCGGGCGTTGCGCAGCCAGACATCGCCGTCGAGCATCGCCAGGATCTGCGCGGCGGCGAAGCGGCCCTTCGACAGCAGATGCCCGGCGCGCTTGCGGCGATAGCGGGTCGCGGCGGCGAGATCGGGGCGGAAGAAGATGATCGCCTCGGCTGTCATCCCGCCATTTTTCACGAAGCCGAAGCTGAGCGCGTCTACGCCCGCGCGCCAGGTGAGGTCGGCGGGGGCACAGCCGAGCGTCGCCACCGCATTGGCGAAACGCGCGCCGTCCATGTGGAGCGCGAGGCCGCGCCGTTTCGCCAGATCGCCGATCGCGGCGACCTCATCGGGGGTGTAGACCAGCCCATATTCGGTCGCGTTGGTGATCGAGATCGCGGCGGGCTGGACCTGATGGACGTTCTGGCGCAGCGACGCGGCGAGTGCCTCGATCGCATCGGGTTTGAGCTTCGCCCCCGCGCCCTGGGCGAGGAGCAGCTTCGCCCCGCCGGTGTAGAATTCGGGTGCGCCGCATTCGTCGGCCTGGATATGCGCCTCGGCATGGCAGATCACCGCCTGGTGCGGCTGGACCATCGCGGCCAGCGACAGCGCGTTGGCGGCGGTGCCGCTCGAAATCCACAGCGCCGCCACCTCGGTGCCGAACAGGGCGGAGAAGGCGGCGTCGAGCGACTGGCTCAGCGCATCACCGTCATAGGCGGTGTCGGGATGGTTTGCGGCGGCGAGTGCGGCCATCACCTCGGGGCAGACCCCGGCGGCATTGTCGGAGAAGAAGCGCATGGGGGGGATAGGAGCCCATGGCGCGCGCAAGTCAACCCGCCCGCCCCCCGTCATCCCCAATCGGGCGGCAGATTACCCATCGCGCCACTGCGGTAGCGGCTGACCGCCGCCTCGATCGCGGCGGGGGAGGAGAGGACGAACGGCCCGTTGCTGACGCTGGGCGCCGCAAGCGGCACGCCCGCCATCACCAGCAGCCGCGCCGTCCCGTCGGTCACGGTCAGGCCGAGCGCGCCGTCGCCGGGGGCGAAGACGACGATTGCGGGGGCGGTGACCGGTTCGGCCAGCCCGTCGATCGCCAGCGCCCCTTCGAACAGGTAGAGCGCGAGCGAGCTCTGTCCTGCGGGCGGAGCCCAGTCGAAGCGCGCGCCTTCGGCCAGGGTCACATCGAGCATGGTCAGCGGGCTCGGCGTCGCAAAGGGCGCGTCGCCGCCCGCGATCACCCGCGCCGACCCGCCGGGAAGCGGCAGGACCGGCACGGCGGCGGACTCGACATGGGCTATGTCGGGCGGCAGGCCCTCCTGCGCGACCGGCTGGCGGATGAAGATCTGGAAGCCTTCGGTGACCGTCCCTTCGACCGCCGGTATCTCCTCATGAACGATGCCGCTGCCCGCCGCGGTCCAGTGGATCGCGCCGGGGCCGATCAGGCTGCGGTCGCCCCGGCTGTCGCGGTTGGCCATCGCGCCGGGCGATTCGGGCAGGATATAGGTGACCGCCGAAAAGCCGGCATGCGGATGCGGCGGAAAGGTCGGCCCGGCCATGCGGAAATGGTCGAGGTTGAGCCAGGGGTCGGCCTCGGCCCCGAAAATCTGCCCGCCGATCCGTAGCGCCTCGAACTGGCTGCCGTGACGGGCGGGGACGGGGCGGGCGGCACGGACGACGGGGCGGGGGCTGGGCATAGTGGATGCACTTATGCCCGGTGCGGCGGCAGAAGGATAGCCCGTCCAAAAGCCCCCCTCGTTTGCGACAGGGAGGATTTCAGGTAGCGCTCACCCGGCCCGATCGCTCCAGCTTGCCCCAGCCGACGCGGGGGCCGCGCAGCGCCTGGGCGATCGCCTTCAGCACGACATAATACATGATCTGGCGATAGCCGATCCGCTGCGGGATCAGCAGCCAGAGCAGCCGCCACTTCTCGCGCCGTTCGAGCGCGAAGGCGATGACCGCGGCGAGCAGGTCGATCGCGGTGAACACCAGCCAATAGGTCAGCATCCGCCCGACATCGCCCTGGGTCTGGTCCCAGCCATGCGCCTGCACCTCGAACCAGGTGCCGATCAGACTGAGGACCAAAGCGAGATCGATCACCGGGGAGATCATCGCCAGCAATATCTGGAACAGCACCGCCTGGGGCAGGCCGATGCGGGCGAGGCCCTTCGGCTGGCCTGCGCGGATCGCGCCGCGATGCTTCCACAGGCATTGCAACGTGCCATAGGCCCAGCGGAAGCGCTGCTTGGCCAGCGCGGCGACGCTCTCGGGGGCTTCGGTCCACGCCACCGCATATTGGTCATAGCCGACCGTCCAGCCGGCGCGCTGGATCGCGATCGTCAGGTCCTGGTCCTCGGCGAGCGTGTCAGGCGGATAACCGCCGACCGCGTTGATCGCGGCCAGCCGCCACGCCCCGACCGCGCCGGGCACCACGGTGATCGCGTCGAGCCGGGCCAGCGCTCGCCGCTCGAGATTCTGGGCGCTGATATATTCGAGCGCCTGCCAGCGGGTGACGAGGTTGACCCGGTTGCCGACCTTGGCGTTGCCCGCGACCGCGCCGAGCTTCGGGTCGGCGAACCAGCGCGCGAGCCGGGCGATCGTCGCCGGTTCGAACTGGGTGTCGGCGTCGAGCGCGATGACGATGTCGCTGCGTACCAGCGCCAGCGCGCGGTTGAGCGCGCGCGCCTTGCCACCATTTTCCAGCGTCAGCAGCCGGACGCGCGGGTCGTCGGCGAAAGTCTCGGCGACGATCGCGCTGGTGCGGTCCTTCGAGCCGTCGTCGATCACGATGACCTCGACTCGGACGTCGCGGCTGTCGAGCACGCGGCGCACCGAGCGTTCGATCACCCGCTCCTCGTTGAAGGCCGGAATGAGGACGGTGACGAAGCGATCGGGATCGATCGGCGGGAAGATCGTCCGCCCCTCGCGCCGCGCCTGCGCCAGCGCGAGGCCGGAGAGCAGCACCGCGCGGGCGATGCCGAGGCTGATCGCGACGAGGAAAAGCCATTTGAGCGCTATCGTCAAGCCGCCGAGCGTGCTGAACAGCGCCAGATCGGTCTCGGCGGCGAGGCGGTCGCTCTTGGAGATCGGCGGATTGACCGCCGATGCAGGCAGGCCCGCGAGGTTCGAGACGGTGACCAGCTGATAGCCGCGCGCGCGCAGTTCGCGGATCAGGATCGGCAGCGCCGCCACGGTCTGCGCGCGATCACCGCCCGAATCGTGGAGCAGGACGATATTGCCCGAATAGTCGGGCCCGCCACGTTCGACCCCGGCTATGGTGCGGCGGACGATTTCGCTCACGCCGGGCCGCTTCCAGTCGTCGGGATCGACATGCAGGCCGACCGAGAGATAGCCGCGCGCCTGCGCCTCGGCGACGGGGCCGATCTCGTCGGCGGTGGTCGGCTCGGCATCGCCGAAATAGGGCGCGCGGAACAGCCGCAGCGAATGGCCGGTATAGGCCTGGAACAGCCGCTGGGTGGCGTTGAGCTCGAGCGCGGTCTCCCGCGCGTTCGCCTCGGCGAGATTGGGGTGGGTGTAGGTGTGGCTGCCCACCTCATGCCCCTCGGCGATCTCGCGATCGAGCAGCGCGCGCTGGGTCAGCGCGTTCTCGCCGACGATGAAGAAGGTGGCGGGCGCCTTCTCGGCTTTGAGGATGTCGAGGATCTTCGCGGTCCATACCGGATCGGGCCCGTCGTCGAAGGTCAGCGCGATCTGACGCGGGCGATAGCCGGTGCGCTCGATCGTCCAGGGGGTCGGCAGCTGGTCGAAGCGGACGGCGGTGATCGCGCCGCTGCGATCGGTGGTGACGCTGCGGTGGCCGGGCACCGGCTGCGCGCCGATCCGCAATATCTCGCCCGAGCCTTCGATATCGACATTGGTGCCCGCCGGGATCTTCTCGATCGCGCTGGCGGCGGGCAAGGCGCGGTGGCGGCCGAACATCGTCCAGACCGACGGGTCCTCGGTGCCGAGCCGCCACAGCGCGACGGCGTGAAGCCCCATCAGGTTCAATGCGGCAATCTGGCCGTGCATCGCCGCGGCGTCGAGCAGCCAGACGTCGTGGCGGACGCCGCCATCCGAATAAGCGAGGCTGCTGTTGCCGCTGAGCCGGTCGAAGCGCGGAGTCACCCCGCTCTCGCGCGCGGTCAGCCACGCTTCCTCGATCGAATGCGCGTCGACGCCGCCGCCCTGCTTCCAGTCATAGGCATAGGCGCCCAGCGCGACGACGATCTTTTCGGGGGGCAGGCCGCGCGCCGTTCGCGCGACCATGTCGGCGAACCAGGGGCGCGAGGCGATCGGGCCGGGGTCGCCGGCCTCCGAATGCTCGTCATAGGCCATCAGGAACAGCCGGTCGACGACCCGGGCATAGGCCTTCAGGTCCCAGGACGGATCGCCGACGGGCACCGCGATCGCGATCGTCATGCCGGGCAGCCGGGCGCGGGCGCGGGCCAGGAAAGCGCGATAGGCGGAGTGCGCCGAGGGCGGCAGCTGTTCGAAATCGAACATCACCCCGCTCGCCTGGTCGCGGGCGAGCAGCGCTGCAATCCGGCCGATCGCCGCGTTTGACGCCGCCGGATCGGCGAGCATCGCGGCGATCCCGTGCCCGTCCCAGACGCCGTTCTCGGCATTCTGCACCATCGGCATCAGCTTCGGGCGGTGCGGTGTATGGCTGATGATCGATCGGCCACGTGAATCGGCGATGAGACGGACCTGATGCGCGGAGCCGGTGATCGATATCCAGCCGGGGATCACCCAGTCGACATCGCCGGCATGGCGCGCGAGCGACGCGGCGGAGGCGTCGTCCCACGGGGCGTGAAAGGCATAGCTGACGGACGGCTGGCCATGCACGGCGCGGCCCGCGCCGATCAGGTGGCGGAAATCACGCCAGAGATGCCCGACATGGCGTGCGCTTTCCGCCGCGAGGCCGCGACCCGCACGGTCATGCGTCAGCGGTGAGATCGCCGGCCGCTCGACCTCGAAGGGAAGCGGCGGCTGGGGCGCCACCGCGACGATCGACCCGAAAAAGGCCGCCGCGGACAGGATCAGGAGCAGGATGAAAGCCCCGACCGCCAGTGCGAAACGCCGCCGCCGCCGGCCCGAGGCATCGAAGAAGATCGGCTTTTCGTGCATGCGTCCGGCCCGTCGAAACGGCTGCGCAACGGCAGCCGCTCGCGCCTTGCGCCCGTAATGCTTTCGGAAAGCTGACTATATTCAGGACTTTTGACGAAAGTCCATGGCCGGAACCTACGGGGCAACCGGCGGTTGGACAAAATATCCATAGGGAACAGGGACATCCGCCATGCTGACCACGGCGCTGCAATATTATGGCGCCGCCGCCGGGGCGATCGCCGCGCTGATCGTTTCGCTCGACCTGGGCCGCCGCTGGACGGGATTCGGCTTCGTCATCTTCGTGACCTCGTCGATCGCGCTGATCGCCTGGGGTTTCCTGAACCCCGAGGCGAAGGGAATTGGCTGGCAGAATGTCCTGCTGTTCGTGATCAACGTGGTCGGCGTCTACCGTTATCTGATCCGCAAGAAGGGCGCGGACTGAGTCCGCGCCGCAACCGATCATCGCTTGCGATCGCCCCTGTCGCCCTGTCCGGGCTTCGCGGCGGTCTTGGCCTGCCGCCGCTGGTCGGCCGACAGCGACCGGCCGACATCGTCGGATTCGGCGAACCGCCCCTGCTCGTCGCGCCGCACATAGCGCTTGTCAGTGCCGGTATCGATCAATTCGCGCTTGGACATCGTCCTATCCTATCCTCTTGAGATGCCAGCAAAACGCATCGCGATTCGTTAGGTTGCCGACGGTCGATCAGCAGGATGTAGCATATGCTACATCGCCGTCCGGCCGGGCCAGCACGGCGCGGACGGCCGGGGCGAAGGCGCGCGCGATGCGGTCGACGCCGAGCGCATTGGGGTGGATGCGGTCCGGCAGGCACAACGCCGGATTGGCGAACACGCCCGGCGGGAAGAAGGGATGCACGCCGACCCCGTGGCGCGCGGCGATCTCGCCATAGATGGCGCTGCAGCGCTGACCGAAGCGGCCGAGCAGCGCGGGCGCCTCCATTCTGGCGAGCAGCACCGCGATATCGCAGCGGACGATTTCGCCGACGATCGCGTCGAGATTTGCGGCGGTGCGCGGGAGCGGGATGCCTCGGATCAGGTCGTTCGCGCCCAATTCGACGATGGCGAGATCGGGCTTCGCCGTGAGGCCGCTCAGCACGCGCGGCAGCCGGGCAAGCGCGCCTGCGCTGATGTCGCCTGACAGGCCGGCATTGTCGACCCGCACGTCGGGGAAGTCCGGGCACAGCGCTGCCTGGAGCCGGGCGGGAAAGGCTTGTTCACGGCGCAAGCCATAGCCTTCGACGAGGCTGTCGCCGAACGCGAGGATATAAGGTGTCCGCATGGCGCGGATATGGGAGGCGGTGTGGCATTTTACAGCATCTTCGCCGTAACCATCTGCAACGGCTCGACCAGGCGCGAGCCGATTTCGTCTGCATCGAGCGTCTGACCGACGCGAAGATCCGCGCGATCCGCGACGCGCTCGGAAAGGACATTGGCCAGCCGGATAGGGCAGCGCCCACAGCTCGGTAGAGAGATTGCTCAGGCGCTACTTACCGTACCGGACGCCGCGGTCAGTCCCCGGCTCGCCAGCGCTCCAGCGCGGCGTCGTAGGCGGCCCTGGCCTTCCCGGCGGCCGCCTCCGCCTTCGCGCGCGCCCTGTGGTGCCGCGCTTCAAGATCATGGCGCTCGCGACGCAGCGCCGCCTCGCGATCGGCCAGTTCGGCAAGCGCAGCGCGCTGATCGCCCACCAGCCGATCGATCGCGGCTTCGGCGCGGTCGAGTCTGGCGCGGCTTGGCCGCGGCCTGGGCTTTTTCGGCCTGGTTCCCGGCCGGGGGCTGGGCGCTGCGCTCGGCGCCTCCGCGATGGACGCGGCGGGTTTCGGCCGGGGTCGGTCCTCCGGCAGGGCGGCGAGCTGATCTTCGAGCGATCCGCGCGACGTGCGGATCACCACGCCCGGATGGGCCAGCGGTTCGGCCATCAGGCGCGGATCGTCGATCTGCTCGGCGGCGCCGCGCGCAAACAGGTCTTGATCGCTGCCCCATGCGCGGAGCGCCGCCGCCCGGCTCGGCGCGGCGACATAGGCGTCGTGGAAACCGGTCGAGGTCCGGAAGACTTTCAGGGCGCGTGCCATGGCGCGATAACGCGGCACCGCCGATCCGGAGCCATGACCCCGCCGATTTGCTAATCGAGCCTGGGACGATCCCGTTCGAGCATGAGCCGGACGCGCTCGACCAGGCCGTCGACGGCGAAGGGTTTGGTCAGCATCGCCATCCCCGGCATCAGCCATTCGTCATCGCCGGTCGCGCGATGGGCGTAGCCGGTGACGAACAATATCCGGAGCGACGGATCGATCGCGCGTCCGGCCTCGGCGAGCTTGCGGCCGTCGAGACCCGGCAGGCCCACGTCGGTCAGCAGCAGATCGACATGGCCGATATCGCGCAGCAATGCGAGGCCGGACGGGCCGTCGATGGCCTCGAGCACCTCATAACCGGCTTCCTGCAATGCATCGACGATCACCGCGCGGACCGAGGCCTCGTCCTCGACGACGACGATCCTGCCGCCCCGCGTCGCACGGCCGAAGTCCGCATCCTGGCGCCGCCCCGTTGCCGCCGCTTCGCCCGATGCCCGCGGCAGGCAGAGCGTGACGGTGGTGCCCGCGCCGACCATGGTCTCGATCGTGACGAAGCCTGCCGATTGCCGCGCGAAGCCATAGATCATCGACAGGCCCAGCCCCGTGCCCGCGCCGATCGCCTTCGTCGTGAAGAAAGGTTCGAACACCTTGTCGGCCACGTCGGCGGTCATGCCGTGGCCGGTATCGCGCACGGCGATGGTGACGTAATCGCCCGGCGCGGCCGGTTGGTCGATCGGGGCGTCGCCCGGGCCGATCGCAATGGCGCCGACAATGATGCTGAGATCGCCGCCGCCGGGCATCGCGTCGCGCGCGTTGATCACGAGGTTGAGCACCGCGCTTTCGAGCTGGTGCGGGTCGCACCGCGTCACCCAGCGGTCCGCCGGCGGATCGAGCCTTACCCTTATCGTCTCGCTGACCGACTGGTGGATCAGATCGGCCATGCCGGCGATGAGCGCCGCCGGTTCGACCAGCTTCGGATCGAGCGGCTGGCGGCGCGAAAAGGCGAGCAGCCGCTGGGTCAGCGCGGCGGCACGCTCGGCGGAGACGGTGGCGGCTTCGGCGTAACGCTCGACATCGGCGGTCAGCCCGCGCGCGGCCTTGCGCCGCATCAGTTCGAGCGAGCCGATGATGCCGGTCAGCAGATTGTTGAAGTCGTGCGCGATGCCGCCGGTCAGCTGGCCCACCGCCTCCATCTTCTGCGCCTGGCGCAACGCGTCCTCGGCGGCGGCGAGCGCCGCGGCGTTGTTCTTCTGATCGGTGATGTCGCGCCCATAGGCATAGACCAGACCATCCTCCATCGCGGTGTGCCAGGAGAGCCAGCGGAAGCCGCCGTCGATGGTGCGGAAGCGGCTTTCATAACCGGTCAGGTCGGCTTCGCCGAGCGCCTTCGCCAGCGCCGCGAGGCTTCCGGCGAGATCCTCGGGAACGACGAAGTCGGCGAAACGGCGGCCGACGACGTCTTCGGGGGCATGGCCGAGGATCGTGGTCCAGGACGGTGTGACCGCGCGGAACACGCTGTCGGCGTCGACGACGATGATCAGATCGCGGCTGTGCGACCAGATGCGGTCGGCGCGGCGGCGTTCGGCATCGAGCGCCGAGACATTGGCGAGCGCGCCGCTGAGCTGTCCGGCGATGAGGCGGGCGAAGTCCGCAATCTCCGGATCGCCGCGGCGATGGGGATTGAGCGCGAAGATCAGCGTCCCGAAAGGCGGCTGATCGCCGATGCCGGGCACGGGCAGTGCCATCGCCTCGCACGGCGCGACCGACCAGCCGCCGCGCGGCCAGTCATGTTCGGGATCGAGCGCGAAGCAGACCGCATGTTCGGCCGGAAGCAGCCCATCGGGCCAGCGATGATCGGCGAGCGGAACCGCAGCTGCGGAGCATGCCAGCATCTCGGTTTCGCCGCCATGGTCGAGCGCGAGCAGCACGAAGGGAAAATCATAGGGATTATCTTCGAACACGTCGCACAGGGCACGGCGCACCTCGTCCCGGCTGCCGACGCCGACCAGCCGCATGCCGAGCCCGCGCAGCGTTTCGAGGCGGCGCTCGCCGATCACGCGCTCGGTTTCCTCGCTCACCACGCACAGCATGCCGCCGACCCGGCCCGGACCGTCGTAGAGCGGGCTGTAGGAAAAGCTGTGATAGGTCTCCTCGGGATAGCCGCTGCGTTCGAGCAGCAGGAGCAGCGCCTTGTTCCATGTCGCTTCGCCGGCGCGGACATGCGCGACCTGGTCGGCGACGTCGGCATAGACCTCCGCCCATACCTGGTGAAAGGGCTGTCCGAGCGCGCCGCCATGCTTGAGGCCGAGGGTCGGGATATAGGCGTCGTTGTAGAAGAAGCGGAGATCGTCGCCCCAGCCGAGCCACATCTCGAAACGCGAGGTGAGCAGCATGCGCAGCGGGATTTTGAGGCCATCGGGCCAGAGCAGCGGATCGCCGAGCGGGGTGGCGGCCCAGTCATGCGCGCGCATGCGCTGCGCCATCTCCGAATGGCCGGGAAAGATGCTCTCCAATGTCTCCTGCTGGAGATGCGCCATATGGCCCCGGTATCCGAACGGTTCGACCGAACCAAACGCACTATTTGCCGTTTCGATGCAAGGCGCTTCCGCATGGCTTCGGCGCGGCAAAGAAAAAAGCCCGCCCGGATCGCTCCGGACGGGCGTAGATCCGACAATGCGGGATCAGATCACATCGCGGCGTGCGCCAGCGCTGCGAGCAGCAGCAGGGCGACGATGTTGGTGATCTTGATCATCGGGTTCACGGCGGGGCCGGCGGTGTCTTTATAGGGATCGCCGACGGTATCGCCGGTCACGGCTGCCTTATGGGCTTCCGATCCCTTGCCGCCATGGTTGCCGTCCTCGATATATTTCTTGGCGTTGTCCCATGCGCCGCCGCCCGAGGTCATCGAGATGGCGACGAACAGGCCCGAGACGATCACGCCGAGCAGCAGCGCGCCCAGGGCCGCGAAGCCGTTCGCCTGGCCCGCGACCTGGGTGATGACGAAGTAGACGACGACCGGCGCGAGCACCGGCAGCAGCGACGGGACGATCATCTCCTTGATCGCCGCCTTGGTGACGAGATCGACGGTGCGGGCATAGTTGGGACGGCTGGTACCGGCCATGATGCCCGGATTATCCCGGAACTGCGCGCGCACTTCCTCGACCACCGCGCCCGCCGCGCGGCCGACCGCGGTCATGCCGAACGCCCCGAAGATGTACGGCAGCAGCGCGCCGAGCAGCAGGCCGACGATGACGTACGGATTGCTCAGCGAGAAATCGACCGCGAGATCGGGGAAGTAGAGGTTGAGGTCGGTCGTGTAGGCGCCGAACAGCACCAGTGCGGCGAGGCCCGCCGAACCGATCGCATAGCCCTTGGTGACCGCCTTTGTGGTGTTGCCTACCGCGTCGAGCGCGTCGGTCTTGACGCGCACGCTATCGTCGAGGCCTGCCATTTCGGCGATGCCGCCGGCATTGTCGGTGACCGGACCATAGGCGTCGAGCGCCACGACCATGCCCGCCAGCGCGAGCATCGCGGTCGCCGCGAAGGCGATGCCGATCAGGCCGGCGAGCTGATAGGCGACGACGATGCCGACGCAGATCACGATCGTCGGCAGCGCGGTCGACTCCAGGCTGATCGCCAGGCCCTGGATGACGTTGGTGCCATGGCCGGTTTCGGACGACTTCGCGATCGAGCGGACCGGGCGATAGTTGGTGCCGGTATAATATTCGGTGATCCACACCAGCAGGCCGGTGACGGCCAGGCCGACGAGTGCAGAATAGAAGAGGTTGATCGCCGGGAAGCTGGTATCCCCCACGCCGATCAAGCCATCGACGCCGCCGAGCACCCAGTCGGTGGCGAGGTAGATAGCCGGGATCGACAGGATCGCGGTGGTCCAGAAGCCCTTGTACAGCGCGCCCATGATCGACTGGTTCGCGCCGAGGCGGACCATATAGGTGCCGATGATCGAGGTGACGATGCAGACGCCGCCGATCAGCAGCGGCAGCGACATCAGCTTGCCGATCCACGCGGCGTCGCCCGCGACGAGCAGCGCGGTGAGGACCATGGTGGCGCCGACGGTGACGACATAGGTCTCGAACAGGTCGGCCGCCATGCCGGCGCAATCGCCGACATTGTCGCCGACATTGTCGGCGATGGTGGCGGGGTTGCGGGGGTCGTCCTCGGGAATGCCGGCTTCGACCTTGCCCACCAGATCGGCGCCGACGTCGGCGGCCTTGGTGAAGATGCCGCCGCCGAGACGCGCGAAGATCGAGATCAGCGACGCGCCGAACGCCAGCGCAACGAGCGCGTCGATGACGATCCGCTCATTGGGCGCATGACCGCGCGGGCCGGTCAAATACCAGAAGAACACCGCGATCGCGAGCAGCGCGAGGCCGGCGACGAGAACGCCGGTGACCGCGCCCGCGCGGAAGGCGACGGTCAGGCCGCTCTGCAGGCTGGTGCGCGCGGCCTCGGCGGTGCGCACATTGGCGCGGACCGAGATGTTCATGCCGACATAGCCCGCGACGCCCGAAAGCAGCGCGCCGATGACGAAGCCGACCGCCGAGGTCAGACCGAGGAAATAGAAGACCAGCGCCGCGACGATCACGCCGACGATGGCGATGGTGCGATATTGGCGGCCGAGATAGGCGCTCGCGCCTTCCTGGATGGCCGCGGCGATATCCTGCATCTTCTCGTTGCCGGCCGATGCGGCCAGCACCTGACGGCTAGTGAACAGCCCGTATAATATGGCGAGCAGGCCGCAGCCTATCGCTACCTGTATGATCAGCATCCTAACTCCCTTCGCTCCCCGAAGCGCCGTCCTCGTGCGGATCGGCGCTCCAGCCAATAGGCCGTGATCCCCGCGCCGCGGCATCCCCTTGCCGCTCGCGAAAACCACCCTAAAAGCGCCGGAATCGAGCTTTTCCGCCCTTTTTCCCCCGACACCTGGCCGCAATGTATGTCTTGCTTGTCGGCGGGCCGCAAGGGCCCCGTTTTTCCGGGGGTTTGGCCGCGGTTCAGGCGGCCGGCGCGCGCAGCCGCGCCACCAGCGCTGCCGGGTCTGTGCCATCCGCGCGCAGCGATGCAAGCGTCGGCGATCCCGCGCGCTTGGCGAGGCGCTCGCCATTCTCGCCGGTGAGCAGGCGATGATGGTGGTAGCGCGGCGTCGGCAGGCCGAGCAGCGCCTGAAGCAGCCGGTGGACATGGGTGGCGGCGAACAGGTCCTGCCCGCGCACCACGTCGGTCACGCCCTGCGCGGCGTCGTCGACGGTGACGGCGAGATGATAGCTGGTCGGCGCGTCCTTGCGGGCGAGGACGACGTCGCCGTGAATTTCGGGGGTCGCCGCGACCGAGCCTGCCGCCGCGTCGTGCCAGCGCAGCGCGCCCGCCGCCGCCGCCGCCTTCGCGACGTCGAGCCGCCATGCATGCGCTTCCCCCGCCGCGATCCTGCTTTCGCGTTCGCCTTCGCTCAGGGTCCGGCAGATGCCGGGATAGATGGGACCGTCGGGCCCGTGGGGTGCGGCGGCGCTCGCGGCGATCTCGGCGGCGATCCGGGCGCGGGTGCAGAAGCAGGGATAGGCGAGCCCCGCTGCCTTCAGCCGGCCCAGTGCACCAGCATAGAGCGGCAGGCGCTGCGACTGGAAGACGGGCTCGCCGTCCCAGCCAAGCCCGAGCCAGCGCAGATCCTCGACGATGCCGGCGACATGCTCGGGGCGGCAGCGGGTGGGATCGATGTCCTCGATCCGCAGCAGGAAGGCGCCATCCGCCGCCCGCGCCAGATCGTGCGCGCACAGCGCCGAAAAGGCGTGGCCGAGGTGGAGACGCCCGGTCGGGCTCGGCGCAAAGCGGGAAATTACGCTTTCGGGCATTCGGACTCTTGACGAGGAGTCAATGGAAATGCTGTCATGCCCATGTCACGCTTTCAGGCGAAAGAGTGGCCACGAGGGCGCGGCCGGTTCGGCCATAGGCGTTCCGGTGTGCGAACGGAAGGTCGGCTGGACCAGGTTGGGGCTCTCCATCTCGTGCGGGAGGCCCTGGTTCGTCCATGTACCACTCCGATCTCATGCGACATCCGGACAGTTGTCCGGCGCTGGTGCTCAACGCCGACTATACGCCGTTGAGCTATTACCCATTATCGCTGTGGAACTGGCAAACCGCTATCAAGGCGGTTTTTTTACAACGGGTCGATATCGTCTCCGAATATGACCGCGAGGTGCGCAGCCCCAATTTTGCGATGCGGCTGCCATCGGTCATCGCGCTCAGGCAATATGTGAAGCAGTCGGAGCATCCGGCCTTCACGCGCTTCAACCTGTTCCTGCGCGACCGCTTCTGCTGCCAATATTGCGGATCGCCGTCGGACCTGACCTTTGACCATGTCATCCCGCGCGCGCAGGGCGGGCGGACGACCTGGGAGAATGTCTCGACCGCCTGCGCGCCGTGCAACCTGCGCAAGGGCGGGCGCACCCCGGCCCAGGCGAACATGCGGCTGTTCGAACCGCCGATCCGGCCGACAAGCTGGCAGCTTCAGGAAAATGGCCGCAGCTTCCCGCCACATTATCTCCACCAGAGCTGGCGCGACTGGCTCTACTGGGACATCGAACTGGAAGCCTGATCGGCGGATTCGTTACTTCAGCGAAACATGCGCAATTACGCAATCGATAGCAATTGCCCGTTGATGCGCGCATCCAACGCGACTAAGTATTTTCCCGGATCACGACCTAGAGCATCAGCCATAGCCGCGTTCGGTAAATGGTCGTGTGGGGAGGTAGCGTATGTTTTCGTCGGAAGTCGTCGTACGGGACGGCAGCAATCGACGGGCGTCGCCGCGGGTCGGCAGCGCCTTCGATACCGATATGCGCGGGCGCAAGGGCATGGGGCGCTCGCCCTGCCGGGTCATCGACATATCGAGCGGCGGCGCACGCCTCATGATCTATCAGGACCTGCCTCCCGAGACCTCGATCCAGATCGCGCTGCCCGGCAAGGGCCTGGTCGACGCGCATATCGTCTGGGCCAATGGCCGCGAGGCCGGGTGCCGCTTCGACAGCCCGATCGATGCCGCCACGATCACCAGCTTGCAGGCGGCGGGGCGTTAAAGCACCGCGCCCCAGGGTTTCAGCCCGGCCGGAACCAACCCCGCAACGTCAGCGCGCCGGCAGTTCGTCGAGCATCTCGTGCAGCGCGCCGAGGCATTCGGCGCCCAGCTTCTTCGATCGTTCGGGCGACCAGCCGTGGCGAGGGTCGGCCAGGTCCACATTGTCCTTGAACGGCATTTCCAGCGTCATCGCCACGCAGCCGAAACGGTTGGCCAGCTGGTTGGTCGACATCGACAGATTGGCCTTGCCCCTGCCTGCCACCGGATAGCCGTGGCGTGTCTGGAAATCGGGCGTCCGCCGCGCAAGGATGTCGCGGTAGCGGTGATAGAGCCGGCCCTGCTCCTCGCTCCAGTTCGGAATCCCTTCGAAACCAGCGATGAAGACATAGGGGATCGCCTCGTCGCCATGCACGTCCATCGCGAAATCGACCCCGGTCGCGTCCATCCGGGCGAGGACGTTGAACACTTCGGGGCTCCGCTCGGGCGTCGGCCCGTGCCATTCGCGGTTGAGGTTCACGCCCGCCGCATTGGTGCGCAGATGGCCACGGCGTGAGCCGTCGGGATTCATGTTGGGGACGATATGGAAGGTGGCGCGCCCGCGCAGGCTGCGCGCCACCGGATCCTGCGCGTCGATCAGCCGTTCGAGCGCGCCTTCCATCCACCATTCAGCCATCGATTCGCCGGGATGCTGACGCGCGTAGAACCAGACCTGCTTCGGGCCGTCGCCGATCGTCAGCAGGTCGAGATCCTGCCCGTCGAGGGTGCTGCCGAGCCGTTCATGGGTTACGCCGGGTGTGACGGCGACACGGCCGACGAGATCATGATGCCGCTCCATCGAATAGGGGGCGAAATAGGCGATCCAGAGGCTGTCATGCTCCGGCGTGAAAGCGATGGTCAGCGCGCCGTCGCCATAGCTGGTCGGCACCCGGAACCAGTCCTGCCGGTCGGCCGAGGCGACCGCCTGATAGTCCTTCCAGCCGTCGGGATAGGCCGACCCGCCGGCATTGCCGATGCGCAGTTTGACGGGTGTGCCCTTCGCGCCGGTCAGGCGGAAGTGGAACCACTGGTAGAAATCGGACTGATGGTCCTTGACGATGGCAAGGTCGAAGGCGGCACCCTTCTGGCCGGTGATGGCGATGTTGCCGCTGTCGAAGCCGCTGGTGATGCTGATCTGGGGTTCGGTCATTTCACCGTGATAGTCTCGCCCGACCGGCCGGGAAAGCCCTGGAACAGCGCCGCTGCGAGCCGCGCGACCGCCGCTTCGGGGCTTGCCTGAGGGGTGCCGTCACGCGTGACCGATTCGGCGCGGCCTTCCCAGATCACCGTGCCTTCCGAGCGGCGCTTGAGCTGGACCGACAGCTGGGTCAGCACGTCCATGCGCTGTTTGGCCCGGCCGATCGGGAAGCTCACCGATCCACCGAGGCCGACGCTGGTGCCCCCATGCCAGCCGCCGCCGCTGCCGCCGCCCAGGCCGATCGACAGCGACGACCCGCGCGTCTGTCCCGAAGGCCGCCACGAACGGCTGACCTCGGTCACCGCGACCAGTTCGGATTTGGCGAGATCGGGCGCGATGCCGAAACCGAGCCGGTCGAGTTCGCCGCGAACGATTCGCGCATAGCTCTGGAATTCGAGATCCTTCGCCAGCGAAGGATCGCGCGGCTCCACGGTGACCTGGCCGGGGGCGATCGGCTGGCCAAGGTGGAAGCGCGTGACGCGGGCCTCGGGCATCTGCGCCGCGCACCCGGCGAGCGCGAGCGCCGCGCCAATCAGAAGGGCCTTGGAAATCAAATGGTTGCCGATCATTTCTTCATCCTTCCCGGCGATGCATCAGCATCGAAACGCATCAGTTATGAGTTCGGGTGCATTGACCCTAATGCATAGCCGATGAACAAGAGGGAGAAGAACAGTGGTTTCCCCCACGAGGAGGGGAGGGCGCGTGCATTCGCAGCAGGAATGGCGCGGGACGGCTTGACTCCTCGAGCATGCCGCCATAGGGGAGCGCCTCGTTTTTCAACTTACCAGCTTAGAAAGCAGGCGCGTTAAGCCATGAAGATCCGCAACTCGCTCAAGTCCCTGAAGGACCGTCATCGCGACAACCGCGTGATCCGTCGTCGTGGCCGCACCTATGTGATCAACAAGACCAACCGCCGCTTCAAGGCGCGCCAGGGCTGATCACGCAGCGCGGCACACGCGCCGTCATCTTCGATGTCGGCAATGTGCTTTACGACTGGAATATCCGGCAGTTCTTCGAACAGCTCGTGCCCGCGCACGAGCTGGACCTGTTTCTGCGCGATGTCGTCACGATGGACTGGCACGGCCAGCATGACGCCGGCAGGCCCTTCGCCGAAACCAGCGCCGAACTGATCGCCGCCTGGCCGCGCTTCGCCGAGGCGATCGCCGCCTATGGCCCGCGCTTTTCCGATACCGTCACTGGCTTGCTGCCGGGCATGGTGGAGATCGTCCGTGCGCTCCACGCGCGCGGCGTGCCGCTCTATGCGATCACCAATTTCAGCCATGAATTCTGGCCGCCTTTCCGGGCGCGTGAGGCGGCGATCTTCGATCTGTTCGCCGACATCGTCGTGTCGGGGGAGGAGAAGCTGATGAAGCCCGATCCGGCGATCTACGCGCTGGCGCTCGATCGCTTCGGGCTCGAAGGCCCCGAGGCGATCTTCATCGACGACCGCGAGGACAATGTCCGCGCGGCGGAGGCGATCGGGATCAGGGGGCATCTGTTCCGGGGGGCGCCCGGACTGGCCGCGGAACTGCACGGTTTCGGGCTGCTCTAGACCATATCGGCCGCAGCCGAATTTTCGCCCCGCTTCGTGACTTTTTGATCTGAGTCAAAGCTTGCCGGGATAGGCAGGCGCATCGATCGGCCGTTCAACGAGGACGATCGACATGCTCAGCTATCTTGGTGACCATTATCTGTACATCCCGCTGGTCGCGGCGGCGCTGTTCATGGCCGTGGTCGGCTATGTCAGTATCGAGTCGAGCGTCGGGAAACACTGATCTTCGGCATGACCGAAGGCGGCGGTGCCTGCCCCTCTCCGGGCACCGCCGTGATTTTTCGGACCTGCCGCGCCTGCCCGCGCAGGTCGGAGCCGGTCAGGCGCCATAGCCCTTGAGTTCGTCGCCGGTCAGCCGGACGACATGGATGACATTGGTCGATCCCGGCGTTCCGAACGGCACTCCGGCGACGACGACGACGCGGTCGCCCGCCCGGGCGAGCCCCTGCCGCAGCGCCATGCGCTTGGCCTTGGCGACCATTTCCTCGAAGCTGGCGACATCGCGGGTGCGGACCGCGTGGCTGCCCCAGAGCAGTCCCATGCGCCGTGCGGTGGCGAGCTTCGGGGTCAGCACCAGCAGCGGCACCGAAGGCCGCTCGCGTGCGATGCGCCGCGCGGTCGATCCCGACAGGGTGAAGCAGATGATCAGGCTGGCCGAAACGGTGTCGGCGATCTGCGCGGCGGCCTCGGCCAGCGCGTCGGCGGTGGTCGCGTCGGGATGGGTCTGGGTGAAATGGAGCCGGGCGGCATAGCCGGGGTCGCTTTCGACCGACATGGCGATCGCGTTCATCATCGCGACGGCTTCCTCGGGCCATTGCCCGCTCGCCGATTCGGCGGAGAGCATCACCGCGTCGGCGCCGTCATAGATGGCGGTCGCGACGTCGGATACCTCGGCGCGGGTCGGGCTGGGCGACTGGATCATCGATTCGAGCATCTGGGTGGCGACGACCACCGGGCGGCCCATCCGCCGCGCGGTCTCGACGATGCGCTTCTGCATCGGCGGCACCCGCTCGGGCGGCAGTTCGACGCCCAGATCGCCGCGCGCGACCATCACCGCGTCGGCCAGCTCCAATATCTCCTCAAGCCGCTCGACCGCCGCCGGTTTCTCGATCTTGGCGAGCAGCGCCGCCTTGCCGCCGATCAGCTGGCGCGCCTCCGCCACGTCTTCGGGCCGCTGGACGAAGCTCAGCGCGATCCAGTCGGCGCCATGGTCGCAGGCGAAGGTGAGGTCGCGGCGGTCCTTCGCGGTCAGCGCCGCCATCGGCACGATCACGTCGGGCACGTTCAGCCCCTTGCTGTTCGACAGCGCGCCGCCGACCTCGACCAGCGTCTCGATATGGTCGTCGCGCACCGTGCGGACGCGGAGCACGAGCTTGCCGTCGTCGAGCAGCAGCCGCGCGCCTGGCTCGAGCGCCTCGAAAATCTCCTTGTGCGGCAATTCGACCCGTTTCGCGGTTCCAGGCGTGGGATCGCGATCGAGGATGAAACGCGATCCGGTCGCCAGTTCGGCCATGCCGTCGGCGAATTTGCCGACGCGCAGCTTGGGGCCCTGCAGATCGAACAATATCGTGGTCGCGCGGGCGAATTCCTTCTCCATCGCGCGGATCGCCTGGATGATCGGAACCTTATCCTCATGCGCGCCATGGCTCATGTTGATGCGGAAGGCATCGGCGCCGGCGCGGAACAGCCGGGCGATCATCGCCGGCGAAGCGCTTGCCGGGCCCAGCGTGGCGAGCACGCGCACCTTGCGTTGGCGGGGGCTTATCTGGCTGTCCATTATGGCTTTCCTGCCCTCTCATTCGACCGAAGGAGGCGGCCTTTGGTAAGAGCAACGCGGTCGAGCGCAAGTCTTTCCGTCGCCTTCCTGTCATTGTTGGCCGCATCGCCGATTTCCCCGTTGAGCGGTCGCCCGGCTGGCTCTACAGCCTGCGCCTTCACGCGATTCTGACGGGGTATGCGAATCATGGCCGAAGCCGACACGACCGAAGACAAGGGCAGCATCGCGGCGCAGGAGCTCCGCCTGTTCGTCGAGCGGGTCGAGCGCCTCGAAGAGGAAAAGAAGGGCATCGCCGACGACATCAAGGAAGTGATGTCGGAGATGAAGGGCCGCGGCTACGACACCAAGATCGTCCGCAAGCTCATCGCGATCCGCAAGAAGAAGAAGGGCGAGCATGAGGAAGAGGCGATGGTCCTCGAAACCTATATGGCTGCGCTGGGGATGATTTGAGGTTTTTTGTTGGAGCCCTCAAACGCCGGGCGCAGGGCATCGGCCCTGCTTGGCTTCCTCGCTATCGCTCGGACGCGCTGCACGCGCTTGCCTCTTCGAGCCTCGGCAGGGCTGACCTTGAGATCGGCGCCGGGGCGCGTTAGCGTCCCGCAAGGCCGAACGGCCGCCCGAGCTTATGCGAGGATAGCCAAGGTCACGAATGTGACCGCCGGCGCTTGAGGCCAAACAAAAAATGTCCACCTTTCAAATAGACACCGCCACCAGCCGCGCGAATCCCACGCCCGCGCCGATGAAGCGGCTCACCGTGCCCGCGATCCGCAATGCCAAGGGCAAGGATCCGATCGTGGTGCTCACCGCCTATACGATCCGCATGGCGCAGATCCTCGATCCGCATTGCGACATGCTGCTGGTCGGCGACAGCCTGGGCCAGGTGCTCTATGGCCTGCCGTCGAGCCTGCCGGTCAGCCTCGACATGATGATCGCGCATGGCGCGGCGGTGGTGCGGGGCAGCTATCACAGCCTGGTCGTCATCGACATGCCGTTCGGTTCCTATGAAGAGAGCCCCGAACAGGCCTTCCGCTCGGCGTCGCGGGTGATGAAGGAGACCGGCGCGGCGGCGATAAAGCTCGAAGGCGGCGAAGCGATGGCCGAGACGGTCGCCTTCCTGTCGGCGCGCGGCATTCCGGTGGTCGGCCATGTCGGGCTCACCCCGCAGGCGGTCAACGCGCTGGGCGGCTATGGCGCGCGCGGGCGCAGCCAGGAGGAATATGCCAAGCTGATCGGCGACGCCAAGGCGATCTCGGAGGCGGGGGCTTTTGCGCTGGTCGTCGAAGGCGTGGTCGAGCCGCTGGCGATCGAGATGACGCGGGCGATCGACATCCCGACGATCGGCATCGGCGGATCGGCGCAGTGCGACGGCCAGGTGCTGGTGATCGACGACATGCTGGGCATGTTCGACCGGGTGCCGCGCTTCGTGAAGAAATATGCCCAGCTGGCGGGCGAGATCGACAGCGCCGCCGCCCAATATGCCGCCGACGTCCGGTCGCGTGCCTTTCCGACCGTGGATCAAACCTATCAACCCAAATGATTATCGTCATTCCCGCGCAGGCGGGAATCCATATCCTCTGAAGCTCGAACCTCTTACGGTTCTGAGGTTATGGATCCCCGCCTCCGCGGGGATGACGTATTTGTACGGCCGGAGGCCCGTTCATCCGGCGTATTTATTGACTATGGCACCGCGCTCGCTCCCTCGCTAAGAGGATCGGCGACCCTGTTCTGGAGATGATGCTTGGCCTCGACGCCGCCTACCGAAGAAGCCTTTCTGCGCGAAGTCGACGAAGAGCTGCGCCGCGAGCAGATCCAGACGATGTGGCAGCGCTATGGCCGGATCGCGCTGATCGCGGTCGGGCTGTTGCTGGCGGCCTTCGCCGCCTTCCTGTTCTGGCGCGCGCAGACTACCAAACAGGCCGAGGCGCAGAGCGAGCGGATGGACGCGGTGATCGCCGACATCCAGGCGGGCCGCAAGACCGAGGCGGGCAAGAAGATCGAAACGGTGATCGCCGAGGGCGGCCCTGGCTATAAGGCGACCGCCTTGTTTGCGAAGGCGGCGCTGGCGATCGAGAAGGGCGACACCAAGGCGGCGGCGGCGCTTTATGCCGGAATCGCCGCCGACGAGGATATCGCCGCGCCGTTCCGCGATCTTGCGCTGATCCGCCAGACGCTGACCGAATATGACGGCCTGACCCCGCAGCAGGTTATCGACCGGCTGCGGCCGCTGGCGGTGCCGGGCAACGCCTATTTCGGCACCGCGGGCGAGCTGACCGCGATCGCGCTCCTTCGCGCCAACCGCGGCGCCGAGGCCGGACGCCTGCTCGCCGCGGTCGCCCGCGACACGAATAGTCCCGCGCCGCTGCGCGCCCGCGCCGGCCGCCTCGCCACCAGCCTGGGCGCCGACGTCGGCGCCGTTACCGCCGACAAGGATTGATTGGATGAACCGCAAGCTTATCGCCCTGGCCGCGGCCATGCTGCTGACGACGACGCTCAGCGGTTGCGGCCTGTTCGGAGGCGGCGACAGCAAGAAGCCCAAGACCCCGGTGCTCGGCCAGCGCGTCGCGGTGCTCACCGCCGAATCGGGGGCCGAGATCGATCCGACGCTGGAGGCCGTGCCGGTGGTTCCGCCGACCGAGCAGGTCAATCCCGAATGGCCGCAGCCCGGCGGCAACGCCGCCAAGTCGCTCGGCCATGTCGCGCTTGGCCAGCATCTCGCCGTCGCCTGGGACCGCAAGATCCCCGGATCGAGCAAGAAAGCGCGGCTGGGCGCGGGCCCCGTCGTCGGCGGCGGCCGGGTCTATGTGCTCGACGTCAACGCGGTGATCCACGCCTTCGACCTGAAGAGCGGCGCGCCGGTGTGGACCCGTGCCGTCGGCGTGGGCGCCGACAACAAGGCTTCTTTGTTCGGTGGCGGCGTCAGCTATGACAATGGCAAAGTCTATGCGACGAACGGCATCGGCGACGCCGCCGCGTTCGACGCGGGCACCGGCAACCAGCTGTGGAAGGTCCGTCCCGGCGGTCCGCTGCGCGGCGCGCCGTCGGTCGGCGGCGGCAATGTCTATGTGATGAGCCAGGACAATCAGCTCTTCGCGCTCAAGGACAGCAATGGCGAGACGCTGTGGAACGCCAGCGGCAGCCTCGAAAATGCCGCGGTGTTCGGCGCGGCGGCCCCGGCGATCGGCCAGGGCACCGTCGTCGCGGGCTTCTCGTCGGGCGAACTGACCGCCTACCGTTATGAGAATGGCCGCGCGGTTTGGCAGGATTCGCTGTCGCGGACGAGCATCACCACCTCGGTCGCCTCGCTGGTCGATATCGATGCTTCGCCGGTGATCGACCAGGGCCGCGTCTATGCGGTCGGCCAGGGCGGGCGCATGGTGGCGATGGACATCCTGACCGGCCAGCGGCTGTGGGAGCTCAACGTCGCTGGCACCAAGACCCCGTGGATCGCAGGCGAATGGCTGTTCGTCGTCACCGACGACGCCAAGCTGCTCTGCATCGCGCGCAACAGCGGCAAGGTTCGCTGGATCACCCAGCTTCCCGGCTACAAGAACGAAAAGAAGAAGAACAAGCCGATCGGCTGGTCGGGGCCCGTGCTCGCGGGCGGACGTCTCATCCTGACCAGCACCGAAGGCGGCCTGCTCAACGTCGCGATCGAGGATGGCAAGATGGGCAATGGCATCCGGCTCGGCTCGACGATCTACCAGGCGCCGGTGGTGGCGGACAATACGCTGCTGGTGCTGACGGATAACGGCAGGCTTGTGGCGTATAGGTAGGCCGCTCCGCGGCGCCCTCAAACGACGGGCGGCGGGCCTCCGCCCGCCTTGGCTTTCCTCGCATAAGCTCGGGCGCGCGTTCGCGCTTGCGGAGCCTTAACAGGCTCCGGCGATGAGTTTTGCGTCGGGACATGCCAATGTCCCACAAGGCCGAATGGCCGCCCGAGCTTATGCGAGGAAAGCCAAGTGAGCGGATGCGAACGCCGGCGCTTGAGGCCGAGCGACAGCGAGGGGCTAACAAAAAGCGTCGGGGCCCTGTAAGGGGCCCCGATGAAGAGACTTCCTATCGTCGCGATCGTCGGCCGTCCCAATGTCGGCAAGTCGACGCTGTTCAACCGCCTGGTCGGCAAGAAACTGGCGCTGGTCGATGACCGGCCCGGCGTGACGCGCGACCGGCGTGAGGGCGATGCGAACCTGCTCGGGGTCGATTTCAAGATCATCGACACCGCCGGTTTCGAGACCGACGATCCCCAGACCCTGCCCGGCCGGATGCGCGCGCAGACGCAGGCCGCCGTGGAAGGCGCCGACGTCGCGCTGTTCATGATCGACGCGCGCGCCGGACTGATGCCGCTTGACGAGGAGATCGCCCGCTGGTTGCGCGGCGAGGATACGCCGGTCGTCGTCGTCGCCAACAAGGCCGAGGGCAAAGCCGCCGAACATGGCGTCTATGAGGCGTTCAACCTCGGTCTCGGCGAGCCGGTGCCGCTGTCGGCCGAGCATGGCGAGGGGGTCGCCGACCTGTTCACCGCGCTGCTGCCCTATATCGACCGGCCCGAGGGCGAGGATGGCGAGGGCGACGAGGAGGAGGCCGAGGAGGGCCCGCTCAAGCTCGCGATCGTTGGCCGGCCCAATGCCGGCAAGTCGACGCTGATCAACAAGATCCTCGGCGAACAGCGGATGATCACCGGCCCCGAAGCCGGGATCACCCGCGATTCGATCGCGATCGACTGGGACTGGAAGGCCCCCGACGGCACCGTCCGGCCGGTCCGGCTGATCGACACCGCCGGGATGCGCAAGCGCGCCAAGGTGCAGGACAAGCTGGAGAAGCTCTCGGTCGCCGACGGCCTGCACGCGGTCGACTTCGCCGAGGTCGTCGTGCTGCTCCTCGACGCGACGCTGGGGCTCGAAGCACAGGACCTGCGCATCGCCGACAAGGTGTTGCAGGAAGGCCGTGCGCTGATCGTCGCCCTCAGCAAATGGGATGTCGCGGCCGATCCGCCATCACTGTTCCAGGGTATCCGCGCCGCGCTCGACGAGGGGCTGGCACAGGCCAAGGGCCTGCCGCTTCTGACCGTATCGGGCGAGACCGGACGCGGCATCGACCAGCTGCTCCAGGTCGCGCACGAAACCCGCGAAGCGTGGTCGAAGCGCGTGTCGACCGGCCAGCTCAATCGCTGGTTCGAAAAAGCGATCGAGGCCAATCCCCCGCCCGCGCCCGGCGGCAAGCGAATCAAGCTGCGCTACATGACCCAGGCGAAGACCCGCCCGCCGGGCTTCATCCTGTTCGGGACGCGGGTCGATCAGCTGCCGGAAAGCTATCGTCGCTATCTGATCAATGGCATCAAGCGCGACCTGGGCTTCGCCACGGTGCCGGTACGCCTGACCTTGCGCGCGCCCAAGAACCCGTTCGATTGAGATGGAGCGGGTCGATGCGCGGGGCATGCGCTGTCCCTGGCCGGCGTTGCGGCTGGCGCGGGCAATGCGTGAAAGCGGCGGCCCGGTGCTGATCCTGGCCGACGACCCGATCGCCCCGGGCGAGATCGCGGCGCTTGCCGCGACGCAGGGCTGGTCGGTGACGGCGGCCGAGGAGACGACCGCCTGGATCGTCGCAGCACCTTAGACATAGGTCGAAGACCTACGGATAATTCCCGATCGTTTCGCTACCCCAAAATGGAAAAGCGAGCGCATTCAAGGCTATCCCGGTAACGCATCATTTACGACCCTGTCCTATGGTCCAAGCTGAGAGCCAAGATGGCGAGCAGGGAATTGCTATGGGGCAAGCGGGCAACGGCGTGGTGAACTGGACGACCTTCGGCCAGACGCGCGATCTGATCGGCAACGATTTTGCCAAGATTCTTGGCTATTATCGGGACGATGCTGCCAAGTGCGTCGTCGCGGTCGAGCAGGCGTACAAGCTGCGCGACGCCGTCTCGATGGTGCGTCCCGCGCACACGCTGAAGGGTGATTCGCTCCAGTTCGGCGGCGAGGCGCTGGGCAAGCTCGCCGAGCATATCGAACATAGCGCGCGCCGCTGCGTCGAAGAGCATAGCGCCCCCGACGCGCTCGACGCCGAAATCCTTCGCCTGCGCCCCCTGCTGATCGAGACGCTCGCCCAGTTCGAGCGCGAGCTGACCAAGAACTCGGTCACCGCGATGCGCCGCCCTGCGGCGGCCGCCGGCTTCGGCCGCAAGCAGGCCTGATCTTTCCGAGGAATAAAACGGCTGGCCCTCTTCCTGGCGGAAGAGGGCCAGTATTTTTGTATTTGTTCGATCCGCTCACGCGGATGCGCGGGCCGGTACCGCATGTTTCAGCGAAACTGAAACCGGATCAACGCGCCCCGCGCTTGCCGCCCGCCAGCGCTGTACGCATCGCGGGCTGCGCCATGCGCGACAGCGTCTTGATCGCATAATCGAGCTGGAAGTCGTCGATGCCCTGCTTCTTGAGCGCGTCGGCGGTCAGGATGAAGCGCGGATCGGTCTTGCCGTCATCCTCGAGCACCTTGTCGTCTATCTTCGCCTCGTTGATCAGATGACGGCGCAGATCGGCCTCGCGCAGGCGCGGACGGCTCTTGTAATCGGCATCGCTGATCTGTGGCACCAGGATATCGGGGGCGATGCCGCCCTCCTGCACCGAACGGCCCGACGGCGTGTAATAGCGCGCCGTGGTCAGCTTGAGCGCGGTGTCGTCGGACAGTTCGAGGACGGTCTGGACCGAGCCCTTGCCGAAGCTGCGCTCGCCCATCACCAGCGCGCGCTTCTGATCCTGCAGCGCGCCCGCGACGATTTCCGCCGCCGAGGCCGAGCCGGCATCGACCAGAACGATGATCGGCAGGCCATGCGCGAGGTCGCCCGGCGTCGCGTAGCGGCGCTCGATGTCGGTCTTCTCACGCCCGCGCTGGGAGACGATCTCGCCGCGCTCGAGGAAGATGTCCGAGACGTCGATTGCCTGGTCGAGCAGGCCGCCGGGGTTCGAGCGCAGATCAATCACATAGCCGAGCGGATCGTGGCCGAGCGACTTCTGGATCCCCGCGATCGCCGCGCGCACCGAATCGCCGGTGTTCGAGTTGACGAAGGTATTGATGTTGATGATGCCGACCTGGTCCTTGACCTCCCACTTGACCGGCT
Source organism: Sphingomonas sp. Root710 (assembly GCF_001429065.1). GTDB lineage: Bacteria > Pseudomonadota > Alphaproteobacteria > Sphingomonadales > Sphingomonadaceae > Rhizorhabdus. The sequence goes on from NZ_LMIB01000016.1 coordinate 416,536, forward strand.
TGAGCTGAATCAGCTCGCGGGTCAGCGAGACGTCGAACGGCTTGTCGCGGCCGGGGCGCACGATCGTCACCGAGATCTTCGAACCGGGCTTGCCGCGCATCTGGTCGACCGCCTCGTCGAGCGTGCCGCCATAGAGCAGCTTGCCGTCGAGATGGGTGATATAGTCGCCGGTCTTGAGGCCCGCCTTCTGCGCCGGGGTATCCTCCTGCGCGGTCATGATCTTGACCGCCCCGTCCTCCATCGTGACCGAGAGGCCGAGCCCTCCATAGGAGCCCTGCGTCTGGGTACGCATATTCTGCCGGTCGCGTGCGTCGAGATAGGCGCTGTGCGGATCGAGGCTGGCGAGCATGCCGTCGATTGCGCCCTTCATCAGCGTGCGGTCGTCGACCTTGTCGACATAGTCGGCGCGGACGCGCTCGAACACGCTCATGAACTGGTCGAGCTCCTTATAGGTGCTCATGTCGACCGCGCTGATCGCGGGGGTGAGAGTGGCGGCCAGCGCACCAGCGCCGAAAAGTCCAACCGAACGCAACAGGGTCTTCGTCTTCATCAGGAGCTTCATCCTCAACGGGAGCGCTTATCGTACAGGCTTTTCGCGGTCCGTGAAATAGGACTTGCGTCGAGTCTGCCTGCCATAAAGATGCTTGGCAAAGGATTGCAGGTCAATGAACATGTCGGCAAACACCGGGTCGTCCTGAACTTGTTTCAGGATCCACCATGAGCCTTAAGATAAGCGACAGGCTCTTGCCGAGAACGCGCGCGTAGCACCTCAACCATCCTCACACCGCCTGGTGGATCCTGAAACAAGTTCAGGATGACGGTTGGGGAGTTGCTCAGCCTCCCGACAAAATCGGCAGGATATCCACCGGCCGGCTGTTGCGGCGCAGTTCGACGGTAATGCGCGGCGATGCGCCGTCGGCGGTGCCGAGCGGGCTACCCTGGATGACGTCCTGGCCGACGCGGACATGCGGGCGACGCAGCCCGGTGATGAGCGTGGCCCAGCCATTGTCATGGTCGATGATGACGATGCCGGGATAGCTGCGGAACGGCCCGGCATAGGCGACTCGCCCGCCCGCCGGGGCGACGACCTGTGCGGCGCGGGCGGTGGCCAGGGTTATGCCGCGCGCGCGCACCCCCGATTCCGACAGCTCGCCCATGCCGGTGACGAGCTTGCCCAGCACCGGCAGCCGATAGGGCGGCGGCGCGTTCGCCTCGGCGGCGAGGCGCATCATCTCGGGCGGCGGCGGGGGCGCGCGGCCGGGGATGGCGGGGCGCAGCAGCGGGCCGGACAGGCTGGCCAGCCGGGTGCGGATATCGGCCTGATCGCCGAGGTCGTCGATCAGCTGGGCGATGTCGCGCGCCTTTTCGCCCATCGCGATCATCCGGTCCTGCTCGGCCATCGCATCGTCGACCAGCCCCTGAGAGCGGCGGCGCTGGTCGGCCTCCAGCCGGGCTAGCGCGAGGCGGCTGACCTCAAGCTGGCGCTGCTCGCGGCGCAACGCGGCGACCGCCCGCCCCGCCTCGCGGCGAAGCGCGTCGCCGCGTGCGACTTCGGCGCGCAGTCCGGCGGTGCGCGCGCGTATCTCGGGCAGGGTCGATCCGAGCAGGGCGCGGACGTGGACCATGTCGTCGACCGATCCCGGCTGGACCAGCGCGAGCGCGGCGGGACGGCGCGCCATCGTCTGAAGCGCCGCAGTCAGCCGGACGATCGGGCCCTGGCGCTCGGCGAGCCGGGCGCGCTGGCGAGCGCGCAGCCGATCGACGATGCCGACCTGCGCCTGCGCAGCGGCGATCCGCGCCTCGGACGCCTGGATCGCGGCGGCAGCGGCGGCCTGTTCGGCCTGGGCCCGATCGGCGGCGCGGGTCATCGCCCGCGCCTGCCGTTCGAGCCCGGCGGCGCGGCGCTGGGCCGCAGTGGCATTACGCTTGGCGGTCAGCAAGGCGCGTTGCTGTTCACGGACGGCGGGATCGTGATCGAGCGCCGCGGCAGGGGTGGCGAAGAGGAGGAGGAGGAGGGCGACCAAAAATCCTCCCCGGGAGGGGGACCATCTGAAAGATGGTGGAGGGGGGCCGCGCCGAGCGATAGCGTTTGGGACGGCCCCCCTCCACTGCCTACGGCGGTCCCCCTCCCCGTCCCGGAGAGGATTTTGAAGGGCATACCGTTCCATCACCCCTCGCGATGATAAGGATGGCCGGCGAGGATGCTTGTCGCGCGCCACAGCTGTTCGGCGAGCATCGCGCGGGCGAGCATGTGCGGCCAGGTCGCCTTGCCGAAAGCGAAGAGCATGTCGGCCTCGCGACGCTGCTCCTCGTCGAAGCCGTCGGCCGCGCCGATCAGGAAGCGGCATTCGCGCCGCCCGTCATCGCGCCAGCGGCCCAGCTTTTCGGCAAAGGCCATCGAGCCGAGCTGTTCGCCCTTCTCGTCGAGCATGATGATGACGGTGCCGGGGTCGCGCAGCGGGATCTTGCCCCCGCTGTCGGGCAATTCGGTGATCCGCGTCGGCCAGATGATCCGCTTGAGATAGCGATCGACCAGATCGGCCTCCGGACTGCGGCCGATCTTTCCGCGCGCAACGATATGCAGCAGCAAAGCGACCCCCTTGCCGCTGGAGGTTGTCAGGTCAGGCTTGCGCCGCGACCGGGGCGGGCGCGTCGCCGAAGTTCCACATCCGTTCGAGATTGTAGAAGCTGCGGACCTCGGGCCGGAACAGGTGGACGATGACGTCGCCGGCGTCGATCAGCACCCAGTCCGCGGTCGGCAGCCCTTCGATGCGCACGGCGCGGCCGGTCTCGGCCTTGATCTTGTCGGCCAGCTTGGTCGCCATCGACGCGACCTGACGGGTCGAACGCCCGGAGGCGATCACCATATGGTCGGCGATGGAGGATTTGCCGGCGAGCGGGATCGAGACGGTTTCGACGGCCTGGTCGTCGTCGAGGGATTTCAGCACGAGCTCATGGAGCCGGGCCGAAGGGTCTGGGGTGGTCAAATTACCTCCTTCATGGAAGCGGACGGCGCGTCACGCGATCGCGCAGGCCTGTGTTGCTGTAGGAACGATGCCAGCTAGGGTCCTTGGCCCGGAGCCGCGTTGCGGAACCGCGATCAGGATAAAAGTGCAGCAGCACGAGCGCTGGCGGTCTCCATGCCGTCCAATTCTTCGCCTTGGCCACGGGCCGGACGAAACGCCGCAACCAGCCCATCGCCCCGGAGGCGCGGGCACCCCCATCATAACCCGGACGCGCGACGACGGCAATGGCGACGCTGCGCGCGATACCGCGCCAATCGCGCCATCTGTCGAATTGCGCCAGATTGTCGGCCCCCATTACCCAGATGAAGCGGCGATTGGGGTAGCGGCGGACCAGCGCGCGCATCGTATCGGCGGTGTAGCGCGTGCCCAGCCGCGCCTCGATCGCGGTCGGGCGTATCGGCGCGCGGCGCGCCATGGCGTGCGCCGAGGCCAGGCGCGCGTGGAGCGGGGCCATCCCCTTCGCGGGCTTGAGCGGATTGCCGGGCGACACCAGCCACCACATCTCGCGCAGGCCCAGCGCGCGGATCGCGAAGCGGCTGATGTGGCGATGGCTGTAATGCGCGGGGTTGAAGCTGCCGCCGAGAAGGCCGGTTGGGATCATGGGCGCGGTGTAGTCGCTGTGAGATATTTCTCAAAGCCTGGCTTTCTCCCCCTCTCTTGGCGGGGAGGGGGAGAAAGGCAGCAGCGCCTCATATGTTTCCAGCCCCGGCTTGCCCGGTCGTGGCACGCCGCTGCGCAGGAGGAAGGCATCCGCCACGATCTCCGCCTGCTGTTCGATCCCATAGCGGGCGAAGGGCTTGCCCGGCCTGATCGCATAGGAATAGCGGCAGAAGGGGTGGCGCATCAGCGGCAGATACCAGCGGCCGCCCCGCTGCGCCTGCCAGACATGGGTCATCTCATGGACGAACAGCGCCTGCATCGTCAGGCTGCCCGAGGCGTAGCAGGCGCGGTAGAGATCGCCCCGCGGGTGGCACCAGAGATCGCCGTCGGGGGCCATGATCGCCTGCCGGGGCTGGAAGCGCCACCAGCGCGCCCGGTGGATCGCGACGCGGTCGAGATCGATCGCGTCGCCGAACATCGATTCGGCGAGGCGGCGTTCGGCCCGAGTCAGCGCGCGGCACGTCATGCCGCCGATATAGAGAGCGGTGTCGCGGAGACGGAACTTTGTTACGCCGCCGCGCTTCATTCCCAATTCAGCGGCGCTTGGGCATAAGCGCCGCCACAACGAACCAGAACAGGACCGCCATGCGCCCGCTCATCGCCTCGCTGATTCCCGCCGCGATCGTCATCGCCGCCCCCGCGCATGCGCAAAACGGGTCGCTCGCCGAGGTGCAGGCCCATCTGCGCGGGATCAGCACGATGACCGCCGATTTCGTCCAGACCGACCGCAAGGGCAAATCGCTGTCGGGCAAGCTGAGCCTGCGCCAGCCCGGCAAGGTCCGCTTCCAATATCAGCCGGGCGTGCCGCTGCTGATCGTCGGCGACGGCGATGCGCTGACGATGATCGACTATTCGGTGAAGCAGGTGTCGCGCTGGCCGGTCGGCAATTCGCCGCTGTCGGTGCTGATCAATCCCAACAAGGACATGAGCCGCTTCGCGCGGGTGATAGCGTCGCCGACGCCGGGCACGATCCAGGTCGAGGCGCGCGACCCCAAGCATCCCGAGTTCGGCACGATCACCATCTTGTTCGCGCGCGGCAGCGGCCCGGGCGGGCTCAGTCTCGCCGGCTGGACGGTGCTCGACGCGCAGAACGGACGATCGACGGTGCGGCTCACGAATCAGCGCTATGGCGTGCCGATTTCCGACAAGACGTTCAAATGGGACGACCCACGCCCGAAGGGGCCGCGCAAATAACAGCCCCGTTCATACAGGCGACAGGTTGGGTCGCCTAATACACGTCCAGCGGGCGCAATCGTTCTCAAGATTCCCCCCTGTTGCTTGAGAACAATGGCTGCGCCCCGCCTGCGTGACGAACGTCAGGTCGGCCCTCGCTCCCCGCCCCCGGAGCGGGGGCCATTCCTTTTTTGGGGTTTTCCGCTGCTCAGATCAGTCCGGACGATCGTCCTTCCCCGGGATTGTTGCTCTTGTCTGCGGGCTGGCGTTCGCGTGCCGGGCCAGGATTCCTGCTTGGATCAATCGCCCAGGCTATGCTTGAGCCGTTCCACGACCATCGAAAGGATTCGGATCGTCTGCCGCGTGCCGGCAATGCAGCAACGGTCTACACTTTCTCCTATGAAATCGAGAATCTTCACAATAAGCCTGAGGGTGAATGGTACGGCGTGGAAGACAAGCAGCCACATGACGACGGCGGCTGCGGCCTCTGAAACGAGCTTCGCAGGCGATCCAATCGACCAAGGCATCATATGGCTCAGAGCTTCCGCGCCAGCTTGGGTGTTATGGGCTAAAGTAGTAAGAGCAGTTATAACAATTACATGTGGGGATTTGGCGTTCATGACTGTCTCCATGGTCTAAGCGACTTCCCCCATGCTCCGGACGCGCTTCGACTCGCGTTCGGAAATGGGCCCTCGGATCGTCTCTCTGGCGGTCCGAGGGTTCTGTTTTTCAGAAAAACGCATAGGCAATCTCGGGCCCGACAAGGAGATTGCTTTGCTCGCCAGCTCCCGCTACTGCGAGCACCCTGAGAAACACCGGCGGGACTCGGCCGGTTTGCCAATCTGGCACCATGCAGCGAGTGATTCGGTCTGTCTTCGCTGCTGGATAAAATGTCTCCTTAACCCTTTTTACATGCAATATCCGAAATGGATGCGATGAACGTCGCACCAGCGCGCTCATTGGTGCATTATACGCACCAGGCCAAGCAGGAGGCGCGATGATGGCCGAGGATTCGGGTCCAGCCTTGAAGTTTTTCCGGAGGAATGGCCGGTCGGTCGGCGAGTTCAATCGGATTGACAAGGCCATCGAGCGGCTCAATCCCGAAAGCATTCGCCGGCTATTTTACGACACTATTCACCAGCAGTTCGGCGGGAATGTGCGCAAGGCGGTGACGGAGTTTGCCGATATCCTCAAGCGATCGGAAAATTTCCTCAAGTTCCGCAGGCATAAGATAGGGATCAGCGAAGACTCTCTGTACAAGCTTACTAAGGACAAGCAGCTTGTATCCTATACCCAGCTCGATGCGCTGGCCCAGCATCACAAGGTACCGCTCGGGCTGCTGCTGATTTTTACGCGCCTTCGCTCGGAGATATCGTCTGGCGACGGCGATCATGAGAGGCTGGTCAAGATGACCGGCGGCCTGAAGGCCGCTATCACTATGATGGAAAGCCGGATCCGCGCAGCGGGCCGCGAAGGCTCGACCATCGCCATGGATCATGACGCTTTCATCGACTTCGTCGAAGCGTATCGCAGCCGGCTCCCGGAGGTGCAGAGCTCGCTCCTCGATTGACGGGGTGCGAGAGGACCAACGACGGAAAATGGTCGGGGAGACAGGATTCGAACCTGCGACCCCCTGGTCCCAAACCAGGTGCGCTACCAGCCTGCGCCACTCCCCGACGCGGCGTCGCTATAAGGCGGCATTCCCATAAGTACAATTGATGCTTTTGCCGTGGCGGATTAGAGCCACGTGAGGAAGGTGTCCGCATGAAGCTCTACAGCTATTTCCGGTCCTCGGCGGCCTATCGCGTGCGGATCGCGCTCAATCTCAAGGGGATCGAAGCCGAGCAGGAGGCGGTGCATCTGCTTCACAAGGAGCCGCTGCCCGCCTATCGCGCCGAACATAATCCGCAGGGGCTGATTCCCGCGCTCGACAGCGATGACGGCCTCCTCGTCCAGTCGCTGGCGATCATCGAATATCTGGAGGAACGCTATCCCGATCCGGCGCTGCTGCCGCACGGTTTCGCGCCGCGCGCCTATGTCCGCGCCGCTGCCCTGCTGATTGCGTGTGACATCCACCCGCTCGCGAATCTGCGGGTGCTGCGCTATCTCAAGAGCGATCTCGGCCAGGAGCAGGACGCGATCGACACATGGTATCGCCATTGGGTCGAGGACGGGCTCGCCCGGCTCGAGGCCTTCGTCGCCGCAAAGGGGTGTAGCGGGCGCTACATCTTCGGCGACAGCCCGACGATCGCCGATTGTTGCCTGGTTCCGCAGATGTTCAACGCCCGCCGGCTGAACTGCGACGTCGCGCCCTTCCCCACGCTGGTCGCGATCGACGCGCACTGCGCCGAACTCGACGCTTTCCAGCGGGCGCATCCATCGGTGCAACCCGACGCGGAGTGAGGATTGGCGCGATCTTAAGAAATGGTCGGGGAGAGAGGATTCGAACCTCCGGCCCCTGCCTCCCGAAGACAGTGCTCTACCAGGCTGAGCTACTCCCCGACGGAGATCCGGTCGTTTTCTGCGGCTCGGGAGCCGACCGGATTGAGCCAAGTCGGGGCCCTATAGGGGGGCGGCCGATTCCATGCAAGGGGCGGGATCGCCTTTTTCCGGCGCGCTCATCACCTTCTGATCCGCTCATCCTGAGGAGGGGCTGAGCTTGGCGAAGCCCCTTCTCGAAGGATCATGCTTGGGGCGTCCTTCGAGACGCCACTTCGACAGGCTCAGTGGCTCCTTAGGATGAGCGGTTGAGGATCAAATAGCTGCCGCCGGGGTGGCGTTCCGCGCAATCGTGACCGCCATCAGCGCGGCGAGCAGGCCGAAGGCCCCGGCGATGGTGAAGGCGAGCAGATAGCTGCCGGTTTCCTCGCGAATGAGCCCCGCGCCGAAGGCGGCGATCGCGGCGCCGATCTGGTGCCCGGTCATGATCCAGCCGAATATGATCGGCGCCCGGGCCTCGCCGAAATGGCGGTTGGCGAGCGCCAGCGTCGGCGGCACCGTGGCGATCCAGTCGAGCCCGTAGAAGACCGCGAAGAGCAGCAGCCCGGTCGGCTGGAAGTTGAGCGCGGGCAGCGCCATCAGCGACAGGCCGCGCAGCCCATAATAGACGAAGAGCAGCTTGCGCGGATCGTAGCGGTCGGTCAGCCAGCCCGAGGCGGTGGTGCCGACCAGATCGAACAGCCCCATCAGCGACAGCAGCCCCGCCGCCTGCACCGGCGATATGCCGTTGTCGCCGCAATAGGCGATCAGATGGGTGCCGACGAGGCCGTTGGTGGTCAGTCCGCAGATCAGGAAAGTGCCGAACAACATCCAGAACATCGGCGTGCGCGCCGCCGAGGTCAGCGTCTCGATCGCCAGCATCGCGCCGCGCGGCGGCGCGGGCGGCGGCGGCGTGCCCGGCGCTTCGCCATAGCGCACCGCGCCGATCGCGGCCGGGGTTTCGGGCATCAGCAGCCACACCACCGGGATCAGCGCGGCGGTTGCGATCCCGACGCACAGCGCGACCGGCGTCCAGGCGCCGTTGCGCGTCAGCCACGCCATCGCCGGCAGGAAGATCAGCGCGCCGGTCGCCGTGCTGGCGGTGAGCAGGCCCATCATCAGCCCGCGCCGTGCGGCGAACCAGCGGTTGACGATCGTCGCGCCCAGCACCGGGGCGATCGCGCCGGTGCCGACGCCGGAGATCACGCCCCAGGTCAGGATATAATGCCAGCTCTGCGTCATCCACAGGCTGGCCAGAACCGACCCGGCGATCAGCGCGAGCGCGCCGATCATCGTCCGGCGCAGGCCGAAGCTCTGCATCAGCGCTGCCGCGAAGGGACCGCTGAGGCCATAGAGGAAGATGCCGACTGCCGCTGCCAGTGAGACGGTCGCCCGGTCCCAGCCGAAGGCGAGTTCGAGCGGTACGATCATGACGCTGGGAGCGGAGCGCAGCGCCGCCGCGACCAGCAGGGTCACGAAGGTGACGGCAATGACAACGAAGGCGTAGTTCTGACCCGAGGCGCGGCGGTGCAACATGATAGTTCCGTACCGATCGGTACGGGCTGGCGCAACCACAAAAAACAAGGGCCCCGCCGGATGGCTGGGGCCCTCATGTCTCTACCAGGCTCTCGCCGGATGGTGTCCGGAGTCAGGCCGCCTTGGCCTTCTTGGCCGCCTCGATCGCCTCGACGACGATCTGGCGGGCTTCGTCGGCATCGCCCCACTTGCCGATCCGCACCCACTTCTTGGGTTCGAGATCCTTATAGTGGGTGAAGAAATGCTCGATCTGCTGCATGACGATCTCGGGCAGGTCGTCCTTCTCGCCGACATTGGAATAATAGGGGAAGGTGCCGTCGACCGGCACGGTCAGCAGCTTCTCGTCGCCGCCAGCCTCGTCTTCGAGCTTGAGCACCGCGATCGGCCGCACGCGGACGACGCAGCCGGGCACGAAGGGCGAGCGCGCGACGACCAGAGCGTCGAGCGGATCGCCGTCGGGCGACAGGGTGTGCGGCACGAAACCGTAATTGCAGGGATAGCGCATCGGCGTGTGCAGGATGCGATCGACGAACAATGCGCCCGACTTCTTGTCGAACTCATATTTCACCGGTTCGCCGCCCACAGGCACTTCGATGATCACGTTGAGGCTGTTGGGCGGATCGTCGCCCACGGGGATGAGGTCGATGTTCATGGCCGCGCCTTTATGCTGCACTGCAAGGAATGCCAAGCCCCGAACCGGCCGATGTGGCGGATTTCCGGGATGGAAAGGCTTTGCTGACAGCAATCTTTCCTCCCATCGTCATTTTGCTCTAAGGGCGCGACGATGAGCAAGATCGAAACACCGCGCCCGATCCGGGGCACGCAGGACATGCTGGGGGAAGCGGCGCTGCGTTTCGGCCATGTCGTCGAGACCTTCGACCGGGTGCGCCGCCTCTACGGATTCGGGCGCGTCGAGGTGCCGGTGTTCGAGCCGACCGCGGTGTTCGCTCGCTCGCTGGGCGAAACGACCGACGTCGTGTCGAAGGAGATGTACAGCTTCGAGGATCGCGGCGGCGATTCGGTGACGCTGCGGCCGGAATTCACCGCCGGGCTGTGTCGCGCCTATCTGACCGAGGGCTGGCAGCAGCATATCCCGCTCAAGATCGCGACGCATGGGCCGCTGTTCCGCTATGAGCGTCCGCAGAAGGGCCGCTACCGCCAGTTCCACCAGCTCGACGCAGAGGTGATCGGTTCGGCAGAGCCGTTGGCGGATGTCGAGCTGCTCGCGCTCGGCGACCAGCTGCTGCGCGAGCTGGGCGTGTCCGAGGGCGTGACGCTGACGCTCAACACGCTCGGCGACGCCGAGACCCGCGACGCCTGGCGCGCGGCGCTCGTCGCGCATTTCGAGAAGCACAGGGGCGAGCTCAGCGAGGACAGCCTCGACCGCCTCACCAAGAACCCGCTGCGTATCCTCGATTCGAAAGACCCGCGCGACCGGCCGGTCGCCGACAGCGCGCCGGAGATTGACGCGTTTCTCTCGACGGATGCGGGCGCTTTTTTTGAGACGGTGATCAGGGGCCTGGAGGCCGCCGGCATCGCCTGGACGCGCAATGCCCGGCTGGTGCGCGGGCTCGACTATTACCGCCACACCGCCTTTGAGTTCGTCACCGACCGGCTGGGCGCGCAGGGCACCGTGATCGGCGGCGGCCGCTATGACGGGCTGATCGAGGCGCTGGGCGGCCCTCCGACCCCGGCGGTCGGCTGGGCGGCGGGCATCGAACGTCTGGCGATGTTGATCGACGCGCCCGAACGCGAGCGGATCGACGTCGCGGTGGTGCCGATGGGCGAGGCGGCTCAGGGCGTCGCGACCGCAATCCTCGCCGATCTCCGCCGCGCCGGCATCGCCGCCGACATGGCCTATAAGGGCAATATGAAGAAGCGCATGCAGAAGGCCGACGCGTCGGGCGCGCTGTGGGCGGTGATCATCGGCGACGACGAGGTGGCGAAGGGCGAGGTGGCGCTGAAGCACCTGTCCGACCAGACCCAGCGCTGGGTGCGCATCGGCGCGCTCGTCGAAACGCTGAAGGCCTGAGCACGATGGTCTCGATAACCTCGGCGCGGATCGCGCAGATCGAGGCGCGCCGCGACGAGTTGCAGGCGTCGATGGCGCGCGGCGACCTGCCGTCGGACCAGTTCGTCCAGCTGTCCAAGGACTATGCCGAGATCGAGCCGGTCGCGGTCGCGGCGGGCGAGGTGCGTCGCCTGCGTGCCGAGCTGGAGGTGCTGCGCGGCCTGGCCGACGACGAGGCGAGCGACGCCGAGATGCGCGAGATGGCCGCCGAGGAGCTTGAGGAGATCAAGGCCAAGCTGCCCGCCGCCGAACGTGACCTGGCGCTCAGGCTGCTGCCGCGCGACGCCGCCGACGAACGCTCGGCGATGCTCGAAATCCGCGCGGGCACCGGCGGCGACGAGGCGGCGCTGTTCGCGGGCGACCTGTTCCGCATGTACCAGCGCTATGCCGAGGACCGCGGCTGGCGCGTCGAGCTGATCTCGGCGAGCGCCGCCGACATGGGTGGCTATAAAGAGGTCGTCGCGGGTGTCACCGGCGCGGGGGTGTTCGCGCGGCTCAAGTTCGAAAGCGGCGTCCACCGCGTCCAGCGCGTACCGGTCACCGAATCGGGCGGGCGCATCCACACCTCGGCGGCGACCGTCGCGGTGCTGCCCGAGGCCGAGGAGGTCGACGTCCAGATCGACGAGGCGAAGGATCTGCGGATCGACGTCTACCGGTCCTCGGGGCCCGGCGGCCAGTCGGTCAACACCACCGACAGCGCAGTGCGGATCACCCATATCCCCTCGGGCCTGGTGGTGATCCAGCAGGACGAGAAGTCGCAGCACAAGAACAAGGCCAAGGCGCTGAAGGTGCTGCGCACCCGGCTCTATGAGATCGAGCGCGAGCGGCTGGCGAGCGCGCGGGCGGGCGCGCGCAAGTCGATGGTCGGCTCGGGCGACCGCTCCGAGCGGATCCGCACCTATAATTTCCCGCAGGGGCGCGTCACCGACCACCGCATCAACCTGACGCTGCATCGCCTGTCCGAAATCCTCGAGGGGCCGGGTCTCGACGAGCTGATCAGCGCGCTGATCGCCGAGGACGAGGCCGAGCGTCTGGCGCAACTGGATGGCTGAGATCGTCCGCGCGGCGCTGGCGCGTGCGGCGGCGATCCTGGCGGAGACGAGCGATAGCGCGCGGCTCGACGCCGAACTGCTGATGGCGCACGCGCTTGGGATCGATCGCGGGGTGATGCTGATCGGCTGGCAGGACATTCCCGCGCCCGCCGCGTTCGACGGGCTGGTCGCGCGCCGCGCGGCGCACGAGCCGGTCGCCTATATCATCGGCCATCGCGACTTCTGGACGATCAGCCTCGACGTCGGCCCCGGCGTGCTGATCCCGCGCCCCGACAGCGAGACGCTGGTCGAAGCCGCGGTCGCGCATTTCGGGGCGGCCGGACCCGCGCGCGTCCTCGATCTCGGCACCGGATCGGGGGCGCTGCTGCTCGCTGCGCTCGCCGAATGGCCGAAGGCGACCGGGCTCGGCGTCGACCGGTCGGCGGCGGCGGTGCGGATCGCGCAGGGCAACGCCGCGCGGCTCGGGCTGCTCGGCCGCGCGACGATCCGTGAAGGCGACTGGGCCGAGGGGATCGACGAGCGCTTCGATCTGATCCTTTGCAACCCCCCCTATATCGAGCGGGATGCCGCGCTGCCTCCCGATGTCGCCCGTTTCGAGCCGGCGACGGCGCTGTTCGCCGGTCCGGACGGGCTTGACGACTATCGCCGCCTCGTGCCGCAAATCGCCCGGCTGCTCGCGCCCGGCGGGCTCGCCGCGATCGAGATCGGCGCGCATCAGGCGGATGCTGTGCGCGCGCTGTTTGCCGAGGCGGGGCTGGCGGCGGGTGTGCGCGGCGACCTTGCCGGACGCGACCGCGCGATAATCGTCAACGGCTGATCCTTTTGTCGCAGCGCGGATATATTCCGCTTGGAAAAAGCCGAGCGAGCCCCTACATCGGTGGATATGGACGGGCCTGCGATGCGTACGCGCACCGGCCCGGTGCTACGACCTCCAATGGCAGGGGCGCCGGTTTCTTTGGGCGGCCATGACGTGTGGCGGATGCGGGCCATGTTCGGTCCCGCGCCCGGAGCGGCGTGCATCTAACCGATTAGGGGCGATCCGGCCCCTTGAGTGATCCGGGGCGGTCCCGGTGTGGGGAGTGGTGAACCGATACCACCAGTGACGAGGACATCGGAAAGTTGATCAACAATCGGCAGAACGGCCGCCGTCGCGGCCGTGGCGGTGGTCAGGGTGCGCCCCGGCCCAATGGTTCGAACGGCGGCCAGGATCGCGGCAACCGCATCGATAACCGCGCGCGCGGCAACGCCGCCCAGCTCCATGAGAAATACAAGGCGCTGGCGCGGGACGCTCAGATGCAGGGCGACCGGGTCAATACCGAATATTATCTTCAGTTCGCGGACCATTATTTCCGCGTGCTGGCGGAGAGCCGTTCGCGCTTCGAGGATCAGCAGCCGCGCCCGCGCCGCGACGATTATCAGAATGCGTCCGACGAGGATTATGGCGACGAGGGTGATCGCGCCGGCAATGAGGAGCAGCGCTCCCCGTCCGAACCGATGTTTGCGATGCGCGAAACAAGTGCTCAGCGCGATTTCGATGGCGAGGCTGACGGCAACCGCGGCGAACGCCCCGATCGGGCGGCGCGCGGCGAGCGCCCCTATCGTTCCGAGCGGCCGGAGCGGTCCGAGCGAGGGGAGCGTCCCGACCGTTCAGACCGGTCCGAGCGCCCCGTGCGGACCGAACGTCCTGACCGGTTCGAGCGTGCCGAACGTCCAGAACGTCCAGAACGCATTGAGGCCGCTGAGCCGGTCGAGACCGCCGAGCGTGGCGAGGATGAGCAGCGCCGCCCGCGCCGTGGCCGTCCGCCACGCGCCGCAGCGCCCATCGCCGCCGAAGCGCCCGTCGAGGCGAGCACGCCGGCCGAGGCCGTCGCGCCCGCGGGCGATGATGCGCCTCAGCCGGTGCGCCGTCGCGGCCGCCCGCCGAAGGTGCAGCCGGCCGAGCAGATCGAGGTCGATCGCCTGCCGCCGTCCTTCTCGCTGAAGCCGACGCCGAACGAAGACGATGCCGTGAAGCCGCGCCGGACGCGCAAGCCGCGCACCGAGCCGGCGGCGATCTGATCGTTTCGCGATGATCGAATG
>NZ_LMIB01000017.1 GCF_001429065.1 Sphingomonas sp. Root710
ATCTTGACGTTCGCAAGGTCAACCCCGCTCCCGTCCATCTTCACCCGCGGCTTCACATTGTAATCGATCACCCGCTTCACGGGCACCAGGACTTTCATAGCTTCAACTCCTTGGCCTTGGCACTTGCCCTGGGGAGGCTGTATCCATCAAAAAACAAGGCCCGCCCGATCCGGACGGGCCCAATGTTTTACTGCCTTTGCCGGTCGGACCGGCCAAGGCAATTGCGAAATTGCGAAACTGCGAAACGCAGCTTTGCAATCCCGGTCTATTCCTTCGCCGATCCGCCGGGCGGATCAGGCGGCCTGCTTGACCTGCGCCACGATCTTGCGCGCGGCGTCGCCCAGATCGTCGGCGGCGACGATCGGCAAGCCCGAACCAGCGAGCAGATCCTTGCCCTGCTGGACGTTGGTGCCCTCGAGGCGGACGACCAGCGGCACCGACAGGTTCACTTCCTTGGCCGCGGCGATGATGCCCTGCGCGATTATGTCGCAGCGCATGATCCCGCCGAAGATGTTGACGAGGATGCCCTTCACCGCCGGATCGCTCAGGATGATCTTGAACGCCGCGGTGACCTTCTCGGTCGTGGCGCCGCCGCCGACGTCGAGGAAGTTTGCGGGGAACATGCCGTTGAGCTTGATGATGTCCATCGTCGCCATGGCGAGGCCCGCGCCGTTGACCATGCAGCCGATGTCGCCATCGAGCTTGATGTAGGCGAGGTCGTATTTCGACGCCTCGATCTCGGCCGGGTCTTCCTCGGTCTCGTCGCGCAGGGCGAGGATGTCGGGGTGGCGGAACAGCGCGTTCGGATCGAAGCTCACCTTGGCGTCGAGCACGAGCAGCTTGCCGTCAGTCGTCTCGACCAGCGGGTTGACCTCGAGCATCGACATGTCGGTGGCGATGAAGGCGTTATACATCTGCTCGGCGATCTTGACCGCCTGCTTGTTGAGATCGCCCTTCAGCTTGAGCGCGAAGGCGACGGCGCGGCCATGATGCGGCATGAAGCCTTCGGCCGGATCGATGATGATGGTGCGGATCTTCTCGGGGGTCGAATGCGCGACTTCCTCGATGTCCATGCCGCCTTCGGTCGACACGATCATCGCGATTCGGCCGCTGGCGCGATCGACGACCATCGAGAAATAATATTCGGATTTGATATCGGCGCCGTCGGTCACATAGAGGCGGTTGACCTGCTTGCCGGCCTCGCCGGTCTGGATCGTGACCAGCGTGTTGCCGAGCATGTCGGCGGCGTTGGCGGCGACTTCGTCGACCGACTTGGACAGGCGGACGCCGCCCTTGGCGTCGGCGGGCAGTTCCTTGAACTTGCCCTTGCCGCGGCCGCCGGCATGGATCTGCGCCTTCACCACATAGATCGGCCCAGGCAGCTTCTTAGCGGCTGCAACCGCTTCTTCCACCGTCAGCGCCGCATAGCCGGCGGGAATCGCCGCGCCGAACTTCGCCAGCAATTCCTTGGCCTGATATTCATGGATGTTCATGGTCGAGCCTAATCCCTGAGTCCGATCAAAATCGGTGGGGCTTAAGCATGAAAGTCCGGCGATGAAAACCCCAAGCGGGGCGATTCGACTGTTGCGGTGCGATAGAGTTTGTTTGGAGCGGGATAATCAGGCCGCGATCGAGCAGCCTATCCCCGCGCGCAGCACGACCGACACGATTTCCGGGTCATTGAGCGCGCGCAGGCGGTGGGCGAACTCGTCGATGCTCATCCCGCGCGGGTCGCGGCTGGCGAGGGCGCCCAGCGATTGCAGCCGCTTGAGCTGCGCCAGCGACAGCCGGTCGACCATGCGTTCGGCCATGCAGGCCGCGACCGGCGGGCGCAAGCCTGCCTCGATCAGCTTGCTGCGTACCCGCGCCTCCGGCGAGACGGTTGCGCAGGCGGACAAGGTGGTCACGGCCGCGATGGCGGCAAAAAGGCGAGGAAGGCGTGGCATGCCAGAAATCCCGAATAGAAAGCCGATGTGATGACTAGTCGATAGTTGACGCGGCATGAACGTGCCAATCCGCGGGTTGTTGTCCCGGTGTAATAATTCCATGACCGGGGCAGTACCGATGGAACCCAAACGGCGTAGCGCGGTTGACTCCGGCTACGCCGGGTCACGGAGACGATAAGCTAGATGAGTAACCGCATATCGTCGGGCAATCCTGGGCTCGACGCCATTTTGAAGGGGGGATTGCCGCGCAACCGCCTGTATCTGCTTGAAGGATCGCCGGGGTCAGGCAAGACTACCTTTGCGTTGCAGTTCCTGCTCGAAGGGCTGCGTCGGGGCGACCGGTGTCTGTACATCACGCTGTCGGAAACCAGCGAGGAGTTGCGCGCCGTCGCATCATCGCATGGCTGGAGCCTCGACGGCATCGACCTGTTCGAGTTCGCGTCGGCCGAAGCGGTGCTGGGCGGCGACCGCGATCAGTCGGTGCTGTACAGTTGGGAAGTCGAACTGGGCGAAACCGTCCGGTTGATCGAAGAGCAGGTCGAACGCATCAATCCGCGGAGGGTCGTATTCGACAGCCTATCGGAGATGCGGCTGCTCGCACAGGATCCGCTACGCTACCGTCGTCAGGTTCTGGCGCTGAAGCAATATTTCGCGGGCCGCGACACGACGGTCATGCTTGTCGACGACCTGACCTCCTCGGGCGGGGAGCGCGACACCCATCTTCATAGCTTGTGCCACGGCGTCATTACGCTCGAGCGGCTGACGCTGGAATTCGGCGCGGCGCGGCGTCGGATGCAGGTGCAGAAGATGCGTGGGGTCGACTTTACCGCCGGCTATCACGACCTGATCATCCGCAAGGGCGGCCTCGAAATTTTCCCGCGTCTGATCGCGGCCGATCATGGCGCGGATTATACGAACGGGCTGACGTCGAGCGGGGTTGCCGAGCTCGACGATCTGCTCGGCGGTGGGCCGATGCGCGGTACCTGCACGCTGCTCACCGGCCCGGCGGGTACCGGCAAGACTTCGATCGCGATGCAATTCCTTGTCGCCGCCTGTGGCCGGGGCGAACGGACGACGATGTATCAGTTCGACGAGCGCGTGGGTACGCTGCTGTCGCGCGCCGGAGCGTTGGAAAGCAGTCTCCAACAGCATATCGACAGCGGTTGCCTGGTTATCCGCCAGGTAAATCCGGCCGAGCTTTCCCCTGGAGAATTCGCGGCGATGGTACGGCGCGAGGTCGAGGAGCGCGGCTCCCGGATCATCGTGATCGACAGCCTCAATGGCTATCTGGCGGCCATGCCGCAGGAGCAGCAACTGATCCTGCAGATGCACGAGCTTCTGTCCTATCTGAATCATCACGGCGTGGTGACGTTCCTGATCAATCCGCAACATGGCCTGGTCGGATCGATGTCGAGCAGCCTCAACATCTCCTATATTGCCGACGCGGTTGTCCTGATCCGTTTTTTCGAAGCCGAAGGCCGCATTCGCAAGGCCATATCCGTATTGAAGAACCGTGGTGGCGCGCATGAAGACTCGGTTCGCGAACTGCGGATCGACGCGGAAGGCATCAGGATTGGTGAGCCGTTGACCAAGTTCCGCGGCGTGCTCACCGGAACGCCCGAATATATGGGCATAGCAGAGCCTCTGATGGAAGATCGTGGTGCCCCATAGGCGGGCGGAACTCGGTCACAAGGTCCTTGTCCTGGCTCCGTTCGGCAGGGATGCCGAAAGCATAGCCGGTTTGCTGACTCGTGAGGGTTATGATTCGACGAGCTGTCGCGATCTGGCGGCCGTCGCGGGATTGCTCGACGACCAGGTGGGCGCAGTGGTGCTTACCGAAGAAGCGCTGGCGCGGGATCGCGAACGTCTTCGCGCTGCGCTCGACGCACAGCCCGCCTGGTCCGACGTGCCCTTCGTCGTGCTGGCGGCGCGACGTATGGGACCGCTCCCGCCGGGCCAGGCGGCGGTGCTGCGCATTGCTTCGGCCGTCGACAATTTCACGGTGCTCGAGCGGCCGCTCAGCTCGGTGTCGCTCATCAGCGCCGTCTCATCGGCGATGCGGTCGCGCCAGAAGCAGTTCGAGATGCGCGACCGGCTGGCGGAAATCGGCGCGCAGAATGCGGAGCTTGCGCGTAACGAGGACAAGCTGCGAGAGAGCGAGGCCAAGTTCCAGGCGATCGCCAATTCGATCGATCATATGGTCTGGTCGACCCTGCCAGACGGCTATCATGATTACTACAATCAGCGCTGGTACGAATTTACCGGCGTTCCCGAGGGTTCGACCGACGGGGCGGCGTGGAGCGGCATGTTCCATCCCGATGATCAGGAGCGTGCCTGGTCGCGCTGGCGGCATTCGCTGGAGACCGGCGAGCCCTACCATATCGAATATCGACTGCGGCATCGCTCGGGCGACTATCGCTGGGTGCTCGGCCGCGCACAGCCGGTGCGCGACGATGGTGGCCGGATCACGCGCTGGTTCGGTACCTGCACCGACATTCAGGAGATCGTCGAAGCGCGCAACGTGCTCGCGCGGAGCCGCGAAAGCCTCGAGGCGATGATCGAGGAGCGGACCGAGGCGCTGCGCCGCGCGAACGAGCATCTCCACCAGAGCCAGAAGATGGAGGCAGTCGGCCAGCTGACCGGGGGCATTGCGCACGATTTCAACAATATGCTGACCGGCATCATCGGATCGATGGACATCATGCGCCGGCGGATCGCCGCGGGCCGTTACGACCAGCTCGATCGTTTCATGGACGCCGCGACGACGTCGGCGCTGCGCGCGGCGGGACTCACCCAGCGCCTGCTCGCCTTCTCGCGCCGCCAGTCGCTTGATTCCAAGCCGATCGACATCAACGCGCTGGTGGATTCGCTCGGCGACCTGTTGACGAGGACGATCGGCGAGCAAATTTCGCTCGATATGCGGCTCGATCCGGGGATTCCGGCGGGCGTCACCGACGCCAACCAGCTCGAAAGCGCGCTACTCAACCTGACGATCAACGCACGCGACGCAATGCCCGAGGGCGGCACGCTGTCGGTCAGCACCCGGGCAGTGCGGATCGATGCGGCCGAGGCAGCCGCGTCGGCAGACGCAAAGCCGGGCGATTATGTGGTCGTGACCGTCGCCGACACCGGCGCCGGCATGCCCGCCGATCTGCTCGGCAAGGTATTCGAGCCCTTTTTCACGACCAAGCCGATCGGCCAGGGCACCGGCCTCGGCCTATCGATGGTCTATGGTTTCGCGCAGCAGAATGGCGGTCATGTCGCGATCGACAGCGCGGTCGGGCGGGGCACCGCCGTCAGCATCTACCTGCCTGCCGCCGAACGGCCCGGCTTGGAGGAGCATCATGCGATACGGGCGTTGCCCCAGGGCAATGGGCAATGCGTGCTGGTGGTGGAGGACGACCCCTCGGTCCGGTTGCTGATCCGAGATGTGCTCGAGGAGGTCGGCTATGCCGCGATCGAAGCGAGCGATGCTGCCGAGGCGCTGCCGATCCTGGCGTCGGGCCGTACGATCGACCTGATGATCTCGGACGTCGGCCTGCCGGGCATGAACGGACGGCAGCTGGCCGACGCCGCGCGCAGCCACCGGCCCAGCCTGCCGATCCTGTTCGTGACCGGCTATGCCGAGAAAGCGGCGATCCGCGCCGACTTCCTGGGCGAAAATATGTCGATGATCACCAAGCCCTTTTCGCTCGACGATCTCGGCGAAAAGATCGGAGAGATACTCGCTGGCGCAACGCTCGCCCGCACCGGGTGACCCCCCCGCGCAAGAAAAAGGCTGAATCCGCAGCGACAAGTTCGAACCTCGATAGCTATTGCGAATCAAACTCAATAGCGATAACGCCGCTCCCACCGATAGGGAAAGGGGTTATCATGACCAGCAATGAGGTGGGTTCGACGGGTGGATTTCTGGCACTGGCCTGTGTCGGCTTCATCGCCAGCGCGCCGGCGGCGGCGCAGCAGGGGGCGGGAGCCGATAACGAAAGGCAGCTTGGCGGAATGACCGTCAGCTCGACCGTGATCGATGAGGGCACCCCCAAGGTGGAACGGGCCGCGTCGCCGAAATATACCCGTCCTCTGCTCGATACGCCGCAGACCATCACCGTCATCAACAAGGCGACGATCCAGCAGCAGAACTTGCTCACCCTGCGCGAAGTGCTCAGCACGGTGCCGGGCATCACCTTCGGTGCGGGCGAAGGCGGCTTCGGCTATGGAGATCGCATCATCCTGCGCGGCCAGGATGCGAAGAACGACGTCACCGTCGACGGAGTCCGCTCGGGAGCGTTCCTGAACCGCAACGAAGTCTACAACATCGAGCAGGTCGAAGTGACCAACGGCGCCAATTCGGTGATGAACGGCGGCGGATCGGTCGCGGGCACGATCAACCTCGTGACCAAGCGCCCGCTGGCCGACGACCAGACGATCCTCAATGCCGGGCTCGGCACCGATAATTATTACCGCGCGACGATCGACACCAATCAGCGGGTCAGCGACCTGATCGCGGTGCGCCTAAACGCGGTCTATCACGAGAATGACGTGCCCGGCCGCGACGTGGAGGATTACAAGCGTTGGGGCATCGCGCCCGCGATCACCATCGGCATCGACGGTCCCACCAGCCTGACGCTGCAGGGTGAATATCTCGATGACAAGGCGATGCCGCAATATGGTCTGCGCTATTATGCCAATAATGGCGGCTTCCTCGATGAGTTCGACCGCGGCGGCTATTATGGCTTCGCCAATCTCGACCAGCAGAACAGCAAGACGAAATCGTTGCAGGGCATCTTCAGCCACCGCTTCAGCGACACGCTCAGTGTCCGCAACCTGACCCGTTGGGAACAGATCAGGCAGAACACGATAACCAGCCAGCCCAACGGGACCTTCTGCCTTGCGTCGACCGGCCTGCAGCCGCTCAACATCGACGGCGTCGCCGCGAGCTGCACGATCCCCGCGAACGGCGCGGCGCCGGCTTTCACGGTCCCTGCCGGCTATTATCTGCCCACCGGCGGCCGCGGCGTGCAGCGGTTCATCGACAACGACACCTTCTATAGCCAGAGCGATCTGACCGCGAGCTTCGACACCGGCGGTATCAGCCATAGCCTGGTGCTCGGCGCGTCGGCGCTGTGGGAGGACTATTCGCAATATCAGGGCACCTTGCCGCGCAACCCGAACGGATCGACCCCGACCTTCCCTTATGTGAGCATCTCAAACCCCGGGGCGATCGTGCAGGGGCCGACGGGGGCGGGGCAAACCTATGGCAACAACAACTATAGCGGGCCGATCAACTTCATCCCGTCCAGCCGCAATTTCGGCGAACAGCGGACCCTGGCCGCCTATCTGTTCGACACCGCCAAATTCACCGACTGGCTCGAGATCAACGGCGGCGTCCGCTACGAGCATTTCAAGGGTTCGAACCATGGTCTGACCTACAGCACGGTGGTCGGCCCCACGCTGGGCGCGATCATCACGACGGGGCCGTTCAGGACCAGCGACTATCTCTTCTCCTACCGCGTCGGCGTGGTGGTGAAGCCGAGCCCGCAGACCAGCGTTTATATCGCCTATGGCAACTCGAAGCTGCCGTCGAAGGCATCGGTCGATGGGGCCTGCGCGGCCAGCAACTGCCGCCTGAAGCCCGAGACGACCGAGAATTGGGAGCTCGGCGCCAAGGCTGAACTGCTCGATGCGAAGCTGCTGCTCACCGCCGCGATCTTCCGCAACGAGCGTAATTCGATCAAGGTCGCGTCGAACGATCCTACCCAGACCGACCAGACACTCGACGGCAAGCAGCGGGTGGAGGGCCTGTCGCTCGGCGCATCGGGCAACGTCACCAGCAGTTGGACGATTTCGGCCAACTATATGTATCTGAAGTCAAAGATCCTGCAGGGCGTCTCCGATCTCTGTCTGGCCAATCCGGGCGTGACCAATGCGGCGGCGGCCTGTGCCACGGTCAACAGCCCCGCCTTCCCCGATCCAACCCGCGGTTCTTCGCTGACGAACACGCCGAAGCATTCGGGAAGCCTGTTCACCACCTATCGTTTCGGTTTTGGGCTCGAGCTCGGTTACGGCCTGACCCATCAGGGCAGTTTCCTGCTCAACCAGCCGACGCTCGCGCAGCTCGTCGCCAACAGCTATGTGGGCTATCGCGTGCCGAGCTACACGATCCACCGCTTCATGGCGGCCTATCCGATCACGCCGCAGCTCAAGGCGCAGGTCAACGTCCAGAACTTCACCAACGAGAAATATGTCACGACGGTGCGTAACTCGGTCGGCGGAAGCTGGGCCCAGCCCGCCGCGACCCGCTCGGCGGTGTTCAGCCTGAACTATCAGTTCTGATGCGTGGGCCGGGTGGGCTCGTCCTGCCCGGTCATATGACGGGACGGCCCGGGCAACCCTTGCGCCCGGGCCGTTTCCCTATGTCAGGGCAGCGCATATCCGACGGTCGACTGGGCGATGATCCGGTCCTCGCTGCGCTGCCAGATCCGCACGTCGACCGTGGCGAGGCGGCGGCCGAGCTTCAGGATCGTCGCGTCGGCCATCACCGCTTCGAACTGGCAGCCGCGCAAAAAGGAGATCGACAGCGCATTGGTCACCGCCATCGCCTCGGGCCCATTGTGCGCTGCGATCACCGCATAGGCGGCGACATCGACCAGCGCCATCAGCGCCGGCCCCGACACGAGGTTGCCGGGCCGGATCATCGCCGGATCGGGATCGAGCCGCATCCGCAGATGATTGAGCGATAGGCTCTCCACCTCGCCGAGCTGGCGACGGGTGAGGGCGGGGAAGGTTGTGTCGAGGAAGGCCGCGACCTCCTCCTTGCTCAGGCGCAGTTGGAGCGATGACGATGAGGTAGAGCTGGTCATGCCTCCTCCTAGCCACCTTCGCTTCGTACCGGCAATCCTAGTTGGCCAGCGCCGCGAGCCGCTCGGCCGGTATCGCGGCGGCCGCGCGCTTGAGGACCGAGATGTCGGCGACGCGGCCCTCCGCCGAGCGCCCCGGCTGCCGCCATAATCGTCCCAAATCGGCCCGATATGCAAACTGCTTCGTTACGTTGCTGAATGCCGGGCCGCCAACGGCCGGTCGGCGCGGCCTTTCTTCAGGCCCTTTCCCGCGCTATGGCCCGCGGCCATGAGCAACAAGCTGATCGAGATTTGCGACACCAAGCGCGATCATGTCGCGCGCATGAAGGCGGCGACCTCCTTTGCCGACCTGACCGCGCGTGCCAAGGCCGCAAGCGCGCCGCGCGGCTTCCGCGCCGCGCTCGATCGTAAGGCCGCGCAGGGTTATGCCCTGATCGCCGAGATCAAGAAGGCGTCGCCGTCCAAGGGGCTGATCCGTCCCGATTTCGATCCGCCGGCCCATGCTCAGGCCTATGAGGAAGCGGGTGCTGCCTGCCTCTCGGTGCTCACCGACATTCCCTATTTCCAGGGGCATGACGATTATCTGGTCGCAGCCCGTGCCGCCTGTTCGCTGCCCTGCCTGCGCAAGGATTTCATCGTCGATCCCTGGCAGGTGACCGAGGCACGCGCGCTGGGCGCCGACGCGATCCTGATCATCGTTGCCGCCTTGGACGATGGCGAGATGACCGAGATCGAGGCGGCGGCGATCGAGCATGGCATGGACGCGCTGGTCGAGGTCCATGACGAGGCCGAGTTCGAACGTGCGCTGAAGCTCCGCTCGCGGCTGATCGGGGTGAATAACCGCGACCTGCGCGACTTCTCGGTCGATTTCGCGCGGACCTATGAACTGGTCGGCCGTGCGCCCGAGGGCTGCACCTTCGTCGCCGAAAGCGGGCTCGGCTCGAAGACCGATCTCGACGCGATGGCCGGACATGGGGTGCGCTGCTTCCTGGTGGGCGAGAGCCTGATGCGTCAGGCCGACGTGGCCGCCGCCACGCGCAAGCTGCTGACGGGCGCATGACCGGCAAACTCACCCATATCGACGAAGACGGCGCGGCGCGCATGGTCGACGTTTCGGCCAAGGCCGAGACGAAGCGCGAGGCGGTGGCCGAAGGCCGCATCCTGATCGCCGCTGCGGCGCTCGACGCGATCCGGGCGGGTGCGGTCAAGAAGGGTGATGTCCTTGCCGTCGCGCGGGTCGCCGGGATCATGGCGGCGAAGAAGACCGCCGATCTCATCCCGCTGTGCCATCCGCTGCCGATCTCCAGCGTGACGCTCGATCTCGACATCGAGGAGGGCGGCATCCGCGCCACCGCGCGGGTCGTCACCACCTACACCACCGGCATCGAGATGGAGGCGATGACCGCCGTCTCGGTGGCGCTGCTCACCGTCTACGACATGGCCAAGGCGCTCGATCGCGGCATGCGGATCGAAGGGGTGCGGCTGCTGTCGAAGACCGGCGGCAAGTCGGGCGACTGGACCGCCTGATGGCGTTGCTGGCGGTGGCCGAGGCGCAGGCGCGGATGTTTGCGCTGAAGGAACCCTTGCCGATCGAGGCGGTGCCCGTCGCGCGCGCCGCCGGGCGCTACGCGGCGGAGGACATCGTCGCGCGGCGCACCCAGCCCGCGCTCGATCTGTCGGCGATGGACGGTTATGCGATCCGCTATTCCGAGCGGCCGGGCCCCTGGACGGTGGTCGGCGAAAGCGCGGCAGGCGGCGGGCTCGATCACGCGCTGGCCCCGGGCGAGGCGGTGCGGATCTTCACCGGCGCACCTGTCCCCGAGGGCGCCGACGTCATCCTGATCCAGGAGGAAGCGAGTCGCGAAGGCGATCGGTTGGTGATGAGCGGCGAAGGCCCGCCCGCGCCCGGCGCGCATATCCGCCGCGCGGGCGGCGATTTCGTCGAAGGAGGGCTGCTGGTGCCGGCGGGCGCGCCGATCGGCGCGGCGGCGGTGGCGCTGGCGGTGAGCGGCGGCCATGGCATATTGGCGGTGCGGCGGCTGCCCCGCGTCTCGATCCTGTCGACCGGCAATGAGCTGGTGCCCGCGGGCGAACCGGCGCAAGGTGCGCTGCTCCCCGCCTCGAACGGCCCGATGCTCGCGGCGCTGCTCTCCGGGCTGGCGTGCGAAGCGACCGATCAGGGGATCGTCGCGGACGATCTCGACGCGATCAGCGCCGCCTTCACCCTGCTCTCGGGGCAGGCCGATATCATCGTCACCACCGGCGGGGCGTCGGTTGGCGACCATGACCTGGTCCTCCCCGCGCTCGAAAAGGCGGGGGCGAAGATCGATTTCTGGCGGGTGGCTATGAAGCCCGGCAAGCCGGTGATGATCGGCACGCTGGGCGATGCGATCGTGCTGGGCCTGCCCGGCAATCCGGTGTCGGCCTTCGTGACCGCGACCTTGTTCCTCAAGCCGCTGATTGCGCATCTGCTCGGCGCGGCCCGGCCCGGTCCGGCGATGGCCTCGGCCCGGCTCGGCGCGCCCGTCCCGGCGACCGCCAAGCGCGCCGAATATCTGCGCGGCCGGTGGGCCGACGGGTGGGCGGTTCCTGTGGCAGGGCAGGACAGCGCGGGCCTCGCCGCGCTGGTGGAAGCCGAGTTGCTGATCGTCCGTCCGGCGCTGTCAGAGGCGCTCGCCGCGGGGGCCGAAGTCGAGATCATTTCGCTCGCTTGACAGATTCAGCGTTGTTGCCTAAATGTTCCTCGTCCGTTCCCGACGAGGGCATTCGCCATGCTGACCCGCAAGCAACATGAACTGCTGATCTTCATCCACGACCGTCTTGCCGAGACCGGCGTGTCGCCCTCGTTCGAGGAGATGAAGGAAGCGCTCGACCTCAAGTCGAAATCGGGCGTCCACCGCCTGATCAGCGCGCTCGAGGAACGCAATTTCATCCGCCGCCTGCCCAACCGTGCCCGCGCGCTGGAGGTGCTGCGCATGCCCGAGACCGCGATCAAGGCACCCGCCGCGCCTGCCGCCAAGTCGAAGGCGCCCGCGGTCGTCCCGCAGGCCGCGAACGAGAATGTGCTGGAGATTCCGCTGCACGGCCGCATCGCCGCCGGCCTGCCGATCGAGGCACTCGAAGGGCAGAGCACCTTGTCGGTGCCCGCCGCGCTGCTCGGCGCGGGCGAGCATTATGCGCTGGAAGTGTCGGGGGATTCGATGGTTGAGGCAGGCATCCTCGACGGCGACTATGCGCTGATCCGCCGCACCGAGACGGCGCGCGACGGCGACATCATCGTCGCGCTGATCGCCGACAGCGAAGCGACCCTCAAATATTTCCGCAAGGAAGGCGCGATGGTCCGGCTCGACCCGGCCAACCGCGCTTATGATCCGCAGCGCTACAAGCCTGATCAGGTGCGGGTGCAGGGCAAACTGGCCGGTCTGCTGCGGCGCTATTGAGCTGAT
This sequence comes from Sphingomonas sp. Root710, assembly GCF_001429065.1. Lineage (GTDB taxonomy): Bacteria > Pseudomonadota > Alphaproteobacteria > Sphingomonadales > Sphingomonadaceae > Rhizorhabdus. Next base: position 12,247 of record NZ_LMIB01000017.1, read on the forward strand.
ATGAGGCCGGGCGACCGACCTCAATTCTCTCCTCGTCATTCCCGCGAAGGCGGGAATCCACTTGGCGGCTAGGTCGAACCTCTATTGGCTCGGAGTTCGTTTGCCGGTGGATTCCCGTCTTCGCGGGAATGATGATGTGGGGAGGCGCGTCCGGGCTGCCACTTCTGGGTCGTTGCGTCCTGAGGTCGTTCTCGAAACACCGACCAGGGATGCTGTCCCACCCCGGACGCAACCGTCGTTATCGTCCCCCCCTCGAGATCGATCGACAGGCCGCCCGTTCGCGCCAGCAACGGGCGGTCGATCTTTGCCCAGCGCGGCATGCAACTGCGCGGCATCCGGCGTTCGCTGATCACGATGTCGGCGCGGGCGCAGACGCGGTTCATCCGCCGGATGTCGACCAGATAAGGGCTGCGCGTCGCCAGGATATGCCAGTCGCGGCCGCCACGTCGCAGCGTCGCCTCGCACAGATCGGCCGAGCACCGTGCCGCCTGCAGCGCGTCGATCGGCAGCGGTTCGCCATCGACCCCGGCGGCTTCGCTCAACATGTCGCGGACATAGTCGCCCGCCCGGTCACGGAGCAGCGCGACCCGGCCGTCGCCCAGCACGACCGCGACATGGCGGCCGTCCCCGGTCACCAACAAGTCGGGCGCAGGGGAGAACAGCGCCCAGACCGCGCCAGCCGCGAAGGGCAGCAGGCCCCAGCGCCGGATCGGCGTTCGCCATAAAGCGATCCACAGGCCGCCCGCAACCATGAGCGCGAAGGCGCCCCAGCTCATGGTCGGCAGCATCGCCACCGCACCCGGCGCACCGCCGACCGTGCGTGCGATCCACAGCAGCAGCGCGATCGCCTGCGACGCGAGCCACCAGAAGGGCGTGCCGAGGCCGATGAGGTCGAACAGCAGCGCCAGCGCCTCCAAGGGCATGATGATGAAGGTGGTGAGCGGAATCGCGACGATATTCGCCACCGCGCCGTAAAGACCCGATTTATGGAAGTGAAACAGCGCGATCGGCGCGAGCGCAGCTTCGATGACGAGGCCGGACAAGAGCAATAGGGCAAGGCTCCGGCCCCATCCAGAGAGCAGCCCCTCGTCGCGCCGTGCGGCGAACGCGGTGATGCGCGGATGTTCGAGGAAGGCGACCAGCGCGGTCACCGCCGCGAAGCTAAGCTGGAAGCTCGGCCCGGCGAGCGCCTCGGGCCAGAGCAACAGCACGATCAACGCGCCGGCCGCGACCAGCCGCAAGGTGATCGCCTCGCGCCCCATAGCGATCCCGGCGAGAACGAGCAGGGCGGCGACGCAGGACCGGATCGTCGGCACCTGCGATCCCGACAGCAATGTGTAGCCGATCCCCGCGAGCGCACCCGCGCCTGCCGCGATCAATAGCAAAGGGGCATGGAGCGCCAGCCGCGGGCTGAGCGCTAGCAGGCGCAGTGTGAGCAGCAGGACGCCGCCCACCACTGCCGACACGTGCAGCCCCGACACCGACAGAAGATGGGCGAGCCCCGACTGGCGCATCGCATCGGCATCCTCCTCGGCGATCGCGCCCTGGTCGCCGGTCGCCAGCGCGGCGGCGATCCCACCTGCGCTCTGGCCGGTGACGCTCGCCTCGATATGCGCGGACAGCCGCGCGCGCCGATCGGCGAGCCAGGTCCAGAAACCGCCGCCCGCGTCCGATGCATCGATTGCCGGGCGGTCGAGCGCCTTGCCGGTCGCGCCGATTCCCTGGAACCAGGCGGCGCGCGCGAAATCATAGGCGCCGGGTACCGCCGCCGGGGCGGGCGGCAGCAATCGTGCACGCACTGCGATCCGCGCGCCGCCGGGCACCATCCAGGGTACATAGCCCTGGTCGACATTCACCCGCACGCGCGGCGGCAGCAGGACGGGACCGGCGGGGTCGCGATCGGTCGCGATCGTCAGCCGGACCATTTCGCGCGCGGGCAGGCGCTCGACCGTCTCGATCCGCCCCGTCACCATCGCGACCATCGGTCTGTCGATACGCGGCGATGCGACCCAGTCGGCGCGCGACCAGATGATGATCATCCCGACCAGCGCCGCCAATGCGATGACGATCACCGCCCGGCCGATCCGCCGGGCGGTGCCGATCGCCACCCCCGCCAGCGCCATACCAGCGAGCGCGGTCATTGCCGCGAGCCAGGCGATTCGGTGGGGCAGGACGAGCCACAGCCCGATTCCGGCCGCCAACGCGACGGGCAGCCACAGGCCGAGCTGGTCGCGTTCCGACTCCAGCGCATGTTCAATCGCGGCGAGGAGGCGCGGGCCGCCGGGCCAGCGTCCGGTTTGTAGCGCGGCGGGCGCTATGCTAGGGGCGCGGCCGGCATCGATCATGCTCCTGCCGCCCCGAATCCCGCGCCGCGCCGGCCAGCCGAGTTGACCGTGCGGGAAAATGGGCTAGGGGGCGCGTCGACCTGGCTGGCCATCGCGCCGATCTTGGAGAAATAGCGCGTGGGCGCAAGCACCGAAAAGCAGACTGTCGTCACCCGGTTCGCGCCTTCGCCGACCGGCTACCTCCACATTGGCGGCGCGCGCACCGCGCTGTTCAACTGGCTGTTCGCGCGACACCATGGCGGCAAGTTTCTGTTGCGGATCGAGGATACCGACCGCGCCCGCTCCACCCAGCCGGCGATCGACGCGATCCTCGACGGCATGACCTGGCTCGATCTGAACTGGGACGGCGATGTCGTCTACCAGTTCGCCCGCGCCGAGCGCCATGCCGCCGTCGCCCACGAACTGCTCGCGAAAGGCCACGCCTATCGCTGTTATGCGACCCCCGAGGAACTGGCGGAGCTGCGCGAGCAGCAGCGCGCCGCCAAGCAGCCGCTGCGCTATGACGGCCGCTGGCGCGATCGCGATCCGTCCGAGGCCCCGGCGGGCGCGCCCTTCGTGATCCGCCTGAAGGCGCCGCGCGAGGGCGAGGTGACGATCGACGATCAGGTCCAGGGCCCAGTCACGGTCCAGAATGCCGAGCTCGACGACATGATCCTGCTCCGCTCGGATGGCACGCCGACCTATATGCTGGCGGTGGTGGTCGACGATCACGACATGGGCGTAACGCACGTTATCCGCGGCGACGATCATCTCAACAACGCCTTTCGCCAGCTTGCTCTCATCCGTGCGATGGGTTGGCCGGATCCGATCTACGCGCATATTCCGCTGATCCACGGCGCCGATGGGGCCAAGCTTTCCAAGCGCCACGGCGCGCTTGGCGTCGATGCCTATCGCGACGAGATGGGCATGCTGGCCGAAGCGGTGAACAACTATCTGCTCCGCCTCGGCTGGGGGCATGGCGACGACGAGATCATCAGCCGCGATCAGGCGATCGAATGGTTCGATCTCGCCGGGGTGGGCCGTTCGCCGTCACGCTTCGATTTCAAGAAGCTCGAGAATCTCAACGGCCATTATATGCGCGAGGCCGACGATGCGCGCTTGGCGAGCCTGATCGCGCCCGGAGTCGCGGCCCAGGCGGCTCGCGAATTCGACTCGGAAGACCATGCGCTACTGCTCCGCACCATTCCTTTTATCAAAATAAGAGCGAAGAATATCAATGAGTTGACGGATGCTGCAGGCTTTCTGTTTCGCACTCGCCCGCTCGATATGGACGAGAAGGCCGCATCGCTGCTAGACGAGCCCGGCAAGGCGCTGCTGGCTCAGGCTCGTGACGTTCTTGCGGGTACCGGCGACTGGTCAGCGCCGGCGCTCGAAGCGGCGGTCAAGGCGATGGCGGAACAGGCGGGGATTGGCCTCGGCAAGGTTGCGCAACCGTTGAGAGCGGCGCTTACCGGTCGTGCTACCTCCCCAGGTATTTTCGATGTCCTGGTCCTTCTCGGTCGAGAGGAGAGCCTGGGCCGGCTGGAGGACCAGCTGAAGTGAAGTGACGTGCCGGTCAACCGGCCGAGGGGCGACATTACAGGAGATTGCGACATGGCGGATAAGGTTCAGCTCGAGTTCGGCGGCAAGGCGTCCGAATATCCAGTCATGTCGGGGACGGTCGGGCCCGACGTCATCGACATCCGCAAGCTTTATGGCGCGACCGGCGCGTTCACCTACGATCCCGGCTTCACCTCGACCGCCTCGTGCCAGTCGGCGCTGACCTATATCGACGGTGACCAGGGCGTCCTGCTCCACCGCGGCTATCCGATCGACCAGCTCGCCGAGCAGTCGAGCTTCATGGAAGTTTCCTATCTGCTGCTCAACGGCGAACTGCCGAGCGCGAAGGAGCTGGAGGACTTCACCTACACGATCAGCCGCCACACCATGTTGCACGAGCAGCTGGCGACCTTCTACCGCGGTTTCCGCCGCGATGCGCACCCGATGGCGATCATGTGCGGCGTCGTCGGCGCGCTGTCGGCCTTCTACCACGACTCGACCGACATCACCGATCCCAAGCAGCGCATGATCGCGTCGCACCGGCTGATCGCGAAGATGCCGACGATCGCGGCGATGGCGTATAAATATTCGGTGGGTCAGCCCTTCCTCTATCCGAAGAACGACCTCAGCTACACCGGCAACTTCCTGCGCATGACTTTCGGCGTTCCGGCCGAGGAATATGAGATCGATCCGGTGATCGAATCGGCGATGGACAAGATCTTCATCCTCCATGCCGACCATGAGCAGAACGCCTCGACCTCGACCGTGCGTCTCGCCGGTTCGTCGGGCGCGAACCCCTTCGCCTGCATCGCGGCGGGCATTGCCTGCCTGTGGGGCCCGGCGCATGGCGGCGCGAACGAAGCCGCGCTCAACATGCTGCGCGAGATCGGCACCCCGGATCGCATCCCGGAATATATCGCCCGCGCCAAGAACAAGGACGATCCCTTCCGCCTGATGGGCTTCGGCCACCGCGTCTACAAGAATTTCGACCCGCGCGCGAAGGTGCTCGGCAAGGCCGCGACCGAAGTGCTCGACAAGCTGGGCATCAATGATCCGGTGCTCGACACCGCCCGCGAGCTCGAGCAGATCGCGCTCAAGGATCAGTATTTCATCGACAAGAAGCTCTACCCGAACGTCGACTTCTATTCGGGCGTGATCCTGTCGGCGATCGGCTTCCCGACGACGATGTTCACCGTGCTCTTCGCGCTCGCCCGCACGGTCGGCTGGGTCGCGCAGTGGAACGAGATGATCTCGGATCCCGAGCAGAAGATCGGCCGTCCGCGCCAGCTCTACATGGGCCCGGCCGCGCGCGACTATGTGCCGGTTGCCAAGCGCTAAGCTTCACGATTTTTAAAACGGAAGGGCCGGGGCGAAAGCTCCGGCCTTTTTGTTTGGCCTCAAGCGCCGGCGGTCGCATCCGCGACCCCGCGGCTCGCCTTGCGAACCGATCTCCGCCTACGGACTGCCCCCGGGCAGTCCGCGAACCGGCTCCGATCCTCCCCGGACTGCGTCCGGGTCCGGCGCGCGCTTCGCGCTTGCGGAGCCCTGTCGGGCTCCCACGATGAGCTCGGCGTCGGACGCGTTAGCGTCCGCAAGCGCGAACGCGCGCCCGAGCTTATGCGAGGAAGCCAAGCGAGCCGGATAGCTCGCGCCCGGCGTCTGAGGGCTACTCTCCCGCAGGGAGAGTAAAAACAAACCGCGCGCCGTGCATCGGGGCGCTGTCGACGCCGAGGTCGCCGCCCATCGCGCGGGCGAGGCGGCGGGAGATGTAGAGGCCGAGACCGCTACCCGTACCGTCGCGCAGGCCGAGCCGCTCGAAGCGGTCGAAGATGCGCTCATGATCCTCGGGCGCGATGCCGTCGCCTGCGTCGGCGACGATGATCGCCGCGATGTCGCCCTCGCGTTCGCAGCGGATCCACACGGTGCCGCCTTCGGGCGAATGGCGGATCGCGTTGCTCAGCAGGTTGATCAGCACCTGAAGGATGCGGCGGAAGTCGCCGCGCGCCATAATCGCGCGGCCCGGTAACGGGCCATCGATCGACACATGATGGTTCGAGGCGCGCACCGCGAGCAGCCCGGCTGCCCGCAGCGCGGTATCGGTCAGGTCGACCATGTCGATCTCGGGGCGGAAGTCGGCGCGTTCGATCGTCTGGAGATCGACCAGGTCCTCGACCAGCGCGAGCAGGTGCCGGCCCGCGCCCGCGATATCCTCCGCATAGGCCGCATAGTCGCGCCGGACCGGGCCCTCGCTGCGCTCCTGGATGATGTCGGCATTGGCGATGATCCGGTCGAGCGGCTCACGCATCGCCCGGCCGAGCTGGCTGCCGAAGGCTTCGTCGAGTGGCGGCGGCGGCGGGGTCCAGCCTCGGCCCTGGATCAGGGGGTCGCGGCGGCTGATCAGCAGCTGATAGCCCGCAAGATGGCCGATTCCATCGATCAGCGGAACGCCGGCCAGCCGCACCGGTACGCCCGAACCGAGCAGGAAGGTCGCGCTGTCGTCCTCGAAGCGGTCGGCGGTGCGCGCGGCCTCGGCGATGCGGCTGACGCCCGCCTCGTCGCAGGTCAGCGCGAACAACGCCTCGATCGGCAGGCCTATCGCTGCGGGCATGTTGGCGGGTGGCTGGGTGATCCGCAGCATCGCATCGGTCTCGATGATCCAGTCGGCACTCGCCCGGCTGAAATCGCGCCAGCGCAACGCGTCCTGCCCCGGCTGCGGCGGGGCGGGGGCGATGTCCTGCCAGCCGGTGATGGCCAGCTCGACGCAGGGACCCTCGGGCTTGACCTGTACCCACAGATCGACGTCCTGTTCACCATTGGCCGCGACGACGCGGCGCGAGATGCTGATCCCCAGCCGCCGGGTGAGCCGCGCCAGCGAGGCGAGTTGCGGCACCGCGAGCGCGCCGCCGCGAACGCCGCCCGCGCGTTCCTGCAGCCGCAGCAGCGGTGGATCGGCCTCGACCAGGCGACCCTGCTCGTCGACTTTCCCATGGACGGGCCGGACGCCGGCGGAGGCGTTCATCGGCGCTTTGCTCCGCGGGCGGCTGGATTCTCGCCGATCTCGATCACCGCGCGGCGATAATTGGGGTCGAGCCGCCAGATCAGCACCGCCTCGGCGGCGTCATGCACGTTCAGCGAGTCGAAGGCGTTGGCGCGTTCGACCAGCGTCTCCTCGCTCGCGCCCTCGGCCGATCCGATCCGCCACAGCATCGTCACCGCCGCCTCGCGCCCGCAGTCGATCGCGCGCAGCAGCGTGCTCAGCATCATCCCCGAGGGGTCGGCGACCATCGACCAGACGCCGGGCGAATCCATCGACGCCCGCTGCGCCAGCGCGGCGGTGAACAAGGCCAGCCAGCCCTCCTCCAGGGCGGCGGTGAGCAGCGCGTCGTCGATCAGCTCGCGCTCGGCGAGGAGCGCGGCGAGGGCATCGGCTCGGCCCTCCAGCGTGTCGGCGTCCTCATGTTCGGCGAGCAGATTGCGCGCCGCGCCAGCGATCAGCAGGTCCGCCTGGGTGTCGGGAAGGGCGTGCTGGCGGACGAGATAATGGCGCAGCGCCGCCGCCACCGCCCAGAGCAGACGGCGATGGGGGCCGGGAGGCAGATCGGTGCGGGCGAGCGCGGGATCGCCGAACTGATCGTAGCGGCGGCTCTCGGCGATCAGCAGTGCCATCACCCCCTCGGCCACCGCGTCGTCGCCGAGATCGAGCAGCCGCTGGGCAAGGTCCGCGACATGATAGGGCGAATCGCGTCCCAGGATGATCGCCAGCCGATGCTCGTCGACCCGGCGCAGCATCGCAGAGACGAGATCGGGATCGCGCAGCAACTGGGTGCGCTCAAGCAAGGGCAGCGCGATCGGCACCCGCGCCGCACCCAGCGCGGCGACGAGCTCCGGACTGGCATCGGCGGGCAGTGCATGACCGATATGGATGCGCAGCTCATCCTCGATCGCGCCGATCAGCGCGCGCATGAGCTGGGTTATCTGGGCGCGGTGCTGGTCGGACAAGGCGAAGGCGTCGTTATGGAACAGGTCGCTGGCGGCGCGGTCGATGCGGCTTTCGATGCCGTCGAGAGCGCGCGCGGCATCGCTCAGCCACCGCGCTGCCGCGGGCCGCATGCCGTCCAGCCGTTCTTCGTCCAGCTCCATCATGTTCAGGTCATAGGCCGTTGTCGTTAAATCGAAGCTAAACCCTCAACTCTCACCTGTTCGTGCCGCCTTCCACGCTGCGGAGAACCGCTCCGTGAAGGAAATCATCGCGTACCCGGCCAGCGCCGCCACCATCCATCGCCAGCCGCCCACTATTGCAAGCAGCGGTGCGGTCCACGCCAGCGCATCGGCATTGGCCAGCCAGCGCGGCGCGGGCTGCGCCCGCAATGCCGACACGATTGGCGTCAGCGCGGCGGCGCCGCACAGCCCCGCCGGGACCAGCACCGTGATCGTCCACCAGCCCCAGCCGCCTTCGGCTGCCAGCGTCCGGCCGAGCAGGATCAGTGCCGCGAGGGCGGCAGCATGGCGGGCAAGGTCGGTCAGGCGGGGCGGTGGCGCCGTCCTGCTCCAAATCCGCGCCATCCGCCGCGCCGCCGAAGCGCCGGCGGCGGCAACGGGCAGGAGCAGGACGGCGGCCCAGTACAGGCCGAGCGCGGCGAACAATGCGGCGATCCAGGCGAGCGCGGCCGCGCCGAGGGCGACATGATTTTGATCGATCCGCCGCGCGATCAACAGTGGCACCAGCGGCCCTGCAAACAGGCGGTGCAGTGCATGTTCGGTCCAATTGCCTTCGTCGGGCTGGGCCCGCCGCAACAGCCCGGCTTCGATCGCGCTGATCGCGGCGGGGCCGGTCGTCAGCACGGGCCGGGGCAGCTCCTGGTCGCCGTCGGGATCGATCGCGCTGATCCTCGCCGCGTCCGCCTGCACCAGCCGGCGCAACAGCGTCGAGGTCAGGTCCCAGTCGCCGAGCATCTGCGCAGTCGCCTCGAAGGCAGGCTTGTCGAGCAACGCAAAGCCGGCCCAGCGGTCCGCTGCGTCGATCCGTTCGAAATCGGCATGGTCCTCGACATCGGGCAAGGCGAGCAGCGCGGGTGATCCTGCCGCCGCCAGCGCATCGACCGCCCCCTGCGCCGCGACAGCGCCGTCCGCTATCAGGATGATGCGTTCCTGGGGATGGAAACGGTCGAGTGCGTCGGTCACGCTGCGCGCGATCTCGACGCGCAGACCCTCGCGCCGCAACCGGTCGACCGCCTGCGCCAGCGCGGCGGGGACCCGCTCGACCAGGATGACGGCATGCTCTGCTCCTGCCGCCATCGCCAGCCCGGCCTGATATTCGATCAGCGTGCGCCCGGCGAGCGGCAGGGTAGCGCGCAATCCGTCGCCGATATCGGTCTGTTCCTGCGCGGCAACAAGCGCGGCGAGCGGCACGTCTGACTCCCCCTGGGCAATCCTACAGAGATAGGCGTTGCGGGGCGATTCGGCAAAGCGGGAATCCCGCCGCGCCTGTACGGATTTGGGGCGGTTCGGGATTTGGCTTCCGCTCCGCGAGGCGAAGGGAAAACAGGCGTTTAGCGGCAGGCTGCCAGCGCGTCGGCGACAAGGTCCAGCAGCAGCGGATCGGGTCCGGCCTGCGCCGCGCGGGCGGCGGCGTCCATCAGCATGCTCATGCCGAAACTGGCGGCCAGCCCCTGAAGCTTGAGCGCCTCTTCGCGCCAGACGGAAACCGCCTGCGTCTGCGAAAGCGCGGCGACGTGCATTGTCGCCGAGGCGAGGAACAGGGCGCGCAATTCGCTCGCAACGGCGCTGTCGGCGCCGACGGCTTCGGCAAGCAGATGATCGAGCGTGGCGGGTTCGAAGGACATGCCCCGATAAGGCCCTGCGCAGGTAAAGATTTCGTTAGCCGAGACTATCGCTCGATTCGCGATTCCTGTAGGATCGCGATCCATGGGGAAGGCACCGCATCCACTGGATCGCTGGCGTGCGGCTACGGGGGCCGAGGCGGACGCCGTTAGAGCCGCTGCCGCCGACAGCGAAACCTCTGAAACATCAGAGGAAAAAGCCTCCCGCGACGGTGAGGAGCTGCTGCTGTCCGATGCCGTGCCGACGGATCTGGCGGCCTTGGCCGAGCCGGTGTCTTCGATGCCGCGCCGCCGCGCGGGGGATGTCGCGGTCGGCGCGTTGTTCGGCATGATGGCGGCGGGCTGGGTAGCGCTGTGGATTGGCGGAGTCGCTCCGACGGGATTCGACGTCGCCGCGATCGCCAGCAGCGTCGCGCTGGCCAGCGGACCGCTCGCCTTGCTCGGCATCATCTACATGCTGATTCAGCGCGGCACCCGGGGCGAGGTGCGCCGCTTCGGAGAGACGGCGCTGTCGATGCGGATAGAGAGCCGGCGCCTCGAGGAGGCCGTCGCCCGCGTGTCCGCGGCGCTCGACAGCCGCCGCAGCGACCTGGCCGCCCATAGCCGGGCCCTGCTCGAAGAAGGCAATCGCGCCGCCGAAAAGCTCCAGCAGATCAGCATGGACATGCGTGACGAGACGGACCTGCTCTCGCGCCAGACCACGTTGCTCCACAACGCCGCCGGGGTTGCCCGCGCCGACATGAGCGGGCTGATGCAGGACCTGCCCCGGTCGCTCGATATGGTCGGCGAGGTCAACGAACTGATCAAGTCGATCGGCAGCAGCGCCCGCGAGCATGCCGAGGGTCTGTCGGAGGCGCTGAGCGCCATCATCGCGCGCAGCCATGAGGCCGACGAACTGATCGGCACGGCTTCGGGACGGCTCGCGACCCAGATCGGCAAGATCGAAACCCGCACCGAGCGCACGGCGCGGACGATCGACGAGGCCGCGACCGGACTGGGCGCCGCCGTCGACGCCACGCTCGACCGCGCGGCCGCCGCACTCGACCAGAGCCGTACCAGCCTCGACCTGCAGCGCGAGGCGATGGCGGCGATGATTGAGCATGGCCGCGCCGCGCTCGACGAGGCGGGCACCGCCGCCGCCGCCTCGATCGCGGAGCGCCTGTCGGAAATGAGCCGTCTCGCCAACGGCCTGTCGGCGCAGCTCGTTCAGCAGGATGAGGATGCCCGCCGCCTCGTCGCCAATCTCGAACATGCGCTGGGCGCGATCGAGGGCCGGTTCGAGGCGCTGGGCGCGACCGGCGCCGAACAGACCGCCGACCTGGCGGAGGTGATCGTGGCGCTGAGCGACCATGTCGAGAGCCTTGGCTCCGCCGTCAGCAACAGCATGGCGGGCGCACGCACGCTCACCGACCGTGCCAACGGCCTGCGCATCGCCTTCGATTCGATCATCGCCAATGTCGAGCGCGACCTGCCGCAAACGATGCAGCGCGTCGAGGGCGAGGCAGCCCGCGGCGATATGGCGATGCGCGCGATCACCGCACAGGCCGAGCAGCTCGCCGCGACTGTCGAGCGCGCCACCGACCGGCTGAGCTCAGCCGACATGATGATCGACCGGCAGCGCGACGCCATCGCAGGGTTGGGCGACCAGGCGGCGCGGCGCATGGCGGATATCGCGGCCGAGGGCGACAACATGCTCGAACGCCAGCGGCAATTGTCCGACGCCTTCGCCGAAGAGGCGAACGCGCGACTCGAGGCGCTGCGCGATCATAGCAACGAACTGGCGCGGCTGATCGGCGAGAGCGAGGCGAACATGCGCGCGCTGTCCGACCTGTCGGGCGGCAAGCTGATCGACGCGATCCTGAAGATCCGCGAGACCGCGGGCGAGGCGGCGCGCGGTGCGCGGGCGGCGCTCGAATCGATCATCCCCGACGCCAGCGACAAGCTGGCGCGCAGCGGCGCGGAAGCGATCGAGCGCGCCTTCGGCGACCAGATCACCCAGCGCATCCACCTGATCTCCGACACCGCGGAGGCCGCGGTGGCCGCCGCCAACCAGGCGAGCGAACGGCTGTTGCGCCAGATGCTGTCGGTGGCGGAGGCGACCGCCGGGATGGAGAAGCGAATCGCCGAGGCGCATGCCCGGCAGGAGAAGCAGGGCCAGGAAGAGGTCAGCCGCGAGGTCGCGATCCTCGTCGAGCATCTCAATTCGGCGGCGATCGACGTCACCAAGCTGCTGTCGCACGACGTGCCAGATGGCGCGTGGAAAGCCTATCTGCATGGCGATCATGGCGCTTTCACGCGCGCCGCCGTCCGCCTGCTCAGGACCGAGGAAGCCGCGCGGATCACCGGCCTCTACGACGGCAATGTCGAGTTTCGCGAGCATGTGAACCGCTATATCCACGATTTCGAAGGCCTGCTGAAACGCGTCCTCGGCAGCCGCGACGGCGGTGCGCTGGCGGTGACGATGCTGTCGTCGGATATGGGCAAGCTCTATGTCGCGCTGGCGCAGGCGATCGAGCGGCTGCTGATCTGACACTGGTTTTGTCATCCCGGCGAAGCTGGGATATCAGTTTTCTTTGGTGGGATAAGGCAAAGAGATCCCAGCTTCGCTGGGATGACGGTTGTTTGTGGCGGGATCCTGCGCCACACATCGCGCATGGCCGACATCAAGCTCCACGATAGCTGGAAAACCCCGCTGGAGGGCGAATTCGCCGCGCCCTACATGGCCGCGCTCAAGACCTTCCTCTCGGGCGAGCGCGCCAGCGGCAAGCGCATCTTTCCGGCGGCGAGTGAGTGGTTCCGCGCGCTCGACCTGACCCCGCTCGACAAGGTCCGCGTCGTCATCCTGGGGCAGGATCCCTATCATGGCCTGGGGCAGGCGCACGGGCTGTGCTTCAGCGTGCGGCCCGGCGTCCCGCCGCCGCCCAGCCTGGTCAATATTTACAAGGAGCTGAACAGCGATCTGGGCCTGCCGCGCCCGGGCCACGGTTTCCTGGAACATTGGGCGCAGCAGGGTGTGCTCCTCCTCAACAGCGTGCTGACCGTGGAGATGGGGCTGGCCGCTTCGCACCGCGAGCGCGGCTGGGAAAAGTTCACCGACGCGATCATCCGGCTGGTCAATGCCAAGGCCGATCCGGTCGTGTTCATGCTATGGGGCAGCTATGCCCAGAAAAAGGCGGCGTTCGTCGACTCGATCGACAAGGGCGGTCATCATCTCGTCCTGAAGGCTCCGCATCCTTCGCCGCTCTCCGCGCATAGCGGTTTCTTCGGATGCAAGCACTTCTCCAAGGCCAATGCCTTTCTGGAATCGAAGGGACTGACGCCGATCGACTGGTCGCTCCCCGCGTTGGAGCCCGCGGCACCGGCGCTGCTCTGACCGCGCCGCCGTAACGAGCGGACCGATCGGCCAGGGGCGGCGTTCTCCTCCTCAGCAGCAGAGGAGAGCGACATGAGCGACCGGACCTTGGCCGAGCTGGCCGAAAAGATGCGCGACATCGATTTCACCATGTTGTCGACGCGCACGGCGGGCGGCGCGATCGGCGCGCGGCCGATGAGCAACAACCGTCAGGTCGATTATGACGGCGACAGCTATTATTTCACCTATGAGGACGCGCTGATGGTCGCCGACATCCAGGCCGATCGTCATGTCGGCCTCAGTTTCCAGGGCAAGTCGGGCATCCTCCATGCCAAGCCTTTCTTCGTCGCGGTGGAGGGCACCGCGGATCTTGTCCATGACAAGGCGCGGTTCGAGGAGCATTGGACCAAGGACCTCGACCGCTGGTTCCCTCAGGGGATCGACACGCCCCGGCTGGTGATGATCCATGTCCGCGCCGAACGCGTTCATTATTGGGATGGTGAGGATGAGGGTGAGGTGCGCGTGCCCGACACCGCCGAAGCGGCAGAATAACGGCTAGGCCGACCGGTCGAGCAGCGGGCCCATCGCGACGATGTCGCCCGCGCTGTAGACCAGCTTGCCCGGAGTGCCTTCTTCGACCGCATGGAAGAAGAAGGGCGTTCCGAAGCCGCCACCTTCGACCAGCTGAGCGGCCATGTCCGACGCGACCGCGGTGATCAGGTCCGCCTGCGCACCGCTGTCCGAGCTGGTCGTCGCGGTCAGCTTATGGGCCATATAGGTCTGATATTCGGCAAGCGTCGTTTCCGGGCGATACATGTAATTGAGCTCGCGATAGGGTTCGCCTGGCCAAGGGTAGATGACGTAGCGCATCTCCAGCTGGCGAAAGCCCTCCGGATATTCCTGATGGACCACCTGACAGACGGCGCAGTCCTTGTTGGTGAACATATAGCATATGCCGGCCGAGGCCCTGTCCCGCGCGGGCTGGCGGATGCTGGGCAGCATGGCGAGCTGGTCCCAGAAGGGCGCGAGCTGCGCCTGGAACCCGGCTTGTTCGGGAATCCCCGCGCCCTGCGCGCCCGCCCGCGTGGCCATCGCCAGCGCAGGGAGCAGCGCGAGCAGCTCCCGCCGGTGCAGTCTCATGCCTTCCGATCCCCGATCGTCTCTGTCGCGCAGATAGTGTCGCGATCAGAGCGCGCCGTCCAGTGGGGCACGCGCGCCGCAGCCAGCGGTCGTCACATAACCGCCACCGGCAGTCGTTATCGGCTTGGACCTCGTCGCCGCTATCGGCTATGGGGACGCCCGAGTGATGCCGATAACGATCCAATAAGGCGCAAAATCCCGCATGACCCCGTCCTTCCGGCTTCTCGCCAAGCGCCGGTTCCTGCCGCTGTTCGTCACCCAGTTCCTGGGGGCCTTCAACGACAATCTGTTCCGCACCGCGATGATCATGCTGGTCATCTACCGCATCTACAACGATCCGGCGCAGGAGGCTGCTTTCTCAGCTGTAGCGGGCGGGCTGTTCATCCTGCCTTTCTTCCTGTTCTCCGCACTGTCGGGCCAGCTTGCCGATTGCCATGACAAGGCGCAGATCATCCGGATCGTGAAGACCGCGGAAATCGCGATCATGGTCGTGGGCGCGACGGGACTATTCCTGCACAATGTGCCGCTGATGCTGCTCGCCCTTCTGTCGATGGGCGCCCACTCGACCTTCTTCGGCCCGATCAAATATGCGATCCTGCCCCAGCATCTCGAGGAGGATCAGGTGTTGCCCGGTACCGGGCTGGTGGAGGCGGGCACCTATATCGCGATCCTCGCCGGCACCATCGCGGGCGGCATCATCACCTCCGAACATGCCGCGATCGGGGTGTTGCTCGTCGCCTTCGCGGGCTGGCTGTCGGGGCGTCAGGTGCCTCCAGCGCCGCCGCTGGTGCAGGACGCCGGGGTCGACTTTCACATCATCCGTTCGTCGATCAAGCTGGTGTCGGACACCATGCATGTCCGCCGGCTGTTCCTGGCGATCCTGGCGATCAGCTTCTTCTGGGCGCAGGGCGCGATCCTCGCCGCGCAGTTCCCGCCGCTGGTCAAGAATGTGCTGGGCGCGAATCAGGCGGTGGCGACGCTGTTCCTGGCGGTCTTCTCGGTCGGGGTCGCCATCGGTTCGGTCGCGGTCAACCGCATCCTCCAGGGCGCGGTGTCGGCGCGCTGCTCGCCCGTCGCCGCGCTGGTGATGGGGGCCTTCGTCTGCGATCTGTGGTGGACTGCGCATTATTGGCCGGCGCCGGAAGGTGCGCTCGAGACGCTCGATGCCTTCCTGAACCTGCCCGGTGCTTATCGCGTGCTGGTCGACCTGCTGGGGATCGCGATCGCCGGGGGCATGTTCGTCGTGCCGCTCTATGCCTTCCTGACCACCACCGTCGCAAAGTCGCAGACCGCGCGTACCGTGGCGGCGAACAACATCGTCAATTCGGGCGCGATGGTCGGCGCCACGCTGCTGCTGGCTGCCATGGTCCATGGCGGCGTGTCGGTCGCCGAAACGCTATTGATGGTCGCGGTGGCAAGCATCGGCGCGGCGTGGCTGGCCTGGCTGCTCCACAAGGCGTGCGATTGAGCTGTCCGTTCAGCCCGTGAGCTGTCCGTTCAACCCGGTATCAGGGCGCTGAAGGCGATAACGCCGAATATATATGCAAGCAGGAACAGGCGCAGGTCATAGCGCCATTTCTCGCTGGTGGGATCGAATCGCATAGTTGCTAAATGACGGATGGCGACACGACTGTGAAGCCGCATCGCCATCCGCTCCCGCTAGCCCCCGTCCCGCACGGAGACGTACGGCAAGCTTGCTCAGCCGTTGATCGCGACCGAAGCCGGGGTCTCCGGCGCCTGGGTATTCTCGTTACCGCGGCCGCGGAACTTGGTGATGTTGTCGCGCGCCTGATCGATGCGCTCATGCGCCATCGTCGACAGGTCGTCGGCAGCCTTTTTGAGCCGGTCACCCGATGAGGAAGCGACATCGCGCAGCTTGTCGCGGTTCATGAAGATCGCGACGCCCGCTGCGACGATGCCGGCGATGACGCCTGCTGCGATCGACAGGCTGGTGCGGTCGGTCGGCACCTGTTTGATCGCGCGGGTGGCGCGGGTCCGCGCCGAGCGGACCGCCGTTTTTGCTTCGTCGGTCAGCGCCTGTGCCCGGGTCGTGCGCGTAGCGGCAGCACGGGTGGTCCGCTTGCGCGGGGTAGCTTTGGCAGTGGCCGAACGCTTGCGCGTCGTCGTGCTCGTGGTAGCCATAGTCGCTTCTCCTCTCAGGATATGCTGGATTTGCAGGAAAAACGCCGCGCTCATGGCAGGGTTCCGCGAAAAGGATCGATATGCGCCGAAACGCGCGCTGGCATGGCCGTTCGCTCTGTTGTATCTGCTTTGTTCCATGGATCGACCCGATCAGGCGCCCGAACGTGCGGGTGCGGCCGAGGGAGGCCGCAAGATCATCCATATCGACATGGATGCCTTCTATGCGTCGGTCGAACAGCGCGACGATCCGGCGCTGCGCGGCAAGCCCGTCGCGGTCGGTGGCACCCGCGAACGCGGGGTGGTCGCCGCCGCGAGTTATGAAGCCCGAAAATATGGCGTGCGATCGGCGATGGCGTCGGCGGTGGCGCGGCGGCAATGTCCCGACCTGATCTTCGTGCGCCCGCGCTTCGACGTCTATCGGGAGGTGTCGCGTCAGATCCACACCATCTTCGCCGACTATACCGATTTGATCGAACCGCTCTCGCTCGACGAAGCCTATCTCGACGTCACCGAAAATCATCAGGGCATCACCACCGCGACCGAGGTGGCCCGCGCGATCCGCGCGCGCATTCGGGAAGAGACCGGCCTCACCGCCTCGGCAGGCGTTTCCTACAACAAGTTCATCGCCAAGCTCGCCTCGGACCACAACAAGCCCGATGGCCTGTGCGTGGTCCGGCCCGAGCAGGGACTGGCCTTCATCGAGCGTCTGCCGGTCGGGCGCTTTCACGGCATCGGGCCCGTCACCGCAAAACGGATGGAGAAGCTGGGCATCCACAGCGGGGCCGACCTGCGGCGCTGCAGCCGCGAGTTTCTGGCGCAGCAGTTCGGCAAGTCGGGGGATTATTTCTATCTCGCCGCGCGCGCGATCGATCATCGCCCGGTGCGGCCCGATCGCGTGCGCAAGTCGATCGGATCGGAGAACACCTTCTTCCAGGACCTGTTCAGCCATGACGACCTTGCCGCGGCGCTCGCCGACTCGGCGGAGACGGTGGCGCGCCATGCCGAGCGAACGGGCAAGGCGGGGCGCACCGTGTCGATCAAGCTTCGCTATGCCGATTTCCGCACGCTCACCCGCGCCCGCACGCTGCCCGCGCCGATCGCCGACGCTGCCCGGATCACCGAAGTAGCGTTGGCGCTGCTCGCGCCGCTGGAGCCGGTCGAGCTTGGGGTGCGGCTGCTCGGCGTCACCCTGTCGGGCCTCGGCGAGGGCGAGGAGGAACTGGTCGTCACCGCCGAGCAACTGGCCCTCGCGCTCGAATGGGTATAAGCCTCGCAGCACAAGAGAGAGGGTGCCGCCATGCCCAAAGACCTGAAGATCGACTTCGTGTCGGACGTCTCCTGTCCCTGGTGCGTCATCGGCCTGCGCGGGCTGGAAATCGCTCTTGAGCGGACCAGCGATGTGGTCAGCGCCGATATCCGCTTTCACCCCTTCGAGCTCAATCCGATGATGGTGAAGGAGGGCGAGAATGTCGGTGAGCATGTCGCGCGTAAATATGGCTCGACCCCCGAACAATCTACGGCCGCGCGCGAGATGATTCGCGGCCGCGCCGGCGACGTCGGCTTTGCGATCAATTTCACCGACGACAGCCGCATCTACAACACCTTTGACGCGCACCGGCTGCTGCACTGGGCCGAGGGCGAAGGCGGTGGGTATCAGCAGGCGCTCAAGCACCGGCTGTTCGAAATCTATTTCAGCGAGCAGCGCGATCCTTCGGACCATGGGGTGCTGCTCGAAGCCGTCGAGGACGCCGGGCTCGATCGTGCGCGGGCCGCGGAGATACTGGCGTCGGACCGCTATGCCGAAGACGTCCGACAGGCCGAGCATCTGTGGCAGAGCCGGGGTGTGCATTCGGTACCCGCGATCGTGATCAACGATCGCTATCTGATCTCGGGCGGCCAGCCGCCCGACGCCTTCGAACAGGCACTGCGTGGCATCGCGGCGGAGCTGGCCGAAGCCTGAACCGACTATCTCTGCCAAAACGGATTCATCTGTGCTTTGTGATCCGGCACGGACCAGGAATTATTGCACCCTCATAACGATCTTCTTCCGCAGGATATTGGCGCTTGCCTTCGTGCATCGCCGATCCGGCGTAGGTCATCGATATCTGGGGGCGTTAGATGCCGTTTGCGAGACCAAGCCTCCAAAATTCGAGAATGGCAGCAGGATTTTCTGTGGCGGCTCTGATATCTGGAGTCTGGGCCGTCACTCCCCTTCACGCTCAGGATTTGACCGATCTCGACAGCGTGGTAATCCGGCAACGCGTGAACGCGGCTTATGAGAAGGCGCCCGAGACCTTCAAGAAGGATTTGGCTGCTGCGGGTGAGCGCACAATAGTCGTACAGCCCGGCGATTCTCCGTCTTCCATCATCTCTCGCCAATTCGCGGTCGGTGTCAGTAATGCGCCGCAGGCCTATGCCTTGCTGGAGCGCGCCCTGCTCACCCGCAATGAGATCGCCACGAAGGGGCTGCCCGTCGGGTCCGAAATACGAATACCCGACCTGCCAAGGCTGGCGCTTTCGAAGCCCAATCCCTTGAAGGCTTGGAACGGCATTCCAAAGATCGCGATGCGTCTTGGCGGCGGTGCGGCCATGGATGGCGGCACCCCTGTAACGGCGAGCCCGCTGGATGTAAGCGACGTCGGGCGCCCGGCGGCACAGGCCGTAAGTATCTACCGCACGACCAGCGTGGAAGATGCGCAGCAGGCGATGGCGGCGTCTCCCGATACCGTAAGCTTGGAGATGGCGATCCTCCAGATCGATTTCTCCGATGGCGCATCGGCTGGTCAGGCACAGGAATTTTCGCTGTCGCCATCGGACGAAAAATTGGTCCGGTCGAAGATTTCTGGTCCGGCGAAACAATTGCCCGTTCTGATCATCCTTGATGACTCGTGGCCGGATGACGATGCATTTCGCGAAGCGCGGGACTTTTTCCAGCAATCGATCGACACGATCCGGGAAAAATATCGTGTTGTCGACGACAAGATCGACACGGCGATATGGAAGCAGGCAGACGCGCCGTGGCTGCGACCAAAGCCGTCGGTGCTTCATTCGGCTGAAATCAAGGAAGCGCTGGAAGGTCTCCAGGCTCTCGAAACGAGCGGGCCGCGTGTCCGCGTGATCTATGTCCCGTTGTTCGCTTTACAGAAGGGGGCAGCAGCTGTGTTCCGACAGATCATCGCCTTGGATCAGGCGATAATCCTGAGAAACGGATCGTTCGATGACCCCGCGCCAAGCGACGTGTTATCGAAGTCGCGCGAGTTCGCGGCCTCGGCGGTCGAACGGATCGGCAAGGCGACGGATCTGGACATCCAGAAGACCGATGTCGCGCTGGTCCAATCGATATTCGCCTTTTGCCAGCATTATGGCGCGACGTTCCGCCAACCCTGCTTCGTGAACACCTCCTGGACGGTTCCTGCCTTCAGGCTGCAGCCGCGTATGCCCGACGCCTATTATGGCACGATCGTCGCCGCAGCCGGCAACAAGGGCGACAAGAGCGACATATATGGAAACAATGTCCAGTTCGCGGCGCGCAGCATGTCGCCTCCGGGCGATGTGCTCGCGGTGATGAATATCGACGCCGCGGGTGCGCCGGCATGCGAATCGAGTGTTTTCGGGCCTGACAACCTCGACGTGTTCGGCCTCGGCTTTTCCGGACAGCTCAAAAACGGCTGTGGAACCAGCTTCGCGTCGCCGAGAGTGGCCTGGTTGCTGGCGGCCAGAGAAGCCATGCGCCTACCGGCCACTGATTATCGCAAATGGCGAAACAGTCTTTGGAAAGAGGTGACGAGCAGCCTGAATCCGACAGCGGCAGGTTATGATCGGCGCCGTCTGCGGCTGGACAAGTTCTTTCAATAGCAAAGGGGTGGCATATGATGGCGACGCGGACTTTGATCGGCCTGACGGCAATGGGAATGCTTGCGGGCTGCGGCGGGGTCAATTCGAAGACCGCCTGGAACGATGTTCTCAAACATTGCGCCAATTCTTCGTTGAACGGTAAGAAGATCCTGTATTTCGGACCGACCAACGCTGTTGGTCCAGGCTCAATATGGCGCAAAGACGACAAGGGGGTGTTCCGCCTGCGTTATGATCTTTCGCAGATGCCAAAGCCTCAGGGCTTTACAGGGCCCTACGCACCTACGGGATGTGATGGGCAGGTTTCGACCAACTTCAAGCTGGGTCTCGATGCTTCGCTCGACGTGAAGGTCGTTTCGGCAGCAGTGAAAAATGATCTCTCGAAGGCACGCAGCGTGACCGCCAAGGCCGAGTCTATCAGTTGGGTTCCGATCGCCGAGGGACCGTTCGAGAATTATGTGCGGGCACTTCCGGTTGGCGATAGCGTGAAGGACGATGTGCTGAACAATCAGCGTTACATCCTGACGCGCGCCCTGAAGGTGAGTGGGTTTTCGACTGAAATGACCTTCAGCTCCGAAGTGGCGACGGATCTCAAGGCGAAATATCCCGACGGTCCCCTGCCCGGAGGTGTCGCTGGTTCGGTCAGCGGTGGCCTTTCGTTGAGTTGGAGCACGACCGGCACGCTCAAGATCACATCTACCGATGATTTCTACATCGCCGGTGAATTCCAGCAGTTCAAGGCCGATGGCTTTGCGGCCGCGGGCGCACCGTCCTTCGGCGAGAAGGTCGATATCGGGGTGAAGGCCAAGGCGGCACGCGACGACAATTGATCTGGGCGTGGGGGCGGTCGAGCTGATCTTATCACATCGCTTGCCCTGGCTTGTTGATTCGGAGTGATTTCCAGGCGGATGGAAACATCTGCCGGTTCGGAGATCACTTCGGATCGCAAGCTCCAGAACGCTTGTCGAGTTGAAGACGATACCATCCGAAATCAGTTGGTTGCGGTGGTATTCCACAGGGATGCCGCCGCGATGGGATCAGGGCGTTATCCTTATATGTTCAGGCGGCTGACCGGCGAAATATCGCTGATAAGCTGCGACATAGCCTGCCTCGATATTGCGGGTGAACCGCGCGCTGTCGAACAGCGGGGTGGTCAGCCGCTGCGCGTCGAGCTTCGCGCGGATCGCCGCTAGTCGGTCCCGATTGGTGGCGAGGGCCAGGGCGAGCGCTTCATAGTCGGCCGCGCTTTGCGTGATCAGCTCGGGCAGGCCGATCGCGGTCAGCAGGCTGGCGGCGACCCGCGCGGCGAAGCTCTCGCCCTGCTTCGTCACGATCGGCAGGCCGCCCCACAGCGCATCGCTTGCGGTGGTGTGGGCGTTGAAATTGAAGCTGTCGAGAAACAGATCGGCGAGCCGCTGGCGGGCGAGATGTTCGGCCTGCGGCAGCCGATCGGCGAAGATCAGCCGGGCCGGGTCGATCCCGCGCTTCGCCGCCTCCTTCGCCAGATTGGCCTCGACCTGGCCATTCGCGCGGAACAGCCACAGCACACTGTCCTCGACCTGGCCGAGCAGGCGCATCCAGATATCGAACAATTCAGCGCTGAGCTTGAAGCTGTTGTTGAAGCTGGTGAAGACGAAGCCGTTTTCGGGCAAACCCATCGCGGCGCGGCTTTGTGGCGCGGCGGAGATCGGGCGCCGGTCGTCATTCGCCATATAGCTGTCCGGCAGGCTGATCACCTTTTCCGTGTAAGCGTCGCGCAGGCGTTCGGGGATCAGCACCGGATCAGCGATGATATAGTCGATGAAGTCCGCGCCTATCGTCCCGGGGTAGCCAAGGTAGTTGATCTGCACCGGGGCAGGGCGGAGGGCGAGGATGCCGAGGCGTGCTCCGGTGGTATGGCCCTTCAGGTCCACGGCGACGTCGATCCCGTCGCGGCGGGCGAGCTCGGCGGCCTCGCGATCGCTGAGCCCGCGAATATCGCGGAAGGTCTCGACCGCGCTGGTCAGCCGCCGACGCATCGCGTCGTCGCGGGCAGGGCCGTAGCTATAGACGTGGATCGCGAAGCGCTCGCGATCGTGCAGCTCGAACATCCGCGCCGTAAGATACATCGTGGCATGATCATGGATGTCGGCGGAGAAATAGCCGATCCGCAGCCGTTCGGGCATTTGCGCCGGACGTGGTGCGGCGGGGAGTGGGGTTGCCCGATATCGCTCGGCGATAAGCCGCTCGGAGCGGATGCGGTGCCGCGTCGGATCATCCTCCCTTGCCAGCATCATGAACGGAGCGACCGCATGACCCTCGATACCGACACGGGGGATCCATGTTGCGTCGGCGGCGAGCCCGTCCCAATCGCAACCATGCGCCTCAAGGTTGAGCTTGTGGGTGCGGGCAGGGGCATAGCCGGGGGCGATGGCCAGCGCGCGGCGGTAGCAGTCGAGCGCATCCTCTGGACGCCCCCTTTGCTGAAGGAGATTGCCAAGATTGTTGAGCGCGATCGCGTGACCGGGATCGAAACGGATCACCGCGCGATACTGGTCGATCGCGGCGTCAATGCGCCGGGCGCGGCGCAGCAGTTCGGCGATGGCGAAATGGGTTGGGGCATGGCCGGGCCGCCGGGCGGAGGCCTCCATATAGGCGGTCAGAGCAGCATCATATTGCCCGGCCCTGGTAAGCGCGGACCCTAGATTGTGATGCGCTTCGGCATCACCTGGTGTGATCGCGACCGCCCGCCGGAATCGGGCCAGCGCCTCCTCTACCTCGCCCAGCCGGGCATGGGTAATGCCCAGCAGCTGCTGAAGGAAGGCCGAGTCGGGATATTCTTCCGCCAGTTGCGATCCGGCCTCGATCACTTCGCGGTCGAGACCAGATCGCTGCAGCCGGAGGAGTTCGTCGATGCGCGCTTTGGGTGGCACGGCCGTCAGGCGGCCTCGGGCTGGACGGTGACGTCGACCATGATCTCGCCCGAGATGCGCTCGAGCGCCTCACGCACCTGATCGGTCGAAACCCCGGCCGGGACGAGCAACCTGGCCTTGCCACGGAACAGCGGCGCGCCGGACCAGGCGCTGTCCTCGATCGCGGTGGTGAAGTCCTCGATGTTGACGTCGAGCCCGGCGAGGACCGTCGTGACCTCGCGGACGATGCCGGGACGGTCCTGCCCGACGATTTCGATTCCGAAGGGCTCGCCATGCCGCGCGCTGCCCGCGGGCGACGACGGCACGATCGCTACGTTGAGCCCGACCGCATCGATCGCCTTGGCTGCCGCCTCCAACTCGCCGAGGCGCTCCTCGGGCAGCTCGACCAGCACCGAACCGACATATTTGCCGCCGAGCCGCGACAAGTGGCTTTCCAGCCAGTTGCCCCCGGCCGCGAAGACCGCATCGGCGATCGCGCGGGTCAGGCCGGGCCGGTCGCTGCCGACCACCGTGAGGATTACCGATTGGGTCATTGCATCTTCTCCATAACGCGCGATGCTGCGCGGATTCCCGCGCGACCGCAACCAGCCTCCATGTCCGCTATCCGGACCGCGCCAGGATCCACGTCACTTCGACCCCCTCAGCCGGGGCGGGGCCGGTGATCACCAGCTGCCGGGTCGCCTGCGGCCGGCCGCGCGAGTCGATCCACAGGCTGTCCTCGATACCGACCTCGCCGCCGATCGCGCGGAAACGCCACAGCGCGCCTTCGGCGATACGGAGCAAAGCACCTGCGCCATCGGCAGTCGCGGACACCTCGACGCCGGGGGCGAGGTGGAAGCGGATCGCATAGTCGACCGTCTTGCCGCGCGCGCGCCGCCCCTCGGGGATCAGCATGTCCTGGCCGCGGACCTCGCCGCCGCCGGGCGCGATCGCGATCTTGCGGCGGTGGGCCAGGCCATAGCGGCGGACATAGCCGTCATGGCGCATCTCGATGCTGCTGCCCTGGAAATCCTCCTGCCGGTCGACCTCGACCTCGGTCACGCCCTTGCCCAGCGAACCGTCCGAATGGATCGCGGTCGAATTGCTGTCGTCGAGCACGAGAGTCGAATGCGCCGCAGTGCTGCGCAGCGCATTGGCGAGTTCGGGATGGAGGGCATTGTTCGCGCCGCGCCCGCCGCCGCAATTGACGATCAGCCGATAGGGGCCATCGGACATCTCCATCGCCAGCGTGGAGGCACAGGCCCGGGTCGCGAAGCGCGAGATCGGTGGTGGCGCCGCGTCCACGACGATGCGGGTGTGGCCCGTCTGGAGGCGCTGATAGCCCCATTCGCGCGACTGGCGCAGTGGCCGGGTGCGGATTCCCGATGCGGAGACCACGGCGTCGATCCGGCCGCCGTCGATCGGTGCGGACCCCTGCCAGCTCGACAGGCCGCCATCGCCCAGCGTCAGGCCCAGCAGTGGCGGCACCGCCTTCGCCAGTGCATCGGTGAGTGCGGCAGGCGGACGCTGGCCGCGCATCTCATAATATTTGCGGAGCATCGCCAGCAGGCCGACGAGGTCCATCTGTTCGATCGGCGAGCGGCTGACGATGCCGCCATCGCCGTGCAGCGCCGCGTCGAGCGCGCGGGCGAGACCCTTCTCGCCGTGGAGCTGACGCAGCTCGCCCCCGGGAATCAGCAGCCCGGCGGCGACCACCCCGGCCCAGGCGGCGACGCGGCCCAGGCCGGGGGCCGCCTTGTCGGCGCTGCGGTCGAGATGCTTGGCGCCGCGGCTGAGCGCATTGAGCGCTGGCCCGCGCAGATCGTCGGCGGTCATGATCAGCGGCGCATGGCTGCCCCAGAACAGGATGCGCCGTCCCCACAGATCGGGCCGCCAAGCTGCCTCGTGTACCTGCTTGCCGAAGGCATCGATCCAGCGGCGGGTGAGCAGTTCGGCGATCGGCGCGACCCGCTGGCGCGGCCCGGCGGCGCTCAGGTCGCGCAGCCAGGCGAAGCTCTGCAAATGGTCCGAAAAGGCGGATGAGATGTCGCGCGGACGAAAATCATAGCTTTCGATCGCCACGCTCTCGCCCTGCCACAATATCTCGCCGTCGAGCATCGCGCCGCCGAGGCGGACCATGCCCTCGATCGGGTCGGTGGGAACGTCATAGAGTTTGAGCGGATAGCGGCCGCGCAGACGCAGACCATGGACTGGGGTGCGCCAGGCGAGTTCGTGGAGGCGGCCGGAAAGGCGTTCGGCGAGCGAGCGGCTCTTGTCGTGCTCGACGCGGATGAGGCGCCGGCCGGGTTCGACCGTATCGTCGAATCCTGATCCGCCGGCATCGCTCATCGCGCGCGTCTCACGCCTGTTTCAGGCCCGCGATGTTGCCGGCATAGGCTGTCGGCCCGCCCTTGAAGGTGGCGGTGCCCGCGACCAGCACGTTCGCGCCCGCCGCGATCACACGCGGCGCGGTCTTCGCATCGACGCCGCCATCGACCTCCAGGTCGATAGGCTTGCCGGTCTTGTCGATCATCTTGCGGATCGCCTCGATCTTGCGAAGCTGGCTCTCGATGAAGCTCTGCCCGCCGAAGCCGGGGTTGACGCTCATCACCAGGACGAGGTCGATCTCCTCAATGATATAGTCAAGGGTCTTGGCCGGGGTCGCGGGATTGAGCGACACGCCCGCCTTCTTGCCCAGCGCCTTGATCCGCTGGACGGTGCGGTGGAGATGCGGGCCCGCCTCCTGATGAACGGTGATGATATCCGCCCCGGCATTGGCGAAATCCTCCAGGAAACTATCGACCGGGGAGATCATCAGATGGACGTCGAACGGCTTGGTGGTATGCGGGCGCAGCGCCTTCACCACCATCGGACCGATCGTGATGTTGGGGACGAAATGGCCGTCCATCACGTCGACATGGATCCAGTCGGCGCCCGCTTCGTCGATGGCGCGGACTTCCTCGCCCAGGCGGGCGAAGTCGGCGGAAAGGATCGAGGGCGAAATGAGGATGGGGCTGGTCATGATCGCCCCGGATTAGCGGGGTGTCGGAAGGGGGGCAAGGTAGGCAGCACCTTCAGCCGCGACGAAACCGCGCGATGAAGAAGCCGTCGGCACCGCCCTTTTCGGCGAGCGTGCCCGGCCGCACCCGGACGCGGCCGACCTTGTCGGGCGCAAAGCCTTGGGGAAGCTCGTCCGCCGTCACCGGATCGATCCGCCATTCCTTATTGGCCGCGACGAAAGCCTTGGCGATCTGTTCGCCCTCGTCGGCCTCGAGCGAGCAGACCGCATAGACCAGCGTTCCGCCCGTGGCTACGAGCTCGGCGGCATGTCCGATCAGCCCCGCCTGGGCTTCGGCGGCGTCCGCGATAACGCGCGTCCCTGCACGATGAAGGACGTCGGGATGGCGGCGGAATATGCCGGTCGCCGAACAGGGCGCATCGAGCAGCACCGCATCATAAGGCGCGCCTTCGCGGAAGCTGCCCGCGTCGGCGACGTGCGTGCGGGCGGTCAGGCCAGTGCGCTCCAGATTCTCGGAAAGGCGCGCCATCCGCGCTTCGGACATATCGACCGCGTCGACCGTCCAGCCTGCGCTGGCGAGCTGCATCGTCTTGCCGCCCGGCGCGGCGCACAGGTCGAGCGCGCGGCGGCCCGCGCCATTGCCCAGCAAGCGCGCGGGAATCGCGGCGGCGATGTCCTGCACCCACCAGACACCGTCGTCATAGCCGGGCAGATCGACGATCCGGCGGCCCGCAGGAATGCGGACATGATCCGGTGCGAGGCTTTCACCCTCGAGCTGCCCGGCCCAATCGGCGATGTCGGTTCCGGCTTTGAAGCTGAGGTCGACCGGGGGCGGGACGGCGATTGACCGGCGCGCCGCCTCGGCGGCCTGCGCGCCCCAGCTGCGCGCCCAGCGTTCGGCAACGGCAGGCGGCAGATGCGGCGGATCGGGCAGCGTCCCGCCCTCGCGCAGGACATGCGCGAAAACCCCGTGGACCAGCTTGCGCGGTCCACCATCGACCAGTGGCAGCACGGTGGTGATCGCGGCATGCTGCGGCGTGTTCATCGCCAGCGCCTGGACGAGCGCGATGCGCAACACCATCCGCGCCTTGGCATCGGCGGGGAGCGGGCGTTCGGTAGCGGCGTCGATCAGCGCGTCGAGATCGCTGGTCCGGCGCAACACCTCGGCAGCGATGGCATGGGCGAAGGCGCGATCGTCGCCGCGGTCGAGCTCTGCGCAGGCGGCGTCCATGGCGGCTTCGAGCGGCAGGCCACGGCGCAGCACGGCGTCGAGAAGGCGCAGCGCGGCGCGGCGAGTAGGTGTTCCGGCGGGGTCTTCCTGGCGTGATGTCATCGACGCCCCCTAGCCGTTCGTCGGCAGCGCCTCAATCGCCGTGCGGATTGAGCGCGCTCGCGCGGCGTTTCGTCTTCGGCACGGACGAGGGCGTGGCGCTCCGGCGGGGGGCGGGCATCGCGGCAAAATTGGGGGAGGGGGTCAGCACGCCCATTTCGTTGGCGATCATTTCCAGCTGGGCAATGCGGTTCTCGGTCGCGGGGTGGGTCGAGAACAGGCTGTCGCTGCCGCGCGTCATCCCCGGCACGATATACAGCGCCGCTGCGGCGGGGTTGCGCTCGACCACCGGATTGGGAATGTGCGCGGCGCCTTGCGCCAGTTTTGCGAGCGCGGAGGCGAGCGCGCGGGGTTTGCCGGAAATCTCCGCACCGCCCCGATC
The DNA here is from genome assembly GCF_001429065.1 of Sphingomonas sp. Root710. Taxonomy (GTDB): domain Bacteria; phylum Pseudomonadota; class Alphaproteobacteria; order Sphingomonadales; family Sphingomonadaceae; genus Rhizorhabdus. Next base: position 40,079 of record NZ_LMIB01000017.1, read on the forward strand.
CGCGCCATATTCGCGCGAGCGGCTGATCGCCATCTGGACGATCATCGCGGCGAAGGGGGCGACGAAGACCGCCAGGATCGTCGCCAGTATCTGCCCGCCGTCGCGGCCCCGTCCGCCGCCGAAGAACAGGCCGAAATTGGCGAGCATCGAGATCGCGCCCGCGATCGTCGCGGTCATCGTCATGATCAGCGTGTCATGATGCCGGACATGCGCCAGCTCGTGCGCCATCACCCCCTCGATCTCGTCCCGGTCGAGGATGGCGAGCAGCCCGGTGGTTGCCGCGACCGCGGCATTGGCGGGGTTGCGCCCGGTGGCGAAGGCGTTCGGGTGCGGACTGTCGATGATGTAGACGCGCGGCATCGGCATGTTCGCACGGCGCGCCAGCCCTGCGACCAGCCCAACGAATTCGGGGCAGTTGCTGGCGTCCACCTCGCGCGCGCCATGCATGCGCAGCACGATCGTGTCGGCGTTCCAATAAGTGAACAGGTTCATACCGGCGGCGACGATCAACGCGACCATCGCGCCGCCGGTGCCCCCGATCGTAAAGCCGAGCGCCATGAACAGCGCCGTCAGCGCCGCCAGCAGCATCGTCGTCTTCACCATGTTCATCTTGCCATTGCTCCTCGTAACGCCAATGTGGGGAAGACTGGCGCGGTCTTCAATCGGCTGCGCGGCGCAAGGATCAGAGATGCCCGGAAAACGACCCGCCCATGTGAAGCCCCCCGCGCACCTGTCGCCGAACACCCCCGTACCCAAGCCGCAGGCGGTGACGCCGGGCGAGGAATGGGGTGGTCGCAAGGAAGGGCTCGACCCGACGCGCTATGGCGACTGGGAGCTCAAGGGCATCGCGGTGGATTTTTGAGGCCCGCACTTTTCTACTTCGTCATGCTGAACTTGTTTCAGCATCCACTCCTCCACGGGAGCGCCGGAGCAGGTGGCATGGTGGACCCTGAAACAAGTTCAGGGTGACGGTAACGACGCATTCGTCACGGCCRAGTGATGACAGGCCCTTCTTTCAGCATGACGGCTGGTTCTAGCCCCCTACTCGCCGACCTTCGCCGGTTGCAGCAGTGCCGCGCTTTCGATCCGGTCGAGCGCGGTGCGGGCCTGAACGTAGCGGCGGGCTTCGGCGATCCAGCCTCCCGCAGCCTTGCGCCCGGGCAGGCGAGCGATCTCGATCAGCGCGGCGTCGACGCGGCCGGCGGCCAGATCGTCCTGCGCGCGGGCGACGCGGTCGACCGGCGTGGAAGGCGGCGCAGTGGTCTGGCGAACCACGATCAGGCCGGCGAGCTCGCGGCGAAAGCCTTCCCACCAGCCTTCGTCGGGAGACGCGACCGACAGCTGCGGAGTCAGCGTGTCGAGCTGCTCGCGTAGCGCGTCGATCGTCACCGGCTGGCGGCTCGCGCTGATCACTGTCGCTACGGACTGGGGCTCGACCCCGCCAAATCGTTCACGCAGCATCGCCTCCAGATAGCCGAGCGGCGCGCCACGATCGATCGCGCGGCGCACGGCGAAGGCGACGAGCAGTCCTTCGGCACGATGCGCCTCGCCTGTCGCGGCGGCGGCGCGCTCGCCGATATCGGCGACCTGTTCTTCGATCCGGTCGATCCGCTGATCGACGATCGTCTCGACGACATCCGACGGCGGCGGCGGGGCGATGTTGACGAGCGCGGGCCGTCGCGCTGGCGCGGGTGGCACTATCACCGGCACCTCGGGTTTGATCAGTTCCGAGACGCTTTCATAGCGATGGAACAGCCAGGCCATGCCGCCCATGCCGATCAGCAGGGCGATGATCATCAGTACCAGGATCGGCGTTACCGACCGGCGGCGGGGGCCATAAGCATCGGCGGGATCGGGCATGCGGCTCGTCTCTCTTTGCTCTCTGACCGTCTTATTGGCACAGCCGGGCCGCCGCCGCCAGCAGCGCCGCATCATCCGGCTTGGTAGCGGCGATCGATCCGCGCCAGCCGGGGCCGGCCGCGGCGAGCACTGCGGGCGCGAGTGCGGCGATGCGGACATGGCGGCGCGAAACCCTGGCTCCGTCGCACAGCTTGGCGAACTGCTCTGCGGCGCGGCCCGAATGGAGCAGGACGGTGGCCCCGCTGTCGCGCAGTGCCGTCAGCGCTTTCTCGCTCAGCCGCTCGAGCGCGGCGCTGCGATAGACGATGCGCCGGTCGATGCTGATCGCGTCATGGCCGACGTCGCGATAATCCTCTCCCGCCAGGTGCAGCGCCCTCGTCACGCCATTTTCGGCGGCGGCGTCGAGCATCACTGCGGCGTCGCCGCGCCCGGTGCGGATATCGGTGAAGCCCGCGGCCTTCAGCGCGCGGGCGGTGGCGTCGCCGACCGCATAGGCCGGCATCGCCGCATAGCGCGTCGCCGCCTTGCCGGCCTGCCGCACCGCATTCGCGCTCGTGGCGAACAGGGCATCATAGTCCCCGGCAGGCGGGGCCTCCCAGGCCACCGGTTCGATCCGGAAGATCGGCGATACGATCGGCTTCCAGCCCTCGTCGAAGGCGCGCTTCGCGGTCATGCTCGCGCCCGGTTCGGGACGGAGGATCAGGAGCGGGGCGCGGCTCATGCGCCGGCGAACAGTGAACGGAGACGCGGCGATGCGCCGTCGAGCAGCCGATGCGCGAGCCGGGCGGCATCGCTGGTCTGCATCAGCATCGCCTCGCCCGGGCGGCATTCACTGCCGTCCTCGGTCAAGATCTCGGCGCGCAGGTGCAGCCCCGCGCCCGAACGGACCGCCAGCGCGGCGATCGGCGAGCGGCAGTCGCCCCCCAGCGCCGCGAGCAGCGCGCGCTCGGCGCTGACACAGGCATTGGTGGTCGCATCGTCGATCGCGCCGAGCAGCGCGCGCATCTCCGCCCGCCCCGCCAGCGTCTCGATTCCGACCGCCCCCTGCGCGGGGGCGGGCAGCATCTCGTCGGTCGGGATGGCGTGGCCGACATCGGCGCGGCCGAGCCGGTCGAGTCCCGCGCCCGCGAGCAGGGTCGCTTCGGCTTCGCCCGCCGCCAGTTTTCCCAGCCGCGTGTCGACATTGCCGCGGAACAGCACGATTTCGGCGTCGGGACGGGCGCGCAGGACCTGGGCCGAACGGCGCGGCGATGAGGTGCCGACCCGCGCGCCGGGTGGCAGAGCGGCGATCGACGTGGCGCCGATCAGGCGGTCGCGGACGTCGGCGCGCGGCAGCATCGCGGCGATGACGATCTCGGCCGGGCGGATCGTCTCGACGTCCTTCATCGAATGCACTGCGAAGTCGATCTCGCCATCGGTCAGCGCGCGATCGAGTTCCTTGGTCCACAGCGCCTTACCGCCGACTTCGGCCAGCGCACGGTCCTGAATCCGGTCGCCGCTGGTCTTGATCGTCACGATCTCCACCGCATCCTCGCCCCAGCCATGGGCGGCGCGCAAAGCCGCGATCACCATGCGGGCCTGGGTCAGTGCCAGCGGCGATCCACGGGTGCCGAGACGTAAGGGGCGGGAAGGAGCGGGGGTGGTCATATCAGGCAGTCCATAGAAGCAGGTCTATCCCGGCACCAGCCCCAGCCGCTCGCGCCAGGCCCAGCGCCAGACCAGCAGGATGGCCACCACGCCGAGGCCGCTGGCCAGGCCCAGCCAGATGCCGATGCCGTCGAGGCCGACCGGAAAGGCCAGCAGCGTGCCGACGCCGATGCCGATCACCCAATAGCCGAAGGCGGCGAAGATCATCGGCACGCGGGTGTCCTGCAATCCGCGCAGCACGCCCGCGCCGATCGCCTGGGCGCCGTCGGCCAGCTGGAACAGCGCGGCGACGGCAAGGAAGGATATGGCGAGGCGCGTCACCTCTGCGTTGGCGGGGGCGTCGACATCGATGAAGCCGCCGACCAGCAACCGGGGGATGGCGACGAGCATCGCGGCGGAAAAGGCGGCGAAGGCGGTGCCGAGCAGCAGCGCCAGCCAGCCAGCGCGGCCCGCCGCCGCGCGGTCGCGCCGGCCATGGGCATAGCCGACCCGCACCGTCGCGGCCTGGCCGATGCCCATCGGCACCATGAAGCACAGCGCTGCGATCTGCAGCGCGATCGCATGGGCGGCGAGGGGCGCGCGGCCGATCAGGCCCATCAGGAAGACCGCCGCGTTGAACACCGTGACTTCGAAGCCCAGCGTCACCGCGATCGGCAGGCCGACGCGCCATACCGTCCGGAAGCGGCTCCAGTCGGCGCGCCAGAAACGCCCGAACAGATGATAACGGCGGAAGCGCCGATCGAGCATGATCACGCCGGCCAGCCCCATCGCCATGAACAGCGACGTCAGGAAGCTTGCCAGGCCCGCGCCGTGCAGCCCCATAGCGGGCAGCCCGAAATGGCCAAAGATCAGCACCCAGCCCGCCAGCGCGTTGAACGGCACCGCGGCCAGGGTGACGATCACGCCCCAGATCGGCCGCTCGAGCGCGGCGACGAAATTGCGCATCGTCATGAACATCAGATAGGGCAGCAGCGCCCATTGCAGCGCGTGCATCAGCCTGGCGGCTTCGACGGCCAGCTCGGGGTCCTGGCCGATGAAGATCAGGATCGGGGTCGCCTGCCAGAGAGCGAACCAGCTCGGCACGCAGATCAGCGCCGCCGCCCAGATCGTCTGGCGGAAGGTGCGGCGAATGTCGCGCACGGAATGGAGCCGCCGTCCGCGCTCGCTGGCGATCAGCGGCGAGGCGGCGGTCGTCAGGCCGATGCCGCAGATCAGGAAGGCATGGTAGAGGTTGAGCGCCAGTGCGCCCGCCGCCACCGAATCCGCGCCGAGGCGGCCGAGCAGCAGCAGGTCGATCGCGGCGATTGCCGACCAGCCGAGGTTGCCGATGACCAGCGGCACGCTCAGCGACAGCAGCGCGCGCGCCTCGGCACGCCAGGGCGCTTTCGGAGTCACATTGTCGTCCATGAAGAGGCTCTTAGCGGGGCGGTCCCGGTGCGTGAACCCCGGCTCCCTCGACTCAGGCCGATAGCGCTGCGGCGGTGATCCGTTCACGCATCATACGAGCCGCGGCTTCGGTCGCGACCTTGGTGTCGCTCGCCAGCTTCTTGACCTCGCTGGCGACCACCGCGAAGCCGCGCCCGGCCTCGCCGGCGCGCGCCGCCTCGATGGTGGCGTTGAGCGCCAGCAGGTTGGTCTGAGCGGCGATGTCGTTGATGCTGGCGACGATCTGGGAAACCTCGGCGATCATCTCCTGGATGTCCCCGCCGCGCGCCTCCAGGTCGGCGCGGAACGCCTGGCTCTCGGCCAGCCGCGCCTTGATTTCCTGTTCCAGCTGCACCGCATGGCTGATGTCGCTAGCGAATTTGACGATCTTCGACGGGCGTCCATCGGCGTCGAGAATAGGATTGTAGGTCGCCTGAATCCACACCGGGCTGCCATCGCGGGCGCGGCGCATATAGCGGCCCGAGTCATATTCGCCCCGGCCGAGACGCATCCAGAAATCGCGATATTCGGTGGAATGGACGAGCTGGTTGTCGCACAGCAGGCGGTGATGCTGGCCGACCAGATCGGTTTCGCGGTAGCCGAAGATGGCGAGGAAATTGGCATTGGCGGCAAGGATGGTGCCGTCGAGCGCGAATTCGATCACCGCCTGCGAGGCGTCGATCGCGCGAAGCTTGCCTTCGAACTCCGCCTGATGCGCCTTGGCCGCGGTGATGTCGGATGCGATCTTCAGGATGCGCTCGGGGCGGCCATCGGCGTCCATCACGGGATTATAGGTCGCCTGCAGCCAGACTTCGCGTCCGTCTCTGCCGCGGCGCTTATATTCGCCAGCATCGAACTCGCCGTGACTCAGTCGCTCCCAGAACCTGGCATAGGCCGGCGTCCGGCTATAGTCGGCGAAGCAGAAGATGCGGTGGTTCTCGCCGACGATCTCGTCGAGCCGGTAGCCCATCGTGTCGAGGAACAGTTGGTTGGCCCACAGGATCACGCCGCTCAGATCGAATTCGATCACCGCCTGCGATCGGCAGATCGCCGTCCATGCGCCGCTGTCGCTTCTCGTCCGGCGCCGTTCCGCCTGCGGGATTGTCGGTTCGTTATCTACCATGTGATGGCAGTAGGGTAATAATGGTTAACGCACGCCTAAGGCGTCAATCCAGCCTTAGAACAGGGGTGGTTTCGGCCAGGGCCGGTCGTAGCAGCTGGCCGGGTCCGACGCGATGACGCGGGCGGGGGCGGCGGGGCGGATCGCGGACGGCATCGCCGAGAGCGGAGCCAGATAGGATGCCTTCGGCCAAGCGGCGAAGCTCTCGTCCCAGGCGCGCGCGAAGCCGCAGCGGGGGGCGGGCGAGGCCGGAAGGGTCAGCGCGCGGGCGATTTCGGTCAGGCCCGTCAGGCTTCCGATGGCGAGCAGCGCGATCAGCGCCGCCTTGCGCCGCGCCGAGGCGGCCCAGCCGCCGCCGAGCATGTCGCCGAGATGCAGCGCCAGGATCGCCAGCGCCGGAATGGTCGCACGCATCGCGAAGTCGATCCACCAGCCGACCTGGATCAACGGCGCGGCCAGCAGCATCAGCGCGACGATGGCGAGTACGGGACCGCCGAAGCGCGCACGCCACCCGGCCCAAGCGATCAGCAGATAGGGCAGCGCCTCGAGCGTTTCGAACAACAGATAATGGGCGGGGTGGATCGGGAAGAAGCGCACGCCGACCTGCTCCCCCGCCGCCGCCATGTAGAGCAGTGCGGGCAGCGCGATCACCGCCGCCAATGCGGGCAGCGCGAAATCGGCGAGCGTGATCCGGCCGCGGCGCAGATCATGCCAGCAGGCATGGGCTATGAAGGGCATCAGCCCCATCGCGGCCAGCGGCGACCAGAGCGCGATCAGCGGCGGCAGCACGAGCAGGCTGCCGAGGCCGAGCCGTTCGACCCGCCACAGCAGGAAGCCGAGTGCACCGAACCAGCCTGCGATGGCGTGGGGCGGCACCCAGAAGGCAAGGGTGATCGTCGAGGAGAATTGCGTCGGCCCCCAGCCCTCCAGATGCGCGGTCGGGACCGGCACATGGCCGACCTTGAGCTGACCGAGCACGTCGAGGCCGCTGAAGGCGAGGAAGACCGCGAGCGCGATGAGCCGCCTGGGCAGGCTTGCGAACAGCGTCGATCCGAGGGCCAGCAGCGTGCCCAACAACAGGCTGTTCTGCCCGAGCAGGGCAAGGTCCGCCCCCGTCTGGCCGAAGGCTTTCCCGGCCAGCGCCGGGACCAGATACATGCCGATCGGCGCGCGCAGCATGTCGCCCGAGGCGTAGACGAACGGCCAGGGGTGGATGCGCATGTCGCGCAGCACCGCGTCGCGCACCTGCCAGTCGGGGTTGGCGTAGAAGAAGCGCCCCTCGCCGCCCAACAGCATCAGCAAACTGGCGATGCCGAGGCAGGCGAGCAATGTCGCGACGGTCGGCCCGTCTTGCAGATCGCGGCGGCGTGGCAGGGTCGCCAGCCAGAACAGGCCCGCGGTCAGCATAGCCCAGGCCGCATGGAGCGCGGGATGGTTGAGCCCTATGAAGCGGCAGAGCAGCAGCAGGTCATAAGCGAGCCAGCCGACCGGAAGCGCAAACAGGATCGTCGCGGGGACGCGGCGGGTGAGCACCGCATATATTCCCCTCCCGCGTGCGGGAGCGGCTAGGGGTGGGCTCTCCGGCCCGAGATATACGCCGACGATGCGTCCAGCCGGCCCACCCCCGGCCCCTCCCGCACGCGGGAGGGGAGAAGATGCGCCCCAACGCGCCGCGCCCTGCGCGGCGCGCCTGTCGATCGATCCGCCGGGGACATAGCCAGCCATTCTCCTGCGCTAGCGCGGCAAGGTTAACATTTTCTGCGGCATCGCCTACAGGCGCGCCATGGCCCTGATCCTCGGTATCGAATCAAGCTGCGACGAAACCGCCGCCGCGCTGGTGACCAGCGACGGCAAGGTGCTGGCGCATCGCCTTGCCGGGCAGGAGGAGGCACACCGCCCATTTGGCGGGGTGGTGCCTGAACTAGCGGCGCGCGCGCATGTCGAGATGGCGACGCCGCTGGTCGAAGGCGCGCTGGCCGATGCGGGGGTGACCCTCGCGGATGTCGACGCGATCGCCGCGACCGCGGGGCCGGGGCTGATCGGCGGGGTGATGGTCGGGCTGATCACCGGTAAGGCGCTCGCCCATGCCGCGAACAAGCCGCTGATCGCGGTCAACCATCTCGAGGGCCATGCGCTTTCGCCGCGCCTGGCCGATCGCTCGCTCGCCTTTCCCTATCTGCTGCTGCTCGTGTCGGGCGGCCATTGCCAGTTGCTGCTGGTGCGCGGGGTGGGCGACTACCGCCGCCTCGCGACGACGATCGACGATGCCGCGGGCGAGGCGTTCGACAAGACCGCCAAGCTGCTCGGGCTCGGCTTTCCCGGCGGCCCGGCCGTCGAGGCCGCGGCGCGGCTGGGCGATGCGAAGGCGGTGCCGCTGCCGCGTCCGCTGGCCGGCAGCGCGGAGCCGCATTTCTCCTTCGCGGGGCTGAAGAGCGCGGTGCTGCGCGCCCGCGACGCCGCCATCTACAAGCCGGAGGACATCGCCGCTTCCTTCCAGCAGGCAGTGGTCGACTGCCTGATCGACCGCACCACCCGCGCGATCGATATCGCCGATGGCGCGACCGCGCTGGTCGTCGCGGGCGGGGTCGCGGCGAATCAGGCGGTGCGCGGAGCGTTGTCGGGATTGGCGGAGCGCTCGGGCCTTGCCTTCGCCGCGCCGCCGCTGTGGCTGTGCACCGACAATGGCGCGATGATCGCCTGGGCGGGCGCGGAGCGCTTCGCGGCGGGGATGATCGACGATATGGATGTTCCCGCGCGGGCGCGTTGGCCGCTCGATCCGACGGCGGAAAAGGCGCGCGGCGCCGGGGTGAAGGCATGACGATGAAGCTGGAGACGCTGCCCCTAAATAAGCTGGGCGTGATCGGCGGCGGCGCGTGGGGCACGGCGATGGCGCAGGTGATCGCCAGCGACGGATCGGACGTGCTGCTGTGGGCACGCGAGCCCGAGGTGGTCGAGGCGATCAACGGCACGCATAACAACCCGCTTTTCCTGCCGGTCCTGCCGCTGAGCGAAAAGATCGTCGCGACCGGCGACCTCGCCGCGCTCGACAATTGCGACGCGCTGGTCGTCGTGGTCCCCGCGCAGTTCTTGGGATCGGTGCTGGCCGGCCTGCCCGCGTCGAGGCGGCCGCTGGTGCTGTGCGCCAAGGGGATTGAGGCGGGCAGCCGCCTGCTCATGTCCGAAGTCGCGGAGAAGGCTGCGCCGGGCGCGCCGATCGCGGTGCTGTCGGGGCCGACCTTCGCGCATGAGGTGGCGGCGGGCCAGCCGACCGCGATCACGCTGGCCTGCGGCGACGAGGAAGTCGGGCTGGCGCTCGCCGAACGGCTTCGCCGACCGGGGTTCCGGCCCTATCTGTCGCAGGACGTGGTCGGCGCGGAGATCGGCGGCGCGGTCAAGAACGTTCTGGCTATCGCCTGCGGTGTGGTCGAAGGCGCGGGGCTGGGCCAGAATGCGCGCGCCGCGCTGATCAGCCGTGGCTTCGCGGAGATGACGCGCTTCGGCCTGGCGCGCGGCGCACGGGCCGAGACGCTGGCGGGTCTGTCCGGGCTGGGCGATCTCGTCCTCACCTGCTCTTCGACCAGTTCGCGCAACTTCTCGCTCGGCAAGGGGCTGGGGCAGGGCATCCCCCCTGCCGACCTGCTCAACGACCGCCGCACGGTTGCGGAAGGCGCGTCGACCGCGCCGGTCCTGGCCGAGGCCGCCAGGGCGGTGGGGGTCGACATGCCGATCGTCGACGCAGTTTGCGCGCTGCTCACCGGCGCGGCGAAGGTCGACGATGTGGTTAGGGCCCTGCTGGCCCGCCCGCTGAAGCAAGAGGGAAGATAAGGGAAAGTGAGATTCCAGGGCCCGTGGGGATGACGTGGAGATGTCACAATGGAGCCGACAGGCTCCCCAAGCGCCAACGCCGGCCCGAGCTTATTGCGAGGAAGCCAAGGCCAGCGGATGCTGGCCGCCCGGCGTCTGAGGGCTGACAAAAAAGAACTGAGGCCTCAGCCTCAGTTCGGATTATCCGCCGTGCCGCCGGCCTGACCGACCGAGCCCACGCGACCGATATTTCCGAACAGCTCGCGGAAGAAGCCGCGCTTGCTGCCAAGGGTCGGAGTCTTGTCGCCATAAGGCGAGACATGGGCGATCTTCTCCATGCCGGTGCGCTCGACTGCGGCAACATTGCCCTTGTCGTCGAAATGTACCGCGAGAACGGTCTGTGCGACCGGTTTCGGCGTCTGGAAGCCGATCTGCCGGGTGTCGCGGGCGACATAGTACCAGGTGCGATCCTTGTCGAACTGCCCTGCGAAGCTTGGGCGGCCGAGCGTACGGGCGACCGATTCGCGGTTGTCGATGCCGGGCGCGACCGTCTCGATCAGGGTGGTGTCGACGACATAGCCCTTATGGTCGCGGGTGCGCGAGCAGCCGGCGGTCAGGCCCAATATGGCGATCGTTCCGGCGAGGGCCGCCGATCGCAACAGGGTCCGGGGCATCGACATCTCCTTGAAACACGTACACGTGGGATGGCCCGCGCGCTCCGCCTCAATATGCGCAGGCCCTACCCAGTGGCAAGATGCGCGCGCACTATATAAAGGGCAGCGCTTGATACCCGCTGAACGGGTGTGAGGATTCGACGTGAATTTCTTGAAGACGCTTTTCGGCATCGGTCCCGATCCCCGCGAGGTTCTGATCCCGCTCTACAATTCGGTAGTGACCGAGGCCCGCGATCCTGCCTGGTACGCCGAGATGGGCGTGCCCGACACGCTCGACGGCCGGTTCGACATGATCGCGGCGATCCTGTCTCTGGTGATCGTCCGCGCCGAGGCCGAGGGCAATGCCGGGCGCGAGCCCAGCGCGCGGCTGACCGAGGTGTTCATCGACGACATGGACGGCCAGCTTCGCCAGCTCGGCATCGGTGACGTCGTCGTCGGCAAGCATATCGGCAACATGATCGCCGCGATGGGCGGGCGGCTCACCGCATATCGCGAGGCGATCGGCCAGGGTGCGGTGCTGGAAGAGGCGCTGGTCCGCAATCTGTGGCGGGGCGAACCCGGGCCGGACGCGCAGCCCACGCTGGTTGCCGGACGGATGCGCGCGATCAAGGCGCGGCTGGATAAGACCGACTGGGCCGCGCTGCGCGCCAACGGGATCGGCGGATGATTCCCGAATTCTCCCGGCCGGTGCGCATCGACACGCTGGGCGAAGGCGGCCGCGCGCTGTCGATCGTGGCGGAAGAGGCCGAGCGTGCGGCGCTCGCCGAGCGCTTCGCGCTGATCGCACTCTATTCACTGAGCGCCGATGCCACGCTGCGCCGCGAGGGCGATCTCGTCCTCGCCGAGGGCCGGGTGAAGGCGTCGGTCGCGCAGGCCTGCGTCGCCAGCGGCGCGCCGGTGCCGGCCGAGATCGACGAGGCGTTCAGTCTGCGCTTCGTGCCCGAGGGGCAGGAGACCGCCGAGGAGATCGAGCTCGACGCCGAGGATTTCGACACGATCGACTATGCAGGCGGCATGGTCGACCTTGGCGAGGCGGTGGCCGAGACGCTCGCGCTGAGCCTCGATCCCTTCCCTCGCGCGGCCGATGCCGATGAGATACTGAAGGCGGCGGGCGTTCTGTCGGAGGACGAGATCGTCACCGGTCCGTTCGCCGCACTCAAGGGGCTGAAGGACAAGCTGAAATAGGTCTTATTTCGCCTGCCGGGCCGCCGCGGAAAAGCGGAGCAGCACATAGCCGCAGATCGCCGAAAGCAACGATCCCCCGAGCACGCCGATCTTGACCTCGTCGCCGAGCAGCGGATCGTGGAAGGCGAGGCCGCCGATGAAGAGGCTCATCGTGAAGCCGATCCCGCAGAGCAACGCCACGCCATAGACCTGGACCCAGGTCGCGCCGTTTGGCCGCTGAGCAATCCCGAGCGCCACCGCCAGGCGGACGCTGCCGAAGATTCCCAGTTGCTTGCCCAGGAACAGGCCCAGCGCGATGCCGAGCGGCAGGGGCCGGACGATGTCGGCCAGTCCGACTCCGGCGAAGGAAACGCCCGCATTGGCGAAGCCGAAAAGCGGCACGATGCCGAAGGCGACCCAGGGGTGGAGCGCATGTTCGAGCCGGTGGAGCGGCGACCGGTCTCCGCTGCCGATCGGAATGGCGAAGGCGGCGAGCACCCCGGCGATCGTCGCATGCACCCCGGACAGCAGCACCGCGCCCCACAATGCGGCGGCGAGCAGCAGGTAGGGCGGCAGGCGGCGAACCCCCAGGCGGCCGAGCCCCAGCATTGCTGCGAAGATGATCGCGGCCGCCAGTAGCGCCGCCCCGTTGATCGCAGGCGTATAGGCGAGCGCGATGATCGCGACCGCGCCCATGTCGTCGACGATCGCAACCGTAGTCAGGAAGAGCTTCAGTGACGCGGGTGCACGCGAACCCAGCAGTGCGAGCACACCGATCGCAAAGGCGATGTCGGTGGCGGTCGGGATCGCCCAGCCGCGCGCCAGCCCCGGCGTGCCCCCGGTGAACGCGGTATAGACCAGCGCAGGCACCGCCATCCCCGCCGCCGCGGCGAGGAACGGCAGCAGCCGATCGGACCAGCTGGCCAGATGACCACCGACGAACTCGCGCTTTATTTCGAGCCCGACGAGCAGGAAGAAGAGCGCCATGAGCGCGTCGTTGATCCAGTGCAGCAGGCTGAGCGGGCCAGCCTTCTTATGAAGCAGGCCGAAATAGAGCTCAGCCGCCGGGCTATTCGCAGCAACCAGCGCCGTTGCCGCGGTCATGATCAGGACGATGCCGCCTCCGGCCTCAGTTCTCAAAAATGCGCGGATCGCCGATTGCATCGGATGGCCCTAGTCCATGGCAGAGCGCTTGTCCAAGGTAGGCTATGCCGCCTTGTCGACCTCGTCTTTCGCTTGGCCCCGCAGGCGATATTGCACATCGACGACCGCGCCATTGAGCCGCACCGATTCGTCGGCGACGCCGCTTGCGGTGGATTTCACCACATCGGCCGCCGCGAAACCTTCGCGCGCGGCATCGTCGGCGAGGGTGGACAGGGTGACGAGATCGGCCGCGACCTGCGTTACCCTTTGGAAGCTGACGCCCATCGCATCGATCGATTGATTTTGCCGGTCGATCGCTGAGGCGATGTTCGCCGACGCGTCGACCGCCGGTCCGAGCAGCGATCCGACCCGCATGGTGATTCGTTCCGACTCCTGGCTGGTGGAGCGTATCGCCTGGACCTGCTGATCGATCTGCGTCAGGAGATCGCCGGTGTGCGCGGCGAGCCGCCGCACTTCGTCGGCGACCACCGCGAAGCCATGTCCCGCCGATCCGGCCCGCGCCGCTTCGATCGCCGCATTGAGCGCAAGCAGGTTGGTCTGGCTCGTCAGCTCGCCGATCGCACCGACGATGCCCCCTATCTGATCGACGGCCTTTGTGAGATCGGACATGCGCACCACCGCGACCCGCGCTTCGTCGCGGGCTTGGGAGACCGCCTCCACGGCAGTCGCCATATTCGATCGGACATCGGCCATCGAATTGGCGAGCGCACTCGCTTCAGGGACAATTTCTTCGAGATGGGTGCGCGTCTGGTGGCTGGCGGTGGCGACATCGCTTGCCGAACGGCTGGACATCTCGGCTGTCCGGCGCACCGCCTCGGCGGTTTCCTCCAGCGCGCCGGCGGCTATCGCCAGCGCGGATGCCACCGTGCCGATTTCGTCCTCGAGATGATCGGCGGCGTTGTTGAGCGAGCGGGCTTCCGCCTGCCGGGCCAGCGCCCGTTCGCGCTCGGCCGCGGCATTCAGGACGGCATTTTCCTCGCGCGCCGCTGCCACCGCCTTTTCCAGCGCCCGCTGACGTTCCTTTTCGGCGTCGACGAGCCTTTGATTGGCGTCGGCGGCCTGACGCGCGCTGTCCAGCGCCTCAGCCTGTGCCTCGGCCCGCGCCTTGACGGACACCCAGCTCTGGCGCAGCAGGAGCCAGACCCCGCCTGCCGCGATCAGCGACAGCGTCATGAGGAGCGGCCAGGCGAGCGACCGGAGCTTGCTGCCGGGGCCGAGGGGAATCCACATGAGCTTGCCGATCGATCGGCCGTCATCGGTCAACAGCGCCATGCCCGGCCCGTCGGAGACGTTCGGGCCGGCGATGCGTAGGCCGCGCAAGGCATAGTCGCGGCTCAAGGCCTCCATCACGGAACTATCCAGCTTCTTGATCAGGACCAGATAATGGGGCGGGGGGAGTTTCGCTCCGGGCGTGCTCGGTATGATCGCCGCAGCGCCCAGCAAGGCGGGGATGCCGTCGATTCTGGCGAGCACTACCTTGCGGCGGTCCGTACCAGGCTGACGTGCCAGCGCCGCGATCAGCCGGCCGAGCGCGCCGTCGTCGATCCGGGCCAGCAGCCGCGATGTCCGCTTATTGCCGGCCGAGGCATAGACGGCCTCGCCATGACCATCGAGCACCAGCGTATAATCATAGCCCTGCATGGTGAAGAGATAGGGGCCGATATTCGCATCGGCCCAGTCGTAGTCACGCTTTTCGATCAGGTTGTGGACGATGTCGTCCCACACCGCATAGTCGCCGAGATTGCGGCGGAGAAACTCCACCCGTGCACTGAGCGCCGCCGATGTGAGCTGCTGCTCCTGGGCGATGCTCAAGCGATCCTGCTGGAGGGTCAGCCAGTAGAATAGCGCGAAGACGCAGACGAGCAGCGTGCCGACCAGCGCGATCAACGGCGCGCCGAGCCGCTGCCAGAAATTGGATGTGCTGTTGTCCACGGTGATCTGCAATGATCTCTCCTGCGACTCGCGTGATATCCTATCATTGGTTGCAGAATGGTAACGATTGCAGGTCTGATCACGATGACCGGGAGATGCGGGATGCAGCAATGCTCCGGCGCTCCGATCATAGACCTTGGTCGCAAGTTCGTCCGGTCGGGGCGGCTCGGTAATATCTCGGTCACCTTATCGGTCCAGCGCAGTGACATGACTGCACATCACCACCCCTTGCTGTCCCGCCTGGACGAACATCAGGCCAAGGCCCTGGAAATCATAAGCCGCGGCGACGTGCTGCTGGCGCCGCATGCCCGGCCCGACCAGGGCCGGCTCAGCCAGGCGCGGTGGGAGCTGACGCGGGTGCTGGGCGCCTATCAGATGTTCAAGCATTACGAACTGTTCGATCCGATCATCCGCAACGGTCCGCTCGACAAGGCACGGCTGGCCGAGCAGATGAAGGCGGAGTGCATCGCGCTGGGCGACGAATATCGCGCCCATGTCGCGCGTTGCGCCAATCTCGACATTCCGGCGCATTGGGACAGTTACCGTCCGGCGGTCGTTCGCCTGCTCGCGCGGATCAAGGCGCACATCGGCCGCGAACGCTGGATCGCGGCGCGGCTGCTGATCGATGGGGTCTCGGCGCGCGCGCCTGTTACCGAACTGCGCGGCATGGAGCGGGCCTGAGTCCGTCCTTCAAGGAACGAGAATAGTATCCTTCGCCTCGTCCAGCAGGTCGGGATAGTCCATCGTGTAATGCAAGCCCCGGCTCTCCTTGCGGTGGAGCGCCGAGCGGACGATCAGGTCGGCGACCTCGACGAGGTTACGCAGCTCGAGCAGATCCGGGGTCACGCGGAAATTGCCGTAATAGTCGGCGACTTCCTGCCGCAGCAGCGCGACGCGGTGCGCGGCGCGCTCGAGCCGCTTGGTGGTCCGCACGATGCCGACATAGTCCCACATGAAGCGCCGGATCTCGCGCCAGTTGTGCTGGACGATCACCTCCTCGTCCGAATCGGTGACGCGGCTCTCGTCCCAGGGGCGGATCGGCGGCGGAGCGGGCATATCGGCGAAATTGGCCTTGATATGCTCTGCCGCGGCGTCGCCGAACACGAAGCATTCGAGCAGCGAGTTGGAGGCGAGGCGGTTCGCGCCGTGCAGCCCCGACTGGGTTACTTCGCCCGCCGCGTAGAGGCCCGGCAGGTCGGTGCGGCCGTCGAGATCGATTACCACGCCCCCGCAGGTGTAATGCGCGGCGGGGACGATCGGGATCGGCTGCTTGGTGATGTCGATGCCCAGGGTCAGCAGCTTGGCGTGGATCGTCGGAAAATGCTCGATCACGAATTCGGGCGGCTTGTGGCTGATGTCGAGATGGACATAGTCGAGGCCGAGCCGCTTGATCTCATGGTCGATAGCGCGCGCCACGATGTCGCGCGGGGCGAGCTCGGCGCGCTTGTCGAAGCGCGGCATGAAGCGGCGTCCGTTGGTCGGCAGCTTGAGCTGTCCGCCTTCGCCGCGCATCGCCTCTGTGATCAGGAAATTCTTGACCTCCAGATTGTAGAGGCAGGTCGGGTGGAACTGCATGAACTCCATGTTGGAGACGCGGCAGCCCGCGCGCCACGCCATCGCGATGCCGTCGCCGGTCGCGCCGCGCGGCGATGTCGAGAAGAGATAGGCGCGGCTTGCCCCGCCGCTGGCCAGCACCGTCGCCTTGCCGGTGAAGGTCTCGATCTGGCCGCTCGCGCGGTCGACCGCATAGACGCCCCAGACATGGCCATCGCCCGAATAGCGTTCGCCATGGCGGCTGGTGATCAGGTCGATCGCGGCGCGGTCGGGGAACAGGGTGATGTTCGGATGCGCCTTCGCTGCCTTTTCCAGCGCGATCTGCACCGCCTGTCCGGTGGCGTCGTTGACATGGACGATGCGGCGGTGGCTGTGCCCGCCCTCGCGGGTCAGGTGCCAGCGGTCGTCCGCACCTTCACGCCCGCCGGGGTTGAACGGCACGCCCAGCGCGGCGAGTTTCTCGATCGCCAGGGGCGCATGTTCGACGACGAACTCGACGGCCTTGCGGTCGTTGAGCCCCGCGCCGGCGATCATCGTGTCCTCGATGTGCGATTCAAAGGTGTCGCCGGGCTCGAGCACGGCGGCGATGCCGCCCTGCGCCCAGGCGGTCGACCCGTCGGAAATGCCCGCCTTGGCGAGCACGCCCACCTTGAAGCGATCGGCCAGGTTGAGCGCCGCGGTCAGCCCCGCGGCGCCCGAGCCAATCACGACGACATCGAAATTATAGGCGGCCATCGGCCTGGCGCGTGAGGTTCAGGAACACATCCTCCAGATCGGCTTCCTGGGTCGACACATCGACGATCCCCAGACCTTCCTTCTGCACGGCGGCCAGCACCTCGCCCGCGTTCACCTTGTCCTTGGCATAGGTGATGACGAGCGTGCGGCTGCCCTTCAATTCGACCTTGTCGAAGCAGACCGCGTCGATCGGCGCGTCGAGATCGCGGTCGACTGTCACCGACACCGCCTTCTCCTGCGCCATGCCCACCAGCTCGCGGGTCGGCTGGTTGGCGATGACGCGGCCATGGTTGATGATCGCGATCCGGTCGCACAGCTCCTCGGCTTCTTCCAGATAATGGGTGGTCAGCACGACGGTGACGCCGCCCGCATTGAGTTCGCGGACATATTCCCACAGCTGCTGGCGCAGCTCGACGTCGACGCCTGCGGTCGGCTCGTCGAGGATCAGCACCGGTGGCGAATGGACCATCGCCTTGGCGACGAGCAGGCGGCGCTTCATGCCCCCCGACAGCGAGCGCGCATAGGCATCGGCCTTGTCGAACAGGTGGACGGCGCGCAGCAGTTCTTCGGTCACGCGCTTGTGCTTCGGCACGCCATAGAAGCCCGCCTGATTGTCGAGCGTCTCGCGCGGCGTGAAGAAGGGATCGAACACGATCTCCTGCGGCACGATCCCGATCGACGCCTTGGCGTTGCGCGGGTCCTTGTCGATGTCGAAGCCCCAGATGTCGACATGCCCGGCGGTCTTGTTGACCAGCCCCGCCAGGATGTTGATCGTCGTCGACTTGCCCGCGCCGTTCGGCCCGAGCAGGCCGAAAATCTGCCCGCGCGGAATATCCAGATCGACGTCGAACAGGGCCTGTTTGCCGCCCTTGTAGATCTTGGAGAGGCCCCGGATGCTGATCGCTGCGTCGCTCATGGCGCGGGGCATAGCGGGTGGCAGACGGCTGTGCAAAGAAAGAAGATCGTTGCGGGCATCGGTACAGCCTTGTCTTCAACGGCCCCAGCGTGCCCGTTCCAGCGCCGTGCCCGCGAGGTTGTGCGAGCGGCCGACATGGCGCAGGCGGACCCGGTCGAAGTCCTGTGCCAGTGCGCGGAATCTTTCGATGTGGAGGACCTCGCCGCGCTGCACCCCGCTCGCCTGCCGGATCACCGACAGCGAGTCGCCGATCAGGATGATGTCGCACAGGGCATGCGCGGCGGCGATCTCCAGCGCGTGAAACAGCGCCAGCCATTCGGCCCGCTCGTTGCCGCCGGTCTCCGCGCCGCGCCTGATGTCGGCCACGCCGCGCAGCACCACGGCGGTCTCGATCGGACCCGGATTGGGGCGGCAACCGCCGTCAAACCACAGCTTCACCGGCCGTTGATAAATATCGTTCACGCGCGCTTCACGTTCCCAGTAGCATTGCGTCCTCATGACAGCACATCGCGCCCGCGCCGGATATGCTTTTGCGCTCGCTGCGCTGCTCGCCGCTTCGGCGGCCTGCGCGGAGGAGACGGTGGTCTCGCTGAGCCCCGAGGCGAAGGAGCGCGTTCTCGAAGCCGCCGCCGCGCGCAACGCCGGGGCGATCGGCGAGCCCGTGATCAACGGGACAGGGCGGCAGATCCATGGCCAGATCGGCATGATGATCGGCACCAACGGCACGCGCGGCGTCTTCGGATCGGCGGTCGCGCCGGTCGGCGAAACCGGATCGGTCGCCGTCGCTTTCGAAAATAGCCGCTTCGGCGGGCGCCGCTGAGATCGCGCGACTCTGCATTGCTTGATTCCCGCGCGCTTGCTAATCGGCGCGCATGAGCACGCAGCCATCCGCCCCCGAAACCGTCACTGTCACCTCGACCCGCGTCACCTGTGACGGTGCGAGCGACATTCCCGGCGGCGCGGCGCTCGGCCATCCGCGCGTGTTCATCGAAATCGATCCCGACATCGGCTATGCCGACTGCGGCTATTGCGACCGGCGCTTCGTCCTCGAAGGCGGCGGCGACGCGCACCACTAGGTTTTGACGGGTCAGTGGGTAAATAAAGCTATTGGGTCTCCGCCGCGCCGCCCTATATCGGGCGCATGATCATTCAGCCCGCAGACCCCCGCCATTTCCTTTATCGCGACGCGCTTGACCCGGACGCCGCGCTGCGCCTCACAGCGCAGACGCTCAAGGGGTGCGACGATGGCGAACTCTATCTGCAATATCTGACGTCGGAGAGCTTCGGCTTCGACGATGGGCGTCTCAAGACTGCCGACTATACGACGCAGGCAGGCTTCGGGCTGCGCGGCGTGTCGGGGGAGACGACCGCCTTCGCCCATGCCAATGAGCTGAGCGAGGCCGCGATCCTCCGCGCGGGCGAGACGATGACCCTCCTCGATCCGGCCAAGGGCAGCCGCGCCCCCGCCCCTCGCCGTACCAACAGCAAGCTTTACACCGGCGACGATCCGCTCGGCCTGATCCCCTTCGCGAAGAAGGTCGCGCTGTGCCAGGAGATCGACGCCGCCGCCCGCGCCCGCGATCCGCGCGTGCAGCAGGTCTCGGTCGGCCTGTCGGGATCGTGGAGCGTGGTCGAGATCGTCCGCCCCGACGGCTTCACCGCCTTCGACGTCCGCCCGCTCGTTCGCCTCAACGTCTCGGTGGTGGTCGAACAGAATGGCCGGCGCGAGACCGGCTTCTTCGGCATGGGCGGCCGCTATCTCTACGACCGGCTGTTCGAACCCGCGCAGTGGAACCGCGCGATCGACGAGGCGCTCCACCAGGCGATCGTCAATCTCGATGCGGTCGCGGCACCTGCGGGCGAGATGACCGTGGTGTGCGGCCCCGGCTGGCCCGGGGTGCTGCTGCATGAGGCGATCGGCCATGGCCTCGAAGGTGATTTCAACCGCAAGGGCACCTCGGCCTTTTCCGGCCGGATCGGCGAGCGGGTCGCCGCCCCCGGCGTTACCGTGGTCGATGACGGATCGATCGCCGACCGGCGCGGATCGCTGACCATCGATGACGAGGGCACGCCGACCCAGTGCAACGTCCTGATCGAGGACGGCATCCTCAAGGGCTATATCCACGACCGGCTCAATGCGCGGCTGATGGGGGTTGAGCCCACCGGCAACGGCCGCCGCGAAAGCTATGCCCATGCACCGATGCCGCGCATGACCAACACCTTCATGTATGGCGGCAATGACGATCCCGAAGAGATCATCTCCCGGGCGAAGAACGGCATCTATGCCAAGAGCTTTGGCGGCGGACAGGTCGACATCACCAGCGGCAAGTTCGTCTTCTCCTGCACCGAGGCGTACAAGATCGAGAACGGCAAACTGACGGTGCCGATCAAGGGCGCGACCCTGATCGGCGACGGTCCCTCGGTCCTCACCAAGGTCACCGCGATCGGCAACGACATGGCGCTCGACGAAGGCGTCGGCATCTGCGGCAAGGGCGGCCAGTCGGTCCCTGCCGGGGTCGGCCAGCCCACGGTAATGATCTCCGCGCTGACGGTGGGCGGGACCGCGGCGTAAACGACCATGATAGGTCTCCCCGCTCATCTTGAGGAGCCACTGAGCTTGTCGAAGTGGCGTCTCGAAGGGTCCTTCGAAACTGAGCCTTCGCCTTCGCTCGGTTTCCTCCTCAGGATGAGCGGCTATGGTGTGAGAGCGAAGTCTCTCGGAGCGGGACCAGAAACGCGATGCCCATTGCCGTAGCGCTCGGTGGCGGTGCCGCGCTCGGCTGGGCGCATATCGGCGTCTTGCGCGAATTGCAGGAAGAGGGGGTCGCCGTCCGGGCGGCGGCGGGCACCTCGATCGGGGCGCTCGCGGCGGTCTGCCTCGCCGCCAACCGGCTCGACCAGCTCGAGAAGATCGCGCGGTCGGCCAACTGGCTGCGCGTGCTGTCTTATCTCGATTTTCATCTGCGGCCCGGCGCGATGCTGGGCGGGCGCGGCATATTGCGTGACCTCAACATCCATCTCGGCGACCTCCAGTTCCGCGACCTGTGGATTCCCTGCGCGGTGGTCGCGACCGACCTCGTCACCGGCAAGCCGGTCGTGATCGACCATGGCCCGATCAGTTCGGCGGTGATGGCGTCGATCGCGATCCCCGGCCTGTTCCGCCCGGTGCAATATGATGGGCATTTCATGGTCGACGGCGGGGTGGTGATGCCGGTGCCGGTCGCGGCGGCACGGCAGATCGCCCCCAAGCTGCCGGTGCTCTCGATCAACCTGCAGGGCGACTATCATGGCCGCCGCGTCGCCACCGCGATCCGCAACGCACCGAAGCGGTCGCACAATTCGATGGCGGTGGTCCGCGCGTCGACGATGCTGTTGATGGCCGAGCTTGCCCGTCATTCGCTCGCACTCGATCCGCCCGACCTGGGGCTGACCCTGCCGGTCGGTCATATCGAGATCCACGATTTCACCAAGGCCGACGAGCTGATCGCGATCGGCCGCCGCTCGGTACGGGAGAACATCGACGATATTCGCGCGTTGGTGGGGAAGGCCCCGCGAAAGGTTCGTTGATGACTCCCTCCGACGAAGGCACCGCCGATATCCTCGGCTTCTGGTTCGACGAGATCGGCCCCGACCGCTGGTGGACCCGTTCAGAAGCAACCGATGCGGCGATCATCGAGCGCTTCCAGCCGCTGTGGGAGGAATGGCGCAGCCGCGTGCCGGAAAGTTTCCTCGGCTCGGCGGAGGAGGCGGTGGCGGGGGTGATCCTGTTCGATCAATTCCCGCGCAACATGTTCCGCGGACATGCCGACGCCTTCTCGACCGATCCGCTCGCGCTTGCCATCGCCAGGGGCGCGCTCGACCGCGGCCTTGAGGCCGACATGACCGCCGATCAACTCAGCTTCCTCTATATGCCGTTCCAGCACAGCGAGGTGCTGGCCGATCAGCAGCGCTCGCTCGCGCTGTTCACGGCGCTCGGTAACGCCAATTCGCTGGGCTTCGCGCGCAAGCATCATGACATGATCGCGCAATATGGGCGGTTCCCCGCGCGTAATGCCGCGCTTGGCCGCGCTGACCGCCCCGGCGAGGCCGCTGCCATCGAAATGAGCAAGGGCTGGTAGCAACCGCCTGCCCAAAAAACGGGCAGGGCTTAACTTTTAATCAAAGCGCCCCGAGTCGTTTTGCCCGCTTTTTAGCGCCTCCGAAATTTAAGCCTGTGAATCCAAGCGGTCACGGAATTGGCACGCTTATTGCGATGCACAATCGGGCTTAAAAGAGGGAGGCAGAATGAAACTCGTCATTGCCATCATCAAGCCGTTCAAGCTGGACGAAGTGCGCGAAGCACTGTCCGGCCTGGGTGTGCAGGGCATGACCGTTACCGAGGTCAAGGGCTTCGGGCGGCAGAAGGGCCAGACGGAAATCTACCGTGGGGCCGAGTACAGCACCAACATGGTTCCGAAGATCAAGGTCGAGGTGGCCACCACCGACGATCTGGCGGGCCGGGTCGTCGAGGCGATCCAGCAGTCGGCCAACACCGGCGCGATCGGCGACGGCAAGATCTTCGTCCTCGACGTCGCGCAGGCGGTGCGGATCCGCACCGGCGAGACCGACGACGTCGCGCTCTGATAGAAGGGGGAAACATGAAGCTTTACAATAAGCTGGCAACGGGCCTCGGCACGCTTGCCCTCACCGCGCTGGTCGCGGCGCCCGCCTGGGCGCAGGATCTCGTCAAGGCCCCTGACGCGGCGGCGCAGGCCGGCATGGTCAACAAGGGCGACACCACCTGGATGCTCGTCTCGGCCGCGCTGGTCCTGATGATGTCGGTTCCCGCCCTCGCGCTGTTCTACGGCGGTCTCGTCCGCACCAAGAACATGCTGTCGGTGCTCATGCAGGTGCTCGCGATCGTCTCGATCGCCGCGCTGGTCTGGGTCGGCTGGGGCTATTCGATGGCCTTCACCTCGGGTGGCGACAACCACTTCTTCGGCGGTTTCTCGAAGGCATTCCTCGCGGGCGTCAACGCATCGACCTATGCCGCGACCTTCTCGAACAACGTCTACATTCCGGAATATGCCTTCGTGGTGTTCCAGATGACCTTCGCCTGCATCACGCCGGCGCTGATCGTCGGCGCCTTCGCGGAGCGCGTCAAATTCTGGCCGCTGATGCTGTTCGTCGTGCTGTGGCTGACCATCGTCTATTTCCCGATGGCGCACATGGTGTGGTACTGGGCGGGCCCGGACTTCCTGTCCGACACCCCGAGCGACGCCGGTCTGCTCTACAGCTGGGGCGCGCTCGACTTCGCGGGCGGCACTGTCGTTCACATCAACGCGGGTATCGCTGGCCTCGCCGGCTGTCTCGTCCTCGGCAAGCGCACCGGCTACAAGAAAGAGCCGATGCCGCCGCACTCGCTGACCATGACCATGATCGGCGCCTCGCTGCTGTGGATCGGCTGGTTCGGTTTCAACGCTGGTTCGAACCTCGAATCCAACGGCGTGACCGCGGTCGCCTTCATCAACACCTTCGTCGCCACCGCCGCTGCGGCGCTGGCCTGGGCCCTGGTCGAACAGTTCGTTCATGGCAAGCCGTCGCTCCTGGGTGCGGCGTCGGGCGCCGTCACCGGCCTCGTCGCGATCACCCCGGCGGCTGGTTTCGCCGCTCCGGTCACCTCGATCATCCTCGGCGCAGTCGCCACGGTCGTCTGCTTCTTCTTCGTCACCACGGTGAAGAACAAGCTCGGCTATGACGATACGCTCGACGTGTTCGGCATCCACTGCGTCGGCGGCATCATCGGCGCGATCGGCACCGGCATCGTCGCCGATCCGGCGCTCGGTGGTCAGGGCTGGTTCGACTATACCGTCTTCCCGGCGGTCGCGGGCACCTACGACATGGCCGGTCAGGTCATCACCCAGCTCAAGGCCGTCGGCCTCACGCTTGTGCTGTCGGGCGGTGTCTCGGCGATCCTCTTCTTCGTCATCGACAAGACCATCGGTCTGCGTCCTTCGGTCGAAGTCGAGCTCGAGGGTCTCGACCTCGCCGAGCATGGCGAGCGCGCCTACAACTACTGATTTCGAATTGGGGCTGTCCCGCAAGGGGCGGCCCCTCACCGCGTTCCTCCTGCGAACGCACTGGGCCGGTGGGGCAACCCATCGGCCCTTTTTTTGTTATGTGATCGGATGCAAAGGCAGAAGATGATCACCGTCGCCAGCTACAATATAAGAAAAGGTCTAGGCACCGATCGCCGACGCCGGCCCGACCGCATCCTGGAGGTGCTGCACGAAGTACAGGCCGACATCGTCGCGCTGCAGGAGGCCGATCGCCGCTTCGGCGCGCGGCAGAGCGCCTTGCCCACCGAATTGATCAAGCAGGGCGAATATCGCGCGGTGCCGTTCGACATACGGCCGGGCGGGATCGGCTGGCACGGCAACGCCATCTTGATCCGGCAATCGGTCGAGATCGCCGATTATGAGCCGATCAGCCTGCCGACGCTCGAGCCGCGCGGCGCGGTGATGGCCGAACTGCACGTCGCCGGGCAGGAGCTGCGCGTCGTCGGCATGCATCTCGACCTGTCGGGACTGTGGCGCCGGCGGCAGGTGCGCGCGATCATCGAGCATATACGCCGCCGCAGGCGACGTATGCCGACTGTGATGATGGGCGACCTCAACGAATGGTCATTGCACGGCGGCTGCATCCGCGAGTTCGCCGACGGCCACCATATCGCCCCGACCGGGCGAAGCTATCACAGCCGGCGGCCTGTCGGCTGCCTCGACCGGATCATCCTGACGCCCGACCTCCATGTCGTCGCCAGCGGCGTCCATGTCAGCGACCGGGCGCGGCTGGCCTCGGATCACCTGCCGGTCTGGGCGAAGGTGAACTGGGTATCCTAGTCCCCCTCCCTGCCAAGGGACGGGTTAGGGGTGGGTCAGGCGAGATGCAGTGGCGAACCGGTCTGCCAACCAGGAGGCGTAACCCGCCCCCGGCCCCTCCCTTGGCAGGGAGGGGAGAAAATCAGCGCGGCCCCAGCAGCGCCTTGATCGGTGAAATGTCGTATCCCGCATTGCCCGCCTTGCGCGCCAGTTCGTCAGCGTCTTCGCCGGCCGCGCCCTTGGCGAGCGCCCAGCAGAAGGTCGACCGGGTGCCCGAGCGGCAATAAGCGAGGACCGGCCCTTCGGCGCTGTCGAGCGCCTTCTGCATCGCCTCGACCTGGTTCATCGAAAAGCCGCCATGGGTGATCGGGATCGCGACATAGGCGAGGCCCGCCGCGCGCGCGGCTTCGCGGATTTCGTCGCCGCTCGGCTGGCCCGGCTCTTCCTGGTCGGGGCGATTGTTGATGATCATCGTGAAGCCCTGCGCCGCGGCGGCGGCGACATCGGCAGTGTCGATCTGCGCGGCGACCGAGATGCTGTCGTCGATCTTGCGGAACATGGGCTTCCTCCCTTCCTCAGGCACGATGCTCGCTGATGGCGGCGACGAACGCGTCGCCATAGGTTTCGAGCTTCTTCGCCCCTACGCCCGAAATCTGCGCAAGGCCACCCAGCGAATCCGGCTTCACCGCTGCCATCTCGCGCAGGGTCGCGTCGGTGAAGACGACATAGGGCGGCACCCCCTGCGCCTTGGCGAGATCGCGGCGCAGGCCGCGCAGCACGTCGAACAGCGGATCGTGCGGATAGTCCGCTGCGCCTGCCTTGCCCTTGCGCCGCCGCGCGCGTTCGGGCGGCAGGACGAGGTGGAGCGGCTCCTCGCCCTTCAATATTGCCTTCGCTGCGGGGCCGAAGGACAAGCCGCCATAATCGTCGGCGCGTAGCGCATCGCGGGCGAGGAGCGCGCGGGCGACCGGCTTGATCAGCTTTTGCTCGCCCTCGTCGGCGATTCCGAACACCGACAGGCGATGATGGCCAAGGCCGAGGATCTTGTCGGTCTCACGCCCGGCCAGCACGTCGGACAGATGGGTGACACCATAGCGCATCTCGGTGCGGAAGGCGGCGGAGAGCAGCTTCTGCGCGACCACGCTCGCGTCGACGCCGGTCGGCGGGTTCAGGCAATTGTCGCAATTGCCGCAGGCGGGCGGCGGATTCTCGCCGAAATGCTTCAGCAGGATCGCGCGGCGGCACCCCGGCGCTTCGACCAGCATCGCCATCGCGTTGAGGCGCTGGCGCTCGCCCGACCGGCGGCTTTCCTCGACATCGGTCTCGATCCGGCGGCGGGCGCGGGCGAAATCCTCCGCGCCCCAGAACAGCTGGGTCACCGCCGGCTCGCCGTCGCGGCCCGCACGGCCGGTCTCCTGATAATAGGCCTCGATCGATTTCGGGAGCCCCGCATGCGCGACGAAGCGTACGTCGGGCTTGTCGATCCCCATGCCGAAGGCGACCGTCGCCACCATCACCATGTCCTCGGAGGAGACGAACGCCTTCTGGTTGGCCGCGCGGATCGATGGATCGAGCCCGGCATGATAGGCTCGCGTCGGGCGGCCCGATGCGCCCAGCTGGGCGGCGAGCTTCTCGGTCGCGTCGCGGGTCGGCGCATAGATGATGCCCGGCCCTGGATTTTCGTCGAGCAGCTGGGCGAGCTGCCGCCCGACGCCGTCGCGCGGGTTGATGCCGTAGCGCAAATTGGCGCGGTCGAACCCGGCGAGGATCAGTCCTTCGGGTTCGATGCCGAGCTGCGCCAATATGTCGTCGCGGGTGTGCCGGTCGGCGGTTGCGGTCAGTGCGAGGCGCGGCACGTCGGGGCGCTGGTCGAGCAGGCCGCGCAGCAGACGGTAGTCGGGGCGGAAGTCATGTCCCCATTCGGACACGCAATGCGCCTCGTCGATCGCGATCAACGCGAGCGGGATCTGGCTGATCAGGCGGCGGAAGCTGTCGGTCGAGGCGCGCTCGGGCGCGACATAGAGCAGGTCGAGTGCGCCCTGGCGCAGCCGGTCGATCGTCTCGTCGCGATTGTCGTCGGCGGAAGTCAGCGCCGCGGCACGGATGCCCGCCGCCTCGGCGGACCGCACCTGATCATGCATCAGCGCGATCAGCGGCGATATCACCAGCCCGGTGCCGTCGCGGCACAGCGCCGGAATCTGGTAGGTCAGTGACTTGCCCGCACCGGTCGGCATCACCGCGAGGCTATTTTGCCCCGCCATCACCCGGTCGATGACGTCCTGCTGCCGTCCCCGGAACTGGGCATAGCCGAAGGTCCGCTGCAGGGCTTCCAAAGGGGTGGGCATGGCCCGCTTCTAGCGGATGGCGGCAGGGTGTCGAGACTTCACTCGCTAATATCGTCAGACCGTGGGCCGTCTCGGCCCGAAGCGGTTGACCCATTTCTGCGCGGGCAGTTCGAAGCCCTGATAGAGCGCCGCCGACGCGCCGAGCACGATCAGCAGGAACAGCGCGATCAGCCCCGGCGGCACCGCCTTTTCGTTGCTGACGAAGGCGATCTTGAAGAGGAGGAAGAGCAGCGCGTGCGACAGATAGGTGGCGTAGCTGATCTCGCCGAACCAGTGGATCGCCCGGGCTTTCAGCGGGTTGCGAGCTTCTGACGTCAACGCCAGCACGAACAGCAGGCAGACGAAGCTGAACGGCAGTGCCAGCGTCTCGGGCGCGCCTGTGGCATAGGCGGCGAGCCCAGCGATCGTCAGCAGCGCGGCGATCAGCGCAGGCCGGCGCGGCCTGTCCCGCCAGCGCAGCCACAGCGCCGCGACGATCGTACCCATCGCAAACTCGAACAGGCAGCGCGGCAGGCCGAGATGCGGGATATCGTTGCCGAGCAGCGGCTTGCCCAGCGCGGTGAACAGCGCGAACAGGCCGAGCATCAGCAGCCCAAGCAGCGCGATCAGGACCGCGCTGTGCAGCCTGCGCCAGTCGGCCATGGCGACGATCAGCGGGAAGGCCAGATAGGCAGCGAGTTCGCAGCTGATCGACCAGGCGGGCACGTTCCACCCCAATCGTCCCAGCAGCCCCCAATTCTGGACCAGCAGCAGGTGTAAGGGCAGGGTCGCCCAGGCGAAATCAGGCGGCAGGCCGCGCCCGGTGACGACGCAGACCAGCGCGAAGGCGATCGCGACGATCAGCATCAGCAGGTGGAGCGGATAGATGCGGGCGAGCCGTCGCCACAGGAAATGCGGCACCGCGCGCCAGCGATGCTCGCGCAGCAGCGCGCCATAGTTGAGCCAGATCACGAAACCCGACAGCACGAAGAAGAAATCGACCGCGAGATAGCCCTTGGCGAAAAAATCGATCACTCCGACGGGCAGGAAGCTCGCGCTTTCACGGATATGGTAAAGCACGACATACCATGCCGCGATCCCGCGCGCCGAGGTGAGCGGGCGAAGTTCGTGCCGGACCTGCAAGCGTTCCCATCCCCGTTACCCCAGCGAAGGCTGGGGTCCATGGCTGTATTCACCACAGATGGCGGCGCGGGTGAAGGGGCGCCGTCTTTTCCCATAACGGTCATGCGGGAATCTACGCCGCTTCCCTTTCCTCGGCCTCGCTCGCCTGGCGCATCCACATCTCGGCATAGAGTCCGTCGCGCGCGAGCAGTTCGGCATGGGTGCCGCGCTCAGCCACCCGGCCGGCTTCCAGCACGACGATCTCGTCGGCGTGGACGATCGTCGACAGGCGGTGGGCGATGACGATGGTGGTGCGGCCCTGTTCGACGCCGCGCAGCGTCGACTGGATATCGGCTTCGGTGCGGCTGTCGAGCGCGCTGGTCGCCTCGTCGAGGATCAGCAGCGGCGGATTCTTGAGCAGGGTGCGCGCGATCGCCACGCGCTGCTTCTCGCCGCCCGACAGCTTCAGGCCGCGCTCGCCGACCTTGGTCGCATAGCCCTGCGGCAGCGACAGGATGAAGTCGTGGATCGACGCGCCCCTGGCGGCGGCCTCGATTTCCTCCTGGGTCGCACCGTCGCGGCCATAGCCGATATTGTAGCCGATCGTGTCGTTGAACAGCACGGTGTCCTGCGGGACGATGCCGATCGCCTGGCGCAGCGACGCCTGCGTCACCTTCGCTATGTCCTGGCCGTCGATCGTCACCTTGCCGCTGCTGATCTCGTAGAAGCGGTAGAGGATGCGGGCGAGGGTAGACTTACCCGCGCCGGACGGGCCGACGACCGCGAGCGTTCCGCCAGGACGGATCGTCAGGTCGATCCCCTTCAAGATCTCCCGCTCCGGATCGTAGGCAAAGTGGACATCCTCGAACTTCACCATGCCGCCGGTCACGACCAGCGGCGTGGCGTCGGGCGCGTCGATGACCTCGGCGGGGGTATCGATCAGCTTGAACATCGCCTCCATGTCGATCAGCCCCTGGCGGATCTCGCGATAGACCATGCCGAGCAGGTCGAGGGGGCGGAACAGCTGCATCAGGATGGTGTTGACGAACACCACGTCGCCCGGCGAATACCAGCCCCGGCTCCAGCCGTAGACGCTATAGCCCATCGCGCCCGCCATCATGCCGTTGGTGATCAGGGCCTGGCCGATGTTGAGGATGGCGAGCGAGCTTTCATTCTTGGTCGCCGCACGCGCATAAGCCGCGACCGCCTTGCCGTAATTCTCGGTTTCGCGGGCCTCGGCGCTGAAATATTTGACCGTTTCGTAATTGAGCAGCGAGTCGACCGCGCGCGCGGAGGCCCGAGTGTCATGTTCGACCATCTCGCGGCGCATCTTGGCGCGCCATTCGGTCACCCGCTGGGTGAAGACCGTATAGGCAACGATCGCGGCCAGCGTGGCGAGGACCAGGCCGACGCCGAATTTGAAGAAGAAGATCAGGCAGACAGCGGTCAGCTCGAAGATCGTCGGGCCGATGTTGAACAGCATGAAGTAGAGCATCGTGTCGATGCTCTTGGTGCCGCGCTCGACGATCTTGGTCAGCGCGCCGGTGCGCCGCTCGAGATGATAGCGCAGCGACAGCTTGTGAAGCTGGGCGAACACCTCGACCGACAGGCGGCGGCCCGCGTCCTGGCCGACCAGCTCGAAGATGGCATTGCGCATATTATCGAATAGCACGCCGCCGAAGCGCGCCCCGGCATAGGCCGCGACCATCGCCAGCGCGATCATCACTCCCGGCTCGAAGCCCGGCGTCATCCGGTCGATCGCCGCCTTGTAGGCGAAGGGCATCAGCAGCACTGCGCTCTTCGCCGCCAGCACCAGCAGCAGCGCGATCACCACGCGGGCGCGCAGGCCCGGCTCTCCCTTCGGCCAGAGATAAGGCAGAAAACGGCGAAGCGTGGCCCAGCCCTGTTCGGGATTGGCGGTCGCGGCGGAGATATTGTCAGGCGGCATCGCGCCGCAAGATAGGGATGCCGGGGCCGGAGGGAAAGGTGCGTGCCGGTTGGTCAGCGATAGGCGCGCAGGAAGAAGGCGATGGTGATCGCGACGCACAGCACCAGCGTCACGCCACGCACCAGCGGTAGCGGCAGGCGCTTGCCAAGCGCTGCGCCCGCATAGCCGCCGGCCAGCGCGCCGCCGCCCAGCAGCAGCACGGTGCCCCAGGCGACGATCCCGGCCAGCGCGAAGCACAGGATCGCGGCGGCATTGGCGGCGGTGGCCATCAGGAGACGCGAACCGGCCAGGACCTTCAGGTCGGCGCTGTCGATCAGACTCCACAGCGCGCTCATCATCAGTCCGACCGCACCGCCATAATAGCCCCCGTAGATGCCGAGCAGCAGCTGTCCGGCGAGCAACAGCGGCGCGCCGCGCGACCCGAGGCGTGCCTGCATCCACGGGCCGATCCGCGGCGCGAAGGCCAGCGCGAGAGTCGCCAGCAAGGCGAGCCAGGGCAGCAGCCGGTCGAACAGCCGCTCGGGCGTCCACAGCAACAGCCCCGCGCCGATCGCGCCGCCGGTGATGCTGATCGCCAGCATCACCCTAGGGCCCACTCCGGCGATCGGACGCAGCCCGCCGCGATAGACGACCGCGCTCGCGAGCCCGCCTGGCCATAGTGACACCGTACTGGTGGCGTTGGCGGCGACCGAGGGCATGCCGGTGGCCAGCAGCACCGGCAGGGTGACGAAGGAACCGCCGCCGGCCAGCGCATTCATCGCACCAGCGATCAGCCCGGCGGCAATGACGAGTAGCGCTTCATCCATGGATCGGCTTCCTGTTGTCCTGTCGCATCAAGGGAATTTTCCCCGAATGCACCCATCTTGTTCGTCGCGGAGCTTGTCATAACCCTTCCGAGGCGCGATGCGAGACATCATGAAACTACGATCCCTCCTTTTCGTCCCCGGCGACCGGCCCGAACGTTTTCCCAAGGCGGCGGCCAGCGGCGCCGATGCGCTGATCCTCGATCTCGAGGATTCGGTGTCGTCCGAAAACAAGCCCATGGCGCGCACGGCGATCGCCGAATGGCTCGGCCGGCCGCGCGATATTCCCTGCTTCGTGCGGGTCAATCCGCTCGACAGCGCCTTCGTCCGCGACGATCTGGCGGCGGTTCTTCCCGCAGGGCCCGATGGGCTGATGCTCCCCAAGGCGGAGGGCGCGGCTTCGGTGCGCCAACTCGCCGACATGGCGGGCGGCGCTCTGCCGGCCATCTTGCCGATTGCCAGCGAAACGGCGGCGGCGGTGTTCGCGCTGGGTGACTATCGCGCGGTCGGCGGCCAGCTCGCCGGGCTGACCTGGGGCGCGGAGGATCTGCCCGCCGCGATCGGCGCGGCCACGTCGCGCAATTCCGACGGCAGCTACACCTCGCCCTATGAGGTGGTTCGCGCGCTCACCCTGTTCGGGGCGCACGCCGCCGGGGTCGCCGCGATCGAGACGGTCTACCCCAATATCGCCGACACCGAGGGACTCGCGGCCTATGTCGCGCGCGGACGGCGCGACGGCTTTACCGGCATGATGGCGATCCATCCGTCGCAGGTCGGGGTGATCAACGCAGGCTTCAGCCCCAGCGAGGCCGAGATCGCGCACGCCCGGGCCGTGATCACGATGTTCGCGGCGAACCCGGGCGCGGGGGCGCTCAAGCTCGATGGCAAGATGATCGACCGCCCGCATCTCAAGCAGGCCGAAACCCTGCTCTCGCGCGCCGGAGAAGCTGTCCGCTGACGCCTCTGTAAAATGGTACATAAGGTAAAATAATTGACGATATGGCGTGCGTCGCTATAGCGATCGGCTATCGCGCCGCGCCGTGGGGGTGTGGGGTCGCATATTGTTCCGGGGAACCGCGCCGTGTCTCTCATCGTCAACCGCAGGGACATCGACTTTCTGCTCTACGAGCTGTTCGACCTCGAAGCGCTGCTCAGCACGGAGCGCTATGCGGCCTATGACCGCCCCGCGATCGGCCAGATTCTCGATATGGCGCGGGGGCTGGCCGAGACCAAATTCCTTCCCTTCGCGGCGGCGCTCGACGCCAACGAGCCGAGGTTCGTCGACGGCCGGGTGGAGATCATGCCCGAAGTCGGCGAGGCGTTGCGGGCCTATGCCGAAGCAGGGCTGAGCGCGGCGGGGTTCGATGAGGATATCGGCGGCCTGCAACTGCCCTGGATCGTCAACATGGCGGTCAACGGCATGTTCGCGGCGGCGAATCTGTCGGTGTTCAACTATGCGATGCTGACCGCCGCCAATGCCAATCTGCTGGCGGCGTTCGGCACCGAGGAGCAGAAGCGGCTCTTCCTCGCACCGCTGCTTGACGGACGCTGGCTCGGCACCATGTGCCTGTCGGAGCCGCAGGCGGGTTCTTCGCTGTCCGACATCCGCACCCGCGCCGAACCGCTGGGCGAAGGCCGCTACCGGATCACCGGCACCAAGATGTGGATATCCGGCGGCGATCACGAGATGACCGGGAATATCGTCCATATGGTGCTGGCGAAGATCCCCGGCGGTCCGCCCGGAGTTAAGGGCATTTCGCTGTTCATCGTTCCCAAATACCGGGTCGACGCCGATGGCCGGCCGGGCGAGCCGAACAATGTCGCGCTGGCCGGACTCAATCATAAGATGGGTCATCGCGGGACCACCAACTGCCTGCTGAACTTCGGCGAGGAAGGCGACTGCATCGGCCTGCTCGTCGGCGAGCCCCACAAGGGCCTGAGCTATATGTTCCACATGATGAACGAGGCGCGCATGGCGGTCGGCCATGGCTCGGTCATGTCGGCGCTGGCAGGCTTTCTCTATGCGGTCGATTATGCGGGCGAGCGGACGCAGGGACGCGCGCCGGGCATCAAGGACCCGAACAGCCCGCAGCGGCCGATCATCGAACATGCCGATGTCCGCCGCATGCTGCTGGCGCAGAAGGCGTCGATCGAAGGCGCGCTGTCGCTGATCTTCCACTGTGCGATCCTGATCGACCGGCAGAAGCTGGAGGCCGACCCGGCCGAACGCGTGCGGATCGGCCTGCTGCTCGAGATATTAACGCCGATCGCCAAGTCCTGGCCGTCCGAACATTGCCTGGAGGCCAACAAGCTCGCGATCCAGATATTGGGGGGCTACGGCTATACCCGCGACTATCCGGTCGAGCGCCACTACCGCGACAACCGTCTCAACCATATCCATGAGGGCACCTTCGCGATCCACGGCATCGATCTGCTCGGTCGCAAGGTACGGATGAACGATGGCGCAGCGCTCGATCTGCTGCTCGGCGAGATCGGCGCGACGATCGCCGCGGCCAGTGCGGATGCGGGGTTGCAGGCCGAGGCGGCGGCGCTGGAAAGCGCCGTGGCGGCGCTCCGCCAGTCGACCGCGTCGGTGCTCGCCTGCGAGGATGCCGAGCGTGGCCTGGCCAACGCCACGCTCTATCTCGATGCCTTCGGCCATGTCGCGATCGCTTGGATGTGGCTGCGCCAGGCGCTAGCGGTGCGCGCGTCGGTCGGGGCTTCGGGCGGCGGCGAGGATGATTTCTATGCCGGCAAGATAGCGGCCTGCCGTTACTTCTTCCGCTACGAATTGCCCAAGGTCCATCATCTCTTCACGCTGGTGGCGACGCTCGACGATGTCTGTCTGGGCGTCCGGCCCGGGCAGTTCCTGGGAGCGTGAGCTTCAACAAGCCGATGATCGGCGCTATCGGCGGCTCCGGTCATGTCTTCGCATAAACCTTCTCGCGCGTCGGGCGAGCTTCCGGCTCAACGCCCGGCGCGGGCCCGCGCGACCCGGCAGCAGCGCTCGGTCGATCGCCAGAATCGCATCGCCGAAGCCGCTATCGCGGTGATCGCCCGGCATGGCATAGCGGGCGTCACCCACCGGCTGGTCGCGCAGGAGGCGGGGGTGTCGCTCGCCGCGACTACCTATCATTACGAAACCAAGCTCGACATCATCGCCGACGCATCGGCGCAACTGCTCCACGGCTATACCGAGGCCTTTCGTCATTTCCTCGAGAGGCGCGCCGAGCGCCCCGCGCTGTCGTTCCGCCACTTCGCGATGCGCGTCGTCGCCAATGCCGCGGGCCGCGACCGGATGGCGACGCTCGCCTGGTGCGAGATCATCCTCGATGCCGCCCGCCATCCCGAGGCCCGGATGCTCGCCGGGCAGTGGTTCGGGCGGCTGCACGAGATATGGCGCGAGATCGCGGTCGCGCTGGGCGTCGACGATCCGGTGCCCGTCGCGCGCACCGCGATCGACATCGTCATCGGGCTGATCTTCGTCGTCGTGCCGCTCGGGCTGAACGAGGCACAGGTCGAGGCGGTGCTGTTCGACGGAGGTGGTCCCGCGGCCTTGTGGGCGCCTTCCGCGTCCGAGGGCGACGTCGCCCCCGCTACGCCGCGCGGCGGGCGCAAGGCCGACGAGACTCGTGCCCGCATCCTGGATGCGGCTATCGCGATCCTGATCGACGAAGGGCCCGGTGCGATCAGCTATCGCGCGGTCGCGACCCGCGCCGGGCTGAGTGCCCCCGCCCCTATCTATTATTACCCGTCGGTGGAAGCGCTGCTCAACGCCGCCCAGATCCGGTTGTTCGAAGCATCGAAGGACCGCTATCGGATGACCATGGCGAGCGTCGATTACAGCGCGCTCGACATCGAGCGGCTCGCCGATCTCACCGCCGCGGTCTTCCTGCGCGAGGCCACCGAATATGGCCCGGTCAGTCTCGCCGGCTATCCAATCTGGCTCGAGGCTGCGCGCCAGCCGTCGCTGCGCGCAACGCTCTGGGCGGCGATCGCCGATCAGAACGAGGCCTGGGGCCGGCTGCTGTCGCGCTTCGACCGTCCGCCGGGCGGGATCGATCCGCTGCTCATCCAGGGGCTGTTCCGCGGCAAGCTCATCCGCATCCTCGCCACGGGCGCCGAGCTCGCCGACCTCGCCGATGTGCGGGGCAGCTTCGCAGCGCTGTTGCGCGCTCTCATCACGACCGGCGACTGGGTCAATCCATAAATGGTACTGATGTAAAAAATATTTGACCAGCCTGGCCTTGCTGGCTAGCTAGCCCTCCGAAGCTTTCGCACGTGCAGCGAAAGGCGAGTCGCGCCGGGCGCGGCAGATGGGAGGCATTATGACGATCGATCTCAGCGGGCGGGTTGCCATCGTTACTGGTGCGGGCGGCGGGTTGGGCCGGGCCCATGCGCTGCTGCTGGCCAAGCGCGGCGCGAAGCTGGTCATCAACGATCTCGGCGGCGCGACCGACGGCACCGGCGGCTCGATTACCGCAGCGCAGAAGGTCGTCGATGAAATCGAAGCGATGGGCGGCGAAGCCATGAGCAATGGCGCGTCGGTCACCGACTATGCCGCGGTCGAAGCGATGGTCGCCGCGGCGGTGGAACGCTGGGGCCGGGTGGACATCCTGGTGAACAATGCCGGTATCCTGCGCGACAAGACCTTCGCCAAGCTCAGCCTGGAGGATTTCCAGGCGGTCGTCGCGGTGCACCTGACCGGCGCGGCCAACTGCACCAAGGCTGTGTGGGAACAGATGCGCAGCCAGAATTATGGGCGCATCATCATGACGACGTCATCGTCGGGGCTGTACGGCAATTTCGGCCAGTCCAACTATGGCGCGGCCAAGCTGGCCCTTGTCGGACTGATGCAGACGCTTGGCCTCGAAGGCGCCAAGAACAATATCCATGTGAACTGCCTCGCCCCGACCGGCGCGACCCGCATGCTGGAAGGCCTGATGCCGCAGGAGGTTCTCGACCTGCTGGCCCCGGAATCGGTGAGCCCCGCGGTACTGGCGCTGGCGTCGGAGCAGGCCCCCAACCGCACGATCCTCTGCGCCGGCGCGGGCGCGTTCGAGCAGGCGCACATCACCCTGACGCGCGGCATCTTCGTCGGCACCGGCGATGAAGCCGCCGAACAGATCCTCGCCAATCTGGAAACCATCGCCGACCGCGACGGGGAAATCATTCCGGTCAGCGGTTTCGATCAGAGCAAGGTCGAGCTGGCCAAGGCCGGTTATCGCGAAGCCGCACTGGCGGAGGCGAACTGATGCGCGACGCCGTCATCGTCTCCACCGCCCGCACGCCGATCGGCCGGGCCTATCGCGGTGCGTTCAATGCGACCCCGTCGCCGACGCTTGCCGCCCATGCGATCCGCGCGGCGGTCGAGCGTTCGGGGGTCGATCCCGCTGAAATCGACGATGTGGTGTTCGGCGCCGCGCTGCCGCAGGGCGTTCAGGCGACCATCGGCCGCACCGCCGCCTTGCGCGCGGGCCTGCCGGCTTCCGTCTCGGGCATGACGATCGACCGGCAATGCTCGTCGGGCCTGATGACGATCGCCACCGCCGCCAAGCAGGTGATCGTCGACCGTATGGACGTCGTCGTCGCGGGCGGCGTCGAATCGATCTCGATGGTGCAGACCCCGGCGATGCGGGTCGATTCCGATTCCGAACTCGTCGCGATGGTGCCCGATATCTACATGCCGATGCTGCAGACCGCCGAGACGGTCGCCCGGCGCTATGGCATCAGCCGCGAGCGGCAGGACGCCTATGCGCTGCGCTCGCAGCAGCTGACCGCGAAAGCGCAGGACGCCGGCGCATTCGACGCCGAGATCGTCCCCGTCACCGCGACGATGGCGGTGACCGACAAGGCGACGGGCGAGACGACCCGCAAGGACGTGACGCTCAGCAAGGACGAAGGCAACCGGCCCGAGACGACTGCCGAAGGCCTCGCCAGCCTGAAGCCGGTGGTCGAGGGCGGGGTGATCACCGCCGGAAACGCATCGCAACTCTCGGACGGAGCTTCGGCCTGTGTCGTCATGACCAGCGAACTTGCCGCCCAGCGCGGCCTCACCCCGCTCGGCCGCTATGTCGGTATGGCGATGGCAGGCACCGAGCCCGACGAGATGGGCATCGGCCCGGTCTTCGCGGTGCCCAAGCTGCTCAAGCGCTTCGGCCTGACCATGGGCGATATCGGCCTGTGGGAGCTCAACGAAGCCTTCGCCGTCCAGGTCCTCTATTGCCAGGACATCCTCGGCATTCCCGAGGACCGGCTCAACGTCAGCGGCGGCTCGATCTCGATCGGTCATCCCTATGGCATGTCGGGCGCGCGGATGACCGGCCACGCGCTGATCGAAGGCAAGAGGCGCGGCGCCAAATATGTCGTCGTCACCATGTGTGTCGGCGGCGGTATGGGCGCCGCCGGCCTGTTCGAGGTCCTCTGACATGCCCGCGCCGCTGTCGCTCGATCAATATGCCGCGAAGGTGGGGCAGGAACTGGGGGTATCGGACTGGTTCCTGATCGATCAGCCCCGCATCACCGCCTTTGCCGACATCACCGAGGATCATCAGTTCATCCATGTCGATCCCGAAGCCGCGGCCGCCACGCCGTTCGGCGGCACGATCGCCCATGGCTTCCTCATCCTCTCGATGATGAGCGCGATGTCCTATTCGGCGGTGCCGGGGATCGAAGGCGCTGCCATGACGGTCAATTACGGCATGAACGCGATGCGCTTCGTCGCACCCGTCCGGGCCGGCAAGCGGGTGCGGGGCCGTTTCTCTCTGGTCAAGCTGGCCGAACGGGCGCCGGGGCAATGGCAGACGACGATCGCGGCGACCGTCGAGATCGAGGGCGAGGACAAACCCGCGGTCGTGGCGGAGTGGGTCGGTCTGCACTTCCTGTAGCGCTGGCCGCCGCAAGCGAGGGATTACATCGGCCCGTGTAGCTGTGTTAGCTACGCGGGATGACCAAGCTTGCCGCGGCCGCAGCGCCGGCCCTTCCCGAACAATCCGGTAGCCGCCGCCGCGAAATCCTCGAGATCGCGGCGCAGCTGTTCGCGCGGAAAGGCTATCGCGGCACCTCGATGCGCGACATCGGCGAGCAGGCGGGGGTGCTCGGCGGTTCGCTCTATCACCACATCAAGTCGAAGGACGCGTTGTTCGTCGAGCTGCACAATGCTGCGCTCGACGAGGCTTCGGACAAGATCGCCCGTGCCGTCGCGCGTGCATCCGGGCCCTGGGGCAAACTCGAGGCGGCGTGCGCCGCGCTGCTCGAGGTCCAGCTCGATCCCGATTCCTTCACCCTGCCGATGATGAACGATTTCCGCGAGGTCTCGCCGCCGGTACGCGAGCAGCTGATCGCGCGGCGCGACCGGTTCGAAGAACAGTTCCGGGCTATCGTCGATTCGCTGCCGCTGCCCGCGCATATCGACCGCTCGATCTACCGCAATCTCCTCTTGTCGCAGCTCAATGCGGCTGGCGACTGGTATCGCGCCGGACGCCTGAGCCCTGCCCAGATCGCCGCGCAGATCGTCGCCATCTTCCGCCACGAATAGGATGCGAGAGGTCCGCGGACAAACATCGCTTTTCATTGTAACAGATGTTTGGTAAGCCGTCTGACGCATTCGCTGGAGAGATATTGTGCAAAGCTATGTTCCGCCGATCGACGATTATCGCTTCCTGCTGACCGAAGTTCTCGGGTTCGACGGCGCGATGGGCGAGCTGGGCCTCGACGTCGATGCTGACCTCGCGGCGGCAGTGCTCGACGAGGCGGGCAAGATGTGCGCAGAACGGCTGCACCCGATCAACCGCGAGGGCGACGAGCATGGCAGCCGGCTGATCGATGGCGAAGTGCAGACGCCGCCGGGCTTCGCCGAGGCGTTCCGCGACTTCGCGGCGGCGGGATGGACCGCGCTGTCCGCCGATCCGGCCTATGGCGGGCAGGGTCTCCCCTTCATCCTTCAGCTGTGGCTCGACGAGATGATCTCGGCGGCGAACATATCGTTCGGCCTGTTCCCGGGCCTCACCCGCGGCGCGTGCGAGGCGATAGCGGCGCATGCGAGCGACGAGCTCAAGGCGCTGTGGCTGCCGCGAATGATCAGCGGTGAATGGACCGGCGCGATGGCGCTGACCGAAAGCAGCGCTGGCACCGATCTCGCCCTGCTCAAGACCCGTGCAGAGCCACAGGCCGACGGCAGCTATGCGGTCACCGGCAGCAAGATATTCATCTCGTCGGGCGATCATGATTTTGGCGGCAATATCGTCCACCTCGTCCTCGCCCGGCTTCCCGACGCCCCGCCGGGGGTCAAGGGGATCAGCCTGTTCCTCGTCCCCAAATATCTGGCGGGCGCGGATGGCGCGTTCACGGTGCGTAACACGATGTCGGTCGGCGCTCTGGAAAAGAAGATGGGCATCCACGCCCAGCCGACCTGCCTGATGAACTATGACGGCGCGACTGGCTGGCTGGTCGGCGAGCCGAACCGGGGCCTTGCCGCGATGTTCACGATGATGAACGCCGAACGGCTGATGGTCGGAATCCAGGGCCTCGGTATCGCCGGGGCCGCCTATCAGCAGGCGACCGGCTATGCGCGCGAGCGGCTGCAGGGGCGCAGCGCCGATGGCGCGCGCGGCCCGGTCGCGATCATCGAACATGCCGACGTCCGCCGGATGCTGCTCGGCATCCGCGCCTATGTCGAGGCTGGCCGCGCGCTCAGCGGCTGGGTCGCGCTTCAGCTCGACCGGGCGCACCGTCATCCCGACGCGGCGGAGCGGGCGAAGGCGGACGCGCTGGTCGCGCTGCTGACGCCGGTGATCAAGGCGTCCTTCACCGACATGGGTTTCGAAGCCGCCGTGGAGGCGCAGCAGGTGTTCGGCGGCCATGGCTACATCCGCGAATGGGGCATGGAGCAATATGTCCGCGATGCGCGCATCACCCAGATATACGAAGGCACCAACGGCGTTCAGGCGATCGATCTGGTCGGCCGCAAGCTGCCGCTCGCGGGCGGCGCGGTGGTCGATGGCTATTTCGACCTGATTGCCGCCGATCTCGCCCGCTCTGCCGGCACGCCGGTCACCGATCGGGTCGCTGCCGCCCTGTCGCTGCTGCGCGAGACGACGCTGTCGTTGCGGGGCGCGGGTATCGATCAGGGCGGCGCCGCTGCGGTCGATTATCTGCGTCTGTTCGCGCTGGTCTCGATGGGCTGGATGTGGGTCCGCATGGCGGATGCCGCTGCACAGCGCGACACGCCCTTGCACGCGGGCAAGCGCCTCGTCGCCGACTTCTTCGCCAAGCGTATCCTGCCCCAGGCGCAGGGCCTTGCCGCCAGCATTTCCGCAGGCGAGGACAGCATCATGGCGATGGCCGCCGACGCTTTCTGATCCCTGGGGAGGGAGGAGGCGGCCGGCTGGTCCGGCCGCCTCAATTCGCTTTGATGGCGGCTTCGATCTCGGCGGCGAGCGCATCGATCCGATAGGGCTTGTGGAGCAGACGGACGCCTTCGGCACTCGCCGCCGAAGCAGCATCGCTATAGCCGGTCATCAGCACCGCGGGGATGCCCGGCCATTTGCGGCCGATCACGCGGACGAGGTCGAGACCGCTCATCTCGCCTGGCATGACCATGTCCGAAAGCACGAGATCGACCTTGCCGCCGCTTTCCATCCGTTTGAGCGCGGCATCGGCCGACCCGACCCGGTTATGATCGAAACCCAGATCGTCGAGCATCGTGCCCACCATCGCTGCCACCGTGTCATCGTCCTCGACCAGCAGGGCATTGCGCCGCGCAGCCGCGCGTGCCTGGGGCCGCGTGGGCCGACTCTCCGGCTGAGACATCGCTTTGGTGGTGCGCGGCAGCAGCAGGCGCATCACCGTCCCCTTGCCCAATTCGCTTTCCGCCTGGATCTCCCCGCCTGACGCCTTCGCGAAGCCGTAGACCTGGCTCAGGCCCAAGCCCGTTCCCTGGCCAACGCCCTTGGTGGTGAAAAAGGGTTCGAATATCTGGTTGAGCTTGTCCGGCGCGATCCCGGTGCCGGTATCGGCAATCTCCAAGAGGATGCAATCGCGGCCGTCATCCAGCGTCCGGTTCCGCGCGCTGATCCGGATCGTTCCGCCGTCGGGCATCGCGTCGCGGGCGTTGAGCGCCATGTTCAGGATGGCGACCTCGAGCTGCGACGGGTCGACCTCGATTGGCCACAGGTTGTCGGCCAGGTCGAAGGCGATCTTCACGTCCTCGCGCAGCGAACGGTTGAGCAACTCGTCCATGCCATGGATCCGGCCGGCAAGATCGACGATCTCGGGCTTGAGCGGCGAGCGGCGGGCGAAGGTGAGCAACTGCTGCGTCAGTTTCGCGCCGCGGTCGACCGCCTGGCGAATGCCCGAGGTCAGCCGCTCCCGCCGCGCCGGATCGCTGGTGCGCTCGAGCAGTTCGAGCCCGCCCGAGGCGACCATTAGCAGATTGTTGAAGTCGTGCGCGACGCCGCCGGTCAATTGCCCCATCGCCTCCATCTTCTGCGACTGCCGCAGCGCGGCTTCAGCCTTTTCGCGACTCGCCGTCTCCGCCTGCAACTGCTCATGCGCCCGGCGCAGCGAGGCATAGGCCGCGCCGAGCAGCCCGACGAGGAAGGAGGCGAAGACGATGATGAGGGCGATGCCGATATAGCGCATCGCCCGGCGCAGGCCGGACTCGATCGACGAACGCAGATAGACCATACCGATCCGGCTGCCATCCTGGGCAACCTCGGCGGTGACGATCAGGTCGCGACCCTGGAAGGCAGGGGCCGTGAGCTGGCCGTTGGGCGGCACCGCATTGCCCGCCTGGGCGAAACCGGCCACGAACTTGCCCCGTTCGTCATAGGCCGCCGCCGCCTGGATCGCGGCATCGGCGCGCAACGCGCGGAGATATTCCCGCGTCGCATTCTCGTCGTCGAAGGCGAGCGGCGCGGCAAGGCTGCTCGCCAGAACCTGCGCCTGGACGCTCGCCTGCCGCAGCTTTTCCGCCTTGCCCAGCCGATCGTTCTGGATCGCCAGCGCGAAGGCGCCGATCAGCAGCGCCAGCGCCACGAGCAGCGCGATGAGCGGGCTGACCGTCAGCCGCCGGGCGAGGCGATCGAACATGGCGGGGATCGTCTTCATTTGTTTACCGCCACGGCCAGGCCGAGCAGTTTCGAGCTGATCGTCAGATGCGCCGCGCGCGCCGCGCCATTGTCGATCTCGAAGCGCACGCGCCCGGCCTGCCTCACGAAGCGGATCATGCTGCCGTCCACGCCGGCACCCTTGTCGGCGACGGTCAGCACGGGCTGGCCCGCGACCTGGCCCAGTATCGTATCCGACGGCGCCGTGCCGAGGACGAGGATATGGCATCCGCCCGGTGGTGCGGCGTCGCCGACCCGCCGGATCTGCATCGCCCGGCCGCGCACCTTCTGCCCGCGCGCCACTTCCTCCAGCACCGCGCCATAGGCGTCACGGCCGGTCAGGCAGATCATGAACGGGCTGGCCGATGACGCAAAGGCGGTAACGGGCCAATCGACGAAGGGCGCGAACTTGGTGATGTAACTGGCCTTGATCGCCTGTTCGAGCGGCAAGGGCGCGGCGGCGGGCGCGGCGAAGGCCAACCCGCTCGTTGCGAGCAGCGCCACCGTCCTGCGCAGCCATCGCCGCCAGAGGCGGTCCGATTTCAGAGGTGCCACTTCAACGCTACGAAGACGCTGCGGGGCACCGGGCTCGCCTCTGTCGCGGGCAGTTCGAGGTGTCTTTTATGAAGCAGATTGAAACCCGATACCGACAACTCGGCTTGCTGGCTCAGCAAATAGCCGACCCGCGCGCCGAGCTCGATATAGCCGGAAACACGCGGATTCGGAAGGCTGCTGACGTATCGCAGATCGGCGTCGAGGTTGAGGCGCGGGCCGATATCCATCGAAGACCGCAGCGTCACACGATGCTTGGGGTCGTTGCCGACCTGCTCGATGAAGAGCAGTCCGGCCGAGCTCGGCTTGAAGCGGAAGCGCTGGATCAGCAGGCTGTAACCCGGCTTGATCCGCCACCAGTCGGTGACGCGCAGATCGGCCCAGCTGTCGAAACCATAGCTGTGGCCCTTTATGCCGTTGCCCCATTGCACGGGCAGGAAGCCGCCCGGGGCGGGCTCGATGCTGCGCAGGTCGTCATAGACATTGTAGAAGGCCGATATAGACAACGAAGCCTGCGAAGAGGCGATCAGCCGGGTACCGGCTTCATAGGCGGTCAGCTTCTCGGAGCGAAAGGTCGATGGCCCGATCAGGAAATCCGCGCCGCCTGCCCGTTCGACGACGTCGCGATCGAACGGCGTGGGGGAACGGATCGCGCGTGACGCAGCCGCCCAGAGTAGCAGGCTGGCGTCGGGCTTCCACGACAGGCGCGCGCTCGGCAGCACGGCAACGCCGGAATAGGGGTCCTTCTCCAGCTTGAGGCCCGCTACCGCAGTCAGTTGCGGGGTCAGCGCCACGCTGTCCTGGACGAAGATATTGGCCAGGAAGAGCGTGCGTTTCGGCGGCACGAAGAAGAAATTGGGCGGGCCATCGATCTCGTAGCGGTTGATCCGCGCGCCGCCGCCCCAGACGATATTATGCGCGGTGCCCAGCGCGAAGCTGTGCTGGATGTCGATATCACCGGTGTCGAGCACATATCTGCCCCCGCCCGCGCGGGTCTTGCGCCCGGTGCGGTCATAATAGGCCTGGACCTGCAGCGACGATGCTGCTCCGTCGCGATTCCAGCGCGCGAGAAGATCGCGTCCGTGGATCACTTCGCGCGCCGCGAGGGTCTGGCCGCGCGATCCCCGATAGGCGTCGCCCTGCACCATCAACCGGTCGGTGTCGGATGGGGTCCAGTCGACCTGGAAACCCCCTTGCACCCGCCAGCTGTCGTTGTTGACGGTGTCGCCGGTATCGCGGTTGCGGTGGCCCTTGGCGTAGAGGCGATAGTTGATCGTGTCGCCGACCCGGCCGCCATAGCGCAGCCCTAGATCGCGTGTACGGTTGCCCGCGACCGCGGTCGCATAGATGCCCTGGGTCGCGCCCGCCGGGCGGGTGATGATGTTGATCACGCCGTTGACGGCGTTGGCCCCCCACAGCGTCGC
Organism: Sphingomonas sp. Root710; assembly: GCF_001429065.1. Taxonomy (GTDB): domain Bacteria; phylum Pseudomonadota; class Alphaproteobacteria; order Sphingomonadales; family Sphingomonadaceae; genus Rhizorhabdus. The sequence continues at coordinate 84,212 of NZ_LMIB01000017.1, forward strand.
GCCGGGGCCGCTGATCACCTCGATCCGGTCGATGTCCTCGGGCAGCAGGTCCTGCATGTCCCAGTAAACGCCCGAATAGAGCGGGCTATAGACGCTGCGACCGTCGATCAGGACCAACAGCTTGTTCGAAAAGCTCTGCGCCGCGGCATTGCCGCTCAGCCCGCGCGCGGTGACGATCAGCCCGCCATTGCCGCCGCGCATCACCTGAAGATTGGGTGCGAGGCGCAGCATGCCGGGCAGAGTGATATTGCCCGACCGGACGATGTCGTCATGGGTGATCACATAGATGGCGGCCGGGGCCTCTCCCAAAGTTCCGGCGCTCTTGGTGACTGACGACACGTCGAAATTGGCCAGATCGGTGATCGACATGTCGCGCAGTTCTTCGATACTCTGCGCATGCGCGGCGCCTGGCCAGGCCATGACCGACAGCCCGATGGCCGCGATCAACGCGTTATGCTTGGTGCCCCGCTTCATAATCCCCCTTGGTCGGCGCCCTGTCGACCAGCGCCAGACGCGCCAAGGAGACGTTAGTTCCGGATGCGTGCCGTTTTCAATCGCGTACCGCGCCGTGGCGGCCGTGGCGAATATTCGACGGACATGGGGTACCTACCCGTAGATCGCGACCGGGAAGTGCATGACCATGAGGCCGACGACATTTATACGCGATGGGGGAACCGAGCCACCGTCCGGCTTCATGACCAATTTCGAACAGCCCTGAGCGGCTTAGGGAAAGAAAGAATATGATCACTGAAATCGTCGAAATCGAAGTCCTGCCAGGCACTGCCGATCAGTTCATCGCCGGGGTCGAGGCATCGCGCCCGCTGTTCGAGCGCGCGCCAGGCTATATCGGTCTCGAACTGCACCATCAGGTCGAAAACCCGCTGATCTTCGTGCTGCTGATCAAATGGGAATCGGTGGCGCACCATATGGAGATGTTCCAGAAGTCGCCCGACTTCGCCCTTTGGCGCGGCAATGTAGGCCAGTTTTTCGCAGGCAAGCCGCGCCTTCAGCACACCGAGACCAAGCGGGTCTTCTGAGCGTCACGATAGGATTGTTGGGTCGGGGCGATACAAAAAAGGGCGCCTTGGGCTGACGGCCGGAGAGGCGGGCTCGCGGGTCATGTCCGGCTTGGGCGGGGCGGGTCGACGAGGATGCGCGCATCGACGTCGCGGACGTCGCGCAGCCCGCACAGCGCCATAGTGGTGTCGAGTTCCTTGCGGATGATGTCGAGCGAGAGCGAGACTCCCTTCTCACCCATCGCACCGAGCCCATAGATGAACGAGCGGCCGATCATCACGCCCTTCGCGCCCAGCGCGAGCGCCTTGATGACGTCCTGGCCCGAACGGATGCCACTGTCCATCAGCAGCTCGATCTTCGACCCGACGGCGTCGGCGATGGCAGGCAGGGCGGCGATCGACGACGGCGCGCCGTCGAGCTGGCGGCCACCATGGTTCGACACGACGAGGGCGTCGGCGCCGGTCGCGGCGGCGCTCTCTGCGTCCTCGGCGTCCATCACGCCCTTCAGGATCAGCTTCCCGCCCCAGCGGTCACGGATGTATTTCACATCGTCCCAGCTCAGCCGGGGGTCGAACTGGTTCGCGGCCCACGACGACAGCGAGCGCATGTCGCCCACGCCGCCGACATGGCCTGTGATGTTGCCGAAGTCGCGGCGCGGGGTGCGCAGCATGTTCCAGCACCAGCGCGGCTTGGTGGCCAGGTTGATCAGGTTGGCGATCGTCGGGCGGGGCGGGGTGCTCAGCCCGTTGCGGATGTCCTTGTGGCGCTGGCCGAGGATCTGGAGGTCGAGCGTCAGCACCAGCGCCGAGCATTCCGCCGCCTTCGCGCGGTCGATCAGCCGGTCGATGAAGCCGCGGTCGCGCATCACATAGAGCTGGAACCAGAAGGGCGCGTCGCTGTGCCGGGCGACGTCCTCGATCGAGCAGATGCTCATCGTCGAGAGCGTGAAGGGGACGCCGGCCTTGGCGGCGGCGCGCGCCGCGTGAATTTCTCCATCGGGGTGCTGCATGCCGGTCAAGCCGACCGGGGCCAGCGCCACCGGCATCGCGACCGGCTGGCCGATCATCGTGCTGGCGAGGCTGCGGTCCGACATGTCGACTGCGACGCGCTGGCGCAGCTTGATCGCCGCGAAGTCGCCGCTGTTCGCGCGATAGGTGCTCTCGGTCCACGAACCGGAATCGGCGTAATCGTAGAACATGCGGGGCACGCGGCGCTCGGCGAGCTGCCGCAGATCCTCGATGCAGGTTATTGCCTTTGCCATTGGTGCCCTCCCGTCCCGCCGTTCTGGTGCAAGCGGTTATAGCGATGCGCTCGCACAATCTAGGCCAATCTTAGTATCTCTGCGCCATATGATCGAATTGAAACGGAGCAGTGCTCGGAAAAACAGACCTGCCGGATCGCATGCTTGCGTTCACGCGCTACATACCTTTAAGCGTCTCACCGAAAAACCGCAGGAACCCTCTATGTCCCTCATCATGCCGGAGCCCGACGCGGGCGTCCTCGCGCGCCGCGCGGATATCGTCCGGGCGTTGCGCGCCATCGTCCCCGGCGAGGGCGTGATCGACGATCCCGATGCGCTGCGCCCCTATGAGTCCGACGGGCTGACCGCCTACCGGCAGCCGCCGATGGTCGTCGTCCTGCCCGAAACGACCGCGCAGGTCTCGGCGATCCTCGCCTGGTGCCATGCCGAGGGAGTGAAGGTCGTGCCGCGCGGTTCGGGCACGTCGCTGTCGGGCGGCGCGCTCCCGCTGGCGGACGCGGTGCTGGTCGGCATGGCGAAGTTCAGCCGGGTGCTCGATGTCGACTATGACGACCGGCTGGCGGTGGTCCAGCCTGGCGTCACCAATCTGGCTGTCACGCGTGCGGTCGAGGATCGCGGCTTTTATTATGCGCCCGATCCGTCGAGCCAGATCGCCTGCTCGATCGGCGGCAATGTCGCCGAGAATTCGGGTGGGGTGCATTGCCTGAAATATGGCCTGACCACCAATAATGTGCTGGGCGTCGAGATCGTCCTGATGGATGGCGAGGTTGTCCGGCTCGGCGGGCGTCAGCTCGATCCCGCCGGGCTCGATCTGCTCGGCGTGGTCGTCGGTTCCGAAGGCCTGCTCGGTATCGTCACCGAGGTGACGGTGCGCATCCTGCCCCGGCCCGAAGGCGCGCGCGCCATGCTGATCGGCTTTCCCACCGTCGAGGGCGCGGGACAGTGTGTTGCCGACGTGATCGCCGCCGGGATCATCCCGGCGGGCATGGAGATGATGGACAAGCCCGCGATCCACGCCGCCGAGGCCTTCGTCCAGGTCGGCTATCCGCTCGATGTCGAGGCGTTGCTGATCGTCGAGCTCGACGGGGTCGGCGCGGAGTGCGACCATCTGATCGACAAGGTGAGCGAGATTGCCCGCGCCAACGGATCGACGACGCTGCGTCAATCGATGGACGATGCCGAGCGCATGGGTTTCTGGGCGGGGCGCAAGGCGGCTTTCCCCGCCGTCGGCCGCCTGTCGCCCGATTATTATTGCATGGACGGCACCATCCCGCGGCGCCGCCTGCCCGAGGTGCTCGAAACGATGCGCGAGCTTTCGGAGCGTTATGGCCTGGGGGTCGCCAATGTGTTCCACGCGGGTGACGGCAATCTCCACCCGCTGATCATGTATGACGCCAATATCCCCGGCCAGCTCGACCGTGCCGAGGCGTTCGGCGATGACATATTGCGAAAATGCGTCGCGGTCGGCGGCGTGCTGACCGGTGAGCATGGCGTCGGCGTGGAGAAGCGTGACCTGATGCCCGAGATGTTCTCGGATACCGACCTCAAGCAGCAGCAGCGGCTGAAATGCGCCTTCGATCCGAAGCTGCTGCTCAACCCCGGCAAGGTCTTCCCCACGCTGCATCGCTGTGCCGAGCTTGGCCGCATGCACGTCCACCATGGCGAAACCGCCTTCCCCGATCTGCCGCGCTTCTGATGACCATGCCAGTTTCCATCCGCCCGGCCTCGGCCGAAGAACTGATCGACGCGGTCCTCTCCGCGCAGCGCGACGGCCGCACGCTTGCCATCCATGGCGGCGGCAGCAAGGCCGGGACCGGCAGGCCGACGCCCGACGCGACCCCGCTCGACATGACCGGCTTTGCCGGGGTGATCGATTATGATCCCGCCGAACTCGTTTTGACCGTCGGCGCGGGCACCCCGCTGGCCGATATCGACGCGCTGGTCCGCGCCGAGGGGCAGAGGCTCGCTTTTGATCCGTTCGATCATGGCCCGCTATTCGGTCAGCCGCCCGGCAAGGCGACGATCGGCGGCGTCGTGGGGGCGGGCGTTGCCGGATCGCGTCGGCTGTCCGCCGGCGCGCCGCGCGATCATCTGCTCGGCTTCCGGGCGGTCTCGGGCCGGGGCGAGGCGCTGCTGGCAGGCGCGAAAGTGGTCAAGAACGTCACCGGCTATGATCTGCCCAAGCTCGCGGCGGGAAGCTGGGGGCGGCTGTTCGCGATGACCGAGCTGACCCTGAAGGTGCTGCCGCGTCCGTCTTTCGCCGCTACCCGCGCCGTCGCCGGGCTCGACGGCGGTCAGGCGGTCGCGGCGATGGCGGCGGCGATGGGCTCGCAGGCCGAGGTCGCGGCGGCGGCCCATATCCCGGCTGAACTGAACGGCGGCGTCGCGCTGACCATGGTCCGGGTCGAAGGGTTCGAACCGTCGGTGCGCGCGCGGGGCGCAATGCTCGACGCGCTGCTCGCGGGCCATGGCCCGGTCGAAGCGCTTGGCGGCGACGAGGCCGACGCCTTGTGGGATATATTGCGCACGCTCGCCCCGCTCGGGCAGGACCGGCCGCTGTGGCGCGTCAATGTCGCGCCCAGCCAGGGGCCGGCGGTGGTCGGCGGTCTCGCTCAGCAGGGGGCGTCCTGGTTGTTCGACTGGGCGGGCGGGCTGATCTGGCTCGCTTTCGACGGCGATGCCGCGCTCGTCCGCGCCGCCGCCGAAAGGGCCGGGGGGCATGCCACTCTTGTCCGCGCACCCGCGCCGCTGCGCGAGACCGTTCCCGCGCAGCACCCTGCCGCGCCCGGCGTCGCCGCGCTGGAGTCGCGCATCCGGCGCGCCTTCGATCCCATGGGCGTGTTCGAGACCGGCCGCTTTGGAGATCGCGCATGAAGACCGAGTTCACCGCCGAGGCGCTTCTCGATCCGGCGATGGCCAGCTCGGAAACGGTCATCCGCAAATGCGTGCATTGCGGCTTCTGCACCGCGACCTGCCCGACCTATGTGCTGTTGGGCGACGAGCTCGATAGCCCGCGCGGCCGCATCTATCTGATCAAGGACATGCTCGAGCAGGAGCGGGCGCCGACGCCGGAGATCGTCAAGCATGTTGACCGCTGCCTGTCCTGCCTGTCGTGCATGACGACCTGCCCTTCGGGCGTGAACTACATGCATCTGGTCGATCATGCCCGCGCCTATATCCAGGAGCGCTATCGCCGCCCGGTGCGCGAGCGGCTGATCCGGGCGCTGCTGGCGTTCGTCCTGCCCCATCCGCGCCGCTTCCGCGTCGCGCTGACCCTTGCCCGGCTGGCGCGGCCCGCCGAACCGTTGTTGCGGCGGATCACCCCATTGCGCCCACTCGCCGCAATGCTCTCGCTCGCGCCGAAAAGCGTACCGCCGCGTGGCGAGAAGCGCGATGCGCTGGTCGTCGGATCGAAGGGCCGGGTCGCGTTGCTCCAGGGCTGCGCCGAACCGGTGCTGCGGCCTGAGTTTCGCAGCGCCGCGATCCGGCTGCTCAACCGTGCGGGCTATGACGTCATCTTCGCGCCGGGGGAGGTCTGCTGCGGCGCGCTGGTTCACCATATGGGGCGCGAGCATGACAGCCTCGCCAATGCCCGCCGTAATGTCGACGCCTGGCAGCGGCTGATCGACGATGGCGGCCTCGCCGCGGTGCTCGTCACCGCGTCGGGCTGCGGCACGACGATCAAGGATTATGGCTTCATGCTGCGCAACGATCCCGCTTATGCGGAGAAGGCGGCCCGGGTCTCGGCGCTGGCGAAGGACATCACCGAGTTCCTGCAGGATGCCGAGCTTCCGGCGGGCGATGGGCGCGGCATCACGGTCGCCTATCACGCGGCCTGCTCGCTGCAGCATGGCCAGAAGGTGACCGAGGCTCCCAAGCGGCTGCTCGCCCATGCCGGCTATGTCGTCCGCACGCCCGTCGAGGCGCATCTGTGCTGCGGGTCGGCGGGGACCTACAACATCCTCCAGCCCGAAATCGCCGGACAGCTCGGCGACCGCAAGGTCGCCAATATCGAACGGCTCGGGGCGGATGTCGTCGCCACGGGCAATATCGGCTGCGCCACCCAGATCGGGATGCGCAGCGCCCTGCCCGTCGTCCACACCGTCGAATTGCTCGACTGGGCGACCGGCGGACCCGCCCCCGCCGCCTTTTCCACACACGATCTCGACCGGAGAGCATCATGAGCCGTATCACCCTCGAACAGGCCAACGCCGTCATCGCTGCCGCACTGGCCAAGGGCGCGGACCTCGGTCTCAAGCCGCTGAGTGTCGCGGTGCTCGATGCCGGCGGTCATCTCATCGCTTTCCAGCGGCAGGACGGATCGTCGAACCTGCGGGCCGGCATCGCCACTGCCAAGGCGTCGGGCGCGCTCGCCCTCGGTGTGTCGAGCCGCAAGATCGGTGACATGGCGGCGGAACGGCCGACCTTCGTCGCTTCGCTCGGCCCTATCTCCGCGAATGGCGTGATCCCTGCGGCGGGCGGGGTGATCGTTATGGGGGCGGACGGGCTCGCCATCGGCGCGGTCGGCGTCACCGGCGATACATCGGACAATGACGAGATCTGCGCGCTTGCCGGGATCGCCGCTGCCGGTCTATCGGCCCAGGGATAAGGCGGAACCGCGGGAGACGATCGTGCCCCTCTACGAATATGACGGCAAAAGCCCGACGCTTCCCGAAGACGGCTCCGCCTGGGTCGCGCCCTCGGCCGATCTGATCGGCGATGTCCGGCTCGGCGCAAAGGCGAACATCTGGTTCGGTGCGGTCATCCGCGCGGACAACACCCCGATCCTGGTCGGTGCGGGCAGCAACGTCCAGGAGGGGGCGATGCTCCATTCGGATCCCGACGCCCCGCTGGTCGTCGGCGACGACGTGACCGTCGGGCATCACGCGATCCTGCACGGCTGCACGGTCGGCAACCGCGTTTTGATCGGTATGGGCGCAACCGTGCTCAACGGCGCGGTGATCGGCGACGATTGCCTGGTCGGGGCGGGTGCGCTTGTCACCGAAGGCAAGGTCTTTCCGCCCGGCACGCTGATCGTCGGCTCCCCGGCGCAGGCCAGGCGCGAATTGTCGCCCGAGGCGATCGCCGGGCTCAAGGCTTCGGCTGACCTTTATTGCGATAAGGCCGCGTCCTTCGCCCGCGGTCTTCGCAAGATCAGCGACTGATCATCGTCCCGTGATGAACGCGACGATGGCCATTGCTCCGCCATTGCGGGCGACGGACGCGTAACGCGGTCAATCGATGGGCTGATCGTCGAACAGTCCATGAAACAGGGTCGACGCGTAGAGCGCGACCGCCTGTTCGGGATTGCCGAGCGCCGTGGCGCGGCGATGGAGTTCATACGCGGCGTTGAGGCTCGACATGATCATCTGTCCGGCGATGCCCGGGTCGACCGGGCGCACCGAACCATTGGCGATGCCGTCGGCGATCAGCCCGGCGAAATGCAGCGCGACCTGATCCGACCGGGCGACGACATCGGCGCGGACCTCCGGCGGCAGCGTGCGGAGCGCGGTGGTCCGTTGCAGCGGCCAGTCACCGATCAGCTGGATCTCGAGCAGCGCGGCGAGGATCGAGGTCAGCCGTTCGCCATGCGATCCGTCGAGCGCGGCGGCGGCGGCCTGCGCGTTCTGGATCCGGTCGAGGCTGATGCGGAAGCATTCGAGGATCAGGTCGTCCTTCGCGTCGAGATGATGGTAGAAGCTGCCCTTGGTGACGTTGAGTTCCGCGACGATCCGCTCGACCGACGCCCCGCGATAGCCCAGATCGTTGACCAGCCGCGTCGCGGTGCGCAGGAAATTGACCCGGGCGCTGTCGATGTCGCGCCGCTCGACCGCCAGCGGGCGGGGTCTCCACAGTGCGCCCGCCGGCGCCAGGCCATATAGGAAGATGTCGCGCACCCGCTGCCCGATCCGGTCGAAGTCCTGGATAGCATATTTGCCCAGCCACAGCGGGAACCAGTAGACGCACTCAGCGAGGACAAGCGCGCGCGCCGTGTTGCGGGTCCGTTCGACCTCGGTCCGGATCGGACCGAAGAAGTCGCGGATCTGGCGGAAGATGCGGGTGTAATGCTCGGACACGTCCTGGCGGACGTCGCTGTCCAGTGCGCGGATGTCCGACAGGTCGGCGAATGGCCGTTCCTCACGCCGGCAAATGCGGCGATGTGCGTCGATATAGAGTTCGAGATAGCGCGACACGCGCTCGACGGGGGTTGGCGCGGCACCCGCTTCGCGGACTATCGCCTCGATCCGCCCCAACGTCTGTTCGAAGGCGGCCGAGGCGAGCTGCTCCTTCAGCCGGAAATAATAGGTGATGCTGGTGGTGCTCAGACCCACCATCTCGCCCACTTCGACGAAGGTCAGGCCCTTTACCCCGTTGCGGTTGATCAGCACGGTCGCGGCGTCGAGGATCGTCTGGCGCTTCCGTTCGAAACGGGCGGCGGGCCGTGCGGCCTTGTCGGAGGTGTCGGTGCGGGCCCTGCGCTCAGTCATCGCCATCGCTATGAACGATGGCGTACCGCTTGGCCACAGGGCGGTGGAATGACCGCGCGCGATCAGCCGCCGCGAAAGGCTCGCAGCTTCTCGATCGCCCGCTCGATGTGCGCGCGGGCGGCGGTCTCGGCCTCGCGCGGGCGCGCAGCGAGCACCGCCTCGGCGATCCGCTGATAGTCGCGGTGGCGGCTCGCGTCGGTGGTACGCAGCACCGGGCGGAACTGGACGCGGATCAGGTGGATGTGAACCGTGGGCAGGATCCGGTTGAGCTGGACATTTGCGGCGAGCGCGGTCAGCGCGCCGTAGAAGCCGTCACGCGCGATGGCATATTCCGCGCTGTCTGCGTCGGGATTGAAGGCCGACAATTTCGCCAGCGCGGCCTCCAGCCGCACCCGCCCGGCCGGATCTCCGTTCGACGCGGCGAGGCGCGCCGCCAGGCCGATCAGGTTCTGCGCGACGACCAATGTGTCGATCGCCTCGCCGATCGGCAGCACGCGGACCTGCGCGCCGCGCTGCGGGGTCAGCTCGACGATGTTGCGCGCGGCCAGCACGTTCAGCGCCTCGCGCACCGGCCCGCGGCTGACGGCGTAGGTGCTGGTCAGTTCGGCTTCGGGCAGTCGCTGGCCGGGTTCGTAGCGGCCATCATACAGGCCGCGCACGATGTCCCGCACGATCGTCTCGCGGACGCCGGTCTCTGGCGGCGTATCGGGCTGCTTGGCCACCGGTTTCTCCTTCCGCGGCGTCGTCACATGGCGGAGATGCCGCCGTCCAGCTTCACTTCGGCGCCGGTCATGAAGCGGCTCTCGTCCGATGCGAGGTAGAGCACGGCATAGGCGACATCGTCGGGTTCGCCGACGCGCCCGAGCGGGATCTGCCGGGCGAGTTTGCCCAGGACGACCGCCTCGTCGCGATCGCCGATGATCTCGTCGAGGATCGGCGTGTGGATGAAGGTAGGATGCAGCGAATTGCACCTGATGTCCCAGCCGCTGCGCGCGCAGTGGAGCGCGACCGACTTGCTGAGCAGCCACACCGCCGCCTTCGACGCGTTGTAGTTCGCCATGTTGTGCGCGGCGATCAGCCCCGCGATCGACGAAAGGTTGACGATCGATCCCGGCTGGTTCTCCCGCAGCAGCGGCAGCGCGTGCTTGCAGCCGAGGAAAACGCTTTCGCCATTGACCGCCATGCCGCGCCGCCATTCGTCGAGGCTCAGATCCTCGACCGATCCGGTGATCGCGATCCCGGCGTTGTTCACCAGCACCGACAGGCCGCCCATCATCTCGCGGGCATGATCGATCATCGCGATCCAATCGGCTTCGCTCGTCACGTCGTGGCGCATCGCCCAGGCGGTACCCGCGCCATGCGTGGCGTTGATCTCGGCCGCGACCGATTCCACGCCGCTCTGGTTGAGATCGGTCAGCAGCAGCTGCGCGCCTTCGCGCGCCATCAGCCGGGCGGTCGCCGCGCCCAGCCCCTGTGCCGCGCCGGTGACCAGCGCCTTCTTGCCTGCGACGCGACCGCTCATCGTCCCCATCCTTCCGGCTTGGGCCACATGCCCTCGCTCGCCATAAGCCCGGCTTCCTCCAGCGACAACACGTCGCCGCGCCGCCGGTCAGCGCCGGATCGGCGTCGCGGTGGCGGCGCATCTCCAGCCTGGCGATCTGGTTGCGGTGCACCTCGTCGGGTCCGTCGGCAAGGCGCAGCAGCCGCGCATTGGCGAACGCCGCTGCAAGGAAATGGTCGTTGCTGGTGCCGCCGCCGCCGAACATCTGGATCGCCCAGTCGAAGATCTGCTGCGCCATCAGCGGCGCGGCGACCTTGATCATCGCGATCTGCTGCCGCGCCGCCTTGTTGCCGACCCGGTCCATCATGTCGGCGGCCTTCATCGTCAGCAGCCGGGCCTGTTCGATCATGATGCGCGCCTCGGCGATGTGTTCCAGCGTTACCGTCTGCTCCGCCAGCGCGCGGCCGAAGGGATGGCGCAGTGCGGCGCGGCGGCACATCCGTTCGAGCACCCGTTGGGACATGCCGATCAGCCGCATGCAATGGTGGATGCGGCCCGGCCCGAGCCGCCCCTGGGCGATGTCGAAACCGCGGCCTTCGCCCAGCAGCATATTTTCGGCCGGCACGCGGACATTGTCGAACAGCACCTCCGCCGAACGCGCTAGGCTCCATGGGAATCTCCGTTCGATTCAATTTAGATTGTCCTACAATATAGGGATCAGAAATCAACCATAATGGGATAATTCGAAAATGAAGATCGTCGATCAATGAAGGTGAGTGCCCGACAAAAATTCCGCTCTCGGCTGGCCGCCGGGCATGCAGAAACCCTCCGCTTTCCATGGGAAAGGGAGGGCTCGGGCCGGTCTGTTTCCGCCGTTGCCCGCGCGCCGGCCTCAGCCGCGCGAGGGCGCGATCAGGAATTTCTCGCCGGTCGCCTTCTTCTCATAAGCGCGCAGGATGTCGGGCTGGAGCGCTTCGGCGAGGCCGATGACCCGGCTGTAATGGCTGGCGAAGGTCGTGGTCAGCTCGTCGGCGACACGCTGCTGCAGACGGCTAACGACCTCCGCGCCTGCCTTGGCGAGGAACGGCATCAGCAGCCAGCCCGACACGCTCCACTCGAAGCCGAAGCGCAACCGATTGAGGATCAGCGGCGATGGATCGAGCGCGCCGTAGATATAGAGCTGCTTGAACTGGTTCGATCCATAGCGGCTATAGGTCGTCATCGACCGGGCCGCCACGGCCTCGATCGTCTGCATGATCTGCGTGGCGAGGGGACCGCCGCCGATCGCGTCGAAGGCGATCGTGGCGCCGGTCGCTTCGACCGCCGCGTCGAGCTGTTCGGCGAAGTCCGCGTCCTGGCTGTTGAGGACATGGGCGGCGCCTATGCCGCGCAATATCTCCACCTGCTCCGCCGAGCGCACGATGTTGATGAGTGGGATATCGTCGGCAAGGCAGATCTTCTGCAGCATCTGCCCCAGATTGGACGCCGCGGCGGTATGGATGATCGCCTTATGTCCTTCGCGCCGCGCGGTTTCGACGAAGCCGAGCGCGGTGAGCGGATTGATGAACATCGAAGCGCCGTCGGCGGCGGTCGCTCCGGCGGGCAGCGGAATGACGTCGCGCGCGGCGATCTTGCGATAATCGGCGTACATCGCCCCGCCCCACATGCCGACCAGCCTGCCTTCGAGCGCCTTGGCGTTGCGCCCCGCCGCGACCACGGTTCCCGCGCCTTCATTGCCGACCGGCAGCGCCTGACCGAGCCGTCCCGTGACGCTCGACAGGCGCTGTTGGGGGACGGTCAGGGCCAGTCCGTCCCGGCCCTCCAGAGGGCGCAGCGTCGACAGGTCGGCGGGCCCGAGCAGCAGGCCGAGGTCGCTGGGGTTGATCGGCGCGGCCTCGACCCGGACGACGATCTCGTCGTCGCCCGGCGCGTCGGTCTGCACGACGTCGAGAGACAGGGTCAGATTGCCGTCAGCATCGATCTTCGAGCGGAGCTCGCGTCCTTCAAAAGCCATGATCTTCTCCTTTTTTATCGGTTGGCCCCCGCGGGCGTCAGGCGGCGGCGGACGGGAACCGGCGATCGAGCCAGTCGAGCATGATGGCGTTGATCTGCTCGGGCCGCTCCTGCTGGCTCCAATGCCCGCAATCCCGGACCAGCACGGTCTCTAGATCGGGGATGATCTTGTCCATGCCGGCCGCCGAAGATGGCGACAGCCAGGGATCTTTCTCCGCCAGCACCATCAGGCTCGGTTGCCGGATGATATGTTCATAGGCCGCCGCCGTTTCCCAGTTGCGGGTGATGTTGCGGTACCAGTTGATGCCGCCCGTGAAGCCGGTTCGCTCGAAGGCCTCGACGAAGACCTCGAACTCCTCGCCGGTCAGGAAATGTTCGCGGCGATCGGCGGCGGGGTCGTGGGCCGCGATCTCATGCGCCAGCGGGAAGATCGAGGGCCCCTCGCCACGCCACCGTTCGCCATAGCCGCGGGTCTCGCCCTCGCCGGCAGGCGGCAGGCGGAACAGATAGTCGAGCGACCGGCGTGCATCGGCCAACATCGCGTCTGCCTCGCCCGGCTTCTGAAAATGGACGATGTACATGTCGGGGCCCATCCGGTCGCGCATGATGGCGATGGGATCGGCCGGGGCGCGCTTCTGGAAGGGGGTGTTGAGGCTGATGACGCCCGCGACCCGGCCGGGCCGCCGCATCGCCATCTGCCAGACCATCGCCCCGCCCCAGTCATGCCCGACGAAGATCGCCTGGCCGACGCCCAGATGATCGAGCAGCGCCTCATAGTCGCCGCACAGCGCCTCGGCGTCATAGGCCTCGACCTCTGGCGGAGAGGTGGTCAGGCCATAGCCGCGCTGGTCGATCGCGATCACGTGCCAGCCGGCGGCGGCCAGTGCGGGGATCTGGTGCCGCCAGGAAAAGGCCGTTTCCGGAAAGCCGTGGCACAGGATCAGGGGCGGCCGGGCGCTGGGCATTCCCGCTTCGTAACAGGCCATCCGGACCGGGCCGAGATCCGCATATCGCACCGGCGGCATCATCATCGTCATCCCTCACCATCACCGAGTCGCGATGACTTCTAGTACCGAACGGTAATATGATCCCATACCAAAGTTACGAAAAATATTTCGGCGAGATACGTTGGCGTCTCCGCGCTCTCGCCCTTGCGGCCTTTGCCGGTTGCGCCTAGCTTCTTCCGATGTTGCCGCGATGGCTCATTGCCTGTGCCGTTCTGTGGGGGATGCTGGTCGCGCCTCTCGCCATGACGATGGCGTGCGGGCAACCGACTGGCATGGTCCCGGCTGCCGGCCATTGCGCCGAGAATGGCGGCGGTGGCGACCAGCATGGCCCGACGAAACAATCCCAATGCAGCGGTGTCTGTTCGGCGGTCGAGGTGGCAGTGCCGCGCATCGCCGTGCGGATGGTGACGCGTCCCGCCGCCGCGCCGATCCCTATGATGTCGTCGCTCGGCGGCATCCTGCTCGAAGGCGACACGCCGCCTCCGCGCCACGCCTGACGGACCGGATATCGGCCGCCCGGACGGCGGCCTTTCGATCAGACAGGATGATGAAATGACTCATATGATGAAGCGGCGTAGCGTGCTGCGCGCCGCCGCCCTTGGCTTGGCGGGCCTTGGGCTCGACAGCAGATTTCCCGCCTGGGCGCAGAGCGGCTCCACCGGGCTGCGGGCCGACATGCCGACGCTGAGCGGCGAGGATATCCGGCTGCGCATTGCCCATGACATGTTCAAGGTGGGCGGCCGCGCCGGCCATGCGATCACGATCAACGGGGTGCTGCCCGCCCCGCTGATCCGCCTTTGCGAGGGGCAGACCGTCCGGCTGCATGTCGAAAATACGTTGAACGAGGACACGTCTATCCACTGGCACGGGCTGATCCTGCCCTTTCATATGGACGGTGTGCCGGGGATCAGCTTTCCCGGGATCAAGCCGGGCACGACCTTCACCTATGAATTCCCGATCAAGCAATCGGGGACCTACTGGTATCATTCGCATTCGGGCTTGCAGGAGCAGGTCGGCCATTATGGCCCGCTGGTGATCGATCCGGCGGGGGCCGAACCCGCACCCTATGACCGCGAGCACGTCATCGTCCTGTCGGACTGGACCTTCCTCCATCCGCACGAAGTGATGGTCAAGCTCAAGCAGAAGGGCGGCTATTTCAACCGGCAGCGGCAGACCATCACCGACGGCACGATGAGCGCCGCCGAGCGGGCGAAATGGGGTGCGATGCGGATGGATCCGGCGGACATCGCCGACGTCAGCGGATCGACCTACAGCTTCCTGATCAACGGCCATGGACCCGCGGAGAACTGGACCGGGCTTTTCCGCCCCGGCGAGCGGGTGCGGCTGCGCTTCATCAACGCCTCGGCGATGACGATCTTCAACGTCCGTATTCCCGGCCTGCCGATGACGGTGGTGCAGGCCGATGGCCAGAATGTCCGCCCGGTCGAGACCGACGAGTTCCAGATTTCGGTCGCCGAAACCTATGACGTGATCGTCACGCCGACCGCCGGCCAGGCCTATACGATCGCCGCCGAGGCGATCGACCGCTCGGGCATGGCGCGTGCCACGCTCGCCCCACGCGCCGGGATGGTCGCGGCGGTGCCGCTGCTGCGCCCGCGTCCGACCCTGTCGATGCGCGACATGGGGATGGGCGGCATGGACATGAGCGGGGGGAGCGGCGGCGATTGTCCGCCCGAGCATGCCGCGATGGGCCATTGCACGCCGGGTCAGCCTGCCGCGCCGATGCATCACAGCATGCGCGACAAGACATCGGTTCCGGCCAGCGTCGATGTCGGCGTCGGCGTCGACATGATCGCGCCGATGCCGGTCGACCGGACCGGAGACCGTCCGCTGGGGCTGGAGAAGGAGCCGCATCGCGTGCTGACCTATCACCAGCTCGCGCCGCTGGTGCCCTTCCATGACAGGCGTCCGCCCGCGCGGAGCGTCGATATCCACCTGACCGGCAATATGGAGCGCTTCATGTGGTCGCTCGACGGCCGCAAGATGAATGAAGGGGCCGAACCGATCCGCTTCGAACGCAACGAGCGGGTGCGGGTGAACCTGATCAACAATTCGATGATGAACCACCCGATCCACATCCACGGCCATTTCTTCGAGCTGGTGACGGGGCAGGCGCATGGCCATCCCATCAAGCATACCGTCAACGTCATGCCGGGGGGCAAGGCGAGCTTCGACCTGACCGCCGACGCGCCGGGGGACTGGGCGTTCCACTGCCATCTGTTGTTCCACATGCATGCCGGCATGATGAACGTCGTGAAGGTGCGGCCGCTCGACGATGGAGGTGCAGCATGATCCGCGTTTTCGCCGCCGCGATCCTGGTCGCCGCCGCAGCACCCGCCGCCGCCCAGCATGCCGGGCATATGGATCACGCGATGCCCGCGCCTGCTGCCGATCCAGCTTGCCCGCCGGAGCATGCGGCGATGGGGCATTGCAAACCCGCGGTGGCTCCCCGGCCTGCCGCGCCGCCGGTAGCCGGGCCTTCGGCGGCCGCGTCGAGCGGTCCCGAATATGCCGCCGACGCGATATGGGGGGCGCAAGCGATGGTCCCCGCGCGGCGTGGCGTCTACACCGAGCATGGCACCTTCCGGGGCGGCAAGCTGATGCTCGACCGGCTCGAATATCGGGCGAAGGACGGTCATGACGGTTACGCCTGGGACGGTGAGGGCTGGTATGGCGGTGACTATGACCGGCTATGGGTGAAGGCGGAGGGCGAGGGCGGCTTCGGCGACCGCGTCGAATCTGCCGAGGTGCAGGCGCTGTGGAGCCATGCGCTGAACCCCTGGTTCAACCTGCAGACCGGCGTTCGCTATGATCTTCGGCCGAAGCCTGATCGCGCGCATCTCGTGCTCGGGGTGCAGGGGCTCGCGCCCTATTGGTTCGAAATCGACGCCGCCGCTTTCCTGTCCGATCGCGGCGACCTGACCGCGCGGGTCGAGGCCGAATATGATCAGCGCATCACCAACAAGCTGATCCTTCAGCCACGCGTCGAACTCGACCTGGCGGCCCAGGACGTGCCGTCGATCGGGGTCGGTTCGGGCGTGTCCACGGTCGAGGCGGGGCTACGGCTGCGCTACGAGTTCGTGCCGGAGTTCGCGCCCTATATCGGCGTGGACTATGAGCGCGCGCTGGGCGGCACCGCCGACTATCGCCGCCTTGCGGGTGAGGATGTCGGCGGGCTGGCCTTGCTCGTCGGCCTGCGCGCCTGGTTCTGAAGCGATGATGGTCCCCGTCCGCCGGTGGCGGGCGGGGGCGTCAACCGGCGATGACGGTGGCGCGCTGTTCGGGCATCGCCATTGAGACCAGCAGGGGCCGTTCGGTCTGCGCCGCCTGGAAATCCGCCTTGCCGGTCATGCCGCGCCAGCCCGCGAGTATCAGCGACTGGATCACCGCGCCGCCCAGCGTGGTGCCGGGCCCGGTGATGATGAACAGGTCGGGCGCGAATTCACGTGCGGCGATCGTGATCGCGCGGGCGAAATCGTAGCTCTCCACCACCTGATGATCGAGCGTGTAGTGGCGCAGCGCGTCGGCATCGGTCGCGCCCGGCCACCAGATCGCCCCGCGTCCGTCGATCAGCGGCAATGCGGGGCCGGTGAAGAGATCGACCGGCAGCGCCTGCCGCCCCTGTGCGGCGACGGGGGCCATCAGCGGGGTGTGGAAGGCGGCGTGGTTGCCGAGCCGCAGCGGAAATTGCCCGGCGGGTTCGACCGCCGCTTCGAAGGCGCTGAGCCCGGCCTCGTTCCCCGCCAGCACCAGCATCCCGCCCAGAGCGATCGAGAGATAAAGCGCATGACCGGGGCGGGCGGCGATGTCGGCGACCATGTCGAGCAGATGCTGGCGGCGTTCGGGCTGCGGGTGCCAGTCGTCGTCCATGAAGGGATAGATCAGCTGGCCGCCGATCAGCGTCTGCTGCATCAGCGTGCCCATCGTGTTGGCAATGCGGAAGCCGCTTGCGGGCGTCACCGCGCCCGCGCAGGCGAGCGCAGAATACCAGCCCATCGAATTGCCGGTGACGGCGACCACCTCGATATCGTCGCGGTCGATCGACAGGAAGTCGCCCAGCGTCGCGGCAAAGATCAGCCCCGAGGCATTGTCGCCGCGCGTGTGGGTGGCGATCGAGAAACGCTCGGCACCGTCGAGTTCGGACAATGTCGGCTGGCCGCCCGCGCGGCGTTGCTCGTCGAAGTCCGCCAGCAGCGCCGGATCGGGGAAATGCCGGTGCAGATAGCCGAGCTCGGCCTTGTTATAGGTGCCCCGGCCCGGGCAGATCACCACCGCCTTGCGGGTCATGCGCCGCCCACCAATCGCCGTGCCGCCGCGACGATCTGATCGGTGGAGGGCATGGTCGCGCCATAGGCCGGGCCGGTGGCGATGAAGCTGTCCTCGGCGGTCAGCCGCGCATGGGGCAGGAAGGTGCGTTCGGCGAGCAGCGCCATCAGCGCCTCGGCCACCCCGCCGGTCCGCCGCGTCTCGTCGACGATCAGCACGTTGGCGCAGCCCTCCAGGGCGGCGACGATGCCGTCCTCGGGAATAGGCGAGAGCCAGCGCATGTCGATCACCCGCGCATCGATCCCCTCTTCGCCCAGCCGCTTCTGCGCTTGCCGCGACAGATAGGTGCCGTTGCCGAACGTCAGGATGCCGAGGTCGCGGCCATCGCCATGCACGCCGACCTGGCCGAAGGCGATCCGCTCGGACGGGTCGGGATAAAGGTCGAGCCAGCCATTGTCGCCGGGCTCGTGCAGATCGCGCATCGGATAGAGCGCGATCGGCTCGAGGAACACCACCAGTCTTTGTTCTTCGCGCGCCAGCCTGACGCATTCGCGGAGCATCATCGCCGCGTCCGTACCGTTGGACGGGCAGGCAAGTATCAGCCCGGGGATGTCGCGCAGCACCGCGACCGAATTGTCGTTGTGGAAATGGCCGCCAAAGCCCTTCTGGTAGCCGAGCCCGGCGATGCGGACGACCATGGGATTGCTATATTGGCCGTTGGAGAAGAAGGGCAGCGTCGCCGCCTCGCCGCGCAGCTGATCCTCGGCATTGTGGAGATAGGCGAGGAACTGGATCTCCGGCATCGGCAGAAAGCCGTTGTGCGCCATGCCGATGCCGAGCCCGAGGATCGACTGTTCGTCGAGCAGCGTGTCGATGACGCGGCTCGGGCCGAAGCGGGCGCTGAGCTTCTGGGTCACGCCATAGACGCCGCCCTTGCGGCCGACATCCTCGCCCATCAGCACGATCTCGCCGTGCGCCAGCATCAGGTCGGTCAGCGCCCAGTTGATCAGCCGCGACATGATCTGCGGGCTGTCCATCGCCTTGAGGTCGCCGCCAAAGGCCGCGGCGCGCGCCTCGTCCGAAGGGCCGTTGCCGATCATGCAGCTGCGCGGCGGGGGGATCAGGCTGGCCATCACCTCGGGCGCGGTGCGCAGCCGGGGGCGGGTCACCGCCTCGGCGGCGATCCGCTCGACTCGCGCTCCGGTCTCCTGATAGATGGCGAGCGCGTCGTCGAGATCGAGCGCGCCGACCTCGGCGAGCAGCCGCGCCGCGTGCAGCAGCGGATCATGCGCCTCCTCCGCCTCGATTTCCTCGCGCGGCATATAGGTGGTGGGCATGTCCGCGCCGGCATGACCGTAGAGGCGCAGGGTGCGGATATGCAGGAAGGCGGGCCTGCGCCGGGCGCGGACATAGGCGGCGGCGTCGCTGGCGACGCGATAGGCGTCGTAGAGGTCGAGGCCGTCGCAGGCGAAATATTCGAGGCCAGGCCGCTGAGCGAAGGTGGCGGCGATCCAGCCTTTCGGCGTCTTGGTCGAAATGCCGATGCCATTGTCCTCGCAGACGAACAGCAGCGGCAGCGGGACCCCCTGATAGCTGGTCCATTGCGCGGCGTTGAACGCGCCCTGCGCGGTCGAATGGTTGGCCGAGGCGTCGCCGAACGAGCACATCACGATCGCGTCGTCGGCAAGCACCTGATGCTCGGGCGGATGCCGCCGGGCGAGGCCGACCGAATAGGCCGCGCCGACCGCCTTGGGCAGATGGCTCGCGATCGTCGAGGTCTGCGGCGGGATGTTGAGCGCCTTCGAGCCGAGCACCTTGTGGCGGCCGCCCGAGATTGGGTCCTCGGTCGAGCAGGCGAAGGACAGCAGCATGTCCCAGGCAATCGACTGGCCGGGGACCTGATTGGCGCGCTCGATCTGGAAGGCGGCGTCGCGATAGTGGAGGAAGGCCATGTCGGTCGGCCGCAGCGCGGCGGCGACCGCGGCCATCCCTTCATGGCCTGACGAACCGATCGTATAGAATCCCTGGCCCTTGGCCTGCATCGCCCGGCTGACCCGGTCGAGCGCGCGCGACAGGCAGGCGGAGCGGTAGATCGACACCGCCTGCGTGTTGGTCAGCGGCCCGGCCGGCGGACGCCCCTGCGGCAGGTCGCCGCTTGCGACCCGCCGCAGGAAATTGTCATGGACGATCTGGGCCCGGTCCATCTTGGTCTCAGAAGAAGGCCTGGAGCCCGGTCTGGGCGCGGCCCAGGATCAGCGCGTGGACATCGTGCGCGCCTTCATAGGTGTTGACCGTTTCCAGATTGACCATGTGGCGCATCACCTGAAACTCGTCGGAGATGCCGTTGCCGCCATGCATGTCGCGCGCCATCCGGGCGATATCAAGCGCCTTGCCGCAATTGTTGCGTTTGACGATCGAGATCATCTCGGGGGCCATCCGGCCTTCGTCGAACAGGCGGCCGACGCGCAAGGAAGCCTGCAGGCCCAGCGCGATCTCGGTCTGCATGTCGGCCAGCTTCTTCTGGAAGAGCTGGGTCTGCGCGAGCGGGCGCCCGAACTGCTTGCGGTCGAGGCCATATTGGCGTGCGGCGTGCCAGCAGAACTCCGCCGCGCCCATTGCGCCCCAGCTGATGCCGTAGCGAGCGCGGTTGAGGCAGCCGAACGGGCCGCCGAGGCCTTCGGCATTCGGAAGCAGCGCTTCCTCGCCCACCTCGACCTCGTCGAGGACGATCTCGCCGGTGATCGAGGCGCGCAGCGACAGCTTCCCCTCAATTTTCGGCGCGGACAGGCCCTTCAACCCCTTTTCAAGGACGAAGCCGCGGATCTTGCCGCCATGCGCGTCGGACTTGGCCCAGACCACGAAGACGTCGGCGATCGGCGCGTTGGAGATCCAGGTCTTGGAGCCGTTGAGGCGGTAGCCTCCATCGACCTTCGTCGCGCGCGTCTTCATGCCGCCGGGGTCGGATCCGGCGTCGGGTTCGGTGAGCCCGAAGCAGCCGATCCATTCGCCCGAGGCGAGCTTGGGAAGATAGCGGCGCTTCTGCGCTCCGGAGCCATAGGCATAGATCGGGTGCATCACGAGCGACGACTGTACCGACATCATCGAACGATAGCCTGAGTCGACGCGCTCGACCTCGCGCGCGATCAGGCCATAGG
Source organism: Sphingomonas sp. Root710 (assembly GCF_001429065.1). Classification (GTDB taxonomy): domain Bacteria; phylum Pseudomonadota; class Alphaproteobacteria; order Sphingomonadales; family Sphingomonadaceae; genus Rhizorhabdus. The sequence continues at coordinate 104,941 of NZ_LMIB01000017.1, forward strand.
CGACATAGCCGACGCCCGCGCCGCCATATTCGGCCGGGATGGTCGCGCCGAGCAGGCCGAGTTCGCCCATTTCGCGGAAGATCGCCGGGTCGGTCTTCTCCTCGCGATAGGCCTCGATCACGCGGGGCTGGAGTTGCCCCTGCGCATAGTCGCGCGCCGCGTCGCGGATCATCCGCTCCTCGTCGCTGAGCTGGTCGTCTAGCAGGAACGGATCGTCCCACATGAATCCGCCCGCAGCCCGGGCGCTTTGATCGGTCATGGATGATTCCTTAGAAGCCGCTGCCGATTGTAGCATCAGATCAAGCCGCCTGCGCCATAGCGGCGCGCGCCGCCGCGCAGGCATCGGCAAGCCGGATCAGCGCCTCATCTATTTCGGCGTCGGAGATCAGCAGCGACGGCAGCAGGCGGACGCAATTCTCGCCCCCGCCCGCGATCAGCAGCCCGGCGTCACGCGCCAGCCCCATGAACTCACGGTTGTTGGGATGCATCTTGAGGCCCAGCAGCAGGCCTTTGCCGCGCACCTCGGCGATCACGTCGGGATAGCGGCTGCGCACCGCGTTCAATCCTTCGACGAAATAGGCCGAGGCCGATCGCGCGGCTTTCAGTGTTTCCGGCTTCGCGATCTCGTCGAAGGCCGCGAGTGCGACCGCCATGGCGAGCGGGTTGCCGCCGAAGGTGGAGCCATGCACGCCCACCGTCATGCCGCGAGCGGCGTCGCTGGTGGCGAGGCACGCGCCGACCGGGAAGCCGCCGCCCAGCGCCTTGGCGATAGTCATGATGTCGGGCGCGGCATCGTCGAACCACTGATGTGCGAAGAGTTTGCCGGTGCGGCCCATGCCGCTCTGCACCTCGTCATAGATCAGCAGCACGCCATGCGCGCGGGTGAGCGCGCGCAGCCGCTGGAGCCAGGGGCCGGGCAGCGCACGCGCGCCGCCCTCGCCCTGCACCGGCTCGATGATCACCGCCGCCGTGGTGGGGCGTGCGATTGCCTCGGCCAGCGCGGCCTCGTCATCGATCGACAGCTGGACATAGCCCGGCAACCGGGGACCGAAGCCGTCGAGATAGGAGGGATTTCCCGCCGCGTTCACCGCCGCATAGGTGCGGCCGTGGAAGGACCCCTCGAAGCCGATCACGTCGATCCGCTCGGGCTGGCCGCCGACCGCATGATAGCGGCGGGACGCCTTGAGCGCGCATTCGACCGCTTCGGTCCCCGAATTGGCGAAATAGGCGACGTCGGCGAAGCAGGCTTCGGTCAGGCGCCGGGCGAGTTCCTCCTGGCCGGGAATGCGGAAGATGTTCGAGACGTGCCAGAGCTTGTGCGCCTGATCGGTCAGGGCGGCGATCAGCCGGGGATGGGCGTGGCCCAGCGCATCGGTGGCGATGCCGCCGACGCAATCGAGATAGCGGCGGCCTGCCACGTCGGTCAGCCAGACGCCCTGCCCCTCGGCCACCTCGATCGGTGCGCGGTTGTACAAACCCATCAGATGTTTGGTCATGTCGCTCTCCCATCGCCGCGACTAATCGGATTTCCTCATGATCATGAGGCGATGGGATCGATTTTGCGCTCGCCATCATCCGATGACAAACGCAATGCCTTCATCTGTAGATGCGCAAATGGAATGAAGAAGCCGCTCAGGCCTCCTCGGCCACCAGCAGTGTGACGATCTCGCGCGCGAAGCTCATCAGATCCTTGCCGGCAGCGCGGTTCTCGGGCGAGGCCATCGCCTCGTCGAAGCGGGCGCGGTCGGGGAAATGCATCTCTGCGATCAGGAAATAGGGCGGCTCGCCCATCGGCGACCCGGTGACACGGTTGATCACCGTCTTCGCGAGATGCGGCGTCGCTGCGACGAGCGGCAGATGGACGTCGTAATAATGGGCGAGGAAGGCCGCCTCGTCGGCGGGCTTGCGGTACAGCGCGATCAGTTTGACGGTCATCTCGGTTCTTTCCTCATGCATCGACGTTCCTGCCGCGCAGATAGCGGGCATGCTATGTCTTGCCGCGCGAACAGCACCGATCACGGCGCCTCGCGCGATCCATATCTTCTCCCGGGGCGTGCACCGTTAAGGCCAGCGTGCCGCGCGTTTCTCCCTGAAGGCGGCGATGCCCTCCTCCTTTTCCGCGCCGCCGAGCAGGCCGACAAAGGCGCGCCGCTCACTCAGCAGATGCTCTTCCAGCGGCAGTTCGGCCGCCTGGCGGAGGCTTGCCTTGGCGGTGCGCAGCGCGTGCGGCGCGCGTGCCGCCAGCTTCGCGGCCAGCATGGTCGCGGCGGCGGCGGCTTCGCCATCGGCCACCGCCTCGGTGATCAGCCCCGCGCGCAGCGCCTCCTCGGCGCCGATCGGCTCGCCGGTCAGCACCATTGCCGTCGCCCGGCGCAGCCCGACGAGGCGCGGCAGGATCGCGGTGCCGCCCGCGCCCGGCATGATGCCGAGATTGGTTTCGGGCAGGCCGAAGCGCGCCTTGGCTCCGGCGACGATCAGGTCGCAGCGCAGCGCGAGTTCGAGGCCTGCGCCGAGGCACCAGCCCTCCACCGCCGCGATGAGCGGCTTGGAGAAGGCGCGGATCGCGGCCCAAGCCTGGAAGCGTGGGCTCTCGATCGGGTCGTCGCTGGTCGATGCCGCGAGTTCGTCGATATCCGCTCCGGCGGCGAACAGGCTGTCGCTGCCGGTGATGATCGCCACGCGGATCGCACCGTCGGCATCGGCGGCGGCGAGCGCATCGGCGAGCGTGCGGAGCAACGGAGTCGCAAGCGCATTGCGGCGCTCGGGCCGGTAGAGGCGCAGCAGCAGGACGCCGTCCGCCGCCGCCTCGCTGATCAGCTCAGGCGTCATAATCGAGGACGACGTCGTCGGTCATCGGCACCGCCTGGCAGGTCAGGACATAGCCCTGCGCAACCTCTTCCGCCGACAGCCCGTAATTGGCAACCATCTTCACCTCACCCTGCACCAGCTTGGCGCGGCAGGTGGCGCAGACCCCGGCCTTGCAGGCGAAGGGCGCGGGCAGGCCGGCGGCGCGGGCATTTTCCAGGATGCTGCCCTTGCCGGCGTCGAAGATCAGGTTGCGCTTGCGGCCATCGAGGGTGACCTGAACCTTGCGGCCCGCCGCCTTCTGCTCGAGGTCGCGCACCGCCGCCGCCTGCGCCGCCGACATCGCGCCGACGGTGAAGCGTTCGAGCAGAATGCGGTCGGCGGGAACGCCCGCCTTGGTCAGCCCCTCCTCGACCGCGTCCATCATCGGGCCAGGACCGCAGATGAAGGCGGCGTCGATCGCGCTCGGATCGACCAGCGTCGAGAGGACCTCGGCGACCTTAGCGCTGTCGAGGCGGCCGTTGAACAGGTCGACATCCTCCTCCTCGTCCTCGAGGAAATGATAGACCTGCAACCGGCTCATGAAGCGGTCCTTGAGCGCGGCGATCTCTTCGAGGAACGTGATCGAGTTGGAGGCGCGGTTGCCGTAGAGCAGCACGAAATTGCTCCTGGGCTCGGCCTCCAGCGTCGCCTTGAGCAGCGACAGCACCGGGGTGATCCCCGATCCGCCCGCGAAACCGACATAGCTGGCGGCGCGTGCAGCGTCGAAGCTCCAGGTGAAACTGCCATGCGGCGGCATCACCTCGAGCGTGTCACCGATCGCAATCGCGCTGTTCGCCCAGGTCGAGAAGGCGCCGCCCGCGATCTTCTTGATCGCGACGCGCAGCTCGCCTTCATGCGGGGCGACGCAGATCGAATAGTTGCGGCGGACATCCTCGCCGTCGATCTCGGTGCGCAGCGTCAGGTGCTGGCCGGGGGTGAAGCGGAAATCCTCCGCCAGCGTCTCGGGCAGGTCGAAGCACAGGGAAACGGCGTCCTCGGTCTCGCGGCGGACGTCCTTGATCTTCAGCGGATGAAAGCCAGCGGACACGAATGGACTCCTAATGACATTTGAAACGGTCGAAGGGTTCGAGGCAGTCGAGGCAGCGCCACTGCGCCTTGCACGGCGTGGAGCCGAAACGGCTGACCTCCTGGGTGTGAAGCGAGCCGCAGCGCGGGCATTCGGCCGGGGCAGCGCGCAGCGACGGGGCGTCGGTCCCGCGCGGCGGCGGGGCGATGCCATAGGCCTTTAGTTGGTCGCGGCCCTGATCGCTGATCCAGTCGGTGCTCCATGGCGGCGACAGCACGGTCTCGATCGGCACGTCGGCAAAGCCGGCATCGTCGAGCGCGGTGCGCACCGACATCTCGATCGCGATCGTCGCCGGGCAGCCGGTATAGGTCGGCGTGATCAGCACGGCGGGCGGATTGCTGCGCACGCCGCGGACAATGCCGAGATCGACGACCGAGACCGCCGGAATCTCCGGATCGGGGACGGTTTCAAGCGTCGCCATGATGCGGCGCCGCGCGGCCTCATCGATGTCGGCGGCGGTCATCGCCCTACCAGACGGCGTCGGGGTAGGTGCGCGGCAGGAACTGCATCGTCGCCAGGAGATGCCCGAGATGCTCGCTATGATGGCCGATGCGTCCGCCCTTCACGCCGCGCGGATATTCGGGCAGCGGCAGGGTCGCTTCGTGCAGGACAGTATTGACGGTGGCGTCGAAACCCTGGCGCAGCGCGGCGCGATCGACCGCGATGCCTGCCTCGACCAGCGGCGCCTCGAGCGGATCGGCGTCGAACAGCTCGTCGACGAAGCGCCAGAACCAGTCGAGCCCCTCGATCATCCGTTCGCGGCTTTCCTCGGTGCCGTCGCCCAGGCGGATCACCCAGTCGGCGGACAGCTCGGCATGATAGCGGACTTCCTTGACCGCCTTGGCGGCGATCTCCGCGATGCGTGGATCGGCGGAGCGGGTCAGCCCTTCGAACAGCGCGAGCTGCCAGGTCGAGAAGAGGAACTGGCGCGCGATGGTCTGCGCGAAATCGCCATTGGGCTGCTCGACCAGCAGGCAGTTGCGGAAGGCGAGGACGTCGCGGTGGAAGGCGAGCTTGTCGCCGTCGCGGCCCTTGCCCTCGATCTCGCCTGCGAGGTTGAGGAACAGCGTGGCCTGGCCGATCAGGTCGAGCCCGATATTGGCGAGCGACAGGTCTATCTCCAGCGCGGGCGCATGGCCGCACCATTCGGTGAGCCGTTGGCCGAGGATCAGGCTGTCGTCGCCGAGCCGCTGCAGATAGTCGATCAGCGCGGCTTCGTCGCGGGCAAGGGTGGGGGCGCTAGCCATCAGATGTGCGTCACGACGTCGGGGATGTCGTAAAAGGTCGGGTGCCGGTAGACCTTGGTCTCGGCCGGTTCGAACAGCGGACCGGCGGCGGCGGGGTCCGACGCGACGATGTCGCTCGACTTGACCACCCACAGGCTTACGCCTTCTAGGCGGCGGGTGTAGACATCGCGCGCATGGCGCACCGCCAGTTCGCCGTCGGGGGCGTGTACCGAGCCGACATGGCGGTGGCTGAGTCCGCCGCGCGAGCGAATGAAAACCTCCCAGAGAGGCCAGTCGTTGTTCATCGTCATGTCCTTGCTGTCCGGGGTCAGGCGGCGAGCCGCGCGCGGCGCTTCGCCTCATGGGCGTCGGCGGCCTCGCGGACCCAGGCACCCTCGTCCCATGCCGCGCGGCGGGCCTTCATCCGCTCCTTCGCGGTCGGGCCCTCGCCGCGCACCACGGCGTAGAACTCCTCCCAGTCGACCTCGCCGAAATCATGCCCGCCCTTTTCCTCGTTCCAGCGGAGCGCCGGATCGGGAACGCTGAGGCCCAGGAACTTGGCCTGGGGCACGGTGATATCGACGAATTTCTGGCGCAGGTCGTCATTGCTGTCGCGCTTGATCCGCCAGCGGAAGCTCTGCTCCGAATTGGGCGAGTTGGCGTCAGGCGGGCCGAACATCATCAGCGACGGCCACCACCAGCGGTTGAGCGCGTCCTGCGCCATCGCCTTCTGCTCGGGCGTGCCGTTGGCCATCGCCATCATGATCTCGTAGCCCTGCCGCTGGTGAAAGCTCTCCTCCTTGCAGACGCGGACCATCGCGCGGGCATAGGGGCCGTATGAGGTACGCTGCAGCGGCACCTGATTCATGATTGCGGCGCCGTCGACCAGCCAGCCGATCGCGCCGATATCCGCCCAGGTGAGCGTCGGATAGTTGAAGATCGTGCTGTACTTCGCCTTGCCGGCGTGGAGCGCCTCGACCATCTCCTGGCGGCTGGTGCCCAGCGTCTCGGCGGCGCAATAGAGATAGAGGCCATGGCCGCCCTCGTCCTGCACCTTGGCGAGCAGGACGGCCTTGCGGCGCAGTGACGGCGCGCGGGTCAGCCAGTTGCCCTCGGGCAGCATGCCGACGATTTCCGAATGGGCGTGCTGCGAGATCTGGCGGACGAGCGTCTTGCGATAGGCCTCGGGCATCCAGTCCTTCGGTTCGATGAACTCGTCGGCGGCGACGCGCGCCTCGAACGCGGCGAGCAGTGCGGGATCCTCCTTCGAGATCGGCGTCGGGGCCTTCGCATCGGCCTTGCCAAGTTCGGTGGTGTACATGCGCGCTCCTTCGGACTCGATAAGCTGTCTATATGATAGACCGACTAGACGGTCAATTAATTATCTCAAACCCGTTCGACGGCGAGAGCGATGCCCTGGCCGACACCGATGCACATCGTGCACAGCGCCTTTTCCGCGCCGCGCCGCTGCAATTCTTCGACCGCAGTGAGGACGAGCCGCGCGCCCGACATGCCGAGCGGGTGGCCCAGCGCGATCGCGCCGCCATTGGGGTTCACATGCGCGGCGTCATCGGGCAGGCCGAGCCGGCGGAGGACGGCGAGCCCCTGGCTGGCGAAGGCTTCGTTGAGCTCGACCAGATCGATGTCGCCGATCGACATGCCGAGCCGGGCGAGCAGCTTTTCGGAGGCCGGGGCGGGCCCGATGCCCATGATGCGCGGCTCGACGCCGGCCACCGCGCCGCCCAGCACACGGGCGCGCGGCGTGAGGCCGTGGCGGCGGACGGCGGCCTCGCTCGCGACGATGATCGCGGCGGCGCCGTCGTTGACGCCCGACGCATTGCCCGCGGTGATCGTGCCGTCGGGGCGGACGATCGGCCTGAGCTTGCCCAGCGCTTCCATGCTGGTTTCGCGCGGATGTTCGTCGCGGGTGACCATGATGGGATCGCCCTTCTTCTGCGGCACCGGCACCGCGACGATCTCGGCATCGAAGCGCCCGCTGGCCTGCGCGGCGGCGGCGCGGCGCTGGCTCTCGACCGCGAACTTGTCCTGATCCTCGCGGCTGACCGCGAAGTCCTGCGCGACATTCTCGGCGGTCTCGGGCATCGAATCGATGCCGAAGCCGGCCTTCAGCGCCTTGTTGACGAAGCGCCAGCCAATCGTCGTATCATAGACCGCATTGGCGCGGCTGAACGCGCTGTCGGCCTTGGGCATGACGAAGGGGGCGCGGCTCATGCTCTCGACGCCACCTGCGACGATCAGGTCGGCCTCGCCCGCCTTGATAGCGCGGGCGGCATAGGCGACCGCGTCCATGCCCGATCCGCACAGCCGGTTGATCGTGGTGCCCGGCGCGGTGGTGCCCAGGCCGCCGAGCAGCGCCGCCATGCGGGCGACGTTGCGATTGTCCTCGCCCGCCTGATTGGCGCAGCCGAGGATGATATCGTCGAGCGCGGCCCAGTCGATGCCCGCATTGCGCTCACGCAGCGCCGCGAGCGGGATCGCGGCGAGATCGTCGGGCCGCACGCTGGCGAGCGCGCCGCCATAGCGGCCGATCGGGGTGCGGATCGCGTCGCAGATGAAGGCTTCGGCCATGACTTACTCCTCGATGGGCAGGACCGGTCCGCCGATGGCGCGGGACAGACCCTGAAATTGGGCGACGGGGCGGCCGTCGGCGGTGCGGACATCGACCCGGTAGGAACCGGTGCGGCCGATGACGGCATCCTCGCGGGCTTCGGCGATCAGCACATCGCCTTCGCGCGGAGCCGACAGGAAATGGATCGACGCCTGCTGGGCGACGGTCGCCTGGTTGCGGCTGTTGCAGGCATAGGCGAAGGCGGTGTCCGCCAGCGCAAAGATCATCCCGCCATGGCCGGTGCCGAGGCCGTTGAGCATGTCCGCGCGCAGGGTCATCCGCACCCGCGCATAGCCTTCGGTCGCCTCATCAAGGGTCAGGCCCCAGGCGGGGGCGGTGCCCTCGCGGGCGTGCATCTCCGTCGCGACGCGGCGGGCGAGATCGTCGGCTATGGTCATGGCGCACCGAAATAGCTGGAGGGCTGGTACATCGCATCGCCGCTGGCGGTGGCGATATTGTCGAGCGCGGCGCGGACGCGGCCTTGGCCGACCCGGCGGGCCCAGCCCAGCGGGCCTTCGGGGTGGTTCGCGCCGTGGATCATTGCGTCGTCGATCCCGTCGGCGTCGGCGACGTCGTCGGTCACCGCGTCGGCGGCGGCGTTGGCGAGCTGGGCGAGGGTGCGCAGCACGATCTGGCCGGGGCGGTCGGGGATGACCAGCACCTTGCGGCCGATCGCCTGGAGCAGCCCGGCGGCGGCTTCCGCGTGGGCGGGGGAGGTCGCGCTGATCACGCTGACCGACGCGCTGGCGAAGTCGCGGCACTGGTCGATCAGCACATCGACACCCGGACGCTCGCCGAGCGGGCGTCCGTCGCCGAGCGCCATCATGCTGTTCCCGATCCGGGCCATGTCGGCGCCGATCGCCGGACCATCCGTCACCGCGATACCGGCTGCGCGGGCCTCGGCGCCAAGGGGAGCGAGCTGGTCGAGCTGATATATCGCGATCGATGCGGGCGCAGCGGCCGGGGCGGCATAGGGCGGCGCGGGCAGGTCCTGCGCATAATCATAGACGCCCGTGCCGGATTTCCGGCCGAGCTGGCCGCCGTCGCGCAGCGCGCGTTGCGCGTCCTGCGGGCGGAAGCGGGTCTTGCCGTCGTAGGAGTCGTAGACCGAAGAGGCGACGGCGAAGTTGACGTCGTGGCCGATCAGATCGGCGAGCGCGAGTGGGCCCATGCGGAAGCCGCCCCCGCCGGTCAGCGCCGCGTCGATCAGCGCGGGATCGATCCCTTCGCCGAGCGCGGCGAAGCCCTCGCCATAATAGGGCCGGGCGACCCGATTGACGATGAAGCCGGGCACGTCACGGACGATGACGGGGCGCTTGCCCCAGGCGCGCATCAGGTCCGCCGCGGCATTGACCGCGGCCGGGTCGGTTGCCGGGCCGGCGATCACCTCGACCAGCTTCATTGCGGGTACGGGATTGAAGAAGTGAAGGCCGAGAAAGCGTTCGGGCCGGTCGAGGATGGCCGCGATGTCGCCGATGCCGAGCGAGGAGGTGTTGCTGGCGATCAGCGCATCGGGCGGCATCGCCCCAGCGAGCGCGGTCACCAGAGCCTGCTTGATGTCGAGCCGCTCGACGATCGCCTCGATCGCCAGCGCATGGCCAGCCGTGGCGGCGATGTCGGTCGCCCAGGTGATCCGCGCGGCGATGGCGTCGCGCGCCGATTCGTCTAGCCGCCCCTTGCGCAGTGCCTGATCCAGCGCGGCGGCGACGGTCGCGCGGCCGCGCTCCAGCGCGTCCTCCGCCTGATCGATGACGGTGACGGGATGGCCCGCGGTCGCCGCCACCTGGGCGATACCCGCGCCCATGGTGCCGGCGCCGATGACGGCGATCGGGGCGTTGCTGCGAATCTCCATGCGTCCTCAGGTAGCGCCGAAAAAGAGGGTTGCCAATAATAGTCTGACCGGGCAGTCTATTAAAGCAATCGACGGGAGCAAGCGGCAAGGTGACGTTCGAGACGATAGAGTTCGGCATATCGGACGGGATCGCGCGCCTGACGCTCAACCGGCCCGACCGGCTCAACAGCTTCACCGTTCAGATGCACGGCGAAGTCGCTGCCGCGCTCGACCGGGTCGAGGCCGATGCGAGCGTGCGCACCCTGGTGCTGACCGGCGCGGGGCGCGGCTTCTGCGCGGGACAGGACCTGGGCGACCGCGCCGTCGCGCCGGGCGGCGCTGCTGTCGATCTGGGCGATTCGGTCGAGCGTTTCTACGCCCCGCTGATCCGGCGGCTGAGCAATCTGCCGATGCCGGTGATCTGCGCGGTCAACGGCGTCGCGGCCGGGGCGGGGGCGAATATCGCGCTCGCCTGCGACATCGTCATCGCCGCGCGCAGCGCGAAGTTCATCCAGTCCTTCGCCAATATCGGGCTGATCCCCGATTCGGGCGGCACCTGGATATTGCCCCGGCTGATCGGCCAGGCGCGCGCGCTCGGCCTCGCGCTGACCGGCGAGCCGCTGCCCGCCGAGACCGCGGCGAGCTGGGGCATGATCTGGAAATGCGTCGACGACGATGCGCTGGCCGCCGAGGTCGACGCTCTGGCCGCGCGCTTCGCCAAGGGGCCGACCAAGGGGCTCGCCCGGACCAAGGCGCTGATCCGCGGCTCCTCGCTCAAATCGCTCGATGACGAGCTCGACATCGAGCGCGACGCGATGCGCGAGCTCGGCTTCGGCCACGATTATCAGGAAGGCGTCGCCGCCTTCATGGCCAAGCGGCCGCCCGTTTTCACCGGCCGCTGATCCTCGCTTCAAAGGACCATATGATGACTCTCGCCCTTCTCAACTACGCCGCCGACGCCTGGGTCGCACCGACCGGCGGGACCGAGCAGGTCCGTTCCGCGGTCTCGGGAGAGGTCGTCGCGACCCTCAGCAGCCAGGGTCTCGATTTCAAGGCGATGCTCGATCACGCCCGCAAGGTGGGCGGCCCGGCGCTGCGCGCGATGACCTTCCATGCCCGCGCCCGGATGATCAAGGCGCTGGCGCAGGCGCTGATGGAGCGCAAGGAAGAGCTGTACGCGCTGTCCTGGGCGACCGGCGCCACCCGCATGGACAGCTGGATCGATATCGAGGGCGGCGCGGGCACGCTGTTCACCACCTCGTCCAAGGGCCGCCGCGAGCTGCCCGACGATACCATCGTGATCGACGGCGCGCTGGAACCGATCGGCAAGCGCGGCACCTTCGCCGGCCAGCATGTCTACACGTCGCTGCACGGCGCGGCGGTGCACATCAACGCCTATAATTTCCCGGTGTGGGGCATGCTGGAGAAGCTCGGACCGACGTTGCTGGGCGGCGTGCCGGCGATCGTCAAGCCGGCGTCGTCGACCGGCTATGTCGCCGAAGCCGCCTTCCGCATCATGATCGAATCGGGCGTGTTGCCCGACGGCGCGCTGCAGCTCGTCATGGGGTCTGCGGGCGATCTGCTCGATCATCTCACCTGTCAGGACGTCGTGTCCTTCACCGGATCGGCGGCCACCGCGATGAAGCTGCAGGCGCATCCGGTGATCGCGCGCGAGTCGGTCCGTTTCGTTGCCGAGCGCGACTCGCTCAACGCTTCGGTGCTCGGCCCCGACGCGACCCCGGACAGCCCCGAGTTCGACCTGTTCATCAAGGAGGTCGCGCGCGAGATGACGGTGAAGGCGGGGCAGAAGTGCACCGCGATCCGCCGTGCCTTCGTACCCGCCGCGCTGCTCGACGCCGCCGAGGCGGCGTTGCAGGCGCGGCTCGCCAAGGTGGTGGTCGGCGACCCGCAGGTCGAGGGCGTCACGATGGGCCCGCTCGCCAGCCTGAGCCAGCTCGAGGACGTCCGCAGCCGCGCCCGCGCCATGGCGAAGGAATCGAAGCTGAGCTTCGGCGATATCGACAAGGTCACGGTGACCGGTGGAGCCGAAGGGCAGGGCGCGTTCATCTCGCCGCTGCTGTTCCGCAGCGACGATCCCTGGAGCGCACAGCTGGTCCACGACGTCGAGGCGTTCGGCCCGGTTTCGACCCTGATGCCGTACAAGGATCTCGACGATGCGATCGCGCTGGCCAATCGCGGCATGGGCAGCCTCGCATTGTCCTTCTTCACCTATGATCCGCAGGTCGCGCGTGACTTCGTGCTGGGCGCGGCGGCCTTCCATGGCCGCATCGTCCTGATCGATCGCGACAGCGCCAAGGAATCGACCGGCCATGGATCGCCGCTGCCGATGCTGATCCATGGCGGCCCCGGCCGCGCGGGCGGCGGTGAGGAGATGGGCGGCGTGCGCGGCGTGAAGCATTATATGCAGCGCTCGGCCTTGCAGGGTAATCCGCGCGTGCTGTCGGCGATCACCGGTCAGTGGCTGACCGGCGCGCCGCAGCCGACCGGCGATGTCCACCCCTTCCGCCAGCGCTTCGGCGAACTGGCGATCGGCTACACGCTCAACACCGCGTCGCGGATCGTGACGCTCGAGGATATCGAGCATTTCGCCAACTTCACCGGCGACACCTTCTACGCGCATATGGATGAGGAGGCCGCCGCGGCGAACCCCTTCTTCCCGGGCAGGGTGGCGCATGGCTATCTGCTGCTGTCCTTCGCCGCCGGGCTGTTCGTCGATCCCGCGCCGGGCCCGGTGCTGGCCAATTACGGTCTGGAAGGGCTGCGCTTCGTCAAGCCGGTCTCGCCAGGCGAGTCGATCAAGGTGTCGCTGACCGTCAAGTCGAAGACCCAGCGCAACGACGAATATGGAGAGGTCCGCTGGGCGGTGTCGATCACCGACAGCGCCGACGAACTCTGCGCCACCTATGACCTTCTGACGATGAACGCCATCTGAGAGGGGCGCAGGTGACGGACCGGCGAGGAGTTTCTACAAGCGCCGTCTGACGAGCGACGGGGACATAGGAACGCATGGCACGGACGCAGGCCGCCGATTATGGGGAACGCCGCGAGGCGATGCTGGATCAGGCGGCGGCGCTGTTCGCGCGCGCCGGCTTCCAGGGCGCGTCGATGACCGACCTTGCCGCGGCCTGCAAAGTCTCCAAGTCGCTGCTCTACCATTATTTCCCGTCCAAGGAGGACGTGCTGTTCGAGGTGATGAGCTCGCATCTCGAGCAGCTCGTCGATGATGTGAACGAGGCGATCGAGCGGGGGCAGGGCGACAGCGACAAGGTCAACGCGCTGATCCATGCCTTCATGCGGCACTATGCGGGCGCGGCGGACCGGCACAAGGTGCTGCTCAACGAACTCGGCAACCTGCCCGAGGACCGGCGCGGCGTGATCGTCGGCAAGCAGCGGTCGATCATCGATGCGGTCCAACTGCTTCTCGCCAAGCTGCCGGGCTCGCCCAAGGATGCGCCGCGCCTGCGCGCCTTCACCATGTTGCTGTTCGGGATGATCAACTGGACCCACACCTGGTTCGATCCGGCGGGGCCGGTCTCGCCCGACGAGCTGGCCGATATGGTGTCGGGGCTTATCCTTCCCAGCGCACGCTAGGTCTATTCTGAGCGGATTCAAACCCATCCGCTCATCCTGAGTAGCCCCTTCGACTGCCTTGCAGGCGCTCAGGACAGGCAGTGAGCTTGTCGAAATGGCGTATCGAAGGAGGGTCCTTCGATACGGGCCTTCGCCAGGCTCAGTCCCTACTCAGGATGAGCGGATTTATGAGGTCCGCACGGCTCACAACGGAATGCTGGTCTTGTACTTCACGCATTTGAGCGAGAAGTGCGACGCGGAGGAGGCGACGTCCTGCGCCAATATCTCCTGCATCAATATCTCCTCATATTCCTTGACGCTGCCGACCACGAGCCGGACCAGATAGTCCCACTCGCCCGACATCGAGAAGCACTCCATGATATTGTCGTGCTGCTGGGCAAACTCCTCGAACTTGCGGCGGGCGTCGCGATCATGCGCCTTCATGCGAACCTGGCAGAGCACATCGAGGCCCCGGCCGACCCGCTCGCGGTCGAGCAGGCGCACCGCCGGGCCGAGCACGCCCTTCTCCTCTAGCGCGCGGATGCGCCGCCAGCAGGATGCCTGTGACGCGCCGACTTCCACCGCCAGATCGGCATGGCTGATATTGCCGCGCTGCTGCAGGCTGGTCAGAATCTTGCGGTCCAGCGCATCGAGGATGATGGGGAGATTATTGTCTTTCATATTTCACCATGATGCGGAACGTTTAATTCAAATCAATGGCTGAACATGCCAAATCTGAAAAGCAATATGCAAGCAATATGAGATAAATGCATCCCGATAATGGGGATGCAGATATGTCGCTGAATGCCGTCGAACCATCGACCCTTGTCGAAGCCGAGGAAGCAGGCCTGTTTCCGGGCGCGCTGAGTGCGCAGCCCGCTGATAGCCTGCTCGCCTTGATCGGGGCCTATCGCGCCGATCCGCGCGCGGGAAAGATCGATGTCGGGGTCGGCGTCTATCGCGATCCGCAGGGGCGCACCCCGGTGTTGCGCGCGGTGAAGGAGGCCGAACGCCGTCTGGTCGCCGAGCAGGAGAGCAAGGGCTATCTGGGGCCCGAAGGCGACACCGGCTTTTTCGAGGCGCTGAAGCCGGTCATCTTCGGCGATGCCGGACATGGCACGCGCCTGACCGGCCTGCAGACACCGGGTGGGACGGGCGCGTTGCGCCTCGCCGCAGAGCTGATCGCGCGCTTCAATCCGCAGGGGCGGGTCTGGATCGGTGAACCCACCTGGCCGAACCATCATCCGATCCTGAAAGCAGCAGGCCTCGAACTCGCTGCTTATGAGCATTTCGATGTCGCGACCCAGCGGCTGACCTTCGGCCGCGCGCTTGACGCGCTGGGGCAGGCGAAGCGCGGTGACGTCGCGCTGTTGCATGGCTGCTGCCACAACCCGGTCGGCGCCGATTTCGACGCGGCGCAGTGGCAGGAACTGGCCGATGTGATGCGCGCGCGCGGCGTGCTGCCGCTGATCGACCTCGCCTATCAGGGGCTGGGCCGGGGGCTCGACGAGGACGCGCAGGGGGCGCGGATCGTCCTCGACACGGTGGGCGAGGGGCTGCTCGCTTATTCGTGCGACAAGAATTTCGGTCTGTATCGCGAGCGGGTCGGCGCGCTTTACGCGTTGTCGCGCGATGCGGACACCGCATCGGTCGTCCAGTCGAACCTGCTGTCGCTGGCGCGCGCCAACTGGTCGATGCCGCCCGATCATGGCGCGGCGATCGTCCGGGTGATCCTGTCCGATCCGGCGCTGACCGCCGACTGGAAGGCCGAGCTTGCCGAGATGCGCGACCGCATCCGCGGCATCCGCATTCTGCTCGCCGCCGCCGATCCGACGCTGTCGCCGCTCACCGGCCAGCACGGCATGTTCTCGACCCTGCCGCTCACCCCGCAGCAGGTCGCCCGGCTGCGCGAGGAGCGCGGCATCTACATGCCCGCATCGGGCCGCATCAACCTCGCCGGTCTCACCCCCGAGACCATCCATGCCTTCGTCGACGCGCTCGCGTCGCTCCGCTGAATCAGGACGTCCTCCCCATGGCTACCCGTGCTCTCAAGGTCGATCGCCGCAATGCTCCCGACGAGAATGTCGACTGGAAGCGCGTCGCCTATCTCGTCCATCTGTCGCGTGCGCTCGACCATATGGAGGAGACCCGCCTCGTCCCCGAGAAGGAGGTCCTCTATCAATTCTCCGCGCGCGGCCATGACATGGGGCAGATCCTGCTCGGCTGCCGTCTCGACAATCCGCAGGATGCGAGCTGCGGCTATTATCGGTCGCGCCCGCTGCTGCTCGCGCTCGGCGTCGATGTCGCCGACGCGCTGGGTTCGGCGATGGGCCGCGCGGGCGGCTATTCGGACGGCCGCGATATCGGCGTGGTGTTCAACTTCCCCAATCCCAACGGCGCGTCGGCGCTGCCGATGTGCGGCGGCGTGGGGGCGCAATATACCCCGACTGCGGGCTGGGCGCAGGCGATCGAATATTATCGCACTGTCGTGAAGGACCCCGCCTATGACAAGGCGCTCGCGGTCGTGCTCGGCGGCGACGGATCGGTCGCGTCGAACGGCTTCTGGGCGGCGCTGACGATCGCGACGACGCAGAAGCTGCCGATGCTCTTCTACATCGAGGACAACGGCTTTGGCATCTCGGTGCCCTCGACCTTCCAGACCCCGGGCGGCAATATCGCCGCCAATCTGGCAAGCTGGAACGGTCTGGAGATATTTTCCGGCGACGGGACCGATCCGGCGGAAGCCGCGCGGCTGGTTGATGAGGCGACCGCCTATGTCCGCGATCAGCGTGCGCCCGCATTGCTGCGCCTGACCGTGCCGCGCCTCCAGGGCCACAGCTTCCAGGACACGCAGACTTATAAGTCGGCGAACGTCGTCGAGGCCGAATGGGCGCGCGATCCGCTGCCCAAGCTGAAATCCTACCTCGTCCCCGCCGTGCTGAGCGAAGCCGAATGGGACCAGTTGCAGGATGACGCGCAGGGCGTCGCCGAGGCCGCGTGCGAGGAAGCGCGGGCGCGTCCGATTTCGATGCCCGCCGATGTGATGAAGAACGTCTTCTTCGAGGGCGAGATGCAGGCGGAAGGCGGCATGGCGCTGCACGGCTATGTCGCCCCCGTCGCAACCGAGGAAGCGAAGCCCGAGGGGCAGCGCATCAACATGGTGACCGCGATCCGCCGCACCCTCGATCACGAGTTGACGATCAACGACAAGGTCGTGCTGTTCGGCGAGGATATCGGCCCCAAGGGCGGCGTCCACGCCGTGACCCTGGGTCTCCAGGAAAAATATGGCACGGCCCGCGTCTTCGATACCTCGCTGTCCGAAGAAGGGATCATCGGCCGCGCGGTCGGCATGGCGCTGGCCGGGCTAATGCCGGTGCCCGAGATCCAATTTCGCAAATATGCCGAGCCCGCGACCGAGCAGATCAACGATTGCGGTACTATGCGCTGGCGCACCAACAACCGCTTCGCCGCGCCGATGGTGGTGCGTATACCGGGCGGCTTCTTCAAATGCGGCGATCCTTGGCACAGCCAGACCAACGAGGTCGCCTTCGTCCACAATCCGGGCTGGAAGGTCGCGGTGCCGTCCAATGCCGAGGATGCGGTCGGTCTCCTGCGCGCCTCGTTGCGCGGCAACGATCCGGTGATCTTCTTCGAACATCGCAATCTGCTCGACCTTGCCTGGGCGCGGCGGCCCTATCCGGGCGACGATTTCGTCCTGCCGTTTGGCAAGGCGAAGCTGACCCGCCAGGGCAGCGACATCACCATCGTCACCTGGGGCGCGATGGTGCCGCGGTGCGAGGATGCGGCGGCGCATGTCTCGGCCGACGTGATCGACCTGCGCACGCTGATGCCGTGGGACCGCGAGGCGGTGCTCGAATCGGTGCGCCGCACCCGCCGCTGCATGATCGTGCATGAGGATCTGCAGACTGCGGGCTTCGGCGCGGAGATCGCCGCGGTGGTGGCCGATGAGGCGTTCATGGATCTCGACGCGCCGGTCGCGCGGGTCACCATGCCCGACATCCCTAGTCCGCATAATCCCGTGCTGCTCGATTGGGCGGTGCCGTCGGTCGAGCGCATCCGCGCCAAGATCGACGAGCTGATCGCGTTCTGAGGGGGCTGACCATGGGCTACATCGACATATTGGTGCCCGCCGAACAGGAGGGTACGAAGGCCATCGTCCGCAGCTGGCTGAAGCGTGTGGGTGAACGGGTGGAGGAGAATGATCCGCTCGTCGAGCTGGAGACCGACAAGGTCACCCAGGAGGTTCCCGCCCCCGCGACTGGGATCATCGAGGAAATCATCTTGCAATCCGACGCAGAGGCCGAGCCTGGCGCTTTGCTCGGCCGTCTGCGGATCGGAGCGGCGGTGGATGGCGCGGAAGCGCCGGCCGCTGCCGGGGATGCCGGGGCCGCACCTGGGGAGGTGGCGCTAGCGCCGGCACCGGCATCCCTCCCTGCTGCCGGCGGCGGTACGAACGCGATGGCGCAGGCGCTGTCGCCGTCGGTTCGCCGCGCGGTGCGCACCCACAATATCGATCCGGCGACGATCACCGGCACCGGCCGGGCCGGGCGGATCACCCGCGCCGATGTCGACAAGGCCGTCGCCGCGCGGGCCGAACCTTCCGTGCCCGTCGCGACGGTTGTTGCGGTTCCCGCGCCGCAGCCCGCATCGCGCCCGGATGCGCCCGCCCCCACGGGTGGCGTGCGCTCGATCCCGCATGACCGGATGCGGCTGGCGATCGCGCAGAACATGCTCAACAGCGTGACTGTCGCCCCGCACGTCACCGCAATGTTCGAATGCGATTTCTCGGCGATCATGGCGCATCGCAGGAAGCATAAGGATGCCTTTGCGAAGGACGGCGCGAACCTGACCTTCACCGCCTATTTCATTGCCGCCTGCGTCGCGGCGATGAAGGCCGCGCCCGCGATCAACAGCCGCTGGTATGACGACCGGCTCGACATCTTCGACGACGTCAACATCGGCATCGGCACCGCGCTGGGCGACAAGGGGCTGGTCGTGCCGGTCGTCGGCCAGTGCCAAGAGCTGTCGCTGCTCGGCATCGCGAAGCGGTTGACCGACATGGTGGAGCGCGCGCGCGCCAACAAGCTGACCCCGGCGGACATGCGCGGCGGCACCTTCACCATTTCCAACCACGGCGTGTCGGGGTCGCTGTTCGCGACGCCGATCATCATCAGCCAGCCGCAATCGGCGATTCTGGGCATCGGCAAGACCGAGAAGCGGGTCGTGGTGCGCGAGATAGATGGCGTCGATACGATCCAGATCCGCCCGCTCGCCTACGTGTCGCTGACGATCGACCATCGGGTCGTCGATGGGCACCAGACCAATGGCTGGCTGTCGCGCTTCGTCGAGGTGATCGAAACCTGGCCAGTCGACGGGAGTCACGCCTTTTGCGCTCTTTCGTGATAGCGGGAATCCATAAGCGTCAAACCGCGAGAGGTTAGCCTGGGAGAATATGGACCGCCGTGCGGATGACAGGTTGATGCGGCGACAGCATAAAGGCGCAGCGAAGGAGCCGACCATGGATCGTGACATCGCCTATCTGAACGACGCGGAACTCAGCGCGCTCTATGCGCCGCCGGGTGATCTGGTGCAGCGGGCGGTCCGAAGCCATCTGACGGACTTCCACCTCGAATATCTGCGCAGCGCGACCTTCTTCATCCTGGCGACTGGGAGCAGCAACGGGCTCGACGCCTCGCCGCGCGGCGGAGCGGCGGGAATCGTTCAGACGATCGACCGCGAGACGGTTTGTTTCGCCGATTGGCCCGGCAATAATCGGATCGAATCCTTGCGCAACATCGTGCGTGACGATCGCGTCGGCCTGCTCTTCATTTTCCCTGGTCTCGATATCTTCATGCGGATCAACGGGCGCGCCGGAGTGACGGTCGATGGCGAGATACTCGACAGGCTGAAGGAGGGCACGCGCCGGCCGAAGACCGCTGTGGTGGTCCGCATCGACGACGTGCTCTTCCACTGCGGCAAGGCGGTCAACCGCGCCGGTCTGTGGAAGGCCGACAGCCAGCTCGACCGCAAGGCATTCCCCAGCCCCGGCGTCATGATGAAGGAACTCGCCGAGGTGACGGACGTGCCCGCCGAGGATCTCGACGCCGGTTACAGCCATGCGATGGTGAACGATCTGTACGGCGAACCGGAGCATTGATCTGCTTGGCGGGACGTGGAACTCCTCGTCATCCGGCGAGGGCGGCAGCCTCGATGCGGCGGGGCGTGCGGTCTTCGGTTGCGGAGGGGATTGCGATGCCCGTGCGCCCGATATATCAGGCGGCATGGTTCCCTTTTCGTTCTGTTCGGTCGACTTGTGTGCATTGGCGGAGGGCGGTCTGTTCCACGCCCCCTCCCGCAGCCTCATGCTGGCCGATCTCCATCTCGAAAAGGCAAGCAGCTATGCGTTGCGCGGCCAGATGCTCCCGCCTTATGATTCCATCGAGACGCTGCGTCGTGTCGCGGCCTTGATCGATCGCACGGGCGCGCAATCGCTGTACTGCCTGGGCGACAGCTTCCACGATCGCGGCGGAATCGCGCGGTTGCCGGATGAGGCGTTGGGCCTGCTGGGCCTGCTGACCGCCAAGACGCGCTGGACCTGGATAACCGGCAACCATGACGCGGTGATCACCGATCCGCTCGGTGGCCATGTCGCCGCCGAGGTGGAACTGGACGGGCTCTGGCTTCGTCACGAGGCCGACCCTAGCGATCCGCGCCCCGAGATATCTGGACATTTTCACCCAAAATATCAGGTGACCCTGCGCGGCCGCCGGGTTTCTCGGCCATGTTTCGTGGCGGGACGGAGCAAGCTGATTCTGCCGTCCTTCGGGGTGCTGACCGGCGGCATGAACGCCGCCGACCCCGTCATCCTGAAGGCGGTCGGCGCGGATGCGCGCGCGCTGATCGCGGTGCAGGAGAAGCTGCTGGATTTTCCACTGGCCGCCTGAGGTCTACCCAATCGGATAGACCGTCACGGGCTTTTGCTGGAAATGGCGCGGAAAGGCGACGCGAAGTGCTTCGACCTTGGGCAGATCATTGTAGACGATATATGGATAATCGGGCTTCCGGGTCAGGAAATCCTGATGATAGCGCTCCGCCGGATAGAAGCCGCGATGGCGCTCGACCTTGGTCACGATCGGTGCCTTCCACGCCTTCGCCGCGCGCAGCTGCGCGATATAGGCCTCGGCGACGGCCCGTTGCTGCGGTGTCGTCGGGAAGATCGCGGTGCGATATTGGGTGCCGCGATCGGGCCCTTGACGGTTGAGCGTGGTCGGATCGGCGACCACCGCGAAAAAGATGCGCAGCAATGTGCCGTAGCTGATCTTGCCGGGATCATAGGTGATTTTCACCGCCTCGGCATGTCCGGTCGTGCCCGATCCGACCGTGTCGTAATTGGCGGTCTGCGCCTGGCCGCCCGCATAGCCCGAGACAGCCGACACCACGCCGCCGACATGCTGGTACACGCCTTGCACGCCCCAGAAGCAGCCGCCCGCCAGCACGGCGGTCGCGGTCTTTCCGGTCTCGGCCGGATCGACCGCGGGGGCGGGAACACGCACGATCGGGCCGGCATCGACCCTGGGTGCCGGAGCGACTGCCGGGCTGCGAGTCGCCATCATTCCGGCTGCGCCGAGCAGCAGGAGACCCGCCGAAATTCCGGCGATGAGCGGCCGGTTAGGACTGTCCGTCAAAGGGGATCCTTTTTCTCATCCTGTGACCATTATGTCACACAGATGGGGGCCAGCCAAACATTTTCAACGATTTGGCACTTTTGTTTGCCCTCAAACGCCGGGCGGCGGGCCTCCGCCCGCCTTGGCTTCCTCGCATAAGCTCGGGCGGCCGTTCGGCCTTGGGTGCCGCTGGAGCGTCCCGGCATCGGAGCCTGTAAAGGCTCCGCAAGCGCAAAGCGCGCGCCGGACCCGGACGTAGTCCGGGGAGGATAGTCAGGTGCGCGGATGCGCACGCCGGCGCCTGAGGCTACTTCAAAGCCGCGCAGGCGGCCTGGATGCGGGTGCAGGCTTCGGTCAGGATCTCTTCCGACGTCGCATAGCTGACGCGGAAAGCGGGCTCGAGACCGAAGGCCGCGCCGTTGACTGCAGCGACGCGGGCATCGTCGAGGAAATAGTCGATCAGGTCGGAATCATTGGCGATCTTCTTGCCCGCCGGGGTCGACAGGCCGATCAGCCCCGAGACGTCCGGATAGACATAGAACGCGCCTTCGGGCGTCGGGCAGCTGACGCCCTCGATCTGGTTGAGCATCGCGACGACGAGGTCCCGGCGCCTTTTGAAGGCGTCGTTGCGCTCCTGGAGGAAGCTCTGGTCGCCGTTGAGCGCAGCGGTGGCGGCGGCCTGCGCGATCGAGCAGGGGTTGGAGGTCGACTGCGACTGGAGCTTGGCCATCGCCTTGATCAGCGGGGTCGGCCCGCCGGCGAAGCCGATCCGCCAGCCGGTCATCGAATAGGCCTTCGAGCAGCCGTTGATGGTCAGCGTCCGCTCGTACAGGTCGGGCGCGACCTGGGCGATGGTCGCAAACTCGAAGCCGTCGTACAGGATATGCTCGTACATGTCGTCGGCCATCACCCAGACATGCGGGTGCCGGCGGATGACCTCGGCGATCGCCTTGAGCTCGTCGGCGCTATAGGCCGCGCCGCTCGGGTTCGACGGCGAGTTGAGGAGCAGCCATTTGGTCTGCGGGGTGATCGCGGCCTCGATCTGCTCGGGGGTTACCTTGTAGTTCTGCGCCGCGCCCGCCTTCACGAACACCGGTGTGCCGCCCGCGAACTGGACGATGTCGGGATAGCTGACCCAATAGGGCGCGGGGATGATCACCTCGTCCCCTGCCGAGACGGTCGCGACCAGCGCGTTGAACAGGGTATGCTTGCCGCCGACGTTCACGCTGATCTGGTTCGCTTCATAGCTCAGCCCGTTGTCGCGCTTGAACTTCGCGGCGATCGCCGCCTTCAGCTCGGCGGTGCCATCGACATTGGTATATTTGGTCTGGCCGTTGCGGATCGCCGCGATCCCCGCTTCCTTGACGAAATCGGGGGTCGGGAAATCTGGCTCGCCTGCCGAAAGGCCGATCACGTCGACGCCCTTCGCCTTCAGCTCGAGCACCCGGCTCGTCATGGCGAGCGTCGGCGAAGGCGAGATGCGGTTGAGGGCAGGGGCGATGAGGCTCATGGCGAGGCGCTTTCCTGATTGGGTCGGTTAGGAATCGCGGGCGCTATAGGGGAGGGAGCCCCCGGCCTCAACCGTGCTTGTGCGGCGCAACCAATCTTGCCGCGATCAACCCGCGCAGCGAATTGCCGATGAAGAAACCGTCGGCGAGGTCCTCGACGCGGACATCCGCCTCATAGGCCTCGCCGCGGTCCAACAGGATCTCGCGCAATATGCCGGGCAGCAGCGCGCCGCCGCGCGGTGTCGCCAGCCTGCCGTCGCGCATGACGAAGATATTGGTGAAGCTGCCTTCGGTCAGCAGCCCGTCCGCGCCGGCGAAGACGACCTCGAACGCCCCGGCGTCGCGGCGGGCGTCGTCGTAGAAGGCGCGATCGGTGGTCTTGTGGACCAGCCGCGGATCGTCTGGCGCGACCGGCAGGGGGGTAATCGCGACGTCGACGGGTTCGGCCGGCCTGGGCGGCATCGGGCGAACCTCGATCGCCAGCGCGCCGCTCCGCGACAGCATCAGCCGGATTCGCGCATCCTCGACCAGGCGGAAGGTCGCGGCCTGGAGATCGTTGCGGCAATCATGGCGGTTGAAGGCAAAACCGAGCGCTTCGGCGCTGGCCTTCATCCGCGCGAGATGGCGTTCGAGTTCGACGAAGCCGTCGACCGCCTCGAAGCGCATCGTCTCGATCAGATCGAATGCCCGTGCCGCCATCGCGACCAAATGCCCCTGTTACAGTTGCCCTGGATAGATACGCCGCTGCCGGTCGGTTGGTTTCGATTCGGCAGCAGGGCCGGAACCTAGAGGCAAGTTCCCGATTCGCCTCGAAAATTTTCTTATGGCCGCATTTTTTACGTCGCAGCCCTGCGTGACCGCGCCTTGCAATGTCGGCTGGCATTGATCATCTCGGGCCCATGGACAATGAAGCCCAGCCGCCGCTCAAGGCCGTGATCGTGCCGGTTACCGCCTTTCAGCAGAATTGCACCTTGCTCTGGTGCACCAGGACGATGAAGGGCGCCTTCGTCGATGCAGGCGGTGATCTCGATCGGCTCAAGGCCGCGGCCCGGCAGCATGGCGTGACGATCGAGAAGCTGCTCGTCACCCATGGTCACATCGATCATTGCGGCGGCACCGGCATCCTGGCCGAACAGCTCGGCGTGCCGATCGAGGGGCCGCATCCCGAGGACCGTTTCTGGATAGCGCGGCTGGGCGATGATGGCCGCAGCTACGGGATAGAAGGCCGTCCCTTCGAGCCCGACCGCTGGTTGAACGACGGCGATCAGGTGACGGTCGGCGAACTGGTGCTCGACGTGATCCATTGCCCCGGCCACACTCCGGGCCATGTCGTCTTCTACCATCCGGCGTCGAAGCTGGCGCTGGTGGGCGACGTATTGTTCCAGGGGTCGATCGGCCGCACCGATTTCCCGCGCGGCAACCATGAAGATCTGATCGCGTCGATCACCAAAAAGCTATGGCCGCTGGGCAGCGATACCGCCTTCGTGCCCGGCCATGGCGCGATGTCCACCTTCGCCCACGAACGCGCGGGCAACCCGTTCGTCGGCGACAAGGTGGTCGGAATATAGATCCCGTCTCAGGCAGGAGCGCCTGAGATCCCCATCAATGCAGACTGTCGCTGGTCACCGTCGTGATCGTGCCGTTCCTGGTGGTGTAGGGAATGCTCAGCGCATAGCCGGCCAGGCCGATCAGCACGAGCCAGGTGGTCAGGATCCCAGCCGCCCGCAGCGGGTGCGGAGTCTGCTTGTCCATGCCAAAGGGGTGGAGGATTCGGCCGACGATATAGATGATGCCGACCGCCCACAGCCAGTTGCTGGTGCCGCGGGCAAGCTCGATCAGGCCGATCAGGATCAGCACGATCGGGGTATATTCGGCGAAGTTGAGCTGAGCCCGGGTCCGCGCGGTCAGCAGCGCGTTGCCCCCGTCGCCGATCAGCACCTTGGCCTTGAGCCGGATGGTGACGATGCGGACCGCCAGCCAGAGATTGACGATGGCGGCGGCGCCCGCGATGGTCAGCGTAATCGGTAGGATCATGTCAGCCCCTCCTCTGAGATGAACGGATGATTGGCAGGTCGCGGCGATACTTGCAACGCGGAGCGAAATCGCTATAGGTCGCGCGCTCGCGGCGAGCCCGGCCCTCAGCGTGCCGGGCGTTCGCCGCTTTATTTATTTAGTTAGGAATAGGTGCCGACATGGCCGTCCCGAAGAGAAAAACCACGCCCTCGAAGCGCAACATGCGCCGCAGCCACGACGCGCTTTCGGTCGAGTCCTATCAGGAATGCCCGAACTGCGGCGAGCTGAAGCGCCCGCACAATCTCTGCGGCGCCTGTGGCCACTATAATGGCCGCGAGATCATCTCCGTCGAGGCCTGATAGAGTCCAGCAGGGGACATGACAGTGGACGAGGCGCCGCGAATCGCACTCGACGCGATGGGCGGTGACGGCGGGCCGGCGACGATGATCGCCGGTGCGGCTATCGCCCGCGGGCGCGATCCGGCGCTGCGCTTCATGCTCTTCGGCGACGAGCCGGCGATTCGCGCTGAACTCGCACGTTTCCCGGTGCTCTCCGATTCGACGGTCGTCCATTGTGACGACGTGATCACCGGCGACGACAAGCCGAGCCAGGCGATCCGCCGGACCAAGACCAGCTCGATGGGCGCCGCGATCCTCGCGGTGAAGGACGGTCAGGCCGCCGCCGCGTTGTCCGCCGGGAACACCGGCGCGCTGATGGCGATTGCCAAGCTGTCGCTGCGGACGATGCACGGGATCGACCGGCCGGCGCTCGCTGCGCTGATGCCGACTCTTGGCGACAATGACGTCGTGATGCTCGATCTCGGCGCGAACACCGAATGCGATTCACGCAACCTCGTCGAGTTCGCGGTGATGGGCGCGGCCTATTCGCGGGCAGCGGTGGGCGTGAAGACGCCGCGCGTTCGCCTGCTCAACATCGGCACCGAGGAGCTGAAGGGCACCGGCGAGCTCAAGGAAGCCGCCGCCGCGTTGCGCCAGCAGACCAGCGGCGAATGGCGCTTCGACGGCTTCATCGAGGCTGACCGGCTGGGCCGGGGCGAGGTCGACGTGGTGGTGACCGACGGTTTCTCGGGCAATATCGCGCTCAAGTCGATCGAGGGCACCGCGCGCTTCATCACCGACCTGCTGCGCCGCGCCTTTTCCAGCTCGCTGCGCTCCAAGGCCGGTTTCCTGCTGTCGAAGCCCGCCTTCGCGCTGTTGCGCCACCATCTCGATCCGAACAATCACAACGGCGCGGTCTTCCTCGGCCTCAACGGGCTGGTGGTGAAGAGCCATGGCGGCGCGGACGCGAATGGCGTTGCCAACGCGATCGGCGTTGCGAACAGGATCGCCCGCGACGATATGACCCGCCGGATCACGGAGGACCTCGAACATTTCCGCGGGCGCCTGACCCAGCCCGACAATTCCCAGCCAGAAAGCAGCGTCGCATGAGCCGTCGCTCCGTCATCGCCGGCACCGGATCGGCGCTGCCGCGCCGCCGCGTCACCAATGCCGAACTGGCTGAGACCGTCGACACCTCAGACGAGTGGATCGTCGAACGCACCGGAATCCGCGCGCGCTTCATCGCTGGCGAGGGGGAGACGACCGCATCGCTCGCGACCGACGCCGCCCGCCGCGCGCTCGAGGCCGCCGGCGTCGCGCCATCGGAGATCGGGCTGATCGTGCTCGCCACGTCGACTCCCGATCAGACCTTCCCCGCTTCGGCGACGATCGTCCAGGCCGCACTCGGCATCGACGATTGCGTCGCCTTCGACGTTCAGGCGGTCTGCTCGGGCTTCCTCTATGCGCTTACCGTCGCGGACAGCATGATCCGCAGTGGCGCTGCGGATCATGCGCTCGTGATCGGCGCGGAGACGTTCAGCCGCATCCTCGATTGGGAAGACCGCACGACCTGCGTCCTGTTCGGTGACGGCGCGGGCGCGGTGGTGCTCAGGGCCGAGACAGGCGAGCGCGGTATCCTGGCCGCCAGGCTCCACGCCGATGGCCGGCACAACCAGCTGCTCTATGTCGATGGCGGCCCGTCGACGACACAGACGGTCGGCAAACTGCGCATGAAGGGGCAGGAGGTTTTCCGCCACGCCGTCACCAATCTGGCCCAAGTGCTGCGCGAAGTGATGGGTGCCGCAAATCTCGATGTTTCGGAGATCGACTGGGTGGTGCCGCACCAGGCCAATCGGCGGATCCTCGATGCCACCGCGCGCAAGCTGGGCCTGGCGCCTGAGCGGGTGATCGTGACCGTCGACCAGCACGCCAACACCTCCGCTGCTTCGGTGCCGCTCGCGCTTGACGTGGGGGTGCGCGACGGGCGCGTGAAGCGCGGCGACCTGCTGGTGCTCGAGGCGATGGGTGGCGGCTTCACCTGGGGCGCGGCGGCGGTTCGCTACTAGGATCGCCGCTCGCCGGAAGGTTGCAACGGAAGCCCTTGTGAATCGGCTTTGATTCGCCTCGGACTAAACGTAAGGTGACCGATACTCAATGTGATTGGGGGGCGGTATGGCGTTGGATCGGGGGACATTGACGCGAGCGGACCTGTCGGAGGAAGTACACCGGGAAATCGGCCTGTCACGGGCTGACTCGGCGTCGGTCGTCGAACAGATGCTCGAGCATATGTGCAGTGCGCTCGCCAAGGGCGAGAATGTGAAGATTTCGGGATTCGGCAGCTTCATCCTTCGCGAAAAAGGGCAGCGCGTCGGCCGCAATCCGAAGACCGGGGTGGAGGTGCCGATCGCACCGCGCCGCGTGTTGACCTTCCGGGCCAGCCAGATGCTGCGTGATCGGATTGTTGCGGGTAATTAAGGCGATTTTTCAATGAGTTCGGGCGGAGATAAAGCCGAGGACGCGTTCCGTACGATCGGAGAACTCTCGGCCGAACTCGGTATCCAGCAGCATATATTGCGCTATTGGGAAACGCGTTTTCCCCAGCTCCGGCCGCTGCAGCGGGCGGGCAACCGGCGCTATTATCGCCCTGCCGATGCGGCGCTGGTGCGCCGGATCCACAGCCTGCTCAACGAGCAGGGCTATACGATCCGCGGCGTCCAGAAGCTGCTCGCGCAGAAGGGGACACCGGAACCGGAAGCCCCGCCGTCACCGCC
Source organism: Sphingomonas sp. Root710 (assembly GCF_001429065.1). GTDB lineage: Bacteria > Pseudomonadota > Alphaproteobacteria > Sphingomonadales > Sphingomonadaceae > Rhizorhabdus. Next base: position 132,467 of record NZ_LMIB01000017.1, read on the forward strand.
TGATCCCACGCCGATTGCGCCGCAGCCGGTGCTGGTGGTCAGCCAATCCGCCCTCCCCGCCCTCGCTCGGGCGGAACTGCTGGCGATTCGCGAATCGCTCGTCCAGGCGCTCGCGGCCGACATGGACTGAATCGAGGCGGCCGCTCGCTGCTTCGTGGGGGTGACCACCCTGAAAATGGAAAACGGGCCGGACGGGGAAACCCCATCCGGCCCGTTCCTCCTCTTGAAATCGATCAGAAGTGGTAGCTGACCGTCGCCAGCACCGAATGATAGGCGAACTTGCTGAAGCTGCGCTTCATGTCGGTGCCGGTGCCGCTGACGACGGTGAACGGACCGCCGACGGGGCCGCCGGTGACAGCGACGCGATAGTCGTTATTCTTCAGCGCCGTCATCAGATACATCGCGCCGATCGAGAAGGGGCCGACCTTCTGCTCGATGCCGCCGCCATAGTTCCAGCCCTTGGCGTTCTTGCTGCTGTCGTTCGACGTGAAGGTGTTGACGCCGTTGGTCGTGGTGAAGCTGTTCTTGATCTTGCCGATCGTATAGCCGCCGGTGCCGTAGACCAGCGTGCCGGTGCTCAGCGCATAGCCGGCGCGGCCGCGGATCGAGTAATTGTCCTTCAGCTTCGCCTTGAACGTGTAGGTCGCGGGCGTAGTGCTGTACGCCGTCACGCGGTCGTACAGATAGGCCTTACCATATTCGATCACGGCGCCGACGACGGGGCCGCTTTCCTCGCCGAACTGGAAGTCGTAACCGGCGTGAACCTTCCACAGGGTCGCGTCATTGTCCTTGGTGCAGCCCGTCGCGGGCGAGCGCGAGGTGGGCGAGCCGCCGCAGAAGCCCGGTGCGAAGTTCGGGAAGGCGTCGCCGAAGGTGCCGTCGCGATTGCGGTCGAAGCTGACCGTCTCGTCGCCGTCGCTGGGCTGCCAGCTGTAGCCCAGCTGGCCGCCGACATAGAAACCCGTCCAGTTGGACGAGGTGGTGGCCAGATCCTGGGCCGAAGCGGCGGATGCGCCAAGCGCCATGCCAAGCGCCGCTGTGCTCAAGAGGAGAAATCGCATATCAGGAATCCCTTATTCAATTGCCGTTACGGCACGACAGATACGCTGCCGGTACGAAAAGGTTTCCCGCTTCGACGCAAGAAGCTGGAAGTGATGCATTAATGTCACGCTTATCGGCGTGAGGCCTTGATTTATTGGCCGAAACCGGGCTCGCCCGCGCGGATCAAGGCTTCTTTCGCCGCCGCAATGAGTGCCCCCGCCTTGGCCTCGCATTCGCGCTGTTCATAGGCTGGGTCGCTATCGGCGACGATGCCCGCGCCGGCCTGGACGTGCATCATGCCGTCCTTCACCACCGCGGTGCGCAGGACGATGCAGCTGTCCATCGATCCATCGGGGGAGAAATAGCCGACGCCGCCCGCATAGGCGCCGCGCGTCTCGGGCTCCAGCTCGGCAATGATCTCGCAGGCGCGGACCTTGGGCGCCCCCGAAACGGTGCCCGCCGGGAATCCCGCGAACAGCGCGTCGAGCGCGTCCTTGGCCGGATCGAGCCGCCCGACCACATTCGACACGATATGCATCACATGGCTGTAATGCTCGACCGTATAGCTGTCGGTGACCTCGACCGTTCCCGCCACCGCGACCCGGCCGACATCGTTCCGGCCCAGGTCGAGCAGCATCAGATGTTCGGCGCGCTCCTTCGGATCGGCGAGCAGGCTGTCGCGGTTCGCGGCGTCCTCGATCGCGGTCTTGCCGCGCGGCCGGGTCCCCGCGATCGGGCGGATGGTCACCTCGCCGTCGCGCGCGCGGACCAGGATTTCGGGCGAGGAGCCGATCAGCGCGAAGCCGGGCAGGTCGAGGAAATAGAGGAAGGGCGAGGGATTGATCCGCCGCAGCGCCCGGTAGAGATCGATCGGCGGCAGCGGGAAGGGAACCGTGAACCGCTGTGCCAGCACGACCTGAAATATGTCGCCCGCGGCAATATAGTCCTTCGCCTTCAGCACCATCTCGGCATAGCGGCCGGGCGCGAGCTGCGGCGTCAGGCTCAGCGCCGCAGCATCGCTCAGGTCATGGCTGCGCGGCGGCAGCGGACCGCCCAGCATCGCGGCGTGCGCGTCGATCCGCTCGATCGCATCCGCCAGCTTCGCCTCGGGTGTACCGGGGGTCTCGGGCCACAGCGGCGCGACCATGAACAGCTGGTCGGCCAGCCGGTCGAAGATCAGGATCATCGTCGGCCGCGCGAACAGCATGTCGGGCAGATCAAGCGGATTGGCGGGCGGGCGTGGCAGCTTTTCGACCAGGCCGATCGTCTCGTAGGCGAAATAGCCCACCAGGCATGCGAGCGCGTTGGGCAATCCCTTGGGTACTGCCATCCGGCAGCTCGTGACCAGCTTGCGCATCGCGGTCAGCGCGTCGTCGGCGAGCGGCGCGAAGGCGTCGCGATCGGTGGCCCAGTCGCGGTTCACCTCGGCCTTGTCGCCCCGCGCGCGGAACATCAGGTCGGGGGCCAGGCCGAGCAGCGAATAGCGCCCGCGCACCGCCCCGCCCTCGACCGATTCGAGCAGATAGTCGCCGCGTCCCGGCCTGATCAGCTTGAGTGCGGCGGCGACCGGCGTTTCGGTGTCGGCGACCTGGGTGCGCCATACCAGTGCGGGTTCGCCGCGCGCGAGCGCATCCAGTGCCGCCTGATCGCGGTCATCGGCCGCCATGATCGTCTTATTGCCCGCCGGCGAACTGGCGCCGCACGGCGGCGATCGCGTCGGGATAGCGCTTGACCGACACGTCCTGCTGGACGGCGTGCAGGAATTGCTCGCCCAGCTCGGCGCTATAGGCCTGCGACAGCTCGCGGCGGATGCCTTCGGCCAGCCCGGGGGCCTTGCTGAGATCGCCCGGGGTGATCGTGTCGAGCACCGAGATGAAGATGACGTCGCCCTGCGGTCCCGGCACCATCTTGGCCTTGCCCTTGCGCAGTTCGAACAGCGCTTGCAGCGGTTGCGGGACCTGCTGGCCGTTCTGCTGCGCCTGCGTCAGGTCGATCGCGCGGGCGCGGGCGGGCTGGGGCGGGGGCAGCTTCAGCCCGGTGTCGGCCAGCGCCTTCGCCAGCGTCGCGCCGCGGTTGACCGCGGCGGTCACCTGCTGGCCCAGCGCCTTGGCGCGGGCGGCGGTGCGCTTCAGGACGATGTCGCGAATCACCGCCTCGCGCACCTGGGCGAGCGGCAGCGGCGTCGGCGGCACGATCTTCGCCACCGTCAGCAACGCATATTGCTGGTCCTTGGCGACCGCTTCGACCACGGGACGGTCGTCGGCCGACAGGTCGAAGCCCGCCTTGAGCAGCGGCGCGAGCTCGGGCGGGGCCTTCCATTCGGCGTGGTCGACGGCCTGACCCGTGCTCAGCACCGGCGGGGTTTCGACGATGGTCAACTTGTTCTTGGCAGCGACCTCGGCGAAGCTCGACCCATCGGCGATGGCGTCTTCGATCCGGCCGCTATAGTCGGAGAGCGCTTCCTGCGCCTTCTGCTGGGTCAGCAACGCGGTGATTTCCGGGCGGACCTGATCGAGCGAGCGGGCCGGGACCCCCGAAATCGCCTCCACGCGCACCACATACCAGCCGAAGGCGCCCTTTACCGGACCGGCGATGCCGCCCTGCGGCGCGGCGAAGACCTGCGCGGCGATCGCCTCGCTCGACGCGCCGGCATAATCGGCGCGGTTCTGGTTGCTCAGCGTCGCGGCTTCCAGCCCCGCCTTGGCAGCCGCCGCGGCGAGCGAGCCGCCGGCCTTGGCGGCGGCGGCGATGCTGCGCGCGGTCGCCTCGTTCGGCGTGATGACCTGGCTCAGCGTGCGGCTGTCCTTGGCAGCATAGGTCGCGGCATTCTCGCGATAATAGGTGGCGATGTCGGCCTCGGTCGGCGCGGCTTCCGCCGCGACCTGCGCCGCGCCGAACAGCGCATAGCGCAGCACGCGCGCCTCAGGCCGGGTATAGGCGGCGATATTGCCGTTATAAGCGGCGGCGATCTCGGCGTCGCTCGGCGGCCGGCCGTCCTGCACCGCGGCGAAGGGGATGATGCCGACCAGGCCGGTGCGCTGTTCGAGCAGGATCGTCGCATAGGGGCGGGCGATCAGCGCCGACGCCCGCGCATCGGCGACGGCGGGGGTTGCCACCTGCCGGCGGAGCAGGTCGATCGCGATGCCGGTACGGAGCTCCTTTTCGGATATGCCCGCCTGCGCCAGCGCGTTGCGCATCGTCGTCTCGTCGAACTGGCCGGTGACGCCGCGAAAGCCCGCGATCGCTGCTATGTCGGCGTCGATCAGCCGCTTGCTGATCACCATGCCCTGCTTCTTGCCCCAGCTTTCCAGCGCGCGGGCGCTGATCAGCGTATCGGTCACGCCTTCGAACCCGCCCCCGGCAATGAACGCCTTCTGGTCGAGGCCCGGCTGCTGGCGGCGGGCGTTGGTGAACTCGTTCTGGGCACGGCGCAGCAGTTCGCTGCTGCTGATCTTCGTGCCGCCCGCCTCTGCGACGGTGGCACCGCTCCCGCCGCCGCCCGTTCCCATGCCCGGGGTGTTCACGCCCGTCACGATGAAGGCGACCAGGATCAGGCCGAGCAGGCCAAGGACCACCCAGGAAGATAGTGCGCGGCGAAAGAAGGAGATCATCAGCGTTCCGTCTGAAGTCAGATAAGCGTTCGGGTTGCCATAGGGTTCAATGCCCATCGCCGCAATGGCCGGGCATTGCGATGATCGGCTTTGCACCCTAAGGCCCGGGCGAAATCACGAGCGAGGTAGGACGATGGCATTGCGCAAGCTGGTGGCGGGCAACTGGAAGATGAACGGATCGCTGGCGGCGCTGGCCGAACTCGACGCGATCGCCGCCGCCGCGAAAGCGCAGCCTTCGATTGATGTCGCGATCTGCCCGCCCTTCACCTTGATCGCGCCCGCCGTGGCGCGGACGCCCGATCTCGCGATCGGTGCGCAGGATTGCCATGGCGCGGCCAAGGGCGCGCACACCGGCTGCATCAGCGCGGCGATGCTGGCCGAAGCGGGCGCGAAGCTTGCCATCGTCGGCCATAGCGAGCGCCGCGCCGACCAGAAGGAAAGCGATGCCGAGGTTCAGGCGAAGGCCGCTGCGGCGATCGGCGCCGGGCTCATCGCCATTGTATGCGTCGGCGAAACCGAGGACGAACGCGATGCGGGCCGCGCGGTGGCGGTGGTCGAGGGCCAGCTCGACGGATCGGTGCCGCGCGACGGCACCGGTGGGACGCTGGTCGTCGCCTATGAACCGGTCTGGGCGATCGGCACCGGGCGAACCCCGTCAACCCGCGACGTCGCCGAGATGCATGCGGCAATCCGCGCGAAGCTGGCCGCGCTGCTCGGCGGCGAGGCCGCAAAGGTGCGCATCCTCTACGGCGGCTCGGTGAAGCCTGAAAATGCGCGGGAGCTGCTGTCGGTCGCCGATGTCGATGGCGCGCTGGTCGGCGGCGCCAGCCTCACCGCGGCCCAGTTCGTCCCGATCATCGAAGGCGGCGCGGCGGCTTCGAACTGAGCGCCTCGCCCCGCCAAGGTTGAACCTTCGGCGCCGATCGACTAGATGCGCCGCAACCCTGAGATTGAAAGCGCCGAATGTTCACCTTCCTGCTCGTCGTCCACATCATCATTGCGGCCGCGCTGGTCGCGGTCATCCTGATGCAGCGGTCGGAAGGCGGCGGACTGGCGTCGGGCGGCAATCCGTCGGGTCTGATGAGCGCGCGCGGCGCGGCAGATTTTCTGACGCGGCTGACCTCAATACTCGCGACCATCTTCGTGCTGCTCAGCATCGCGCTGGCGGCGCTCGCCTCGGTGGAACGCGCGCCGACCAAGATCGACACCTCGCTGGTCGGCAAGACCGCGAGCAGCACGCCCGAGCCGACGGCCCCGGCCAATGATCCGCTCGCCGCGGCGGCGGCGCAGGGCAGCGCTTCTCCCGCCAACGGCGCGACGCCGCAATAACCGCTTGATCATTGCGATGCCCAGCCGCCCGCGCGCCTCGCGGGGCGGAGAGGCTCGTTCGTTCGCCCGCAATTTTTCTCAAAAGATGGAGTACCCCACCTTGCCCTTCACCCGTCGGCGCGGCTAAACCCATTTTCCCATGGCGCGGTTCATTTTCATCACCGGCGGCGTGGTCTCCTCGCTTGGCAAGGGTCTGATGGCGGCAAGTCTTGCCGCCCTCCTCCAGGCGCGCGGCTACAAGGTTCGCATCCGTAAGTTCGATCCCTATCTGAACGTCGATCCGGGCACGATGTCGCCCTATCAGCATGGCGAGGTCTACGTCACCGACGACGGAGCGGAGACCGATCTCGACCTTGGCCATTATGAGCGCTTCACCGGCGTGCCCAGCCGCCAGTCGGACAATATCACCTCGGGCCGTATCTATCAGACGATCATCCAGAAGGAGCGGCGCGGCGACTATCTCGGCGCGACCGTCCAGGTGATTCCGCACGTCACCGACGCGATCAAGGAGTTCGCCCGCACCGACGTCGACGATCTCGACTTCGTGCTGTGCGAAATCGGCGGCACCGTCGGCGACATCGAATCGTTGCCGTTCATGGAAGCGATCCGCCAGCTGCGGAACGATCTCGGCCGCGGCAATTCGATCTTCGTCCACCTGACGCTGGTGCCCTATATAGCGGCGGCCGGCGAGCTGAAGACCAAGCCCACCCAGCACAGCGTGCGCGACCTGACTTCGCTCGGCATCCAGCCCGACGTGCTGGTCTGCCGCTGCGACCGCCCCTTGCCCGACAGCGATCGCGCCAAGATCGCGCTGTTCTGCAACGTCGCCAAGGAAGCCGTCATCCCCGCGCTCGACGCGAGCAGCATCTATGGCGTGCCGCTGCAATATCATGCCGAAGGGCTCGACGACGCGGTGCTCGCGGCGTTCGGCATCGAAGCGAAGGGCGAGCCCGAGCTCAGCCGCTGGACCGAGATCCTCGATCGGCTGGAAAATCCCGAGGGCGAGGTGACGATCGGTGTCGTCGGCAAATATGTCGGCCTCCTCGACGCCTATAAGTCGCTGCACGAGGCGCTGGTCCATGGCGGCATCGCCAACCGGGTGAAGGTCAACGTTCGCTGGATCGACGCCGAGCTGTTCGAGCAGGACGAGGACGGCATCGCCGCCCAGCTCGAACCGATGAACGCGATCCTGGTGCCCGGCGGCTTCGGCGAGCGCGGGTCGGAAGGCAAGATCGCCGCGGTGCGATTCGCGCGCGAACGCAAGGTGCCCTATTTCGGCATCTGCCTGGGCATGCAGATGGCATGCATCGAAGGCGCACGGAACACCGCCGGCATTGCCGCCGCCTCGACCACCGAATTCGGCCCGACCGACGAGCCCGTCGTCGGCCTGATCACCGAATGGATGAGCGAAACCGGCCTTCAGAAGCGCGAAGAGGGCGGGGACATGGGCGGCACGATGCGGCTCGGCGCGTATGACGCAGTTCTCTCGGGCAACAGCCATGCCGCCACTATCTATGGCGCGACCGCGATCCAGGAGCGGCACCGCCACCGCTATGAGGTCAACGCGCATTACAAGGCGCCGCTCGAGGCGGGCGGGCTGGTCTTCTCGGGCATGTCGCCCGATGGCGAGTTGCCCGAGGTGGTCGAGCGACCGGACCATCCCTGGTTCGTCGGCGTCCAGTTCCACCCCGAACTGAAGAGCAAACCATTCGATCCGCATCCACTGTTCAGCAGCTTCGTCGAAGCTGCGGTAAAGCAGAGCCGGCTGGTCTGATGCCCATTTGCTAGCCGTCATCCCGGCTTATGCGGGATGACGGCGTTGTTATTACCCCGGCAGCCCCGGCACAACGGGATCGCTCGGCGCGCCCGGATTGGGATCGGTCGGGCTCGGCACCGGGATGTCGACCGGCGTATCGGCGGGAATGTCCTCGGGGGGCGGGGGCTGGCTGGCCATGGTGATTCTCCTTCGGAGGGAGAACGCGGCGGTCACCAAGGCTATCCATCTCGCTGGCCCAATTTCGGCGATCGCCCACATGACTGGGACGAGCCGCGCGAAGCTGGATCGGAACATATCCGTCATGACGTTACGGCAGAAGGTTCGCATATGCTGAAACGGCAAGCGCCGGGATCGTTTCCGATCCCGGCGCCGCGTGACGATGGTTCGCCACCCCCCTTAGGGGCTCTACGCCACCACCCCTTTAATGGCGGCGGAACCCCTTATTTTCCCCGAACCATGGCCGTTTTTATAGTGCCTTTGTTTCGTGCAGCTTCTCTACATCCGCCCCCTGACCTTGTCATTGGCTTTCAAAGCCGGCGGACGCGAAAGACGGCGGGTGTGATGTATCGGCAACAGAGACAGACCGGTACGTAGCGCTATGGGTTGTGGTGCTGCGTCGCCGCATATCCATGACCTTGTTGCCAAACCGCTCCGCCTGCTGCCGATTCCGCGCCTTCGCATACGCGCAAAGCGCTTCCCCCTCCGGCGATCACGCACTAGACAGCCGGGCATATCCCTCTCGCGTCGAGTATGATCGTCCATGCGCCTGTCCCGTTATTTCCTGCCCGTGATGAAGGAATCGCCCGCCGATGCCCAGATCGTCAGCCACAAGCTGATGCTCCGGGCGGGCATGATCCGCCAGACCGCCGCCGGCATCTATGCCTGGCTGCCGATCGGCCATCGCGTGCTGCGCAAGATCGAACAGATCGTGCGCGAAGAGCAGGACCGGGCGGGGGCGATCGAACTGCTGATGCCGACGATCCAGTCCGCCGACCTGTGGCGCGAATCGGGCCGCTATGATGCCTATGGCCCGGAGATGCTGCGCATCACCGACCGGCACGACCGCGAGATGCTGTTCGGGCCGACCAACGAGGAGATGATCACCGCGATCTTCCGCGACAATGTCCGCAGCTACCGTGACCTGCCGCGCAACCTCTATCATATCCAGTGGAAGTTCCGCGACGAGGTCCGCCCCCGCTTCGGCGTGATGCGCGGCCGCGAGTTCCTCATGAAGGACGCCTATTCGTTCGACCTCGATGTCGAGGGCGCGCGGCACAGCTACAACCGCATGTTCGTCGCCTATCTGCGCACCTATAAGCGGATGGGGCTCGCCGCGATCCCGATGCAGGCCGACACTGGTCCGATCGGCGGCGATCTGAGCCATGAGTTCATCGTCCTGGCCCCCACCGGCGAAAGCGAGGTCTTCTATCACAGCAATTGGGAGCAGGTCCGCCCGCTCGACGTCGACGCCGACGACCGCGATGCGTTACAGAGCTTCGTCAGCGGCCTGACCGCCGACTATGCCGCGACCGACGAGAAGCGCGACTCCGCCCGCGAGGCCGAGACTGGTGACAAGCTCAAGCAGTCGCGCGGCATTGAGGTCGGCCACATCTTCTATTTCGGCACCAAATATTCTGCGGCGATGGGGATGACGGTGCAGGGCCCCGACGGCCAGCCGGTGACCCCGCAGATGGGCAGCTACGGCATCGGTGTGTCGCGCCTGATGGCGGCGATCATCGAAGCCAATCATGACGATGCCGGGATCATCTGGCCCGACGCGGTCGCGCCCTATGCGGTCGGACTGATCAACATGCGCGCCGACGACGCGCGCTGCGCGGCGGCCGCCGACGATCTCTATGCGAAGCTCCAGGCAGCGGGCGTCGAGACGCTCTACGACGATCGCGACGAACGCGGCGGCGCGAAGTTCGCGACCATGGACCTGATCGGCCTGCCCTGGCAGATCGTCATCGGCCCCAAGGGCCTCGACAAGGGTGTGGTCGAACTCAAGCGCCGCGCGACCGGCGAGAAGGTCGAACTGTCGGTCGAGGATGCCCTGGCGAAGGTGGCTGGGTGATCCTCAACCGCTACGAACGGATGATCGCGAAGCGCTACCTGCTGCCCGGCAGGGGAGAGGCGTTCATCTTTCTCGTCGCGTCGATCAGCCTGGTCGCGGTCGCGCTCGGCGTCGCGGCGCTGATCATCGTGATGAGCGTGATGAACGGTTTCCGCGCGGAGCTGTTCGACAAGATCGTCGGGCTCAACGGCCATGCCGTCGTCCAGGGCTATGATGGCAAGCTGCCCGATTGGCGGCGGATCGCTGCCGACGCGAAGAAGCTGCCTGGGGTCACCTCCGCTACGCCGCTGATCGAGCAGCCGCTGATGGCGGCCTATGACGGCCGGGTTGAAGGCGTGCTGGTGCGCGGCATGACGGTCGAGGATATCCGCCGCAACCCGGTGATGCAGGGCAAGGTGGTGCGTGGCTCGCTCGGCGCGCTCGCGCCGGGGACCGATCGGGTGGCGATCGGCGCGCGCCTCGCCGAACAGCTCGGCGCGGACCTCGGCAGCCAGATCAGCCTGATCAGCCCGCAGGGACAGAATACGCCGTTCGGCACCGTGCCGCGCATCGTCTCCTATCAGGTCGCCGCGATCTTCGAGGTCGGCGTCTATGATTATGACAAGGCGTTCGTGGTGATGCCGATGTCCGACGCGCAGAACCTGCTGATGCTGGGGGACGCCGTCGGCATGATCGAGATCCAGACGGTGAACGCCGACAAGGTCGACCAGATATTGAAGCCGCTCGGGCCCAAGCTGGTGCAACAGGGCGAGATCCGCGACTGGCGCGACCTCAACGCCTCGCTGTTCGAGGCGCTGGCGGTCGAGCGCGTTACCATGTTCGTGGTGCTGTCGCTGATCATTCTCGTCGCGGTGTTCAACATCCTGTCGTCGCTGATCATGCTCGTCCGCGCCAAGCGGCGCGACATTGCGATCCTGCGGACGATGGGTGCGTCGCGCGCGGCGCTGATGAAGATCTTCATGACGGTGGGCACGGTGATCGGCGTGCTTGGCACCGGCGCGGGCATCGCGCTTGGCGCGGTGTTCCTGTTCTACCGCCAGGCGGTGGTCAATTTCGTCCAGATCGTCACCGGCCAGAATCTCTGGGACCCGTCGATCCGCTTTTTGACCGAACTGCCGTCGAAGAGCGACCCGGTCGAGGTGAGCGCGATCATCCTCATGGCGCTGGGCTTCAGCTTCCTGTCGACGCTCTACCCGGCGTGGAAGGCGGCGAGCACCGATCCGGTCGAGGTGCTGCGCTATGAGTGACGCCGTCCTTGACGTCCGCGGCCTGAGCCGCACCTTCCACCAGGCCGATGTCGCGATCCACGTCCTGCGCCAGGTCGACCTCGCCATCCAGCCGGGCGAGATCGTCGCGCTGCTCGGCCCCTCGGGCTCGGGCAAGTCGACCCTGCTCCAGGCGGTGGGCCTGCTCGAAGGCGGCTTCGAGGGATCGATCCGCATCGCTGGCGAGGAGGCAGCTAAGGCCGATGCACAGGGCCGCACCCGCATCCGCCGCGACCGGCTCGGCTTCGTCTATCAATTCCACCATCTGCTGCCCGATTTCACCGCGACCGAGAATGTCGTGCTGCCGCAGCTGATCCACGGCGCGGAGACGGCAGCGGCGCGTGAGCGAGCGGAAAGCCTGCTTTCCACGCTCGGCCTGTCGCAGCGGTTGACGCATCGTCCATCGCAACTGTCGGGCGGCGAACAGCAGCGCGTCGCGGTCGCCCGCGCGCTCGCCAACCGGCCCGCCCTGGTGCTGGCCGACGAGCCGACCGGCAATCTCGACGAGGCCACCGCCGATATAGTCCTCGCCGAATTCCTACGGCTGGTCCGCCAGGAAGGCTCGGCGGCGCTGGTCGCGACCCATAATGAGCGGCTGGCGCAGCGAATGGACCGGGTGGTGCGGCTCCACGACGGGCATTTGAGCTGAAAGCCTGAAAATACGGGCGTTAACCGTCCCAGCTAAGACTTTTATTAAGCAATCCCGTTTAGACGGGCCCAATGATCCGGGCCTGGATTCATTCGATTGCGGCGGTCTCGCGCCGTCTGGCGGACAGCACACGCGGCGGCGTGGCGCTGATCGGCGCGCTGTCGCTGACGACGATCGTCGGCATGGGCGCCTTCGCGGTGGAAGCGACGCGCGGCTATGCCGCCGATACCCAGAACCAGCGCATCGCCGACATGGCCGCGCTGGCGGGTGCGCTCGCCTATAATGTCAACAGCAACACGACCGAGATGACCGCAACCGCCAAGGCGGTGGTCGTGGCGCAGGGCCTCGCCGCCAGCGCCGCCACCGTTCAGCTCGTCACCGACAGCGCGACCAGCAAGCAACTCGTCCAGGTCACCGTCACCACCTCGGTGCCGCTTGCGCTCGGCCGCGTCTTTACCTCGGCGCTGAGCTATGACGTGTCGGCGGTTGGCTCGGCGACGACGACCTCGACGACGACCAGCGCGCCGCCCTGCATCGCCGCGCTGTCGAGTACGCCGACCTATGGCATCACGTTGAGCGGCGGCGTCGCCATCAACTCGCCGGGCTGCGCGATCAACACCAATGCTGGCGTCACCGTCCCCTGGGGTACGACGATCTCCGCCAAGCAGGTCAACGCCGGTAAGACGGTCAACAATCCGGGCAGCGGGATCACCACCTCGCCGACCGCGAACAACATCGTCCAGAACAAGACCAGCGCCGCGAGCGACTGGATGGCCTCGGACAGCAATCTTCAGGCGCTGCTCTGCAAGGTCAACAAGCTCAGCGGCTACAGCGACCCCGATTATCCGGGTGGCAACACGGCCTGCACGACGGCGCTCGTCACGCCGGTGACGGCTACCGGCTTTTCGGACCTCACGCTCGATTATAGCCCCAGCGGTACGCTGGCGACCTATTTCAACAGCGGCGCCAAGACCTACACGATTCCGGCGGGCGCTTATAACAATATCAAGACGCTCACGATTTCCGGGGGCCTGACCGTCTATTTCCAGGGACCCGCCGATCGGGCGATCAACACGATCAGCATGGGCGGCACCGCGCTTCATTTCGGTAGCGGTAATGTCAGCATCGCGGGCAAGATCGACGTCAATGGCGGCGCGCTCGTCGATTTCGACGTAGGGGTGGGCAACACGATCACCTTCGGTAATGTCAGCGGCACGTCGATCAACGTCGGCGGCGGCGCAAAGGTCTGCTTCACCGTAAACTGCGTTGCGCCGACCGTGGCGGCGGGCACCTTCAGCGTCAGTGGCGACATCATCACCAGCGGCGGCAGCACCATCGTCTTTCCGAAGGCCGCGACGCACGTCATCAACGGCAATCTCAGCCTCAATGGCAGCTCGATCTTCGGATCGGGCAGCTACATCATCAAGGGCTATTTCTCGAACAACACCGGCGGCACGATGAGCGGCACCGACGTGACCTTCGCGCTGGGCGGCACCTTCACCCTGTCAGGCGGCACCTCGCTCGATCTGGCCGCGCCCAGTGCGTCGTCGAGCTACGGCATTCCCGGCGTGCTGGTCGCGACCAAGACGAGCTCGGCCACCGCGATAGGCGGCGGATCGGCCAATAAATATGCCGGACTATTCTACGCGCCCAAGTCGGACCTTACGCTGAGCGGCGGCGCGTCGATGTCCTCGAACGGCACCAACTGCCTGATGATGATCCTCAACACGCTCACCCTGTCAGGCGGCACCAATGTCGCCAGCGCCTGTTCGAGCCTGTCCGGATCGTCGAGCACCACCGCCAACGTGGCGCTGTTCAAATGATCCGCCGCCATCTCGCCCGTCTCGCCCGCGAACAGCGCGGTGTCGCGACGATCGAGTTCGCGTTGCTCTCGGTGCTGTTCTTCTTCGTGATGACCGCCGGGCTCGACATCGGCATGTGGTATCAGCAGCGGCTGCGCCTCGACAGCGCGGTGGAGCAGGGCGGCATGATCGCGTTCAATTCGCGCGCCAGCGTCGATCCGGTCGCCATCAAGACCTATGTCGAAGCAGCGGCGAAGCTTGCCGCCGCGCCGACGGTGACGATCACCTGCAACGGTGGAACCTGCGCTAACACGGGGCGCACCTGCGCCTGCATCAGCGGATCGGGGCCGACCTATACCACCGCCGCCTGCAACGCGACCTGTGCCGACGGCAGCCTTGCGGGCTATTATCTGAAGGTCAACGCGGTCGCGACGTCGAGCACGATGCTCGTCCCCGCGGCGATGCTGGGCGGCAATATGACCCAGACCCGCAACGCGCTGGTGCGGTTGCAATGATCGGCTTGTGGCGCGACCGGCGGGGTGTGACGGCGGTGGAGTTCGCGCTCGTCGCGCCCGCCTTCATGATGTTCATGTTCCTGATCATCGACGGCGCGCGCGCGGTGTGGACCTACCAGACCCTCCAGGAGGTCGCGAGCAACAGCGCGCGTTGCGCGGCGCTTGGCGTCACCGGCTGCAAGACCGCACAGGAGGTCAAGGACTATGCGGTCGCCCGCGCCGCCGCGACCGGGGTCAAGCTCACCACCGGCGCGGTGACGCTGACCACGGCCGCGACCTGTTCCTCGGTCTCCGGCATGACCAAGGTAGCGATCGCGAGCAGCTATCAGGGGGCGACGACCAAGCTGCTGCCAAGCAGCATAAGCACGCTCAACACGGAAAGCTGCTTCCCCACCGCGAGCTGACTAAAAACCCTCCCCGGCTTCGCCAGGGAGGATTTTAGATTGTGGATAAGCCCGAAACTTTTCTGGCGATTCGCACGGCGATCCCTAGATTGCCGCCATGGCCTACCATCCCTTCGTGCCGCTCAGGATCTTCTCCTCCTATACGATGCTGGAGGGCGCGATCGAGCCGAAGGCGATCTCGAAACAGGCCAGGAAGCTGGGTTTCCCCGCCGCGGCGCTGACCGATCGCAACGGCCTCTACGCCGCGATGGCCTTTTCCGACGCGGCCAAGAAGGACGGCGTTCAGCCGGTCATCGGCACCATGCTCGCGGTCAAGCGGCCCGGCCTCGAGCAGCAGCTGATCATAGACTGGCTCGCCCTCTATGCGCAGGATGCCAGGGGCTATGACAATCTCTGCGCGCTCGTCTCTGCCGCGCATCTCGAACGGCCGGTGCATGAGGATGCACATGTCCCGATGTCTGCGCTGGAAGGCCGCACCGACGGGCTGATCGCGCTGACCGGCGCGGGCGAGGGCGCGCTCGCGAAATTGCTCGCGGGTGAGCAGAAGGCCGCGGCCGACAGCTATGCCGACGCGCTCCAGGCGCTGTTCCCGAAGCGGCTCTATGTCGAACTGGCCCGGCGCGGCGACGCGATCGAGGAAGCTGCCGAGGACGCGCTGATCGATCTGGCCTATGCCCGCGATCTGCCGCTGGTGGCGACCAACCCCGCCTGCTTCGCCGAACCCGAATTCCACGCTGCGCATGACGCGATGCTGTGCATCGCCAGTTCCTCCTATATCGATACCGCGGACCGGCAGCGCTCGTCGCCCGATAGCTGGATCAAACCCGCGGCGGAAATGGCGCGGCTGTTCGAGGATTTGCCCGAGGCGCTGGCCAACACCCTGGTGGTGGCGCAGCGCTGCGCTTTCGCCGCACCCTATCGCAAGCCGATCCTGCCCAGCCTGGCCGGCGACCGCGATGCCGAGGCGGAGGCGCTGCGCCGCGATGCGCAGGCCGGGCTGGAGGCACGGCTCGCCAAGACGGGCATCACCGACGAAGAGACCCGCAAGGCCTATTTCGACCGGCTGGCCTTCGAGACCGACATCATCATCAAGATGGGATTTCCCGGCTACTTCCTGATCGTCGCCGACTTCATCAAATGGGCGAAGGAACAGGATATTCCGGTGGGGCCGGGGCGCGGTTCGGGCGCGGGCTCGGTGGTGGCCTGGTCGCTGACCATCACCGATCTCGATCCGCTCAAGCTCGGCCTGCTGTTTGAACGCTTCCTCAATCCCGAACGCGTGTCGATGCCCGACTTCGACATCGACTTCTGCGAAACCCGGCGTGGCGAGGTGATTCGCTACGTCCAGCAGAAATATGGCCGCGATCAGGTCGCCCAGATCATCACCTTCGGTAAGCTGAAAGCGCGCGCGGTGCTCAAGGACACGGGCCGCGTGCTACAGATGAGCTATGGCCAGGTCGACCGGCTCGCCAAGCTGATCCCCAATCATCCGACCGATCCCTGGACGCTCGAGCGCGCGATGAACGGGGTCGCCGAGCTCGCCAACGAATATAAGAATGACCGCGAGGTCCGCCGTCTGCTCGACCTTGCGATGAAGCTCGAAGGCCTTCCGCGCCACAGCTCGACCCATGCGGCGGGCGTGGTCATCGGCGACCGGCGGCTCGACGCGCTCGTCCCGCTCTATCGCGATCCGCGCTCCGACATGCCGGTGACCCAGTTCGACATGAAATATGTCGAGGGCGCGGGGCTGGTGAAGTTCGACTTTCTCGGCCTGAAGACTCTGTCCGTGCTGCAGAAGGCGGTACAGTTCCTCGCCAAACGCGGGATCACGGTCGATCTCGACGCGCTCGAATGGGACGATCCGGCGGTCTATGCGCTGCTCCAGAAGGGCGATACCGTCGGGGTGTTCCAGCTGGAATCGGAAGGCATGCGCCGCACCCTGGCCGCCGTCCGGCCCACGAATTTCGGCGACATCATCGCGCTCGTTTCGCTCTACCGGCCGGGCCCGATGGACAATATTCCGATGTTCGGCGACCGCAAGAACGGGCGCGCGACGATCGAATATCCGCACCCGTTGCTCGAAGGCATATTGGCCGAGACCTACGGCATCTTCGTCTATCAGGAACAGGTGATGCAGGCCGCGCAGATTCTCGCCGGCTATTCGCTGGGCGACGCCGACCTGCTGCGCCGTGCGATGGGCAAAAAGATCAAGGCAGAGATGGACGCGCAGCGCAGCCGCTTCGTCGAAGGCTGCGCGAAGAACGACATCCCCGCCGCCAAGGCCAATGAGCTGTTCGACTTGATCGACAAGTTCGCGGGCTATGGCTTCAACAAGAGCCACGCGGCCGCCTATGCGCTGGTCGCCTATCACACCGCCTGGATGAAGGCGCACCATAAGCCCGAATTCTACGCTGCGTCGATGTGCTACGACATGCACCAGACCGACAAGCTGGCGATCTTCATCGATGACATGCGGCGCATGGGCGTCGACTGCCTCGGCCCCTGCGTCAATCACAGCGAGGCCGAATTTTCGGTCGAGCAGGCGGGCGAGGGGCTGGCGGTCCGCTATGCGCTCGGGGCGCTGAAGGGCGTCGGCGAGAAGGCGATGGAGCAGCTGGTCGATGCCCGCAAGGCGAAAGGCCCGTTCACCAGCCTGGAGGATTTCGCCGACCGGATCGACCCGCGCCTGCTCAACCGCCGCCAGCTCGAAAGCCTTGCCGGCGGCGGCGCGTTCGACAGTATGGAAAGCGAGCGCGCGGGCGTGTTCGCGGCGGCGGAGATCATCCTGGCGCATGCATCGAGCGCCGCCGACCAGCGCGAGAGCGGGCAGGGCGGCCTGTTCGGCGACAGCCCCGGCGATGTCGCGCCGATCCGCATCGATCGCGGCGTCCACTGGACGCTCGCCGACCGGATGGCGGCGGAGAAGGAGAGCTTCGGCTTCTACTTCTCGTCGCATCCGACCGACCAGGTCCGCCACCTCGCCGACGCCCATGGCGCGCGCAGCTTTGCCGCGCTGTGCGCGCTGCCCGCGCCCGCCGACGGCGGGCGGGTCAATTCCGTGATGTCGGCGCTGGTCGAGGATGCGCGCTGGCGGACCTCGGCCAAGGGCAAGCGCTACATGATGGCGACATGCTCCGACGCGACCGGCCAGTTCATCGCGACCTGCTTCGACGAGATGGCCTCGGCCGAACTCGAGAATGCCGCCAAAGCCGGGACCTGCGCGCTGCTCCGCGTCGAGCTCGACTGGCGCGCGGGGGAGGAGACGCCGCGTGTCACGGTGCGCGGGCTGCAAAGCTATGATTCGATGCAGTCGATCCGGCTGCGCGTCGATGTAGAGACCGCCGACCCGGCGGCGATCCCAGCGCTGGCGGCACTAATGGCCGGCGAACGCGGCGGACGCGGCGAGATGTATCTTCAGGCGCTGCTGCCTGATCAGACGAGCGCGGAATTGCTTCTGGGGCGCGACTTCCGCCTCGATGCCGAACTGGTCGCGCGGATCGAAAGATTGCCGGGCCTGACCGCGCGGATCGGGACCGTCGGGCGCCCGCAATTGGCGGTGGTTTCCTAGAACTTCCCCTCCCGCGTGCGGGAGGGGTGTAGGGGTGGGGCGAGGGCAGCGAGCTTCCCAGCTTGTCGCGTAACACTCCGCCAAGGGGCATCGAGCCCCTTGTCTTCGTTGCCCACCCCTCGATCCCCTCCCGCACGCAGGAGGGGAAGGCGGATCACCGCTTCTTGTCGGGTGGCGCGATGGTGATCTTCACCTCCTCGCCCGACTGGCCCGGGAAGTTGGTGAACAGCGCCTCGACCAGATTCGGCACCAGCCGGGGCAGCGCATCGTCGAGCGAGCGCGCCTTGGCCTTGCCTTCGAACACATGTTTGCCGTCCGCGCTGCGCTCGATCACCAGCTCGGCATGGCTGGTATAGACGGTGTAGGTATCGATGTCGCGATACCAGGGATCATACCAGAAGGGGTCCCAGCCATAATAAAAGGCCGATCCATATCCCCAACGGCGGCCATAGGGACCGAAGCCGCCATAGCCCCACGGGCCGAAGGCCGGGCCCGGCGCGGGGCGCGAGACGGTCTTCTGGACGCCGCGGTCGACGCCATAGTCGAACTGGACGACCAGTTCGGGCTTCGCGCCGCCCTCGACCGGGCGATAGCCATAGGCGGCGAGCCGCTGGCTCACCAGTGCGGCATATTGCGCGAATTCGAGACCGCCCTGATTTCGTGGATCGCTCGCCTGGATGGCGAACGTCTGTCCTTCGGGAACCGGCAGCGCCTGGAAGCGCGATACATTGGCCTGGAAAGGTTGCGTACAGGCGGATACCGCGAGCAGCGCCAGCGGAGCGGCTGCGGCCAAGATCTTGCGAACTATCGGCATTATCAAAGCGCCTTATCTGACACCGAGGCCGAAACGCCGCCCCGGCTTTACCCTAGTTAAGCCACAGCTTATCGCAAGCGGCGGGTGAACATGGCTTGAACGTCCGGAACGTCGCGGAGTTGCCCGCGGCGCCTTCGATCAATATAACCTGCGATAAGACGGCGTCCCGGCGCCTTCGCCTTGGTCAGCGCGCGGCTATTTCGGCGTGAAGCTCGAAAAAGCGTGTCATCGCAGCAACTCCGGCAGGGGTCAGCTGGACCATTGTGCGGCGGCCGTCCGATTCGTCGCGATCCCGCCGGACCATCCCCGCCTGCTCCAGTTCGTCAACGCGGCGGAGAAGCGCGGTGTGGGACTCATCAAGGTGATTCCGGATCTGCTTGATGCAGAGGGGGTGACCCTCGAGCTGGCTGGCGAAGCACAGCAGCATGATGTCCCAGCAGGACTCACGAAACACCGCGGAAGGAAATATCCGGCGCTGGGCCAGGCGCACCGACATCGCGGATCGGGCGCGCTCAATCAGATCACCGCTTGTGCGACCACGCTGGTTCTCTCCAGTAACGACCGCCGCCATCAGCGTGCTGAAATGACGGTCAATGGAGTAACTACTACGGTTTTGACCCGGTCGAATAGTAACGCTCTCCTAAACGTGAAAATCAATACAGAGATGTAATATCGCGAGAGTTGATCGGTTCTCTCCAACAGATTGGTCTTAGAAACCCATATGACGGCCCGTGCAGGCCCCTAAAGTCCACTCCGCAAAGTTGCGTATAACCACTTTCAAATCCGGATTCGGACGGAAAGGAACGTGTGCCGATGGCGGTTCATTACTGCAACTAATCGGTGAGTGGAGGTTGCGATGTTGACGAACGGATTGAGAGCGATGTGTGGTGTCTTGGTCGCATCGGCTAGCATATTGTCGCTGTCCGCGTGCGACAGTTCCGGTGGCATGCGCCTGGCAGGCGTGGGGCAGCTGCCGTCTACCCCTGTGGACGGGGGCGCGAGCGGCGATGACGGCAGCGGCGGGGGTGGCGACGGATCGGGCGGCACCGGCACCGGCTCCGGCGGCACCGGAACGGGTTCGGGTAGCGGCGGCTCGGGCTCCGGCTCGGGTTCCGGCGGCTCAGGTTCGGGCAGTTCGACCGGAGGGACCGGCGGCGGTACCGGCAGCACGACGACGGGTCTGCTGGCCAGCCTGCCGGTTCCCGGCTTGGTCGGCCCCGGGGGCGTGGCCGACACCGGCCTGCTCGCCAACAGCGGCAATCCCTCAAATACCGGAGCTGTCGGCACCGTATTGGTGACGGCCGGGAATGCCGTGCTGGGCGTGAACGGTCAGACGCCGACGCTCGTGCAGGCGGTGGACAATGCCGTGCCCGGTTCGGTGCCGATCGCGGGCACGGTTTCGCAGGTGCTCCAGGCGACCGGACAGGCGCTGGTCGATACCGGAAGCGGCAAGACCTACCTGGTCGACGGTCTGACGGCAGCCGTCGGCGAGGCGGTGTCGCTCAACGTGCTGAACAAGGATGTCCTGCCCGGCAGCGGTACCCAGTTGGTCGGGACCAGTGTTCTGTCGAACACACAGAATATGGGTAGCCTCGCTACGGTCGGGGTCGACGCCGCCGGCAACATCGTCAAGGCTGTGGCGACCCCGCTGGGCACGGACAATGCCACCTTGGTGTCGGCGGTCGTCCCTGGCTCGACAGGGGGTGCGGCCGGAGGTTTGACGGGCGCCGCAGGCCAGATCGCCGGGGCGACGGTCGGGGCCACGCAGGTGCTGGGCACGGGCGGCACGACGCCCGCCATCGGGGTCAGCGTCCTGTCGCCGACACAGACCGCCGGAAGCGTGGCGACGGTCGGCGTCGGCAGCGGCGGCAATGTTGCGACGGTCGCGGTTGGCCCCGTCGCGGGAGCGAGCGCGGGCGGCAGCGTCACGGGTTCCGGCAATGTCCTGCCGAGCACGGGCGTTGCGACCAACGGCCTCGCCACTGTGACCGTCGGCAACACGACCGTGTTGAACGGCGGCAGCAGCCCGGCAGTCGGCGCCAGCCTACTCTCGCCGACCCAGGCCACGGGCACCGCGGTCACGGCAGGTGTGCTGTCGGCGGGCAATGTCGTCACGACGACGGTCGGCGGGCTGACGGCGCCACTCACCGGCTCGACAGGTGGTGGTGCCAGTACCTCGACCGGGGGCCTGGTGAGCGGCCTGCTCGGCAAGGGCAGCTGATCTCCCTCAGGGGGCGGAGCATGGCTCCGTCCCCGCTTTTTCTTGGGCGATCGAACAGGGGACATCATTATGACGCCTTGGACCAGGCCGGTCGCGGCCGGGCTGTCGCTGGCCGCGTCGATCGCGGCGGTTTCCATCTCTCCCGCATGGGGGCAATCGCCGCTAATCTTGGACCGCAACCGCGCCGATCGCGTCCAGCCGGTCACTCCGGCTGCACCGGATGCTGCGCAACAAAGCCCCGCCGCGCCCGCGCCGGTGATCGAGGAAAGCGCCGATCATACGGGCACGATCATCAGGGCGATCCGCTTCATCGGGACGAAGGCTCCCGAGCCCGCCGCCCGCGCCGCCGAGGCCTATGTCGGCAAGCCGGCGACCCGCGCGATCCTGCAGCATATCGCCGCGGCGGTCTCCGGCGGCTACGCCAAGGCGGACGTCGCGCTCTATTCGGTGCTGATCCCGAACCAGGATATTTCCGACGGCGTGCTCGACGTGCTGCTGATCGAGGGGCAGGTCGAACAGGTCGTCGTCACCGACAAGTCGACTGGCCGGGCGCGGAAACTGATCGCAGCAATTGCGCAGCATATGGTGGGTGAGACCCCGCTCAGGAAGGCGACATTGCAACGCTATGTCTCACTGATCCAGGACGTGCCGGGTACAAAGACCGACATCGACATCGTTCAGGGATCGGCGCGCGGATTGGTCCGTGTCGTCCTGACCGTCACCGACAAGCGCAACGAGTTCGCGACCGGCTTCGACAACCGCTCGGGGGCGACCTATCGCGGCGGCGAGTTCACCGCCCGGGCGACGCTGTTCCACCTGTTTCGGGGCGGCGACCAGACCGATGTCAACCTCGGCGCCTCGGCCAATTTCCGCAATTACCGCTATGCTTCATTCGCCCATTCGACCGCGATCGGTAGTGATCGCGGGCGGCTTGCGCTGTCACTCGGTTATCTGAAGACGCGCCCGCGCAATACCAGCATCACCGGCGACGCGAAAATCGCCGGGCTCACCTACAGTTATCCGCTGATCCGCGACTATAAGCGCAATCTTACCGCCTCCGCCGGGTTCGACGGGCTCAATAGCGACAATGCGGCCTTCGGACAGTTGATCTCCAGCGAACGCACCCGCGCGGCCCGTATCGCGCTGGGCTATGTCGAGGCGCAGCCGAAGCGGACGCTGGCGGGCGGGGTCACGATCAGCCGGGGCTTCGACGCGCTGGGCGCGCGGGTTACCGCGCCGCTGGCCGAAGCAAGATTCACCAAGGTCAACGCGCGGGCGAGCATCGATCAGGCGATCGGCAAGCGCATGGTCGCGCGGCTTCGGTTCAGCGGCCAGTATAGCGGCGACCGGTTGCCCGCCGCCGAGCGTTTCGCGGTGGGCGGGCAGGATTTCGGCCGCGCCTTCGAAGTGGCGGTGATCAGCGCCGATCGCGGCGCGGCGGCGCTCGCCGAACTCGCGGTCAAGCCGTTGATGGGGTCGAAAATCTTCGGCGACACCGAACTCTACGGTTTCGTCGACGGCGCCAAGGTTCGCATCCTCGATCGCGGGCCCTTCCCCGGCGGCACCTTCGATCTCGCCTCGGCGGGCGGCGGGGTGCGGCTAGCCTATACGACCAAGGCCGCACTGTTCCTCGAAGCGGCGAAACCGATCGACCGGCCCTATGCCGGCTATGACAAGGATTGGCGCTTTTCGGTGGGTTGGCGGCTGGCGCTGCGGTCCTAAACCTCCGCGAGCACGCCGTCGGCGACCGATTTCTCCAATATCCCCTCGCGTTTCGCGACGATCATCGGGACGAGGATCTGTCCCGCGACATTGGTCGCCGTGCGGCCCATGTCGAGGATCGGGTCGATCGCGAGCAACAGGCCCGCCCCTTCGAGCGGCAGGCCGAGCGTCGACAGGGTGAGGGTCAGCATCACCGTTGCGCCAGTCAGGCCCGCCGTCGCGGCGGAGCCGAGCACCGAGGTGACGATGATCAGCCCATAGTCGGTCAGGCCGAGCGGCAGGCCGTAGAATTGCGCGACGAAGATCGCCGAGACCGCCGGATAGATCGCCGCGCATCCGTCCATCTTGGTGGTCGATCCCAGCGGCACCGCGAAGGAGGCGTAGCTGCGCGGCACCCCGAGCAGTTCGGCCGACCGCTCGGTGACCGGTAGCGTGCCGACCGAGGAGCGCGACACGAAGCCGAGCTGGATCGCCGGCCAGGCCCCGGCAAAGAAGCGGCGCGGGCTGATCCCGTTGAGCAGCAGCAACGTCGGGTAGACGACGAACAGCACGAGCCCAAGGCCGATATAGATGGCGGCGGCGAACCAGCTGAGCCCCGCCAGCGCGTCCCAGCCATATTTGACGACGGCGGTGCCGATCAGACCGGCGCTGCCGATCGGGGTCAGCCGGATCACCCACCAGAGCAGCCGCCGCATCACCGCGAGCAAGCCGCGCACGAAGCCGATGAACGGCTCCGCCGCCGCGCCCGAGCGGAGCGCCGCCGCTCCGACCGCGATCGACAGGACGATGATCTGGAGCGCATTGAAACCGATCGAGGTGGTGACCGTGCCGTCATCGCCGGTCTTGCTGCTCGCATAGATGCCGAAGCCGTTGGCCGGGATCAGGCCCTTGAGGAAATCGAGCCAGGTCCCGACCGTCTTTGGCGCGGCGGCGGCTTCGTGTGCGACGCCCGCCGCTACGCCGGGCTGGATAGTCACGCCCAGCATGATCCCGATCAGCACTGCTATGAGCGCGGTCGCCGCGAACCACAGCAAGGTCTGCCCCACCAGCCGCGCCGCGTTGGTCAGGTCGCGCAGGTTGACGATCGAGGTGACGATCGCCGCGAAGATCAGCGGCGGCACCAGCGCCTTGAGCAGCTGGACGAAGATCGATCCGATCAGGTCGAGCGTCTGGGCCAGGCCATTGGGCGCGTCGCCGGCCGGCCCGATCGATCGGGCGAGCAGGCCCAGCACGAGCCCGATCGCCATGCCGGCGAGGACCTGCAGGCCGAAGTTGCTGATGAAACGGGATTGCGGTTCGGACGCTCGGGCCATCGCTGCCTCGCAGGAAGTTTGTCCCGAAGGTGGGACCGGTCCGCCCCCTCAACAAATGAGTTTAGCTTATAGGTCCGACAGAGACTCTATCGCGCTTTGCAATGGTTTTGCGGGCCGAGCGACCTACATAGGTCGCGAACAGGAGTGCCGCATGACAGCCATTTCCATCCTCGATCTTGTCCGCGTGACCGAAGAGGGCGATCCGCGCGTCTCGCTCGACAATGCCCGCGATCTTGCGTCCCATGCCGAAAATTGGGGCTATCGGCGCTTCTGGATGGCTGAGCATCATAATATGGCCGGGATTGCCAGCGCGGCGACCTCGCTCGCCATTTCGCATGTCGCGGCGGGGACGAAGAC
The DNA here is from genome assembly GCF_001429065.1 of Sphingomonas sp. Root710. GTDB lineage: Bacteria > Pseudomonadota > Alphaproteobacteria > Sphingomonadales > Sphingomonadaceae > Rhizorhabdus. The sequence goes on from NZ_LMIB01000017.1 coordinate 156,929, forward strand.
TATCCGCGTGGGGGCGGGCGGGATCATGCTGCCTAATCATGCGCCCTACATCATCGCCGAACAGTTCGGCACGCTCGCCTGGCTCTATCCGGGCCGGATCGATCTCGGCCTCGGCCGCGCCCCGGGCACCGATCAGCTCACCATCCGCGCGCTGCGCCGCCACGATTCGGACAATTTCCCGCAGGACGTGCTCGAGCTTCAGCATTATTTCGAGCCGGTGCAACCCAATCAGCGCGTCCAGGCGGTGCCCGCCGCGGGCACGCGCGTCCCGCTGTGGATCCTGGGATCGAGCACCTTCGGCGCGCAGCTCGCCGCCGAACTCGGCCTCCCCTACGCTTTCGCTTCGCATTTCGCGCCGCAGTCGCTGACGGCGGCGCTACGCATCTATCGCGAACGGTTCAAACCCTCGGCGCAGCTCGACCGGCCCTATGCAATGGTCGGGGTCAACATCGTCGCCGCCGACAGCGACGCCGAGGCGAAGCGGTTGGCGACGACCCAGCAAATGTCCTTCGCCAACATCTTCCGCGGCACCCGCACGCTCAGCCAGCCGCCGATCGACGATATCGACACCTATTGGTCCCCTGCCGAACGGCATCAGGCATCGCAGATGCTCGAACGGATGATCATCGGCTCGCGCGAGACCGTCGCGGCGGGAATCGGCAAGCTCGTCGCCGAGACTGGCGCGGACGAATTGATGATCGTCTCCGACATCTACGATCACCAGAAACGGCTGCATTCGTTCGAGATCATCGCTGAGGTGACGGGCCAGAAGACGGCCGTGCCGGAGGTCTTCGCGTCCTGATAAGGCGAAGTTCATTTCCTTACCGTCGCCCCGGACTTGATCCGGGATGACGATGAAGGTCAGACTCGACAATCGCGGTGCGATCCTTTAGGGGCCGCGCCTTCATGTCCCGAATCCGCTTTGAGCAGATGCGGGATTGTACCGTCCGAGACAGCAGGTGCGCGGAATATGCCGCGCTTAATGTCCTGCCTAGACGGGGAAAAGTTTTTCCAGCGAAAGCTGGGTCTGCCGCGCTCCCTTTCCGGCGCTCGGCCAGGCGACCGACCCCTCGGACGGGTCAAGGGGCGGCGTATTTGTCCTTTGGCTCAAAAGCCCCTGCGGATGTGCTGCAGGGGTGGTTCTAAGGAGTAAGGCATGGATCGAGCTCAAAAAGCCGAGCTGGTCGCCGAACTGAAGAGCACCTTCGAGGGCACGAGCGTGGTGATCGTCACCCGCAATCTCGGCCTCACGGTTGCGCAGTCCACTGCGCTCCGCACGAAGATGCGCGAAGCCGGCGCCAGCTACAAGGTATCGAAGAACAAGCTCGCCCGCATTGCCGTCGAGGGCACGTCCTACACAGCGATCAACGATCTGCTGGTGGGGCCGACCGCGCTCAGCACCTCCGTCGATCCCGTCGCCCCTGCAAAGGTGATCGTGGATTTCGCGAAGACCAACGACAAGTTGGAAATCGTCGGCGGCGCGATGGGCGACACGGTTCTCGACGTGGCTGGCGTGAAGGCGCTGGCCGAGCTGCCGTCGCTCGACGAACTGCGCGCGAAGATCGTGGGCCTGCTGCAGGCACCCGCGACCAAGATCGCCCAGATCGTCCAGGCCCCCGCCGCCCAGGTGGCGCGGGTTATCGGCGCTTATGCGGCGAAAGAAGACGCCTGAACTTTCGATATCATCGACTGACTGAAACATATTGGGCCCGCGTGGCCCTGATGGAGACTTAAAATGGCAGACCTGAACAAGCTCGTTGACGATCTCTCGGCTCTCACCGTTCTCGAAGCCGCGGAGCTCTCGAAGCTCCTCGAAGAGAAGTGGGGCGTTTCGGCCGCTGCGGCGGTTGCGGTTGCGGCTCCGGCCGCTGGCGGCGCCGGCGGCGGCGCGGCTGCTGCCGAAGAGAAGACCGAGTTCGACGTCGTCCTGACCGGCGACGGCGGCAAGAAGATCAACGTGATCAAGGAAGTCCGCGCGATCACCGGCCTCGGCCTGACCGAAGCCAAGACCCTCGTCGAGTCGGCTCCGAAGGCCGTCAAGGAAGGCGTCAGCAAGGACGAAGCCGAGAAGCTCAAGAAGCAGCTCGAGGAAGCCGGCGCGACCGTCGAACTCAAGTAAGCTTCTTTCCGTCCGATCCGGACGGCAGAACTTCGAAGAAGGGCGGCTTCTCTCACGAGAGGCCGCCCTTTCTGTTTGGTCATCCTGAACTCGTTTCGGGATGACGGCTGGGACGTTAGAGCCGCCCTTCCGCGACCAGTTCGCGGGTGCGCTTGAGGGTGGAGAGGAGCGCGGCGCGGTAACCCTGGCCGCTGTCGAACTGCGCCTGTTCGGCCTGCTCCTCGGGCCCGCCGGGCGGTTTGTCGCGCAGGCCGAGATAACAGTAGAAGCGCAGCTGGAGGGCGCCCGCCGCATCCTCGAACAGTTCGTTGACGATCGCGCCCTCGCGCGGGCCGGTGGCCTGGAAGAAGGTAACCTTGCGTTCGGGTTCGAGAGTGATGATCTCGCGCAGGTCTGCCCCCGCGATCGTCGCCTCGCGGACGAAATGGGTAGCGCTTTCCTCGGTCACATCGCAGCGGGTGCACAGGCCCGGCGGCAGGAACAGCCGTGCGTCGCGCGCCTTGAGCTCAAGCCCGGCCCAAGCCTGGGCGCGGGTCAGCAGGATCTCTCCATCGGGATTCACGGGGACGGTGGCGGTCGAATAGATTATGTGACATTCCTTCATGCATATCGGGTTGGAAGAAGGCGGGGTCAGCCCGCAATCTGTGCGGCGAAGTCGCGATAGGTGCGCAAGGGGCGGCCCAGCAGCGCGGTCAGCCGGTCGACGTCACCCGCTTCGGGAACCATGCCGATGGTGAGGAAGCGTTCTGCCATCAGCCGCATGTCATAGGCCATCCAGGCCGGCATGAACTGGCGCAGATTCTGCTCGAAACTGGCGGTGTCGTCGCCCGGATAGGCGATCGGTCGGCCGAGCACCTCGCTCCAGACCGCCGCGGCGTCGGCGCCGGTGAGCGTGTCGGGGCCGACAAGATTGATGCGGTCGAGCGGTCGTGGTTCGGCGGCATCGGCACGGCGGATCAGCTCGATCGCCGCGATCTCACCGATGTCGCGCGCATCGATCATCGCGAGGCCCTTCGCGCCGATTGGCATCGGATAGATGCCATGGCCGGTGATCACGTCGCGGATCGTCAGGTCGTTATCCATGAAATAGGCCGGACGCAGGATCGTCGCGTCGAAGCCGAGATCCTCGATCGTCCGTTCGACCCCAAACTTACCGGCGAAGTGGGGGACGTTGGAATAAAGATCGCTGTGGATGACCGACAGATAGACGAGCCGGTTCACCCCGGCGTCACGGGCGACGTTGAGCGCGATCAACGCCTGGGTGAATTCGTCGGGCACGACGGCGTTGAGCAGGAAAAGCGCGGAGACGCCGGAGACGGCGCTGCGCAGCGAGTCGACGTCGAGCAGATCGCCCTGGACGACGGCGACGCCCGCCGGGAGGCCGGCCTTGGCGGGATCGCGAACGAGGGCGCGGACGTCGGCGCCGCGCTGCACGAGCTGATCGACGACATGGCGGCCGACATTGCCGGTGGCGCCGGTAACGAGAATGGTCATGGGGGCACTCCTGATTTCAATTCGCCAAAAGCGGCTGCCCCGGAAATTAGTGATCCACATCCGATCCAATAGACGCTAGATTTGGACAGACTGTCTTATCGGTGGAACATATGGATCTGCTCGCGCTTGCCGATTTCAACCTCGTCGCCCGCCATGGCGGGTTCGGACGCGCCGCCCGCGCCACCGGCCGCCCGAAGGCGACGCTGTCGCGCCGGGTCGCCGAGCTGGAGGCGAGTCTGAACGTCCGGCTGTTCGAGCGCGGCGCGCGGATGCTGAAGCTGACCGAGGAAGGCCGTGCACTGCACGCGCGAACTGCAGCGCTGCTCACCGAGCTGGACGAGACCGCGGCGGCGATCGCGTCAGGCGGAGGAAGCCCGCGCGGGAGGCTGCGGGTCAGCGCGCCGCTGCTGTTTTCGCAGACCGCGATGGGCCGGTTGGCCGCCGGATTCGCGAAACGCTTCCCCGAGGTGCGGCTGGAGGTGACGACCGAAGACCGGCCGGTCGACATGGTCGAGGAAGCTTATGATCTGGTGATCCGCGTCAATCCCGACCCCGACGAGACGCTGATCGGGCGGGTGCTGCTGCGCGACCGGCTGGTGATCGTCGCGAGCCCCGATCTGGCGCGACCGGCGGACAATATGTCGGTGCCCGCCGTCGTGCGCGGCACGGCCGACCCGGGGCCGGCCTGGGAGATGCGGACGGCGAACGGCCTGGCGCGCGTCGTGATCGACCAGGTGCTCAGCCTGTCCTCATTGGTGATGGTGCGCGACGCGGTGCGCGCGGGGGTTGGCGTCGGGCGGTTGCCGGTGTCACTGGTCAGCCATGACCTGAAGGCGGGCAGGCTGGCGCATTGGGGCGATGTCGATGGGCCCGGCACCGAATTATGGGCGCTCTATCCATCGCGGCGGCTGCTCAGCGCGCGGGTCTCGGCCTTTCTCGACTATCTGAAGGAGGCCTTTCCGCAGGGGAGCCCCGACGAACTGGCGGCCTATATCGGCTGAGTGCGGATGCCTGCCCTAATCGCCCAGGATCACCAGGTTCATCTTGGCGAGGCGGCTGGCGAGTTCGATCGTCATGACGGGCGCGATCCCCGCCCGGGCGGCGATGTCCCTGATCGGGCGCGGCCCGGCGGCGAGCGCGGAGAAGATGCGGCCGATCGCTTCGGGCGGGGCTTTCCACATGCGGAAACCCTGGCTGGCGGCGAGCGCCTGATAGTCGGCCAGCGTCATGCCGGGGGCAAGCCGCACCAGCGTCGCCGCGCCGACATGCGCGGTGGGATAGACCGCGAAGCTGCTGTGCGGATCGAGATGCGCCGCCTGCGCCCTAGGCGCGCGATCGAGCCAGGCACGGGTCGCGGGATCGGCGAGCGCATGCTCGCGGATCGCATCGAGTTCGGCCCAGAGATTGCGATAGCGGCGATAGATCACCGCCCAGTCATAGTCGCCGCGCGCCCGGGCCTCGCCCGCCGCACCCATCCGGCGACGCAGATCGGGATCGCCGGCAAGGGCGGCGAGCCGGTCGACCAGCTGCGCCATGTCGATCGAGACAGTGGTGCTGGCGCGCGACTGATATTGTTCGGTGCCGGTGAGACCGGCTTCATAAGCGACCGCCATGAGGTTGCCGCTGCCCGGTTCGGGCGCCCAGCTGCGGATACGGAAGCCGTCGACGCCGTCGCGGACCGTGTCCTTATAGCCGTTCCAGTCGCTCACCACCGCGGGCAACCCGGCGGCCATCGCCTCGACCGGGGTTAGCCCGAAAGTCTCCTGGATGCTGTCGGCGAGTGACAGGAAGACGTCGGCAGCGGCGAAGCCGGCCCGGTAGCTTGCGGGTAGCGCGCCATCGACGAACAGGCAGCGGACATCGGGGCAATAGTCGCGCACCGCCTGGCGGTAATAGGCTTCGCCCGCCGGGTTGGAGAACTGCCCCGCCTGGAGCAGGGTGATGCGCCGCCCGCCCCGCTCCGCGACCGCCTGCAGCGCGCGCAGCATCTGATAGGGATGCGCCTTGGCGCTGAAGCTCAGCCGCCCGGCGAAGAGGAAGACGACCTCGTCCTCGCCGATATCGAACGAGGTGCGGGCAGCGGCGCGATCGGCAGCCGATCCGGCGAGGTCGGCACTGTGGACGCCGAGCGGGATCACCGGCAGCTGCAAGGCGTCGGGACGAAAGGTCTCGCGTCCCATCCAGCGCTGATAGTCCGCCTCCGCCTCCAATATCCCGGTGACGACGCTTCGCGCCGCATCCGACGTGCAGATCAGCGCGTCCCACCCCATCACCGGAGCGGCGAGCATATCGGCGAGGCCGCTGCGCGCGGTGTCGGTCGAGATGGTGTGGGTGACGCCGCAGATCGAGAAGGCGGCGGGCCCGGCGCGCAGGCGCAGCCGGGCATGCGGGCCGAGCAGATTGTCGGGACGGTAGAGGATGCGCTCCTTCGCCAGCAGATCGAGCCGGTGGCCGGGTATCCAGGCCGCCTGCGCCGCCGGGTCGATCGCACGCACCGCGGCGATGAAATTGTCGCCCGATTTCTCGAGCGGGGCGAAGCCGTGCAGCGCCGCCCCCTCGCGCCCCTCGACCGCGGCGCGGAGGAAGGCCGCACCGGCCATGCGGCGGCCGACGATCTGGACGCCATCGAGAAGATAGCCGTCGGACTGGAAATAGATCGCTGCGTGCATCGGCGGCGCTTAGCACGGCTGGCGCGCATGCAATATCAATTAGGGCGCGCCTCGCTCCCTCTCCGGGCGAAGCTATTTACCCGCGGTCATCACCGTCATCTTCTTGCCCGCGCCGCCGCTTTGCAGCGTGTCGGGGGTGATGACGACGGTCGTCCCCGGGGTGACGACATCGGCGGTGTAGCGGATCATTTCGTCGGGGACGGTGAGGCGGGCGCGCTCGTCGGGGGTGACCTCGACCGGGCCCGACAGGTTTTCGCCGGGCATGGGCAGCTTCATCCAGCGATATTTGCCGTCCTCGATCGCGCCGAGCGTATAGGCGGTGGTCCCCGTCACCGCGCCCGCGATGCGGACCGGGGCCGAGCCGATCGGCACGCCGTTGCGCAGCACCAGCATGCGGTTGTCCGCAGCGCTGACGATGATCGAGACCGGGCCGGTGGGCGAACGTTCCGGCTGCCACAGCAGGCCGCCGAACAGATCGGGGTCGCCGCCCTTCTTGCCGTCGTTGCTGAGCACTTCGGGCGATGGTGCGAAGCGCGGCACATCCGCCCCCGCGGTGACGATCACCGTCAGCCCCAATTTGGTGACGCCATAGAGCAGCTTGGCAAAGCCCAGCGGCAGGCGGACGCAGCCATGCGAGGCGGGATAGCCGGGAAGATTGCCAGCATGCAGCGCGATCCCGTCCCAGGTCAGCCGCTGCATATAAGGCATGGGGGCGCTGTCGTAGATGTTCGACTTATGGTCGACATTCTTCTGGAGCAGGGTGAAGACGCCGGTGGGCGTCTCATGCCCCTTCTTCCCGGTCGACACGGTCGAGATGCCGATGGGGATGCCGTTGCGATAGGCATAGGCCCGCTGCTGCGCGATGCTGACGACGATCACCACCGGGCCGGCGGGCGCGACGTTGGGCGCCCAGAGATAGTCGCCGGGCTTCATCGCGGCGACGGTGGCGCCCACCGTGGCGTCCTGAAGCGATGGCGCGGCGGCGGCGGGAAGAGGCGCGGTACACGCCGTTGCCAGGACCAGGGTGAAGAGTAATTTCCGAACCATCGTCTTATTCCATCCGAGTCATACCGAATCTTGTTTCAGCATCAGCCCCACCGCAATAGCCGTGTCGCGGATCACGGCGGCCGAGGAAGATATGCGACGGCGGCGCTTCAGCCTCCCGATGGAGGCCATGCCGGAGGTCGACTGCGCCCGCGGTCAGCCCGTCCCCACCAGCTGCGCCATGATGCCCAGGAGGTCCGATAGCGCCCGGGTCGAGGGTAGTGGCGCCTCATATTCAGCGGCGCGGATAGCCTGGTCGATCGAGGGGGCGTTTCCCTTGTAGGCGAGCGACCAGTCCGGAAAATGCCGGTGCGCGATCACGTCGTCGTACAGCATCACGATGCGGTTGTGGCGTACGTCCTTGCGGATCCGGTCCATCGTCGCCTTCACCAGCGCAGCGTCGCCCTCCAGCGCCTGCGCGAAGCGCTGATCATCGGTATAGAGCAGTGCCCCGGTGATGCCGTCGCGGCCGTTCAGCTGAACCGATCGCGTCAGAATGTCGGCAATCTCCCGCTCGACATAGGCAGGCGGAACGAGCGATCGGCTGGCATAGACGATGAGGTGGGTCGGCTTTGCTATCATTATGTTATTCAAGCATATTGCCGGATGTCAGCGCTATGTGGAGTATCACGTAGCCTCGGCGGATCCCGGGGGCCCGCCCGTCTTCGCATCAGGGCCGCAATTCGCTCACTGGATCGATATGATTCCGTCGATGGCGCGCCATTCGCTCGGCCTGATCAGCTGTTCATGCGCGATACGGACCGAATGGAGCGCGGCTTCGATCTCCCGCCGCCAATGATCGAGGAAGTCGAACAGCACCGGGAAGTCCGGCGCCAGATCATATTCCTGCCAGAGGAACAGCTGTAGCAGGGATGGCGCGTCGGGGCGGTAATAATGGATCTCCGCGGTGGTCAGCCCATAGCCTTGCAGCTGCGCGATGAATGCCCGGTCTACCATAGCAAGCCTCGCCTCCTTTCCGTGCCGCCGCGCCATGCGATGGCGCGTGCGATTAGAGCCTGCCAAGGGCAAATCTGGGCGCGCCGCCAAGCGGCGTCAAGACCGATATACGCGCTTAAAGCGGCGGATTTGGCACTCTACCAATGAGAGTGCCAAAAAATTTCGTTGCACCCCTTGAACGGAAAAAGCCGGCTTACTAGCTGAGCGCCGCCTGTCGTTCGGATGAACGGGAGGCAACGCTACAACCCGTTTTGCAACCGGAGGTTATGCATGCATTTCCGCCCCTTGCACGACCGCGTGGTCGTCCGCCGCATCGAGGCCGAAGAGAAGAGCCCGGGCGGCATCATCATTCCAGACACCGCCAAGGAGAAGCCGCAGGAAGGCGAGGTCGTCGCCGTCGGGCCCGGCGCCCGCGACGAGGGCGGCGCGCTGATCGAGCTTTCGCTGCGCCCGGGCGATCGCATCCTGTTCGGGAAGTGGTCCGGCACGGAGGTGAGGATCGCGGGCGAAGACCTGTTGATCATGAAGGAAAGCGATGTGCTCGGCGTGATCGAGCCGGCCGCCGAACTCAAGCAGGCCGCCTGACCGGCCGGCCGATTTCAGGAAGGAATGAAAGGAGGTAGCCGAAATGGCTGCGAAGGAAGTGAAGTTCGCATCGGACGCGCGCGACCGGATGCTGCGCGGCGTCGACACGCTGGCCAATGCGGTGAAGGTGACGCTCGGCCCCAAAGGCCGCAACGTCGTCATCGACAAGAGCTTCGGCGCGCCGCGCATCACCAAGGACGGCGTGACCGTCGCCAAGGAGATCGAGCTTTCCGACAAGTTCGAGAATATGGGCGCGCAGCTGCTGCGCGAGGTCGCCAGCAAGCAGAATGACAAGGCGGGCGACGGCACGACGACGGCCACCGTGCTGGCCCAGGCGATCGTGCGCGAAGGATCGAAGGCGGTCGCCGCCGGCATGAATCCGATCGACCTGAAGCGCGGCATCGACCTGGCGGTCGACGCGATCGTCAAGGACCTGCAGGCGCATGCCAGGAAGGTGAGCGCCAACAGCGAGATCGCGCAGGTGGCGACGATTTCCGCCAATGGCGACGGCGAGATCGGCCGCATCCTGGCGGAAGCCATGGAGAAGGTCGGCAATGAGGGCGTGATCACCGTCGAAGAAGCGAAGAGCCTGGAGACCGAGCTGGAAACCGTCGACGGCATGCAGTTCGACCGCGGCTATCTCTCGCCCTATTTCATCACCAATGCCGAGAAGCTCAAGGTCGAGCTCGACGATCCCTATATCCTGATCCACGAGAAGAAGCTGTCGAACCTGCAGGCGCTGGTGCCGCTGCTCGAAAAGGTCGTCCAGTCGGGACGGCCGCTGCTGATCATCGCCGAGGACGTCGAGGGCGAGGCGCTGGCGACGCTCGTCGTCAACAAGCTGCGCGGCGGCCTGAAGGTCGCGGCGGTCAAGGCGCCGGGCTTCGGCGATCGCCGCAAGGCGATGCTCGAGGACATCGCGATCCTGACCGGCGGCGAGGTGGTGAGCGAGGAGCTCGGCACCAAGCTTGAGAACGTCACGGTCGACATGCTGGGCCGCGCCAAGAAGGTGACGATCGACAAGGACAACACGACGATCGTCGACGGCGTCGGCGGCAAGGCCGACATCGACGGCCGCGTGGCGCAGATCCGCCAGCAGATCGAGACCACGACGAGCGACTATGATCGCGAGAAGCTGCAGGAGCGGCTGGCCAAGCTGGCGGGCGGCGTCGCGGTGATCCGCGTCGGCGGCGCGACCGAGGTCGAGGTCAAGGAGAAGAAGGACCGCGTCGACGACGCGCTGCACGCGACGCGGGCAGCCGTCGAGGAAGGCATCCTTCCGGGCGGCGGCATATCGCTGCTGCGTGCGCTCAAGGCGCTCGACGGGCTCAAGGCCGCGAATGACGACCAGCAGTCGGGCATCGACATCGTCCGCCGCGCGGTGCGCGCCCCCGCGCGCCAGATCGCCGAGAATGCGGGCGAGGACGGATCCTATATCGTCGGCAAGCTGCTCGAATCCCAGGATTACAACTGGGGCTTCAACGCCGCGACCGGCGATTATGGCGATCTCGTCCAGGCGGGTGTGATCGATCCGGCCAAGGTGGTTCGCACCGCGCTGCAGGACGCCGCATCGGTCGCATCGCTGCTGATCACCACCGAAGCGCTGGTGGCGGAAGCCCCGAAGGACGAGAAAGCCGGCCCGGCCCCGGCAATGGACTATTGACCCCGTAACCAACCACGACCGCCGGCGGCGTTCCGCGCCGCCGGCGTTTCCGTCAACGCATGACAATCCACCCTCGATCGACCGGCGGCCGGGGCGCTTCCCATCTGCCGCCCAACTGGCTGCTCGCGCCGCATCTGCGGCCGCTACGCCGCGAGGCGATTCCCGGACAGCCTCGCGCAGCGCCTCCGCCGCGTCCGTCCAAACCCAGCCGCAAAATACCCTTTCCGGCGTGGTGCGACGAAAAGGGCGCGCCGCTCGCCACCCTTCTCGGCCCGCCCTGCTGGCGGTAGCGCCATATCGGCGGAACCGGGCCCGTCACCGCGCGTCCACGCTCCAGACCCTATAAGGAGCGAGAGGATGGGCGCGGAAAGCTGGACCTATGACGATGGCGGTCTTGCCTTGCGTGGAGAAATCCATCGTCCCGGCAAACCGAACGGCGCGGCGGTGCTGGTCATCCACGAGGCGGACGGGATCGGCGGCAATGTCCGCAGCCATTGCGCGCGGCTCGCGGCGCTCGGCTATATCGCCGCGGCGGCGGACATGCATGGCGGCGGGCGCGTGCTCGACGGCGCGGAGATGCTGGCGGCACTGGACGCCTTTCGGGGCGACCCGCCCTATCTGCGCCGCCGCGTACGCGCCGGGTTCGACGCATTGTGCGGGCTCGACGGAGTGGACGCGGCGCGGGTGGCGGCAATCGGCTTCTGCTTCGGCGGCACGGCGGTGCTCGAACTGGCGCGGAGCGGCGCGCCGGTGGCGGCAGTCGCAAGTTTCCACGGGCTGCTGACCAGCGCCGCCCCTGCCCGTCCCGGCGATGTCCGGGCGCGGGTGCTGGCGGCGACCGGGGCGCTCGATCCACTGGTGCCGCCCGGGGACGTCGCCGCCTTTCAGGAGGAGATGCGCGCGGCGGGCGTTGATTGGCATCTTCTGGTCCACGGCCGGGCGCTCCACAGCTATACCAATGCGGGCGTCGCCGGCCTCGGCGACCCGCGCATGGCCTATGATCCTTTCGCGCACCAGTTGTCCTGGGCGGCGCTGACCACGTTGCTCGCAGAGACGATAGGCAGCGGCGCGGGCTGATCCTGCCCGCGCCGCACCGCCGATCAGCCGGGGGTGAGTTCGAACAGAACGGTGACGTTGGCGGTCATCTGGAGCTCGCCGGGCTGGACCGGGGCGGGCGGCGGAGGCGGGGGCGCCGAGGCGGCGATCGCGCCGCGCGCGAAGACGACCGGCGGCGAACCGTAGAAGCCGCCGCCTTCGGTGATCGAGAGGATGCGCAGCACCTTGAGCCCGGCGGCGCGGGCGTAGAGCTCGGCGCGTGCGCGGGCCTGGCGCATCGCCTGGACCCGCGCCTGATCGAGCGCGGGATCGGGGTTGTCCATCGCGAAGGAGGGGCCGTTGACCTGATTGGCGCCCGCCGCCACCAGCGTATCGATCACCCGCCCGAAATTCTTCAGGTCGCGCTGGCGGACGGACACCGAATTATTGGCACGGTAGCCGATGATCTTCGGCACCGCCGCGTCGGCCGCCGGCGGGACATAGGGCTGGCCCGCGTAGCGCGCAGCGAGCGCGGCGTCGCGGTTCGGGTCCGAATAGACCGGTTCGATGCCGAGATTGCTCGTCTGGATATCGCGTTCGGCGATGCCCGCGCGGCGCAGCTGGGCGATCACCCGTTCCATCGCGGTCGAATTCGCCGACAGCGCCTCGGCGGCGGTCTTGCCCTGCGTCGTCACCCCGGCATTGAAGATCGCCAGATCGGGCGCTTCGAGCGCCTTGCCCTCGGCGGTGACGGTGAGCAGGGCGTTGCCCGTCGCGACCACCGGCGCGGGCGACATGGTCTGGGCCCCCGCCCCGGCCGACAGCATACCCGCCCCCAGCAACAGCAGATATCCAATGCGCTTCATCTTCACCCTCTCCTCAATGGCGGAACCGAAGGGATGAAAGAGCATGGATCGGCATGGTTCCCAAGCGGGGATGTCGCCATATCATGCCGGACGATCGCATGACGCTTACTGGCCGGGCGCCGTGCCGGGCCGGAGATAGGCCAGCATATGCGCGACATAATCGGCCTTGCCGAGCGCCACGCCCTCGGACCGCAGGATCGCATAGGCGGCCATGACGTGGAAATAGAATTGGGGCAGCGTCCAGTCGCGCGCATATTGCTCCGCGGTCAGGTCGAAGATCATCCCCATCGGCAGGGCATGGGCGATCGGGCGGGCGGGATCGCCATCGAGTTCGTCAGGCGCGAGGCCATCGAGCATCGCCAGCGTTTCGCCGATGCGGGCGCGGGCATCGGCGATCGTGCCGGGATGCCCGGCCGCGTTGCGCCCTTCGGCGAGCATCTCCGCGATCACCGGCGGAAGCGCTTCGCCCCGAAGCCGCGAGACGGCCTCCCATGGCTGGACGCAGGCGAAGCGGATTTGCGTCGACAATGGAAACATGTCGGGGGCGAGGCGCGCGGACAGCAGGGCTTCGGCCCGCCCGGCGGGCAGTTCCGCCTCCGCCTTGTCGAGCCAGCGCGCGAGCGTGCCGATCATCTGCCGGTAGGTGGGGACGAGAAAGCTGGTCAGGGACATCGAACGGCCTTTGATCGAAGACTTCGGTTACGCCTTCCTTCTACCGTCGCCTGCTTTCGATCAATGCCGCGATGAAGCCCCCCTTCCCAAAGCCCGCACCCGGGACTATATAGCCGCCTCCACTTACATCGGCAGTTGCCCGCCGCGCATGCGCGGGTGCCGCCCTTGACCCTCCGGGACACGGACCGCCTTGCGAACGGTCCGCGACGAATTGGAGCAGGTTTTTCAAGGGTCCTCAAAACGCTGGCAGTGCGGTTCCGACAGTCCGGACCCGCACTTTTTGTCGTGGATCGCACCCGCTCGCCGGGCGCGAATCGGGCTGAAATTCGCTGCGATGCGAAAAGAATTTTGACGCGAGGAAATAAACGCAATGGCCACCCAGGCAGTTCCTACGACCGCCAAGAAGCGGATCCGCAAGGTCTTCGGCAACATCCACGAAGTGGTGCAGATGCCGAACCTGATCGAGGTTCAGCGTGAATCCTATGAGCAGTTCCTGCGCAGCCGCCCCGCCGACGGCTATGTGTCGGGCCTGGAGAAGACCCTCCGCTCGGTCTTCCCGATCCGCGACTTCGCCGGCACCGCCGAGCTCGATTTCGTCCAGTATGAGCTGGAAGATCCCAAATACGACACCGACGAGTGCCGCCAGCGGGGCATGACCTATGCCGCGCCGATGCGCGTCACCCTCCGCCTGATCGTGTTCGAGGTCGATCCCGATACGGACACCCGTTCGGTCCTCGATATCAAGGAGCAGGACGTCTACATGGGCGACATGCCGCTCATGACCGAGAACGGCACCTTCCTGATCAACGGCACCGAGCGCGTCATCGTGTCGCAGATGCACCGTTCGCCGGGCGTGCTGTTCGATCATGACCGCGGCAAGACCCATGCGTCGGGCAAGTACCTTTTCGCCGCGCGCGTCATCCCCTATCGCGGCTCGTGGCTCGACTTCGAGTTCGACGCCAAGGACATCGTCAACGTCCGCATCGACCGCAAGCGCAAGCTGCCGGTCACCAGCCTGCTCTATGCCCTTGGCCTGAACGGCGAGGACATGCTCAACTATTTCTACAAGACGCAGCGCTATGTGCGTGGCGAGGGCGGCTGGAAGGTTCCCTTCGTCGCCGAGAACTGGCGCGGCCAGAAGCCGGCGTTCGACGTCGTCAACGCCGACACCGGCGAGGTCGTCTTCCCGGCCGGCACCAAGATCAGCCCCCGCGCCGCCAACAAGGCCGGCAAGGACGGTCTCGAGACGCTGCTGATCCCGACCGACCAGATCTTCGGCCGCTATTCGGCCTATGACCTGATCGACGAGAGCACCGGCCGCATCTACATCGAGGCGGGCGACGAGGTCTCCCCGGAGAATCTGGAGGCGCTCGACAAGGCGGGCTTCGACCATGTCGACCTGCTCGACATCGACCATGTCTCGACCGGTCCGTGGATACGCAACACGCTGAAGGCCGACAAGGTCGAGGAGCGCGACCATGCGCTCAGCGAGATCTATCGCGTCATGCGCCCCGGCGAACCGCCGACGAAGGAGACCGCCGAGGCGCTGTTCGCCGGCCTGTTCTTCGACCCCGAGCGCTATGACCTGTCGGCCGTCGGCCGCGTGAAGCTGAACATGCGCCTCGAGCTCGACGCCGAGGACACGATCACCACGCTGCGCAGCGAGGATATCCTCGCCGTGGTCAAGACCCTCGTCGACCTGAAGGACGGCAAGGGCGAGATCGACGACATCGACAATCTCGGCAACCGCCGCGTCCGTTCGGTGGGCGAGCTGCTGGAGAACCAGTATCGCGTCGGCCTGCTCCGCATGGAGCGCGCGGTGAAGGAGCGCATGTCGTCGGTCGACGTGTCGACGGCGATGCCGAACGACCTGATCAACGCCAAGCCCGCGGTCGCCGCGGTCCGGGAATTCTTCGGCTCGTCGCAGCTGTCGCAGTTCATGGACCAGACCAACCCGCTGTCCGAAGTGACGCACAAGCGCCGCGTCTCGGCGCTCGGGCCGGGCGGCCTCACCCGCGAGCGCGCGGGCTTCGAGGTCCGCGACGTTCACCCGACGCACTATGGCCGTATCTGCCCGATCGAAACGCCGGAAGGCCCGAACATCGGTCTGATCAACTCGCTGGCGTCGTTCAGCCGCGTCAACAAGTACGGCTTCATCGAGACGCCGTACCGCAAGATCGTCGATGGCAAGGTGACCAACGAGGTCGTTTATCTCTCCGCGATGGAAGAGGCGAAGCACACCATCGCGCAGGCGAACGCCGAGCTCGATGCCAGCGGCGCCTTCGTCGAGGAGCTGATCTCGGCCCGCGAAGCCGGTGAGTTCCTGATCGCGCCGCGCGAGCACATCACCCTGATGGACGTCAGCCCTAAGCAGCTGGTGTCGGTCGCCGCGTCGCTGATCCCCTTCCTGGAAAACGACGACGCCAACCGCGCGCTGATGGGATCGAACATGCAGCGCCAGGCGGTGCCGCTGGTCCGCGCCGAAGCGCCGTTCGTCGGCACCGGCATGGAAGAGACCGTCGCGCGTGACTCGGGTGCGGCGATCGCCGCACGCCGCGCCGGCGTGATCGACCAGGTCGACGCCACCCGCATCGTCGTCCGCGCGTCGGGCGATGTCGATGCCGGCAAGTCGGGCGTCGACATCTACACCCTGATGAAGTTCCAGCGTTCGAACCAGTCGACCTGCATCAACCAGCGTCCGCTGGTGAAGGTGGGCGACGTCGTGCAGGCCGGCGACATCATCGCCGACGGCCCGTCGACCGAGTTCGGCGAGCTGGCGCTGGGCCGCAACGTCCTCGTCGCGTTCATGCCGTGGAACGGCTACAACTATGAGGACTCGATCCTGATCTCCGAACGGATCGTGAAGGACGATGTCTTCACCTCGATCCACATCGACGAGTTCGAGGTGATGGCCCGCGACACCAAGCTCGGGCCGGAAGACATCACCCGCGACATCCCGAACGTCGGCGAGGAAGCGCTGCGCAACCTCGACGAGGCGGGCATCGTCTATATCGGCGCCGAAGTGGAGCCGGGCGACATCCTGTGCGGCAAGATCACGCCGAAGGGCGAAAGCCCGATGACGCCGGAAGAGAAGCTCCTCCGCGCCATCTTCGGCGAGAAGGCCTCCGATGTCCGCGACACCTCGCTGCGCCTGCCCCCGGGCGTGTCGGGCACGGTGGTCGACGTGCGCGTGTTCAACCGCCACGGCATCGACAAGGACGAGCGCGCGATGGCGATCGAGCGCGAGGAGATCGACCGCCTGACCAAGGACCGCGAGGACGAACGCGCCATCCTGAACCGCGCCAACTATGCGCGGCTTCGCGAGATGCTGCTCGGCCAGGTCGCGACCGCCGCGCCGAAGGGCATCAAGAAGGGCTCCGAGATCAACGACGAGCTGCTGAACGAAGTCGAGAAGCGCGAATGGTGGAAGTTCGCCGTCGCCGACGACGCCCGCCAGGCGGATCTGGAAGCGGTCAAGGCGCAATATGACGACGCCGTCGGGCTGATCGTCAAGAAGTTCGAGGACCGCGTCGAGAAGCTGCAGCGCGGCGACGAGCTGTCGCCGGGCGTGCTCAAGATGGTCAAGGTCTTCGTCGCGGTGAAGCGCAAGCTGCAGCCGGGCGACAAGATGGCCGGCCGTCACGGCAACAAGGGCGTCATCTCGCGCATCCTGCCGCAGGAGGACATGCCGTTCCTTGAGGACGGCACCCCGGTCGACATCGTGCTCAACCCGCTGGGCGTGCCGTCGCGCATGAACGTCGGGCAGATCTTCGAGACCCATCTCGGCTGGGCCGCCCGCGGCTTGGGCAAGCAGGTGACCGAGGCGCTGGAAAGCTGGCGCGAGGCCAATCCCGACGCGACGGGCGGCAGCGCCCCGGCGGCGGTGGTCGATCGTCTGAAGACGGTCTATGGCGAACAGTATCACGCCGAGATCGACGCGCGCAGCGCCGATCAGATCGTCGAGATGGCCAAGGTGCTGAAGAACGGCGTGCCGATGGCGACGCCGGTGTTCGACGGCGCGCGCGAGGCCGATGTGGCTGCGATGCTCAAGCTGGCGGGTCTCGACGAGAGCGGCCAGGTCGAGCTGTTCGACGGCCGCACCGGCGACCAGTTCGACCGCAAGGTGACCGTGGGCTACATCTACATGCTGAAGCTCCACCACCTTGTCGACGACAAGATCCACGCACGCTCGATCGGGCCGTACAGCCTCGTCACCCAGCAGCCGCTGGGCGGCAAGGCGCAGTTCGGCGGCCAGCGCTTCGGCGAAATGGAGGTCTGGGCGCTCCAGGCCTATGGCGCCGCCTACACGCTGCAGGAGATGCTGACGGTGAAGTCGGACGACGTGGTCGGCCGCACCAAGGTCTATGAAGCGATCGTCAAGGGCGACGATACCTTCGAGGCCGGCATCCCCGAGAGCTTCAACGTGCTCGTCAAGGAAATGCGCTCGCTCGGTCTCAACGTCGAGCTCTCGTCGATCACCGACGCGAGCGACGACGACGGCCTGGCGGAAGCCGCGGAATAAGGGATCGGGCCGCTGCCTTCGGGTAGCGGCTCTCCCGCCCCGCCCAGAAATTCGACCCTTCAGAGGGACTGAGACATGAACGAACTGACCAATTTCGCCAATCCGGTCGCGAAGCCCGAGACCTTCGACCAGATCCAGATCGGCATCGCCAGCCCGGAGCGTATCCGCAGCTGGTCCTTCGGCGAGATCAAGAAGCCGGAAACGATCAACTACCGCACGTTCAAGCCCGAGCGTGACGGCCTGTTCTGCGCGCGCATCTTCGGTCCGATCAAGGATTATGAGTGCCTGTGCGGCAAGTACAAGCGGATGAAGTACAAGGGCATCGTCTGCGAAAAGTGCGGCGTCGAGGTCACCGTCTCGAAGGTCCGCCGCGAGCGGATGGGCCATATCGAGCTTGCCGCCCCGGTCGCGCACATCTGGTTCCTGAAGTCGCTTCCGTCGCGCATCGGCCTGCTGCTCGACATGCAGCTCAAGCAGCTCGAGCGCGTGCTGTACTTCGAAGCCTATATCGTCATCGAGCCGGGCCTGACCCCGCTGGAGAAGTTCCAGCTGCTCACCGAGGATGAACTGCTCGAGGCGCAGGACGAATATGGCGAGGACGCCTTCTCCGCCGGTATCGGCGCCGAAGCGGTGCGCCGCATGCTCGAGGAACTCGACCTCGAAGGCGAGAAGGAAGAGCTTCTCAAGGAGCTGGCCGAGACCAAGTCGGAGCTGAAGCCCAAGAAGATCATCAAGCGCCTGAAGGTCGTCGAGAGCTTCCTGGAATCGGGCAACCGCCCGGAGTGGATGATCCTCGAGGTCGTTCCCGTCATTCCGCCGGATCTGCGCCCGCTGGTCCCGCTCGACGGCGGCCGCTTCGCGACGTCGGATCTCAACGATCTCTATCGCCGCGTGATCAACCGTAACAACCGCCTGAAGCGGCTGATGGAGCTGCGCGCGCCGGACATCATCGTCCGCAACGAAAAGCGCATGCTGCAGGAATCGGTCGACGCGCTGTTCGACAATGGCCGCCGCGGCCGCACGATCACCGGCGCGAACAAGCGTCCGCTCAAGTCGCTGTCCGACATGCTCAAGGGCAAGCAGGGCCGCTTCCGCCAGAATCTGCTCGGCAAGCGCGTCGACTATTCGGGCCGTTCGGTCATCGTGACCGGTCCGGAGCTCAAGCTGCACCAGTGCGGCCTGCCGAAGAAGATGGCGCTCGAGCTGTTCAAGCCGTTCATCTACGCCCGTCTGGACGCCAAGGGTCTCTCGATGACCCTGAAGCAGGCGAAGAAGTGGGTCGAGAAGGAGCGCAAGGAAGTCTGGGACATCCTCGACGAGGTGATCCGCGAGCATCCGGTGCTGCTGAACCGCGCGCCGACGCTCCACCGCCTCGGCATCCAGGCGTTCGAGCCGGTGCTGATCGAAGGCAAGGCGATCCAGCTGCACCCGCTGGTCTGCTCGGCGTTCAACGCCGACTTCGACGGCGACCAGATGGCCGTGCACGTTCCGCTGTCGCTTGAAGCGCAGCTGGAAGCGCGCGTCCTGATGATGTCGACCAACAACATCCTGTCGCCCGCGAACGGCAAGCCGATCATCGTGCCGTCGCAGGACATGGTGCTGGGCCTCTATTATCTGTCGATGCTCAAGGAAGGCGAGCCGGGCGAAGGCTCGCTGATCGCCGACATGCAGGAAGTCCACCAGGCGCTCGCCGCCAAGGCGGTGACGCTGCACACCAAGATCGTCAGCCGCGTTCCGCAGACCGACGAGGACGGCAACCAGTATATGAAGCGCGTCGAGACGACGCCGGGCCGCATGCTGCTCGGCGAGACGCTGCCGAAGAGCCACAAGGTTCCGTTCGAGACGGTCAACCGCCTGCTGACCAAGAAGGAGATCGGCGACGTCATCGACATCGTCTATCGCCACACCGGCCAGAAGGAGACGGTGCTGTTCGCCGACGCGATCATGGCGCTGGGCTTCCGCCACGCGTTCCAGGCCGGCATCTCGTTCGGCAAGGACGACATGATCATCCCCGACGCCAAGGAGCCGCTGGTCGAGGAGACCCGCGCCCTGGTGAAGGACTTCGAGCAGCAATATCAGGACGGCCTGATCACGCAGCAGGAGAAGTACAACAAGGTGATCGACGCCTGGTCGCGTTGCGGCGACCGCGTGGCGGCCGAGATGATGAAGGAAATCTCGGCGGTCAAGAAGGGCGACGACGGCCGCGAGAAGCCGATCAACGCGATCTACATGATGGCGCACTCCGGTGCCCGTGGTAGCGCCGCGCAGATCAAGCAGCTCGCCGGCATGCGCGGCCTGATGGCCAAGCCGTCGGGCGAGATCATCGAGACCCCGATCATCTCGAACTTCAAGGAAGGCCTGACCGTCCTTGAATATTTCAACTCGACCCACGGCGCCCGCAAGGGTCTGGCCGACACCGCGCTCAAGACGGCGAACTCGGGTTACCTCACCCGCCGTCTGGTCGACGTGTCGCAGGATTGCGTCGTCGTCGAAGTCGATTGCGGCACCGACCGCGCGCTCGACATGAAGGCGATCGTCCAGGGTGGCGCGACCATCGCATCGCTGGGCGAGCGTATCCTGGGCCGCACCACGGCCGAGGATATCGTCGACTCCAAGACCAACGAGGTCCTCATCGCCGAGGGCACGCTGCTCGACGAGCCGATGGTCGCCGCGATCGAGGCGATCGGCATCCAGGGCGTCAAGATCCGCAGCCCGCTGGTCTGCGAATCCAAGGGCGGCGTCTGCGCGGCCTGCTATGGCCGTGACCTGGCCCGCGGCACTCCGGTGAACATCGGCGAAGCCGTCGGCGTCATCGCGGCGCAGTCGATCGGCGAGCCGGGCACCCAGCTGACGATGCGGACCTTCCACATCGGCGGCGCGGCGCAGCTCAACGAGCAGTCGAACCTCGAATCGATCGCCGACGGGACGATCGAATATCGCGACCTGCGGATCATCACCGATCCGCGCGGCCGCCGTGTTTCGCTCAGCCGTTCGGGCGAAGTCGCGATCATCGACAGCGAAGGCCGCGAGCGTTCGACCCATCGGCTGCCCTACGGTGCGCACCTCCTCGTCGACGACGGCGCGAAGGTGAGCAAGGGCGACCGCCTGGCCGAGTGGGATCCGTTCACCATGCCGGTGATCACCGAGACCGGCGGCACGGTGAAGTATCAGGACCTGATCGACAACCAGACGCTCACCGAGCAGACCGACGAAGCGACCGGCATCAGCCAGAAGGTCGTCATCGAGTATCGCGCCACCAGCCGGAAGGAAGACCTCCGTCCGCGCCTGACGCTGCTCGACGACGCATCGGGCGAAACCGCGCGCTACATGCTGGCGCCGGGCGCGATGCTCTCGGTCGAGGACGGACAGACGGTGCAGGCTGGCGAGGTTCTCGCCCGCGTCAGCCGCGAGTCGGCCAAGACCCGCGACATCACCGGCGGTCTGCCGCGCGTCGCAGAGCTGTTCGAAGCGCGCAAGCCCAAGGAAAACGCGATCATCGCGAAGGTCTCGGGCCGCGTCGAGTTCGGCAAGGACTACAAGGCCAAGCGCAAGATCATCATCCGTCCGGACGATGGCAGCGATGCGGTCGAGTATCTGGTGCCGAAGTCGAAGGTCATCGACGTGCAGGAAGGCGACTATGTCAAGCGCGGCGACAACCTGATCGGCGGTTCGCCCGATCCGCATGATATTCTCGAAGTGCTCGGCATCGAGCCCCTCGCCGAATATCTCGTGTCGGAAATCCAGGAAGTCTATAGACTCCAGGGCGTGAAGATCAACGACAAGCACATCGAGACGATCGTTCGCCAGATGCTGCAGAAGGTCGAGATCACCGACGGCGGCGATACCACCCTGCTTCCCGGCGAGCAGGTGGACCGCGAGGAAATGGACGAGATCAACGCCAAGGCGGAAGCCGAAGGCCGGGCGATCGCGGCGGGCAAGCCGATCCTGCTCGGGATCACCAAGGCGTCGCTGCAGACCCGCTCGTTCATCTCGGCCGCGTCGTTCCAGGAGACGACCCGCGTGCTCACCGACGCGTCGGTGCAGGGCAAGGTCGACACGCTGAACGGCCTCAAGGAGAATGTCATCGTCGGCCGCCTGATCCCGGCGGGCACCGGCGCCGGCATGAGCCGCCTGCGGGTGACCGCCACCAGCCGCGACGCTGCTCTCCGGGCAGCGCAGCGCAACTGGCAGGAGTCGCTGATCGCCCCGGCGAGCGCCGCCGAAGAGCATGCGGCCGAACTGCGCCAGCCGGTCGAAGCCGACACCGGCGACGACGTGCTCGCGGCGGTGGTGGGCGAGACCCACGGCACCGACGAGGACGCCGGCGATTACCTGAACGAGGAGTGAGACGCGGCGCTTCGGCGCCGGGGATCATGACGAACAAGACCCCGCCGGAGCGATCCGGCGGGGTTTTTGTTTTGGTCGGTCGGCCATGATGGGACGGTTAATTAAACGGAGGCTTGCGATCTAATCTTCGCCGTAGGGCTAAGGCACGCAATCTCCTGTTTGCGGACATTCAGTCGGGCGATGTCTGGCCGTAAATATCAAGATCGAGAGAAATGTTACGAAGGCCTAGGTTTTCCATGGTTTTCGCCGATACAGTAATCCCCTCATTACTTTCTTCCATGAACAGGCCACAAAAGATGTCAACCGTAAACCGGGCTGTAAAATCCGCCCATACAGTAAGGTCGTCGCTGCAAAGCGCGAGCAATTCTACGACTTGAGCATCAAGATCGCCCGGCTGCTTATCCTTGACCTCCAATCGCCAAAATCCAGTGCGAGCTACCTTTTCGGTGCCGCCTTTTGTGAGCCATACAGCGCCTTTCCTAGCGCCAACCGTGGGTACGCAACCGAGGCGAGCGGTAATTTCATCCGGATCAAGTTCATCACCGAAGAGCCGAAGCGTCGTTACCGTTTGGTGAAGTTTCGCCATTCGCTGGCCCTATCTCGTTAAATGACCAATTACCACCGGACGCAGCTCAAGTCAGACAGATCGCATTCCACCCCATCCGAACATTTTGCGCCATATCGGACCGCGGACGGCGCCCGGTTGCCGTCCTCAACAAACGTCCTATTCTCTACGTTGATACTTTCACGGGAACCGCGGATGCTCATGTTACTCGTACTCTGGCTGATGGCCATCGTGGCGGTTCCCGGCCTCGCGTTTCTGTTTCGAGCCTGGTTCGGATCAGGGCGGTGGGCTGACTTCGATTTGCCAACCTATCTCATTGCTTGGGCCATCGTGGCTGCCGTTGAGATATTCGGGATCATATCGCTCACGGGCGAGCCCCTGTCGGTGTGGATAGTTGGCTTTTGGTCGACAATCGGGGCCGTCGCAATTGGCGTAGTATGGTGGCTATCCACCAAGGCGACACAGCGAGATAATTAAAACGTTGCCGAGGGCGAAGGCGTTAGTTTGGAGTCGGAACGTCCGCTTTGAGCCGACCTACATCGGGAGCCGCCAAACCGCTCCCCCCCCCCCCCCCCGGGATGGCACATGCCATGCAACGGCTGCGCAAAGTGCGATTTGTCACCGCGGCCAGAGCTGCCATCGCGCCGGAATGCGATGGACGCGAACTGAGGCGTATCGTCCGTCCACACACGCCCTAACCGCCCCGCGCATCCTAAGGTGTGCAAGCGCGGCCTTCGCAGTGGAGTTTGACGTAGAGTTCGCCGCGCGCCTGCCAGCCGGACGGCTCCTTCCGCCAATGCGCCGCATAGGAGCCCCCATAGTGCAGCGTACCGGCGGGGCCCTGCTTCGTGCCGGTCCAGGTGCCGCTTTCATAGGCGCGGTCCGCCGTGGCGTTGAGCAATATCCGGTCCGGCGTGCGAACGAAGACGACCGAGGTCCAGGCCGGATCGGCGAAGTGCTTCGCGAAGATGCCGCGGACGCCCGACTTGCCGATGCTGTAGCTGCCATCGCTCCAGACGAAGGCGGCATCGTCGGAATAGATCGCGCCGATCTGATCGAGATCATGGGCGGCGATGGCCGCATTATTCTGATTCCTCAGCGCGGCGATGACCGTCTCCGGGCTTTCGGCCAGCGTCGGGGCAGGCGCGATCAGGCACAGTGCCAGCGCCGCGCCGAAGAGATGTATCAATCGCATGTCGGTCCTTCCCCCGAGAGTCCGTGCCAGTCTGCCGCAAGCGCCGCAGGGCCGCAATCGGGCATGCCATGGACGCGGCGGTCCACGACCGGCATGATGCGCGCAGAGGGCACGCCACGCCCGTCATCCGGGGAGCCGACATGCGGGCATTCATCACGGGACTCGTCGCCGCGCTGGCGCTAACCGGGCAGGCCGTTGCCGCCGAGCCGCCGCTGCGGCCCGATCAGGCGAAGTTCCGCGTGCTGTTCAAGGAGCTGGTCGAGACCAACACCACCCTGTCGTCCGGCAGCTGTACGCTGGCGGCGGAACGGATGGCGGCGCGGCTGAAGGGGGCGGGGTTTGCCGACGACCAGCTGACGCTGTTCGCGGACCCGGCGCATCCGAAGGAGGGCGGGCTGGTCGCGGTCTATCCGGGCGGCTCGACGACGGCGAACCCGATCCTGCTGCTGGCGCATATCGACGTGGTCGAGGCGAAGCGCGAGGACTGGACGCGCGATCCGTTCGCGCTGGTCGAGGAGGACGGCTATTTCTACGCGCGCGGGACCGCCGACACCAAGGCGCTGGCGGCGATCTGGGTCGATGCGCTGATCCGCTTCAAGGAGACAGGGTACAAGCCGAAGCGCGCCGTGAAGGTCGCGCTGACCTGTGGCGAGGAGACCAATGGGGCGTTCAACGGCGCGCAGTGGCTGAGCGAGAATCGCCGTGGCCTGATCGACGCGGCGTTCGCGCTGAACGAGGGCGGCGGCGGCAACAGCGATGGCAAGGGCACGCTGGTCTCGCAGGAGGTGCAGGTCGGCGAGAAGACCTTCGTCAATTTCCGGCTGGAGACGCGCAATGCAGGCGGCCATTCGTCGGTGCCGGTGCGCGACAATGCGATCTATCAGCTGGCGCGGGCGCTGACCAAGATCGACGAGCATGAGTTTCCGCTGGAGCTCAACGACACGACGCGCGCCTATTTCGCGGGCGCGGGCAAGACGCGTGGCGATGCGATGGGGCGAGCGATGGTGGCGATCGCCGCCAATCCCGGCGACCGCGCCGCCGAAGCGGTGCTGAACGGCGACCGCGGCTATCATTCGATGCTGCGGACGACCTGCGTCGCGACGCTGCTCGATGCGGGCCATGCCGCCAACGCCTTGCCCCAGCGGGCGCGCGCCAACGTCAATTGCCGGATCTTTCCCGGGCACTCGATCGAGGAGACCGGGACGGAACTGGCGCGGGTTATCGGCGATCCCGGCGTCGGCATCACTGCCCTGCCCCCCGTCCGCCCGACGCCGCCCGCGCCGCCGCTCGACCCGGCGGTGGTCGGCCCGATGACGGCGCTGGCGAAACGCTATTTCCCGGGCGTACCGCTCGTCCCGTCGATGGCGACCGGCTATACCGACGCGACCTTCCTGGGCGCGGCCGGCATCCCGACCTATGGGGTGCCCGGGCCCTGGTTCGATCCCGACGGCAATGGTGCGCATGGGTTGAACGAACGGATCGAGGTGCGGTCGGTCTATGTCGGGCGCGATTATCTGTACGACCTGATCAAGGCTTATACGAAATAATGCGGCCGCCCCGCCGATCGGCGGGCGATGAAGCTTCCGGCGGCGCCACGCGTTGATCCCGCATGATCCGCCTGTTCCATGTCAGCGACCTGCATTTCGGTTGTGCCGACGAAACCGCGCTGCGCTGGTTCGCAGCCGCCGTGGCGGCGGAGCGGCCCGATGCGGTGATCGTCACCGGCGACCTGACGATGCGGGCGCGGCGGCAAGAGTTCGAGGCGGCGGGCGCGTGGCTGGAAAGCCTGGCCGTGCCGCTGACGATCGAGCCGGGCAATCACGACCTGCCCTGGAATCCGCTTACACGCTTCATGCGGCCCTATCGGCATTTCCGCCGGATCGAGGCCAATCTGGAGCGGCCTCTGTCGCTGCCGGGCCTGTCGCTGGTGCCGCTGAAGACGACCGCGCGCTTCCAGTGGCGGCTCAACTGGTCGTGGGGGGTCGTGAGCGGCGGCAGCCTGCGCCGGACGATCGCCCATCTCGACGCGACGCCCGATGACCGGATCGTCATCGTCGCCTGCCACCATCCGCTGACCGACCGCGACGGCATAAGATCGCGCGGGCGCACGTTGGGCGGCGCTGAGGCGCTGTCGCAACTCGCAGCAGCAGGCGCGGACGTGGTGCTGAGCGGCCATGTCCACGACCCGTTCGACAGTGTGATCGACGCCGGCGGAAAGCCGATCCGGGTAATCGGCGCGGGCACATTGTCGCACCGCACCCGCGCTACGCCGCCGTCGTTCAATCAGCTGACGATCGAGGGCGGTGCGATATCCAGCGCGGTGCGGGCGATGACGTGAAGACCGTCCGGGGGCGCGACGTCAGCCGAGCATCTCGGCGACGATACGGCGCAGTTCACGGCGTGACAGGACCGCTGGACGCGGGGTGGCGATACGCCGGTCGATTTGGAGGGATTGGGATACGATATTACGGCTATTGAAATTATGATTCATGCTATTCCCGGCGCGCCCAATCGTGGCGCGCCTTATCTTCTGTTATAAAAATCAGCGCCGGAATCCGCCGCGACGCATGCCGCCGGGCGAAGCGCCCGGGGTCCGTTCGCGGAAGATGATCCGGCCCTTGTCGAGGTCATAGGGGGTCATCTCGACCTGCACGCGATCGCCGACCACCGAGCGGATGCGGAAACGCCGCATCTTCCCGGCGGTATAGGCGATGATTCGATGAGCATTTTCCAGCGTGACGCCGAAGCGCCCGTCGGGAAGTATCTCGTCGATCGTGCCATCGAGGACCATCAGGTCCTCCTTGGCCATGATCAGGCCGGCTGCAGGTTGCAGGCCGACTGCTTGCCGCGGCGATCGGTTTCCAGATCATATTGGACGCGCTGTTCCTTCTGGAGGGTCGACATGCCCGCACGCTCGACGGCGGTGATGTGGACGAAGCTGTCGCCCGAGCCATCCTCGGCCGCGATGAAACCATAGCCCTTGTCGGCATTGAAAAATTTGACGACGCCCGTGAGCATTTAGTCGTCCTTTCACGGAAAATATTTCTCCCGGCGACATGTCCGGAAGGCCAGTGGCGTGAAAGGGAGAGATCGGCTTCTTGCAGAGCCTCAAAATCCGTCGCAGGCGACGTTAGCCCTATTAAATTAGCGTTTCTGCCACAAAAGTCAACCAACGCTAAAATTACGACCGCCGCCAAAGATTTCTTCTATAGGTTTATAGCAGCCGCAGAAGCATTATTTGGGTTTTGATTTGGAAAAAGTAGCTGGCGAGGAAATAAATACGGACAAAAGGGTTCGCCGCGCCTAAGGTGCGCCGGCCAATCCCGGCAGGCACGATCGCGCCGTGCAGGAGTTCCCTCACAATGTCCCGTGCCATCAATGTCAACGCAACGCTGCAGGACGTCACCGACATGTGCGCCAGGCACACCGCCGCGATCAGCGTGATCGAACCGCTGCTGTCCGGCGGAACGCGCGTCGTGCTGCGCAACGCTCACGACGCCGCGGTGATCACCCGCGCCTATGGCAAGAAAGTGCTGTCGGGCGCGGTCGAGCGGATGCCGATCCGCCCGCGCCACTGACGGCGTGACGCCCGGCAGCGCCATATCCGCCGGCAAGGTTCGCAGGCTCGCCGCGGCGATCGACACGATGACGCGCGGCACAGCCTTCCTGCAAGGCCGCGCCGCCATCTTCGGACAAGCGGACGCATCATCGGCCGCGCGCCACGCCATGATGCTCGCCAATGCCCTGCGCGAGCTGGACCGGTTCCTGAACGTGCTGCTCAACGAGCTCGCCGCGGGCGGAGGACTGCACGGGCCGGAATTACGCGCATTCCGGCGAGGGTGCGACGCCGCCCGCAAGCTGTCATCCTATCCCGACCTGCTCGGCGGAAAAGCCGATGACCACGGCCTGCTTAGAGAGATGTCGATGCAGAAGGCGGCGTTGCGGCGTGTCTTTGCTGCGCGGCGGCTGTCCGTCGGAATCGCGCCGTCAGGGGAGACGGCGCCGCGCCTCCCGCAGGTTGATCTGGCCGAAATCGGCGCCTATTATGCGGATCTTTCCACCCGCCTGGTCGATCATGCGGAAAGCCGGCGCGTGGCCGGCCCCGCTCAGGCGGCGCGCCCCGATCCCGCATAGGCCGACACGCCGCTGGCATGGCGCTTGCCGCTGGTCAGCGCGCGCTCTGCACCGCCAAGAAGGCGTTCGAGTTCGGCGCCCAGCTGCAGGTCGATCGCATAGCCGATATTCGCGGTGATGATGATGTCCTCACCCGCCACGGCGTAGCTCTTGTCGAGCGTCGCGACGATCTGGTGCGCGAGCGCCTCGGCTTCGGCGGCATCGGCCATGTTGGGCTGGACGACGACGAAATCGTCGCCGTTGAGGTGGATCACCAGGTTGTCGCCGCGCACGACGCGGCGCAGCCGCTGCGCGACCGCCTTGAGCAGAGCGTCCCCCGCCATATGGCCGTACATCTCGTTGACCGGATCGAGCTGGTTGATGTCGACGCAATGGACCGCGATCAGCTCAGACCCATCCGAGCGCGCGGCAAGCTGTTCGAAGCGCTCGCGCAGGACGAGACGGTTGGGCAGGCCGGTGAGGTCGTCCTGGCGCGCAAGCGTCTCCATCAGGCGGCGCATCGATATCTGCGCCGCGGTATCGCGATAGCGCTGAAACATCGACAGGACGCCGCCCGCGAGGAACAGGACGGTGAGGATGCCGGTGCCGCGATGCGCGCCGCCGGCGTGGAACAGGCTGACCAGGATCGTCGGCACGATCGCGATCAGGATCGCGGTGATGCTGATCCACAGCCGCAGCGACACCGTCGACGCGACCCCGGCGCCATAGCCGAAGATCAGCGCCACCAGCAGCATCCGGACGTCGGTGTCCGAGGTCGCATAGGCCCAGGCCGAGAAGGCGCCGAAGGCGGCGGCGAAAGCGATATAGGCGAGGCCGAATTGCAGTTCGATCGCGCGCGCGACATTCACGCCCAGTGCCGGCGCGCGAACCCGCCCGCGATTGCCGAACAGCGTGACGAGCCGGACCGCCGAGGCGGCGAGGCCAAGTATGTAGAAGATCTGGAGCAGCATATCGCCGCTGCGCGCGAGAATATAAGCGCCGGTGCCGGCGAAGCAGATCGTCATGATCACCGCGGGCAGCGCGAGCCCGAACAGCGACTGGACCAGTTCGATATAGGTGCCGTCGGGCAGCCGCTCCTTCATGATCTCCGCCGCCCGACGGCGGCGTCCACGCAGAAGTTTACGTAAAAGGCTCAAAAACCAGGCTCCCGCAGCGCGCCGAAAGAAACTCCATTTCGGTGCAAAGTAACAGAGCAAGGTTGCCAGGTAATTAGGACAAATACAGCGTTTCGCGCGGAAACCTAAGCCGATGGTCGCAATCGCGAGAGGATGGGGGGCTGCTCGGGCAGAAGCGCCACCTTCAGAAATCCATCGATTTTCGAAAGGTGGCGCGAGTGACGGGGCTCGAACCCGCGACCTCCGGCGTGACAGGCCGGCGCTCTAACCAACTGAGCTACACCCGCGTACGAACGCGTCGTGGGGCGGGCAACTAGTGGAGGCCCGACCCCCTGTCAACACAGTGCGGCATCAATCTGGAATCATTTTCTGAGCTCGGGCGGAAGCGCCGCCTCTTCATCCTCATGGGTGTTGGTAAAGGTGCCTTCGGCGAACAGGAATCCGGCGATGTCGGGCCGCCCCGCCGCATCGAGGACGGTGGTGAGGATGATCAGCAGCGGCACCGCCAGCAGCGCCCCCGCCGTGCCCCACACCCAGCTCCAGAAGCTCAACGCGACCAGGATCAGCAGCGGGTTGATCGTCAGCCGCCGCCCGACCAGCATCGGCGTCAGCACATTGGCTTCGACCAGATGCACCGCGATGAACAGTGACGCCGGCACCAGCGCATAGCCGAGATCGGAAAAGGTCATCAGCCCGCCGACAGCGAGCAGCCCGGCCGCCAGGATCGGCCCAAAATAGGGGACATAGTTGAGGATCGCGACGAGGCCGCCCCACATGATCGGGCTCGGCATCTCCGCGAACCACAGCATCAGCGAGACGAGGATGCCCATGCCGATGTTCACCGCGGTGATCGTCGCCAGATAGGCCGAGGTGCGGTCGACCATCTCCTGAATCACCCGCGCGGTGGTCATCGCGCTGGAGAAGCTGCCCCGGTTGGTGATCGTCCGCCGCCGCATCCGCGTCCAGCTCGACAGGAAGAAATAGACGACCAGCGTCGCGAACAGCATCTGCACCAGCGCGTGCGGGGCCGAGGTTGCGACATAGTCGAACAGCGAGTTGGGCTGCTGGATCGTCACGGTGCGGCCGCGCGCGGCGCTGTTGCGCAGGAGCGACCCCATCGTCTCGTCGACAAATCGTTCGAACGAGGAATAGATGTCGATCAGCGGCGACAGATTCTTGCGGATCAGCCGGATGCGCGAGGGCAGCCGCGCGAACCATTCGGTCGCGGGGACGATCACCGAGGCGATCGCCGCGTTGGCGAGGCCCAGGAACAACAGCACGCACAAGAGCGCCGCCATCGGCGAGGGCAGGCCGCGCCGCTCGAGCCATTCGAGCAGCGGCACCAGCGCCACCGCGATCACCAGCGCGATCGTCACCGGCAGGAAGAACTCCGACCCCGCATGCAGCGCGAAGGGGATGGCGAGGATAATTCCCGCGCCCGCAGTCAGCGCCAGCCAGGCGAGCAGGCGATCGCGGCGATAGGCCATCTCGGCCTGGCTCGCCATCGAGACGCGCAGGGCGTCGACGACCGGCGCGGACGCGGCGGCATCGGCAGCGCCGGGGGTGGCGGCGGGACCGGAGCGGGCGGATTCGGAGGACGCAGAGACGGACGGCGCGGCGGCAACAGCGGGCCGCTCCCCCCCGCCGGTCACATCCTCCTGCATCGATTCGCTCCGCCGTTCATCCCGTCCCCGATCCGGTTATCGCGCGGTTCGGCCGCCGCCGCCAGCGGGGCCGCACAAGGTCGCCCCTTTGGCCCCGGATTATTGCAATAACACAACAGCTTCGTGGCAAAGATAAGGCCGGTAGCGTTAGCAGCTGCACAAAAACACAAGATATGGGGTTCCTCACTCCATCCTGCCGACGAAACGATTCGTCGTGCTTTCGTTGACTCTCGCCGCCCGCCCGGCCAAGGGAGCCTCGAAATTGGTCGTCTGGGGCACGACGTTGCTTATCCGCCCCCTGCCGACAAGTCGTGAATGAACACCTCGCCCTGTGTTTTGAGGTTTGGGCGAGCGTGGGCTTTTGCGCATCTGATGGAGTACTGAATGTCCGCCAAATTGGCTCAACATCCGCTCATGATTGCCGCGATGATCATCGCCGCGGCGACGGGAGCTATGGGCTTTGCGGCTATTCCGACGTCCGAACCGACGCTCGCCTACGAAATGACCGCCCAGATCACCGCCGACGACCGGGTCGTCGATGACGGTATCGATCAGGTGATGTTCAAGGAGGCCGTCGCCTCCTCTTCCCAGCTCGACAAGCAGCTCGAATGCATGGCCAAGGTCGTCATGCACGAAGCCGCCAATCAGCCGCGCAGCGGCCAGCTCGCGGTCGCGCAGCTGATCATGAACCGCGTCGGCCAGGATCGCTTCGGCGAATCGGTCTGCGAAGTGGTCAATCAGCCGGGCCAGTTCTTCCGCACCGCATCCTACAATCCAAGCCGCACGTCGGCCCGCTGGGCGACCGCGGTCGAGGTCTCGCGTCAGGCGATGGCCGGCAATGCCGAGCAGGTCGTCCCCGGCGCGGTATTCTATCACGCCGCGTACCAGACGCCGAACCGCTTCTTCCGGACGCGCGAGCGTATCTCGATGGTCGGCGATCACGTCTTCTACCGGTAAGCGACAACTGCCGTTTTTCGTGAAAGCCCCGGCCATCGCGCCGGGGCTTTCGCTTTTCCGGCAGGCGTGATTAATCGCGGCCATGTCCAAGACCACCCGCGCTACGCAATTCCTGACCCAGGCCAAGGTCGCGCACAGCGTCCACAGCTATGACTATGCGCCTGGCGGCGAGCGGGTGGGCCTGCAGGCTGCCGAAGCGCTGGGCGAAGACCCGTCGCGGGTGCTCAAGACGCTGATGATCGAGATCGACGGCAAGCCCGCCTGCGCGGTGATCCCGTCCGATCGCGAGCTTTCGATGAAGAAGGCCGCCGCCGCGCTGGGCGCGAAATCGGCGCAGATGATGAAGCCCGCCGATGCCGAACGGATGACCGGTTTCGTCGTCGGCGGGATCAGCCCCTTCGGTCAGAAGAAACGCGTACCGGTCGTTATGGAGGCCGGCGCGATGGACGAAGCGCTGGTCTATATCAACGGCGGCCAGCGCGGCTTGCAGGTGCGGCTTGCGCCTGGGGATGCGGCGACGGCGCTGGGCGCGGTGGTGGCGGAGGTGGTGGCGTAGCGTCCTTCGAGACGCCGCTTCGCCAAGCTCAGCGGCTCCTCAGGATCAGCGGATTTGGGATAAGGATAACCGCTCATCCTGAGGAGGGGCTGAGCGAAGGCGAAGACCCGTCTCGAAGGACTTATTGGCCCGTCGCAGGGGCCTCAGTTCCGAAGCGGATCGCCTGGAGTTGCTTCCAGCGGGCGTGGAGCGCATCGCGCGGGGCGGTGAGGCCGGTTGCGTCCATAGCCGCCTTCCATCCGCCAGCCGCCGCCGACGCCCGCTGCTGGACCTCCGACACCGGCTTCTCGTCGACCCAGGCGGCCAGCGTCCCGGCATTGGCAAAGAGCAGCAGCAGCGCCGCCGTGACGATCGTCGTCGCGGTCCAGAGGAAGGCGCGGTGTTCGATCGGCGGCTCGGGAAGATCGACGGGCGAGGCCGGTTCATGCTCCTTCATCGCGGGCGTCTCCGTCAGAACTGATAGTAGATGAAGGGCGCGACCCCTTCATAGCGCATCGCGTCGATCAGGATGATCGCCGCGCCGACGAGCACGCCCAGCACCGGCGCAGGCAGCAGGCGAAGGCGCAACGCTATGCTCTGGGCCAGCAGCGGCGGCGTGAAGTGGAAGGCCATGCCGAGGATGATGAGCCCCGCCAGCAGCGGCGTGGTCATGCCGTTGCTCCAGTCGCCGAGGCCGATGCCCGACAGATAGGCGATCGCCGCGTCGAAGCTCTCCGCGCGGAAGAATATCCAGCCGAAGGTGACGATGTGGAAGGTGACGAGGATGGCGAGCAGCTTCGGCAGGCCCGGCAGCCCGGCCTTGCGCCACAACGTCTCAACCACCTGCACGCCGCCATGGATGCCGCCCCAGATCAGGAAGGTCCATTTCGCGCCATGCCAGAAACCGCCGAGCAGCATCGTCAGCATGATGTTGCGGCACTGCATGAACAGGCCGCCGCGATTGCCGCCGAGACCGATGTAGAGATAGTCGCGCAGCCAGCTCGACAGGCTGATGTGCCAGCGCCGCCAGAAATCCTGCATCGAGGCGGCGCGATAGGGCTGGTTGAAGTTGCGCGGGAAGCGATAGCCGAACAAGGCGGCGATGCCGATCGCCATGTCGCTATAGGCCGAAAAGTCACAGTAGATCTGGACCGCATAGCCATAGGCGGCGAGCAGCAGATCGAGGCTCGAATGCGCCGAAGGGTCGAAGAAGACCGGGTCGACGAGATTGACCGAGAGTTCGGAGGCGACCACCGCCTTCTTGAACAGGCCCCAGACGATCAGCAGCAGCGCCATCGCCACCATGTCGCGGTTGATTTTCGGCGTCTGGCGGAATTGCGGCAGCAGGTCCGCGCCGCGCACGATCGGCCCCGCGACGAGATGCGGGAAAAAGGACATCAGCAGGGTGATGTCGAGCAGCGATTCGGAGCGGATGCGATTGCGGTAGACGTCGATCAGATAGGACATGCCCTGGAAGGTGAAGAAGGACACGCCGACGGGCAGGACGATCTGCAGCAGCGGCATGTCGCGCCCGAAGCCGAAATCGGCGAGCAACACGCCCAGCTGTTCGAGGAAGAAGTCATAATATTTGAAGAAGCCAAGAATGCCGAGATTGGCGATGATACCGATCGTCACCACCGCCTTGCGCGTGCCACGGGTTTCCGCCGCGTCGATGATCCGCGCGGCGCCCCAATTGATTAGCGCCGACGCGATCAGCAGCGCGACGAAGCGCCAGTCCCACGCGCCGTAGAAGACCCAGCTCGCCAGCAGCAGCAGGATCTTGCGCCACTCGTTGCTCGCCGACACCGCCCAGATGAGGGCGAAGGCGGCGAGGAAGAAGAGACCGAAGTCGAGGGTGGGGAAGAGCATCGGGCGCTAATTTCCCACCGCATCGTCATTCCCGCGCAGGCGGGAATCCACGGTAACGGAACGCTCGAAATCGGGCGCGCCGCCGTCCATGGATTCCCGCTTTCGCGGGAATGACGGGTGGAGCGACCGACAAAACATCACCAGCGCCACCCGCCACCGGCTCCGGCGGCGGCTTCGACGTCGGCCTGAAGACGGGCGGCGATCTCCTGGGCTCCGGCGCTATTGTAATGGACATAGTCGCCACGCATCCGCACCGGGGGCATCTTGACCCATGTTACGGCGGTGCAGCGCCCGCCCATCCGCGCCTCCCAGTCCCAGAAGCCGAGGCGGAGCTGATGCGCGACGCGGCGCTGGACCTCGCGGACCGCCTTGAGACCCGCGGGCGGAAACAGCGGCCGCGCGGTGATCGCCCAACCGATGCGCGGCGCGCCGGGCTGGGTCTGCGCCGGAGCGGGCAGCAAGGGCGCGGTGCCGCGCGAAACGGTCGCGCGCTGTCCGAGCGCGTCGAGGACATCCTCGATCCCCGCGGCATCCGAGGCGGGATCGGCCTGCGCGGGGGGGGCGGGATCGGCGGCGAGCGGCGGCAGCGAGACCGGCTCGATGCATGGTGCGGGTGTCGCCGTCGGCGCATTGTTGAGCAGCTCGACCCGCCGCGTCAGCGCATCGGGCGCGCCGAGCAGCAGGATCGGCACCCGCCCGGCAAGGCGGCGAATGCGGCCGATCTGGCTGCGCAGCGTGATCTCATATTCCTGCGGGCTGATCCGGGGGGCGAAACCTTCATTGGTGCCGAAGGCGAGGACGATCAGGTCGGGATCGTAGCTGCGCAGCTCCTCCGCCACGACCGAATCGTCGTTGCGGCCGAAATGGACGAGCTGCGAGCCGACCACGCCGACATTGGACAGCGCCACCCCGCCCATGTCGCGGAAGCTGGCCCAGCTCGTGATCGTCACCGGCCCGCCCTCGACCACGACCGAGACGGCGAGCTGCGGCCGATCGAAGGTCAGCGTCTTGCATTCGGGGCGGGAGATCAGCGCACCGAGTTCCATCCGCTCGGTCGCGCCGCCGATGGTGATGGCGAGGGTGCCCGCGCCCGGCTCCGCCATCGCGCACAGCACGAAGCGGGTGAAGGCCTGAGTGGCCGACGTCGTCATCCCGATCCGCGCGCCGTCGGCAGTGGAGGTCAGGCTGAACCCAGCGAGGCCGATCTTGCCGCGCGGCTCCTTCGAACCCGGGCCGAAGATCGACGAGACCGCCCAGCCCGGCGACATGTCGACGCTGACGCCGCGCGGATTATAGCCTTGGAACGGCTTGCCCGGCGGCATCACCCCGCGTCCGCCGCTGCCGTAGCGCGCCTGAAGCATGTCGCGCCACGCGCCAGTGATCGCGTCGCCCGCGGTGTGGCTGTCGCCGATCTGGAGGATATGGACCGGCTTGCCGCTGCCGTCGCGCGCCGAGGCGAGCTTGTCGAACCAGGGCCGCAGCACCGCATAGTCGCACAGCGCGCCCGCGCAATCGGCGGTAACCACCGGGGCCGCCGTCGCCGCGGCGGCGAGCGCGAGCATGCCGAGCATCAGCGGTCCTCACCGCCGCCGATATCCGGCGGCAACAGGCTGGCGGGCGCACCCTTGGCGGGTGGCAGCGGATCCTCAAGCTTCGGTGGCGGTGCCTTGACGGGCTTCTCTGGCTTCTCGGTCTTCTCGGCATCGAAGGCGTTGTCGAGAAGTTCCTCGATGTCGGGCTGCTTCTTCGGCGCGGGGCGGACCGGCGGCGGCATGACCAGCGGCGCGGGCGCGACCACGGGCGGCGGCGGCGCGTCGCCCCCGGCGCGCGCACGCGCCTGATCGACATAGCTGCGGATACGCCCCGCGAGGCCGCGGGTGATACGAATATAGCCGTTCATCGACATGTGGATGCCGTCATTGGCACGCATCAGCATCGGCTTGCCGCTACTGTCGGGCAGATAGGCGGCATAGCGGCCATCGCCATCGACGCTGTAGGGCGCAGTCTCGATGAAGGCGACGCCGAGCTGAGCCATGAGATCGCGATAGAAGGCGTTCATCCGCACGACGTCGGCGTCATAGGCGGCCTCGCGCATCTTGGGCAGGCCGACCCAATAGACGATCGCCCCCTGGGCGCGCAGCATGGCGACATAGGAGGTGACGCGACGGGCGATCGCCGCCTTCCACTTCGGTGTCAGCAGCGCATAGACATGGCCGCCGTCGGCCACTCCCATCATGTCGTTCGCACCGAAGGAGATCACCGCGACATCGACCGGCGCGGGCGCGAGGCGGGCGCGGTCATGCTCTTCCAGATTGAGCGTCTTGTAGCGGGTGAAGCCGGTCGCCTGCTGGCTATATTTGATGACCTGATAGCCCGCCTTGCGGCTGAGCTGGTTGTAGAGCGCGGACCAGATGCCGTCGCCGAAGCTGTCGCCGAACACGCCGACGCGCACCGGGCGGCCCGCCGCGATCGCGTTGACGATGCCGGGCTGGATCGGACGGTTCTCGGCGATGGCCGGCTGAACGGGCAGGCCGCCCGGCGCGGGCGTGGCGGGCTTTCCGTCGGGAGACACCGCGGCCTCGACGGTTCCGGGTTCGCCGGGCGCGACGACCGGCGCCCCGTCCGCCGTGACCGGGACCTCGACCTGCTGCTTCACGCCGAAGGCATAGCCGATGGCCACACCCGCCGCGACGCCCAGAAACAGGACCGCCGTCCGATCGAACAGAAGCCGCGCCGCCCTCATCATCTTACCCATATACTCCCGCAACGAACCGACGCGGCTGCACTGGGTCAGCGGAAGGCGATCGCTGCGCCCGTCCTTAATATGCACGCCGCCGCGATGTCGAGCGGATTGGGCGTATGCGCGTCACGGGTGGGCGGTTAAGCCCCTCTCCCGCCCTCAACCCGTCATCCCGGACTTGATCCGGGATCCCGCTTTTCTGATCCGCGTAGAAGGAAGAAGCGGGACCCCGGATCAAGTCCGGGGTGACGAGCATAAGCTAGATAGCGTTCGGCTCAGCCCCGCGCCCGTTCCTCGACCAGTTGCTCGAGCATCGTCAGCGGCAGCGCGCCATCGAGGAGAATCTGGTGGAACTGACGGAGGTCGAACTTCGCGCCCTGGATCGCCTTCGCCTTCTCGCGCGCCTTGATCCAGCTCATATGGCCGACCTTGTAGCTGCATGCCTGCCCCGGCCAGATACAGTAGCGGTCGACCTCGCGCTGGGTGCGCGGGCGGGCGAAGCCGCTCGCCTCGACCATATAGTCGGTCGCCTTCTCGCGGCTCCAGCGCTTGTAGTGGATACCGGTGTCGGTGACGAGGCGGATCGCCCGGAACAGGAAGCTCTGCAGGAAGCCGGCGCGGCCGAGGGGGTCCTTCGCATAGACGCCGAGCTCGTCGGCGAGCTGTTCGGCATAAAGCGCCCAGCCCTCGACATAGGCCCCGAAAGGAGCGTCCTTGCGCAGCATCGGCAGGTCCTTCGCCTCCTGCGCAAGACTGATCTGGAGATGATGGCCGGGCGTTCCCTCGTGATAGGTCAGGGTCGGCAAGCCATAACGCGGCCAATCTGAGGTATCCTTGAGGTTGATGTAATAGATCGCGCCGCGCGAGCCATCGAGCGCGGCCGAGTTATAATAGCCGTTGGGCGCGCCGTCCTGGATGAAGGGCGGGACGCGCTTGACCTCGAGCTTTGCCTTGGGGAGCGTCGCGAAGGCCTGAGGCAGTTTCGCGTCAATCACCTTGATGACCGAATTGATATAGGCGATCAGATCGGCGCGGCCCTTGTCGGTGTTGGGATAGAGCTGCTTCGGGTCGTGGTTGAGCGCGGTCAGCCGCTCGCCGACGCTACCCTTGGTCATCCCCTGTTTCTTCAGGATCGCGTCAATCTGCGACGTGATGTCGGCGACCTGCTCGAGCCCGAGCTGGTGAACCTCCTCCGGCGTCATCGTCGTCGTCGTCGCGTTCATCAGCGCGTCGGCATAATATTCGTCGCCCTTGGGCAAGCGCCAGACGCCGGCATCGTGCACCGCAGCCTTGCGCAGGCCCGCGACAAGTGAAATCTGCCGGTCGAGCGCGGGGAAGACCTCGCCCGCGACGATCTTTTCGGCGATGGCGCCCCAGTCGCCGGCGATCTTCTTCTCGGCCGTGCGGCGGACGAGCGATTCGACGAGGATGATGTCCTTGACCGGCTTGTCGCGCAGCGACCTGAGCTGGCCCATGGCAAGATCGAGGCAGAAATCGGGGGCGAAGGCGCCGTAGCGGACATCGTCCTGCTGGAAGCGGGTGCTTTCGTCGAGGACGCGGGCGAACTCGTGGAGGCGAGACACATAGGCGTCCGCGTCGGCCTTCGTCTCGATCACATGCTGCGAATCGAGGAAATCGGGAATGTCCGAATAGGGGCCGCTGATCTGGCTGATCGCATAGGGGACATAATAGCCGTCCGAGGAGCCATAGGGATATTTGGTCCCGCCCTTGGTGCCCTGCTCGTACATATAGACGACGACGTCATGATTGAGCCGCGCCTGCGGCGAGAGCGCGGCACGGTCGATCGCGCGCAGTTGATCGAGCGCGGCCTTGTCGCGCGCGAGGCTTTCCGCCTGGGCGGCCTTGCTGTAGCGGCCGAGCTTGCTGCGCTGTCCGGCGCGCGCGCCCTTGTCGAGACCCATGTTGGTGGCGAGTTCGGGGTTCTCGTCGAGCTTCTGTTCCCACAGCTTCTCGACCAGCGCGGCAAGCGCCTGATCCGCCGCATTGCCCGAAGCCGCGGCCGATGCGACGCGCGGGAGCATGCCCGCGAGCAGGGCGAGACCGGCCGAGCCGATGAATTGACGTCTATCCATGAAATCTTTCTCCCAGAGCGGGTTATGGCCGGGAGAGTAGAGCGGGATTTTGTCCAGGCAAGAGTGTATTATGCAACAAAGACAGTTCGTCGCACACCAACCAAGCTCCACCGCGGGGGCGAGAGACATAGACCCCAGCCTTCGCTGGGGTGAGGGACTCGGGGCAGGCCACTTAAAGAGGTTCGAAGAGGCAAGCGCGAAAAGCGCGTCCGAGCGCTAGCGAGGTAGCCAAGGCGGACGGACGTCCGCCGCCCGGTGCCTGAGGGCACTTTCAGAGAAGTGGGGAGCTTCTGTTGCTCGGTGCTCCCCGGACCGCCGGATTCCGCTTCTGTTGCCCGGTGCGGACCGAACCGCGCTAAGCCTTAGTAACTTTGTCCGTGAGGACTAGGTTACGCGGCGATCGCGAGTGCTTCGTTATCGTTAGCACTTGTAGGTTCGAACGGTTTAACGGCTCATTCAGGCCGGGCAAAAACATCGCCTTTGAATACACGTCGATCCTGGTTCGGCCCCGTCAGGAAACCCGTTTCCGGGCCTTCTGGTGGAGCCGCCGGGTACTGCCCCCGGGTCCGCTGCATCTATTCCGCGACATCATTTATCACCATAGCCGGGCGAACCCGGCACGACTGATATAGGAGTGTGCGCAGCGGATTTGAAGGGGGGATGTGTACGCGCCCTGACCGTCATCCCGGACTTGATCCGGGATCCAGCTGATCTTCTCGCCGCCAGAAACCAAGAAGCGGGATCCCGGATCAAGTCCGGGACGACGACAAGAAGAGGGCCGGTCAGCCCTTCTTCTTCAGCTCGGCTAGTATCTCGCGGAGCAGCACCACCTCCTCCGCCGGTGCGGGCGGCGCGGCCGGGGCCTCCTTCTTCTTGCGCTCGAGCTTCTGGATCGCGCGAACCATCAGGAAGACCACAAAGGCGACGATCAGGAAGTTAACGGCGACGGTGATGAACTGGCCGAAGCCGAGCAGCGGAACGCCCGCGCTTTTCAGGTCGGCATAGCTGGTCACCGAACCCTTGAAGTCGGCCGGGATCGCGCCGAGGCGGATGAAATGGCTGGAGAAATCGAGCCCGCCGGTCAGATAGCCGATTACCGGCATTATCAGATCGTCGGTCAGCGAGGACACGATCTTGCCGAACGCCGCGCCGATGATCACCGCGACCGCGAGATCAACGACATTGCCCTTGTTGATGAAGGCCTTGAAATCATTGAACATGGTCCGCTCCCTCCGCATGTTGGCCGTGGCGCGATCATCGCGCGCGTGCAATAAAGGTCAAGTCGGGCATTGAAGTTCGTTACGGGCGACCTACCTACCCGCGCAATACAGTCGGCTTCAGGGAATATCCGCAGATGACCATCGACCGTCGCTTCTCCGTCGCCTTGCTCGCCCCCGTCGCCGCGATCGCGGTGACTGGTTGCGGCATCAACAGCGTCCCCACCGCGCAGGAAGAGGCCAAGGCCAAATGGGCCGACGTCCAGGCGCAATATCAGCGCCGCGCCGACCTGATCCCCAACCTCGTCAACACGGTGAAGGGCTATGCGGCGCAGGAGAAGACCGTGCTGACCGACGTGACCAACGCGCGAGCGCGGGCGACCGGCATCCAGCTGTCGGGCGCGGACTTGCAGGACCCCGCCAAGGTGAAGGCCTTCGCCGACGCGCAGGCGCAGCTGAGCGGTTCGCTCGCCCGGCTGCTCGCGGTGCAGGAAAATTATCCCGACCTGAAGTCGAGCGACCAGTTCATGGCGCTGCAGAGCCAGATCGAGGGCACCGAGAACCGCATCGCGATCGCCCGGCGCGACTATAATGAGTCGGTGCGCGCCTATAACACGCTGATCCGCACCTTCCCGAGCGCGATCGGCGCGAAAGTGTTCCATGGCGCGCAGCCGATGCAGCCGTTCGAGGCGAGCGCGGGTTCGGATGCGGCGCCGACGGTCGATTTCGGAAAGTAAGGACGGTGGCGCGCGCCCTTCTTGCCCCCCTCCCTGCAAGGGAGGGGCCGGGGGTGGGTCGCGAGCGTAGCG
Source organism: Sphingomonas sp. Root710 (assembly GCF_001429065.1). Classification (GTDB taxonomy): domain Bacteria; phylum Pseudomonadota; class Alphaproteobacteria; order Sphingomonadales; family Sphingomonadaceae; genus Rhizorhabdus. The sequence goes on from NZ_LMIB01000017.1 coordinate 197,795, forward strand.
AGCTCTCTCCGCCATTCCGCAGAACTCCGCCGAAGGCATCGAGCCCTTGGCCTCGTACACGCACCCCTAACCCCTCCCTTGCAGGGAGGGGTATCATCGTCCTGCTCGCCCTCCTACTCGGCTTCTTCCTCGCCCTTCCCGCCTTCGCCCAGACATTCCCGCTGCTGACAGGCCGGGTTGTCGATCAGGCGAAGCTGCTGTCCCCCGAGCAGGCTGCTGCGCTCGACGCGAAGCTGGCCGCGCTTGAGCAGCAGAGCGGGCATCAGATGGTGGTCGCCACCGTCGCCAGCCTGCAGGACTATCCGATCGAGGATTATGGCTACCGGCTCGGCCGCGCGTGGGGGCTGGGCGACAAGAAGGCCAATGACGGCTTGATCCTGCTGGTTGCGCCGACCGAACGGAAGGTGCGGATCGAGGTCGGTTACGGGCTTGAACCGATCGTCACCGATGCGCTGTCGAGCGTCATCATACAGCGTCAAATCCTGCCGCGTTTTCGCGAAGGCGACATGGCGGGCGGGATCGTTGCGGGTGCCGGCGCGCTGGTGCAGCTGCTCCAGCTTCCCCCCGATCAGGCGCAAGCGCGCGCGCAGCAGCTGGTGGAGCAGGATCGCAAGGCCGAGAAGGGCGGGGTGCCCATCTCGCTGATCTTCTGGATCATCGTCATCCTGTTCATCTTCGGATCGAGCATCTTCAACCGTTTTGGCGGCGGGCGTCGCTATCGCGGCGGCGCTGGCCCGGTGGTGATCTGGGGCGGTGGCGGCTGGGGTGGCGGTTCCGGCGGTGGCTGGGGCGGCGGTGGTGGCGGCGGCTTTTCGGGCGGCGGCGGCTCGTTCGGCGGCGGCGGATCGTCGGGAAGCTGGTGATGGCGCAATCTATCCAGATCAGCGACGCCGATATCGAGCGCGTCACCCAGGCGGTGACCGACGCCGAGGCGCGGTCGGACGCCGAGATCGCCACGATCGTGTCGGAGCGGTCGGACAATTATAACGATGTGCCGCTGATCTGGGCAGCGCTGACCGCGCTGCTCGCGCTGGCGGTCTATGCGGCCTTTCCCGATTTCTATCTGGGCATGCTCGACCGGATCACCGGCGGCTGGCACGTCTGGACCGAGCGAGAGTGGCTGACGATCATGGTGTTCGCGACCACGATCAAGTTCCTCGCCACCCGCTATATTGTCGCGTGGTGGCCGCTGCGGATGGTCTTCACACCGGGCAAGACCAAGACCCGCCGGGTGCGCAACCGCGCTGTCGCCTTGTTCAAGGCCTCGACCGAACGGCGCACGCGCAGCCGCACCGGGGTGCTGATCTATCTGTCGCTGGCCGAGCATCGCGCCGAGATCATCGCCGATGAGGCGATCGTCGCGAAGGTGTCGCCCGACGCCTGGGGCGCGGCAATGGCAGTGCTGATCGATCACCTCAAGGCCGGACGGCCGGGCGAGGGCATGGCCGCGGCGGTCGGCGCGCTTGGCGAGGTGCTGGCCGAGCATTTCCCCTATAGCGGCAACGATCCCGACGAGATGCCCAACCGGATGATCTGCCTGTGACGGACGCAGTGGAGACGATGTGGCAGGGGCGTTTCATCGCCGCCAAGCGCGAAGGCAAATGGGAATATGTCAGCCGGACGCGCGGCATCCGCGCGGCGGTGATCCTGGCGATAGATGAGGGGCATGTGCTGCTCGTCGAGCAATATCGCGTGCCGCTGAAGCGCCAGTGCATCGAACTGCCCGCCGGACTGATCGGCGACGACAGCGAGGGCGAGGCGGACGACAGCGCGGCGGCGCGTGAGCTGGAGGAGGAGACCGGCTACCGCCCGGCGCGGATCGAGACGATCGGCGAGTTCAGTTCGTCGCCGGGCATGGTCTCCGAAACCTTCACACTGGTCCGAGCGCATGGGCTGACCAAGGTGCATGACGGCGGAGGCGTGGATGGCGAGAACATCATCGTCCACCGCGTCGCGCTGGCCGAGGTGCCGGCGTTCGTCGAACGGCAGCGCGCGCAGGGCAAGATGATCGACGTGCGGATATTGCTGTTGCTGGCGGGGACGATTTTGGCGGGGTAAGCCGCCGACAATAAACTGGGTCGATCAGTAGCTGATCGGCCCGACCTGGAAATTGTCGGCATAGGCCTGGAGCTTGAGCTTGCGCTCCGCGCCGGGGACGACATGGGCGGTGAGGCCATGGCGATCGGCGTAGGCCTTCGCCGCGGCGAGGGTCGGGAAGCTCAGCACGATCTGGCCGCGCGTGTCGCCCGAGCCGGCCCAGCCCATCAGCGGATCGGCACGCTTCGGTTCGGCAGGCTCATATTCGAGCACCCATTCGCCGGTCCGCGCGCGGCCCGACTGCATCGCATTCTTGGTCCGCTGATAGATACGCGCATGCGCCATGATGACTGTCCCGAAGGTCTGACCTGACATCGCCTTGCCGCAGCGCGGCGGCGTTTTCAAGATCGGAGCGCAGCCTTCTTGGTCCGCAAGGTGGGATCGGCGGCAGCGGGATCGTCGGGCCAGGGGTGGCGCGGATAGCGGCCGCGCATCTCCTTGGCGACCGCGGACCAGCTGCCCTTCCAGAAGCCGGGCAGATCCTTGGTGGTCTGGATCGGCCGCCCGGCGGGCGATGTCAGCCGCAGTGTGAGCGGCACACGGCCGCCGCCGACCATCGGGTGCGCCGAAAGGCCGAACAGCGCCTGCGGGCGAACCTCGACCGCGGGACCGCCCTCCGCAGCGTAATCGATCGGGTGGCTGCTGCCCGCGGGTGACTGGAGATGAGTGGGCGCGAGCCGGTCGAGCGCCTGCCGCCCGTCCCAGCCGAGGAGGTCGTGCAGCGCGTGAGCCAGATCGCCCGGCGCGATGTCCGAGAGGCGGCGCTTGCCCTCGACGAGCGGCGCGAACCAGTCATCGAGGGTGAGCAGCAGCGTGTCGTCGGCGAGATCGGGAAGCTCGCCGCTCTGCTCGGCGGCGAAGGCGGCGCGGGCGCGGAGTGCGGCGACGCTGTCGGGCCAGTCGAGCAGATCGAGCCCGCGCGTGCGCACCGCATCGACGAGCGCGGCGCTGATCGTCGCGGGCGAGGCGCTTTCGTCGCGCCCGGCGGCGAGGACGATCGCGCCAAGCCGCCGCTCGCGCCGCGCCTCGACCGCGCCGGTCGCGGGATCGAAGCGCGCGGTGCGGCGGACTTCGAGATGATCGGCGAAGAGGCGCTCGACCTCGGCCGCCTCGATCGGCGCGGCGGACAATATGCGCGCGCCCGAGGCCGCGCCCTGTATCTCCGCCACCGCGAGCCATTCGTTGCGTGCGAGCGGCGAGGCGGGATCGAGGCGGAAGCCGCGCCCGCCGCTCGAAATCCAGTCCTCACCCGAAGCGCCGCGCCGCTTGGCGATCCGGTCGGGATAGGCGAGCGCGACGCAGGCCGCGATCATCGCATCGTCGCGCCCGCGCTGGCCGACCAGCCGCGCCCAGCGCCCGGCCAATTGGCGCGCGCCCTCCGCCCGCTTGCCGCGATCGCCGCGCCAGCGCCGCAGACGGAGTTCGAGATCGGCGTCCTGCCCGCCGAGCCCGCGTTCGGAGAGCAGCACCGCAACCTCGGCGGCGGTCTCGGCAAAGCCGCCCTCGGCGGCGCGGATCATCATATGGCCGAGGCGCGGCGGCAGCGGCAGCGCGGCGATGGCCTTGCCATGCGCGGTCGGGCGGCCGTCATCGTCGATCGCATCGAGCCGGCCGAGCCGCTCGCGCGCCTCGCCGATCGCAGCGGCGGGGGGCGGATCGAGCCAGCGCAGCGCACCCGGATCGGCGACGCCCCACAGCGCGCAATCGAGGGTGAGCGCCGACAGGTCGGTCTCGAGGATTTCGGGCGGATCATATCTGGGGAGACCAGCGGTCGCCGCCGCTTCCCACAGCCGGTAGACGACGCCCGGCTGCTGCCGCCCGGCGCGGCCCGCGCGCTGGGTGACCGAGGCCTGGCTCGCGCGTTCGGTGACGAGCTGGGTCATCCCGGCCGCGCGGTCATAGCGCGGGCGGCGGGCGAGGCCCGAATCGACGACGATGCGCAGGCCATCGATGGTTATGCTGGTCTCGGCGATCGAGGTGGCGAGGACGAGCTTGCGCGTGCCCGGCGGCGACGGCGCGATCGCGGCGCGTTGCTCGGCGGGGTCGAGCGAGCCGTGAAGGCGGTGGAGGACGACATCGGCAGGCAGCCGGTCGAGCCGTTCGGCGGTGCGCTCGATCTCGGCGACGCCGGGCAGGAAGGCGAGCAGGCTACCCTCCTCCTCCGCCAGCGCGCGGCGGATCGTCGCGGCCATGTCGTCCTCGATCCGCTTCTCGGCCGAGCGCGGGGCGTGGCGCAGTTCGATCGGGTGGCTGCGGCCTTCGCTTTCGACGAGGGGCGCGTCGCCCATCAGGACAGAGAAACGCCCGCCGTCGAGCGTTGCCGACATCGCGACGAGGCGAAGATCGGGGCGGAGCGCCGCCTGCGCATCGAGCGCGAGGGCCAAACCGAAGTCGCTGTCGAGGCTGCGCTCATGGACCTCGTCGAACAGCACCGCCGAGACGCCGGGAAGATCGGGATCGGCCTGGATGCGATTGACGAAGATGCCCTCGGTGACGACGAGGATGCGGGTGCCAGCCGACTGCCTGGTATCGAGCCGGGTGGCATAGCCGATCGTCTTGCCGACCGCTTCCCCCGCCATCGCAGCCATCCGCTCGGCGGCGGCGCGCGCGGCGAGGCGGCGGGGCGAGAGCAGGAGGATCTGTCCGTCGCACCAGCTTTCCCCGAGCAGCGCGGGCGCGACCGCCGTCGTCTTGCCCGCACCGGGCGGGGCGACGAGCACGGCGTTCGGCCCGTCGCGCAACGCGGCGATCAGATCGGGGAGGACGGCGTCGATCGGGAGCATGACTGGCGGTGTGGAGTTTGAGTCCCCGACTCTCAACCTAAATCGTCATGCTGAACTTGTTTCAGCATCCACCGGGAGGCGGGAGCATGCCCACAGGCTCTTGCGGCCAACGCTCACACAAGCTCAAGAGTCACCCGTGCGATCGGGTGGATGCTGAAACAAGTTCAGCATGACGGGCGATAGAGGAGACGGCGTCCCCTCCTCGTTCTGGTCAATAAGCCCGGATCACCGCGAATTGCGCGGCTTCGACCAGCGCCGCCTTGGCGATGCCGTTGGGGAAGCTCGCCAGCGCGTCGATCGCGCGCTGAGCGTAAAGGCGGGCGCGGGCGGCGGTGTCGGCGAGGGCGCCGGTTTCGCGCAGGATGGCAGTCGCGCGGACCAGATCCTCATCCTCGTTCCGCAGGCCCTCGATCGCCTCGCGCAGGAAATCGCGGTCTTCCCCCTCGGCGCGGGCATAGGCCAGGATCACCGGCAGGGTGACCTTGCCGTCGCGGAAATCGTCACCCGCATCCTTGCCCATCGTCGCACCGTCCGACTCATAGTCGATGATGTCGTCGACGAGCTGGAAGGCGATGCCGAGATAGCGGCCATATTGGTCGAGCGCTTCCTCGACGGCGGGCTCGCGCTCGGCAACGACGGCGGCAATCTTGCAGGCGGCGGCGAACAGCACCGCGGTCTTGGCGGTGATGATCTCGAGATAGCGTTCCTCGCTGGTCTCGATCCGGCGCTGCGCGGTGAGCTGGTTGACCTCGCCCTCGGCGATCACGGCCGACGCGTTGGACAGGATGCGCAGCACCCGCAGCGAGCCGTCCTCGACCATCAGCTCGAACGAGCGGCTGAACAGGAAATCGCCGACCAGCACGCTGGCGGCATTGCCCCAGATGACGTTGGCGGTGCGGCGGCCGCGGCGCAGGCCCGACTGGTCGACAACATCGTCGTGCAACAGGGTGGCGGTGTGGATGAACTCCACCGTCGCCGCGAGTTTGTGGTGACGCTCCCCCGAATAGTCGAGCAGCTTGGCGCAGGCGAGGGTGAGCATCGGCCGCATCCGCTTGCCGCCGCCCGCGATCAGGTGGCCCGCCAGCTCGGGGATCAGCGGCACATCCGACTGCATCCGCGCCAGGATCACGCTGTTGACCGCGTTCATGTCGGATGCGACCAGCGCCATGATCGGGTCGAGCGAAGGCGCGGCGGCGCGGCGGATCGGTGTCACGGTTGCAGACATGGGCGTGCCCATGAGCCGCGATCGCCGGAAAGGCAAGAGCGTAAGGAGGCCGCGCGGCAACTCCGCGCTTGCCAAAAGCGGAGTCGATCCACGATAGGCAGGGCGGCGCAGCGACGAAGGGGGCCCGCATGGCAGACGAGATATTGGCCCGCTATCGGGAGAGCATCGACAATATCGATGCGGCGCTGATCTTCATGCTCGCCGAGCGGTTCAAGGTCACCAAGGCGGTGGGCGAGCACAAGGCCGCGACCGGCCTTCCCCCCGCCGATCCGGGGCGCGAGCAGGTGCAGATCGAGCGGCTGCGGTCGCTGGCGAAAAGCGCGAATCTCGATCCGGACTTCTCGGAAAAATTCCTGCGCTTCATCATCGATGAGGTGATCCACCATCACCGCAAGGCCGGGGCTGCTTAGTTTGTTTTAGCCCGCGTCCACGCAGGAGCCCTCAGACGCCGGGCGCGAGGCATCCGCCTCGCTTGGCTTCCTCGCAATAAGCTCGGGCGGCCGTTCGGCCTTGCGGGACGCTACGCGCCCCGGCGATCAATTCTAACGTCACCCCGGGCTTGACCCGGGGTCCAGCTTCTTCTGTTCTTCACCGGCTAGTAAGCGGGACCCCGGGTCAAGCCCGGGGTGACTGAGGAGGAGCTAATTTAATCCCTCCGCCATTTCGGCCAGTTCCAGCCAGCGCAGCTCGGCCTCTTCCTTCTTGTCGCGGGCGGCTTCGATCGCCTTCATCAGCTGGTCGAACTTCGCCGGGTTCTTCGCGTAGAGATCGGGGTCGGCCATCGCCGCCTCGTTGCGGGCGATGGCGGCTTCGAGCTTCTCGATCTCCTGCGGCAGCAGGTCGAGGTCGCGCTGGTCCTTGTAGCTGAGCTTGGTCTTCGCCTTCGCCGGTGCTGGCGCTTCGGCTTTCGGCGCGGCCTTCTTCGTCTCGGTGCGGACGGTGCGCTGGCGCTCCCAGTCCTCATAGCCGCCCGCGACGATGTCGACCTTGCCCGAGCCGTCGAGGCCGAGCGTGACGGTGACGGTGCGGTCGAGGAAGTCGCGGTCGTGGCTGACGATCAGGACGGTGCCCTCATAGTCGGCGATGACTTCCTGGAGCAGGTCGAGCGTTTCGAGGTCGAGGTCGTTGGTCGGTTCGTCGAGGACGAGCAGGTTCGACGGCCGGGCGAATTCGCGCGCCAGCAGCACGCGCGAGCGCTCGCCGCCCGACAGCGTGCCGACCTTGGCCTCCGCGATCGCGGGCTCGAACAGGAATTCCTTGAGATAGCCGTGGACATGCTTGCGCACCCCCTGGACCTCGATCCAGTCGCCGCCATCGGCGAGGATGTCGCGCACCGTCTTTTCGGGGGCCATCAGCTTGCGCTGCTGATCGATGACAATGCCGTCCAATGTCGTCGACAGCTTCACCTTGCCTTCGTCAGGCGCGATCTCGCCGGTCAGCAGCTTGAGCAGGGTCGACTTGCCTGCGCCGTTCGCGCCGACCACGCCGATCCGGTCGCCGCGCGTCACCCGGAAGGTGAAGTCGCGGATGATCGTGCGCCTGGAATCGCCGGCCCCGAACGCCTTGGTGACATGCTCGGCGTCGATCACCACCTTGGTCTTCACATCGTCGGCGGCGATCTGGATTTTCGCGGTGCCGGGCGGGCCGAGCATTGCCTTGCGCTGCTCGCGCATCTCGTAGAGCTTTGTGAGGCGGCCCTGGTTGCGCCGCCGCCGCGCGGTGACGCCGCGCAGCTTCCAATGCTCCTCGATCTTCAGCTTGGCGTCGAGGCGCTCGGCGTTGCGCGCTTCCTCTTCATAGACCTTCTCGGTCCACGCCTCGAATCCGCCGAAGCCGACTTCCGCCCGGCGGATAGCACCGCGATCGAGCCACAGCGTCTGCCGCGTCAGGCGGGTGAGGAAGGTCCGGTCATGACTGATCGCGATGAACGCGCCGTTGAAACGGGCGAGCCAGCTTTCGAGCCATTCGATCGCGGCAAGATCGAGATGGTTGGTCGGCTCGTCGAGCAGCAGCACGTCGGGATCCATCGCCAGCGCGCGCGCTATCGCGGCGCGGCGGCGCTCGCCCCCGCTCGCGCTCGCCGCGTCGCGCGACAGATCGATGCCGATCTGGTCGGCGATCGATTCGACCTCATGCGCTGCCGGAGCGTCCGCGCCGGCCATCGCGAAATCCCGCAACGTGGCATGCCCCGCCATCGACGGCTCCTGTTCGAGCAGTACGACGCGGGTGCCGGGCACGATCGTGCGCAGCCCCTCATCGCAGTCGATCTTGCCCGCGAGCAGCTTGAGCAGGGTCGTCTTGCCCGCGCCGTTGCGGCCGATCAGCGCGAGCCGGTCACGCGGGGCGACATAGAGGTCGAGACCGCGGAACAGCCAGCCGCTGCCCTGAACGAGGCCGAGATTCTGAAAGGCGAGGATCGGAGCTGACATAAAGGCGTTAGGTGTCTTCGCAGTGCAACAGATGCGGGAAATCCGCCGAAGCATGAACATTCATGCCCTATTCAAGCCCCTGACCCTATGCCAATACCCCATGTCAATGCGTAACGCTCTTGCCGCTACATCGCTGGCGATGCTCGTTCTTGCTTCCGCACCTGCCTCGGCGGACCGGAATCGCGTACCCGAACAGGATGCGCTGCGGAACGGCGTGCGATCCGGCGAGCTACTCCCTTATCAGGAAATGCGCTCCCGCGCGCAGGGCCGCGTCGACGGGCGCATGATCGGATCCGAATTCGATCCGGGAACCGGACGCTACCGTTTCAAGTTTCAGCGGGGCGGTTCGGTGATATGGATGGACATGGACGGCCGCACCGGGCGCGAAATCGGCCGGGTCGGACAATAAGCCGCCGATAAGGTGGCCAGAAAAGGGGAACACCATGCGCGTCCTGATCGTCGAGGATGAACCCAGTCTCGGGCGGCAATTGCGCGCCACCCTCGAAGGCGCGGGCTATGCGGTCGATCTCGCCACCGATGGCGAGGACGGGCATTTCCTCGGCTCGACCGAAGCCTATGACGCGATCATCCTCGACCTGGGCCTGCCCGAGGTCGATGGTCTGACCGTGCTCGACCGCTGGCGGCGCGAGGGCCGCGACGTGCCCGTGCTGGTGCTGACCGCGCGCGACAGCTGGTCCGACAAGGTCGCCGGGCTCGACGCGGGCGCCGACGATTATCTCGCCAAGCCGTTTCAGACCGAGGAGCTGATCGCCCGGCTGCGCGCGCTGATCCGCCGCGCCTCGGGCAACGCGTCGTCGGAGTTGACCGCGGGCGACGTCCGCCTCGACACCCGCAGCGGCAAGGTGACGCTGGCCGGCGAGCCGGTGAAACTGACCGCGCAGGAATATAAGCTGCTCAGCTATCTGCTCCACCACAAGGGCAAGGTGGTGAGTCGCACCGAGCTGATCGAGCATATCTACGACCAGGATTTCGACCGCGATTCGAACACGATCGAGGTGTTCGTGACGCGCATCCGCAAGAAGCTCGGCCAGGACGTGATCACCACGATCCGGGGGCTTGGCTATTCGCTGGATGATCCGGCCTAAGGACTTTCTCGCCACCGCCCGGAACTGGCTTCCGGGACGGCATGGGGACGAGGCTTCGACGGGTTCGCTGACCCGCCGGATGATCTCGATCGCGGCGCTGTGGATCAGCGTATTGCTGATCGGCGGGGGCTTCGCGCTCGACCGGGTGCTGAGCGAGGCGATCACCCGCAATTTCGACGCGCAGCTCGAATATGTCCTCAACGCGATGATCGGATCGGCCGAGATCGGCCCCGACGGCGAAGTCCGCTTCAACCGGCCGCTGGGCGATCAACGCTTCCTCGAGCCCTATTCGGGGCTCTACTGGCAGGTCTCCGCCACCGGGCACGAGCCGTTCCGCTCGCGCTCGCTGTGGGACCGGGCGCTGCGCCAGGGAGAGGCGCATGAGGGCCAGAAGCTGCATGTCGCCGACAGCAACGAATTCGACAGCGAGCCGCTGCGGATCCTCGACCGCGAGGTCCGCCTGCCCGGCGCACAGACCGAATGGCGTTTTCAGGTCGCGGCAAGCCGGGCCGGGCTCAACGACCAGATCGCCGTATTGCGGCGGACGCTGGTCCGTTCCTTCGCCATCCTCGGGCTCGGCTTGATCATCCTTGCCGCGCTGCAGGCTACCTATGGTCTATGGCCGCTGCGCAGCCTGCGCCGCGCGGTCGCGGCGGTCGGCTCGGGGATCAGTTCGCGGATCGATGCCAAGCTCCCCGACGAGGTCCGCCCCCTGGTCGAGGAGCTGAACGAGCTGCTCGCCCATAACGAGCGGCAGGCCGAGGAGGCGCGTCGCCATGCCGGCAATCTGGCCCATGCCCTGAAGACCCCGCTGACCGTGCTGATGAACGAGGCGGTGGCGAACAGCCCCGAACTCGCCGAGACGGTGGTCCGCACCACCGGGGATATGCGCCGTCAGGTCGACCACCATCTCGCTCGCGCCCGCGCGGTCGGCCGCCGCGCAAATGCGCAGGCGCGATCCGAAGTCTGGCCGTCGCTCAAGGCGGTCGAGCGGGCGATGGGGCGGATGCACCGCCACGTCACCGTCGACCTGGCGGGCGATCAGCAGGCGATCGTGCATGTCGAGCGGCAGGATCTCGACGAAATCCTCGGCAACCTGATCGAAAATGCCGCCAAATATGGCCAGGGTCGCGTCTTCGTGACCGTGTCGCGCGAGGTTTCGAACTTCACTGCTTCGAAGAAGGTCGATTATGTCGAAATCCTCATAGAAGATGACGGCCCCGGCATTCCCGCCGCCGCGCGAGAGAAGATGTTCGAACGCGGCGCGCGGCTCGACACCGGCAAGCCGGGCACCGGCCTCGGCCTCGCTATCGTCCGCGATGTGGTGGGCATCTATGGCGGCCTGATCACGCTCGAGGAGAGCGAGGATCTGGGCGGGCTGATGGTGCGGGTGAAACTGCCGGCGGCCTAACCGGGACTTTGCGCCATTATGGTGGTTTCCCGGGTGGTGCCGAGCCAGCCTCCTGGCTAGGAAATCGTGGCGGATTTACTAGCTGTCGGGGGCGATAGCATCCGTGCAGGGGGATGCGGATGTCGACGCCGACAATGAATTCGGCACAGGTGGAGCAGATTTCTTTCTCCGGTAATCCGGACGTGCTCTCGCTGCTCGCCGGCGTTCGCTGGGTCGCCACCGGCAATGCGGTATCGCTCACCTACAGCTTTCCCACGTCGGGGGCGGTCTGGGCCAATCCCTATTCCGATATCCGCGAGCCGAGCAGCTTTCAGGCATTCGGCCCTTCGGAGATTGCCGCGGCACGCACCGCACTTCAACTTTGGTCGCGCTACGCCAACATCAATTTCTCCGAGACCTCCGACACCTCATCCAATGTCGGCGATATACGCTTCGGCTTCACGAACACGGATGGCGATGGATCCGTAGCCCATGCTTATTACCCCAGCCGCGCCCCGTCGTCCGGGGACGTCTGGTTGCAGCGAACCGCCATCACGGGTCCGTTCAACCCGGGCGACCCTGACTTCTTCGTGTTGCTGCACGAGATCGGCCACACGCTGGGGCTGAAACATCCGTTCGAAGCTTCACCGCTCGTCGGCCTGAATTCGTTGACGATCGACCCCGCGCTGGACTCGATCAGCTATACGGTGATGTCCTATAACGTGGCGCCGGGCATGCCGTCTTCGGATTATGCCATCAGCTACCTTCCGACGACGCCGATGGATTATGACATCCGGGCACTTATCGGCCTCTATGGGCGCCGGTCGTTCAACGAAGGCGACACGCAATATGTGTTCAATGAGAGCCGGGATTATTTTCAGACGATCTACGACACCGGCGGCAACGACACGATCATCCTCAATTCGAGTGGCGAGTTCGGCATCGTCGACCTTGCCGGCGGCGCATGGAGCTCGTTAGGCAATGCGCTCTACATTTTCGACGCGGCCGGGCGGCTGGTCGATACCGACATCTTCAACGTGATGATTTTCCGCGATTCGGTGATCGAGAACGCCATCACCGGCGCGGGTGACGACGATATCTATGGCAACGAGGTGGCTAATCGTCTGGAGGCGGGGGCCGGGCATGATGTCGTGATGGGCTATGAGGGCGGCGACACCATCCTTGGCGGCGACGGCAACGACCATCTTTACGGCCGCGCCCCCACCGGCGGCGATGACGGCGCGGACAGCATCTCGGGCGGCGACGGCAGCGACTATCTGCAGGGCAATGCCGGCAATGACAGTCTCGACGGCGGCGCGGGATCGGATCGCGTCAATGGCGGCAACAATGACGACGATATGCTGGGCGGGACCGGCAACGACACGATGAACGGCAATATCGGCGCGGACAGGATCGACGGCGGCGAGGGCAATGATTCGCTGCGCGGCGGCCAGGGCGGCGATTCGATCAGCGGTGGCGCGGGCGACGACATCCTGTCCGGCGATCTGGGCGCGGACACGTTGAACGGCGGACTGGGGTCGGACGTCTTCACCTTCTCCGGCGCGGGCTCTCCCACGGCGACGCCAGACCGGACCGCCGATTTCACCGACGGGACCGACCATATCGCGCTCGGCTTCGCGCCCTTGGCGATCCTGACCGGGGCGGCGCAGGCGAGCGCCAGCTTGGCGGCTGCCACGGCGCAGCAGCTGTTCGACGGCCACGCCGGGAATAGCGAGGTCGCCGCGCTGATGGTGGGCGGCGATACCTATCTCTTCTATGCGGCCAATGGCGGAGCGACGGTGGATTCGGCGATCCTGCTCGCCGGTATCAATGCGCAGCTCTTCTCGGCCGCCGACTTCGTCTGAGAGCTAGAGCGATTTCCGAGTCGGCAGATGATTCCATCTGCCTAGAAATCGCTCTAGACGCTCTTGCCCGCGCGGCCCGCCAGTTCGACGACATATTGCCAGGCGACGCGGCCCGAGCGGCTGCCGCGCTGGGTGGCCCAGGCGATCGCGTCGAGCGGTTCGAAGTCGAGCCCGAACTTGGCGGCATAGCCCGCGACCATCGCGACATAGCTGTCCTGGTCGCAGACGTGGAAGCCGAGCGACAGGCCGAAGCGGTCGGCCAGCGCCAGCTTGTCGTCGACCACGTCGCGCGGGTTGATCGGGCTGTCCTGCTCGCGCAGGTCGCGCGAGACGATGTGGCGACGGTTGGCGGTGACGTGGAGCCGGGCGTTGACGGGGCGCGCCTCGGCCCCGCCTTCGAGCATCGAGCGCAGCAGCCGGGGCCCCTGCCCGCCCGCCATGTCGTCGAAGCCGAGATCGTCGAGGAACAGGATGAAGGCGCGTGGCAGATCGGCGATCAGCGCGAACAGGCGCGGCAGATCGGCGATCTTCTCACCCGCAATCTCGATCAGGGCGACGTCATGGCCCTCGTCGCGCAGATGGCCGACCGTCGCCTTGACCAGCGCCGACTTGCCCGCGCCCCGCGCGCCCCACAGCAGCACGTCATGCGCCGCCGCACCCGTCGCGAGTCGGCGGGCATTGTCGACCATCGCGGCCTTCTGCGCGTCGATGCCTGTGAGCAGATCGAGCGGCAGCGGCGTGAAGGCGCGCGTCTCGGCCAGGCCATGGTCGCGCCAGACATAGGCGGCGTGCGCCGACGGATCGGCATGCGGCGCAGGCGGCGGCGCGAGCCGTTCGAGTGCGTCGGCGATGCGGGCGAGGATATCGGGATCGGTCATGGGGAGCCCCGATAATTCAACAATCCCCGTCATGCCAGCGCAGGCTGGCATCCATGGCTGTTTCACCTGCGATGGTCATCGGGGAGACGAGACATGGACCCCAGCCTTCGCTGGGGTGACGAGATTGGCTTGGATTACACCTCGCTCCGACTTGATCTCAGACAGCTAGGGCCGAACGAGAAGGTAGAATGCCCCGGATCCGCACCCACCCCTATTACCTTTGGGCTTACGAACCGGAACAGCACAACCACGCCCCTCTGGAGGGCTTTCCTTCTTCCCAAAAAACACCGGCCTGCTTTTCGAGTTCAGTATGATCGTCCGGAAGGTATTTTTAACAACAGCACAGTTGGCACCGACCTGATAATCCACATGAAGCATAGGCACAGGGTTCATCGTATCCGTGACCTGAAGATATTGGATCAGCGTTGAGCGATCGATCTCACGGCCGTTCCATAAGATTCGACTTTCTCGAGAAACGATTAGTCGATCGGCCGCCGGCTCGGTGCAAGCTATCGCCGGAAGGCTGGCCATCACAAGCACACAGCCTGCCAGCATATGGGCAATCGTCCGGATTATCACACCTCGATCCCGTACTGCTTCAGCAGATCATACAGCGTCGGCCGGCTGATCCCGAGCATCTTCGCGGCGTTGGAGATATTCCCCTCGCTGCGCGCCAGTGCGCGGGTAATCGCGCTGCGGTCAGCGACCTCCCGGACGGCCTTAAGGTTCAAAAAGCCGCCATCCTCGCGTTCGGGGACGAGATCGAGGTCCTCGGCGGTGACGAGCTTGCCGTCGGCCATGATCACCGCGCGCTTCAGCTTGTTCTCCAGCTCGCGGACATTGCCGGGCCAGCTCCAGCCGTCGATCGCCGCCAGCGCGTCGGGGGCGAAACCCTTGACCGGCGAGTCCATGTCGCGCGCCAGCTTCTTGAGCAGCAGCTTGGCGATCAGCAGCGCGTCGCCCGGCCGTTCGGCGAGGGCGGGGATGCGGACGACGATCTCGGCAAGGCGATAATAAAGGTCCTCGCGGAAGCGGCTCTCGGCAATCATCGCGTCGAGATTCTGGTGGGTCGCGCAGACGATCCGCGTGTCGACCGGGATCGCCTTGCGGCTGCCGATCCGTTCGATCACCCGCTCCTGGAGGAAGCGCAGCAGCTTGACCTGGAGCGGAAACGGGATATCCCCCACCTCATCGAGGAAGAGGGTGCCGCCTTCGGCCAGTTCGATCTTGCCCTCGGTGGTCTTGATCGCGCCGGTGAATGCGCCCTTCTCGTAACCGAACAGTTCGGCCTCGAGCAGATTTTCCGGGATGGCGGCGCAGTTGATCGCGACGAAGGCCCCGCCGCTCCGCTTGCTCTTGTTGTGGAGCAGTCGCGCAAGCACCTCCTTGCCGGTGCCGCTCGCGCCGAGCAGCATCACCGAGACGTCGGTATTGGCCACCCGCTCGATCGTGCGGGCGACCTTGAGCATGCCCGGGTCGTTCGTGATCAGCCCGCCATCGGCCGCCGATCCGTCGCCCTGCGCCTGGAGCCGGGCATTTTCCCGTTCGAGATCGTGGAGCTGGAAAGCGCGCGCGACGATCAGGCCGAGTTCGTCGATGTCGACCGGCTTGTGGTAATAATCATAGGCCCCCGCGGCGATGGCGCGCAGCGCGCCTTCGCGCCGCCCCTGCCCCGAGGCGACGATGACCTTGGTGTCGGGCTTGAGCGCGAGGATCGCGTCGAGCGTCGCGAAGCCCTCGGTCGTGCCGTCGGGATCGGGCGGCAGGCCGAGATCGAGCGTGACCACGGCGGGTTCGTAATGGCGCAGCGCGTCGATCGCCGCCTGACGGTTGGTGGCCGAGACGACCTCATAATCCTCATAGGCCCAGCGCAGCTGCTTCTGCAGGCCCTCATCGTCCTCGACGATCAGCAGGCGGGGTTTTGGTCCGCTCATATGCGACTCCCCCAAATCCTCTTGCCGTCATTCCCGCGCAGGCGGGAATCCATATTCGCTGACGTTCGAGCCTCTTGCGTTTCGGAGGTTATGGATCCCCGCATCCGCGGGGATGACGACGGAATAGGCGTCACGCCGCACCCGCCGTCGGCAGCCCGCCGCCGAAGATCGCCGCCATCGGCAGGATGATGGTGAAGCGGCTGCCCTCGCCCTCGCGGCTCTGCACCTCGATCCGGCCGCCCATCCCGGCGATGATCGAGCGCGCCTCATAGGCGCCAATGCCGAAGCCGCCGTCCTTGGTCGACGAGAAGGGATGGAACAGCCGCGACCGGATGAACTCGGCCGACATGCCGCAGCCCTGGTCGGCGACCTCGACCACCGCCTCCAGCCCGCGGCGGCCGATCGTCAGTTCGACCGGTGCGCCTTCGGGGCTGGCGTCGATCGCGTTCTGGACGAGATGGCCCAGCGCCTGTTCGAAGCGATCGGGATCGACCACCGCCATCACCTCGTCGCGCGCATTGATCAGCACGGGATGCTCGTTGGTGCGGGCACGCAGCATCTCCTCCGCCAGCGCGCGGAGCGAATGCGGTTCGGGCTCGTCGGGCTTCGAGCGGTGATGCTGCGACAGCCGCGCGAGCAGATCGTTCATCTTGCCGACCGAATTCCGCAGCGTGTCGATCATGTCGGCGCGGAACTCCGGCTTGTCGGCATGGCGCTCGGCATTGCGGGCGAGGAGGCTGAGCTGGCTCACGAGATTCTTGATGTCGTGCATGATGAAGGCGAAGCGCCGGTTGAATTCATCGAAACGGCGGGCATCCGAAAGCGCCTCCTGTCCTCGCGCCTCGGCTAGATAGCTTGCCACCTGCCGTCCCGCCACCCTGAGCAGGTCCTGATCCTCCTCGTCGAGCAGGCGCGGTTCGAGCGGCCGTTCGAGCAGCACCGCGCCGACCAGCCTGTCGAAATGGATCAGCGGCACCAGCGCCCAGGCGCGTTCCTCCGCTATCATCCATTCGGGGATCAGCGGGAGCGCCGCAGGCTCCTCGCCCTGGCGCAGCCGTTCGATCTCGATCACGTCGCCATGCGCCTGGAGATGATCCGCCAGCGCTGCCGAGCCGGCGGCCTGCGGCGCTTCAAGCATCGGCCAGTTCCATCGCGCCGACGCCTCCAGCCCGCCATCGGGGCCGCGCTGCATCAGCAGGCCGCCGGGGCAATCGAAGATGTCGCCTACTGCCTTCACGGTCCGCTCGGCCAGCGGCAGCGCGGCGTCGCCCGGCTGGCCGACAGTCTCGGTGAAGCGCCGCCACTCGACGCGATAATCATAGCGGTGCTGGAAGAAATTGCGCGCGACCGCCTTCTTGAAGCGCTGGCGGTAGCGGCTCGACGGGAAGAAGGACAGGGTGAAGGCGACGAAAACCGCCGCCAGGGTGAACTGGGGCAGGCGATCCTGCATGGCGGCGACGGCCAGCAGGCGGGCCACCAGCACCATCAGCGCGAGATAGGCGCCGCACAGCACCAGCGTGAGCGTCTGGAAGCCCGCGCCCCGCGAGGCGCGCATGCGATCGAGCGTGGCCAGCCGGCTGACCGTCACCATCATCGGCGCGAGCAGCACCATCATCAGGCCGCGCAGCGCGAACAGGCCGAGCGGCCAGCCATTGACCAGATAGGCGACGGTCGCGAGGTTGAGATCGAACCCCCACATCAGCGCCAGCCCCAGCATCGGCGAACCGAGCCCCCAGCGCGCCTCCGGCGGCGCGGCGGTGTAGAGATTGTGGAGCAGGCACAGCCCACCGATCGCGATCGCGATGCGCAGCGACTGGCCCGCGAGGAACAGTGTCTCCTGGATCCGCGGGCTGCCGGTGAAGGCGAGCGGCAGGGTCTTGATCACGACCGCGCCGATGATCAGCATGCCGAGCAGAACATAGATGCCGATGATCATCGGACGGCGCGGTCCCGCCGTCGCGGTCGGCGGCTGGAGCGCAAACAGGAAACCGAGCCATGCGGCGTCGGCGAGACTCTTGGCAACGCTCGACGCTATGCCGCCCGCCCCGAAGAGCGCCACCAGCGCGCACCACAAGGCAGTTAACGCGCAGGCGAGAGTCAGCGCGAGGCGGCGCGACCCGCCGTTGCGCACGGTCATCTGCCAGCCGACCAGCGCGGCGAACATGAACGCCGCGAGCGCATGGCCCCACTGGACCGCGGCTAGGATGATCGGCTCGGGAACGAAGGTGTTCTGAAGCGGGGAAAGATCGGCCTGCTGGCCGAGCATCGCCGCTTCGAGACCCCGCGCCATTAGGGTCTGTCCTGATAGTTCGAGATGGCCGGGATTGCCCTGAGAAGGGCGCCGGCAAGGAGGACTGCGCAGCCGGGGCTGGCTGCCCCCGGCAAGAAGTTCGACGCCGCCGGCGCCCTTCTCAGGGCAACCCTTCGGGCGGCCGTAGATTGGCGCCAGGAGGGCGTCGATCGTCGGTTATGATGAACCTCCATCGCTCCCTCCTCTCTCCTACCCTGGCGCCAATCTACGACCGTCACGGCCATCTCCAACTATCAGGACAGACCCTTACCTAGCCCCTTCCGCCCAGATCAGTACGCGCAATGTCTGGAGGATGATCAGCAGGTCGAGAAAGGGGCTGTAATTCTTGGTGTAGTAAAGATCATATTCGAGCTTGTGGCGGGCATCGTCGAGGCTCGCGCCATAGGGATAGTTGATCTGCGCCCAGCCGGTGATGCCCGGCTTCACCATGTGCCGCTCGGCATAGAAGGGGATCTGCTTTTCGAGCTCCGCGACGAATTCGGGCCGCTCGGGCCGGGGGCCGACGAAGCTCATGTCGCCCTTCAGCACCGTCCACATCTGCGGCAGTTCGTCGACCCGGATCAGGCGGATGATGCGGCCGATGCGGGTGACGCGCGGATCGCCCTTCTGCGCCCAGATCGCGGCGCCCCCCGCCTCGGCGTCCTGGCGCATCGAGCGCAGCTTCAATATCTCGAAGGTTTCGCCATAGCGGCCGACGCGGACCTGACGGTAAAAGGCCGGGCCGGCACTGTCGAGCTTCACGATCAGCGCGGCGACGAGGATGATCGGCGAGGCGATCAGCAGCAGCAGCGCGCTGACGATGAGATCGAAGCCGCGCTTCAGGATCATCGACAGCTGGCGGCCCGAGGAGAAGCCGTCCGAGAAGATCAGCCAGGAGGGCCGCACCGTATCGAGATCGATCCGTCCGGTCTCGCGCTCCAGAAAGTCCGATATGTCGGTGACGTGGACGCCGGTGGTCTTGAGCCGCAGCAGCGCATCGACCGGCACGGTGTTGCGCCGTTCGTCGAGCGCGAGAACGACCTCGTTCGCCTCGGTCGCATCGACCAGATCGGCGAGGCTTCCGACATCGGTGCGGCAGATCGCGGTTTCGACCTGCGCTGGGGCGTCCTTCATGTCGACGCATCCGGCGATCAGGAATCCCGCGCCGATCCGCCGCTCCAGATCGACGACGCGCTTTGCCCGCCGCCCCGCGCCGAGCAGCAGGATGCGGCGCTTGAACATGTCGCCGCTGACGAAGCCGCCGAGCAGCACGCGCACCACCATCAGCAGCACGACCGACATCGCCATTGAATAGAGCGAGTTGGATCGCCACAGGGTGATGCCCGGCGCGATGAAATAGAGCAGCGAGATGAGGATCACGCCCAGCGAGATGGCGACCAGCAGCCGCGCAGCCGCGAAGCGGAAGGCCTGCATCGATTCGGCGCTGTAGACGCCGACCCCGATCATCGCCGCTTGGATCGCCAACGCAAAGGTCAGCAGCTGCGGGATCCGATCCCAGAGCGACCCCGGGTCGATGCCGATCTGGCGCAGGCGGAACACCCATCCCGCCTCCGCCGCCAGCAGCAGCACGGCGAAATCCGCCACGCACAGCACCAGCACCGGATAGGCGATATAATGTTTGAACAACCTGATCATGACGGACGCCACATCACGGTTTCATACCCCCACACATGAAACCCCCTTGCCGCCCATCGGTTAGGTTCCGATAACGACCCCTCCTTCTGGACCATGGAGCCAGCCATTTCCACCTCCTTGATAACGCCCGTCATTCTCTCCGGTGGTTCGGGCACCCGGCTGTGGCCGCTGTCGCGCTCGCGCAAGCCCAAGCAATTGCTCGCGTTGACCAGCGACCGGACGATGCTGCAGATGACCGCGGCGCGTTGTATCGACAGCGCGCGATTCGGCCCGGCGATCGTCGTCACCAACGCGCTGCATGCCGACGAGATCGCCGCACAGATGGCCGAGAACCCGCCCGCGGCGATCATCCTCGAGCCCGCCGGCCGCAACACCGCCCCCGCGATCGCGCTGGCGGCGATCGAGGCGGCGCCCGGCGCGGTGTTGCTGGTGATGCCGAGCGACCATGTCATCGACGACTGCGCCGCCTTCCACCGCGCGATCGAGGCAGCGATGCCGATGGTCGACCAGGGCTGGCTCGTCACCTTCGGCATCACCCCCGACAAGCCCGAAACCGGCTATGGCTATATCCGCCGTGGCGAGACGATCGCCCCGGGCGTGCAGAAGGTCGAGGCCTTCGTCGAGAAGCCCGACGCCGATCGCGCCGCCGCTTATGTGGCGGCGGGCAATTACAGCTGGAATGGCGGCATCTTCCTGTTCCGCGCCGACGCCTTTCTGAAGGCGCTGGAGGACTATGAACCCGCGATGGTCGCATCGGTCCGCGCCTCGCTCGCCGCAGCCGGGCGCGAGGGGGCGCTGATCCGCCCGGAAGCCGCCAGCTTCCTCGCCAGCCGGTCCGAATCGATCGACTATGCGGTGATGGAGAAGGCCCCGAAGGTCGCGGTGGTGCCGGTCGAGATGGGCTGGTCGGACGTCGGCAGCTGGGATGCGCTGCACATGCTTGGCACGGCCGACGATCAGGGCAACGTCGTGCATGGCGATGTCGTCGCGATCGACACGCGCGACTGCCTGATCCGCAGCGAGGGGCCGGTGGTGACGACGGTGGGCGTCCACGACCTGATCGTCGTCGCGACACGCGATGCCGTGATGATCCTGCCGCGCGGCAGCAGCCAGGAGGTGAAGCGGGTCGTCGAGGCGCTCAAGGCCAAGGGCCACGACACGCTCGACGTGCCGTTCTGATCGCCCTCAATCACCTGCGAAGGTGAAGGGGGCGAGCCCGCGTTCGCGATCGTTGATCGTCAGCACCCGGCCGATCGGCGGCGCGGCGCGCTGGAGACAGTCGGGCCGCTGGCAATGGGTGCAGCCCAGACCGATCGGTTCGGCCGGACCGGCAAGATCGATCCCCCGCGCCAGCGCCAGCGATCCGGCATGTTCGGCGGCCAGCCCCAGAGCGACGACATGCTCCGCCTGCTGGATGCCCGCCGCGCCGCCATGATGACGCACGCTGCGCGCGATGGTGAACCAGCGCGTGCCGTCTTCGAGTTCGGCGAGCTGGCAGACCAGGCGGCCATGTTGTTCGAAGCCATGGTGAATCGCCCAGAGCGGGCAGCGGTGCACCGTGTCGATCAGCGCCGAGCCGCTGGCCCCAGCATAGCCCTTGGATAATTGCCCGGCGCGGTCGATCCGCAGCATGAAGAAGGGCAGGCCGCGCGCGCCGACGCGCTGCAACGTGGTGAGCCGGTGCGCGACCTGCTCATAACCCGCGCCGAACCGCCGCTGAAGCAGCTGGATATCGTAACCGGTCCCCTCGCATGCGCGCAGGAAGCGGCCATAGGGCATCATCAGCGCGGCGGCGAAATAAGAGGTGACGTGGCGGCGATAAAGGCGCTCGGCAGCGCGGTCGCCGAACGCCGCCCCCGCGACCAGCGCGTCGATTTCGGCCTTGGCCTCGATCTGGGCGAGCTGGAACGCCGCCTGGAAACTGCGCGCGGCGGGGTCGAGCAGTTCGGACAGCTGGAGCTGGCGCGCGTGGAGATCGAGCCGGCGAAGCCGATCGGGCATCACATCGAACGGCAGGATGCGGATGGTGAGCTGGTGCTTGACCCGGAGCCGCTCGGCGATCGCGCCATAGAGATCGCCCGCGCCGATGCGGAGTTCGTCGGCCAGCGCTTCGGCGTGGGCGTCGAGGTCGGCGAAATGATTGCGCCAGCGCTCTATCTCACGGCGCGCCGCACGGACCGGCCCCGACTCCTGGTCGCCCCCGGTTCCCCCGCCTTCGCGCCAGCGGTCGAACAGACGAGCGAAAGCCTCGGCGGCGGCGGGGGCATTGTCGATCCACGCCTCCAGCTCGGCGCGGTCGACCGAAATGCCGGCGAATAGCGGATCGGACAGCCGCCGCCGCATCGCCGCCGCGCCGCCGCCGGGCTCTTCCTGGCTGAGACTGCGGATGTCGAAGTCGAACAGTTCGGCGAGGCGGAGAATCAGGCCCGCCGTCAGCGGGCGGCGATTCCCTTCGATCAGCGCGAGATAGCTGTCGGAAATGCCCAGCATTTCGGCCATGGTCTGCTGGGTCAGGGCATGGTCCCGTCGCAACCGCTTGATCCGCGGCCCCGCCAATATCCCCTGCTTGGCCATGCCCCGCTCCGTTTCCACCTAGTAAGGTTCTTACAAAATTACATGACTCTTATCAGTTGGCGCCACAGTTGGACATCAAAATCCAGAACGGAATTATAGCATCCGATCGGATTTCCCCGTTACAAACGCCGTGAACCTGATCTCGCCGCAACAAGCCGTTCCCTCCAGCTTGTAAGCCACTGCGGCCACCGAGCTTTTCCTGGGGAGGAAGAGAAACGCCCGCCAGGCCCAACAGCCTGGCGGGCGTTACCGTTTCGCCCAAGCGGAAATCGGACCGTTGGGGTTCAATTTACCCAAGAGCAATTGCACGGGCGGCCATTCTGGGCCATCACATGCGCGTCGGGGGGCGTAAACAAGGATATTGACGTTGAGCCAACCCCCATCGGGAACGCGGGTCCTGATCGTCGAAGACGATACGATCATCGCGATGACGGCGGAAGACATGCTCGACGAGGTCGGCTGCACGACGGCCGCGGTCGCGGGCACCGTCGCCGAGGCGCTGGCCCGGGCGCAGGATACCGATTTCGACATCGCGCTGCTCGACCTCAACCTGAAGGACGAGGACAGCCTGCCCGTTGCGCGCCACCTGCGCGACAGCGGCAAGCGCTTCATCTTCGCCACCGGCTATGACGGGCTGCCGGCCAGCAGTGGCTTCGCCGACGCCCCGGTGATTTCCAAGCCCTATCGGATCGACCAGCTCGCCGCGATGATCGCGGAGACGCTGGCCGCGTAACGCCCCTCTCCCCCAATGGGAGAGGAGTTATTTTTTCAGCACCGACATAGCGGCGGACGTCATCGCATCGACGGCGGTGCTGATCACCGCCTCGGCGTCGGGGGCCCAGAAGGGGCTGTGGATCGAGGGCAGCCTGGTGATGTCACCCTTGGCCGCGTCCCACTTGTCCTTCGGCACGCCGCCGACCCAGAACAGCATCGACTGGATCGACTTGTCGGCGAGATAATAGCGGCTGAAGTCCTCGCCGCCCATTTGCGGCTTGGTCGTGCGCACCCGGTCCTGGCCGAAACGCGTGACGAACAGGCCGGTCAGTTTCCCGGTGATGTCGTGGGTGTTGAAGGTAGCGGGGGTGTTGTCGTCGGTGCGCGTCACTACGGGCAAGGCATCGTCCGGCATCCCGGCCGCCATCGCCTCGGCCTTCGCGATACGGTCAATCCCGTCGAGGAGATGCTGCCGCACCTCGGGCTCATAGGAACGCACCGTGATCTGCAGCCGCGCTTCGGGCGGGATGATGTTGTGCTTGGTGCCCGCCTGGAAGCTGCCGACCGTGACCACGCCGGAGGCAAGGGGATCGGTCTCGCGCGAGATCAGCGTCTGCAAGGTGGTGACGATCCGCGACGCGATGACGATCGGATCCTTGGCGAGATGCGGATAGGCGCCATGGCCACCGACACCCTTCACCAGCACATCGACCGAATCGACATTGGCCATGATGTAGCCGTCGACCACCCCGATCGTGCCCGCCGGCAGGCTGGCCGAATCGTGGAAGGCGATCGCCACGTCGGGCTTGGGGAAGCGGGTGAACAGGCCGTCCTTGAGCATGGCGCGCGCGCCCGAGCCGATCTCCTCGGCGGGCTGGCCGATCATCACCAGCGTGCCCGACCAGCTGGACTTCATCGCCGCCATCCGCCGGGCGATGCCGATCCAGCTGGTCATATGGGTGTCATGGCCGCAGGCGTGCATCACGCCCTTGGTGCGGCTGGCATAGGGAACGCCGGTCGCCTCGGTCACCGGCAGGGCATCCATGTCGGCGCGCAGCATAAGCACCGGACCCGGCCCGTTCTTCATCACCGCGACGACGCCGGTACCGCCCACACCGATAGTCACCTCGAACCCCGCCTTCTTGGCCTCCGCCGCCATGATCCCGGCGCTACGGGTCTCCTTGAAACCCAGTTCGGGATTGGCATGGAGGTCGCGGTAGATGGCGATCAGGCTGGGCATGTCCGCGGCGATCGCCTGCTGAAGCGGATCGGCGTAGGCCGGGGCCGGGGACAGCATCGTGGCAAGCGCGATCAGCGGCAGGGCGATTTTCATCTCATTCCTTCGGCACGAGTTCGAGAATGTCGATCATCGATTCCCATCGCGGATAGGGAAAGGCGATGCGCCAGCGATAGGGGCCGACGCGTTCGACGATGCCGGCCATGTCACGCTCCGCATCGCGGCCATAGGGGCGCGGGCGCGTCTCGTCCCCCAGCATCATCGATCCAAGGAAGATCATCCGCCGCGCCTCATCGGGGAAGATGTCGCCGACCGGGCGCTGCGACCCATCGATCTTGGCGAAATGGATGCGCCCTTCCTCCGCACTGACCCGGCAGGTGAAGAAGGGATAGGCGACATAGTTTAGCAGCCCGTCGCTCTGCGCGCCCAGCTTGAAGGTGCGGCACCGATAATCGCCCGGCGGCAACACCGGATCATCAAGGGGCAGATCGGGCTTGAGCAGCGGCCCTTGCGCGGCAATCTGCGCAGCGTTGCCCGCGCCGGTTGCCTTGTCGAGCCCGGTGATCCAGGCCTGCCGCCATCGGGCGACGCGGTCGCGATCGGCGGCGGAGGCGATCTGCCGCCAGTCGTTTGGCTGCGGCCTGGGGTGTTTGGGTTCGAGCCTCTTCGACCCGCAACCGGCGAGCAGCGACAGCGCGGCAATAGCCAGCAGGGCTTTCGGCTGCGGCAAAGCGATCGTCTCCTCTCGCCCCTAAAAAGCCAGCCTGCCCGCCTCGACCGCAATTGGCAAGCGGCGCTTTTTTGATCCGCTCTCGCGGATGTGGGGCACCAGCCCGCACGTTTCAGCTTTGCTGAAACACCTACTGCGCCGTCCAGCCGCCATCGATCGACATGTTCGCGCCGGTGATTCCAGCCGCCTCGTCGCGGCACAGAAACAGCGCCATCGCCGCGACCTGTTCGACGGTGACGAACTGCTTGGTCGGCTGGCTGGCGAGCAGCACGTCGTTCATCACCTGCTCCTTGGTCATGCCGCGCGCCTTCATCGTATCTGGAATCTGCTTTTCGACCAGCGGGGTCCAGACATAGCCGGGGCTGATGCAGTTGACGGTGATGCCGAAGGTCGCGGTTTCGAGCGCGACCGTCTTGGTGAAGCCGGCGATGCCGTGCTTGGCGGTGACATAGGCCGATTTGAACGGCGAGGCGACCAGCGAATGCGCCGAGGCGGTCTGGATGATACGCCCCCATTTGCGCGCCTTCATCCCCGGCAGCGCCAGCCGGGTGGTGTGGAAGGCGCTTGTCAGGTTGAGCGCGATGATCAGGTCCCATTTGTCGACCGGGAATTCCTCGACCGGAGCGACATGCTGGACGCCGGCATTGTTAATGAGGATGTCGATCCCGCCGAAATCCGCGATCGCCCCCGCCATCATCGCTTCGATCTGGTCGGGCTTGGTCAGGTCGTGCGCGCTATAGGCGGCGCGCGCGCCGCTCAGCGTCTCGAGGCCCTGGCGCTCGGCCTCGATCGCCGCCTCCTCGCCGAAACCGTTGATGACGATATTCGCGCCCTCCGCGGCCAGCGCCTTCGCATAAGCGAGGCCGATGCCCGAGGTGGAGCCGGTGACGAGCGCGGTCTTGCCCTTGAGGAACATGGATGATTCTCCGTGAAGATTAGCGGCTGATGAGATCGAAGGCGGCGGTCTGGCCGTCATAGATATTGCGCGCGATCAGGCCCGACTTCGTCATAGTCTCGGCGATCGCCGCGCGGCCTGCGGCGATATGGTCCCGCATCGTTCGCTGCGAGAATTCATAGTCGCGCGCGCCGCCTTCCCAGCGGTTCGCACGATAGATCAGCTGGACGAGGCTGAGGCTCGATTCGAGCGACGCAGCGCGCAACGCGACGACGTCGGGATCGGCGGCCATGTCGGGCGGCAGCTTGTCGAGCAGCCGGGCGATCCGCTGATGCTCGGCGCGGCTGCGGATCAGCTGATCGGATATCTGGCGGGTACGGCTCGAAAAGCGGATCTCCTTCTCGCGCGCAACGACGTCGAGCATCGTCGCGGGCCGCTCCTGCGCCGCTGAGAAAAGATCGACCTGAAACACCAGCATGTCGCCCTGCTGGTGATCGACGATATGGCTGAGCGGGGTGTTCGAGACGAGACCGCCGTCCCACCACAGCTTGCCGTCTATCTCGACCGGGGGGAGGCCTGGCGGCAGCGCCCCGGAGGCCATGATGTGCCGGGCGTCGATCCGGTCGGTGCGGTTGTCGAAATAGCGGAAATTGCCGCTTTCGACCTCGACCGCGCCGACCGACAGGCGAATCGGGCCATGGTTGAGCAAATCCCAGTCGACGAGCTCGTCGAGCGTCTCGGCAAGCGGGCTGCTGTCGTAGAAGCTCAGCGCCTCGGGCGAACCATCGGGCGCGAGGAAAGGTGAGAGCAGGCGCGGCCGGAAGAAACCCGGCACGCCGAACGCCATCACCATCGCCGAAGCAGTCAGATGAAGAGCCTCGCGGCCATAATCGCCGTTGAGCACCGCCAGGGCGGGCAATGCGCAGGTGATATGATCCCAGAAGGCATGGAGCCGTGCGAGCCGCCGTTCGGGCGGATTGCCAGCGATGATAGCGGCGTTGACCGCGCCGATCGATATGCCCGCCACCCAGTCGATGTCGATGCGGGTTTCGTGCAGCGCTTCGAACACGCCGACCTGAAAGGCGCCGAGCGCGCCGCCGCCCTGCAGCACGAGCGCTACCTGGTCGGGCAGCGGCATGCCGGTCGCGGCGTGCTTGACGGAGTCGGCGTCAGCCATGCCGCCAATCTGGGCCTTATGCTGCACCGCATCAAGGGCCAACGCACCCATTCAGCAAAAAGGGCCGGTCGAGGACCGGCCCTTTCGTCTGATCGAAAGATCGATCAGTAGGTGCCCGCAAAGGCCCGGTTGAGGTTATGCGGGCCGTCATTGCCCTCCTCGTCCTTCCATGCGGACTGTGCCTGCGCGGCGGTGCGATTGATGCGAACCTTGTCGCCGACCTCGACGATCCACGCCGAAGGGATAGAATGATGGTGACCGCCGGCATCCTTGTCGGTCTTTGTCAGCAGGATGCGGTCGCCGCGGACGTGATCGACCGTGCCGATATGCGCACCGTCCGATCCAACGACTTCCTGATGCTCCTGTACCTGCCCGAGCGACTGCCGCTGGGTCTGGCGCCGATTGCGCCAGCTGCCGAAGTCGTCATGGAATCGGCTCTCATTCTCGCGGCGATATTCGGCATAGTCGCGGTCGAGCGCCTCGACCTGACGGCGGCGCCATGCGCTGTAATTGGGGTCCTGGCCCCAGCCATCATGATCGCCGCGCGATCCCAGCCCATAGGTGCTGGTTGCGCCCGCGCCCCGGCCCGCGCCATAGTCTCCGCCTGCGCTATAGCCATAGCCCGCGGCAAACCCGCCGCCGCCATAGCGCGACGTATCGGCATAGCGGCCGCCCTCCGGATAGCGGCGCTCGCCATAGCGGCGTTCGTCGTCGCGCTCCTGGACACGCTCGTCCCAGCGGCGGCGGCGCTCCGCCTCCTCATCGCCGAACCAGCTGCGAACCTCGTCGCCCGCGCGCTCGAAGAAACCGCGGTCATCGTCATAATCGCGCGGGCGGCCATATCCGCGCTCGCGCTCCCGGTAATCGCGATCGCGATAATCGTCGCGGTCGCGCCCGCGATAGGCACGGTCGGCATAATCACTGTAGTCGCGTCGGGTATAGCGTTCGTAGCCCATGGCATCCTCCTCCTGTGACTGGCTTTGCCTTCGGCAGCGCTGCGGCGCGACCGTGCGGCAGAGGCGGAAAAACGTCTCGCGGTGCGGCGCTGTTCCGGAGTTTGAGGCGAGTGGGGAGGTGCGACGGACGGGCCGTTCGCCGGAGTGGCGGGCGACAAACCGAAGTTGGCATCCGGCGATTTTGCGCTGTTGCATCCGCTTCGCGCTGCGGCTAGAGGAAGCGCCCGGACGTGCGGGGCTGTAGCTCAGATGGGAGAGCGCTGCAATCGCACTGCAGAGGTCAGGGGTTCGATTCCCCTCAGCTCCACCACCCACGTCGGCATCAACTGAAATCAGCGGCAGGCCAGAGGCGCACAGATGATGTGGGCTGGAGCAGGGCATGACATGTGTCGGGCCCGATTGCGGCGCCGACACCCACTCCAGACAAAACAAGGGGCGGCATCGCTGCCGCCCCTTGTCCGTACCGATGACGGCGGCGCTGGAGACGCCGCCGATCCGGATCAGCCGTTCAGCGCATCCTTGAGCGCCTTGGCCGGCGTGAAGGAGACCTTCTTCGACGCCGCAATCGTCAGGGTCGCGCCGGTGGCCGGGTTGCGGCCTTCGCGCGCCGGACGGTTGGCGACCTTGAACTTGCCGAAGCCCGGCAGCGAAACTTCGTCACCCTTCTTGGCGGCGTCGGTGATCGCCTTGAGGGTGGCGTCGATGACGCGCTTGGCGGCGGCCTTATCGATACCCTGTTCGGCGGCGACGACGCCTGCGATGTCGGCAGTGTTCATGATCACTCCTGGTCTTTGCTTGATAAACTGGCTTTACGCCGCCGGGGCAGCGCAAGGCGCCTCTTGTGCGCGGCGTTTTTCGTTCGGGCAATTGGAAACTGGCGTGAAAAGCTGAAAAAAATGGGTCCCGGTCGAATTCGGAGCATTTTTTTCGACGAGACGCCCGCTCCACGGGATATTTCGCGGAACCTTGGAGGGTCAGCGCCCGGTTTTCGTCGGAGTCGCAAGCAATTTGTCGATACGCCGGCCATCCATGTCGACCACCTCGAACCGCCAGCCCTTGTGGCTGAACGACTCGCCGGTGGTGGGCAAATGCTTGAGCCGCCACAGGGCGAAGCCCGCGGCGGTCGCGAAATCGCGGTCCTCGGGCAGGTGAATGTCGAGCCGGTCGGCCATCGTATCCGCGGCGAGCGTGCCCGAGATCAGCCAGCTGCCGTCGTCGCGCTCGACCAGCGGCGGATCGGTGTCCTGATCCTGATCCGACGCGAATTCCCCGGCGATCGCGGCGAGCAGATTGGCCGGTGCCACCAGCCCTTCGAAATGGCCATATTCGTCATGGATGAAGGCCATCGGCACTTCGGCTTCGCGCAGCGCCTTCAGCACATCCATCGCATCGACATGATCGGGGATCGAAAGCCCTTTGCGCATGATCGCGCGCAGGTCGATCGGCCCGCCATCGACGAGGACCCGGACAAGGTCGCGCGAATGGACCACGCCGATGATCTCGTCGACAGACCCCTCCGCCACCGGCATGCGGCTGTGCGGCATCCTGGCAATCTGGGCGCGGATCGTCTCCGGATCAGCGTTGATGTCGATCCATTCGACCTCGGTGCGCGGTGTCATCACCTCGCGCACCGGGCGGTCGGCGAGGCGCACCACGCCCGAGATGATCGCGCGCTCGCTCTCTTCGATCACCCCGGCCGACGATGCCTCGGCAACGATCAGGTGAAGCTCCTCCGCTGTGACATGGTTCTCGGTCTCGCGGTCGAGGCCGAGGATCGCGAAGATCAGCGCGCTCGTCCGGTCGAGCAGCCAGACGAAGGGTGCGGTCAGCCGCGACAGCCACAGCATCGGCACCGCCATTACCGCGGCGATCGGCTCGGGCGCGCGCAGCGCGAACTGCTTGGGCACGAGTTCGCCGACGATCAGCGAGGCGAAGGTCGTCACCGCGATCACCAGGCCGAAGCCGATTTCGGGCGCGCTTTCGGCGGGCACGCCAAGCAGCGCGAGGCGCTCACCGACCGGCCCGCCCAAGCTCGCCCCCGAATAGGCGCCGGCGAGGATGCCGATCAGGGTGATGCCGATCTGGACGGTTGAGAGGAATTTGCCGGGATCGGCGGCGAGATCGATCGCGGTCCGCGCACCGCGGCGGCCCGCGCGCGCCATCGCCTCCATCCGGGCGCGGCGCGCCGAGACGATCGCGAGTTCGGACATCGCGAACAGGCCGTTGAGCGCGACGAGGGCGATGATCACCACCAGGTCGAACCAGGGAAATGGGGATGGGGGGACAGGCTGCGGCATGGCGCTGGCGACGTTCATGCCGTGGATTTCAGAATTTCACAACCATCCGCTGCCGTTCAGGACGGATGTGCAACAATTCGCGCGCTGATCGGTTCTGCCCGGACCCCTTCACGATCAATAGGAGACATCGATGCGACGGACCAAAACGGCGATAGCCATCCTGGCGGCGTCGACGCTGCTGGCGGGCTGCGTCACCAATCCCGAGACCGGCGAACGCACATTGTCCAAGGCGGCTATCGGCGCGCTGGCCGGCACCGCGCTGGGCGCGGGCGCGGGCGCGCTGGTCGGCGGCAAGCACAACCGCACCGAGGCCATCGTCGGCGCGGGCATCGGCGCAATCGCCGGCGGCGCAATCGGCGCCTATATGGATCGCCAGGAGGCCAAGCTGCGCCAGCAGACCGCCGGCACCGGTGTCGACGTCGTCCGCCAGGGCGACGAGCTTCTGCTCAACATGCCATCGGGCATCACCTTCGCCACCAACAGCTATGCGATCGAGCCGCAGTTCCGCGACACGCTCGACAAGGTGGCCGCGACGCTGGCCGAATATAACCAGACCTATGTCGACGTGTATGGCCATACCGATTCGACGGGGTCGGACGCCATCAACGAGCCGCTGTCGCGCAACCGCGCCGAGGCGGTGTCGAACTATTTGTCGGGCCATGGCGTCGCGGCGGCGCGGATCGGCACCCAGGGCTTCGGCTCGCGCCAGCCGATCGCGTCCAACGCGACGGTCGAGGGGCGGCAGAAGAACCGGCGAGTCGAGATCAAGATCGTGCCCGTGAAAGACACCAACGTCTGAACAAGGCCATCGCGGCGGGGCCTCATCGCCTCGCCGCGAAGAAGCTGCGCAGAAGATCGGCCGATTCGACCTCGCCGATCCCGCCATAGATTTCGGGGCGGTGATGACAGGTCGGCTGCGCGAAGAAGCGCGGCCCATGGACCACCGCCCCGCCCTTGGGATCGTCCGCGCCATAATAGAGCCGCCGCAGCCGCGCGTGCGATATCGCGCCCGCGCACATCGCGCAGGGCTCGAGCGTGACATAGAGATCACAATCGTCGAGCCGCTGCGCGCCCAATCGCGCGGAGGCGGCGCGGATCGCTTCCATCTCGGCATGGGCGGTGGGATCGGCACCCCGGCTCATCCGGTTGGCAGCGGCGGCGATCACATCGTCACCGCGCATGACCACGGCGCCGACCGGCACTTCGCCGCTGGCCGCCGCTTCGATCGCGAGATCGAGCGCGAGCCGCATTGGATAGGGCAGCAAAAGGTTCATCGCCCCCGCTGTACGGGGCGATTCGACGCAGCGCTAGCGGATGGGGATGCGTTCGGGAATTAGAAGCAGAACCAGCGCCAGAACGACGCCTGGAAGCCAGCCGATCACGGTCAGAACCACCGTCAGCCAGAATGCGGGGGTAATCCCGCGCGCAAGAAATACGCCGAGCGGCGGCAGCAGGATCGCGGCCACCAGCGCCCAAGGCGAGATGGGAGCCGCCGATATCTGCTGCCGCGCCATGGATTAGTTGGCCTTCTGGACGTCGACCGTCGGGACCTTGATGTCTTCCTTGGTGGTGCCGACTTCGACCTTGGGCACGGTGATATCGGTCTGCTTGGTGCCGACATCGACCTTGGCGGTGTCGACGTCGAACGCCGGGGCCTGGCCGCCCTGAACCGAAACCTCGGGAGCCTTCATCTCCTTGGTCTGGTTGATGTCGATCAGCCCGAAGGCGAAAGCCGCGATGACCGCCAGGACGGCGATGACGGCAACGATGATGCCAACCCGGGCGCCGTTATTGCGCGCGGGATATTCATTATAATGCTCGCGGGTCGTGTTCACCTTGGGCACTCCTCGGATAAATGATATCGGAGCCCCAACAACGTTCGTTCTGCCGGAGAGTTGCATCGCGCCGGACGCGCGGCTTGACGAATCTCCGCATCGCCGCTATCCGCCGCGACTTTCCGGGCAACCCGAACATCAGGACGAAGTACAATGTCGCGCATCTGCGAGCTGACCGGCAAGGGCCGCCAAGTGGGCCACAACGTGTCCCATGCCAACAACAAGACCAAGCGGACCTTTCTGCCGAACCTGCAGAATGTGACGCTGATCTCCGATTCGCTCGGCAAGGGCGTCAAGCTGAAGGTCTCGACCCACGGCCTGCGTTCGGTCGAGCATGTCGGCGGCCTCGACAACTGGCTGCTCAAGACCTCGGACGACTCGCTCTCGCTGCGCGCACGCCGCCTGAAGCGCGAGATCGCCAAGAAGCAGCAGGCTGCCGCTTAAGATTTCTTCCGCCTCGGCGGAAACGAGAGAGACGAAAGCCGGATCGCCTAGCGGTCCGGCTTTCGTCTTGTCTGGATTATAGACCGCCCTTCCCACCGTCATTCCCGCGAAAGCGGGAATCCATCTGGCCGCTTGGTCGAGACTCTCGTGGTTCAGAGTGCGTTCGCCGGTGGATTCCCGCCTTCGCGGGAATGACGATAATGGATAGGGCAGCGCGCTATTGCCGAGGGCTGTCCATAAGTTCGAACTTCAGCAAAAGCGTCCGCTCGATCGGCACCTGATTGTCGTCGGAGATGATCCACAGCATCGTCCGCCCGCCTTCGCGGGTGACGCTGATGCCCTCCATATTGTCGACATTGAGCGGTGGCTTGAGTTCGGCGATCAATTCGCCGGTCACGGTGGCGTCGGGCTTTATATCGGCAGGATCGACGATGCTGATCGCGGTCCAGAAGCCGTCGAACAGGCTGAAGTGGCGGTGGAGCACGACGATGCGGCCGTCAGGCAATTGCTGCGCGTCGGTCGGAACATAGCCGAGCGGGGGACGATAGCCGAAGCGGAAGGGCACGTTCTTGGGATTGGTAGGATCGCTCGGGAACATCAGCGCCAGATGGACATGCGGCGCGATTGCCTGCCCCTCGGCGAACACCACGAATCGCCCGCCATCGAGCCGCACCATCGCCTCCGGCCCCGAATTGCGTGACCAGTTCCGCATCGCGGGCGGAAAGGCCATGCCGCGAAGTTCCTTGAAGTCCGGTCCGTATCGCAGGATCGCGTTGCGATATTCGAAGCCGACCCAGATGTCGCCCTCGGGCCCGATGGTCATCGATTCGGAATCGCGATCGCCCCGGTCGCCGCGATCGGACGGCAGAGCGGTGAGCCGGCCGAAGCGGGTGCCGCTGACCTCGCCCGATGGCGACAAGCGGAAGCGCATATGGTCGCCGGTATCGGCGAGCGCGAGCACCTCGTCACCGTCGACGCGCAATGCCGAATAGCCGCCGAAATTGCCTTGGCGGCTGGTCAGGTGCCATCCGGCGACATAGCGCAGCCGCCCGAAGACGCGGTGCGCCGGATCGTCGGGGTCGATCGGCACCGGCGTCGCGATCACCGGAACGTCGGACGCCTGGGGAAAGCCCGCCGACCCCGGCAATAGACAGAACAGCAATGCGGCCAGCGCCTTCTTCATGGCGGGGCCGATAAAGGCTCAGGGGCGATTCCCCAAGGAAATTACGGGCGCTACCGCCGCGCCGAAGCGATTGAGGAAGATGAACAATCGCCAACAGACGCGTTCAGCAAGGGCTCACGCGAATCATGGAATAAGCGTCTCATCGATCGGGCCCTGTTGGCCGTTTCGACGGGTTCCGCATCGGCGGAGCGCGCGGTTGAGACAAGGAGGTTTTTATGTTGCGCAAGTTTCTCATGGCCGCCGCTGCTTCCGCGGCCGTTGTCACCGCAGTGGCCCCGGTTGCTGCCGAAGCACAATATTATGGCGGCCGCTACGAGCAGGTCCGGCATGATCGCGACCATTATGGCCGCCAATATCGGGGCGACCGTTATTATGGCGACCGCCGCTATTATGCCGATCGTGGGCGCTATTATGGCGGCCGGGACTATTATCGCGGCCGCTGCCGCGACAAGGGCACCGGCGGCACGATCCTCGGCGCGATCGCCGGCGGCCTGCTCGGCAACGAGATCGGCAATGGCCGCTATGACCGCGGCGACGGCACCACCGGCGCCATCATCGGCGCTGGCGTAGGCGCCCTCGCTGGACGCGCCATCGACCGTAACTGCTAAAGCAAGACAGCTTCCCCGCGTGGCGTTGTGGGGAGAAGGGTCGTCAGCCTCGCTGGAGGAGCTGGCGGCCCTTCACTTTTTCCGCACAGCGGAAAAAGTGAAGGGTTTTTTGTTAGGCCTCAGGCGCCGGCGGTCGCATCCGCTCCCTTGGCTCCTCGCATAAGCTCGGACAGCCGTTCGGCCTTGCGGGACGCTACGCATCCCGATGCTTGAGTTCTGCCTCGGAGCCCGTCAGGGCTCCGCAAGCGCGAACGCGCGCCCGAGCTTATGCGAGGAAGCCAAGCAGGGCGGAGGCCCTGCGCCCGGCGTTTGAGGGCAAACGCGCCTAGCGCGTTTCTAAATCAAACAACCCCGCAAGCTGTTCCACCATCGTGCCACCGAGCTGCTCGACGTCCATGATCGTCACCGCCTTCTGATAATAGCGGGTCACGTCGTGGCCGATGCCGATCGCGCAAAGTTCGACCGGCGAGCGGTTCTCGATCCAGCCGATCATCTGGCGCAGGTGGCGTTCCAGATAGGAACCGTTATTCACCGACAGCGTCGAATCGTCG
The DNA here is from genome assembly GCF_001429065.1 of Sphingomonas sp. Root710. GTDB lineage: Bacteria > Pseudomonadota > Alphaproteobacteria > Sphingomonadales > Sphingomonadaceae > Rhizorhabdus. The sequence continues at coordinate 232,649 of NZ_LMIB01000017.1, forward strand.
ACCGGGGCGCCGTCCGAGATCACCATGAGAATCTTGCGCTCCTCGCGCCGGCCGATCAGCCGGTTGTGCGCCCAGAGCAGCGCCTCGCCGTCGATATTCTCCTTGAGCAGGCCTTCGCGCATCATCAGGCCGAGCGACTTGCGCGCGCGCCGCCAGGGCTCGTCGGCCTTCTTGTAGACGATGTGGCGCAGATCGTTGAGCCGCCCCGGCGCGGGCGGACGCCCCGCCGCCAGCCATGCCTCGCGCGACTGGCCGCCCTTCCAGGCGCGGGTGGTGAAACCCAATATCTCGGTCTTCACCGCGCAGCGCTCCAGCGTGCGGGCGAGGATGTCGGCGCAGATTGCCGCGATCGAGATCGGCCGTCCGCGCATCGACCCCGAATTGTCGATCAGCAGCGTCACCACCGTGTCGCGGAAATCGATGTCACGCTCGATCTTGTAGCTCAGCGAATGGGCGGGATTGATCACGACGCGGGCGAGCCGGGCCGCGTCGAGCAGCCCTTCCTCCTGGTCGAAATCCCAGCTGCGATTCTGCTGCGCCATCAGCCGCCGCTGCAGCCGGTTGGCGAGCTTGGTCACCGCGCCCTGGAGATGGACGAGCTGCTGGTCGAGATAGGCGCGCAGCCGCGTCAGCTCTTCCTCGTCGCACAGTTCGGTGGCGGCGATCTCCTCATCATATTGGCTGGTATAGGCGTGATAGTCGAAGCCGGGGGGCAGATCGGACATCGGCCGGTTGGGCCGGACCGGCATCATTCCCTCTTCGCCGTCATCCCCGAAATCGCTGTCGGCGTCGGACGAATCATTCTCGTCGAGCTGACGCTGCTCGCCTTCTTCCTCCCCGCCCTCGGACTGCTCCGCGCGGGTTTCGACCTCCGAATCGCTAGAGCCGCCGGAGTCTTCGCCCTCTTCCTGCTGGTCTTCGCCTTCGTCCTGATCCTCGCCCTCGTCATTCTCGCCCGACTCGGGATCGATCTCGGGCGCCTGTTCGCCCTCGGTCAGCTCGAGATCCTCGAGCAGCCGGCCGACCAGTTTCGCGAAGGCAGCCTGATCATCGAACGCCAGTTCGAGTGCATCGAGGTCCTTACCAGCCTTGTCCTCGATCCAGTCGCGGACCAGCGCCAGCCCGGGCAGGGCGATATCGGGCGGGGCCTGACCGGTCAGCCGTTCGCGCACCAGCAGGCCGATCGCGGTCGACAGCGGCACTTCCTCGCGCACCCGCGCACGCACCAGCGGGTCGGAGCGCAGCCGCATCTCCAGCGCCTGACCCAGATTGGCGCGCACCCCCTCCATCTGCCGCGCGCCGATCGCCTCGACCCGCGCTTGTTCGACCGCGTCGTGGACGGCGCGCGCCACCGGCTCGGCCGGGGCGGTACGGTCATGGATCGCCTGGCTATGATGACGCAGCTTGAGCGCGAAACCATCGGCGAAGCCGCGTGCTTCGGCCACGGCCTGCGCCGGCAGACTGCGCGGCGGCATCGGCACCCGAATCTGTTTGTAGGATGACGATGGCGCTTCGGCGGTAAAGCTCAGCTCGAGTTCAGGCTCGCGCGCGATCGCGCGCGCTGTGCCACCCAGGACGAGGCGAAAATCTTCTAGGGGCGATTTGTCGGCCATCAGTCGAGCAGCAGCGCATGCAGGCGGGCGCGCGCCGCATCGTCGACGCCGATCGCGGAGAGATAGGTGTCGACGCCGCCATGGTCACGATCGAGGCTGTCGAAGGCGGTGTCGAGATAATCGGCGTCGGCGGCGAAGAGCGGCCGGAGCACGGCCGGATCCATCTCACGAAAACGATCCGCGCCGGCGCGCCCGGCGGCAAGCAGCCGGTCGAAATCGGCATAGCGGTTGGTGAGCAAATAATCCTCGACGATCGTCTCGCGCGGAACGCCGAGCGCCGACAGGATCAGCAGCGCGGCCACCCCGGTCCGGTCCTTGCCCGCCGAACAGTTGAACAGCAGCGGCACATGGCCGCCCGCCAGCCGCTCGAACAGCGCGCGATAGGATTCGGCGTGAGCCACCAGTATCTCGGGATAGAGGCCGAGCATGATGGCGCGAATGCGATCGGCGGTCGGCGCCGGGCCATGGAGAAGTTCGCTGAGCACCCCGCTCGACTCGCCATGGTCGCGCGACCAGTAGAAGGCGCCAGCGGGCTCGCACCAGCGGGTAGGATCGCGCTTGCGTTCGCCCGGACGGCGCAGGTCGAAAACGGTGGCGATGCCGAGACCCGCGAGATGCGCCTCGTCCGCCTCGGTCAACAGCGACATCACCCCCGAGCGGTACAGCATGCCGCGCTTGACCGTGCGGCCGTCGCTGGTTGCGTAACCGCCCATGTCGCGCAGGTTGAACCCGCCTTCGAGCGGCAGGAGGGGAGATGGATCGACGCTGGTCATGCTTTCCCGACGACGCTCTCCGGCAGGTCCTTCCCGAAGACGCGCTGATAATATTCGGCGACGAGCGTCCGCTCGCTCTCGTCGCACTTGTTGAGGAAGGACAGGCGGAAGGCGAAGCCGACGTCGTTGAAGATCAGCGCGTTCTGCGCCCAGCTGATCACGGTGCGTGGGCTCATCACGGTGGAGATGTCGCCCGCCATGAAGCCCTGGCGGGTGAGATCGGCCACCTTGACCATGTTCTCGACGACCTTCTTGCCTTCGGGCTTGTCATATTCGCCCGACTTGGCGAGCACGATCTGCGCCTCGGTCGCCGCCGGCAGATAGTTGAGCGTGACGACGATGTTCCAGCGGTCCATCTGGCCCTGATTGATCTGCTGCGTGCCATGATAGAGGCCGCTGGTATCGCCCAGGCCGACGGTGTTGGCGGTGGCGAACAGCCGGAACCAGGGGTTCGGGCGGATCACCCGGTTCTGATCGAGCAGGGTCAGCTTGCCCTCGGTTTCCAGCACGCGCTGGATCACGAACATCACGTCGGGGCGGCCCGCATCATATTCGTCGAATACCAAGGCGGTCGGCGTCTGCAGCGCCCAGGGCAGCAGGCCTTCGCGGAACTCGGTGACCTGCTGGCCGTCGCGCAGCACGATCGCGTCGCGCCCGACCAGATCGATGCGGCTGATATGCGCGTCGAGGTTGATGCGGATGCACGGCCATTTCAGGCGGGCGGCAACCTGCTCGATATGGCTCGACTTGCCGGTGCCGTGATAGCCCTGGACCATCACGCGGCGGTTGTGCGCGAAGCCTGCGGCGATGGCGAGGGTGGTGTCCGGATCGAACACATAGGCAGGATCGAAATCGGGCACGCGCTCGTCCGCCTCGGAGAAGGCGGGCACCTCCATATCGCTGTCGATGCCGAAGACGTCGCGCACCTTCACCATCTTGTCGGGCGACTCCAGCACCGTATCGGTGCGGCTGTCGGGCTGGACGTTGGGCAGGTCGGTCATAGCGAGAACCTTATTCGGAAAATCATGCTGCTTATGCGAAGGCGGGACGGCCTTTGAGCTGCGTATAAGCCGAAATCACGTCCTGCAAAGCCTTCTCGTGGCTGCGGTCGCCACCATTTCGATCGGGATGATAGCGGCGGACAAGCTCGGCATAGCGCGTACGCAGCGCCCGGCGGTCGGCATCATGGCCGAGTCCCAGCACCTTCAGCGCCCGCCGGTCGCCGTCGGACAGTGGCCGCCCGTCGGGCCGCTCGCGTGCGGCGGCCTGTGCGAACTTCGCGCCGATCGCATCGAGAGGATCGACGAAATCGGCCCAACGCGGCTTGTCCCCAGCCCCCGCGGAAAAGGCCCGCGTCTCGCGTTCCCACCCGGCATAGGGGGTCTGCTGCGCCTCGATCTCGTCGGCGCTCATCCCCTCGAAGAAATTATAGCCGCTGTTGAAGGCGCGGACATGATCGAGGCAGAACCATCGCCAGTCGCCGGGCCCGTCGAAACCCGATCGCCGCCCTTGCGCTGCGGGCGCACGAAACTCTCCCGGCTCGTCGCAGCCAGGGTGCATGCAGGCGCGCCGCGCGTCTTCAATCCGTCCATGAAACCGGGCGCGAGGACGCCGGGCCGCAAAGTCTTCGCTCAAGTCTCGCCTCTTTCTTCCATGCGTCTATATAGGGCGAATGAACGAACTTCCCACCGCGGCCGGCCCCGTCGCCGCCGAAATTTCCCGCCGCCTGACCGCAGCGCTGGCTCCCACCCGCCTAGCCGTTATTGACGACAGCGAGAAACATCGCGGCCATGCCGGGCATGACGGGTCGGGCGAAAGCCATTTCACGGTGGAGATCGAGAGCCCGCATTTCGCCGGACTCAACCGCGTCGCCCGGCAACGCGCGGTGAACGGCGCACTCGCCGAACTGCTGCGCGACACGATTCACGCGCTGGCGATCAAGGCGCGCGCGCCGGGGGAATAAGCCGCCCGCGATATCGTTACGTCTACCAATTCATTGGAACCCGCATCTGTCTCGCCCGTTTCTACTCCACATCCAATGGGAGTGATTTCGATGCTGAAATGGGCGCTTATCTTTCTCGTCGTCGGGCTCGCGCTCGGCGCGCTGGGCTTCGGTGGGATCGGCGGCGCATTCGTCGGCCTGGCGAAGATCCTGTTCTTCATCGCGATCGCTCTCTTCATCATCTTCGCACTGCTGGCGCTGTTCGCCGGCAAGAAGATCAGCGACGCGGTGTAGAGCGTCGCCGACAACAGTGTAGCGTTGCTTATCTGGGCCGCACCGTCCTCTGGGCGGGGCGGCCCACTTGGTTTATGGTGGCGCCATGAAGATTGCTTTCGCCCTGATCCCAGCGCTGCTCGCCGCCAGCCCGGCGTTCGCGCTGAAGAATGATTTCAGCGACCAGCTCAAGAAGCTGCCGCCGCTGCAGCAGCGCGCGGTGATGCGCCGCGCGGTCCTCGACGACGCGCAATATTGCAGGCGGATCGGCCCGGTCGCCTATCAGGGGCCGTACAAGAATCTCGAGATGTGGACCGTGCAGTGCGACAAGGGCGCGGCCTATGCCGCGTTCATCGGGATCGACGGATCGGTGCAGGTACGCCCGTGCAAGGACCTTGCGGGTCTGAAGCTGCCGACCTGCCGGCTGCCAAAGTAGGGCACCCCCTTCCACCCCTCCGTCATGCTGAACTTGTTTCAGCATCCACCGCGAGGCTTAGGCCGAACCATGAGGCTCTGGCTATCAGGCTCGATCCCCTCTTGGCTTGCTCGGGTGGAGGAGTGGATCCTGAAACAAGTTCAGGATGACGATCAAGGAGGGGATGCCTTGCCCCTCTCCAGCGTCAGGCCCCCATCGCCACCAGGAAGATGAAGAAGATCAGCGCCGACGTATAGGCGGCGAAGATCAGCATCCACATCCGCCACCAGGCACCCCAGCGGCCGAGGCCATAGGCTTCTTTCAGCTGGCGATACATATGCCAGGGCGGGAAGAGCAGCAGGGTCAGCCAGATCAGCGCATTTGGCAGGCCGAGGATGCCCGCGATGCTGAGCGCGACCACCATCAGGGTCATCGCCGACAGCGAATAGGTGGCGAAGATCGCGTGATCATACATGCCGACGTCGCGGCGGAAGGCGAACAACAGCCAGATGAACGGCAGGGAGATCGGGATCAGCGCCCAGGAGAATTTATAGGCGCTCGACTGGAGCTTGTAGGCGGTGAGCTCCGGGTTCGCGGCGGCATGGCTGATGATCTGGTCGACGCCGGGCACGCCGGTCTTGAGCCCGGCCTTCTCGACATCGATCGGCTCGCTCTTCACCGCGGGCTTGAGCACCCCCTTGGTGATCAGCCTAAGCCCGGCTTCGTCCGACGCCAGATCGCCGAGTTGCTCGTTGATCTCAGCGGTGCTCTGCCCCTTGGCCTGCAGCGCCCGCCTTTCGGCCTGCAGCCCCGCGATCTTCTTTTCGAGTTTGGCGAGGTCGTTGGCCGCATCGGTACGCGCCTTCGCCATCGACGCCGCGTCGGTGGGATTCATCAGCGGCCCGCCGCCCAGCCCGAACACCGCGACCATCAGGAAGACCGAGAAGAGGAACAGCGCCATCGGCGAGACGAAGTTCACGCGCTCGCCCCGGACATAGCGGCGGGTCAGCTCGCCCGGCCGCCAGAACAGCAGCGGTATGGTGTGCCAGGTGCGCCCTTCGAAATGGAAGACGCCATGGGCGATGTCATGAAACAACGCCCCGGCGGTGCGATGGATATGCGCCGACTGGCCGCACATATGGCAATGCGGCCCGGCCAGCGTCGCGCCGCAGTTTAGACAGTCGCCGCCATGACCATGGTCGCCGGCCTTGCCTGCGCCATCCACCGCATGCGCGGCGACAGCCCCGGTGGCGACATCGGCGACGGCTTCGAATTCCCCCGACATGGCGCGAAGCTAGCATTGCGTGGGGCCAAGCGCGAGTGGGCTTTAGCGAAAAGCCCCGAGATGCTAGGGGCAGCGCATGACCGAAGCAGCGACCCTCCTCCGCCCCGCCGACGCAACCTCCCTGATCGCGGGCATGGGCGCGCGCGCCCGCGCCGCCGCGCAGGTGCTGGCGGCGACGCCAACCGCGGACAAGGCCCGGGCGCTGACCGAGGCGGCCAGGGCGATCCGCGTCCAGGCCGACGCGATCATCGCGGCCAATGCCAAGGATGTGGCGCGCGCACAGGCCAATGGCCTGACCGCAGCGATGATCGATCGGCTGACGCTCAACCCCGCGCGGGTAGAGGGGATGGCAGCGGGGCTCGACGCGGTGGCGGGTCTGCCCGATCCGGTCGGACGGATGATCGACGAGACCAGCCGCCCCAACGGCTTGGTCCTCCAGCGCGTCCGCGTGCCGCTGGGCGTGATCGGCATCATCTACGAAAGCCGCCCCAACGTCACCGCCGACGCCGGCGCGCTTTCGTTGATGTCGGGCAATGCCTGCATCCTGCGCGGCGGTTCGGAAGCGACCGACAGCAATCGCGCGATCCATGCGGCGATGGCAGAGGGCCTGCGCGCCGCCGGTCTGCCCGAGGACGCAATCCAGCTGGTTCCGACCACCGACCGCGCGGCGGTCGGCGCGATGCTGGCGGCGCAGGGCCTGATCGACATCATCGTGCCGCGTGGCGGCAAGAGCCTGGTCGCGCGCGTGCAGGACGAGGCGCGGGTGCCCGTGCTCGCGCATCTCGACGGCATCGTACATCTCTATATCGACGGCGCGGCCGATCCGGCCAAGGCGCTGCCGCTCGCCGTCAACGCCAAGATGCGGCGCACCGGCATTTGCGGCGCGACCGAGACGCTGCTGATCGACCGCGCCTATGCCGATCCCGCGCCGATCCTGGGCGCGCTGATCGACGCGGGCTGCGAGGTGCGCGGCGACGCCGCCGCCCAGACGCTCGATCCCCGGATCAACCCGGCCAGCGACGCCGACTGGGATTGCGAATATCTCGACAGCATCGTCTCGGTCGCGCTGGTCGACGGGGTCGCGGGGGCGATGGCGCACATCGCGCGCCACAGCTCGCACCATACCGATGCGATCGTCACCGAGGATCAGCCGACCGCCGACCGCTTCCTCACCGGCGTCGACAGCGCGATCGTGATGCACAACGCCTCGACCCAGTTCGCCGATGGCGGCGAGTTCGGACTGGGCGCGGAGATCGGTATCTCGACCGGCCGCCTCCATGCGCGCGGCCCCGTCGCGCTCGAAGGGCTCACGACCTATAAATGGCTGGTACGGGGTTCGGGGCAGTTGCGACCGTAAGGCGGGTTTGAAGCGGGAGACATGCGATGAGCGATGACGACCTTCCGCCCGAAACCAAGCTGACCCGTTCCAAGCGGGCCTGGGCGAGCAGCAACAAGTTCATCACCGGCACCACTGCCCGTCCAGAGAGCGAGCGGCTGCCGCCCGGCCAGCATATCGTCCGCGACTGGCCGGTGCTCGATCTGGGCAAGCAGCCCGATGTCAGCCGGGAGCGGTGGAAGCTGCGGATCGGCGGGCTGGTCGACCGGCCGCAGACGCTCGACTGGGCGGCTTTCATGGCCTTGCCGCAGACCCAGGCGCGGTCGGACATCCACTGCGTCACCACCTGGTCGCGCTACGACAATGACTGGACAGGGGTCGCCACCCGCGACCTGCTCGATCTGGTCGGCCCGCGCGACGAGGCGAGCCATCTGATGCTGCACGGCTATGACGGCTACACCACCAATGTGCCGCTCGCCGATTTCGCCGCGCCCGAGGCGATCATCGTCCACAGCTGGCAGGGTGCGCCACTGAGCCGCGAGCATGGCGGGCCGGTGCGGCTGGTGATCCCGCACCTCTATTTCTGGAAGAGCGCGAAATGGCTCGGCGGGATCGACTTCCTCGGCGCGGACAAGCCGGGCTTCTGGGAAGTGAACGGCTATCATATGCGCGGCGACCCTTGGGCCGAGGAGCGCTATAGCTAGGCCCATCGGGTCATCTGAATCGGAAGTACACCATATAACATCGTCATCCCGGGCTTGTGCGGGCGATATGCGGTTTAATGGTTGCATGGGCCGGGATGACGAAAGAACGGGCTGTCTATCCCCGCTTGACCGGCCGCTGCCCGATCAGTGCCTGCCAGCGCTTCGTCTGCGCCACCGAGCGCGAGGCGGTGTAGGTCTCGCATTCCGAGTTCTTGTTGCACAGGATCATGCCGCCGCCATTGGCGCCGTTGTCGCAGCCATAGCTGCCATATTCGCTGATCCCGAGCAGTTCGCCGCCGGCCTTGTTGCACGCGCTGCGGACCTGGTCCTTGGTTGCCTTGATCTTGCCGGCCTGCGCCATGGTGACCGGCATCGACAGTGCGGCGAGGGCAAAGGACAGGGTGATCGAGAGGGTCTTCATCATCTTTCTCCGTCAGACATGCCCCCATGATCAGGACCATGCCGCGGAGCGCGCGGGCGTGCGCGTGACCGGGCTCACGCCCCGGGCGCGGCGCGCCACATGCGGGTGAGGATATTATCCTTCAGAATATAATGGTGGCGCAGCGCCGCGCCGATATGGACGAGCAGCAGCACGCCCCAGCCGATGCCGAGCAGCTCATGCGCCTCGTGCGTCGCCTCGGCGAGCAGCGACCCCTTTTCGACCGCCAGCTTGGGGATGTCGAACAGCCAGAAGAACTGCAGCGGATATTTGCCCGCCGAGCTGAAGATCCAGCCTGTCATCGGCAGCGCGATCATCAGCGCATAGAAGAGCCAGTGTAGCGCATGCGCCGAGAAAGCCTCCCAGCGCGGCATCGCTTCGGGCAGCGGCGGGGCGGGGTGGGTGATCCGCCAGTAGAGCCGGAACAGGCTCAGCGCCAGCACGACGAAGCCGATCGACTTGTGGATCGGCATCACCGGAAAGATCTCGCCCAGCGGATCGTGGAGGATACCGCCGATGATGTTGCCGATGATCAGCAGGCCGATCGTCCAGTGCAGGAACCGGGCAACGCGATTATAATGCAGGGCCGCTTCGGTCATGCTGTCCTCCTAAAGCCCCCTCTCCCGCACGCGGGAGAGGGCTGGGGTGAGGGAATGACGTAGAGACTATGCCGGAACGCTGAAAAGAAGAAGGCCCTCACCCAACCTCTCCCGCGAAGGCGGGAGAGGGGAAGAAGGCTCACCCCTTCACCCGGTTCGCAACCAGATCGTCGACCACCGACGGATCGGCGAGGGTGGAGGTGTCGCCCAGCGAGGAGACGTCCCCTTCGGCGATCTTGCGCAGGATGCGCCGCATGATCTTGCCGCTGCGCGTCTTGGGCAGGCCGGGGGCGAACTGGATCGCGTCGGGGGTCGCGATCGGGCCGATCTCGGTGCGGACCCAGTCGCGCAGTTCCTTGCGCAGCGCCTCGCTCTGTTCCTCGCCCGCGTTCAGCGTGACATAGGCGTAGATGCCCTGGCCCTTGATATCGTGCGGGAAACCGACGACCGCCGCCTCGGCCACCTTGGCGTGGAGGACGAGCGCGCTCTCCACCTCGGCGGTGCCCATGCGGTGCCCCGAGACGTTGATCACGTCGTCGACCCGTCCGGTGATCCAGTAATAGCCGTCCTCGTCGCGGCGGCAGCCATCGCCGGTGAAGTACTTGCCGGGATAGGTGCTGAAATAGGTCTGGAAGAAGCGCTCGTGATCGCCCCAGACGGTGCGCATCTGCCCCGGCCAGCTCCGGGTGATGCAGAGGTTGCCGTCGGTCGCGCCCTCGAGCACCGCGCCTTCCGCGTCCACCAGCTCGGGCACCACCCCGAACAGCGGCCGCGTCGCGCTGCCGGGCTTCAGGGCGGTAGCACCCGGCAGCGGGGCGATCATCGCCGCGCCGGTCTCGGTCTGCCACCATGTGTCGACGATCGGGCAGCGCCCTTCGCCGACCACCTCATGATACCAGCGCCACGCTTCGGGGTTGATCGGCTCGCCGACCGTGCCGAGCAGCTTCAGGCTCTTGCGCGAAGTCTTCGCGACGAACGCGTCGCCATCCTTCATCAGCGCGCGCAGCGCGGTCGGCGCGGTGAAGAGGATCTCGACATTGTGGCGATCGACCACCTGCCAGATCCGGCTCGCATCGGGCCAGTTCGGCACGCCTTCATACATCAGCGTCGTCGCGCCATTGGCCAGCGGCCCATAGACGATATAGCTGTGCCCGGTGACCCAGCCGATATCCGCCGCGCACCAGTAGACCTGCCCCGGCCGGTAATCGAAGCAGACCTCATGGGTCAGGCTCGCCCACAACAGATAGCCGCCGGTCGTGTGCAGCACGCCCTTGGGCTTGCCCGTCGATCCGCTGGTGTAGAGGATGAACAGCGGGTCTTCGGCGTCCATGCCCACAGCAGGGCAATCGGCCGACATCTCCGCCGCCGCGTCATGATACCAGATGTCGCGGCCGTCCTGCATCGGCACGTCGCCGCCTGCCGCCTTGATCACGATCACGGTCTGCAGGCTCGGCGCGATCTTCGCCGCCGCGTCGACATTCACCTTGAGCGGAACGAGCTTGCCGCCGCGCCGGCCATGGTCGGCGGTGATGACGATGCTGCTGTCGCAATCCTGGATGCGCCCCGCCAGCGCGTCGGGCGAAAAGCCGCCGAACACCACCGAATGGATCGCCCCGATCCGCGCACAGGCGAGCAGCGCGAACGCCGCCTCGGGGATCATCGGCAGGTAGACGGTCACCCGGTCGCCCTTCGCCACGCCCTGCGCGCGCAACACATTGGCGAAGCGGCAGACCTCCTCATGCACTTGGGCGTAGGTGAAGCGCCGCGGCTCCTCGCTGGGAACGTCGGGTTCCCAGATGATCGCCACCTGGTCGCCGCGCTCGGCGAGATGCCGGTCGAGGCAGTTCGCCGCGACGTTCAGCTGCCCGTCGGCGAACCACTTCACCCCGAAATCGGCTTCGTGGAAGCTGCTCTCGTTCGCCCTGGTCGGAAAGCACACCCAGTCGAGCCGCTTCGCCTGCTCCAGCCAGAAGGCGTCCGCATCGTCGATCGAGCGGGCATAGAGCCGCTTATAATCCTCTTCCGTCACCCTGGCTTTCGCCGCCCACTCGGCCGGCACGGGATAGAGATCGGTCATAAGGGCCCCTCACGCTTATCGAATCATGCGCGTCTAATGCTTCGGCGGCGTCACGGCTTCAAGCCAGGATCGGCGTTCCGCCCCTTCCTTGGGAGGACCCAAAGGCCCCTCTTACTCCGCGCCCCAAAATCCTCTATCGGCCCGCCCCATGCTCAATTTCTCGAATCTCACCGTCCGTCTCGGCGGCCGCACGATCCTCGACCGCGCCTCCGCCGCGCTGCCGCCCAAGGCGCGCGTCGGGCTGATCGGCCGCAATGGCGCGGGCAAGTCGACGCTGATGAAGGTGATGATCGGCAGCATGGAGGCCGACGACGGCGATCTCGACAAGCCCCGGAATCTCCGCATCGGCTATATCGCCCAGGAAGCGCCGAGCGGCACCACCACCCCGATCGAGGCGGTGCTGGCGGCGGACACCGAACGCGCCGCGCTGCTGATCGAGAGCGAAACCTGCGAGGACCCCGACCGACTGGGCGAGGTCTATGAGCGGCTGATGGCGATCGACGCCTACACCGCGGAGGCGCGCGCCGCGACCATCCTCGTCGGCCTCGGCTTCGACGAGGAGATGCAGGGCCGCCCGCTCGACAGCTATTCGGGCGGCTGGAAGATGCGCGTCGCGCTCGCCGCGCTCCTCTTCTCGGAGCCCGATCTTCTCCTCCTCGACGAGCCCTCGAACCACCTCGATCTCGAAGCGACGCTCTGGCTGGAGAATTTCCTCAAAAGCTATCCGGCGATGATGGTCGTGATCAGCCATGAGCGCGACCTGCTCAACAATGTCGTCGATCACATCCTCCATCTGGAGGGCGGCAAGACCACGCTCTACGCCGGCGGCTATGACAGCTTCGAGCGCCAACGGGCCGAACGCGCCGCCCAGCTCGCCGCCGCCAAGGCCAATCAGGATGCCCAGCGCGCCAAGCTGCAGGATTATATCGCCCGCAACTCGGCCCGCGCCTCCACCGCGAAACAGGCGCAGTCGCGCGCCAAGATGCTGGCGAAGATGCAGCCGATCGCCGCGCTGGCCGAGGACCCCAGCCTCTCCTTCGATTTCCCCAGCCCCGACGAATTGAAGCCCCCGCTCGTCACGCTGGACATGGCCAGCGTCGGCTATACCGAGGGCAAGCCGATCCTCCAGCGGCTCAACCTGCGCCTCGATCCGGACGATCGCATCGCCCTGCTCGGCCGCAACGGCAACGGCAAGACCACGCTCGCCCGCCTCCTCGCCGCGCAGCTCAAACCGATGGACGGCGCGATGAACGCCACCGGCAAGATGCGCGTCGGCTACTTTACCCAATATCAGGTGGAGGAACTCGACGGCGACGATACCCCGCTCGAACATATGACGCGGATGATGAAGGGGATGACCCCGGGCGCCGTCCGCGCCCAGCTCGGCCGCTTCGGCTTCCAGGGCGAAAAGGCGACCACCAAGGTCGGCAAGCTCAGCGGCGGCGAACGCGCCCGCCTGGCGCTCGCGCTGATCACGCGGGACGCGCCGCACATGCTGATCCTCGACGAACCGACCAACCACCTGGACGTCGACGCGCGCGAGGCGCTGGTCCAGGCGCTCAACGCCTATGAAGGCGCAGTGGTGGTGGTCAGCCACGACCGCCACATGATCGAACTCACCGCCGATCGCCTCGTCCTCGTCGACGGCGGCGAGGCGAAGGAGTTCACCGGCAGCCTCGACGATTACACCGATCTGATCCTCGGCAAGAACCAGCCCAAGGGCGGCGGCGGCGAAGGCGGCTCGGGTGGCGGCGGCAAGGCTGGCGGCAAGAAGGACAAGAAGGCCGCCGCGCAGGAACGCGAGAAGCTCGCCGAACTGCGCAAGACCGTCAAGACGATGGAAGACCGCATCGCGAAACTCACGGCCCGCCGCAGCGAGATCGACCGCGCGATGTTCGACCCGAAATCGGCGAGCCCGGCGGACGCGAAACGCACCACCGGCGACCTGATGAAGCTGCGCGCCGATGTCGAGAAGGAACTGGAGACGGTCGAGGCCGAATGGCTGGAAGCGAACGAGGCGCTGGAAGGGGCGGCCTGACGCGCTTCAACCCCGCCCCCCCTACCGCAAGCGGAGGGGCGGGCCCACGCGACCACTCGAATCCCGCGACCTCCCCATCCCCCACACCGTCATCCCGGACCTGATCCGGGATCCAGCTTCTTCTTCTTCTTCTTCTTTTCTTCTTCAGCTACCCCCGCGCATCCCGACGAGGAGCCCGGCTAACCCGCATCAACGAACCTGCACGTCGAACGCGAACCACGCCCCCGCGCTATGGTCATAGATCTGCACCTGCCGCTCGCTGACCTGCACCGAATAATGCCCGTCCGAGACCCGGTCATAGCCGCTCGCCCGCATCCCATCGACGATCAGCGACACATAGGCCTTGTCCTTGGCATCATAGATTTCGGGGAGCGTCCCGCCGAACTTCGCCGACCGGTCGCCGTCAAACCCCTGCAGATGCTCTCCCCGCGCCTCCGCCGCGATCCGCCGGTGCTGCCCGGCGGCATGGTCATAGAGCCCCGCCACCGTCTTGCCGGTGATGAAGGCATAGGCGGCCGCTGCGGCCATGGCGCGTGTATGGGGTAGCATCGCGCGAGGTGGCATTGATGGGGGCGGGAAAGCAAGCCTGTTGCGGGGTATTCGTTGCCGAGGCGCATCGCATATCGGCGTTCGATGCACTGGCCGAAACGACGCCGGCTTCGGGGCCGTCAGGAAACGGCCGGCTTTCCACGCCGACAGAAAGGCGAACGGCCAACATCCGCTTGCAGGCGCGCCCCGGCCCGAAGGGCTTTTGCAGAAACGAGACCTTGTCGGATGCGGAACAACAACCGCTGTCCGGCGTCTTTCGCGGGATCGGAGATTGGATATGCTCAGTACGGCACTAGGCGCTCTCATCGGAAGCGCGATCGACGGCGCGGATGGCGACGATCCGACGGCGGACGGGGCAATCATCGGCGCGGCCACGGCGACGGTCGCGCGCGTCCTTGTGCCGATGGCGTTCACCTACTTCGTCGGTTGGGCGGTGCTGAAAGGCGTTTCTTCCGCCAAGGACGCCCTTTTGGGTACGGAGTCAGGCGAACGCGCCAACAGCCGCTAAACGCGCAAGGGCCGGGCGCAATCCTCCGGACAACCGAGGATCGGATCGGGAATTGGCGGTCCAGCATGTGGAGGCTCTGGCCAGCCGCTGCACCTGTCGAACGCCGGCAGGAACCGGACCGCTGCTCCCCTGGTTATGGGCGGATAACGAAGGAACGCTCATGGCCCAGCCCGATATCCCGACACAGCTTCTGATCCAGTCGAACGCCGCCGATCAGATGACCGTAAAGAGCCGCGACGGCGAAAAAATCGGCTATGTCTTCAGCTTCATGATCAACAAGCGCAGCGGCCAGGCGCTGTATGCGGTGCTCACCATTGGCGGCTTTCTCGGCATCGGAAAGGCCTATTACCCGCTGCCTTTCCAATTGCTGGCCTACGACCCCGCGAACGATGGTTATCAGGTGACGATCGACCGTCGCCTCCTCGAAGGCGGTCCAAGCTGGGCCAACAATCCACCCTTGTTCGATCAGAGCTACGCCGATCGCGTTGCGAGCTATTATGGCGTGGCCAGCGAGAGCCTCGCGCTCGATACGACGGGGACGGACGCCCTTTAGCAGGATCAGAGCGGCCGCCCGGTCTTCGCGGCTTGGGGACGGCTTTTACGCATAATTCGTGCAAATATCCGGCATCAGGACGGATATCTGCCGATCCCGAACGAGAGCGCCGTGGTGCAGCGCAGATGTCGGCCGTCCCCGCTTGGCGGCGGATCGGCCTTGTCCTTCGCGTCATGGATTTCGGGCAGCGTCCCGCCGAACGTCGCCCAACGGCCGCCATCATCAGCCCTTCAGATGCGCCCCCCGCGCCTCCGCCGCGATCCGCCGATGCTGCCCGGCGGCATGATCGGAAAGCCCCGCCACCGTCTTGCCGGTGATGAAGGCATAGGCGGCCGCGCGGCCATGGCGCGCATGGGGGGCGTCGTCGGCTCAGCTGCGCGCGAATTGCCCCGGCTGGGCGCCAAAATGCTCCCGGGCAAAGGCCCGCGCGGCATTCATGCTATGGAACACTTCGTCCTGAAGAACGAGCTCGACGAGCGGATAATTTTGCGAATTATACCGGGTCTTCCGCACGGTCAGCCGAAACTCGCCCGGCCCGCTGCTCGTGATCAGGAACGGCTTTACCGGCACGCGCGACATATCGGCCGGTCTGGAGCTTCTTGTGGTCATCTAAAAATCCTTATCCCATGTTCTGCGGGCATCGCCGCGGTGGTGCATCCCGCTCGATCAAGCTTCATGGGCAAGGGAGAAGGTGGAGTGCGTATCGGGGGAATCCGATATCCGGCTGCACTGTAGCGCACCCGGCGCCATTATTGAAGCGCTGGGAACGAGTTGGCTAGAAAGACGTCCGGATTTTCGCCGGCTGTGGACTGGCAGGTCCCAGGCGCTGACACCAGCAAAGCGGACGTTGACCGCCGACCCGTTCGGTATAAGCGAGATGCTCTGTGAATCGCCAAAGTTGGGCTGGTTACAGAAGGGCAGCTCTTGCCAGGGCCGACATCATACGAAGAGCTGACCTAAGCGCGAGACAGCCTCTCAGTGGACACGTTAATTTATGGCATTAAGGTAGCGATCAGTCATCCGTGAACGGTTCGTCTCCGTCTATCACGACGTTATTCGCTCCAAAGAATGCCTGCTGATGCAGGTGAATATTGATCCGAGCGGCCGCTGCGGTAGCAGGACTCCTTATAGCGCCCGGCTCTCCACTGGCAGTCCAACTAATGGTGTAAGTTCCCCAAATATTTAGGTTGGCTGGCCATTCAGAGTCGTCAATGACCCGCTGGGCGATGTCGGTATAGTCCTCGTTGTCTTCTAGATCTTTATCACGCCTGAAGGTGATCCATTGATTCGAGGTCGGAAGATCAATCCTAGGCACATTGCGCATAGGAATCTGTTCAGTTGAAGGTGGCCGAGTGCTTCCCCAATCTCCATAGATGAGAGAAGCGGCATTGTGGCGCCTAACTAGGTTATTGTATAGGTGGCGCTCTTCGACCGAAATTACCCCGCGATTATTTATGTTCACGAATGACGAGGGGAAGCTGCTGCCGGAGATTACAAGTTCCGTTTCCGGATGCTCGCGGGACACCCGTTCAACAATAGCCGACGCCCACATCTCGTGACGAATAAGGTCGCGCGACCAACCGGTATCAATGAAAAAGGAGACGTCGGCGAACCGAGCTAATACCTGATCGACTAAGGAAATCGGATCGCGAACGGCGTCATGTTCAATACGCACCACTACGCCCCGGTCCAAATTGTCGATATGGGCGGCTTGAACATCAAGCTGGGGCGCTTCGCCACCTTGAATCCGAAGGACGGGTATAGCCTCGGCAATGTCGCTTACCGCATCGTAGTAGTTGGCGAAGCCGTTTCGACTGAGAAACAGATCGTCAAACTCGGCACAAGCTGGACGATCGCCTCCAGCGTTCCGTTTGGTAGCATCCAAATCGAGAGCAAATCGCCGGTTGCCGATTGCCTCTGCAATCTTCTCCCAAGTTCGAACAAGATGCTTGGCGTTCGGCCAAGGACGCGCAACAATAACTGGAAAGATGCGATCCTTGGTAGCAGCGGGTAGCTGACCCAAAGCCTTAATTTCGGCAACCCTAGCGTGTAACGTCGGGCAGTAAGGATAATTTTCCAGCATCTATGCCCTCTAGGCAACTCCCAAGCGCACTTTCATAGCAGGAACTGATACACGGAATATAGAAGCCAACTGTTCAATGGCTTCTTCCGTCCGGCTCCCGCCTAGGCGGTCTAATTCCCGGCTCACCGCATGGGCTGGCATAACGATATCCGCTGCCAACCGGTTGGCCTCCGTTTCCTTGCGAGAAGTGAGGTTCGACCGGTACATGATGCTATCGACCACGCCCGATCCAATGTCGTCACGATGCAGCAGATAGTGGGCGATCTCGTGTGCTACGGTGAAGCGCTGCCGTTCCGGCATCTCATACTTATTGACCCGAATTTCGAACCCAGCTGCGGCGTCGCTCGAAGGCTGGATCAACCCGGATATTTTCGGCGGGAGCGGCGCACGAACTACCTTCAGGCCAAGTTCGGTGGCTAGCTGACCGACCTTAACCGGAAAAATGGCCGTGAAGCGAGCAACGATCTCAGCTTCATTCGCTCGAACCCTATCGGCAAACGCCAGCGTCATTTTTCTTGATCGCCCTCCGCATGATCTTCGCCCTCGGGCTGATCCTTGTCGTCTGCCTCAGAGTCGATTGGATCGACACCCATGAACGAGAAATAGGTCGTCTCTTCCACCACCCGCTTCTCAATAATTTCCATTATTTCGTCAGCTTTGGCGTCAGCGGCCGTCGTCATCCGCTCGTTGAGCATCTCCATCAGTCGACCGTCACCTTCAAAACCGGTAGTCAGAAAGTCTTCCGTCTTGGAATGGACCTTTTGCTCGATTGTCGTCCAGCCGACAAAGCCGAACACGGCTAGAAAGATAGCGAGCACTGTCATCAACAGTGAAACGGCGGTCAGCATGATCGATATAAAATCGGCATAAGAAAGCGTGTAGCTGCTGGTGCCGAAATGGCGGGTTAATCCGCCACCAACCACGCCGGAAAGGAGGCAAAGCAGAACTACACCGGCAACCTTCAGGAGGCCAGTCAGCCAAGCCCTGCCTTGGTTATTCGACATCGATGGCTCCTGGATGGAACATTATAAGAACATATAATAGAGCGACGAACAGGTCAACTCATGGTCCTGCATCTCTATTGATCGCCTCCCGCGCCTGCGATCGATATGTCGAATGGCGAGATCGACAAAGCCTATTTTGCCGCCGCTGGCGCCTAATCACCACCCACGGACCACCATCGGGTTTCGGTAAACCACTATTAAGGTCACAACGGGCGTATAAGTGCGCTTCGCGGCCATAAAGCGATATATCACACAAAAATGTTCTTTTTTTGTTCTTGCCTTTTTCCGTCGTCAATGCTAGACACTTCGCCCGCGAAAGGCATCTGATGAACAGTATGACCAAGCCCAAGGCGTCATCCCGCAAGGTCAATCGCGGGGGCGCGTCCGAACCGATGACCCAGATGAGCGAAATGCTCATGACGCAGGCGCTCACCCTCGACGGCATGTTCACCGAACTGGTCGACCATGCCGCCACCAACCTTCCGCAATATCCCCTGACCGGCGAGCGTTTCGCCCGGCTTGCGCTGCGGGCGCAGTCGAATTGCAGCGCGTCGCTGGTGGCGATGGCCAAGGCGCAGAAGGCTTTGCGCCCGGCGCAGGACGACGCCGCCGAATGAGCGGCGCGGCTGCGGCGGAAGGCCCAGCCGTCGAAACCCTACAATCCCTACAAATCCTCGATCCCAAACCCAAGGCACCCGAACCCCTCTCGCTCGCCGCCGCGCCGCGCTGTGGTGCGCGCACCCGCTCAGGCGCGCCGTGCCGGTCGCCCGCCGTTACGGGGAAGGCGCGGTGCCGGATGCATGGCGGCAGCGCGGGCAGCGGCGCGCCGCGTGGCAATCGCAATGCCTGGAAACATGGCTGGCATTCGGCGCGGGTGCGTGAGATCGCCGCCTATGTCCGCGCCACCGGCCCCGCCGCCATGCGCCGCGCGCTGGCGGACGAGGCGGCGGAGCGGGCAGCGAAGGAGGCGGCCGAAAATAAAAAACATCGAAAATGCGACAACGACCCCATGCAACGGCGCGGCCCGTCCGGCCCGGGCGGCGCGCCACCGCAGGAAAGTCCGGCCTACAGCCCCCGTTCATCTTGCCCCGCTACGGGAACCATCGCGGCCCCGCCGGAGTCTGGACCGCAGGTGAAACGAGGGCCTAAAACCGCGGATATGATCGACAGACGGCAAAGCATCGCGCTGCTCGGCGCGCTCCTCGCATTCGGCGGCAACGCGCTCGCCGCCGCGCCGCGCAAGGCTGGCGGGGCGGGCGGCGCGGGCCAGCCGTTCAGCTGGGATTGGCTCCGCGCCCATGCCGCCACCCTGGCGCGCGGCCCGGCGCGGCCGCTGCCGCAGCCTGATTCGCGCGCCCATGCGGTCGATTATGACGCCGCCAACCGCATCAGCTTCCGCTCCGATCGCGCGATCTTCCCTGACGACGGCTATGCGGTCCGTCTCTTCCCGCTCGGCCGCTATGCCGCCGCGCCCGTCGCGATCTCGGTCGTCGAAAATGGCCGCGCCCGCCTGATCGAGCATAGCGAGGATATGTTCGCGGTCGCGGCCGGTAATGGCCCTGCGCCCGCCATCGTCCCCGGCGTCTCGGGCTTCCGGGTGATGAACAAGGGCGGGGTGGGGGACTGGCTCGCCTTCCAGGGCGCCTCCTATTTCCGCTCGGCGGGCGCGCTCCACCAATATGGCCTCTCGGCGCGCGGCCTCGCGATCGATACCGGTATCGACGGGCGTGAGGAATTCCCCGTCTTCACCAGCTTCTGGCTGGAGCGCGGCGCGGAGAGCGGGGCGGGTCTCACCGTCTACGCCCTGCTCGAAGGGCCCAGCGTCACCGGCGCCTATCGCTTCGTCAACCGCGACCATAGCGGCGGCAAGGCGGGGCAGGGCGAGATCGTCCAGGACGTCTCGATGGCGCTCTATCTGCGCCGCGACGTCGAACGACTCGGCATCGCCCCGCTCACCAGCATGTTCTGGTATGACGAGGGCAACCCCGCGCAGCGGATCGACTGGCGGCCCGAAATCCACGATTCGGACGGCCTCCTCATTCACAACCGCGCGGGCGAGCGGATCTGGCGTCCGCTCGGCAATCCGCCGCGCGCCACCATCAACAGCTTTGCCGACAGCAAGGGAGCCAGCGCCTTCGGCCTGTTCCAGCGCGACCGCGCCTTCGATCATTATCAGGACGACGGCGTCTTCTACGAAAAGCGCCCCAGCCTCTGGGTCGAGCCCAGGGGCGATTGGGGCCCGGGCGCGGTGATGCTCTACGAGATACCGACCAGCCGCGAGACCGACGACAATATCGTCGCCTTCTGGACCCCGGCCCGCCCGGCCCGCGCGGGGAGCAGCTTCGCCTTCGACTATCGCCTGCGCTGGATCGCCGGCGAACCCGATGCGCCGAAGCTCGCCCGGGTGGTCGAGCGCTGGACGGGCACCGCGGGCCGCCCCGGCACCGATCCCATCCCCAATGCCCGCCGCCTGGTCGCCGATTTCGAGGGGCCCTCGCTCAAGGGCTATGATCGCGGCTCGGGCGTCACCGCGTCGGTCACGCTCGATCGCGGCAAGCTGCTCTCGGTCGATTGCTACCCGGTCGTCGGCCGGCCGAACCGCTGGCGCCTGATCGTCGACGCCACCCGCACCGACGCCCCCGCCAACCTCCGCGCCACCCTCGAACGCGGCGACGTGCCGCTGAGCGAAACGCTGATCCATCAATTTTATGGGGCAGGGGCGTGACCTCCTTCATGCGCCTAGCCCCACCACCCGCTCATCCTGAGGAGCCACTGAGCTCGTCGAAGTGGCGTCTCGAAGGGCGCAGCCGATCCTTCGAGACGGGTCTTCGCCAGGCTCAGCCCCTCCTCAGGATGCGCGGGGAGGAGAATATTCTGGCCTCGCCATATGCTTATTATGAGGCTGGGTTCCGACCAAGCAGCCAGCCGTTCCTCATTTCCGCTCATCCTGAGGAACCACTGAGCTTGTCGAAGTGGTGTCTCGAAGGGCTTGTGCAGCGCACCAACGCAGGCCATCTAGCCGGACGTTGGGGCAACTGGACGCAAAGCCGGGCAGATATGGGGAAAAATCTGTCATGAGCGACAGCCATCAACGCGAGTTGTGAATTTTGTACCGGATTAACAACGACATAGAGGATGCATCCGCGCCGGGTGCGGGCCGGCCGGGGCAGGGGGACCTGCCACCCGAAGCGCCGCTCGCCATGCCGGTGCAGGATTTGTCGCGTGCGCCCGTCGCCGCGTCGCGCGAACCGCTTGGCTATGTCGGCCCGCTGTTTCAGCGCCGCCTCTACCTGATCGTCGGCAGCTTCCTCTTCGGCCTTCTCGCCGCGCAGGAGATGTTCACCCCGCTGCGTTCGGACGGGATCGACTGGATCGACGCGGGCTTCTTCCTGCTCTTCTTCGGCCTGTTCGCCTGGATCGCCTTCGGCTTCCTCAACGCGGTCGCGGGCCTCTTCGTCCTGCTCGGCCGCGGCCCGGTCATCGCCACGCGGCACGGGGGCGATCTCGTCCTGCCGACGAAGCGCACCGCGGTGCTGATGCCGATCTATAATGAGGATGTCGGCGCGGTCTTCCGCCGCCTGCGCGCGATGACCGAATCGATCGATCGCGTCGGAGCGGCGGACATGTTCGACTTCTTCATCCTCAGCGATTCGCACGAGCGCGCCTACGCCAAGGAATATGTCGCCTTCCTGCGCCTGCGCGATGAAAGCCGCGCCAGCGTCTTCTATCGCCGCCGCGAACACAACGTCGCCCGCAAGCCCGGCAACATCGCCGAATGGGTCGGCCGCTTCGGCGCGGCCTATGAGAATATGCTGGTCCTCGACGCCGACAGCCTGATGACCGGCGCGGCGATGGTCCGTCTCGCTACCGCGATCGAGGCGCGGCCGTCGATCGGCCTGCTCCAGACGGTGCCCCAGCTGATCAACGGCCAGACGATGTTCGCGCGCTGGCAGCAGTTCGCCTCCGCGGTCTACGGCCCCGTCGCCTCCGCCGGCCTGCGCTGGTGGTCGGGGACCGAGGCGACCTTCTGGGGCCATAACGCCATCGTCCGCGTGAAGGCCTTCGCCGAAAGCTGCGGCCTGCCCGAACTGCCCGAGGGCAGCCTGCTCGGCGGCCACATCATGAGTCACGACATGGTCGAGGCGGCGTTGCTGCGGCGGCGCGGCTGGGCGGTCCACATGGTCAATCTGCCGGAGGGCAGCTATGAGGAATTCCCGCCGACGATGATCGATCATTCGGTCCGCGACCGGCGCTGGTGCCAGGGCAATCTCCAGCATCTCCGCCTGCTGAACGCCGCCGGGCTGCACTGGGTCAGCCGGCTCCAGCTGTTCATGGGCGCTTCGGCCTATCTCACCTCGCCGCTCTGGCTGCTCCTGCTCGGCGCTGCGACCTTCGAGCAGCTGCGCGCCAATTTCGACGGTTTCGTGCTGATCTCGTCGGGCTGGCTGCTCGGGCTCACCCTGCTCATGCTGTTCGGGCCCAAGGTGATGGCGCTGATCGCGCTCACCCAGGATGGCGAACTGCGGCGGCAGCTCGGCGGCTGGCGCAGCATCGTTCGGGGCACGCTGCTCGAAACCGTCACCGCGATCGTCACCGCGCCGGTCATCATGCTCACCCAGACGATGGCGATCATCGACATATTGCGCGGCCGCCAGAGCGGCTGGCTGCCCCAGCGGCGCGAGGTCGAGGGGCTCGATTTCGGTGAGGTCACCCGTTTCTACGCCTGGCACATCGCGCTCGGCGCGGCGCTGATGACCGCGATCGCGGTCGGTGTCGACGGCACCATCTGGTCGCTCCCCGTCGCGGTCGGACTGATGCTCACCCCCTTCACCGTCTGGGTCACCTCGCGCGCCGACATGGGCGACTGGCTCGTCCGTCGCGGCTATTTCGTCTCGCCCGCCGATCACCGCCGTTTCGAGGAAGGCCCCGTCGAAGCGGCCGAACTCGTCCTCGAACCCAGCTTCGTGATTGCGCGGGGCTAGGCTGACCGCCTAAGACAGACGCATGAACCTGTTGGGACGCAAGGTCGGGCTGGACGAGCCCCTGTTCGTGATCGCGGGGCCCTGCGTGATCGAGTCCGAAGCGCTGGTCCTCGGGGTCGCCGAGCGGCTGCGCAAGATCGCCGACACGCTCGGCATGCTGATCGTCTTCAAGAGCTCCTTCGACAAGGCGAACCGCAGCTCGAACGCTTCCTTCCGCGGCCCCGGCCTCGATGGCGGTTTGCGCATCCTGGAAAAGGTCCGCGCCGAAACCGGGCTGCCGCTGCTCACCGACGTCCACGATGCCGAACAGGTCCGCGCCGCGGCGCAGGTCGTCGACATCGTCCAGACCCCCGCCTTCCTCGCCCGGCAGACCGACCTGATCGAGGCCGCGGGCGCGTGCGGCAAGGTCGCCAATATCAAGAAGGCGCAGTTCATGGCGCCTGCCGACATGAAGCAGGTCGTCGCCAAGGCGAACGCCGCTGCCGAGGCTGCGGGCCGCGCGGCGCAGATCCTCGTCACCGAGCGCGGCACCTCCTTCGGCTACAACAATCTCGTCACCGATCTGCGCGGGCTGGTTATCATGCGCGAGACCGGCTGCCCGGTGGTCTTCGACGCGACCCATTCGGTCCAGCTCCCTGGTGCGCAGGGCACCTCCTCGGGCGGCCAGCGCGAGTTCGTTCCGGTGCTGGCGCGCGGCGCGGTCGCGGTCGGCGTCGCGGGTGTCTTCATGGAAACGCACCCCGATCCATCGCAGGCGCTGTCCGACGGCCCCAACGCCTGGCCGCTCGACCGGCTCGAAGATTTGCTGACCGAACTCCAGTCGCTCGACGCCCATGGCATCGAGGCGCGGAAGCGCTGGCCGGAGCAGGCCTAGGCGGAGAGGACCTTGTCGTACATCGCGCTCAGCCGCGCCTGATAGGCCTCGTCGCTGAACTTTGCCGCTTGGGGCCCGGCGGCAGCGGAGAGACGGGCGGCGAGGGCGGGCTCGCGGTCGATCGCCCGCATCGCCCCGGCGATCGCGCCGGCGTCATAGGGGTCGACCAACAGCCCGGCCTCGCCCACCACTTCGGGCAGCGAGCTGATGGTCGAGGAGATCACTGGAGTGCCCAGCCGGATCGCCTCGAGCGCGGGGAGGCCGAAGCCTTCGTAGAGCGAAGGGAAGAGTACCGCCTTCGCCCCGCGCGCCAGCCGCAGCAGCATCTCGCGCGGCAGATAGTCGAGCTGGACGAGCCCCTTCGCCTGCGCCTCCCCATAGAGCGAGATGCCCTTGCCCCCGCCGAAGATCCGCGCCTCCTGCTCGGTCCCCCAATGCCGCGCGCCGACGATGACCAGCGGGGTCTCGCTCTGCGCGGTCAGATAGGCCTCGATGATCCGCGCGAGGTTCTTCTTCGGATCGAGCGCGCCGAAGAACAGGAAGTAGCCGCGATGCTCCAGCCCGAACATGTCCGCGACGACCCGCGCATCCTCCGCCGGATCGCGCGCCAGCAGCGCCTCGGGGATCGGCGCGGTCTGATAGCTGTTGGTGACCTTGTCGGGCGACAGCTGCGGGAAGAGGGTCAGGATATCGGCGCGGCTCGCTTCGGACACGGTGCAGATATGGTCGCCCTGCGTCACGCACAGCTCGATCAGCCGATGATAGGCCTGCTTGTTGTCGAGCGTCGTGTACGGCAGTTTGAGCGGCACCAGGTCGTGCAGCGTGTAGATGTTGCGCGCGCCCTCCAGCCGCACCGGGATCGGATAGGTCCAGTGCATTATGTCGGGCGGGTTGGGGATGCGCAGTGTCAGGAACTGCCCGCTGCGGCGCAACCGCTTGTCGGCGATGTCGAACAGCCCCGCGCTGCTGACCAGCCGGTCGAAGGCGGGAAGACGATCGGCGAAGGCCTGCGTCTCGACCGCGCCGGTTATCGGTACGTCGACGCCCTGCGCGGGAAGCAGCGACCGGAACCATTCGCGCCGCATCCGCCGCTTGTGCTGCTTGCGGTTCTCGGGTGCGCGATTCTTGCCGATCCGGTCGAAGAACAGCAGCTCGCGCGTCCCTGGCTTCGATCCGACATCGATCCCGAACAGCCCGAGTGTCTGGTGGCCGAGTTTGGCGACGGTGCGCGCCAGGCCATAGCCGTACGTAGCGACGCCCGTGCCGCGCGGCATGGCAAGGTTGAAGCCATCGATTCCGATTGTGCGCCTGGTCATCCGCGTCCGCTTAGCCTGCCGCCGTCTCGCGGTCGAGCAGCTGACGATGCACTGCGTCGAGCCGGTCCGCGAAGGCCGTCGCGGTAAAATGCGCGCCGCGCGCGAGACCCGCCTTCGACAGTTCCGTAAGCAGATCGTCGTCGGCGAGACGGGCGATCTGCGCCGTCAGCTCGGCCACCGACAGCGGATCGGCGAGCAGCGCCGCACCGCCCGCCACTTCCTCCGCCGCGCCACCGCGCGCGGTCAGCACTGGCGTGCCGAGCTGCATCGCCTCGATGATCGGCAGGCCGAATCCCTCGGTGATCGTCGGGAAGAGCAGCGCGCGAGCATTGGCCATCAGCGCCATAAGCGTCCGCCGGTCGACATAGGGCAGGCGGATGACGAACGGGCGGGCGTCGAGAAAGGGCGTGATTTCGTCGGCGCGCCAGCCATCGGGCCCTGCGATCACGAGCGGAAGCGTCGCACCGCTGTCGCGATAGGCCTCGACGAGCCGGACAAGATTCTTGCGCGGTTCGACGCTGCCCGCGAACAGCATATAGCCGCCCGCCGCCAGACCTGGGGGAAGCGGCGCATCTCCAGCGGACACTTCCACGCCCGGCAGGCAGGCGCTGATGATATCGGGTCGGCAGCCGAGCGCGGCGATGATGTCGCGCCGCGCCGCCTCGGAGACGGTCAGCAGATGTTCGGCGCTGCCTGCGAGCGCCGCGAGCAGCCGGCGATGTCGTGCCGGATCGATCTGGCTCAGCGCCGGATGGGTGATCGGGATCGCGTCATGAACCGTGTAGATGTTGATCCAGCCTTCGATGCGGATCGGCAGCGGATAGGTCCAGTGGACGATCCCGCCGCGCCCTGGCGCGACCAGCCGCAACAGGCTGCCGTGGCGGTCGAAATGGACCTGTGACAGGCGGAAGATGTCACGCGCCACAAGGTTCCGGCCGGCATGGTGCAGGGCGCGCGGCCGGTCCACCAGCGCATCGCCCCAGCGGATCCAGCGCGATATCTGCCCGGCGGGCCCCATAGGCCGCCCACAGCTAGGATCGGCGATCTCGATCGGCGTGCGCCCCGCGCGGTCGAGCGCGGCGAGCAGCGCCTGCGCATAGGTTGCTACTCCGGTGCCCTCCCGGCCAAGCATGCGCGCATCGATCGCGAAGGGCGTGTTTTGCGTTTGGCCGGCCATCGTCTATGCAGGACCGCATTGCAGCACAGGCGCACAGCGTCCAGCTTTTTGTGCTTGTGCCGAGTTGTGCTTTTGTGGCGAGGTTTGGAGAAGCCCTTCAATGATCCGGTTCGACAATGTTTCGAAGACCTACCACATCCGCAAGTTCCAGAAACAGGTTTTCAGCAATCTGAGCTTCACGATCCGGCGGGGCGAGAGCATCGGCATCTGCGGGGCGAACGGCGCGGGCAAGTCGACACTGATGCGGCTGATTTCCGGGGTGGAGCAGCCTACGTCGGGCAGCGTCGAGCGGAGCATGACGACAAGCTGGCCGATCGGCTTCCTCAGCTGTTTCCAGCCGGGCATGACCGGCAGCGACAATGTCCGCTTCATCGCCCGCATCTATCGCCAGCCAGAACAGGAGGTACTCGATTATGTCGAGGATTTCGCGCAGCTCGGCCCTTATTTCCATCAGCCGGTGCGGACCTATTCGTCGGGTATGACCAGCCGCCTGGCCTTTGGCACGTCGCTGGCGATCAACTTCGACTGCTATCTGGTCGACGAGGTCACCGGCGCGGGCGATGAGCGCTTCCGCAAGCGCTCGCAGGAGGAACTGCACCGGCGTCGGGAGTCGGGCACGCTGGTGATGGTGTCGCACGACCCCCACACGCTCCAGCAATATTGCGATCGCGGCGCGGTGCTCTACGGCGGCAATCTGACCTTCTACGATACCGTCGCCGAGGCGTGCGAAGTCCATCACGGCCTGCAGATGCGCGCGGCGTGAAGCGGGCAGGGGCTGTTCTTCTCTTTCGAATTGGACGAATGGGGCTTGACGCGCGGACGCCTCCCGCGCTTCTCCTTCCCGCGCAAGTCACAGATTTGCCGCGATTGTCGATATAGGGTCGTTCATGCATTCCAGTAATTCCGCCCGCTTCAAAATGACCGGCGCTTTGTCGATGCTCGCGCTCACCCTGTCGGGCTGCGCGGCGCTGCCTTCGAGCGGCCCGACCGGGCGACAGGTTATCCGAGGCGCGCAGGCGCCCGACGCGGCGCTAAAATTCGATGTAGTCGATCTCGATGGCGCGGCCTTCCAGAAGCTGATCGCAACCCCGCCGTCCGGGCGCGGAGCCGGGCAACTGGCGGCGCTCGCCCGCGAAGGGAGGGTCGACCGGATCGCGCCCGGCGACGCGCTGCAGATCAATATCTACGAAGTCGGCATGACGCTGTTCGGCAACAGCACGCAGAGCGCGACCGCCGGCCTGGGCACGGCCGGAGCGGTCTCGGCCGACGTCGGCGACACCGTACGCTCGCAGCCGGTCAACGTCGTGACGGTCGCATCCGACGGGACGATCCGCCTGCCCTATGTCGGGCGGCTGATGGTCGCTGGGTCGACTCCATATGACGTCCAGAGGATGATCGAGCAGGCGCTGCACGGCAAATCACAGAGCCCGCAGGCGCTGGTCACGGTGGTGAACAGCCCAGGCAACAGCATCTATCTGATCGGCGATGTGAACCGGTCGGGCCGGATGCAGCTGACGGCCGCCCGCGAGCGGCTGCTCGACGCGGTAGCGAGCGCGGGAGGCGCCAAATCGAGCAGCGCCGATACCGTGATAAGGTTCACCCGCGGCGGGCAGAGCGCCGAGATGCGGCTGGGCGATATACGCGCCGGCAGCGGCGACGATCTGACGCTGTTGCCGGGGGATCGGATCGAACTGATCGTCGAGCCGCGTAGCTTCAGCGCGTTCGGCGCGACGCCGAAGGTGTCGCAGGTTCCGTTCGAAACGCCGGCGCTGTCGCTGGCGGAGGCGCTGGCCCGGATCGGCGGCCCCAACGATGCGCAGGCGGATCCCAAGGCGGTGTTCCTGTTCCGCTACGATGCGGCCGCGATCGCGGCTGGGGAGCCGCCGGTTATTTATCGCCTCAATCTGATGAAGCCGGAAAGCTACATCATCGCGCAGAACTTCCCGATGCACGACAAGGACCTGATCTACATCGCCAACTCGGCGGCGAACCCGGTTAGCAAGTTCGTCGGCATCCTGAATCAGCTTTTTGCGCCGTTGCTGACGGCGCGGGTGCTGACGAGAAACAACTGATTCGCGCCTTTCAGGCTTGCCTCACGGCCCATTTTCTGGGCTTTTTTCCCTGCTTTGGCAGGAAAAAATAAGGTGTTTAGAAAAGAGCTTGACGCTCTGTAGGGTTTCTCATAGAAGCGCCCCTCACCGGCGGTTACGGAACGGTTTTTCCGGTTCGTTTCCAGGCCCTTTATCTGATCGTCAACGCGATCTCCCTAGGCTCTCAAGGTCTGGGTGGTAATTGGCTGTCTGGTATCTTTCTCATTGTTGGAAGATGAAGGGACATGTGGGCGGCGGCTCCGGTCATTCACGGCTTCAAGGCGTGGTTTGGTCGGTAAAGCTTAAGTCGTTCACTGTCCTAATATGCAAACACACTTTGTGTATTGTGCAGGAACGGCTCCTTGAA
>NZ_LMIB01000018.1 GCF_001429065.1 Sphingomonas sp. Root710
GATCGTCGCGGTATCGATCGGCGAGCAGAAGGCGCAGGAGACGCTGCGCACGGCGCTGGCGATGGGTGCGGACCGCGCGATCCTGATCGTCAGCGAGACCGAGGTCGAGCCGCTCGGCGTCGCCAAGCTGCTGGCCAAGATCGTCGAGGAGGAGGCCCCCGGCCTCGTCATCCTCGGCAAGCAGGCGATCGACGACGACAGCAACCAGACCGGCCAGATGCTCGCGGCGTTGACCGGCCGCCCGCAGGGCACCTTCGCCTCGAAGGTCGAGGTCGAGGGTGACAGCGTCAAGGTGACCCGCGAAGTCGATGGCGGCCTCGAGACGGTGAGTCTCAAGACCCCGGCGATCGTCACCACCGACCTGCGGCTGAACGAACCGCGCTATGCGTCGCTGCCGAACATCATGAAGGCGAAGTCGAAGCCGCTCGCGCAGAAGACCCCTGCCGATTACGGCGTCGACGTCACGCCGCGCCTCAAGACCCTCAAGGTCGAAGAGCCGCCGAAGCGGTCGGCGGGCATCAAGGTCGCCGATGTCGACGAACTGGTGGCGAAACTCAAGGCGATGGGAGTCGCGGCATGAAGACGCTCGTCTGGGTTGAGCATGAGGGCGGCGCGGTCAAGGACGCGACCCTCTCCACCGTCACCGCCGCCGCGAAGCTGGGCGAAGTCCATCTGCTTGTCGCGGGCCAGGGCGTCGGCGGCGTCGCCGATGCCGCCGCCAAGATCGCGGGCGTAGGCAAGGTCCATGTCGCCGACGACGCGGCCTATGCCAACGCGCTACCGGAAAATGTCGCGCCGCTCGTCGTCGAGCTGATGGGCCATCACGACGCCTTCCTCGCGCCYGCGACCGCCAACGGCAAGAAYATCGCGCCGCGCGTCGCAGCCCTGCTCGACGTGATGCAGATCTCCGAGATCCTGTCGGTCGAGAGCGAAGACAGCTTCACCCGCCCGACCTATGCGGGCGCGACCGTCCAGTCGTCSGACGCGAAGAAGGTGATCACGGTGCGCGCCACTGCYTTCGAGAAGGCGGCGCGTGAGGGTGGCTCGGGCAGCGTCGAGGCGGTSTCGGGCAAGGGSGACGCGGGTCTCTCCAGCTTCGTCGGAGCGGAGATCAGCAAGTCCGAACGTCCCGAGCTGACCTCGGCCAAGGTGATCGTCTCGGGCGGACGCGCGCTGCAGAATGGCGAGAACTTCCACGAGATCATCGAGCCGCTCGCCGACAAGCTCGGCGCGGCGGTCGGCGCGAGCCGGGCCGCGGTCGANCCCGGTCAGCCTCGTCGGCTCGAAGAGCTATTCGGCCTTGTGATCGTCTCGGGCGGACGCGCGCTGCAGAATGGCGAGAACTTCCACGAGATCATCGAGCCGCTCGCCGACAAGCTCGGCGCGGCGGTCGGCGCGAGCCGGGCCGCGGTCGAYGCGGGCTATGTGCCSAACGACTATCAGGTCGGCCAGACCGGCAAGATCGTCGCCCCCGAAGTCTATATCGCCGTCGGCATATCGGGTGCGATCCAGCACCTCGCCGGCATGAAGGACTCCAAGACGATCATCGCGATCAACAAGGACGAGGAAGCACCCATCTTCCAGGTCGCAGACCTCGGCCTCGTCGGCGACCTCTTCAAGGTCGTGCCAGAGCTCACCGGCAAACTCTGATCGAATCGGAAAGACGCGACATGAGGGCGGGGGCCGCAAGGCTCCCGCCCTTTTTCATGCACTTAGCCATTAGACTCCGCAGTTGTTGCCGTAACGGAAATGGGCATTTACGCTGCCTGTTCCGATCAGCACCAGGGGCGGGCCATGACCGACAGCCTTGCCGAAGATGTCGCCGCCATCCAGCGCATGGCCGCCGTGCCTTCGCTTCTCGAGGTCGTCTGCCGTGTGACCGGCATGGGCCTGGCGGCGATCGCCCGCGTGACCGAGGAAGACTGGATCGCCTGCGCGGTGCGTGACGAGATCGTTTATGGCCTGTCGCCGGGTGACGAACTGCCCATCTCCACCACCATCTGCGACGAGGTACGCGGTCACCGCCGGGCCACAGTAATCGAACATGTCGCCGAGGATCCGCTGTTCCACGATCATCCTACACCGCGGCGCTACGGCTTTCAGAGCTATATCTCGGTACCGATCATACGCACCGATGGCGACTTCTTCGGCACGCTGTTCGCAATAGACATGGCCCCGGCCAAGCTCGCCAACAGCAGCGCGGTGACCACCTTCAACCTGTTCGCCCAGTTGATCGCGCTCCAGCTCGACGCCGACGAACGCGCGGTGGCCGGAACGCGGCACTGACCGGTCATCCCGTAGCGACCGGGCCCGTGAACAGTTCGGCGATGGTGCGGACCGAGGCTTCGGCGGCGGGACGGTCCGGCGTCTCATTGGCGTCACCGAAACCGAAGCGGTCGTCGACGCCAAGATCCTGCACCACGATCCCATCGCGCCGTCCGAGCACACTGACCGTCTTGTACAGCAGGCCATAGTTCAACCCGGCCTGCGGCAGCAGCCAGGCGATCTGGCCGCGCACCGGCACGACGCTCTCGTCGCGGAACAACGCCCGTGCGCCATAGCCGGTGCAGTTGATGATCACCTTCTCCTTCAGCCGGCCGAGGTCAGACGGCTGGTGGAACTCGGCGGTCTCGATCCGCCCGCCCGCCGCCAGGAAGTCGTTGGTCAGCATATGCGCGAGGTTCGCGACGTTGAACATCATCTGGCTGTTGCGCAGCGCATAGCGTGTCGCGAAGGGATGCCGTCCGGGTTCGAAGACCTGCGATCGTGGCGTAATGTCGGCGATCCGATCGGCATAATGGGCGAAACCCATCACCTCGGTCGCATGGTAGGCCGCGCGCATTTCGTCGGGCGGCAGATCGGACAGCGTATAGCGATCGGTCCATTCGACCGGGTCGCCGGGCAATCCGACATAGCTCTGCCACATCGCATAGCTGTCATGCGCCATGCTGCTCCACAGCTGCGCGAATTCGGAGCCCACCGCATTGGCCATCGCCACCCGGGAATCGGGCGTCCAGCTGCCGGTCGCCCGCGCCGATCGGACGTCGGGGAAGCGCTCCTTCGCATAGATCGTCACCCTGGCCCCGGCGCGCTGCGCGGTGATCGCAGCGGTCAGGCCCAGGGCGCCTGCGCCGATGACCGCTATCTCCTTCGGGCTGCCGGCCATCGCCTTGCCGACCACGACCGCCGCCGAGCCCCAGCTCAGCGACCAGCCGCTGCCGCCATGCCCATAATTATGGACGACCAGCTTGCGTCCCACCTGTTCGGAGTCGAGACGCGGGCCGCTGGCGCGGAATGGCCGCAGACAAACCGTGATCCGGAAGATGCGATCGGGCAGCGCCCGCACCGGCAGGATCGCGCCGATCGGATCGAAGACCGGCGCCGCCTGGGCAATCAGCGCAGCCGGCCGGGCCAGACCCGCGGCGGCGAGCCCGAGCGCGCCATGGCGAATGAAATGACGGCGATCCATGCGGCATCCCCCAGAAAGTGACGCCTCTCCCGTTCCCCAATCCAGCACAGCGCCGCCCCCGCTGCAAGCCCGCCACGGAACCTTCGTGGCCGTTCCGGGTTCGGACCGATACGGAAACAACATGATTTCAAACCAGGGAGGAAGCCATGCTCATCCAGGTTCTAGTCGTCCTGATCATCGTCGGCGTGCTGCTGTGGCTGGTCAACAACTACATCCCGATGGACGGGAAGATCAAAAGCATCCTCAACGCCGTGGTCGTGATCGTCGTGATCCTCTGGCTGCTCCAGGCCTTCGGCCTGTTGAGCGGCATCGGCATCTGATCCCTTTACCCGCGCGCCCTCTCCGGATTCCCTTTGCCGGAGAGGGCCTCGGCTATTTCCGGGCGGATCAGCTTTCCACCCCAGCCTTCAGGTCCGCAACGAACATCGCGAACTCCTCTTCGGCGCGGCTCTTGTCGGGCATGCGCAGCAGGAAGCTCGGGTGGATCGTCGCCCGCGCCGCGCCGCCATCGGGCAGGATGAGTTCGCGTCCACGCTGCGAACTCAGGGTCAGCGATTTGCCCATCAGTGAATGGATCGCGGTGGTGCCGAGCATGATCGTGCGCTTCGGCGTCACCAGCGCCCGCTCCTGATCGATCCACCAGCGGCAGGCGCTGATCTCGCCGGCATTGGGCTTGCTGTGGATCCGCCGCTTGCCGCGCGGCTCGAACTTGAAATGCTTGACCGCATTGGTGACGTAGACGCGCGAGCGATCGATGCCCGCCGCCGCCATGGCGCGGTCGAAGACCTGGCCTGCCGGGCCGATAAAGGGCCTGCCCGCCAGATCCTCCTGATCGCCCGGCTGTTCGCCGACCACCATGATATCGGCATTGGCGGGCCCCTCGCCGAACACCGTCTGGGTCGCGCATTTATAAAGGCCGCAGCGGGTGCAGTGCCGGGCCTCCTCGCGCAAGGCCTCTAGCGATTTCGCCATATTGCCGGCGTCGACTTCTCTCGGCACGATCCTGTCCACCATCCGTGTCTCGCGCGCCCGTGCGCCCGCGATCAATTCGGGTATCAACGCGGTTTCGGGCATGTTGGCCCAATAACGCCGCGGCATTTCCTTGAGCATCGTCCCCGTCTTCAACCGCGCCGGATTGAAGATCGAAGCATAATAGCCCTTCCACAGGTCCTCGACCGGGTCGCCCTCCGGCGCGTCGGCGCGGGTCGCGCCAAGCCCCTCGCGCAACGCCTCACCGTCCCAGTGGATCGACAGGTCCGGCGTCAGGATAGACCATCGCATCGTGGCGAAGCGGCGCACGAAGAAACCGGCATTGGCGCGGACGATATGATGCGCCGGCTCGAACCAGGCGACATAGGCGCCATCGACCTCGCGGAAGCGGACGAAGGCGCGCATCTTGTGGATGTCGCGCCGGACCTCCTTCGCCAGCAGATCGAGCCGACGGCGCAGCGGGTCGGCCTCGTCGTCGATCGCCTCCGGATGATCGCGCAGCCGCAACAGCATCGCATAAAGCAGACCGAAGCGCTGCGGATCCCGATGCAGGACGACGCTTTCGGCGAGATCGAGAAAGCGCCGCGGCACCGAGAAGGGCGGCGTCACCGCCCCGGGCAGCGGATCGCCCGCCACCCCGCCGAACAGGTCATCCGTCTCCCCCTCGACCGTCCAGACGATATCGTCCGGCGCGACAGCCGCCAGCGCGGCGGCACGGGCGCTAGCTCGCCATCCTTCGATGTCATCGGGCCGAGAGAGGGGGACGCGGTACATGCGTTTGCGGCAGCAGCTTAGCCGAACAATTCCAGCTGCTCGGTGACCCGCGCCTTCAGGTCGATCCGGTCGATCAGGCCGGTCGGCCGCCAGTCGCTGGTGACGATGAAAGGCCTGAGCTTCGCGATCGAGCGCGACAGCCGTCCGACATCGGCCAGGCTGAGCTTGCGCCAGCGGCGCGAGACGAGGATTGCATCGACCGCCTTCACCCCCAGCCCGGGAACGCGGAGCAGCCATTCGCGCGGAGCATGATTGATATCGACGGGGAAGTTCGCGCGCGCCTGCAGCGCCCAGGCGAGCTTGGGATCGATGTCGAGCGGCAGCATCCCCTGCTCGTCGGTCGCCGCCGCGACCTCGGCCGGCTTGTAGCCGTAGAAGCGCATCATCCAGTCGGACTGGTATAGCCGATGCTCGCGCATCAGCGGCGGGCGGCGGAGCGGCAGGATCGCCGAGGCGTCGGGAATCGGGCTGAATGCCGAATAATAGACCCGGCGCAGCGCAAAACGATCGTACAGACCGCTTGCGGTGCGCATGATGTCGCGGTCGTTGGCGGCGTCGGCGCCGACGATCATCTGGGTCGATTGACCCGCGGGGGCGAAGCGCGGTGCCGACTTGTAGCGGCGGCGCGCATCGCCGCCATCGTCGATCGAGCGCTTCATCCCGGCCATCGCATCGCGGATCGTCGCGGAGGATTTCTCGGGCGCGAGCCGCGTCAGCCCGGCGTCGGTCGGCAGCTCGACATTGATCGAGATACGGTCGGCGTGCCGCCCCGCCAGCTCGATCAGTTCGGGGTCCGCATCGGGGATCGTCTTCAGGTGGATATAGCCGCGGAACTGATGGTCCTCGCGCAGCGAACGGGCGACTTCGACGATCTGCTCCATCGTATAATTGGACGAGCGGATGATCCCCGAGGAGAGGAACAGCCCCTCGATATAGTTGCGGCGATAGAAGGCGAGCGTGAGATCGACGACTTCGCGGGCCGTGAAGCGGGCGCGGCGGACGTTCGAGCTCTTGCGGTTGATGCAATAGTGGCAGTCGAAGATGCAGCTGTTGGTCAGCAATATCTTCAGCAGCGAAATGCACCGGCCATCAGGCGCATAGGCATGGCAGATGCCCATGCCCTCGGTCGATCCGATCCCCTTCGCCTGCCCCGCTGAGCTGCGCTTCGCCGTTCCCGACGATGCACAGGAAGCATCATATTTGGCCGCGTCGGCCAGGATTTCGAGCTTCTGTCGCGTGTCGAGCTGCGCCATTCGTTCTATTTATGTTCCACGTGGAACGCTGTCTACGCTTCTGCGACGAACCGATGGCGACATATGACAGGGCGGGAAGAACGACCCCCCCGGCAGCAAGATACCGGGAGGGTGTATCGCTGTTATCGGGTCGACTGCACGGTGCTGCCCGGCGCGCTCGACGGCGGAAGCAGCGGCCGCTCGCCGTCGCCGACGATGGCGAAAGCAGACCAATAATAGGGATGCGAGGTATTTGGATCGTCCATCAGGCCGATCTGCGCCTTGCGCATGCCCGTCGCCATCGGGGTGCCCGGCGGTGCGGTGAACAGGCCGGTGATCAGCCGCTTGGTGGCGTTGAAGTCGTCCGGCACCGGCCAGTGGCTGGCGATCACCGTCCGCGCACCCGCGCCGACGAAGGCGCGGACCAGGCCGTCGAGCGCGAAGTTGCCGCCCGTGGTGACACCTGCCTCGCGGGTCGCGCCCACCGTCGCCATGCCCGCGGTGTCGCAGGCGGAGAGGATCACGACGTCGGCATCGAGCTTGAGGTCGAAAATCTCCTTGAACGAGAGCAGGCCATCCGACGTGCCACCCCCGAAGGAGGTCAGCAGCGCCGGCCGCGCCGGGCATTCGGGGCGCGGTGCGGTGACGAGGCCATGCGTCGCGAAGTGGATGATTCGGTAATCGGCGAGGTCCGACCGGGCCTGGATCGTCGAGTCGGAGAAATCACCGCCGGTGATCAGCGCTGACTGATCCTTGCCGATGATGCCGCTGGCCAGGAAAAGCTCCGACGACGAGATCGGATTGTTCCAGTTGCTGAGCGGCCAGGCGCAGCTGTCGTTCATCGCCGGCGGCGGCACGAAGAAGGGATTAAGCCCGGGGCGGGCATTCTCGCCCAGCCCGATATAGCCCTTGTGCGCCTTCGAGGCCGCCACGCCGCGGCCATCGACGAACGAACGCGCGCTCACCACGGTCGAGACGTCGCGGTCGCGGCCCAGCCAGGCGATGCCGCGGAAATCGAAATCATCGGCATTGGGCTTCTTCAGCCGCGCCAGATAGGCGTCCACGCCCGCCTGCTCGATCGGCAGGAGGTTGGCGGGCAGCTGAAGCAGCGGGCCATCGGGCTCGAAGATGAAGTTGGTCACCTTGTGGAGTTCGGCGTCGACCGGCCCGAGCAGGGTGACATAGAGCTTGCGCGCCAGCACGACGTCGAACGGATAGGTCGCGACCTGGCCATTCTCGATCTTCACCACCGAATCACGAATCTGGGCGACGATCTCTTCGAGCTGCTTCGTCGTCATGTCGAGCTTGTACGCGCGCGCCACGTCGGGGCTGACGAACATCGCATAGGCGTCCTGCCCGACGAGCGTGACCTTGTAATAGCCATCGCCCGGCTTGAGCGCCTTCTGCAACTCGGGAAGATCGATCGTCTGGCGCGAGATCACGTTGTAGCGGGGGAATTTGCCGAGCTTGCCCTGCAGGACGACCTGGTCGCGCACATAGCGCGCCTTGCGGCCGCGTGCTTCTTCCAGCGCAGCGCGATCGGCCACCGTGCCGCCCGCGGTCAGCTTGGCGATGTCGCCATCGGCCTTCGAGATATAGCGGGTCAGGGTCACCGACTGGCGGAACAGGCTCGCGGCCTCGTCGTCGCCGCCCGACAGTTCGCGGGCGAGCAGCGCCTGGGTCGCGGCGATGCCGGGACGCAGCATCACCTGGCTTGCCGCGAACAGGCGGGCGACCGCTGCCGGATCGGTCGCGGCGCGGTCCGCCAGCAGGCGGAAATAGGGACGCAGCAGCGTGCGGATCGACGACATCGAGCCCGGCACGTTTTCCGACGCGGCAATGACCTCGCCGAACATCGTCATCGCGCGGTCGCCCTGGCCGTTGCGGCTGAGGAAACCGGCGAAGCGCGCCTTGGCGGCGAGCGAGGTCGCCGTGTTCGGATTCTGGATTTCGACCGCCTGCAGCGATTCGGCGAGCAGCCGCTCGGCTTCGGCGGGATTGCCCTCGGCCTGAGCAATCAAAGCCAGTTCGGACTGGACCTGTGAGCGAAGGCCGACCGCGCTGTTGAGCTTGCCGTCGCGGATCGCCTGCGCCGCCGCGATCGACTGATCGAAGCTGCTGCGCGCGCTGGTGAAATCCTTGTTGATGCGATAGGCGACGCCGCGCAGATACAGCGCCTGAGCGTCGAGAAACTGCGCATATTCGACCGGCTGGAGACCGCCATCGAGGCCGCTGATGCTATTATCCTGACCGCTTTCGCGATTGAGGTTGTCGGCGATGTCGGTGTCGATTTCGCCGCTGCGCAATTTCGCATCGGCGACGCTGATCTGTTCGATATCGGCGACCGGCTTGGCCAGCTCCGCGACCGCCTCCTTCACCTTCTTCTGGTTCAGGTAATGCATCGCATAATAGTTGCGCAGCTTGCGGCCGAGCACCGGGTCGGCGAGCGCGGCGGGCGTCGCCGCCCGCGCGAACAAAGCGTCGGCAGAAGCGAAGTTCTCCTGATTGGAATCCTGCAGTGCCTGGTTGGCGAGATATTCGGGCCGCCGCGATCCGGCCTGCGGGCCGGTGGCGTCGCGCTCCACGAGCGCCTCGAAGAACTCGGCCGCCTCGGCATAGGCGCCATCGCTGTTGCGCGCATAGGCCTCGGCCAGCGCGCTGTCGCTGTCGAGCGCGCCCGCCTGGACGCGCGCAAAGGCCGCCGGGTCGCCCGCCGATGTGCTGGCCACCTGTACCTCGCCCTTGACCACGCTGTTGGCAACGATCGTCTGCAAGCCGAGCTGAAGCGCGCTGTCATAACCGCCAAGGCCGTCGGCGATGTAGACGACACGGCCCTTGCTATAGGCGTAGCTCTTGTAGGAAAGCTGGTTGGTCGGATCGACGCAGTCGCGCGCCTGGACATTGGCGAGCGCGCCGATCGTCACCGATTTGGGCGCTTCGCAGTCGACGGGCGTCTCGGAATTCTTGGCGACCCGCGCAACCGGATCGTCAGCGCCGGCGCGCAGCGCAAACAGGCGTCCGATTGGCGCGGCTGCGTCGCGGCAGACGACGCGATAGCCGCGATCGAACATGTCGACCAGGTTCGGGCTGACCGCGCGGTTCTGCGCGGTGCAGAGCACGCCGCTGGTGCCGATCCGGAAGCTGTTGCGCAGCGACAGTCCGCCAGGCTGCGGCGCGGCCGGCGCGCCCACCGGCGCGCCGAGCATGGCGGCGGCGACCAGCGCCGCGCCAATTCCGAAACCATTGCCCCGCATCACTGATTCCCTCCCGGCCCGTCGCCGCCCGTATCACCAAGCCCATCGGCGCCGCTCCACAGGCTGCTGTTGCCGCCGCCCGCGATCGGTGTGTCGATCTGCTGCGGGCCGGTGCCCACGCGGCTGGTGTCGATCAGCACGTTAGCGCCGCCGACCGCGTTGCCCGAGCCGCCGCTGCTGCCGCCGCTCTCCTCGTTGCTGCCGTCGTCGTCGCCGCCTTCATCGGCACCGGTGCCCGCGCCATCGTCGGCACCGCCAGCGGAGCTGGCTGCGGCCGGCCCCGCGCCCGAATCCCCGGAGCCGGAGCCGGAGCCGGATCCGCCCGAGCCGGAACCGCCGGAAGATCCGCCGCCCCCGGAACCGCCGCCACCGGCGTTGCCGCCGCCGCCGACGCTACCGCCCGCCACGCGGGTGCCGGTCAGCGATGCCTGGATGCTCGACGTGATCTTGGTCGTTTCCATCGTCACGGTCTCGACCACCTCCGGATCCTCGATCACCGGCGGCGGCGACACGGGGTCGACCGGCGGCGGCGGCGGCGGGGACACGGGGTCCACCGGCGGCGGCGGCGGCGACACCGGATCGACCGGCGGCGGCGGCGGTGGCGACACCGGATCGACCGGAGGCGGCGGTGGCGGCGACACTGGAGGCGGTGGCGGCGGTGAGATCGGCGGCGGCGGTGACACCGGCGGCGGCGGTGACGGATTCACCTGCGACGGGTTGATGGAGAAGCTATAGCCCTGCGAGGCCATCATACCTTCGCTGTCGGTCACCATCACCGAAAATGTGTAGGAGCCCTCTTGCGTCGGCGTTCCGCTGACCTCGCCGGTCGTCTCGTTGAGCGTCAACCCCGGCGGCAGGCTGCCGCTGGCGATCGTGTAGGTATAGGGGCTCGTTCCACCCGACACCGGTACGTAATTGGAATAGGAGGTGCCGACCGTGCCAGAGGGCGGCGGGTTGCTGTCGAACACCAGCGGCGGCGGCCCTTCGGGCGGCGGCGGCGGCGGCGGGGGTGGCGACTGGTTGCCCGTGTCGACCCCGACACAATTCTCTCCATTGACCGAACAGTTGACCGCAGTGAGCGTGTTCCCGCCCATGGTACTGAAAACGACCAGGTTCGTCGCCGTTGGATTGGGATCGGTCGTCAGATAGAAATTGCCGAACGCGATATCGCCATTGTTGGCGGCGACGATCGACGGACCGGTGCCGAAGATGGGATCTCCATCGCTGTTCATCTGAAGGGGGACCGGATCGCCAAACGCCTGTATCGAGGCATTATTGATCGTGATATCGCCGCCATTTGTCCGGATCTCGAAGCGGCCGGCCTTCACATTGGGCGTGCCGACGCCGGCTGCACCGATCCCCGATACGTCAGCCGAGAGCGTGAGACTGCCCGGCGTCGGACTGACATTGCCGTCGCCGATCACGAATGATCCGAAGGTGCCCTCGACAGGCGTCGAACCATTAACGCGATAGGCCGAGATGATTTCCAGTACACCGCCGCGGGCGAAGCCAGCGCTGCCCGATGCGACCGCATCCGCATCAAGTCCGCTGCCGCCGGCTTCGGCCCGCGCGTTGACATTGAGCAGGTTATTGACTCCGACGGATGCTCCGGCTGCCACCATGCGCGCATAGCCGCCGATTGCATTGCCGCCCGAACCGGCGACGCCGTTGATGCCGCTGCCGCTGCCGCCCGCCGCCTCGCCGCCGAGCCCGCCTCGCGCATGAACATCGAGATCGAGGATGCCGAACTGAACCTGTCCCGATGTGCCTGCCGTCGCATCGCCGCTGAACAGGCCCGCCTGAATGAAGCCGCCCTCGGCGCTGCCGCCCTGGCCGCCGTCGCCACCATCTATATCGCCTATTTCCTCGATATCGTTGGTGCCGATGCCGCCGGTTCCGCCGACGGCATAGGCTTGGAGACCGGCAGCGCCAGATACCTGAAAATGCCCTGTGCCGGCATCGGCGCCGACAAAGATG
Organism: Sphingomonas sp. Root710; assembly: GCF_001429065.1. Lineage (GTDB taxonomy): Bacteria > Pseudomonadota > Alphaproteobacteria > Sphingomonadales > Sphingomonadaceae > Rhizorhabdus. The sequence continues at coordinate 11,697 of NZ_LMIB01000018.1, forward strand.
GTGCCGCCAAAACCGTCCCCACCGCGACCTCCATCCACTCCCGATGTCTGCGCACGATCGGTGTTGCCGCTACCGCCGAGGCCGTTGACGTGGATTGCGAGATTAGTGGCACCCACCGTGCTGGAGGTATCGGCAAAGTTCGAAATGCTGTAAGCATAGAACTCTGCATAGCCGCCATGGCCGTCACCCCCGGTGCCGCCGAAAACGTCTGAGGCGATGCCCTGTCCGCCTTCGCCATTGGCGTTCAGCTCAAGGCCGAAGCCGTTGAAGTTGGCCGCACCCGTGAACGCATCGGCCAGAGCGCCGAAGGTTCCGGTTTCGCCGGGAGCGCCGCCATAGCCGGCGCCGCCATAGCCGCCGTCGCCGCCTTTACCGTTCGCGTTGGCAGTGGCCTTGTTCGAAATCGTCAGCTCACCGCCCTCGACGGATCGATCGGGCAATCCCGTGCTGAAACTGGCGAGGCCGCCCACGCCCGTGCCGCCCTGCGCATCGTCACCGCCCGTACCGCCGGTGCCGTTGGCATTGAGAGTCACCGTGGAACCGGTCACGGAGCCACCGGAACGCCGCGCCTCGATGACCACCTTACCGCCGGTGCCTGTACCGCCGTTCGTCGTCGCCGTGGTATTGCTCCCGCCAAAACCATCGGCAGTGATGGTCGCGGCATCAAAACGCAGTGCTCCGCCACCCACTGCGGTGCCGAGGAAGGCTTCGCCGCCTTTTCCTTCGCCGCCCATGCCCGAACCCGAATCCCCGCCCCGGCCCGTCAGGTTTATGAGCAGGGAGCCGCTTCCCGTCTGGCTTTGCTGATCATAATTTAGGAAATTGACCGCGCCGGCGTTTACGACATTCGTATCGAAAAAGCCGCCTGTGCCCGTGCCGCCGCTACCGTCGCCACGCGCACCGCCGGTTCCACGGGCGTAAGCGCTCAGACTATAAATCTCGAGGGTGGATCCGTCGCCACCGGCGAGAAGGCTTATGGTCCCGCCCTGGCCGTTACCACCGCCGGTCCCGCCACTGACACCCGGTGTAAAGTCGATCGAAGGTCCGCTGTCGTCATCCCTGATCTGCCCGTCCGCATAGGCAGTGGTAGTGCCGCGAAGCTCGATCGTACCCCCGCCATTGGAAGAGAGCGCGACCAGACCGCCGCGCCCGTCGCCGGAATTGCCTCCGTTCGCTCCCCGGCCGCCGGCACCGAACGCCTGCAAGGTGGCGCCCCCTGCGGAAACGATGCTTCCACCGTTCAAAGCATCGACATAAATCGCGCCATGGCCATCGAACTCCTGATCGGGATCGGGCGCCGTGGCCTGTCCGGTCCCACCGGCCCCCAGCCCGTCACCGCCAATCGAATCGGCGCTCAAGATCAGCTGGCCCGTTCCGGAAATGATGCCATTGGTGGCGGTGACGCGGATCACGCCGCCCGAGCCGTTCCCACCGTCGCCCTCGACACCGATGCCGCCGATACCGGTGGCGCTGGCCAACAAAAAGCCGCCGCTATAATTAACCGATCCACCGGACGATGCACCGATCCTTATCAGGCCGCCTTGCCCCGTTCCTGCATAATCTCCGCCAGAGCCGAGCGCACTCAGCGTTGCATTGCCAGCGAACGTCACCGCACTGTTCGTGCCGGAAGCGTTGACGTCGATAATGCCGCCGGTGCCGTCATAGAGATTGCCTGAGCCCGCCGCTGAAGCGCTGAGCGTGTCCAGGAAGCTTATCGTGCCGCCCGCCGACGCGTTGAACGAAATATCGCCAGCGACGCCATGGTCGCCGCCACCGTTCACGCTCAATTGGGTAGTACCGCCGAGCGTAGCGAATTTGACCTCGCTGCCCTGACCCGCGGCTGTGACCGTTATGTTACCGCCAAAACCGGTTCCCGCCGAGCTGTAGCCGCTGGCGTCGATGTCGAGAGACTTGGCGAAGGTCAGCACGCCCGATGTTGCGGAGAGGGCAACGTCGCCGCCAAACCCATCGCCGTCCGTGCCGAAATTCGAAACGTCTACCATTACGTTTTCGTTGAAGGTGAGGTTGCCGCTATTCGTAGCCAACGTCACGATGTGCCCATCGGCTTCAACAAACACATCGGCGTTGAACGTACCGCCGGAAATTGTCAGATCCTGGCTCGATCCGATGAAAACCGGAGCGTTAAATGTCGTGCCTTCCACCGTCACGGTGCCCGTTCCGGCACCATCGGACGTAGCAAAACGGCCCGGACCTTCGATGGCCTCGCCATTGACGTTGCGGCCACCGGACAGGACTATTCCCGTGTCGGTTATTTCCACGCCCTGCGCCACGGCGAAGCCTAGGGTCGCGCCGCCGAGCAACATCGTCATCGCGTTGTTCTTCGGCACGCCGACCAGGTAAATTCGGCGTGTCTGCCCCTCGCCCAGGACATTTACGGTCGTCTGGCCCTGGCCGAGAAAGTCGATGGACTCGCCGCCGGGCATCGTGTCCTGAAAGGGAACGGTGATATCGAACAGGCCGTTCGAAACCGTCATTTCCGCCGCGCGCGCGGCGACATAGGCGACGCTGCCGTCCGAGGTGATCGAGCCACCCTGCTCAATCACCGGCGCGATAATGGCGACATAATTCCCCGCCTTGACGTCGGTGGAGTCGACGCGGACCTTGGCCCCAGACAGGCTCAGATTTTCATTGGACGTGAATTGGTTGACGCCTGCGATCCCGCCATCGACGGTCGTCAGCAGCAGACCGCCGACGTCGATATGCGCATTTGCCCCGACGAGCAGGCCGTTAGGGCTGTAGAACCAGATGTTGCCGCGCGTATCCGACGTTATGGTGCCGTTAAGCGCCACCGACCGGCCTGCGGCATCGCCACCCGGGACAATCCGGTTAAGCACCGTGTAGGATTGCAGCCCGCTATCACCGACAAAATTGACCGTGCTGCCCGTCGGCAGGAAGTTGATCGCTCCAGCGCCGGCCGCGTCATCGGTTGGCGTCCAGGTTATCGTCGCCGTCGGGGCGTTGATGGTGATCGTGTCGGTCATTTCGCTTTGCGAAAAACTGACGCCGCTCGGCGTATCATGCGTGCCGGCAAAGGCCCCGTTCGCCGCGAGCGACTCCTTCATCGGCATCGCGAGCAACGTCGCGAGCACGGCCATCGAGGTCATCGTCCGGGATTTGGACTTAACCCGGCGCCGCTCGGCGGCGAAGATGTCGGAAGGAACGCTACGCATATCAGTTGTCCCAGGGCCAGAGCTTGGTGGAAAGGGATAGCAGGAAACGGGGATCATGGTTGCGGGTCTGGAGTCCGGCCTTGCGGAGCGGCACCGCGACGGTGCCGTCGATGCGGAAGCGGTTGTTGAGCTGGGCTCGAACACCCGCGCCTGCCGAGACGACGGCGCCGTCGGTCTGTCCGCCGTCAAGCGGGTTGTTCTTGTTCCACGTCCACAGAACGTCGACGAAGGTGAACGGCAGGAGCGCGAGGTTGGCGTTACGGAAGGGGACGATGCGGGGCAGCCGCCATTCGAAACCGCTGCCGATGCCGCTGTCACCAGTTATCACGCCAGGGTCATAGCCGCGGCCGATGGAATAGTTGCCAGCCGAGATTTCCTCGAAGCTGAACAGCGGATCGAAAGCATATTGGAAACGGGGGGTGGCCACCAGCCACATGCCCTTACCCATGTTGAGCTCGATCGACGCCGATCCCCGAATAAGCGTCGACGTCTGATCGCCGTCAGCCCGGCTGGGGCCCCGCGCGCCCGTATCGGTGCCGAGGATATCGAGCCCCTGGCGAAGCTCGAGCGAGCCCGAGGCGCGCCACATCGGAGCGTGCTGCTCTGAAATGTCGGCGGCGTCCATATCGAGGCGCAGAAAGGCGACCCGTAGATGATCGATCGACAATTTCGACGGAACGAAGGGCTTCAGCTCCACCGTCTGGTTTAGATAATCGAGACCCGCGGCGCCCAGCAGGCTGAAAGACTGGCTGCGAATTACAGGATAGCGGAGTTCGCCGGTCGCAAAGAGCGTCCGGGCCGTCAGCTCGGTACCCGCGCCCGCCACTGCGCCAATATCGGGCTTCGACCAGGCATAGGTGAAGTTACCGCTCCAGGTCAGGCCCTCGCCGCCAAGCCTGGCGTCATAGCCGAGCTGGACGACCTGCTGCTCCTTGAAATCGGCGGTGCTCGACACCGATGCGGTCAGCCGGTCGCCGCCGAGCAGCCCATAGGCCTGGGCGGCGAGCGCCCCGGTCCAGCGGCCCGAGCTGTGCGAAGAGAAATTCTGAAGGTTGGCGCTGATGTCGAGCGGGCTGCGGACGACGCTGACCTCACCGACCAGCTCGCCCGGCGCGGTGCCGGCGGGCTTGAGCGCCAGACGTACCTCGTAACCCGGCAGATCGCGCGACAGCAGCAGATAGCGTTCGGCTACGAAGCGGTTGAACACCTTTTCTTCAGTCAGATGCTTCAGATAGCCGGCAAGCAGTCCTTCCGCCTTACCGGCATCGCCGCGCACGCGGATCGCGACGATCTTGGCGAACAGCACCTCGAATTTGACGACGCCATTCTCGATTCGCTGCACGGGCACCTGCACCGCGGCGAGATAGCCCTTGCGGCGCAGTGCAGTCGCCGCGGCGTCGCGGATCGTGCAGATCGTGCTGATCGGACGGTCGGCTCCAAGCAAAGACGCATAGCTGGCCTTCAACTCCTCGGCGCTCACGCCCTGGAGATTGTTGAACTGCGCCTCGGTGATGGTGACCTTGATGTCGGCATAGGCGGGAGAGTCCAGGGCGCAGGGCGCGCGCTCTATGTCGCCATCGACGGTCAGCCGCGCCGACCGGGGAGCGCCTTCCTGGGTTCGCCGATCGATTTCCTCGCGAGTCGGCGCGGCCAGCTGCGCCGCGTTCGCTACAGGCGGCGGCGCTACCTGCGCTGAGACGCTGTTCGATGCGGTTGCGAAAAACAGCGCCAAAACGGCAGCTGCCGAAAAAAGCGTCCTGCGCAAATTTCCCCCCGAATGCCCCTATGCGACGGACCCCTCCGCCATTGGCTTCGCTCTAGTCCGATTTGACAGCAATGTCATTGCCTTATTGCACGACGCATTGCTGTGTCGCCGGTCACACATCGACCCGGGCGCCCCGATCACATGCTGCCTCGATACAGCGTAAAATACCCCCGAAAAACGCACTAGCGCACAAATGCCGCGGACCGGCCATCGTTGCTGCATCGCAACGAACGGCTTGCGCGTCGCGGCGACGGCGTCTAGAGGCGCCGACGCGACAGGTTCCCGGAAACGGGAAAAAAGGGAATTCGGAAGCGGGTGGTCCCGCAGGCCGAAGCTGCCCCCGCAACTGTGATCGGAGAGCGATCGTCCACCATGTCACTGGGTGCTCCGGCATCTGGGAAGACCGGACGAACCGCGACGACCCGAGAGCCAGGAAACCTGCCCGTCGCGGTCGTTCCATCATGCGGGCGGGGTGCACCACATGATCGAGGCCATATCCTCGCGTGACGACGTTCGACGGGAGTCGTGCGCGGGGCAGGCATTCTCTTCCGCGCATGGCTCCATGGCTTGATCCATGGGAGGAATCCATGCGGACGTTTACAAAGACACTGATACCGGCGCTGGCGCTGTTGCCCGCCATCCTGTCCACCCCTGCCTGGGCCGACGAGGCCGCGGCCGATGGCGAGACGATCGTCGTCACGGCTGGCCGATCCGAGCAGAAATTGTCCGAGGTCGGCAAGTCGATCAGCGTGATCGGCATCGAGACGCTCGAACAGCGGCAGACGGCGTCGGTCGCCGACATCCTGCGTACGATGCCGGGCGTGACGATCCAGCGCAATGGCGGCCTCGGCACGATCACCAGCGTCTTCATCCGCGGCGCGCAGAGCGAGCAGACGGTCGCCCTGATCGACGGGGTGAAGCTCAACGACCCATCCTCGCCCGGCGGCGGCTTCAGTTTTGCAGACCTGCTGACCGACAATCTCGAACGGATCGAAGTGCTGCGCGGGCCGCAGTCGGTGCTGTGGGGCAGCCAGGCGATCGGCGGCGTGGTGAACATCATCACCCGCGCGCCGACCGATAGCCTGGAGCTGCGCGCCACCGGCGAATATGGCAGCTTCGAAACCGGCCGCCTGTCGGGCGCGGTCACCGGCCGGGTGGGCCCCACCGCGATCAGCGCGGGCGCGGGCTATCTGACCACCGACGGCATCTCGGTCGCCGAGGGCGGCACCGAGAAGGACGGATATCACCTGTTCGGCATCTATATCAAAACCAACACCGAACTGAGCGACTGGGCCTCGCTCGACATGCGCGGCTTCTACACCAGGAGCAAGGTGGACCTTGACGGCTTCTCCTCCTCTCCCCCCTTTGCGTTCGGAGACACCGGCGAATATCAGCGCCAGAACCAGATCGTCGGCTATGGGGGCCTGAATGCCGAGATGTTCGACGGCAGGTTTAAGAACCGCATCGCCGCATCTTTCACTCGGATCGACCGCGACACTTATGATCCGGCCGCCGCGATCGTGAAGAATTTCGACGCGCGCGGCAGCAATCTGCGTTTCGAATATCAGGGAATCGCCGATCTCGGCATCGCCCGGGCGACCTTCGGGGCGGAGCATCAGCAGGAAAAGCTGCGGACCCTCGACGCCTATTTCCTGCCTGCGGGCACGCCGGCATTCCTGTCGAAGGAAAAGGCCAATCTCGACAGCGTCTATCTCGATGCGCATGCCGAGCCGATCGAGGGACTGAACGTCGGCGCGGGCGTCCGCTATGACGACCATAATCAGTTCGGCGACGCGACCACTCTGAGCGCGGACCTCGCTTATACGCCGAATGCCGGGTCGACCGTCATCCGCGCCAGCTATGGCGAAGGCTTCAAGGCGCCGTCGCTCTATCAGCTCTACGGCAGCTTCGGCTTTGACGGCTTGCGGCCGGAAAAGGCGAAGGGCTGGGACGCGGGCATAACCCAGAAGCTGATCGGCGACGCGGTGGAAGTGCGCGCGACATGGTTCCAGCGCAAGACGGTCAATCAGATCGACTTCGACCTCGGCACCTTCACCTATGCGAATATCGCCCGGGCCCGGGCGCGCGGCGCCGAGGTGGAGCTACGCATCACGCCGACGAGCGATCTGCTGTTCACCGCCAATTACACCTATAGCAAGGCGATCAACCGCGAGCCGACCGATCCCAATTTCGGCAATGATCTCGCCCGCCGCCCGCGCAACGTGGTCAATGTGACCGGCGATTATCGCTGGGCGTTCGGGCTAAGCACCGGCGCAACGATCACCCATGTCTCGAAAAGCTTCGACAATGCGGGCAACACGTCGCTGCTAGGCGATTATGTGCTCGTCGATCTGCGCGCAGCCTTCCCGGTGACCGGGGCGATCGAGCTCTATGGACGGATCGAGAATCTGTTCGACGAGCGCTATCAGACCGCCGCCGGTTACGGACAGCCTGGCCGGGCGGCCTACGCCGGAATCCGGCTGCGTTACTGACGGAAGCGGAAGGGAGACAGGACCGGCGGCCGGGGAGGTTGCCGGTCCTGTCGGCCGCTCAGGCGGATCGCGCCGGCAGGTGTCGCACCCAACGGCTTCGGATTGGGGACAAAGCGGCCGGGAATCGGCGCCATTCGCCCGCGGCACGGCTATATAGGACGCGCCGTCACAACCCCGCACTGCGTGAATATACGATCCGGGTTAACCCTAGGGCGCTGAACGCCGCAGATTCGCAGCAGGCCTTGCGAGCCTTCAGGCTGCCCCGGGAGCGGCGCCCGTCCACCCCGCGATGGCGGCGGTGCGGACCGCCGCCAGAACCGACGCCGCTTCGATCGCCGCGAGAGCGCGGGCGCGATGGACCTGCACGGTGCGCGGCTCGAGCTGCAACGTCTTGGCGATATCCTGGTTGGTCTGCCCGCCGATCAGCCTCGCCAGCACCTCTTGCTCGATCGGGCTCAGCCGCGCCAGCCGCGCCTTCGCATCGGCAACCAGGTCCGGCGGTTCAACGCCGTGATCGAGGAGATGGAAGGCGCGGTCGATCGCATTGAGTAGCGGCCGCATCTCATAAGGCTTGTAGAGAAAGTCGACCGCTCCGGCGCGAAACGCCTCGATCGCCGCGGAGAAATCGCCGAAGCCGGTGATGACGATCGTGCGAAACACGCTGATCCGTTGCGCCAGAACTTCCATCACCGTCTCACCGCTGGCGCCATCGAGCTGAAGGTCGAGCACGACGCAGCCCGGCGCCAACCCATCGAGATCGGCCAGGAAATCGTCGCCGTTGGAATATTCGCGGCATTCGAAATCACCATGCGCCTGAACGAGGCTGATGATCGACGCCCGGACGATAGCCTCATCGTCGACGACATATAGAACAGCTTTGGTCGTCATGGCCTGCCCGCGTCCATGCCTACCCGTCCCCCTTGCCCAAAAGGCGTGCTTTTTTCGTTAGTTACCCAGCGCCGCCGCATGTGCAACAAAAAAATATGATCAACTTCATTACCTAATAGAAACAATAAAGTCAGTGAGGGGCTCATTATGATTCCAGCAAGATATTTTGGCCATCCCCACGAGGCCAAAACGAATTATCAGCGACGATCATCTGGACGAGATCGTTCACTCATAGCGTGCTCATCCAAATTTCTTGTAATATTGCAGTGCATTTTTAAGGATATGGGAAATTATATTATAATATATCGATTATGAGATGCCATATCACTTCATGCCAACAGCAACGGCGCCCAGCAGGGCGAGACCACCCCAATGAAGCGCAGAAAAGAAATCCAGCGAAAATCTGCTATAAATGAGACCGACACCGCCGCGCCCCCGGAGTTCTACCTATGACGAAGCTGCGGCAAACGGCGTCAATTCGCCGACAGGTCAGTGCCGCTGTGCCGGCCCCGAGCAGCGAAAAATCGGCTTGGTTGCGCGGCGCACCATCGAAGGAAACGCGCTGTTAACGGGTTTGCCCTACGGGTGACCCATGGGCCGGTGAGCCTCTTGACGGGATGACGTGCGTGCCCAAGCTGATTTTAACGGTCGATGACTCGCCCAGCATGCGAATGCTGCTGCGCAGTGCGCTTTCGCGACAGGGCTATGACGTCGCCGAGGCCGAGGACGGGCTAGCCGCGCTGGAGTGGCTGGCCGCCAATCAGCGCCCCGACCTGATGATCACCGACATCAACATGCCGAACATGGACGGTTACGGGCTGGTCGAGACGGTGCGCACGCAGGGCCCGTACAGCGACATGCCGATCCTTGTCCTGTCCACCGAAAGCTCCGACGAGAAAATGGCCCGCGCCCGCGAAGCCGGGGCCGATGGCTGGATCGTCAAGCCCTTCAATCCGGCGCAGCTCGAGTCCGCTGTCCGCCAGGCCGCCTTGTGACGGAGAACGCGCGTTGAAGCCTCCCGTCACTGCCCGTGTTCTTGTCGTCGATGACTCGGTCACGATGCGCGCCTTCTTCGGCGCGATCTTCGAGCGCGCCCCGGGCATCCTGGTCGTCGGCACGGCGGCCAGCGCCGCCGAAGCCCGCCAGCTGATGATCGAGAAGCGGCCCAATGTCGTGACCCTCGACGTCGAGATGCCCGGCATGGGCGGCCTCGAATTCCTCGAAGAGATCATGCGCGACCGGCCAACCCCGGTGATCATGCTCTCTTCGCTGACCCAGAAGGGCGCGGAGACCAGTTTCCAGGCGCTCGAGCGCGGCGCGGTCGATTGCTTTCCGAAACCCAGCTCGGAAAATCGCGATGAGTTCGCCGCCAAGCTCTGCTCGCTGGTGAAGGCCGCCGCCAACGGCAATGTCCGCTTCGCACGCTATGCCAAGGACGCACCGCCGCCGCAGGCGACCGCCGTCCAGCCCGCGCCGGTCGGCTATGACTGGAACGGCAAGGTCGTGCTGATGGGCACGTCGACCGGCGGCGTCGACGCACTGCTGCAGCTGCTGCCGTCCTTCCCCGCCGATTGCCCGCCCACGGTGATCAACCTGCAGATCGAGCCCGGCTTCGTGCCGCCCTTGTTCCAGCGGCTGAAGACGCTGTGCCACGCCAAGGTGGTACCTGCCGAGGACGGCCGGCCGTTGCGCCGCGGCGAAATCCAGATCGTCACCGATCCCGCGACCCATGCGGTGCTCGATCGCTGGCCCGACCCTTCGGTGCGGCTGATCGCGTCGAACCCGGTCAATGGCATCCGCCCTTCGGCGAGCCTGTTGTTCGCCACCGCGGCCAAGACCGCCGGCGCCAATGCGGTCGGGGTCATCCTGACCGGGATGGGCTCTGACGGCGTCGCAGGGCTCAAGGCGCTGCGCGCGACCGGTGCGCACACCATATCGCAGGATTCGCTGACCTGCCTGGTCGACCAGGCCCCCGCCGCCGCGCGCGAAGCCGGGGTGATCGAACGCGACCTGCCGCTCGACCGGATCGCGGGCGCGATCCTGGAGAATTGCCGCCGCATCGCCGATGCGGCCTGACGCATGGATGCTGGGCCGGGGGGCGCTAATGACATCGATCAGCCACGAAGACCTTCTCGCGATGCTCGCCGATGAACTCGACGCGGCGCGCGCTCAGCTAGAGGCGCTCGGGGTCACGCTGATCGGAGACGCCAATGTCGCCACGCGGCACATGACCGAGCTTCAGTCGCTCGACCATGTCGGCCAGCGCTGCGCGTCGATCGCCTCGATCCTGCGCGCGGACGACCTCCACGCCGCAAGCCATGCCGCGAAGCTCGAGAGCATCCCGGCGCGTCTGGCGACGCTCAATCAGAAGACACACTAAACTATCCACCACCGTCATTCCCGCGAAGGCGGGAATCCATATTCTCGAAGGCTCGAACCTCTTGCGCTTCGGAGGTTATGGATCCCGCATTCGCGAGGATGACAGAAGAGAAGCCGCCTATCTGAACGGCGGCTCGTCGAACGCGCGAAGCTTACGGCTGTGTAGACGCGCCCCTTCGCCGCGCAGCAGGCCGACCGCGGCGATGCCGATCTGGAGATGTTCGGCGATCGCGCGCTCGTAGAAGCGGTTGGCCTGGCCGGGCAGCTTGATCTCGCCATGGATCGGCTTGTCGGAAACGCACAGCAGCGTTCCATAGGGCACGCGAAAGCGATAGCCCTGCGCCGCCAACGTCGCCGATTCCATGTCGATCGCGACCGCGCGGCTCTGGCTGAAGCGTAGCGCCGAGGCGGTGTAGCGCAGCTCCCAGTTGCGGTCGTCCGAGGTCACCACCGTTCCGGTGCGCATCCGCAGCTTCAGCTGCTCGCGGCTTTCGCCCGAGACGATCTCGGCGGCGTGGGTCAGCGCCTGTTGCACCTCGGCGATCGCTGGGATCGGGATCTCAGGGGGCAGGACGCTGTCGAGCACATGATCGTCGCGCAGATAGGCGTGCGCCAGCACATAGTCGCCGATCCGCTGGCTGGGGCGCAGGCCGCCGCAATGGCCGATCATCAGCCACGCCGCGGGCCGCGTCACCGCCAGATGGTCGGTGATCGTCTTCGCGTTGGACGGGCCGACGCCGATATTGACCAGGCTGATCCCCGACCCGTCGGGGGCGACGAGATGATAGGCGGGCATCTGATGCTTGCGCCATGCACTGTCGGCAATCGCCTGCTTCGGGTCGGGATCGCCGGGACGGATCTCCACGCCGCCCGCGCCGCTGAGCATCGTATAGCGGCTGTCGCCGTCGAGTTGTTCGATCGCCCAATGGACGAACTCGTCGACATAGCGGTGATAGTTGGTGAACAGGATATAGTTCTGGACATGGGCCGGCGGCGTGCCGGTGTAATGGCGCAACCGCGCGAGGCTGAAATCGACGCGCGGCGCATCGAACAGCGCGAGCGGGCGGGGTATATTCTCCTCTTGCACCCACAGGCCGTCGGCCAGTTCGTCGCCAATGTGGGATAATTCGGTCGACGGGAAGATCCGCGCCAGGTCCACCGGCGCGGCCCCGGTGAGGTCGAGGTCGTCGCCCGCATCGAGGACATAATTATAGGGAATCTCGGTCTTGCTGACGCCAGCCTCGACCGTCACCCCGAAATCATCGACGAGCAGGTCGATCTGCTGCGCGAGATATCCGGCGAACAGCGCGGGCTGGGTAACCGCGATCGCATAATCGCCCGCCGCCTGGAGCCGTCCATAGGCGCGGCCGAGCGGGCCGGGGTTGCGCGCGCCGTCATAGCGCAGCCGGATTTCGGGATAGGCGAAGGCGCCATTGCCGCGCATCGCGGGATCGGGGCGTTCGCCGGTTCGGATATAATGGGTCAGCGCGGCGCGCAGCCGGGAAACCGATTGCTGATAGATCGCGTCGAGCTGACCGACGATTTCAAGACTTTGGGTGGATGGCAATTAGGACTCCTCATGCATTTTCATAGCTGCCCGAGCATGTGCTCGGCGCTGCTCACATTATAGTCGCGCGGCGCTTCGACATTCAGGGTGGTGACGACGCCGTCCTTGACGATCATCGAGAAGCGCTGCCCGCGCAGGCCGAGGCCCGCGCCGCTCGCGTCCATCGTCAGGCCGATCGCCTTGACGAAATCGGCATTGCCGTCGGCGAGCATCGACACCTTGCCGTCGGCGCCCGCTGCCTTGCCCCAGGCGCCCATCACGAAGGCGTCGTTGACCGCGGTGCAGACGATTTCGTCGATACCCTTGGCGCGGAGTTCATCGGCTTTCTCGATGAAGCCGGGCAGGTGCTTGGCCGAACAGGTGGGCGTGAAGGCCCCGGGCACCGAGAAGAGCGCGACGGTGCGGCCGGAGAATAGCGCGTCGCTGGTCACGTCGGCGGGGCCGTCGTCGGTCATCACCTTGAAGGTCGTCGCGGGGATAGGGTCGCCGGTGCCGATCGCCATCTGTTTCTCCTGTCTTTTCCGCCCCATGGCGGTGGTAGCACCGCCATGTTGCAGTTTATGCGGCGCGATTGCGAGCCTTAATCCGACCGCGCGCACCCTGGGCCGCGGTCATACGCGTTCGCGTATCTTCAGCAGCAGCGGCGCGAGGAACGGCGCGATCCGCATCAGCCGCATCGCGCGCCGCCAGCGCGGACTGCGGTTGTCCACGCCGAGCCGGACGAGCTCGGCCACCCCGGCCCGGCTGTCCCCGGCGGCGATGCGGGCGAAGGCGTCCTCCACCGCCATGTCACGTTCGATCCGCGCGCACATCTCGCCGGCCGCCGCCGCTTCGGGCCGCCCGGCCAGTTCGCGGCGCGCCTTGTCCATCACCGCATGGGCGGTGCGCAGCATCACCGGCGTGTTACCCGACATCTGCCCCTCGCGGCGGCGATAGCGCGCCAGCGGGCGCGGCACATAGGCCAGTTCCCACCCGGCCGCGAGCAGGCGGATCCACGCGTCGAGGTCCTCGGACGATTTCAGTCCGGTGTCGAAACCGCCAATCCCCTCGATCGCCTCCCGCCGCATCGCGGTCAGACCGAAGATATTGAACTCGCGCCGAATGACGCGCTCCAGCGTCGCGGGCAGGGCCTGGGCACAATAGGAGGAGAAGCGTTCGCCGACGCGGTCCGCGCCGAAGAAGGTGGCGTCACCGGTGGCAAAGCCGATCCGCGGGCTGGCCTCGATCGCGGCGATCATCGACGAGACGAAGTCGGGCTCCAACATGTCGTCGCCGTCGAGCAGCGCGACATAGGGGGTGTCCGAGACGGCGATCGCCCGGTTGCGCGCGGTGGGCAGCCCGCCATTGTCGGTTCGCAGGAAGCGGATGCGCGGATCGGCGAGATAGGGTTCGACATAGGGTGCGACCCGCGCGTCGCCATCGTCGACGACGATGGCACGCCAGTCGCCACGATCCTGCGCGAGCACCGAATCGAGCGCATCGGCAAGCATGGTGGTGACCCCATAGGCGGGGATGACGATGGTGATCGCGGCGGGGACGCCCCCGCCTGCATCTTCGCTCCCCGCTTCCCCGCTTTTCGTCGCCATGGAGGAGGACTATAAAAGCTGGCGATGGATGCGCCAGCCTCTCTCCGCGGACAATATCTACTCGCCATGCCCGGCATCGGCGATCCGCGGTTCGAGAAGGCGGTGATCGCGATGTGCGCGCATGACGACGAGGGCGCACTCGGCGTCGGGGTCGACCGGGTCATGCCCGGCATCACCCTCCACCAGCTGCTCGAACAGCTCGAGATCGAACCGGGGGTGGCCCCCGACTGCCCTATCCATGCGGGCGGGCCGGTCGAGCCGCAGCGCGGTTTCGTCCTGCACAGCACCGACTGGACCGGCGGCGACACCCTGCTCGTCGATGGCCGCTGGGGGCTGACCTCCACCCTCGACATACTGCGCGCGATCAGCGCGGGCGAAGGGCCGAAGCACTGGCTGGTCGCGCTCGGCTATGCGGGCTGGGGCGAAGGCCAGCTCGATGGCGAGATGCGCCGCCATGGCTGGCTCGCGACTCGGGGCGAGGACAGCCTGTTATTCGAGCATGACGCTCCGCGGCGATGGGATGCCGCAATGCGATCGGCCGGTATCGATCCACGCCTGCTCGCATCGACCAGCGGCCAGGCGTAGACAAGGCGACACCCTGGCCGTGCACTAGGCATCTCATTACGGTATCGCACTGAATTAGTTATACTTTCAGACCGGCCCTTAACCACCTTCCGCAAGACTTGCTCAAGGCTTCGCGTCAATCTTCCGGCGGGGTAGCGGCTCGGTGGGAGCCGCCTTCAGGGGCAGGGACTTTCCGATGCGGAGATTTTTGTGCGCGGCTGCGGCCGTGCTGTCGGCGGTGTCGCCGGCGAATGCCGGCTGCTGGTCGACGGACCATGCGAGCGCGGCGCGGGTGCGCGATCTCCAGACCTTCCTGATGGTCGAGACGCTGCGGTGCCAGGCAATGGGGTTCAACATCTCCGCCGATTATAACGCCTTCGTGCGCGGCAACCGTGGCGCGATCGGCGCGGCCAACGACCGGATCAAGGCCTTCTTCATCGGCTCGGCGGGACCGGTCTACGGCCAGACCGCCTATGACCGCTTCACCACCTCGCTCGCCAACGCCTATGGCGCGGGCAAGACCAATGCCGACAGCTGCGAGGGCGCGCGCAGCGTCGCCGCCGAGGCCGCGCTGATGGCCAATTCGCGCGAAGGGCTGGAAATGATTGCCGACCGCCAGGGGCTGAACCCGGCGCTGCCGGGCGGACGATGCGGGCAGGAGACGATGGCGGTGGTGGGGCGCTAGCCCGAGCCCCCTCCCGCGTGCGGGAGGGGAGTATGTCGCATATAAAGAAATCTTTATATTTGCATCGCAGCAGCTCTGTCGCTATTGCGCCCGGCATTGCCGCCGGTGTCCCCGGCTGCCCCAGCCCCAAGGAGAAGCCCGGTGGCTACCGCCGTTGCGACCAAGACGAACGATTATGTCATTGCCGATATCGGTCTCGCCGACTTCGGCCGCGCCGAGATCAACATCGCCGAAACCGAGATGCCGGGCCTAATGGCGCTGCGCGCCGAATTCGGCGCGTCGCAGCCGCTGAAGGGCGCGCGCATCACCGGTTCGCTGCACATGACGATCCAGACCGCGGTGCTGATCGAAACGCTGACCGCGCTCGGCGCCGAGGTCCGCTGGGCGACCTGCAACATCTTCTCGACCCAGGACCATGCCGCCGCCGCCATCGCCGCGTCGGGCGTGCCGGTATTCGCGGTCAAGGGCGAGAGCCTGGCCGATTATTGGGACTATGTCGGCGACATCTTCAACTGGGGTGCCGACGGCGACGGCCAGACCGCCAACATCATCCTCGACGATGGCGGCGACGCCACGATGTTCGCGCTGTGGGGCGCGAAGCTCGAAGCCGGCGCGACGCTGGGCGAGCCCGAGAATGAAGAGGAAGTCGAGTTTCAGCGCGCGCTGAAGGCGTTCATCGCCAAATATCCGGGCTACCTGACCCGGACCGTCAAGAATCTGAAGGGCGTGTCCGAAGAGACCACCACCGGCGTTCACCGCCTGTACGAGATCGCCAAGAAGGGCGAGCTGCCCTTCCCCGCGATCAACGTCAACGACAGCGTCACCAAGTCGAAGTTCGACAATCTCTATGGCTGCAAGGAATCGCTGGTCGACGCGATCCGCCGCGCCACCGACGTCATGCTCGCCGGCAAGATCGCCTGCGTCGCTGGCTTCGGCGATGTCGGCAAGGGATCGGCCCAGTCGCTGCGCAACGGCGGCGCCCGCGTGATGGTGACCGAGATCGATCCGATCTGCGCGCTCCAGGCGGCGATGGAAGGCTTCGAGGTCGTGACGATGGAAGAGGCCGTCAAGCGCGCCGACATCTTCGTCACCGCGACCGGCAATGCCGACGTGATCACCGCCGACCACATGGCCGCGATGAAGCCGATGTCGATCGTCTGCAACATCGGCCATTTCGACAGCGAGATTCAGATCGCCGCGCTGTCGAACTACAAGTGGACCGAAGTGAAGCCGGGCACCGACCTGGTGCAGTTCCCCGACGGCAAGCAGATCATCGTGCTCGCCAAGGGCCGCCTGGTGAACCTCGGTTGCGCGACCGGCCATCCGAGCTTCGTGATGTCGGCGAGCTTCACCAACCAGACGCTCGCGCAGATCGAGCTGTGGACGCGTGGTGACCAGTATAAGAACGAGGTCTATGTCCTGCCCAAGCATCTCGACGAGAAGGTGGCGGCGCTCCACCTCGAGAAGCTCGGCGTCCAGCTGACCAAGCTGACCCCGAAGCAGGCGGGCTATATCGGCGTGAGCACCGAAGGGCCGTTCAAGCCGGACCACTATCGTTATTGATTGATACGAGGAGGGGCCGGTTCGCGCACCTCCTCGTCCTCCCCGCCCTTCGGCTGCCTTACAGGCGCTCAGGATAAACTTCAGCCAAAGGCTGAAGGCGGGGATCCATAACCTCCGAACCGCAAGAGGTTCGAGCCTTTGAGAATATGGATTCCCGCCTGCGCGGGAATGACGATGGGCTTGTACGCGCATCGTGCCACGCCATTGCGGCGCGCCGACTGCGACCCTAGAAGCGTGCCATGTCCGACATGATCCAGCTCGATCCGATCGCCGCGCTGATGCTTGCGATCATCGTCGCGCTGTGGGTGGCGGCGGCGGTCGCGGCGATCATCATGGGGTTGCGGCGCGACGCGGTCGCCAAGGCGCGCGCGCGCGATATCGAGCGGCAGGCCGCCTTGATCGGGACCGCCCCCGCTTTGCCCTTCCGCGTCGGCCTCGACGGCCGCGTCGCCGCTGATAGCCGCCTGGCTCATTGGCTGGGACTGCCCGCCGTCCCCCTCAGCATCGACGCCATGGCCACGTACGATGGCGGCGGCATATCGGTGGTCGACGCCGAGGGGCTGGCCGCCGACGTCGCTGCCGCCAATCAGGCGGGACGTCCGTTCGAACGCGTGCTCCACCTCAGCGGTACCGACCGGGTGCTGATGGCGCGCGGCCGGCCCGCCCCTGCACCGATTGGCGACGGGGTGATCATCTGGCTGTTCGATCACAGCGACAGCGAGCGGATCATCACCCGCCTGTCGGACGAGGCCGCCGCGATCAGCGATGCGCTCGACAGCTGCCTCGCGCTGATCGAGGCCGCGCCCTTCCCGATGTGGCATCGCGGCCCCGACCTGAAGCTCGCGCTGGTCAATTCGGCCTATGTCGCGGCGGTCGAAGGGAACAGCGCGGAGGATGTGGTCACCCGCGGGGTCGAGCTGATCGACGCCGCCGAGGGCCGCGCCCCCCGCGCCACCGCGCTCGCGGCGCGCGACACCGGCCGGATCAACACCAATGTCGTCCCCGTCACCCTGTCGGGCCAGCGCCGGACGATGCGGATCGTCGACGTGCCGATGGGCGAGCATGGCGTCGCGGGCTATGCCTTCGACATCCAGGACCTCGAGCAGACCCGCGCCGAGCTGGGCAGTTTCCAGGAGGCGCAGCGCGAGCTGTTCGACCGTCTGTCGGCGGGCGTCGCCCAGTTCGCGCCCGACCGCAGCCTCGTCTTCTACAACCAGCCCTTCCTGCAATTCTTCGGACTGGCGCCCGAATGGCTGGCCGACCGGCCCGAGTTCGATCGGGTGCTGGAGCGGATGCGCGAGACCCAGCGCCTGCCCGAGGCGCGCGATTTCCCCGGCTGGAAGACCGAGCGACGCGCCTGGTTCAACGCGGTCGACGCCATCGAGGAGACCTGGACCGTGCCCGGCGGCCAGCATCTGCGCGTCGTGGCGCAGCCGCTGCCCAATGGCGGGCTGCTGCTGTTCTTCGAGGACCGCACCGAGCAGGTGAAGCTTTCGAGCGACCGCGACACGCTGCTCCGCGTCCGCGCCGCGACCTTCGACAATCTGTTCGAGGCGATCGGCGTGTTCGCCTCGGACGGGCGGCTCCACATCTGGAACCAGGGCTTCCGCGACATCTGGGGCCTGTCCGACGCCGACGTCGCGCAGAATCTCCGCGTCGACGCGATGGTCGAGCTGGTCGCCGCCAAGCTCGCCGATCCGTCGCGCGCGCAGCTGCTGCGCGAACTTGTCCGCATCGCGACTGTCGACCGCCAGGCGCGCACCGGGCGGATGGCGCTTGCCGATGGCCGCTATTTCGACTTCGCAGTGGTGCCGCTGCCCGACGGCAACGCGCTGTTCACCCTGCTCGACATCACCGCCTCGCGCGGGATCGAGGAGGCGTTGCGCGGCCGCGCCGACGCGCTGGAGGAAGCCGACAAGCTCAAGACCGCCTTCGTCGCGAACATGAGCTACGAACTGCGCGTGCCGCTGACCTCGATCGCCGGGTTCGCCGAACTGCTCGATGCGGGTTATGCCGGGGAGCTCCCCGCCGTCGCCAGCGAATATGTTAAGGCGATCCTCGCCTCGGTCGGCCGGCTCGGTTCGCTGGTCGAGGACGTGCTCGACCTGACCCAGGGGGCGGCCGGCAACCTGCCGCTGGCGGAGGAACATGTCGACATCGGCGGGCTGCTGGGCGAGGCGATCGAGGCCGCAGAACGCCCCGCAGCCGCCAAGCCGGTGTCGCTGGTCGTCGACATCGAAGCCGAACTGGGGCTGATGCGCGGCGACCCGCGCCGCCTGCGCCAGATCGCCGATCACCTCCTCAACAATGCGATCAGCTATACGCCCCCCAAGGGCCGCGTCACGATCCGTGCGCATGGCGACGACGACATGATCATCTGGACGGTGTCCGACACCGGACAGGGCATGGACGCCGCCCAGCGCGCCCGCGTGTTCGACAGCTATCCGCGCATCGACGCGAATAATGAGGAGGGCAAGCAGCTGATCGGCATCGGCCTGCCGTTGACCCGCCAGCTGGTCGAAGCGCATGGCGGCTCGATCGCGCTTGAAAGCGAGCCGGGCCGGGGGACGACGGTGACCATCCACCTGCCCCGGCGGCATGGCGAGGCGTTCGAATAAGGTGCACGGCTTTTGGAATCGTCATCCTGCACTTGTTTCAGGATCCACTCCGAGCCCTGGAGAAAGCCCTGAGGCTCATGCGACCATCATCCGTGTCACCGCCAGGATCGTCTCTGCCTCCCGGTGGGTGCTGAAACAAGTTCAGCAGGACGAGTTCCGGGCGTCGTGATACGCCTCATCGGACCCGACACAACCGCCGCCGCCGGCGCATCCCTCGCCAGGGTCCTGCGCCCCGGCGACGTCGTCGCGCTGGCGGGCGACCTGGGCGCGGGGAAGACCAGCTTCGCACGCGGCTTGATCGAAGCCCTGGGTTTCAGCGGCGAAGTACCCTCGCCCAGCTTCCCGATCGTCATCCCCTATGCACCGCCCGAGCTCAGCCTGCCGCTCTGGCATGTCGACCTCTACCGGATCGACGATCCTGAGGAGATCGAGGAACTCGGCCTCGACGAGGCGCGCGGCGACAGCGCGCTGCTGATCGAATGGCCCGAGCGGATGGGCTCGATGCTGTGGCCCGATGCTTTGCGCCTCACCATCGAAAGGGACGGCGACGATGCACGCCGCTTGACTTGGCAGGCGCCCGCGGCATGGGAGGGCCGATGGCCGCTTCGATGATTCCCCCTGCCCACGCACCCGCCTTTCTCGACCGCGCCGGATGGGGCGGGGGAGCGATCCTGCCTCTCGCCGGGGACGCCAGCTTTCGCCGCTATTTCCGCGTCGTGCGCGGTGCGGACAGCGCGGTATTGATGGATGCGCCGCCCGAACATGAGGACAGCCGCCCCTTCCTCGCGGTTGCGCGCCACCTCGAAAAAATCGGTTTCCGCGCGCCACGTATCCTGGCCGAGGATCTGGAGCAGGGGCTGATCCTGCTCGAGGATTTCGGCGATGCGCGGATGAAAGAGGTGATCGAGGCCGATCCCGTCGCCGAGACCCGCATCTATGCCCAGGCGATCGACCTGCTCGCCGATCTCCATGGCGCGGCGAACGGCGGGCTGCCGCCCTATGACATGGCGGTTTACCAGCGCGAGGCGGGGCTGTTCCCGGAGTGGTACATGCCCGCGGTCGGACTTGAGGCCGATGCCGCCAACTATGCCGCGGCGTGGGACGAGGCGCTCGCCCCGATCGCGCGCGACCAGTCGATCACCGTGCTGCGCGACTATCATGCCGAGAATATCATGCTGCTCGGCGACGGCAGCCTCGGCCTGCTCGACTTCCAGGACGCGCTGGCCGGCCACCCCGCCTATGACCTCGTTTCGCTGCTGCAGGACGCGCGCCGCGACGTACCGGAAGCGGTCGAAGCCGCGATGATCGCGCGCTACGCCGAACGCCGCCCGTTCGACGCCGCCGCCTATGCCCTGCTCGGCGCGCAGCGCAACGCCAAGATCCTCGGCATCTTCACCCGGCTGTGGAAGCGCGACGGCAAGCCACGCTACCTCGCCTTCCAGCCGCGCGTCTGGGGCTATCTGGAACGCGATCTGGCGCATCCTGCGCTGGCTCCGGTCAAGGCATGGTTCGACGCATATGTACCGACCGAGAAGCGCGCTGCGCACTGGAACGCCGCATGAGCGAGATCAACACCGCGATGGTCCTCGCCGCAGGCCTCGGCAAGCGGATGCGGCCGCTGACCGCGACGCGGCCCAAGCCGCTGGTCGAAGTGGCGGGCAAGCCGTTGCTCGACCATGTCCTCGATCGCATCCGCGCGGCGGGGATCGGCAAGGTCGTGGTCAACGTCCATTATCTCGCCGATGCGCTCGAAGCGCATCTCAGGCGCCGTGCAGCCGATCTCGACATCAAGGTGTCGGACGAACGCAGCCTTCTGCTCGAAACGGGGGGCGGGATCGCCAAGGCGCTGCCGCTCATCGGTGAGGACAGCTTCCTGATCGCCAACAGCGACAATCTGTGGATCGACGGGCCGCGCGACGCGATCACCCTGCTCACCGAGCATTGGGATGAGGAGAGGATGGACGCGCTGCTGCTGCTCGTGCCCCTCGCCCGCGCCAATTGCCATAGCGGGCTCGGCGATTTCCATATGGACCCGGCCGGAAGGATCATCCGCCGTCGCCCATCCAAGGTCGCCCCGTTCGTTTACACCGGCATCCAGATCGTCTCGAAGCGGATGTTCACCGATATCCCCGAAGGGCCGTTCGGCTTCATGCTGCTGTGGGAACGCGCGATTGCGGCGGGCCGCGCCTATGGTTTTGTTCATCAGGGCCTCTGGTTCGACGTCGGCACTCCGCCCGCGATCGGCAAGACCGAGGCATTACTAGGACTGGCCTGACTCCACTCCCTTGGCAGCGAGGGGGGAGGCGTTAGAGTAGCTCTGGATGACCCGCCCCGCCGTCTTTACGATCCCCGCGCATCGCGCCTTTGCCGATGCGCTCGCGGGCGGGCTGATCGCGATGTTCGGGGGCGAACCGCTGGGCCTCGCGCGCGCCGCGATCCTCGTGCCCAACAACCGCGCCGCGCGCGCGATCAACGACGCCTTTGTGCGCCGCGCCGAGGGCGGGCTCCTGCTGCCCCGCCTCGTCGCGATCGGCGATCCCGAGCTCGACGAGCGGCTCGGCGGCCTGCTCGATCCGATCGGCAGCGACGATTCCGACCCTATCCCGCCTGCGATCGACCCGCTCGAACGGCAGATGATCCTCGCCCGGTTGACCGGCGAGGCGCGTGCGGCGGCGGGCGACCCGATCGACGGCGGCGAGGCGATCCGCCTGGCGGGCGAGCTGGGCCGCACCCTCGACCAGTTGCTGATCGAGCAGGTGCCGCCTGCGCGGCTGCGCGAACTGATCGACCTGCCCGATCTCTCCGAACATTGGCAGCGGTCGCTCGACATGCTCGACGCGATCCTGACCCGCTGGCCCGCCGAACGCGCCGCGCGCGGGCGGATCGACCTCGCCGAGCGCCGCAATCTGCTGCTCGACCGGGTGCGGCGCAGCTGGCGCGAGACTCCGCCGCCGGGGCCGGTGATCGCGGCAGGCATCAGCAGCACGACCCCAGCGGTGGCGAAATTGCTCGGTGTCGTTGCGCGGCTGCCGCGTGGCATGGTCGTGTTGCCCGGCGTCGATATCGAACCGAAACGCCGGAACGAGTGGGACGCGCTGGGCCCGCACAAAGCGGACGAAGAGGGAGCGCGGCCGCCACGGCCGATTGAGAGCCATCCGCAATTCGCCTTGAAGCGGCTGCTCGACCAGATGGGCGTGGGGCGCGACGAGGTGGAGAGCTGGCGCTGGGCGAGCGGGCGCGACGCGCGATCGGTGCGCGCCACCGCGATCGCAAACGCGATGGCGCCTGCGATCTTCACCGACAAATGGCACAGCCTGCCCCCCGAGGAGCGGCGGCTGACCGGGGTCCGCGCCATCGAGCTCGCCAACCCGTCCGAGGAGGCGCAGGTGATCGCGCTGGCGCTGCGCGAGGCGATCGAGACGCCGGGGCGGACCGCCGCGCTCGTCACCCCCGACCGCGTCCTCGCCCGCCGCGTCACCGCGCATCTCGCGCGCTGGGGGATCACCGCCGATGATTCGGCGGGCAGCCCGCTGTCGCTGACCCCGGCGGGGACGCTGCTGCTCGCGATCGCCGAAGCGGCGGCGGAGGGCTTCGCACCGGTGCCGCTGCTCGCCTTGCTCAAGCATCCGCTGGTCCGGCGCGGCGACGCGCGCGGGCCCTGGCTCGATGGCGCGCGCAAGCTGGACATCGCCTTGCGGGGGCCAAGGCCGCCGGGCGGACTCGATGGCGTCACCCGCTTTCTCGCCGATGGCGACCGCTATACCGCCCGCGTGCGCGCACCTGCACAGAGCTGGTGGGACGAGGTGCGGCCCCTGCTCGAACCGCTGGAAGCGGCCTTCACCCGGCCCAGCCTGGCCGCGCTCCTCCCCGCGCTGCGCGAAGCCGTCACGATCCTGTCCGACGACGCGGGCTGGTCGGGGCCCGATGGCCGCGCCGCCGCCGATCTGATCGCCGAACTGGAGGCTACAGCGCCGCTCGGGCCAGCCGAATTCCAGCCCGCCAGCCTCGGCCCGACGCTGCGCCTGATGATGGACGGCATCGCGATCCGCCCGCCGCAGGGCGGCCACCCCCGCCTGTCGATCTGGGGTCTGCTCGAAGCGCGGCTCCAGCACGCCGACCTTATGGTGCTGGGCGGGCTCAACGAGGGCGTCTGGCCCGCCTTGCCCAGCCCCGACCCCTGGCTCGCGCCGCGCATCCGCGCCGAACTCGGGCTGGGCGGGCTCGATGCGCGCATCGGGCTGTCGGCGCATGACTTCGCAATGGCGCTGGGCGCGCCCGAGGTGATCATCACCCGCGCCCGGCGCGACGCGCGCGCACCGACGATCGCGTCGCGCTTCTGGCTGCGGCTGGAGGCAATGACCGGCGGCATGACCCGCGAGCATCGCCTGCCCAACTGGGCGGCGGCGATCGACCGGCCCGCTGGGGAGCGCGTCCGCTTCGACCGGCCCGCCCCCGCTCCGCCGGTCGCGGACCGCCCGACCGTCATCGCCGTCACCAAGCTCGACCGGCTCCAGGCCGATCCCTTCGCCTTCTACGCCGACGCGATGATGCAGCTGCGCCCACTCGACGCGGTCGACGCCGACCCGACCCCAGCGTGGCGCGGCACCGCCGTCCACAACGTGTTCGAGACATGGATGAAGGTGGACGGCTGCGACCCCGACCGGCTGATTCCACGCGCGGAAACGATGCTGCGCGACATGGCGGCGCATCCGGTGATGCAGGCGCTGTGGGAGCCCCGGCTGATCGAAGCGCTGCGCTGGGTCGCCGAGCGGATGCGCGCGGCTGCCGCCGAGGGCCGCCGCCCGATCGCCGCCGAGGTCGACGGGCGGATCGAGGTCGCCGGGATCACGCTGAAGGGCAAGGTCGACCGGATCGACCGGCTGGCCGATGGCACGCTAGCGATCGTCGATTATAAGACCGGCAAGCCTCCGAGCGCGGCACAGGTCAAGGCGGGCTTCTCGATGCAGCTCGGCCTGCTCGGGCTGATCGCCGAGGAAGGCGGCTTCAAGGACGTGACCGGCCGGCCGCTGGTCTTCGAATATTGGTCGCTCGCCAAGGACCGGGACGCCTTCGGGCAGATCCGCTCGCCGGTCGGCGGGCGCAGCGAGATTTTGCCCGACGACTTCACCACCCACGCCGCTGGGATATTGACCCAGGCGGTGAAGCGCTGGCTCACCGGCGACGAACCCTTCACCGCGAAGATCGCGCCCGAATATTCGCCCTACGCCGATTATGACCAGCTGATGCGCTTCGATGAATGGTATGGGCGCGGCGATGGGGAGCCCGGCGCATGAGCGCGCGGATGAAGCCGCTCGATCCGCTGCTGCCGTCGCAGCGCGCCGCGTCCGATCCGCGCGAGCTGGTCTGGCTGTCGGCGTCGGCGGGCACCGGCAAGACCCATGTGCTGACCGCGCGGGTGCTGCGCCTGCTGCTCGGCGGGGCCGCGCCCGAGGCGATCCTCTGCCTGACCTTCACCAAGGCGGGCGCGGCCGAGATGGCCGAACGCATCCACCGCCGCCTGGCCCATTGGGCGGGCCTGAAGGACGATAGCAAGCTGGTGCAGGAGCTGACCCGCCTCGGCGAGGACAGCGGGCCCGAGGCGCTGAAGCGCGCGCGCCAGCTCTTCGCCCGCGTCCTCGACGCGCCGGGCGGCGGCCTGCGCATCCAGACGATCCACGCCTTCTGCCAGACGCTGCTGACCGGCTTTCCAGCGGAGGCGGGGCTGACCCCGGGCTTCCGCCCGATCGAAGGGCGCGAGGAGGCGGCGCTGGCACGGCGGACGCTCGCCGACATGCTCGACGCGGCGGCGCGGGGCGGCGACCTGGGGCTGATCGCCGATATCCAGGCCCTCAGCCTCCGGCTGGGCGAAGGCGGTGCCGAGGATTATCTGATCGACTGTTCCCGCGCGTCGGACGCCTTTGCGGCGCTGGGCGCGCGCGAGACGATCGAGCCTCGGCTGCGCCGGGCGTTCGGTGCACCGCTCGGCGATGTCGAGGAGGCGATCGAGCGCGGTTGCGCCGAGCTCGACCTCGGCTGCTTCCGCGCCATCGCCGCCGCCAATGCCGCGTGGAACACGGCGAGCGGGTTGCGCGACGCCGATATCCTCGCCCGCTTCCTCAGCGCCGATCCGAAAGCGCGCGCGGCGATGCTCGAAGAAGTGCTGTTCGTCGCGCTAACCAAGAGCTTCGAGCCGCGCAAATATCAGGCGGGGCTGATCAAGGCAGAGCCTGCCTATGCCGAGCATTGCGCAGGCCTTGCCGAACAGATCGGCTATCTGCTGTCGCTGCGCACCCGCGCCGCGCTGGCCGCGGTGATCGGCGCGGGGCTGCGCGCGGGGCAGAGCTATGCGCTGGCCTATGCCCAGGCCAAGCGCGCCGCCGGGCTGGTCGACTTCGACGACCTGATCCGCGCCGCCGTCCGCCTGCTCGACACGCCGGGTATGGGCGACTGGGTCCGCTTCAAACTCGACCAGACGACCGATCATATCCTCGTCGACGAGGCGCAGGACACCAATGCCGCGCAATGGTCGATCGTCGACCGGCTCGCCGAGGAGTTCTTCGCCGGGGCCGGCGCGCGCGGCGATGCGCTGCGCACCTTGTTCACCGTGGGCGACTTCAAGCAGGCGATCTTCGGCTTCCAGGGCACCGATCCGCGCGAATTCGAACGCGCCCGCCTAACCTTCGCGCTCAAGGCCTTGCAGGTCGATCGGGAGTTCCGCGGCCTTTCGCTGGATCGCAGCTTCCGGTCGGCGCCTGCGGTACTCGAAGTCGTCGACCGTCTGATCACCGACCTTGGCCACGAACAGCTGGGACTGTTCACGGCGACCGAAGCCCATGCCGCCCATAGCCCGATGCCGGGCCGGGTGACGCTGTGGAAGCCGCTCGCCCATGACGAGGCGATCGACGAGGACGGTGAGGAGGGCTTCGCCGACAATGTCACGCGCAGCTATGCCAGCCGCCTCGCAAAGCAGGTGCGGCAGTGGCTCGACGACCGCGTCTGGCTCGCCAGCAAAAAACGGCCGATCCGCCCCGAGGACATCCTCATCCTCGTCCGCCGCCGCGCCGACCTCGCCTCGCTGATCGTCGCGCGTCTCCATGCCGAGAAAGTGCCGGTGGCGGGCGTCGACCGGCTGCGCCTGACCGCGCCGCTGGCGGTCAAGGATCTGCTCGCCGCGGTGCGCTTCGCGGTCCAGCGCGAGGATGATCTGAGCCTCGCCGCGCTGCTCGTCTCACCTTTGTTCGGCTGGGACCATGACCGGCTCCATGCGGTCGGCTTCGGGCGCAAGGGCGCGCTGATCGACGCGGTGCGGGCAAAGGGCGGGGCCGAGGTCAACCAGGCGCTCGACGACATTCTCGGCCGCGCCGACTTCACCACCCCCTATCGCTTCCTCGAACATCTGCTGACCGGGCCGCTCGATGGCCGGCGCAAGCTGATCCGCCGGCTGGGCGCGGAAGCGCGCGACCCGATCGAGGAGCTGCTTGGCGCGGCGTTGCAGTTCGAAGCCACCGCGACCGCCTCGCTCCAGCGCTTCCTCGACTGGTTCGATCGCGGCGATGTCGAGATCACCCGCGACCCCTCCGCTCCGCTCGACGCGGTGCGGGTGATGACCGTCCATGGTTCGAAGGGTCTCGAAGCGCCGGTCGTCATCCTTGCCGACGCCACCGCCGATCCCGATCTGAGCCCTGACCGGCGGCTCGACTGGGCGATCGACGAGGCCGCGCCGATCCCGGTGCCGGTGCTGCGCCCGCGTAAGACCGAGATGGTCGACGCGCTGCGCGAGGAGGCCGAACATCTCGCCGCGCGCGAGCGTCAGGAACATTGGCGGCTGCTCTACGTCGCGCTGACCCGAGCGCAGGAGCATCTGGTGATCGGTGGCGCGCTGGGCATCCGCGCGCGGGGCGTCCCGCCGCCTTCAAGCTGGTATCAGGCGATCGAGCAGGCGATGGCGGGCCTGGGCAGCGAGCCCGAGGACGATGCGCTGTGGGGCAGTGCGCGCCATTATCGAGGCACGGTGAAGCCTGGCGCGGCCAGCGTCCCGGCCCGCCCGCGCGGAGAAACGCCGGTCCTCGCCGAACCGGCCTGGCTCCGCGCGCCCGCGCCGCTGGAGGCGCGCCCGCCGCGTCCGCTCGCCCCCTCGTCGATCGGCGCGGACGATGTCGCCGATCCGCCGCCGTCCACCGCGATGCGCGAGGCGGCGCGGCGCGGCACGCTGCTCCACGCGCTGTTCGAGCGCCTGCCCGCCATCGCCCCCGGCGACCGCCGAACCGCCGCCGAACGCTGGCTGCTCCGCTCGACGGGCGTCGAGGATGCGGGCTATGCGAGAGCGCTGGCCGAAGATGCCTGCCGGGTGATCGCCGATCCGCGCTTCTCCGCGATCTTCGGACCCGACGCGCTGGCCGAGGCGCCGATCGCCGCGGTCGTCGATGGCGAGGTGATCGCAGGCACGGTCGACCGTCTGCTGGTCCGCGAGGACCGCATCCTCGTCGTCGATTTCAAGACCGGCCGCCGCGCGCCCGCCGATCTGGATGCCGCCCCGCTCCACCATATCAAGCAGATGGCGGCCTATGCGGCGGCCCTAAGCGTCATTTTCCCAGGCCGCAGGGTCGAAGTGGCGCTGCTGTACACCGCGGGGCCGATCCTGATCGATATCCCCACGACCCTGCTGGAAACGCACAAGCCGGGCTTTAGGGGGGAGGAGCAAAAGCAGGGCGCAGGCCGTTGAGCATGGCCGAACGCCGTCCTACATCTCAGGCAACCTAAGGAGTTTTTTAGCATGCCGACCAAAGCCATCACCGACTCGTCCTTCCATGATGACGTCATCAACGCCGACAAGCCGGTGCTGGTCGACTTCTGGGCGGAATGGTGCGGGCCGTGCAAGATGATCGGGCCGTCGCTGGAAGAGATCGCCGACGAACTGGGCGAGCAGGTGACGATCGCCAAGATCAACATCGACGAAAATCCCGACGCCCCGGGCCGCTATGGCGTGCGCGGCATCCCGACGATGATCCTGTTCAAGAACGGCCAGCCTGCCGCCACCAAGGTCGGCGCCGCGCCGAAGAGCCAGCTGAAGGGCTGGCTGGAAAGCGAGCTGTAAGAGGTTATGACCGCCCCGGTCTCGGCCGGGGCGGACGAATCAGTCGAACAACACGCTTTTCGCGAGATCCCACATCTCCGGTGAGTTCGCGGCGATCGCCCCGACGCCGGGCACCGCCAGCCGGTAAGGCGCACCATCGTGCCGCGCCACTTTGCCGCCTGCTTCTTCCAGCATCAGCGCACCCGGCGCGTGATCCCAGACCATTGTCCGCTCGAAGAGGGCGATGTCGTTCTGGCCCAGGATCAGCCGGGGATATTGCTCGCCCGCGCAGCGCGGGATGTCGACGATCTCGATCTTCCCTTCGGCGCGGCGGCGGACGTCGGCCTGCCGTTCTTCGGGCATGAAATAGGTCGCGATGGCCGCCTTGGGCAGCGCACCCGTCGACCGGCGCGCCAACACCCGTTCGCCATCGACGAAGCAGCCGCCGCGGCGCACGCCATGGAAGACCCGGCCGGTGACCGGATCGAGAATCCAGCCGGCTTCACGCTCGCCGTCGATGCTCAGCCCGATCATGATGCAGAAGGGGCTCTTCCCCTCGGTGAAATTATTGGTGCCGTCGAGCGGATCGATGATCCACGCCGGGCCTTCGCCGACCGCATCGACGATCGAGGGATCGGCGGCGGCGGCCTCCTCGCCGATGATCCGGGCGCCGGGAACCAGCCGGGCGAGTTCCGCGCTCAGCAGTTCCTCGGACTCCCGGTCGACGACGGTCACGAAATCGCCGGGCGTCTTCTCGGCATATTCGTGCGCCCCGAGCTTGCGGTAGCGCGGCATCATGATGTCCCGCGCAACCCGATGCATCAGGTCGAGGACGGGCTGATAGAGGCTATGCATCATGTCAGCGGGATCATCACCGTCGCGGCATAGGCGGGACGCGCCTTGAGCTTTTCATACCAGGCCCTGACATGCGGCCGCTCGGGCCGTTCGATGTCGAGCGTGAACCAGCTGTGGATCGACACCCCCATCGGGATGTCGCCGATGCCGAAGTCGCCACCCGACAGCCAGGGCTGCCGCGACAGCGCATCGTCGAGGATCGCGGTCATCTCCCCCGCCAGCTTCGCCGACTTCGCCACCGCTGCCATGTCGCGATCGGCCGGTGCCTTCCGGACCAGGTTGACGAAAGCATCGCGCTGCGCGTCCGCATAGGACATCTGCCAGTCCATCCAGCGATCGGCCGAGGCGCGAAGCTGCAGGTCGGTCGGCCACAGTTCGCCCGCATATTGGCTGGCCATGTAGCGCAGGATCGCGTTCGACTCCCACAACACGAAGCCATGATCCTCGATCGTCGGGATCAGCCGGTTGGGATTCATCGCCAGATAGTCGTCGGTGAAGCCGAACGGGCCGCCGATGTCGCGCCGTTCATGCGCGATCCCCGCCTCGAGCGCGAGCCAGGCGACCTTCTTGACGTTGTGCGAGTTGAGGCGGCCCCAGATGATGAATGTCATGATGTCCTCTTTCGCGGTCAGCCTGTGTCAGCTTCGATAATCGGCGTTGATCGCGATATAGCCATGGGTGAGGTCGCAGGTCCAAACCGTGGCGCGGCCATTGCCCAGGCCCAGGTCGACGCCGATGTCGATCTCCTGCCCCTTGAGGTGCGCGGCGACCGGGGTCTCGTCATAGCCTTCGACCGCGAGGCCGCCCGCCGCGACCTGGGTCGCGCCGAAGCGAATCGACAACTTGTCGCGCTCGGCCGGCTCGCCCGCCTTGCCAACCGCCATCACCACCCGGCCCCAATTGGCGTCCTCGCCCGCGATCGCGGTCTTCACCAGCGGCGAATTGGCGATCGAGAGACCGATGCGATGCGCGCTTTCGTCGCTCTCCGCGCCCTCGACGGTGATGCTGATGAACTTCGACGCGCCCTCACCATCGCGCACGACGAGATGGGCGAGCTGGAGGCAGATCTCGGTCAGCGCCGCCTGGAAAGCGTCCGCACCGGCATCGTCGATCGTTTCGAGCGGGGGGTTGCCCGCCTTGCCCGTCGCAAAGGCGAGCACGGTGTCGCTGGTGGAGGTGTCACCGTCTACCGTGATGCAGGAAAAGCTCTTGCCATTGGCCCGGTCGAGCATCGCCTGAAGCAATCCAGGCGCGATCGCCGCATCGGTGAAGATGAAGCCGAGCATCGTCGCCATGTCGGGGGCGATCATCCCCGAACCCTTGACGATCCCGACCAGCTCGACCCGCTGCCCGCCGACGATCGCCGAGGCGGTGGCGGCCTTGGCGAAGGTGTCGGTGGTCATGATCGTCGCGGCGGCCTCTTCCCAGCTCGCCTGCGGCGCGGCGAGCACCGCATCGATCCCGGCCTCGGCCTTGTCGATCGGCAGCGGCACGCCGATCACCCCGGTAGAGGCGACGAAGACGTCGGACGGCTTGCAGCCGATCGCCCCCGCCACCCGGGCAGTGATCGCCTCGACCGCGGCGCGGCCGCGATTGCCGGTGAAGGCGTTCGAATTGCCGGCATTGACGACCAGCGCCCTCGCCCGGCCCAGCGGCAGCGCGGCGCGGCACCACTCGACCTCGGGCGAAGGGCATTTGCTCTTCGTCGTCACGCCAGCGACCGCCGTCCCCTTCGTGAAGGCGACGTAGGTCAGGTCGCTGCGCTCCCAATTCTTGTACCCCGCGCGCGTCACCGCCGCGCGGACGCCGGCAATGGCGGGCAACGCGGGAAAGCTGTCAGGGGCGAGGGGCGAACGGTCCATGGGCAACTCCGCTGATGTCGCGCGGCTATAGGCACCCCTTCCCCATATTTGAAGCACGAGGATTTTATGTCAGGCACGGAACGAGTCTGTCCCAATACCGTTACCGTGCCCGAATTGACGTAATCCACGCCGACACCTATCTGCACCGGGTCTGACGCACGGTGGTCGAAAGGCCTCCGCCGCGCCCATATTTCAAGGAATGCCCATGCTCGGCGGCCTCGCCAAAGCCATCTTCGGTTCGTCGAACGACCGCTATGTGAAGTCGCTGCGCCCCATCATCCAGCGGATCGCGTCGTTCGAGCCCACGCTCCAGGCGATGACGGACGAGGAACTGGCGGGTCAGACCGTCGCCTTCCGCAAGCGTCTCGATGACGGCGAAACGCTCGATTCGCTGCTGCCCGAAGCCTTTGCCACGGTACGCGAAGCGGCGCGCCGGGTGCTCGGCCAACGCCATTACGACGTCCAGATGATCGGCGGCATCGTCCTCCACCGCGGCGAGATCGCCGAGATGCGGACCGGTGAGGGCAAGACGCTGGTCGCGACCCTTGCGGTCTATCTGAACGCGCTGTCGGGCGAAGGCGTCCATGTCGTCACCGTCAACGACTATCTGGCCAGCCGCGACTCCGAATGGATGGGCCGGGTGTACAAATTCCTCGGCCTGACCGTCGGCGTGATCGTGCCCAACCTGTCCGACCAGGAACGGCGCGACGCCTATGCCTGCGACATCACCTACGGCACCAACAACGAGTTCGGCTTCGACTATCTGCGCGACAACATGAAATATGACCGGGCGCTGATGGTGCAGCGCCCGTTCAAATATGCTGTTGTCGACGAGGTCGATTCGGTGCTGATCGACGAGGCGCGCACCCCGCTGATCATCTCGGGTCCGACCGACGACAAGTCAGAGCTGTACAAGCAGGTCGACGCGATCGTGAAGCAGGTCACCCCAGCGGACTACGAGTTCGACGAGAAGCAGCGTTCGGTGGTGCTGACCGAGGACGGCACCGAGCGGATCGAGCGGCTGCTCGAGGCCGCGGGCCTGCTCGAGGGGGGCAACCTCTATGATTTCGAGAATACCCAGGTCGTCCACCACCTGAATCAGGCGATGCGCGCCAATGTCGCCTTCAAGCGCGACACCGATTATATCGTCAAGGACGACAAGGTCGTCATCATCGACGAGTTCACCGGCCGCATGATGGACGGGCGCCGCTGGTCGGATGGCCTGCACCAGGCGGTCGAGGCCAAGGAAGGCGTCCAGATCGAGCCCGAGAATCAGACTCTCGCTTCGATCACCTTCCAGAATTATTTCCGCATGTATCCCAAGCTGGGCGGCATGACCGGCACCGCCGCGACCGAGGCCCAGGAATTCTACCAGATCTACAAGATGAACGTGGTCACGATCCCGACCAACCTGCCGGTGCAGCGGATCGACCAGGACGACGAATTCTACAAGAACATCCAGGATAAATTCGCCGCGATCACCCAGGCGATCCGCGAGGCCAAGGAGCGCGGCCAGCCAGTCTTGGTCGGCACGGTGTCGATCGAGAAGTCCGAGCTTCTGTCCGAGTTCCTCGTCAAGGAAGGCGTCGAGCACAAGGTGCTCAACGCCCGCTACCATGAACAGGAAGCGCATATCGTCGCCCAGGCGGGCCGCCTGCGCGCGGTAACGATCGCCACCAACATGGCGGGCCGCGGCACCGACATCCAGCTGGGCGGCAACCTCGAATTCCGCATGCTCGACGAGCATCCCGACCTGGAGATCGGCAGCCCCGAATTCGACGCCGCCGCCGAGCGCATCCGCGCCGAGATCATCGCCGAGAAGGAGGCTGTGCTCGCCGCCGGCGGCCTGTTCGTGCTGGGCACCGAACGGCATGAAAGCCGCCGCATCGACAACCAGTTGCGCGGCCGTTCGGGCCGTCAGGGCGATCCCGGCCTCAGCCGCTTCTACCTGTCGCTCGACGACGATCTGCTGCGCATCTTCGGCCCCCAGACGATGTTCGCGCGGATGATGAACAAGAATCTGGCGGATGGCGAAGCGATCGTCTCCCCATGGATCTCCAAGGCGATCGAGACCGCCCAGAAGAAGGTCGAGGCGCGCAACTACGACATCCGCAAGCAGGTCGTCGAATATGACGACGTGATGAACGATCAGCGCAAGGTGATCTATGAGCAGCGCGCCGACATCATGGACGCCGAGACGGTCGACGACGTCGTCACCGACATGCGCGCCGAGACGGCGAACTCAATCGTCGGCGAAGCCTGTCCGCCCAACAGCTATCCCGAGCAGTGGGACATGGAGACGCTGAAGACGCGCGCCGCCGAAACGTTGGGTATCGAGCCGCCGTTCGACGAGTGGCTCGCGCAGGACGGCATCGATCCCGAACTGCTCGCCGAAAAGGTGCTGGCCGAGGCCGACGCCGCGATCGCTGCCAAACGCGCGCCGATCGAGGACGAGCATTGGCACTCGCTGGAAAAGAGCGTCCTGCTGCAGACGCTCGACCATCACTGGAAGGAACATCTGGCGACGCTCGACGCGCTCCGCCAGGTGATCCATCTGCGCGCCTATGCGCAGAAGACGCCGATCAACGAATATAAGTCGGAAGCCTTCGCGCTGTTCGAACGCATGCTGATCGCGATCCGTGAGGAGGTGACCCGCATCCTCGGCAACGCCCGCTTCGAGATGCAGCCGCAATATGCCGAACTGCCGCCGATGCCCGACTTCGTGACGAGCCATATCGATCCGTTCACCGGCGAGGATGATTCGGCCGACCGGGACGCCGGTTCGCTGGGCCTGATCACTACCCGCGCGCCACAAGCGGCGCTGGGCGTGGCAGGCGACGATTATCAGGTCCCGCCCGAAGTCGCCGCGACACTGGGCCGCAACTCGCAATGCCCCTGCGGCTCGGGCCGCAAATACAAGCACTGCCACGGCGCGCTTTGAGACGGGCGAACGACCTTTTTGGCGCGAGCGGAACCTTCGCCACGCCGGTGCGTCCCTTCGCTCCCGACCAACGGGTGAAGTGAGGATCTTTCCCTGATGCACAGCCCTATAAAACGCTGGGGCTGGTTCGCACTGGGGTGGCTGATGGTCGCGCTGGGCTTCATCGGCGCGGTTCTGCCGGTCATGCCGACCACGATCTTCCTGATACTCGCCGCCGCCTGTTTCAGCCATTCGAGCCCGCGTTTGGAGGCCTGGCTGCTGGATCATCGCTGGTTCGGACCGTCGATCCGCCGCTGGCGCGAGCGCGGCGCGATACCGCGCAAGGCGAAGATCGTTGCGATCGTCAGCATGGCAGGCGGCTATGGGGTGATGCTCTACACCGTACGCCCGGTCTGGTGGGTGGATCTTTTGGTGGCGCTCGCGCTGATCGCTTGCGCGCTCTACGTCGCCACCCGCCCCGACGGATAGGGCCGAGGCCCAGTCCGCACCGCCAAAGCAAGCTTCCCCTACACCAGTTCGGCAAGCGCGGCGGCGTCGAAACCCTTCAGCTCCGCCAAGTCGCCTGACCGGACCTTCGCTACCCACGCTGGATCGCTGATCAAAGCGCGGCCGACGGCGATCAGGTCGAACTCGTCGCGCTCCATCCTCTCCACCAGCCCGTCGAGCCTGGCGGCAGACGAACTCTCGCCTCCGAAGGCGGCCATGAAATCGCCCGTCAAACCAACCGAACCGACGCTGATCGTGGCCGCTCCGGTCAGCTTCTTGGCCCAGCCGGCGAAGTTCAACCCATTCTCGCCGTCGATCTCGGGGAACTCCGGCTCCCAGAAGCGCCGCTGGGAACAGTGCAATACGTCCACCCCCGCTTCCACCAGCGGCACGAGCCAATCGCTCATCAGCTCGGGTGTCTCCGCCAGCCGCGCGGCAAAATCCTGCTGCTTCCACTGGCTGACCCGCAGGATGATCGGAAAGTCCGGGCCGACCTCCGCCCGGATCGCCGCCACGACCTCGGCCGCGAAGCGGGAGCGCTCACGGATCGTCGGTCCGCCGTAACGGTCGGTGCGACGGTTGCTCCCGGACCAGAAGAATTGGTCGATCAGATAGCCATGGGCGCCATGCAGCTCGATCGTGTCGAAGCCCAGGCGTTTCGCATCGGCGGCGGCCTTGACGAAGGCGGCGACGGTATCGGCGATATCACCGTCGCTCATGACCCGACCACGCTCGACGCCGGGTGCATCGAGGCCGGACGGGCTCTCGACGGGCGCGTCCGCCTCCCACTCGACCAGGAAGCTCTTGACCGCGCCGGTGTGCCAGAGCTGCGGGCCCATCCTGCCGCCGCTTGCATGCACCGCGTCGATCACGCCTTTCCAACCCGCCAGCGCCGCCTCCCCGTGAAAGAACGGGATGCCGGGATCGTTACGGGAGGCGGGCCGGTCTATCACCGTGCCCTCCGAAAGGATCAGGCCGACGCCGCCTTCGGCCCGCCGCTGGTAATAGGCGGCGTGCGCCGGCCCGGGGATGCCGGCGGGTGCGAAGCTGCGTGTCATCGGCGCCATGACGATGCGGTTCGCCAGCTCCATCGAGCCGATGCGGAAGGGTCGGAACAGAATGTCGGTCGACGTCATGGCGTAGCCTTTCTCGTGAATTGCCGCTACAGATATACCTGAGCTACCAAGTCGCAAGAACGCACCTGCAATCGCCTAGGTATCTTGGAGGAAACCGGATGTCCCTGTGCCAGCATTTCAACGCAGATTGTCCCAGCCGCTCACTGTTCGACCAGATTGCCGACAAATGGTCGATGATGGTCCTGAGCGTCCTCGATGCCGGGCCCATGCGCTTCAATAGCATCAGGCGGCATCTGGAGGGCGTGACGCAGAAAGCTCTTACGCAGTGTCTGCGCCGGCTTGAACGCAACGGCCTCATATCCCGGCGGATCATCATGGCCTCGCCGATCGGGGTCGAATATGCCATCACGCCGCTCGGCTGCTCGCTGCTAGGTCCTTTTCAGGCGCTCCACGCCTGGACCATGGAGCATCTGGATGAAGTAGGGCAAGCGCGCCAAGCGTTTGACGAACGCGCCGCCGCGTGACCCGACCCGCCGTCGGCCTCGTCTCCGCCCACCCTTCCCACCGGGTTCATCCAAGATGAGATAGAAATCGGGTCGTCCCGCTCTCGATCTGAGTGGAAGGATTTGCTCCATCGTGCATCAATCACTTTCCTTAACCCCGAATCTGACACTAAAAGGCTTTAGGGGCGGGGCGTTTCTTCAAGGTCGTCGCAAGGGGGCGAGCAATCACGCTTGACAGTTCAGCCGAGGCCGATCGCCTTCTGCTCCTCGCGGAATCGCTCGCGGGGTTCGGCCACTGGCGTTCGGACCGCAGTACGTTCAGCTATATCTGGTCGCCGCACATCTACCATATGCTCGGCATCGCGCCCGACGTAACGCCGACGCGGGACATGATTCGCGGGATGGTCCATGCGGACGATCTCGACAAGATCGACGTCGCGATGCAGGACGCCATGACGAGCGGCAATCTGGCGCAGACCCGCATCCGCTGGAACCGGCCCGACGGCAAGACGGTCCACCTGCTCGTCGCCGGGCAGATGGACGGCCCGACAACGATGATCGGCATCATGCGCGACGTCACGGAAGAGGTGGAGACCGAACGCTCGCTGATCGCCGCGCGCGACCAGGCGCGCGCCGCCGAGCGCGCCAAGGCCGAGTTGCTGGCGGTAATGAGCCACGAGATCCGCACCCCGATGAACGGCCTGCTCAATTCTGTCGATGCGCTGCGCCGCAATCCCGACGAGGCCCAGCGTCGGCCGCTGCTCGACGCGCTCAACCAGTCGGTGTCGTCGGTAATGAGCGTCGTCGACGACATGCTCGACTATTCGCGCGTCGAATCGGGCCGTGTGGTGATCGAGAGCGTCAATTTCGACCTCAAGGCCGCGATCCGGACAATGGCCGACCTGTTCGAAGGCATGGCCGGCGCGAAGGGGCTGGCGCTGGAGATGCACGGCCTGGACGGGGAACCGGTGCCGGTGCGCGGCGATTCGGCGCGGCTCCAGCAATTGTTGTCCAACCTGGTCTCCAACGCGATCAAATTCACCGAGGCTGGCAGCGTCACGATCGGCCTTTCGCCGACCCGGTCGGACGACGAGGCCGATTACTGGATGATCATCATCCGTGACAGCGGGCGCGGCATCGGCCAGGAAACGCTGGGCCGCATCTTCTCCCGCGGGGAGCAGGTCGATGCGGCGCGCATGCGCCTCCAGGGCGGCACGGGCCTCGGCCTGGCGATCAGCCAGCAGCTTGCCGAAGCGATGGGCGGATCGATCGCGGTGTCGAGCGACCCGGCGAAGGGCACGACCTTCTCGGTCGAAATCCCGTTCAAGCGCGCCGACGGGCCCGCCATCGTCGAAGAAGCCGCGACCGGGCCGCTCAACATCCTGCTGGCCGAGGATAATCCGATCAACCGGCGGCTCATGGCAGGACTGCTGACCCGCGAGGGCCATCAGGTCGTCGCGGTCGAGGACGGGCGCAAGGCGCTCGGCGCGATCGCGGCCCAACCGTTCGATCTGGTGCTGATGGACATGCAGATGCCCGAACTGGACGGCATTTCCGCGACGCGTGCGATCCGCGCGCTCGATCCGCCCGCCTGCGACACGCCGATCCTGGCGATCAGCGCCGATTCACAGCCCGACCGGCGACGTATCTATTTCGAGGCGGGGATCGACAGCTTCCTCGCCAAGCCGATCGTCTCGGGCCAGCTGCTCGACATGATTGCCAAGATGCGGCGAACCCGGCGCGCTGCTACCGATAGCGGCGGCGACCAGTTCAACCGCGAACGCCTCAACCTGCTCGTCGAGCAGGGCGGCTATGACGATGCGGCGATCCTGATGAAGATGCTGCTGTTCGACGTCAGCGACCGGCCGCAGCGCATCGCCGCCGCGGTGCGCGCGCAGGCGTGGGAGCTCGCCGCTGCGGAAGCGGAGGCGCTGCGCACCCTGCTCGACAGCTTCGGCAGCTTCAGCCTGTCGCGCCTGCTCGCCGCGATCGTCCGCCAATGCGTGCGCCACGAATGCCAGCCCGCGGTGCTCGACGAGCTGTTCGAACAGGCCCGTGCGCTGGCGGACGTGCTCAACAAGGAATTCGGCGCGGTCCCCGCCCCGATCGCCCAGGCGATCGACAATGTGGTGGAACCGGATTTCCTGCGGGGGACGAGGGGATAACTCCCACGCCATCCACCGGGCCGCGAGCTCCAAACCTGAAGGCTTTTGGGACAAAGCCCCCAGACTCTCCTGGTTCGCTTCCAGCTTGCTGGTGTATCCTGAAACAAGTTCAGGATGACGCGTGGAGAGAGAGCCTACAACCCCAGCGCCGCGTCGCTCGCCAACTTATCCGCGCGTTCGTTGTCGGGGTGCCCCGCATGGCCCTTCACCCATTTCCACTCGATCCGGTGCGGCTCCGCCGCAGCCAGCAGCTGCTGCCACAGGTCCGCATTCTTGACCGGCTTCTTGTCGGCGGTCTTCCAGCCGTTCTTGCGCCAGCCGTGAATCCATTTGGTCAGGCCGTCCATGACATAGCGGCTGTCGGTCGAGAGCTTAACCCGGCATGGCCGCTTGAGCGCCTCCAGCGCGCGGATCGCCGCCATCAGCTCCATGCGGTTGTTGGTCGAGGGATTCTCCGCGCCCGACATATCCTTCTCGGTCGTCCCGAAGCGCAGCACCGCGCCCCAGCCGCCCGGGCCGGGATTGCCCTTGCAGGCGCCATCGGTCGCGATCTCGACCAGGGGGAGCTCGCTCATATGCTGACGAGCGTTTCGGGATCGGCCTCAGCGTAGAAATCGAGGCGGCGGAGGAAGGCGATCGGATCCTTGCGCGTCACCATCGCGTCGGCGGGGGTGTTGATCCAGTCATAGGCGCGGGTGAGCAGGAAGCGCAGGCAGGCACCGCGCGCGAGGATCGGGAAGGCCAGCCGCTCTTCGGTCGACAGGCTGAACTGCTTGTCATAGCCCGCGATCAGCGACCGGCCGAGCTCGGCATGATAGCCGGTGCCGTCATTTTCAAAGCACCAGGCGGTGTGCGTCACCGCGACGTCCCAGGCGCGGATGTCGGTGCAGGCGAAGTAGAAGTCGATCACCCCGCTCACCTCATCGCCGAGCATCAGCACATTGTCGGGGAAAAGATCGGCGTGGATCACCGAGGTCGGCAGATGGCGAGGCCAGTGCGCGTCGAGAAAGTCGAGTTCGCGCCGGACACGATCGCCAAGCCCCGGCTGTATCCGGTCCAGGTCGCCGCAACGCTCGGCCAGCGCGTGCCAGCCGGCAAGATCGAGGCTGTTCGGGCGGCTCTGGCGGAAATCGGCGAGCGCCCGGTGCATGTCACCCAGTGCGCCGCCCGCCGCGCGCGCCTGCGCCGGGGTCGGATGGGTCACCGACACCCCGGTGAGGAATTCGATGAGGCAGGCGGGCCGCCCGGCCAGCGTCTGCAACTGCTCGCCGCGCCGGTCGCGCAGCATGCGCGGGATGTTGAGGCCCTTGGCGGCGAGATGATCGGTCAGCGCGCAGAAGAAGGGCAGCTCCGCCGCGTTCACCCGCTTCTCGTAGAGAGTCAGGATGAAGCGCCCGCCGGTCGTCTCGATCAGATAGTTGCTGTTCTCCACCCCCTCGGCGATGCCCTTGGCCGATACCAGCGTGCCGTGGTCATAGCGGTTCAGGAAGGCGTTCATCTCCTCGGCGGAGACCTGGGTGTAAACGGCCATCAGGCAACCAGTGTTCGAGGCAGTTTGAACAGCATGTTCTCGGTCACCGATTCGACCTCGCGCTCGATGATGGTGAAGCGGGTGGCGAGCAGGTCCACCAGTTCGCGGACCAGAACCTCGGGTGCCGACGCGCCCGCGGTGATGCCCAGCGTGCGAACGCCGTCGAGCCACGCGAAATCGATCTCGCCGGCGCGCTGGATAAGCCGCGCCTTGACCCCGTTGCGCTCGGCGACCTCGACGAGACGCAGCGAATTGGAGCTGTTCGGCGCGCCGATCACCAGCATCGCATCGCATTGCGCAGCGATCGCCTTGACCGCCGCCTGACGGTTCGAGGTCGCGTAGCAGATGTCCTCGCTGCGGGGCGCCGCGATCGCCGGAAAGCGGCGCTGGAGCACGCCGATGATCTCGGCCGTGTCGTCGACCGACAGGGTCGTCTGGCTGAGGAAGGCGAGCGGAACACCTTCTGGCGGCTGGACGGTCTCGGCATTCTCGGCCGTCTCGACCAGCGTCATCACGCCATCGGGCACCTGGCCGAAGGTGCCGATCACCTCCGGGTGCCCCTTGTGGCCGATGAACAATATGTGATGCCCGTTCTGGACGAGCCGCTCGGCCTGGCGATGGACCTTGGACACCAGCGGACAGGTCGCATCGAAGAAATTGAGGCCGCGTTCGCTGGCCTTGGCGGGCACCGCCTTGGGCACGCCATGCGCCGAAAAGACGACGGGGACGTCGTCCGGCACCTCGTCCAGCTCCTCGACGAAGATCGCACCCTTGGCCTTCAGGTCGTCGACCACGAATTTGTTGTGGACGATCTCGTGCCGGACATAGACCGGCGCGCCATATTTCTCGATCGTCAGTTCGACGATCTGGATCGCGCGGTCGACCCCGGCGCAGAAGCCGCGCGGCGCAGCGATCAGCAGGTCGAGAGGAGGCGGGGCGGCTGCGTTCATGGCCCGGCCTTAAGCGATTGCTTGCCTGCGCGAAAGCCGGTTCCTATGATCAGCGCGACCGGCCGGGTATGCGCGCATGCCCTGGACCCAGAGACAAGGATGCCCGTACCCGTGCAGTTTCCGAAAACGACCGCGATCCTCCTCGCCGCGCTGACCCTCGCCGGCTGCGCCAACGACATGGAGTTCGACGAGCGCGGCGGCTTCAAGATCGCGCGCTCGTCCTGCCCGGCGGCAGCGATCGCGACCTATACCGGCGACATCACCTTGTTCGATCCGCCCGCCGAGCGCCGCGCCGAGGCGATCGACGTGACCGCCGCGATCACCAATCTGCGCGCCAGCTGCAACGAGGGCGGCGCGCAGGTGCAGGTCACCGCCAGTTTCGACGTCCAGGCCCGCCGCGCCGTCGCCGGCCCCGCGCGCCAGATCACCCTGCCCTACTTCGCGACGGTGCTGCGCGCCGGGACCCAGCTCGAATCGAAGCAGGTCGGCCAGGTCGTGATCACCTTCCCCGAAGGCCAGTTGCGCGGCAGCGCCCAGGCATCAGCGACCGCGCTGGTC
Source organism: Sphingomonas sp. Root710 (assembly GCF_001429065.1). Taxonomy (GTDB): domain Bacteria; phylum Pseudomonadota; class Alphaproteobacteria; order Sphingomonadales; family Sphingomonadaceae; genus Rhizorhabdus. Next base: position 52,995 of record NZ_LMIB01000018.1, read on the forward strand.
TCACGCGCCGCGGCGACCCTGCCCCCCGAAATCCTCCAGCGCATCAACCGCAAGCGCAAGTCGGGCGACGCCGACGCCGCGCTCGACCCGATGAACGAACCCGCCGTGCGCGACGCGGTCAACAAGGCCAATTTCGAGCTGCTCGTCGGCTTCCAGCTCAGCGAGAGCCAGCTCGCCTACAACGCGGCGCGGTAAGCTCCCCGCTCACACGCTCATCCGTCATTCCCGCGAAGGCGGGAATCCATATTCTCTGAAACCCGAACCTCTTGCAGTTCGGAGGTTATGGATCCCCGCGTCCGCGGGGATGACGATTGTTGGAGCGTGGCGTCCTCAAATCTTGTGGATCGTTTCGCTGCACTGCCACATCGGCGATTGACTCACCCCTATTTTCGCGCCTAGCGCTGAACCGTCGTCCCTGGGCAACCGGGGGCTGACCATGCGGGAGAGCGCCGACGCCGAAAGGCCGAAGCCGCCGAAGGAGCAACCGCCCCGGAATCTCTCAGGTCAAAGGACCGCGTGGACAGGATCGACACTCTGGAAAGCGGATGGCCGCGTCGGGAAACTGGCGGGGTCGTCCCACCGAAGGGGTAAGCCGGACCGGCTCAGGTGCGGCGAAAGCTCTCAGGTTCCGTGACAGAGGGGGCAATGGCCTGCGGACGAAAGTCCGTCGGTGTCGTTGCCTGTCACGGAGACCCGATGTGAGCGAAGCAGAACCAGACGACATCATCCAGACCTTGCCGCTCGACCGCTGGCATCGCGCCCGCGACGCGCGGATGGTGCCTTTCGCCGGCTATCAGATGCCGATCCAATATGAAGGCATCATCGCCGAGCATCTGTGGACCCGCGAATCGGCCGGGCTGTTCGATGTGTCGCATATGGGCCAGCTGCTGATCAGCGGCGACAAGGGCGCCGAAGGCGTAGACGTCGCGCTGGAGGCTCTGCTGCCCGGCGACATCATCAATCTCGGCGTCGACAGGATGCGCTATTCGCTGCTGCTCGACGACGTGGGCGGCATCCTCGACGACCTGATGGTGACGCGCCGCGCGGGCGACTTCTACCTCGTCGTCAACGGCGCGACCAAGGCCGACGACATCGCCCATCTCCACGAATATCTGCCCGAGGAATTGGTCCTCAACCATCTCGACGAACAGGCGCTGCTGGCGCTTCAGGGCCCGAAGGCGGTCGACGCATTGGCGCGGATCTGTCCAGGGGTCGAGGCGCTGGTGTTCATGACCGCGGGCGCCTTCGAGATCGGCAAGGTGCCTGTCTGGGTCAGCCGCTCGGGCTATACCGGCGAAGACGGTTACGAGATTTCGCTTCCCGCCGACAAGGCGGAGGAAGTCGCCTCGCTGATCGCCGCGCAACCCGAGGTGAAGCCGATCGGCCTGGGCGCGCGCGATTCGCTGCGGCTCGAGGCGGGGCTGCCGCTCTATGGGCACGACCTCGACACCGGCACCGATCCGGCGGTCGCGGGCCTTGGCTTCGCGGTGCCCAAGCGCCGCCGCGCCGAAGGCGGCTTTCCCGGCGCCACCACCATCTGCCGCCATTTCGCCGAAGGGCCGCCACGCAAGCGGATCGGCCTGACCGTCGAGGGCCGTCTGCCCGCGCGCGAGGGGGCATTGATCTTCGACGGCGGCACGGAAGTCGGGGTCATCACCTCGGGCGGGTTCAGCCCGACGCTGCAGGCGCCGATCGCGATGGGCTATGTCGCCGCCGCCAGCGCCGCCAACGGCCACAAGCTGCAGATCGAAGTGCGCGGCAAGCGGCTCGACGCCGTCGTCGCGCCGCTGCCTTTCGTCCCCCACCGTTACGTCCGCCAAGGGAGCTGACCCATGACGACCTATTATACCGATGAACATGAATGGATTTCGGTCGAGGGCGGCACCGCCACCGTCGGCATCACCGATTATGCGCAGGCCCAGCTGGGGGACATCGTCTTCGTCGAGCTGCCTGCGCTCGGCGGCAACGTCACCAAGGGCGGCGAGGCCGCGGTAGTCGAGTCGGTCAAGGCCGCGTCCGACGTGTTCGCCCCCGTCACCGGCACCGTCAGCGAGATCAACGCCGCGCTGGAGGAGGACCCGTCGCTGGTCAACAGCGCGCCCGAGACCGGCGGCTGGTTCTTCAAGCTGGCGCTCGCCGATCCTTCTCAGCTGGAGGGTCTGATGGACGCCGCCGCCTACAAGGCGTTCTGCGAAGGACTGTAAAGCCTCTCACCCCTCCCCTTCAGGGGAGGGGCCGGGGGTGGGGCCTTTCCACAGGCGCCACTTCAGGATCAGAGGCCCCACCCCAACCCCTCCCCTGAAGGGGAGGGGCTAGGAGCAACAAATGCGCTACCTGCCCCTCACCGATGCCGACCGGGCTTCAATGCTCGCCACGATCGGCGCGTCGTCGGTCGATGACCTCTTCGTCGACGTTCCCGCCGAAGCCCGCCTGTCCGGCCCGATCGCGGGCCTGCCAAACCACGCGTCCGAACTGGCGGTCGAGCGGCATATGGCGCGGCTGGCGAAGCGCAACCTGTCGGCGGGGGAAGCGCCGTTCTTCCTCGGCTGCGGCGCATACAAGCATCATGTCCCCGCCAGCGTCGATCATCTGATCCAGCGCGGCGAGTTCCTGACCAGCTACACGCCCTATCAGCCCGAAATCGCGCAGGGTACGCTGCAGGCGCTGTTCGAATTCCAGACCCAGGTCGCCCGCCTGTTCGGCTGCGACGTCGCCAACGCCTCGATGTATGACGGCTCGACCGCCTGCTGGGAAGCGATCACCATGGCCCGCCGCGTCACCAGGCGGGGCAGGGCGATCCTCTCGGCGGGGCTGCATCCCCATTACGTCTCGCTGGCGAAGACGATGGCGCGCTTCACCGGCGACGCGCTCGACATCGCGCTGCCCGACCTCACCCCCGGTGCGCCCGGCGACGACATGGCGCGGCTGCTTGCCGCGATCGATGGCGACACCAGCTGTGTCGTCGTCCAGAACCCCAACATCCTCGGCCATGTCGCCGACCTCAGCGAGCTCGCCGCGCGCTGCCATGAAAAGGGCGCGCTGCTGATCGCGGTCGTCACCGAGCCGGTCTCGCTCGGCGCGATTCGCAGCCCCGGAGAGATGGGCGCGGACATCGTCGTCGGCGAAGGCCAGTCGATCGGCGTCGGCCTCAACTTCGGCGGCCCCTATGTCGGCCTGTTCGCCTGTGCCGAGAAATATGTCCGCCAGATGCCGGGCCGCCTGTGCGGCGTCACCAGCGATGCCGACGGCCAACGCGGCTTCGTGCTGACGCTGTCGACCCGCGAGCAGCATATCCGCCGCGAGAAGGCTACCTCGAACATCTGCACCAACGCCGGGCTGTGTGCGCTCGCCTTCTCGGCGCATCTGACGCTGCTGGGGGAGACCGGCCTGCGTAACCTCGCCGCGCTCAACCATGCCGGCGCGGTCGCGGCGGCCGAGCGGCTCAGCCAGGTCCCCGGGGTCGAGCTGATCAACGGCGCCTTCTTCAACGAGTTCACCCTGAAGCTGGCGAAGGAGGCGCGGCCCATCGTCCGCGCGCTGGCGGACCAGGGGATATTGGGCGGGGTGTCGCTGGGCCGGCTCTATCCGGACGCGCCCGCGCTCGCCAACGGCCTTGTCGTCGCGGTCACCGAGACCACGTCGGGTGAGGATGTCGAAACATTGGCCCGGACCCTCGAAGCGGAGTTGGCGGCATGAGCATGAACAGCGAAGGCCGCGTCACGCGCCCGGAAACCTCGACCGAAGCTGCTGCCCCAGCGACCTTCACCGGCAACCGCGCGCTGATGCTCGAGGAGAAGCTGATCTTCGAGCAGGACGATTATGCCCGCACCGGGGTCGACCTGCCCGCCGTCCCCAAGGTGGCGAGCCGCCTCGGCGGCTTGGAGCGCAACCGGCCGATCGGCCTGCCCGGCCTGCCCGAGCCGGAGGCGGTGCGCCACTATACCCGGCTCAGCCGCCAGAATTATGCGATCGACCTCGGCCTCTTCCCGCTGGGCAGCTGCACGATGAAGCATAATCCGCGCCTGAACGAGAAGGTCGCGCGGATGCCCGGCTTCGCCGATGTCCACCCGCTTGCGCCGGTCGATACGGTGCAGGGCGCGCTGGCGGTGATCCACGAACTCGCCGACTGGCTGATCACGCTGACCGGCATGCAGGCGGTGGCGATGAGCCCCAAGGCGGGTGCGCATGGCGAGCTGTGCGGACTGCTGGCGATCCGCGCCGCGCATGATGCGGCGGGCAGCGACCGTTCGGTGATCCTCGTCCCCGAATCGGCGCACGGCACCAATCCGGCGACGGCGGCCTTCTGCGGCTATGCGGTCGAAAATATTCCCGCGACCGCCGATGGCCGCGTCGACCTCGACGCGCTGACCGCGCGGCTGGGGCCCGACGTCGCGGGGGTGATGATCACCAACCCCAACACCTGCGGCCTGTTCGAGCGCGACATGAAGCGCATATCCGACGCGGTCCATGCCGCGGGCGGCTATGTCTATTGCGACGGCGCAAACTTCAACGCGATCGTCGGGCGCGTGCGCCCCGGCGATCTCGGCATCGACGCGATGCACATCAACCTGCACAAGACCTTCTCCACGCCCCATGGCGGCGGCGGGCCGGGCTCAGGCCCGGTGGTGCTGTCGAAGGCGCTCGCACCCTATGCGCCGCTGCCCTTCGTCGACAGGCAGGGCGACAGGTTCGTCGTCGTCGAGGAAGAGACGGCGGGCGAGCATCATGGGTCGAGCTTCGGCCGCATGGCCGCCTTCCACGGCCAGATGGGCATGTTCACCCGCGCGCTGACCTATATCCTCAGCCATGGCGCGGACGGCCTGCGCCAGGTCGCCGAGGATGCGGTGCTCAACGCCAACTATGTGCTGCGCAGCCTCGACGATCTGCTCGACGCGCCATTCGGCGGCAGCGGCCCCTGCATGCACGAGGCGCTGTTCAGCGACGAAGGGCTGGCGCAGGGCTTCACCACGCTCGACATCGCCAAGGGGCTGATCGACGAGGGTTTCCACCCGATGACGATGTATTTCCCGCTCGTCGTCCATGGCGCGATGCTGGTCGAGCCGACCGAGACCGAGGGCAAGGCGACGCTCGACCAGTTCATCGGCGCGCTCCGCTCGGTCGCCGGGCGGGCGAAGGCGGGCGACGCCGCGCTCAAGGCCGCCCCGGCGCTGGCCCCGCGCCGCCGCCTCGACGAGACCGCCGCGGCGCGCAAGCCGGTGCTGGTGTGGAAGGACGAGATGCTGGCGCAGGCGGCGGAGTAGCCGCTACCCGTCATCCCAGCGAAAGCTGGAATCTCCCTGCCTTTCTCGGAACATGAGAAGAAGAGAGATTCCAGCTTTGCCGGAATGGCGGTAAAGCGGACTATGACCAACGCCCGCCGCTATGCCCCCGCCACCGAGCGCAATCGCGAGCCGATCCTCGCAATCCTGCGCGATGCGCTGCCCGCGAGCGGCACCATCCTCGAAGTCGCGAGCGGCACCGGCGAACATGCGATCCACTTCGCGGCGGCGCTGCCCGGTCTGGTCTGGCAGCCGAGTGACCCCGATCCCTCGGCGCTCGCTTCGATTCGCGCCTGGGCCGAGGGGGCGAAACTGCCGAATCTGCGTCCGCCTTTGCTGCTCGACGCCGCCGCGCCCCGCTGGCCAGTCCCGAAAGCGGACGCAATCCTGTGCATCAACATGCTGCATATCAGCCCGTGGGAGGCGACGATCGGTTTGATGCAGGGCGCAGCGCGACTCCTGGATGAGGGCGCGCCGCTGTTTCTCTATGGGCCCTATCGCCGCGCCGGTATACCGACCGCGCCCAGCAACGAAGCCTTTGACGAGAGCCTGAAGACGCGCGATCCGCGATGGGGCTTGCGCGATCTGGACACCGTAGTCGCGCTGGCAGGCGAGCATGGATTAGCCCTCGATAGGGTCGTCGAGATGCCCGCCAACAACCTCTCGCTGCTGCTGCGGCGGCGTGCGGACGGTCTCGCTCCGGCACAATAGTTCACAATTCCACGGGTTTTCGCTAGGACTCGCACCTGTAGCATATGCTACAGAGCCTCCGAATCCGGGGGGATCGCGACATGAATATGATGGAAACGCGGAGCGCAAAGCGCGTTCTGCTGACCGAGGCGCTGGCCGATATCATGCTGGCTGAAGGGCTCGATGCACTGTCGTTGCGCCCGGCAGCAGCGCGATTGGGCACCAGCGATCGGATGCTGCTCTATTATTTCGGGACCAAGACCGCACTGGTGGGCGACGTCCTCGCCTGCGTGTCGGACCGCTTCGCACGGCATCTTGCCCAGACCACCTATGGCCGCCGGCTTCCGCCGCAGAATATGGTCGGACACGCCGCCAATCTGCTCGCCGAGCCCGAAGGCCGCGCCTTTGCCCAGCTGTGGCTGGAGATCGCCGCCCGTGCCGCGCGCGGCGACGAACAATATAGCGAGGCGGCCGCTGCCATCGCCGAATTGTGGACCGACTGGATCGTCAACAGCGTCCATTTTCCGGCAGGCACCCAGTCACGCAACGCCGCGGCGATGATGCTGGCGATCGTCAACGGCATCGCCCTGCTCGACCGCGCCGCGCCCCGCGTTGCCGAGGCCGCACGCTCGCGCGTGCAGGCTGGTGCCTAAACCGTTTCGCGCCGTAACAGGGTGATCCGCGCCTTGCCGTGAACCCGCTCGGCCTCGACGGTGAAGCCCGGTACGCTGACATCCTCGTTCTTCGCGGTCTCGATGCTCGCCCATCCGCCGGGGGCGAGCGCGATCTGCGGGAGGATCTTCTGGCCAAGGCCGGTGCCGTAGGGCGGATCGATCAGCACCAGGTCGAACGGTCCGCCACTAAAGCTCTCGGCGGCGATCGCGCGCACCTCGGCGTGCGCGCCCAGCTTGGCGATGTTGGCGCGCAATGCATCGACCGCCGCGCGGTCGCGCTCGACGAAGGTGCAGTGCGCGGCGCCGCGCGACAGCGCTTCTAGCCCCAGCGCCCCCGTACCCGCGCAGACATCGGCAACCTTCAAGCCTTCGAAACTGCCGAGCCTGCTGGTCAGCATCGAGAACAGCGCCTCGCGTGTCCGGTCCGCGGTCGGGCGGGTCGCGTCACCGGCTGGCGCGATGAGCGGACGGCCGCGCCAGAGACCCGCGATGATCCGCACCCTATGCTTCCGGAGGCTGGGGCGCCTTCGGCCCCTTCACGGACTTGAGCGTCTTGCGGAAAGCGACGAGCTGGTGCTGCAGGATCTCACCGACCTCGCCCGGCTGGAGTTCGCCCAGCTCGAACGCGCCATAGGCGACACGTATCAGCCGCGACACTTCCAGCCCAAGATATTCGAGAACGCGGCGCACTTCGCGGTTCTTGCCCTCACGAAGCTTCATTTCGATCCAGACATTCGCCCCGGTGCGACGCTCCATATTGGCGTCGATCGAACCGTAGCGGACACCATCGATCTCGACGCCCTCGATCAGGTCCTCGAGCTGTTCCTGGGTGACATTGCCATAGGCGCGGGCGCGGTAGATGCGCTCGACCCCCGTCGCGGGCAGTTCGAGCTGGCGCTTGAACTCGCCATCGGTGGTGAGCAGCAGCAGCCCTTCGGTGTTGAGATCGAGCCGGCCGATCGGCATCACCCGCGGCAGGCCGGGGGGCAGCTTGTCGTAAATGGTCGGCCGCCCCTTCGGGTCGCGCTCGGTGGTCAGCAGGCCCTTGGGCTTGTGGTAGAGAAACAGGCGGGTGGGCTCGGGCGCGGCGACGGGCTTGCCGTCGACGGTTACGCCTTTGAGCGAGGTCAGCAGCGTCGCGGGGGTCTCGATCGCGACCCCGTCGATCGCGACGCGGCGGTCCTCGATCATCCGCTCGATCTCGCGGCGCGAGGCGACGCCAGCGCGGGCGAGCAGCTTGGCGATGCGCTGCGGTTCCTTGCCGGGCTTCGCGCCTTCGCGGGCGGGATGCGGGACCGACGGCTTGATCGGCCGCGCCAAGCCACGCGCCTGACGGCGGCCGAGCTTGGGCGGCGGGATCGGCGCGCCGCTGCCGGCTCTGCCGGAGGACGATCGGCCGGGAGGCCGGCCGCCTGGGGTTCTGGGAGGACGCATGAGGGGGCTCTAGCGCCGTAACGCCGTCAGCACCAGTTTTGCGTGGAGGTGACGGCGACCGCCCTCAATCGTCCTGCATCTGGCTTTCGATGCAGCCGAGCCAGCCGAGGCCCCGATAGGTTTCGTAGCCGGGGGTTACCGCGAAGGCGATCAGCTTGCCGTCGCGTTGATAATAGCCGCTCTCCCGCCGTTCGGTCTGGAGCGGATAGTGTTCGGTGCAGATGCCTTCGCCGTCCGACGAGGCGATGATGCGGTGACCGGCATCGAGCAGCATCAGCCGCGAACTCTGCCGCTCTGCCGGGGACAGGCCGATGCCGTCGAGAATCGCGGCGGCCTGCGGCGCCCAGTCGAAGAAGATGCCGAGCGCGCCGATCGGTGCGCCGCGGGTGTGGCCGCCGCTGCGGACCGCGGTCGAATAGGTCGCGACCTGGGCGTTGCCCAGCGTCGGATTGACCGAAATGTCGCACACCCGGAAGTCGTCGCCGGTCTGCGTGCCCATCGCCGCGCGGAACCAGTCCTCACGCGAGACGTCCTGGCCGATGGCGTGCGGATAGCGGTCCGGCCGTCCGGTCGCGATCACCCGGCCCTGGCTGTCGGCGATCCACAGGTCGAGATAGACGGTGTAGGAGCGCAGGATCGTCGCGAGCCGCTCGGTCGCGTGCGCGACATTGGCGTCGCCCGGCGATTCGAGCACGTCGGTGACCGAGCTGTCGGTCGCCCACCAGCGCACGTCGCACGAGCGTTCGTAGAGGTTGCGATCGATGATCTCGACCGCCGAACGCGCCAGATCGGTGTGCCGGGTGCCCTTGAAATCGACGAGCATCTGGCTGCCCGCAGTGCGCAGCGAGGCGATGTTCGACGCGATCGCCGAGCGCAATTCGCCGCCGATCCCCGAAATCGAGGCCGCCAGCGCGCCGAGCTCCTGCGCGACGACCGAAAAGGCGCGCCCCGCCTCGCCCGCACGCGCGGCTTCGAGCCGCGCATTGATCGCAAGCATGCCGGTCTGCTTCATCACCCGGTCGATCCGGTCGACCTTTTCCTCTGTTATGCGCGAGACCTCATAGGCCAGGCGCAGAATGTCGTCCTGCATTCGTGGTCTCCCAATCCGACCTCGTTTGCGGCACCCTCGGCATCAAGCTGATGGCATTTGGTTGCTCTTTCGGGAATCATGATGGGACGAATTGGTAAACAAGCCGTAACCATCCACAGCGGAAACCTCGAAAAACCGCCATTCGCTGCACTGCACTATGGAGAAGCCACGCATGACCGCCGCCAAGGACGCCTGGACCGCCATCACCGGGACGTCCCCGAGCCCCCTTTCGGAGCTCTTCACCGCCGAACCCGACCGGCTTTCGCGCCTGTCGATCGAAGAATCGGGAATCCTGTTCGATTTCTCGAAGACCCATTTGTCGGCTGCACTGATCGGCCATTTCCGCGCGCTCGCCGAGGCCAGCGATTTCGCGGCGAAGCGTGACGCGCTGTTCGCGGGCGAAGCGGTCAACGTCACCGAGGGCCGCGCCGCCGAGCATCCCGCCGAACGCGGCCAGGGCGCCCCCGACAGCGTCGCCCGCGCACGCGGTTTCCAATCACGGATGCGTGCGATGATCGACGCGATCGAGGCCGAGGTGCTGGGCCCGGTGCGCCATATCCTCCATGTCGGCATCGGCGGATCGGCGCTAGGGCCCGACCTGCTGGTCGACGCGCTCGGCCGCGACGCCGACCGTTATGAGGTGGCGGTCGTCTCCAATGTCGACGGCGCGGCGCTCGACGAGGTGTTCAAGCGCTTCGATCCGCAGGCGACCCTGCTCGTCGTGGCGTCGAAGACCTTCACCACCACCGAGACGATGATGAACGCGCGCAGCGTCCTCACCTGGATGGAAGAGGACAATGTCGAGGATCCCTATTCGCGCGTCATCGCGCTGACGGCCGCCCCCGAGAAGGCAGTCGAATGGGGCGTCGACGAAACCCGCATCCTGCCCTTCTCCGAAAGCGTCGGCGGACGCTATTCGCTATGGTCGTCGATCGGTTTTCCGGCCGCGCTCGGCCTCGGCTGGGATGCCTTCGAGACCCTGCTGGAGGGCGCGGCGGCGATGGACCGGCATTTCCGCTCGGCCCCGCTCGAGAAGAACATCCCGCTGCTCGCCGCCTTTGTCGACCAATATTATTCGGTGGCGCGGGGCGCCGAGACGCGCGCGGTCTTTGCTTATGACGAGCGGCTGCGGCTGCTGCCGTCCTACCTCCAGCAGCTCGAGATGGAATCGAACGGCAAGAGCGTGAAGGCTGATGGTTCGCCGGTCGACGGCCCCACTGCGGCGATCACCTGGGGCGGGGTCGGCACCGACGCGCAGCATGCGGTGTTCCAGTTGCTCCATCAGGGGACACGCCTCGTCCCCGTCGAATTCATCGCCGCGGTCGAGCCTGGCCACGTCCTCGACGACGCGCACCACCGCGCGCTGCTGATCAACTGCTTCGCGCAAGGCGCGGCGCTGATGGCCGGCAAGCCCAATGACGACCCCGCCCGCGCCTATGCAGGCGACCGCCCGTCGACGACGATCCTGCTCGACCGGGTCGATCCGGCCCGGCTCGGCGCGCTGCTCGCCTTCTACGAGCACCGTACCTTCGCCAATGCAGTGCTGATGGGAATCAATCCGTTCGACCAGTTCGGCGTCGAGCTGGGCAAGGAGATCGCGCGTTCGATCGAGAGCGAGGGAACCGACCGGTTCGATGCCTCGACCCGAGCGCTAATCGCGCGGGCGCTCCCGTAGTTCCTCTCCCATCGAGGGGAGGAACTCATGAAAAACCCGGCCTCCTTGCGGAAGCCGGGTCTTTTTTCGACCGCTGACCGGAAAGATCAGCTCATCGGGGTGAGGTTCACCGCGGCATATTTGCCACGGCGATCAACCTCGAGTTCGAACTCGAGTCGGTCACCTTCGTTGAGGTTGGTCATGCCGGCGCGTTCCACCGCCGAGATGTGGACGAAGGCATCCGGCTGGCCGTCATCGCGCTGGATGAAGCCGAAGCCCTTCATCGCGTTGAAGAACTTCACCGTGCCCGTGGCCTTCTCGCCAGTCAGCTGACGAGCAGGGCCGCCAGCGCCGGCGCGCGGAGCGCCAAAACCGCCCTCACGCGGCTCACGCGGAGCGCGCTCTTCGACCGGCATCGGCTCGCCATCGATCTTCAGATCAGTGGCCGAAACGCGCCCGCCGCGATCGACGAGGGTGAACTCGAGCGGCTGGCCATCGGCCAGACCAGTCAGCCCGGCCTGCTCGACCGCGGAGATGTGAACGAACACATCTTCGCCGCCATCGTCGCGGACGATGAAGCCGAAGCCCTTCTGTCCATTGAAGAATTTGACGACGCCTTTGCCTTCGCCGATGACCTGGGCCGGCATGCCGCCACGGCCACCGCCGCCACCGCCGCCGAAACCGCCGCCGCCGCCGCGGAATCCACCGCCGCCGCCGCCGCCGCCAAAGCGGTCACCGCCGCCGCCACCGAAGCGGTCACCACCGCCACCGTAACCGCCGCCACCACCGAAACGATCGCCGCCGCCGAAGCCGCCGCCACCGCCTGCATAGCCACCGTAACTGTCGTCACCGAAGCCGTCGCGCTTGTCCCTGCCGCCGCGCGGACCGCGCTTACCTCTATCGAAACCCATGCCTTGCAGTTCTTCCCGAATCTCGCCCCAAGCATCGAAAGGTTGCTGCGCCGGGCGTTGGCGCAGCCGCCTTCCGGCGCGCAAAATCAGCCACGCCAAAAAAAGACATAAAGCAAATACGCTCCGCCTGCGAGCGGTTTTGCTATGTTCCCCACGGAACGGGGGCGGCGACGCGGGTAAAAGCGCGGTCGAACCGAACCTCTCGATCAAATGTTACCGTGTTTTCTCACGGTTGGGGCCATCGTTTCACAGGCGATTCGCCCCTAGACAACGCTTCGGAGGCTCCGAGTCGCGGGGCGACGCCGCAGCATCGAAGGACATCATGACCGACATCGCCGTCATTTTCGCCGACCCGGCCAACTGGGCCGCGCTGGCCGCCCTCGTGACGATGGAGGTGGTGCTCGGCATCGACAATCTGATCTTCATCTCGATCCTGACGAACAAGCTGCCCGAGGCGTATCGCGCCCGCGCCCGGATGATCGGCATCGGCCTGGCGCTCGGCATGCGCCTCGTCCTGCTCAGTCTGATCGCCTTCATCGTCACGCTGACGCGGCCGGTGTTCGAGATAATCGGCCATCCGCTGTCATGGCGCGACATCATCCTGGTCGCCGGCGGTCTGTTTCTGGTGTGGAAGGCGACCAAGGAGATCCACCACAATGTCGACCAGCACGACGAGGGCGACATGTTCGACGCGAAGAAGGCCGGGCTCGGCTTCGGCGCGGCGATCGTTCAGATCATCCTGCTCGACCTCGTCTTCTCGATCGATTCGATCATCACCGCGGTCGGCATGACCGACCATGTCCCGATCATGTTCATCGCGGTGATTGCCGCGGTGGCGACGATGATGACCGCCGCGGGCCCGCTGTCGCGTTTCATCGAGAAGAATCCGACGATCGTGATGCTGGCGCTAGCCTTCCTGTTCATGATCGGCATGACGCTGATCGCCGAAGGCTTCGGGGTCCATGTGCCCAAGGGCTATATCTACGCCGCCATGGCCTTCTCCGCGCTGGTCGAAGGGCTGAACATGGTCCAGCGCCGCGCGCGGCAGCGCAAAGCGCAATAGCCCCGTTTTCGCGGGCGGGGGCGGGTCAAGCATGGTTGCCCTCCCCCCGCGCGCGCCGTAAGGCGGGCGGATGACAGTATATTTGCATCAGGAAGACCTGCCCGAGGGCGTCCTCGCCGAAGGGCCGGTCGCGGTCGACACCGAGACCATGGGGCTGATCACCCCACGCGACCGGCTATGCCTCGTCCAGATTTCCGACGGCCGCGGCGACGAGCATCTCGTCCGCTTCGCCGCGGGCAGCGACTATGCAGCGCCCAACCTGCGTGCCGTGCTCGCCGACCCCGCCCGGTTGAAACTCTACCATTTCGCGCGCTTCGATCTTGCCGCGATCAAGCATTATCTCGGCGTCGTCGCCGCCCCGGTCTACTGCACCAAGACCGCGTCGCGGCTGATCCGCACCTATACCGACCGCCACGGCCTGAAGGAGCTGGTCCGCGAACTCCTCGGCCAGGAAGTGTCGAAGCAGCAGCAGTCGTCCGACTGGGGCGCGTCAGACCTCTCCGAGGCGCAGAAGGATTATGCCGCGTCCGACGTGCGCTTCCTCCACGCGATGCGAAAGATCCTCGACGAGCGGCTGGTCCGCGAAGGCCGGATGGAGCTCGCCCAGGCCTGTTTCGACTTCCTGCCCGCGCGCGCCGAACTCGATCTCGCCGGCTGGCCGGAAATAGACATCTTCGCGCATGTTTGAGGCGCGGGCGCAAACCACCACATCGTCATTCCCGCGAAAGCGGGAATCCATGGTCACGACCCGCATAAGGTTTGACCGCCCGCCGTCCGTGGATTCCCGCTTTCGCGGGAATGACGTGGAGGGGCGGCATGTCTGAACTAGCCGATCGCGCTCGGACCGAGCGCCAGCTCTGGGCCGCGAGCGGAAGCAGCCATGATCGGCTGATCGCGATCCTGCGGCTCGTCCTGCCCGCCGCGATCGTCGCGCTGGTGATCCTCCTTGCGCTCGCCCCGCTCACCGTCGGCCGCGACATCAGCTTCGTCCTGTCGAAGGACAGCGTCGAGGTGGCGCGCGAGCGGATGCGCGTCACCTCGGCGACCTATCGGGGCGAGGACAGCAAGGGCCAGCCTTTCGAGCTGAGCGCGGGCTCGGCCGTCCAGGTCTCGTCGCGCGATCCGGTGGTCCGCCTCAAATCGCTCGCCGCCAAGATCCAGCTGGAGGACGGCCCCGCGCAGATCGACGCCGGCCAGGGCCGTTACGACATGGACAGCGAGAAGGTGGCGGTCGACGGCAAGGTGCTGTTCCACTCCGCCGACGGCTATCATATCGAAACCCGCGATGTCGGCATCGATCTGAAAACCCGGCAGGTGGCGAGCCAGGGCCGGGTCGACGGCCGGATGAACATCGGCACCTTCGCGGGCGACCGCTTCACCGCCGATCTCAACACGCGCGTTGTCGTGCTCGAAGGCCGCGCGCGCTTGCATATCGATCAGCGACAGGCCAGAGCGGCGCGGACGAAGAGCGTTGGAGGACGGTAAGATGCGGCGTGCGGTGCTGGCGAAATCGCTGCTGGGTGCGATCATCGCCGGGTCGGCCTGCGCCGCGGGCGCGCAGGCGGTCTCCTCGCTCAAGAATCACAATTCGAACGCCCCGGTCGATTTCGCTGCCGACCGGATCGAGCTGCAGGACCGTGCCGACCGCGCGGTGCTGACCGGCAATGTCGAGGTGAAGCAGGGCAATATGACGCTGCGCGCCAGCCGCGTCACCGTCGCCTACAGCTCGGCGGGGCAGACCGAAGTCACCCGGCTCGATGCCTCGGGCGGGGTCACGCTGACCAGCGCCACCGAGACCGCGCGCGCGCAGTTCGGCATCTACGACCTGCGCAGCCGCCTCGTCACCCTGATCGGCGGCGTCGTGCTGTCGCGCGGCGGCAAGGGCGAAACGCGCGGCAACCGCCTGGTGCTCAACATGAACACCGGCTTCGCGACGCTGGACGGCGGCTCGGTCGGCGGCAGCGGCAGCGGCGGCGGGCGCGTCACCGGCCGCTTCACGCCGCCACCCCGCGCGCAGGGCCCATCCAAGAACTGAACGCGCGTCGCCGTCGCGAATCGATCCGGCGGACTGTCGCTTTTCAGCGACTTGCTACAGCAAAAATCGCCATGCACGAAGCTTGCCAGTTTCCATGGCGGCGTGCCTTCGCTAATCAGGACGCATCGCAAGCCTTGGACGATACCGCATGAACGACACCGCAACTCTTCAGCGCCCGAGCGGTCCGGACGGCCCCGTGGCGGTGCGCGGTCTGTCGGTCGTGTCGATCGCCAAGACCTATGACAAGCGGCAGGTGCTGAGCGACATCTCGCTCGACGTTGCGCGCGGCGAGGTCGTCGGACTGCTCGGCCCCAACGGCGCGGGCAAGACGACCTGCTTCTATTCGGTGATGGGGCTGGTCCGTCCCGACGCCGGCCGCATCCTGCTCGACGGCGACGACATCACCACCTTGCCGATGTATCGGCGCGCGATCCTGGGCCTCGGCTATCTGCCGCAGGAGACCTCGATCTTCCGCGGCCTCACCGTCAGCCAGAATATCCTGGCGGTGCTCGAACTGGTCGAACCCGACAAGGCGCAGCGCGCCGAGCGGCTCGACGCGCTGCTCGCCGAATTCCACCTGACCCATCTGCGCGACTCGGCGGCGATGTCGCTGTCGGGCGGCGAGCGCCGCCGCTGCGAGATCGCCCGCGCGCTGGCCGCCGATCCGTCGATCATGCTGCTCGACGAGCCCTTCGCGGGCATCGACCCCATCTCGATCGCCGACATCCGCGATCTGGTCCGCGACCTCAAAAGCCGCGACATCGGCGTGCTGATCACCGACCATAATGTCCGGGAGACGCTCGACATCGTCGATCGCGCCTGCATCATCTATGACGGCAAGGTGCTGTTCCAGGGCAGTCCCGAGGCGCTGGTCGCCGACCCGAACGTCCGCCGCCTCTATCTGGGCGAGGGCTTCTCGCTCTGAACCTTATGCGACGCCCCCTCTCAGCCGTCATGCTGAACGTGTTTCAGCATCCACTCAGCCGAGCGGGCGAAGCAAGAGAGATGGGCGAACTCGCCGCTGGAGCGTCCAGCATCGGATTTGCCGGCCGGTGGATGCTGAAACACGTTCAGCATGACGCCGTGACAAGCGCGGCCGCCTGACCGCGATGGCGCTGGGCCCTCGCCTCGACCTCAGGCAAAGCCAGTCGCTCGTCATGACGCCGCAGCTCCAGCAGGCGATCAAGCTGCTGGCGCTCTCCAACCTCGAGGTGGAAGCCTTCATTGCCGAGGAGATCGAGAAAAACCCGTTGCTTGAAGGCACGGGCACCGAAGCGACCGACAGCGAGCCGCGCGACGGCGGCGACGATGACGGTCTCGATGCCGATGGCTTCGACGATTTCGACGCCGAGCCCACGGCGGACCGGCTGATCGAGGCGGGCGACGCACAGGCCGACGCCCCGCTCGACGCCGATTATGATGCCGAGACCTTTCACCATGACAGCGCCGCCGACAGCGCGCGGGGCATGGATGGCGGGCTGGGCCTTGACGGGCCCGGCGGCGGATCGGAGGAAGCGCCGGATCTCGACGCCTTCGCCGCCGCATCAATCTCGCTGCACGAGCACCTGACCGCGCAGGCGGGCGAACTTCTGTCGGGCGCGGATCTCGTCATCGCGGCACAGCTGATCGATATGATCGACGAGGCCGGCTATTTCGAGGGCGAGACCTTCGACGTCGCCCAGCGGCTCGACGTGCCGTTGTTCCATGTCGAACGCGTGCTGGGCGTGATCCAAGGGATGGATCCGAGCGGGGTGGGCGCGCGCAACCTGGCCGAGTGCATCGCGATCCAGGCGAAGGAGGCCGACCGCTACGATCCGGCGATGGCCACGCTGATCGGCAATCTCGACCTGCTCGCGCGCGGCGCCATCCCGCAGCTCCGCCGCCTGTGCGGGGTCGACGAGGAAGACATGGCCGACATGATCCAGGAGCTGCGCGGCTATGATCCAAAGCCGGGCCTGCGCTTCGGCGGCGAGCCGCCCGCCCCGGTGGTCCCCGACATATTCATCGCGCGCACCGCCAATGGCTGGGCGATCGAGCTCAATTCGGCGACGCTGCCGCGCCTGCTGGTCAACCGGGCCTATTATGCCGAACTGTCGAGCGGCCCGCAGGACAAGAGCAGCAAGGCATGGCTCAGCGAATGCCTCGCTTCCGCCAACTGGCTGATCAAGGCGCTCGACCAGCGCGCGCGAACGATCGTCAAGGTCGCGCGCGAGATCGTCAAGCAGCAGGAGGCGTTCTTCCTCCATGGCGTCGAACATCTCAGGCCGCTGACGCTGAAGGCCGTCGCCGACGCGATCGGGATGCACGAATCGACGATCAGCCGGGTGACGTCGAACAAATATCTGATGTGCGAGCGCGGCCTCCACGAGCTCAAATATTTCTTCACCAGCGGGGTCGCGGGGACCGATGGCGGTGACGCGGTTTCGGCCGAGACGGTGAAGAGCCAGATCGCCAAGCTGATCGCCGCCGAAGGCGACGACATCTTGTCCGACGACAAGCTGGTCGACCTGCTCAAGGAGAAGGGTTTCGATCTCGCCCGGCGCACCGTCGCCAAATATCGCGAGGCGATCGGGCTTGGATCATCGGTGCAGCGGCGGCGGCAACGGGCGATGAAGGCAGCTTAGGATTTGCCAGGCCGTTCGCGTGTGACCAGCGAGGGATTGGTCCCTTTCGGAATCGTCGCGACAAATCGATCGCCGCACCACATGTCGCAGTCGACCTGCTCGCGGCGAAGCGCCAATAGCGCCAAGGCTTCGGCATCGTCGTCCGCCTCGAAATCGAGGCGGTCGATGATGCTGTCGCCGTCCATCAGGAACACGAAATAGCGCGCCACCGTTCGTCCGTGCGCCGTGCTTCAGAGATTGAGCTTCCCCGGCCGGTAATCGACCGGACAGGGCGACACGGGCAACGCCCGGGCGGAGCCGGCGAGCGGCAGAGAGGCCGACACGCCGTTGGTGAAACTGATGTCGAGCCGGTTGCCGGCACGGACCGCTTGCCACAATTCGGCGAACGCCTGCGCATTCGCCTTGCTTTTGGTCTCCATCAGCCCATTGCCATTGCTGCGCATCACGATCGTGCGGTTGGCGGCGCGGAAGCCGATCGGGCTGTCGGATGGCGCGATCACGCCCTTGACCGTGACCGAGACGTCGGCGCCCCGGCCATCTGGGCAGGCAATGATCATATTGGTGCCAGCGCCGCCGATCGTGCCGACGGTGTAGCGTGTTATTCCGGGGTCGGGATCTGCCGACCAGCGGGTCGGCAGCGCCATTATCGGCACCGATACCACCACCGCGGCCAGAACAGCCCAAGCCGCTTTCATCGTTTCGCTCTCAGAGTGATCATGACCCCTGAACGCACGGAAAGCGATTTGGTGTCCCGAAGAATCAGAGCGGGATCATCAGCCCCGCCAGCGCCGCCGACATCAGGTTGGCAAGGCTTCCCGCGATCAGCGCCTTGATGCCCAGCCGGGCGATCATCGGGCGCTGGTTGGGCGCAAGGCTGCCCGCCGCCGCCATCTGGATCGCGATCGACGAGAAATTGGCGAAGCCACACAGCGCGAAGGTGATCACCGCGACACTGTGGGCGTTGAGCGTGTCCTTGATCTGGCCGAGGTGGATATAGGCGACGAACTCGTTGAGCGCGACCTTCTCGCCGAATAGTCCGCCCGCCACCTGCGCCTGATCCCAGGGGATGTTGAGCAGGAACATCACCGGCGCGAAGACGAAACCCAGCAATTGCTGGAAGCTGAGCGACGGATAGCCGAACCAGCCGCCGACCCCGCCGAGCAGCCCGTTGGCGAGCGCGACCAGGCCGACGAAGGCGAGCACCATCGCGCCGACCGCGACCGCGATCTTGACCCCGGTCTGCGCGCCCATCGCAGCGGCCATGATGATGTTGTCGGGGCGCTCTCCGGCTTCATGCGCCTCCGCCACCGCGATCACCCCGTCGCCGCCGGGCGCGTCGCCCAAGGGCAGTTCGCCATCGGCGGCGCGCGGATCGGGCATGATGATCTTGGCCATCAGCAGCGCGCCCGGCGCCGACATGAAGCTGGCGGCGAGCAGCAGATCGATGCTGATCCCCATCGCCGCATAAGCCGCGAGGATCGTCCCCGCGACGCCCGCCATGCCCGACGTCATCACCGCGAACAGCTGGTGCGGCTTGAGCCCGGCCAGATAGGGGCGGATCACCAGCGGAGATTCGCTTTGCCCGACGAAGATGTTCGCCGCCGCGCACAGCGATTCGACCTTGGAGACTCCGGTCACCTTCTCGATCGCGCCGCCGACCCAGCGGATCACGAACTGCATGATGCCCAGATAATAGAGGATCGAGACGAGCGAGGCGAAGAAGATGATCACCGGCAGCGCCGCCAGCGCGAAGCTCGTGCCCCCGATCTCGGGCCTGACCAGCGGTCCGAACAGGAAATCGGTGCCCGCCTGGGCATAGCCGAGCAGGCTCGAAACCCCTGCCGACGCCCCCGCCAGCGCAGCGCGGCCCCAGGGCACGTAGAGGACCAGCAGCGCTATCCCGGCCTGCAGGCCGAAGGCCGCCCCGACGACGCGCAGCCGGATCGCCTTGCGATCGGACGACAACGCCACCGCCACGAGCAGGATCAGCGCTATGCCGGCGAGGCCGGTCAGCAATTTCGTCATCGGGAAGCAATCCTCGGCGGCGGCCCAAAGCCATAGCTTGCAGCGCGCCGGGGGGCGGTCAAGCGCCTCTTTCGCGCCGCTTCGAAAGCCGATAGCAACAGGCCATGCAGACACCGCCCGCCCGCCCGCCAGCGAACCCGATAGCCAGCCGCTCGCTGTTCATCTTCTCGCTCTTCTATGGTGGCATGGTCTGCGTCGCGGGGGTTCTGGGCGTGAAGCAGGTCGCGCTGGGTCCGCTCGCGGTCGAAGCAGGGATCTTCGCCTTCCTGCTGCTCGTCGTGATGGCGAGCGCGATCGCCGAACTCCATGGCCGCGCGACGGCGGACGCGCTGGTCCGCTGGGGCTTCCTGCCGCTGATCGCGTCGGCGCTGCTGATCCAGCTGGTGCTGGCGCTGCCTACCGATCCGGGAATGTATCCGCCCGCGGTCGACGCCTTTCCGATCGTCGTCGGGCAAGGTGCGCGGATGATGGTCGCCGGACTGATCTCCTACGGCCTGTCGCAGACGCTCAACGTTCTGATCTTCGACCGGCTGCGCGGCAGCGGCGCGGGCCGCTTCGTGTGGCTGCGCGGCATGGTCGCCAGCGTGGTGAGCCAAATACTCGATACGCTGTTGTTCATCACCATCAGCTTCTACGGCGAACGCGAGATCATCGGCCTGATGACGGGCCAGATGATGACGAAAATCGTCCTGTCGGTGGTCCTGGTACCGCCGCTGATCACCGCCTTCGTCGCGGTCGGCAGAAAGCTGGACGCGCCGCGCCCCTGATCCATCGCCCGATCCACTGGTTGTCGCGGGTCTCGCGAATCGCTAAGGGGCCGCGCATGTCGACCGATCACAACCTCGATCCCGTCCTGCTCGCCAAGGCGGAGACCCTCACCGAAGCGCTGCCCTATATGCAGCGCTATGCGGGCGAGACCTTCGTCGTGAAATATGGCGGTCATGCGATGGGCGATCCCGAGCTTGCCCGCGATTTCGCCGAGGATATCGTCCTGCTGAAAGCGGTGGGAATCAATCCGGTCGTCGTCCATGGCGGCGGTCCGCAGATCGGCCGGATGCTGAAGACGCTGGGCGTCGAGAGCAGCTTCGTCGACGGCCTGCGCGTCACCGACGCCGAGACGGCGAAGGTCGCCGAAATGGTCCTGTGCGGATCGATCAACAAGGAGATCGTCTCCTGGATCGCGCAGGCCGGCGGCCGCGCGGTCGGCGTGTCGGGCAAGGACGGCCGGATGGTCGTGGCAGAGAAGGTCCGCCGCACCCGCCGCGATCCCGACAGCAATATCGAGCAGGTCGTCGACCTGGGCTTCGTCGGCGAACCCGCCGACATCGACCGGCGGGTGATCGACACCATCTCCAAATCGGGCATGATCCCGGTGATCGCGCCGATCGCGATCGGCGAGGACGGCCACACCTACAATGTCAACGCCGACACCATGGCGGGCGCGATCGCGATCGCGCTAGGGGCGGCGCGCCTGTTCCTGCTGACCGACGTTGCCGGCGTGCTCAACAAGGAAAAGCAGCTGATCCGCGACCTGACCCCGAGCCAGATCGCCACGCTGCGCGAGGACGGCACGATCCAGGGCGGCATGATCCCCAAGCTCGAGACCTGCGTCCACGCTGTCGAAGGCGGTGTCGACGCAGCGGTCATCCTCGACGGCCAGGTGCCGCACGCGATGCTGATCGAGGCCTTCACCAAGCGTGGCGCCGGCACGCTGGTCTGGGCGGATTAAGGGATAAACGCGACTTTCCCTGTTCCCGCTCACCCTGGGGAGAGGCTGCGCTTGTCGAAGCCTCGTCTCGAAGGGCCTACGGATCCTTCGAGACGCCATTTCGCCAAGCTCAATGGCTCCTCAGGACGAGCGGAGAGTCGATACGGCCGGACGGCGCAATTGATACGGTCACGTCATTGCTCGTAGCGCGTCGGGCTACTACATCGGCGCTCTCACTCTCGAAGGGCTCCTGATGCTTCTCCTTCTTCTGCAGATCGCCGACCTGCTGCTGGGCGTGCTGCGCTGGATCATCATCATCCAGGCGATCATGTCGTGGCTGGTCGCGTTCAACGTGATCAACACCTACAACGACTTCGTCCGCCAGGTCCTCTATGCGCTCGACAAGATCACCGAGCCGATCTACCGGCCGATCCGCAAGGTGATGCCCGATTTCGGGCAGCTCGACCTGTCGCCGCTGGTCGCGCTGCTGCTGATCATCATCCTGCAGATGGTGCTGGGTCACGCCATGGCGCAGGTGATGGCGGCGGGCGTCTGACCGCCTGGACCGCCGCTGCCGATGGCGTCACCCTCGCCGTCCGCGCCAGCCCCAAGGCCGGGCGCGATGCAATCGAGGGGATCGTCACCGGCGATGACGGACGCGACTGGCTGGCGGTGAAGCTGGCCGCCGCGCCCAGCGACGGCGCGGCGAACGAGGCGCTGGTCCGGCTGCTCGCCAAGGCGATGGGCGTGGCGAAACGCGACGTCACACTGGTCAGCGGCGCGGCCGCGCGGCTAAAGAGGCTCCACATATCGGGCGATCCCGCCGTCCTGGCGGACGCCTTAAACCACATCATCAGGGACAAGGCATGAGCGCGGACATCATCGACGGAAAAGCTTTCGCAGCGAATCTTCGCAGCCGGGTGGCGGATCTGGTTCCCGCTTTCCGCGCCGCAGCGGGCCGCGCGCCGGGCCTCGCGGTGGTACTGGTCGGTGAAGATCCGGCGAGCCAGGTCTATGTCCGTTCGAAGCACAAGGCGACGATCGAGGCGGGCATGGAAAGCTTCGAGCACCGTCTGCCCGAGACCGCGACCCAAGACGAGCTGCTCGCGCTGGTCCGCCAGCTCAATGCCGACGACAGCGTCGACGGCATCCTCGTCCAGCTGCCGCTGCCCAACGGGATCGACGAGAATCTGGTGATTTCGACGATCGATCCCGACAAGGATGTCGATGGCTTCCACGTCACCAATGCCGGGCGTCTCGCGGTCGGCCAGCACGGCTATGTACCGTGCACTCCGCTCGGCTGCCTGATGCTGCTCAGGGACCGGCTGGGCAACCTCAGCGGGCTCGACGCGGTGGTGATCGGCCGCTCGAACATCGTCGGCAAGCCGATGGCGCAACTGCTGCTCGCCGAAAGCTGCACCGTCACCATCGCGCACAGCCGGACGAAGGACCTGCCTGCCGTGGTACGGCGCGCCGATATCGTCGTCGCGGCGGTCGGCCGGGCGGAGATGGTGAAGGCCGACTGGATCAAGCCCGGCGCGACCGTGATCGACGTCGGCATCAACCGCGTTCCGGGCGCGGAGCCCGGCAAGACGAAGCTGGTCGGCGATGTCGACTATGCCGGGGCGGCGGAGATCGCTGGCGCGATCACCCCGGTACCCGGCGGCGTCGGCCCGATGACGATCGCGGTGCTGCTCCGCAACACGCTGGTCGCCGCGCATCATCGCGCGGGGGTCGCGCTGGCCGCGGACGCGATCTGATGCTGCTGGCCGCGCTGCTGCTGGCGGCGACGCCGGTGGAGGCGGCCGAACGGGCGTTCGCGTCCAAGGCGCAGACCGATGGCCAGTGGACCGCCTTCCGCGCCTTCGCCGCGCCTGATGCGGTGAGCTTCGCTCCCGAGATCGCGTCCGCCGGGAAATTGTTCGGCACATTGAAGGATCCACCCGTCGCGGTGATGTGGTGGCCGTCGCGGACAATATTGTCGTGCGACGGGAGCAGCGCGATTTCGACCGGGCCGTGGGTCCGCAAGGGCGGCCGGCAGACCGGCACCTTCACCACCGTCTGGCAGCGGCAGGCCGACGGCGCCTGGAAATGGCGGCTCGACCATGGCCGTGAGACCCCGCGCGCGGTTCGCGCCCATGATCCGGTCGAGGCCGTACGCGCCTCCTGCGCGCGTATCGTCCGTCCGGCCGCGCCCGACATCGCTTCGGGGCCGACGCCCCTCGCGGTGCTGATCGACAAGGGCGACCCGATCGTCCAGTTCGACGGACGGATGCCCGCGGGACGCGACGCGCCCGATATCACCCTCGCCGTCGGCGAGCGCCTCGACGGCGGGGCTTCGGTCGACGGTACGCTGCGCTGGGTGGTCCATGCTATCCATGGCGCCGACAAGGGCGCGCATCTGCTGATCGTCCACCGTTTCGACGGGCGTGGCTGGCCGGTGGCACTGATCGACGTCGTGGGGGTTCCTATCCCATGATGGCGCTCTTCCTCTCCGCCTTCGTCACCCTGTTCGTGGTGATCGACCCGCCCGGCTGCGCGCCCATCTTCGCCAGCCTGACCAATGGGGCGTCGGACCGGCAACGCCGGACGATGGCGATCCGGTCGACGCTGATTGCCTCGGTCCTGCTCCTCCTCTTCGCGCTGGTGGGCGAGAAGCTGCTCGATACGCTCGGCATCAGCCTCGACGCCTTCCGCATCGCGGGCGGGATCATGCTGTTCCTGATCGCGCTCGAAATGGTGTTCGAGAAGCGCACCGAGCGGCGTGAAGGCCGCGCCGACGAGATCAGCCGCAAGGCCGCGGAGGAGCATCGCCCCGTCGAGGACATCTCGGTCTTCCCGATGGCGATCCCGATGATCGCCGGTCCGGGATCGATCGCCACGGTGATGCTGCTCGTCTCGCGCAGCCATGGCATCGACCAGACCCTGATCGTCCTCGGCGCACTGCTCGCGGTGCTGGCGCTCACCCTCGCCGCGCTGATCGCCGCCGGGCCGATCATGCGCGTCCTCGGCCCCAAGCTGGAGGCGATGATCACCCGCGTCCTCGGCGTCCTCCTTGCCGCGCTGGCGGCGCAGTTCGTGATCGACGGCATCACGGCGGCGTTCAGGCTGGGCTAGCTTTCGGCGCACCATCCTTGAGCATAGCCAGCATGTGGCTGGCGATCGCGCTTTCACCCATCACCACCTCGCAAGCACCGAGATTCTGGAGATGCTCGGCCTCCGCATCGCTATGCGCCCGGGCGATTACCCGTAGCCTGGGATTGAAGCGCCGCGCGCGTTCGAGCACCGCGCCCGCCTCGAAGCCTTCGGGGATGGCGATGATCAGCACCGCCGCGCTCGGCAGGCCGGCGGCTTCGAGGACGTCGTCCTCGACGGCATTGCCCTGCACGACCTCGATCCCCTTCGCCACCGCCAGCCGGGCGCGCTCGGCATCGTCCTCGATCAGCACTACCCAGCGCCCCGCGCCGTGCAGCGCATCGTACAGCCGGGTGCCGACCCGCCCAAAGCCGACCAGCACGATATGGCCGTTCGCCGGGGCCTCGCCTTCCACCACCTGAACGGGGGCGGCGGGCTCCTTCTTCGCGCGCTTCGCCGTGACCCAGGAGAAGATGAACGGGTTGAGGAAGATCGAGATTATCGCACCTGCCAGGATCAGATCGCGGCCCTCCGACGGCAGGACGCCGAGCCCCGTTCCCAGCGAAGCGAGGATGAAGGAGAATTCGCCGATCTGGGCGAGGCTGGCCGCGACGGTCAGCGCGGTCTCGCGCGAATAGCGGAAGGCCCGGACGATCGCGAAGGCCGCGACCGACTTGCCGACGATGATGATCAGCACCACGCCGAGCAGCTGCAGCGGCTGATCGACCAGCACGCGCGGGTCGAACAACATGCCGACCGACACGAAGAACAGCACCGCAAAGGCGTCGCGCAGCGGCAGCGTCTCCTCGGTCGCGCGGCGGCTGAGCGGGGTTTCGCCGAGGATCATGCCCGCGAAGAAGGCGCCCAACGCGAACGACACGTCGAACACCGCCGCCGCACCGAAGGCGACGCCGAGCGCGATGGCGAGGACCGCGAGGCGGAACAGTTCGCGCGAGCCGGTATGAACCACCCAGTGCAGCGCCCAGGGGATCACCCGCCGTCCGACGATCAGCATCACCGCGACGAAACCCGCGACCTTGAGCCCGGTCCCGCCGAGCGCGGTCATGATCTCCCCGACGCCGCCCGTGCCCGCATCGTTGAAGGCATGGTCGAGCGCGGGCAGCAGCACGAGCGCCAGCACCATCGCCAGATCCTCGACGATGAGCCAGCCGACCGCGATGCGGCCGCGCTCGGTATCGACGAGGTCGCGGCCCTGCAGCGCGCGGAGCAGCACCACGGTGCTGGCCACCGACAAGGCGAGGCCGAAGACAAAGCCCGCCAGGATGTTCCACCCCATCGACCAGGCCATCGCCATGCCGAGCAGGGTCGCGACCGCGATCTGGACGATCGCGCCCGGCACCGCGATCCGCTTCACCGCCAGCAGGTCGCGCAGCGAGAAATGGAGGCCGACCCCGAACATCAGCAGGATGACGCCGATTTCTGCCAGTTCGTTGGCGAGACCGCTATGTGCGACGATGCCGGGGGTGAAGGGCCCGACGATGATGCCCGCGACCAGATAGCCGGCGATCGGAGATATCCGCAGGCGATGGGCGAGCGCCCCCATGAAGAAGGCGACCACGAGCGCAGCTACGATGGTCGCGATGAGCGGTGTGTGATGGGGCATATAACTCCTTCGGCAATGGCTGCGGGACGGACCGGCGATCCGCCCCGCAGCCATCATGGAGCGGCCAGGGTGAGGACGCCGACGATGACCATCGTCGCGCCGGCCAGACCCGCCCAGACGGCGGATATGAACCACCAGGGCGGCCGCTTGCGTTCGTTCATGTCTGATCCTCTCGAAACGGGCGCAGGGCCCGGAGGGAGAATCGCCGCGAGCGGATCGCGGCTGAGAGGGATCAGGCGGCCGGCGGTGGCCGGGCGTAAAGGAGGCTGTGGAATGCGCGCGGACGAGGCGGCACCGATCGCGCCGCCAAGGCCGCACCCGCCGTCATGATGTACCCGGCGATCACGGCAGCCGGCGCGACGGGCGGCAGCGCGGCCGGAACGGCCTGATGGGTCAGCCCCTTTCCGGCATCGTCATCATCGGCGCGCAGCAGCGGCGGCCTGGCCACCGGCGGGCGCGAGCGGAGCGCGACGATCGTGGTCGACGGGTCGAATGCCGAGCCGATCGAACGGGTCGCGGGTAAGCCCGCCGGCACGATCGCGCAGACCAGCGCGGTCGCCAGCGACATCCATAGCGACAGGATGAAGCTCAGCCGGACGAGCGGATGGCGGTCAAGACGATCATGGGCAAGCACGAGGCCGCTATAGCATGAAAGGGGCGAAATTGCCACGAAGGGCCGCTGGAGACCGTTCCCGCGCAGCCGTCCACCATGCTCCGTCGATATATTGGAGCCGCAGCTAACCCACCATCCGCCATAATTGGAATGGCGAATTATCCGGCAGCTCGACCGGCTCGAGCCAGGCCGGCACATTTCCGTCGATCAGCTGCGTGTAGAAGCCTTGCGGCGCGCGCGCCTTGTAGATGGTCGATTCGGCCATGCCGGGACACAGCAGCACCATCGTCGCCCCCCGCCGCTTCATCACCGCATGGGCGACCTCGGGCGATGTGGCCCGGAAGCTATGGATCACGTCGAGGATCGCATCGCCGTTGCGGTGATAGGGGCCAGTGATCGCGCTATGGCGCGTCATGGTGATCAGCCGCGGCCCCATGTCGACGAAGGTCAGCATCGTCGCGGCGGGCAGCCGGTCGAGCTGCGCCAGCGCGGGTATGGTCATGCAGCGGCCCGGCTTCCCCGCCGCATTCGCCTCGCGGCTCGCCCGCTTCACTTCCTTTTCGCTCTTCGGGATCATCGTCGCGAACTGGGCCAGCTGTCCGGACAGCGCGAAAAAGGCGAGCAGCGTGCCGCCGACGCGGACCAGTGCCGACCCCGAATCGAGCAGCCGGGGCAGGATCAGCCAGGCAAGCGCGGTCGCGCCGAACGTACCGAGCAATTGCGCCTGCGGCCCGAACCGCGATTGCCAGAGGAGCCCCGCGGTCGCGAACAGGCTGAGCAGAGCGATCGACATCCAGACAGGCGCGGTCGCTTGTTCCCGCGCGCGCCAGGCGGCGATCATCGCGCCGATCGTCCCGATCACGGGCAGATAGGCCGTGTCGAGTGCGTCGCGCCACGGCTTGGTGTAGAGCGGCTTCACCTCACGAATGTTGGTGAACCACAGCCGTTCGAGCTCGGGTGAGATCGCTTCGGGGCGGCCGATGCACTGCGGGAAGCTGATCAGGAAGAAGGCCGCGATGATGCCGCCCGCCAGCACCAGCAACGCCAGCCGGACGCCCCGCCCGCCGGCGCGGACGAAGCTCAGCCCCAGCAGCAGCGCAGCGGCGAGCAGCAGCGTCGACAGATAGACCGGCGACAATACGTCGCAGACCATGGCGCGGTTGTCGTAGGAAGCGAAGCCGCCGAAGGCCAGCGCACAGCCGCCTCCCAGCGCGATCGCATAGGCCGCCAGCCGGCCCGCATCGGCGCGGGCGTCCTCCGCGCTGGCCCAGGCCCAGCGCAGCGCGATCGACGCGCCCGCGATGGCCATCACCGGGATCAGCTCCAGCCCGATGCCAAAGGAGAAGGCGGTGGCGATGCCGGCCATCGCGCCGCCGCGCCGCGCCTGCGGATCGGCCAGCCCGGCAATGACGAGCAGCAGCATCGCGAGCTGCCAGCCATGATGGTCGATGCGCAACGGCATCCACATGAAAAGGGTGGTCTGCGCGCACATCAGGATCGCGAAGGCGACCGGATAGGCGCGCGGATGGACGATCCGCCGGACCGTGACGATCATCGCCCACAGCGCGGGAATCAACGCCAGCATCGGCGCGACCGCGCAGGCGATGCGATAGGCGGTGAAATCGCCGACGAACGGCCGGAATATCAGGATCAGCCCGGCGATCGGCAGGTCGACCAGCCTCGACCAGTGGATGTTGAGACCGTCGGGCGGGGCGAGCTTGTGCTGCCGCAGGTCGAACCAGCCCTGCCCCCCCAGCCAGGCCTTCACCTCGGCAAGGCGCATATTGTCGTCGGTGTCGCTCAGCGCCAGCCAGCGTATCTGGCCCCATTTATAGACGAGGAAATAGGTGCAGACCCCCAGGAAAAGCAGCCAGAAGACCGTGCGCCAGCGGCGCTCGATCCAGGTCAGCATCCGTTCCTCGATCGCGATGTCCCCGTCGTGCATATGTCCCGCTTAGGGGCCAAGCCGCCTTGTCGCAACGGGGGAAAGGCGGGGCCATCCGGCTCGTTCGGCTGGCGTTCAGGAATGAAAGGTTTGAATGTGCACATCCGGGATACGGATACGCGGGGATCGGACTGGCAATTTCCACCCCACGGGAGACGCTCCTTCGGGGTTCCCTTGCCCCGGGGAGCGCTTTCTCCCTGAAAAAAGAGATCGGCATAATGCCCTCTCCCGTTTTCACGGGAGAGGGTTGGGTGAGGGTCTTTCTTCTTCTATCTTGTCGCAATGTACCCGGTTCGCCGACAGATCAGCCCACATGCTTCCCGGCTTCGTCGCGATATGACCGATGTCGAACAAAAACTCTGGTTTGCGATCCGCGACCGCCGCCTTGCTGGTTTCAAATTTCGCCGACAGACGACCATCGGGCCATTCGTCGTTGATTTCTTGTGCGTCGAAAAAAGACTGATCGTCGAGCTGGATGGCGGACAGCATAATGAACAGGCCGATGCAAACCGAACTGCCTTTCTCGAGGCGAGAGGTTATCGGTTGGTTCGGTTTTGGAACAACGAAGTCAACGAAAGCTTCGAGGGTGTGTTGTCCTCCATCCTGGAAGCGCTCACCAACTGAAAAAGAAGAAGACCCTCACCCCACCCTCTCCCGTGAAAACGGGAGAGGGTAATCAGCGTCGGTCGAACCCCGCTTGAGGCGTCGCCGCTTTTATGGAAGAGCGCGGACAGGATGTCCGAAATGCCCACCATGAACAGCGAGCGGATGGCGTTGCTCGGTCAGCTCGTGCGCTACGGGATCACCGGGCTGCTGGCGTCCTTCGTCAACATCGGCATCTATCACTCCAGCGTGAAGATGGGCGGGCTCGATCCCAATCTCGCCTGGACGATCGGCTTCGTCGGCGCGGCGACGACGGGCTATATCATTCATGGCCAGTGGAGCTTCAAGGGCCATGGCAGCCGCGACCGGCAGGCAGTCCGGATCACGCGCTTCGCGATCGTCTCGCTGATCAGCTTCGCGCTCAACAGTCTTTGGGTCTGGCTGCTCGTCCAGCATCTGGACCTGCCGATCTGGTCGCCCTATCCGCTGGTGCTGGGCGTCACGCCCCTGCTGGTGTTCTGGCTCAACCGCGTCTGGGTGTTCGAATGAATCCGCTGTTGTCGATCATCGTGCCGGTCAAGGACGAGGAAGAGGCGATCCCGCCCTTCGTCGCCCGGATGACGCGCGTGCTCGACGCGCTGCACGATCCCGACGGCCGACCGATCGGCTGGGAGATATTGTTCGTCGACGACGGCAGCACCGATATGACGATGGCCGCGATCCTGACCGCGCACGACGCCGATGCCCGGATCGGCGCGCTGTCGCTGTCGCGCAATTTCGGCAAGGAGGCGGCACTGTCGGCAGGGCTCGACAATGCGCGCGGCCAGGTCGTCGTGCCGATCGACGTCGACATGCAGGACCCTCCCGAGGTGATCGGCGAGATGATCGCCAAATGGCGCGAAGGCTATGAAGTCGTCTATGGCGTGCGCCGCAACCGCATGACCGACAGCCTGCCCAAGCGGCTGACCGCCGACCTTTACTATCGCGCGCACAACTGGCTCTCGATGGACAAGATCCCCGAGCATGCCGGCGACTTCCGTCTGCTCGACCGCAAGGTGGTCGAGGTGATCAAGCGGATGCCCGAGCGCAACCGCTTCATGAAGGGCCTGTTCGCCTGGTCGGGCTTCCGCCAGACCGCGGTCGATTACGACCGGGTCGAACGCGCGGTCGGCACAACGAAGTTCAACTACTGGAAGCTGTGGACGCTGGCGATCGACGGGATCACCTCGGCGTCGACCGCCCCCTTGCGGGTCTGGTCCTATATCGGCGCGGTGATCGCGCTGATCGCGCTGGTCTATGCGGTGTTCATCGGCCTGCGCACGATCATCTACGGCGCCGACGTCGCGGGCTATCCGTCGCTGATGGTGGCGACGCTCTTCCTGGGCGGGGTGCAGCTGCTCTCGCTCGGCGTGCTCGGCGAATATGTCGGCCGCATCCTGGTCGAGACCAAGCACCGGCCGATCTACATCATCCGCCAGAGGGTCGGCTGCCCCGAAGAGGATGGGCAAGCCTGATGGACCGCGCGACCTATGACCGGATGGCCGAGATCGACAAGGATCATTGGTGGTTCGTCGCCCGGCGGCGGATCATCGCCCGGCTCATCGAGCGCCACCGCCCCAAAGCCGGTCCGCTCAGGATCCTTGAGGTCGGCGCGGGCACCGGCTCCAATCTCGAACTGCTGAAAGGCTTCGGCACGGTCGATGCGATCGAGCCCGACGACGGCGCGCGCGCCTATGCCGAGCAGCGCAGCGGGCTGAAGATCAAGGGCGGCTATCTGCCGCATGTTCCGCTCGACGATGGGGCCTATGACCTGATCGTCCTGCTCGACGTGCTCGAGCATATCCCCGGCGACGTCGAGGCGCTGACCTATCTCAAGACCAAGCTCGCGCCGGGCGGGCGGATCATCGTCACCGTGCCGGGCAGTCCGTGGATGTGGAGCGCGCATGACGTCGCCCATCATCACCAGCGCCGCTACACCACCGCCAGCCTGAAGCGTACCTTCCGTGAGGCGGGGCTGCGCCCGCGCTTCACCACCCATTTCAACAGTCTGCTCTTCCCGCTGATCGCCGCGGTGCGGATCGCCGGTCGGCTGACCGGCAAGGGCGGCGGCGACGATGCGATGCCGTCGAAGCCGGTCAACGCGGCGCTGACCGCGATCTTCGGCGCCGAACGTCACTGGGTGGCGACGTTGAGCATTCCCTTCGGCGTGTCCATGGCGAGCGTCGCCGAGCCGACGATCCGGTAGAGCGCGCCGCGCTCGCCGCCGTTCCACACCATTTCCAGCGACGGATCATTGCCCGGCCAATGGTCCTGCGAGGCGTTGATCAGCCAGAGATAATCGAAGGCATGGCGCGGGAAGAGCGTCACCGAGCTTTCGATCGTCCGCGCGTTGCGCGCGCGGCAACGCTTCGGCCGCATCACCTGAGTCGGATCCTCGGCATAGCCCTTGGCGGGCGCATATTTTATGCTGAGCAGCTGCGCGCCCGGCATCGTCCACTGGCCGTTGACGAAGGCTTCGCGCCGCACGATCGCCATCGCGCCGAGATGTTCGAGCCGCGGTGATTCCCAGCGCGACAGGCAGGGCAGCTCGACCAGCGCGAAGACGCGGCTTTGCGGCTTGATATGGTCGAGCGCGGCGAGCTGCTTCTCGTGCCAGCCGGCGAAGGCGGCGAAACGCTCGGTCGACTGGTAGATGCGGAAACCGAAGATGATCACCGCGAGCGCGGCGATCGTGCTGAGCGCGATCCGGTTCCGGAACAGCGGCACCACCCCGATCACGCCGATGGCGACGACATAGGGGGCGAGGCGCATATCGGCATAGGCCGAGCCGATCACGATGCGCGGCATCAGTATATAGGCGATGATCAGCACCAGCAGGGCGACGCCCAGCGTGCGGTTCATCCGGAAGCTGTACTGCCGCCAGCCGATCGAGCTCATCCCGAACAGGACGAGCAGGATCAGCGCGCCCACCAACCCGATGTCGAACTCCATCCAGTGATTGCGGAGCGACGAGACCAGATAGACATATTTGGCGATCCAGTTGAACCAGTCGGTCGTCTTGCCGTCGACATTGCCCGACCGCCACGCGATCATCAGCAGCATCGGGGGGCTGAGCGGCAGGCAGTGGAGCGCGCCGCGCCACAGCGATTCCCAATAGCCGCGCCCCTCGACATCGCGCATCCGCACGATCTCCGCCGAGAAGGCGAGCAGGCCGAGCACGCCCCAGGCGAAGCCATGCGCCAGCCAGATCAGCGCGCCGATCGGTACGAACAGCATCGCGCGCAGGCGGATGCGCCCCATCCGCGCGAGATAGAGCCACAGCGCGAAAGCGTTGAGCGCCAGCGCCATCGCCAGCACATAGTTGATGAAGCCCCACTGGAACGGCCAGCAATAGGCGAAGGGCGCGACCAGCCCGGCGGTCACCGGCAGGSGGCCATGCACTTCGCGCGCGATCAGCAGCAGGCCGGTGACGGTCAGCGGCGGCACCGTCATGACGATGAGCTTCACGCCGAGCTCGAGCCCGAAGATCTTCGCCATCGGCACGATCAGCAGGTCGACGCCCAGATTGCCCATCAGCGCCCATTGGAAACTGAAATAGCGGGTGAGCAGCGGCGAGGTGGGATCGGCGATCTCGACCCGGTAGCGCCCCATATGCCCCATCAGGTCGATCAGCGGCGGCACTTCGGGGCGCAGCAGCGGAATGATCGAGATCAGTGCGAGGAAGGCGACATACCAGTTGCTCGTCCACCAGCCGGACGGCGGAGTCACAGGTGGAGTCGAGCGGAACATCGGCATTGGCCCTTATGTCGGCGCGAAAGCCGGGGCAAGGCCTGCTTCATTCGCTCCTTCCGAAGCGAAGAGCATCGAATCAGGGAATTCGCCGCCACAGCTTGAGCTGGCTGCCGGGCAGCGGCACCGGTTTCAGCCAGGCGGGCGGCCTGCCCGTAACGAGCCGCGCCATCAGCCCGTGCGGCGCGGCGGCGATGTAGATGCTGGCTTCGATGCCCTGCGGTTCGATCAGCACATGGCTCATGCCGCGCGCGCGCATGATCCGGTGCGCGACCTCGGGATCGCCCATGAAGGAATCGAGCACGCGGCGAATCGCGGCCTGATCGCGATGATGGCCGCTCCCCGCATAGCTGTGCGGGGTCTTCACCAGCAGGTTCGGGGTGAGGTCGAGCCCGGTCAGGATATAGGTGGGCTTCATCGCTGCCAGCGCCGCGAAACGGTCGCACGGTGCCCGGCATATCGGCAGGCTGCGGGGCGGCTCCGGATTCGGATCCTCGAGCACAACGAGGTTGGCCGCCAATAGCGCGCCGATCGGCGACAGCGCCATGATCGCCGCGGCCGAGGCCAGGATGCGCGGCACGACATGGCGCCAGCGCCCGATCGCGTCGAGCAGCCGGGCGAGAAGATAGCCCGCGCCCGGCAGCGCACAGCCATGGGCGAAACCGCCCGCGCGCTGGACGAGGAGCGACACCGCATAAGCGGCGAGCATCAGCATGAGCATCGCCAGCCAGTTGCGCGCGCCGCTTGCCGTCGTGGCCCGCCGCCAGCCGAGCAGCGCCCCTGCGATCCCGATCAGCGGGAAACCGATCAGCATGGCGGCATTGGCGTTGGGCTGCCGCCACACCGGCATCCCCTCGGGCACGTTCTGGTACCAATAATGGCGCACCACCGGATCAAGCGCCGCGAAGGGCCCATGCAGGCAATCGGGCGCGGTGACGGCCAGCATGCCGACCCCGGTAATGGCGGCGAACGCCAGCAGCCCGATACGTGCGACCGGCCCCCGCGTCGCGACGAGCGGCATCAGCAACGCCGCCAGCGCGGGCGACGCGATCATCGGCCCGAACCAGGCCGGGCTGACCGCGTCGCAATAGGGTTGAGAATAAGCCGCACGGCCATGGAAGGCGGCGAACAACATTATGCCCGCCAGGGCCAGCGCGCCCGCGAACGCCCGGAAGCGCTGCGCCGCGTCGCGGTCCCCACCCTCGATCACGAATCGCACTGCCAGCAACAGGCCGATCGCCGCCGCCATCGGCAGCCCTTCGAGCGAGATGGCAAGCCACAGCGCCGCGCAAATTCCGGCGACGATGCCGCCGCGCCGGGCGCGGGGATCGAAGCAGGCGGCGATGGTGCTGAGGCCCAGCATCGTCTGCCAGCCATGATGATCGATGCGCAGCGGCATCACGTGGAACAACAATAGCGGCGTGGTCGCGGCGAGCAGGGTGGCGATCAGCGCGGCGCGGCGATCGGCCAGCCGCACGGTGGCGGTGGCGATCGCGACCATCGATCCGCCGAGCGTGATCAGCGGCACCAGACTGGCCGTCACCCGCTCGGCGTCGGCTGTACCGAGCAACGGCTGGAAAAGCAGAATGAAAGCTGCCAGCGGCAGATCGACGATCCGCGACCAGTGCATCGCGACGCCGCCGGGCGGATCGATGCGATATTGGTGGACATCGAAAAAACTCTGCCCGCCCAGCCAGTCGCGCACCTCCTGCAGCCGCAGATAATCATCGGCGTCGAGCATCGCGAGATTGGCGATGGCGTCGCGCGACACGAACAGCAGGATCGCGCAGGCGAGCAGCCAGGCGGCCAGCACGCCGAGGCGAAATCGGGCGGGGGTCATGCCAAGGCCAACCCCAAAATCACGCCGCGCGCTTGTCCGCGATCCGCGTCGGGACCAGCCGTTCGGACGTCAGCGCCGCCGCGACGCCCGCATCGTCGCCTTCGGCACCGGCCTCATGATATTCGGCATCCTCGTTGACCTGCCACACGTCATGGCGGCGCGTGCCCGCCGCGATGTTCCGCGCAGTGAGCATCGCGGTCATCATCGCATGATCCTGATTATTGTAGCGATGCATCCCGTTTCGCCCGACGAAGTGCAGCGTCGGGTAGCGGGTCTCCAGTTCCTCGCGCACCGCCGCGACATTGGCGGCATAGGCGTCGTCATAGACCGGATAGGCCTTTTCCTGGCGCACCACCGCGCCGCCGACGACATCGTCCGGATCGCACAGGCCGAGCTGCGCCAGTTCCTTCGTCGCCAGCGCGATCAGATCCTCGTTCGACGAGGACCACAGGCCGTCGCCTTCGAAGCAGAAATATTCGAGGCCGACGCAGGCAAGGCTGTCGTCGGGCACCATTTCGGGCGACCAGCTGCGGAAATTCTGGATGCGGCCGACCTGCACCTTGTCGTCGTGGATGTAGATCCAGTTGTCGGGGAACAGGTCCTCCGAGCGGATCATCAGCGCGACGGTCAGGAAATCGCGATAGCCGAGGTCCATCGCCTGCGGCAGGGACGCGGGCACCGGATGGACGCGCGCCGCCAGCTCGCGCATCGGCGCGGAGCTGATGACATGGTCGGCGGTCAGCATCGTCAGCCTTCCGTCCTCGCCGATCGCGGCGAAGCGCCAATAGCCGCCGGTCGCGTCCCATGACAGCTGATGGAGCTTGTGCCCCATCAGCAGGCTGTTGCCCTGTTCGATGATCCGGTCGCGCGCGGCGTCCCACATCATGCCGGGGCCCTTGCGCGGGTAGCGGAAATTCTCGAGCAGCGTCTTGGTCTCCATCCCGTCATTGGGACGCTTGTTGAGACCCAGCGAGCGCCGCACGCCGTCCCACACCGCCTTGCCTAGACTCAAACCCTTGATGCGCTGCGCCGCCCAGTCGGCCGACATTTCGTCGCACGGCATGCCCCACACCTTCTCGGTATAGGTCTTGAAGAAGATACCGAAGAGACGCGCGCCGAACTGGTTGACCACCCATTGTTCGAAGCTCTTCACATGCTTGTGGGGGAAGAGCTTCCAGCGGAAGAAGCTGGCCATGCACAGGGTCGACTGCCACAGGCCGAGATTGCGCAGCGCCTCGAAGGCGCGAAGCGGGTAGCTGTAGAATTTGCCGCGATAATAGATGCGGCTCATCCGCGGCCGTTCGATGAAGTCGTCGGGCAGCAACTCGTTCCACAGGTCGACCACCTCGCGCGACTTGGAGAAGAAGCGGTGGCCGCCGATGTCGAAGCGGAAGCCTTCATGCTCGACGGTCCGGCTGATCCCGCCGACCTGATGCGGATCCTTTTCGATCAGCTTGACCGAAAAGCCTTCCTTGCCGAGCATATAGCCGGCGGTCAGCCCCGCCGGGCCAGCACCGATAATCGCAACGTCAACATGGGTGGCGGCGCGGGGCATCTACTTGCGAACCTCTGAAATCCGGATGTGGTCGGACCATGGGCGAAGAGGCGCTAAAACATGGTTAACGCCGACTAAAGGATCAGCGCCGCGTCCTGAGCGTAGGGCAGGTCGATGTGGAAGGTCGTCCCGATCGCCTCGCGCGTGTCGACGATGATCCGGCCATGATGCTTCTCGACGATGCTCTTGCAGATGGCGAGGCCGAGGCCCGTTCCCGCCTGACCGTTTTCCGAACCGCGATTCTCCTGCGCGAAACGGGTGAACAGGCGGCGGCGGAATTCGTCGGACATGCCCCGCCCATGGTCGATGACGCTGATCCGGACGCCGGCCGCACTCGTCCGCAGCCGGACGCGCACCCGGCTTCCCCGCTTCGAGAATTTCGAGGCGTTGGCCAGGAGGTTGCTCATCACCTGCAACAGCCGGTCGCGGTCGACCTCGATGATCACCGCTTCGCCGGGCACATCGAGATCGATCGAGATGCCCAGGCTCTGCGAATAGGGCAGGTTCTGCTCGACCGCCGAGGCGAGCAGCAAGGCGAGATCGGCGCGCTCGAAGCGGAAATCGATCGTCCCCGACTGGAGCTTGTCGACGTCGAGCAGGTCGTTCACCAGCCGGGTCAGCCGCTCGCTATTCTTGTGGGCCACGTCGATCAGCTCGATCGCGCGCGGCTCGGTCTGGCCGCCCGCGCCCGCGCGCAGCAAGCCGAGCGCGCCGCTGATCACCGTCAGCGGGGTGCGCAATTCATGACTGACCGTAGCGATCAGTTCGTCCTTGAAGCGCGAGGCGTTGCGCTCGGTGGTGACGTTGCGCAGGCGGAACAGGAAATACTCGTCGGGAATGCGGATCCATTCGGCGGCGATGATCGTGCCGTTGACCATCTGCCGCTCTCCCTTCGCCGGGGTGCGGCTGCGGATGCCGCTGGCGATCTGCTCGGCCAGCGCCGCCGGATCGCCGGGGCCATAGTCGCCGCGATCGGCGAGCGCGCGGATCAGCGGCATCAGCTCGGCGCCACGCGCGAACAGCGCGGGCGGCAGGTCGAGCATCCGCAGGAAGGCGTCGTTCCACAAGCAGATATGCTGATCCCGGTCGATCAGCATCATGCCTTCGTCGAGATTGTCGAGCGCGGCCTTCACATGCGGCGGGAGACCGCGGCGGCCCGCAGGGGCGGCCGACTCGTGGAATAGCCACATGCGGCCGGCCAGCCCGGGCTCGTCGACGCGCACGGCCTCGATCCGGTAAAGGCCTGGCCCGATCTGCGTCTCGGCGATCATCGGCTCGTCGTCATCCGCGGCATCATTGCCGGTCTGCGCGGCCAGCGCGGCGATGATCTCCTCCGATCCCGCATCGGCGGCGACGCCCAGCAGGGCACGTCCGCGTTCATTGGCGAAGGCCGTCCGCCGATCGGCGGCGATGAAGATGACGGGTATCGGCACATACGCAAAAAGCGAAATCGGCGGAGTCACAATGTCTCCATGCCATGCCGCGTCGGCGGCGTATCCGCCACCGCACCGCACGCCTGCCCATCGCCATACATCGGCACGCCACCCTCCCCAACGAGTCGTCCCTATCAAGAGCGGCGTTAACCAAAAGTCGAGCCGGGTGTTATACGGGTGAGGCCGCAATCCGCGAATTAGCTGTTCACGGCGGCGCGCGCTTTGCCTAAGCGCGAGAGCATGATCGCGCTACCCGCCCGAACCCGCTTCGCCATCGCCGCCGCGCTGATCGGGGTGATCGCGCTGGCGGCGCGCGGCTGGGCCATCTGGGCGGAGCCGATGTGGCTCGACGAAGGCTATAGCGCCTATGCCGCTTCGAAGGGCTGGGCTTTCCTGTGGCAGGTCGTACCCCGCTACGAGACGCACCCGCCCTTCTATTATTCTCTGCTCCGGGCGTGGACGCTGGTTGCGGGTGACGGGCTGGTCGCGCACCGGATGCTGGGGCTGGTTTGCGGACTCGCGACGTTGCCGGTCCTGGCCTTGGCCGCCCGGCGGCTGGCGCGGCTCAGCGGAGCAAATCCGGTGCCGGTGACGCTCGCGGCGCTCTTGCTGGCCGCCGTCTCGCCGATGCTGGTCGAGATGACCCGCGAGATCCGGCCTTATCCGTTGATGATCCTCGTTTATGCCTCGGCAACGCTGGCGCTGCTGGCGATCGCAGAGCGCCGCGCCGCGGGGCTGCCGCTCGCCGGGCGCGCCTTTGCCGGTTATCTGGCCTGCGCCGCGCTGATGCTGTGGCTCCACAATCTCGGGCCGCTCTACGCCGCCGCGCTTGGTCTTGCCTTGCTGTGCGTCGTGCGGGTCGAGACGATGTCCAAGGCCGACTGGCTGTGGCTGGCCGGCGGCCATCTCATCGTCCTCGTCATCTGGTCGCCCGCCCTGTTCATCCTGCTCGATCAGGCGCCGATGTGGGTGAAGGCGACCTGGCTGAAATGGTCGACGGTCGACCTGTGGCGGCGCGCGACGGTGATGTTCGCGGGGCCGCGCGACGACATGCGGATCGCGGCACTGGTCCTGGCGCTGCTCGGCGGTGCGGTGCTGCTCGCCGCGCGCGGCGGATGGCGGTTGCTCGCGGCGCTGCTGCTGCTCGGAGGCCTGCCGCTGGCAGTCTCGCTGATCGTCTCGGCGACGATCGCGCCGATCTTCATCATCCGCACGATGACCCCGCTCGCCATCCCCGCGATCCTGTTGATGGCGTGCGGCGCGCATTGGCATCGCTGGCGCTTCGGCTGGGTGATTCCGGTCGCGGCGCTCGCCTGGATCACGGTCGAACAGGCGCGCATGGACCTCGCCGCGCGCGAGCGGCCAAAGCGCGACTGGTACCGGACGATGGAATGGCTCGCCCCCCGCTTCCGCCCCGGCGACGTGGTCTTCGCCTATCCTAATGAAGGCGCGCTGCCCTTCGATCGCGCGGTGCGCGACTATGGCCTGACGATACCGAGCCGCCCGATCCCGACCGCGATTCCCAGCCTGAACCCGCCGCCGGGAAGCTGGTATGTCAGCGGATCGCGCGGCGTGCCCTCGCTAGACCGGGCGCATCTCCGTCTGATCGCCAACGAACACGCGACCCGCGCGGTGCCGACGATCTGGCTGCTGCGCCTCGGCCCCTGGGCCTATGACAAGGGTGACGTGTTCCTGGACGAACTGTCGAAAGGCCGCGTCGAGGTGGGGCGGTTCAAGGATGGCGCGATCGATATTGTCGGGTTGCGAAAGCAAAGTTCCTCCCCTGTCATAGCAGGAGAGGGGGACCGTCCGCAGGACGGCGGAGAGGCGGCGCGGTAGCGCCGTTACCGGCGCCCCCTCCACCACACTTCGCGCGGTCCCCCTCCCCGTATCGGGGAGGAATCAGAAATCACCGCCCGTCCCGACGCCCCAACAACCGCAGGCGGAGCGCGTTGAGCTTGATGAAGCCCGCGGCGTCGCGCTGGTCATAGGCGCCGGCGTCGTCTTCGAAAGTGACGACCTTTTCCGAATAGAGCGTGTTCGGCGACTTGCGGCCGACGACATAGACGCCGCCTTTGTAGAGCTTGAGCCGGACGGTGCCGGTGACCTTCTCCTGGCTATGGTCGATCGCGGCCTGGAGCATCTCGCGCTCGGGGCTGAACCAGAAGCCGTTGTAGATCAGCTCGGCATAGCGCGGGGCCAGCTCGTCCTTCAGATGCGCCGCGCCGCGATCCAGCGTGATCTGCTCGATGCCGCGATGGGCGAGGTGATAGATGGTGCCGCCCGGGGTCTCGTACATGCCGCGCGACTTCATGCCGACGAAGCGGTTCTCGACCAGATCGAGCCGGCCGATGCCGTGCTTGCGGCCATATTCGTTGAGCGTTTCGAGCAGGGTCGCCGGGCTCATTCCCACGCCATTGATCGCGACGCCGTCACCGCGCTCGAAATCGATCGTGATGAACTCGGGCGCGTCGGGGGCGTCCTCGGGGTTGACGGTGCGCGAATAGACATAGTCGGGCACCTCCTCCCACGGATCCTCGAGCACCTTACCCTCGGACGAAGTGTGGAGCATGTTCGCGTCGGTCGAGAAGGGCGATTCGCCGCGCTTGTCCTTGGGCACCGGAATCTGGTGGGCCTCGGCGAAGGCGATCAGCGCGGTGCGGCTGGTCAGGTCCCATTCGCGCCATGGCGCGATCACGCGGATGTCGGGGGCGAGGCCATAATAGCCAAGCTCGAAGCGGACCTGGTCATTGCCCTTGCCGGTCGCGCCATGGCTGACCGCATCGGCCCCGACCATCCGGGCGATCTCGATCTGGCGCTTGGCGATCAGCGGGCGGGCGATCGAGGTGCCGAGCAGATAAAGGCCTTCATAGAGCGCGTTGGCGCGCATCATCGGGAAGACATAATCCTTCACGAACTCCTCGCGGAGATCGTCGATGAAGATGTGCTTGTCGGGCACGCCCATCAGCTTCGCCTTGGCGCGGGCGGGCTCCAGCTCCTCACCCTGGCCGAGATCGGCGGTGAAGGTGACGACCTCGCACTGATAGGTCTGCTGCAGCCATTTGAGGATCACGCTCGTGTCGAGCCCCCCCGAAAAGGCCAGCACCACCTTCTTCACGTCGCTCATTATCGTCTCCAACCCGCCCCATATCGGCGCGCGGCCCTTGCCATGCGGGGGCGCGGCATTCAAGCTCTAGCGCCGTTCGAAGTCCGGAGAGTTGCATGCGTGTCCTGCTGGCCCTTGCCGCGTTGGCCCTGTCGGCCGCCGCCTCGGCGCAGGAGCTGCCGATGACCCGCGAGGGGCTCGACAGCGCGATCGGCCAATATTTCGCCGGGGCTGACCGCAATGGCGACGGCCGGCTCGACCGCGAGGAGACCGCCGCGATCCTCGGCTTCGCCCGCTCGATGCTGACGGCGCGGCGCGACGCGGAGCCTTTCATTCTCGACACGGGACCCGATGGCCGCCCCCGGCTATCGCTCAACGAAAATGGTCCGCTGAGCCAGGGTGGCATGGCCGACATGCTCTACCGGCGAACCGACGCCGATGGCGACGGCGCGCTTTCGCTGGCCGAGGTTCGCGCCGCCGGGCGCGAGGCGTTCGACCTCGCCGACCGCGACCATGACGGGATATTGGACGATCAGGAGCGCGAAGCGGCAAAGAAGAAGATCGGGCTGCTGAGCAAGGTCTTCGGAGGCTGATCGACATTTCAACTTGGAAATAACGATTTCAGCGTCGAACTATCGCCGCAAGATTCGCGTTCTAGACCCCATCTCAGGGCGGATCGGCCTTTCCCTGTTGTGCCCGGTCCGCCCACCTGTTCGCTTATCTGAAGGATGCCGCTGATGAAGAAGACCACCTGGATCGCCGGAGCCGCGCTTGCCGCCACGCTCGGCGTCGCCGCCTATGCCGCCGCCCCCGATGGCCCACCGAACACCCGCGCCGAAGTGCAGGCGCGCGTCGCCGAGCAGTTCAAGAAGGCCGACACCAATGGCGATGGCTTCGTCACCAAGGCCGAAGCCGACGCCGCACGGGCGGCGATGAAGGCGAAATTCGCCGAGCGCCGCGCCGAACGCCGCGACGAGCGCTTTGCCGCGCTCGACACCGACAAGAACGGCGCGCTGTCGAAAGAAGAATTCTCCGTCCGCCAGCGCCCGGGAGGCGGCGATGGCGAGCATCGCGGCCATGGCCGTCACGGCATGCATCGTGGCGGCATGGGCGGCGGCCATTTCGGCATGGGCGGCATGTGGTTCGACCGCGCCGACGCCAATAAAGACGGTAAGGTAAGCCTGGCCGAAGCCTCGGCCGGCGCGCTGGCGATGTTCGACCGGGTCGACACCAACAAGGACGGCACGATCAGCCCCGAAGAGCACAAGGCCGCCCGCGACGCGATGCGCGCCAAGTGGCAGGAACGCCGCGCCGGCAAGGAAGGCTGAGCCTTATCCCTCTCCCTTCGAAAGAGGGCGGCTCTAAACCAATGAGCACTCCGCTCATCCTGAGTAGCCATTGAGCGAAGTCGAAATGGCGTATCGAAGGACCTCCTTCGATACGGGTCTTCGCCAAGCTCAGCCCATACTCAGGATGAGCGGATTTGTTTAAATCATGCTCAGTTCGCTTCGAACTCGAGGATCACCGCATCCACCGCGAGGCTGTCGCCCGGCTTGGCGGCGACGGTCTTGACCACGCCCGCCTTCTCCGCACGCAGGATATTCTCCATCTTCATCGCTTCGACGACGGCGAGCGGCTGACCCGCCTCGACCTTCGCGCCCGCCTCGACATGGATCGCGGTGACCAGGCCCGGCATCGGGCACAGCAGGAAGCGCGACATGTCCGGCGGGATCTTTTCGATCATGTGATGTGACAGCGCCGCGACCGTCGGGCTCAACACGCGCAGATTGTGGCTCGCGCCGCGCGTCGTGAAACGCCAGCCGGTGCGCTTGCGCTCGACACGCAGCGACAGCGCCTCGCCGTCGACCACCGCCTCGACCAGCCGCTGGCCCGGCACATAGGGCGCGTCGACCACGACCGAAACGCCGTCGACCGTCACCGCATCACCCGCCAGTTCGATCGTGCGCTCGACACCGTCGAGGGTGACGACCCAGCTGGTCGCGGGATCGGCAGGCCCGTTCAGCCGGCCGTCGATCAGCCCGGCGCGGGCGGCGTCGACGCTGGCGAGGACACCCGCGATCGCGGCAAGGCGCAGGCTCAGCGTCTCGCTGCCCGCGGCGCCGGTGAAGCCCTCGGGATATTCCTCGGCGATGAAGCCGGTGGTGATGTTGCCCGAGCGGAAACGCGGATGCTGCATCAGCGCCGACAGGAAATCGATGTTGTGGCCGATGCCGTCGATCTCGAACCGGTCGAGCGCGGCGATCTGCTTGTCGATCGCCTGTTCGCGCGTCGCACCATGGGTGATCAGCTTGGCGATCATCGGATCGTAGAACATCGAGATTTCGGAGCCTTCATAGACCCCGTCGTCGACGCGGACCTCATCCACCTCCGCCGGCGGCCGGTAGCGCACCAGACGGCCGGTCGACGGCAGGAAGCCGCGATAGGGGTCCTCGGCATAGACGCGGTTCTCGACCGCCCAGCCATTGATCTTCACGTCATCCTGGGTGAGCGCGAGCCTCTCGCCATAGGCGACACGGATCATCTGCTCGACGAGGTCGAGACCGGTGATGCATTCGGTGACGGGATGCTCGACCTGGAGACGGGTGTTCATCTCAAGGAAGTAGAAGCCTTCACCGGTCGTGTCGGCGCCCGAGACGATCAGCTCGACCGTGCCCGCGCTGTAATAGCCGACTGCGCGGGCGAGCGCGACGCACTGCTCGCCCATCGCCTTGCGCATCTTCGGGGTGACGAAGGGCGACGGGGCTTCCTCGACCACCTTCTGGTGGCGGCGCTGGATCGAGCATTCGCGCTCGTTCAGGTAGAGAATGTTGCCATGCTTATCGCCGAGGATCTGGATCTCGATGTGGCGCGGGCTCTCGATGAATTTTTCGATGAAGACGCGGTCGTCGCCGAAGCTGGCGAGCCCCTCGCGCTTCACGCTCTCGAAATTCTCGCGGACGTCCTTCTCGGAATAGGCGAGCCGCATGCCCTTGCCGCCGCCGCCCGCCGACGCCTTCATCATCACCGGATAGCCGATGCCGTTGGCGATCTCGACGGCGTGATCGGTCGAATCGATCTCGCCGACATAGCCGGGGACGACGTTGACGCCCGCCTGCTTGGCGAGTTTCTTGGACTCGATCTTGTCGCCCATCGCCGCGATCGCGCCGACCGGCGGGCCGATGAAGGCGATGCCGGCGGCGTCGAGCGCCTCGGCGAAGCTCGTCCGCTCCGACAGGAAGCCATAGCCGGGGTGCACCGCCTCGGCGCCAGTCGCCTTGCAGGCGGCGATGATCTTGTCGGCGATCAGATAGGATTCCGACGCGGGCGGCGGTCCGATATGGACGGCCTCGTCGGCCATCTCGACATGCGGCGCGCGCGCGTCGGCATCCGAATAGACCGCAACGGTCTTGATGCCCATCCGCCGGGCGGTCTTGATCACGCGGCAGGCGATTTCACCACGATTGGCGATCAGGATTTTTTTGAACATCTCAGCTTCCGAAAAGGGCGTTGAAGATTTTTTGGTCGGCGAATTCCACGAAGATCGATTGCCCGCCCGCCATATTGGTCGAAATAGTGATATGTGCCTGCGTGAAAGGCGACGGCTTCCATTGCCAATCCGCCCCCCGCGCGTTGAATAT
This sequence comes from Sphingomonas sp. Root710, assembly GCF_001429065.1. Lineage (GTDB taxonomy): Bacteria > Pseudomonadota > Alphaproteobacteria > Sphingomonadales > Sphingomonadaceae > Rhizorhabdus. Next base: position 97,463 of record NZ_LMIB01000018.1, read on the forward strand.
TTCTTGCCCGGCTTTTCGGCGCAGCGCGGCCTGAAGTTCGACGGCCGAGGGTGCGGCCGCGGCATCGATCGCGGCCATGCACGTCCAGACATTGGCATCGCGCGCCGGGGTCGGCCTTCCCGAATGGACGAGTTCGATATGGGGCAACTTCCACACATCCAGCTCCGTGCCGGCATCGCTCTGCTGGGTCTGCCTATACGCCCAGCCCGATTGTTTCAGCTCGTCGGAGAAGCGTTCGGGGCTGGCCACGCTGTCGATGCACAGCCGTTCGATGAAGTCGGCGATGATCGGCGCATTCGCAGAGGTGTTGGTCGCGGACAGCGCCGGCAGCTTGCCCGGCGAGGCCGGAGAACATGCCGCGACACCGAGCATCGCAAGCGATGCGACGACAGGAACGATGGCCGAGCGGATCATTCGGCCACAAGCTCCACCTTGCACGGCGCCGCCATCGGCGTGACACCCAGCTTCGCAAACAGCGCGGCGTCCTTGTCGTCGCCGGCATTGCCCGTGGTCAGCAGCTTGTCGCCGGTGAAGATCGAGTTTGCGCCCGCCATGAAGCACAGCGCCTGCGCCGCGTCGGACATGCTCTCGCGGCCCGCCGACAGGCGGACCATCGAGCCCGGCATGGTGATCCGCGCGACCGCGACGGTTCGGACGAACTCGATCTCGTCGATCTTGGCCAGGGGGGTATCGGCGAGCATGTCGCCCAGCACCGTGCCCTTGACCGGGACCAGCGCGTTGACCGGCACGCTTTCGGGGTGAATCGGCAAGGTCGCCAGCGCGTGGATGAAGCCGACCCGGTCGGCGCGGGTCTCGCCCATGCCGACGATGCCGCCGCAACACACGTTGATCCCCGCCTCGCGGACATGTTCGAGCGTCTCAATACGGTCCTCAAACGTCCGGGTGGTGATCACTTCCTGATAACGCTCGGGCGCGGTATCGATATTGTGGTTGTAATAGTCGAGCCCGGCATCGGCGAGCGTCTTCGCCTGATCGCCGGTGAGCATGCCCAGCGTCATGCAGGTTTCCATGCCCATCTGGCGAACGCCCTTCACCATTTCGACGATGGCGGGCATGTCGCGGTCCTTCGGGTTGCGCCAGGCAGCCCCCATGCAGAAGCGGGTCGAGCCATTGTCCTTGGCCTGCGCCGCCGACTGCAGCACCGCGCGCACGTCCATCAGCTTGGTCGCCTTGAGGCCCGTCTCGGCGTGGACCGACTGGTTGCAATAGCCGCAATCCTCGGGGCAGCCGCCGGTCTTGATCGAAAGCAGGGTCGACAACTGGACAGCGTTCGCCTCGTGATGCGCGCGGTGGCTGGCCTGCGCCTGCCACAGCAGATCGTTGAACGGCAGGTCGAACAGTGCCGCGATCTCGGCGCGGCTCCAGTCTGACCGGACGGCCGGGCGGGTCTGGCTATGGGCGTTCATTCGGCCGCCTCCACGCCCTCGGGCGGCTGGTTGTGGCCGAGCAGGCGCAGCACCTCGGTCGCCGCGCTGACGAGGTTGGTGCCGGGGCCGAAAATGCCCTGCACGCCCGCGTCGCGGAGGAACTGATAGTCCTGCGCGGGGATGACGCCGCCCGCGATCACCTTGATGTCGCTGCGGCCCGCCTCGCGCAGATGGCCGATCAGTTCGGGGATCAGCGTCTTGTGACCCGCCGCGAGGCTCGACGCGCCGACCACGTCGACATCGGCCTTGATGGCGAGATCGGCGGCTTCCTTCGGCGTCTGGAACAGCGGCCCGGCGACCACTTCGAAACCAAGATCGCCGAACGCCGAGGAAACGAGGTTCGCGCCGCGGTCGTGGCCGTCCTGGCCCATCTTGGCGACGAGCATGCGCGGCTTGCGGCCCTTGCGCCGCTCGATCGCATTGACGCCTTCGATCAGGCCGGTCCAGCGCGCGTCGTCGCCATAGGCGCCGCCATAGATGCCCTTGACGGGGGTCGGGTTGGTGCCGAAGCGGCCGAACACCTCTTCCATCGCCGCCGAGATTTCACCCAGCGTGGCGCGGGCGCGGGCGCAGTCTACCGCGAGGGCGAGGAGGTTCTCCTTGCCGCGCGCGCCCTCGGTCAACGCCTTGAGCGCTGCCTGGCACTTCGCTTCGTCGCGCCCGGCCTTGACCTTGGCGATGCGGGCGATCTGCGCCTCGCGCACCGCGACATTGTCGACGTCGAGAATGTCGATCGGATCTTCCTGCGCCAGCTTGTACTTGTTGACGCCGACGATCACCTCTTCGACGCGGTCGATCCGCGCCGCCTTGGCCGCCGAAGCCTCCTCGATCATCGCCTTTGGCCAGCCCGCCGCCACGGCCTTCGCCATACCGCCGTCGGCCTCGACCTTCTCGATGATCGCCCAGGCCTTGTCGACCAGCTCCTGAGTCAGACTCTCGACATAATAGGAGCCGCCGAGCGGATCGACGACCTTGGTCATCCCGGTCTCTTCCTGGATGACGATCTGGGTGTTGCGCGCGATGCGGGCCGAGAAGTCGGTCGGCAGCGCGATCGCCTCGTCGAGCGCGTTGGTGTGGAGCGACTGGGTGCCGCCCAGCATTGCCGCCATCGCCTCGATCGTGGTGCGCATGACGTTGTTGTACGGGTCTTGCTCGGTCAGCGAGACGCCCGAGGTCTGGCAATGGGTGCGCAGCATTTTCGAGCGCTCGTCCTTCGCGCCGAGCTGGGTCATCACCCGGTGCCACAGCACGCGCGCGGCGCGCAGCTTGGCGATCTCCATGAAGAAGTTCATGCCGATCGCGAAGAAGAAGCTGAGCCGCCCGGCGAACTTGTCGATATCGAGGCCCGAGGCGACGCCATATTTCACATATTCCATGCCGTCGGCGATGGTGAAGGCGAGCTCCTGGACCTGCGTCGCCCCGGCTTCCTGCATGTGATAGCCCGAGATCGAGATCGAGTTGAATTTGGGCATGTTCGCCGAAGTGAAGGCGAAGATGTCCGAGATGATCCGCATGCTCGGCTCGGGCGGGTAGATATAGGTGTTGCGGACCATGAACTCCTTGAGAATGTCGTTCTGGATGGTCCCGTCGAGCTGGGCCTGGGGTACGCCCTGCTCCTCGCCCGCGACGATGAAGAAGGCGAGGATCGGGATCACCGCGCCGTTCATCGTCATGCTGACCGACATCTGATCGAGCGGGATGCCGTCGAACAGAATCTTCATGTCGTCGATCGTGTCGATCGCCACGCCCGCCTTGCCGACGTCGCCGGTCACGCGCGGATGATCGCTGTCGTAACCGCGATGGGTGGCGAGGTCGAAGGCGACCGACAGGCCCTTCTGTCCCGCCTTCAGGTTGCGATGATAGAAGGCGTTCGACGCCTCGGCGGTCGAAAAGCCCGCATATTGACGGATCGTCCAGGGCCGCCCGGTATACATGGTGGCGCGCACCCCGCGCGTGAAGGGCGCGAAACCCGGCAGGCCGGGATCGATCCCGGCGACATCCTCGGCGGTGTAGAGCGGCTTGACGGCGATGCCCTCGGGCGTGGCCCAGGTCAGGTTCTTTCCCTTGACCTCTTTGTCGGCGGCAGCCTGCCAGTCCGCGAGGGTCTTGTCGGTCATCTCAGCGTCCCTTGAAAATCGGCTTGCGCTTCTCGCCGAAGGCCGCGACCGCTTCGCGGAAGTCCTCGGTGAAGCCTGCCTTGCTCTGATGCTTGCGCTCGGTCTCCAGCGTCTCGGCGAGGGTCTGGTTCAGCGCCATCGCGACCTGCTTGCGGATATAACCGATCGCTACGCTCGGTCCGTGCGCGAGCTTCGTCGCGATCGCCCGCGCCTCGTCCAGCACCGCTTCGTCGTCGGCGACGCGCGTCACCAGTCCGGCGTCGAGCGCCTCCTCGGCGGATAATTTTTCCCCAAGCAGCGCCAATTCGAGCGCCTTTGTCCGGCCCGCGCCCTTGGCGATCAGCCACGTCACGCCGGCATCGGGCACCAGGCCGATATTGACGAAGGCGAGCAGAAGATAGGCCGACCGTGCCATCACCGTGATGTCAGCGGTGAGTGCCAGACCCATGCCTGCGCCGACCGCCGGCCCGTTGATCGCACTGATCACCGGAATGTCCAGATCGGCGAGCTTGCGGACGAAGGGGTTGTAATAGTTGTCGAGCAACTCCCCCAGATCATCGGGCAGACCATCATAGCCCTCGTCGGCGACCAGGTCGGCCCCCGCGCAGAAGGCCCGGCCCTCGCCGGTCAGGATCAGCGCGCGCGCGCCATTCGCCCGCGCGGCGTCGATTGCGGCGCTCGCTTCCTCGAAGAGTTGCGGCGTCAGCGCGTTCATCCGGTGGGGACGGTCGATCGTGATCGTCGCGACCTTGTCGTTCAGATCGAGGCGGATCGTCTTGTACGTCAATGTTCCGCCCCCTCCTTGGGGGTTTCCATGATCTCGGTCAGCACCCCGCCCATATCCTTGGGGTGGACGAAGAAGATCAACGTGCCGTGTGCGCCAATGCGCGGTTCGCCGAGCACCTTGGCGCCCTTGCTTTCGAACCAGGCCTTGGCGGCATGGATGTCAGGCACTTCATAGCAGAGATGATGCTGGCCGCCCGCCGGGTTCTTGGCGAGGAACCCATGGATCGGGGATGCCTCGCCCAGCGGCTCGATCAGTTCGATCTGGCTGTTGGGCGTGTCGACGAAACAGACTTTCACCCCCTGCGCGGGCAGGTCGAAGGGTTCGCGGATCACCTCCGCGCCCATCACCTCGCGGTAGAAGGCGATACTCTTTTCGATCGACGGGGTCGCGACCCCGACATGGTTCAGGCGGCCGAGCTTCATGATCAGACCCTTTCGATGACCATGGCGATGCCCTGGCCGCCGCCGATGCACATGGTGATCAGGCCATAGCGTCCGCCGGTGCGCGCCAATTCATAGACCGCCTTGACGGTCAGGATCGCTCCAGTCGCGCCAACGGGATGGCCAAGCGCGACGCCTGAGCCGTTTGGATTGAGCTTCTCCGGATCGAAACCAAGCTCCTGCGCCACCGCGCAGGCCTGCGCCGCGAAGGCTTCGTTCGATTCGATCACGTCGATATCGGCCAGGTTCAGTCCGGCGCGATCGAGGGCGATCGGCACAGCCTTGACCGGCCCGATTCCCATATAGAGCGGTTCGACCCCGGCATGCCCCCAGCCCAGAACACGGGCAAGCGGCTTGAGCCCCTTCTCGTCAACGGCCTTCCTGCTTGCCAGCACGACCATCGCCGCGCCGTCGTTGATGCCGCTGGCATTGGCTGCTGTGACGCTGCCATCCTTCTTGAACACCGGGCGGAGCTTGGCCATGTCCTCCAAAGAAACATCACCGCGCACATGTTCGTCGGTATCGAAGGCCACCACGCCCTTGCGCGTCTTGACCTCGACGGGAACGATCTGCGCCTTGAAGCGGCCCTCGGCGATCGCCTTTGCCGCGCGCTGGTGCCCCTGCACGGCCAGCGCGTCCTGCGCCTCGCGCGTGATCTGGTAGCGTTCGGCGACATTCTCCGCAGTAATGCCCATATGGACCTTGTCGAACGGGTCGCTCAGCGCCTCGATCAGGCCGTCGGTCATTTCGACATTGCCCATCTTGGTGCCCCAGCGCGCGCCCTTCACGACATGGGGCACCCGGCTCATATTTTCCGCGCCGCCAGCGATCACGATATCGGCTTCGCCCAGCGCCAGCATCTTCGCCCCAGTGACGATCGCTTCTACGCCCGATCCGCACAACCGGTTGAGGGTCAGCGCGGGCGCTTCGATCGGCAGGCCCGCCTTTACCCCGACAACGCGCGCAAGATAGGCATCGCGCGGCTCGGTCGGCATCACCTGGCCCATCACGATGTTCTGCACATCGCCGGGCTGGATACCGGCGCGCTCGATCGCCGCGGCGGCAACCGTCACGCCGAGGTCGGCCGGCGGCACGTCCTTGAGCGCGCCACCGAAGTCGCCGATTGCGGTCCGTGCGGCGCCGACGATGTAGATGTCTTCCATTCCCTATCACTCCATGTCCCGCCGCAAAGGCGGATGCTGCGACAATGATCGTCTTTCCTTCTTCACCCCTCGCGATCCCGGGGGTGACTGGGGAGGGAAGGTTCAGAGCGGAATGTTGTCGTGCTTCTTCCAGGGATTTTCGAGGCTCTTGTTCTTGAGCTTGCGCAGGCCGAGCGCGATCCGCCGCCGCGTCGAATGCGGCATGATCACCTCGTCGATGAAACCCTTCGACGCCGCCACGAACGGGTTGGCGAAACGGTCCTCATATTCCTTGGTGCGCTGCGCGATCTTCTCGGGGTCGTTCATGTCCTTGCGGAAGATGATCTCGACCGCGCCCTTCGCGCCCATCACCGCGATCTCGGCGGTCGGCCAGGCATAGTTGAGGTCGCCGCGCAGATGCTTGGAGGCCATCACGTCATAGGCGCCGCCATAGGCCTTGCGGGTGATGACGGTGATCTTCGGCACGGTCGCCTCGCCATAGGCGAAGAGCAGCTTCGCGCCATGCTTGATGATGCCGTTATGTTCCTGCGCGGTGCCGGGCAGGAAGCCGGGGACGTCGACGAAGGTGACGATCGGAATGTCGAACGCGTCGCAGAAGCGGACGAAGCGCGCCGCCTTCTTCGACGAGGCGATGTCGAGGCAACCCGCGAGCACCAGCGGCTGGTTGGCGACGATGCCGACCGGGCGGCCCTCGATCCGGCCGAAGCCGATGATGATGTTGCCGGCATGGTTGGGCTGGACCTCGAAGAAGTCGCCTTCGTCGACGACCTTCGCGATCAGCTCCTTCATGTCATAGGGCTTGGTCGCGCTGTCCGGGATCAGCGTGTCGAGGCTCGCCTCGGTCCGGTCCCAAGGATCGTCGGTCGGCCGGGTCGGCAGCTCGTGCCGGTTGGACAGCGGCAGGAAGTCGACGAACTCGCGGACGCTGAGCAGCGCCTCGATGTCGTTCTCGAAGGCGTTGTCGGCGACCGAGGTCTTGGTGGTGTGGGTGACCGCGCCGCCCAGTTCCTCCTGCGTCACCACCTCGTTGGTGACGGTCTTCACCACGTCCGGGCCGGTGACGAACATGAAGGACGAATCCTTCACCATGAAGATGAAGTCCGTCATTGCCGGCGAATAGACCGCCCCGCCCGCGCAGGGCCCCATGATCACGCTGATCTGGGGCACCACGCCCGACGCCAGGATGTTGCGCTGGAACACCTCGGCATAGCCGCCGAGCGACGCGACGCCCTCCTGGATGCGCGCGCCGCCGGAGTCGTTGAGGCCGATCACGGGCGCGCCGACCTTCATCGCCATATCCATGATCTTGCAGATCTTCTGGGCGTGCCGCTCGCTGAGCGCACCGCCATAGACGGTGAAGTCCTGGCTGAAGACGAAGACAAGACGGCCGTTGATCGTGCCCGATCCGGTGACGACGCCGTCACCCGGGATATGCTCCTGCTCCATGCCGAAGTCGGTGCAATTATGCTCGACATACATGTCGAGCTCCTCGAACGAGCCGTTGTCGACCAGCACCTCGATCCGCTCGCGCGCGGTGAGCTTGCCCTTCTTGTGCTGCGCCTCGATGCGCTTCTCGCCGCCGCCCAGCCGGGCCGCTGCGCGTTTTTCTTCGAGCTTCTGCAGGATCGCCAGCATCTGGGCACTCTGCTCCCTTGTTGGATTCGTCGCGGGCCGCCTTTCCAAGCTTTGGCGGATAAGGCAAATGTGAACTTGCGGAATTGCGAAGTCTCTATTTGCGGAATAGACTTGGTTCAACGACCTCTCCCCGCTCATCCTGAGTAAGGGCTGAGCGAAGGCGAAGACCGCATCGAAGGACGGCTCCTTCGAGATGTCACTTCGACAAGCTCAGTGACTCCTCAGGATGAGCGGTGAGAGCTGGGTGGAGACACAATATGGCCAGACGCACCGGAACACGCCTGTTCGCCGGGCATGAACTGCGCACGCTGCGCCAGCGGGCCGGACTCGGGCAGGCGGCGATGGCGGCGCGGGTCGGGCTGTCGGTGTCCTATCTGTCGCAGCTGGAGAATGACGACCGTCCCGTGACCGCCGCCGTCACCGAGGCCTTTGCCCGCGCCTTTCCGATCGATTGGAACGCCGCGCAGGCCGACGATGCCGAGCGGCGCCTGGCATCATTGCGTGACGCCTTCGCCAACCCGCTGTTCGCGGCGGACCCGTTCAGCCCGCAGGCGCTGCACCGCGCGGTCGAGCAGCAGCCGCTGTTCGCCGACCATTTCATCCGCCTGCACGACGCCTATCGCCGCGCCGAGGAACGGCTGCAAATGGTCGACGACCGGATCGACAGCGGCGTGCCGGGTGACGACCGCCTGCCCTGGGAGGAGGTCCGCGACTGGTTCCACGAGGCGGGCAACTATGTCGACAGCATCGACCGCGCCGCCGAGGGTCTGGCGCAGGAACTCGATGCGGAGCCGCTGTCCGAGGCGCTGATCGCGCATGTGCTCAAGGCTCGCCATGGAGTCGATGTCGTCATCGCCAGCGACGATGGCGGCCTGCTGCGCCGCTTCGACCGGGCACGCGGGCTGCTGGCGATCGGCGCGGCCCAGCCGGCGGAGACGCGCCGCTTCATGATGGCGCATCAGCTCGCCCAGCTCGAGTTCCGCGATCCGATCGCCGCAGTCGCGGGGGAGGCGCGGCTGCGCGCAGCGGAATCCTATCCGCTGCTCTCGGTCGGCCTCGCCAATTATGCGGCGGGGGCGCTGCTGATGCCCTATGGCCGCTTTCGCGACACCGCACGGGCGATGCGCCACGACATCGACCGCCTATGCCAGCGCTTCGGGGTGAGCTTCGAACAGGCCTGCCACCGGCTGTCGACCCTGCAGCGCCCCGCCGAACGCGGCGTACCCTTCTTCTTCTGCCGGGTCGACATGGCGGGCAACATCACCAAACGCCATTCGGCGACGCGGCTGCAATTCGCCCGCTTCGGCGGGGCCTGTCCATTGTGGATCGTCCATGAGGCGGTGGCGATCCCCGACCGCATCCTCGTGCAGCTCGCCGAAATGCCCGATGGCGTCCGCTATGTCTCGATGGCCAAGGGGCTGGTGAAACCCTCGGGCAGCTTCACCCGCGCGCCGCGCCGCTTCGCCGTCGCGCTCGGCTGCGAGGTCGAGCATGCCCGCGACTTCATCTACGCCGACGCGCTCGACACGGCCAATATCGAGGCGGCGACCCCGATCGGGGTCTCATGCCGTCTCTGCCCGCGCCAATATTGCGACCAGCGCGCTTTCCCCCCGGCGGGCCGTCCGATCGACGTCGATGCCGACCGGCGCGACGTGGTGCCCTATCGCGTGGCCTAGAAAGCTCAGAAGGACGGAACCGGCGCCTCGCCCGAATAATCGTAGAAGCCCTTGCCCGTCTTCCGGCCGAGCCAGCCCGCCTCGACCATCTTGGTCAGGATCGGCGCCGGGCGATATTTCGGATCGCCGAAGTCCGCCTGGAACACCTTGAGCACCTCTACGATCGTGTCGAGGCCCACCATGTCCGCGAGGGTCAGCGGGCCCATCGGATGGCCGCAGCCCAGCTTCATGCCGGCGTCGATATCGGGAATCGACGCCAGCCGCTCGCCCGCCGCGAAGGCAGCTTCGTTGAGCAGCGGCAGCAGGATGCGGTTGACGACGAAGCCCGGACTGTCGGTCGCCAGGATCGTGGTCTTGCCGGTGCGGCGGCCGAATTCCTCGGCAGCGGTCACCGCCGCCTCGCCGGTGGCCAGCCCCTTGATCAGTTCGAGCAGCGGCATCAGCGGCACCGGATTGAAGAAATGCATGCCGATGAAGCGCTGCGGATCGGGCGCCGCCTGCGCCAGCCGGGTGATCGAGATCGACGAGGTGTTGGTGGCGAGGATCGCATTGGGGGCGAGCACCTTGCCGATATTCTCGAAGATCTGGCGCTTGATCGGCTCACGTTCGGTCGCCGCCTCGATGATGATGTCGGCGGCCCGCATCGGCTCGAGATCGGCGACGGGAACCAGCAGATCCGCCGCGCGGTCGCGCTTGTCGGCTTCGAGCTTGCCGCGCTCGACCGCCTTGTCGAGCATCTTGACGATCCCGGCCTTGCCCTTCTGTGCGACTTCGAGCGAAACATCGGAAAGCAGGACCTGGATCCCTGCCTGGGCCGCGATCTGCGCGATGCCCGCACCCATCTGTCCCGCGCCGACTACCCCGATGACGTCCATGACCAAGCTCCCAAACACCTGTTTGGTGGCCCTTATCCTCCTGCTGCCGCCTTCGCAACCGCAACATTCCATTCCGAGCGGGTTTCGGGATCGGGTTCTTCCGCTTCGCGCTCCGGGCGCTCGGCCTCGAAGGCAAGAGGATCGAGCCGGGCGAGCGCCCAGACCGCCGCGCCGCGCACCACCGCCGCTGGATCGTCGAGCAGCGCGCGGACCGGTGGAATCAAATCGCCGCGGCCGCTATTGCCCGCCGCGATCAGCGCGTTGCGAATCATGCGGTCGCGGCCGATCCGCTTGATCGGCGATCCGGCGAACACCGCGCGAAAGCCGGCATCGTCGAGGCCCAGCAGATCGATGAGTTCGGGCGCTGCCAGCTCGGCACGCGCGGCAAAGGCGCGGTTGGCGGCGGCGTCCTCGGCGAACTTGTTCCAGGGACAGACCGCCAGACAATCATCGCAGCCATAGATGCGGTTGCCGATCGCTTGCCGGAACTCCAGCGGGATCGGCCCATGATGCTCGATCGTCAGATAGGAGATGCAGCGCCGCGCATCGACGACATAGGGGCGCGGGAAGGCGCTGGTCGGACAGGCGAACTGGCAAGCGTCACAGCTGCCGCAGCGGTCGTCATGGGCATCGTCGGGGGGCAGATCGAGCGAGGTCATGATCGCGCCGAGGAATAGCCAGCTGCCATGCTCGCGCGAGACGAGATTGCTGTGTTTGCCCTGCCAGCCGATCCCCGCCGCCGCCGAAAGCGGTTTCTCCATCACCGGCGCGGTGTCGACGAAGACCTTGAGCTCGCCGCCGGCGCGGTCGACCAGCCAGCGCGCGAGCGCCTTCAGCGCCTTCTTGACGACGTCATGATAGTCCGCTCCCTGCGCATAGACGGAAATCCGCCCGATCCCCGGCTCCGCCGCCAGCCGCAGCGGGTCCTCGCGCGGGGCATAGCTCATGCCCAGCATGATCAGGCTGCGCGCTTCGGGCCACAGCCCCTGTGGCCGGGCGCGATGATGCTTGCGCGCCTCCATCCACTCCATCGATCCATGCGCGCCCGATTCTAGCCAGTCGTCGAGCCGTGCGGCGCTCTCCGGCGCGGCATCGGCGCGCGCGAAACCGCAAGCGGCGAAGCCCAGCGCCAGCGCCTCGGCCCTGACGGCTTCGCGCAATGCGGTCGGATCGTCGGTCATCGCGACAGAAGTAATGGGAGAATGACGAAAACCAAACCGCTCTTCGTGAGAGGGTTATTTATGGCGTAACCTTCGCCAAGGTTGATGCGTATCTCCTCCGTCCCCACATCGAAGGAAGAGGAGCGGGATGATGATCGATCGCAGGACCTTGCTGGGCGCGGGCATGACCGCTGCAGTCGCCGCGATCATCGGCGGGCGGGCCTTCTCGGCCCCCAAGGAGACATTTGCCTATACGCTGAGCGACGCCGAATGGCGCAAGAAGCTGAGCCCGCTCGCTTATCAGGTGCTCCGCCAGGAAGCGACCGAGCGCGCCTTCACCAGCCCGCTCAACAAGGAGCATCGCACCGGGACCTTCACCTGCGGGGGCTGCGCCCTGCCGCTGTTTTCGTCGAAGACCAAGTTCGACAGCGGCACCGGCTGGCCGAGCTTCTACCAGCCGCTGCCCCGCGCGGTGGGCACCAGCACCGACCGGACGCTCGGGATGTCGCGGACCGAAGTCCATTGCAGCCGCTGCGGCGGCCATCTCGGCCACGTCTTCGACGATGGCCCGCCGCCGACGGGTTTGCGCTACTGCATGAACGGCGCGGCGCTGGCGTTCGTGGCGAAGGCTTAGCTTCCTTTTGATCGGCTCACGCCGATGTGCGGTGCCGGCCCGCTCCCCCGCCAACCTCCCGATCCAGCGTAATATATCGGGAGGTTGGGCGGGGGAGCGGGCCGGCACCGCACGTTTCAGCGAAGCTGAAACCTCATTCAGCCGCTTCTGCGATCTGCGTCAGATAATCGGGATCGATGATCCGGATCTTGCCCTGGGTCAGCTCGATCACCCCTTCGCTCGCCCAGGCGGCGAGCTGGCGATTGATGTTCTCGCGGCTGATGCCGACGAAGCTGCCGAGTTCGGACTGGCTGAGATCGCGCGTCAGGCGGGTGCCGTGGACCTTCTGGTCGGTCAGCCGCTTGAGATAGCGGGCGAGGCGCGGCGCGGTGGTGAAGGCGCGGTCGCTCTCGATCGTGCTGTCGGTCTCACGCAGGCGGCGCGCCATTTCGCGCAATAGCCGGATGGCGACCTTGGGATGGCGTTCGATGAAGCCTTCGAAGGCGGTGCGCGACAGGCGCAGAACCCGCCCCGGCCACATCGCGATCGCCGAAGCGGTGCGCGGCTGGCCATCGAGCACCGCGATCTCGCCGAGCACCGCGCCGGCTTCGGCGTAATCGAGGATGATCTCGCGGCCATTGGGGGTGACCATCGAAATGCGCACGACGCCGTCGAGCACGATCACCAGCGAGGTGCCCTCGTCGCCCTGGCGTAAGATCTCGTCATTGCTCCGCGTCGTCTGCAGGGTCCCGGCCGCCAGCAAATCGGCCAGCTGGTCCGCGTCGCATTCGGCGAACACGCTCCCCTTTGGCAGGTGCGCGGCAAGCTCTTCGGGTGTCATTGGAGCTCCCCCATGGGCGATCCCCTTCGCCCGGCATGGAGAAGGTGCCGACTCACCCGCGATTCTGCAAGCAATCCGTGGTTTGAGACCGTGTCACTGCCGTTACGGTCCCGGGCTCCAACCGGGCGGGGCGAGCGTGAAGCCGTCGAAATCGAACCCCGGCGCCACCACGCAGCTCACCAGCGCCCAGCCGTCGGCCGCCTCGGCCGCCTGCCACCATCCCGCCGGCACCAGCGCCTGCGGCCGCGCGCCTGCCAGCACGTCGGGCCCAACATCGATCCACTCGACCGGCCCTGCCTCGTTCGCCGCAATGCCGATGCGGAGCGGCGTTCCCGCATGGAACAGCCACATTTCGCCGGCATCGACACGGTGCCAGTGCGACCGCTGTCCCGCTTCCAGCAGGAAATAGATCGCGGTGGCATGGCCCCGGCCTTCCGTGCCCTCGCGCCATGTCTCGCGATACCAGCCGCCTTCGGGATGCGGTTTCAGCCCAAGCCGATCGATCAGCGCAGCGGGCGTCGTCAAAACAGGCCGCCGCCGATGATCAGCCGGACGATGCCGACGACCAGCACGAAGGTGTTGAGCCGCCGCCCGCTGTCGGCCTTGGACAATATGCCGAAGCCGGCCCCCATCAGCGCCAGCGGCACGATCGCCCAGTTCATCCAGCCGAGGAAGGGAAAGAAGGCGAGGATCGCACCGCACAGCGCGAAACCGCCGATGATCAGGGAAAGGAGATTGAACATGGGCACCAGCTTCCACCATGCTGCGCGGGATTGCAACCGCTGTACTGTAGATATAATACACTTTGGGATTTATAAGGGAGACCGGTGATGCGCAGGACCTTGGCCATACTTGCGATACCGCTGATCCTGCTCGCGGGTTGCGAGTTCGAGATCGGCAAGGACAAGGACGACAAGGACGCCGCTTCGGTAAAGGTCGGCGAGGACGGCAATGTCGCCATCGCAACCGAGGAGGGTGGCGAAGGCCTGTCGATCAAGGTGCCCGGCTTCGAAGGCAAGATGAACATCCCCGGCATCGAGCTGGGCGGCGACAACATGGATATCGACGGGATCAAGCTCTATCCGGGCACGACCCTCCACGGCATCAACGTCACCGACCGCGCGGGGCCGGACAACGGTCTGGTCGACATGCGCTTCACCAGCCCCGCCGCGCCCGCCAAGCTGGCCGCTTATTATGCCGCCGCGGCGCGCGAGAATGGTTTCACAGCGATCAAGGTGGCCAATGCCGGGGGCGGCGCGACGCTGACCGCGATCAACCCCGACGGCGACCCTATGACGATCAGCATGACCCCCGGCAAGGCGGGCAGCGAGGGCCGCATCCTGATCCGCGACGGCGGCGGCAAGGAGTAGCGGAAGCGCCGCCACTGGCGCATGGCCGCCCTTGCGGCTAAAGGGCCGCCATGCCCCCGCTTTTCCTCGTCATGCTCGGCGGCGCGATCGGCGCAGGCTTCCGCTACCATATCGGTACGGTCGCGCTGCGCAATCTCGGCCCCGGCTTCCCGTTCGGCACCTGGATCGTCAACCTGCTCGGCGGGTTGCTGATGGGGGTGCTCGCGGGCGTCGTCGCCAGGGCCCCGATCGAAGGCGAGCCGCTCCGCCTGTTCCTAGGCGTCGGCGTGCTCGGCGGCTTCACCACCTTTTCGGCGTTCAGCCTGGAGAGTTTCAACATGCTGTCGCGGGGCGATTATATGATGGCGGGCGCCTATGCGGTGTCGTCGGTCGCGGGGTCGATCATGTTCCTGTTCCTGGGCGTGCTGCTCGCGCGGGGGCTCGCATGAGCGATACGCCGAAGGACAACGCCGCCACCCAGGCCGAAATGCGCCAGTTCACCGTCGCCGACGACGATGACGGCATCCGGCTCGACCGCTGGTTCAAGCGGCATATGCCCGACACCAGCTTCAACATCGTCTCGCGCTGGGCGCGCACCGGACAGCTGCGCCTGAACGGCAAGCGTGTGGGCCCGGGCGACCGGATCGAAGCGGGCCAGATCATCCGCCTGCCCCCGCCCGAGGTGGCCGCGGCAGCCACCACCGCCGCCAAGGCCCCGAAGCCCCGCGCTCCGCGCGAACCGCTGTCGGCCGAGGAAGCCGAGCTGATCCAGGCCCTGGTGATCCATCGCGACCGCCAGGCGATCGTGATCAACAAGCCGCCGGGCCTCGCCACCCAGGGCGGCACCAAGACCGACCATCATGTCGACCGGCTGCTCGACGGCATCCAGTTCGAGGCGGACAACCGCCCCAAACTCGTCCACCGGCTCGACAAGGACACGTCGGGCGTATTGCTGCTCGCGCGCACCTCGCGCGCCGCCCAGCATTTCGCCAAGGCGTTCAGCAGCCGCACCGCGCGTAAGGTCTATTGGGCGATCGTCACCGGCGTCCCCTCGATCGAGGACGGGATGGTCGAACTGCCGATCGGCAAGCAGCCGGGCACCGGCGGCGAGAAGATGTATGTCGACGAGAAGGAAGGCAGCCCCGCGCGCACCCGCTACCGGGTGATCGAGCGCGCCGGGAATCGCGCCTGCTGGGTCGAGCTGCAACCCTATACCGGCCGCACCCACCAGCTGCGCGTCCATATGGCGGCGATCGGCCATCCGATCGTCGGCGATGGCAAATATGGCGGGGCCGAGGCCTTCCTGTCGGGCACGATCAGCCGCAAGATGCACCTTCATGCGCGGCGGCTGAAGGTCGATCATCCCGATGGCGGCGCGATCGACGTGAAGGCCGAGCTGCCCGAGCATTTCGCCGACACGCTGCGTAACCTGGGCTTCGAGGAGGCGCGCGGCGACGCGCTGCCGATCGACGAGGTCAAGTTCGGCGAGACCCCCGAGGGCAAGCGCCGGGCGATCGCCGCAAAGGCCAAGGACGCGCGCAAGGCGCGGCGCGGCGAACGCCGGGGCCGGAGCCGCCCGTGAATCGCCTCGCCATTTTCGATTGCGACGGCACGCTGGTCGACAGCCAGGCCAATATCTGCCGTGCCATGGCCGAAACCTTCACGGCCGAGAAGCTGCCGCCGCCTGCCGATGCGGCGGTCCGGCGCGTCGTGGGCCTGAGCCTGACCGAAGCGATGCATGTGCTGCTCCCGCATGCGGCCCATGACCTCCATGTCCGGCTTGCCGAAACCTACAAGACCATCTTCAGGGCGCTTCGCGCAGAGGGACGGGTCGAGGAGCCGCTTTTCCCGGGAATTGCCGAGACGCTCGCCGCGCTGGAAGCCGAAGGATGGCTGCTCGCGGTCGCGACCGGCAATTCCGATCGCGGCCTCGCCCATTGCCTTGAATATCATGGGTTGGAGAAGATGTTCATCTCGCTTCAGACCGCCGACCGTCACCCTTCGAAGCCGCATCCCTCGATGATCATCGAAGCGATGGCCGATGCCGGAGCGCAGCCCGAGACGAGCGTGATGATCGGCGACACCAGCTTCGACATCGGCATGGGCATCAACGCCGGTTGCACCACCGTCGGGGTTGCCTGGGGCTATCATGCGCCCGAGGAGCTGTTCGACGAAGGCGCACATTTCGTCGCGGATCATCCTGGCCAATTGCCAGATATCCTGCGCCTCGCGATCGAGGCGCGGGCGTGAAAATCCACCCTTCCACCCGCTCATCCTGAGGAGGGGGCCGAGCGAAGGCGAAGACCCGTCTCGAAGGATCCTTCGAGACGCCACTTCGACAAGCTCAGTGGCTCCTCAGGATGAGCGGTTAGTTGAGATCTACCGATGAAGCGTTTCTACAAGACGGTAACCACCGAAAAGGTCGAGGGCGGTCATGCGATCCGGCTCGACGGGCGCGCGGTGAAGACACCGGCGCGCGCCGAGCTGGTCCTTCCCACCTCGGCGCTCGGCCTGTCGGTCGCCGCCGAATGGGACGCGCAGGAGATTGATATCAATCCCCGGTCGATGCCGCTGACCGGCCTTGCCAACGCCGCGATCGACCGGGTCGCGCCCGACCCAGAGGCCTTCGCGCAGGCGCTCGCCGCCTATGGCGAGACCGATCTGGTCTGCTACCGCGCCGATCACCCTGCCGAGCTGGTCGGCCGCCAGGCCGAATGCTGGGATCCGCTGATCGACTGGGCGCAGCAGCGCTACGATGTCGAATTCGAACTGATCCATGGCATCATGCACCAGCCCCAGCCGCCCGCGACGGTCGCCCGGCTCGCGGCGGCGGTGCACGGCTATAACGCCTTCCAGCTTGCGGCGCTCCAGCCCCTCGTCACCATCTCTGGGTCGCTGGTGATCACCCTCGCGCTCGCCGAGGGCGAGATCGATGGCCGCGCCGCCTTCGACGCCGCGCATCTCGACGAGCTGTGGCAGGTCGAGCAATGGGGCGAGGATGAGCTCGCGACCCAGGCGCGCGTGCACAGGGCCGAGGACTTCCGGGCAGCGGCGAGGTTTTTGGCGTTATTGGTTTAGCCTCAAGCGCCGACATGCGCATCCGCGCATTTGGCTCTCCTCGCATAAGCTCGGACGCGCGTTCGCGCTTGCGGAGCCCTGACGGGCTCCGACGACCAACTCGACGTCCGTCAGCCTAGCTCTGGATACCGCCTCTCGGCAGGAACCAGCGCGCGATGATAAGGCCTGCGATGCTCAGCCCGACGAAGTCGCTGACGAACAGATAGACCCAGTAGCCGAAGCCGAAATGGTTGAAGATCGGCTGCCCGATCTCGATGTAGAGCGTGATCGCCAGCGCGAAGAGGATGGCGATGCGGGCACGGCTGAAGAAATCGGTGACCCGCGTCGCGATCGTGCCGAGCGCGATGGCCAACAGCAGGCCGGTGACGAGCGCGAGCAGGAAGCCGCTGCCTAGCGCTCCCGAGTCCATCGCCGGAAAGCCTGACGTGTTGAAATGCACCATCGCGACCGGGCCCTTGCCATAGAGCACCGAGCCGCTCGCCGTGTCGGGCGCGGGAATCAGATAGGCACCAGTGCCGGTGGGCGACAATGTTTCCGCTAGCGCCTGATGCGCCGCCGCGACCTGCGGATCGGGAAGCTTCTTGAAAGCGAGCTGGCTGAGCGGCGTTCCCCAGAAGAAGAAGCCCACCAGATAGAGCGCGACGCCAGCGATGACGCCCCCGAGCAATGTCTTGGCCAATGCGGGCCCCTCCCGGAACAAATGTTACGGGCAGGCTAGACCGAAATGGATTGCGTGCAAGCGATAGTGCGGTGGGATGTGGGGGAAGCGGGGCGCCTCCCCTCCCCGCCGTATCAATGCCCAGGGGTCGTCAGCTTGCGGATGAAGCCGATCAGGCCGGTCTGACGGCTGCGCTTCAACCGCTCGGCCTCGAGGATATGGCGGACGTCGGTGAAACAGCGCTCGATATCGTCGTTGATCAGGACATAGTCATAGCCGTCCCAATGGCTGACCTCGGCGGCGGCGCGCTGCATCCGGCCGGTGATCACCTCTTCGGTGTCGGTGGCACGCTTGCGCAGCCGGTCTTCCAGTTCCTCCATCGACGGCGGCAAAATGAAGACACGGACAACGTCGCCTCCGCAGGTCTGGTACAGCTGCTGCGCGCCTTGCCAGTCGATGTCGAACAGCACGTCCAGACCGGCGTCGAGCATCTCGTCGATCGGCTGCTTCGGGCTGCCATAGCGATGGTTGAAGACATGCGCCCATTCGAGAAACTCGTGGTTCGATACCTTCTCACGGAACTGCTCGAGATCGACGAAATGATAATCGACTCCGTCGACCTCGCCGGGCCGGGGCGGACGAGTCGTCGCCGACACCGACATGCGCAGGTTATCGTCGGAGGCGAGCAATCGGCGGGCAATTGTGGATTTACCCGCGCCGGACGGCGAGGACAGGACGAACAGTACGCCGCGGCGCTTGAGCGAGATATGGGCCATGGCGGCACTTGCATCGGACAGGCCGCCCGCGTCAATGTTCGATCGCCACTCTTTCCCGATACTTTCGTGCCGAAATCCGGGCCGATCAGATCGTCGGCGGGTAATCCGCCGCCCGCGCGCCGGCCAGCCGGCGGTCGGCCTTGCGCTTGTCGAACGCTTTCTTGGCGACCCAGGCGCCGCCGGCGAGCAGGCCCAGCGGCCCCGCGCGCCGGATCAGTCCGGCCGCAGCCGCGCCCATCAGCGCACCCTTCATGCCGCCTTCGCCGTCGCGGCGGTCGATCCGGCGTCCGATAAATGCGCCCAAGAGTTTGCCGATCATCGTCACTGTCTCCCGTTCTGGAATCGGGAAGCGCGCGGGATCGCGGGAAGTTCCGATCTCAGCGCCCGACCATCGTCTCGGGCCGCACCACCCGATCGAAAGTCGCTTCGTCGATCAGGCCGAGGGCAAGCCCAGCCTCCTTCAGGGTCAGCCCCTCATGATGGGCGTGCTTGGCGATCTTCGCTGCATTGTCATAGCCGATCTCGGGCGCGAGCGCGGTGACGAGCATCAGCGAACGGCCGACCAGATCGGCGATACGCTGCCGGTCCGGCTCCATGCCCTTGAGCGCGCGCTGGGTGAAGCTCGCCATGCCCACGCTGAGCAATGCAATCGATCGCAGCACCGCCGCGCCGATCAGCGGCTTGAAGACGTTGAGTTCGAGATGGCCCTGCAGCCCGCCGACCGTCACCGCCTGATGGTTGCCGATCACCTGCGCCGCGACCATCGTCAGCATCTCGCACTGGGTCGGGTTGACCTTGCCGGGCATGATCGAGCTGCCGGGCTCGTTCTCGGGCAGGATCAGTTCGCCAAGACCCGAGCGCGGCCCCGAGCCGAGCAGACGGATATCGTTGGCAATCTTGGTCAGCGCCACTGCGACCGTCGACAGCGTGCCGGAGAGATGGACGAGCGGATCGTTGCTCGCCAGCGCCTCGAACTTGTTCGGCGCGGTGATGAAGTCGAGCCCGGTCAGCGCCGCTATCCGCGCCGCGACATCCTCGGCGAAGCCCGGGGCGGCGTTAAGCCCGGTGCCGACCGCGGTGCCGCCCTGGGCGAGCTTCATCATCCCGCCGTTGACCGCGCCCTCCAGCCGCTTGCGGCAGGCGATCAACTGCGCGGCATAGCCCGAGAATTCCTGCCCCAGCGTCAGCGGCGTCGCATCCTGGAGATGGGTGCGGCCGATCTTGACGATATCGTCCCAGTCCTGTGCCTTGGCGATCAACTCCTCCAGCATCGCGTCGAGCGCCGGATAGAGACGCCGGTGGACCGCGAGCGCCGCGGCGACGTGCAGCGCGGTCGGGAAGCTGTCGTTCGACGACTGGCCCATGTTCACATGGTCGTTCGGATGGACCGGGCTCTTGCCGCCGCGCTGGCCGGTCAGCATCTCGTTGGCGCGGCCCGCAATCACCTCGTTGACGTTCATGTTCGACTGGGTGCCCGAGCCGGTCTGCCAGATGACCAGCGGGAAGTGATCGTCGAGCTTGCCCGCGGCCACCTCGGCGGCGGCGGCCTCGATCGCGTCGGCGAGCTTCGCGTCGAGGCCGTGATCACGATTCACCTGCGCCGCCGCCTGCTTCACCAGCGCCAGCGCGTGAACGATGCCGATCGGCATCCGCTCTTCGGGACCGAAGGGGAAATTCTCGATCGACCGCTGGGTCTGCGCACCCCAATAGCTGGCGGCGGGAACCTCGATCGGGCCGAAGCTGTCGGTTTCGGTGCGGGTGTCGGGCATGGCTTTCACCTTTCATCCGTCATGCCAGCGACGGCTGACAGAGCAAGAGATAGGGCGAGCGGCTTCCAACCCCAAGCCGTCATTCCCGCGAAGGCGGGAATCCACCGGATACGGGGCCGAACCAAGAGAAGGACGATCATGTGGCGGGTGGAGTTCCGCCCGAAACGGAAACTTATTTCTTCCGCGTGAAATCGACCGAGACGACGTTCGATCCGTCCTCGACCGGGGCTGCTGGGACCGGCGCGGGGGCGTCGTTGCCGGCCGAGCTGTGGCCGGTGTCTTCGCCATCGTCGTCGATTTGCGCCTGGAACTGCAGTGCGAAGTTGACCGCAGGATCGACAAAGCCGGTCACCGCCGCGAAGGGGATGATCAGCTTGGCGGGAACCTGGTTGAACGAAAGGCCGACTTCGAATCCGTCAGGCTTCACCTTCAGGTCCCAGAAGCGATTCTGGATGACGATCGTCATCTCGTCGGGGAATCGCTCGACCAGATGCTTGGGGATGTCGACCCCCTGACCCTGTGTCTTGAAGGTGATGTAGAAATGATGCTCGCCGGGAAGTCCCCCGGCCTTCTCGACTTCCCCCAGCACGCGGCCGACCACGGCGCGGAGCGCCTCCTGGACGATCTCGTCATAGGGAATCAGGCTGTCGGGCGTCTGATCGCTCATGCGGTGGGGATGGACGCAGTCCCCCCTCTGGTCAAGTCGTCCGTTGCAGCGCGGCGCAACCTCGCTATAGCGGCGCCGTTCGGGTGTGGAGGATTTGCCACACTGTTTCGGGGATGGGACAATGCGGACCGCATCGATCACGCGCAAGACGAGCGAGACCGACATTTCGGTCGAGATGAATCTGGACGGCAGCGGCGCTTATACGGTGTCGACCGGCATCGGATTCCTCGACCATATGCTCGAGCAGTTGTCGCGCCATTCGCTGATCGACCTGAAGGTGAAGATAGACGGCGACCTGCACATCGACCAGCACCACACCACCGAGGATTCGGGAATCGCGATCGGCGAGGCGCTGGCGAAGGCGCTGGCCGACAAGCGCGGCATCACCCGCTACGGCCATGCCTATGCGCCGATGGACGAGACGCTGACCCGCGTCGCGCTCGACATTTCGGGCCGTCCCTATCTGGTGTGGAAGGTCGCCTTGTCAGGGCCGAAGCTCGGCGAATGGGACACCGAGCTGATCGAGCACTGGTTCCACAGCTTCGCGCAGGCGGCGGGGATCACCCTGCACGTCGAGAATCTCTATGGCGCGAACATGCACCATATCGTCGAGAGCTGCTTCAAGGGTCTCGCCCGCGCGCTGCGCGTCGCCACCGAGATCGATCCGCGCAAGGCGGACGCGATCCCCTCGACGAAGGGAACGCTCGGCGGTGCCTGAGTCGATCGCGCTCATCGATTATGGCGCGGGGAATCTGAGGTCGGTCGAAAATGCGCTGAAGGCAGCCGGGGCCAACCCCACCGTGACCGCCGATCCCGATCAGGTCGCCCACGCCGATCGCATCGTCTTGCCCGGCGTCGGCGCCTTCGCCGCCTGCATGGGCGGGCTGACCGCGATCGACGGCATGGTCGAGGCGATGAACGAAGCGGTGCGGACGCGCGGCGCGCCCTTCCTGGGCGTATGCGTCGGCATGCAACTCCTCGCCGATGCAGGGCTCGAGCATGGCCGTACGCCCGGCCTCGGCTGGATCGGCGGCGACGTGCGGCTGATGACGCCGGGCGCGGACCACAAGGTTCCGCATATGGGTTGGAACGATGTCGTGCCCACCCGCGATCACTCGCTGATCGTGCCGGGCGAAGCCTATTATCTGCACAGCTATGTCTTCGACATCGCCGATCCCGCCGACCGGCTGGCGACCACCGACCATGGCGGCCCGATAACCGCCGCAGTCGGCCGCGGCAATATCGTCGGCGCGCAATTCCATCCCGAGAAGAGCCAGGCCTATGGCCTTGCGTTCCTCGCCCGCTTCCTCGCCTGGAAACCCTGAATGAGCATCATTGTCTTCCCCGCCATCGACCTGAAGGGCGGCCAGGTCGTCCGCCTCGCCGAGGGCGACATGGATCGCGCCACCGTCTATGGCGACGACCCCGCCGAACAGGCGCGCCGCTTCGCCGAGGCGGGGGCCGAATGGCTGCACGTCGTCGACCTCGACGGTGCCTTTGCGGGCAAGGCGGTCAACGCCGACGCGGTGGAAGCGATCATCAAGGCCTTTCCTGGCAAGGTCGAACTGGGCGGCGGCATCCGCGACCGCGCCGGTATCGACCGCTGGCTGGACCTTGGCGTCGAGCGGGTGATCATCGGCACCGCCGCGCTCAAGGACCCCGAACTGGTCAAGGCAGCGGCGAAGGCGCTGCCGGGCAAGATCGTCGTCGGTGTCGACGCGCGCGACGGCTATGTCGCTACCGATGGCTGGGCTGACGTCTCGGACGTCAGTATCAACGAACTGGCCGACCGCTTCGCCGATGCCGGAGTAGCATCGCTGCTGTTCACCGATGTCGGCCGCGACGGTCTGCTCAAGGGCTGCAATGTCGAGGCGACGGTGGCGCTCGCCCGCCATGCCAGCATCCCGGTGATCGCGAGCGGCGGCGTCGCGAGCATTGCCGACATCCATGCGCTCGTGCCCCATGCCGAGGACGGTATCGAGGGCGTGATCAGCGGTCGCGCGCTTTATGACGGTCGGCTCGATCTGGCCGAAGCATTGAAGGTTGCGCGCGGATGACCGTCCGCGTCCGCGTCATTCCCTGCCTCGACGTCGCGGGCGGCCGCGTGGTGAAGGGCGTCAACTTCGTCGACCTCGCCGATGCCGGCGATCCGGTCGAACAGGCCAAGGTCTATGACGCGGCAGGCGCGGACGAGCTGTGCTTCCTCGACATCACCGCCAGCCATGAAGGGCGCGGCACGATCCTCGACGTGGTCGCGCGCACCGCATCGGTCTGCTTCATGCCGCTGACCGTCGGCGGCGGGGTCCGCACTGCCGACGACGCCCGCGCGCTGCTGCTGGCGGGCGCGGACAAGGTCGCGGTCAATTCGGCCGCGGTGGCGCGGCCCGAACTCTGCGCCGAGATGGCCGAGCGCTTCGGCGCGCAATGCGTGGTCGGCGCGGTCGATGCCCGCAATGTCGGCCCAGGCAAATGGGAAATCTTCACCCATGGCGGCCGCACGCCGACCGGGATCGACGCGGTCGAACATGCCAAGCGCCTCGCCTCGCTGGGCGCGGGCGAGATACTGCTCACCTCGATGGACGGCGACGGCACCCGCAAGGGCTATGACCTGGCGCTGACGCGGGCGGTGTCCGACGCGGTGTCCGTTCCGGTGATCGCCAGCGGTGGGGTCGGCAATCTCCAGCATCTCGTCGAAGGCGTGACCATCGGCGGCGCCAGCGCGGTGCTCGCCGCGTCGATCTTCCACTTCGGCCAGCACAGCGTCGCGGAAGCTCATGCCGCGCTCAGGGCAGCGGGGCTGCCGGTCCGCTCTTAAATCCTTCCCGTCCCGGGGAGGAATTAGAAGGTCACTTCATCAGCACCAGTTCTTCGGCCATCGACGGATGCAGCGCGACGGTGTCGTCGAACTGCGCCTTGGTGAGCCCCGCCTTCACCGCGATCGCCGCGGCCTGGAGGATTTCGGGGGCATCGGGGCTGATCATGTGGATGCCGAGAACGACATCGCTGTCGGGGTGGACGATCAGCTTGTACAGCGAACGCTCCGCCTTCCCCGCGAGCACGTTGCGCATCGGGCGGAAGTCCGACGTGAAGATCTTCGGCGCGCCGAACTGCTCGCGCGCCTGCTTCTCGGTCAGGCCGACGCCCGCCATCGGCGGATTGCTGAACACTGCGCTAGGGATATTGGCATAGTCGACGCGATGCGGCTTGTTGCCGAAAACCGTGTCGGCGAAAGCCTGCCCCTCGCGGATCGCGACCGGGGTGAGTTGCACCCGGTTGGTGACGTCGCCGACCGCATAGATCGACGGGACATTGGTGCGGTTGTCCTCGTCGACGACGATCGCGCCCTTCTCGTCGATCTCGACCCCGGCATGGTCGAGGCCCAGGCCTTCGATCTTCGGCGAACGGCCGATCGCGTAAAGCAGCAGATCGGCGTCGACTTTCTCATGGCCTTCGAAATGGACGCAGAGCGAACCGTCGTCCTGTTTTTCGATCTTCTCGAAGGCGGCGTTGAAGACGAACTCGATGCCCTTCTGGGTCGAGATCTGAAACAGCCGATCGCGGATCTGCTCGTCATAGCCGCGCAGGATCTGGTCCGAGCGGTTGACCACGGTCACCTTGCTGCCGAACGCGTGGAAGATGCCCGCGAATTCGTTGGCGATATAGCCCGCGCCCGCGATCACGACCCGCTTGGGCAGATCGTCGAGATAGAAAACCTCGTTCGACGTGATGCCGAGCTCGGCGCCGGGCACCTTCGGCACCACCGGCCAGGCGCCGGTTGCGATCAGGATGAACTTCGCCGTGACCTTGCGGCCGCTGGCCAAGGTAATCTCGTTCGCACCGGATACGGTCGCGCGCTCGCGGAATATCTCGACCTTATTATTGTCGAGGGTGTTGGTGTAGAGCCCTTCGAGCCGGTCGACGTCGGCATTGACGTTGTCACGCAGCACCTTCCAGTCGAACTTGATGTCGCCCAGTTCCCAGCCATAGCGCGCCGCATCGTGCAGATCCTCGGCGAAGTGGGAGCCGTAGACGAGCATCTTCTTGGGCACGCAGCCGCGAATCACGCAGGTCCCGCCGATGCGATGCTCCTCCGCCACCGCAACCTTCGCGCCATAGGCCGCCGCCACCCGCGCCGCGCGCACCCCGCCCGATCCCGCACCGATCACGAACAGGTCAAAATCATACTCGGCCATCGACGCCCATTCCTTCCAAGCTACGGGCGTTGATATGGCGGCGGCGCGGCTGCTGCGCAAACCGATCCTCATAATCAGAGTGATAGATAAAGTTGGTCAGCGAGTATCGCCGGTCATGCTTGACCTTCGCGCGCGACACGCCGACATGCGCGCTCGATGAACCGGGTCAACGCCAAGATATGCGGGCTTTCCACGCCGGAGACGGTGGGTGCTGCTATACGCCATGGTGCGGCGCATATCGGCTTCGTCTTCTTCCCGAAGAGCCCGCGCAACGTAGATCCCGCACAGGCCGGAGCGCTGGCCGCTCTCGCGCCGCCGCATATCGGCAAGGTCGCAGTGCTCGTCGACCCCGACGACGCGTTGATCGACGAGGTGATCCGCGTGGGCAGCGTCGACACGCTCCAACTGCATGGCAAGGAAGCGCCCGAGCGCCTCGCCGCGATTCGCGCGCGACATCCTAAGATCGCGTTGTGGAAAGCGGTCCCGGTTCGCGCCCGCGCCGATGTCGACGCGGCGCGGGCCTTTCGCAGCGTCGCCGACCTGATCCTCTACGACGCCAAGACTCCCGAGGGAACGCTGCCCGGCGGAATGGGCCTGCGCTTCGACTGGACGCTGCTCGATGGCTTCCAGCACCCCCAACGCTGGGCGCTGTCGGGGGGGATCGACGAAGGCAATGTCGAGCGCGCGGCGGCGATCACCGGCGCGCGGCTGATCGACGCGTCGTCGGGCGTCGAAAGTGCGCCGGGCATCAAGAATGTGGACAAGATCGCCGCCTTCCTTCAACGGGTCGCCTCATTATGACCGGATCCATCCCCAACACGCTGCGCGGCGGCCCTGACGAGAACGGCCAGTTCGGCGAATATGGCGGCCGCTATGTCAGCGAGACGCTGATGCCGCTGATCCTCGACCTCGAGCGCGAATATCGCGCGGCCAAGGCAGACCCTGCCTTCAAGGCCGAGTTCGACGCGCTGATGACGCATTATGTCGGCCGCCCCAGCCCGCTCTATTTCGCCGAGCGGCTGACCGAGCATCTCGGCGGCGCGAAAGTCTATCTGAAGCGCGAGGAGCTGAACCACACCGGCGCGCACAAGATCAACAACTGCATCGGCCAGATCCTGCTCGCCAGGCGGATGGGCAAGACCCGGATCATCGCCGAGACCGGCGCGGGGTCGCACGGCGTCGCCACCGCCACCGTCGCGGCGCGCTTCGGCTTGCCCTGCACGATCTTCATGGGCGCGGTCGATGTCGAGCGGCAGCAGCCCAACGTCTTCCGGATGAAGCTGCTCGGCGCGGAAGTCCGCCCGGTGACCTCGGGTGCGCAGACGCTGAAGGACGCGATGAACGAGGCGCTGCGCGACTGGGTCGCGAACGTCCATGACACCTTCTACATCATCGGCACCGCAGCTGGCCCGCATCCCTATCCCGAGCTGGTCCGCGACTTCCAGTCGATCATCGGCCACGAAACCCGCGAGCAGATCATGGCCGCCGAAGGCCGCCTGCCCGACCTGCTGGTCGCTGCGGTCGGCGGCGGATCGAACGCGATCGGTCTGTTTCACCCCTTTCTCGACGATCCCGACGTGAAGATGATCGGAGCCGAAGCGGCGGGCCACGGCATCGACAGCGGCAAGCACGCCTCCAGCCTGGCCGGTGGCGTGCCCGGCGTGCTCCATGGCAACCGCACCTATCTGCTCCAGGACGAGGACGGCCAGATCACCGAGGCGCACTCGATCTCGGCTGGACTCGACTATCCGGGGATCGGGCCCGAGCATAGCTGGCTCCACGATATCGGCCGGATCGACTATATGCCGGTCACCGACGACGAGGCGGTCGCGAGCTTTGAACTGCTCGCCAAGCTGGAGGGCATCATTCCCGCGCTGGAGACCGCCCACGGTCTTGCGCTGGTCGAGAAGCTCGCTCCGACCATGGCGCGCGACCAGATCATCGTGATCAACCTGTCGGGCCGGGGCGACAAGGACATTCCAACCATCGCCAAGGCCAAAGGGGTATCGATATGAGCCGCCTCGCCGCGACCTTCGCCGGCACCCGCGCCGAAGGCCGCGCCGCGCTGGTTGCCTTCGTCACCGGCGGCGATCCGACCCCGGCGGATACCGCGAGCATCCTCGACGCGCTGGTCGAGGGCGGCGCCGACGTGATCGAGCTCGGCATGCCCTTCACCGATCCGATGGCTGACGGCCCCGCGATCCAGCGCGCCAATCTGCGTGCGCTGGCGGCCGGGACGACCACCGCCGACCTGCTCAGGATCGCCGCCGACTTCCGCCGGCGCCATCCCGAAGTCCCGCTGGTGCTGATGGGCTATGCCAACCCGATGGTGCGGCGCGGGCCCGAATGGTTCGCCGCTGCCGCCAGCAAGGCCGGCGTCGACGGCGTCATTTGCGTCGACATTCCGCCCGAGGCCGACGCTGCGCTGGGCCCGGCGCTGCGCGCGGCGGGCGTCGACCTGATCCGTCTCGCTACCCCCACCACCGACGCGACGCGCCTGCCGACGGTCTTGTCTGGGGCTTCGGGCTTTCTCTATTATGTATCGGTGGCAGGCATCACTGGCATGCAGCAGGCCGGGCAGGCCAGTATCGAAGCGGCGGTCGCACGGTTCAAGGCGGCGACCGACCTGCCCGTCGCGGTCGGCTTCGGGGTGCGCGGCCCCGAACAGGCCGAGGCGATCGGCCGGGTCGCCGACGGCGTCGTCGTCGGTT
Source organism: Sphingomonas sp. Root710 (assembly GCF_001429065.1). Lineage (GTDB taxonomy): Bacteria > Pseudomonadota > Alphaproteobacteria > Sphingomonadales > Sphingomonadaceae > Rhizorhabdus. The sequence continues at coordinate 125,419 of NZ_LMIB01000018.1, forward strand.
CGGCGATCGTCGACCTGATCGGCGAATATGGCGCGAATGCCGCCGGGTCGGTCCGCGAATTCATATCCACCCTGAGCGCCGCGGTTCGCCGCGCGGCAAAGGAGAAGGCCGCATGAGCTGGCTCGATAGCGTCCGCAAGAAGATATCCTTCATCGCCAAGCGCGAGTCGCCGGACAATCTGTGGCACAAATGTCCGTCCTGCCAGCAGATGATCTTCGCCAAGGAATATGAGGAAAATCTGTCGGTCTGCCCGAAATGCGGCCATCATGGCCGGATCGGGCCCGACGCGCGCTTCGACCAGCTGTTCGACAACGGCGTCTACACGCTGTTGCCCGCGCCTGCGGTGCGTGAAGATCCGCTGAAGTTTCGCGACTCCAAGCGCTACACCGACCGGATGAAGGAGGCGCGCTCCAAGACCGGCGAACAGGATGCGCTGATCAACGCGCGCGGCACGATAGAGGGTTTCAAGGCGGTCGTCGGCGTCCAGGATTTCGCCTTCATGGGCGGTTCGATGGGCCTGGCAGTCGGCTCCGCCTTCGTCGCCGGGGTCGAGGCGGCGATCGCCGACCAGTGCCCCTATGTCATCTTCACCGCGGCAGGCGGCGCGCGCATGCAGGAGGGCATCCTCTCGCTGATGCAGATGCCCAAGACCACCGTCGCGATCGCGCAGCTGCGCGAGGCAGGCCTGCCTTATATCGTCGTGATGACCGACCCCACGACGGGCGGCGTCACCGCCTCCTATGCGATGCTCGGCGACGTTCAGATCGCCGAACCGGGTGCGCTGATCGGTTTCGCCGGCCAGCGCGTGATTGAGCAGACGATCCGCGAGAAGCTGCCCGAGGGATTCCAGCGCGCCGAATATCTGCTCGAACACGGCATGCTCGACATGGTTGTCGAGCGCGCGAACCTGCGCGCCGAACTGGCGCGGCTGATCGACTATCTCTGCCCTGGGAAGAAGGCGGCGTGAAAAGCTCCCCTCCCTGCCAAGGGAGGGGCTGGGGGTGGGTCGGTCCGGATGGATCAACGAGCCCGTTTGCCACTCCAGCCAGCGTAATTCACCCCCTGCCAGTTTCAGGTAGACAGTCCCCCGGACTGTTTAGGTCATGCCGGGGGCATGACCGACCTGAAACTCCTGGGCAGGGAGGGGAGTAAAGATGCCCGACCACGCCACCTCGACCGATCCCGCCGTTCAGGCCCAGCTCGATCGCCTGAGCCTGCTCTCGCCGGGCGCCGACATCCTCGGGCTCGACCGGATCGCGCGGCTGATGGAGCGGCTGGGCCATCCCGAGCGCAGCCTTCCGCCGGTCTTCCATGTCGCCGGGACCAACGGCAAGGGATCGACCTGCGCCTATCTGCGAGCCGCGATCGAGGCGGCGGGAATGTCGGCGCATGTCTTCACCAGCCCGCACCTCGTCCGCTTCAACGAGCGGATCCGCATCGCGGGCGAGCTGATCACCGATGAGGAACTGGCGCCGCTGCTCGCGGAGGTGCTCGAAGTGGGCGGGGATATCGGCGCGAGCTTCTTCGAGGTGACCACCGCCGCGGCGCTGCTCGCCTTCTCGCGTGCACCCGCCGATGCGTGCATCATCGAGGTCGGGCTCGGCGGGCGGCTCGACGCCACCAACATCATCCCGGAACCACTGATCTGCGGCATTGCCCAGCTCGGGCTCGACCATCAGAGCTTCCTCGGCGACACGATCGAGGCGATCGCGGGCGAGAAAGCCGGTATCGCCAAGCCCGGCGTGCCGATCGTCACCCTCCATTATCCGGAAACGGTCGCCAACCGCATCGGTCAGGCGATCGGCGCGGCAGGCGCGACCTGGCACGTCAAGGGCGGCTCGTGGGACGCCGCCGCCTATCAGAACCGGCTCCATTATCGCGATGCGCAGGGCAAGCTCGATCTGCCGCTGCCGGGGCTCGCCGGCCACCATCAGGCCCAGAATGCCGGGCTGGCCGTGGCGATGCTGCGGCATCAGTCTGCGCTGGCCATCCCGGCCTCGGCGCTGCGCGCGGCGATGGGCTGGGCCAATTGGCCCGCGCGGCTCCAGCATCTGCGTAACGGGCATATCGTCGCGCAACTGCCGCCCGGGTCCGAACTGTGGATCGATGGCGGCCACAACCCATCGGCGGGGCGCGTGATCGGCGACTTCCTGCGCGGCCACGTCGCGGCCGGCCGGCCGCTTCACATCATCCTCGGCCTGCTGGAAAACAAGGATGCCTCCGGCTTCCTTGCGGCGATGGGACAGGTCCACGCCCGCTTCCAGATGGTGCCGGTTCCCGGCCATCCCCATCACACGCCCGCGCGGCTCGCCGAGATCGCGGGACTGGCGGGGCTGCGCGCGACCCCGGCCGCGGATGTCGCCGAGGCGATCGCCGCCATCGCCGCCACGAGGGACGAAGCCCCCCCGGTGGTGCTGGTCGGCGGCTCGCTCTATCTGGCCGGACGGGTACTCGAAGCGAATGGGACGGTGGTCGACTGAGGCGAAGAACTCGCGCCCTCACGCCGCCATGCTGAACTTGTTTCAGCATCCACTCAGCCGCCCGAGCAATTTTGGGGAACTTTGTTCAGCTTTGCCGCAAGAGTCCTTCCCTTCACTCCAGCCTCACGGTGGATCCTGAAATCAGGGCGTGTCATCACTTGGCCGTGAAGAATGCGCCGCTGGTTGAAGATTGGTACGACTTCTAACAGGTTACCGTCACCCTGAACTTGTTTCAGGGTCCACCATGCCACCTGCTCCGGTGCTCCCGTGGAGGAGTGGATGCTGAAACAAGTTCAGCATGACGGCTAAAATTCGGGATTTCTCACGCATTCAAATGTCAACTGGTGGACACGCCCAAGTTCAGGATGACGAATAAAAGCGCTCGGCTCCCTGAACGACCGAACAACCACAAATAACCCCCCATGACCCTTTATTGCGATTGACTCGCAATATCAAATATGCTGTTCTCCTGCTGAACCGAGAGGAGAGATCATGTCCGAGCATGCCGAGCCGACCGCCCGCCTGCTGCCCCACAGCGCCCCTGACGACAGCGGCGCACGGCTGTTTCTGCACGGTGTCCGGCGCATGGGGGTCGGCGGGCTGGGCGACGCGCAGGCCGCGAGCATGCTGATCGGCGCCTTCGGCCTGTCCTTCCGCCGCCCGCTGGTGCTGCTGCGCGCGCTGATGGCCGAACTGGCCCGCGCCTCACACCAGTCGATCATGATCGCGCCGTCCTGCTGCTGCCGGATGACGGTCGCCGAATCGATGCTGCTGCGGGCGGTATCGCTGTCGCGCGACCAGCCCCGGCTCGGCCATGAGATCCTGTGCAATCTTTGCGGGATCGACAGCGGGATCGGGGTGCTGTCGAGCGCACAGGCGGTGTCGCAGGCTTTTGCCGACCTGGGGAGACCGATCGAGCGAAGCTAACCGGACCGGCTTCATCTCGATCGCCGCCGCGGCGGGAACTGCACGCCCCGCCGCGGCGATCGTGCGCATGTATCCGAAACGACCGCTCCAGCCCTTTCCCTGAGCCGAACCGCTTACTATATCCCCGACGACTCTCGCATCTGCAGCATAAGGCGATAGCAATGACGGCCGTCGGTCAGGACACGCTCAAAACCCGCTCCACCCTCAACGTCGATGGCAAGCATTATGCCTATTATTCGCTCGCCAAGGCGGCGGAGAAACTCGGCGACATCTCGCGCTTGCCCTTCTCGATGAAGGTGCTGCTGGAAAATCTCCTGCGCTTCGAGGATGGCACCACCGTCACCGTCGAAGACGTCCAGGCGATCGTCGACTGGGTGAAGGAGCGCAAATCCGAGCGCGAGATCCAGTATCGCCCCGCCCGCGTGCTGATGCAGGATTTCACCGGCGTCCCCTGCGTCGTCGATCTCGCGGCGATGCGCGATGCGATGACCAAGCTCGGCGGCGATGCCCACAAGATCAATCCGCTGGTTCCCGTCCACCTCGTCATCGATCATTCGGTGATGGTCGACAGCTTCGGCACCCCCAAGGCGTTCGAGGAGAATGTCGCGCTCGAATATGCCCGCAACGGCGAGCGGTACGAGTTCCTGCGCTGGGGCTCCAAGGCGCTGAACAATTTCAAGGTGGTGCCCCCCGGCACCGGCATCTGCCACCAGGTGAACCTGGAGAATATCGCCCGGGCGGTGTGGTCCTCGGCAGACGGATCGGGCGTCGAAGTCGCCTATCCGGACACCTGTGTCGGCACCGACAGCCATACCACGATGGTCAACGGTCTCGGCGTGCTCGGCTGGGGCGTCGGCGGCATCGAGGCCGAGGCCGCGATGCTTGGCCAGCCGGTATCAATGCTGATCCCCGAGGTCGTCGGCTTCAAGCTGTCGGGCACGCTGGTCGAAGGCATCACCGCCACCGATCTGGTGCTGACGGTCACTCAGATGCTCCGCGCCAAGGGCGTGGTCGGCCGCTTCGTCGAATTTTACGGCCCCGGCCTCGATTCGCTTTCACTCGCCGACCGCGCGACGATCGCCAATATGGCGCCCGAATATGGCGCGACCTGCGGCTTCTTCCCGATCGACGACGCGACCCTCGTCTATATGCGCCTCACCGGCCGTTCGGAGGAGAATATCGCGCTGGTCGAGGCCTATGCGAAGGAGCAGGGCTTCTGGCGCGATGCGACCGCCAAGGACCCCGTGTTCACCGACAGCCTCGAACTCGACATGTCGACCGTCCAGCCGTCGCTCGCCGGACCGAAGCGCCCGCAGGATCGTGTGCTGCTGAGCTCTGTCGACGAGGGTTTCAACAATGAACTCGCCTCGGGCTATAAGAAGGGCGACGAGGGCGACAAGCGCGTCGACGTCGAAGGCGAGGATTTCACGATCGGCCATGGCGACGTCGTGATCGCCGCGATCACCAGCTGCACCAATACGTCCAACCCATCGGTAATGGTCGCGGCCGGCCTGGTGGCGCGCAAGGCCCACGCCTACGGCCTCAAGGCACAGCCCTGGGTGAAGACCAGCCTCGCGCCCGGATCGCAGGTCGTCAGCGACTATCTCGACAAGGCCGGCCTGACCAAGGATCTCGATGCGATCGGTTTCAACCTGGTCGGCTATGGCTGCACCACCTGCATCGGCAATTCGGGCCCCTTGCCCGATCCGATCTCCAAGGCGATCAACGGCAACGACCTCGTCGCTTCGGCGGTGCTGTCGGGCAACCGCAACTTCGAGGGCCGGGTGTCGCCCGACGTGCGCGCCAACTATCTGGCCTCGCCGCCGCTGGTCGTCGCCTATTCGATCTTCGGCACCACCGCGCGCGACATCACCAAGGAGCCGATCGGTACGACCGAAGACGGCAAGCCGGTCTACCTGAAGGACATCTGGCCGACGACCGCGGAGGTCGCGAACACCGTCGCCGCCGCGATCGACAGCGAGATGTTCAAGAGCCGCTATGCCAACGTCTTCCAGGGCGACAAGAACTGGCAGGCGATCGAGGTCGAGGGCTCCGACACCTACACGTGGCGCGCCGGTTCGACCTATGTCGCCAACCCGCCCTATTTCGAGGGCATGTCGATGACCCCGGCCCCGGTGCAGGACATCATCGAGGCGCGGCCTCTGGCGATCTTCGCCGATTCGATCACCACCGATCACATCAGCCCGGCGGGTTCGATCAAGCTCGACAGCCCGGCAGGCCGTTTCCTGACCGAGCATCAGGTGTCGAAGGCCGACTTCAACAGCTATGGCGCGCGCCGCGGCAATCATGAGATCATGATGCGCGGTACCTTCGCCAATATCCGCATCAAGAACCAGATGATCCCCGGCGTCGAGGGGGGCATGACCCGGCACATACCGTCGGGCGAGGTGATGGCGATCTACGACGCCGCGATGAGATACAAGGCCGAGGGCACCCCGCTGGTCGTCATCGCCGGCAAGGAATATGGCACCGGCTCGTCGCGCGACTGGGCGGCGAAGGGCACCAACCTGCTCGGCGTCCGCGCGGTGATCACCGAAAGCTTCGAGCGCATCCACCGTTCGAATCTGGTCGGCATGGGCGTGCTGCCGCTGCAGTTCGCGGAAGGCACCGACCGCAACACCCTCAAGCTCGATGGCACCGAGACCTTCACGATCGAGAATGTCGCAGGCCTCCGCCCGCGCCAGACCGTATCGGTGAAGCTGACCCGCGCCGACGGCTCGACCGAGACCTTCGAGACCCGCTGCCGGATCGATACCGTCAACGAACTCGAATATTTCCTCAACGGCGGCATCCTCCAGTACGTGCTGCGCAAGCTGGCGGCATAACCGACGCCACACCAGGGACGGGGGCCGGTCCGCCACTGCGGGCCGGCTCTTTCCTTTGACCGGAAATACTTGCTCGGGAGCCCGCCTTGCAAATGCGCGCGCTCCACAGCTAGGGGCGTGCAATGAGCAGCTTCTATGTCCCCTCAGACCTGCGCGTTACCCCCGACCGGATCGAGCGCGTGTCGCTCCTCGGCGGATGCGTCTTCGACCGGTGGCGGGACGTGCTCGCGCGCAAGGCGCCGGGGATCGCGGTCGATCTTCTACCCTTCGACTATAATGGTCAGCTTATCGAGGAGGCCGATCGCGGCGATTTCCGGATCGTCCAGGTGCCGCTGCGCTATCTATATCCGGAAGTGATCGTGATGCAGGCCCGCTTCGAGGAGCAGGCGGACGGGTCCGAAGCGACCCTTATCAGCTCACGCCAGCGCCTGAAGCGCGTGCTGGGCAAACTCGGCGGCGCCAGCGAGGACCGGCCGACCTTCTTCCTCAACTATCCCTTACCCCAGCGCGGCGCGCTCGGCCGATTGATGCCGCGCTACGATTCGCGCAATCCCGCCTATTTCCTCCAGCGGCTCAATCGCCAGCTCAGCGACCTGGTCGACGATTATCCTGGCGGGCACATACTCGACATGGAGCAATGCGCCGCAGCGTTCGGGCGGCGCTATGTGCAGGACGACGCCTTCTGGCTCTATGCCCATGGCGGGCTGATCAGCGATTTCGATTCGGTCTGCGACGTCGGGCGGCTCGATCCCACCAAGCCGCTGTCCGAGCTCCATCGCTTCGACGTCGAGGGCTTCATCGACGAGGTTTGGGACGAGGCCTTCGCCATGCTGCGCACCTTGCGCGGCACCGACCGGGTCAAGATGGTCTGCGTCGACCTGGACGATACGCTTTGGCGCGGCATACCGGCGGAATCCGACCTGATGGCCCTCGACCAGGACCGTATCGAGGGCTGGCCGCTGGGCTTCGCCGAGTCGCTGCTGGTCCTCAAGCAGCGGGGAATCCTGCTGGGGATCATCAGCAAGAACGACGCGGCCCGCGCCGAAGAGATCATGGCGCACCTGTTCGGCGGCCGCCTGTCGATGGCCGATTTCGCGATCCGCAAGATCAACTGGCAGCCGAAGAGCCAGAATCTCGCCGATGCGATCCGCGAGGCCAACGTCCTGCCGGACTCGGTGGTCTATATCGACGACAACCCGGTCGAGCGTGCGGCCGTGAAGCGGGCGCTGCCCGAAGTGCGGGTCCTCGAGGCTCCGCACCAGGATTGGCGGCGTATCCTGCTGTGGAGCCCTGAGAGCCAGGTAGCGACGATCAGCGCCGAATCCGCGACGCGCACCGAGATGGTGCAAGGACAGGTTGCGCGCGAAGAGGCTCGCCGCGAGATGGGCGACGACTCATTCCTCGCCGATCTCGGCATCGATGTGGAGCTGCGGCGGATCGACGGCGACGACCACCCCCAGTTCGAGCGGGCTTTCGAACTGCTCAACAAGACCAACCAGTTCAACACCAATGGCGGCCGCTGGACCCACGAGGAAGCGCGCGCGCATTTCGCGACCGGCGGCCATTGGTGGACCTTCACGGCTCGCGACCGCTTCACCATCTACGGGCTGGTGGGCGTCATCGTCATCGACCAAGGCCACATTCCGCAGTTCGTCATGAGCTGCCGGGTGTTCGGCCTCGGCATCGAGCAGGCCGCATTGGCGATGATCGAGGCGGCGCAGTCCGCGCCACTGAGCGCGACCCTTCTCACCACCGAGCGCAACGGGCCGTGCCGCCACGTCTATGCTCAGGCCGGCTGGACAGTGCGCGAGGAGGTCTGGTGCTCACCCGGCTCGACCCCGAAACCGCCGCATGTCCATGCTCGGATAGTCTGACCGCCCGCTACGCTGCGCCAGGGACGCAAAAAGGGGCCGGTCCGCATGAGCGGGCCGGCCCCTTTTTCTTCAATCCTTCTCCCCCGAGGAGGGAGGAATTTTTTCCTTACGCCGCTACCGGCGGAGCGAACTTGGTCAGGTCGATCCCATCGACGGCCGCCTTATACTCGTCGGCGCTCGGGGTGCGGCCGAGGATGGTCGACAGCACCACGACCGGGGTCGACGCCAGCAGCGATTCGCCCTTCTTGTTGGCGCTGTCCTCGACGACGCGGCCTTGGAAGAGGCGGGTCGAGGTAGCGAGGACGGTGTCGCCCTTCGCGGCCTTCTCCTGATTGCCCATGCACAGGTTGCAGCCCGGACGCTCAAGATAGAGGATATTCTCATATTCGGTGCGGTTCGCCGTCTTCGGGTTCGCGTCGTCGAACTCGAAGCCCGAATATTTCTGGAGGATCTCCCAGTCGCCCTCGGCCTTGAGCTCGTCGACGATGTTGTAGGTCGGCGGCGCGACGACGAGCGGCGCCTTGAACTCGACCTTGCCGTCGGTCGCCTCGATGTTCTTGAGCATCTGCGCGAGGATCTTCATGTCGCCCTTGTGCACCATGCACGAACCAATGAAGCCCAGATCGACCTTCTTGGTGCCGCCATAATAGGACACCGGGCGGATCGTATCGTGGGTGTAGCGCTTCGACACATCGACGTTGTTGACGTCCGGATCGGCGATCATCGGCTCGTCGATCACGTCGAGATCGACAACGATCTCGGCGAAATATTGCGCATTGTCGTCGGGCGACAGTGCGGGCTTCTCACCCATGCGGATTTCGGCGATGCGGGTGTCGGCCTTGGCGATCAGATTCGCCAGCGTGCCGGCGGCATTATCCATGCCCTTGTCGATCATGATCTGGATGCGCGCCTTGGCGATTTCCAGAGATCCGATCAATGTCTCGTCATTCGAGATGCAGATCGAGGCCTTGGCCTTCATCTCGGCGGTCCAGTCGGTGAAGGTGAAGGCCTGATCGGCCAGCAGCGTACCGATATGGACTTCGATGACCCGGCCCTGGAAGACGTTTTCGCCGCCGGTCTGGGCCAGCATCTGCGCCTGGGTGGCATGGACGACGTCGCGGAAATCCATCCACGGCTTCATCTTGCCCTTGAAGGTGACCTTGACCGACTGCGGGATCGGCATGGTCGCCTCGCCGGTCGCCAGCGCCAGCGCCACGGTGCCCGAGTCCGCACCGAAGGCGACGCCCTTCGACATGCGCGTGTGGCTGTCGCCGCCGATGATGATCGCCCAGTCGTCGACCGTGATGTCGTTGAGCACCTTGTGGATCACGTCGGTCATCGCATGATAGACGCCCTTCGGGTCACGCGCGGTGATCAGGCCGAAATTGTTCATGAAGGACATCAGCTTCGGGATATTCACCTGGGCTTTCTTGTCCCACACCGACGCGGTGTGGCAGCCCGACTGATAGGCGCCGTCGACGAGCGGCGAGATGACGGTCGCCGCCATTGCTTCCAGTTCCTGCGCGGTCATCAGGCCAGTGGTATCCTGCGAACCGACGATGTTCACCTTGACCCGCACGTCCGATCCCGCGTGCAGCACCTTGCCCGGGGTGACGCCGACGGCGTTGCGGTTGAAGATCTTCTCGACCGCGGTCAGGCCCACGCCATCAACGGTGATTTCCTTGTTCGGTGCGAAGACGGGGGTCGGTTCGACGCCCAGGGTGCGCGCGGCGAAGGTCTGGAGCTTCTTGCCGAAGACGATGGCATAGGAGCTACCGGCCTTCATGAACTCCATCTTCTGCGGCGTGAACGCGGCGGCGACGTCGACCAGTTCCTTGCCGTCCTCGTCGCACAGCTTCTTGTTCTTGACGTCGATCTTCAGGACGGTGCCGGTCTCGACCGAGAATTTCTCCTCGAGAACCGGGTTGCCGTCATTGTTGATGATCGGCTTGCCATCGGGACCGGTCTTCTTGACCCAGTTCTTGAGATTGACGCCGATGCCCCCGGTCACGTCGACCGTGGTTGCGAAGATCGGCGAGATGCCGTTGGTGCCCGCGACGACCGGCGCATAGTTGACGAAGGGGACATAGGGGCTCTGCTGCTTGCCGGTCCACAGCGCGACGTTGTTCACGCCCGACATGCGCGACGAACCCACGCCCATCGTGCCCTTCTCGGCGATCAGCATCACGCGCTTGTCGGGGTGCTGCGCCTTGAGCGCGACGATCGCCGCTTGAGCCTCGGGCGAGATCATGCACTGGCCATGGAGTTCGCGGTCCGAGCGCGAATGCGCCTGGTTGCCGGGGGAGAGCAGGTCGGTCGAGATGTCGCCCTCGCCCGCGATGAAGGTGACGACCTTGATCTCGTCCTCGACATCGGGAAGCTTGGTGAAGAACTCCGCCTTGGCATAGCTTTCCAGCACGGCCGTGGCGATCGCGTTGCCCGCGGCATGGGCCTCGCTCAGCCGGTGCATGTCGGCGTCGTAGAGGAAGACCTGGGTCTTCAGCACCTCGCCCGCCGCCTCGGCGATCGCGGGCGCGTCGCCCAGCGCGATGTCGAGCAGCACCTCGATCGAGGGGCCGCCCTTCATGTGCGACAGCAGCTCGAGCGCGAAGGCGGGCGTGATCTCGGGGACGGTCACGTCGCCCAGGATGATCTGCTTGAGGAAGCCAGCCTTGACGGCGGCGGCGCTCGTCGTGCCCGGCAGGGTGTTGTAGATGAAGAACTTCAGCGCGTCGGCGCGATGCTCGTTGCCGGCTTCCTTGATGATCGCGATGATCTCGAAGACCAGGCCGCCATCGTCGATCGGCTTGGGCGAGAGCCCCTGAATTCTCCGGCTTTCGATTTCGGCGAGATAATCCAGGTAGACGCTCATAATATTCCCATCCCCATGAAGTGCCCGGAGCCCGGTGCGGCCTCGCCAGAAATGGCGTCATATCGGCCTTGGGCTGACGCGGGTCCCGGTACGCCAACATGGTTGGACTGGCAAGGTGCTGCATTGCGACAAATCTTGCTTTCCGGCCACTTCCGGATTAAGGCCCGCCTCGTCTTACAGACAGCACAGCATTGGACGCGTCCACGGATGCACGCTGGCCGGCGAGGTTTCGCCCGCCGGCGTCGTTTGCGTTTTGCACCTGTAAGTCAGCAATTTCGGCGCTTCGGCGCATAGGAGTGAACGCATGTTCGAGAGTCTGAGCGAAAGGCTGGGTGGGGTCTTCGACCGCCTGCGCGGCCGTGGCGCGCTTACCGAATCGGACGTGCGCGAGGCGATGCGCGAAGTCCGCATCGCGCTGCTCGAAGCCGATGTCGCCCTGCCCGTCGTCCGCGAGTTCGTCGAGAAGGCGACCGAACAGGCGGTGGGCCAGAACGTCCTGCGCTCGGTCACCCCGGGGCAGCAGGTCGTCAAGATCGTTCATGACGCGCTGGTCGAGATGCTCGGGTCCGAAGCGGCGGACCTGAACGTCGATGTCACCCCGCCCGCGATCGTCATGATGGTCGGTCTGCAAGGCTCGGGCAAGACGACGACCACGGCCAAGATCGCCAAGCGGCTGACCGAGAAGGGCCGCAAGAAGGTCATGATGGCGTCGCTCGACGTCAACCGCCCGGCCGCCCAGGAGCAGCTCGCCGTCCTCGGCACCCAGGCGTCGGTGGCCACACTGCCGATCGTCGCGGGCCAGCAGCCGGTCGACATCGCCCGGCGCGCGCTCCAGGCCGCGAAGCTCCAGGGCTTCGATGTGCTGCTGCTCGACACTGCCGGCCGCCTCCACGTCGATCAGGCGCTGATGGAGGAGATGAAGGCGGTCGCGTCGGTCGCCGATCCGGAAGAAATCCTGCTCGTCGTCGACGCGCTGACCGGCCAGGACGCGGTCAATGTCGCCAAAAGCTTCTCCGAACAGGTGTCGCTGACCGGCGTGGTGCTGACCCGGATGGACGGCGACGCGCGCGGTGGCGCCGCACTGTCGATGCGCGCCGTCACCGGCAAGCCGATCAAGTTCGTCGGCACCGGCGAGAAGCTGGACGGCATCGAGCTGTTCCAGCCGCAGCGCGTCGCGGGCCGCATCCTCGGCATGGGCGACGTCGTCAGCCTCGTCGAGAAGGCCGCCGAGACGATCAAGGTCGAGGAGGCCGAGGCGCTTGCCGCGCGGATGGCCAAGGGCCTGTTCGACATGAACGACCTGCGCAACCAGCTCCGCCAGATGTCGCGGATGGGCGGCCTGTCGGGCCTCGCCGCGATGCTGCCCGGGATCAAGCAGGTGAAGCAGGCGATGGCCTCCGGCGCCGCCGACGACAAGGTGCTGGTGCGGATGGACGCGATCATCGGATCGATGACGCCCAAGGAGCGCGCCAAGCCCGAACTGCTCAACGCCAAGCGCAAGATCCGCGTCGCCAAGGGCTCCGGCACCACGGTGCAGGACGTCAACAAGCTCCTGAAGATGCATCAGGAGATGTCGACCGTGATGAAGAAGATGAAGAAGATGGGCGGCCTCAAGGGCCTCGGTGCGCTGCTCGGCGGCGGCGGGGGGGGCCTTGGCGGTCTGCTCGGCGGCGGTGGCGCGGGCGGCCTGCCCCCGATGCCGGGCGGCGGCGGGCTTCCGGGCCTTCCCGGCACGCCCCCGGGCCTGCCCCCCGGCTTTCAGAATTTCATGAAGAAGAAATAAGCACTTAGCTCGATTTAGATCAGATTATCAGAAAGGAAGTTCCCAATGTCCGTTTCCATCCGTCTCGCCCGTGGCGGCGCCAAGAAGCGTCCTTATTACCGCATCGTCGTCGCCAACTCGCGCAGCCCGCGCGACGGCGCCTTCATCGAGAAGATTGGTTCGTACAACCCGCTCCTCGCCAAGGATGACGCAAACCGCGTTCAGATCGACGCCGATCGCGCCAAGCATTGGCTGTCCGTCGGCGCGCAGCCGACCGATCGCGTCGCCCGTTTCCTCGATGCTGCCGGCATCAAGGAGCGCGCCGTCCGCAACAACCCCAACAAGGGCAAGCCGGGCGAGAAGGCCGTCGAGCGCGCCGAGGAGCGTCAGGCCAAGATCGACGCCGCCAATGAGGCTGCCGCCGAAGCCGCTGCCGCCCCGGCCGTCGAGGAGGCCGCTGAGGAAGTGACCGAGGACGTCGCCGCCGAAGCGCCCGCCGCTGAGGAAGCCGCCGCCGAAGCCCCGGCCGAGGAAGCTCCGGCCGAAGCGGCCGCCGAGGAAGAAGCCCAGGGCTGAGCCCCGGCATGACCGACGATCGCACCGTCACGCTCGCCGCCATCATCGGCGCGCATGGCGTGACGGGCGAAGTGCGACTCAAATTGTTCAGCGATGACCTGAGCGTCTACCCGTCGCTTACCGGCGGCGGGCGGACCTTCACCCTGAAGTCGATCCGGCCCGGCCCGAACGGCGCGGTCGCGCGCTTCGCCGAGATCCGCGACCGCAACGACGCCGAGGCGCTGCGCGGCACCCAGCTGAGCGTGCCACGATCGGCGCTGCCGCCGCTGGGCGAGGGCGAATATTATCATATCGACCTGATCGGCCTGCCCTGCCTCGCCGATGGCGAGCCGATCGGCACCGCCGTGCTGGTCGAGGATTTCGGCGCGGGCGACGTGCTCGAGATCGAGAAACCCGACGGCAAGCGCTTCATGGTCCCCGTCGCCAAGGCGGTGACGGTCGAGGCCGATCGCCTGCTGATCGATCCGGAGTTCGTCGAATGAATGCGCCCACCCTCTTCCTGCTGATCGGCAGCGTCTATCTGCTGATCATCGCCTATGGCGTGGTGCGCACCCGCAAGAAGGGCCTGCCGGCGCATGTCCGCTTTGTTGCCGCCTCGGCGCAAGTAGTGCTGCCGCCCATCGCACTCGCAATCGCCTTGCTGGCGACCGGCGATGCCAGGATCGCCGGGTGGAGCTTGATGTTCGGGTTGCTCGTGGTGGCGGGCGGGCTGCTGGCGATCTGCACCGATCTCGTCGCACGGCGGGTGTTGTAAATCTCACGGACGAAGTATATACATGATGTATATACGGAGGTCGTGATGAGCGAGGAATATCGCGCCAAAATCTTCAAATCCGGTAATTCGGTTGCGCTGCGTCTGCCGAAGGCGTTGGGCTTGAAGGAGGGGACAGAGGTGGTCGTTCGCGAAGAGCGGGGCGAATATAGCTTCAGGCCCGCCGACCAATCCCCCAAGCTTATCGACTTGACCGGTATCGCAGGTTCAATTCCGGGCTTCAGGCCCTTCACACCTGAAGAGCGAGAGTTTGAGGAGCGGGAACTCGACTGGGAGGGGAAGCTGCTCCGGCGTGACTGACGCTCTCTTCTTACTCGATTCCAACATCTGCATCTACGTGTTGGCGGACGCGCAAAGCGTGCCCGCAGGGCGGCTATCTCGCTGCGTGCGCGGGAGCGTTGTCACTTCGATGATCAGCTACGCCGAAGTCATCCACGGCATTCCCGCGCCCGATGGGCCAAAACGCGCGGCGGCGATCAAGCTATTTGATCTTGTTCCACCCCTGCCCTTCGATAGAGCGGCAGCGGACGTCTATGCCGGCCTGCCCTTTCGACGTGCGCGCTATGATCGACTGATTGCCGCCCACGCTTTGTCTCTGGGACTGACGCTCGTCACGAACAACGAACGAGACTTCCAAGACATTCCGGGATTGCGCATCGAGAACTGGAACAGGTCTGAATGATGTTCAGAGCCACCATCCTGACTCTCTATCCGGAGATGTTCCCTGGCCCACTCGGCATATCGCTGGCGGGCCGCGCGATGGCGGAGGGGAAATGGTCCTGCAATCCGATGCAGATTCGCGATTTCGCGACCGACAAACACCGCTCGGTCGACGACACGCCCGCAGGGGGTGGCGCGGGGATGGTGATGCGTGCGGACGTGCTGGGGCGCGCGGTCGATCATGCGCTGGAGACCAATCCCGCCGCGCCGGTACTGGCGATGACGCCACGCGGTGCGCCCCTGACGCAGGCGCGCGTGCGCAGCCTTGCGGCGGGGCCGGGGGTCACGATTCTCTGCGGCCGGTTCGAGGGAATCGACGAGCGGCTGTTCGAGGGGCGGCCGATCGAACCGGTCTCGATCGGCGACTATATCCTTTCGGGCGGTGAAATGGGCGCTCTGGTGCTGCTCGATGCTTGCATTCGCTTGCTTCCCGGCGTAATGGGCGCCCCCGATAGCGGGGATGACGAGAGCTTCGAAGCGGGGCTGCTCGAATATCCGCATTATACCCGACCTGCTGAGTGGGAAGGGCGCACGATCCCCGAGGTGCTGCGATCTGGGGATCATGCGAAGATCGACGCCTGGCGTAAAGCGATGGCGGAGAAGGATACAAGGCTAAGGAGGCCGGACCTTTGGGAGCGCCATGAGGGCGCTCGGGTCAAGTCTCCCTCTGGCGCGCGGCGACAGAAGAAGGAATGATGAGATGAACCTCATCCAGACGCTCGAAGCCGAGCAGATTGCCAAGTTCAACGAATCGAAGAAGATTCCCGAATTCCGCCCCGGTGACACCCTGCGCGTCGGCGTGAAGGTCGTCGAAGGCGAGCGTACCCGCGTCCAGGCCTATGAAGGCGTCTGCATCGCGCGCTCGAACAAGGGCATGGGTTCGTCCTTCACCGTCCGCAAGATCTCGTTCGGCGAAGGCGTCGAGCGCGTCTTCCCGCTCTACTCGCCGAACGTCGACTCGATCGAGGTCGTCCGCAAGGGTGTCGTGCGTCGCGCGAAGCTCTACTATCTGCGTGGCCGCACCGGTAAATCGGCGCGTATTGCAGAGCGTCGCGACCATAAGCCGGCCGCCGAGGCCCAGGAAGCCTAAGGACAGGCTCTCCCTACCAAACCTCGCAGGCGGCCGGCTCCCCAGGGAGACCGGCCGTTTGCATATCTGGACCTATTCACATCCTTGTCGGAACCGGCGCGCTTGCCGGGCCGACGCCCAAGTTTAAGGAAAACAAAGATGGGCTATCGTGTCGTCGTCGCGGGTGCCACCGGCAATGTGGGCCGCGAAATGCTGAACATCCTGGCCGAGCGCGAATTCCCGCTCGACGATCTGGCGGTCGTCGCCTCCGCGCGCAGCCAGGGCGACATGATCGACTTTGGCGAGACCGGAAAGCAGTACAAGGTCCAGAATATCGAGCATTTCGACTGGTCGGGCTGGGACATCGCGCTGTTCGCGATCGGCTCCGACGCGACCAAGATCTACGCGCCCAAGGCGGCGGCGGCGGGCTGCACCGTGATCGACAATTCGTCGCTCTACCGGATGGATCCGGACGTGCCGCTGATCGTGCCAGAGGTGAACCCCGAGGCGATCGACGGCTATAAGAAGCGCAACATCATCGCCAACCCGAACTGCTCGACAGCGCAGATGGTCGTCGCGCTGAAGCCGCTGCACGACGCGGCGACGATCAAGCGCGTCGTCGTCTCGACCTATCAGTCGGTTTCCGGCGCGGGCAAGGCGGGCATGGACGAGCTGTTCGAACAGAGCCGCAACATCTTCGTCGGCGACCCCGCCGAGCCCAAGAAGTTCACCAAGCAGATCGCCTTCAACGTGATCCCGCACATCGATAAGTTCCTCGACGACGGCTACACCAAGGAAGAGTGGAAGATGGTCGTCGAGACCAAGAAGATCATGGACCCGAAGGTGAAGGTCACCGCGACCTGCGTCCGTGTGCCCGTCTTCGTCGGCCATTCCGAAGCGATCAACATCGAGCTCGAGAACGAGCTGTCGGCCGAGGACGCGCAGAAGATCCTGCGCGAGGCCCCGGGCGTCATGCTCGTCGACAAGCGCGAGGACGGCGGATACGTCACCCCGGTCGAGTGTGTCGGCGAGTTCGCCACCTATGTCAGCCGCGTCCGCGAGGACCCGACCGTCGAGAACGGTCTGGTGCTGTGGTGCGTCTCGGACAATCTCCGCAAGGGCGCGGCGCTCAACGCGGTCCAGATCGCCGAACTGCTCGGCCGCCGGCACCTGAAGAAGGCGTAAGCGGACACTCTCCCCGTCCTTCCGGTAGACGCTGGAATCTCGCCGCCGTCCTCTTACAAGGGGCGACGAGGTTCCCGCCGCCGCGGGAGGGACGGGGAAGAGATTTGATCGGATCACGCCTGCCCACCATTCAATACGGGCTGATCGCCGTCGTCGCCTTGTCGGTGCCGCTTAGTGGCTGGGGCGCCACCTACCCTCCCAATACTTGGCTGCAGCTAGGCCCTGTCGTCCTGCTTATGCTGCTCGCCCCGGCGCTGCTCCGCCGCTGGCCGCTGTCGACCGCATCGGTTGTCGCCATCGCCGCCTTCCTGTTGCTGCACGATCTCGCTGCGCGTTGGACCTATAGCGACGTACCCTATGATGCCTGGGGCCGAACTCTGACTGGCGCCTCGATCGACCAGCTTTGCGGCTTCACGCGCAACCAGTTCGACCGGCTCGTCCATGGCATGTTCGGCGTGCTCGCGATCCTGCCGACCAGCGAAGCTGTCCGCCGCTATGCCGGATTGGGAAGACGGGCAGCGCTGAGCTTCGCCCTGATGTTCGTCCTAGCGGTCGGCGGCGTCTATGAAATCTTCGAATGGCTGCTAGCGGTGTTCATGGATCCCGCCTCTGCTGAAGCTTATAATGGCCAGCAAGGTGACATGTTCGACGCGCAGAAGGACATGGCGATCGCGGCGGTCGGCGGCCTGCTGTCGACGGCGTGGATCGGCCTGCGTCACGCTTGCCGGTGATCGTCGCGGAGATAAGAAAGATGGACCCAGCCTGCGCTGGGCTCACGCAGAAGGGACGGATGGACGAAACGACAATGACCGGCGGCTGCCAGTGCGGCCGCATCCGCTACAGCGCAACGATCACCTCGGACGAGGCCTATCTCTGCCATTGCCGCATGTGCCAGCGCGCGACCGGCGGGGTGTCGATCGCCTTCGTCAACCTCAAGAAGGCGGCGCTGCGCTGGGAGCGCGAGCCCGACTGGTATTCCAGTTCGCCGATCGCGCGGCGGCCTTTCTGTTCGGCCTGCGGCACGCCGCTCGGCTTCGCCTATCCCGACAGCGAGAATATCGACCTGACCGTCGGCAGCTTCGACGATCCGCCGCGCTTCGTGCCGACATCGCATTTCGGCGCGGAAAGCCTGCATGAAGCGTGGATCGACACCCGCGCCCTGCCGCGCTACCGGACCGACGAGCACAAGCCGCTCGTCGATCGCTGGATGAACACCGTTGGCAAACTCCCCGACTGAAACCACCCTCCACCATTTCCGGGGCGCCAATGGCGCGGAGATGGCCTGGCACGAGATAGGCGATGCCGAAGGACGCCCCGTCATCCTGATCCATGGGCTGTTCTCGAACGCCTTCACCAACTGGGTCCGCTATGGCCACGCCGCAAAGCTGGCGGCGAAAGGGCGGCGGGTGATCATGCCCGACCTGCGCGCGCATGGCGACAGCGCGAAGCCGCATGATCCGGCCGGCTACAGTCCCGATATCCTCGCCGACGACAATCTCGCGCTGATCGATCAGTTGTGCCTCACGCCCGGCGGCTACGACCTTGGCGGCTATTCGCTGGGCGGGCGCACCACCGCACGGATGCTGGTGCGCGGTGCGCGGCCCGGCAAGGCGATGCTCGCGGGCATGGGCCTCGAAGGTCTGCTCGATCTGGGCGGGCGGGTCAGCTTCTTCCGCCGCGTGCTCGAAGGCATCGGCACCCACCAGAAATTCTCGCCCGAATGGATGGCGGAGGGCTTCCTCAAGACCACCAGAGGCGATCCGAAGGCGCTGCTCCTGCTGCTCGACAGCTTCCCCGTCATCCCCCGCGCCGCGCTGGCCGATCTCGACCTGCCGATCCTCGTGCTGACCGGCAGCGAGGATCAGGACAACGGCTCAGCAAGGGCGCTCGCCGCGGCGCTGCCTAATGCCGCCTTCGCCGAGGTGCCCGGCAATCATATGAGCGCCGTGACGCTGCCCGATCTGGGCGATGCGATCGCCGCGTGGTTCTGAAACCGTCTCATCTTCGTAATACACGGGGTTGACCGCGTCCCGGCGGCATGATGACACTGCTGTCAGCATGAAATTGCCAAGGGACATTTCCATGAAGACGATCATCAAGGCCGCCGCCTCGGGGCTGGCGCTGGCCGCGCTGCTCTCGACGGCGCCTGCCTCGGCCCAGGCCGCAGCGCCCGCCACCTCGACGGCCGCCACCCCCACCGCCGCCGAAGCCGACGCGTTCGTCGCCGCGGCGGAGAAGGAGTATCTCGACTTCCTGACCTTCGCCGCGCAGGTCCAATGGATCAACAGCACCTATCTGACCGACGACACCGACGCGGTGGCCGCGCGCGTCGGCGCGCAGGATACCGAGATGCAGGTCCGCTACGCCAAGGAGGCCGCACGCTTCGACGGGGTGAAGGGCCTCAGCTATGACACCGCGCGCAAGCTGGGCAAGCTCAAGCAGCGCATCGTCCTGCCCGCGCCCGACACGCCCGGCGCGGCGCGCGAGCTCAACGACCTCGCGACCCGCCTCCAGTCGACCTATGGCAAGGGCCGCGGCACGCTGCGCGGCCAGGAAATCAACGGCTCCGACATCGAAGCCGAGATGGGCACCAACCGCAATCCCGCCGAGCTGCAGGAGATGTGGACGAGCTGGCACGACAATGTCGGCAAGCCGATGCGCGGCGATTATGCCAAGCTGGTCGAGATCGCCAACAAGGGCGCGGTCGACCTGGGCTATGCCGATCTCGGCGCGATGTGGCGCGCGGGCTATGACATGCCCGCCGACGATTTCGCGAAGATGATGGACAAGCTGTGGGTTCAGGTGAAGCCGCTCTACGACGCGCTCCACTGCTATACCCGCGCCAGGCTCAACGCCAAATATGGCGACGCCGTCCAGGCGAAGACCGGGCCGATCCGCGCCGACCTGCTCGGCAACATGTGGGCGCAGGAATGGGGCAATATCTATGACATCGTCGCCCCGCCGGGGGCTGGCGACGTCGGCTATGACGTCGGCGAACTGCTCGTCGCCAAGGGCTATGACCCGGTCAAGATGGTGAAGACGGGCGAGGGCTTCTACAGTTCGCTCGGCTTCGCGCCGCTGCCCGACACCTTCTGGACCCGATCGCAGATCACCAAGCCGCGCGACCGCGAGGTCGTCTGCCACGCATCGGCCTGGGACGTCGACAACAAGGATGATCTGCGCATCAAGATGTGCACCAAGGTCAATGCCGACGACTTCGTCACCATCCATCATGAGCTCGGCCATAATTATTACCAACGCGCCTACAACAAGCAGCCGCAGCTCTACATGGACGGCGCGAACGACGGCTTCCACGAGGCGATCGGCGATTTCGTCGCGCTGTCGATCACGCCCGACTATCTGGTGAAGATCGGCCTGCTCGATCCCGCCAAGGTGCCGAGCGCCGACAAGGATATCGGCCTGCTGCTGCGGCAGGCGATGGACAAGGTCGCCTTCCTGCCCTTCGGCCTGCTGATGGACAAATGGCGGTGGGGCGTGTTCAGCGGCCAGATTCAGCCGGCAAACTACAACAAGGCCTGGACCGACCTGCGCCTGCAATATCAGGGGATCGTCCCGCCGGTCGCGCGCGACGAGAGCGATTTCGATCCGGGCGCGAAATATCATATCCCGGGCAACACGCCCTATGCGCGCTATTTCCTCGCCCGTATCCTGCAATTCCAGTTCTACAAGGCGGCGTGCGACCAGGCGGGTTGGAAGGGACCGCTCCATCGTTGTTCCTTCTACGGCGACAAGAAGGTCGGCGAGAAGCTCAATGCGATGCTCGCCATGGGACAATCGAAGCCCTGGCCCGATGCGCTCCAAGCGTTCACCGGCAGCCGCGAAATCGATGGCAGGGCGATGATCGCCTATTTCAAGCCGCTGATCGGCTGGCTCAAGACGCAGAACAAAGGTCAGCGCTGCGGCTGGTGACGATGAGATCGAGGGACGCCGATCGAAGGAGAATCGGCGTCCTTCATTTCGCCACGCTAATAACCAAGCAGGCCATAGAAGAGATGGCTAAAAGGCGATCGATATGTGCGCAAAGCGACATGACTCGCCCGTTTACCCATCCAAAATGGTGGAAACTGGCCAAGAACGGTACAGACGGCATCGCTTTACTGTTGCATTTTCGGCCGCTTGGCCGCAGGGCACCGGCCCAATCGAGACAGATTTGATAATGATTATCGGGTGATTTGCTCATCCCGAGTGGTTCAGTTGTTTCCGGGGGGCAATGACCGCAGCGCTCGCAAA
The DNA here is from genome assembly GCF_001429065.1 of Sphingomonas sp. Root710. Taxonomy (GTDB): domain Bacteria; phylum Pseudomonadota; class Alphaproteobacteria; order Sphingomonadales; family Sphingomonadaceae; genus Rhizorhabdus. The sequence goes on from NZ_LMIB01000018.1 coordinate 146,753, forward strand.
TGTGTTCACGCTGACTTTCATCGCAGCCATGCTGGCGGCGGTGATGCTCATCGCGTGGCGCAGCTTCGGCAGGCCGCGCTATGCGATGTTCTGGGCGGCGGCCTTTTCCGTCGCTACGATCGAGTGGGTCGGCAATTTGCTCTTCCGCCTTTACGAACGCGACGACCCGCTTCTGTTCGCGTCGCTCGTCGGCCTGTGCTGTCTGTCCAACGCGCTGCTCGCGGTCGGCTTCGTTCAGCGTGGGCGGCCGCAGGCAAACATGGCGCCGCTGGTCGCGGCAGCATGCGTGGCGACGATAATGGTCACCACGATCACCTATCTGTTCCCGCAACGCGACGTACGCGATCCGCTCTGGCTGTATTTCGCCGCTTCGATGCTGGTGATCGGCGCGGCCAGCGTGACGCGGTCGCTGCGCACCGCATCGCTGCCCGAGCGGGCGACCATCGTGATGCTGATCCTGTTCGCCGCGATCGACGCCGGGCTCGGCACCCTGGCCCTCGGCCAGGGCGCGAGCGGCGAGAGCGACCGCTATCAGCTTTTCCGTACCGTGCTGGTGCTGCTCTATCCGCTTGCCTTCATCGGCGTGGGGTTGTTTTCGGTCTTCCTGGTGGCCGCCGACCTGGCCGAGACCATGCGCCGGCTGGCGACGTCGGACGAGCTCACCGGCATCTACAACCGGCGCGGCTTCGAGGAGTCGGCCGAGCGGGCGATCCGCAACGCCCAGCGCCAGCGCCAGCCGCTCGCCGTGGTCGTCGCCGACATCGACAATTTCAAGGCGGTCAACGACCGTTATGGCCATTCGACGGGAGATCGCGCGCTCAGGCATTTCGCCAGCAGGATCGAACGCATGATTCGCCGGGGCGATCTGGTCGGCCGGATCGGCGGCGAGGAATTCGCCCTGCTGCTGGTCAACACCCGGGCCCAGGATGCACTGGAGGTGGTCGAGCGGATCCGCCGCGACATCGCCGCGATGCCCGTCGAGGGCCGGAACCAGGTCGTCATGACCGCGAGCTTCGGCGTCACTGGCCTGCGGCCCGGCGACATCTCGCTGACCGCGCTGCTCGCGCGGGCCGATCGGGCACTCTACCGTTCCAAGCTGGAAGGCCGCGACCGGGTGACCAGCGCCGAGGATCTCGACGAGCGGGTCTGAAGGTCAGTCCGCCGCGCTTTCGAACAACGCGATCAGCCGCGGTGCGATGCCTGCGAGATCGTGGCGCGCGGCCACGCGCTTGCGCCCTTCGCGGCCCATCTTGCCCAGCATGCCCTTAGTCGCCGTCATCGCCGCCCCGATGGCGGCCGCCAATGCATCGGCATCGCCGGGCGGAACCAGCCATCCGCAGCTCTGGTCGACTAGTTCGGGAATGCCGGCGACCGGCGTGGTGATCACCGGGCGGCCCATCGCGAAGGCCTCCATGATCGCAATCGGCAGCCCTTCGGCATGGCTGGGTAGCACGAGCGCGCGGGTTTCGCCGATGCGGCGGCGCACTTCGGCATTGCTGCGCCAGCCGATCAGCTTGACGCGCCCGCCGGTGCCGGTGGCGCCGATCTCGCGCTCCACCGCCGCGCGGCTTTCGCCGTCGCCGATCAGCACGATCGACAGCCCCGGATGGTCGCGCGCCACCGCTGCGATCGCCGCCGGAATCTCGGCCTGCCCCTTTTCCGGGCAGAGCCGCCCGACCGACAGGAACCTCCCGCTCATCGGGTTCGGGGTGACCGGATAATCCGACAGCTCGATGCCGCAGGGCACCACCTTGACGCGATCGGCCAGATCTGCGGGCAACTCGGCAATCAGCCGGTTTCGGCAATAGTCGCTGATCGCGACGACGAAGGCGGCATCGCGGACCTTGTCGGCGACGCTGTTCTCCGCCAGCTGCTCGAGCTCGTTCGGCCCGTGAACGGTGAAGCTGTACCGCGGGCCGCCGAGCCTTCGACACAACATCGCCACCGCCGCCGCATTGGTCGAGAAATGCGCATGGACATGGTCGATGCCCAATTGGACGCAGCGCCGCTTCAGCCGCACTGCCTGGGTCAGATAGGCGCTATGGCGGACGAAGCCGCCGCCCGCCGCCCGGTGCATCTCTCCGGTCGCCTCCAGCGCCTCGGCAAAGCCGCGCGGATGGAAGAGCGCGTGGCGCGCGAGGCCGCCGATCAGCCGCCCGCCTTGCCCCGTAAGGAGATATTCCGTGCGGTTGCGCTCGCTCATATCCTGCGGGTCCACCAGCCGTTCGGCCCAGTGGCGCACCGCGAAGCGCTTGACCGGCACCCCGGCCCGCTCGATCGCGGCGATCTCCCGCCGGATGAAGGTGGTGCTCGTCATCGGATAGCTGTTGAGCAGATAGGCGAGCCTCATGCCTTGCGCGCCTCCTCGATCAGCCGGGCGGCGGCGAGCATGCGGTCGTGGCTGATCACCGGGCTTTCGACCGCCCCGTCGCGGAACAGCGCAGTGAAATGCGCGATCTCATGAACATAGGGCGAGCCGCCATGGCCATACCAGCCGCCCGTGGCGCGGCTGCCCATGTCGGCGAGGTGCCGGATCAACGGATGCTGGCGAGATCCCCACCTGCGCCGTCCCGCGCCGGGGCGGGTGAAACGAACCCGTTGCGCCGACAGCAGCGGTGGCGCGACGTCCACAGCGGCTGCGTCGCCTTCGATCCACAGATCATTGTCGAGCCGTTCGACGAAGGAGACCGACAGGTCCGACCGCGCCCCGCCCCGATGGGCGACACGGAAGCGCGCGGCGATGTCGACGCCGTCCGCGTCACGTTCGACCTCCGCCTCGGCGTCAGCGATGGGCCCGAGGGCGATCAGCGCCAGCATCAGGGGGTAGATCGCGCGATCGGCCAACACACCACCGTCGGCATCGAACAGGCGGGGATGGCTGCCGGCGTCCACCGGATAACCGAAGCTCGCCTCCAGCCGCCGCACCGTGCCCAGCCGCCCGCCATGGGCCGCTTCGAGCGCGGCGGCCACCGCGGGCAGGAAGGGCGTCGCCACCGCTTCCATGCACAGCAGGCCCGACCGCTGCGCCTGCGACAGGAGATCGGCGGTTTCCGCGGCACTCATCGCGAAGGGTTTCTCGCACAGCACCGCCTTCCCCGAAGCCAACGACGCGCGGACATCCCCGGCATGGTCGCGATTGCGGCTGGCGATATAGACCGCCTCGGCGTGGTCGAGCGGCGCATCGCCGATCAGCGCGCGCATCGCCGCCGCCATCCGTCCACGCCCGATGACGGCGAAGCGCAGCGGGGTCATCCGCCCCAGTCCATCGGAGTCATGCAGCCATGGTCGAAGCTGGTGGTCATGCGGTGATCCCCGCCCGCCTGCATCGCCAGCGACACCTCGGTCAGATGCAGGGCAAAATCCCCGGCCAGCCGCGGCGTCCTTCCCTCGCCGATCGCCTGCGCCATCTCCGCCACGCCCAGCGCGAAGTTCATCGACGCCGCGCCCCGGCGGCCCATCATCGGATGGCTGGGGCCGATCGGGCGCACGCGTGCCGCAAAGGGGCTGTTGATCAGCCGGCGCCGCACGACATGGCGCTTGCGGATCCGCACCGGGGCGGCATTGGCCCAGGCCTCGTCCACCTCCAGCACGCCGTCGTCGCCGAAGATGCGCAGGCCGTGGTCGTGGGGCGCGACGATCGAGCAGGTCAGCCGCGCGGTCATGTCGTCGAAGAACAGCGTGGCCGACGCATAATCGGGTGTGTCGTGCCCCGCCCCGGTCTGCGCGGCGTCGAGCACCCGCGCCGCGCCGCCCGCCACCCGGCGCACCGGCCCGAACATCATCATCAGCCAGGAGAGATAATATCCGGCATGCTCGAGGGTACAGCCGGTGCGATATTCGTTGGCGGCGGGCCAGGCCGCGCCGCTGGCCGAGCGCCAGCGGCCATGGGGCGCGGCGGGCAGGAAATCGTCGTCGAGCTCGGCATAGGCGAGGCGAGGCCTGCCGATCCGCCCCTCGCGCAGCGCCCGCCACGCCGTCTGCGCCGCCCGGCCGAGCAGGCTGCACGGCGCAGAGGCAAGGTGCAGGCCCCGATCCGCGGCCAGCGCCGCCAGCGCCCCGGCATCCGCCATCGTCATCGCCAGCGGCTTTTCCGACCAGACATGCACGCCCGCCTCCAGCGCCGCGCGGCTGACTGATGCATGGGCCTCAGGGCTCGTGAGGTTGAGTATCATGCCGGGGCGGCGGGCGAGCAGCGCGTCGAGCCCCGCCGCCGCGTCGAGCCGCCAATGGCCGGCGAAGGCGGCAAGCCGGTCCGGATCGGAGTCCCAGACGCCGATGACGTCCAGCCCGGCAAAGGTTCGAATCGAGGGCATGTAGAGGTCGGCGACATAGCCCGCCCCCACGATTCCGATTCGCGCCGTCGCGCGATATTCCCCCGCTGCCATGGAATGGCAGCCTAAAAGGCGCCGGGGCCCATCGCAATGGCCGCCGGTAAGGTATCAATTGACATATCAACCTATATCAATGCCTATCGATGATATCGTTCCGTAATAGCAATGAAGTTCCAGTCGCGCGTCGCTTTCAGGCTTTCGTCAAAGCACTAGCTGTGTCGGGTTTTACACGGTGGCGGTTTAACGATATGATGACCCCCATGGAATCGGATCGCATCCATAAGCTAACCGAGGCGCAGCGCGTTTGCCTGCGCATGGTGCTGATGCATCTCTCGTCCAAGGATATCGCCCGGGAACTGGGAATTTCGCCGCATACGGTGGACCAGCGGCTGCGCATGGCGATCCAGGCGCTGGGTGTCGCCAACCGCTTCGAAGCGGCGCGAATCCTGGCGAAATATGAGAGCCCGAACCCATATCAATCAGCCGTATATCAAACGCCGCATGTTGCTCCTGAGCCCGTCCATGCCACTGTTGGCCTGTCCGACATTCATGGGGTCCGGCAGAGCGACACCGGCTTCCACGGCTCGGCGGTGAGGGAGGAACAGATAGCGTTCCGAACACCCGCCTTCGCCACCAGTGGCAGCTTCATCAATCTGCCTTTCCCGACGCCGGGAAGGGAGCGTAATGACCTAAATCTGTTGCAGCGGCTGGGCTGGATCGTTTCGATCTCCATCGGCTCGGCCATTGCCTTCGGCGGGCTTCTTGCCGGACTCGACGCGCTGAAACGCCTTTTCAACGTCTAAGCGCCTCATCTGATTTCCACAGCATCGTCCAACAGGGACGCGCTGGCCCCATGGGTGGCCGCGCGAAGGGAGAATCACATGTTCAATCGCCTCACCATTCTCAAGCGCCGTGAAGTTGCCCAGGGTGTCGCCGACCGTCTGATGGCGGCCGAGCATGCGATCGATCAGGCCATTGCCCGCACCGCCGAGCTGACCGGCTTCATCCCCGCCGCCCGCGCCGAAGCCGATCTGGCCTGCGAAGTCGGCCAGGAAGCGCTCGAATATGCCGCCGAGAGCTTCTCGGCACTGGTCAAGGCCCGCGCCCAGATGATCGCCAGCCACCGCGAACTGGCGGCGACCAAGGATCAGGTCGGCCTGAAGACCTATGCGCTGGGCGGTCTGGTCGGCAAGGCGGAAGTCCGCCACCTCCAAGAGGTGGCCTGATCGCCGCCGCGAACTGGTTCGCCGACATGGCCGCGCTTGACCGGAGCATAGCGTTGTGATCCGGTCCCGGCATGCCTCAGTGGAACCAGTTCGCCTACCTGTTCGCGCTCATCCTCGTCAGTTCCTATGCGGGACGGCTCGGAGGATGGCCCGAACGGGCCGGTGCGGCGATCATGGTCGTGGGTTCGATCCTGACCGTGATAGCCGCGACGTCATTCTTCCCGGGATGGCGAACGCCCGAGGCAGGGATCTTCATCGTAGACCTGCTCGTCCTCGCGGCCTTCGGCAATCTCGCACTGTATAGCGATCGATTTTGGCCAATATGGGTAACATCCTTCCATTTGATCGCGGTGACCATCCACGTGGCCACGCTCGTCGATCCTTCGGTGGCGGCGCGAGCCTATTCATGGGCAGCGGAGGTCTGGGCCTATCCGATGCTGCTGGGCATAGCGGTCGGTACGCGGAACCATATTCACCGGCAGGCCATGATCCCCAGGGGGAATGCCGTCAGATATTAGAAGGGCTGCTGGCCCCGCTCGGCAACCCGCACACCGGCGCGATCATCGATGAACTGCTCGACGAGTTCGGCAGCGTCCCCGCGATCCTGGCCGCCGACCCCGCCGCGCTGCACGCCTGCCTGCCCGAGGATGGCGGCATCGCCACCTTCCTCGTCGCGGTGCGGATGACCATGCTCCATTCGCTGCGCACAGAGCTGGGGCAGAGCCCGATCCTGTCGACGTCGGAAGCGCTGACCAACTATCTGTTCGCCAGCATGGCGTACAACACGGTCGAGCACCTGCGCGTGCTGTTCCTCAATTCGACGAACCGGCTGCTGCGCGACGAGGTGATGGCGCGCGGCACGGTCAACCAGGCGCCGCTCTATCCGCGCGAGATATTGAAGCGTGCGCTGGAGATCGGCGCGACCGCACTGATCATCGTGCACAATCATCCGTCGGGCGATCCGACGCCGTGCCAGGCCGATGTCAAGGCGACCGCGCATCTGGTCGCAGCCGCCCGGCCGCTGGAGATTGCCGTTCACGACCACCTCATCGTCGCGCGCACCGGCTGGCGCAGCCTGCGCGCGGAAGGATTGATCTAGGGCATGTCCCAATCGTCGGGGAAGAAGAGTTACGTAGCGATGGAGACCAGTATGATCCGGGACTTTGCGAGGAGGGTGATCGACGATTTCGGCGATCAGACCGACAGCTATGTCGCCAGCCGCATCGGCGTCCTGATCCGCGACGGCGACAGCTATGGCGTGGGTCTGTGGAAGGCCGTCGCGACCGAGATCGAACGTATCCGTCTGCCCGAGACGCACATCCCGCGCAGCCGCCACTGAACCGGCGCCGACGCAGGCACGAGCCTGGCGCGCGCCAAACGGGTACCCAGCCGGCCGTCCTCCCCCCGATCCGGCCGGCTGGGGACACACAGGGAGGACTTCCAGCCCCCACAGGGCGGCGGACCAACAAGGGGCATTGGGGTTCGCCGCCCACTCGGGCTGTCATTCATCGCTATATCAGCCGTTGATATGCATCCGCCGTGCGGGCCTGGCGGGTGACAGCGCGGGGGCAAGCGGGTACCAGCATCCGGTTCGCATGGCCGGGAGGTGGGATTGGACGAATGGGCATCGCTTGAGATCGCGCCCTGGCGCGGCACAGGCCTTCGCCGCGACACGCTGCTCGCCGGACTGAACGAAGCCGCCGCGCGTGACCCCAGCATCCGCATCTTCCATATCCGCGACGGTCATGTCGCGATAGACGAGCCGCTAACCGCAGCCCCGTCGCCGGCGCTGGCCGATCTCATTGCCTCGCGCGCGCCGCTCTACCGCGATTTCATTCAGGCCGTGGTCGCCGAGCATGGCATCGATTGCCAGGTGCCGCTGGCGATACGCCTGGGCGACCGGGGCCCCGAAGAGCGCGACGTGCCGCTGTTCTGCTTCCACAAGATACGCTTCGAACGCACCATCCTGCTGCCCGATCTCGATTTCATCATCTCGGCCTATTATGCCGGTGCGGCGTTCCAGGATGGCCGCAGCTTCGCAGACAAGGCGCCCGAAGCCTGCTTTATCGGGGCCACCACCGGCGGCATCGTCAGCATGAAGCGGGTCGAGGCCGACGCGCATGAACGGATCAGGGCAGCACGCTTCTTCCGCGACGAGCCCGACGTCAGGTTCGAGATCTCGGCGGTCGTGCAATGCGACAGCGACGAGACCAGGCGCATTGTCGAGACGATGGTTCCGATGGCGGCCGGCTGGCGCGACTGGCATGACCAGTTCGGCTATCGCTATATCCTCTCGATGGATGGCAACGGCGCGACATGGTCGCGCACCGCGGTCGCGCTCGCCAGCAACAGCGTGCTCGTCAAATATGCCTCGGCGTCGCTGCTCTACTATATGCACGGGCTCGAACCATGGGTGCATTTCCTGCCGGTGCGGCGCGACGCGGATGTGCTCGACATCGTCGCCCATGCCGATCGCACCTTCGAGCGGGATGCCGCGATCGCCGCAGCGGGACGCGCCTTCGCGGCGCGCCATTTCAGCCGCGAGGCGGTGACGGGCTATATGGCGGCGCTGCTGCGCGGCTATGCCGGCGCCGTGGCGCCGCGATAGCCGATCAGCTCTCGTCGCCCATCCGCAGCGCAGCGATGAATGCCTCCTGCGGGATGTTCACATTGCCATATTCGCGCATGCGCTTTTTCCCCTCCTTTTGCTTGTCGAGGAGCTTGCGCTTGCGGCTGGCGTCGCCGCCATAGCATTTGGCGGTAACGTCCTTGCGCATCGCCGCGATCGTCTCGCGTGCGATCACCTTGCCGCCGATCGCGGCCTGGACGGGAATCTTGAACAGGTGGCGGGGGATCAGGTCCTTGAGCCGCTCGCACATGTGCCGCCCGCGCGCCTCGGCGGCGGCGCGGTGGACGATCATGCTCAGCGCATCGACAGGCTCGGCATTGACCATGATGCTCATCTTGACGAGGTCGCCCTCGCGATAGCCGATCTGATGATAATCGAAGCTCGCATAGCCGCGGCTGATCGACTTGAGCCGATCGTAGAAGTCGAACACCACCTCGTTGAGCGGCAGCTCATAGGTGATCTGCGCGCGGCCCCCGACATAGGTCAGGTTCTTCTGGATGCCGCGCCGGTCCTGGCACAGCTTGAGCAGCGAGCCGAGATATTCGTCGGGGACGTAGATCGTCGCTTCGATCCACGGCTCCTCGATCATGTCGATCCGGTTGGGATCGGGCATGTCGGCAGGGTTGTGCAGCTCGATCGTCTTGGCGTCCTCGGTCTTCGAATGGCTGAGGTGCAGGCGATAGACCACCGACGGCGCGGTGGTGATCAGGTCGAGATCATATTCGCGGGTCAGCCGCTCTTGGATGATCTCCAGATGGAGGAGCCCCAGAAAGCCGCAGCGGAAGCCGAAGCCCAGCGCCGCCGAACTCTCGGCCTCGAAGCTGAACGAGGCGTCGTTGAGCCGCAGCTTGTAGAGGCTGTCGCGCAGCTTCTCGAAATCGGCGGCGTCGACCGGGAACAGGCCGCAGAACACCACCGGCTGGACTTCCTTGAAGCCCGGCAGCGGCTCGGCGGTCGGCTTCTTGGCGTCGGTGATCGTGTCGCCGACCGCGGTCTGGCTGACCTCCTTGATCTGTGCCGTGATGATGCCGATCTCTCCCGCTGCCAGCTCGGTGAGCTGTTCGAGCTTGGGCCGCATGCAGGCGACCCGGTCGACCAGATGCAGCGTGCCGTTCTGCATGAACTTGATCTGCTGGCCCTTTTTCAGGACCCCTTCGACCACCCGGACGAGGATGACGACGCCGAGATAAGGGTCGTACCAGCTATCGACGAGCATCGCCTTCAGCGGCGCGGTCCGGTCGCCCTTGGGCGGGGGGATGCGGGTGACGACAGCCTCCAGCACCTCGTCGATGCCGATCCCCGATTTGGCCGAAGCGAGTACGGCATCGTCGGCAGGCAGGCCGATAATGTCCTCGATCTCCTTCTTCACCTTGTCGGGCTCGGCGGCGGGCAGGTCGATCTTGTTGATCACCGGCACGATCTCATGATCATGCTCGATCGACTGATAGACGTTCGCCAGCGTCTGCGCCTCGACGCCCTGCGCCGCGTCGACCACGAGCAGCGCGCCCTCGCACGCTGCCAGGCTGCGCGACACCTCATAGGCGAAGTCGACATGCCCCGGCGTGTCCATCAGGTTGAGGACATAGGTATTGCCGTCCTTGGCGGTGTAATCGAGACGCACGGTCTGCGCCTTGATGGTGATTCCGCGCTCCTTCTCGATGTCCATATTGTCGAGCACCTGCGCCGACATCTCGCGATCGGTCAGCCCGCCGGTGCGCTGGATCAGCCGGTCGGCAAGGGTCGACTTGCCATGGTCGATATGGGCGATGATCGAAAAATTGCGGATACGGTCGATCGGAACGGTCACGAATATCTCAATCAGGCTGAGAGGAGAGTTGCGCGCCCATAGCAACGCACGCGTCAGGACGCAAAGTTGTGGGTTTCAGCTTTGCTGAAACATGCGGTGCTAGCCCGCTCCCCCCCACCCAACCTCCCGATCCAGGATATGATATCGGGATGTTGGGTGGGGGAGCGGGCTGGCACCGCACTTCCGCGTCAGCGGACAATAAGGCCGAATGTGCTTTTAATCATAGTAACCCGACCCGGTTTCGGGAATCTTCGGTGCCGTGACGGGGCGTGATTCGCGTTGGGGGGCTTCCGCTTCGTCCTGATATGAACGGGGGTTCTCACGATGAAATACGTCCTTATGGCGGCGACCGCTGCCACTATGCTTTCCGCGCAACCCGCTTTCGCCGCCGACGAGGCGGTCGCACTGTCGAAGTGCGACAAGCCGATCGGTAGCATCGCCGTGGTCGATGGCGACACCCAGGGCTGGACCAAATATGGTCTCAACAGCCCACGCGACCTGATCGCGGCCATGGCGGTGCAGAGCGGCTGCTTCACGCTTCAGGCGGGTAGCAGCGGTGTCCCCGCCGACTTCCTGCTCAACGCGATCGCCGGCGACAAAGAAGAGGTCGATCAGGGCACCAGCCTGGCCAAGACCGCGCTGACCGAAGGTCTCGTCCGTTCGGGCATGGCCAGCAAGATGATGGGCAGCGTGCCGTTCGGTGGCCAGGCGCTGAGTATGTTCGGCGGCTTCGGCGGCAAGAAGAAGACGATCGCCGCGGGCCTGCGCGTGATCAGCCCGGCGACCGGCCAGACCGTCGTCACCGGCAACGGCCAGCAGACCAAGACCCAGGTCTCCTTCGGTCCCAGCGGCCTCGTCGCCAGCAATCCGTGGGGCGACGCCGCGCGCGCGCAGATGGCGGCGATGGGCTATGGCGATCCCTATGCTGGCGGTTCGGGCGGCTATGGCGCGTCGAAGGACGGGCAGATGCTCGCCACCGCCTTCATCCTCGCCTTCAACAACGTCGTGGCGCAGCAGGCCGCGCTGGTCGCGGTCAAGCCCGCCGCCGGCGCCGCCAAGGCGACGACGGTCGCCACCACGCCCGGCTACACCACCGCGATCGACACCAAGCTCTATGCCCAGGCGGCCAAGGGCGAAGTGGTCCGCGCGCTGCGCGCCGGCACGGTGCTGACCCCGAGCGGAGTCCGCGAGGGCCTGTTCGTCGAAGTCAGCGATGCCTATGGCACCAAGGGCTGGGTTTCGGTCGAAGACCTGAAATAGGCCTGCTGCCAGATCGGCTCAAATCGGGCGCCGGGAAACCGGCGCCCTTTTTATCGGCGTGGTCCTGGATCTCGTTTACCATCGGCTGCGACCGGGCATTCCCACGACGCGGCGGAAGGCCCGACAGCCGCGGGCAGGCGCTCATGCGCACCCGGCGCTTGTGCGGGCCATCCATAATTTTATAGGGCCCCTGGTACCGGACGACAGGAAGCAAAGGGACTGATGGCGCTATGCATGACCAGGGCGGCGAAGTTTCGATGGCTGCACCGGAGCGGGTCGAGAATCCCGCCTTTTGTGTCGGGGCGCCCAAGTCGGGCACCCATTCGATCGCCGAACTCTTCGGCGGCGCGATGCGCACCGCGCATGAGCCGCATGCACTCGGGATGATCCGGCTCATCCTCGCCAATCCCCGCCCCACCCTCAAGGAGCGCAGGGCCTATTTTTGGAACCGCCACGACAAGCTGCGGTTGCAACTCGAAAGCACCCACATGCTGGTCTTCTTCCTTGAAGAGCTGCTGGCCTGCTTTCCCAAGGCCCGCTTCCTGCTGACGGTGCGCGATCCAAGGTCGTGGCTAGACTCGTTCTTCAATCAGCAGCTGGGGACGCCGGTCCATGCCGAGTGGAAGCGCTTTCGCGACTACCGCTTCGGGCGCTCGCTTTACGGACATTTCCCCGGGGCCGAGATACTGCGCGATAACGGCCTATATCCCCTCGACAGCTATCTGGCCTATTGGGCGTGGCATAATGAGCGTGTCCTGCGGATCGTGCCGCCCGGGCAGCTGATGATCGTGCGCACCCCCGACATCGCGGCCAACGCGGCCCGGATGGCCGAGTATCTGGGCGTCGATCCCCAGCGGCTCGCTGAGCGAAAGACCCACGCCTTCAAGGCGGCCGCCCGGTTCGATCTGGTATCCAAGATCGATCCGGCCCTGCTGGAAGACCGGATCGCAGCCCATTGCGGCCACCTCATCAGGAAACTCGAAGCAAGAACTCTGCCCGCCTGACTATGGCCGCTGGGCCGAAGGCCCCGCGCGCCTGAAGAGCCCCGCCGAAGCGGAGGCCTTTCATCGCGCCTCTCCACGCAGAATGGTGCTGGCGAGGAGGTTCTAACGCGTCCCGATCCTCGACCGCAACCATCGAGCAGCGGCGAAAGATCAGCGCAGCTTCTCCGCCGCGATCATCTTCTGTAACAGCCGCCGCACCTTCACTGGCGCCACGTCGTTCGACATCAGCACCGGGTCTAGCGAGAAGAACTCGGCCTCCCCCATCTCCTGCTGGACGGCGGTGATGATCGGGCCATCTTCGGCCTCGAATGCCTGATGCATCGCCTGGATCTTCATCGTGTTATAGTCGGCATCGCTCTCGACATGGTTGCGCCGGGTCGCGAAGAAATAATGGGTCTTGAAGGCGTCCTCGGGCGTGCAGGTGTGGAGATCATACTGGCTCGTCGCCTCGGCAAAATCCTCGCTGTCCTGCACCGCGCCTACCGATAGCTGGATGTTGGCGGGGGCAGTCCAGGTGATGTCGAAATAATGGCGTGCCTCTTCCGCAGGACGCGGCAGGAAATTGGCGAAGATCATCATCGCCGGGGTCTGCGACCATTCCCAGCGGGCCGAGATGTGCGTCTCGCGCTCACGCACCTTCGGCACGATCGGGGACAGCTGGCCGCGCGTCGTGATGATCTCGCCATGGACATGGTCGATATGACTCAAGTCCATTACGTTATCGATGATCAGCTCGTAATTGACGTCCATGTGCATATAGGTCTGGGCGACGGCGTTCGGATGCCCCTCGTCCAGCGGCGAGAAATCGGGCAGCAGCGCGGGATCGGCGTCGCTCTCGTCCATCCATATCCATAGGAAGCCATATTTCTCGATCAGCGGGAAACGCCGCACCTGGGCCGCGGCAGGGATGCGGCCATTGCCGTGCGGGTTATGGACGCACTGCCCTTCGGCGTTGAAGCGCAGCGCATGATAGGGGCAGGCGACCTCGTCGCCCTCGCGCTTGCCCATGTGCAGCGGCGCGAAACGGTGCGGGCAGCGGTCGTGCAGCGCGACCGGCGATCCGTCTGCCAGCCGGTAGATCATCACGGAGGTACCCAGGATACGGCGGTGGAACAGCGCCTCTCCTGCCACTTCGGATGACATGGCGGCGACATACCAGGCCCGTTTGAGATATTCGAACGCGGAGGCCATGGCCTTTCTTCTCCCGATGCTAGAGCTGGATGACGAGGCGCGGCGTCGCCGCGCGGGAACAACAGGGCGTGAAACAGTCGTTCGCCGCCTTTTCCTGATCCGACAGATAGGCGTCGCGATGATCGGGGATACCGGCGGCGACGGTGGTGAGACAGGTGCCGCAAATCCCCTGTTCGCAGGAGAGCGGGATGCTGATGCCCGCGGCGGCGAGCGCGGCAGCCGCGCTCTGCCCGGCGGCGACGGGGACGATCAGGCCGCGTCCTTCGATCTCGAGCTCGAACGGGCGATCCCCTTCGGCCGATGGCGGCGGCGCGGCGAAGCGTTCGGAATGCAGCCGATCCTCGGCCCAGCCCCCCGCCCGCGCCCTGTCGAGCACGAAATCCATGAAGCCGTTGGGGCCGCAGATATAGAGGCGATGCCCTGGCTGCGGCGTGCCGAGCGTGGGCGCGGCATCGAAACTCGGCGGGATACGCTCGCCGACATGCAGCTGCCAGCGCCCCGCGAAGCGGGCCTCGCCGAGCCGGTCGACAAAGGCCGCGCGCTCGGCTGAGCGCACGAAATAATGCAGCTCGAAGCTGGCTCCCTCACAGGAGAGCTGTTCGGCCATCGCCAGTATCGGGGTAATCCCGATCCCGCCCGCCATCAGCACGATATGTTCGGCCTGTTGCAGCGCGAACAGGTTGCGCGGCGCGCTGATCCGCACCGCCTGGCCCTCCGCCAGCGCCTCATGCACCGCACGCGATCCGCCCCGCCCCTGCCGGTCGAGCAGGACGCCGAGCTCATAGCGGTCCGGCGCACCCGGTGCGTTGCACAGCGAATATTGCCGCACCACGCCGCCCGGCAGTTCGAGATCGACATGCGCGCCTGCGGTGAACGGCGGCAGCACCGCGCCGTCGACCGGCGCCAGCGACAGGCCGACGACATCCTCCGCCAGCCGCCTTCGCGCGGCGATCCGGACGGTGATCCAGTCGTCGCTCACGACGCCCGCTCCCGATCGGCGGCGGCACGCTCGGCGCCTTCCTCCTCGAGCAGCCGATCGAGCACCCACAGCATCCGTCCGGGCCCGGCGTCATGGACGATATCGACCTGCGGTGCGTCGGGATATTGCACCAGCCGCTCGCGCTGCCCCTCCAGGATGCGCTTATCCTCCAGAAAAGCGTCCATGTTGGTCCGGTGCATCAGGTCGACGATGCCGGGGAAGGCGGTCTCCCGGCTCGTTCCCCAGGAGAAATAATAGTCGATCGACCCCTCGTCGCGCGGCGTCACCGCCTGGCTGGAAAAGGTGTCGAGCAGCAGCTTGCCCTTCGACGGCTCGCTGGGTGATCCGCCCTCTTCGGCCTCGTGCACCGCGAAGCTGAGGATGAAGTTGCACGGCACGGTCATCCGCACATGGACGTTGATGTCGAAGCGGGCATCCTCGGGAAACAGATGTTTGCCGAAGGCGGGCGCCGGCACCCCGCGCACACAGTAGCGCGTCTCGATCCCGCGCGGCTCAAGGCGATGGCGGGGCTTGATGAAGCCCCAATGGTCGCTGCCCGCGAAGGTCAGGCCATGGACCCAGGAGACATGGCTGAGGTCGGCGAGGTTGGCGATCTCCTCGCGATAGCCGGTGCCGACCCGCAGATGCGACGTCTTGAGCACCCAGTTCGGATCGGACGGGCCGATCGCGAAGCAGATCAGCTCCAGATCGGCCCGCGCCGGATCGCCCATCCACACCCAGATCCAGTTGTCCTTCTCGACCACCGGCAGGGTCTGGGCGACTGCGCCATCGGGGATGCGGTCCATGCCCGGCACCTGACGGCAGGCGCCGTCGGGACCGAACAACATGCCGTGGTACATGCAGCGGATCGCATCGCCTTCCTTGCGCCCGAGCGACAGCGGGGCCGACCGGTGCGGGCAGCGATCCTCCATCGCCACCAGCCGCCCCTCACCGGTCCGGTAGAGGAGGATCGAGCGCCCCGCGATCTTGCGCACCACCAGATCGGTGGCGCCGATCCCGACATCCTCGTCCCAGCCGGCGCAGTACCAGGCGTTCCTGACGAACATCGCCCGACCCTCCCGGCTCAGAACTTGACGCCGAGCCGAGCGTACCACTCGGTCGGGCGGTTATAGGTTCCGAACAGCAGGCCGGCCGCGGTCTGATTGCCGCCGCTGACCAGATAGCGGTCGTTGGTAAGGTTCACGCCGCCCACGGTGAGCGTCCAGTGACCATCCGGCGCACGATAGCTGAGGCTGGCGTTGAGCTGGTCGGTGGCAGGGCGCAGCAGAGCGTAGGCGCGCTCGCTGTCGTTCCAGACCTTGCTGGTGCGGGTATAATCTATCAGCGCAACCAGCGCCCCGTCGTTCGGCAGCACATATTCGTAGCGCGGGCTGACGTTGAACTTCCACTTGGGTGTCTTGGGCAGCGGCGCGCCGGGGAAGACGCCCGCCTGCAACGCGTTGGGCGCGACCTGCGCCTGCGGCAGCACGCTGGTGTAATAGGCATCGCTATAACCGACCGAGGCGTTGAGGGTCAGGCCGTCGGCGGGTGCGGCGACCAGCTCGATCTCGAAGCCCTTGATGCGCGCATCGCCCGCATTCTGGATGGTCGGGGAGACGCCCTGCTGGAAGTTCAGCTGAATGCCGTCATATTTGGTGGTGAACACCGCCGCGTTGACTAGCAGCCGGCGGGAAAAGAATTCCGACTTCACACCCAGTTCGAAGCTCTCGGCCTTTTCAGGCGTAAAGCTCGCGGCATTGGGCAGCGGGTTCGACAGGCGCGTCGTCCAACCGCCGGTCTTGTAGCCGCGCGACCAGGAGCCATAGACCATGATGTCGCGGCTGGGATGCACCTGCACGCCCAGCTTCGGCGCGAAATTGTCGAACGTCGCATGCTGGGTGTCGGGCACATAATAACGCAACGGCTCGGTCGGTGACGGGAAGCCCAGCGCGGTGGTGCAGGGATCACCATAGACCGGGCAGTTGAACAGCTTGTAATTGAAGCCGTTCAGGTCGCTCTGCCCGCCGTTGAAATCCTTCTTCTCCTTTGTGTAGCGCGCGCCGGCGGTGAGGCTGATCAGCTCCGACAGCTCGTAATCGGCCTGCCCGAAAAAGGCGTAGTTCTCGGTGTGGAGCAGGTTCGGACCGAAGATCTGGAGCAGGCCCTGATCGAAGGTCACATAATCGTTCAGGAAGCTGCGTTCCTTGAAGTAATAGCCGCCCACGACATATTTGAGCTTGTCGTTGAGCGCATGGCCCGTCAGCTGCAGTTCCTGGCTGAACTGCCAGTTCCTCAGCGAGAAGGAGAATTCGAGCGCGCGGAGCGGCGATCCGTCGGCGTCGAGACCGGTCGCCCATTTCAACCGGCGGTAACCGGTGATCGACTTGACGGCCAACGCGTCCGACAGCGTATAGTCGAGCGTCATCGACAGGCCCCAGACCCGCATGCGCGAGAAGTTCAGCCCGGTCGCATAGCTCTTGTCCTTGTCGGCAAGGATGTAACGGCTGTCATAGGGCAGCCGGTCGTTGCTGGGATCGGCGTCGACATTGACGCTGGCGAGCCCGCCGATCACCTGCCCGGGATTGAGCGGGGTGCCCCGCGCGCCGCACAGCGCCGTCGCGTTGCGCGCCGCGATCTCCGCCGTGGTCGATCCGATGCAGAAATTATAGAGGCCGGCGAAGTTGAAGCCGTTCGGTGCCAGGCCCGACGCTCCGTCGTACAGCGCCGTCGCGCCCAATCCCGGGATCACCAGTGCGCGGTCGGCGGTCGGCGCGAAGACGAAGGGCTGGCTCTCGGTCGTCGCCAGCAGCTTGTTGGCGGTGCCCTGCTGGTTCTGATGCAGATAGTCGCCCGAGATGCGGACGGTCAGCCGGTCGGTCGCTTCCCATTTCAGCTTGCCGCGCAGCGACCATTCGATCTGCCCGCCCTCCGTGGAGGAGCTGTCATAGCCATTGGCGCGGAAGGCGGCGTCGGGGTCGGTCGCGAAATTGCCCGATCCCGGATATTCGATCCGCTTCAGATAGCCGTCGCGCTTGCGCGACGATCCCGTCAGCGAGACGCCCAGCGTGTCGGTGATCGGCAGGTCGACGCTGGCGTTGATGTCCAGCCGGTTGAAGCGGCCGGTGGTGATGTCGCCCCGGAAGGAGAATTCCTTGCCCGGATCGCGGGTGACGACCGAGATGGCACCGCCGATCGTGTTGCGGCCGAACAGCGTGCCCTGCGGCCCCTTCAGCACCTCGATCCGCTCGACATCGGGCAGGTCCAGATTGGCACCGACGGTGCGGGCCAGATAGATGCCGTCCAGATAGACCCCGACACCGGGATCGAGGTTCGCTGCGAAGTCGTTCTGGCCGATGCCGCGAATATAGGCCGACAGCACCGAACTCGATCCCGAAAAGGGCGTGCCGGCGTCCAGCGTCACGTTCGGCGCGATGTTCGACAGGCTGGCCACGTCGGCGACCGCGCGCTCCTTCAGCGCGTTGGCCGTGAACGCCGAAATGGCGATCGGCACATCCTGGACATTCTGGGCGCGCTTCTGCGCGGTGACGACGATCTCCTCGATTCCGCTGGCACCGTCGGAGACATTTTCCGCCGGCGTTGCGGTCTGGGCCCACGACGCCGCCGGCATCAGCGCGAGCAGTGAGCTGGAGACAGCGAGAATCTCACGGTACGACATATTTCCCCTCCTCTGGTTCTGCCGACGTTAGGAGCAGGAAGCGTGCCAACCCGGCGAAATGGCGCAAATCCGCCGAACCGTTCGTGAGCGGCCTAACCTCCCCTTGTGTTTTTGCGGAAAAGTCAGCAGCCTCTAACGCATAACAACTGAAAATTCAGATTTCCCAGGGAGAGGCCGATGGGCACCAAGGCTATTGGGGATCAGAGCACGCGGTCGGAACGGCCCTCGCTGGCGGACCGTTTCCGTCAGGCCGCCGATCCGTCGCTTGCCGACTTGCTCGAAACCTTTCATTTCGATCCTGATCGGGCGGAGATATTCCTGAACGGTCAACGTATGGTGCTGACCGACAATGCAGGCCTCGCCATCATGCGGCGTGAGCTGATTTCCGCGCTCGGCTACGATCGCGCCCGCGGGGTGATGTCCCGTATCGGCTACAGCATCGGATCCGGCGACGCCACGCTGGCGCTGGAGCTGCGCAAGGACGGCACGCTGTTCGAAGGCTTCACCGTCGGGCCCCAGCTCCACTCGCTGAAGGGATCGGTTCGCGTCGTTCCCAAGATATTCGAGGCCGACCGCAAGACCGGCTATTTCTACAGCGAATATGAATGGCACAATTCCGCCGAATGCCATGCCCATCTAAAGGAGATCGGGGTCGGCCCGCATCCCGGCGGCTGGCAGCAGGTGGGCTATGCATCCGGCTATTCGTCCGCCTTTTTCGGCCGGCCTATCATCTTCCGCGAACTGAACTGCGTGGCGATGGGCCACAAGCACTGCTTTCTCGTCGGCAAGCCGGCGGAGGACTGGGACGATCCTGACGGCGAACTGCGCTGGTTCCGCGCGGAAGGCTATCCGGATCGCCCGGCCAGACCCCGCAAGACCAGCGTCGCGGTCAAGAACGTCGACGACGATGCGCTTGCCACCCGACCGATGGTCGGGGCATCGCCCGGCTTCAACGTGACGCTGCATCTGGTCGACAAGGTCGCCGGGTCGGAAGCCCCCGTGCTGTTCCTGGGCGAAAGCGGCGTCGGCAAGGAGGTATTCGCCCGCGAACTCCACCGTCGAAGCCGCCGCGCCGACAAGGACCTCGTCGCCGTCAACTGCGCCGCCATTCCCGATACGCTGATCGAGGCCGAACTGTTCGGCGTCGAGAAGGGCGCCTATACCGGCGCCGATGCCTCCCGCCCCGGCCGTTTCGAACGGGCCAGCGGCGGCACGCTGTTCCTGGACGAGATCGGCACCTTGTCGCTCGCTGCGCAGGGCAAGCTGCTGCGCGTCCTGCAGGAGGGCGAATATGAGCGGGTCGGCGGCACCCGTTCGATCCGGTGCGACGTGCGGACCGTCGCCGCGACCAATGCGAATCTGCGCGGCGACGTCGAGGCCGGGCGGTTCCGCGCCGACCTGTTTTATCGGCTCAACACGTTCCCGATCTGGATCCCGCCGTTGCGGGACCGGCGCGCGGACATACCGCTTCTCGCCAACTATTTCCTTCGCAAATTCGCCACCCGCCACCATAAGCGCGGCATCGGTTTCGATGACCGGGTCATTCGCCTATTCCACGACTATCCCTGGCCGGGCAACATCCGCGAGATGGAGAATACCATCGAGCGCGGCGTGATCCTGGCGGCCGATGGAGAGCTGATCGGCGTCCATCACCTGATGATGTCAGGCGACGCCCTGCGCCCCGATGACGGCCTGTCGCACGATCCGCTCGCCGACTTCATCATCGAGACGTCCAAGCGCCCGCAGCCGTTGCGGATCGGGACGACGCTCGTCGAAAGCGGCCTGTCCCACGACGAGGTGATCGATCAGATGGTCCGCAGCGCGCTGGACCAGTGCGGCGGCAATCAAATCGAGGCCGGACGCATGATCGGCATGACCCGCAACCAGATTGCCTATCGAATCAAGAAACTCGGCCTCCGCCAGACCGGCTGACCTTTGGCAGGCAGCGTAAACGATGCGTAGCGGTTTTCGCCTGCGATTGGTTCCGGCGGTCTCGCGTGGGCATCGAGCAGGTCGAGCGCACGTCTGTCTGCTCAATATCCCACCAGTTTATGTGTGTGACGAGCCGTGGGGGGGACGGAAAAGCAATGCTCGACCTGTGCGCGGATCTGAGGATATAGCTCCGTCTTCCGCATATCCAGGCGATGGTCCGCGGTTTCCCAGCTCGCGATGACCATGAAATTGCGCGGGTCATCGACTTCCTGATGCAATTCCAGTCCCTTGAAGCCGGGCACTTGTCGAAAAAGCAGCTTTGAGGCTTCGGTCCCTCTGATGAAGCTCTCCTCCATGCCTTCCTTTACCCGAAATTCCGCGACTTCGAAGATCATGGTTCACTCTCCCGATACAGCCTTGCGGCAACGAATTTCTTTCGATCGATCCTGCGGCACATCCCGATATCCATAGCGGTGGCCGGGCGAAGCGGGCGTATTCTGCCGGTTCAAAGCTCGAGCACGACCTTGCCAAAAGGGGACCCCGACTGGAGACAAGCCAATGCGCGGCATGCTTCGGTCCAGGGCATGACCTCGCTTATAATGGGTCGTATGCGATGGTGATCGATTGCCCGGCACATCGCTTCGAACATGTCGCGGGAGCCGACGAGAACAGCTTTCACCGTGGCGGCGCTCGCCAGAAGCGTCGCGGGATCGAGGGGAGAACCTGCTTCCAGCATGCCGACGACCGAGATCCACCCGTTCATCCTCACCGCCCGAAGGCTTTCCGCCAGCGTGCCCCGGGCTCCCATATCGAGGATGAAATCGCAGCCGCGGTCACTGGTCAGCCGACGCGCCGCCCCCGCCCATTCGCTGTCGGTGCGGTAATTGATCGCATGGTCCGCGCCGTGCCGGCGGGCGCGATCGATCTTTTCATCCGATGATGAGGTGATGACCGTTTCCAGTCCGGCGGCCTTGGCGAATTGCAGGGCGAAGAGCGAGACGCTGCCGGTTCCTTGCAGAAGCGCGACGTCGCCCGGCAGCAGCGGCGGCCCGTCGAACAGCGCTGCCCATGCGGTGAGTCCGGCGCACGCCAGGCAGGCGGCTTCTGCGTCAGTCAGGAAGTCCGGTGCACGGACGGCCGCCTCTTCGCTGATCACGACATATTCGCGGCCCAGCCCGGGCATGTTCATCCCTAGCGCACGCGCGACCCGTCCCGGCGTTGGCGGACCCGTGATCCATCCGGGGATCAGGGTGGGAATGACCCGATCGCCCACGGCCGCACGGCTCACGCCCTCGCCGACGCTTTCGACAATTCCACAGCCGTCGCCGAACGGAATGACGGCCGATTCCGAGAGGCTGCCGCGCACGTGGCGTCCATTGGCGATCAGCAGGTCGCGAAAATTGAGTGAGATCGCCCTCATGCGAAGGAGGATTTCGCCGGGTCCGGGAACCGGGATGGGAGCGTCGGCAAGCCGGATGCTGTCGATGCCCCATGGTGCCGATACCGTCAGCGCGCGCATCGACATGTCTTCCACCTCCGCAGGTCCTTGAAGCGAGACATTAGCGCTCCGAGCGCGGGATGGGGGATGCCAGCAATATCTCCCTGATACCTGGGCGAGTGCAACCGCGACGATCCTTGCCGATGTGCTCCAGGTATCGGACGGTCAATTCCTCCATCCTTCTCCACATCAACGCCTTTGCTAGCCCTGCGCGACCATAGGGAGAGCAGCAATGGCAATCGAGATCCGGCCGCAGGCCGACCCTGTCATCATCACGGGCGCCGGTCCGGCGGGGCTTGCGCTGGCGATCGAACTGGGCAACCGCTCGGTGCCGTGCCTTATCGTCGAACGGAACGATCGCACCGGCGCCGCGCCGCGCGCCAAGCTGACGAACGTTAGAACACGAGAGCATCTGCGGCGCTGGGGTATCGCCGACGCGCTCGCCAAGGCGGCGCCACTCGGGGTGGACTATCCATCGCACATCGTGTTCGTGACCAGGCTTGCTGGTCCGCTCGTGACCCGGATCGAAGACGCCTTTGCTTGCAAGCCCGAGCGTGACCACCGCTATTCGGAGCATGCGCAATGGATCCCGCAATATAAGCTCGAGGCGGCACTGTTGGATCACGTCGCCAAGCTGCCTTCGGTGCAGGTGGCGATGGGTCACGAACTTGTCGACTTCGAGCAGGAAGGCGATCGGGTCCGCGCGCGCATCCGCGATGCCGCCACCGGCGTCGAACGGACCGTACGCGGCCCATATCTGGTCGGCGCCGACGGAGCGCGCAGCACCGTTCGAGAACGGTGCGGCATCGAGATGCGGGGACGCTACGGACTGTCGTACAACTACAACACCATCTTCGAGGCGCCGGGGATCGCCCAGGCGCACGGCCACGGTCCCGGCATCCACTATTGGCAACTCAACGCGGACGTCCCGAGCACGATCGGGCCGATGGACGTGGGAGACCGTTGGTACTTCATCCCGATGGGACTGAGGGAAGGGGAGCGCTTTTCGGATCACGACATGCCCGACATTCTTCGCCGCGCGACCGGCCTGGATCTTCCGTACAGGATATTGAGCTCGGACTCATGGGTGGCCAGCCGGCTGCTGGCCGAACGCTATTCCTCGGGCCGGGTCTTCCTGATCGGAGACGCCTGCCACCTCCACCCGCCCTTCGGAGGTCATGGCATGAACATGGGGATCGGCGATGCCGTGGATCTCGGCTGGAAGCTGGCAGCCGTGCTGCAAGGGTGGGGCCATGCTTCTCTGTTGAAGAGCTATGAGATCGAGCGAAGGCCCGTGCACGAGCGCGTGCTGGAGGAAACCGAGATCAATCACAGCACCGCGGCCAACAAGCTGGCCCGGGACGGAATAGAGGATTTGTCGGCAAAGGGTGAAGAGGTGCGCAGACAGGTGGCGGAATTCATCCATCAGACCAAGGGCAGGGAGTTCCACAGCCTGAACATCGTACTTGGGTACAGCTATGCCGGTTCGCCGCTGATCAAGAATGAGGAAGACGGCGTCGACCGATGGTTGCCCACGCCCGATTATATTCCGTCGGCACGGCCGGGCAACCTGGCCCCGCACCGCTGGCTTGACGATGGATGTTCACTGTACGACCGATTCGGCCAGGGCTTCACGCTGCTCCTGCTCGACACACGGAGCAAAGCGCAGGCCGGCGAGATGAAGGCCAAGGCGGACGCAATGGGCATTCCGCTCGATATCGTCGAGTTGAACGAGCCCGCACTGCTCGATCTTTATGAAACGCCGTTGGCGTTGATCCGCCCCGATCAGCATGTGGCGTGGCGTGGCAGTGCCCCACCCGCCGATCTCCTGACACGAGTGACAGGGCACCATCTGTCTCGAGGCGGCGGCGAATGTCCAGCGTCGGGCGGAAGCGGTGAAATCTGACCTCGCTAAACCAGCGCTTCCTCCAGGAGGAAATTATGGGCCGCCTTGCGGATAAGATCGCACAGATGCTCCGCCGCGGGCGTGAGGCGGAGACCGTGCCGACGGGCGCTGCAGATCGGTGGCGAGTGGAAGGGGCCCACCCCTTCGAATTTCGTCACGAGTTTCGACAAGGATGAAAATCCGAAGACATGCTCGGGCAGCATGGTGAGGAAGTCCGAACTCGCGACCGACAATATCGTTATCAGAGGGGATCCGGAGTGGATCAGCACCTTCGGCGGCGGCAGACCGGCCTCCGCGAACAAGGGGGTGAAGTCGGTTTCGGTCGTCGACTTCGCGGTGGCCGGCCTGACCCACCCGCAGCGGGCTAGATCGGCGAGGCTGGTCGCGCCGGCAAGGGGGTGCCCGGTCCGCCCCACCACTCTCCGGCTGGCGTCAAAAAGCCGCTCGACCGAGAAGCGTGGATGCGCGATCGAGAGTTCCAGCGGCCCAACCCAGAAGTCGACCACCCCATTTTCCAGATGAGGTTCGGCCGTCTGGAACAAGCCTTCGGAAATGCGCAGGACGACGTTCGGATAGCGCCGGTTGAATGCTGACAGGATGCGCGGCATGAGCGTCATGCAGATGACGGGGGAAAAAACGACCGCGATTTCGCCGGTCAACTCCTGCTTGCTTTGCGCAATCTCGTCCTGAGCCCGTTGGAGTTCGGCCTGGATAGCCTCGACCCGCTGGGTGAAGAGCGCACCTTTCTCCGTGAGGACCACGCCCTTGGCATGCCGCTCGAACAAGGCGACGCCGAGTTCATGCTCGAGCTGCTGTATGCTGCGCGTAATAACGGGTTGGGCCAGGCCAAGATGCCGCGCAGCTGCCCTGAGGCTCCCCGTTTCGACGACGGCGAGGAGGTCGCGGAAATGATGGAGCTTCACGTCTACAGCCGCCCATTTTCGGCGCTGATTCCGAACGCAGCCACGAAGCGCGACACCATGTTATAGGCGGCGATGAGCCCGACGAGGTCGACCAGGGTTTCCGCGCTGGGGAAAGCATCATGTGCCGCAGCGAAGACGCCGTCCGACACATGGATGTCGTGGGTCATCTCCAACGCCAGCCTAGCCGCCGCGCGCTCCTGTCGATCGAACAGGCGCTGGTCTTCCAGCACCGCCGGCATATCCGCCAGCGCGTCGAGTTGCGCCCGGGATCCGCCGGCCGCGAGAAAGCGAGGCGCGTGGCTCAACAACTGGTAATCAACGCCATTCGCCGCCCCGACGACGCACATGACGAACTGGCTGAGCCTGTCGGGGAGGGAAAGGCCGCCCGTCAGCATCCGGCTGAAATCATTCCACCCCCTGGTGAAAATCGGACTGTGCAGCATCAGCCGGTCCATCCGGAGCAGATGCCCGCCACGCCTTTGCCGGACTGCCGATGCCAAGGGATCGAGCGCCAGCTCGTTTTCCGTGCGCAGCGCAATCCTGCTCATCTCTTGCTCCGTAAATCCGGCCGGTCCGTTTGGGCTTGGCAATCAGGCGGTCGGTGCCTGAGCGGGATTTGGCGGCGGAGACCAGATCGAAAGCGTCTCGTCCACGAGTGCGATGTTGCCGGGTCGGTGTTGGTCGTTGACCATGTCACCGTCGATGCAATGCTCCAGCTGATTGCCGAATGGATCGCGCCAATAGTCGAACACTTCGCTGCCGAGGATATGACGGCCGATGCCCCAGTCGTGGGTGTGGCCGCAGCTCTTGAGGTGGTAATGCCCCAGCATCAGGTCATCCCAGTCGAGCGTGACGAACGCGCTGTGATGGATTCCGGACGTGCCACCCTTCGCGACCGCGATGGTATGGTGATCGGTATAGGCAGCGCCGCTGTTGCAGTGAAGAAACGCGACCACGGACTCCGCGGGATCGTCGGCATACATCCGATCCGACACCTGCATGCCGAGCAGGTCGCAGTAAAAGCCGACCGCTGCTGAGAACTCGGGTCCTTCCAGCACGGCATGCTCGATTCTGGCGACATGCGAAGGGCCGCGCGCGGGCCTTTGGAGCGAACCAAGCCGGCGGGCCTTTTTCGAATCATTGAGTATCAAAGGTTCGCGCACCGGCAGCGGCTCCAGCGTCGCCTGTCCCCACAACAAGTCCACGCGGATGCCATTAGGATCCGTCAGAACGGCACGCATGCCGCCGCCCGGTTCGTTCGATGGCTCGACGGCCGCCCCGGCTCGAGCTGCAATCCTCTCGAGATCCTCCCGATCGTCGAGCCTCAGGCCCACACCCACGGCCCGCGCATTCTCGCCCCATTCCGTGACATGGATATGATGCTCGCTCCCCGTGCCGCGCATGTACAGCGCCGTCTCGGTCCTGACGGATCGGATCAGACCGAAGTCGGTCAGAAAACGCTCCATCAGATCAAGATCGGGCGCCTCGTAGCGAACGTAGCGGATGCCGGTCACACCTGTCATTTTCGTCGCTCCATCCTGTGTCATGCGCTGTGCGGGAACAGCACGCGGTTGCGCAGCACGCCGATGCCTTCGATCTCCAATTCGACGACGTCGCCATGATTCAGCTGTTTATCCAGCTCCAACCCGCAGCCGCCGAGCACCGTCCCCGAGCCGATCACCTCACCGGCGAAGAGCGCCTTGCCCCGGCTGAACTGAACCAGCGCGTCCTCCCAACGATGATGCATCGTGCCGGTCGAACCCGAAGACCAGATTTCCCCATTGATCCTGGCGGTCATCTGGAGGTCGTACGGATCGGCGAACTCGTCTGGCGTGGCGATGCAGGGACCGAAGCTGTTGGCGAAGTCCTTCGCTTCCCCTGGACCGAGCTTGGCTTCCATGAACGGGAACTGCAGATCGCGCGCAGACCAGTCATTGAAGATGGTGAACCCGAAGATATGCTCATGGGCGACGGACCGCTCTATGTTGCTGGCCGTCTTGCCGACAACGCACGCCCATTCCAGCTCATAATCAGCCCATCCAGGCTGCACCGGCCAGGGAATATCGTCTTCCGGGCCATATACATGCAGATGATCGGCATTGTAGTAGATCACCTGATTGTAGAACTGCGCGTTTAGCCAGTTCCCGTTGGGGCCTTCCGGCGTGGGCTCGGGTTTTCCAGCCGCCTTCGCCTGCGCTTTCGCGATTTTGCCGGCGGATACTTCCATATGCTCCAGGAAGAGGCAGCAGTCGCGGAACCGGACGGGGCGGGGCAAGGGCGCGAGCAGTCGGGGCGAACGCACCAGCGCCCCCCCTTCTGCTGTCTCGGCAAGCGATCGAGCGATGGCGACCGCCGGTTCGCCCGCTTCGATAAGGGACTGCATGCTGTCCGGAAAATCGCCTACCCCGGCCATGGTGGCGGCTAGAGGAAGATCCAGAACCGCTTCCCCCACGATCGCTCCGAGCGTAGGTCCTTTGACGCCTTTGAACGTGACGAATCTCATGCTGGTCTATCCTCGTTCCGAAGCGGCGACGTCCCGAATGGGTCAGGCATCGGCTTCCGCCAGCACGCGGGCGATCTTGTTGAACTCCAATTCCGGGAAGCGCTGGGCAGAGCTCGCGATCACCCTGTTCTCGGTGGCCCCGAGCTTGTCCACTTCGCAGCGGACGACATCGCCCACTTGCAGATGCTTTTGCGGCACCATGGCATGGCCGACACCCTCGGGCGTGCCGGTCAGCAGGAGATCGCCCGGTTCCAGCCGGAACGCGGTCGATACATATTCGATCTGTTCCCAGATGCTGTAGATCAGCTGTTCGGTGTTCGATTCCTGACGCAGTTCGCCGTTCACATAGGTGCGCAGGTTCAGCGCGTGCGGATCGCCGACCTCGTCCGGCGTTACGATCCAGGGACCGATGGGACCATGCGTCTCGAACGACTTCCCGATCGTCCACGTCTGGGCGTAATTCTGCCAGTCGCGTGCAGACACATCGTTCGCGACGAAATAGCCGAAGACGTGCGCAGGCGCTTCTTCGCGTGAAACATACCGCGCCGTCCGCCCGATCGCGACGCCCAGTTCGACCTCATAGTCGAGCTGCTTCGTCACGCCCGGATCGATATCGTCATAGGGGCCTGAAAGGCTGATCGTCGCCTTGTTGAACCAGACCTGGTGCGCAGGTGGGATGACGCCCAGGCGAACGCCCTCCTTGCAATGCTCGCGATAGTTCATGCCGATCGCAAGGAAATTGCGCGGCCGCTCGATCGGAGCAAGGAGCTTGACGCCTTCGAGCGCCACGCTGGGCTGCGCCGACTCCATCTTGTCGCGGAGCCGGTCGAGCGCTTCCGGACCGGCGGCGGCCAACTGACGCATTTCGGTGAACTCGGGCAGAAGATCCGCGATCCGGATGATCCCGTCTCCGGACACGACGCCGATCACCGGCTTGCCATCGACTTCGTAACGTACGAGCTTCATCTTTTATCTCCCGATCGGGCAGGTGCTGTCGCTGATGCCGGATCGTAGCAAGCGATCAGCGATGCTGAGGCGATCAGAAAATTCGATCTGCGATACCCGCATGGGTAGCGCGGACGTCCGGCTGGAGCTCGAACGCAAGATTGCAGTCAGGAAAAAGAGCCTTACGCCGTGAGTTCGGCCCGCGCGTGATTGTGCGCCGCCTTTCGCATCAGGTCGCTGAGCTTCTCCGCCAGGGGCGTGAGAGGAAGTCCCTGTCTCGTTACCATGCAGATGGGATCGGACGTCAGCGCCGGGATATTTTCCAACGGCGCGCAAAAGCGCGTCACCGGCATGAGTTTGAACATCTGTTCGGGAAGCACCGTCAGCATGTCGGTGTTGGCCACGGTCACCAGGGTGATGAGCATGGAGGAGGATTCGACCGTCATCTCGGGCGTCGGCAAGGCCCGCCGTTCGAAGATCGCCTCCAGGTCGCTATCTGCATATCTGTCGCTCAGCGGCGGACGAACCCAGCGCGCTCCCGCGAGTTCTTCGAGACTTTGCGCGCGCAGCAGCGGGTGATTGGGCCGAGCCGCTATCCGACGGCTATTGGGCATGAACTGCTCGATCGCGAACCGCTGCGATGCATGCTTCTTCGACAGAGGGCCGATCCAGAAATCGAGAAGCCCGGCGGCCAGTTTCGTCTCGATCGGTTGGAAAAGCGCCTGCGTGACCTTGGTCACCACCTTCGGATAGCGTTTGCTGAAGGTCGCGATCGCAGAGGGAAGCAGCGTCATGACGCAGGCCGGCGACAGTCCGACAGCGACCTCCCCGCTGTGCTCGCCGCTCCATTGCTCGACCTCTTCCTTCGCGCGCCTGACCTCCGCCTCGATGCCCTGGATGCGGCGCACGAAGCGCTCGCCCACCGGGGTCAGCGTCACGCCCTTCGAATGCCGTTCGAGCAGGGTCTGCCCCAGCTCGCGCTCCAACTCCCGGATGCTGCGGGTGATGACCGGCTGCGCGATGCCCAGATGCCGGCTGGCAGAGCGTAGGCTGCCCGTGCGGACGACCGCGAGCAGGTCTCTGAAATGCGTGAGTTTCATCGTCTGATCCAAGGGCGGGAATGATACCGTAATATAGTAGCAGGGCGATATTCACAGGCAATTATCGTCATTTCAGGTATCTATGGCATCGCCTTGTCATCTGGCTGCTTGAGGACCTCGGCACTAGCGTCTCGCCGCTATCCCTGACCGGACCGGGCCCCGTGGGTTGGGGTCACCGGCGGCCAGTGCCGCGGGCGCTAAGCCGGGCAGACGGAAATTGTGAAGGATCGACGATGGGTTCGGTTGGAATTGACGAATATCAGGTCCTGGTGGCGGGGGCCGGGCCGGTCGGCATGTGCGCGGCGATCGACCTTGCCTTGCGGGGCGTGCGCGTGTTCATATGCGAGCGCCGGGCACCGGACGAATATGGCATCGGAAAGGTAAACCTGACCAACGCCCGCTCGATGGAGCATTTTCGCCGGTGGGGTATCGCGGACCGTTTGCGGGAAAATGATCCTATCCCATCCACCGTCATTCGCGACCTGACGATGTCCACGCGCGCGAATGGCCACATCATTTTCAACGCGGTAGGCGGAAACGAGTGGCGCGAGCCCCTTCCCATCGCCTCGGAGCGACCGGAATGGGCGCCGTTCCAGGCCATCGAGAAGACCCTTCGCGAGCGCCTGCTCGAGCTTCCGAACGTGACGTTCGTCCCTTTCGCCTCCGCCGTCGATTTCGTTCAGGATGATCAGGGCGTCGAGCTCAGCTATGAGAGCGGCGGCCAAACCGTGACGGTTGGCGGGCGCTATCTGATCATCGCCGACGGGCCCTATTCCGCGCTGCGCCGGAAGATAAACCTGCGGCTTGAGGGCGAGACGATCTTTCGGAATTTCTCCTGGTATTTCCGTGCGCCGGACCTCGCCAAGCTGTTCGCGAAGACTCAGTTGTCCTCCCACACCTTCTTCCTCAACGAAGACGGCTATGGCGATCTTCTCGCGCCCCAGAGCGAGAATGATCACTGGATCTACATGGTGTCGCCAACCCCCGAGGGGGTCGATCCGAAGGACTGGAGCACAGTGCGCTCGATGCTTTTTCGAGCGGTGGGCCAGGAGTTCGAAACGTCGGAGGAGCAGGGCTGGGAGTGGGGCAGCCATTCCCGGATGACGCGCACCTTCAACTTTGGGCGGGCGTTTCTTGCGGGCGACGCCGCCCATCTCACGCCGCCCTTTGGCGGTTTTGGAATGAACATGGGTGTCGGCGATGCCGCCGACCTGGGATGGAAAATCGCGGCGATGTTGGCCGGATGGGGCGGCCCGCGGCTCCCGGACACCTATACGCTTGAGCGCCGCGACGTGTGCAAGTTCATCATCGAGGGGTCCGTCCACAATAACAAGCTGTGGGGCAAGGCGCTGGTTCGCGAGCATATGGAGGAGGATTCGGAACGCGGCGAACGCGTTCGCGCGGAGGTGCGGGACTTCATCGTCAAGGAAAAGACCCAGCAGTTCAAAAGCCTGGGGGCGCAGTTCGGCTATCGCTATACCGGTTCGCCGATCATCGTCGGTGACGAGACCGAACTGCCTCCGCTCCATTATGGCGAGTATACGCCGACCTCGATCCCCGGTTACCGGGCACCGCATGTGTGGCTCAGCGAAGGCGACTCGCTTTATGACCATTTCGGGACGGGTTTCTGCCTGCTGGTCCTGGATGCGGATGCCGACACCGGGCGGCTGGAAGCCGCGGCGTCGGCGGTCGGATTGCCGCTCAAAATCTGGCGGCTCGATCATGCCGATGTGCGTGCGCACTACGACCGCGCCCTTACCCTGATCCGACCCGATCAGCATGTCGCGTGGCGCGGCGATACGCTGCCGGAGGATTGCCGGCATCTTGTCGATGTGGTGCGCGGGGCCGCTCAATATCGCCAATAGCGGTGGCGGCCGCCGTGCCACGATGCGGAGTATCTCATTATCTGCCGATGCGGCCGCCCGCTACGACCATGCGCAGGTGCTGGAGGCGGTCAAAACCGAGGCCGCCATCGCCAGCCAATCCATGCTCAGTCGGCTGGTATCGCGAAGCGTTGCCCGTCACGCGCGACGACCACCGGCCCTCGATAATTCGTCTGGATATCGTCGATATAGCCCTGGCCGCCTTGTTCATCGTCGCGGCCGGGTACGAGATGGGTAAGAACCAGCTGCTTCACGCCCGCCGCGCGGGCGATGCGCGCGACGTGCTGCGGCGTCATATGCTCTATATCCATATGCCGCATCAGACCTTCGCGATACGCAGCAGGCAGGGGCATGTGTTCGAGCGCCTGCTTGGTCGCGCCGCGATCCATGACCTCGCTGACGAGAAGATCGGAGCCTTTCGCCAAGGTCGCCAGGTTAGCCGATGGGCCGGTATCCCCGCTGTAGACGACCGAATGGGTGCCAATCTGGGCGCGGAAGGCATAGGAAAACACGGTGGATGACAGTTTGCCATCGGTATCGTGGAAGTGGTCGACCCCGATCGTCGTCACCCTGATATTTTCATCAGCATAGATTTCGACGGGAGCAGACGGCCCGGCGGGCAGCTCCGACCTTGTGACCGTGGATGCGATGGTCCGGCCGGGGCCGTTCCCCGCCGCCAGGGGTGCCTGCTCGATCGGTACGGAGCCGGCAAGAATACCGTCCACCATGGCATTGGTGCCCGGGGGCCCGATTACCGGGATATTCTTGTGAATTCCGATGGCCCAGCGCGAGACTATGAACGGCATCAAGCCACCCACATGATCAATGTGGTGATGCGACAGGAATATCGCGCGGACATTGGATGGGGAGAGGCCCGCCGCCTTCAGCTGCCGTTGGAAGCCTTCCCCGATATCGAACACATAGATGTCGTCGCCCACGATCAGGGCATTGGCCGGCTGCGACCGTCGGGCCTGTACGACCGGCCCTCCGCCGGTGCCGAGCGTTACCCACACTGGTTTCGCCCGTTCGGCTCCGGCGGCGGCGGGGGACAGCGCCAGATTAGCGGCCGCCAATGCGCTGATAAGCGCAATCTTCATGCTGATCCTGCTCCCTGTGTCAGGCGTCTGCCGCAACCTTGATCCGGCATGCCTCGAAATTGCGGCGCAGGCTGTCACGATCGAGATTACGGCCGATGAACACCAGTTTCGAACGGCGTACATAGGAGGGCCATGGTCCTGCGAAATCGCCTTCCGCCACGCGGTGAACGGCCTGGAACACGAAGCGGTGGTCCTCGCCCGCGAAAGCGAGGACGCCTTTTATGCGGAAGAGGTCGTCTCCATCCTTGGCGATCAGCTTCTCGATCCAGGGGAGGAAGCGTTCGAGGTCTAGTGGCTGGTCGAGCTCCATGCTGACGCTCGTGACGTCATTGCTGTGATGATGTCCGTGATGATCTCCATTCCCGTGATCCAGCAGTCGTTCGGGATCGGCATTGCCGCGCGCGAAGTCGAACGCGTGCCGGTCCATCACTGCGGAGACCGGAATGGCGGAACGGATGCTGCGTCGGATCTCTGCTTCTGGATTGATCGCCCGGATATGTCCTTCGCAGGCAGCGAGCCTGTCCGGTTCCACCAAGTCGATCTTGTTGAGCAGGATGAGATCAGCGCAGGCGATCTGTGCCTGCGCCTCCGCGGTCTTCGCAAGTTGCTGCTCGATATGCCGCGCATCGACGACGGTCACGAATGCATCGAGGCGCGTGCGGCTTACGATGCCCGGGTCCATGAAGAAGGTCTGTGCGATAGGCGCGGGATGGGCGAGGCCAGTGGTCTCAATCAGGATACCATCGAGCCCCGGCGCGCGATCCAGAATATCGTTGATGATAGCGATCAGATCGCCGCGAACAGTGCAGCACAGGCAACCATTGTTCATGGTCACTATCTGATCTTCGCCGTTGACCACCAGATCGCCATCGATCCCCAGCGCACCGAACTCATTCACTATAACGGCATAGCGCCGGCCGTGATCTTCCGACAGGATGTGGTTGAGAAGTGTCGTCTTGCCGGCCCCTAGATAACCGGTAAGAACCGTGACGGGCAGACGTGCATCAATCATGATCAGTCCCTCTCGACGACGATCTCGCCATTCAGGATCACCTTCTTGAGTGCGCGGATATTGCTGATGTCGGCGATGGGATCCGCGCCGAGCAGCAGCAAATCGGCCCGTTTGCCTGGCGCCACCATGCCGATATCCGGGCGGACGCATTGCCTGGCGGCGGCGCTGGTGCCGGCGACGAGCGACTGGAGCGGGCTCATGCCAGCCGCCACCATGAGTTCGGCCTCCTCCAGCGTGTTTTCGCCATAGGTGCCCTTGCCTGAGAATGTATCCGTGCCCAGCGCAATACCCACACCCGCGTCGGACACTTTCTTGACGTTGGCCGCAAGTTCGGGGTGCGCCGCACCATGCGCCCAAAGCGTGGGAACGAACATCACATCGCGATCGATCATGAGCTGGACCAGGGCCTCATCGGTGATGAGCTCGTTCATCACGCCGTGCTCCAAAGCGTCTGCACCGGCTTCGACCGCCTCGCGTGCGACCGTCTGCTGAGTCGTATGCACCGTGGCGCGCAGGCCGCGTTCGTGCGATGTCTCGATACCCGCCCGAAGCATGTCGAGGGGCAGTCGCATCAGCTCGATTGGTCCGAGAAAACCAGGGATCTGCCAAACATATTTCTCGTCGCTGTGGCAGGCGCACGCGCCTTCGGACAGGATCTTGATGGCGTCCACCTTCATATCCGCCAGATAG
Source organism: Sphingomonas sp. Root710 (assembly GCF_001429065.1). GTDB lineage: Bacteria > Pseudomonadota > Alphaproteobacteria > Sphingomonadales > Sphingomonadaceae > Rhizorhabdus. The sequence continues at coordinate 180,345 of NZ_LMIB01000018.1, forward strand.
TGGATGAGGTCACGCATTTCCTGCACAGTGCCTACTTCGCCCGCGAAGCGCGCACGAGCCCATGGGTTCTTGCTGAAAATGGTGGACGCTGGGTGCCCCTCGCGGCCGGTGACGCCGCATCCGGTCGCCAGCAGCCTTGGGCCGCGCAGCTCGCCCGAAGCAATCCGGGCGCGGGTGCGCAGAATGCCGCTGGTGGGATCGCCGACCGACTTAATCGTCGTCACGCCATATTGAAGGAACGAGTCGAGCCTTCCCGGCAGCTCATGTTCCTCGAACGCGTCCATCGATGCAGGATCGGAAACCGCGAAGACATTGTAGAAGTGGATATGCGCGTCGATCAGACCCGGCATGATCCATTTTCCAGACGCGTCGACCATCTGCTTATGTTCGCCGCCCAAAGGCTCGGCTGAGACGGCGGCGATCTCGCCGCCCTTGACCGCGATGTCATGAAGACCTTCGAGCGCCTTATGACCGTCGAAGATGTGGGCGCGCCGGATGACAAGATCGTAACGGCTGGGATCACCCGCTTCTGCTTTGGTAATCGCGGGTTCGAAGCTCATAAACACTCCCCTATGGCGCTTCAAGGAAACGGACCCGGCACATGGCGATGACCGGCTGACAGCTTCTGGCGATTTAGGTTGCGGAGCGGACGAGCGGTAATCGCATTTGACGATGACGCTCACAATTCTGAATTGTGAGCGCCGAAGTTCCTCATCACGGCGCCATATGAGATTCGCTGCGTGTCCCGGGTATCCCCGGCGACGATTTATGATCGCCCTCGCCATGGCCCGTGCGCCTAAGGATCGCAATCGAGCAGGCGCGGGAGTGAACCAGCAGTCGATGACGGAGGTCACCACCAGTAAGCAGGACCCGACAGCCTCGCCGATGCTGCTGGTCGTCGCGGGTGCGAGTGCGGCGTTGTTCGTCGCCAATCTTTACTATGCCCAGCCTTTGCTGACGACGATCGCCAAAGACCTGGGTCTTGCCCACCAATTCGCGGGCAGCGTGGTGAGCGTGAGCCAGCTTGGCTATGGGCTGGGACTGTTCCTGCTCGTGCCCTTGTCCGACATCGTCGAGAACAGACGGCTCGTGTTGACATGCAGCGCTCTGACGCTTGTCGGCATAGTGGGTATGGTGCTCGCGCAATCCGCCGCCGCCTTTTTGTGCTTCGCCCTCATGATCGGAATCTTTTCGAGCGGTGCACAGATCCTTATCCCCTATCTTTCCCATATGATCCCGGACGAGCGGCGCGGCCGGGCCCTGGGCGGCATCATGGCCGGGATATTGACGTCCGTGATGCTCGCGAGGCCTTTCGCACTTTTCATTGCGGCGGAATGGGGTTGGCGCTCCGTCTATATTCTTTCCGCTGCTGCGACGGCGTCGCTCGGCCTGGCGCTTTGGCAAATGATGCTTCCGCGCCGGCCGCCGGAGCGCATAGGATATTGGCGCGCCATCCGTTCGATGTTCCGCCTGTTCGCGTCGGCTGCGCATGTCAGGCGGCGGACGATATATCAGGCCGTCTTATTTGGCTGCTTCACGATGTTCTGGGCCGCCATGCCTATTCTGCTCGAGGAGCATTTCGGCTTTGGCATGCGGGAAGTTGGCTTGTTCGCCCTAGTCGGTGCGGGGGGTGTCCTGGCGGCACCGCTGGCCGGCCGATTGGCAGACCGGGGAGCGGTTCGAACCGGCACGGTCATCGCAAGCCTGTTCGTCGCCGGGGCCTTCATATGCTCGTTCCTGTCCTATCACTGGGCGGCGCCGATCGGGCTCGTCCTAGCTTCCTTCGTCATCGATGGCTCGATTCAGGTATCGCAGGTGCTGAGCCGGATCGTGGTGCTGGATGTCCCGGCAGACGTGCGCGGCAGGATCAATGCTTCCTACATGACGTCGATATTCTTGTCCGGCGCGGTTGGATCGGTTCTCGGCGTGTCCGTCTATTACGGCGCCGGGTGGTCCGCCGTCGCGCTCATCGGAATGGGAAGCGGGCTGCTGGTATTCCTGGCAGCATTGGCAGAGCGAGGCCACCACGGCGCAATCACCCGGTAAACAAAGGCGCGATGGCCGCGGATATTTTCGAGCGACCGGCAGCGGACAGACCTGGGTCAGGCGTCGGCGAGATGCGCCTCAGTGCGCCGTAAATCCCCCATCGATCACCAGTTCGCTCCCGGTCATGAAGCTGGCGGCGGGCGAGGCAAGATAGACTATGCCATTCGCTATTTCTTCCGGCTTGCCCCACCGGCCGGCCAGATTCTGAGCTTCGATGCTCGCGCGCGCCGACGCTGCGTCGGGCGCAACGCCGAATTCGGCGAATTTATGCGTGATCATCTCCATCATCGGCGTTTCGATAGCTCCGGGATGCACGGAGTTGACCCGGATATTATATTTCAAAGCGGAAAACTCGCATGCCGCGCTCTTGCTGAACAGGGTCACGGCACCCTTGCTGGCGCAATAGCTCGCGTTGAGCGGCAAGCCGACAAGGCCGCCGATCGATGAGAGGTTTATAACCGAAGCGCCGCTCGACCGCGCCTCCCCGCCCTTTTTCAGCAACGGCAGCAATATCTTGTGACTTAGCAAAAGGCTCTCCACGTTGACGGCCTGCAGCCTTCGCCAGCTTTCCAGCGTCTCCTGTTCGATCGGGGCGATGACGGCGATCCCGGCGCAGTTCACCAGAATGTCGAGGCGGCCGTGCGTCTCGGCGATGGAGGCGGCAAGGGTGGACCAGCCGGCCTCGTCCGTAACGTCCTGCACGCGGTTATCGTCGCCGCAGGTCGGTGCGGTAAGGTCCGTCGCGATGACATATGCGCCGGCCTCACGAAGCGCTGTGACGGTGGCGGCGCCGATGCCACGCTGGGCGCCGGTGACGAGCGCGATGCTGTTATCGAGAAACTTCATGGGCACTCTCCTACGGCGGTCTGGCTTCCGGCGGTCTGGCCTTCGACGGCCTGGTCACGCCGCAACCCTAATCGGCGGCCACAGGCCCGTCAGATGAAAAGACGGCGCCGGCGATACCTGTGAGCGCCGGAGTGGCGATAGCGCGGGCACGGCTCCGTGAACCCGCGCACGGGTATCGCGCGGCGCTATTTCACATCGCCTCGCCAAGAACGCTGCCGGGTAAGGCCGCTGGAGGAGGGACACGACATGCTGACACTCTTCCATTTTGGCGGCGCCATCTGCGCGCAGAAGGTCCGGCTGGCCCTGGCCGAGAAGGGGGTGGAATGGGAGAGCCGGGAATGTGCCGGCGAAGCGCTACGCGATCCCGACTATCTCCGCCTCAACCCGAGCGGCGTCGTGCCCACGCTCGTTCATGACCGGACCGTGCTGACCGAAAGCCGGATCATCAGCGAATATATCGAAGAGGCGTTCGACGGCCCCGCGCTCATGCCGTCCGATCCGGCGGACCGGCACCGTGCGCGCCTCTGGTCGAAGCAGATCGACGATGGCCTGCATCTCAATGTCTTCATCCTGACATTCGCGGCCGTGGGCCGAGACATATATCTGGCCATGCCCGCCGACGTGCGCGGGGCAATGTTGCCGGGCCTGCGCGATCCGATCAAGCGGCAGATATCGAGCGATCTGCTCGAACAGGGATTTGCCTCGCCATGGATGGGCATGGCGGTGAAGCGGTTCCGCCGTCTGGCGGACGATATGGAAGCAGGGCTGGCCGGATCCGCTGCTCTCGCCGGAAAGCACTATAGTCTCGCGGATGCCGATTATACGGCTTATATCAACAGACTGACCAACCTGGGCATGGCAGCCTTGTGGGCCGATAAGCCCCGGCTTGCCGATTGGTATGCGCATATGCAGGATCGGCCCAGTTTCAAATCGGCGATACTGGATTGGCAGTCGCCGGAAGAACTGGCGTCCTATGGCCGGTCGCGCGATCGGGTGGGAGAGGCGCTGGACGCCATCATGGTGGAATGATCATAGCGGCGGGAATCGCCTGCCGCCATGATCGCGTGAATATCTCAGTGCTGCAAAACCCCGTGGCTCGGGTCCGCGTCCGCGCAATCGGTCGAGAGCGCCAGGTCACGCTGCCCCTCGATATGCGCGAGGCGGGCAGACAGCGAGCTGGAGATCAGTCGATATGTGTCGCTGCCGAGCGCCAGCCGGAGAGGGCCCGGATTCTCGCCCGCGCAGGCGATCATGGCGTCGACCATCTTTACCGGATCGCCGGTCGCGAGCGCGGACTTGTCCTCCACGATGTGGTTGATGCGGCGGGACGGCGACGCATCATAGGCATCGATGCGTGGGGCGACGATCGCGCTGCCGTGGCGGAAGCCGGTGCGCGCGCTTCCCGGCTCGATGATCGTGCAGCCGATGCCGAACACCGCTATCTCCTGAGCGACCGTCTCCACAAAGCCTTCGATTCCCCATTTGGTCGCGACATAGAGCGAGCTGCCCGGTACCGCCGCCTGTCCGCCGGCGCTCGATATCTGCAGGATCCGGCCGCTTCCCTGCGCGCGCATATGGGGCAAGTTCGCCCTGATGATCTGGATCGAACCCAGCAAATTGGTGTCGAGCTGATGCTCGACCTGTTCGTCGGTGGCTTCCTCGGCCGCGCCCATCAATCCGTAGCCCGCATTGCTGACCAGGACATCGATCCGGCCGAGCGCATTCCAGGCGGCGTCGACCGCCGGCCGGATGGCTGCGGTATCGGTGAGGTCGAGCGTGGCGAGCCAGAGCCGGTCGCCATATTGCGCCTTGAGATCATCGACGGCGGAAAGCGTGCGCAGCGTGCCGGCGACACGTTCGCCGGCCTCCAGCAGCTTTTCTGCCATGATACGCCCGAAGCCGCTGCTGATGCCCGTGATCAGCCAATTCTTCATGACAGGGTCTCCTTGTTAATGACGCCGGCGGAGCCGGCTCGCCGTCAGGCAGTGCGAGCAAGCCGTCGACATGGGCATTCGTGACCTCGGCGAGCGATGCCGGGTTTCACTGCATTATCCTGGTCGAAGGATTACGCGCGCCCTCCGCAAAATCATGCTCCGCGCGATACGGACCGCAATATGTGTCTGACGACAAGCTGGCCGACCAGAATTTGCTCCGGCCGGCCAGACTAGGTGCGTTGAACGATCAGAACGTCTTGGTGACGCTCAGACCGACGGTTCGGGGCGCCCCCAAAGAGGCGGTCCTTTGCGAACCGAGCAACGGGGCGTTGGTATTGGTGCCGACGAAGTAAGTGTCGTTCGTCAGGTTCTTGATATAGGCGGACGCCGTCAGGCTTTTGTCCAGAGACGTCCAGCCCAGGAACAGATTGACCATGGTGCGCGAGGGCTGCGACCGCTCGATCGTATTGAAATGGTTGAAATATACCCTGTCCATCCATGTGACGTTGACGCGGGGCGTGATGTCGCCGAAGCCGGTGGATATCGTGTAGCCCACTTCACCACCAACGGTGTATTTCGGCGCGTCGGGGACTTGGTTACCCGCGAGATTCTGGACGCCGAGGGCCGGAAAGGATTGGTCACTGTCCAGGAACGTCTTGAACTTCCCGTCGAGGTGAGCCGCGTTGAGCTGGATCATCAGCGCCTCGGTAGGCCGCGCCGTGATCTCCGCTTCCAGGCCGCGTATACGGGCCTTGTCGGCGTTCACCACGACCAGCGTGTTTCCGACGATCTTGCTTTCCTGCAAATCCTTATAATCATAGTTGAAGGCAGTGAGGTTTACGCGCAGCCGGCGATCGAAAAGGTCGCTCTTGATGCCAACTTCGTAGTTGGTGAGCTTTTCTGGCCGGAATGGCGCCTGCAGACCGCCGACATTGTAGCCGCCCGCCTTAAATCCGCGCGAATAGGTGGCATAGAGATATATGCCGGATGCCGGCTTGTAGCTGACCGTTATCTTCGGATCGAAGGAGTTCCACGTCTTATCGTCCGACCTCTGGCCGAGACCGATCAGGCCTTGGGCGGGAAAGAAGCCGATATGAAGCGCATCGAACGGCACGAAGGGAGAGAGCAGGTCGGTCTGATGCTGCTCGAAGATCGCCTTCTTTTCATGGCTGTAACGGGCGCCGAGATCGAGCGCCAACTGATCCGAAAGATCGAAATGCGCCTGCGCGAATACCGCATAGGCATTGGTCTTTACCCGCCCAAAGGCCGCATAGAACTCGTACATCGCATTGGGGTCGTTCGCCGCGATGGCCGCCCGCGCGGCGCCGATGCCGGGGATGCCCGCCAGTGCAGGATTATTATATGGCGAGAAGGGGCTATTGGCGAAGAAGTCGGAAAACACGAGACCCTTGAAGCCGAGCTGGTTGCTGGCGCTGTTATTCTCGTGGAAATAATATCCCCCGACGATGATCTCGCCGATGCTACCCAATTTCTGGGATAGACGAAGTTCGGTCGAATATACGTCCGATGTCTCGTCGATATACTGCTTGCTCAACTCCGCCGTGGACCCGTCCAGGTTTCCGCGCTGCCGGGACACGAAATGCCGATAGCCTGTGAGGAAAGTGAGCTTGGTCTCGGATGAGATATCGAAATCCGCCTGCCCGGAAAATCCGTAGGTTTTGATAAAGCGGCGCGGCCCGAACCCGGCGGTGTCCTGCGGATCCGTCGGGACGGTGAACCCGCCGGTTTCCACCAGCGTAGGGATTGCGTTGTTCCCCCGCCCAGCAGGGCGATAGCCGCTCGAATGGTCGTCCACATTGGAATAGTCGCCGGACAGGCTGACGGCCAAGGAGGAACTCGGTTCGAACCTCAATTTGCCGCGGACGCTTCGGGAATGCTCGTCGTTCACGTCTTCGCCGTTCGAGATGTTCGTGCCGTAACCCTTGCGGTCCACGGTGCGAAACGACAATCGCGCCTCCACCGTAGAGGAGAGGGGGCCGCCGATGGCTCCTTCGGTGCCGATCAGGCCATAATCGCCGACGGTTCCGGTAAAATAGCCATTAAGGACGTCACCCGGCTCGCGGGTAAGCAGGTTGATCGTGCCCGCAATGGCGTTCCGTCCATAGAGCGTACCCTGCGGACCGCGCAGGACCTCCACACGATCGACGTCGTAAAAACCCAGCAATCCTGCCTGGTTACGCGATTGATATATGCCATCCAGGTACAGCGCCACGCGCGTTTCGCCGCCCGGGCCGAGCGCATTGTAGCCGATGCCGCGAATGGAGATTTTCGCGTCGGCCGCGATGCGGCTGAAATTGAGGTTGGGAATGTTCGTTGCGAGGCTCTCGACGTCGACGATGTTCTTTTCGCGCATCGCCTCACCGCTGACAGCAGAAAGGGCGATTGGCGTTGACTGGGCCGAAGTGGCGCGGCGTTCGGCCGTTACGACGATATCGGCGATGCCCGTCTGCGTGTCGTCCGACGCCATGTTGGTCGCGGCAGGATCTGCCGACTGAGCCTGCACCATCGCCGAAAATGGCATGATGCAAATAAATCCTGCCGTCGATAACAGAAAGCGTCTCATTGTTCTCTCCCCTTATGTTCGATTTGTCATGATGATCAGCCATATCGCGCTCAGCATTGGTGGTGGCTTCACAATCCTCTGTCTCTCCTCGTTAAGGATGAGCAGATGTGATTTCTTGAAGTATGATACCTGTGATCGCAGCACGCGAATGTTGACGGCGAAGCTGATTAGTGAGGCAACGCCGAATGCAATTATCGTAAGTCGTTCGGATTGCCGTGAGTACCAGCCGGCCCGCCACAACGACGCCATTCGGCGAAGCGCCTGGCTTTATGCAGTCCCTCCTCTTCGGTCGCTCTTGTGCGCGACATGGACCGAAGGATGAACGGAGGCAGGCATTTTACGCAAACTGTTTAGATGGATGATCGTCACAAATCTAATTTGTAGCGGTTTCAGCCCGACTGCCCCACCCGCTATTTTGGCCGCTCGATCACCGCATAATCTCGCTCGCCGCCAGGAAGGCGTCGCGGACAAAGCTGTGCGTAGGGTCGCTATCGTGCCGATAATGCCAATTGAGCTGCTGGTGCGTGACGTCGGTCCGCACCGGGCAGGCGACAACGCGCACTGAAGCCATCGCCTTGAACTTTATAGCGAGGCGGCCGTGCACCGTTGCGATCAGCGGCGTGCCGGGTACCATGCAGATCAATGTCGTGAAGTTGCTGGCCGTCGCCGTCACATGGGGAGATATGCCGGCATTGATCCAGGAAACTTCCACCAACGTCTGCGAACCGTCGCCCATTTTCAGCGCGGCATGATCCATGCGCACATATTGTTCCAGAGTCAGGGTCTCGCCGACCTGCGGGTTGTTTTCATCGATGACGCACACGAAATTGTCGGTGAATAGCGGCATCGTGCGAATCTTGTTCGACAGGCTCGACAGGTTCGATTGGTGGACTCGCAGGTTCTGCGGCATGATCGAGAAGTCGAGTTCGCCCAAATCGAGGTCGTACAGCGTGTCTTTCGTCACGGGCTGGATTTCGTAGCTGATGCCGGGCGCGACATTGGTCAGATGCGCGACCAGATGGGGGAGCAACGTCAGCGAAGCGTGATCGGACATCGCGATGCGAAAATGGCGCTTCGTTATCTCCGGAGCGAAGGTGGGCGTGGTTTCCAGCGTCAGTGCGATCTGCTGCATCGTATCGCGCACCGGCTCTACCAGGGCGAGAGCCATCGGGGTCGGCTCCAGATGCTGGCCAACCCGTACGAAAATCGGATCGTCAAAATATTCCCGCAGTCGCTTCAGCGATCCGCTCATCGCCTGTTGGGTGACGTTCAGTTCATCCGCGGCACGCGTCACATTGCGCTCCCGCAGAAGCGCATCGAGCGCGCGCAAGAGGTTAAAGTCGAACCTGCCGATATCATAAGTTCGCACGGACGGCGTCTCCGATCCCTGGACTCCATCGTCGATAGCCCTTCCTGCTCTTCGTCACAATTGCGGTTTGTGCTCTGGATCGCAATAAACAGTTTGGAACATAGTCCCGGACGGCTGATCCTTTTGGAACCGGCCGACCATGCGTGAATCCGAAAAACGCAGCTCGCGACGGCTCAAGACTTCTGAACGTGCGCAGGGAGGGGTGTTTCATGGCCAGTGAAAATCGCAAGGATCATCAGGTCGTCGTCGCTGGGGCGGGGCCGGTGGGCATGGCGACCGCGATCGAACTGGTGTCACGCGGTATTCGGACCCTGATCTGCGATCCGCGCGCGGCCGACGACTATAATGTCGCCCGTATCAACCTGACCAACGCCCGCTCGATGGAGCATTTCCGGCGTTGGGGCATAGCGAACCGGCTTCGCGCCAACGATCCCGTGCCGCCGGATGTGGTTCGCGACCTGACCTATGTCACCCGCGCCAACGGCCGGATCATCCTCAATGTCGAGGGAGCCTATGAATGGCGCGAGCAGCCATCCTTTGCGGCGGAGGTTCCCGAGTGGGCGCCGCACCAGGCGATCGAGCGGACGTTGCGCGAAAAGCTGCTGTCCCTTCCCGCTGCGACCTTCGCCCCGTTCGCAACCGTCGGCGATTTCACTCAAGATGACGGCGGGGTGACCGTAACGTACGAGGACCCGGCCGGCACAAACACGATACGCGCCGACTATATCGTCATCGCCGATGGAGCCCAGTCCGAGTTCCGTAGAAAGCTCAACCTCCGGATGGAGGGAGAAACCTTATTCTACAATCAGGCGTGGTATTTTCGCGCGCCGGATCTGGCCAAGCTATTTGCCGGGACGCAGCTTTCTTCGATGACCTTCTTCCTGAACGAAGACGGTTATGGCGACATCCTCATTCCGCAAAGTGCCGAGGGGCACTGGCTCTATCACGTCACACCGATGCCCGAGGGAGTCGAGGCAGACGACTGGCCCGCTTTTCGCGCCATGCTCTACCGCAGCATCGGCGCCGAGTTCGACATTTTCGAGCCGGAAGGCCGCTATTTCGGCAGTCAGGTCCGGCTTGCCGCCACCTTCAACTTCGGGCGTGCGGTGCTGGTCGGCGACGCGGCGCATCTGACGTCGCCCTTTGGCGGCTTCGGCATGAACATGGGCATCGGAGACGCAGTCGACGTCGGATGGAAGATCGCGGCGATCCTGCAGGGTTGGGGCGGCCCAAGGCTGCTCGAAACCTATACCCTCGAGCGGCGGGACGTATGCAAGTACATCATCGAGGGTGCGGCGCATAACAACAAGATGTCCGGCAAGGCGCTGACGCGCCCCTTCATGGAAGAGGATTCCGAAAGAGGTGAACAGGCGCGGAGGGAAGTCCGGGAATTCATCATCCGCGAGAAAACTCAACAATCCCGCAGCTTCGGCGCGCAATTCGGCTATCGCTATACGTCCTCGCCCATCGTGGTGGGCGACGGGACCGACCTGCCGCCGCTTCAATATGGAGAATATACGCCGTCATCGGTGGCGGGTTGCCGCGCGCCCCATCTGTGGCTGGGTGAAGGCGTATCGATCTACGACCATTTCGGCACCGGCTTCTGCCTGCTGAAACTCGACCCAACGGTGGATACCAGCGCGCTCGAGGCGGCGGCCACAGAGGTCGGCATGCCGCTGACGGTCTTCCCGCTCGACAGCGATCCCGCCCGCGCACTTTACGAGCGCAAACTCGCGCTGATCCGCCCGGACCAGCATGTAGCGTGGCGCGGGGATATGCCGCCCGAGGATTGCCGCTGGCTGCTCGACGTCGTGCGCGGGGCCGCTTCCTACCAATAGCCTGACGATCATCCTTACATAGGAGGAGTGAAATGAAAAAATATATGCTGGATGTGCATGGCACCTCCTATGCCTGTGTCGAGGATGGGGAGGGGCCGCTGCTGATGCTGATGCACGGCACGACGGGCGGCAAGCAGCTGATGCTGCCCCAACTCGAGGCGCTGTCGGACTCCTTCCGCTGCGTAGCGTTCGACTGGCCGGGACACGCGGAGTCGGGCCACGATCCCGCCGGCTGGACCGCAGACGACCTCGTCGAGGATGTCGTGGCGATCATTGCCGCCCTAGGCGAGGAACGCGCCATCCTGGCCGGCGTGTCGCAGGGCGGCGCCATCGGAATGCGCGTGGCGCTCAAATATTCCGATCGGGTGCGGGCGCTGATCAATATGTGCGGCGGGCCTGGCGGCCCTGCGCCGGCGGCGCTGGAAAAACTCGATAAGTTCACGTCGGTGATGGCGAAGGGCACCGACGAAGAGCGCCGCCGGGCGGCCATCGATTTCTCAAAGGGCTATCTCCACGCACCGGATTTTCCAGACCGTGAGCCGCAGCGCTTCGAGACGGAGATTGACGTGTTGCTCTCGCACCCGCGCGAAACCATCCAGATGCTGTTCGACGTCCCGAAAAGCTACGTCGACATCAGCCCGAGCCTGGGCGATATACACTGTCCGACACTGATCGTCTGGGCCCCTTTTGACAGCAGGCCCGCGCTGGGCGGGCAATTGGCAGCCGCCATACCGGGCGCTCAATTGGTGACCATTGCAAATGCCGGCCATCATGTGAACGTCGACGCCCCGGCCGAGACATCCGCCGCGATCAGGACGTTCGCGACTTCGCTTGCCTGAGCACATCCAGCTTCCGGCCTGAGCGGCGGCCACTTGGGCGCTGGTCGGCAAATCAGGGGCCGATGGGCAGGATCTGTCCGTCGGCCCGGCTGACTCCGGGCCGGGGCGGGTGCTCCTTTCTAGGTATCAGTGGGGGAAAGTTCGCATCTCTGCGCCGTTCTGCCGCGGACTAACACAGGTGCGCCGGGCTGTGCCATGGCGCACTGCGGATCGCACAGCCCTGGCAGACGGAAACAACACAAGCTCGAACGCGCCGCATGGTCGGGGTGATGTCGGGCTGGCAAGCAGGGGAGTGATGGATGAACATGAGGCTTTACTTGATCGGCATTTCGCTGGGCGCGCTGTCGATCCCGTTGGCGCAGGCGCAGGCGCAGGTCGGTGCGGACAGCGAAGCTGGCGCAGGAGATATCGTCGTTACCGCGCAGAAGCGGGCCGAGCGGCTGCAGGATGTGCCGATCTCCGTAAGCGTCGCGGACGCAGGGCAGCTGGAAAGCGCGGGCGTGAAGGATCTGCCGCAGCTCCAGTCGATCATTCCCGGCCTGAATGTCAGCGTCGCCAACGGTTCGTTCCAGTTGTCGATGCGCGGGGTCGCCACGGCCAGCAACATCGTCGAGAATCCGGTCTCTCTGTACATAGACGGTGTGTATCTGCCCCAGCAGCAGGAGGGGCTGCGCGATCTTGCCGATACCAAGCAGATTACGGTCCTCAAGGGACCGCAAGGGACTTTGTTCGGCCGCAACGCGACAGCGGGCGTTCTGCAGATCGAGACGCTCGGGCCGTCATTCGATACCAGTGGCCAGTTCAACCTGAGCTATGGCAGCTATGACACGATCCGCGCCAACAGCTTTTTGACCACCGGCCTATCCGGCAAAATAGCCGTCAGCCTCTCGGCCGCCTATCACACGCAGGGCGACGGGTGGGGTAAAAGCCTGTCCACCGGCCGCGAAGAGAACAAGGTCGATCATTCCTATTCCCTGCGCGGCAAAATGCTGTTCGAGCTGGGAGAAAGATCGTCCGTGCTGATCGCGGGCGACTATCTCAACCGGCGGGATAGCGGCGCGACGTTTCAGCCATATAAGGGCACGACGCTGGCCTATAGCGGCTTTGGTCCACTCGACAATCGCTATGACAGCTATAACGGAACAGCTGGCCGTACCGCATTTGAGGGGGGCGGTGTTGCCGCGACCGTCAACAGCGACCTGGGCTTTGCCGATCTGGTTTCGATCAGCGCGTATCGGAAAACCAGCTTCGCCTTCAAATATGATCTTTCGAGCGTGCTGTTGCCGCTGTTGATCAGCGACGCCGAAGGGCGCAGCCGGATGTATTCGCAGGAACTCCAGCTGATCTCCAGCGGGCCGGGGCCATTGAAATGGGTCCTGGGGGCCTATTATTTCAACTTTCGCCAAGGATATGATTACTTCAACCGCGATTTCGGGACGGGTATTGCACCGGACGGCGTGACACCCTACCGCTTCAACGCGGCGCTGAGCCGCAATGCGACCTTGAACACGTTCGAGAAGTCGGAATCGATCGCGCCATTCGCCCAGGCCGACCTGGAGCTGTCGACAGGGACAACGCTCACTGGCGGTCTTCGCTATACCTACGAAAAGCGGTCGCTTACCGGGGCCACGCAACGCACGACGGTCGCAGGCGTGGTCGGGCCCGTCACACCCGTTTCCATGCCCTCACTCACCGCCAAGGTGCTGACCTGGCGCGCAGCAATCAACCAGAAACTGGCCGATGACGTGATGGTTTTCGCGTCTTACAGCAGAGGCTTCAAGAGCGGCGGATACAACATCGCCAATCCGGCGGCTGCCGGCTATTTGCCTGAAAAACTGGATGATTGGGAAATTGGCCTGAAGAGCCAGCTGTGGGACCGCAAGATCACGTTCAACGCGACCGGCTTCTATTACCGATACAAGAATGTGCAGGTCACGCAGTTCGGCGGCAACCCCCCGGCGCAAACCGTCACCAACGGCGCCGCGGCCGAAATCTACGGCGTCGATATCGATCTGACGGTGAAACCCGTGGCGGGCCTGACCTTCTCCGGCGGGCTGGAACTGCTCCACCCTTATTTCACGAAATTTCCGGGCGCTCAGCTGGGCATCGATCGGACGGCGGGAGGCGTGCTTATCCCTGCGGGCGGTTTCGACGCATCGGACACCCGCTTGCCTTATGCACGCGATTATATGGTGACAGGCGCTGTGGATTACGCGGTTCCGGCGTTCGGGGGCACCCTGGGGTTCAACGTTACGGCCACTCGGGGTGGAAGCTATACCTTCGAACCGGATAGCGTGGTGTCCCAGCCGGCCTACACCATGCTGAACGCCAGCGTGAAATGGGCGAGCGAAGGTGATCGCGTCAGCCTACGGTTCGGCGTCACCAATGCGCTCGACACCGCTATCCTCTCCCGAAACGCGACGATTGGCGCCAATGCTCCCGCAGGCTCCACCGCAGCATCGGCGAATGGCGGAAACCATGGCCTCGGGCGGTTGGTGTCCTATGGCACGGCGCCGCGCGAATATACGCTGACGCTCGGCGCGAAATTCTAGAGCATCGAGCCATCGGGCAGCGCTCTTCCCTGGCCGGAGGCCCAGCGCCTCCGGCCACATCACGCAGCGGATCGCTACTGCGCCGCCCGCCTTGTTTCCTTTCTGGCGGTGCCAGCCGATTCCCTGTGAGAGCGCAATGTCCCATCAAACCCTTGCCGGTATATCGCCTCCTGACGACGGCACGATCGCCGGCCTCATTGATGCGCGTCGTCTTTCGGCTCTGCAGCTTGTCGTCGTCGGACTGGTCACCGCGATCATGGTGTTCGACGGGCTGAGCCTGCAGATCCTGGGCTATGCCACGCCCAGCATATTGGCCGACTGGAACGTCACCAAGCTCCAGCTTTCGCCCGCCGTCGGAATCACGGCGATCGGCATGGCGATCGGCACCCTGGCGGGCGGTAAGTTGGGCGACCGCTGGGGACGCAAGCCCGTGCTGGTCGGGACCGTGCTCCTCTTCGGGCTCGCCGATATAGGCTGTGCCGCCGCGGACAATGTTCAGACCCTTACGGTGATGCGCTTCATCAGCGGCCTGGGCTTCGGGGCCTGCTTTCCCAATGCGGCCGCCCTTGTGGCGGAATGGACACCGCGCCGCGCGATCAGCCAGGCGGTCGGCATCATGACGGTGGGTATCCCGGTCGGTGGGATGGTGGGAGCGGTCGTCGCTGTGCTCGTTCTCGATCGATGGGGCTGGGAAGGCAGCTTCATCGTTGGCGGTCTGCTGTCGCTGGGGCTCGCAGCAGCGATCGCCTTGTGGATGCCGGAGTCGCCCGGATGGCTGTCACGCCGGGGCGGCAGCGCCAGGCTTGACGCGCTGTTGGCCCGGGCATGGCCCGAGGAAAAACCGATCTGGCGACCTGTCCGAAGTGACGCCACGTCGCCTCCCCCCGCCGAGAAGACGATTATTCTCACGCCGGACCATGCGCGAACCAATATCGCCGTCTGGCTCGGCTTCTTCGTCAATACGTTCGTCGCCACCGCCCTGCTGGCATGGGGAACGACCGCGCTGACGTCGATGGGCGTTCCGCTGGCCGTCGCGATCGGCCTTGCCGTGCCGTATAATATCGCCTCGCTCATATGCACCATAGGCGCGTCGGTCGTCGCCGCGCGTCACGGTACGCGGGCTGTCATGACGGCGCTCGCAGCCGCCACCGCGGTGGTTCTAGCGTCGAGCGCTGCTCTTGGCGCGGGCGGCGCACCGTCACTCATTGGGATGGCCACCCTCTATGTTATGGCGGGCGGGCTGATCGGTGGCATCCAGGCGCTGCTGTTCGTGCTCGCCGCGAACAGCTATCCGCTTGAATGCCGCTCGACAGGCGTCGGCGCCAGCTCGGCGGTGGGCCGGATGGGCGGCATTGCGAGCAGCTTCGGTGGCGGTGCGATCCTGTCGCTCGCGTCGCCCTCCGCGTTTTTCGCCATTCTGTCGGGAAGCATTCTCCTGATCATCACCAGTGCGATGCTGGCAGATCGGCACGTTCCCGCAAAAGAGCGGAGTCATCGCAGATGATGCGGCTGCCCGTAGATGCGGGCGCTCCAAAAGGCGGTTGACCCAGGGCCTTCAAAATTAGGGGCCTGGAGCCGATTTCTGCCGGGTCAGCCCGAACATCGGCTGACAGGAGGGGAATAAATACGCCGCCTCGCGTCGCGGCCCCGGCTCCAGATGGCTTCTTGAAGGCGCTCGAGAGGGGCGGGAACCAGCATCAATTGGCCGGTGAGCGCCAGTGCCCGCTCCCGCGTCATCCGGGCATCGATCAAGCAGGAAGCGGCCTCATCCATCCCGTAGTCGAACGCTTTACAGCGTGTCGGGAGCGGCACTGTGCACGATTGTGCCAGCCCCCGAAATTATCCTTTGTTTTCAAAGGATATTGGTGCGGTCGAGAAGACTCGAACTTCCACGGCCTTTCGGCCACAACGACCTCAACGTTGCGCGTCTACCAGTTCCGCCACGACCGCACACCGAGTAGGATCCCGGCGGGCCGGGATGCTGGTAGGCGCGTGCCCCTAGCAAAGCCCTAGAGGGGGCGCAATGGGGATTCGCGCACGCTTCGTCGTTTCAGCGGCTCGAGCTTTCAATACAGGAACATCGGCATGCCTTCGACATGCGTGAGTTTCGGCCGGTAGGTGGTCGCGTCATAGAGCGCGGCAACGTCTACGGTCTTGGTCCCGCCGAGCAGCGTATCGATCGGCACGCTGCAATAATTGCCGTCACGCAGCGCCAGCATGCAGCCGGTCTGCCCGGTTTCGATCTTGCGGACCGCGAGGCCGCCAAAGGCGAACCCCACCATCCGATCGAGCGCATCGGGATCACCCGAGCGCATCAGATAGGCGAGTTGCTGGACGATCGTGCCCTGCTTCGCCTGCTCCTCGATCAGCAGCGCCAGCCGCCGGCTGACCGCCTGTTCGCTGCGCTGGGTGGCCGACAGCTTGCGCTGGGCATCGCCCGCCGCATCGCCGCTGAGCGTTGCCCCTTCGGAGATCACGCACATCGCATAGCCACCGGGGCGGCTGCGCCGGTCGGCGGCGAGCAGCGGCAGCAGGATATCCGGATCGGCGGGCACCTCGGCGATGACGGTGCGGTCGACCTGCGCCAGAAAGCCCGCGAGCAAGGCTGTTTCGCCGCTTCGCCGGCCGAACAGTTCGACGATCGCGATGCGCTCATGGCTCTCGGCGGTCGTGCGCAGCGCGTTGATCGCGTCGACCGACCGGGTGATGGCGGTCGAAAAGCCGATGCAATAGTCGGTGCCGAAGACGTCGTTGTCCATCGTCTTGGGAATGGACACCACCGGAAAGCCCTGCGCCGACAGATGCGCCGAGAAGCGCAGCGTCCCGTCGCCGCCCAGCGTGATCAGCGCGTCGACGCCGAGTTTGTCGAGGACATGAAGGACATGCGCCGTGCGATCGCCGCCATCCACCGTGCGCGGATCGGTGCGCGAGGTATGGAGCATCGTGCCCCCGATCCGGTCGATGCCGCGCACCACCTCGCGATCGAGCGCGATGCTGTGCGCGGCGACGCTGCCGGGATCGGCCGGATCGATCTCCAGAAACCCCTGCCAGCCCCGGCGAAAGCCGATCGCCTCCCAGCCGCGGTCTATCGCCGAGAGCGTGATCGACCGGATGCAGGGGTTCAGCCCCGGCACGTCGCCGCCGCCCGTCAACACGCCTATGCGCATGTGCTTCTCCTCACCTCCGTTACCGGAATGACGCTCGAGAAACGGATCAGTTGCCCGTCGGGCCGATGAAGCTCAGGTGAAGATTCTTCGCACCACGCGGAATGTCCACGGCGGCGCTGTCGAACTCGGCCGACGCGCCGGGGGCCAGCTGGGGCACCGGGCGGGTGATTGTCCAGCTGTAGACGGTGCGCCCCTGGGTGTCGCGCAGCTCGGCGCGGATGTCACGGACGCTCTGCGGTCGGTCGGTCGGGTTGACGATCTTGCCGGTCACCGCGAGCAGCTCGTTGCCGCTCGCCGTCTCGCGCCGGTCGGGCTTGCTGGTCATCTCGATCACCAGCGGCACCGGCGCGGGCACGACGCCCAGCCGCTCCGCCAGCTTGTCGGGCCCCACCGCGACGACCGCGCCGATCGCGGCGAGCAGCAGCAGCGCTACGATCACCGCCGTGATGGTCAGAAGCTTGCCGATATTGCGGCGCGGGCGCGCGACGACGATGTCGTGGATCGGCGCGGCCTCGTCCGGGCCGTCATAGCGCGACTGCACCTCGTCCTCGGGCACCTCGCCTGCCGCGGCTGCGGGCGGCGGCGCAGGTTCGGGCGGCGGGGCCGGAGCGGCAGGCGGAATTGGATTGGGCGCAACCTGGGCCTGGGCCGGATCGGACGGCGGCGGCGCCTGGAACCAGCTATGCCCGCAGCTGGCGCAGCGCACCTGCCGGCCCGAAGGCCCGACTGCGGTGTCCGGGACGAGATAGCGGGTATTGCAGGCGGGGCAGGATAAAATCATGGGCCCCATCACTAACCACGACCGGACTCGCGCTGCAAGCATTTGCGGTGGCCTTCTGGGTCGTTAACCGTCCATCCGCCATTTGCGGCGGCGGACCGGCTGTGCCATGGCGGGGCCATGCTCAATACGGGGTTCCGATGAGGCCGGGGGCCGCCAACATCGTCCAGTTCGAGAATGTCGGGCTGCGCTACGGCGGCGGGCCGGAGACGCTGAGCGACATCAGCTTCGGGCTGGAGGCGGGCGCCTTCTACTTCCTCACCGGCCCCTCCGGCGCGGGCAAGAGTTCGCTGCTGCGGCTGATCTATCTTGCCCAGCGGCCGAGCCGCGGCCTGATCCGCATGTTCGGCGAGGATGTCGTCACCCTGCCGCGGGCCCGCATGCCGGGCTTCCGCCGCCGGATCGGCACAGTGTTCCAGGACTTCCGCCTGATCCCGCACCTCTCCGCCTATGAAAATATCGCGCTGCCGTTGCGCGTGAACGGGGTAGCGGAAGCGGACATCGACACCCCGGTGCGCGAGATGCTCGACTGGGTCGGGCTGTCGGGCCGCGCCTATGCCAAGCCCGCGACCTTGTCGGGCGGCGAGCAGCAGCGCGTCGCAATCGCGCGGGCCGTGATCGGCCGGCCCGAAATCCTCGTCGCCGACGAACCGACCGGCAACGTCGATGCCGAAATGGCCGAGCGGCTGCTCTACCTGTTCGTCGCGCTCAACAAGTTGGGCACGACGATCCTCGTCGCCACCCACGATCTCCAGCTCGTGCCGCGCGTCCCCAATGCGCAGATCATCCGGCTCGACAATGGCCGCCTGTCGAACCCCGCGCCCCGCGCCGAAGTGCTGAGGCTGAGCTGATGGCGCTGTTCGGACGCGGATCGGGCACTTGGCTGACCAGCGCGGCAGGACGCCGCCTGCTGCCCGAAGGTTGGCTGTCCGGGCCGATGCCCTGGGTCATCGCGATCATGATGTTCCTGATGGTGCTCGCCGCCGCCGCGGGGCTCGCCCTCGGCTTCGCGGCGCGCGGGCTCGACGCGCATATGTCGGGCCAGATCACCATTCAGATCGTCGATGCCAACCAGGTCCGGCGTGACGACGCCGCACGCCGGATCGCGACGGCGATGGGCAAGCTGTCCGGGGTCGAAAGCGTGCGGCGGATCGGCGACGCCGAGATCACCCAGCTCCTCCAGCCCTGGCTGGGCGCGGGCCTCGCCGACAACGACCTGCCGGTGCCCGCGATGATCGACGTCGCCTTCGCGCCCGGGGCAGAAAGCGGGATCAAGGCGGCCGAGGCGACGGTGCGCGCGATCAGCCCGCGCGCCCGGGTCGACGCCCATGGCCAGTGGCTCACCCCGCTCGCGGGGCTGATCGGCTCGCTGCGCTGGCTGGCGGCGGTGCTCGTCCTGCTGATGGCGGCGGCGGCGGCCTTCACCGTCGTCCTCGCGGCCCGCGCGGCGCTCAACACCCATCAGGCGACGATCGACGTGATGCACCATCTCGGCTCGAGCGACGCACAGATCGCCCGGCTGTTCCAGCGCCGCATCGCCACTGACGCGCTGTTCGGCGGGCTGGTCGGCCTGCTCCTCGCCAGCCTCGTCATTTTCGCGGTCGGCGACCGGATCGCCGACGTCGGCTCGGACCTGCTGGGTTCGGTCGACCTGCCCCCGCTCGCCTGGGCCATGCTCGCACTGCTGCCGCTCGCAGGCACGCTGCTGGCGATGCTCGCCGCCCGGCTGACGATCATCCTCGCGCTGCGGAGACGGCTATGATCATCCGCACCATTGCCGCCGCGCTGCTGCTGTGGATCGCGGGCTTCATGGCCTTCGCGCTGTTCCTGCCACAACCCGCCGCCGACGGCATCACCACCGACGGCATCGTCGTGATGACCGGCGGCCGCGGGCGTGTCGAACGGGGCCTGGCGATGCTCGCCGACAAGCGCGCGAAGCGGCTGCTGATCTCGGGGGCCGACCGCCGGGTGAAACCGCACGAACTGGCCGCCCAGTTCAAAGCCGACCGCAAGCTGATCGACTGCTGCGTCGACCTCGGCCATGAGTCGGTCGACACCCGCTCCAATGCCGAGGAAGCGGCGGGCTGGATCGCGCGCAACCGCTACAGGTCGATCCGCCTCGTCACCTCCGACTGGCACATGGTACGGGGCCGCTACGACCTCGAGGCGATGACGCCGGACGACCTGACCATCGTCGCCGACGCGGTGCCTACCGAGCCTGGGCTGGTCGATCTGGTGCGTGAATATAACAAATATCTGCTGCGGCGGATCGCGGGGCTGATCGGAATATGATGACCCTGTTACGGTCGACGCTGTTCGCGCTGGTCTTTTATGCGGGCACGGTGCTTGCGGTACTCAGCGCCTTTCCGCTGGTCCCCGCGGGGCCCCGGGTGCTGCGCCGCCATGCGATGCTGTGGGCGGGCTTCCACCGACTGTGCTGTCGCTACATCCTCGGCATCCGGACCCGGGTCGAAGGCCATGTCCCCTCGGGCCCCTATCTGTTCGCGGGCAAGCATCAGTCGATGTACGAGACGCTCGACGTGCTGGTGATCATCGACGATCCGGCGGTGGTGCTGAAACGCGAGCTGGCCGACATGCCGCTGTTCGGTCAGGTCGCGCGCCGCGCCGGGGTGATCCCGGTCGACCGCTCGGGATCGGCCAGCGCGTTGCGCCGGATGATGCGCGCCGCGATCGCCGCGCGCGAGGACGGCCGCTCTATCCTGATCTTCCCAGAGGGCACGCGCGTCGCCCCGGGCGACCAGCCGCCGCTCCAGCCGGGCTTCGCCGGGCTCTACAAACAGCTCAAGATCCCGGTCGTGCCGATCGCCCTCGACAGCGGGCGGTTGTGGCCGCGCAACAGCTTCCGCAAGCGGCCCGGCGTCGTCACGATGCGCTTCGGGGAACCGATCCCCCCCGGCCTGCCGCGCGAGGAGATAGAGGCGCGCGTCCACGCGGCGATCAACGCGCTCGACCGGCCCCGCTAACCAGCCTTCTGGTCAGGCAGGCGACCCGCTCATTCTCCCCGGGCTTGAGCGGACGCTCCGGCCATTGACGGGGCGCGAAGACGCGCAGCATGGTGCCGCATGGACCATCGCGAATATTTCGAACTGACCGCGCGCATCTGGCTATGGAAACCGGCGGCGAAGCCCCAGGCGTCGGGCTGGCATTTCCTGACCATCGACGGCCAGACCGCCGCCGAGATCCGCTTCGCCGCGTTGGGACGGACCGGGGGCTTCGGATCGATCAAGGTCGCGGCGCGCATCGGCGACACGCGCTGGACGACGTCGATTTTCCCGCAGCGCGACAGCGGAGGCTTCATCCTCCCGATCAAGGCTGAGGTGCGCAAGGCCGAGGGTATCGGCGAAGGCGACGAGGTGACCGTCGAGCTGGGCGTCTAGGATTCAAGGAAATCGCGCACGACGGCGATGAAATCGTCGCGCCGGTCGTGATGGACCCAATGGCCGGCATTCTCGAACATCTCGAGCCGGGCATCCTGGAAATGCGCGGCGCGACCGTCCGCAACCGGGTCCGATGCCCAGCTCTGCGCGCCATAGATCAACAGCACCGGGCAGCTGATCTTTTCCCACAGCCGCCGCTTGGTGGCGTCGCTGATGTCGAACACCGACAACAGCGATAGCGCCGGGTCATGTTTCACGCTGACCGTCCCATCGGGATTGTCGCGGGCGGCGTGGCGGGCGAGGTGCTCCGCCTGGCCCGGCGCGAGGCGATGGTCGACCTTTTCCATCCGGGCGGCGAGGGTAGCGAGATCGGGGTAACGCCGCGGCGTGCGCGCCAGTGCCTCGGGGCGGCGGTCCAACCAGTTGCGCCACTGCTCGACTGGGTCACGCTCGCGTTGCTGGGCGACCACCGCCGGCGCATCGCCCAGCCCCTCGACATTGACCAGGCGCGTGACGCGTTCGGGATAGAGCCCGGCAAAGCGCGTGACGATGTTGCCGCCAAGCGAATGGCCGACGATAGCGCAGGGCGGCAGATCGAGCGCACGGATCACGATGTCGAAGTCGGCAACCATGTCCATCAGGACATAATGGCCATCATTGGCCCAGCCGCTATCGCCATGACCGCGCAGATCGGGGACAATCACACGATGATCATCGGCGAAGGCGGCGGCGACCGCATCCCAGCTGCGGGCGTGGTCGCGCCCGCCATGCTGGAGGATCAGCGGTGGCGCGGCGGGATCGCCCCATTCGAAGATGTTGAGCGGGAGACGGGCAGACATGATGGTGCGGGTGCGCGGCGACATGACGGCTGCCTAGGCATGATGCCGGCGCGAGTCGAGGTCCGAGGGGGATAAGGACCCATCAGCCAGGGGGGAGAGACTGATGGGTCCCCCGTTTGCAAGCCGACCCACGGGGGGTGTTGTGCCGACTCCCGCATCGGAACAGCCGCCGCGCGGCAAGGTTCCGTCAGTATAACCCTCCGGTCGAAGCGATGGCACGCTTCGTCGACAATGCGGCAATAGCAGTCGGGCAACCTCAGATCCGGATCGCGCTCTGGAGCTGGCCTACAGTGAACGGTTTCTGCAGGAAGGCTATGCTCGCTTCGAGTTCCGCAGGCGCCGGAAGCCCCGAGGCGATCACCACCCGCATCGCGCGATTGGTCAGCATCGCCTCTCGCGCCAACGAAAGGCCCGAGCTCCCATGGTCGAGGTTGAGATCGGCGACCATGAGGTCGAAGCCGCCACGGCTTATCGCATCGCGCGCCTCGGCGGAGGTGGCGGCGCCCGCCACCGAAAATCCCAGCGCGCGCACCATCTCCTGCAATAGGCAGTTGAGCAGGACATTGTCCTCGACAATCAGCGCACGGCCCGAGGCTTGGCTCATTTCGCGCTCCATCGGCATCGCACGAATAATCGGCCCGCGGCTTCGATCGTTCCCGTCGTTACGTAATCGCACCAAGATTTTCGGCATGAAAACAATGGCATTGGCCGCAGCCGTCACAAAAACATCATCACACCGTCATTGCATCCGGGCCGCTTGCGCCCCGGCGATCGCCTGTTAGGATCGGCGGTGAGAGGATGTCGATGCGATGGGGAAGATATCCGCATGACCGATCTCGCAACCTTCGTCGCCGGCCTGCCCAAGGCCGAGCTTCATCTGCACATCGAAGGCAGTCTGGAGCCCGAGCAGATGTTTGCGCTCGCCGCGCGCAACCGCATCGCCATCCCCTTTCGGAGCGTGGAGGAATTGCGCGGGGCCTATAGCTTCTCGCGGCTGCAGGACTTTCTCGACATCTATTATCAGGGCGCCGACGTTCTGCGGACCGAAGAGGATTTCCACGACCTCGCCGCCGCCTATTTCGATCGCGCCGCCGCCGACCATGTCCGCCATGCCGAGATCTTCTTCGATCCCCAGACCCACACCGATCGCGGCATCCCGTTCCAGGTCGTCGTCGACGGATTGCTCGCGGGTATGGCCGGAGCGCGGGCGAAACATGGACTGACCTCGAAACTGATCCTCTGCTTCCTGCGCCATCTCGACGAGGACGCCGCCTTCGCGACGCTCGCCGCCGCCGAACCCTGGCTCGACCGGATCGCCGGGGTCGGCCTCGATTCGTCCGAGCTCGGCCATCCGCCCGCCAAATTCGCGCGTGTCTTCGCCCGCGCGGGAGAGATGGGGCTGCGGCGCGTCGCGCATGCCGGGGAGGAAGGCCCTCCCGCCTATGTCCACGAGGCGCTCAACCTGCTCCACATCGACCGGCTCGACCATGGCAACCGCTCGCTCGAGGATGCGGCGCTGACCACCCGGCTGGCGCGGTCCGGGATGACCCTCACCGTCTGCCCGCTGTCGAACCTGAAACTGTGCGTCGTCGACGATATCGACGCGCATCCGATCGCCCGCATGCTGCGCCTGGGGCTGCGCGCGACAGTCAATTCGGACGATCCCGCCTATTTCGGCGGCTATGTGAACGACAATTATCGCGCGCTGATCCCCGGCGGCATGCTCGACGCGGGGGATTTCGCCACGCTGGCGCGCAACAGCTTCCTGGGCTCCTTCCTCGACGATGAGGATGTCGCCCGGCATCTCGCCGCGCTCGACGCCTATGTCGACGCCTCGCTGTCATAAGGAACCGCCCATGCCGACCCTGACCAATGTCGACCATCCCGAGTTCCTGATGGCGGTTCAATATGTCGCGGCGCGGGTGAAGGAGAGCGGCTGGTCGCCCGCCTTCATCATCGGCCTCGGGCGGGGCGGGCTCACCCCGGCGGTCTATCTGAGCCATGCGACCGGGGTACCGATGCTGTCGGTCGACCATAGCTCGCACCTGCCCGACTTCGCGGCAGAATTGCTCGTCAAGCTGGCGGTGCACAGCATGACCGACCGGCTGTTGTTCGTCGACGACATCAACGACAGCGGCGGCACCATCGCCCATGTGAAGGCGGCGCTGACCGCCGCGGGCGGCAATCTCGACAATGTCCGCTTCGCGACGCTGATCGACAATGTCGTCTCGACCGAGCGCGTCCATTATCGCTTCCGCACGATCGACCGCAGTTCCAACAAGGACTGGTTCGTCTTCCCGTGGGAGCAGGTCGCGCCGACCGAGAAACTGCTCGAGGATTCCGTGGTGGTGCCGGAAAGATTGGCCTGATCAGGGCGCCGGATTGCGGCGCGCCGCGCGCTCGCCCGATGTCGGCGCCTTCGGGCCACCGAGCCAGCGGCTGAGCTGCGCCATCCATTGCTCGTCGAGCCGCGACAGCGGCCAGGCGAGCAGGAAGATAAGCGTCGTCGACAGGATCAGCGCGCCGGCCACGGCGATCGGGCAATAGCCGAAAGTCAGGATGATTGCCCCCGCCACCGCCGACTGGATCGGGATGTGGATCACATAGACCGCGAAGGACAGGCGGCCGAGCTGGCGGCCGACCCGGCTATCGATCTCGCGCAGCCTGGCGATACCGCGCATCCCCACCAGCAGCGCGGTCGCCCCCGCGCCGAGCAGCAGCCAGTCGATCCGCATGACCTGAGTCGCCTTATAGGCCGACCCCAGGACGAGACCGATCCCGATCAGGCCCAGCGCCACCGGCAGCTTCAGGTCCACCGGCCGCGCCAGCACATATTTGGCGATATAGACGGTGGCGACGCAGATCGCGCAAAGCGGGTGGATGCGCAGCGCGGCGATGGCGATCAGGGTGAGGAGCAGCGCATCGACGATCGGGCGTGGCCGCGATCCGATCAGCGTCGCGCCGGCCAGCGCCAGCATACTGCCGAACAGTTCATATTTCATCGTCCACAGCGCCGAGTTGAACTGGCTGACGCCATGCGCGAACAGCAGCACGCCGTCGCGCGCGGCGCTCCACAGCGAGACGGCGGGCCAGGGCGCCCAATATTTGATCCCGCCGCTGCGATCGAGCCACTCCGAATGGGTTATCGCCGCCACCGCGCGCGTCGGCAGCCAGCCGGACAGGTAGAGCGTGGCGGGCAGCAGCACCCCGACCAGCGTCAGCGGCAGCAACCGGGGGAAGCGCTTGGCGATCGCGGCGATGCCCCGGCTTCGCTCTCCGCCGCTCACCAGCCCGCGGGTCAGCACGAAGCTCGACAGCACGAAGAAGACCGTGACCATGAAATGACCGTTGAGCGGCGCGACCAGGAAAGGACGCTGGGCGACGAGGCCCAGCGCCGTCAGGGCGCGGGGCGCCGACGCCGCCGGAACATAGGCCAGGAGGAAATGGTAGAGCGCCACCGCGAGCGCGGCATAGCCGCGCAACGCATCGACGTCGCGCAATTTGGACGGGGGGCTTGCGGCCATGTCCGCTCCATCATCGTGATGCGCTCTGCTCGCAGTGCGGGGTGGGGCGCGCCACCGTCACCCGACGAACCGGGCGGAAAAAGCCGTGAATGCCGCAGCGCAGCAGTTCTCT
Organism: Sphingomonas sp. Root710; assembly: GCF_001429065.1. Lineage (GTDB taxonomy): Bacteria > Pseudomonadota > Alphaproteobacteria > Sphingomonadales > Sphingomonadaceae > Rhizorhabdus. The sequence continues at coordinate 206,171 of NZ_LMIB01000018.1, forward strand.
TCACTCCGCAAAGCGGTTAGCTTTCGATCTTGCGGGGGCGGGGAGTAAAAGGCCCGATGAATCTCGCAGACCCGGCCGCGCTGGCCGACGAACATTTCGATTATGTCGTGATCGGCTCGGGCTTCGGTTCGACCTTCTTCGTTCATAAATTGCTGGAGACGCGTCCCGGCAGGGTGCTGATCGTCGAATGGGGCGAGCATCATCCGCATGGCTGGCAGATCGAGAAGTGGAAGAATTCGGCGATCGACGGCGCGACCACCTATAGGTCCGAAAGCGACAAGCCCTGGCACTATACCGTCGCGCTCGGCGGCGGCACGAATTGCTGGTACGGTCAGACCCCTCGGCTGCACCCCACCGACTTCCGGTTGAAGAGCCTCTATGGCGTCGGCGCGGATTGGCCGATCGATTATGACGCGCTCGAGCCCTTTTACGGCCAGGCCGAGACGATCATGTCGATTTCGGGCGACCCGGACATGGCGAAGGTCCTGCCGCGATCGACCCCCTTCCCGCAGCCCGCGCATCGCATGACGACGCCGGAGCACCTTCTGAAGAAGGCGCAGCGGGACTGGCACTTCGCCATCCCGACCGCGCGGGCGCGCGTCGCGACCGAACAGCGGGCGGCCTGCTGCGCCTCCTTCACCTGCCACCGCTGCCCCGCCGACGCCAAGTTCACCGCGCTCAACGGCATGAAATCGGTGCTCGAGCACCCGCGGGTCACGGTGGCGCTCAGCACCAAGGCGATCCGCTTCGACAGCGCGGGCGACAGCGTCAGCGCGTTGGTGATCGAGAGCGCGGGCAAGCAATATCGCGTCACCAGCGACCTGTTCGTGCTCGGCGCGAACGCCATCCAGAGCCCGGCCATATTGCAGCGTTCGTCGATGGGTGGCGGGTTGACCGGCAAGGGCCTCCACGAAAGCCTCGGCACCCATGTCGAAGTCCTGCTCGACGGGCTCGATTCGCTCGACGGCAGCACGATCACCACCGGCCTCAACTATGGCCTGTACGATGGCCCGTTCCGCAAGGACTATGCCGCCGCGCTGGTCAGCTTCGAGAATCGCTGGGTCCACGGCCTGCGCACCGAGCCCGGCCGGTGGAAGCAGACGCTGCCGCTGATCATCATGACCGAGGATCTGCCGCAGGACGGCAACAACGTCACCATTGATGAGCATGGCATGCCCGTCGTCAGCTGGATCGGGCCATCGGATTATGCCCGGCGCGGGCAGAAGGAGGCCTTCGCCAAGCTGCCCAAGCTGCTGTCGCCGCTGCCCGTCGAGGACATCATCTTCCGTTCGGACCGCGACACCGAATCGCATCTGCAGGGCACGCTGCGCATGGGCGACGACCCGGCCAGTTCGGTGATCGATTCGAAGATGATCCACCATCGCTGGCGCAATCTGGCGGTGGTGGGCAGTTCGGCCTTCACCACCTGTTCGGCCTCCAACCCGAGCCTGACCGTGGCCGCGCTGTCGCTGCGCGCGGCATCGCTGCTGTAGAAGGAGGGGCCACGATGGCGTTCAACATCACCCGCCGCACCATGCTCGCTGGCGCCGGCGCGGGCGCGGCGATCGCCGCGACCGGCGGCGCGCTCCTCGTCGCCGGATCCGATACCGATGGCCTGATCCGTTCGATCCTCAACCGGCTGGTGGGGCCCTTCGCCATGACGCAGGAGGATTTCGACAAGATGGTCAAGGCGATCGACCACAGGGCAGGGCTGCCCAGGGGCCCCAAGCTGCGCATGATGGCGACGCTCGAGAAGTCGGGCTGGTCGGCCGATCTGCTCGACCGCGCACCCCGATCGATCCGCGATCGCCGCGAGATGATCGAACGCGCCGCGCTCACCGAATTCGTCATCCAGACCAATTATCTGGACGTTCAGGACAAGGCGCACGACCAGATCCTCTATCTGGGCCGCCACCCCTGTTCGAGCCCCTTCGCGAACTTCGAGATGACATGAGGCGCGTGATTTGCGCTAGGCTGACGGCATGATGATCCTTCGACTCGCCCTTGCCGCCCTGTTGCTGTCAGCGGTCCCCGCCACTGCGCAGGAAGCCGCCCCGCCACTGCCCGCGGCGCCCGCCGCCGCGCCCGCGCCAAAACCCGCGACCGTGATGGTCAACATGATGACGAGCGAAGGCCCGATCCTGATCGAGCTGGAGAAAGAGCGCGCGCCGGTCACGACCAATAATTTCCTGCGCTATGTCGATGCGAAGCGCTTCGACAACACGACCTTTTATCGCGGGGTGAACGTGCCCGGCATGCCCGAGCTCGGGCTGGTTCAGGGCGGTGTGAAGTTCGATCCGCGCAAGATGTTTCCCGCCATTGCGCATGAACCGACCAGCAAGACCGGCGTGCTCCATACCGACGGCACGATATCGATGGGCCGCAACGCACCCGGGACCGCTGCGGGCGACTTCTTCATCACTATCGGCAAGATGGACTATATGAACGCCGATCCGTCCGCGCCGGGCGACAATGCGGGCTACGCCGCCTTCGGCCATGTCGTCGAGGGGATGGACGTCGTGAAGAAGATCCTCGCCGCGCCGCGCTCGCCCACCCTCGGCGAAGGCGTGATGAAGGGCCAGATGATCGCTGCGCCGGTGAAGATCATCACCGTCCGTCGCGCCACGCCCGCGCCGAAGCCCAAATAGGGCGCGCCACCGGCGCGATTACATGGCATGGGAAGACCATGTCCGATCTCCCCTTCGATCCCGACCGCCTGGCGGAAGAACTCGCCGCCGACGCCGACGTCGTACGCGACCTACGCGACAGCGGCGACGCGCCCGACATCGTTCGGCCCGTCGATGTCCATTTCGTCGGCGAAGCAGCGACGATCGCGCGGCTGGAGGGCGAGATCGAAGCGCTAGGCTGGACGGTCGTCGAGGTCGAACTCGACGACGACGGCTATGTCACCCTTTCGGTACAGCGCGAACAGACCACCACCGACGCAGCGCTGCGCACCCTGACCGAAGACGCGCTCCGGGTCGAGGCGGCCTATGGCGTCAGCTATGATGGCTGGGGCACCGTCGCGGTAAGCAGCGCCACCTGACGGCGCCAAGGCCGGCCTACCCCAGCAAGCCCTTGTGCACCTCGCGCAGCGCGGCCTTCTGCACCTTGCCCATAGCATTTTTGGGCAACGCATCGACGAACAGGATCGCCTTGGGCTGCTTGAAGCGGGCAAGCTTGTCGGCAAGCCCGGCCTGGATGGCATCCGCGTCCGCGAAACCCGGTTCGCGCGGCACGATCACGGCAACCACGCCTTCGCCCAGATCGCGGTGCGGTACGCCGATCACCGCCGACTCGTGCACCTCCGGCAGTTCGTCGATCGCGGTCTCGACCTCGGCGGGATAGACATTGTAGCCGCCCGAGATGATCAGGTCCTTGGCGCGTCCGACGATCGACACATAGCCTTGCGGGTCGATGAAGCCGAGATCGCCCGAGATGAACCAGCCGTCGCGGACCTCGGCCGCGGTCTTTTCGGGCATCCGCCAATAGCCCTTGAAGACATTCGGGCCCGCGATCTCGATCACCCCCACCTCACCCTGCGGCAGTTCGCGCCCGCTCTCGGGATCGGCGATACGGATCGACACCCCCGGCAAAGGCTGCCCCACCGTCCCGGCGATGCGGTCGCCGTCATAGGGGTTGGACGTGTTCATATTGGTCTCGGTCATGCCGTAGCGTTCGAGGATGGCATGGCCGGTGCGCGCGCGGAACTCGCGATGGATGTCGGCGGAGAGCGGCGCGCTGCCCGATACGAACAGACGCATATGCTGCACCAGATCGCGGGTGAATGCGGGCTCGTCGAGCAGCCTGATATAGAAGGTCGGCACCCCCATCATCGTCGTCGCGCGCGGCAACTGCCGCAGCATTTCCGCAGCATCGAAGCGCGGCAGGAAGATCATCGACGCGCCCGCCGCGAGGACGATGTTGGTCGCGACGAAGAGGCCATGGGTGTGGAAGATCGGCAGTGCATGGAGCAGTATGTCGTCCGCGGTAAAGCGCCAGAAGTCCTTCAGCATGAAGGCATTGGAGGCGAGATTGTCATGGCTGAGCATCGCCCCCTTGGAGCGGCCGGTGGTACCCGACGTGTAGAGAATTGCTGCAAGATCATCGTCATCGCGCGCGACATTTTCGAAGCTGGAGGGTGCAGCATCGGCGAGTTTGGACAGGCTGCCCTCGCCTTGCGCACCCAGCGTCTCGACCCGCGGCACGCCAGCCGCCGCGGCGAGCGGCGCGACCGCCGCCAGCGCTTTCGGATCGCACAGGAACAGCGCGGGTTCGGCATCGCGCATGAAATAGTCGAGTTCGCCTGCGGTATAGGCGGTGTTGAGCGGCAGGAAGACCGCCCCCGCGCGCAGACAGCCCAGATAGGCCATCAGCATGTCGATGCTCTTCTCGGCCTGCACCGCGACCCGATCGCCGGTCTGCACGCCCAGATCGCGCAACACATTGGCGAACCGCGCCGAGCGCGCCTCGACATCGGCATAGCGAACGACGCTGCCATCGGTCAGATGGGCGAAGACGGTGTCGCCGGTCGGGAAGCGTTCGGCGAGGCGCGTATAGAGATTGGTCATGGAACGCCTCCCTACAAGCGCGGGGCCGCGCCATCAATCAGCCGCACTTCGAGCGATGACGGACGGCGGACGGTTGCATTGTACCGCTGCATTGCCGCATAGGCACGCGCCTTGGTTTCGCGTTGGCTCGTAAAATGGGGGCGACCGCCTTGCGAATCGTGATTGTCGACGACAGCGGCCTGCGCGCGACCGTCCTAGAGGACGGGCTGCGGGAGGCCGGCTATGACGACATCCATGTCGTGCCGCCGCACGGGGCCTGGGTCGCCAAGCTCGAGCGGATGGCGCCCGACGTCGTGCTGATGGACCTGGGCAGCCCGAGCCGCGACACGCTTGAGGAGATGCTCGCGGTCAGCCGCGCGCTCGCCCGCCCGATCGCGATGTTCGTCGATCAGTCGGACGACCAGATGATCGGCGCGGCGATCGACGCCGGCGTGTCGGCCTATGTCGTCGACGGGCTGCGCAAGGAGCGGGTGAAGCCGATCCTCGACCTCGCCATCCGCCGCTTCAGCGCCTTCGCCAGGATGCAGAGCGAGCTCGATGCGGCGCGTTCGGAACTGGCCGACCGCAAGACCATCGACCGCGCCAAGGCGATATTGATGGAAAGCCGCAATCTTTCCGAAGCCGATGCCTATGCGCTGCTCCGCAGCACGGCAATGAACCAGAGCCGCCGCATCATCGAGGTCGCCGAGGCCCTGATCACCGCCAGCGACCTGTTGGGAGGAAAAGCTTGACCCCGATCTCGATCGCCTTCCTGCCGCTGACCGATTGCGCGGTGCTCGTCGCCGCACGCGAAAAGGGCTTCGCCGCCGAAGCCGGCTTCGACCTGCGCCTGATCCGCACGACATCCTGGGCGGAGACGCGCGACCGGCTCGTTTATGGGCAAACGGAGGCGGCACATCTGCTCGCACCGTTGACGGTAGGCGTTTCGCTGGGGATCAGCCAGCATCGCTGCGCGCTGGCGGCGCCGTTCAAGCTCAACGTCAACGGCAACATCTTCGTGATGGGCACCGAGTTCGCCCAGGCGCTCGACCCGGATCCGGCACGGCGGCTCGACGATCCGCTGGCCACCGCGCATGATTTCGCCGCCGCGATCGGGCTGTATCGCCGCAAGCCGATCATCGGCATGGTCCATCGCCTGTCGAGCCACGCGCTCGCCCTGCGTTACTGGCTCGCCTCGGCGGGGATCGACCCCGATCGCGACATCGCCATGCCGGTTCTGCCGCCCTCCTTCATGGCGGATGCGCTGCGCGCGGGCGAAATCGACGGCTATATCGCCGGTTCGCCCTGGGGACTGGTCGCCGTCGACCAGGGTCTCGCCGAGACGGTGATGGTGAGCGCCCGCATCTGGCAGCGCGGCGTCGAAAAGGTGCTGGCCTTCCGCGAAGAGTGGATGGAGGCTAATCCGGACACGGTGGATCGCCTGCTGGTGGCGCTGACCGCCGCCGCCGCCTGGTGCGATGAACCCGCGAATCGTGAAGAACTGGCCACGCTGTTGTCCGCACCCGAATATATCAATCTCGATCCCAGGATCATTCTCCCCAGCCTGAGCGGCCACTTCCCGGTGCGCGCCGGCATGCCGATGGCCGATGTGCCCGACGCCATGATCTTCCATCGCGAAGCGGCCGCATTCCCGTGGCGGAGCCAGGCGCTGTGGATCTATTCGCAGTTCGTCCGCTGGGGCTTCATCAAGGCCAGTCCCGACGATGAGCAACGGGCCGGCAACGTCTTCCGCCCGGACGTATACCGCCGCGCGCTCGGCGCCAGCGGTCTGCCGATGCCCGGCGCCAGCATGAAGGTCGAAGGATCGCTTTCGACTCCGCTGCCGGTCGGTTCGAGCAGCGGGACGCTGACCCTCGGACCCGACCGTTTCTTCGATGGCCGCGTTTTCGACCCCTCGCGGATTGACGAATATCTAGCCGGATTCAAATAGTTGGTAGACGATTGCACTCGAACGGGGTGCGATTGCAAAAATTTAACTTGCTCGTTCCTGCCGATTCGCGCGTTATGTGTGCAGCGCACAATGACGTAGCGCACATCCGGTTGCCTCCCCAACGATGGGGATGAGGCGCCTTCGTTTAACAGCAAAGCCGCTGTCGGGCCTCGATCTGTCGAGGGCTCGATCGCGGCTTTTTTTCGTTTTTGGCTCTCGGGGGAAAGATGACGGACAGAATCGACGATGAAGGCGGCTTGATCACCACCATGGGTCGCCGCGCCTTCCTGAAGACCGGCGCGACCGCAGCGGCGGGGCTCGCCGCCGCAGGGCTCGGCAGCAGTCCTGCCCTTGCCGCTGGCGGCAAGCCCGAGGTTACGGGCGCGAAGCTCGGCTTCATTGCGCTGACCGACGCCGCGCCGCTGATCGTCGCGAAGGAACTCGGCCTGTTCGCCAAATATGGCATGCCCGACGTCGTCGTCGCCAAGCAGGCGAGCTGGGCCGGCACCCGCGACAATCTGGTCCTCGGCGCGGCCGCAGGCGGCATCGACGGTGCGCATATCCTGTCGCCCATGCCCTATCTGCTGACGCTCGGCACGATCGGCAAGGCGACGCCGATGAGCATTCTCGCCCGGCTCAACGTCAACGGTCAGGGCATTTCGGTCGAAAAAGAGTATCTCGGCGCGCGCGCCGACATCAATTCGGCGCGGATGAAGCCGCTGATCGCGCAACGCAAGGCCGCCGGCCGCAAGATCACAATGGCGATGACCTTCCCTGGCGGCACCCATGACCTGTGGATCCGCTACTGGCTCGCCGCGCAGGGCATCAACCCTGATGTCGACGTCGAACTGATCACCATCCCGCCCGCCCAGATGGTCGCCAACATGAAGGCGAACACGATGGAGGCCTTCTGCGTCGGCGAACCGTGGAACGACCAGCTGGTCGCACAGAAGCTCGGTTATACAGCGGTGTCGACCGGCCAGCTGTGGATGAACCACCCCGAAAAAGCCTTCGCGATGCGCTCCGACTGGGTTGCGGCCCATCCCAACGCCGCGATCGCGCTGACCGCGGCTGTGATCGAGGCGCAGCGCTGGTGCGACGTGCCCGCGAACAACGCCAAGCTGGCCGAGATCGTCGGTGGGCGCGACTGGCTCAAGGTGCCCGTCACCGACATCCAGGACCGGCTGCTCGGCAATTTCAACATGGGCGACGGCCGCGTGTTCAAGAACGCGCCGTTCAAGATGAAGTTCTGGGCGTCGAACGCCTCCTTCCCCTACAAGAGCCACGACCTCTGGTTCCTCACCGAGGACCAGCGCTGGGGCAAGCTGCCCGCCAATCTCAACACCAAGGCGGTGATCGCCAAGGTCAACCGCGCGGACATCTGGCGCAAGGCCGCGGCGCTGGCGAAGGTGCCCGCCGCGCAGATCCCCAAGTCGGACAGCCGCGGCGTCGAGCGCTTCTTCGACGGCAAGGTCTTCGACCCGGCCAATCCCGCTGCCTATCTCGCCAGCCTGAAGATCAAAAAGGTCTGATCCTTCGCCAAGGGAGCTTAACCCATGTCCTCCTCGGTTCGCTTAGCGTCTCCCGACCAGCCGTCGCCCGAACCCGGCGAGCGGCCCCAGGCGGAGATCATTCCCTATCCCGGCGCGCATCCCGCCGCGTCGGAGATGCCGAAAAAGGGTTTCGATTTCAGCCCGATCGCCGATCGTCTCCGGGCGGCGGCAATCGCCATCCTGCCGATGGTCCTGATGGTCATCGCGCTGCTGATGGTGTGGGAAATCGCCTGTAGCGGCGAGGGGTCCTCCTTGCCCGCCCCGTCGAAGGTGTGGAGCGAAAGCCATGACGTGATCATGCACCCGCTCAAGGGCGTCGAGCGCGACGGGATGGGCTTCAAGATCCAGGACGGCGGCGATGTCGGCATCGCGGGGCATATCCTGACCAGCCTCACCCGGGTCGGCGTGGGCTTCAGCCTGTCGGCGATCTTCGGCATCGCGCTGGGCATCCTGATCGGCCAGAGCAAGTTCGCCTATCGCGCGCTCGATCCGCTGTTCCAGATTCTGCGCACGGTGCCGCCGCTCGCCTGGCTGCCGATCAGTCTTGCCATCTTCCAGCAGGCCCAGCCATCGGCGATCTTCCTGATCTTCATCACCGCGATCTGGCCGGTGATCCTGAACACCGCCGCGGGCGTGCAGAACATCCCGGCCACCTATCGCAATGTCGGCCGCGTCCTGTCGCTCAACCCATTTGAATATTTCACCAAGATCATGCTGCCGGCGACCGTGCCGCACATGTTCACCGGCCTGCGGATCGGCGTCGGCATGAGCTGGCTGGCGATCGTCGCGGCGGAAATGGTGCAGGGCGGCACCGGCATCGGCTTCTTCATCTGGGACAGCTACAACAGCTCGCTGCTCACCGACACGATCGTCGCCCTCGTCTGGATCGGTCTGATCGGCTTTACCCTCGATCGCATCGTCGGCTGGATCGGCCGCCGCGTCGCCCGCCAGGCTTAAGCATCGTGCCGTTGCCAAAACCCATAACCGCTCATCCTGAGGAGCCACTGAGCTTGGCGAAGTGGCGTCTCGAAGGATCCTTCGAGACGGGTCGTCGTCTTCGCTCAGCCCCTCCTCAGGAAGAGCGGATAAAATTGATCTCCTCCTACTCAGAGGACCAACCATGAAGCATCGCAGCTATCTCGCCCTCGAAGGCATCGGGGTCACCTTTCCCACGCGTAAGGGTCCGTTCACCGCACTCCGCGACATCGACCTGTCGATCGAGAAGGGTGAGTTCGTCGCGCTGATCGGCCATTCGGGCTGCGGCAAGTCGACCCTGCTCAACATCATCGCCGGGCTGACCCGCCCGAGCCGAGGCGTTGTCTTCCTCGACGGCGACGTGATCGACCAGCCGGGGCCCGACCGCGCGGTGATCTTCCAGGATCATTCGCTGCTCCCCTGGATGACCGTCGAGGAAAATGTCCGGCTCGCGGTCGACAAGGTGATGTCCGGCAAGCCGCGCGCCGAGCGACGCGACTGGGTGATGCACAATCTCGACCTCGTGCAGATGGCGCACGCCGCCGCGAAGCGCCCGGGCGAATTGTCGGGCGGCATGAAACAGCGCGTCGGTATCGCCCGCGCGATCGCGATGAGCCCGCGCGTGCTGCTGATGGACGAGCCCTTCGGCGCGCTCGATGCGCTGACCCGCGCCAGCCTGCAGGACGCCGTCATGGCGATCCAGGCCAAGCTCAACAACACCGTGGTGATGATCACCCATGATGTCGACGAAGCCGTGCTGCTCGCCGATCGCGTGGTGATGATGACAAACGGGCCGGCGGCGACGATCGGCGAGGATCTGGCGGTCAGGTTGCCGCGTCCGCGCAACCGGATCGAAATGGCTGACACGCCCGACTATAACCATGCCCGGCACGAAATCCTGCATTTCCTGCACCAGCGCTTTTCGAATCCGGTCGACAAGGCCGCCTGAACATATCGTCAAAGGGGGCCGGGCAACGACCCGGCAGGGAGAGGATGCCGACCCGGCATCGGTAACGAGCGTACCATTCAATTAGATAGTTGGGGGGAAATCCATGCGATTCCTGACGTGCTGCCTCATGTCCACGGCAGCGTTGATTCCGGCCACCGCACAGGCGGTGAAACTGAAACCGCTCATCGATACCCGCCTGCGCTACGAGAGCGTCGACCAGGCCGGCTTCGCCAAGGATGCCGACGCGATCACCGCGCGAGCGCGGCTCGGCGTCGAAGCGGTGCAGGGGCCCTTCTCTTTCCTCGTCGAGGCCGAGAGTAGCTTCGCGATCAAGGAGTCCTATTTCAGCGGGGTCAACCGCAAGACGACCTATCCGACCGTCGCCGATCCGGAGAATGTCGAGCTAAACCGCATCCAGGTCCAATATAAGGGCATCCCCGGCACGGTCGTCACCGCTGGCCGCCAGCGCATCAACCTCGACGACCAGCGCTTCGTCGGCTCGGTCGGCTGGCGCCAGAACGAACAGACCTTCGATGCGGTGCGGATCGAATATAGCGGGGTGAAGAACCTCAAGATCGACCTCGCCTATAGCTGGTCAGACCGCACCATCTGGGGCGTCGACGGCGGCAAGCGCGGCTTCGTCAATCGCCCGCAGGCGATCAACGGCGACAATATCTTCGCCAATGCCAGCTACAAGACGCCCTATGGCACGCTGACCGGCTTCTTCTACCGCATCGACGAGGACGAGGCAGTGGTGGCGCTCCAGCGCAACAGCTCGAACAGCTTCGGCGCGCGCTTCGCGGGCAGCCGGGCGCTCAGCAAGGCGATCAAGTGGAGCTATACGCTCAGCTATGCGCGCCAGCAGGACAACGGCACCAACCCGCTCGACTATAGCGCCGACTATTTCCTCGCCGAAGGCGGGCTCGATATCGCGGCGTTCAAGTTGGGCGCGGGCGTCGAACAGCTGGGCGGCGACGCATCGGTCACCACCAAGGCCACCGGCGCGGCCTTCGCGGGCGGCTTTGCCTTCCAGACGCCCTTCGCGACGCTGCACAAATTCCAGGGTTGGGCGGACAAGTTTCTGACCACCCCGGCGGCCGGCATCACCGATTATTATGGATCGGCGGGCTATGGGCTGAAGAAGGTCGGTCCGTTCGACACGATCACGGCGACCGCCGTCTATCATCGCTACACCAGCGACGTCGGCAGCATCGTCTATGGCGACGAGATCAATCTTCAGCTGGTGGCCAAGGTCAAGAAATACACCTTCACCGCCAAATATGCCGATTATCAGCGCAAGGGCATCGCCAGTTTTGCGGGCGACGCCGACAGCAAGAAGTTCTGGCTGTCGGTCGACTGGGTGTTCTGAGGAGCGATTCTCCCGTCACTGCACGGCGGAGAGGATCTGAAGGGTAGAGGATGGCGCCCCGTCCGGAGCTTTCCGGGCGGGGTGTCCGCATATGCCGGGAAAAATGCTGCACCGCGCAAAATAGGCTCTTGCCTTGACGCGCGAGACATGAGAATTCCGGATCACGAGGCAAGGTCGCCTCGATTCCATAGCAGACCGGTCCGACGCTGGACCCGGAATGCGGCTGAGGCCCATAGGGCCGAGGCACAGGCAATGACGCCGCCCGAACCGATCGAAAGATCGTGCTTCGAGGCGGCTTTTTTCATGCCCGAAAGGATTGAAATGTCGCTGGTTGTGAATGAGGGTGCGCGATGAACAAGGGTTTCTGGGCAGCGGGCCACCGGCCCACGCTGATCGCCGCCTTCCTCTATTTCGACCTCGCCTTCATGGTATGGGTGCTGCTCGGCCCGCTGGCGCCGGCGATCTCGGCGGACCTCGGCCTCAGCCCCGCGCAAAAGGGCTTCATGGTCGCGGTGCCGACCCTCGCCGGCGCGGTCCTGCGCCTCGTCAACGGCGTGCTGGTCGACCGGATCGGTCCCAAGCTGACCGGCGCGATCGGCCAGATCATCGTCATGGCCGGCCTGCTCATCGCCTGGGCCAGCGGCGTCCACAGCTTCACCGGCACCGTCGCGGTCGGCATCATCCTTGGTTTCGCGGGCGCGAGCTTCGCGGTCGCGCTGCCGCTCGCCAGCCGCTGGTATCCGGCGGAGCATCAGGGCACCGCGCTCGGCATCGCCGGCATGGGCAACAGCGGTACCGTCTTCGCCGCGCTGTTCGCGCCGACGCTCGCCAAGCTGTTCGGCTGGAATGCGGTGCTGGGGCTCGCGGTGATCCCGCTTAGCATCGTCTTCGTCATCTACATGATCTTCGCGCAGAACGCGCCGAACCCGCCCGCGCCCAAGCCGGTCACCGCCTATCTCGAGCCGCTCAAGAAGGCCGACGCCTGGTGGTTCATGGCCTTTTACGGGGTCAGCTTCGGCGGCTTCGTCGGCCTCAGCTCCTCGCTGTCGATCTACTTCACCGATCAGTTCCACGTGACCCCGGTGATGGCCGGCTATTTCACCGCCGCCTGCGTCTTCGCGGGATCGATGATCCGCCCGTTCGGCGGCGCGGTGGCCGACCGGATCGGCGGCACCAAGGCGCTGACCGTCGCCTATCTGCTCGCCGCGATCACGCTCAGCGCGATCAGCACCGGCCCATCGCACGTCTTTCTCGCCCTCGGCCTGTTCCTCGTCGCGATGCTGGCGCTCGGCTTCGGCAACGGCGCGGTGTTCCAGCTGGTCCCGCAGCGCTTCCAGGCCGAGATCGGCGTGATGACCGGCCTGGTCGGTTTCGCGGGCGGGGTCGGCGGCTTCTACCTCGCCTCGTCGCTGGGCGTCGCCAAGCAGCTCACCGGTTCGCCGCAGCTCGGCTTCCTGATCTTCGCCGGGCTCGCCATGCTGGCGCTGGGCGGCATCACCCTGGTCAAGGGCCGCTGGCGGGCGACCTGGGCGACCGCGCTCGCCGGCGCGCGCATCTGATGCGTGTCCACCCCGCCCTCTCCGCTATAGCCAATTGAAGGACAGCATCATGCTCTCCCCCACGCCCCGCGAACATCTGGTGGTCATCGGCAACGGCATGGCCGGCTGCCGCGCCGTCGAAGAACTGCTCGCCCGCGATCCCGCCCGCTTCCGCGTCACCATCTTCGGCGCCGAGCCCTATGTGAACTACAACCGGATCATGCTGTCGCCGGTGCTGGCGGGCGAGAAGAGCTTCGACGACATCATCATCAACGACGCCGCCTGGTATCGGGACAATGGCATCGAACTGATCAGCGGCGATCCGGTGACGGCGATCGACCGCATGGCAAAGACGGTGACCGCGCAGAGCGGCCGTTCGGTCGGCTACGACCGGCTGCTGATCGCGACCGGCTCGGATCCCTTCATCATCCCGGTGCCCGGCAAGGACCTGCCCGGCGTCATCAGCTTCCGCGACATGAAGGATGTCGACGCGATGCTCGCCGCGGCGGATCAGGGCGGCGATGCAGTGGTGATCGGCGGCGGCCTGCTCGGCCTCGAAGCCGCGCATGGCCTGTCGCTGCGCGGCATGAAGGTGACCGTGCTCCACCTGATGTCGACGCTGATGGAGCGCCAGCTCGACGAGGCCGCGGGCTGGCTGCTCAAGACCGAACTCGAGAGCCGCGGCCAGACGATCCTGACCGGCGCCGACACCGCCGAGATCGTCGGCGACGGCAAGGTCGAGGCCGTCCGCCTGAAGGATGGCCGCGAGATTCCGGCCAGCTTGGTCGTCATGGCGGTCGGCATCAAGCCGTCGGTGTCGCTGGCCCGTGACGCCGGCCTCGCCGTCGGCCGTGGCATCCAGGTCGACGACCATATGGTGACCAGCGATCCCGCCATCCTCGCGGTCGGCGAATGCGTCGAGCATGACGGCAACGTCTATGGTCTGGTCGCGCCGCTGTGGGACATGTGCCGCGCGCTGGCCGACGGACTCGTCGAACAGCCGACCGGCTATCGCGGCTCGGTCACCTCGACCAAGCTCAAGGTATCGGGGATCGACGTCTTCTCGGCGGGCGACTTCTCGGGCGGCGACGGCGCGGAGGACATCGTCCTGCGCGACGCCTCACGCGGGGTCTACAAGCGCGTCGTGGTCCGCGACGACCGGATCGTCGGCGCGGTGCTCTACGGCGATACCGCTGACGGGAGCTGGTATTTCGACCTGCTCAAGAAGGGCGAGGATATCGCCCCGATCCGCGACGTGCTGATCTTCGGCCAGGCCTTCGCCTCCGGAGGTGGGCAGGCGGACCCTAAGGCGGCCGTTGCGGCGCTCTCGGACGATGCCGAGATCTGCGGCTGCAACGGCGTGTCGAAGGGCAAGGTGGTCGCCACGATCGAGGGGGGCGCGTGCACGCTCGACGCGGTCCGCGCGACCTGCAAGGCGTCGGCGTCGTGTGGATCGTGCACCAACATCGTCGAACAGCTGCTCGCGCTGACGCTCGACGATTATGACGGCGAACGGGTCGCCAAGACGATCTGCAAATGCAGCAGCTTCACCCATGACGATGTCCGCCGCGAAATCGTCGCCCAGGATATGACCTCGATCCCCGAGGTAATGCAGAAGCTCAGCTGGTCGACGCCCGACGGCTGCTCCTCCTGCCGCCCGGCGCTCAACTATTATCTGCTCTGCGCCCAGCCCGGCGTCTATATCGACGATCAGCAGAGCCGCTTCGTCAACGAGCGCCTCCACGCCAACATCCAGAAGGACGGCACCTATTCGGTGGTGCCGCGGATGTGGGGCGGCCTCACCAATCCGCGCGAGTTGCGCGCGATTGCCGACGTCGTCGAGAAGTATAACGCGCCGATGGTCAAGGTGACCGGCGGCCAGCGGCTCGACATCTTCGGGATCAAGAAGGAGGATCTGCCCGCGGTCTGGGCCGATCTCAACGCGGCGGGAATGGTCTCGGGTCACGCCTATGGCAAGTCGCTACGCACGGTGAAGACCTGCGTCGGTTCCGAATGGTGCCGCTTCGGCACCCAGGATTCGACCGGCCTCGGCGTCCAGCTCGAGCAGATGACCTGGGGCTCGTGGATGCCGCACAAGTTCAAGATCGCGGTATCGGGCTGTCCGCGCAACTGCGCCGAGGCGACGATCAAGGACTTCGGCGTGATCTGCGTCGATTCGGGCTATGAGCTGCATGTCGCGGGCAATGGCGGCATCAAGCTGCGCGGCACCGACCTGCTCTGCAAGGTCGCGACCGAGCAGCAGGCCAAGGACTATTGCGCGGCCTTCACTCAGCTCTACCGCGAGGAAGCCTGGTATCTCGAACGCACCGCGCCCTGGGTCGAGCGGGTCGGCATCGATTATATCCGTCAGCGGATCGTCGACGACGAGGTCGGCCGTGAAGCGCTGACCGGCCGTTTCCTCTATTCGCAGAGCTTCTCGCAGGACGATCCCTGGGCCGCGCGCGCGGCGGGCGCCGAACGCGAGCAGCATGCCCATCTCGGGGAGTTCCGCCCGCTCGTGCTGGAGGCCGCCGAATGAACGCTTTCATCGGAGACTGGATCGACGTCGGCTCGATCACCGAAATCCCGCTGCGCGGGGCGCGGACGATCAAGCGGGCCGATGGCGAGGAGGTCGCCCTGTTTCGCACGAGCAGCGAGAAGGTCTTCGCGCTGGTCAACCGCTGCCCGCACAAACATGGCCCGCTCAGCCAGGGCATCGTCCATGGCGACGCGGTCGCCTGCCCGCTGCACAACTGGCGGATATCGCTGGCGACCGGCGAGGCGCTGGGCGAGGACAAGGGTTGCGTGCCGACCATCCCGGTGCGGGTCGACGCGGGGCGCATCCTGATCTCGCGCGTGGCGCTGCTGGCAACCGCGGCGGCGGCATGATGCGTTACGGATCGTATATAAAACCCGTCATCCCGGGCTTGACCCGGGATCCCGCTTCTTCTTCCAGCTCGGCCCGGAAAAGCGGGATCCCGGATCAAGTGCGGGATGACGATATATTTGCCGCAATGGCGTTCGCTGGATGACTGAGGGCGCGCCGATCCGTACGACCTGCGCCTATTGCGGGGTCGGCTGCGGGGTGCTCGCCACCCCGCTCGGCGGCCGCGCACTGCGGATCGCGGGCGACCCGGATCATCCCGCCAACCGGGGCCGGCTCTGCTCGAAGGGCACGCATCTCGGCGAGACGGTCGGGATGGAAGGGCGGCTGCTCCACCCGATGATCGGCGCGAAGCGGGCCAGCTGGGACAAGGCGCTCGACCTCGTCGCACGCCGCTTCCAGGAGACGATCGCCAGACATGGTCCCGACAGCGTCGCCTTCTATGTCTCGGGCCAGCTGCTGACCGAAGATTATTATGTCGCCAACAAGCTGATGAAGGGTTTCATCGGCACGTCGAACATCGACACCAATTCGCGGCTGTGCATGTCGAGCGCGGTGGCGGGTCATGTCCGCGCCTTCGGCGAAGACATCGTCTCCGCCAGCTATGACGATCTCGACGAGGCCGACCTGTTCGTGCTGGTCGGGTCGAACACCGCCTGGTGCCACCCGATCGTCTATCAGCGCATCCAGGCGACTCGTGCGGTGCGCGGCGCGAAGCTGGTCGTGATCGATCCGCGCCGCACCGAGACCTGCGAGGATGCCGATCTCCACCTCGCCATCCGCCCCGGCAGCGACGTCGCGCTGATGAACGGCCTACTCGCTTATATGGCGCGCGAAGGGTTGCTCGACGACAATTATCTGGCCGAGAACGTTACGGCGTCGGCGGACTTCTGGACGAATATCGAGCACGACAGCGATCTGTGGAGCGTCGCGAAAACCTGCGACGTCGCGCCCGACCAGCTGCACCGCTTCTTCGAAATGTTCGCCGCCAACAAGCGCACCGTCACGATGTTCAGCCAGGGTATCAACCAGGCGCTGCGCGGCACCGATCAGGTCAACGCGATCATCAACGTCCACCTCGCCACCGGGCGGATCGGCAAGCCGGGATCGGCGCCCTTCTCGATCACCGGCCAGCCCAATGCGATGGGCGGCCGCGAGGTCGGCGGACTCGCCTCGACGCTCGCCGCGCATATGGATTTCGCGCCGGAGAATGTCGCACGGGTCGGCCGCTTCTGGGCCGCACCGAACATGGCCACCAAGCCCGGCCTCAAGGCGGTCGACATGTTCCGCGCGGTCGAAGAGGGCCGGATCAAGGCGATCTGGGTGATGGCTACCAATCCGGCGGTCAGCATGCCCGACGCGAACCGTGTCCGCGACGCGCTGGCCGCCTGCCCGTTTGTCGTCGTCTCCGATTGTATCGCGGATACCGACACGGGGCGCTTCGCCCATGTCCGCCTGCCCGCGGCCGGCTGGGCCGAAAAGGACGGCACCGTCACCAACAGCGAGCGGCGGATCAGCCGCCAGCGGCAGGTGCTGCCCTATGCCGGTGAAGCGCAGCCCGACTGGTGGATCATCACCGAAGTGGCGCGCCGCATGGGCTGGGGCAGCGCCTTCAGCTATGAAAGCCCCGCCGACATCTATCGCGAGCATGCCAGGCTGTCGGCCTATGACAATCGCGGCGCGCGGCTGTTCGACCTGCGCCGCGACGCCGCGATCGGCAACCCTGCCTATGACGCGATGGAGCCGTGGCGCTGGGGTGAACTCCCCTTCGCGAACGGGCGCTTTTCCACGCCCGACGGCAAGGCCCGGTTGATCACCACCGTCCAGGCCAATCTCGCCGAACCGCTGCGCGACTGGCCGCTGACCCTCAACACCGGCCGCTACCGCGACCAGTGGCACACGATGACTCGCACCGGCCTGTCGCCCAGGCTCGCGCGCCATCGCGAAGAACCGCTGGTCGAGATGAACCCCGAGGATATCGACCGCCTCGGTCTCGAAGATGGCGGAATCGCCCGGGTCGCGACCCCGCAGGGGAGCAGCCTGTTCCGCGTCCTCGCCAGCGCAGGACAGCGCCGCGGCGAGATCTTCACGCCGATCCACTGGACCGATCGCCAGTCGACCGGCGGGCGCACCGGTCTGCTGCCCCGCCCGCTGACCGATCCGCACTCGGGCCAGCCTGGATTCAAGTCCACACCCGCGAAGGTGGACAAGGTCGCGATCGAATGGCGCGGCTTCCTGATCGTCCGCGGCGAGCCGAAACACTGGCCGCAGGCGCTGTGGGCCACGCGGATCACCGTGCCCGGCGGGGCGCTGTTCGAACTGGCCGGAACCGGCGCCGACGCCATGCTCGACGCCTGCCTGCCTTCCGGTTCGCGGATCGAGGCCGCCGATGCCGCGCGCGGATCGCGCCGGGTCGCGATCCTCGACGACGACCGGTTGTCGGCGGTGCTGTTCGTCACCCGCACCGGCGAGCTGCCGAGCCGCGACTGGCTGATCACGCAGCTCTCCGCGCCACAGGTCGCGCCGACCCTGCTCGCCGGGCGCGCACCGGGGGCGCAGCCCGATCGCGGCGCGCTGATCTGCTCCTGTTTCGATGTCGGGCTGAAGACGATCGTCTCGGCGATCGGCGAGCAGCGGCTCACCGATGTCGCCGCGATCGGCAAGGCGCTGGGCGCGGGCACCAATTGCGGATCGTGCCGCCCGGCGCTCGCCCGGATCCTCGCCGAAACCCTCGCCCCCAAGGAGACCGTCCATGCAGCCGAATGAGCTTATCCCGCCGGGGATCGTCTGGCTGGTCGGCGCGGGGCCGGGCGATCCCGACCTGTTGACCCGCAAGGCCGAACGGCTGATCGCCGCCGCCGAGATCATCTTCCATGACGCGCTGGTCGGCCTCGATATCCTCGATCTCGCCGCGCCGGGCGTCGAGCTGGTCAGCGTCGGCAAGCGGTCGGGCCGCCATTCTAAGGATCAGGGCTCGATCAACGACCTGCTGCTCGCCGCCGCGCGGGCGGGGAAGCGCGTCGTCCGGCTGAAGGGCGGCGATCCCTCGATCTTCGGCCGTTCGACCGAGGAACTCGACCATCTCGCCGCCGCCGGGGTGCCGGTACGGATCTGCCCCGGCATCACTGCCGCGAGCGCCGCCGCCGCCAGCGGGCTCGCCTCGCTCACTCTGCGCGGGCTCGCCCGGCGGCTGACCTTCGTCACCGCCCACGCCCGCGCCGGTGAGGCGATCGATCTCGACTGGGACGCGCTCGCCGCGCACAACACGACGCTGGCGGTCTATATGGGCCGCGCCGCCGCGCCCGAGATCGTCCGCAACCTGCTAGCGGCAGGCCGTGCGCCCGACACGCCGGTGATGATCGCGGTTAATGTCTCGCTGCCGACCGAAAGGCTGATCCGCGGCCAGCTATCAGCGCTGCCCTTCCTGACCGCCGCGATCAGCGACGATGATCCGACGCTGTTGCTGATCGGGGAGGCGACCCGCGCGGCGGCGGTTCAGGTGGCCGAAGCAAGCATCACAGACCGAGCTGCGCCAAGCTGTCGGGCACGATAGCGCGCAGCTCGATCAGCGCCGGAACGGTCAGCGCCAGCCCTAGCAAGACATCGAAAGCGCGGATCGGTCGCAGGCGGCTGCCGCGCACCGGCCGCCGCGCAATGTCGCGCAGCGTGATCAGCAGCATCGCCACCCCGCAGAAACCTGCGACAGCCAGAAGCAGGACGAAGGGCAGCCGGAGCTGATCGGGCCAGGCGACGAAGGCCGGCCACAGCAGCAAGGCGGCCAGCCCGGCGATGCTGCCCGCGCCCGCCAGCTGATGGATCGTCCAGGGCCGCAGCCGAGGCGTCGGGCGGTCAGGGGTGCGGCGGCTCATGATCCTTCTTTACCGCGATGCGCGGCAGAGGAAAGGACATCGCGGATTGAACGACAGAAAGCCCCGGCGCGGATGCGACGAGGCTGTGCGAATATGTGTTTTTTTGGTGTTGGTTGCGGGGACAGGATTTGAACCTGTGACCTTCAGGTTATGAGCCTGACGAGCTACCGGGCTGCTCCACCCCGCGATGAGATTGTTGCCTCAGGC
>NZ_LMIB01000019.1 GCF_001429065.1 Sphingomonas sp. Root710
GGGGTGACTACACGAAAGTGGGGGTGACTACACGAAAGTGAGTTTTACGTACGCGATATACGAACGAATGCAGTACGATGCGGGGGAAGGCTGCTGCAGGCGCCAGCGCTCACCGTAACGCAGAAGGTTTTGCGGGCCAAACGAACGGTAGCGAGCCTAGGATAAAGCCCAAGAACGTTGCCTGAAGCGGCACCGAAAAGCCAAATGCCGGAATGCCTAAGGCTACCAGAGCGTAGGTGTTTGCAGCGACGTCACCGATCATAATAGACGCGGCCAAAACCAATCCTGCCCGTTTGAAACGCGAAAGAAGTAGCACAATAGCAAGCGCGTCCAAGAATATCAGTGATGTCCAGAATAGTTCGAGTTGAAACGGCCCCCAATCATAGGGCCTCCATCCGTATGCTACAAAGTCTCGCGCATGATTGAAAAAACCGAACCCAAAGCAGGCTATGTAGATTCCTATGATAACCCGAATGCGTGCGTCTGCGCGGGATCGCGCTGGTGTAACGTGGTGACGGATCTGATCGATATTTGGTGCCATAGCTATTCCGCCGTTGCGCCTTCCAACGCCTTATAAAGGGCGGTTTTCCCGATTTTTAGGCGGGCGGCGGCCTCCCGCACAGTAAGGCCTGCTGCGATGTGCGCCCGGGCCTTGCGCAGCTTGTCGGGAGTGACGACAGGGCGGCGGCCACCCTTGCTGCCGCGCTCGCGCGCGGCTCGCAGACCCGCCTGGGTGCGCTCACGGATCAGATCGCGCTCGAACTGCGCGAGGGAGCCGAAGATGTTGAACACCAGCATTCCCCCCGGCGTGGTGGTGTCGATGTTCTCGGTGAGCGAACGGAACCCGATGCCACGGGATGCCAGTTCGCCGATCTTGTCGATGAGGTGGCTCATCGAGCGGCCGAGCCGATCGAGCTTCCACACGACCAGCGTGTCGCCGGCGCGCAGATAGGCCAGCGCTTCGGCGAGGCCGGGTCTGTCGGTCCTGGCGCCCGAAGCCTGATCGTCGAAAACACGTTCGCATCCCGCCCGCTTCAGAGCGTCATGCTGGAGCGAGAGCTTCTGGTCGGGGGTGGAGACCCGCGCATAGCCGATCAGCGCCATGTGCTGCCCCGAAGTGTCCGTTTTCCCATCATCATGCGATCTTGTCCGAATCGCCATCGAAGGTCCAGAATTAACGGACACATTCCCGGTGGCCGTCCAACGGACGTCTGACGGACAGCGACATGGAGGGGTTCGACCTTGGCAAGAAGACACCTGCTGACCCGCGAGATGCTGGCTGGTCATTATGATCCTTCGCTCGATGAACGGGAGATCGCCCGCCACTTCACCCTTACCAGGGATGACCTCGATCTGATCGCGTCCCGGCGCGGCGACGCAACCCGCCTCGGCTATGCCATGCTGCTCCTCTATCTCCGCTGGCCGGGGCGCGTGCTGGAAGCCGGCGAAGCACCGCCCATGCCGATCCTGGCGTTCGTTGCCCGCCAGTTGAATGTGTCGCCTATGTCATGGCGCGACTATGCGAGGCGCGACGAAACGCGGCGAACTCACCTCGCCGACCTGTCGCGGCGCTTCGGTCATGTCGTTTTCGGCCGCGCGGATTTCTACGCGCTGGTCGCGTTTGCCATGCCTATCGCGCAGACCGTCACCCAGCCCTCGCGGCTTGCCGGCATCGTCATGGATGAGATGCGGCGCCGGCGATTGCTGCTACCGCCCGTGACAATTGTCGAGGCGATCGTGCGGCGGGCCCGACAGCAAGCCGGCGATCTGGTCCATGACGTGCTCGCCGGAGATCTCGGCGAACCTGAACGCGCACGGCTCGATGCCCTGCTGTCGCGCAGGGATGAGAAAAGCGCGACCTGGCTCTCATGGTTGCGCAACCCGCCCCTGTCGCCCGCGTCGCGCAACGTCCTGCGATTGATCGAACGGCTCGACCACGTTCGTGCCTTGGGCTTCGCGGCGACACGCGCCACGACGATCCCGCAGGCTGCATTCGACCGGATCGCGGACGAGGCGGCGCGCATCACACCCCAGCATCTGGCGGAACTACCGGACAGACGCCGCCATGCGATCCTTGCCGCAGCCGGCATCCGGCTTGAGGAAAGCCTGACAGATGCGGTGCTGACGATGATGGACAAGTTGCTTGGCAGCATGATGCGCCGGGCCGAAAACCGCACAAAGGACAAGGCGATCGGCACGATCCGATCGCTTCAGGCACAGCTTCGCCTGCTTACCGGCTCGTGCCGGACCCTGCTCGACGCGCGGGCGCGGGGCGTCGATTCCCTTGCCGCCATTGGTTCGATCGATTGGGAAAGGCTGGGGACGGCGGTCGTGGACGCCGAGCTGTTGATCGCGCCAGAAACGATCGATCGCACAGCCGAACTGATCGAGCGGCAGCGCTCGCTGCGCTCCGTGATCGGGCCGTTCCTCAACGCCTTCGAGTTTCGCGGCACCGGCGCGGTGCAGGGTTTGCTCGATGCGGTTCGGCTGATCGCTGATATCTATCGCATGGGTCGACGGCGACTGCCCGACAAGCCGCCGCTCCGCTTCGTGCCGCCGTCATGGCGCCCGTTCGTGCTGCGCGATGGCGAGGTCGTCCGCGCTGCCTATGAACTGTGCGTGCTGACACAGTTGCGGGACCGATTGCGCGCCGGCGACATATCGGTGGCGGCAAGCCGTCAGTATCGCGCCTTCGACAGCTATCTGTTGCCGCCTGCTACCTTCGATGCGATGCGCGCGCGGGGACCGCTGCCACTGGCGATCGACACCGATTTCGACAGCTTCATCGCCGGACGCCGCGCCAGCCTCGACGCCGCGATCGAACGCGTGACGGTCCTGGCCCGCCAAGGCGAGTTGCCTCAGGTGCGCCTCGACGGCAACGGCCTCGTCATATCGCCACTCAAGGCCCTCACGCCGCCCGACGCAGAGGATATGCGCCGCGTCGCCTATGAGCGGCTACCACGCGTGAAGATCACCGATCTCCTTCTGGAGGTCGATGGCTGGACCGGCTTTTCCGAGTGCTTCACCCATCGGCGCTCCGCTCGCGTGGCGGATGACCGCAACGCGCTGCTGACCGTAATCCTGGCAGACGGCATCAATCTCGGGCTAACGCGCATGGCCGAGACCTGTCAGGGCGCGACGCTGCGCCAGCTCGCCCATCTGCACGACTGGCATATCAGCGAGGCAGCCTATGGCGAAGCGCTGGGACGGTTGATCGACGTTCACCGCACCGTGCCGCTGTCCGCGCTGTGGGGCGACGGCACCACCTCGTCGAGCGACGGCCAGCTCTTCCATGCGGGCGGACGAGGCGCCGCGATTGGCGACATCAACGCGCGCAACGGCAACGAGCCCGGGGTCAGCTTCTACACCCACGTCTCGGACCAATATGATCCGTTTGCGAGCCGAGTGATCGCGGCGACCGCCGGCGAGGCACCCTATGTCCTCGACGGGCTTCTATACCATGCCACCGGCCTGTCGATCGAAGAGCATTATACCGACACCGGCGGCGCGTCCGATCATGTGTTCGGCCTGATGCCGTTCTTCGGCTATCGCTTTGCGCCGCGCCTGCGCGACCTGAAGGACCGGCGCCTGCATCTGCTACCGGGCCAGGAAGCCGGGCCGCTGCTGGCCGGCATGACCGGCGATCCGGTCGCCATCGGGCATGTCGCCGCCCATTGGAACGAACTGCTACGCCTCACCACCTCGATCCGCAGCGGCACCACCACAGCGTCGGCAATGCTGCGCAGATTGTCCGCCTACCCTCGCCAGAACGGACTGGCGCTCGCCCTGCGCGAGGTTGGGCGGATCGAGCGTTCGATCTTCATGCTCGACTGGCTGCGCGACCTCGACCTGCGCCGACGCACTCAGGCCGGGCTCAACAAGGGCGAGGCTCGCAACGCGCTCGCCCGCGCGCTCTTCTTCAACCAGCTCGGCGAGCTGCGCGACCGGCGGTTCGAGAACCAGACCTATCGCGCCTCCGGTCTCAATCTGCTCGTGGCTGCCATCATCCTATGGAACACCCGCTATCTCGAACGGGCGGTCGGGGCGCTGGCGATCCCGGACGACGTCGCGCGCCACATCGCCCCGCTGGGATGGGAGCATATCTCGCTCACCGGCGACTATCGCTGGAATGTCGAAAGCCGCCCCGATCCGGGCCAGCTCCGCCCGTTGCGCACGCCTTCATCGCTCTTGGCCGCATGATGGCGCATGCCCGCGTTCACGAGAGGTTCTCTCTTAGCGTACGTAAAATGCACTTTCGTGTAGTGACCCCTCACGCCTTCATCGCTCTTGGCCGCATGATGGCGCATGCCCGCGTTCACGAGAGGTTCTCTCTTAGCGTACGTAAAATGCACTTTCGTGTAGTGACCCCCGCTAGTTTAGCCTTGAATCCGAAACACGAAGGCATAGCATCAGCCAGCGACCCGAAGGAGTCTCGGTAAGACGTAGACACCTTTCCTTGCCCGCCCGTCAAAAGACGGGCGGGTTTTCTTTTCCGATTCCGCCGGACATTCGCTGGAACGCTAATCCGCGTGATCTGGCGCACTCGGAATTTTCAAACACCGTCACAAATACCTAATTGTGCGCAGCTCAAGATCTAATCACCCGATTTTCGCGATCAAGCGGCCGGCGGCACCCTGCTCTGCCGCCAGATTGCGATTATAGGCGAGCGGCATCCGGGGACTCTTCCAGCGTAGCGCATCCATGATCCCCGCCAGATCCTCGCCGCTCGCAAACAGATCCTGGTTCAAGCCCACCCGCGTCGAATGCGCGCTCACGCCCTTGAGCAACTGCGCCAGATCATCGGCGGTGAGGTCGCTCAGCGCGCCCTTGTCGAAGGCGCGCCGGATCATTGCCCGCCAGATCGGCCCGATTGAACCCGGGTGCAACGCCCCCTCTCCCACATCATATTCGGTGCGCGCCGGCACCGCCGACTTCGGCAACGTCTTGCGCAGATCCCAGCTTTCGCGGCCAGAAATCGTCTCGATCCGCCGCCCCTTGACCGCGGCCCGCGCCTTGTAGCGGCGCACCTGCACCCGGCGAAACAGCGGTCCCTCCTCGATGTCGGCAGCCGCAGTCCAGGCGGCGATCGCCCGCACCGAGCGCGGGCTGAGGAACGCGGTCGCGCCCTTTCCCTCCTGATCGCCCTTGCTGCGCGAAATCGTCAGCAGCCGCGCCTCGGGATCGATGGCGTCCACAATGTGCTCGACCTCGACCGCGACCAGCTCGGAGGCGCGCAAGCCCGTGTCGTAGGCGACCGACAGCAAAGCCCGATCCCTGAGCCCCGGCAAATCATCCGCGCAGGCCTCAAGCAGCCCCCGCACATTAAGCCCCCGGGGTGCGTCCCGCTCGACATTGCGCACCGGCCCCTTGAACCGCAGCGGCCGCGCCTGGGCTTGCGTGCTGCCCTTCTCCCGGCGGATCGCGCGGAGCCGCAGCTTGACCAGCTCGGCCTGGGTGGGATCCTTGATGTCGAGCAGCTGGTGGATCTTGGCGATCGACGCCTTGTAGCGACCGAGCGAGGCGGGTTTCGCCCCCTGCCCTGCCCGGGCATCGAGATAGTCGGCGACCGTCTCGGGAGTCGCCGGCAAGGTCACGCGCCCGTTTCGGCGGCACCAATGGTCGAACGCCTCGATGTCGCTGGCAAGCGCGCGCAGGGAATGCGGCGAGGATGCCGCCTGATAGGCGGCGATCAGCTCGGCGTTGATCGTGATTGGCGATCGGCAGTTCAGCTTGGTCACCTCCCAGGCGAGGTCGACGGCCTGTCGGCCTCGCCGGCTGCTGATGGGCGCTGGGAGGCTCATCTGGACAGCGCGACAATCTGGTCGAAGCTGTGCGGTTCGACGCCATAGATAGCCTCACGCGTCACGCGCCCATCAAAATCGCTCTGCCATGACCAGAATATCGTCTTTTCAGTGTCCAAATGCCCTGCCCTCCGCCGGGATGCACATACCCACCTTATAGAAAGGCGTCAAATCCGCTTATATGATAACTACAATTATCACATGTTCGTTCACCAACCACCTGAGTAGTTGTGCAGTGTTTTGGCATTCACTACACATCCGGCATGGAGCGCTTCCATCCCCTCGCCGCCGACACCGACGTCCCACCCGAGGAGCTCGCCCTCGCGCAAGGCGAATGCGCGCTGGCGCTCGGCCGGCTCGACGGGCTCCTCGCCAGCCTCACCGATATCGAAAAACGGCTGTTCTGCGTAGGGCTGCTGCGGGAGGTGTTGCTTTCATCCCTGGCGCAAGCGGGATTTGCGGACGCCGAACACCGGTTCAACGCCTGGTTCGCCGGGCTCGACCGCGGCCCCCAAGAGACACCCCTCACCGGCTGCTCCGCCTATGCCGTGGTCCGCGCCCTGCTCGGCGAACTCAGCCGTCATCCGTGGGAACCGCTCGCCGATGCCGCGCAGACCATCGCTCTGGCCGCTCGCTTCGGGGCCGACCGCCCGATGCAAGCCGAAGACGCGCTGGCGGAGGAAGCGATCGGCAGGGCGATCACGCTAATGAAACAGGCCGGCGCGGATGACGAGACCCCCCTGCCCTTCGCGGGTCTGGCCCGCCTGCACGCGCTGCTGCGCGCCGATCCGCGGTTCGCGCCGCTGGAGCGCGCGGTGCAAATCCGTTCGTTTGGGAACCGCGCGGTGGCGATCGAGCAGGCCGCCACGCGCACCCCGCTCTGGGCGGTCGATGCCGCGCTGGGGCGGCTGCTGACCGCGTCCGGCGCGTGGGCCCGCGCCCTCCCCTGCCCCGGCGCGGTGACGGCGCAAACGCTGCAGCCGCAGCTCTGGCCGGGCGAACGCGCCATGCTGGCGGCCCGCAGCCTCCAGCGCAGCGTGACCCGGCTTGCCGAGCTGGTCGCGCAAGCGCGGCGGCGCGCGGCGCTGATGCGCGAGCAGTTGGGGCACCTGCGCTCGAGCGCGCGGGCACCGCAGGTGTGGATCCTGCTCGCTGGTTTTGCGCCACTCGGGCTCGATCAGATCACCTGGGCGTTCGGGATCAGTCGGCGCGGCACCTATGCGATCGGCGACGCCCTTGTGGCGGCGCGCATGGCACGGCGGGAGACGGTCAAGGGGAAGGCCCTGCTGGTCGTCGAAGAACCGGGAAGGGATGGGCAGCCGGCGTCTTTGGACCAGGCTACCGCCCTCCCCCATGCGGCTCTTGCCGAGTTCGACGCGGCGATGGGTGAGATCGACCGGCTGCTCGCCGGCAGTTCTGGCCATCCCTGACGCGGCATCGCGCGCATTCGGCGTGTATGAAAACTGATCTCTTCTTGACGTTATGTACAGATATCATACATAGACAGAGAAAGAAGGAGATGGCCAATGGCCACAACTGCCCATTCCGGCGTCCCCGCCAAAGCGCCCAGCCGCAAGGATCTGAGCGGTCCGGCGCTGCGCACCTTTTTCCGCATTGCCGACGCCTGGGACCTCAAGGAAGCCGAGCAGATGAAGCTTCTCGGGCTCGACAGCCGCTCGACCTTCCAGACCTGGAAGCGCGGCGCGGTCGCGGCGATTCCCAAGGATGCGCTGGAGCGCATCTCCTATGTCATGGGGATCTACAAGGGGCTGAAGATGCTCCTGCCCCGTACCGCCAACGAATGGGTACGCAAACCCAATGAGGCGCCGCTGTTCGCCGGACGCCCGGCGATCGAGCGGATGGCCTCGGGCAATGTCGCCGATCTCTACGTGGTGCGTCAATATATCGACGCGCAGCGCGGCTGATGGATGCCATTGCGACGACGCAAGTGCGGTGGCAACCGTGCTACCGGATCGTCGCAAGCCGGTTCCCGCCCATATCGCTGTTTGAGGATGTCGCGGATCCGGCCGACCTGGAAGCGGTCTATGCGATCGAGGCGATGACCAACGACCGGCTTCGCGACGAGGTCGGGGACCTCGCCCTCGTCCCACCGGAGGACCGCGTATCGGGACCCGGAACATCGGCGATCATGGCAGCGTTCACCCACCTAAATCCCGATGGCAGCCGGTTCTGTGACGGCAGTTTCGGGCTGTTCTACGCTGCCAGCACCATCGAGACTGCGGTTGCCGAGACGCGCCATCACCGAACCCGCTTCATGGCGTACACCCACGAACCGGCGCAGGAACTCGACATGCGCGTCTACGCGGTCGACCTGGACGCCATGCTCCACGATATTCGCGGCCTGCGCGATGAACGCCCTGCTCTCTACGCCCCGGACAGCTATGCCGCCGGCCAGGCGCTTGGCCGGCACCTGCGTGAGCAAGGTTCGGATGGCATCGTGTACCAAAGCGTGCGCGACGCCGACGGCGAGTGCGCCGCGGTGTTCCGCCCTCGCCTACTCGCCAACAGCCGACAGGAGCGGCACCTGTGCTACGTTTGGGATGGCCGGGCGATTGTCACCGTCTACGAGAAGAAGACATTCGCCTAAAGGTCCTGCGGACAAGCTAACCTTTCGGCCTTGAGTGACGCCTGTCAGGAATAGACCCCGGCAGCCATACGATCGAGATCTTCCATGACGATATCGATATCGCCATTCGCAACCAATTCCGCGGCCGTTTTCCCAACTCCAGAAATGGGTTGATGCTTGAACCAGATAACCGCCTTGCCTTCTTCGCCTGCAAGTTCTGCCGCTCGCGTTATAACTCGGGCTATTTCCTCCAGTTTAATCTGCACGGTCGGGGCGGAGGGATACAGAGTCATGGCCTTAGGATCCAGGCGAGCAACGCGAGCCAAATGCGCCATGGAGAAGCGCAGGCGCTCCGCCAGACGACGGGGCGAGATGATCTCATTCTCGCGAATGTCATCCTGGAAGGCTGCAGTCATAGGGCAGTCCATATTCAACATGTGAAGACAAAACTCTCACGTCTCAGAACCGCTGAAGATTGTCCTAGCTCCAATGCTGATCGAGCAGCGCTTTCAACGCGGCCTCCGCTTCAGCCCGCGTACCACCGGCATGCGGGAGCAAGGTAAGTTTGAGACCCTTACGATCCACCGCCTCCACTTTCAGCAATGGTTTCCCCCCTTCGGACACGATCGTTTCCGGCTTTCCTGACTTCTTGGGGGATCCTGACCTCTTGGGGGGATCGGCGGCCAGAGCGAGCGCGCGTATGATATCGGGGACCGGCATCGGTGCTGCGCGATCGGACTGCACCTGAGCGAGACGTCCCGCCTCGGCGAACACACGCTGCCGCCGATCCTCCGGTTTCAAGAGAGGCTTGATCGCGGTGACATGCTTGATCCTGAGATCCTGCGGAAGGGCGAAGGCCGCCATCAGTTCCGCCGGCAGCCGGGCAAGGTCGAGATAGCGGCTGAGCCAGCTTTCCGTGACATTGATCCGCTCGGCCATCACCTTCTGGCGCCCCTCATAATAGGCGTCGAGCGCGCGCAGATAGTCGCGCGCGCGCTCCAGATCGGTGAGATCGTCGCGCGCCCGATTCTCGAGGTCAGCGAGACGGAAGGCCTCCTCGTCGGTAAGGCTACGGATATCGACGAGAAAGCGGAAATCCGGATAGTTGTGGGCGCGCAGCCAACTGATCGTCCAATGCCGGCGCGCGCCGCAAATCACCTCGAAATCGAAGGCAGGATCGTCCTTCACGCGGCGAACGATGGCGGGCATTTCTTGCTTGCCCTGCGCCTTGATGCTCTCGATGAGGTCGGCGCACCGCTCCTCATTGAGGAGCGCATATTCGCGGTTATGCCCCGCCCACATTCGGCAGCGCGCGGGATCGACAAGCTCATGGGTGCGCGAGACGACGCTGCCCGTCGCCAATTCGGCAAGCCGGCTTTCCCGGCCCGCCAGCACGCTCGCACCGATGCCAGGGCGCCGCGCCGCTGGGGCTTGCGCCCCCGGGTCGATTCCGGCGACCAGATCAGCCGCGAAGTTGGCGTTCTTCTTGCTCATCATCCACCCCTTCTACCCGGAATTGCACCGGTGCAATTTTGCTCGCATCAGGCGAGTCCCTCCTTGCGAAGCCGCGTCAAATGGCTCGGCCACATCGACCGAATGTCGACCTCGATTTCACTGTTCACGCCATCAAGATAGGCAAGGCAGCGGTTGCGCACCGTCGAACTGGTGACCGGGCCGTCCAGCTCGTAGACGGTCATCAGCCGCGCCGTTGCATTGTCGATTTCGGCCGAATCCTTGAGCGGCGTACGGACGATCGCGTGACCGAAAAGGGTCCGCATCAGGTTCAGCAGTTCCTTCTGCATCGACTTGTTCTCATCGACCTTGGACGCCACAAAGCGCAGGAACTGCAGCGACGGCGCCAAGCCGCGATCGGCCAGCGTCTCTATGGTCTCATCGAGCATGGCGAGGAAGGCCGCCGTCGACGAGAAGTCCATCACCGTCGGCGGAACCGGCACCACCAGCGCATTGGCCGCGCGCAGCACCGAAAGCGAGATCGCGCCGAGCGCCGGAGGCGGATCGAGAACCACCACATCGAACCGATCGGCAATGCTCGCGATGCCTTGCGCCATGCGGTCGATCAGGTTCCCCTGCCCCCGCGCCATGCGCGCTGCGATTTCATATTCCGACTGGAACAGCCGCAGATTGGCCGGAACAAGCTCGAGGCCGTCGAAGTGGGTCTTGCGCAGGGCATAGTCGAGCGACTCCATGTCGTCGTGCCGCAGGAATGGATAGAGCGTGTCCTCCTCGGTCAGGTCGAGGTCGGGCACATAGCCGAATAGCGTGGTTGCCGACGCTTGGCTGTCGCAATCGATGAGAGCCACCCGGTAGCCCTTGATCGCGAGATATTGGGCCAGGTGCACCGAAAGAGTCGATTTCCCCACCCCGCCCTTGAAGTTCTGCACCGCGATAACGCAGCAGGGATCGGTTGCGGCCCGCCAGGGCCGGGTGCCGAACAGTCCGCGCATGTCGTTGAGCTGCGCCAGGGTATAGCCGACACGCCGATTATTCTCGGTTCGCGGAGGCGGCGGCAAGCGGCCGTCCTTCTCGGCCTCGCGAATGGCCGCCGCGGTTCGGCCGACCAGTTCCGCGGCCTTGCCAATCGGGAACGTCGGCTCGCGCCGCTCGTCCGCCCGGGCACTCCGCGCGGAGTCGCGGAGCCGCTCGAGGACAGAGCTGGTCCGTTGTGCGAGCGTCGAGACGGACAGCAGGTCCTGCGTGCCCTCAATGTCGAGTGATGCAGCCAAGAGAGGCCCCCTTGCGAAACTAGAGGGGGCATAGCTCAATTTGCACTTTTAGGTCAATCGAAGGCTGATTTTCGCAAGTCGGCCCAGCCCGAAGGGCGAAACTTGCCCAATCTGCGCCGCAGACCTTTTGCGCCCCCTCGCAACCTGACCCCTTGGGGGCAGTTCACCCCGAAATTGCACCGGTGCAATTTCGGCTCAGGGGCGCCCGCGTCGTGCCAGGAAACTCTCGCAGAAGCCGGTCCAGGATGCGATCAGCTTGGCGCCCTTGAGCTTCGCCAGCCTTTCGCCCATCTGCGCGCGATAGGCATCGGCAATGAGATCGATGTCCCAACCGCCGCCAGCCGAACGGCCGATGGCCGCGAGCGTGTCCGAGCCAAAGCGGATCGTGCCGTTCGGGAAGGTGACCTCCCCTGCCCCAGCCTTATCCTTTGACACCAAGGCCGCCACCGCCGCCTGTGTGACAGCCTCGACGGCAACGGTCTCCACCTCGTCCTCGCGCCGCGCCTTTCTGCCCGCAGAGTGCCGACCGATCTCATCCACGGTCGCGATTTGGGCCGGAGCATCCTTGGGCTCAAAGCGGAATTCGATTTCGGTGACAGTTCTGCCCTGGCGGATCTCCCGCCACTCCACGCGAAAATGGGCGAGCTGGTCGATTTCGGCCTTCGCCTTTTCGAGAACTTTGCGGCGCAGCTGCGCGAAATCCTTGTAGACGTCCGGCGCGATGCCGAGCAGCGCACGCAGCGCCGTCATGTCGCCCTTCCAGAGCGACTGGCGCCTATGCAGCCTCAGCGCCCCGATCTCGTACAGCTTGAGCGCATAGGTTGATCGGAAGCCGAGCACCGCCTGGCGGTTCAGGACCGCATAGGTCTCCGATTCCTGGATCAGCTTTCGGGCTTCGGGCGTGAACTCCCACTCGATCCACCCAGCGTCCGCGCCCTCTTCGTCTTCCGCTTCTTCGCGCGACGACGAGATAAGCGAAAAGCGCAGCGTCGCCTTCTTGCCGCGCCAGGACTTGTCGTCGACCGCGAAAAGCGTGCGGTGCAATTCCTCAAGCATATCCGAGATGCGCTCATTGCCCTTGTGGCCGCGGCGAATGTCCGCCTTTCGCATCTTGTGCGGGCGGTCCTCCCAGGCATCACCGCCCGCGGTCAAAATCATCAGCGCAAGCAAACGCGAAGCAGTCAGGCTAAGCGACTGGCCTTTGACGAACTTGACCTCGACGATGCTGCCGGGCTTGGCGAACTCGTCACCGCCCTTTGCCTGCAGGGCGGCAGCCACCCGCATCGCCCGTCCCGGAGAAGCGTCATCGCCGGTGGGGGAGGGCGTTACAGCGTGATCTAGGGCTTGCTCGTCATCCATGCCATGAAGTCTGCGCCGATTCGTCCAGCGTGGGAGAAAATCTGCCTGACCTGTCCTTACGCGTCAAGTCAGGGCAGGATAGACACCGGATTCGGCCCCCAAGAGGTCAGGATGGAACTTCGCTCCGAAGCAGCAAACCATGAGGAAGTGCGGCGAGTCGCGTTTCCAAGCGCCCGGACCCGCGCAAACGGCAGCGCGGACGCCGAAGAAAGTCCCTGACGAACGCTATGGCGAGCGAATCACTCCAGCAGGAAGCTGTCCCCCATACGGTCAGGAAGGCCCCAGCAGGTCAGGTTGCATCCCCCGATCGGTCAGGGAAGCGCCCCCGGAAGGGCAGGCAAAATCCCCCGTCCGGTCAGGATAAGCTTGCTCAAACCCGCAGAAATGCTGTGCTTTCGGCCTCCTGAATCTGAATCCTTTTGAATCGGAAAAGCTTCCGCTGCGAGCAGCGGCGTTTTGATTCTTTTTATTTTGAGAAAGAGATCGGCGTCGCGCCTGATGCAATCGTTCAATCCCCCCGCCTGGAGGGATACGCGAAGTTAGCCGCCTACGATAGGCTGCCGGCCAAATGACCTTGCGCATGGAGGGTGCATGATCAACTTCGCCAAGTTCGAGATCATCGGCCGGATCGGGGAAATCGACGCGCGGCCGAAAGTCACCCTGCTGTCGGTCTGCGCGAATTATCGCCGCAAGGGTGACGATAACGAATGGCAGGAAGACAGCCACTGGAACCGCGTGAGCGTCTTCAGCGAAGGCCAGCGAAAACATATCGCCGACCGGGCTCAAGTCGGGGATCTCGTGCGCATAGCCGGACGGCTCAAGGACAACTCCTATGAACGCGACGGCGCGACGCACTACACGACCGATCGCATCGTCGAGGAATTCGGGATCCTGGCACCCAAAGGCATGCCGGGGTGAAATACCGGGGAGGGGAGGGCGCAATCAGCAGCGGCGCTCCACCACTTCCGAGGATTAGTCGATGCCCATAGCTGCTCCCCATCGCGCCAAAGCCATTGTCGAAGCCCTGGGTGGGATCTGGCGCGGTACGCGCGGCGAATGCCGTTGCCCGGCACATGACGACCATGGTCCCAGCCTGTCGGTACGCCTGGGCGAGCGGGCGATCCTGTTCCACTGCTTTGCCGGCTGCGACACGCGCGATGTTCTGGCTGCTTTGCGCCGGCGCAAACTTCACGATGCGGAGCCGCTCACAATGCCGCGCCCGAAGGCGGCCGCGGACCATCGCGCTCTTGCACTTCGCCTATGGAAGGCGAGCCAGCCCATCGCCGGATCTCCAGCGGCCGATTATCTGGCGGCGCGCGGTCTGCCGCCTCCCTATCCGCGTTGCCTGCGCTACAACCCGCGCACCATCGTCGGGGCCGGTGAGCGCCGCCGGTTCTTTCCGGCGATGATCGCCGCGGTCGAGAATGATCTGGGGGTTGTCGCCGTCCAGCGGACCTGCCTCGATCTCGCCGACATCCTGCACAAACCCATGCCAAAGCCGAAGATTGCCCTTGGCCTTCTCGGCGACGCGGCCATTCGTCTGGCGCCGGCCGGCGAGGAGCTTGGCCTTGCCGAAGGCATCGAGGACGCCCTTTCAGCAATGGCCTGGTTCGGAACGCCCACCTGGGCGCTGGGCGGGGTCGAACGCCTTGGGCTTGTCGCCATCCCCGAACGGGTCAAGCGTATCATCGTCTATGGCGATCGCGGTGCCGCCGCTGCCGCCATGCTCAAAAAAGCCCGCCCCCATCTCACAGCCAATGGACGCGAACTGGTGCTCCGGCTGCCGGAACGGCACGCGGACTGGAATGATGCTTGGCGTGTCCGCCGGGCCGCCGAGGCGGCCTGAAAGGGGAGGGAGCCTTCCGGCTGATGACCTGGCGCTGATGCCAGGTGTCAGACCTGGAGATGCCCCATGGCCACACACCCCCTCGCGCTCACGCTGCCGCTCGATGATCCCGCCCGTACCGCTGCTCAAGGCATAGCCGACCGGCTGTCCGAAGGATGTCCGGTTGCACG
The DNA here is from genome assembly GCF_001429065.1 of Sphingomonas sp. Root710. Taxonomy (GTDB): domain Bacteria; phylum Pseudomonadota; class Alphaproteobacteria; order Sphingomonadales; family Sphingomonadaceae; genus Rhizorhabdus. Next base: position 14,508 of record NZ_LMIB01000019.1, read on the forward strand.
TAACGACCTCCTTGCCGAAATGACCTCCGCTTTCGGTGGCTCGAGCGCCGATGGCCTGTGGTCATTGCGCGACGCCTACGATGTGCTCGAACTCGCGCAGGTCCTCCATCTGAAGAACGCGACGCTCCCGGCAGATGCGAATGCGCGGCTCGCCCAGCTGATCGCTATGACGGCGGCGCTTCCCACGCAAAGCGTGCGTAGCGAAACGCAGATCGCGTTCCAGCAATTCTCGACACCGGCGCCGATCGGCTTCCTTGCCGCCAAGGCAGCCGCGATCACGGCACACGATATCGTGCTCGAGCCCTCGGCCGGGACCGGCCTCCTGGCCGTACACGCCCATCTCGCCGGCGCGCGCCTCCTTCTCAATGATATCGATGCCTGGCGCACGCGTTTGCTGCGTCACGCCTTTCCCGAAGGCAGGCTGAGCACGCATGATGGCGAACTGATCGACGATATGCTCGATCCGCAACTGGTGCCGAGCGTCGTGCTCCTCAATCCGCCCTTCTCGCGAAGCCAGGGGCGCGCGCGCGATCGCCATGCCGCGCTTCGCCATTTGCGCTCCGCGCTGTTGCGGCTTGCTCCAGGCGGGCGCTGCGCCGTTATTCTCCCCGACCGCATCGAGACGGAGGACGCGGATTGGCTGCACGCCACTGCGGGCGCGCATGCCCGGCTGCATCTCGACCTGCCGCCCGATGCCTATGCCAAGCACGGCACCGGCCAGGCAGTCCAGCTCATACTCCTCGAAAAGGACGGGGCAGGGGGCTCGGTCCCGCGCCAGACCTGCACGACGCTCGGCGCTGCGCTTGCGGCCATCGATGCGATGGCGACCCCATGCGCGCCGCAGCCGCAGCCGATCTCCCGCCCCAGCGGATTGTTCCGGGGCCTCACGCGGCGGACCCGCCCCGTCTGCTCGCGTGCGGCGGTGACCCTGCCCACGACCCGCGCGGTCGCCTATCACCGTCTCGACGCGCCCGCACCCGCGGGCGAACCGCAAGGGATTTACCTGCCCTATCGGCCGAGCCGTCTGCTGATTGCCGATGCTCGTGAGCACCCAAGCGCGCTGGTCGAATCGCAGGCAATGGGATCGATTGCCGCACCCCCGGTCGCTTATGAACCCGTGCTGCCGGCCAGGATCCTGGACGACGGCCTGCTCTCGGACGCGCAGCTCGAAACGCTGATCTACGCTGGCGCGGCGTTCGAGCGCGATCTTCCCGGGCGGTTCATATCCAGCGAGGAGGGTCTTTCGCTGTCGCCGGCAGAGGCCGGTAACGCCTATCGGACCGGCTTTTTCCTTGGCGATGGCACGGGCGCCGGCAAGGGGCGGCAGGTGGCAGGCGTCATCCTCGACCAGTGGTTGCGTGGCAACCGCCGCCACCTCTGGATATCCAAGAGCGAGACGCTGGTCGAAGACGCTCGCCGGGACTGGTCGGCGCTTGGCGGCTTGCCGCTCGACATCCAGCATCTCAACCAGTGGAAGCTCGGCACCCCGATCGCGCTGGGCGATGGGATCCTCTTCCTGACCTATGCCACCCTGCGCTCCAACCGCGGCGACAGGGGCACGCGGCTGCGCCAGCTGATCGAATGGATGGGTGAGGATTTCAGCGGCGTCATCGTTTTCGACGAGGCGCATGAAATGGCCGGGGTGGCCGGCGGCGAGGGCCGGTTCGGCGCCACGAAAGGGTCCGAGCAGGGCATTGCCGGCGTCCGCCTGCAAAATCTCGCTCCGCGCGCCCGGATTCTCTACGCCTCGGCGACGGGCGCCTCGGATGTCAACAATCTTGCCTATGCGACACGCCTCGGATTGTGGGGACCGCAGACGGCCTTCGCCGACCGGCGGGCCTTCGTGGAATCCCTGCGCCGAGGCGGCATCGCGGCGATGGAGTTGATCGCCCGCGACCTCAAAGCGCAGGGCCTCTATGCCGCGCGGGCGCTCAGCTTCGCCGGCGTCGAATATGACATCCTCGAGCATCGGCTCAGCGAAGAACAGATCGCCGTCTACAATGCCTATGCCGATGCCTGGGCGATCATTCACAACAATCTGCAGGCCGCGCTCGCCGCCACGCGCGTCACCGACGGCTTCAGCGGTGCCACCTATAATAGCGGCGCGAAGGCCGCGGCATTGTCGATCTTCGAATCGACCAAGCAACGCTTCTTCGGCCAGATCCTGCTGTCGATGAAGCTGCCCTCGCTGATCCCGGCGATCGCCGCCGATCTCGCGCGCGGCGACTGCGCCGTCGTCCAGCTCGTGTCGACCTCGGAAGCGATGCTCGATCGTGCCCTTGCCGACCTGTCCCCCGAGGAGCGCGCCTGGCTCGATATCGAGCTGTCCCCGCGCGAATTCCTGGTCGATTATCTGACCGCGGCCTTTCCCGTGCGCCAGATGCGCACCTATACCGACGATAGCGGCACGGTGCGCTCGGAACCGATGATCGACGAGGCCGGGCAGCCCGTGCTGTGCCGGGAAGCGATGGCCATGCGCGACCAGCTCCTCGAGCAACTCTGTGCGCTGCCGGTCGTCGGCTCGGCGCTCGATCACATAATCGGGCATTTCGGGACGGAGGCTGTGGCCGAGGTGACGGGCCGCAGCCGGCGGATCGTCGTCGATGCCGACGGCCGTCAGCGGATCGAACGGCGCAGCGCGCGCACGAACCTCGCGGAGACCGACATCTTCATGCGCGGCGAAAAGCGCATCCTGATCTTCTCCGACGCCGGCGGCACGGGGCGGAGTTACCACGCCAGCCTCGACGCGCCCAATCAGAGCCGCCGCATTCACTATCTCCTCGAGCCCGGTTGGCGCGCGGACGCGGCGATCCAGGGGCTGGGCCGCACGCACCGCACCCACCAAGCCTGCCCGCCCTTGTTTCGGCCCGTTTCCACCGATTGCCGTGGCGAACGGCGGTTCATCTCGACCATCGCCCGGCGCCTCGACAGCCTGGGCGCGCTGACCCGTGGCCAACGCCAGACCGGCGGGCAGGGACTTTTCGACCCCCGCGACAATCTGGAGTCCGACTTCGCGCGGGAATCGCTCGACCAGTGGTTTCGCCTGCTGTTCCAGGCAAAACTCCAATCGGTCCACTTCGATCAGTTCCAGGCGCTCACCGGTTTGAACCTGGCCGGGGAGGGTGGGGGGCTCACCGAGACCTTGCCCACGATCCAGCGGTGGTTGAACCGCATCCTGGCGCTGCGCATCGACCTGCAGAACGCGATCTTCGACGAATATCTCGGCTTGATCGAAGCACGGGTGGAAAAGGCACGCGAGGCCGGCACCCTCGATCTTGGCGTCGAAACGATCGCGGCCGACCGTATTTCGATCCTCGACCGGACGGTGATCCGGCGCGATCCCGTGAGCGGCGCCGAAACCGAGATCCTGCGTATCGAAACCGAGGAGCGATATCGGCCGCTGACCCTGGAGCGAGCGCATTGGCTTCTGGCCGACCCGGAAGCGCGCGGGTTGATCAACCCGCGTTCCGGCAAGGCCGCCATTTGCCGGCCGACCTTCTCGCTGACGGACGAAGAGGGGCGGACCGTGCGCCGCTATGAGCTGGTGCGGCCGACGCGCACCGAACGGCACCGGCAGGACCTCTTCGCCGAAACCCATTGGACCGACGTGGACCGGGCGAGCTTCGACGAAGCCTGGCAGGCCGAATGCGACGCAATGGCGGCGCAGACGCGCACGCAGATCATCTATCTGGTCACTGGCCTGCTGCTTCCGGTGTGGGGCAAGCTGCCCGACGATCATGTCCAGGTCTGGCGGCTGACGAGCGATGACGGCCAGTCGCTTCTCGGGCGTCTTATTCCGGCGCCGCTGGTTGAGCGGATTGCCAGCGCATTCGGCATCGCGGCCCATGTCGAGATCGACCTCGGCGCGCGGGTCGAGCACGTCCGCACCTCGGGCGAGATCATGCCGATCGGAGCGCTGCGGCTGAAGCGCGCCTTGGTCGCCGGCGATCAACGCCTCGAATTGCTGGACTGGAAGCCCGAGGCGCTGCCGCATCTCAAGGCGGCGGGCTGCTTCACCGAGATCATCCAGCACCGCACGCGGCTGTTCGTTCCCCCGAGCCGCGCCCTCGAGATCCTCGCCAGGATCACGGACTGACCCGCGGCCGCGCCAAGCGACCGAAGAGAGGGGAGGGGGCCTTCGGCCGGGTGGGCCTGAGTGGCTCAAGCCGGCCGACGAGGTCGGCGCAACCCTCGAAGGAGACAACCGATGATCCAGTCCGTGAAGGTCAAGAACCTCTCGCTCTCGAAGGACAATGTCCGCAAATCCAATCGCGATGCCGACCTCGACAGCCTCGCCGACAATATCGCCGCGCATGGCCTGTTGCAGAATCTCGTGGTCACGCCGCTCAAGAAGGCAGGACATTTCACCGTCAAGGCGGGTGGCCGCCGCTTGCGGGCGCTCCAGCGGCTGATCGATTCAGGTCGGCTTGCCGGGGACCATGAGGTTCAGGTGCTGGTGCTCGAGGATGATGCCGGATCGGCCGAAGCGAGCCTTGCCGAGAATTTCCACCGCGTCGCGATGAACCCGGCGGATGAGTGCTCGGCTTTCAAGCACTTCCTCGACAAGGGCGCGAGTGCCGAGGATGTGGCGAAACGTTTCGGCGTCACGACCCGCTTCGTTGAGCAGCGGGTACGGCTTGCCGAACTGGCTCCTCTCGTATTCGCGGCGCTGGCGGCGGGCGAGATCACGCTGGGGGTCGCCCAGGCTTATGCCGTCACGCCCGACGTCGATCGCCAGGCGCGCGTGTTCGAGAGCATGAGCCGGTCCTATTATGGCGACAATCCCGACAATATCCGCCGTGCGCTCCTCAACGGAACGGTCAAGGCGACCGACGCCAAGGCACGGTTCGTCGGCCGCGAGGCCTATGTCGGCGCGGGCGGCCGGATCGAGCGCGACCTGTTCGGTGAAGATGTGGATGAGAGCTGGATCGACGTGGAGCTCATCGAGCAGCTGGCCGCCCAGAAGCTTGAAGCGGCCGCGGAAGCGCTCGCTGCCGAACAGAAGCTGGCGTTCGTGACGCCGGTTCTCGCGACGCATGTGCCCTATGATACGGAGTGCCAGCTCCACGAATATCATCCGCCGCTGCGCGAATTGAGCGGGGACGAGCAGGAGCGCGTCGATAGTCTCTCGGATGAGGGCGACGCGCTCATCCGCGAACTTGAGACCGAACTCGAGGACGGCACGCCCGAGGCCGAGGCGGCTTCGGCGCGTCTCGCCGACATCGAGCGGGAACTCGATACGATCGAGGCGTCGCGCACGATGGTCGATGATGCGATCAAGGACCAGCTGGGCACCTTCATCTATCTGGCGCCCGATGGCAGTCCGCGGGTGCACAGCCGCATGTTCAGCGAGCGCGCCATCCGGCAGGCGGGCGAGGATGCAGAACCCGAAGCACCGTCCGGCAAGGTCGCGGCCTCCCGGCTCAGCGCGACGCTGGTTGACGAACTCGCGACCCAGCGCCGGCAGATCCTGGCGGCCCATGTCGCCTCGGATGCCGGGTTCGCGCTCGATCTCACGATATTCCTGATGGCGCACCGGACGGTGTTCGCCAGCAGCTATGTCCGGGACCACTCGACGCTGCAGGCGGCCGCCGCGAGCTTCCCGATCGTCAGCTTCCGCGATGAAGGCAGCGCGGCGAGCAATGTCCTGACCGAACAGCGCCAGGCGCTCGATGTGAGCTGGGCAGGCGGGAACACGCTGTCGTCCCGCTTCGATGCCTTCCGGCAACTGGATGAACAGGCGCGCGCCGATTGGCTCGCCCATGTCCTGGCGCAGACGCTCGAGCCGACACTCAACGTCGACGATGGCGGGCGCCGCAACGGCTTCCACGATCATCTCGGACGGCTGCTCGACATTGATGTCGCGCAATGGTGGCGGCCCGATGCCCAGAACTTTTTCGGGCGGGTGAAGAAGGACGTCATGCTCGAAGCGCTCGACGAGATCGGCGGGCCGGTGCTGCGCGGCCGATACAAGGACGCCAAGAAGGGTGACCTTGCCAATGCCTGCGCTGCGCTCTGTTCGGGGCAGGGCATCGTTGAGGCCGAAGTCCGGGAAAAGGCGCTCTCCTGGCTGCCGGACGAGATGCGGTTCGGCGCGATCGAAAAGCCCGAAAGCTTCCGGAGCTATTCCGCTTTCCTCAGCGATGAAGACGACAGCGACGGCGGATCAGGGGAGATCGCCCCCGATGGCGATGCTGGCGACCTCGAACAGGCCGCCTGAGGCCAACGCCTAACGGCGGGCGGCGCTTTCGTGTCGCCCGCCGCCCTTCATCGGCGGCGCTGAGACAGCCGCTCTTTCGCGGAGTATCCACCATGACCCAATCATCGGGCCGGCCCTCGCCGGCCGAGACCATCACGCGCGCCATCATCGACCGGCTCGAGGCCGGTGTGCGTCCCTGGGTAAGGCCCTGGCGATCATGCGCCGCGCAAGGGCGCCCTCTGCGGGCCAATGGCGAGCCCTATCGTGGCATGAACACCTTTTGGCTATGGCTGGCTGCCGAGCAGTGTGGCTATCGGTCGCGCTACTGGATGACCTATCGGCAAGCACAAAGCCTCGGCGGCCACGTCCGCGCCGGTGAGCAGTCGCAATTTGCGATCTTCTACAAGGCCTATTCGAAGAAGGTCGATTCCTACGAACGTCCGGGTGAGCTCGTCGATGAGCAGCGCCGGGTCATGCGGTCCTATGCGGTCTTCAATGCCGACCAGATCGACGCACTCCCGGGCGATTTCTATCCCGAAGCCCTCTCCCTCGTCCCGCCGGGCGACCGGCTCGGTCCGCGGGCGGAGCGCTTCGTCGACCGGCTGCCCGCGCGGCTGCGATGTGGCGGCGATCGTGCTTATTACGATCTGCGCCAGGACGTCATCACCATGCCGCCGATCGAGCAATTCGACACGCGCGCCGCCTGGGCAGCCACCATCGCGCATGAGGCCGGCCACTGGACAGGCCATCCAGCCCGGCTTGCCCGATCGTTCGGGAAGCGCTTCGGCGATCAGGCATATGCGTTCGAGGAGTTGGTCGCCGAACTGACAGCAGCGCTGGTTGGCGCCGATGTGGGTCTCCCAACCACCCATCTCGACGATCACGCGGCTTATATCGGCTCCTGGCTCGCCATTTTGCGCAAGGATAATCGCGCATTGCTGACGGCGGCTGCGCGAGCGGAGGAAGCCGCCGGGTTTCTGCTGCGGGCAACCGATCTCGCTTGCGAGGATGATCTGGACGAGCAGGCGGCTGCTTGATCTCGCCATGTCGCCGATTGCACCATATCCATATATCCGCTATCGTGGATATATGGATAACGAATCTGTCATCGTCGCGTTGGGCGCGCTTGCCCAAGCCACGCGCCTCGACGCCTTCCGCCTTCTGGTGCGTCACGAACCCGAAGGCCTTCCTGCCGGCGAGGTCGCCAAGGCGCTGGATGTCCCGCAGAACACGATGTCGGTGCATTTGGCGACCCTGGCGCGTGCCGGCCTGGTCACATCCGAGCGGCGCAGCCGGATCATCAACTACCGCGCCGATCTCGATGCGCTCCGCTCCGTGATGCTGTTCCTCGTCAAGGACTGCTGTGGTGGCCGGGCCGAGCTCTGCCATCCACTTGCGGATGAACTGCTTGCCTGTCGTGCTGCCTGAAAGGACATCAACATGACTGATCGCCTGTTGAACGTGCTGTTTCTTTGCACGGGCAATTCCGCCCGTTCCATCATGGCCGAGGCGATCCTCAGCCGTGAAGGGCTAGGCCGTTTCAAATCGTTCAGCGCCGGAAGCCAGCCCAAGGGCGAGGTCCATCCGTTCACCATTCATCTCTTGGAGAAGCTGAACTACGACGCAAGCCGGTTCCGCTCGAAGAGTTGGGAAGAGTTTTCCGGCCCCGATGCGCCGTCCTTGGATTTCGTGTTTACGGTCTGCGACAATGCCGCCAACGAGCTTTGCCCGGTTTGGCCGGGGCAGCCGCTGACCGCCAATTGGGGGGGTGCCCGATCCGGCCGCTATCGAGGACAGCGAAACGGTGCAGCACGCGGCCTTCTTCGATACATACAGGATGCTGTTCAATCGCATCTCGCTGTTCACCAACCTGCCGTTCGAAGGCCTCGACAAGATGAGTCTACAGAACCGGCTGAACCGGATCGGCAAGGAACAGGGCCGCGCCGACCTCCCAAGCGAAAAGGTGCCTGGTGCATGAGCAATGCCGCAATCGATATCGTCATCTATCACAATCCCGAGTGTGGGACGTCGCGCAACACGCTGGCGATGATCCGCAACGCCGGGATCGAGCCGCATGTGATCGAATATCTCAAGACGCCGCCCAACCGCCCGCGCCTGGTTTCGCTCATCGCCCGCATGGGCATCAGCGCACGCCAGTTGCTCCGCGAGAAGGGCACGCCCTTCGCCGAGCTGGGTCTTGCCGATCCGACGTTCAGCGATGACCAGCTCATTGATGCGATGATCGAGCATCCGATCCTCATCAACCGGCCAATCGTTGTGTCGCCGCTCGGCGTGAAACTCTGCCGTCCATCGGAAGAGGTGCTCGATCTTCTCCCGTCCGCCCAGCGCGGGGCTTTCACCAAGGAAGATGGCGAGCAGGTCATCGACGCCGCCGGCAAGAGGATCGGGGCGTGAACGCGACCGTTGCGGCACAACCCAAGCCGGCGATCAACAGCTTCGAACGCTATTTGAGCGTCTGGGTGGCGCTCTGCATCGCTGTCGGCATCGCGCTCGGCTATTCGCTGCCGAATCTGTTCGCAGCCATCGCATCGGCCGAGATCGCGCGCGTGAACCTGGTCGTGGCTGTGCTGATCTGGCTGATGATCGTCCCCATGCTGCTCAAGATCGACCTCGGCGCGTTGGGGTCGGTTCGCCAACACTGGAAGGGCGTCGGCGTCACCCTCTTCATCAACTGGGCGGTGAAGCCCTTTTCAATGGCGCTGCTCGGCACGCTGTTCCTGGGATGGCTCTTCCGGCCGCTGCTGCCGCAGGGCGAGATCAACGCCTATATCGCCGGGCTCATCCTGCTCGCCGCCGCCCCCTGCACGGCGATGGTGTTCGTCTGGTCGAACCTATGCGACGGCGAGCCGACCTATACGCTGAGCCAGGTGGCGCTCAACGACGTGATCATGGTCTTCGCCTTCGCACCGCTGGTCGGACTGCTGCTGGGCGTCGCCTCGATCACAGTGCCCTGGGACACGCTGCTCATCTCGGTCCTGCTCTATATCGTCGTGCCCGTCATCGTCGCGCAGATCATTCGTCGGGCGTTGCTATCGTCAGGCGGGCAGCCGGCGCTGGATCGGCTGCTGGCAACGCTTGGGCCGGTGTCGCTGGTTGCGCTGCTGACGACGCTCGTCCTCTTGTTCGGCTTCCAGGGCCCGGCGATCCTGGCTCATCCGCTGGTCATCGCACTGATTGCCATTCCCATCCTCATCCAGGTCTACTTCAATGCGGGCCTGGCCTATTGGCTCAGTCGGCGCTTCGGCGTGGCCTGGTGCGTCGCCGCTCCGGCCGCGCTGATCGGCGCGTCCAATTTCTTCGAGCTCGCGGTTGCAGCCGCGATCAGCCTGTTCGGCCTCAATTCCGGGGCCGCGCTCGCGACCGTGGTGGGCGTGCTGGTCGAGGTGCCGGTAATGCTGTCTGTCGTCAGCATCGTGAAGAAGACGCGGCCCTGGTACGAGCAACGCGTTCCTGCATGATCGCTACACTGCTGGATCCCAGGTCGCTTTCCGACCTGATGGCGGAGCTGAGCGCGGCGGGTCTGCCTGCCAGTGATCTCGCCGAGGCGGGACGCCGCTTCTTTCGGTTCGAGGATGATGCGGGCATTGTCGGCTATGGCGGGATCGAAGGCGACGGCTCCGACCGCCTGCTGCGCTCGCTGGTCGTGAAGGCCGATCGGCGCGGATGCGGATTGGGCGGTGCCATTCTCACGGCAGTCGAACGCGCTGCAGCTGATGAGGGCGCGACTAGCCTGTACCTGCTCACCACGACCGCCGAGCCTTTCTTTCGCCGTCACGGCTATGAAACAGCCGAACGGACCGACGTTCCTGCCGTCATCGCGCAATCGGCCGAGTTCCGATCGCTATGCCCGGCGAGCGCCGCCCTTTTGTACAAATGGATTGCCTGATGTCGCGTCTTCGTATCCTTCCCGAACCCGATCACATGCCCGCGCTGGACCGTGCAATGATCCGGCCCGATCTCGCCGCCGGGCTCGGCGCGCTTGAGCCGAAACCTCGCATCCTCCTCCTCTACGGCTCGCTGCGCGAGCGGTCGTTCAGTCGCTTCGCGGTCGAGGAAGCGGCCCGGCTGCTCATCCTCTTCGGCGCCGAAGTGCGGATCTTCGATCCGGCCGATCTCCCGCTCCCCGACCAGATCAAGGACGATGATCACCCGGCGGTGCATGAGCTTCGCGAGCATGCGCTCTGGTCCGAAGGCATGGTCTGGTGCAGCCCCGAACGGCACGGCCAGATCACCGGCATCATGAAAGCGCAGATCGACCATTTGCCGCTCGAATTCGGCGGCATGCGTCCGACCCAGGGCCGGACCCTGGCCGTCATGCAGGTTTCGGGCGGATCGCAGTCGTTCAACGCAGTCAACACGTTGCGGCTGCTCGGGCGGTGGATGCGCATGTTCACCATCCCCAACCAGTCGAGCATTGCTATGGCGTTCAAGGAGTTCGACGAGGACGGCCGTCTCAGTGCCTCAAGCTATTATGACCGGATCGTCGACGTCATGGAGGAGCTGGTGCGCTTCACGGTGCTGACACGTCGCCATGCCGATCAACTCGTGGACCGCTATTCGGAACGCAAGGCGGCAGCCGCCAAGCGCGACGCGGCACAAGATCTGGCCTCACGGTCGACGGCCTGACGGCCCGGCGCTTGCGATGCGACGCGCTTTCATGCCGTCCTGTGCGCATCGGGAGATCGGGTTGCGGGTGCCCTTCTTAAGGTCCTCTGCGCCATGAATGCCTGACGCGACAGGGCCTTCGCGCCTTTCGCCAGAGGATGCGGCACATGGGCCATCGCGCTGGCGGCGGCAACCCGAACGCTCCGGCCGTGTTGGCGCGCCGAGGCGCGCCGGCCCGCACCACCCGGACCTTATCGGGTTCCCCTTGGGCGTTGCCCGGCGGTGCCGCCGCCGCTTTTTCGATGGCCCGGAGGGTGCGCATCCGGCGGGAAGGCCGCCGGCCCTGCGACACGGAAAGGCAATCCCTCATGACCAGCTCCCTTTCAGCAGTGCTCCAAGCACTCGAACTCGGCCATCTCGACCTGACGGGCGACCAACGCACGATGGAAGCGCCGCCACCGGCCGAGGCGCTCGAACAGACCGTCAGCGCCATCTGGAGCGATCTCTTCGCGCTCTTCCCCTTCACCGCGCTCGAACGCGACATCGAGGATCTGGGCTGGGGCTTCGTCAATCTCTTCCACCGCGCGGCCGCCAAGAAGCATCAGCTGATCGACCGCCTGACCGACGAGATCCGGCTCCTGCTCGCCGAGCAGGACGGGTCGGAGATCGCGACCGCCGATCTCGAGGACAAGATCGATCTCGCCCGCAAGGTCGAGCAGTCCGCCCAGGCCTATGAGGGGATGCGCGACACCGCGGCGCGCCACTATCTGCACGAGACCGGCCGCTCCTGGGTGCCCGCGACCGGCAACCGCATCTCGCTCGGCACGACCGCTGCGATCGTCGATGGCCGGGCCTATTTGCAGGCGCGGCGCGAGCGGGTGCGCGATGCCAATATGGTCCATGGCACGCCCGTGGTCTTCGCCGGCGGGCGCCTTCGCTTCGCCAGCGACGACGAGGCCAAGCAGTTTGCCGACAATCTGCTGCGGACCCTCAAGGCCGTGCGCGAGCGTGTGGGCGACATGTATCTCGTCCATGGCGGCGACATGAAGGGCATCGAGCGTCTTGCAGCATCCTGGGCCGAGCAGAACGGCATCCAGCAGCTGCGGTTCGGCCTTGATCGCAAGCTTGGCGATCGTGCCGGCTTCCGGCGCAACGAGCAGATGCTCTCGGTCAAGCCGCGCTACGTCATCGCCTTCCAGGGCAACGGCGTCACCGAAAGGCTGGTGATCGAGGCCAAGGCGCGCGGCATCCATGTCGTCGATCGCCGCGGACCGCTCGGAACGCCGCCGGCGGCTTTATCCCGCGGCTGACCGCCGTGCCGGCCGCTTCGGCGGCCGGCTTTTCTCAATCTCACGAATGCCGGTGCCGGAGGGGAGGGGGCGGGGTGGATGCGTCCCTTGTTCCCTTTCGGAGGTTCCGCATCATGTTCATGCCCGATCGCGCCAGTGCGTGCGCGCTCCTTGCCTTCCGCGCCGCGCATGGCCGCCACTGGAAGGCGAAGCTGCTGTCGTTATGGTCAACGGGCAGCGATGTGGACGAAGCCGATGGCGCTTACTTACGGCATTTGCGCAACCAGGCCGGTCCCTCCTGGCTCCGCCAGCTGACGCCGCGCCGCTGGCGCGCGATCGAAAGATTGGCGGCGCCCGGCGATCCGGTGCTTGCAGCCGTGTTTCTTGATCGTGCGCGCGAATTTCATCGCGGCGCGCAGATTGGCGCGCCTATTGCGCTTGCGCCGGCACTGCACTTGCTCGCGATCTCCTGCGAACTGGGTTTGAAGGCGCATCTTTTGGGTCATGGCTGGACGGACGATGCGCTGGCCCGCGATATCCGTCATGACCTTGTCCGCGCCCTCGACGAGGCGCGGCAGCTAGGCCTGCCGGCGCCCGGTCGTCCGCTGGCCGATTTCATCAAGAGCCTCGGCCCGGCCTATGCCGTGCATCGGATCGACGCGCTGGTGGCAGGTGGCTATGCCTGCGACATCGGCGCCGTGCTTTGCGAGACCGGGCAGCTCCTCGATGCCGTGGCGGCCTGCCTGAGGCCAGCCACGCCAGGCGCCGCCACCTTGCGTACCTCCTCTTCCCCCTCCGCGTGATCGTGCAACGGACGTCGTGTCGAGCCCGCGAGTGGCCATGCGAAGGATCTACAATCCCGTCCTGCGGCTCAAGGGACGGGCAGATAAGGCACGGGCGTAAGGTCCGCGAGATGCCGGACCGGCGTGCTCGGCAAAGCCGGCAATATCGGCGGTTTCGCTGGGTGGGCTCCGGTCATGGCCCAAGCGACGCACCGTCCTTCTCCTCATCTGATCCCTAAGCCGGCCGTCCGCCGCATCCAACCCGCGAGCCATCGGGCCGAGTTGCCGTGTGCCACGGCTGCCCGCACCACCCCTTGTCTCGGGGTTCCCCGGCGCTGCGCTGCCGGTGGATGGGCCGTCCTGTCCGCCTTGGCCGGGGATCAGTCGAAGGGACGGTCCCTTGGACCCACATCGAAGGAACCCAAGCCATGCAGAACCTCGTCATCCTCGCCGGCAATGTCGGTGGCATGCCGGAAACCCGCACCACCCAGGGCGGCACCCGCATCACCCATTTCAGCCTCGCCACCTCGCGCCCGAAGCGCGACAGCAACGGCAAGATCCTGCGCGACGACAACAATCGCCGCCTCGAGGACACCGAATGGCACCGGATCACCTGCTTCAACGGCGTCGGCAAGACGGTCGAGCAATATGTCGACAAGGGCATGAAGGTCATGGTCCGGGGCCGTATCCACTACACCCGCTGGACCGACAGCGAGAATATCGAACGCTACGGCGTCGAGATCATCGCCGACGAGGTTACCTTCCTCACCCGCGCCAAGTCGAACGAGAATAGCGGCGGCGGCAACGAGCCCGAGGACGATGAAATCCCGTTCTGAGGTCGGACAGGGCGGCCCGGCGGCATCGCCGCCGGGCCTCTTATCCTGTTCAGGCGCGGCATGGTCCCAAGCGGATCAGCGGGATCGGCATCGCCCCTTGGCATAGCGTTCCCAGCGCAGCACGGTGCCGGTAGCGATCATCGCGCAGCTGAGATCGCCGATGCCGGGCGCGCTGCACCAGGCGCCGGTCCGGTTGCCCTTGGCCTCGCCGGTCGAGACGCAGCGCATGGTGGAGCCAGCCACGCGGATATGCCCGGTGGATGTCTGGCCGCGCGGTCCGCCAAGCAAGCGCACCAACGCATCGCGGGCGGCCGGGCCACTTGCTCTCGGACAGGGCTGGCCGGGGCGGCAGCTGTTGTCGATCTCGCGCGCGGCAATGCCGGCGAGCCGCACATGGGCGCCCTCGCGGCACCAGATCGGGCCATCGCCATCCCAGACGCGCGTCGGTGTGCAGGCGAAGGTCTGACCATTGGGGACCACGGCGGCGGCAAGCAGGAGCGGGAACAGCATCCGGCGGGGCTAACCGACAAGCGGCGGCCTGTCATCCGGACCCCGTTGGATGGAGCGGCAGGCAGGGCAAGGGGTGGGGCGCGACATCGGCGGGGACCTGGCCTCCTGGCCGGCGGGTTCGCCCGCTCTCAATCGGCGCGATCCTTGGTCCACCCGGTGACCTTTTGCGATCAACCCGCAAGGGGTCCGGTCGCTTCGCTACGGCTTTTTGGGCCTACAGCCGAAAAAGTGATCGCGGCCACCGGCCGGACACATCGGGCGCCTGTCGAGCGGGACGAACCCGCCGGCGCGCAAAGGAGCCTCGACATGTTCACCGACATCGCAATCGCACGCCGCCATGCCTTCAGCCTCTCGCGCAGCCTCATGGTGGTCACCTTCGTCATCGCGATCGGGCAGCATTATGGTGTCATCACCGCCGAAGACGCCGACGGCAGCGTCGCCATCGTCACCGAATTCGATCCCTTTGCCTGACGGCTCGTCCGGGAGCCGCTCGGCTCCCGGTTATTCCCCTCGCTTCGCTCGCGGCTTGCGCCGACGACGAGAACCGATTGTTCAGATGCCGCGACTATGCTGTGATAATGACGATTGAGGCTGAGATAGCGAATGCCCGCGATGATGCCCTGTGGGCGCGTATCACCCAGGAGGTGAACGCCTGGCGCGGTGCCTGTCTGCAATGCTTCGCCTCGGTGGAGGTGGCCGTTACCGAGACTTTGCTGCATCTGAGCGCTCAGCCGGGACGAGGACAGTCGGTGAAGCTGCGGCATTTGGTCGGGCAACGGCTCGATGACCTTGCTGCACTCGTCAATGAGGGCGGCCCCTTTTCCGTGGAGGGAAAGGGTGTCGCGAGCCTGCTGGCGGAATTTCGGCACCAGGAAGGGCTGCGCACGATGCTCGCCCATGGCCAGGCGAAGCTGACAGTCGAACGGACCAGTCGATGGGCCGCCATCTTTCGTGTGATCGCGATCCGGGCACGGCAGGCTGATCGTTCGACGCTCGTGATCGAAGAGAACGAGGCGGCGGAGAGGCTTCAGCAGCTCCGTAAGGTATCGCAGAAATTGTGTTCTGCACTTGGCAATCTGCGACGGGCGGTTGCCGTCTGAAAGTCGGATTTCTCTGCATCTATGCCCTGAGAATGGCGGCTCCGGCGCGGCCGGACCGGGCTCTAGGCTTCGCCCTGAGCCTTGTGCCAAGTCTCAGCCCATTCGGGTGACGATCCCTGCCGTGGCTGCTCGCACTTCTCAACCCTGCGCGCAAACGATGGCCCGGCCGGTCGCGCCGCGCGCTGGAGGGCAGTTGGCCAGGCCTGCGCGCAGGTGCTCATCGTGCAGCAATATGTGCCAGGGACGGTCATGGCCGCGCGCCGCGAGATAATAGGCCGCGCCGTCGCAGCCGACCATGCGGCATCGGGCCTGCCGGTCGATGAGGCTGGCGCCTGCTCCATGGAGCCCGATCAGGGCATCGACATCCTCGCGCATCAACCCGCCGCAGCGGCGGCATTGCGATCGGACGAGGATCTGGCGCAGCCGCATCGCCTGGAGTGACGCGGTCCAGGCCGGGGCAAGGCGGAAGAGAGTGGCGCTGCTCGTCATAATGAGCGGAGGATAGCGCCGGGCTCTCCGCGGAGCCAGAGGATCGGGACACCGCGATCATCTCTTCGCGATCCCGCCCGCCAAGACCTTCCTCCTGTCGGCTCGCCTGGCCGGCGCGCGCGCCCGTGCAAGCCCGCTCCGCGCGCTTCTCCACTGCCGTTGCGACCCTGCGGGTGCTCGGCCGCGCTCTGCCGCCGGCCCTTGGCACGCCTGTCGGAAGGCCCCGGCGGGCGGGGCTGGACAGATCAGGAGCGTTCTCATGTCCCAATCCTCCCCGAATGCGATGAGCCAGGCCGAGCGGATCGCCCGCGTCGCCGAACTCAATGACGCGCTTCGCCGGTCCATCCATAGCCCGGGCCGCAACCAGATCGTGATGACCGCCGGCGTTGCGGCGCTGATCGGCGAGGTCGCCCTGTTCCGCGGCTTTCGCCGACGCGCGGAGATTATCCGGATCGTGCGCGACTATGACAGCTTCACGCCCGACAACGATCCGATCGGCGAGCATGATTTCGGCCGCTTCGAGTTCGAGGATGCGATCCTCTACTGGAAGATCGACTATTATGACCTCGAGCTCGCCTATGGCTCGGCGGATGCCGCGAACCCCGAGGTCACGACGCGCGTGCTCACCATCCTGCTGGCCGACGAATATTGATCCGGCGCAGCCATCCCCCCGACCGGGGGGATGGCCCGCCCAAGTCTGCTTGAGCAGACTATGCGGGCAACGGACGCCGCGTCCGCAAATGTGGGAGGGGAGGGCGCGGGTCCGAGATGCCGCGCGATTGCGCGTGGCCGGCGCCAGTGGCGCCGTTCGCTTTGCCCTTCACCGGCTCCAAGGAGACCTATCATGGCCGCATATTTCGCCGCGCATCCCGATCACGCGTTTCTCTTCGCGTTCGGCTGCTTCGCCCTCACCGTCTATCTGTTCCGCTATGTCGGTCCCGGCATTGGCGGTGGCGGCGACTGGTCCTCGCGCGATCATTATGAGCGCAACCTGCGCGATGGTCCGGACGACTATTGCTGAGGTGCCGCGGTCATGAAGACGATCGTGGTCAGCCTGCTCAAGGGCGGGGTCGGCAAGACCTTCCTCGCCACCCATCTCGCCTGGTATCTCGCCGAACCGCCTGAGCGCCGCGTCGCCTTCGTCGATCTCGATCCCCAGGGCAGCTCGACGCGGCGCCTGGGCGGCGAGCGGCAGGGCGGGTTTTCCGCCGACCTGTTCGATCCTGCCGCTGCGCTCAGCGCCGACGGGCAGGCCGGGCTGACCGTGCTCGGCGCCGATCCCCGCCTGCAGATGGTCAAGGCGGCGCAGGATGTGCGCGACTTCATCGGGCGCTTCCCGGCGCTCCGCCCGCATTTCGACTATTGCGTCATCGACACCGGTCCCAAGTGGGACGAGCTCACGTTGAGCGCGATGGCGGTCGCCGATGCCGTGATCGCCCCGGTGCAGGTTGCCGAGGATTCGGTCGAATGCGCCAAGATGCTGCTGACCGCGTTGCGCAAGGCCGAGGCCGCGCGCGCCGGCCGCAAGATCGCTTTCCTCGGGCTCCTCCCCTCGATGGTCAATCCGTTCGACCGGCGCGAGATGGAGAATGCGGTGAAGCTCGCGCATGCGGTCGGCGAGAAGCTCATGTTCCCGGCCTTCATCAAGGCGCGGCCGACCTACAAGCATGCCGCGGAAAATCATCGTCCGGTATGGCAGGAGAACGGCAGCGGCGCCAAGGCGGCGGCCGAGGAGATCCGCGCGGTGCTCGCCGAGATCGAGCGGCGCATGACAAGCCAGGAGGTCGTGGCCGCCTGATGGGCAAGTTCGACGAGCGCATCGAGGAGTTCGGACTTCTTGTCGGCGACCATGAACGGGCGCGCCGGGTCGAGGATATCGAACTTGCGCGCATCCTGCCCGACCCCGGCAATCCCCGGCGCAGCTTCGACGATGACGCGCTCGCCGAGCTGGCCGCCTCGATCGCGTCGCGCGGCGTGCTGCAGCCGATCACGGTCACGCCGCCCGACGCGAAGGGCATGCACCGGATAAGTCTGGGCGAGCGCCGCTTCCGCGCATCGCAGCTGGCGGGCCTTGCCACGATCCCCGCGATCGTCGTGCCGGTCGGCGAGGGGGTGCAACTGCTGGCCGACCAGATCGTCGAGAACGACCAGCGCGCCAATCTGTCGTCGGTCGAGCTCGCCCATGCGATCGCCCGGATGCTGAAGGGCGGGATGAACCAGGTCGAGATCGCGGCGGCACTCGGCCGATCCAAGCAGTTCGTCTCGCTCTATGCCGCCTATGGCGACATGCCGGCCTATCTCAAGGCGGCCCTGCCGTTTGCGCCTATTCGCCTTCTCTATGATCTGCACCGGACGGCGAGGGACTACCCTGCCGAGGTCGAGGCATATGTCGCCAGCTGGGGCGACGCCGGCGCAACGCTCGCCGCAGGATCGCGCTTCATCGCCGAACTCAAGCAGACGCACCCGGCGCCGGTCCCTCCGCGGGCGCCTGTGGCACAGCCATTGGCCCCCACCGACCGCGATCCGGTTCGATCGGGCCTCACGGACAAACCCTCCGCGCCGATCCGATCTCCTAGACTACCGGTCTTGGTCGACGGCTTCCCTGCGTGGCTCCCGCTGGCGCCTTTGGTCACGGTGATTTTCGAGGATGGCCGCGAGCGTGAAGTCGCTGCCTCGTCGATCGGTCCGACCGGCGAGAGAAGCGAGGCCTTGCCAACAACTGACCCGCCTCCTCCGCGTTCGTAGTTTATCTTGCACGATGGTTTGGGCCGTACCCTTCGGGGTGCGGCCCTTTTCGTGTCGATGGGCGGGGGCGGCGCCGAAGGCGCCGCCCCTTGCTGCGGACGATCGATGTTCGAGAGGGGTTTGCTGGCCGAAGAACAATAGTCTGCCCAAGCAGACTATAAGATGAGTTGAGTAAAGGTGAGGGCCGGATAGGCTTGGCGCCGGGGATGTATGACAATAGCGTTGGGGACATGCCCGTCCTCACCTTTCGGCTCGACGATGATGTCGCCCAGCGTTTCGCCGCGCTCGCGGCGGTATCGGGCGGCCGCTCGGCGCTGCTGCGCCGCTTGATCGGTGACGCCTTGGCCATGGAGGCGGGGGAGGGGCATCAGGCGCCGCGCGCCCGCCAGCGCGCAACCTGCCGGGTCGAGGTTCGGCTGATCCCGGAAGAGATCGCCGCGCTCGACCGCGCGGCGGATGTGCTGGGGATGAAGCGTACCGACTGGATCACCACGTTGCTGGCGCGGCGCTTGCGCGCAAACGCGCCCTTGCCGCGCGAGGAGCGGGCGGCCGTCGCGCAGGCGTGGCGCGAGCTCAATCGGATCGGGATCAACCTCAACCAGGCGACCCGCGCGCTCAACGCCTCGGTGATGGTCGAATCCGGCCTCGACGTCGCGCGGGAAGCGGCCAGGGTCGCAAGCTTTAGGTCCGAGATCGTCGATGCGCTCGCCGGTCTCGGGGCCGCGCTCAAGGGCGATCTTCGCTACTGGGACATGGCCGATGCGTGAGGAGGAGGGGGTTCTCCCGCTTCCCAGCCTGATGGAGGCCTGGCGGCCGCCGGCAGGCGGCAAGCGGACCCTGCGCGGCGCCTATGTTCGGATCAAACCGGGCGGAAGCGGGGGCGGGGCCGCCCGGCCGATGTCGATGGGCCAGGCCGAGGCGCGCGCCAAGCTCGAGCGGATCGTGCGCAAGGCGCCCGAGGTGATGGTGAAGGTCTCCGGCAAGCAATATGGCGCTCATCATGTCGCCGAGCATTTCGGCTATGTGGCGCGCCACGGGAAGCTCGCCGTCCGATCGAGCGAGGGCGAGATTATCACCGAGCCGGATCGGCTCAAGGCGATCGCTCAGGACTGGGCGATGCTCGACGAGGCCATGAACGAACATGGCCGGGAACGGCCGACGTCGATGTCGCTGGTGCTGTCGATGCCCGGGGGATCGACCGACGCCGAGACGCTCCATGATGCGGCGCAGGCATTCGCGCGAATCCTGTTCGAGGGGAACCATGCCTATATGCTGGCGCTCCATACCGACACCGATCATCCCCACGTCCATCTGACGGTGGCGACCGAAGGGGCGGACGGAACCCGCTTCAATCCGCGCAAGGCGGATCTCCATCATATGCGTGAGACCTTCGCGCATGAGCTGCGCGCGCGCGGTGTCGCGGCGGAAGCGACACCCCGGCGGGCGCGCGGTCATGTCCAGAAGCGCGTGCGGTCAGCCGCGCTCCATCTCGATGCCCGGCTTGGGGCCGAGGGGCGCAGGCTCAATCTCGCGCAGCTCAACGAACTGCGGGCGCAAAGCTTCGTGCGTGCGGCCGACCAGGAGCGCCGGCCGGAAGATGTCATGGCGCTGGCGCGCCAGAAGCAGATCCGCGGCGCCTATGCCGAGGCCGCCGTCGCGCTCGCCGCCACCGGAAAACCGGAAGATCGGGCCTTGGGGCAGGAAATCGCCGGCTTTCTGGCGGCGATGCCGCCGGCGGTGTCGCGGCGGCTCGCGCGCGCACGGGAGATACTGCAATCCGAACGGCCGCCGCAGGAGCGCCGAAACGAGCCGGAGGGCGTTTCGCCGCCCACAGGTGCGGACGAGGGGCGGCCACCGCCTCACCGGGATCGGGAACGATGATGGCCGGCGCTCCCGCGGGCGGCTTGCCTACCTTGCCTGTGTGGCCTTGGCATCCTATCTGGATGCGATGCCAAAATATCTTGGAAAATAGCGAATTTAGGCGCTGATACGCGCTTCTAGCTTGTTAGAAAAAAGCGTGCTATTATCTAACAGATAGGAGCACAGCCAGTGTCTGCGGTAGCCGATCGGATCATGAAGCGCGTGCGCGGCAAGGGCCGCGGCTGGGTGTTCACGCCCAAGAGCTTCGTCGACTTCGGGACGCGTGGGTCGGTCGACATGGCGCTGTCGCGCCTCGTGACCGCCGGCGACATCCGGCGCATCGGCCGGGGTCTTTATGACTATCCGCGCCAGCATGACAAGCTCGGTGCGCTCAGTCCCGATCCCGCCAATGTCGCCAAGGCCCTCTCGACGCAGAGCGGGGACAAGCTCGCACCGTCGGGCGCGGCGGCGGCGAACAGGCTCGGGCTATCGACCCAGGTTCCCGCCCGGGCCAGCTATGCCACGACCGGCCGCACCCGGGTCAGGCAAGCGGGCGGGCGCAGCCTGACGCTCAAGCACAGCCGCGCACCGGTGCTCGACAATGCGCCGGACTCGGTCAACGCGGTCGTGCAGGCGCTCGCGCATCTGGGGAAGGACAATATCGATAGCGACAAGATCCGGCACTTCGCCGCCCGCCTCGATGATCGCGACATGCGGATGCTCGCCCAGGCCAGGGCCGAGATGCCCGGATGGATGGGCGACGTCGTCTTAAAGATCGGCGCCGCCCGCAATGGATGAGTTCGCACGCAGACCAGCCGAGGATCGGCGCGCCTTTATCGATGAAGCGGCGGCGCGGCGGGATCTGACGCCGATCATCATCGAGAAGGATTTCTGGGTCTGCTGGACGCTACGCCGCCTCGTCATGTGTCCCGACCTCGCCGGTCACATGACCTTCAAGGGCGGGACCTCGCTGTCGAAAGCCTATGGGATCATCGCGCGCTTCTCCGAAGATATCGACCTCACCATCAGCCGCGCGGCGCCGCTGCTCAGCGAAGTCGCCTCGCCGATGGACAGCGACATTACCGGCAAGGAGCGCGAGCGCCGGACCAAGGCGCTCAAGGCGGCGGCACAGGCTTATGTCGCCACGGTCGCCATGCCGATCCTGGCGCGCGAAATCGAAGTCGCTCTCGGCACGGCCGAGGGCTGGAGCCTGGCGCTCGATCCCGACGACAAGGACCAGCAGACGCTGCTCTTCGTCTATCCGCGCACCTCGGGTTACGGGCTCGCCTATGGCGAGAATTACGGCGGCGCGGATGAAAGCGGTTACATCAAGCCGCGCATCAAGCTGGAATTTGGCGCCCGCGGCGACACGGAACCGTTCGCGCTTCGACCGATCTTGCCCTATCTGGCCGAAGACTTTCCCGAGGAACTGCCGGATCCGGTGACCGAGGTGCCGACGCTGGCCGTTGCGCGGACCTTCTGGGAAAAGGTCACGATCCTTCATGCGCTCCATCATAACGGCAAGCTGCGCGAGGGCATGTCGCGCCATTATTATGACGTGCTGATGCTCGACCAGGCGGGCATCACGAACGAGGCGATGGGGCGGATCGATCTGCTCGAGCAGGTCGTGCACAACAAGAGCCTGATGTTCGCGGACAGGTCGGCCTCCTATGACACCGCCGTGGTTGGAACGCTGCGCCTGTCGCCCGATGGCGCGACTTGGGAGAAGCTTGAGCGGGACTATGGCGCGATGTCGGAGATGTTCATGGCCGCGCCGCCGAAATTCGAGGCGTTGATGAAGGGTCTGGCGGCGATCGAGGGGACGATCAACGGGCGTTGATGCCGGAGACCGCGAATGAGCAAGTAATCTAAGTATTTGAAATAGAACGATAAAAGACTGATAATATTTCTTATGTTAAATCAGTGCCAGCATCGCACAAGCGAGTGGCGGCTCACGCACCGAAGTCTGGCGTCAAAAGCCGAAGGCGCACCGAAAAGCTGCTCGGGCTGCCGAAACCCGACAGGTTGGCAACCAGCTGGGTTTCGTGCCTGCACAAAGATGGGCTAAATGCGGGACCAATGGAATCGAGCGAGGGAACTTGCATGATCACCGCCAAGCACATCCCTTGGGAGCCGATCGGCACTTTGCCGGAAGACCGGAAAGACGGCCGTCGCTTGCTGCTCTGGGAGGTTGACCTCCCTGTGATCGGGCGATGGGATAGCGACCGTGAGGGCTGGGAAAATCCCGAAAGCATGCATATCCTGGAAGAAGTCATCTACTGGGCCGACATCACCCCACCCGTGTGATGAGTGGATAGGAAGGGGTTACTTATCGGTATCCGCAGTTCGACTGATTCAATAGTGCGCCAGCGTCCGGCCGATGCCGATCCGTCTGAACGGCGGCTTGGTCTTAAAGATATCGATGAGATCGAAAGCGCCGAGCGCGAAAGCCGCGATGTCGTTGCCGGCCTTCAGGACGATGAGCTCGCCGGCATTGTGTCTCTTCGCGATCATGCTGTTGTTGGGATGAGAGGTGCTGTCTCCCGCGGCGGCTCCGCTTCGAGCCAAGAGAAAATCTGGCTAAGATCGTGGTCCGTTTAGGCAGCGATCGTCACCATCGGTGGTGCCTCTCCCTTGGTCATGGCGCGGCCCCGCCCGCGGGATCTGCTGGAAGCGGGATCACATTGGCCTCGCCGAACAAAGCTGTCACCTTCGCCATCGCGAGCTCGCTTAGAATCTGGGTGAACAACAGCGCCAATCGGCGCTTCGGTCTGGAGCACGCGACGTAGAACAGGTTGCGATTGCTCTCGAAGGATTCGACCTTGTCTGCCGGGGGGCCTGGGTCGAGCCGTTCCAGCATCTGCGCGAAATTATACTTGTTCCAGCCACGGCCGACGATGACGAGCACGTTCTCGAACTCCGCACCCTTCACGCCGTGCTTGGTGGCGAAGGGCGTGTGACCATCGATGAACGCATCCACCGCCATCAGCTCGGTGTAGGCGACGTCCCGTAGCCTTCGCAGCTGGGCGATCCTCCGAGACTCGCCTTCGACCGGTTCGGGTCCGGCGTCGGCCAAGCGTTGCTCGCGGTCCAGCACCGCCTCGGGCAGATGCATGTGAGCCTGGCCTTTGATGAGGTCGATGACGGCGCCGATCGTGCCGGTCGCTCGCAATTGGATAAGCTGTTCGAGAGACTGCGTCCATGCGACCTTGTCGTGATGCCGACGGATGCACGGCCTGCCGGCGCCTAGGCTCTCAAACATCTCGCCATAGCGCTTCGCCTGAAAGGCCGCGCATGCTGGCTCGAGCTGGTCGGCCAGAAATTTGATGTGGGGGTCTTCTTTCTTGAGCCAGGCATCGTTGAACTGGCCATAAATGCTCTGGATGGTCGGATAGCCCTGTTCCTTCGCCAGCACGCTGTGGCTGAGCATCAGGATCTTGGTGCGTTCGACGGCAAAGTCCCAGCCCTCATCCGACAATCGCTGCTTCAGGTGATCGAGATAGGCGCGTGCCGCCTCGGGGCTCGTGTCGCCAGTCCAGTGACCACCGCCCTGGCCCGTTCGGCGCTGGCCCGGCCATGCATTCGTGTGAAAGATTCGAGCCTCACCCGGCGCATCCGGGTCGCTGGGGATCTGTTCGAGATCGGGTCGCATGCGATTGAGCACCGCGACGATGGGTTCGGCGGATCGGAAATTGGCGTTTTTGTCGATCACCTCGAGTGCTGCGTGCTCGACCGCACCGCATCCCTCACCGTAGATCTTCTGCCAATGGTCGCCGAACAGGCCAATGATAGGCCCCGTACCCGTACCTAGGAAATGCTGCTTTAGAGCCTCTACGAAGCCCGCATCGGTGTCCTGATATTCGTCAATCAGCAGCACGGGATAGCGCTTCGCTAGCACTAAGCGAAACTTGGGCCGTGCCAGCAGCTCCGTCATCAGCGTCAGCACGTCTTCGTGCTTCAATGACACCTCGTCTGGCGTCACCCGGGGATAGCCGAGGTCGTAATTGACCTTCCTCGCGCCTAGCCCCCCCACCCCGGCATCGGCGAGACGTTCTCCCCATCCCGGCAAGTCAGGCACGATCGCGCGGAGCTGGGGCTGAAAGTCCTGCAATACTGACCAACAAAATCCGTGAATGGTCTCCGGCCGAACCGCCGGGTGGGCCTGAACGCGCGCGATAATCTCATCCTTCGCCACGTTCGTGAACGTGATGCAACCAATCTGTTGGCGCTTACGCACAAGTTCCGTACCGCGAAGTTCGATCAGGCGGCGCAGCGCCTTTTCTAGGGAATATGTCTTGCCTGCGCCCGCGCCTGCCTCGAGCCGGAAGCTTTGTCCGGCATCGAAGCACGCATAGACACGCTCAAGTGCAAGGCGGCCGGCCGCGTCGGCGGCGGTCTCTTCGTCAGCCATCGACCTGGGCCCCATCAGCCGCGTCAATCACTTCGGCGACCAACTCGGCGGCGATCGCGTCTGGCCCGAGGGTCGGCGCTGGATTGCCTTGGGCAAGCCACCGCAACCCTTCGCCGATGTAGCGCGGCGTCCGCCACTCGGTGTTTACGATCGCATGTTCAAGCGCAAAGCTGGACTTTTTCTGTTCGGCCGCATGCTCATAGGCGAGCGTCGCCTGGTCGCCCTCGCCGAGATCGAAGAGTTCTGGATTGGCGAGGATGAAGGCATCCTCAAAGCTGCGAGCACATGGACCGCCATCCTGCTCGGGGATCTGATAGGCGAGCCGTCGTCCGCCGTCGGTCTTCTCCTCGGTCGACTTGTCGAGCAGCTGGGCTGGGCTCACGTCGGGCTCGTACCAGCTTTTGATACAGGCATTGCTGGTGAATGTGCCCTCGGCCACACGAACCGCCACGCGCTTGTTCTTGGCCCCGGGCGCAACGGAATCGATATCGGTGATGATCAGCGTGCGCAACTCGAGGAACGCCAGCAGGCCGAAGAAGCGATGGGCGTAGGCGCCGCCGACCTCCATGACAGTGAGGTACTGACTGCTTAGTTGCGGCTCGCCTTGCGCGGCAGCGTCGGTCTTGCGGATCATCGCCGGAAGGAGAAGGCGTTCAGCGGTTCCTTCGATCAGCACCGCCTTGTCCGCAAAGAAAAGGTCGCAGCGGGATAGCGTGAGATATTGATGAAGAAAATTGCGATCCTCTTCCGGCGCGCCGCCCATACCCTGCCGGAGATCCTTCACAACTGAGCGCCGGAGGCCCGGGCCGTCGGTAACCGACAGAAAATAGCGGAGGCTCTCGAAGCGGGCTTCGTTCGCCATGTGGGGCGAGTGGGTGGTGACGACGAACTGGACCGGCCACGGACGGTCGGCGTTCAATTGGGCGACGAACGCGTTGGCGATGTACTCCAGCTGGCGTATGAACACCTCCTGCATCTGGGGATGCAGATGCGCCTCGGGCTCCTCGATAAAGATTAGATGCACGCCGGCCGCTGTTGGCGTTCCCTGGAACTCGCGGAAGAAGCGCAGGAGCTGTAGTAGCATGTAAACGAGGTTGCGCGCGCCGAGGCCATTGTAGGTTTCGGGCAGGGTTACGCCGTTCACGCCCCGGTAGCGCAGGCGCGTGTGGTTGCTGAGCAGCTTGTCGACGTCGAAGCTGGTCTCTGTCACCAATCCCGGGTCTACAAGGCCAGGATATCCAAACAGGTCGAACGTGGGCAGCAGTGAGGTCAGCTTGGCGTTAAAACCGATATGCAGATCGCCCTGGATCTGATCGACCGCCTCCTTGAGCTGCTCGGCGGTGCTGCGTCGCGTTGGATCCAGTTCGTCCGTCAATGCCGATTGGAAGAGCACCTCGACCACCTTGCCGAGCACGTCGCGCTCGCGGAATGTATCGTCATCCAGCCCGCGCTGGGCATTGATGAAGCCGCCGCCGACGAGCGCGGACAGGATCTTTGGTTCCAGTGTCTTCCGGTTGGTCGGGTCGTTCGGATCGACCGCTTCCAGCGATCCGGCATAGGCCGAGGCAATGCGATTTCCGAGTTCGCGGTAGAGCCGGGCGCGGTCCGCCTCCGGATCTTCGAGCGGCTCCGTTAAATCAACGAACAACGCCTGTAGCGCATTGGCCTTCGGCGCGAACCGGAACTCCAGCCGGGCCTCGTGGCAATCGGGATTCAAGTCGATGATGCACTCGCTAAGCGGCCCAAGATCGGCCGCATCGACGTCATAGCCGATATCGAGCACGAGCTTGATTGCTGGCAACTGTCCGAGCGTCTCGGACGAATCTTGCTGCGCGCGGAAAGACACAAGCGATGTCCAAAAGCATTCGTGACACCCGAGCGAAAAATCTTCGAGGCGGAAACTCAGGGCGCGATCGGACAGCAAGCGCCGGAACAGCTCGGCGATCGACGTCTTGCCGCTGTTGTTGCGGCCAACGATGAGCGTCGTCTGTTCTTCGAAACCGATCTCCACGTCGCGGAGGAGCCTGAAGTTTTCAATCTTAGCTCGGTTGATGCGCATTTTCCCCCCTATTTTGGCGCTATATAACCCGGGCGATGAACCCTAGCGTCAGCGCGCCCGACGCCATCGGCTTGGGCGCCGATCACCTGGACGTCCGCACGGCGGAACCAAGGATCGGTCCCGAAGATGATCATGGCGCTGTCCTCTAGCCGCATCGCGTCAAGCGAGCTCGCACTTCGAGTGGAGGTCGTCACCGACAACGGACTTGGCAATCTCGACAAGGTGGGGATGGTGCGTGAAGAACAGGACCTGCGTGGAACAGGCCACCTCGGCGAGCACCCTGAACCCCGCTTCGGCGCGCTCGTCGTCGAAGTTCACGAACAAGTCATCGGCGAGAAACGGCAGGTTGACCCCAGCCTTCACCGATTGCTCCAGCGCCGCCAGCCTAAGGGCGAGGAAGAGCTGGTCGGTGGTGCCCTCGCTCATGGCGCCCACCTCCACCATTGTGCGTCGATCGTCCCTCAGGCCCAGCAGCCGCGGGACGCTTCCGTCGGCGTCCACTCGTAGCGCGGCATAGCGGCCGGCGGTCAGAATCGAGAACAAATCGCCGGCGCGCAACAGCAACGGATCTTGATGTCTTTCGCGGTATTTCTCGATCGCCCACTTCAACGTCAGCGCCTGAGCACGCTTCAGGATGTACTGTTCGGCAAGGACTTCAAGCTCGGCCTTCGCCTGTTCCGCGTCCGATGCCGCGTCCACCGCGGCTGTCCCGCCCGCGTCGAGGGCGGTGAAAGCAGATCTGGCGTGGCCATGCGCCGTAGCCGCTGCGGCCACCTCGTCGTTCAATTCCCCCAACCGTGCATCCAGCGACGAGACGTGGCTCGCGATTTGGTCAGGATTAGAAGCGGCGACTGCGGCGACGAGTTCGTCCAGCGTGAAGCCGTCCCCTTCCTCGACGATCCTGCGTTCTATGGCGGCCCGCTCCACCGTCAGCCGGCGCTTCGCGCGCGACCGTTCGATCGCTTCCGATAATTCCGCGCGATCCGTCGATTTGGTTTCAGCGAGCGCGGGGGCCAGCGCCGCGTCGGCCGTGGCGAGCTTCGCCGAAGCCTCCTCGAACTGATCCGCGCGGCGGCGCGCTTCCTCATCCAGCGAATCGATCAGCGTGGCGGCCGACCTGGCCGCCGTGAGGCAATTCCTTAGAGCGCCAAGCCGCGTCGCCGTGTCGCCCGCGGGAACGTTGGAGCCATCGGACAACTTCTCTACCCGCTCCATGTGATTGCTGGCGTCCCTGCGGATCGTCTCGACCCTCCTGCGCAGGTCTGCCTCTGCCGCGATGGCGCCACGAAGATCATCGAGTAGTTCCAGAACCGCACCGCAAGTGACGATGTCCAGCTGCAGACCGGCTTCGTCCATTACTTCTCGCCAGGACGTGACGTTCGACGCGTCCTCATCGTCGAGGCGCTGGTGCCGCCGGTCGAGGGCGGAGGCCTCCGCGGCGATCTGGTCCAACTGTTCTGCGGCAAGACGGCGCTGTTGCGTAAAATCCTCGTATTCAGCCCGCTTCCGCTCGGCTGCCGCGAGTACCGGCGTTAACGGTCCGCCGGCGTCCGCAACCTCCAACGCCTGCGCCAGCGCGGCCCGGCACCGGTCACGCCGTCCGACAATGGAAGCGAGATCGGCCCGCAACGTCAAGCCATCGCGATGGGCCTCGACCGCCGCGTCCCGCGCCGACCGCCAGGTTAGGAAACGGGTGGGCTCGAGGGCTGGCAGGCCGGCCGCGGTCAATCGCGCCGCCCATGCCTCCGCTGCTTCTCCATAACGCTTGCGGGCATCTTCAATCCGGCCCTGCGCTTGTTTGGCCTGAAGATCGTGCGACGCCTTGGACCGCTCGAGCACGGAGAGGCGGCTCGACTCCTCGGCCAGCGAAAAACGGAGGACCATCTTCTCGTCCACACGGGACACGCTTGTCTCGTAGTCGGCTACGGCCGCTTCTGGAGACCCGAGTGGGGTCCCCGCAAGGACATTCTCACGGATGGGTTGCCAGCAGTCCTGGCGGCTCAAACGGACCGATGCGATCTCGTCCTCGGACACGACGGTGCCGGTCGCGAGTTGGCCAATCTCCAGCGCAACCTTCTCGGCCTCTTCGGTCCAGTGCCGGAGCTGCTCCTCTTCACGGCGAACTTGGCCGAGAATTTCGGCCAGTTCGCTACGTGCGGACTCGATCTCCTCGTCGCCCACCTCGGGTAGCACCAGCAGCTCGTCGATTCCGCCCGTCCACGGCGAAAGGCGGGTGAGCAGGGCGGGCAGCGACGATGCCAACGCTTCGACCCTAAGGCCGGCTCCTTCGCAACGAGCGTCGGCATCCGATCCGAGCGCGCGTGCGGCGTCGACCGCATCAATGAGCGCCTCGGAAGCCGCGGCGGCCGATGCACCATCGAGCCGGTCCTGCGCGCGCTTCCTTCGGTCGTCGAGATCGTTCCGGCTCTCGGCGATCTGCCTTCTCGCGGCGGCGTTCTCGCCGTGAGTCCGGGAGAGGTCGCGCAACTTTGCCGCCAAAGCGCGTGAAGGTGTGGCGTCCGCGTTGGGTCCCGCTTCGGCCCTCAAACGGCGAGTCAGCGCCTCCGCGACGACGAGCTCCGCCTCGCGCCGGACTAGATCCTGCGCGGCCTTCGCGACGGCGCCCCCGTCCGCGATGAGCTGGTCGATCTCGTCCGCCTTTTCCAAAAGGGTCGGATCGGCCTCGATTTTGTCCCGACGGTTTTCCGCGTCAGCCTTTAGCTGCTCTGCGGTCGACCTCTGGCGCTGGGCCTCCTCGGCCTCGCGGATCACGCGTTCCGCCTCGTCCTCGCGTTGCACACTGAGATCAACGATGGTTTCGTAGCCGAGCAGGGTCTCGGTCTGCTCGTCGCGCAGCCGTACGAGCGGGGCGAGCCGCCTTACGCGGTCTGCAGCCCTCAGCTCCGTTTGGACCACGTCGCGGGCGTCTCGAGCCAGATTGAGTGCGGCCTGTGCCTCCAGCATCGCGTTCCGTGCGTCAGACCAGGACTTGGGCTTGAGAGCTGCGTCTCGGATCGTCTTGGTGGCTTCGGCGAGCTGGCGGTGCGCGAAGGTAAAGCTGCGTCGCTGGGACGTCGTAGGCGCCCAGATGGCATCGGCCTCGCCTTCGAGCTTCTTGAGCTCGTCGGCGACGCCGGTGAGGCCAGAACCCGCGGCGAACAACGTGCGGCCGAGGTCGTTCTTGGCTTCTACCATTGCCTTGCCTCCCGAGCGCAGGGCATCCTGGTCGAGACTGAAGGAGAGGCTGAAGGTTTCGCGGGTCTGCCCTTTCAGCATCGAGGCAAGGGGAGCCTCGTCGATCGCTGCGTCATTCGTGTCAAGCAGCGTGCCGGCCGTACCCTTTTTCCGGCGGCACGCGAACGTCCGACTACCGTCCTCCAGTACCGCACCGACCCTGAGGAGGATGTAATCGAACATGAAGTTGTACGGCGACCGCTGGGGGAATCCGAAAAGGAGGTCTGACACCGCCGCCAGCGAGGTCGTCTTGCCGGCTTCGTTCGCCCCATAGATGATGTGGAGGTCGGGGTCGCCGGACCGAAAGTTTAGCTCGCAGTCCGCGAAGCGGCCGTAACGTTCGAGGGAAAGGCGGGAGAAACGCATTGTCAGGCTTCCGGCGTCAGGCGCGACCGCAACGCCGTTGATGCGGTGCCGAGGATTCCTGCCCAGTCGCCCTGTGCCGCTAACAGACGCAATTCACCGTCCTCCGACTCACCGAGCGCGCTCTTCGCCAGAACCATGAAGCGCTCCAGATCCGCCTCAATCGCCGCCGCTAGTCCGAGGTCCGAGGAGCCCTCGCCGATCAATTCATCGAGATCCTCGCCGAGCACGGCGTGTTGTTCCGTGGTCGGCTCCGACACCAGTACCTTCACCTTCTCGACATGAAGGTCTGGCGAGATCGACGTGGCGATGGCGCGCACGTCGTCCCGAATGGCCCCAGCCTTGTCGATGAGCGCGCCTGCGCCTGCGAGCTCGCCCCTCAGGCTCACGCGGACGATCATTGGCCGACCGGAGCCATCGGCGCCGTGGATGCGCGTCAGTTCGGCGCGGATCAGGTCCGGGAGGCCGCCCGGCGATGAGCCGGCGCAATCGATGTCGAGGCGGATCCAGCGCACAACGTCCAGATCGATGCGATCAATGGACGAAACCTCGCCATCCACCACCGTCACGATGACTGCACCCTTTGCGCCCGCCTCGCGTATAGTGCGGCCCTGCACGTTGCCTGGAAAGACGACATAGGGGTTGTCGTTGACGATTTCGAACTCGTGCACATGGCCGAGTGCCCAGTAGTCGTAGCCCTTCCCGCGTAAATCTTCGACGCCACAGGGCGCGTATTTGGCGTGCCCCGGCCGCCCCGCCAAGGCGGTGTGGAGTACGCCGATGTTGAACGAGTTCGCTTCTGCGGCCGGATAGGAGAGGACGAGGTTGTCGGTGACGGCCGGCGTGGAAAAGCTCTGGCCGTGCAGCGCCACAGCGAGGTTCGGCAGCCTGTGGGTTTCGGGACGCCTCGGTCCGAATTGGCGAACGTTTGGCGGCCAAGTCAACGTCCGCGAGATCGCCGAGGCGGCGTCGTGGTTGCCGGCAATAATGAACGCTGGAATGCCGGCCTGATCGAGACGGCCCATGGCCCGGGCAAAGTAGAGTCCCGTCCCCATATCGCGCCAGTCGCCATCGAATAGATCGCCGGCGATGACGACAAAGTCCACCGCCTCGTCGATCGCGCATTGGATGAGGTTGTCAAACGCGGATCGCGTGGCCGACCGGATCTCCTCGACGGGAAGTCCATCGTACCGCGATAGGCCATGCAATGGACTGTCCAAATGGATGTCCGCAGCATGCAGGAAGCGGAAACTCGACACGGTGATGTTCCCCCCTGGCAGTCAGTGCCTACCGTTTATGAAGATAAGAGCGGCAAATGGAGACGTTGGCCATTTGCCGAAGCGCAGCTTCTCAGGCCGCATAGCGGCCGTCCTCAAGCTTTCGTACCATCCCCATTCCTGCAAGCGCATCAAGCACTGGCGCGACTGTAGAGGCGCGTTTCCCTTTGAATGCACGGGCAACATCTTTGGGCGCCAATGGTTTGGCGGACCGCGCCACGACGCTTGCGACGGCAACCACTTGTTCTGGAAGGGCGCTTGGCCAATCCCGCTCCACCTTCTTTGCCTTGGTGCCTCTGCGAAGTTGCAGGACGACTTGGGCCGGCTTCTTTCGGAGGGATTTCGCCTGGAAAGAGGGCCGAACCCACCGGATCTGCCCCGCACGCTCCTCCTCGGCTCGCTCGTCATTCAAAGCAACAAGCCTGACCAGCATTTCCTCATGTTCCAAGTCGCGCGGCCAACCGTATGCTTCAGCGACAGCCTCATCTATCTGTTGGTGATAATGGCGGATGAGCGAGACTTCGCCGCGTTCGGCGACGGACCGGTATTTGGGATCAAGAACTCCACCCTTGGCATCTCGCATACGGGCGAGCGTGGTATAAAGTGCTGTCAGGGTCAGATCCGAATGGCGCGCTAGAACCTTCCGGCGCAACCTGTCCAATTTGCGCGCTGCAATCCGAATCCTCTGCTCCAGTTCCGGCACGCTCGGCGGAAAGGGAAACGGATCAAAACAGGTTTCATTTTGATAACGCGGATCGTCGCCCGACCCCATCCGCCCGCCCGCACGAAGCGCCCACACGGTGTGCGCTGTGCTCGAGACCACGCCGAGAACATAGGGGTCGTCGGACGCAATCGCTATAACTGAGCCATCCACGAGACGGCCCGCACTGGGAATAAACTTGAAGAACCTCTCCGTAGCTGTTTCGCTGGTGACGATGTAGCGCCGGAGACCGCTGATGGCTGCACGAAGCCTCGGTCGAGGTTCTGCGAAGCGCCACCAATTGAGGCGGTACTGCTCCCTGTCGTTTTCATCGCGCTCTGGCTTCACATGATCGAACAGGTAGCGGTGCACGCCAGGGAAGCGATCATGCAACTCGTCCTCAGTCTCGATGTCGAAGAAGTCGAGAGCGTAAGTGTTACTTTGAGACTCAGTCACATCCGTGCCGGCCACAACCAGCGGCATTCGTTCCGGCGGCACGCCATCGGCGATGAAGCGGGCTCGCTGCTCGGTATTGATTTTGAATCCGTCACCGGACATTTTCACACCCATACGACAGATGTTGCCGTTGGCTCTGAGTGAGGTGGCGCCGGCGACGTTGGCGCCGGTAGTCAGATCGATGTTAATCGGCGCAACTTGCTCCTCAAACTCGAGCAGTGTTTCACCTTTTTTGCGCTTCTCCAGTGAAACGCTCGACAGCCGTCCTGCGCCTTGTCCGGCAGCAGCCGCAGTCATCGCGATCCGCACCGCAGCGGTTGTTTCCTGATCGTGCCACGGATGGTTCGGAATCGCGAAGGTCAGGTAGAGTTTGCCACCGCGCTCAGGATCGAGATAGCGGCTAAGCACCGAGCGATTACTCGATTGGGCAATAGTCTTCGTCGTGATGAGACCAAATCCTCGAACAGAGCCATTCGCTACCTGCTCGGCACTTCGTGCCCACCAATAGGTCACGAAATCGATCTCGCCAGAAAGGTCGCCGTACACGCTCCGGAGCGTATCGACGTAGGGCGACCCGAGGCGCTTGCGCATTCGGCGGCATCCGATGAAGGGCGGGTTCCCGATGATGAAGTCTGCCTCCGGCCAGACTTGCCGCCGCGGATTGACGTACCGATATACCGTTAGCCGACCGGAGTGATCGGGAACGGGTCGCCCGGTCACTGGATGCGGCTTCATCGACGTACCATCCCAGATCGTCTTTGGCTCGCCGTTCTCCATCTCAGGAAGCTTCTCGTCCCAATCAAGCAGGGCATCGGCTGGGATGATCGTTCTGACATCACGCAAAACGGGGGGCTCGGGCATCCGATCTTCTCCGTTCACACGAAAATGCCATTGAAGATAGCCAATCCAGAGCACGAGTTGAGCGATCTGTGCAGCCCGAGGATTGATTTCGAGGCCATGGAAGTTGGCAGGAGTAATCGTGTGGCTGCCGAGCTCAAGAAGATAGCGCTCATCGCCGAGTGCTTCGAGCAATTCGAGCACCTCTCCTTCCAACTCCTTAAGTCGCGCAAGCGCGACATAAAGGAAATTGCCCGTTCCGCAGGCCGGGTCTAGAATGACGATGTTTGCGAGCTTGGTGTGAAAGCGTTCGACCTCAAGACGCGCGGTCTCCTTGTCGCCTGCTTCCGCAGCCAAGGTTGCTGCGGTTCGCGCACCTTCCCAATCAGCGCGCAGGGGTTCCATTACGGTGGGGCCGACCAGTCGCTCTACATAGGCGCGCGGAGTGAAATGCGCGCCAAGCTTGGCGCGTTCTTTGGCATTCAGCGCACGCTCAAGCAAGGTTCCGAAAATTGCTGGCTCGACCTGGCGCCAGTCCGATGCCGCTGCGTCGATGAGGACGTTGATCTCACGCTGATCAAGCGCCAGCGCACTGGCATCCTTAAAGAGGTATCCATTGAACTGACGCACAACCTCCCCTGCCTCACCAAGGCCAAACGCAAGGCCACCGGTATCCATCGCCTCCCATAGCTGACTGAGTTGGGGGGCCAGGAGTTCGGGGCGATCGCGGACTTTTTTCAAGAGCGCGCTGAAACTCGCCTTCGGAATAAGACCAGTGTCCTCCGCGAACATGGTAAAGAGGAGACGCATAAGGAAGGCCGCCACGCGATCCGGGTCCTGCTCTCGAGCTTCGATACCCTGGGCTAGAACAGCCAGATGATCCGCAATTTTTCGCGTAACCCGTGCCGCCTCGGCCGAGGGGTCGAGCGACATTGGCATGGTCCAAATTGCCGCCAGGCGCTCCCGGACTGTCTTGTCGCGCAGTTCATCGAGGGTAATTCGATACCGACGACGGTCGGGAAATGGCGCATAGCCTTTCCCGTTGCGTTGAAAGTCCGCATAGACGTCGATGCAATATCCAACGTCGCTGACCAGCAGGAAAGGTGGCCAGCCATGTGAGCGGGGCAAATTCTTAGCGTAGCCCTCCGCTTGACTTGCAGCTCGCTGCATAGCGCCGGTCCATGCAGCGGTGTCTCGACGAGCCATGCCGCGCTTGAAGCGGTCCTCCGCAGTCTGGCCAAAGAAGTCGCGAAGCGAGTAACCTTGACCAGCGTCGACTGCCGCCAGGTCGGCACTGCTACCTTGCTTAGCCTCTAAGATGAAACTGCCACGCTTATAGCAATCAATCCAGCCGTTGGATGTAGCGCCATCAATCTCGGTTTTGATGACATGACGTTCGAAGACGTAATCATTCTGCGCTGTGTCACTTAGCGTTGGCCGCGGGGCCTCTACGCCGAGCAGTTGACACAGATCGGTTAGAAACAATTGTGTGTT
Source organism: Sphingomonas sp. Root710 (assembly GCF_001429065.1). Lineage (GTDB taxonomy): Bacteria > Pseudomonadota > Alphaproteobacteria > Sphingomonadales > Sphingomonadaceae > Rhizorhabdus. Next base: position 49,775 of record NZ_LMIB01000019.1, read on the forward strand.
GGCTCGCTCGTTGCCACCTGCGGGTGCCCACTTCGCAATAAAATCTTCGACGTCCACAGGCCCCCCTTGCTCTGAGTCTTTTGGGGCTCAGGACGATGAGGATCAAGCTATTCCGTGCGAGCGGTTTCAGTCGCGCCTATCGACTGCGAGATCGCTGGATAGGTGGGTGAACCTTAGACGATTCCTGTCGGCCGGACGCGACTTTGACAGGCCCCCGTTCCCGTGTATCCCTGACCGTGGCAGGACGAATTTGATGACCCTGTTCGACGTGGTTTCGCAGTTTCGTGGTCGCGACCTTCATAACACGCGAGATCGCTTCGGGATTGTCGAACAATGCGGTTCGCACGACCGCCTCGATCACTCGCAACTGACTTTGCGCGGCTCGCTCGTTTCTGTCTCCGGGCGCCTCAGGTCGGGATCGCGTCGGTCGCTCGCGAGCCTGTGACTGACCTCGGCCGGACTCCAGGCTGATTGATGGAACGGCAGCCGGCGCAATACTGTTGCGGCTCTTGTCTCGCCGTAGCCGATCCAATTCTTGTAGGTCGCGTTCGTTCGGCCGATATCCTCGTACTTCCAATCCTTGGCGACTGGCCTCGAGCCATGCTGCCCGGCGGAAGGCTTCGCTGCCAGTAAGATGAACATTCGACCATCCGCGATGCCGGGCGATGGCGACGAGATCACGCACGACCTCCTCACTCTCGCTCGAGGTGACAAGACGCCGCCCTTGGTCCCGAAATGCAGGCTCTTTTGCCTGCGCCGTCGTGAAGTAGGCCGGTTCGCCCGACCATTTGCCGGTCGACGAAAAGTAGCGCTTTCGCAGGGGCTCCGGTATGTCGCCGGCAGAAATTGATCGGGGCTCGACCCCTGCCCCCTCCTTGCCTTTGTTAGGGGTGCCGGGATCCTTGGGAATGTCGTCCCGCGTGTCTTTCCCAGAACGCGGTGCGGACTGACCTTCACCGATTGAAATGGCATTGGCGCGCTTCCTGGCGCCCCGCGAATTCTCGGACTTCTCAGCGGACATGGGCTGTCCTTTCCTGGATAATGGATGTGGATGGCTGCCCGACCGATGGCAAAAGTGCCCGCTCGACCATCGCCGACACGAACGCGATCGCGGCGGCCTCGTCGCCCGGGGGCGGCAGTTCGGCCAGGTCGCCCAGAACCAGCATGTCATCCGTGATCTTGGCCGCACCTGCCAGCTCGGCGTCGGTCATTTCCCGCATCACAATTTCCTCCTGTATGGTCTCGCCCGAGCTTGTCGCCGGCTGCTGTGGGGCGCCGCTCAGACCGGGTGTACCAGCGCCCTGCCGCGCTGAAGCCGGCGTAGGTGGGGAAAGCATTGCCGCGATTGGACGGGCGGACGGCACAGGCGGAGCAACCACCCGCCGAGTGAAGCGCGGCATCCGGTAATAGGCGATCTTGCGCCCTCGAATTGGGGGGATGCCGGCGCGAAGGAGCAGGAGCTCGTTCTTCGGCAGCTGCATGAGCTCTTGCGGCAGCAGGAGCGCGCGGCGCTGATCAGATTCCGAGATGCTCCGGTTCGCCAGTAGCCCGTGGATGGTACGGCTGCGGGATTTCACGTTCATCGTGAAAAAGCCGAGCCGTTCGGAAAGTTCGTTCGCGACCTTCAGCTCCTTAGGCGTGAAGACAACCTCGAGGCCGCAATTGGCGATGATCTCGTCGGTGACATCGGGACCGTAGATTGCGCGAAGCTGGGATCGGCTCTGAATGACCGGAACCAGGCGCAGGCCATAGCCGGCGACGTAGGAGAAGCCGCTCGCAATCACCGAGGCTTTGCCGAGCCTGGCGAACTCGTCGAGCAGGACCAGGACCGGGACATTGCTAGCGCCCTCAGGAAGGTCGCGGGTGTTGAGATCCACGAGTTGCTGCAGGAACAGACTGTAGATCGGCGCGATGCGGTCGATATTGTCAGGCGACACGCCAAGGTAAATCGACATGCGCCGACGCCGCACCTCGCGCAGGTCGAAGTCGCTCTCCGAGGTGGCGGTATCCACCATGGGGTTGAGCCAGAGATTGAGCCGTGCGGTGATGGTCTGCTTGATCCCGGAAAAGGTGTTGTCCGAGGCCGAGGTGAAATCTTGGATCGCGGACACGCAAGCTTGGCTGAGGCGCTGGCCCACCCTGCGAGCTTCCTGAAGCGCTGCGGGAAGGTCGCTCTTGGGATCCCCGCTCGTGAGGCGGCGGTATATCTCGCCGATGGTGAAGGGCAGGCCCGGGTTGGATGCGACCAGGGCGCCGACGCCGACAAAGGCCGCTCGCGCGGCCTCCGCCCAGAAGGGATCGGATCGCTCGGGCGCGGGGAACAGCATGCCCGCGATCTTCTGCAGCTCGTTGATGACTTCGGTGTCATCAGTCCGCCTGATGTGCGCCAGGGGGTTGTACCGCGCCGTCCGCCCCTCCGCGTCGAGCGGATCGAACAGATGCACGGCTTGGCCGGCCCGTGCCCGATAGCCGGCGCTTGCGCCCCAGTTCTCCCGCTTCACGTCGAGCACGATCACCGAATCTGGCCAGGTCAGCAGATTGGGAATGACGACGCCCACGCCCTTGCCCGCTCGCGTGGGCGCCTCGAGCAGAACATGCTCGCTCCCGCCGAATATCAGGAAACGTCCAGCCTTGCGGCCGACAACGATGCCGGCAGCGTCGCGAAGGCCCTCCCGCCGGATCTCGCCTTCGCGCGCAAACCGGGCGGTGCCGTGCAATGCCGGCCCGCGGCGCAGAATCCCGATTGCGAGGAGCCCGACCACAACAGCGCCCGCCAGAGCCCCGCGCTTTAGCCAAAGAATAAGCAGCGGGTCCGCCCGATAGTACCACAACCATGCGGGCAAGGCCGTGATGTCGGTGTTCGGGCCGATCTGGCCCATCCCAAAGAGGGCAACTGGCACGGCGATGGCGCAGCACAATAAGGTGCCGCCGGCAACGGACAGGCCGATGATCCAGAAGTTACGCTGCACCGGCATCGCCCACCTTCGGGTGGAAGTAGACCTCTTCGACCTCAAAGCGACCGCCATGGCGCCGGGTCTGGACGACCACATCGATGAGCATTCGCAAAAGTCCGCGGATATCATCGCGCGCGAGATCGCGGCCGCCCTCGGATTCCTTGACGAGCAATGTCAGCTGCTCGAAGGCGCCCGCCGCAGAGCCAGCATGGACGGTGGTGATCGACCCAGGGTGCCCCGAGTTGACGTTGCGCAGGTAGAAGAAGGCGGTGCCGTCGCGCAGCTCCTGCAGCAGGATCCGGTCCGGACGCATGCGCAGCGCGCTCTCGAGCAGCTGCTTGGGACCGACCTTCGCACGGCCCTGCCCTTCGCCCGAATAGACCATGTGAACGACATTGCGATGGGGCACGATGAGTTCGCGCGTGTCCTCGATCGTAAGCAGCCGCTCGTCGGGCGGGATGAGCTGGATAAGCGCTTTCGCCAAGGTCGTCTTGCCGGACCCGGTCGCCCCGCTGACCAGGATATTCTTGCGCGCGGCGACCGCGACCTTGAAAAAGGCTGGCCAGTCGCCCGCGTCGCGAAGTGCCACCAACTCGGCGTCGGTTTCGGTAAGGCCCCGGGCGCTCGCGCGCGTCGTGTCAAAGAGGCCAGCGCGTGCGAGCTGGTCGATCGGCAGGGTTACGGTCGAGGGCTTGCGTATCGTAAAGGACGGGCAGCCGCTCGGCGTCACCGACGGGATCACGATCTGGCAGCGCTCGCCGCCTGGGAGGACGGTCGAACAGATCGGCGTCTGCCCATCGATGTCCTGGTGCGTGAAGCTTGCCGCGGCGACGGCGAGCGTTCCAAGCCACTCGCTGTCCAGTTCAGGCAACTCATGCCATCGCCACCCCTGCCGGTCCTCGATCCCCGCCTCGCCCGGGCGGTTGATGACGAGCTCGGTTACATCATCCGGCTCCAGCAACGGAAGAAGCGGTTCGAGATAATGGCGGAGGACGGCGGTATCGCGCATGGCTTACCGCCGCAGCTCCAGATTGTAGACATCGGCGAAGTTGAAGTCCTTGGCGACGAAGATACCGACCTCCTCGCCCTGGTTCTTTTTCAGCACCGGCCGGATGTTGATGTTGTTCTGGAGCGCGATCGCGGCCCCTTCGCTCGGCGCACGCGTGACATTGTTGAAATTGCCGTTGCCGCTCGATGCGGCCTGCCCGGCAATATAGGCGGCGTCATCGACGAGCGAGAGTAGGAGCGCGCCGCCGAACCGTGCCCAGAAGAAGCTGTCGACCGCTCCGGCGAGCCCGGCGCGGCCGAGCGCGTCTGACCCAGGCGAGGCAAGGTCGATGCGGACGCCTTGTGGCGTCACCGCCCGGGTCCAAAGCACAAAGAGGCGGTTCTGCCCCTGTTGGATGCCCCCGCGATACTCGCCGAGTACGCGCGTGCCCTTTTCCATGAGCACGACCCGGCCATTCTCGGAATACACGTCCCGTGGAATCAGGCAGGACGTGTATCCAGGCTGTGCGGAATTGATGGCCGTCTGAAGGGTGCAGGGAATCAATGTCCCCGCAGTGATCAGAAAATTGCGATTGGGGAGCATCGAGGCTCGCGCTTCGCCTACGGCTGAGCTTTGTCGCAGCAAGTCCAGCGCATTGGGCGCACCGCCCTCCGTACTCCCTGGCGTTCCTGAATTTTCGGTCGGTTGCGCGCTCGAGGCCGCCGCCGGGCCTTGCGAGGTCTCTCCACCGAGATCGCGCCCGCCATAGGCGATGAGTGTCGACCGTCGCGCCTGGTCGGCCAGGTTCGGCCGGGCGCCTGACGGGCCGGGCGCTGCACCGGGCTGCATGGCAGGGACGATCTGACCGTCGGGGCCAGGAACCCCGGCTGCGGGATTGAGCACCGGTGCGTTGGGATCGTTCCCGCCTGCGCCGAGCGGTCTCGGCTGCGGCGCGACCGCCGCGTAATCGACGGTTTCCCGGGCCACGATATCGCGCCGCTCTTGGGCCGCCCCGCCCGGTGCAGTGAGGTCACGATTGGAGGCCTGTTGGCTCGTTCCGGAATTAACCCACAGGATGCCGAGTACCATCGCCGTGCCGGCAAAGATGAGGGCGGTATTACGCTTGGAAGGCGTCATCCCCCCGATCGGCTCGATACCGCGCTCGTGCAGGATCTCGTCTTTTTCTGGCGTGAGATCGGCGCTCGGCAGAGGGCGCGAAACGGAGGATGGATCTTCAACCATGGCTCATTCCTGCGGATGTGTGATGGTGCGCTCGACATGGGGCGACCCGGTGTTCGTCCCATGATCGACCCCATAGGGTTCTGGCGCCTGATTATAGATGCACAGCACCTCGCCGCCCCGCCGAAGGCGCAGCTGACGCGCCACCAGATGGACGACGACGAATTCGTCACGGACGTCGAAGGGAACCAGCGTCTCAGACCCGTCTGGTCGCACCAGATATATAGCCGGCACCTCGCGGTTCGCTGGGAAACGCAACACCGTGAACTGCCCGTTATCGGAGACCTCCGACGGCTGAAGCTCGCTGGAGCCCTGCACCTTGTAGTTCATGTTGCGAGGCCCTTCGACGACCCCATGATCGAGAGCGCCGCGAACGGCCCGGCTCTCCAGGGCAGCCGCCTGCATGGCAATCTGCGCGGCCCTGAGACGCGCGGCGCGGTCTGCATCGTCCCTGGGATATCGGAACCGCACCTGAAAATAGGCTTGGCCGTTGCGGCCCGTGATCGGACCGCTGCGAGCGGTCAACTCGAACGCATAGCTGCGCAATTCGCCTCCGCGCGACGTGGTGACGATGAGATTGGTCGGTCCGGCACGCTCACGCGGCTTGAGGAACAGGATGTGCCCGGCGACGGCGACCTCCCAAGATACGGTGTCGCCCAGCGCGACGTGCTGGATCGTCTCATCGTCGCTCAGGACAATCTGTGTTGCGGTCCGGAACGTGCCGACGATCCGATAGACCTCGGTCTCTTCATATTCGACGAACTTGACGCGCGGGTCGGACGGACCACCTCGCGGAACTTCGACCGCGTGCGCCGCCGTTACAGGCACCAGCGCGCAAATGATGGCGGCGGAGAGCGCCCTCATCGGATCACCTCCGGATCGGCACGATAGTTTTCGACCTGGAATCCCAGCGGGTTCCGGTAGCGATCGCCTTCCGCCATGGGCGCGTTGGCGTAGGCGAACGTGATCGTGGCGATCCAATCGCTGTTCTGGATGTCGGTCTCGGTCTGGACTGTCCGCGTGAACCGGACATTGGCGACGCGATCGTTGATGAAGGCGATGTTGCGCACGCGCGCCTGCACAACTGCGTTCTTGCCCCAGACATTTTGGGGACTGGCACCATTGTTGCTACTGTAGAAGCGCGCCCAGCGCTGCTGTTCGGTCGGCTGCGAGAGGATCGTCACGAACCGAAAATTTTCTTCGGCCGCTGCCGGGATCCAGCTTTCGCGGGTTCTCACATACTGGGCGAGGAAGTATTTGGTGACCGCCTCATCGTAGCGCATCGGCCGCTGCGTGAGCGCGGTCTGGACATCCACCGCGCCGGTGGTCTGGTTGACGCGAATAACATAGGGCACGACAGTCTTGAGAGGCGTCAGAGCCGCAACTGCGAAGATCGAGGCCGCGGCTAGGAGTGAGGCGATGGCCGCGATGCTCCAAGCGATGCGGGTCGAGCGCAGCGCGTTCCGGATCCTGTCCTGATCCCAGCTTCGTGCGTCCCGGAAATAGCGCTGCAGCCCCGATGCCGGCACCGCCTCCGAGCGGTCATCAGCAGCTCGCATAATGCGGTCCCCTTGGTGCGAACGATACTTTGTCTCCGGAAGATGACGCGGAAGGCACGGCGGGCGGTGGGGGTGGATCGCCGTCTCTTGGATGCGATAGCGGCGGTATGGGCGGCGCAGCTCTCGGCGCCGTGGTCGCAGGCACAGGTGAGCCCGGTAAGACGCTTCCATAGATGTTCACGTCGCGCAGGTGATGGCCATTGCAAACCGCGAGCTTCTTTGGACCGGATGCACAGCCGACGACGCCGAGCGCAGCCAGAACAACGCCCAGGCAGGTGACGCTACGGCGGAAGCTAGGCGCGAATATTGGTGAAGAAAAAGCCATGAGATGCCTCGCTACGCCGCTTCGATGGTGCCGCCGCGGTGAGCGGCGCGCTCCAAGTTGCGGCTGTTGCGCATGACGCGACGCTGTCGGAAGGGAGATGCCATTGTGCCCCAGGCCGTTCCGGCGAAGGCACCCACGCCGGCAGCGGCTCCCCCGGCTATTCCCGTTGCAATGGCTGGAGCCTGGAAGAAGAAGATCGTGCCCAAAAATATGTACGCTGCAAACAGGACAGCACCGAAAGCCGTATCCACGACGCCTTCAGATGCTGCTGTTGCAGCCGCTCCGAGGTCTGTGATCAGGGTCGTGATGGCTATGATTACAGCAAGGAGAACGATATAGTTGAATACTTGCCCCAGCCAGCCGTGGAAAAAACGCCTCGTTGGCTCGAAGAGAGCTAGGGCGATGAAGATGGGGCCAAGTGCGATAATGATCGCCAACGCAACTTTGGCAAATATAGTAATAGCAAATCCAACCGCTGCCGAGAGCCCAGCTAATGCCTTCAGCCCCAGGCTCAGCGCATAGAGGACCAGTTTATATGGGTTAATGTCGCTGTACGTTGCGGCTTCAGTCTCTATCCGTGCAACTATAGCATCACTTTGAGTGTAATAGTCGTCGAAGGCCTCTCCTACTGTGTCGATCGTCTTACCGGCGAGAGCTTGGGAGATCGCATCGGGCATTCCGTGGAAGAGCGGCGTCGTGATCCAATCGGAATAGGCGACCGTCGTCGCAGCAACATACAGCAGACAGAGCTTCACCATCCGATAGAATAGCTCACCCCATGGTTCGCTGATGATGCCCCGCATCACCATGTAGCCGAACAGGGCGATGTAGATAACCAGCCCGACAGCGAGCGGACCACGGACAACCTCTACGACGTTTTGGAGACGCTCGTTGAGGAAAAGATCAAGCTTCCCATCAACGTTCGCGTAAAGTGAATTGAACATGTCCGTGGCCATGCGAAGCTCCAAGGCGCTGGATTATTTCGAAAGCGACCGCATCTTGTTGTCGAGAATCCGGAGGCTTTCAGCGTTGGAACACTCCTGTTCGTTGGGATGTGATCCGTCGGCACAGGCCTTGACGAGTCCTCTGAGCTCTTCCGGGTGAGAGGTTAGATAGTCCTTCCCGCGCGGTGCCCGCTCGCATCCTGCGAGCATTCCCGCTGCGGCAAACCCAAGCAGCAAAGCTCTCGCGGTCATTGCGACAAGCTTTCTAGCTTCGTCGCCAGTATCGCTTCGCTTTCGCGCTGTGATCGCAACTGGACGTCTGCTTCTTGCCGCATTCGCAGCGCCTGCAATTGCAAGGCGTCGTTCTGGATATGGGCATTCTCGACCCCTACCCTCGCCTGGATATCCATGACCTGCTTGGCGTCCGAAGCCGTATCCAGCGAGGTTCTCAGTTCTTCGAGCCCGGCGGTACGCTGGGCCGACACGCCATAGGCCGCCTCCGCGATCGCGGCATCGCGCGCTGCGAGGTCGCCGTTCCGCAAGAGGTTGTCGCGGGAAGCGCGCTCATACGCCGACGCACCTGGTCGCAATTCCGGCAAAGCGATACGGTTGGCGTCCCGGATACGGGTCGCGGAGCTCCCGAGCGAGCCCAGGCTGGCATTGTCCGACGACATCAGCCGGCTGATGTCACGGGCCTCCCGCGGCAGAAGGTGGCGCATGGCATCGGTGGAAAGAGATGATGCGATGCCGTTGACGTCGGTGACCTGGTTGAAGCTGCCATAGAGCTGCTTCGCTTCTGCGATCTGCTCCTTCCCCTGATCGATCATCGACAGGGTGTTCTTCACCGTGGCCAGCGCCTGCAGATAGCCGGAGCTGTCGTAGACGGGGATACCTTGCGCGACTGCAGGCCCCGCCATTCCAAGGGCGATGGCGCCAAGTGCTGCGTATATGCCCTTACCCATAGCTCATCCTTTCCTGATCGATGCAGACCGACGCTGCTGGTGAAAAAGAGGCAGCCATTTCGCCGGGTCGTCGCCGACATCAGCGCGAATGGCATCGAGGAGTGTCACGGTTTCCGTGGTGCCCGAGAGCACCGCGAGCTCGTCGGAGAGGCCGCCCAGGTCCAGTTCCACCACGATCGAGTCATGACCCTGCTTGATGAGGAAGCGGCGAGATTCCGGGTTCAGGTCGTGACGGACGAGCTTGAATTCCGCCTGGGTCAGGCCCAGCCCGTCGATATAATCCGTTTCACGCCCATAGGGGTTTGGCAGCAGGATCTTGGTCGCGACCTGCTCTATGATACTGTGCGAGATATCCGAGCGCAGCGCATCGGCCGGGCTCTGCGTGCCGAAAACCAGGAAGGCGTTCTGCTTGCGGTAGGTCTTCAGGCCATCCTGGGCAAAGGCGCGGAAAGCGTCATCGCCCAGCGCCTTCCAGAACTCATCGATGTCGATCACCAGTCGGCGGCCATCCAGAAGGCCGTCGATGCGATGGAACATGTACATCATGATCGGCGTGCGAACTTCCGGATTGTCGAGGAAGTCGGTCATGTCGAAGCCGAGGAACGGCGCATCGAGCGACAAAGCATCGATCTCGTTGTCGAACACCCAACCCAGCGATCCGCCTCGCGACCATTTCTCAAGCCGAGCGCCGATGCCTTCCGGATCGCGCTGGCCGAGCAGCTGGCGCAGGGCCAGAATGGATCGGTTCTCCGGCGCGAGCCGCCCGAGCGACGCCAAGCCTTCGTCGATCATGCGCTCCTGGGTGACGCCCAGCGTGCTGCCGGGCGGCGTCACCAGCTGCCGGATCAGACGACCGAGAAAGACGAGGTTGCGCGGCCCATATTCGAGCGCCCGCAGCGGCGCGAAGCCGGTTGGCTCCCCGTTCTTCAGCGTCAGATAGATCCCGCCAGCAGACCGCACGTAGATCTCGGCGCCGCGATCCTTGTCGATGAAAATCTGCTGCGCGCCCGTCTTCTCGAGCTGCGCCATCAGGAAGTTCTGAACGACCGTTTTGCCCGCGCCCGAGGGACCGATGATGAGCGTGTGGCCGAGATCCCCGACATGGAAGTTGAAATAGTAGGGCGATTGCGCGGCCGTTTTCATCAGCGCGATCGCCGGACCCCAATGATTTCCGCTCGGCCGGCCTGCGGGGTAGGTATGAAAAGGCGCCAATGCGGCGAAATTCCGCGATGTGATTGCCGCCGGCCGCGCCCGCCACGCGAAATTTCCGGGAAGCTGAGCCCAGAAGGCCGCCTCGAGCGCCGGCCCTTCCCTCGCTGATACCAGGCCAGCATCCGCGAGCGCGGCCCGCGCGGCCGACAGATTATCGGCGAGTCGCCTCTGGCTCTCGGCAAACACCCCAAGCGAGAAGTGATGTTCGCCAAGGACGAACCGATTGCTTTGAAGATCGTCGGCGGCGTCTTCAAGGTCGAGCGCCTGGCTTGCTGCCGCGTCCTCGGTCGAAGCCATCTGGTTCTGCCGGCGCCGCAGCCTTTCGGCCGCGCGCGCCTTCCCCATGAAGGTGAAGGACTGTGAGACGACGAACGAGAAATCCTGGCCGAGCAGAGCGTTCATCTGACCGGGACGGGTGAGCGCGGGATATTCCCGGATGCCGAAAATGCCCAGCCAGCGGCTCGCATCATGGGCGCGGATCTCGACCGTCTCGCGTCCGAAGATCACCCGCTCGCCGTAGAGTGCTGATCCAAGATGGCCTCGGACCAGCGGCACCTTGGCCTTGGCACCCATCATGACCTGCTCGAGCACTTCGAGCGGCCTGGAGAATAGGAGGCCATTTTGCTCATAAAGAGCGAGCCGCGCGGGGCTGCACCGCCGGAGGAGCTTTTCGATATCGCGCGCCTTCTCCTCGAAGCGGGCCAACTCGTCGGGGTCGACCTCCTCATCGGCCGCCCTGGCTTTGGCGATGCGCTTGAGGAGAAGCCCGGTCCGATCGGCCGAGCCGACCGCCGGTCGCATGATCAGCGTCAGATAATGCTCGTTGACGAACATGCGCTTGGCAGTCACCCGCGCGCGATATTTTTCGTCCAGATCGGCCGCGAAGTCCGAGCGGAATTGGCCTTCGGGATAGTCATCGACCGGGCGGCGAACGATGTGGGTCCAGAGCGCGAGCCGATCGTCGGCAATGTTGCGCCAGGTGCCGTTGAGCTTCTCGTGCCAGTCATTGAGGTGGATCGGATCCGCGGTCTCGAACGCAAGCCCTTCAAGGCGGAACATCATCATGAGGTCGCCGCTATCGAGCGCGATCACCTCCGATGTCACGTGGCGCGCATAGGGCAGATAGCGACCCGGCTCGGCCTCTTGCCGCAATATGCGCCACGGCGTCTTGCGCGGCGGGAGCTGGGCAGCCGCGCTAGCCACGCGCAAAGCCCTTGCGTTTCAGCCCCGCGACCGGGAGCGGCGAATAGGAACTGCCGCCCCACCAGACGCGGTTCCGGCTTCGCGCCTTGGTCATGGTCCAGAGCCACAGCAGCCGGAAGGCGTTGGCATCGTGCCGCACGATGAGCCGTGCGACGGCGAGACAGGCGCCTCCGATGGCGCCGGCATAGAGCGGGTTGCCGCTGACGATCAAAGTGAGACAGGCGGCAAGCGCGATCGGCAACGAGGCTTCGAGCGGCACGCCGAGCCACATCGTCGGGCGCGTGACCGCCAGAAACAACGTCTCCTCGCGCAGCCGCTCGTCCAGGGCGGCGCTCTCCTTCACGCGCCACCCGTGATGGTGTCGACGATCCACTGCGCACTGAAGACGATGAAGATGCCAACGATGACCGTCACCAGAAGGCCGAGGCTGGCGCGCCCGGTGAAAAACATGAACCCGACGATCACGACCGCGATCACCGCGATGGTCTTGGCGAAAGTCCCGGTGAGCCAGGTCTTGATGTTCTCCGCCATCGACGTGATGCCGTCAGCCCCCTGCGCGTGTGCAGGATCGCTCAGCAGCATCGAGACAAGCAGCGCCAATGCCATCACGCCGATGACGCGCAGAAGAAGTCGCGCCCATTGGCGCCGTCCGCCCTGATGGGCGGTGATTGCTGTCATGGATGCTGTCCTTTCTGAGATGCGGCCCCGTCGCCAAACACCATGAGCGAGGCCTGGCTCGCCCTCGCCGCTGTGTTCCACCCGGCTGCGGCCGGTGGCGAAACAGGGGTGTCGGGTGGCGGAGCGAAGGCCGGAGCCGCTGGGGCAACGACCGAGTTTCTGGTCGCCGGCGCCGTACTCCGGATCAACGGAATGACGGCTGACGCACTGGCATAGACCCTGGCGACATAGCCGTTGCGAAAGCCGCGCCGCCGGTCGCCGGTATTGTACAGCGAAAGGGCGGTCGCGATCGCATGATCCCGGCTCGGGGCAAGGCGCGCGACCGCCTGGTAGTTGGTCGCGATGACGCGGGCGGCGGCGGCCAAATTGGAGCAGGGTTCGAACGCATTTTCGACCGAAAGCCCCAGCCAGCCGAGATTGGCGCTGTTAATCTGTCCCAGGCCGAGATCGATGTTGTAGCCTCGACCAATCAGGCTGCGCGCCGCTGCGATTGCCTGCGCCTTGGTCGCGGGCTTTGGCGCGCGCACGCCGGGACTATTGACCCCGATTGCGAGACTGTTGAACCGGCTCTCGGTGTGGACGATCGAAATGAGCGTCTCAGGCGCCACCGTCGGTGCGCAAGCTCCTGCAAGCGAAAGAAGGGTGGCGACATCGAGGATCATTGGTCGCCGCCGTCCAGGCGCTCGATGCCGGCCAGCGAGAAGGTCTGGCGGCGGCCATCGTTGAACGTGATGACCACCCGCCGGCGAGCTGTGGAATCGCGATCATAGACCTTCGTGCGGGCGACGCCGCCGCCGCTACAGCCGGGAAAGGCGCCGCCGGTGGCCAAGCGTTGCCAGAGCTTGGTCATCGGCGCCACGCATTGCGCGTATTGGGTCGCGCCACCGGGATTGGAAAGACAGAGGAGAACCTGGCAGCCCAGGTCATTCGCCGCTGCCGGTGCGCTTGGAAGGGCTGTGGCGAGGGCGAGCATCGCCATGCCGAATATCGCACGTTGCATCGGGTCTTCCCCCGCGAGAGACAGCTCCCGCGTCGGGAAATGCCGTCAGCTATCCGTTGGATTTCACCTCTCTTTTGTTCCGACCGCGCTCGATTTCGGCAATCCCCCCAGCCGGGGGGAGTTGATCGGTTTGCTGTCGCAGGAATTCGGACAGAGCGCCTTCCTGGTCGGGTCGGAGAGCATCGATTGCGGCGAGATGGTCCGGCGGTTCGCCGCCGAGCAGGATGGACGGGCACTGCCCGTCATAATTGCCGAGATTGGGGCGGTGCTGCTGGTAGCCGACCAGCGCGGCAAGCTCGGGATCGAATGCGCTGGCCACCTCGGGCGGATAGGTCAGCCACTGGTTCTCATAGGGCTTCAGCCAGCCGAGGCAGTAGCTGACGATGATGCCTCGGCGCACCGCGTTTGATTGATTCGAGCCGGCGCCATGGAGGGTCGATCCCAGAAATATGATCGCCGATCCCGGATCGGCTTCGATGGCGACCGGCTCCGTGTTGTCGTCACCCTGCCCGCCATTGTGGCTCCCCGGCCAGATCAGCGTTGCCCCATTTTCAGCCTTGAACGGCGAAATCGGCCACATCACGTTGACGAGATATTCGAGCTCGGGTCGCTCGCATAGAGACGTCTCGCCTGGAAGCGCTCCACCCAGTCTTGTGGATAGTCGACGATGTGGACCGAGCGAACCGCAGGCTTCAGGTCGACGTGATGGACCAGGGCATAGTGCCGAAAGCCCATGGCCTTCGTGATTTCGGCCATCAGGTCCGACAAGGCCGCAGCGTCCTTGATCGCGCCAGCGACAGCGCAAAAATCCTGAACTTGCCCAAGCCCGATCATCACATGGCCGGCGAGATCAGAGCAGCGCTTCCATGTTGAGATGACCATCGCGAACCGCGCGCAGCACCAGCTGCGTGCGTCGTCGCACGCCATAACGCCTGCGGGCCGATTCAACATATTCGTGCACGGTGTCGCGGCTGAGGCCGAGGATCTGGCCGATCTCCCAGTCGCTTTTGCCTTGCGCGACGAGTGCGATGCATTCGACCTGTCGTGGGCTGAGCGGGACGCAGGTCAATGTCTTCGCTGCCGCGCCCAGCAGCTCGCGGGCACGATCATAAGCGACCGAGCCGAGCAGACGCGCGGTCAGTATCTCCTCTGCGCTGAGCGGCTCGTCGCGCGATCGGGCGGCGGTAAAGATCGCCTCGGGCTCGCCCGGGGTCCGGATCGGCAAGCTATAGCCGGACGCAAGGTCATGGTCCCTGGCGCGTTCGAGGATGCTTCGCTGCCGCGGCGTGAGCTCCAGCACATCGCCGATCCGGTCCCAGGCGAGCCCTGAAGGGGTGCGTGCGCAGGCCGCATGGATGGGATCTTCGAGATAATGGCGCTCTTCGAGCACTTCCTCGAGCCAGGCCGAGGGATAGGTCGTGAGGAATAGAGCCTGCTCGCCTCCGCGCCGAAGATCGACGTTATGCAGCAGCGTGAACCAGCGGAAGCCGAATTCCCGCGCGGCCGCGTCGATCGTTCCATGCAGTTCGCCGAGATTTTCAGCGCGCCCACATTCGGTCGCGAAGCGCGTGAGATCATCGAGGCGGCCGCAGTCTTTTATCTTGTTCGCCATAGAGGGTAGAAGCTCGTCCGCGAGACGACTCCTCGTCCAGACCTAAGCGGCGAGCGCCGCGATTATCAGGACGAGTTGAGAACGATTCGCAATAATCTACGATCAGAATGGATCGCCTATGACACTTTATCTGCCGGCAAAGTGTCATAGCTGACAACCCGTCTGCGGCCGCCGATTTGGGATTCACATTGATCCTGCTTTGTGCTTGATTCCATCATGTTATGTTTCATGCAGGCAAGCCTCTTGAACCCTCCATTCGCTGTGATGTCGCGGCCGTGCTCGAGACGCTGGCGACCGTATCGAGCCGGCCCCGTTATGCCTTCATGCTGCTCAACCTGATCGCCCAGGTGGCTGGGCCAGATGGCAGCGCCGGTCCCTGGGTCAGGCGGAACGATGGGCTCGTTTCCCTGCGCGATTGGCTATGCGACGCATTGACGCCGATGGCCCAGCGTGGTCCGCGCAGCATCACGCTGGCCGAGCGGGTCGAGAGCGACCTCGCTAGAAACGGACTGCTCCCCGGCGATCCGGAGAAAAGGCGCGGCGTGATCGCGGAGGAGATGCGCGCGCGTGTCCGCACAGCCGGGAAGAGCAACCTCAGCCGCGCCGTTTCCGAACTTGTGAACGCCGGTCTGCTGCGCCGGCATTACCAAGGCTACCGCGTCGACCATCGAAACCGCGGCGCGCAACGCCACGCCGTCTATACGCTTGTCGGCGATGCTCTGCGTCTAGTGCCGGGAATCAGCTCCACGCCGAATCTGCCCGTACAAGGCGAGCTTGCCCTGACTGGGTGAGGGTATTGGTGCTTGGCCACTCTTAGACGGCTTGTAGCCTGTCGATGATCGGGCATTCGGGCCGGCTATCACCCCGACATCGTGACGCTAGGTCGAGGAGCGAAGCACGCATCGCCTCAAGCGCGCGGGCCTTTCGTCCAAGTTCTTCGGCGCGGGCAAGAGCCAACGTCTTCACATCGGCGCTGGCCCTGCTCCTATCCGACCACAAGGACAAAAGTTCCTCGATCTCGTTGATCGGGAAACCCAGGTCACGCGCATGAGAGATGAAGGAGAGCCGATGCACATCGTCCGGCGCGTAGTCGCGATACCCGCTGTCGCGACGGGGCGGCGGCGGAATCAGGCCAATCTTTTCATAGTGACGGATCATGCGCTGAGACACGCCGCTCGCCTCCGAGGCTTGGCCGATGTTCATAGTTTCACCCTATTGAGGCGAAGCGCATTGCCGACCACGCTGACTGACGACAAGGCCATCGCGGCGGCTGCGATGATCGGCGAGAGCAAAATTCCAAAGACAGGATAGAGCACGCCCGCTGCGACCGGCACGCCAGCCGCGTTGTAGATGAAAGCGAAAAACAGATTTTGGCGAATGTTGGACATAGTCGCTTCGCTCAGCCTTCGCGCCCGCACGATGCCGGTGAGATCACCCTTCAAGAGCGTCACGCCAGCGCTCTCGATCGCGACATCGGTCCCCGAACCCATGGCGATGCCGACATCGGCGGCGGCGAGCGCCGGGGCGTCATTGACGCCGTCGCCTGCCATCGCGACTATCTGACCTTCCCGCTTCAGCTTTTCGATCACCGCGCTCTTCTGGTCGGGCAGCACTTCAGCCTCGACCGCGTCGATGCCGAGCTTGCGCGCGACGGCTTCGGCGGTCGTGCGGTTGTCGCCAGTTAGCATGACCACCTTGATCCCGGCCGCACGCAGCCCTGCAAGCGCTTCGGGTGTCGTCGCCTTGATCGGATCAGCGATTGCGAGCACGCCCGCGACGCGATCGTCGAAGCCCACGAAAATGGCGGTGGCGCCGTCGCGGCGTAGCTCGTCGGCCGCCGCTTCCATCGCGGCCAGATCAATGCCGCTTTCGCGCATGATACGCGCGTTGCCGAGCGTCACGCGCCGGTTTTCGACCGTTCCTATCGCGCCTCTGCCGGTCGGTGCGTCGAAATCCGAGACCGCTGGAATGCTGATCCCTCGCCCCGTCGCCGCCGCTACCACCGCCAGCGCCAGCGGATGCTCCGAGGCGCGCTCGACCGCCGCCGCCAGGCGCAACACTTCTCCCTCCTCGACGCCTTCCGCGGTAACGATCCGGGTGACCGACGGCTTTCCTTCCGTCAGCGTTCCGGTCTTGTCGACGATCAGCGTCTCGACCTTCTCAAGGCGTTCCAGCGCCTCGGCGTTCTTGATCAGCACACCAAGTCCAGCACCCCGCCCAACGCCAACCATGATCGACATCGGCGTCGCAAGTCCAAGCGCACACGGGCAGGCGATGATGAGCACTGCGACTGCGGCGATCAGCCCATGGGCGAGCCGCGGCTCGGGTCCCCAGACGCCCCACGCGACAAAAGCCAGCACCGCGACGCCAAGCACCGCCGGTACGAACCACCCTGCGACCTGGTCGGCTAGCCGCTGGATCGGCGCACGCGAGCGCTGCGCTTCCGCGACCATCTGGACTATCCGCGCGAGCATGGTGTCGCGGCCGATTCGTTCGGCGCGGATCACGAGAGCGCCGCTCTGGTTGAGCGTGCCGCCAATAACGGCGGCGTCCACCTCCTTGGCGACGGGCATGGATTCACCCGTCACCATGGACTCGTCGATGGCCGAACGACCCTCCTCGATCACGCCGTCGACCGGGACCTTCTCGCCCGGCCGCACGCGCAGCCGGTCACCGACGGCAATCAGGTCAAGGGAAACTTCTTCCTCATGCCCGTCCGCTGCGAGCCGCCGAGCGGTCTTGGGCGCGAGATTGAGCAGCGCCTTGATGGCGCCGGAGGTGCGCTCACGCGCCCTGAGTTCGAGGACCTGGCCGAGCAGTACCAGCACCGTGATGACGGCGGCGGCCTCAAAGTAGACCGCGACCGTGCCGTTCTCGCGGAAGGCGGCCGGGAAAATGCCGGGCGCGAGGGTCGCCACCAGGCTGTAGGCCCAGGCGACGCCCGTTCCCATCGCGATCAAGGTGAACATGTTGAGATGGCGCGTCTTGAGCGACATCCAGCCGCGCTCGAAGAAGGGCCAACCGCCCCACAGCACGACGGGCGTCGCCAAAAGGAGCTGAATCCACGTGGAGGCGCGTTCGGAGACGACGTGATGGAGGGCCGGAAAGAGATGGCCGCCCATCTCGAGCACGAGCACCGGGATCGTAAGCGCCAAGCCGATCCAGAAGCGGCGCGTCATATCGACAAGTTCGGCACTCGGCCCGGCCTCGGCGGTGGCGATCTCCGGCTCGAGCGCCATGCCGCAGATCGGACAGGCGCCCGGATGATCCTGCCGGATCTCCGGATGCATCGGGCAGGTCCAGATCGTTCCCGGGGCGGCCTCGACTGGCGCGGGCGGTTCGGCAGCGAGATAGTGCGCCGGATCCGCCTCGAATTTTGCGAGGCAACCGGCACTACAGAAATGATAATCGTGGTGTTGGTGGACAGCGTGGTGCGGCGTCTTTGCCGGATCAACGGTCATCCCGCAGACCGGATCCTTGACCTCTGTCTTCATGCCTTCGCCGTGCGCGTGACGCGCATGGCCTCCACAACAACCATGACCTCCATGCGCCGCGTTCTTCAAATCGGTCATAAACCGTCTCCTTTCCGACGCATGCCGATATAGGGTCTGACATTATGTCAGGGTCAAGACCCGTTTCTACGATCCTCCTGAAGCTGGCGGCGGCAGCGTTCCTAGCCAGGCAACCAGTCCGAGGATCAGGATGCCGGCGCAGGTTTCGATCCACAGACTGCGTTTCAAGCGCGCAACGCTCGCCGCGGTGCTATCTCTACCAATCGCTTTGCCAAGCGCCGGTGTTAGCCGAAACCGATTGCCCGCCGCCAACCCCAGCATAATGGCAAACAAGGTGAGCTTGATGAGGAGGAGGCGGCCGTAGTCGCTCTCTGCAAGCCTCAACACATTTCGTGGGCCGACCAGAAGATAGCTGTTCACCAGCCCGGTCGCTACGATCAAGCCCACAATGATCGCTCCGACTGTCGCAAAGCTGGCGAGCGCGCGATGCGCCGCGTTGAGGGTCTCGGGTGTTTGAGGCCGCCGCGATACGATAAGGACGAAGGCGCCCAAGGCGCCGATCCAGGCCGCAGCAGCCAGCAGATGAATAATGTCGCTGACCAAATGGACCATTCCCGCTGGTCCCTCGGTGGCAGCGCCGTGGCCTGACCAGACGAGGCTCGCGACAGCTATGGCGGCAAGAAAGGTCAGGAGCACGAGCCCAGCCATCCGGCGCAACACAGGGGTCAAGGCAGCAATGCCTAAGATGGTCAGGACCACTAGGCGCGCGAGCAGCGCCCATCCAACATTTGTCTCCGTGAGCAGCATCAGCGCGCTGACACGATCGACACCCTCGATACCCGTCCCAAGCATGGCAGCAGCGGACTGCAGGAAACCATAAGCGCTCAGCAGCACGCCCAGCACCGCCAGCGCCATCGTCCACCCGCGGAGGCGCAGCAACCTCTCACGCTCGTCGCCAGCCAGGGCGTAGAGCGTGAAGAGGAGCAATCCGAACAGCAGCCCGAGATCCGCATAGAGCGCCCAACGGATCGCAATGAGCGGCCAGTCCGCCATTTAACGAACCGTGAAGGTCAGGCTACCCGCGATGCGGTGGGTGTCGACCGAGACGACGTGCCAATCCAGCTTGTAAGTGCCGGCGGCGAGCGGACGCGGCAAAGCTGCGATCAGCGTCTTGCCATCTTCCCCAACGGTGGTCTGCACACCGCCAATCTTCATCGGGGCATGATTGGCCATTCCGGGCATGCCAGTCATCGCAAGGTCGATGCCGGACAATTGCGGCATCAAACGCTCGCTGAACGTCAAGGTGAGCCGGTTTGTCGCGGCCACGGTCGCGGTCGCGGCAGGCGATGAGCTCACGAGCTTGGGATGCGCCAGTGCCGGCGCCGACACACCGAGTGAAAGGGCCGCGAGCGCGGCGGCGAGTAGGGTCTTGGTCTTCATCGAACATCTCCTTCGCGTTCGATGAGCATTACGCAGATCAGGTGCCGACCCCTCATCGATGCCCGCTCGATTGGCGATGAGGGATTTTTCGCTACGATGCGTAAATCCAGTCGCAGGGGTGGGAGTAGCGAGATGATGGACGTTGATACAGCACTGAGCTGCTTAAGAGAGCTTCCGGTCGATCCGCGTTTGGAGACAATCGACGGCGCTGTGATCGACGCGCTTGCCTACCAGCGCCGGCATGGCGCGCCTTTGTCGGGAGCCGTCTTCGGGATCGCCGCCGGTGTGGCCCTTTCCGTCGGACTTCTGGGCTCCGTCATACCGGCGCGCGAGACTCGGGTGGCATCGATCGCGCCTTTCGGCGCGCCGCCGGCCCTGGCGCCCTCGACGCTGCTCGGGACGAGCGAATGACCGATCGCCGTCGCCTCCTGCTGATTGCTGTGATCGCCTTCCTGGCCGCGATTGTCGGCGCCTTCCTTGGTCGGGCGTTCATCGTGCCGCCAACCCCGGTCGAAACTGAACTGCATGCACTGCTCCACCACGAGCTCGACCTCGATAGTGCGCAACAAGCGCGCATGGACGAAATCGAACGCCGTTTCGCAGTCCGCAAACAGGCGCTGGAGCTCGAACTGCGGGCGGACAATGCGCGGCTCGCCGACGCCATCCAGGCCGAACATGGCTATGGTCCCGCGGTGGGCGCAGCAGTCGATCGGTCGCATCAGGCGATGGGTCAGCTTCAGAAGGAAACGCTCGAGCACATCTTCGCCATGCGAGCGGTCCTGAAACCCGACCAAGCCGCCAAATTTGATGCGGCCGTCGTAAAGGCGCTCACGGCCAAGGAACCGTGAGCCTTGATCTCGCCGCCTGCTCGGACGGCGAGCTCGCTGCGCTTGCGCTGGGTGGGCGACAGCCGGCCTATAGCGAGTTGATGCGGCGCCACCGGGAGAGCATCTTTCGCCTGCTGCGCGGTCATACCGGAGACGCGGATGCCGCTCTAGACCTTACCCAGCAGAGCTTCATCGCGGCCTTCGCCGCGCTGCGCAGCTATGACGGCGAACGGCCGTTTCGGCTCTGGATCTCGCGGATCGCAATCAACAAAGCGCGCGACTGGGCTCGCCGCCGCGCCGTCCGCCGTCTCTTTACCTTTGCACGGCCCCTCGAGGAAGCGATCGACGTCGCCGATCCCGGGATCTCGGCCGACGTCCGGTTCGACGATCGTCGCGAACTTGAACGAGCAATGGCCGCGATTGCTATGCTGCCTGCAAGCCTCAGGGATGTGCTCGTCCTGCGAACGATCGAAGGCATGAGCCAAGTCGAAAGTGCGGGCGTACTCGAAATCAGCGAGAAGGCGGTGGAAACCAGGCTCTATCGCGCCCGTGCAAAACTGGCAGAAATTTTGAGGGTTTGATGCCGACCCTGCGTAACCCCTGAGAGTTCAGGACAGGGATCAAGCGCAATGGACCTTTCAACCCTCGACCGGCGGAGCTTTTTGCGAGGCGCCGGGTTTGCAGGCGGGACGGCCGCGCTGGCGGCGTGGCTGCCGGCATGGGCCCAACCGGTTTCCGAGGGGCTCACCGTGCCGATTCCAACCGTATCGGGCACCGATATAACGCTGAAGATCGCACGACAAACGATGACGATCGATGGGCGCCGGTCAGCCGCGATCGGCATCAACGGCACCGTGCCGGCCCCGCTGATCCGCCTTCGTGAAGGCCAGACAGTGCGGCTCAACGTGATCAACGATCTCGACGAAGACAGCTCGATTCACTGGCATGGCCTTCTCGTGCCACCCCAACATGACGGCGTTCCTGGCGTGTCGTTTCCGGGAATTAAGCCGCGATCGAGCTATCTCTACGAGTTTCCCGTCCGTCAGAACGGCACCTATTGGTACCACAGCCATTCCGGCCTCCAGGAGCAGCTTGGACATTACGGCCCGATCGTGATCGATCCTGCAGGCGCCGACCCCGTCCAGTCCGACCGCGAGCATGTCATCGTTCTGTCCGACCATAGCCAGCTTTCGCCAGAGGCGATCTTTCGGCGCATGAAGGTTGATCCAGGCCATTTCAATTTCCAGCGGCAGACACTT
Source organism: Sphingomonas sp. Root710 (assembly GCF_001429065.1). GTDB lineage: Bacteria > Pseudomonadota > Alphaproteobacteria > Sphingomonadales > Sphingomonadaceae > Rhizorhabdus. The sequence continues at coordinate 71,489 of NZ_LMIB01000019.1, forward strand.
GCCGGTCTGCTCGCAGGCAAAGACCAACGGCTCAAGGATAGGGTCGATTGGGGAGCGATGCGGATGGATCCGACCGACGTCTCCGACGCCACAGGCGCCGCTTATACCTATCTCGTCAATGGCCATGGGCCGTTTGACAACTGGACTGCGCTTTTCACGCCAGGCCAGCGGGTCCGTCTGCGGTTTATCAATGCCTCCGCGATGACGACGTTCAACGTCCGCATTCCGGGGCTACGCCTCACCATCGTCCAGGCTGACGGCCAAAATGTCATGCCGATCGAGGTCGACGAGTTCCAGATCGGCGTTGCAGAGACCTATGATGCAATCGTCACGCCGTCCGAAGACAAGGCCTTCACGCTCGTCGGCGAGGCGATCGACCGCTCCGGTATGGCGCGGGCAACCCTAGCACCTCGGGCCGGCATGACCGCGCCGGTTCCACCTCTTCGAAAGCGTCCCATCACGACGATGAAGGACATGGGGATGGATATGTCCGGCATGCAGGGCATGGAAGGCATGGACATGTCGGGTGGCATGAACTCGTCTCGCGGGGTCGATCCGACAGCGGAGAAAAATGCGTCGGGGCGACTTGCTTCGGGCGTCGCTGCCGGAGCGGCCATCCAAAGCACCAAGCCGCAGATGGCGGGCATGGATCACGCGGCGATGGGCCATGGTGCGATGGCCGGCAGTCAGCCCATGGCGGGCCATGACATGGGATCGACGGATATGGGCGCGATGAACATGCGCGACTTCTCCAACGCACCTCAGGTCAAGCGCGGCCCGGGTGTCCAGACGATCTCACCGATGCCAATGGATCGGACTGGCGAACCCGGCCAGGGTCTCGAGGACGTCGGTCACAAGGTCCTCGTCTACAAGGACCTGATGGCGCTCGACCGCAATCCCGACGTGCGCGCGCCGTCTCGCAGTATCGACATCCATCTCACCGGCAACATGGAGCGCTTTATGTGGTCCTTCGATGGCGAGAAGATGTCCGACGTGCATGAGCCCATTCCGTTCATCGAGGGCGAGCGTGTGCGGGTGAACCTGATCAACGATAGCATGATGGGACATCCTATCCATATTCATGGCCATTTCTTCGAGCTGGTGACCGGCCATGGCGATCATGGGCCGCGCAAGCATACTGTGATCGTTCAGCCGGGCGGGAAGGTGACCTGGGATTTCACTGCAGACGCCGTCGGCGACTGGGCCTTCCACTGCCACCTACTTTATCACATGCATGCCGGCATGATGCGGATCGTCAGCGTCCGTCCCAAAGGAGAGGCAGCATGACGCGGCTCGCTGCTCTCCTCGCCGCATCGTCCGCCATGGTCCTCACAGCACCCGCGTTGGCGCAGGATCATTCGATGCACAACATGCCGGGGATGTCGATGCCGACGGCACAGCCACAGGCTGCAAAGCCCAAGCCCAAGGTGCGAAAACCGGCACCCCGTCGACCAGCGCCTGCGGCGCGCCCGGTGAGGCGCGAGCCTCCCAAGCCTGCCCAGCTACCGGCGGCGCATCAGGGTCATGATATGCAGGGCATGGATCACTCCAACATGCCGGGCATGTCCGAAGACCCCTCAAAGACCATGGGTGATGACGCCATGCCGGGCATGGACATGCAAAACGAGCATGCCGGCCACGACATGAGCGCGATGCCGACCATGCAGCCGACCGGTACGGCACTGCCTGCCGGCAGCGTGCCGGCTCCAAGGCCACCAATGGACCATTATGCCGATCGCCAGTTTCCCCCGGCCGAAATGGCGCTGGCGCGCCGGAAAATGATGGCAGAAGAAGGCGGCCAGACGCTGTCGCAGGTGATGTTCAACCTTGCCGAATATCAGGCCCGCAAAGGCCGTGACGGCTATCGGTGGGACGGCGAGGCTTGGTTCGGCGGCGACATCAACCGGCTGACGCTTAAAACCGAAGGAGAAGGCGCTTTCCGCGACGGCGTAGAAGCCGCAGAGATCCAGGCGCTCTACAGCCGCGCGATAGGACCCTATTTCAATCTCCAGGCAGGTGTGCGCTACGATTTCAAGCCCAATCCCTCACGCGCCTATGCCGTGCTTGGCTTCGAAGGGCTTGCCCCTTATTGGTTTGAGGTCGAGGGCGCTGTCTTCCTCTCGGACAAGGGCGACCTGCTCGGGCGCGTCGAGGGCTATTATGATCAGCGCCTAACCCAGCGCCTGGTCTTGCAGCCTAGGGTCGAACTGAACTTCGCTGCGCAAGACGTACCGGAAAATCGCATCGGGGCCGGTCTTTCCAATGCCGAGCTGGGCTTGCGGCTGCGCTATGAAATCACGCGCAAGCTCGCGCCCTATGTGGGTGTGTCCTACGACGCGAAAAGCGGCCAGACCGCCCGTTACGCGCGCGACGACGGGGAAGATCCGACAACGACGAGTTTTGTCGCTGGCGTCCGAATCTGGTTCTGAGCGCTCACCGAGGACGTGAGGCGGACTGATATCCGGGCGGGACCGATAGGAGAGTGAGATGGACCATTCGCAGAACGCAGGCAGCAAGATGAATGGCTATTTGAGTCTTGCCGTGCAGACCTTGATCGGCGCCGTCATCATGTACCTCGTGATGTTCGTCATGATCGACAGCCTCGACAGCTTCTACAACAATCTCAACATGCTCTACATGACGCTGATGATGGTAGCACCCATGGTGGTGCTGATGATTCTGGCGATGAAGCACATGTTTGCGTCGCGCTCCGCCAATCTTGCGATCATCGTCGTATCGGTGGCCGTTTTCTTTGGGTCATTCGCGCTGATCCGATCCCAAACGACAATCGACGACGTCGCCTTCCTGCGTTCGATGATCCCACATCATTCAGGCGCCATCCTGATGTGCCGCGAAGCGAATCTCCGGGATGCAGAGGTCAAGCGCCTGTGCGGCGAAATCCGAAACTCTCAGCGCCGCGAGATCGAACAGATGAAGGTCATCCTTGCGCGCCTCAATTGACGCTCGACATATTTCGAGGGGTTCTTCTCCCGACCGCGTATAGGCAGATGAAGGAAAGAGGACCGAACATGCTGAAGCGCCACCTGCTTGGAGCCGCATTGATGCTTTTGGCAACCGCCGCAAATGCGGCGGGCCCGGTCGTGGTTCACCGCGACCCGGGATGTAGGTGCTGCGAGCAATGGGCCGCACAAGTCCGCGCACAGTTCGGGCGGCAGATCAGGATGGTAGACGATCAGTCTCGCGCCACTTTCCAAGGCACGCGCGGCGTTCCGGCCTCGCTGTCCTCCTGCCATACCGCAGTCATCGACGGCCTGGTCTTCGAAGGTCACGTTCCCATCGCAGACATGAAGCGGGTGCTCGCCCAGCGCCCGAAGGGCGTCACTGGCCTTGCCGTGGCCGGCATGCCGGTGGGATCGCCGGGCATGGAGGTGCCGGGTCGTCGCGGCGATCCCTATGTCGTCGTCGCATTCGGTCCGTCAGGCACACGAATATTTGCGCGCCATCAAGGATAGATGGTGATTGTCGGAAAGATTCGCCTGCGATAGATAGAAACGTCTTGAAACGCCTGCTCGCCTCTCTGCTCCTTGTCGGAGCGCTCTTTGGCCTCTTCGGGGCGCAGCTGGCCTATGCGCACGGCGTGCCTGTCGCGGTGCGTGCGCCCACAGCGATGGCGATGGACGCCGATTGCATGGCAATGATGGCCAAGCAGCAGCCCGCCCCAAAAGGAACACCGTGTAAGGGGCTTACGCTCGATTGTATCGGGGCGATGGGATGCGTTGTGCCAATCGTGCTGGGTAATGCAGTGCCCGCGCCCGCATCGCCATGGATTCACAACCAGGCTATTTTCTGGACCACCGTCAGCGTCCTGCAGGGGCACGAGTACGCACCCGAGCCGGAGCCCCCCACCCTCCTTGGCTGATTGAACAATCGCGCCCGTCAGGCGCGCGGCTTTTTGTCGCGTCCAGACGCCCGCGATGCCTCTCCATACAGTCAAGGATATTCGTGATGATCAAGAAGTCGATTTTGGCCGCCCTGCTGGCGGTCTTCAGCCTCGCCGCGCCCGCATGGGCTGCCGACCAGAACAGGGCGCCGCAAGGGCACTGGGAATGGAAGTCGGTGCCGCAATATGGGCCGCGAGCAACCGGCCCGGCGCAGAAGCGCGTGTGGGTGCCCGACAGCGCGCAGATGGCGAACTGCGCCTGCGACATGATGAAGACGAGCGCGGCCGATTGCATGAAATCCATGCATGGTGGTCACATGTCGTCTTCGGCCGGCTGAACCACGGATCCCGGCCGATAAGATAGAACAATGAGGCCAGGCGCGTCGCGCCGGCGCGGAAGATACCGCGTCGGCGCGCGTTGGCACTCATAATTTGTCCTTCACGGCCCGGGATCCTCTGCAATGGGAGTCCTCCATGCGTACCTTCTTCTTAGCCGTCCCTGTGCTCGCTCTGACCACGAATCCCGCGCTCGCCGGGCAGCTTCGCTTTGAGGAAGCGCTCGCCCGAGCCGAGGCACAGGCTCCCTCGCTTCGCGCCAAGGCGCTGGAGGCTGATGCGCGTCGTTCTGCGCTGCCCGCCGCAGGGCAGCTTCCTGATCCCAAGCTTGGACTCGGAATCGACAATTTCCCGGTGTCGGGTCCGCCAGCGGGCAGCTTCGTCGAAGACAGCATGACGATGGCGCGGGTCGGGATCTCGCAGGAGGTCCCCAACGCCGCCAAGCGACATGCGCGCTCAAGCAGAGCGCGGACTGATGTCCAGGCGGCGGAAGCAACCTTTCTGTCCGAGAGCAGGCGGGTCAAGGTGGCGACGGCGCTGGCCTGGATCGATCTCGCCTATGCGGAGCGTCGTCTTGCCGCCCTCGACGGCATAGTTTCCCGGCTCGCCCCCCTTCCCTCCGCGGCAAAGTCGGGTGTTGCCTCAGGCGCGGCCCGCCCCGCACAGACGCTGCAGGTTCGGCAGTCGCTCGCGGTGCTGGAAGACCGCCGGAGCGAGCTCGCCGCCGAAGTGGGACGTCAGCGCGCGCTCCTTTCGCGCTGGACCGGCGAGCCGGCGCCTGAAACCGTTGGCGACGCCCCAGCGCTCACGGTCGATGCAACGACCTTGCGAGCCGCCTTAGCAACGCATCCCGATCTCGGCGCCGCCAGTGCCCGTGTCGCCCAGGCCGAGGCAGACGTCGCCGTCGCCCGGGCCGACAAGCGTCCCGACTGGGGTTTCGATGTCGCCTACCAGCGCCGGGCCGACCGCTACGGCGACATGGTCTCGGCCGGCGTCACCGTCAGCCTGCCCCTTTTTGCCAAACGGCGGCAGGACCCGATGATCGCCGCCAGTACCGCGAACGCCGCCGCGGCGATGGCTGAGCAGGAGGACATGCGCCGGTCGCTGCTCGCCGATCTCGAAGCCGGCCTTGCCGACCATGACATGCACCATGAGCAATGGATGCGCGCACGCGACACGCTGCTGCCGCTCGCGCGCAATCGCGCTGAGCTCGAGACGGCCAGCTATGCGGCGGGTCGCGCCGGGCTGCTCGACGTGATCGAGGCCCAGACCATGCTTGCCGACATCGAACTGCAATTGCTCGACAGGGAGGCCGAAGTCGCGCGCGATGCTGTGCGGCTCGTCTTCACCTTTGGGGGGAACAGCCAATGAAATTCGACACAAGCTCGCGCGCGCAGCTGGGCATGGCCGCCGCGGCGCTCGCACTCGCGGCGGGTGGCCTCGGCTATGGCCTCGCGAATTGGCGCCATGAGTCTCCGCCTGGAGCAACAGCGCAAAGCGGACGCAAGATCCTCTACTGGTACGATCCGATGGTCCCGAGCCAGCATTTCGACAAGCCGGGCAAATCGCCTTTCATGGATATGGAGCTTGTCCCCAAATATGCCGACGAAGCGGCGAGCGGCGAGACCGGCGTGGCGATCGACCCAAGCCGCACGCAATCGCTTGGCCTGCGCATCGCGGAGGCGCGAACGGGCACGCTGGGATCGAGCCTCGCGGCGACCGGTACGATCGAGTTCAACGAGCGCGACATCGCCATCGTCCAGGCGCGAACTGGCGGCTTCGTCCAACGGGTCTATGCGCGCGCGCCGGGCGATGTGATCGGGGCAGGCGCCCCGCTCGCCGACATACTGGTGCCGGAATGGGCGGGCGCACAGGCGGAATATCTGGCCGTCCGGCGGATCGGTGATGTGGGCCTCGCTCGCGCGGCCCGTCAGCGCCTGCTCTTGCTGGGCATGCCCACCGGAACGGTCGCCGCAGTCGAGCGGAGCGGGCGACCGCATAATGTGGTGACGATCTCGGCGCCGACCGGCGGCACGATCAAGACGCTCGGCGTCCGGGCCGGGATGACGGTCGCGAGCGGTCAGACACTCGCCGAGGTGAATGGGCTCGGTACGGTGTGGCTCAATGCCGCGGTGCCGGAGGCGATGGCCGGCAGGCTTCGCCCGGGCCAGAGCGCGACCGCGACCCTCGCCGCCTATCCGGGCGAGCGCTTTACCGGCCGCATCGCCGCGATCCTCCCAAGCGTCGCCGCCGAAAGCCGGACGCTCACCGTGCGGATCGAACTTTCCAACCGAGCCGGGCGCCTGCGCCCTGGCATGTTCGCCTCGGTCGATCTCGGCGACGCTGCGCGGCCGGCACTGCTCGTCCCCTCGGAGGCGGTCATTCGGACCGGCAAGCGTTCGCTCGTCATGCTGGCGCTGGCGCAAGGGCGCTATCGGCCCGCCGAGGTGCAGACCGGCGCCGAGTCAGGAGGCCAGACCGAAATCCTTGCCGGCCTCGCCGAGGGGGAGAAGATCGTCGCTTCCGGCCAGTTCCTGATCGACTCCGAGGCCAGCCTCTCGGGAATCGAGGCGCGCCCGATCGGCGGGGCAGCCCCAACTCCGCGACCGGAAACGACATCCAACGGCGCCTATCGCGCGAGCGGCCGGATCGAAAGCATCGCGGGCGACCGGATTACCCTCAGTCACGCCCCTGTCCCCGCGCTCAAATGGCCCGCCATGACGATGACGTTCAAGCTGGGGAGCCCGGCGCTCGCGCGCGGGCTCAAGAAGGGCGACCGCGTCGTCTTCGGCTTCGACCAAGCGGCGGAAGGTCCAGTTGTTCGCACGCTGAGCCGCGAGGCGGCGCGATGATCGGCCGTCTCATCGACTGGTCGGCTAACAACCGCCTGTTCGTAGTGCTCGGCGCCCTGGCGCTCGTCCTCGGCGGACTCCTTGCCTTGCGCAGCACGCCGATCGACGCGCTGCCCGACCTCAGCGACACCCAGGTCATCATCCGCACGAGCTATCCGGGCCAAGCCCCCCAGATCGTCGAAAATCAGATCACCTACCCGCTCGCGACGACGATGCTGTCGGTGCCCGGGGCGAAGACCGTGCGCGGCTATTCCTTCTTCGGCGACAGCTTCGTCTATGTCATTTTCGCCGATGGGACCGACCTCTATTGGGCGCGCTCGCGCGTCCTTGAATATCTCAACCAGGTCCAGGGCCGCTTGCCTGACACCGCACGCAGCGCGATCGGCCCCGACGCCACCGGGGTGGGGTGGGTCTATCAATATGCGCTGGTCGATCGGACCGGCGGACACGACCTCGCGCAGCTGCGGTCGCTCCAGGACTGGTTCCTCCGCTACGAGCTCAAGAGCCTGCCTGGGGTGGCCGAAGTCGCCAGCATCGGCGGCATGGTCAAGCAATATCAGGTCGTGCTCGATCCGGTGAAGCTTGCCGGTTACGGCATCACCCACGCGCAGGCCGTCGCGGCGATCGGGCAGGCCAACCAGGAAACCGGAGGCTCGGTCCTCGAGCTGGGCGAGGCCGAATATATGGTGCGCGCTTCGGGCTATCTTCAGACGCTCGACGACTTCCGCGCCATACCGCTGCGCACTGCGGCCGGCGGCGTGCCGGTAACGCTCGGCGACGTCGCGACCATCCAGCTTGGCCCCGAAATGCGCCGCGGTATCGCCGAGCTCGACGGCGACGGCGAAGTGGCGGGCGGAGTCGTCATCCTGCGTTCGGGATCAGACGCACGTGCCACTATCCAGGCGGTGCAGGACAAGCTCGAGCTCTTAAAGAAGAGCCTGCCGCGCGGCGTCGCGATCGTGCCGACCTATGACCGCTCGCACCTCATCGATGCCGCGATTGAGAACCTCACACACAAACTTGCCGAAGAGTTCGTGGTTGTGGCGATCGTCTGCGCGCTGTTCCTCTGGCACGTGCGCTCGGCGCTTGTCGCGATCGTCACGCTGCCGCTTGGCGTCCTCGCCGCCTTCATCGTGATGCATTTCCAGGGCGTCAACGCCAACATCATGTCCTTGGGCGGGATCGCGATCGCGATCGGCGCCATGGTCGACGCCGCGATCGTGATGATCGAGAACGCCCACAAGCGGATCGAGCAATGGGAGCATGATCATCCCGGTGAAGAGCTGGCCGGGGCGGCGCGCTGGACGGTGATCACCGACGCGGCGCGCGAGGTGGGTCCCGCGCTCTTCTTCTCGCTCCTCATCATCACCCTGTCCTTCGTGCCCGTCTTCACTTTGGAAGCACAGGAAGGGCGTCTCTTCGCGCCGCTCGCGTTCACCAAGACCTACACCATGGCGGCCGCGGCGATCCTGTCCGTGACGCTGGTTCCGGTGCTGATGGGCTGGCTCATCCGGGGCAAGATTCCTTCCGAGCAGGCCAATCCGGTCAACCGCGCGCTGACGCGGGCCTATCGTCCCGCCATCGACTGGGTGTTGAAGAAACCCAAGGCGACCCTCGTCCTCGCGGGGCTGGTCTTCCTGACGACCGCTTGGCCGCTGTCCCGGCTCGGCGGCGAATTCCTGCCGGCGATGAACGAGGGCGATCTTCTCTACATGCCCTCGGCGCTGCCGGGGCTCTCTGCCGCCAAGGCCTCGGAGCTGCTCCAGCAGACCGATCGCATGATCAAGTCGGTGCCTGAGGTCCAGAGCGTGTTCGGGAAAGCGGGGCGTGCGGAGAGCGCGACCGACCCCGCCCCGCTCGAGATGTTCGAGACGACGATCCGCTTCAAGCCGCGCGAGCAATGGCGGCCCGGCATGACTCCGGAGAAGCTGGTCGAGGAGCTCGACCGCACCGTGAAAGTACCCGGCCTCGCCAACATCTGGGTGCCGCCCATCCGCAACCGGATCGACATGCTGGCGACCGGCATCAAGAGCCCGATCGGGGTCAAGGTCTCTGGGTCGGATCTTGCCGCCATCGACCATATCGCGCGCGAGGTGGAACGGGTCGCGAAGGGAGTGCCCGGAGTGAGCTCCGCACTCGCCGAGCGGCTGACAGGCGGGCGTTATGTCGATGTGCAGATCGATCGGATCGCCGCCGCGCGATATGGCCTCAACATCTCCGATGTCCAGGCGATCGTCGCGGGCGCGATCGGCGGTGAGAATGTCGGCCAAACCGTCGAGGGGCTGGCGCGCTATCCCATCAATGTCCGCTACCCGCGCGAGTTGCGCGACAGTCCGGACGCACTGCGCGCTCTTCCGGTGCTCACGCCATCGGGCCAGCAGATCACGCTGGGCAGCGTCGCGCAGATCGCGATCAGCGACGGACCGCCGATGCTGAAGACCGAGAACGGACGGCCATCGACCTGGGTCTATGTCGACGTCCGGGGACGCGATCTCGCCTCGGTGGTCGATGATCTGCAGACTGCGGTGGCCCGCGAGGTCAAGCTCTCGTCGGGTGTCAGCCTCGCCTATTCGGGCCAGTTCGAATATCTCGCGCGCGCGATCGACCGGCTGAAGATCGTCGTGCCGGCGACGCTCGCGATCATCTTCTTGCTGCTGTACCTCATCTTCCGGCGGCTCGACGAGGCAGTGCTCATCATGGGCACGCTCCCCTTCGCGCTCACCGGCGGTTTCTGGATCCTCTACCTGCTCGGCTATCACCAGTCGGTCGCGACTGGCGTCGGGTTCATTGCGCTTGCCGGCGTGGCCGCGGAGTTCGGCGTCGTGATGCTGATCTATCTCAGGGATGCCCTCGAGGCGCGGGGCGAGAGGCCGTCGCACGAAGATATTGCAGAAGCGGTGCGCGAAGGCGCGCTGCTCAGGGTCCGGCCCAAGGCGATGACCGTCGCCGTCATTATCGCGGGGCTTTTGCCGATCCTCGTCGGCTCCGGCGCCGGCTCGGAAGTCATGAGCCGGATTGCCGCACCCATGGTCGGCGGCATGCTGACCGCGCCGCTTCTCTCCATGTTCGTCATCCCCGCCGCCTATCTGCTTCTGAGGCGGCGGTCTTCTCAACCCTCTATCCCAATGAAGCACCACGAAAGGAACCTGCAATGAAAGTTCACGCTCTGTCCATCCTGGCCCTGACCGCTGCCCTTGCTGCCTGTGGCTCGAAGACCGAGACCAATGAGGCGGCAGCGACGAATACGGCGGCACCGGCGGCTACCGAAACCAACGCGATGGCTGGCGACATGGACAATATGGCGATGTCCCCCACCGCCAAGATGGCCAAGGGCACCGGCAAGGTGACGGCCGTCGACAAGGCCGCCGGAACGATCACGCTCGACCATGGCCCGATCGCCGAGGCCAACTGGCCGGCTATGACGATGGCGTTCAAGGCCGCGCCGGCGCTCATCGACAGCGTGAAAGTGGGCGATGAGGTGAATTTCGAGTTGAAGCTCGATGGCAATGCCGGCGAGGTAACCGCGATCACAAAGCAGTAGTCGATTCCATATCTGCTCCGGGCGGGCCGCCGGAATATGGGCGGCCCACCATGGCCTACGATCGTCAGGTGCAGCAGGAGGCGTCCGGCCCGGCGAGTTGAATCGGTGGGCACGGCACGGTCCCGTAGGAACAGAATACGCAGCAATCGCCGGTCTTCGGCCGCAAGACCGCTCCGCAACCGGTGCAATCATAGAAAAACTGGCAGGCGTTCGTCGGCATCGTCTCCGTCTTCGTCGTGCCGCACAGCGGACAGGTGAGGACCGATTGAGGAACGAAAACGCGCTCAGACATAGGAATAGCCAAGCCAGAACAACGTCACGCCCAGCAGCAAGCCGATGAAAAGGACCGCGCGCACAGCAGGCGGTGTGCAGACGCCCTCGGATGCGCAGGTCATCGCCACGCGCTGCTGCCGCCAGAGCATGATCGCGCCGCCGATCAGGAAGAGCGCGCTCAAGCACAGCAGGAGCATCCGATACGGGCTGGCCGCCAAGGCAATGCCGCCGAGCCATCCGGCACCCAAGCCGGCGGTGGTGAGCAATATGGGCAGCGCGCAGCAGGATGCCACGGCGAAGGCGGCCGCGATTCCGCCGACCGTGAGAACAGCAGCGCCCTCCGCTCCCAAAGAACGGCGCAGTTCAGGCGGTTCGGACATGATGGGCGACTCCTTGTGATCAACGGAATCGCATCCTACCGTCTGTAGCCGCTACAGACTCAACCCCCAATTTTGAGCAGAAGATGACGACATCGGAGATTATCGCAATCGGGGAACTGTCGCGGCGCACACGCTGCAACATTGAGACGATCCGCTATTATGAGCGGATCGGGCTCCTGCCCGAGGCGGCGCGGCGGGGCCGGTATCGGAGCTTCGGCCCCGCGGACGTGGCGCGGCTGCATTTCGTTCGGCGCGCGCGGGAACTGGGCTTCACGCTGGACGAGGTTCGCACGCTGCTCGGCATTGCGACCGCCAATGACATCTCATGTGACGATGCCCGCGAAATCGCGACCTTGCATCTGACGCAGGTTCGCGCGCGGATCGCGGATCTGAAGCGCATGGAGCGGGTCCTTGCCGACACCGTGCGGGCCTGCAGTTCCGGCGATCATGTCGGGTGCCCACTGATCAATACATTGTCTGCGGCTCGCTAAATTCCGCCTGGGCGACGCCTTCTGTACGCCGAACTCCATACTCTTCGGTTCCGGCCCCCGCGTGGAGGTCATGAGCGGCATCGCTGCGACCATGATCGACAGCCTGAAAGTCGGCGATCAGGTGAATTTCGAGCTGAAGCTCGACGGCAATGCCGGCGAGGTCACCAGCATCAGCAACAAGTAATTCGATGAGGGCTTCGGGAGGCACTGTGGAAGCGCCTCCCGAAGAGGTCCGACAGTTGGGACAGGCAAATGTTTCGTCAGATCCATGATCGATGGCGAGGGCAAGTTAGCCCCTCGCCATCACTTCACGGCCTCAGCAGACATCGCTCCCGTCGACCCAAACGCGGACCGGTCCCTGCAACGGCGCGCGCGGACCATATTGCGGCCGCATCCGCCACACGTAGCGACCGGTCTTGCCGGTATAGGCCGGATCGCATTCCGGTCCGCCTTTGCCAGTCCACCGGTCGCGTTGGTCGCCAACCTTCTTGCAGACCCTCGCACTCAACGGTGCACGCGGACCAGGAGCTTGGGGTTGCCACTCGCATTTGACGGTGGCCGGTTTCTCGACATCAGCCTGTGCCAATGCCGGAACCGGGGCGGCGACGAGCACTGTGAATGCGGCCGCGGCGGCGGTGAATATCAAGGTCTTCATGATTTCTCTCCTCGGACTGAAGGTGCCGTGGGCAAACTGGCTCCGAGGGGCTGGGCAGCCTATGGCCGTCCAGCGCTTGGGAGGGTTCGCCTGGCGAGTTGTCAGGCCAAGGTGTCGGGTGGATGCTGTTCCGGCGGAGCCGACCGTCCGTGTAGCGCCGGATAAGATGGAAAGACGACAAGAACATCCGCGCTCACTATTTCAGCCGCTAGGGGTCCCCGGCTCTCGAGCGCATATAAAGGGAGACACCCCATGCCTGCCAGGCAAGCGAGCGTCATCCGCTGACAGGGGAGTGGTTTCTCGCCATCGTCCTGCGTCATCCCGACACAGTCCATGGGCATCGTTGCTGCCGCGTTCGCGCTTATGGCGGTTGCCACAGCGGGATCTGCGGCAACTGTGGCTATCTGTCCAAACAGGCCGAGAAGGACGCCTAAGATCAGCGCAAATTTGTGCGCTCGTCTCATGTCCGCATTCTCTGCCTGATGCTGAATTGAGTCAAGTTTCCCAAGACCATAATTGGGCCGAGACTCAGCCAACGACGTAAGCTCACGTCATACAGAGCCAAGATCATGCGCGACGCAGCTACCCCTTACCAATTCCAGCTTTGTTGCCCTTGCTGGCTGCCCCGATGGAACCTCGAGCTTCGTTGCGCGCGCCGTCGGATCACGCTCATGAACGACCAAGCATGCCGGGGTGTTGGGCGCGCTGCCGCGCCCGTTGATACCACTTGACCCTCTAGCTACTACAGGGTGCAAGTTGCGAACAATTCTTATCAGAGACTCGCAAATGTATCCTCGCTCGCCTGCCGCCATTTCCGTCGTTCTTCCCCTCAGATGGCGCCGGACAGCGCATCTCATTGCGCTGGCGTTCGCAACCCTAATGATGATCTCGCTCCCAGGACGAGCCTTGGCGAGCGATGCGGACGTTCAGACCAGCTGGCGGCTGCTCGATTATATCGGGGTGGATTACGCCGGGGCTGTCGCGGACGGGAAAGTGACAAGCTCGGCCGAATATGGCGAGATGACCGAGTTCGCGGCACAGGTCGAGACACGACTCAAGGCCCTGCCAGAAAAGCCGGCGAAGGAAGACCTTCTCCGCCGATCGGCCACACTGCGAAGCGCGATCGCCGCGAAATCAGCACCCGCGGTCGTCGCCGAGCAATCGCATCTTCTCGCCTCGGCACTCCTGGCGGCCTATCCGGTGCCGCTCGCACCGGGCACTCCCCCCGATCTAAACCGGGCCGCTAAGCTGTACGCCGAAAATTGCGCGAGCTGTCATGGCATGAACGGCGACGGGCGCGGGCGCGATGCGGCCAAGCTCGACCCGCCACCCATCGCCTTCACCGACAAGGAACGTGCCGACCAGCGCAGCCTCTTCGGTCTCTACCAGGTCATCAGCCAGGGTCTGGACGGCACCGCCATGCAGAGCTTCGAGGCGCTACCGGAAGCGGACCGCTGGGCCCTGGCATTCTATGCCGGCCATTTCGCCTATCCTGACGCTGCCGCCAGCGAAGGCGAGCGTCTTTGGCGGGAGCGCGCCGATATGCGTTCAAAGTATCCCAATCTGGCGGCTCTGGTCGGGACGACGCCGGCCGCCTTGGCCCGCGACCTCGGCCCCAAAAACGCTGCGATGCTCACGGCCTTTCTGCGCCGACATCCGGATGCCGTCACCGCTCGTCCCGACGGCTCGCTTGCGCTTACGCGTGAACGCCTGGCCGAAAGCTTGACCGCCTATCGGGCCGGCGATCGCAAAGCCGCAGCCGAATTGGCTCTTTCGGCCTATCTCGACGGCTTCGAGCCGGTTGAGCCGGTGTTGTCCGCACGCGACGCTGCGCTCATGGCGCGGATCGAGACAGGGATGGCGCAGCTTCGTGCGGCCATCGGGCAAGGGCGCCCTACGGCCGAGGTGGAAGCGGCGAACCGTTCACTGGCCAACCTGTTTGCTGAGGCCGAGGCCGCGCTGGCGCCGGAACGGGCAAGTGGAGCATCCAGCTTCCTGGGGGCGTTCGGCGTATTGTTGCGCGAGGGGCTCGAAGCGCTTCTGATCGTGGTTGCGATGATCGCCTTTCTGAAGAAAACTGATCGACCGGACGTCCTCGGCTATGTTCACGGCGGATGGGCGGTAGCCCTCGCAGCCGGTGTCGCGACCTGGTTCGCGGCAACCTACTTCATCACCGTGAGCGGCGCATCGCGGGAACTTACCGAGGGCTTCGGTTCCCTCTTCGCTGCAATAATCCTGCTCAGCGTCGGTATCTGGATGCATGGTAAGAGCAATGCCGAGGCATGGCAACGCTATGTGAAGGCGAAGGTCAGCGCCGCCCTTTCCCGCCGCTCGGGCTGGTTCTTGTTCCTGCTATCGTTCGTCGTCGTCTACCGGGAAGTCTTCGAAACGATCCTGTTCTATGCGGCTCTCTGGGCCGAAGGAAATGGCGCAGCGATGCTCGCGGGCGCAGGCGCCGCAGCGGGTCTGCTTGCGCTCGTCGCGTGGATAATGTTGCGTTACAGCGCTCGCCTGCCGATCACCCAGTTCTTCTCCTGGAGCTCGGTCCTGATCGCGATCCTGGCCGTCGTGCTCGCCGGCAAGGGTATCGCCGGTTTGCAGGAGGCCGGTATCCTCGGCGTGAGGCCGCTGGTGGACGTGCCACGTATCGAGATTCTGGGTCTCTTTCCGACCAGGGAGAGCGTGCTCGCGCAGGTCACCGCCATCGTAGTGCTTGCCGCCGGCTTCTGGTTCAGCGGTCGCAGTTCGGCGGCGGCCGCATCGCAAGCATCACCCGCCAAATAGCCGAGCGGCGATCAACACAGCGGCGACCGAATAGCAGGTGAGCGTAGCCAGCGCGGTCGTCGCCATCCCGAAGGCGCGGGCGCCAGCGCCCCTGGAATAACAGCGATAGAAACTCACGCGGCCGATGGCGAAAAGCACAGGCGAGGCAATCAACAGTCCCAGCCATCGGCCCTCCGCGATCGAACCAAGGAGCAAATGGGCACCGACGCCCAAGAATGACTGCTCGAGCGTATTTTGCAGGAATGCGACCTTGATCGCGAGCGCCGGGCTGGGCGCGCTCTTGGCGGCCCCGCCAATATCGGCCTCCGAACGATAGCGTCCGCTCGAAACAAGCCGCACCGCCACCAGCACGAGCAGGAAATGGATGCTGCTGGTTTGGATTGCGAAGGCGAGACGCTCGGCAAGCGCTTCCGGAAAGGACATAACCTCTGGAAGAAGCAGCACGCTCCCGGTCGAAACCGCCGCGCAAGGCAGGAGCGCCAGCGCCGACCGTTTCCGGATTTGCCGCTGTTCTTCCGCCAAATCCATCGTTCTCGCCTCAGTCAGGCCGACTCGCCACGATAAGGCCGATGGTGCCGGTAACCGTGTCGAAGCGTGCGACGTCGCGCACCTTGCGAAAGCCCGCAGCTTTGACCAATTCGGGCAGGATCCCATCCGCATTGGGCTGGGTATCGGCGACACCGTCGAGCCGCTGAATAGTCAGGCGGAACAGCACCCGCATCAACCCTTTTTGCCGGCCATAATCGGCAATAACGATCCGTCCGCCGGGTCGCACTGCCGCAAACATTGCGCTCAGGCCGGCCCGCTTCTCCGTCATCGGGACTTGGTGGAACATCAGGCTCGACACGATCGCATCGGCCCCTCTGACGCCGAGATCGCGGGCGAAGCCCTGCTCCCACTCAACGTTCAGGACCGCAACATCCGCCTTTGCGCGCGCAATGGTCAGCGCCTCTTCATCGGGATCGATACCGATCACGCGCACAGCGGGCTGGGAAGCCTTGAGCATGACAGCGAAGCTGCCAGTGCCGCAGCCGACGTCGAGAATTGTCTCGCCCGGCCGGGCTGCCAATTCCTCGAGCATTGCCCGGCGCCAGAGCGTCTCGCGCGTCCAAAGCCGGATCGCGCGGTCGTAGTCCGCAGTGCTGCCCTTTCCGAGCGGCGGGGTGTAAGCACGCGCGTTCACTGCACGACCCGCCTGCCATGCTCCGTCAGCTCCTTGCGGGCATCGCGAATGATGTCATAGGCGGAGTGCAAGAAGAGCAGCGCGATAACTCCCGCGACGAGCAGATCGGGCCATGCCTGCCCGGTCCACGCCACCAACGCCGCCGCCGCGATGACCGCGACATTGGCCAGTGCATCATTGCGCGAGAACAGCCAGATTGCCCGCGAGGTGGCATCGCCCTGATCGCGGAAACGGGCGAGGACCAGCGCGGCAGACACATTGACGGTGAGCGCAATAATGCCAAGCGCGCCCATCAGATCGGCCTCGGGCGGCACGGCGTTGAATATGCGCCAAAGCGCCGATGCGATCACGCCGAGCCCAAGAGTGGCGAGGAACAGGCCCTGAATGAGTGCGGTCCGGCTCCTGGCCACGGCAGACCAGCCAAGCGCGACAAGGCCCACCAAGGTGATGGATCCGTCGCCGATGAAGTCCAGCGAATCCGCCTTGAGAGCTTGGGAGCCTGCGACAAAGCCGCCCACAAGCTCGCAGATTCCAAATCCCAGATTGAGGATTACGACGATCCACAAGGCACGCTTGTAGCCGGGATCTGTTCCGGCGCGGGCGGTGTCCGTTTCGCATCCACAGTCGCTCATCGATTGTCTCCGCAGCGAGTCGCAGCGGAATTCTGCACCCTCTAGTAGCTACAGGGTCAATGCCCGCGCTGAGCGGACGGACCGAGGGCCTCGATAATCCGGCATTCGGATATCGCACCCTGGCTGCACTGGCCGATCAACTCGTCGAGCTCCCGGCGTAGCGCGCGAAGATCGGCGATCTTCTGGTCGATGTGCGCGAGATGGGCGCGGGCGACGGTATCGACGGCGGCGCATGACCGGTTACGATCGTCAGACAAGGTGAGCAGCTCGCGCACCTGGTCGAGGGTGAAACCGAGATCGCGTGCCCTGCGAATAAAGGAAAGCCGCGCCAGGTGAGCGGCACCATAGTCGCGATAATTCGCCGAGGTTCGGCCCGGCTCTGGAAGCAGGCCGATTTTTTCATAGAAGCGGATAGTCTCGACCTTCGTCGAGGTCGTTCGGGCCAGCTCACCTATCTGCATCAGAAATCCTCTTGACCCTATAGTTGCTACAGGGTGCATATAGCGAGCCGTTCTAAGAATACGAGAGCCCGACCAATGGCATGTTCCAGCTGTGCCGCCGACAAAGGCGGCCCCACAAACAGCCCCGCCTGGCGGCGCGCGTTGTGGATCGCGCTGGCCGTCAATGGGCTCATGTTTGCCGCCGAACTGGCCGCCGGCATCATGGGAGGATCGAGAGTACTCCAAGCCGATGCCCTCGATTTTCTTGGTGATGCCGCCAACTATGCGATCAGCCTTGGCGTAGCGGGCCTTGCTCTTGCCTGGCGCGCTCGCGCAGCTTTCGTCAAGGGCGCGACTATCTTCGCATTCGGCCTCTATGTGCTGCTAAACGCGATCTGGGCACTCTCACATGGCACCGTTCCCCATGCCGAGGTGATGGGCGCGGTCGGTTTTGTCGCTCTGCTCGCCAATGGCGGTGTCGCGCTCATCTTGTATCGCTTCGGTGAGGGCGACGCGAACATGCGCTCGGTATGGATTTGCTCGCGAAACGACGCGATCGGCAACATTGCGGTGATGCTGGCCGCTTTGGGCGTGTTCGGCACCGGCTCGGCGCTGCCCGATATAATCGTGGCTGGAATTATGGCGGCGCTCGGGCTGTGGGGTGGTGCGCAGATCTTGCAGCAGTCCATCACCGAGTTAAGGGTTTCAAAGGGGCCAAGCCGGACCGAACTCCTTACTGCGCGTGCGGCCAGCAAGGGGTGAAGGCGAGAATGGTCCGGCTGCTCATCGTCCTCGCCTGCTTGGCCTTCATTCTGTCCCTCGGGACCGGATCCGTTGCCCACGCCGTGGCGTCGATCGACTGCTCCGCGACTTCTCCAACCATCGCGGCTGAAGATGGTGCCGAAGAGGGAAGATCGCTGCCGGCAGATCCAAAGAAGGCCTGCCACCACAACCATTGTGGCTGTCATGGGCACCATCTTGCCGCCCTTCCTGCGACCCGCGATCTCCCAATCGCTCGGGCCAGCCCGCCAGACATGTTCATTCATACGGCGAAGGCACTCACGGCTGCGCCACGCAGCGCAGAGCTGAGACCCCCGAAAGCCTGATGATAGCCGCTGGGGCGCCACCGATTATCGCGCCCCTCAGCCATCACAGGAGTTCCAAGACATGAATCGACTGTTAGCGGCCCTTGTGGTCGCAGCGCCGTACGCTTTCAGCGCCCAGGCGCAGACGCCGCCTTCCGCAGAAACACAACCGCCCTTGACGTTGTCGCGCGCACTCGACCTTGCAGGCGCGTCAGCGCCAGCGCTTGAGGCAGCATCGGCGGGCCTTCGAGCGGCTGAAGCGGCTCGAACCATCGCCGGCCTCAGGCCAAACCCCACGATCAATATCGAGGCGGAGAATGTCGCGGGGACTGGGCCCTATTCGGGGACCCAGAGCATGGAGGCAACGACCTCTCTCCAACTGCCAATCGAACTCGGCGGCAAACGATCCGCGCGCGTAGCAGTCGCAGATGCCCAGCGCGATCGTGCGGGAATTGAGCGCGCTATTGCTCAGGCGGATCTCCGATTCGCGGTAACGCGCGCCTATGCAGAGGCCGCTGCCTCGGAACGTCGCCTCGTCAACGCCCGCGAGCAGTTCAGGATTGCGAACGAGGGTCTTCGTGCCGCCGATGTCCGTGTCCGCGCCGGACGCGCGTCACCGCTTGAAGTTCAGCGCGCCGATGTCACGCGGATCAATGCCGCGGCCGCCCTGGAGCGCTCGGAACGGTCTGCCGAGGTCGCCCGCTTCACGCTCAGCCAGCGGATAGGCCAAACCATCCTGGCGCCACTCGACGGCTCCTGGTTCAATAGCGTCGACAGCCGATATGGACCGCTGCGGCCCCCTGATGCTGCCGGTACACTCTCGCTGGCTGCGGCCAATGCCGACCTTGCCACGGCAACCGCCCAAATGCGCCTTGCACGCGCGCAGCGCGTCCCAGATCTCACGCTGGGTGCAGGCGCTCGCCGTCTCGAGGAGACGAATGACACCGCAGCGGTCTTCAGCCTGTCGGTGCCGCTTCCTTTCTTCAACAGCGGCAAGGCAGCGCTCGAGCAAGCGGGTGCAGAGCAACTGCGCGCCGAAGCACAAAAGCGGGTGACGGCACAGGACGTTGCGCAAGCAATCGCCGAGGCACAGGCGGATGCCGCTAACGCTGCAACGAGCGCCGCGACCGCGACCGGGCCTGCCCTTGAGGCTGCCGAGGAGGCAGCGCGCATCGCCCGGATTGGCTATAGGGAGGGGAAGTTCAGCCAGCTCGATCTGCTCGATGCGGAGCGCGTCCTATCCGAGACGCGCGCAACCGCCATCGATGCGCTGCTCGCCTATCACAACGCACAAGCGCAGCTGGAGCGGCTGACCGCCCGCGCGCCCGATCAGGGAGACAATCGATGAACTTCACGCAGCGGGCCATCGCGCCCCTCGTGCTCGCACTGGTCGTGGCCGGATGCGGTAGCCAGCCCGCCGAGCAGGAGAAGGCGGAAAAGGAAGAAGGCCACGCGGGCGAAGAGGGTCTGATCCGACTCACGCCCCAGCAGGTCGCCGCGGCGCGAATTGAGGTCGCGCTTCCCTCCCGCGGCGGCACGGGCGCGATCACGCTGCCTGCAACCGTCGAAGGCGATCCCCAGGGTATGCAAGTCGTTTCCGCTGCCATCGGCGGGAAAGTCGTCGCGCTGACCCGGAATCTCGGACAAGACGTGCGACGCGGCGAAACGCTCGCCATCGTCGAAAGCCGTGAGGCCGCCTCGCTCAAGGCCGAGGTGGAAGCTGCGCGTGCCCGTCTGGCGCTCGCACAATCCAACTTGAGACGCGAGCAACGCCTGTTTGCCGAACGCGTGTCGCCCGAACAGGATCTGATCGCCGCACGTACGGCAGCAACGGAGGCCAACATCGCTCTGCGCTTGGCCCAGCAGCAGGTCTCTGCAGCGGGGGGTGGCGGCGGCGGTCTCAACCGTCTCGGCATCGGATCACCCATTAGCGGCCAAGTCATCGCACGAAGCGTGACCCTGGGGCAGACCGTGGCAGCCGATGCCGAACTTTATCGGGTCGCCAATCTCTCCCAAGTCTCGGTCAACCTGTCGCTGTCGCCGGCCGATGCCGGCCGTGTGCGACCGGGTTCAACCGTCGAGATCACGGCGCCTGGGCGCCGAACGACTGCGCGTGTGAGCTTTGTCTCGCCAATCCTCGACGAAGGCACCCGCCTCGTGCCTGTCATAGCCCTCATCGACAACCGGGCGGGCCAGTGGCGGATCGGCGAGCCGGTGACGGCGGCAATCTCGGTGGCAAGCAGCTCCTCGGGCATTATGGTGCCCGCCGGCGCCGTGCAGACGGTCGAAGGAAAACCATCGGTTTTTGTTCGTGTTCCGCAGGGCTTCAAGGCAATTCCAGTAGCCCTCGGGCAACCCAGCGGCAACGCCGTGACGATCCTGTCAGGTCTTTCGGGCCGCGAGCAGATCGCCGTCGCCAACAGCTTCACTCTCAAGGCCGAGCTCGGAAAGAGCGAAGCGGTCGACGAGGATTAAGCCATGATCGAGCGCATTGTGACCTTTTCGGTCGAGCGGCGCTGGTTTGTGCTGCTCGTGACCTTCATCGGCGTGATCATCGGGGGTTGGGCACTCTCCCGCCTGCCGATCGATGCCGTCCCCGATATCACCAACAACCAGGTGCAGGTGAATGTCCGGGCACCTGCCCTCTCGCCCGAGCTCGTCGAAAAACAGGTGGCGTTCCCGATCGAGACAGCGCTCGCCGGCGTGCCCGGCCTTGAATACACGAGATCGCTGAGTCGAAACGGTTTCGCACAAGTGACGGCGGTCTTTTCCGATTCCACGGACATATATTTCGCACGGGCCCAGGTGGCAGAACGGCTGCGCAGCGCCGAGGAGAGCCTCCCCGAGGGGGTCACGCCGGAAATGGGGCCGATCGCCACGGGTCTCGGTGACGTGCTGATGTGGACGGTCCATCTCGCACATCGCAAGGAGGATCGCCACGCGCCCGGTGAGCCCGGCATCCAACCCGACGGCAGCTACATAACGCCCGAGGGCGAGCGGCTTGTCAGCCAGGCCGATCAGGCAACCTATCTGCGGACCGTCCAGGACTGGATCGTCTCACCGCTCCTGAAGAACACGCCAGGATTGGCCGGGATCGACTCAATCGGCGGCTATGTGAAACAGTACCAGGTTGTCCCAGACCTACAGCGCTTGGCAGCCTTGGACCTCAGCCTCAGCGACCTCGCGACTGCGCTCGAAGAGAATAACAGCTCGGTCGGCGCAGGTGTGATCAACCGCAACGGCGAGGGACTGGCCGTTCGTTCCGACGGCCGTCTGCTCAATGCCGACGAACTCGGCCGAACCGTCATCGCCACCAAGGAAGGGATACCGATCCTCCTGAATCAGGTCGCGACCGTTCGTTCCGGGCAGGCTCTGCGGATGGGTTCCGCGTCCGAAAATGGCAGGGAAGTGGTGGTCGGCACCGCCGTCATGCGCATCGGTGAAAACAGCCGGACGGTGGCCTCAAGCGTCAACGCCCGGCTTCAGGAGATCAATGCCTCCTTGCCGAACGACGTCGTCGTACAGCCGGTTCTCGATCGAACGGCCTTGGTGAATTCAACGATCAAGACGGTCGTGAAAAACCTCACAGAGGGTGCACTCCTCGTCATTGTCGTCCTCTTCGTCCTGCTTGGAAACTTTCGTGCGGCATTGATCGCGGCACTCGTCATTCCCATCACGATGCTGCTCACCAGCTTCGGGATGCTGCGAGGCGGTGTTTCGGCCAACCTCATGAGCCTCGGAGCGCTCGACTTCGGCCTCATCGTCGATGGCGCGGTGATCATCGTCGAAAACACCCTTCGACGGATCGCTGAACGCCAACATCACAAGGGGCGCACCCTTGATATTGAGGAACGGCTCTCGACGGTCGCCGCCTCTGCTCGAGAAATGATCCGGCCTTCGGTCTATGGCCAGGCGATCATCATCCTGGTCTATGTGCCGCTGCTGACGCTGAGCGGGGTCGAGGGAAAAACCTTCACGCCGATGGCGCTGACTGTGATCCTAGCCCTCGTCTTCGCCTTCATCCTCTCGCTCACGTTCGTGCCTGCCATGCTCGGTATCTGGCTTTCAAAGCCTGTCGAGGAAAAGGAAGGGCGTGTCATGAGCTGGCTCAAGACCCGCTACGAGCCGGGTCTTAACGCAGCCATGCGGCGGCCCAGTCGCACGCTGGGAATCGGCATCGCGGCGTTTGTCGTGGCGATCGGCAGCTTCGCGACGCTTGGACAGGAATTCCTGCCACAACTCGACGAAGGCGACGTGCTGATCCAAGCCTTTCGCGTGCCCGGTACTTCGGTTGACCAGAGCCAAGCAATGCAGCTCGAGATCGAGAGAGCAATAGCCCGCGAGCCGGAGGTGCGGTTCGTATTTTCAAGGACCGGTACTGCCGAACTTGCCTCGGACCCGATGCCAACGAACGTTTCGGACACGTTCGTGATCCTGAAGCCCCGCAGCGACTGGCCCGATCCGCACCTTGCGAAGTCCGAATTGGTTGAACGTCTTGAGCAGCGGCTCTCGCAGCTTCCCGGCAATGCCTACGAGATCACTCAGCCGATCCAGATGCGGTTCAACGAGCTGATCGCAGGCGTCCGCAGTGACCTTGCGGTGAAAGTGTTCGGTGACGACTTCGAACAGATGGGAGAAACGGCCAACCGCATCGCCGCCGTGCTGCGGAAAGTCGAGGGAGCGACCGATGTCCGCGTCGAACAAACCGAGGGGCTTCCCATGCTAGACGTCACGCCCAATCGCGACGCGATGGCGCGGTTCGGCATCACCGCGCGAGCGCTTCAAGACACGCTCGCAGCGGCCGTTGGTGGGCGCGACGCAGGTATGATCTTTGAGGGCGACCGGCGTTTTGCCGTGACGATCCGATTGGGAGAAGAGGCACGCGCCAATCTCGAGACCTTGGGCCAAGTGCCGGTGCCGACGCCGACGGGAGCCTTTGTTCCGCTCGGCAGCGTTGCGACCATCGCGGTTGTTGATGGTCCCAATCAGATCAGCCGCGACAATGGCAAGCGACGCATTGTGGTCCAAGCGAATGTGCGCGGCCGGGATGTTGCGAGCGTGGTGACCGACGCGCAGGAGAAAATCGCAAGCGATGTTCGACTGCCGGCAGGCACCTATCTCGAATGGGGCGGTCAGTTCGAAAATTTGGCCTCAGCGCGCGATCGGCTTCTGCTCGTGATCCCTGCCTGTTTCGCGCTGATCCTGCTACTGCTCTATGGCGCGCTTGGCAGCGTTAGAGAGGCGGCGATCGTCTTTACCGGCGTACCACTTGCACTGGTGGGCGGGGTATTGGCGCTCGCGCTGCGCGGCATGCCCTTCTCCATCTCGGCTGCCGTCGGCTTCATCGCTCTTTCCGGCATCGCGGTGCTGAACGGCCTGGTGATGGTGACATCGATTCAGGATCTGATGGCGCGCGGTATGGCTCGGGCGCGAGCCGCGCACGAAGGGGCGCTCGCCCGCCTCCGGCCCGTGGTGATGACCGCGCTCGTCGCATCGCTGGGTTTTGTGCCTATGGCGCTCGCGACAGGGCCTGGCGCGGAGGTGCAGAAGCCGCTCGCCACGGTGGTGATCGGCGGACTGCTTTCCGCAACGCTTCTCACACTGTTCGTGTTACCGACGCTCTATGCCAGGTTTGGACGCCGAGAGACGCCGACACCGTCGGCGAAGGACGCACTGGCTGCTGAAGCCGCGCGTCAATAACGAAGAGGGGTGCCGCTCGCCGGCGGCACCCCCTCGTAGTACGCCTCACTTGAGCTTGGCTGCTAGCCGGCCAACCGCGCCGGACTCGGCGGCGAGGTTGCGGTTGTACGCGAGCGGCATGCGCGGACTTTTCCAGCGCAGCGCATCCATGATGCCTGCCAAATCCTCGCCGGCGGCGAACAGGTCCTGGTTGAGCCCGACCCGCGTCGAATGCGCGCTCACGCCTTTTAGCAACCGGGCAAGATCGTCGGCGGTCAGATCCGGCAGAGCACCGCGATCATAAGCGCGCCGGATGATAACGCGGTAGATCGGCCCGATGGAGGCCGGATGGAGCGCGCCCTCGCCCACATCGTATTCAACGCGAGCTGGCACCGCCGGTTTCGGCAGCGTCTTGCGCAGATCCCAGGTCTCGCGCCCTGAAATCGTCTCGATCCGCCTGCCCTTCACCGCCGGTCGAGCCTTGTACCGCCGCACCTGTACGCGCCGGAATAGCGGCCCTCGTTCGATGTGAGCGGCCTTACACCATGCGCGGATCGCGCGCACGCTGCGCGGGCTCAGATAGGCGGTAGCCCCCTCGCCGTCCGGGTCGCCCTTGCTCCGCGGAATTTCGAGCAACCGTGCCTCGGGATCGATCGCTTCGATGATGTGCTCGATCCCGATCGCGACGAGCTCGGACGCACGCAGACCCGTGTCATAGGCCGTCGATAGCAATGCCCGATCACGCAGGCCGGGGAGATCGTCGGCGCAGCTTTCCAGCAGTGCCCGGATATTGAGGCCACGGGCCTGGTCGCGCTCGACGTCCTTGACCGGCCCCTTGAAGCGTAGCGGCCGCGCCTGTTTCTGCGCGGTGCCCACGCGACGTCGGATGGCGGCAAGGCGGAGCTTCACGAGCTGCGCCTGGGTCGGATCCTTGAGTTCGAGCAGCTGATGGACCTTGCCGATCGACGCCTTATAGCGCGCGAGCGAGGCCGGTTTGCTCCCGTTCTCCGCGCGGGCGTCAAGATAGTCCCCGACCGTTTCGGCCGTGGCGGGCAGGGTGGTACGGCCCGCCCTTCGGCACCAGAGATCGAACGCCTCGATATCGCTGGAGAGCGCACGGATGCTGTGGGGCGAGGAGGCGGCCTGGTAGGCGGCAACAAGCTCGCTGTTGACGGTGATGGTCGCACCCGCCTGGAGCTTGGTGATCTCCCAGGCGAGATCCTTCCCCTCAGCCGTGGCGCGGGGCCCGATCACGGCAGGCAGGATGACCTCGGCCATCCTACCGACCCAGCGCCTCGATCTCATCAAGCGTATGCGCCGCGACGCCGTAGATCTCGGCAAGTGCATTGAACGCCGCCACAGCGACGTTGCGGAGGCTGTCCTTGCCGTCCGAGGTCAGCGTTGCATCATATTCGAACGACGGCTCGACGGCCGCAAAGCCTTCATCCCCGAAATCGTACCGCCCCGCCGGCCACCAGGTGCCGTCGAGGCCGGTGATCCCAAGCCGCACATGGATCGGCAGCGAACCGCCATGGGCGAGCGCAAGGGCGCAGTTGCGTTCGAGGAACGACATCCACTGCTTGAAGATGTATCCCGTGGCGACCGTGAGCCGGCCGCTCTTCGGCGTGAACAGAAATTCGTTCGCAATCCCCCAGAACTCGCCGGTTTTCTCGAACCACTGGGTGAGCGCGCCCGTGGGATAGACCCCTTCCTCCGCCGCATCGGGTCGATAGATCATCGCGCCCCCGCGGCTGACGCCGTAGCCAAGCGAGCCCGCATTGCCGATCAGAGCTGGATGCCCCGGATGTTCGGCAATAGACCTTTTTGCGCCCGGCTTTGCCGCCCATTTCGACGGAATAAGACGGGCATAGCCATGGGCTCCGGGTTTCCAGCGAATCTTGCTTGAACCATGGGTGGGGTGGGTGACCGTCTGCTCCGCGCCAGGGTCAAACCATATATCGGTGTCACCCGAGAATGGCGGCTGCCAATGTACGGCCTCAGGCGACGGAGGCGGAAGCGTGTCGAACGCGAGCTTGAGCGCACCAGCAAGCTCCTTGGCGAGCTTGGTGCGGGCCGCACGCAGGGTCGTGGTGTCGGC
Source organism: Sphingomonas sp. Root710 (assembly GCF_001429065.1). GTDB lineage: Bacteria > Pseudomonadota > Alphaproteobacteria > Sphingomonadales > Sphingomonadaceae > Rhizorhabdus. The sequence goes on from NZ_LMIB01000019.1 coordinate 97,819, forward strand.
GCCGATCGGCAGGTCAAAGCTCAGGGGCCCCCGCCGCCCACGCAGGTCGAACGGGAGCTTCTCGACGATCGCGCCTTCAAAGGCGGTGTTCCAAACCTGGATCACGCGGTGCGAGGTCAGTGCCTTGTTGGCATAGCCCATCTCGAGCAGCACATTGGGATTGGCGCACGCCTTGCCGCTGTCGGAGAGCGCGATCGGCGTCACGTCGCCGACGAACACCGCCGCTTCGTCGATCTTGGCGAGGATCGTCGCCACGATGTCGGGCGTGCCCGCAACCCCTTGCGTGTCAGACGTCAGGCTCGGCCGATCGGCCTCCTCGAGTTCGGCCGCAAGGATCGTGATCGCTTCATCGAGCGCAGTGCGGATCACGTCGCGCGTAACGCGGCCGTCGAGATCGCTCTGCCAGGACCAGAAGACCGTTTTTCGCACGCACTCGCCCCCGCATGACCTGCGCGGCCTCATAGCCCATACATTATAGGGGGCACCTCAAGGTTCGTTCGCCAGACAACGCTAAGCCGGAGATGTCTCTGAAACTCTGCAATAACCTTTTTGCATGCCTGCCCCATTGCGCGGCTAGGGGGCACCTCAAGGTTCGTTCGCCAGACAACGCTAAGCCGGAGATGTCTCTGAAACTCTGCAATAACCTTTTTGCATGCCTGCCCCATTGCGCGGGTCTAGCCTGACCGATTGGGGGGTCATTCCGACTCAGGCGGGGTACAACATGGCGCGGCGCAATTTACTGACGCGGGAAGAGCGCGAGCGGCTATTCCTACCAAGAACCGACCACTTCTCGATCATCAGGAACTACACGCTGACGGTCGAAGACCTGGATATCATCGGAAAGCGACGAGGCCCCGTTAATCGGCTCGGTATTGCTGCTCACCTTGCCTTACTGCGGCATCCTGGGTTTGGGCTGCGCACGAACTCGGACATCCCCGATGCTATACTCAACTACCTGTCTGCGCAGCTTGGCGTCGCTCCGGGCACATACGGTGCCTATGGCCAACGTCCGCAAACGCGAACCGACCACAGCTCAATTGCCGCTGATTACCTCGGTCTTAGGCCGTTCACACGCGCGGATGTTGCCCACGCTATTGAACTTGCAGCCCGTGCAGCCATGCGCAGTGACCGCGGAGAAACAATTGCCAGATCCTTGATGGATAACCTGAAGGCGGAGCGCTTTATTCTGCCCCTGCCCGACACCCTCGAGCGGGCCGGGCTTGCCGGGAGAGCACGCGCTCGTAAGCGCGCAGCATCGGAAATCGTCGCCGAACTGGGCGGCAGTACATTGGAGTTGCTCGACGCACTCCTGATCAATGACCCAGCCCTTGGTATGACGCCGCTGGCTTGGTTGCGGGATATGCCCGGATCTCCGTCAACCAAGAACATGAATGCGCTTCTCAAGCGGCTGCGGTTCATACGTGATCTCGGGATTGAACCGGCAATCAGCCTAGCAACCACGGGCTTCCGCTTTGGCCAATTCGTGCGCGAGGGCAGCGTCGCTCCGCCGTTTCTGTTGGCCGACTATTCCCACAATCGCCGCAGAGCGACGCTGGCAGCCGCGGTCGTCAATCTCGAGGTCAAGCTTGCAGATGCCGCAATCCTGATGTTCGAGCGCCTCATTGGCGGGCTGTTCACCCGAGCCAAGCGTGGCCAGGAACGCCGCTATCAGGACACAGCACCTTCGGTCGGCAAGCTCATGCGACTGTTTGGTGCAACGATCGCGGCGCTGGATATGGCAGAGGAAACTGGCGGCGATCCGCTGGTCCTGGTCGATGAGATGGTGGGCTGGCATCGCCTGATGGCAGCCCGTCCGCACGTCGATGCCTTGGCGGATCTCGCTCAGGAGGACACTCTGGTTCTTGCAACCGAGCGATACGCTACACTGCGCCGGTTCTCCCGCAACTTCCTCGACACATTCACGTTCAAGGCCTCGGGCAGCGGGACCAACCTGCTCTCCGCTCTCGATCTCCTCAAGCAGGCCAACGGCAGTTGGGGTACGCAGTTGCCAGCAAACCCGCCGATGCCCTTTTCCAATCGGCATTGGTCCAAATTGATAATGGAGGGAGGAAAGGTCAGCCGTCCGCGCTACGAGACGGCCGTGCTGGCGACACTTCGAGATAAACTGCGAGCGGGCGATGTCTGGGTCGAAGGAACGCGGGCTTACCAGCGTTTCGACGCCTATCTGCTCCCCCGCAAGGCCGCACAATCGGCAATCTCCGAACTGCCGATCAACGTGAATTCCGGAGAATATCTGGCTCATAAGAGCGCCGAACTTGATCGGCGATTGCGTCACTTCGCGCATCAGCTGCGGACCGGCCGCTTGCCTGGCGTGACGCTCGTTCGCGAAAAGCTGAAAGTCGTTCCGCTGCAAGCGGCGACTCCACCAGAAGCGGAAGCTCTTGACCGCAAACTCGATGCCCTACTCCCGCGCGTCCGAATTACCGAACTCCTGCTCGAAGTCGCTGAACGTACCGGATTTCTCTCTGCATTTCGGGATGTCCGCTCGGGCAAGGAGCACGATAAGCCCGCTGCCGTGCTCGCCGCCATTCTGGCGGATGGTACGAATCTCGGCGTCGAACGCATGGCCAACGCCAGCCAGGGCGTCACATATGCGCAGCTCGCCTGGACCCAGAACTGGTATATCTCGCCCGAGAACTACGAGGCTGCTCTGGCCCAGATTGTGCGCGAACATCACCGCCTCCCGTTCGCGCGAAACTGGGGCGAAGGTGTCAGTGCATCATCCGACGGCCAGTTCTTCCGCACCGGCCGGATCCGATCGGGCGCAGCCGAGATCAACGCAAAATACGGTCACGAGCCAGGTATCAAAATTTACTCGCACCTTTCCGACCATTTTGCCTCGTTCAGTTCGCGCGTCATGTCTGCCACCGCAAACGAAGCCCCATACGTGCTCGACGGCCTGATGCTAGGGGCCCGCGAATTGCCACTGAAGGAGCTGTATACCGATACCGGCGGTGCGTCGGATCACGTCTTTGGCCTGTGCCACCTGCTCGGGTTCCGTTTCGTCCCTCGAATGCGTGATCTTGCAGACCGGCGGCTCGGAACCATCGTATCCGGTGCAAACTACAAAGGCATCGAATGTCTGTTCGGCCAGGCGATCAAGGTCGGCACCATTGAGGCAGAGTGGGATGATCTCGTCCGAATGGCCGCCTCAATTCGGGAAGGAACTGTTGCTCCATCTATCATCCTGCGCAAGCTTTCCGCCTATCGCCGGCAGAACAAGCTTGACCTTGCCCTTCGCGAACTTGGCCGCATCGAGCGGACGTTGTTCACGCTCGACTGGCTGGAACAGCCGGATTTGCGCCGCGCCTGCCAAGCCGGATTGAACAAGGGAGAGGCCCGGCACGCTCTGGTAGACGCCGTCTACACCAACCGCCAGGGCCGGTTCACCGATCGAACTCTTGAGAACCAGCAATACCGCGCATCTGGGCTCAACTTGCTCATCGCCGCCATTGCATACTGGAATGCCCTCTATCTCGGCCGGGCCGCCGATCACCTGCGGTACTCGGGAATTGAGATCGACGAAACACTGCTAGCGCACGTCTCACCTCTGGGTTGGTCGCATATCGGCCTCACAGGTGACTACCTTTGGGAAGATGCATCTTTCAGCGGCAACCGCGGGTACCGAGCACTCCACGACCCGAACGGCAGACTTCGGCTCGTCGCCTAGGATGTTCTCAGTATTTCCAGCTTAGCGTTGTCTGGCGAACAAATCTTGAGGTGAGGCCTACATGGTTGTGAAAAGCGTCATAATGTCCGA
>NZ_LMIB01000020.1 GCF_001429065.1 Sphingomonas sp. Root710
CATGACTGCCTTGATGAAGCCGGCGGGCGCTACGCGCCCTTGTCTCCATCAAGGCAATCCGGCCCTTGATCAGGCCGCTTCCCAATGTGCTATGGCGCCGAATTTACCGGTCGCCTGGTCGATCTGTGGGCCTACCATCATGGTGTGCGGATCGACTTCAGCCGACCCGGCAAGCCTACGGACAATGCCTATATCGAGACGTTCAACGGGTCGGTCCGGGACGAATGTCTCAATGTCCACTGGTTCGCTTCGCTGCCAGAGGCCAAGCGGCTGATCGAGGCCTGGAGGCGGGACTACAACGTTAGCCGTCCTCACATGGGTCTTGGCAATCTGACCCCTGTGGAATACCTTGCCAGGTCAGAAACTTGGCCTACCCCGATCGGGGTAGGCCAAGCCGGAAGCTAACGCCGGACCCGGACCACAGAACCCAAGCGCTTCANGGAATACCTTGCCAGGTCAGAAACTTGGCCTACCCCGATCGGGGTAGGCCAAGCCGGAAGCTAACGCCGGACCCGGACCACAGAACCCAAGCGCTTCACCAAGCCGGAAGCTAACGCCGGACCCGGACCAGTCATCGCGGGCAGTCCACTTCAACGCGTCGGTCAACTGCGCATCGTGCAGGAGCCCAGTTACCGATTTCTGCATTCTGATCGGATCGCTGGGCCATTCAGATTCCAGTCTTGCGGGTTTTATAATACGTAGATGCCGTAATGGGCCGGCGTCTCCAAGGTAGCCAGGTGGGTGGCTGTCCCTCAGAATGATGGTGTTGGAACGAGGTCCGAGCGATCGGCCTCGAGCATCATGAGAGGAACAGCCATGGACTATTATGCCGGAATCGATGTCTCTCTGAAAGAGAGCAGCGTTTGCGTGGTGGATGCGAAGGGCAAAGTGGTGCGCGAGGTCAAGGTGGCGAGCGAGCCCGAGTGCCTGATTGGCTATTTCGACGAGCTGGATCTGGAGCTGGTTCGCATCGGCCTGGAGGCGGGTCCACTTTCCCAGTGGCTGCACGCGGCGCTGGTTGCATCGGGACGGGAAGTCGTGTTGCTGGAGACACGGCATGTGAAAGCGGCGCTTTCGGCGATGACGGTGAAAACGGACCGGAAGGATGCGCGGGGGATCGCGCAGTTGCTCCGCATGGGTTGGTATCGTCCGGTTCATGCAAAATCGCCACCGGCCCAGGACATCCGAGCGCTTCTGGTCGGACGCAAGCTTTTGCAGGGCAAGCTCCTCGACGTGGAACTGAGCATCCGGGGTATCCTGCGTGGCTACGGATTGAAGGTTGGCGAGGTCAGCCGCAGACGTTTCGAGGCGCGCATTCATGAACTGATCGAAGGACAGGCCGCATTGTCGATGGTGATCGGCGGGATGCTGGCAGCGCGCACAACACTGTGGGACGAGTTCACGCGTCTCCACCGGGCGATGCTTAAAATCGCCCGCGCCGACAAGGTCTGCCAGAGATTGATGACGACGCCTGGCGTGGGCGCGCTGGTCGCGTTGACCTATCGATCTGCCGTGGATGATCCGTCGCGGTTCGGGAAATCGAGCACGGTGGGCGCCTATTTCGGGCTCACGCCGAAGAAATATCAATCCGGCGAAACGGACCGGGATGGCGGTGTCAGCAAGGTCGGCGATGCGATGGTGCGGACCGCCTTGTTTGAAGCAGCGCATATCATGTTGACGCGGGCAACGCGCTTTTCCAGCCTCAAGCGCTGGGCCCTCGATGTGGCGCAGCGCCGTGGCATGAAGCGCGCGAAGGTGGCGCTGGCGCGCAAGCTGGGCGTCGTCCTGCACCGCATGTGGATGGATACGACGGACTTTCGCTGGAGCGCGAATGCCGTCGCGGCGTGAGGAGAGCTATGTGATTGACGTAGGCAATTAGAAGGACTGCGTTTGATGAGGTCCCGTCGCTGGGACGCAGGCTTGGCAAGGTCGTGTGTAGTGCTGTGATCGCCTCGGCGAAGCACGCTTCCTAGATTGACCTGTCGGCTTGAGGATCTGATGGCATGGTGTGGCGACCTTCGTGTTGACCACGGACAGAAGCATGATCCCGGCGACGAGATAATCATTCAGAGGGACTTGACGAATGAAGGCCCATTACAGAAGCACTAAAGTAACCGCATCGCTTCTAACCTTGCGATGGACATGCGCAAGCTCTTTGGCCGCAAACTTCGTCGCTTTCGCCTTGCTGCCAACCTTAGCCAAGAGGCCGTCGGCGCGAAAATGGGTGTCGACCGCGCCTATGTCGGTCTGATGGAGCGTGGCGAGCAGAATGTCACGTTGCTGACGATATGGGAGTTTGCGAAGCGCTCGACCTGCGGCCAGCAGAGTTGTTTTCCAAGGATGGACTTCCCGAACTCAACAAGGAGCGAATCTTAGAGCCTGTCTTGAATCTTATGCGTAACGAGCGATACGCCTGATGAGGACGATGGCAGCGGCGGCATAGAGTAGGGCAGTTGCGGATTTGATGGTTCGCTCGAAGTCCTTGGCCAATCGACGATTTCGGTTAAGCCATGCGAAGGTCCGTTCGACCACCCATCGTCTGGGATGGACGACGAAGCCGGTCTGATCGGCGAATTTTCGGACGATTTCTATCGTGATGGAGGTGGCGTCCCGGACGCGATCGCTGTTGTAGGCGCTGTCGGCATAGGCGTGCTCGACCAAGGGGTGCCGCTGGCGTGACTGCCTGAGCAAAGGCACTGCGCCGTCTCGGTCCTGCACATCAGCGCCATGAACCAGTAGTTCAAGCGCGCGGCCGTCCGTATCGACCATGGCGTGGCGCTTGCGGCCCAAGATCTTTTTCCCTGCGTCATAGCCGCGCGGTCCACCCGCTTCGGTTGTCTTTACGCTCTGGCTGTCAATAGCCGCCGCCGATGGCATTGGTTCTCGCCCTGTTCGGACGCGGTCGATCTGGACGAGATGGTGGTTGAGGCTTTCGAATATCCCATCGTCGCGCAGGGTGCAGAACCACCGGTAAACCGTGCGCCATGGCGGAAAGCTGTCAGGCAAAAGTCGCCAGGGACATCCTGCCCGCAGCAAATAGAAAATGGCTTCGATAATCTCTCGCATCGGCCAACGCCTTCGCCGTCCGCATTGGCATGGTGCAGGCAAATACGGTTCGATCAAATGCCATTCCGCGTCGGTAAGATCGCTTCCATAGCGAAGCTGCGCGCGGCTATGATGCGCGCGGGCGGTCGGGTTCCACATGATGGCTTCCAAGGTTGGTGTCGCAACCCCTCGGAATCACATCGAAGCTCGGCCGTCCACCGTTACGGTGGCGTTCTGACACAGCCTCTTAGGGGGTTGAGCGTCGTGGCCACGCGCTAACAATTCGTCCGACGGAGAGGGATCATTTGGCGAGAAATGGTCGCAGATCAACGTGGGTGGCTCGCGCGCTATCTCGGACAGACTTTAATAGGCTGTGTCGGATCGGGTTACGATCGCTCCGCTTCCACACAGCCTCGATGGTTACAAGCGCCTTCGCGCCGCTAATAGGCACGTACGTGATACCCGGACGAACATTCGCGGCGGACTGAACGCATATTGTGGCGCCGAGACCCATGCGCACCATTTCGACAAGCGCACCACGCGAAACATCGTGAAATTCGCAGTCAAGCGGTCGTGCACCGATGCGGGCTAGAACGGCGTGATGGCCTGTCTGGTCGCTACCATTCGCTCGCATCAAGATCCGAAGTTTGGCGATATCGTCCCAGCCTAGCGAATTTTCGGAAGCCATTGGATGTCGATCTGGAAGTGCCACCAGCATTCGCTCGTCCCATAAACGTTCCTGCACTATCGTCGCCGATGAAAGGTCCGGCAACAAAGCGACGAACATAACGTCAATCGTCCGCTCATTTAATTGGCGGTGCAGTTCGTGTGGTAAGGCTTCTATAAGCCGCAGCCTCACGTCAGGGCGTTCTGCTGCGAAGGCTGCGATGCCGTCGCAAAGTGGTCCTGTACCAAGTCCGGTGTAGAAGCCAACAGTTAATGAACCCCTTCGACTTTGGGCTGTTGCAATTGCGGTTGCCAATTGCTGATCGATCGTGTGTATCAATGATCGAGCCGACGGCAATATCGCGCGACCGATCGGCGTCAATTCCACCGGAGATCCGCGTTTGCGTTCAAATACATCGGCGCCCACGATTTCTTCCAGGCGTCCAATGGTTTGGCTGATCGCCGGCTGGCTCGTGCCAAGTTGACGTGCGGCGGCCGCGAAATTCCGGGTTTCGACAACTTTGAGAAATATCTCGAGTTGTCGGATCTCAGGCCGCCGCCTCGGAAGCTGTGGCATCTCAGACCGTCACTAAATAGGCACACACTGCGATGATAAAGGCATAAAGAATTCCGAGTTTTGCTAAATCGGCAACGGCAGAAAAAGCATCGAAGTTATAACGGGCGCAATATCTTCTCTCATCTGCTGCCTCCTGCGCAGGCCCCTATTTGTAATATCAAGGCTCAGGGTTCCCAAAAAAGCCGTTCAACGCAAATATAAAAATCTAGAATATATATAACGCATCTATTATGCGACGTCTGGATCAGGCGGTTTCGAAACTAACGCCTCTCGATGGAGGGTGGCCGTTCGAAGGCCTGATTCCAAGCGGATTACGCCCGCAGAAACGGCTTCCAGCGCACCAGCATTCGTAAAATCCACAGATGGAGTTCTCGATCTTCTCTTTTGAAATAGATGGGGAAACGCATTCCGAGATTGCGGACAGTCAGAGATCCCGCGAAGCATTCCGACCCACTCATTCGCAATCCCGTCACCAGCGGCTATGTCATATTTTTCCCCGCCGATAAACCGCACGAAGTGGGGATATAATTCCCCAGCTAGTCTAGCAAGCAAACGGTCGGATTCAGAATTTGAGCCCGCTCGTCGGGCCTCTGTGGGCCGATATCACTCGCGCTTTGTGAGCTAAGGGCTGATTTATGCAAGCGATTAAAACGGCTTTTGTGTCACACCTGTGAGCAAGAAGCGTCTCGTTGAGCTGCGTGAGGCGAGAGCCGGAGTCGAGCTGTTTGTGCTGACCTTTACTATGGCACTTGATTATACAATTGGGAAGGCGACATTTTAGCCGCGCTTCGCCAACTCAAAAAGGCGACAAGGAATTCTCCCGTGACGGCCAAGATCGCCGACTATGGGGAGTTCATCCACGAGCAATTTCACGAGGCGCTTGTTGCTCGGTGCGACAATGAAGTCCTGCTACCGTGCGACGGACCTGTACCGTCCCCCACCGCTGCCTATCGCTAGCGGGCGCTGTCTAAGGACCATGCGCAACGACGTCAGGGAGCATGGAGAGATCGAAAACGCCGTTCTCGAGTGTTCATCCCGAGCCCAAGTGCTGTCTCGCGAATATATCCGCCATACGACCATATCATAATGTAGGGCATCGCTGAGCACGGTTACTTCATTCTCCCGGTGGAGCAATCAGAACGGCAATCGCACCGAGCGATTCAATCCGCCCTTTCACACGATCTCCAACGGACATTGGCCCAACGCCGGACGGCGTTCCTGTATAGATGAGATCACCGGGCTCGATACGATACTGTTCAGACAGCTTGCTGACGATCTCCGCGGGCTTCCAGATCATCTCGGACAGATCGCCCCGCTGCCGCACCTCATCATTCACCAGCAGCTCAATAAAGCCGGTTGAGGGAATGCCGCGATCCGCGATCGGACGGATCGCACCAATCGGTGCTGACCGATCGAAGGATTTGCCGATTTCCCACGGCCGGCCCGCCTTGCGGGCTTCGACCTGCACATCGCGCCGCGTCAGATCGATTCCAATAGCCACGCCGAAAACGTGCGCCGAGGCTTCTTCCTTGGCAATGTCGCGACCGCCTTTGCCGATCGCCAAAACGAGTTCGATCTCGTGCTGGAAATCCTGCGTGTAAGGCGGATAGGCAACGGTGGCGCCATCATGCACGATCGCGTCGGTGGGCTTCTGAAAGAAGAATGGCGGCTGCCGTGCATCGCCCCCCATTTCGCGGATATGCTCGGCATAGTTGCGGCCGACGCAATAGATACGGCGCACCGGAAAAGATTCCGTACGCCCCTCGATCGGCACCGTTGTGACTGTGGGCTCGAAAAGATATTTGTCAGTCATTGACGTATGATTCCCGGAAGATGTCGAGCTTTTCCTGCACGACGCGATCGGAATAGGAAAACAGGACGACCTCGCTAGCTGCGCTGAACGAAAGCGGGAACCAGCTTGGGGCGACGAAGAGATCCTTGGGACCAAATTCTAAGCTGTTGTCCCCGATGGTAACGGTGCCCATGCCCTCGATCACCGAGAAAATGGTACCCGCCGTCGAGCGATAGGGCGCCGTCGCGAAGCCCGCAGGCAGGAGTTGCAGCGCGGTGGTGAGCGTCGGCATAGCGGAGCCGCCCGTTACTGGGTTGATATAGATCATCTTGTAGCCGTGATGCCGATCGGGATCGCGCGTCAGGCTGTAGCGATGAATGGCTTCGCGGCTGGCGCGATAGGGATAATTGAATATCGGCGAGGTCTGCGAACCGCACTGGAAATCGACGGGGAGAAGATTGCTCCCCGCCTCGGCATAAGCGCTGCCCTCCGGCCGGGTCAGCGGATGGGCCGCGCCCGGATAGCTATCGCGGAAGCTAGCGCTTAACAGATTGACGATGTGCATGTCGAGGCCATCGATCCACACCATTGGACCATCGGATTCGTTGCCATGATCATGCCAGGTCCAGGACGGCGTGATGACGAAATCGCCCGGCGCCATCATCGTCCGCTCGCCAGCCACCGCGGTATAGGCATCTTTGCCCTCAATGATAAACCGCAGCGCCGAAGCGACATGGCGGTGCGCCGGCGCGACTTCACCCGGCAGGATGATTTGATAGCCGGCGAACAGGCTGGGGGTGATACGAGACTGGCCTGGCAATCCGGGATTCTCGAACACCAGCACACGACGCTCTGCCTCCTCTGTCGAGATCAGTCCGCATGCTTCGATGAGATAGGGTCGGACGTCGCCGTACCGCCAGATTGCCGGCACCGCCGTAGACCGGGGGAACTCGGTCACGAGTCCGCCGAGCACCCGCCACAATGGCGCAAGATTTTGCTGTCGCGCCCTGTCGTAAAACGGCGAGCGCCCGGCCTCGGCAGCGCGATTGACGGTTTCTACCATGCCATCATCCATCAACACACTCCCCATCCTTGTCATCTATCAAGTTCCGATTAGGCTCCGATACGCTCACATTGGTATCAGCCTGCCATATTCATCTGCGTCGGCAGTTCGTTAATCTCTTCACAGCCATCTTTATTGATGATGATGGTGCCACCAATGTTCACCCGATGATTGTCGCGGCATGCGTCGGGTTCGAGCGCGAAGACCATACCGGGTTCGAGGATCATGTCGTTGAACGGCGGAATGGCCCGGGCTCCGCCATGGTTCATTGCGGGCGGGACATTTTCGATGTTGATCCCGATCTGGCCGACGAGGACGAGGGGATTCACGCTGTGGATTAAAGGCGTCAAAGTCCAGCAGCCGCAGTCGCGAGCCGGGCCCGCCATCGCTTTGTCGACTTCGGCGAAGCTGATCCCCGGCCGCGCGGCGGCCAAGCCGATCTCGTAGCTTTGCCGTGTGATCGCCGCCAGTTCGTGCAGGACGGCGGGGACGGGCTCGATCGCGATTGACATCTGCATCTGCGTTTCCATGCCGCCATAGGCGGGAAATATCTCGGCCTGCACGAGATCGCCTTCACGGACGATGCGGGACTCCCCACCGGCGTAGGTCCAGTAGGGCGGCGCCCATCCGATATCGTCGGCGCCAATGCTGATGATGAGGCTGGGCGGCGGGCCGAAGGCCGCGTTTTTGTGCACCACCTCCATGATCGCGGCGTAGATGTCGCGCTCACGGACGCCAGCTCGGGTCACTTCCAGCATCGCCTCGCACGCTTTTTCACCGATCTGCGCCGCATGTCGAACCAGTCGTTGTTCCTCCGCGCTTTTGACGACCATGACCTTGCTGAATTCAACGGTCACGTCGACGAACCGGGCATCGGGCAGCGTGCTCGTGACAGCCATCCAAGTTCGATAGGGAACAATACCCTCCATCTCGCCGGGCGACTTGCTGTCGAGCCCGACCACTCCGATGCGGCTCGATGAAAGGTTCCTTTCCTTCAGGACCGATGCGATCAGCGGGCCGGTCGGCCCAGCACGGACATCGTCGATCCAGAAGTCCGTGTCCTGCATATTTGCCGGGAAACGCCTCGTTACCCGGTGATAGGTCCAGGTGACGTACGTAGGTTCGGCGCGAAGCGGAAGGATCACGATCCCCTCGATGGATTCGTTGGAAAGATATCCCTCGTAACGCTCGCGGCCGCGTAACCCGAAGACGACCAGCGCTTCGAGGTCTAGCCGTTCCATCATCTTGCGCAATGCGGCCCAGCGCCGGTCTCGCTCTACCAGACTCAGGATCGGACTTTCCGGCAACAGGTAACGGTTTGCCTGGGTCGCGACATCCATCGAATTCTCCCTTGTGATGAAGACTTTAAACTACGAGTGAGATTCCTCGGCGGTTCGGTGCGGCGCCTTGTAAACCGCCGAGTCCCGTGCCTCGTCCTCGATCAACGCGCGCAAACGCCTGCGCGCGAGGACGGCACCGCTATCGATCCGCAGGAGGAGCGGATCCAGATCGAACAGATCGGCATCCCCCATCGCCTGGTGCACCGCTTCGAGCATCGGTGCATCTTCTTCGTCGAAGGACAGCGCAAACAGGCGCCCAATCTCCTGCATGTCGAGACGATTGTCCCTGGGCATTCCGGCATTCCAGAAATAGTGTGTGCTGTCCTCGGTCTCGGGCGTGAGTATATGGACCGAAGGCTGAAACATGCCGTCTTCACGCGCCGCGCCAGGGTGCGTCGCGCCGACATGGAGTAGCATCGAAGCGGGAGCGTCCCATCGCATATCCAGCCAGTGGTCGATGCGCCCATTATTGTCGGGCCACCACAGCTGGATCGCACCGGTCGGAGGGACATTGGGTGCCCACCAGTTCGAATTGATTGTATCACCATCTCGAACGGCGCTGTGCTTGGCTGCCTGAAGGACGCCGCAGAAAGCTGGATGGAGAAACTCGATGTGCGAGAGATCCATAAGGTTGTCGGTGATGAGTTCGTAATAGGCGCTAACGAGTGATACGCCGTCGATGGTTTTGTAAGCCGGATCGGACAGATATTCGAAGCGGGGAATAAGCGCGATCTCTGCCTTCTCAGGTTCACCCGGCCAGTACCAGATGATGCTATCCTGCTCGACAGTGGGGAAGGATTGCGCGCGTATGGATGACGAACCAGTTCCCGGGAAGAAGCCACCGACGCATTGACCCGTCTCATCGAAGCGCAAACCATGATAGCCGCATTCGATGACACCGTTGTCCAGCTTCCCGCGAGACAGCGGCGCGAACCGATGCGGACACCGATCGCGCAGCGCCGTGGCCTGACCATCAGCGCCGCGGAAAATCACCGTCGGAATATCAAGCAGCCGGCGTGAAACCAGAGCGCCTCCATCCAGCTCACTCGACCAAGCCGCCATGTACCAGCTGTTTTTGAGATAGGCCTTCATTTCATTCTCCGCTCGCCCCGCAGTCGCACCACCGGGCTAGGTAGGTATTCAGAGGCTGTAGCTGACCGACAAGGTCCACCAACGCGGATTACCGAGCTGCATCTGCGTGCCGCCGGTTACCTCGGTTTGATCGAAACCGATCCCATAATAGCGCTTGTCGAAGATATTCGAGACGCGGCCTGACAGCCTCCAGCGTCCGCTCGCGTCCTTCCAGTTAAGCGCGGCGTTTACAAGGGTGTAACCCGCGATCCTGGTCGAATTGAAGTTACGGATATTATTGAAGAAATTCGACGTATAATTGCCATCGACCAGCGCGCTTAGCTGCCCGTTCGCCACCTCTACCGGCAGGCGATATTCGAGGCTCGCGCTGATCTGGCGGTTGGGCGCATAGGTGGGCCGCACATCGCGGAACAGCCCCGGCGCGATCTCCACATCCTTGACCTTGGCATGCATCAACGATGCAGCCAGCGTAGCGGTCAGCGCTTCGGTTGGCCGGGCGGTGACTTCAAGATCCACGCCGTAATTACGTGCATCTTTATTCTGCACGTAGCCGCCGACCGTCTGGAAAGTGAACGCCTGATAATCGTGATAGTCGTAATAATAGACCGAGCCGTTGATCGTCAGCCGGCGATCGAGCAGCGAGGCCTTGAAGCCGCCCTCCCCCGTCAGCAGCCGCTCCGGCTTGTACGGAATCTGGTTGTTGGGAAGCGGCGGCGGCAGGAACAGCGCATTGTAGCTTCCGGCCTTCACACCGCGATTGGCGCCGAGATACAGCAGCAGCCCGCCGACCGGCCGAAATTCGAGCTGAACTTTGCCGGTCCACAACTTCTGCACGCGGCGATCTGTGAAGGACGGCTGCAGAGGAAACACCACCGGGCTTCCATCGACGTGGAAGGGATCGACATTTGCCGCCGCGACCGACGCGAAGTCGTAATCCTGGCGCTCGCGAATGCCGCGCGCGCCCACGATCAGCGTCCAGCGCGGCGCGAGATCATATTCCGCCTGGCCGAAGATGGAGAGCGAACGCGTGCGCAGCCGCAGCAGGTTCGACACGTCGACGCCGACCGACTGCAGGCCAAAGAGCCCCGACAGGAACGATCCCGCCGGGCCGCCGAGACCGCGCGTGGACTTGGCGTCGATATCGAGGAAATAGCCGCCCGCCGTCCAGCGGAAGCCCGAAGCCGAGCCACTGAGCCGGAGTTCCTGCGCGAAGCTCGCATCATGGGCGCGGGTCTGGAACGCGCCGACATTGACGGGCGAGGCTTCGAGATCGACGAAGAGCTGCTTCTTGTTCAGCTTGTAATCGGAAATCGAGGCGAGCGACACGCCGCCGCCGAGATCGTAATCGACATGCAGCGCCGCATCGTAATCCGAGAAGCTGTTGATATCGTCGCCGGTGAAATCGAGCGAGGTGCGCAGCCCCGTCACCTGTCGGCCGTCATAGCCGAAGAAATCCGCCCCCGGCGCACGCCCGCCCGAGGCGGGCGCAAACGTGAACAGGTCAGGGCGGCTGCTGCCGACATTGCCGCCATTGGGATTGATCGCGATCCGCGTCTCGGCCGACGATGCGAAGTCGGTCTGAACCACGCGGCCCTGCGCGTCGAGGGTCGCGATCGTCGGCCGCTCGATGACCGGCGCTCCGTTGGTCTTTTGCCGCGCATAAGCGCCGCTCAAACGGATCTTCAGCCGCTCGGTCGGCTCGAACTGGAGCTGTCCGCGAAACGCCAGCGAGTCATCGTTCCAGACATCGTGGCAGCACGGGTTGAGATTGCCTGAAAGGCTGGTGGGCGAACCCGCCGCGAGCCCGCCCGTCGGCGCGACGTTGTGGAAAATATTGTCGTGCCGCCGCAGATAACCAGAGAGGCGGAAGGACACACCTTCCGCGACCGGGCCGCCGAGCCCAGCTTCGAGCTTCACAAGGTTGAAGCGGCCATAATCGGCGCTCGCGTTGGCCGACCATTGATCCGTCGGCTTGCGCACCACGAACTGTACGAGGCCGCCGGTCGCGTTGCGGCCGAACAAGGTGCCCTGCGGCCCCTTGAGTACCTCGACCCGCTCCAGATCATAGGCGGCAAGGGTCTGCCCCTGCTGCGACGGAATATAGGTCTCGTCGGTGTAGACTGCGACGGGCGCCTCGATGGCGTCGTTGAAATCGCTCTGGGTCACGCCGCGAATGCTGAACTGGCTGCTCTGGCCGCCGGCGCTTCCCGAGACGAAGACGCCCGGTGTGATCCTGCCGAGATCGGCGCTGGTGGCGACGCCCTTGGACGCCAGCGCCTGCGCGCTATAGGCTGAGATCGCGATGCCGATATCCTGCACCGACTGCGCGCGGCGCTGGGCAGTAACGATGATTTCATCTCCGGGATCGGCGTCGCTTGCCGCGCCAGCATTGCCGGTGATGGCGACGTCGCCCGTGGCCGCTACCTGCGCGTCCGCAGACACGATCCAGCAGGCGGTAGCCACGCCGGTGACAAGAATGTTTCTGAGCCTAGACATGCGCCTCCCCCTCCCTCTCTCTTGAACCCTTCGGTCGGGGATGTGCCCACGACCTCGGCGCCTCGGACGGCGCTCTTGTTCTATTTCGTTCGTCAGGGATGGCAGGGGCAGTTAAATAAGACAAATAGCCAAATATAGCTTATTCATAAGAAGAATCTTATGTTTTTCGATCTGGCGCGAGATGGTAACGGGCAGGATCACGCCATGCCGAGTGCGCACGGCGCGCCCGCGCGCGAAGCAGATACATGATGGAATCGTCGTGCGCGCCGCCGTGTGCCGTGAGCGCGGATTAGGCGTTGCGCTGGAGCGCCTCGCGGAAGATCCGCAGCGACAAACCGAAGAAGAGGATACAGCCCACCATCCCCGCAATGCTGTTGAGCGAGATGCCCCAGGTGAGCGCGAGCGGGGCAGCGCGCCCGAAGCGGCCGAGGCTGGCGACGAGGACGGGGCCCAGCCCCATCCCGATGATCGAGGTGATCATCAGGAGAATGGCGGTCAAGGTCGCGCGCATGCGGGGCGGGGCGAAATATTGGAGAGCTATCGTTACCGCATTTGACGTCCCGATAAGGAGGAACCCGGCGAAAGCGTAGAAGGTGACGAAGGACAGTTTGGACATGGCGAAAGGCGCCACGATCATGATCAACGCGCCGCCGATGGACGCCGCGATGGGCAGGGCGGCGGCAAGCGACAATTGCTTCGCGTCGGCAAGTTTACGCAGCAGGATCGACAGGACAATCGTGCCGCCCCCGCCTGCCACCGCCTGCGCGATGCCGAAGGCATAGCCCGCCTCCGCCACCGAGGCGCCAAAGGCGCGCTGGATATAGGTCGGCGCCCAGGCCGCGGTGCCGTGCATGATCATCAGGACGAAGCCGTCGCCGATGAACAAACCGAAATAGAGCCAGCCATTCGACTGCATATGCGACAGGATTTCGCCGAGGCCGGGCTTGGCGTCGACATCCTGTCCCTGCCTCGCGGGTTCCCTCGCGACGAGCGAGAACAGCGCGACCAGGGCAAGGCCCGGCATCGCGACCGCGATGAAAACCGCGCGCCAAACCTGCCAGCCCGGAGCGAAGCCCGCGAGCAGAAGCGACTGGATGAACTGGATCAGCGCGGCGCCGGCGAGGAAGGTCAGCGAGCTTCCGGCCATGGCCGTGGCGGAGAACAGCGTCAGCGCGATGAGACGGTGGCGCGGCGGAAACAGGTCGCTGATGAAGGACATCGCCGCCGGAACAAGCGCGGCCTCGCCGATTGCCAAACCGATGCGCAGGACCGAGAGAACCCAATAGTTCGAGGCGAACGCCGTAAGCGCGGTGCAGCTCGACCAGAACAGCACGCCCGCCATGATCAGCGCCTTGCGGTTGCGCGTATCCGCGAAACGCGCGAGCGGGATCGAGGCGGCGACATAGAAGATACTGAAGGCCGTGCCGAATACAAACCCTAGTTGCAGATCCGAAAGCACCAGATCCGTTTTGAGCGGATCGAGCAGCAGCGCCATGATGAATCGATCGACGAAGGACAGAACGTAGAATGACGCCAAGATCGCCAGCGTCGTCCACGCGCGCCAGCTGGCGGAGGCCTGACAAGCCGTCGCGTCCGGGACGATTGCAGCCTTGTTCGACACGGCCATCCGCAATCCCCCTCAATCTCTCTGCAAAAACGACTTAAATATTCGATGTCGTCATGATCGCGCGCCGGGACGGCGACCCCGGCGCGCGCATGTCATCAGAAGTTCTGCGTGACGGTGAAGCCATAGGTCCGGCGATCACCATAAGTAGCCACCACCTCGGACGCGATGGAGTTGAGGTAGCTGGCATATTTCTTGTCGAATAGGTTACGGCCCCACAGCTGGACCGACGTGCCCCCGTGCAGCTTCAACGTTGCCGAGGCATCAGCCAGTCCATAGGCCTTCTGCTTCTGGCTGGCGAGATTGTCCGCCCGGAAATAGAAGCTGCTGGTATAGTTGTACGAAGCTCGCAAGCTCAGATCCGCTCCGCCCAACGGCATATCATAGTTCACCGATCCGTTGAGGCGATGCGACGGAGCGCGCGGCAGGTCGAAGCCGCCATAGTTGGTGGTCGCGCTGGGCCGATATTCACCGAAGCGACCTCGCAGATAGGCATAGCTCGTATCGATACGAAGCTGCTGCGTGAGCCGCGCCGAAACTTCCAGTTCCACCCCCTTGGTCGTCGCCGTCGCCGCATTGTCGCTCGGCGAGATAGACACGCCATTAGGTAGGGTGATCGAACGGCGCACCTGGAGATCGCGATATTTGTTGTAGAAAACCGCCCAGTTGAGGCGGAGGTGCTGATCCAGGAAATCCGCCTTCATGCCGACTTCATAGGCCTTGACCTTCTCCGGACGGAGAATGACCTGCGCTTCCGACAGGATACCCGGCGTCGACTGGGTGCCGCCGCCCTTGAACCCCTGTGAGAAGGTCGCGTACAACAGCGTGCCTGCGTTCGGCTTGAATTCAAGGCCTATCTTCGGGTCGAAGGACGTGTCGACCGGCTTTGCTACGAAGGTGTAGGGCACCGCTAGCCGGGCGAAAGTGGGAACGCTGGCTTGGTCCCCGCGCAGGGTGAACTTGCGCTCATCGCGGGTGTAGCGCCCGCCAAAGGTCAGCCCGATCTTGTCCGTAATGGCGAAGGTGCCCTGGCCGTAAAGTGCGACACTCGTCAGGTTCGAATTGAGATAGACGAGCTTGTGCGCGCCCTGCAGCGGCGTGCCCGCCACACGCGCCGGATTGTTGAACTCGGCTAAGGCAAGCGTGGTCCCGGTGCCGTAATAGAGATCGGAATTCTCATAGCCCTTATCCTGGAACAGGTAGAGGCCCGCGACCCACTTCAGCCGATCGCCGAAGGAGAGGAAGCCGTCGCTGTTGGACGAGAAGCGCAGTTCGCCGGAATAAGTGTCGGATCTGGCTTTGGCACCATAGCCGAACAAATCCTTGTCGGTTCCGTCGTAATCCTGCTGGATATCGAGGCCGTAGCCGACCCAGCTGACAATTCCGGTGATCGTCATGGGATCGGCATCCCATACGAGCCGTCCCGAAGCCTGTTTGTTCCGCACCTTGTTGAAGCCAGGATAGGAATAGGTGCCATGCCACGGATCCTTGTCGAGCGTATAGCTCGTCTGCGGCCCCTGCAGCACCAGCGGACCCGCGATCGGATCATACAGGGTCGCGTCGTAATTGCCGCGATAATAGGAGCCGTTCAGCTTGAAGGTCAGGCTATCGGTCAGCTTGGCAACGAAGGTATCGCGCACGGTCAGGTGGCTGAACCCGTCAGACTTGCCGCTCGTCAGATCATGCATAAAGCCCTTGCGGTCGCGATAGCCGGCCGCGAACCGGTTCGAGACGGTGTCGCTGATCGGAGTCGTGATCGCGCCTCGTACGTCGACCAGGCTACGGTTGCCATAACCGCCGCTGACATAGCCTTCGAAGCTGTCACCCGGATCGGTGGTGAAGATCGACACGGCACCACCGATCGTATTGCGGCCGAACAACGTGCCCTGCGGCCCGCGCAGCACTTCGACGCGGCTGACGTCGACGAGGCCCGAAAACACGTCGGCGAAACGCGGCTGATACACGTCATCGACGTAAACGCCCGACGACGGGTTCGAACCGATATCGAAACGGTTGGTGAAGATGCCGCGGATGGCAAGCTCGGACTTCTGACCGCCGTCGGCATCGAATTGCACGCCCACCACGGCCTTGGTCAGCGCCTGCAGATTTGTCGCGGCCGCGGCCTTGAGCTGGTCGCCACCGATCGCCGTGATCGCGACAGGGATGCTCTGTGAGCGCTCCGCGCGCCGCGTTGCGGTCACGATAATGTCCTCCAGTCCGTTGTTCGCATCGGCCGCCTGCGGCTGCGGCGCGCCGGCCTCCTGCGCGAAAGCAGGCATCGAAAAAACGAGCGCGCTGACGGACGCTGCTAAAGCGATGCGCCGCGCCCCCTGCTGCAAAGAAGAGCTCCTGTAGTTCATATCCCATCCTCCCCACTTCATTAAGTTTCTCGAGTGAAAATTCTTGGTTTAAAAGTAAGCTACAACATCACATTGATTGTCTTGAGTTCGGTATAGCTGAGCATTTCTTCGATCCCCTCCTCGCGGCCGACGCCGCTGCTGCTCATCCCGCCAAAGGGAACGCCGAGGAAATGCCGGCTACAGCCGTTGATCCAGACATGTCCGGAACGCACGCGCTTCGCGACCGACAGCGCAGCTTTGACATCACTGGTCCAGATCGCTGCCGTCAGGCCAAATTCGGTACTGTTGGCGAGATCGACGACCTCGTCGACATCGCTCCAGCGCGCGATCGACAGGATCGGGCCAAACACCTCCTCGCGCCACAAGCGCATGGATGGCGTTACATCGGCGAACACCGTGGGCTCGACCCAAAAGCCGCGGCTGAAATCCTCGCCCTGCGGCCGTCCACCCCCAAAGATCAGCCGTGCGCCTTCGCACTTCGCGTCAGCGATGAAGCCCAGCACCTTGTCGTGCTGGACCTTCGAATTGAGCGGCCCCATGCCCGTCGCAGGATCGTGTGGATCTCCGACCCGGATCAATCCCATCCGTGCCGCGACACGCTCGACCACGGCATCGTAAAGCGCGTCATGAACGAGCAGCCGGCTGGTGGATCCGCACGACTGGCCTTGCCAGGAGAAGTTCATTCCGCCGATGGCGGCCTGTGCGATGGCGTCGGCATCATTGTCCGGGAAGACGATCATCGGGTTCTTACCGCCGAGCTCGAGCGTGACATGTTTCACACCGGACTCCGCCGCCGCCCGTTGGATTGCACGGCCTGTCGGCACCGATCCGATGAAGGCGATACGTTTCACAACCGGATGTCGGACGAGCGCATCCCCCGCGACCCGGCCAGAGCCGGTGACGATATTGAAAATTCCGGGAGGCAACGTATCGCGCGCGATCTCTGCAAGTATCATCGCCGAGAGCGGGCTAGTCTCCGGGGGCTTAACGATCACGGCATTACCAGCAGCTAACGCTGCCGCAGTTCGCGCCACGGCGAACATGATCGGATGGTTGAACGGCACGATCCGGACAACCACGCCATAAGGCTCTCGAACGGTCAGGTGCAAATTCTCAGACGTCGCCGGAATTGTCTGCCCTTTGAGCTCATGAGCTATGCCGGCATAGTAGCGAAGGCTATCGATAGCGACACCTACATCGCCGCGCATCGGCGTAATCGTGTTGCCGGTGTCCGCGACCTCTACCTCGAGGATTTCCTGGGCTCGGGCGGCGATCGCATCGCCAAAGGCCCGCATGGCCTCGCCACGCTCAAGCGGCGAAAGGGCCGCCCAGGCAGGCCATGCGGCCTCGGCTGCCCGCACCGCGCGATCGACATCCTGCTCGGTCGCGGCCGGCGTGCGACCAATGACACGCTCATCGACGGGACTGATCGAATAATCATATTCACCGCTTTGCGATGCGACAAGTTCGCCGCCGATCAACATGCGATCGAGTGAGGTAACGAAGCGATGGCTGTCATAAGCCGATGCCACGAACGCTGAGGAAGCCTGGGTCATATATGCATCATCCCGCCATCGACGTTGACCGTTTGTCCGGTCATGAACCGGCTGTCAGGACCGAGCAGAAAGGCGACGACGTCGGCGATGTCCTCGGTCGAGCCAGGCCGTTTGAGCGACTGGGCATTGACCAGCTGCACCCGTTGTTCGGGGGTGACCGACGCGCGGGGAACCTCAGTGAAGATCGGGCCGGGGGTGAGCGCGTTCACCCGCACATTATATTCGCCGAGCTCGCGCGCCATCGCCCGGCTGAGGCCGATCACGCCCGCCTTCGAGCCGACATAATGGGCGTAATTCTGACGCCCCATCATGACCGTGCTCGACGACATGTTGACGATGCTGGCATTTTCGGCCGCCTGCAGCGGCGCCAGCGCGGCGCGGGCCATCTGCCAGATGCCCTTGAGGTTGACCGCCATGACCATATCCCATTCCTCTTCGGGAATTTCCCAGAAGGGCCGCATCGGCAGGGTCGAGAAAATCGCGGCGTTGCTGACGATCCCATTGAGCGATCCGAACGCATCGAGCGTATCGGCGACCGCCGCCTGGCAATCGGCGAAGCTCGAAACATCGCCGCGAACCGCAATGGCCCGCCCGCCCGCGGCCGCAACCTCGTCGACGACCGCCGCCCCGCGTTCCTTGTTGGTGTCGACGATGCACACGCTGGTGCCCCGTTCCGCCAGTGTCAGGACGATCCGGCGGCCGATTCCTTGGCCGCCCCCCGTCACGATGACCG
The DNA here is from genome assembly GCF_001429065.1 of Sphingomonas sp. Root710. Classification (GTDB taxonomy): domain Bacteria; phylum Pseudomonadota; class Alphaproteobacteria; order Sphingomonadales; family Sphingomonadaceae; genus Rhizorhabdus. The sequence continues at coordinate 18,345 of NZ_LMIB01000020.1, forward strand.
ATTGCGTCATTCTTGTCCTTTCAGATACGGCTGAAATCAGCCGTCGAGCTGCATCGTGACCAGCGAAGCCTGGTCTTTGCGCACGATCTCGACTTCCAGCCGCGTGCCGCTGGTCGGGCAGATGAATTCGCGCATCTCCAGATCGGGATGCAGCCTGACGAGCTGGCCATAGGCGTCCGCGGCGACCGTCCGTTTCACGACATGCTGCTTCCAGTCTCCGGAGGCCGGGCCGAGATCATGGCCGCCCAGCGAGCGGAACCGGCCATCCTCAATCCGCACTTCCGCAACATCGGCCGCCAGAAGCTCGTCGGACAGCGGCGTCGGCGTGACACCGGCCAGCCGCTCCGTGCGGATGGCGGTTCGGCGCGTCGAGGTTGCGGCGTCATCCACCTGCCCATCCGATAGGACGACGCCGTAGCGATCCTGAGCCGCCGCAACCGAGACACGGCCGGCCCAGACATCGGCCGCGACCCGCACCGGATCCCGCCGGAGCGGATCGCCAAATCCACCGCCGCCCTGGAAACTATAACCGATGACATCGCCCGCCCCGATGTGGAGATGTCCCGGCTTCGGCCCGAGATCCTCGATCGGAAGCGATAACAAGGCGTTCAGTCCCGCGGCATTGCGGCTGAGCTCGGCCACCGTTCCAAGGCCCCTGCCCAAGAAATTGCGCCCACAGGAGCCCGGCAGGCCGCCATAGAGCCCGACCGAGTTCGGAACTTCGATACCGTGACCCAGCATCATCGCGGCGAGGCCCTGCGTGTCGTGCGGCGTGATCGCGAGCACCGAGCCCATTCCGCCGCGCTGGCGGCCGGGGCCGCCGCTGTCGGGGACGAATTCGCGGAACAGATACAGCAGCGGGCTGGACGCCTCGTTCGATTCGACATTGGCGATCGCGGGGCGCGGCACGACATAATCGCCCGAACCGTCCAGCCCGTCATGATCGATAAACGCGCCGCCGCCGCCCGCCGTGGAGTCGAGCAGGAAGGTTCCGAACGGGCCCCCGTCACGCCCCTGACCAGCGAGCGTGAGAACGGTCATATGTCCCTTGGTCACGGCCTGGCCTTCGCCCACCGTCTCCGGCGCGCAGGTGGCGAGGCGCGACAGCGCGGCGACCGTGACGTTCTGGACGATCCAGGCGGCCGAGATAGTGCCCCCCGATGTCGGCGCAGGACGCGTAGCGTTGCAAAGACATCCCTCCGGCGCATCGATCGTCACGACGCGCATAACACCCTCATTCCAGCGGATCTTGGGCGCGAGGATCGGAAGCAGGCCGGTCAACACCGCGCCGCGAAGGCCGGACATGGTGCAATTGATCAGGCCGGGGGCCTGCGGCGACGTGCCGGCGAAGTCGAAGTGGAGACTGTCCCCGCGCTTATGAACGGCGAGGCTGATCTGATAGAGAACGTCCTCGTGCCCATCATGCTCGAGATAATCCCGCGCCCGGAAGATGCCGTCGGGAAGGTTGGACAGCGCTTCGCGCATCTGGCGCTCGGATGCCTCGATCTCGCGCCGCATGACCGCTTCGACGACGTCGACGCCGTAGCGCTCCATCAGCGCGGTCAGCCTGCGGGTAGCCACCATGTTCGCGGCGATCATCGCCTTGAGATCGAGACCAAGCGTGTCGGGCAGGCGGGTCATGCCCATGATCATCTGCCAGATGTCCTTGCGAAGCCGGCCGCCCTCGACCAGCTTCAGCCCTGGCAGGAGCATGGCCTCCTGGTGGATCGTGGTGGCACCGATGCCCCAGCTGCCGAAGTTCATGCCGCCCATGTCGAGCTGATGCGCGCAGGAGCCCGCCCAGGCGACATGCCGGCCGCCGATGAAAACCGGCGCCACGATCGAGACGTCCGGCTGGTGGATCGCGCCCTTATAGGGATCGTTCAGGATGAACATGTCGCCTTCGGCGATCCCCGGATTATCGCCGAAATCCTGTATGATCGAGCGGATTACGCTGGACATCGTGCCCGTATGGAACAGCACCTGCGGCCCCATCGTGACGATTGATCCATCGGCGAGGTACAGCCCGTTGTTGAAGTCGGTCGCCTCGGTGACGACGGGCGAGCCCGAAGCCGACTTCAGCGTGGTCGCCTGTTCCTCGGTGATCGCCTGAAGCTTGTTGCGGACGACTTCGAAGGTGATCGTGTCGATCTCCGCAGGATCGAATTTCGCGTCGCGCGCCGCCGACGGATGCACAGCCGTTGCCATCAGGCTTCTCCCTCGGGCGTGATGATGATGTTGCTCGCGGCATCGAGCCGCGCGACCTGACCAGCCGCGATGAACAGCGCCGTCTCCGGATGCTCGACGATGGCGGGGCCACGGATTTCGAAATCGACCGGCAACGCGCGCCAAGCATAGACCGCCGCGTCCATCCAGCGCCCCAGGATCGGCTCGAACACGTCGCGGCTACGCCGCACGGGCGGCTCGGTCGCCATGCTCAGGCGGATCGCAGGCCGGTGCGTGCGGCCGATGGCCTCGACGCGCAGGTTGGTGATTTCCAGCCCAGCCTGGGAGAAGCCCGCGCCTTCGCCATAGATCGTCTCGTAGGTGGTTTCGAAGCGCTGCGTGAGGGCCACGAGCACCTCGTCGTCGACCACGCCCGGCGTCAGCTCGATCGCCAGATCGTTGGTCTGCCGCCGGTAGCGCATGCTAACCGAGCGCTGGAGGATGATGTCGCCATCAGGGACGCCGGCACGATGAAGCGCCGCGCGGCTGTTTTTTTCCAGATCGACGAAACCGGCTTCGACGGCCCGAGCATCCAGCCCGTGATGGAGCGGAGCCGCACCGCCGCCGCCCTGCATGATCAGCGAAATCTCCGCCGAATGGTTGAGATCGGAGACGAGCGCGCCATAAGCCGAATGCGCCATGCTGGTGAACGGCACAACGATCTTCGAGACGCCGAGTTCGGCACCGAAGCCTGCACAATGAACCGGGCCCGCGCCGCCATAAGCGAACAGCGCGAAGTCGCGCGGATCATGGCCTCGACCTATCGTGACCTCCCGCAGCGTATCCGCCATATGGGCATCGACGATCCGGCGGATGCCTGCAGCCGCGCTCTCGACGCTGATCCCAAGCGGATCGGCGATATGATGCTGGATGGCGTTCCGCGCGGCATCGCGATCGAGCTTCATCTTGCCGCCGAGGAATCCGCTCGGATCGATGATCCCCAGCACGACGTCCGCATCGGTGACCGTCGGCCGCGTGCCGCCACGGCCGTAGCAGACGGGGCCGGGACGCGCACCGGCGCTTTCCGGCCCAACGCGAAGCAGCCCGCCCTCGACATGCGCGATCGAGCCGCCGCCTGCGCCGATCGCGCGGATTTCAACCATCGGCGTGCTGATATGATATCCGCCGGCCTCGTGATTGGTCGAGAGCAGCGGCTTGCCGTCGACGATCAGGCCGACGTCGAAGCTCGTGCCGCCCATATCGGTGGTGATCACATTGGCGAGGCCCAGTTCCTTGGCGAGCTGGAGTGAACCCATGACGCCGCCGGTCGGCCCGCTCGTGACAAGAACGACCGGACGCTCGGCGGCTTCGGCCACCGGCATCACCCCGCCCGCGGAGTTGAGCACGGAGAAGGAGCCGCCAAATCCACGCGAGCGCAGCAACCCCTCGATCTGATCGAGATAGGAAACGACCTTAGGCGCGAGATAGGAGTTCATCGCCGTCGTCGCCATGCGCTCATATTCGCCGATGACCGGCGCGACATCGCACGACAGGCTGACATAGGCCTTCGGCATCATCTCGGCGATGATCTCGCGGATGCGCCGCTCGTGCGCCGGATGGCGGAAGGACCATAGCAGACACACCGCGATCGTCTCGACATCCTCGGCGATGAAATCGGCCAGCGCAGCGCGGACATCATCCTCGTCGAGCGGCACCAGGATATTGCCCGCCTGATCGACGCGCTCGACGACTTCCTTGATCAGCGGCCGGGGCACGATCGGCGCCGGATATCGCCGCTGGCTATACCAGCCCAGCCGATCGACCGGAACGCCGGCGGTGAACCCCATGAGGCGCTGGAGCAGGAGCGTATCGCCGAAGCCACGCGTGGTGATCAGGCCAGTGCGCGCGCCATCGCGCTCGATCAGCGCGTTGGTCGCCTGGGTGGTGCCATGGCCGAAGGCGGTGACGCGACCGATGAGCTCGTCGGCGGACAGGCCCCGCGTTTCAGCCGCCCGGCCGATCGCGTCGAACACGCCGTCCTGGAGCATGCCGGGCGTGCTCAGCGCCTTGGTGACAGTGATCTGACCCTCCTCGTCCAGCAGGACGAGATCGGTGAAGGTGCCGCCGATATCGACGCCTAGATACATTTCGGGTGCCCTCTCCTGCGCCACGAGACCTTCCGATGTGCGATGAAAATCGCACCACATCGCTCGCGGCTTGAGGGAAGATTGGGCCCGGTGTAGTGATAAGACAAATATATAGAATCAACGAACCCATACGAGGTTGCTTATGAATAAGCGCTATGATGATCCTGCGGAAATCGAGGCGCGTGCCGCTCAACATAGCAGCCCGGAACAGGCGGCGAACGGCAGCATGCGGCGGCTGCGGTCATCGCAGGTAACACTCCAGAAGCTCCAGATATTCTGCGCGGTGATCGACCAGTCGGGCGTGACGCGCGCAGCCGAAAAGCTCGGCGTGGCGCAGCCCGCGGTGACGGCCCAGTTGCGCAGCCTGGAGGACAAGCTGGGCGTGACGCTGCTGCGCAAGAGCGGGCGCATCCTCGTGCTAACCGAAGCCGGTGACAGGGTGTATCGCTGGGCCAGCGAGATGATCGCGCGCAGCTTCGAGATCGAACGCGAACTGGGAAGCCTGAGCGATGGCGCGGCGGGCAGCGCGGTCATCGCCGCCACGATGGCGGCGGGATCCTACCTTGTCACCGACATGGTGGTCGAATTCTCGCGCGCCAATCCCGGCGCGCATATCGCGGTGCAGGTCTCCAGCCCGCCGATCGCGCTCGACGCGGTGCGGAACGGCAGCTGCGATTTCGCGATCGTCGTGCTGGACCGCACGCAGGACATCGCCGACCTGACCGCGCAGAAATTGTGGGAGGAACCGCTGGTGTTGTGCGCCTCGCCCGAAGGCGCGCCGATCAGCGACAGTCTCAGCAACGCGCAACTCTCCGATGTGACATGGGTGACGCCGCCCCGCGGTCTCGTGACCCGCGATCTGGAGGACCAGATGCTGCGGGCCAACGGCGTCGTCATGCGCAACATCGCGCTGGAGCTAGGCCACCCCGAGGCGCTGAAGCGGGCCGCGCGGGCGGGCATCGGCGTGACCTTCCTACCCGAAACGACCATTCGCGACGACTTGGCGTTGAAGATGCTACGCAGGATAGAGACGCCCGACCTTCAGCACGTCACGCTGCCGGTGTTCCTGGTCCATCGTCGCCGCAAGCTGCTGTCGGCGCTGCAGCGGCGCCTGCTGGATCACATCGTCAACTCGCGACCGAAGGAATATGTGAAGCGCGACGAGCAGGCGGACGACGCCTGACGAACGGCAGCGTCAGTCGGCAGGCGTCTGATCGCTGCCGCCCGCCGGGAAATCGACGCCGACTTGCTTTTCTTCCAGCGAGGCGAGCGCCGCCTGAGCCACGAACTCGTTTGTGGTCGACGAGGCATATTGCCGATGCCATGCGAGGCCGAAGGACACCGAGCCGAGATGTTCCGGAATGCCGCGCACGTCGAGGGGGCGGAAGGACACGCCGCGCATGCGCAGGCGCTCGGCGGACGCCGGCACGATCGCAACGCCTTCGCCGCAGGCGACGATGCCTACCACTGCCTCGGTCGTCGGCGCTTCGTGCGCGATGTCCGGATCGAACCCCGCGAGGCGGCATAGCGCGTGGAGATCGGCATGGTAGTTGAAGCCGCGCGACGGCAGATACGTGACGAAGCGGGACGAGGCCAGCTCTCCAACGGAAAGGGCGCCGGATTGGGCCAGTTGAGGATGATGGCTCGGCAGCGCGACGATCAGCGGCTCGCGATGGACGAGCCTGGTCTCAACGACCTCGTCATGGACCGGCAGACGCAGGATACCGACATCGATCTCCCGGTTGCGCAGCGCCTCGATCTGATAGGGCACCGGCATGGGGCAGAAGCGGATCTCGACGTCCGAGACCTTTTCGCGGAACCCCCGCACCAGCGCCGGAAGCAGCGCGAAGACCGCCGATCCGCCGAAGCCGATCGACAGGCTTCCCCGTAAGCCCTGCGCAGTCTGGCGGGCGCGGTTCACGCTTTCGCCCAGCTGGCGGAGTATCAGGCTCACATCGTCGACGAGGCTTCGACCTGCGGGCGTCAGCGCTACGCTATGTTTGTCGCGAACGAACAACCGGGCGTCGATCTCCCTTTCCAGATCCTGAATCGCGCGACTGAGCGGCGGCTGCGAAACATTGCACCGCAAGGCGGCGCGGCTGAAGCTAAGCTCCTCCGCAACGGCAACCAAATATTGCATTTGCCGCAAATTCACGGCCGCATTCCTAAAGCATGGCTGCGATCATCGGAAGCCGATTATGCAGGGTCGGTGATCTCTCCACGCGCCTTGTGCCTGCCTGGAAGTCCCATGCGCCTCAGCTGCGGGCGGCCATCGAACCATTCATGTTTCAACGCGCCCGCGAGATGGAGCGCCAGCAGCAGCAGTAAGATGATAGCGCTGATCTCGTGAGATTTGGCGACATTGTCGTGCCATTTCAACTGGCTCGGAACATCCTCTGGGCGAGCACCGAGCCGCTGCAATGGCGTGATCCGCGGAATCTTGGTGATCCGCCAGAAGGTGAGCGGCGGATGTCGGGGCGCGGGCGCGTGCCCACTGGCGATAGCCACCCTCGCCTTCATCGCTTCGAGATAGGCCGCCCCTTCCGAACCCGGCAGCGGATTCAACGAGATGGTTATCCAGCCCGTCAACGGCAGAACGAGCATTCCGGCGTACAGACAGATGTGCGTAAGGTTCGCAAGCCCCTTCTCCCAAGGCTTCAGGGCATCGTCATGCGGCGGCGGCCGGTGCAGGAGGCGCCATCCGATCCGCGCCAACGTTAGGATCAGCACGGTCAGCCCCGCGGAAACATGGAAATCCCGGAAGATCGACGGCAGCTCGGCGATGTACCAGCCCGAGACGAGGTTGTAGACGATGAATGCTGCGATCAGCCAGTGGAGCGCAATAGCGACACGCGTATATCGCCCGATGGCGGCAGACTCGATGTTGGCCATCACTTCACCACCGGCGCAGGCACGCCGAGCGACAGGAAGAGCTCGGCTCCGTCGATCGTGAACGTACCCTCGGCCATTCGACCCATGTCGTCATAGCGCATGAAGCCGGTTTCGTGGGTCAGCACCTTCTTGCCTGCGGTCTGAACGCCGAAGAGCGGCCCCTTGCCGAGCCCCTCAATCCGCCAGCGCGCGACGACGACATCGCCGATGCCATAAACTTCCTCGATCACGATCTTGTGATCCTGGAGGTTTGCGAACGCATCGGTATCGCGGAAAAAGGCGCGATCGAGCACGCGCTCCTTCTGCGGGGCACCTTGGAGCCAGGCCATGATCGAGCCCGGCCCGAACGAATGCACGATCATGGCAGGCGCGACCAGATCGTCGAGACGAGTGACGTCATGCTTCTCGGCGACCTCGAGCTGAAAGGCAACGAAGTTACGGATGTTGCGAAGAGCCTGCGATGACGTCACCTCATATTTGAGCACCCTGTCGCGTGGCAGCCCCGGATCGGATGGCTGGCGGCTGGCAGACGTGGCCTCGCCCGCGTGAACCACCGCCGGAACACCGACCGCCAAGGCGGAAAGCATCAGTCGCCCCGACAAGGCAAAGCAGAGACGGGCCAATGCGCCTAGCGCACCGGACATATTGAACGGGATGTTGTTCATGCGACCTCTCTCCATGGGCTCCGGCCCTGTCATTTTCAGAGAAATGGTAGAGCGGCCCCCGGAAGTCGGTCCAATAGCGTTTGGAATTTATCCCATAGGCCGCGGGTTATATATGGCTGGCGAGCGTCGCGCGGCGAACTCCGTCAGTCGCGCAGCCATGTCAGCTGCGCGTTGCAGAATTCGCGTAGGCCGAAATGCGACAGCTCGCGGCCGTAGCCGCTCCGCTTGATCCCGCCGATCGGGACGCGCGGATCGGACGCCGCCATGCCGTTGACATAGACCGCCCCCGTCTCAATCCGGCGGACGAGCGCCGATGCGCGTGCCATATCGCGCGTCCACAGGGCGCCGGACAGGCCGAAGTCGCTGTCATTGGCGATGCGGATCGCATCGTCCGCATCGTCGACGAGGATGATCGCGGCGACGGGGCCGAAGGTCTCCTCGCAATAGACCGGCATGTCGGACGTGACGCCGCACAGAATCGTCGGCGGATAATAGAAACCGGGCCCGTCGGGAACCTCGCCGCCCAGCACCAGTATCGCGCCCCTGGCGACGCTGGCGACGATCTGCCCATGCAGCTCGTCCCTGAGACGCCCGCGCGCCATCGGGCCCATCTCGGTCGCCTCTTCCGCGGGATCGCCGACGCGCAAAGCCTTCACCCCGGCGACAAAGCTCGCCAAGAAGCGATCCGCGATGCCGCGTTCGACGATGATCCGCTTGGCCGCGATGCAGACCTGCCCCGCATTCTGGAAGCGCGCGCGCACCGCCGTCGCGGCCGCGTGGTCGACGTCGGCATCGGCCAGGACGATGAACGGATCCGATCCGCCCAGTTCGAGTACGGTCTTCTTCAGGTTCCGGCCCGCATCGGCGGCGATCGCGGCGCCGGCCGCGGTTCCGGCTGTCACCGTCGCGGCGGCAATGCGTGTGTCGGCGATGATGCGGGGCAGATCGCCGCGCGTGACGTTGACTACGGCCAACAGGTCCTCCGGCACGCCCGCTTCGGCGATGACCCTTTCGAGCGCCGCGGCGCAGCCCTGAACATTGTCGGCATGTTTCAGGAGGAAGCCGTTGCCTGCCAGCATGATCGGTATTGCCGCCCGCAGCACCTGCCAGAAAGGGAAATTCCACGGCATGACACCCAGGACGATGCCCAATGGAAGGAAGGCGACGACCGCCTCGCCGTCTCCGGCCGTGTCAATCCGCTCGTCGGCGAGAAGCTTCTCCTCATTGGCCGCATACCAAAGGCATAGCTGCGCGCATTTCTCGACCTCCGCCCGCGCCGCGGAGATCGGTTTGCCCATCTCGGACGTGATCAGCGCCGCCAGCGATTCGCGCTTCTGCCGGAGCGTCTCGCCGATCCTTCCGATCGCTGCGGCCCGCTGCGCCGATGGCGATGCCGCCCATCGCGCCTGGCTCTGCGCGGCTCGCGCCAGAATGCGATCGCAATCCTCGGCGCTATGGAAAGGATGGCGGCCGATGACCGCACCTGTTGCCGGGTTGATCGACAAGGCGCCTGCGCCGCTATTCTCGTTCGACACGTCAGTAGACTCCACGCGCGGCGGGGCTTTCGTCCGCGCTCTTCGGCTTGAAGGCGCGCGCCAGCGCTTCGGCGCCGCGCGCCAGCACGGTGATGTCGGTGCCGACCGCGACGAACGTCGCGCCCAGCTCAAGATAATGGCGGGCCAGCGCCTGATCGGCGATGAGAATCCCCGCCGCCTTGCCTACCGCCCGAATGCGGGCGATCCCATCCTCTATCGCCTGCTGAACATCCGCATGCGCGGGGTTGCCAAGATGCCCGAGCGCAGCAGCAAGATCCGACGGCCCCAGGAAAACACCATCGACCCCGTCGGTCGCGGCAATGTCATCGATGGTGGAGAGGCCGGCGAGTGATTCCACCTGCAGCAACAGGCATATCTCGTCGGCGGCATCCTGCAGATAGCCGCTTCGACGGTTCCATCGGCTGGCCCGACCTATCGCCGATCCCACCCCCCGGATGCCGTGCGGGGGATAGCGCGTCGAACGCACGAGCAGTTCGGCCTGCGCCCCGTTTTCCACCATCGGGACGAGCAGCGAGCGGGCACCGAGATCGAGCAGCTGCTTGATAATCACCGGATCGCCGATCGGCGGGCGCACGACTGCTTCGACCGGATAGGCAGCAACTGCCTGAAGCTGATCGAGGATCGACGGGATGTCGTTCGGCGCGTGTTCGGCATCGATCAGCAACCAGTCGAAGCCCGCGCCCGCGCAGATCTCCGCCGAATAGCGCGAAGCCAGTGCCTGCCAAAAGCCGATCTGCGGCCGACCGGCGGCGATCGCCTGCTTGAAAGCGTTCAACGTCGGAATTCCTTGTGCATGGATCAAGCGGTGAAGTGACAGGACACTCGGCCGAAGTTGCCGAAATCGCCGACGATGCGGCTGCCCGGCGGAGCCTCGACCGGCCGGATGAAGGATCCTGACAGGATGATCTGGCCCGGCTCGATGCGGGCGCCATAGGCCGCCAGCCGTGTGACCAGCCACGACACCGAGAGCAGCGGATCGTTGAGAACCCCTGCCCCCAGCCCCGTTTCTTCGACCTCGTCGTTCCGCGATACAATGGCGCCGATCCATCGTAGATCATGCGCACCGATGTCCCTCACCGGAGCTCCGAGGACAATGCCGCCATTAGCGGCATTGTCGGCGATCGTATCGAAGACCCGGCGGGCCTGGCCTGTCCGAGGATCTTTACGCGTTACCCGCGTATCGAGGATTTCGAGCGCCGGCGCGATATATTCGGTCGCCGCCAATATCTCGTCTGGCGACGGATCGGCGTTGTCCAGCGGCGTCTTCATCACGAAGGCAATCTCGGCCTCGATCCGCGGTTGGATGAACCGGCCGGGCGGGATCTCCGCGCCGTCCTCGAAGACCATGCTGCGCAGGAGGACGCCCGAATCCGGGATATCGATCGACAGCGCAGCCTGCATCGCCTTGGAGGTGAGGCCGATCTTCCAGCCGACGACCGGATCGCCATTCGCCTGCTGGAGCTTCACCCAGGCTGACTGTATCGCATAGGCATCGTCCAAGGTCATCGCCGGATGATCCTCGCTCAGCAAGGGGATCTGGACGTGCGTCCGCGCTGCGCCGTCGAGCGCCAAAGCCGCGGTAACAACCGCGTCGTCCGACAGCGTGACGCCTTTCGCGAGACCATCGATGCTGGCAGCGAGCGCCATCGGATCAGGCGACCGCAGCCGTGCGATTGGTGGCGAAACCCTGCTCTGTGCCGAGGAGGGCCGGCGGCTCCTTCAGGCTCTCCTGCCAGAGCAACGATTCCATCGCGATGTTGAGCGGCTGATCCTGAATGGTGAGCTCATAGACCGGTTCGTCGAAAGACGCGTGATTATGCACCGCCCAGCCCGGCGCGGAGAGCATCAGGTCACCCGCCGCCCATTCATAGACCTTGCCTTCGACGGTCGACCGGCCGGATCCCGAGAAATAATAGTTTATCGCCGCCGACGAATGGCGGTGCGGCCGATCGACGATCTTGGGCGGACGCAGGGTCATCGTCGCGAAGAAATTGGGCGTCGTGCCGTTGGTGCGCCCCGTCATCGGATTATAGAGGAGGTACAGCCGGCGGCCGACATAGTCCTTGCCGAGCGCCTCGAGCTTGTCGAGGTGCTGCTTGACCTGACCCCAGGGCCAGTAGAGCGCGGGGCTCTGCACCGAGGGCGGATTGATTAGCGTTTCATATGGCATCATCCATGCGCCCTCGTCGTTGAGCGGGAAGGTGCCGAAAGGATTGACCTTGCGCTCGTCGGCCTCGGCATGGCCGGTGGCGCTTTCGATCGCACGGACAGGCGGCACCGGGCTTTCCTCGATCACATGGATGTTCATCATGTCGAGCAACGCGCCGTTCGAATAGGTCAGCCGGACATAGAGATCGTCGCCTAGATTCTTGTGGCGGTAGATCCGCATCGACGGCGTGTTCCACACATCGAACAAGGATGTCCGCCGGCGCTCGCCGCTGATTTCGGTTTCTCCCGATCCGCGGATCACGAAGTTCACCTGGGTCGAATTCTGGCGGAAGGTCGCGGTTTCCTCGCCGGGCAGGAGCACGTCGAGCGCCACTTCGATCCCCGGCGCCAGCCCCCGCGACCGTTTGTTCGACGGATGAACGAAATAGGAGCGCCTGCGACCGTTGCCAGGACGCGGCAAGGCTGCAAGACGCTCGATCTCGCGATCGATCTGCGCCCGGGGAATAACGATCGGCTCCCATGCGGCGTCACGCTCGGGCAGCGAACCACTGGCATCGACAAAAACGGAATCGCTCATCGGACAGTCCTTCAATCAGTTACGCGTCAGGCGGGGCGCCACGCGGACGGGGCGGGATATCAGGCGGCCGAGCCCGGCGGATTGCGCGCGGCTCAGCACGGCGGAACCAAGAGACAAGTCCGAAATACCCATTCCCATGGCCTTGAAGATCGTGAGGTCCGCGTCCGCCGGGCGTACGCCGTCCTCGGCAACGAGCGCATTCAGTGGACGCACCCGACCCCACGCCGCCGCATCATCCCCAAAGCCCTCGATCAATTCGCGTGACAATTTGCGCGCCTGCGGCACGCTGTCCGCCGCGATCAGGCCCGCGCGGTCCAGCAGAGCGGTATCGAACTCGGCGCGCTCGGGCGTGATCGCGCCAACGGCATTGATATGGACGCCGCGCGGCAGCATCGCCGACATCAAAAAGGGCGATGTCGCGCGCGTCGCGAGCGTCACGATCTCCGCCGCGTCGATGGCCTCTTCGAGGTTCGTCGCCGCGATCGCCTCGATCCCCAAGACATTTTCGACTGCCGCCGCGAGCTTTTCGCGCTTCTCGGGCGTCGGGCTCCATATCGCGACACGCTCCAGCGGCCGTACTGCCGCGACCGCGGCGACCTGCGCCAGGCTCTGCTTTCCGGCGCCGATCATCGCCATGCGCCGCGCCGACGGTTCCGCCATAAGCGCCGTGCCGACGCCACTGATCCCGCCCGTGCGCATCTGACCAAGCGCGAACGCCTCTATGATGGCACGGACCGAACCATCATTAGCATCGATCATCACCAGAAGCGGCATCGCGCCTCCGGCGGTGTGGGCCCAGATCTTCGTGCCGGCCAGCCCCACCTGCCCGAACACCGCGCCGATGGCGTGCATCGTTGAATGGCCGTCCCAGACGATGTGCGTCTTGACCATGTTGGACGCCTGACCGGTCGCCTCCTCGCGCAGCCCCTCCGTCAAGGCCGCGATGGCTTCCGGAAGCGAGAGCAACGAGACCACGTCCTGCTCGGTGATCCAGAGAATATCGTTCATTGGCCATCCACTCCCGCGAAGATCGACGGCACCGGTGGCGCGAGTTCCAATGTGTTCACGATCAGCGCATGGGTGAGATATCGGCCGATCAGGAACAGCAGCGCGATCGCCTGGTCCGCGCCGATGATATCGACGACCGATTCGAATTCGACCGCGACGTTCCTGCCGTGTTGGCGAACAGCTGCTATCAGAAAGCGCTGCACCGCCTGCTCGGTTTCGGACAGCAGCGGATGTGCATCGGGATCGAGCGCCTCGACAGCGGCCACCCATTCCGGTTCGAAGCCGAGCCGGACCGACAAGCGCTCATGCTGATGCCGTTCATAATTGTTCGTCGCCAGCGACGCGATCGTGAGGGCCCCGAGTTCGGTGATCTTGTCGGGCAGCGCCTTCTTCAGATTCTCGGTCATCTGCATGAACGGGACGAGGATGGCCGGCTGATGGCCCGTGCACCGGAAAAATTCGCCCAAATATCCGAGGCGCTCGACCCGTGCCGACAGCAGCGCCTGCGCCTCGTTGCTCAACTCTTCGAAAGATAGTCGGGATATCTGTCTGGACACGGTTCACTGCCTCCTTGCGCATAGAGTGGCGGAGACAGCGTTCGCGGGGAAATATCTTATCAGACCACCGGCAATATCAAGAAAGTATATCAATGAGGATCGGCGGGATGGCCCGATCTGCGACCGCTGATGGGAATCCGGGACGGCAATACCCGGACGATATGACCATCAATCAAACTATGTATTTCCATTGCCGACGGCACCGCGCCTAATTTTCGTTCGGTGGCGAACGAAAGGAAAACGGCCTGGACGACGATAAGCATGACACAGCCGGAGCTTGGGCAAAGCGTTATTATCTCGCCAGCCGGACAATGATCGAAGCGACGCTTAGGCCTTATGATCTGGGATCGACCCAATGGTATGTCCTGTATCAGTTGGCCAATCATGGGCCGACCGGTCAGCGTGAACTGGGATCATTGCTGCAGATCGAAAAGCCGACGCTGACCGAGGTGGTGAACGCCCTTGTCCGCAAGGGCCTCGTCAGGCGGCTCGTCGATCCGGCGGATCAACGACAGCGCATCCTCGAGCTGACGGCTTCGGGCCGGGCTCTGTGGACGACACTGCCCGATCCGATCGGCCTCATCCAGACGATTGCCTTCGAGGGGGTCGACGAGAGCGATCTCCTCACCATCAAGACCGTGCTCCGCGCCGCTACCGAACGGATCACTCATCATGCACGCAAGGATAGTTCAAAATGACGATTTTGGTCACCGGAGGAACCGGGCTTGTCGGATCCCGTCTGCTCAAGCGTTTCGCCGCCGCAGAGATTGATTGCCGCGCCCTGGTTCGCGCGGGCAAGGAGCTTCCCGCCGGCGCAGTTCCCGTCGAAGGCGATCTGCTGGATCCCGCCTCGCTGAAGAGCGCGGTCGAGGGCGTAACCGCCATCGTCCATCTCGCGGCAGTGCTGCGCACGCCGGAACCACAGGACATCTGGACCGCCAATCTCGACGGGACCCGCAACCTGATCGAAGCCGCAAAGCAATATGCGCCGTCCTGCCGCTTCATCATGGCGAGCACGGGGCTGATCTACAATCGCGATACCCCCTACCCGGGACGCGAGGACAATGTGGCCGAGCCGCAGCTCGCCTATCCCGCCAGCAAGCTCGCAGCCGAGAATGCGCTGCGCGAGAGCGGGCTCAACTGGTCGATCCTCCGGCTGGGCTTTGTCTATGGCGAAGAGGACGGCCATCTGGAAGCGCTGCCCAAGCTGGCCGGCATGTTCAAATGGCACCCCGCGACGCGGATGAGCCTGATCCATCACCGCGATATCGAAACGGCGGTCAACCTGGCGCTCGACGGAAAGATGGACAATCACATCGTCAACATCGTGGACGAAGCGCCGACCTCGATCCTTGAGGTCGCGACGATCGTCGGATTCACGATGGAGCCCTCGGGCGAACCGCTCGACAATCCGTGGTTCGGACATCTCGACGGCTCGCTCGCCCGCACCCTCGGCTTCCTACCAAAGGTCGCGACTGTGCATCAGGCGGCGCGGGAAGGCACGCTGTAGTCGCTTCATGGCGTCGGCGGGCCGGTAGTCCGCCGCCGCATTGGGATGTCCGGGCATGATACCGGTCAATCCTGCCCCAAACCAATTCGCATTTCGTCAGACGCCGATGATGGCGGCCAGCCACGAGGCGGCTGCGGAGCGGCGCTTAGTGGCACGCACAGATGCGACCCGCAGCAAAGGAGAGCAACGATGGAACTGACGCTCGAAAAGACCCGTGAAGCCGCCAGCCGGCTGAGCGCGGTTAAGACCTATGGACATTTCATCGATGGCGAATGGGTCGGGGGCAGCGATGGAACGACCATCGCGCTGGAAAACCCTGCCACGCGCGAGGTTCTCGCCCATATCCAGGCGGGAAGCGCAAGCGACGTCAATCGCGCGGTCGAGGCGGCGGCCAAGGCGCTGCCGAAATGGTCGTGCTCGTCCGCTCCGCAGCGGCAGGCTTTGCTGCGCGCGATCGCCCAGCGCATCCGCGAGCGGCAGTTCGACTATGCGATGATGGAGACGTTGAACAACGGCAAGCCGATCAGCGACGCCTTCAGCCATGACATCCCCGGTGCGGCAGGGCAATTCGACTATTTCGCGGGCACCGCCTTCCATATCTACGGGCAAACGCTCGATTTCGAGGACACGACCGTCATCGTGCATCGCGAGGCGATCGGCGTCGTCGCGCAGATCATTCCCTGGAACGTGCCGATGCTGATGGCGGCGGCGAAGCTGGCCCCCGCGCTTGCCGCAGGCTGCACGATCGTGCTGAAGCCAGCTGAAGTCGCCTGTCTTTCGGTGATGGCGTTCATCGAGGACATCGCCGATCTGTTGCCGCCGGGAGTCGTCAATGTGGTGGCGGGCCATGGATCGGTGGTCGGGCAACCGCTCGTCTCGCACCCGCTAGTGCGCAAGGTGGCGTTCACGGGATCACGCCCGACCGCGCAGAAGATCATCGGCTATGCTGCGGCGAATATCATTCCGCAGACGATGGAACTCGGCGGCAAATCCGCCAATATCGTCTGTGACGATGCCGACATCGAGGCGGCCGCCCAGTCGGCCGCCACAAGCACCATATTCAACAAGGGCGAAGTGTGCGTCGCCGGCAGCCGCGTGTTCGTTCATGAGAAGGTCGAGGACCAGTTCCTCGAAGCCTTTGCGCGCCGCCTGGCCGCAGTGCGCCAGGGCGATCCGGTCGATCCCGAAACCCAGCTCGGCGCGATGGCGTCAAAGGCGCAGTTCGACAAGGTCAGCGGCTATCTGGAGCTGGGCCCGCAGGAAGGCGCGCGCGCTTTCTTCGGCGGAAAGGCCGCGCAGGTTGAAGGGCTGAGCGACGGTTATTTCATCGAGCCGACGATCTTTACCGATGTCCGCAACGACATGCGGATTGCACAGGAGGAGATTTTCGGACCCGTCACCTCGGTCATCCGCTGGCGCGACGAGGACGAGATGCTGAAGTTGGTCAACGGCGTCGAATATGGCCTGGCCGGGGGTCTGTGGACCCAAAACCTGACCCGCGCCCACCGCATGACGCGCGCGATGGAGACGGGGCTCATCTGGGTCAACCGCTACTTCAACTTCAAGCCGGGCATTCCCAGCGGCGGTTACAAGCAAAGCGGATTCGGCCGGGAACTCTGCCTCGCGACGCTGGACCATTACACCGTCACCAAGTCGGTGGTCATCAACCTCAACACCAATTGAGCAGGGGCGCGGAGATGGCAACGCATCCCGAAGCAGGCGCGTCATCCGGGCGTGACGCCATGATCAGGCATGAAAGCGACGTCACGCCGGCGGTGCTCGCGGTGATGCGCAATACCGCCGACCCGCGCCTGCGCGAGATCATGATGTCCCTGGTCGAGCATCTCCATGGCTTCGTCCGCGACGTGAAGCTCACCGAGGCGGAATTCCGCATGGCGACCTCGTTGATCAACCAGATCGGCAAGCAGAGCAGCGACACGCATAACGAAGCCGTTCTCATGGCGGGCTCGCTGGGTGTGTCGTCGCTCGTCTGCCTGTTGAACAATGGCGACATGGGCCGGGAGGAGACGTCGCAGAACCTGCTCGGCCCCTTCTGGCGCATGCACTCGCCGCATACGCCGAACGGCGGCTCGATCGTCCGCTCCGCAACGCCGGGGCAGCCGCTGTTCGTGTCAGGCTGCGTGACCGACGCGGCAGGCCAGCCCATAGCGGCTGCCGAAGTCGATATCTGGCACGCATCGCCCGAAGGCTTTTACGAGAATCAAGATCCTTCGCAGGCGGACATGAACCTGCGCGGCAAGTTCACCACAGACGCCGATGGCCGCTTCGCCTTCAGCTCGATCAAGATGAGCGGCTATCCGATACCGACCGATGGCGTGGTCGGCCGGCTTCTCGCCGCGCAGGATCGCCATCCCTATCGCCCGGCCCATCTGCACGCGCTGATCGCCAGGCCCGGCTACAAGGTGCTGATCAGCCAGATCTACGATCCGGACGATCCCTATCTCACGAGCGACGTGCAGTTCGGCGTCACCGAGCGGACGATGGGGGAATATGTGCGCCACGACGAGCCGCATCCCGCGAATCCGACGATCCCCAGCCCCTGGTATTCGCTGACCTACAACTTCGTAATGGAGCGGGGCGATCCCGTCCTGCCCCAACCGCCTATCAAGTGAGCCCCCGGAGCCATCGAAAACCATGCTGACCGACGCCCAACTTCAGCAAGCCGCCGCCGCAATCATCGAAGCGGAGACCAGCAAGCGACCCACGCCGCAGCTGTCGCGCCTCTTCCCCGAAATGGAGATCGAGGACGCATACCGTGTGCAGGATATCTGGGCGGAAGCGCGATTTGCCAAAGGCGCGCGGCTGGTGGGCCACAAGATCGGCCTCACCAGCCGCGCGATGCAGCTCGCGTCGAAGATGACCGAGCCGGATTATGGCCGCATCCTCGACGACGCTTTCTACAATGACGGGGCGGCAGTCTGCGCCGCGGATTTCATCAAGCCGCGCCTCGAAGTCGAGCTCGCCTTCATCATGGGGGAGGATCTCGCCGGGCCGGGCAAGCGCATCTACGACGTGATGCGGGCGACCGAAGCCATCGTGCCTGCGCTGGAGATCATTGACTATCGCACCGAGGTTCCGCGCGCGATCGTCGACACGATCGCGGACAATGCAGCCTTTGGCGCCATAGTAGTGGGTGGCCGACCAGTTCGGCCATATGACATCGACGTGCGCTGGATCGGCGCCACGCTCTCAAAAAATGGCATAATTGAGGAAAGCGGTGTATCCGCTGCTGTCATGGGACACCCGGCGGCCGGTATCGCTTGGCTCGTGGACAAGCTGCACGCAGTGGGCTCCGGACTGGAAAGAGGTCAAATTGTTCTGAGCGGGTCGTTCACGCGGCCGGTGGACATTGTCGCAGGCGATGTTTTGCAGGCCGATTATGGCCCGCTCGGCGCCATTGGCGTCTCCTTCCGATGAGCATCCTGCCGCAGAACCGCTTCAAGCATGCTCTCACGGCGGGAACATCGCAAATTGGGCTATGGTCGACCTTGTCGACGGCTTTCGCGGTAGATGTGGTCGCGGGCGCGGGCTTCGACTGGCTCTTACTCGACACTGAGCACTCGCCAGCGGATGTGCTGACGGTCCTGCCACAGTTGCAGGCGCTTTCCGGCTTTGCAGACGTCTCCGCAGTCGTGCGGCCTGCAGCCAATGATCCGATCCTGATCAAGCGCTATCTCGATATCGGCGCCCAGACATTGCTCATTCCTTATGTTCAGTCTGCAGAGGAGGCCGAAGCCGCCGTTGCGGCCTCGCGCTATCCGCCTAGCGGTATTCGCGGCGTATCTGCCCTGACAAGGGCCACACAATTTGGACGGATCAAAAATTATTCAAAGAACGCCCAAGAACAGATTTGTCTTCTTGTCCAAGTTGAAACGCGGACCGCTCTGGATAACTTGGAGGCGATTGCCGCCGTCGATGGCGTGGATGGTGTCTTCGTTGGACCGGGAGATCTGGCTGCCAGTCTCGGGCACATCGGCGAACTCGATCACCCTGAGGTCGTGGAAGCGGTCGAGAGCGCGATCACACGTATCGTGGCCTGCGGAAAGCCGGCAGGAATACTAACAGGCAATCCTGTCTTTGCGAAGCGTTGCCAGTATCTCGGCGCGCGTTTCGTTGCCGTGGGGGTGGATGCCGGCTTGCTCGCGCGAGCGGCAGATGGTCTCTTGCGAAGTTTCAAGGGCTAAAGGCCGCCGCAACGGATCGAACCTCTTCACGCCGACCAACTCCATTCTAGGAAAAGATAGCTCCTGCCTGCCCAAAAATCATGGGTTGAACATGCTTTGAACGCGGCGGCATCCGATCAACAGCTCGGTCGCCCGTGTCAGTATCCTGTCAAACGACAAGTTGGCCAAATCTGGCCCCGAGCAGGCCATGCCCATCATCCGATCCCACTACTCTCTAGACCAGTATAGCCTCAAAGGATTGGTCACGAGCAGCTTCTGCTGAAGCTCCGCCGTCCTTGCGATGCGCGGGATGACGTCGACGAGGGCCCCGTCATCGGGCACCGCATTCTGCATATTTGGGTGCGGCCAGTCGGTGCCCCACAGCACGCGATCCGGATAATCCTCGACCAGCGGGCGAACCGCGCCGACGAAATCATTCCACGGCGGCCCTGCGGGCTCTTCCAGCCGGTCCGGGCAGGTGACCTTGGTCCAGATATCGTCGCGGCTGTCGAGCAGCGCGCGGAACGCCTTCATGTCGATCCCGTCGGGGCCCTGCCGCACATCGGGCCGCCCCATATGATCGACGACTATCAGGGTGGGGATGGCGTCGAGGAAGGGGCGCAGCTCCTCGAGGATGTCGGCCTCGAAATAGATCACGACATGCCAGCCGAGCGGCGCGATCCGCTTTGCGATCTCGATGAACTTGTCCTTCGGCGCATTGTCGACGAGCCGCTTGAGGAAGTTGAAGCGAACTCCGCGGATGCCGCCCGCATGGAGCGCCTCCAGCTCGGCATCGCTGATCGCCGGATCGACCACCGCGACCCCGCGCGCCTTGCCGTTCGATCTGGCGATGCCGTTCAGCCTCGCGGCGTTATCGGTGCCATGGCAGCTCGCGTGGACGATGACATTACGATCGAAGCCCAGTCTGTCGCGCAGCGCGAACAGTATCTCGGGCCCGGCATCGCCCGGCAGATATTTGGCCCCCGCGCTGAACGGGAATTCCGCCATGGGCCCGAACACATGGCAATGCGCGTCGACCGCGCCGGGCGGCGGTACGAAATGTGGTTTGGAGGGGTTGGGATGCCAGCTGAGGATCCGGCCGTCACTGGTGGTGCTCATGCGAAAACCTCTCCGTCCATCAGCTTGCGTGCGGTGCGCAGCATCGCCGCGCTCGTCACCGTGCCGCTCTCGTCCAGTTCCATCACGCAGGTCGTCTCGCCGGTCGGATGCTCGACCGAGAGCGTCTTGCGGTTGCCGGCGGGGACAATCGCCACTTCGGCGGCGGGCGATCCCTCGATCAGGCAGGCGGTCGCGACGCTGACCGCGCCGAGCACACCGATCGAGGCATGCGCGCGATGCGGGATGAAACTGCGCACCGTCACCGCGCCGCCATGCTTCGGCGGAGCGACGAGCATCATCTTGGGAACCGACTTCGCCGTGACGTCGCCCAGGTTCATCCGCTCCCCGACGGCAAGGCGGATCGCCTCGATCTTCGCCTTGAGGTCGTCATTGGCATCGAGATCGTCGCGGCTTTCATAGCCGGAGACGCCGACATCCTCGGCCTTCATGACGACGCAGGGCATGCCATTGTCGATCAGGGTCACGCGAACGCCATTGACCTCGTCGAAAGCGTTGCCCGTCGGCAGCAGCGCGCCGCAGGACGACCCGGCGGTGTCGCGGAATTCGAGCGGGATCGGCGCAGCGCTGCCAGGGACGCCGTCGATCTTCGCATCGCCCGCATAAGAGACGATCCCGCCGGGGGTGCTCACCGTCGCGACGGCGATCTGCCCGGTATTCTCCATGAAGATCGAGACGCGGGTTTCGTCGCCGGTCGCCGCCACGAGCCCGCGCTCGATCGCGAAAGGGCCGATCCCGGCGAGGATATTGCCGCAATTCTGCGCGTCGGTGACGATCGCCTGATCGACGAAGACCTGCAGGAACAGATAGTCGACATCGACTCCGTCCCGCGTCGAGCGCGATACGACCGCGACCTTGCTGGTCAGCGGATCGGCGCCGCCCATGCCGTCGATCTGGCGCTCGTCGGGAGATCCCATCATGCCGAGCAGAAAGGCGTCGCGCGCGGCGGTGTCGGCAGGCAAGTCGCCCTTCAGGAAATAGCCGCCCTTCGATGTGCCGCCGCGCATCCACATGCAGCTTATGCCGCTTTGTGCGCCGTCAGACATATTTGAGGCCCATCTTCTCGAGCTTGCCGCGCATGTCATAGATGTCGAGGCCCAGTTCGCCCGCGCCGAGGCGCTTGCGCTTGGCTTCCTCATTGGCCTCGCGCGCCTGCGCGGCGGCGAGGACCTCGGCCGCATTCGCGCGCGGCACGACGCACACGCCGTCATCGTCGGCGATCACCACGTCGCCCGGATTGACCAGCGCATTGGCGCAGACGATGGGGACGTTGACCGAGCCGAGCGTCGCCTTGACCGTGCCCTGCGCATGGATCGCCTTCGACCAGACGGGGAAGCCCATCTGGGTCAGGTCGCGGACATCGCGCACGCCCGCGTCGATGATCAGCCCGCGACAGCCGCGCGCCATCGCCGAGGTGGCGAGGAGGTCGCCGAAATAACCGTCGGTGCAGGGGCTGGTCGGCGCGAGCAGGATGATGTCGCCCGGCTGGAGCTGTTCGATCGCGACATGGACCATCCAGTTGTCGCCCGGCGGGGCCGAGATCGTCACCGCGCTGCCCGCGATGCGCGCGCCCGGATAGATCGGCCGCATATAGGATGCGAGCAGGCCGGTGCGCCCTTGCGCCTCATGGACGGTGGAAACGCCGCAATGCGCAAGCCCGTCGATCACGGCCAGATCCGCGCGCTCGATATTGCGCACCACGATACCCGACATGTCAGCTCCTCTCACCTATGCGATTTTGCAGATGGACGCGCCCGCCCGCCGCCACAAATGCGAATCATGCCAAGTCCATAAGCTTTTGCTAAGAATGGGTGATGGACACCTTCGCTTTGAACATCCGCCATCTGCGCGCCATGGCCGCGATCATCGCCAGCGGGCGTATCAGCAGCGCGGCGCGCGCGGTCAATCTCACCCAGCCCGCGATTACCCAGGGGATCGCCAAGCTGGAGGCGCAGCTCGGCCTGCCGCTGTTCGATCGGCGGCCCGAGGCGATGGTGCCGACTGATGCCGCGCAGATCTTCGCGCCGCGCTGCGAGGCGGCGCTGCGGTTGATCGGCAGCCGCCGTGCGACCAGCGCCCAGATCCGCGCCTTCCTCGCGCTCGCGAGTAGCGGCAGCTATGCCGGTGCCAGCGCCAAAACCGGGCTCAGCGAAGCGTCATTGCATCGCGCGGTCGGCGATCTCTCGATCGGGCTGGGCCAGAAACTCGTCGAACGGCGCGGCCGCGGCATCGCGCTCACCGCACGCGGCGCGAGCGTGGCGCGCAATCTGCGGCTGGCGGTGGCCGAACTCGCGTCGGGTCTGGCCGAGTTGCACGCGCTGCAGGGGCGCGAGGTCGGCCGGATCGTGATCGGAGCGATGCCCTTGTCGCGCGCGCGTCTCCTGCCCGAGGTGATCGCTCTGTTCCACGCGCGCCATCCCCAGGGTCGATCTCAAGGTGATCGAAGGCTCGCACCCCGAACTTGTCGGCCCGTTGCGCGATGGCGAGATCGATCTGCTCGTGGGCGCGCTTCGGCCGCAGATGCCCGACGGGATCGCGCAGCGGCCCCTGTTCGAGGATCGCCCGCTGATTTTCGCGCGAACGGGCCATCCGCTCGCGGCGATGGGCGGCAGTTTCGGTCCGGAGGATCTGCTGCGCTATCCCTGGATCGTGCCCGCGCAGGGAACGCCGCTGCGTACGCAGTGGGGCGTCATGTTCGAAGCCGCCGGCGTGCCCGCGCCAAGGGTCGCGATCGAATGCGGGTCGGCGCTGATGGTGCGCCAGATGCTGATCGACAGCGATTTCCTGACCTTGTTGTCGACCGATCAGCTCGCGGTCGAGGTGGCGGCGGGATTGCTGACCGCGGTTGGCGATGCTCCGGGCGATATCAGCCGGACGATCGGCATAACGACAAGGGAGGATTGGCGTCCGACAGCGTTGCAATCGCGGTTTGTCGACATGCTACGCACGAGCACGCAAACAGCTGAGTATCGCAAATCTTAGTATATTCTAATAGACAGAGCGGCAAATCGATTGGATGAGCCGCACCGATAGCGCCATGCCGATCAAATGGAGAAGATGCTTGGACTTATCGGCTTCGGCGAAGCCGGACGCACCTTCGCTTCGGCGGCGCGCTGGAGCGGCGCGCGCGTCTATGACCGGCTGACCGACGATCCCGCCACCCGCAATGCCAAGTGGGCCGAATATACGGCCGCCGGCATCGACGGTTGCGACAATATGGTGGATGCGATCCGGGGTGCGGGCATCATCCTTTCGCTGGTTACCGCCGACGAGGCGCTGGTTGCGGCGCGCGAGGCTGCGGCATCGATCGCGCCGGGCACGCTCTATTGCGACATGAACAGCGTCGCACCCGATACCAAGCGCGCGGCGGCGAAGATCATCGAAGCCGCGGGCGGGGCCTATGTCGACGTGGCGGTGATGGCGCCGGTCGAGCCCGCGCGGCTTTCGGTGCCGCTGCTGATCAGCGGCGCACGGGCGGACGAGGCGCTGGCGGCGCTCGCCGCGCTTGGCTTCGCCAAGGGACGCGTCGTCGGCAGCGAGATCGGCCGGGCGTCCGCGATCAAGATGATCCGTTCGGTGATGGTGAAGGGGATCGAAACGCTGACCGCCGAATGCTTCCTCGCCGCCGAAGCCGCCGGGGTCTCGGATGAAGTCCTCGCCTCGCTCGACGCCAGCGAGAAGGCGAGGCCCTGGGGCGAGCGAGCGGATTATAATCTCGACCGGATGATGGTGCACGGGCTGCGCCGCGCCGCCGAGATGGAGGAGGTCGTCAAGACGCTCGACGCGCTCGGCACCGGCAGCGCGATGACGCGCAGCACGGTCGAGCGGCAGCGAGCGATCGGCGCCCTCGGCCTCATGCAGCCCGATGCCGGACTGCCGGCCAAGATCGGACAAATCCACAGGAACAGGAATCAGGCCGCATGAGCTTGGTGATCGATTGCCACGGGCATTACACAACGTCGCCCGAGCCGCATAACCTCTGGCGCCAGCAGCAGAAGGCGGCGTTCAAGGAAGGGCAGCCCGCCCCCGCCTATCCGTCGATTTCCGACGGCGAGATCCGCGAGAGCCTGGAGAAGAACCAGATCCGCCTGCTCCGCGAGCGCGGCGCGGACATAACGATCTTCAGCCCCCGCGCCTCCGCGATGGAACCGCATGTTGGTGACGAGAGCGTCTCGATCGCCTGGGCGCGCGCGAACAACGACCTGATCAAGCGCTGCGTCGATCTCTATCCCGAGATCTTCGCGCCCGTCTGCATGCTGCCGCAGTCGCCCGCCGCCGACATGGCCGGATCGATCGCCGAGCTGGAACGCTGCGTCGACATGGGCTTCATCGGCTGCAACCTGAACCCCGATCCCGGCGGCGGCCATTTCAAGCATCCGCCGCTGACCGACCGCTTCTGGTACCCTTTCTACGAGAAGATGGTCGAGCTCGACGTGCCGGCAATGATCCATGTTTCGGGCAGCTGCAATCCGGGGCTGCACGCGACCGGCGCTTATTATATCGCGGCGGACACGATCGCCTTCATGCAGCTGATCGAGGGCGACCTGTTCGCCGACTTCCCGTCGCTGCGCTTCATTATCCCGCATGGCGGCGGCGCGGTGCCCTATCATTGGGGCCGTTATCGCGGGCTCGCCGACATGCTCAAGAAGCCGGCGCTCACCGGGCATCTGATGAACAATGTTTATTTCGACACCTGCGTCTATCACCAGCCGGGGATCAACCTGCTGGCCGACGTCATCGAGAACAAGAATATCCTGTTCGGATCCGAGATGGTCGGCGCGGTGCGCGGGATCGATCCCGAGACCGGTTTCTACTTCGACGACACCAAGCGCTATATCGACGCGCTCGACATCAGCGACGCCGAGCGCAGCGCGATCTTCGAGGGGAATGCCCGGCGCGTCTTCCCGCGGCTCGATGCGGAGCTGAAGGCCCGGGGCCTGTGACCTGGCTCGAGAACAGCTGGTATGTCGCGGCCTGGGACTCCGAGGTCGATCGCGCGCCGTTCGCGCGGACGATCTGCGGCGTGCCGGTGGTGATGTACCGCAAGCTCGACGGCAATGTCGTGGCGATGCGCGACGCCTGCCCGCACCGGCTGCTGCCGCTGTCGATGGGTATCAAGGAGGATGACTCCTTGCGTTGCCGCTATCATGGCCTTCGGGTCGGCCCCGACGGCGCCGCCGAGGAGATGCCGCTCAAGACCGCGGCGGTGAAAAAGGCGGTGTGCGTCGAGACTTTCGCGGTGGCGGAGAAGCATCGCTTCATCTGGCTGTGGGTGGGCGACAAGGCGAAGGCCGATCCCGCGCTGATCCCCGATCTCTGGCCCTGTTCGGCCGAGGGCTGGGTGTTCGATGGCGGCTACAGCCCGATCGCCTGCGACTATCGCCTGCTGATCGACAATCTGATGGACCTGACACACGAGACCTATGTCCACAACGGATCGATCGGCCAGCCCGAGCTGATGGAAGCGGAGATCGAGACCGAGGTGGACGGCGATCATGTTCGCGTCAGCCGCTGGATGCCCGGGGTCGACGCCCCGCCCTTCTGGCGCGGGGCGCTGAAGAAGCCGGGGCCGGTCGACCGCTGGCAGATCTGCCATTTCCTGCTGCCGTCGGTGGTGATGATCGACGTCGGGGTCGCGCCGGTGGGTGCGGGTGCTACGATCGAGGATCATGATCAGGGCGTGCGCGGCTTCGTGATCGACTTCATGACGCCCGAAAGCGAGACGACGACGCATTATTTCTGGGGCATGGCGCGCAATTTCGCGGCCGACGATCCCGGCTTCACCGCGGGGTTCCGCAAGCAGCAGAATGTGGTGTTCAACGAGGATATCGTCGTGCTGGAAGCGCAGCAGCGTTCGATCGCCGCCAATCCCGACCTGAAGCTGCGCGCCTATCAGATCGACGAGGGCGGAGTGCGCGTTCGCCGGATCATCGATCGTGCGCGGGAAAGGCAAATGGAGCCGGCATGAGCAACGACATCCACGACTATCTCGCCCAGTTCGACGATATTCCGGGCACCCGCGTCTTCACCGCGAAGCGCGCGCGGCAGGGCTATCACCTCAACCAGTTCGCGATGAGCCTGATGAAGGCCGAGAACCGCGACCGCTGGAAGGCCGACGAGCGCGCCTATCTCGACCAGTGGCCGATGACCGAGGCGCAGAAACAGGCGGTGCTCGACCGCGATTACAACCGGCTGCTCGATCTCGGCGGCAATATCTATTTCATGGCGAAGGTCTTCTCGACCGACGGGCTGAGCTTCCTGCAGGCGGTCAGCACGATGAGCGGCATGACCCTGGAGGATTATTTGGCGATGATGGTTGCCGGAGGCCGCTCGCCCGAAGGCCAGCGCTCGATCAAGGACAAATATTGATGGCCCGCATCACCGCAGGCGTGGCGACGAGCCACATCCCCGCGCTCGGCTTCGCGTCGGATTTCGACAAGACCGCCGAACCCTATTGGGCGCCCGCCTTCGCCGGCTATGAATGGACCAAGGCGTGGGAGGCCGAGCAGAAGCCCGACGTCGTCATCCTCGTCTATAACGACCATGCCTCGGCGTTCGACATGAAGATCATCCCGACCTTCGCGATCGGGTGCGGCGAGGAATATGCGCCCGCCGACGAAGGCTGGGGGCCGCGGCAGGTGCCGGTGGTGAAGGGGCATCCCGACCTCGCCTGGCATATCGCGCAGAGCTGCATCCTCGACGAATTCGACATGACGATGATCAACGAGATGGAGGTCGATCACGGCCTGACCGTCCCGCTGTCGATGGTCTTCGGCAAGCCGCAGGAGTGGCCGTGCCGGGTGATCCCGCTCGCGGTCAACGTCGTCACCTATCCGCCGCCCTCGGGCAATCGCTGTTGGTCGCTGGGCGAGGCGATCGCCAAGGCGGTCGCGAGCTTCCCCGAGAATCTCGATGTCCAGGTCTGGGGCACCGGGGGGATGAGCCACCAGTTGCAGGGTCCGCGCGCGGGACTGATCAACCAGCCCTGGGACAATCGCTTCCTCGACCTGCTCGAAGGCGACACCCAGGAACTGCGCCACATGCCGCACATCGAATATCTGCGCGAGGTGGGATCGGAGGGGATCGAGCTGGTCATGTGGCTGATCATGCGCGGCGCGCTCGGCAAGACCACCCGCACCCTCCACCGCCATTATCACGTGCCCGCGAGCAACACCGCGGTCGGGCACATCGTCCTTCAACCCGAATAGGAATTTCTCATGCGTATAGCATTGGCAGGCGCCGGCGCCTTCGGCGAAAAGCATCTCGACGGCCTGAAGAATATCGAAGGCGTGACGGTCACCTCGATCATCAGTCGCGGGCTCGAACAGGCGCAGGAAGTCGCCGACAATTATGGTGCGATCCATGCGACCACCGAACTCGACGAGGCGCTGGCGCGCGACGATGTCGACGCGGTGATCCTGTGCACCCCGACCCAGATGCACGCGGCCCAGGCGATCGCCTGCATGAAGGCGGGCAAGCATGTCCAGGTCGAGATTCCGCTCGCTGACAGCCTGGCCGATGCCGAGGAAGTGCTGCGCGTCCAGAAGGAGACCGGGCTCGTCGGCATGGTCGGCCACACCCGCCGCTTCAATCCGAGCCACCAGTTCATCCACAACAAGATCGTCGCGGGCGAGGTCAACATCCAGCAGATGGATGTGCAGACCTATTTCTTCCGCCGCAAGAACATGAACGCCAAGGGCCAGCCGCGCAGCTGGACCGATCATCTGCTGTGGCATCATGCCGCGCACACCGTCGACCTGTTCGCCTATCAGGCGGGCAAGATCGTCAAGGCCAATGCGATCGAAGGGCCGATCCATCCCGAGCTGGGCATCGCGATGGACATGTCGATCCAGCTGAAGAGCGAGAGCGGCGCGATCTGCACCCTGTCGCTGAGCTTCAACAATGACGGGCCGCTCGGCACTTTCTTCCGCTATATCTGCGACGACGGCACCTATATCGCGCGCTACGACGATCTGGTGAATGGCAAGGAAGAGCCGATCGACGTGTCCAAGGTCGACGTGTCGATGAACGGCATCGAGCTGCAGGACCGCGAGTTCATCGCCGCGATCCGCGAAGGCCGCGAGCCCAACAGCTCGGTCGCGCAGGTGTTCGATTGCTACCGCGTGCTCGGCGAACTCGAACAGCAACTGTTGAGATAGCGACTGTTCGTGCTCGACTTAATTAGGGTATCGCTCTCGGGCGCAAGTCGTGGCTGTTCGCAGGATCCGACCGCGGCGGAGAACGTGCCGCCGATCTCTATTCGCTCGTCATCACCGCCAAGCTCAACGATGTCGATCCACAGGCCTGGCTCGCCGACGTCCTCGCCCGCATCGCTGGCATTCCGCAGCATAGTCTCCATGAGCTGCTTCCCTGGGAGTGGCGTGACCGCCAGCCCCCGCTTCAAGCTGCAGCGTAACCTTGATTGCTCGTCTCAAAATCGTCCTGAAGGATGTCGAGCCGAAGATCATGCGCCGCATCGAGGTGCCGCTCTCGATAAAGCTGCATCGCCTCCACACCGCATTACAGGTCGCCATGGGCGGGACCGACAGCCATCTCTACCAGTTCCGGTTTGCAGGCGAGGCGGCGTTCGGCATTCCCGACGCCGATTATCCGTCCGATGTGAGCGATGCCCGCAAGATCAGCCTTCGGGCCGCGCTCGAGGACTGAGGCGGCAAGACATTCCACTATATCTATGATTTTAGCGATTATTGGGATCCTACCGTAACCGTCGAGCGGATCGAAGCCGGCGTACCGGGATTCCCTTATCCATCGCTCCTGGCCGCCAACGGCCGATGCCCGCCCGAGGATGTCGGTGGCCCTTCCGGCTATGAAGGATATCTCGCAGCACTCGCTAATCCTGACCACCCCGAACAGAAGCACATGCTCGAACGGGGAACAGCGGATTTCGATCCCAACAACATCGATATCACCAAGATCGCTATTCGCTTGATGGCTTGATGGATCTCGCCATGGCCTGGGAGCCCAAATCACGCCGCAAAGCCAGTCCTAAGACAAAGTCATAGCATGCGCGGCCTTCGGTAAGCGTGGGCTGGAGGCCGCAGATCAGGCAGCTTCGGCGATCGGTTGCTGATCTAGCTGCCAGTTCCAGGGCATGAGTTCATCCCAGCGCGCGGCAGGCCAGTTGCCAGCGATCTTGGCGATGACATCGGCGATGTAGGCCTGCGGTTCGAGGCCATTGAGCTTGGCAGTCTCGATGATGGAGTAGATGGCGGCGGCCCGATCACCGCCCGCCTTTGATCCTGCAAACAGCCAGTTTTTCCGGCCCAGGGCGATGCCTGATTCATTGTGCTGCTCCTTTTCAAATGGCGGAAAACAGGGATTCCTGGTTTTGGTCGTGAGCGTGACACGGACCTTTTCGCGAGATCGCGGCGCGGATCTCGGGCTTTTCGAGGTCAACAGCGCGGATTTGATGAGGTGCTCCGGGCATGATCTGCTCGGTCGGAAGCAAACCAGCTTCGACAGCACGGCGAATTTTGTGGCTGGTAACGCCCAACTTCGTAGCGGCTTCCAACATGGTGAGCCATTCGCCGCGGGTTGTACCGGCCGATTTATAGCCCTCGATTTTGTGGACACGGCGCAGCGAGCTGACGCGGTGGCCGGTCCAGCTCTTGCCTTGGCCAGTGCGCATGCCCATGCGGTTGAGGGTGGCAGCGACGTCAGCGTCGGACCAGCGTGTGGCCATCGAGCGGATGATGGCCATTGCCTCTTCCGGCGTGCTCTTGGTGTGCTCTCCAGACTTAGGCTTGCGGATGCGGACCTGCGAATGCTGCCCGCCCTGCCAATGGATGGTGAGCTCAACTTCCTGCGCATCTTTGTCGGTGGTTGCGACGATATCTTTGACCAGCGCGCGCAAAAGCCGTTGCCGGAAGCGCATGTCGACATCGGGATCGGCCCACGCTGCCTTGAGATCATTGGCCAGGCCCGCGAAGTCAGGCACATCGCCCTGATCGGCTTGTCGATCGTTGAGCCGCGCCTCGCAGGCCTCGACGCGGCGAAGCGTCGCTTCCCAGCTCTTCTCGAGCTGCGCGGCAATCAATCTGTTATCTGGATCACAGGCAGCATAGCGCCGTTCGGCCAGCGAGGCTTCGTAGCGGGCCTGCTGGAGGTCCAGTTCGACCATCTGTCGCCTTTGCGCTTCGCCCTCGAGATGCATGCGCTCCGCCTCCAAAGCCGCTTCGATCGCCATGGGGGCCACAGCGCGAAGCAGTTCCTCCGAAATCGCTGCATCGGTTCGATCGCCATTGGTGGTCATGCATCGTGGCCGGGCCAGCATGAGGTTCGAACGGTCGCAGCGGTAGACATGATAGCCTCTGCGCCGACCGACATAAACGACGCAAAGGCGGCGACCACAATGACCGCAGGTAAGCATGCCAGCAAGGAGCGCCTTGCCGCCGCGGCCGGATTTTACGCCGCCGGCCTTGCCATAGGCGTTGGTCGCGAGGATCTTCTGGTTCCGCTCGAACTCGTCCCAGCCGACATAGCCGGCATGATGGTCCCTGAGCATGACGCCCCAGTCGTCATAAGACTTGCGGTGGCCATAGCTCTTGCGGACCCGGCCAGCGATGATCTCGGTGCGCTTCTCGGTCTTCCCGTATACATAGACGCCGGCGTAAAACGGGTTCTTGAGTACGCTGATGACGTTGCGGTAGCGTATCGGCACCCAGTCAAAAGAGATCATCATCTTGCCGTCGGACGGACGCGGGAAATGCATCCCTTCCGCAGTGAGCGCGATCAGCACCTGCCGGGCGCTGCCAATCTCGCGGAAGCGGGCAAAGATGTGCCTAATGGCCTCCTGCACCCGAATATCCGGATCGAAGCTGAGGCCGTAATCGCGATGCCAGATGTAGCCGATCGGGACGCTGATGCGCAGCTCGCCGCGCTGGGCTTTCTGCCGCGCAGCTTCGTACATGCGCGCGCGAATGACCGAAAGCTCGAACTCGCTGATGTTGCCCTTCATGCCGAGCAAGAGCCGGTCGTTCGGCTTGGCTGGATCATAGATGCCATCGATATCGATGACGCGGGCGTCAACCTGGCCGCACAGCTCCAGAAGCCGGTGCCAGTCTGGTCCGTTGCGGGAGAGGCGCGAGGCCTCCAGGCACAGGACGGCGCCGACATGACCGGTGCACAGATCTTCGACGAGACGCTCAAACCCGGGACGCTCGACTGCACCGCTGGCGCTGCGGCCAAGATCTTCGTCGATGACCTCGACATCACGGAATCCCCAACGGCGAGCGACATCGATAAGCTCGTACTGCCGGCGCTGGCTCTCAAGGTTGGCGTTCACTTGTTGGGGTGTCGACTGTCGGACGTAGACGACGGCTTTGCGCCGCAGCAGGGCCATGGGAAGAAGATTACCGGCGGTCATCGGTCATCTCCTCGTCCGAGACGCCTGCGGCCGCCATCAGCAGCTTGGCGAGGCTTGCCACCGCAACGTCGCGCTGGGCCCTCGTCAGACCGTCCAGGCTTCTGGAGTCGAGTGGCATGATCAGTTGGCGTGGCACCGGCAGCCGCGTCGGTGGGTGCAAGAGCTTCATCGATGTCCTCCTGAGCGTTCGATCCGCTCAGCAGCGCATGTCGAAGACCGGCTTTGATCAAGAGATTATGGAGATCGGTGAGCGCACCCACGGTGACACGAGGGCTGCCCAGGCTGAACGCCTCGCAAACGCCGCGATCCAGCATCCACGCCGGAACGACAATCACCTCGCCGTGGCGCACGACGATATGAGCGACTCTGCCGGTTGCCCGATCCTCCGTATACTCGCATCGAACCGTGCGCTCGAAATACGGATGCCACCGATACCAGATAACGACGTCGCGCCCGACATGGGCAGAATGTCTGCGAGATGGCCCTGGGTCGCAAGTCTTGGCTCTTCGTCGGCTCAGATCGTGGCCGACAACGCGCCGCCGATCTTTACTGGGCCAAAAACCCCCCGTCGACGACGATTATCGAACCGCACATGAAATCCGATGCTGATGAGGCAAGGTAAATTATGGTTCCCCGCAACTCTTCGGCGCAGGCGATCCGGCTGGCGGGAGTGTGACTAATGATGAGCTTCGCTAAATCGGGATCGTCAAAATCACCTAGCGCAGTTCTGTGAAACCCCGGGCAGATGGCATTAATCTGAATGCCGTGCGGCGCGTACTCGAGTGCCATCTCACGAGTTAAGTTTACGACCGCCCCCTTCGTTGTGGTATACGCTGCGGCAGTGATAAAGCCACCGCCCACCAACCCCCATATGGAAGCGATATTTATAATCTTACCAGACTTTTGCGAATTCATCAACTTAAGAGCCTCGCGCGAGCAGTAAAATACACTATTTAAGTTTATGTCGATCATTCTTCGCCAATCAGTGGCTGAATACTCATGTATCTTGCGTTGAGATAAATCTGCAACACCTGCATTGTTTATCAAAATATCGAGACGGCCCACCGTCATGAGGAGGTCTTGGAACGTGGCCGCGACCTGCGCCTCATCTGAAACGTCTGCGGTGTATGGAAAGGCAAGCCGCCCCACCCCCCTGATGCGCTGAGCCGTTTCGTTCAAGCCGTCCGCGTTGATGTCGATCAGCGCGACATCAGCGCCAGCGCTTGCCAAAGCATAGGCAAATTCACGGCCTAAGCCACTCGCCGCGCCTGTCACTACCGCCGTCCGACCCTTCAACGAAAATATATCATTCACCAATGTCATCGTGTACCCCAGCGTCGAATAGCCTCGCAGTTCTGAGTAACTATCGTCTAAGCTCGCGCCATGATCTCGCTCGCCTTTACAAGTCGACGTGATCAAATCAGCCAGTTGCGCCGCCGTCGACGACGAGTTCTGCGCCCGTCATGAAAGCGGCGCTGTCGGACGCCAGAAACAGTATCGCATCGGCGATATTTTCAGGCTTTCCCGCACCGGCCAGTGGCTCATCGGAGTTGGTTCTCGCACCCGGAGAGATGTCCTCGCTACCGTGCCGTCGCGCAATGTCTTGCACAAGTTGACGGCCCATCTCAGTTTCGATCAAGCCAGGATGTATGGAATTGACCCTGATCTTATGCTCGGCGATCTCCAATGCCAGGCATTTCGTCATAATCCGCACTGCACCTTTAGAAGCTGCATAAGCGGTGAACTCCGGCGAGCCACGCAGCGCCGCTACCGATGACATATTGATGATTGAGCAACCCCCGACCCATTGCGTTGCGCGTTGGGACATGAGCGGCACAGCGTGCTTGCACCCAAGGAAGACTCCCTCGACGTTGACAGCCTGGATACGCCGCCATTCTTGAAGGCTTATGCTGCCAATCGCGCCTATAGCAAAGATCCCTGCGTTGTTGACTAGGATATCCAGTCCCCCAGCTTCCTCGTGGGCGAAAGCCATTGCGTCGGCCCATGCACGTTCTTGCGTCACGTCCAGCGCCCGCGCGAAGCCGCAGATTTCGTTGGCTAGCGCGTCCGGCGGAACGACAGCGGTTGCGATGACCAAGGCACCGGCACCCGCAAGGGCTCGAGATGCCGCTGCACCGATGCCCCGCGAACTGCCCGTCACCAGTGCGATGCGCCCTTCCAGATCAACCACGTCGCTCTCCTTTCATTCGAAATCAGAACGGCCGCTTGGCGCTACTGCGCCAATGCCAAATTGTCCGTGCTCGCTCGAGGAGCGCGACAGCTTATACAATAGAGTCGTCAAATCTAACGCAGCACTACATGATCTTGTTAAAACTTACTTTTGAAAATATCCGCGGAATACTGGAACATCACCCATTTCGCCTGGACGCCTATTTGATAAGCATCATTGGAACTTGAAGCTGATCATGACCCCATAGGTCGCCGGACGACCTGCGAGGCGTGCCGAGGAGTCATTCGACGGAATGACAGCCGTCCAGTAATATTTGTTGAAGATATTCTTGCCCCAGACCATCATTTTCCATTGGCTATTGGGGAACTCATATCCCAACCTCGCGTCGACCGTAGCATAGGGGTCAATGGTATAGGGATGAAGGCCAATGCCGGGCGCGATACGGAAACGATTGCCAGGCATGAGAGGCAGGGTGGCGGTGCCTCCGCCGATGGCCGCATCCTGACCAGATTTTGCATTCACGGTGAACCCGACAAACGAGGCACCGCCATTGCCGAGTTCGCGACGGTAATCGACATTAATCGAACCGGACCATTTTGGCGTGTAAGGCAAGACGTTGCCCTTGAGGTTTTCGGTGTTAACACCTGCCGGATTGAAGTTGGAATTGTCCACCCCTCCGAAAATGTCAAAGCTTACAAAATCCTGAACCTTGCTATTGAGATAAGTCACCGCGGTGCTGACGGTCAGACCATTGATCGGACGAATCGTAATATCGCCTTCGATGCCCCAGATGCGTGACCTTGGTACATTGGTCAAAGTATCAAGCGTCCCGAAGACAATATCATATAACTTGCCGCGAACCTGCTTGTTGCGATAGTCCATATAAAAGGCCGCTGCATTTGCCTGGACCTTACGGTCAAACAAAGTCGCCTTTACGCCCGCTTCGTAGCTGGTCACCTGCTCCTGGGTGACGGGCAGGCCAGAAACGTAAGATGCGGCTGCCAGGGTCGGAAAGCTCCCTGCTTTGTATCCACGCGACACATTCGCATATAGCAGGATATCGTCATTCGCCCTGTAATCCATCCCGAACCGCCAAGACACATTGTCCTGCCTAAGAGTGGCGTCAAGCGGAACGCCGGGAATGCCGAGATTGAGAAAACCGCTAGTGGTAACCGGACTGTTGATAGTCAGACCCTTCGGCAAGGTCGCGACATTGGCCGGATCCCCATTCAAAGTGTAGCTATCGGCCGGTCCGATAGGGGCAAAACTGTTACCGCCTAAAAGAGGCCCCCCCAGGAAGTTGAATAATTTATCTACATTCCCGTTCGCTAGGGTATACGCCGCATTGATCGCATGGATTTTCGATTTTGTGTAACGCCCAGACGCCTTGAAGGTCAGCCGATCTGTTAAGTTAAACTCTGAACTAACGAAAATAGCCACGTTATCAATGTGCTGGGACAATCTATCTCCACTTGCGTTGATATAATCCTTGGCCGCTGCGAATTGCGGATTTGCGAAATATCTTAACAGCTGATCTTCGAACGTATTACTTCTTTCATAATTTGCCCCAAGTACCCAACGCCATCTGCGAGCCGGATCATTCGCCAGCCTCAGCTCCTGATTGAACGAATTGATCCGGCCGATGTCTGACTGAAGATCAAATCCTACAATCGCCATGCCGTCGCCATCGGTTCTCTGATCTTGCTTATACCGTGCGTAGGACGACAGCGACGTCAGTACGATACCTCCTCCCACCTTGATATCCGCCCGCAGGGCCGCCTGCCAGAATTTTCGATCGCTGAATGGATCAAAACTCGTCATGCTGGCCAGCGCCGGATCCGACGAACCCGTTACACCGTTCGGTGGGGAAAAGGGTGACCCGGGTTGCACGGAGGGCGACGTATTCGGATCCAAAGCCACGTTGGTCCAGTCAGCAACTCGCGAATTATAGATGGTTGGGAACGGATAGGTCATCTCGGCCGACGAGCCCCCACCAAATGGCGGTGAATAGCTGTTACGCAGCGGGTCGTTGAGGACCTGGGCGTCCAACGCCTTGCTGCCACCTTGTCCATCCTGCTCATGCGTCGCGATCAACTGCTGGGCTTGCGGCTGCGACGTGTCACGCCAGCCGTTGAAGGTGAACAGAAGACTGATTGGATCGCTTGGCCTGAGTTCCAGTGTCAGTCGCCCTGCGATATAGGATTGCTTACCATTCGTGTCGTCGCGCGTGTAGCTTTTCTGCCAATCGTCGGAGTGAAGCCCTGTCACCGCCAACCGTAGCCCGGCATAGTCCGAGATCGGGCCGCTTATGAATGCATTTCCGTCGATTTGATTAAACCGCCCGTAGCTGATATCGCCGCCCGCCTGCCACGTACCGGTAGGCTTAGCCGCGATATAGTTGATTGCGCCGCCCGTTGAATTCTGACCAAATAATGTTCCCTGCGGGCCTTTCAGGACCTCGACCCGCTCCAGGTCGAATGCCGCATGGCTAGCCATTACAGGGAACGGAAGTGGAGTCTGATCGACATATACGCTGACCGCCGGATAAACACCGAGCGAGCTTTCGTTGAAGCCGACGCCGCGCAGAGTGAAGATCGGCGTATTGCTAGTGGATGGGGTGTAGACGAGGCCCGGCGCAATCGAACCAATATCTTCAAGCGACGTCGCTCTGCGCTCGGTGAGCACACCTCCTGAGACTGCGGTAACTGATAGGCCGACTTTGTTGATGCTCTCGGTACGCTTGTTGGCTGTGACGACGATTTCGTTCCCTTCGGCGGCCTCTGCTTGAGCCCAAGCCGGCCCGCAGGAGAAAACTATCGCTGCGCTTGCTGCAGTAGCGAGCAAGACTTCACTATGTCTCATAAATACCCCTCTCTCCTATGTTATTCCACAAATCATTATCTTTTTATTCGAGTATTAGACCGGCTACTCGTCTTGTAACGAGGTCTCGAAATCGTTGTCTCTGAATATTTAAATGTGACTTCTCGAATCTCATTCTGCTTAGCAAGACTCGTGCCAAGTCCGGGTAGGCTGCCCAGCCGCCGCCTTCTGTTTAGGATGTAGCGGGGCTAACGGACAAATTTGTCTTCGCCAGAGTAAGTTTGACAAAATTGTACGGCGCGCAATCATCATAGTGACCATAACCGTCGCAGATTGGGCGACATCACAATCGAGCGATCGTGCCGCATAGCCTTCGACGGTATGGGCGGCTCACATGGTCGGGGTCGCCCGGCTTAGCCCGATCGTAAGTCTTCGCAATCTCGAAACCCTGCTTCAAAAAAATGAACCGCGCTTGGTCAAAGCAACCTGGCTGCATGATGGCAGATCGTCTCGCCGCGACGCCTCCCCCCAAAAAGAATTGCGTCGACTCCAGCCCCAATCGCGCTAGCTCCCTCATGAAAGACTCGATTCTAATGAACGATTTTCCACATCCCCAGCCGTTCGATCGACCATTTTCCGCCGATTGCGTCGTCTATAACCGAGCGCGGAATTCAGTCCCGGCGGACTACGTTGTTGGCGAGAAAATGCCGCAACGTGACGGCGGGCGCGCGCGTGATCGCCTCGACTGATCCCGTCACATTGAACGTTGGGAACCTAGGCGCAGCTTTGCCATACTCGACAATCGCGCGCGCGAACACCGCTTCACGCCCACGGGCAATCAGAGTCTCAATCATTGCGCCTTCGTCCATAGCCGTGACCTCGAACTTCTGCTCGGTCATTTCCTCCAATATCGCAGCAATACCATGTGCGGAAGCGAACTCAGCGACCAACGAATAAGCACGACCGGCATGAGCTTCAGGATCGCTGATAACCATAGCCGCAGCCCGGGCGATGTCCGTAGCGGCGACCCAAGGCACAGGAAGGCCGTCCGAAAGATCGTAGACTACGCCGGCCTCGAGATTAATACGGGACGCCAAGCTTTCCATAAAGAACCCTGGCCGCAAATGGGTTATGGAAAGACTCGAGTGATCGCCATAGCTGTCAACCAACCGGTGCCACGTCAGCAAATCGATCTCGCTGTTGTCAGGTCCGAAGGCGCTTAAATTGACGATCGACTTAACACCTGCAGACGCCGCCGAGTCGATGACGGTCTTGGCATAATTCAGCATCTTAAGACCATAGGGCTTCAGTAGGAATATCGTTCTGACGCCTTCCAATCCGGCGCGCACGCTTTGCACATCGTCAAGATCAAAGGATATAGGAGCAAAACCTTGCGCCTCCACTTTTTGTTTCGCCGTAAAAGAGCGGCAAGCGCAAATGAAGGCCAGGTTCTGGTCCGGCTCTTGACGTGCGATTTGTCTAAGCAGATGACTTCCGACAGTACCGCTGGCCCCAAGAATAAGAACCTTTTTCACGTCTCTACTCCGAGTGTGGGCTAAAGTTGATTTCGCTCGGCGCGATGGACCGGAACGGTGAAGCCTGCGTCATTGCCACTCATGCGAAGTTGGCGCTTGGATATCCGCCAGCCCGAAGCCGTACGCACAAGCTCGTCGTGATATTGACCGGTCATCGTCCCGGTGTGTCCATCGGGCAATTCATGCCACGCCCAGATATAGCTGACAGAATTTGCCCGATCGGTACCCTCGAAATCGATCTGAATATTAGAAAGATGATGAGAACTACGCGAGAAACGCTTCATGCGTTTCATACCTTCATGAATGGCGCTCGCCCCTCGGGTCTGCAGGCGCTCCTCCGGACCGATGTCGAGGAAGCCGTCTTCCGTAAACGCGCCGGCGAGCAAGTCCATGTCAAGAAGATCCATGCCACGACAATATTGATACAATATGCTGGTGATTTCTTGGCGATCAAGCAATTGCCGAATAGATTCTTGGAAATCTTCCATATCTCGATACCTTACAATTTGGAACATGTCGATGACTTGGCATAACGCACACCTGGCATGCGACTAAGCATTATCAGCGACATATGGCGCGCCGAGGCTTCAACGTAAAATCAAAGGTGCTGAGTCTTGTCTCAACAACTTAAGTAAGAACGTCGAAGAAGCTTTGTCGCATGTGATTGTCATGGGTGAAGCCAAGATGGTCGATCTCGTCCGTATCCCAGATCAGGGTCGGCGTGTCAGGATAATGAACATAGCCTTCGGCGAACACTTCGTTGCGATTCCCAGAGGGATCGAAAAAATATACGGTTGCGCCGCGGGTCACCCCGTGACGGTTGGGCGGCACCTCGACTGGAATGCGATACTTTCCGATTAGGTCCGCCGCCTTGTAGAGATCGCTAACCGACTCCAGAAAGAAGGACACATGGTGAAATCGGTTCGGTTGATCCTGAAGCTGGAATGCAATGTCGTGAGGTTTTGTCGAGCAACTCAGAAATACGCCTAGTGACATATCATTTTTGGCATCGATGATTTTCTCACTGAGATCGAAGTCGAACACGTCACAGAATAAACGAGCGCATTCGTCGATATTTGGCCCGCCCAGCAACACGTGATCCAGCCGGTTGACACGATAGCCGCGGATGACGCCCTCATCAGGTGTTACGCCGGGATTATGATAGCCCAGCGTATTTCCCGTCAGTTCCTTCTCGGCATAAAGCTGCATTAAGTGGCCGCTGGGCGCGACGAACTGAATTCGCCGACCGCTCTTAGGGTATACGCCCGCCGCAATGTGTTCGACCCTCAGGCCGAAAGACTCGATCCCGGCTGTCAGCCTTGTCAACGTCGAATCATCATAAACGCGAAATGCCACGTAATCGATACCGGGCGCATCCGCCTCGCGTAAAATAAAACTGTGATGCTCATGGTCGTCCCATGGCTTGTAATAGACGAGGCCCTTCTCGTCTTGCATGACCTCATGAAGGCCCATCCTCGCACCGTAATGCTCGCGTGCGGCAGCTAAATCCATCACCCGGATCTGAACTTCGCTTAATCTCAAGACACCTCTCATAGACATCGTCGCTAATCCTCTCCAGTCTTTTTCAAGCGGCTTCGGATGCACGCTCGCGCGCCATCGTAAGCGCAGTGTCTTCAATCATATCTTCCTGCCCGCCAATCATCTTAAGACGCGCGAGTTCCACGAGGATATCGCG
Source organism: Sphingomonas sp. Root710 (assembly GCF_001429065.1). Lineage (GTDB taxonomy): Bacteria > Pseudomonadota > Alphaproteobacteria > Sphingomonadales > Sphingomonadaceae > Rhizorhabdus. The sequence goes on from NZ_LMIB01000020.1 coordinate 58,541, forward strand.
TGATGACACACCATGCGCCTTAGCCGAGCGCTTGGCGTGCAGCAGAAACGTCGAATAGACGCCAACATACCCTATGGTCAGCGAGTCGCGATCGATCCGCACGGGCCGGTCCATCATGGGCACGACGATGTCCTCGGCCGCGTCCATGAGCTTGAAGAGATCACATCCCGTCTCTATTCCCATCCGCTCACAAACAGCTGCAAGCACCTCGAGCGGCGTATTGCCAGCCCCCGCGCCGAGGCCAGCGAGCGAGGCGTCGATCCGGCTAGCACCTGCTTCGATCGCGACGATCGAATTCGCGACGCCCATGGCGAGATTGTGATGGCCGTGAAAGCCGACCTCAGTTTCAGGCTTTAGCTCCTGCCGCAGCGCATCCACCTGTACGCGTACATCCTCCGGCAGCATCGTTCCGGCGGAGTCGGTAATGTACACCGTCTGTGCGCCGTAGGATTCCATAAGCTTTCCCTGCCGGACGATACCCTCAACCGAATTGAGATGCGCCATCATCAGGAAGCCGGTCGTGTCCATACCCAGTTCGCGCGCGAATGCGATGTGCTGCGGGGTCGTGTCCGCTTCCGTGCAGTGGGTAGCAACGTGGACGCTGCGCGCGCCGCAATCGTAAGCGGACTTGAGGTCTTGCATTGTGCCTAGTCCTGGTATCAGCAAAACCGACACTTTAGCGCGCTTCAACTCTGGCACTACCGCGTTGAGATATTCCTCATTGGTATGGAGCGAAAAACCATGTTGCAACGAATTGCCGCCGACCCCGGCACCATGCGTCACCTGAAGCAGCGGCACCCCGGCGTCATCAAGTGCACGGGCGACGGAGACCATTTGATCGACCGAGATCTGCTCTCTTTTCGCGTGCATGCCGTCGCGGAGCGACATATCATGCAGCAGGACCTTACGCCCCTCCAGATGCGACTTCATCGTGCTACCTCCTTTTCTCGCTCTGACCCGACCGCTGCGATCATGCGTTCCGCGAATAGTTCCGCCGTTCGGACGGCCGACGCCGTCATGATATCGAGATTGCCGGCATATTTGGGAAGATAATCGCCAAGCCCCTCGACCTCTACGAAGATTGATATCTTGTTCCCGTCGAATACAGGTCCGTTCACCAGCCGATACCCCGGCACATACTGCTTCACTTCGTCCACCATTGCATAAACGGAGTCGCGGACAGCTGCTTCATCGGGCGTGCTCTGGGTAAGGCAATAGATTGTGTCGCGCATCATCAGCGGCGGCTCAGCGGGATTGACGATAACAAGAGCTTTTCCGCGCTTTGCGCCGCCTACTTCAGCTACGGCTCCAGAAGTAGTATAGGTGAACTCGTCCAGATTGGCGCGCGTGCCGGGGCCGATCGACTTCGACGCCGCAGTTGCGACGATTTCCGCATAATCCACCGGCTGTATTCGCGACACCGCGTGCACCATTGGGATGGTCGCCTGACCAGCGCAGGAAATCATGTTGACGTTAGTGACACCGCTTTTCGCCACTTCCGCAAGGTTGACCGGGGGACAGCAATAGGGGCCTATTGCCGCAGGCGTGAGATCAATCATGAGCACGCCTAGCGCAGTCAGCTTCGCCGAATTTTCGGCATGGACGTAGGCCGACGTCGCGTCGAAGGCGATACGGATGTCGTCGGCCTTCACGTGCGGCAACAGTCCGTCCACGCCTTCCGCAGTGGTCTTGAGGCCCATGCCGCTGGCGCGGGCCAATCCGTCTGACAGCGGATCGATGCCGACCAGCCAGACTGGATCCAGAATGTCGCTGCGCTGCAGCTTATATATTAGGTCAGTGCCTATGTTGCCCGAGCCGATAATGGCGCAACGAACGCGGTTCATGACCCTATGCTCCTTTGTCTTTCAAAATGGCCAAATGCCCTGGTGGTTGCTCGCCGGCCGTGATGCCGCCGATCCCGTAATGTTCGGGCACGAGTTCATGGATGATGACGCGCACTGCGCTCTCCGGCGCAGCCATCGTCGAGGAGAGGGCTTGTGTGACGGCAGCCACCATCGCGCGCTTCTGCTCGACCGTGCGACCCTCCATAATATGGACTTCGACAATTGGCATGACTCAGTCCTCACCTGCGAAGCGTACGATGACGTCGCCCATGCCCTGGAAACGAGCGCAGACCGAATCTCCGGCTGAAACCTGCCGCGCTTCACACGCCCCCCCGGTGAGGATGAGCGATCCGCCTGCCATGGCCTCGCCGCGATCGGCCAGCCAATTCGAGAGCATCACGATCGTGCGTACGGGATTGCCCAACACCGCGCCCGAGGCCGCTTCGCCCACAATCTCGCCATTTTGCAGGACGACGATGCCGATCGTGCGAAGATCGACCTGGTCCGGACGTCGAGGACAGCCGCCGATAACGTAATGCGCTGAAGAACTGTTGTCGGCCACCACGCTAGGCAGATCGAACTTATAATCTGAGTATCGAGAATCGATGATTTCGATTGCCGGGGTAATGAACGCAGTGGCCGCAAGTACGTCTGCTTCAGTCTGCAGGAGGGGCGGAATATCGGGTTTCAGCAGAAACGCGATTTCTGGCTCGACACGTGGACGCGAAAGCAATTTCGTGGAACAGATACCGCCGTCCGGTACCGCCATGTCGGCGGTGATGAAGCCAAAGGTCGGTACATCGACCTTCATTTGTGCCATCTTCGCGCGTGATGTAAGCCCCGCCTTGTAGCCGACCAACCTCCGACCACGCGCCCGCCACCGTTCACGCAACAAATCCTGCACGGCGTAGCCGCAGGCGATATCAAAATTTTTATGTTGGGCCGTCGGAAGCGGAAGCGACTGACCACTCGCTTGGGCTTCGTCAACAAGCCGCGCGATCGCGCTAAGCTGTTCCGTGTTTAGTGAGGCGGTCATTGGAACGATACCTCACAGTGCCCTAGGCCACCGAAATGAGCGATAATCTTGTCGCCTTCTGCGACAGGCACCAGCGCTGCGAGCGATCCCGAGAGAATCAGCTCGCCTGCGCGAAAGGTAACGCCCAGCGCGCCCAACCGATTGGCCAGCCAGACGACGGCGTTGACAGGGGAGCCTTGGACGGCAGCGCCCACACCGGTAGCCGCCAACTCGCCATTCTTCTCAATCAGCAGTCCGACAAGACTCAGGTCCACGTCGCGCGGATCAACCGGCGTGCCACCCAATACATAAGCGCCGCATGACGCATTGTCCGAAACTGTATCCTGAATGCGGATATCCCAATTGTCGATCCGGCTGTCCACAACCTCAAAGCACGGCACGACATGAGCCGTTGCCGCTAAGACGTCGACGGCGGTGAGTCCCGGCCCAGTCAGATCTTGCTTGAGCACAAAGGCAATCTCACCCTCGATCCGCGGCTGGATCATCTTGTTCATCGCCAGCACATCGCCGCTGCGATGTTCCATGCTGGCAGTCAATTGGCCGAAATCAGGCTCGAACACCTGCATCATGTCCTGTACGGCCCTCGAGGTGACGCCGATCTTTTTGCCGACGATGCTATCGCCGGCCGCAATCATGCGCGAGACCATGCGTTCCTGGATGCGATATCCGTCGGCGATAGTCATACCCGGCACTCGATTGCGTAGCGGTGCCACGGTCGCCCGGCAGCTCAGCGCTTCAAACAGTTCATCGCCGTATCGGTCGACCGTGAGATTATCGAGCGCCATTAGAGCTTCACACAAACGTTGCGCAACTCAGTGTAAAATTCGAGCGAGTGGACGCCGCCCTCGCGCCCGATGCCCGATTGCTTCGAGCCACCAAAAGCTGTGCGTAGATCGCGGAGAAACCAACTGTTCACCCAAGCCACGCCCACGTCGATCTTCGCGGCAAGACGATGAGCGCGTGAGAGGTCACGTGTCCAGATTGTCGTCGCCAATCCGTATTCCGTATCGTTGGCACGTTCGACCGCCTCTTCTTCTGAGTCGAAGGGAGCTATGTGGCAGCATGGGCCGAAAATCTCTTCCCGGAGCACGGATGAGTCCTTTGGCAGCCCCGTCCAGATAGTTGGCTGCACCCAAAACCCCCCCGCCAGATCATCCCGCACATGAGGGACATGGCCGCCGGTTACGACTATCGCGCCATCTGCAACGGCGCGGTCGTAATAGCTTAGAACCTTGCGCCGGTGTTCCCCGCTGATGAGCGGCCCTAGGGTCGTCGCTTGCTCACCGGGGGGACCTACCGCAAGCGACTCTGCCTTAGCGGCGAGCGCAGCGACGAAGCGGTCGAAAATTGGCCGCTCAACGTACAGACGCTCGGTTCCGAGGCAGACTTGCCCGCAGTTTATGAAGGTCGCACGCGCTATTCCGTCGACCGCGGCATCGAAATCGCAATCCGCGAAAATGAGACCTGCATTTTTGCCGCCGAGTTCGAATGATACGTCGCGGATACGATCGGCGGCGGAGCGCATAATGGCTGCGCCTGTCGTTGTCTCGCCGGTGAAGGTAATCGCAGCGACATCGGGGTGCTTGGTGAGATATTCGCCGGCCGACCCGGCGCCGCGACCGTGGACCACATTGTAGACCCCGTTCGGCACGCCTACTGCAGCAAAGACCTCGGCCAACAGAGTTGCAGTGCCAGGTGTTTCTTCGGATGGCTTGACGATTACGGCGTTTCCGCACGCGAGTGCCGGCGCCACCTTCCATGTCATTAGCAACAGAGGCGCGTTCCAAGGGCAGATGACGCCGATTACCCCTTTGGGTACGCGCAGCGCATAATTGAGTGCAGATGCACCATCCGGCGTCGGCGTCATGAACGATTCTGCCGAAACATTTTTTATGAGATCCGCGAACATGCTGAAGTTTTCCGCAGCCCGGGGAATGAAGGCATGTTCCATCATCGAACGCGGCTGGCCGGTGTCCGCCATTTCAGCTTGGACAAAATCTTCAAATCGTCGCGTGATTTCAGCGGCGACCTTCTGCAGCAGCAACGCCCGTTCGGAAGCGCTCATCTTTCCCCATGGGCCGGAGAGCGCCTGCTTCGCAGCTATGACGGCAGCATCGACTTCCGCGGCACCGCCCTCGTGTATTTCACCGATCTTTGCACCGTCGACCGGGCTCAGTTTGTCGAAGCATGGGCCGCGCGCGACAAAGTTTCCTGCGATGAAGTGCCGAAACCGCTTTGGCTCGATCTTTGGAGCTTCTTGCATCTTGC
>NZ_LMIB01000021.1 GCF_001429065.1 Sphingomonas sp. Root710
CCGCGCAATGGGGCAGGCATGCAAAAAGGTTATTGCCCGCGCAATGGGGCAGGCATGCAAAAAGGTTATTGCAGAGTTTCAGAGACATCTCCGGCTTAGCGTTGTCTGGCGAACGAACCTTGAGGTGCCCCCTAATCGCGCTTTGAGGGCCGGGCGACACCGGTGATCCTGAAGAAATCATGTGCGGTGAAGGTGAAGTTCTGATCGACCTCCTCCCCGCGACTAACCGCCTGGGCCATCAGCGACGCGACGTAGAGGATGATCTCTTTGTCGTACATCGTGGCGATACCGGTCGCGCTCGGCCTGATCTGGATGCTCAGCTTGCCGATCTTGAACTCAAGCTCCTTATCGATCGCAACCTTCGACAGGGCAAAGAACGGGAAATCCATCACGCTGCGCTCGCCGCGGACCTTGCCGTGGAGCGGACTGTCGGGTTCGAACAGGTTTCCCTGCCGAACGATGATGGATTGCTTGCCCGCCATGCCTTTCCCCTCGGCGCTGTTAATGTGCGACATCGAAGCATAGCGCGATTTTGCCGACGGGGCAGCTTTGCACGCAACGATCTGCCCGAAAGCACGAGTCTTTGACCGCGACTCCCGCCCTTAGCCCGGCTTCCGTGCGTCGCGCCAAAGGGGCGCGCTGGGGCGACTCGTGCTTTCGGGCATCTCGTCCCCCACGGCCCGCGATGTTTGGGCGTGCACCGCCCCTCACGACGATCTGCCCGAAAGCACGAACTGCCGGGAAACCGCACGCGCAATCTGACCGATAGACCGGGGGTCGCCGCCCGCCTGCATCGCCTTCATGTTGCCGGCGCGGCTGAGATCCTTGAGACCGTGGAACGTCCGCCCGAGGTTGAGCTCGCCCTTGGCCGCACGGCCGCTCATGCCGCGCAGGTACGCCCCCGGCCGCTCGACCTCTCCCGCCTGATACTTTCGGACCGTGGCGATAACCGAGGCCGCCGCGCCGCGCTGACCCATGATCCGGCAGGCCTCGTGCCAGGCGTGGCGGTGAATGTGGTGTTGATCGGCGAGGCGCTCGGCAAGCTGGACCAGCTCGCCCCAACCTCGGCGGCCAAGATCGAGCGAACCGCACAGTTCCGGCACGATCGACTCGATGAAGTCCAGATCGACGCCATGTTTCTCCAGGTCCTCTTCCACCTCCGACTGCGGCAGCATCGACCTCACGTCATAATCGCCACTACTCTTTTCCGCTAAGCCGCTACGGGTAACTGCTTTAGCAGTTTGGGGTTGAGTTGTAGTTGTAGAGTCGATGCAATGTGTTACATCCGCGGATGCATTATTATTGGTTTCGACGGGATGATTGAGCGCGTCGCGCTCGAGAAGTACGGCCGCGACGCGGCCTTCCAGGTCCCGGCCGCGCTGCTCGATCTGTTCGACACAGCCGGTGAGCAGCTGAACGTCTCGAACATAACGCATCTGCCGAGCGGCGCTCTGCGCCAGGGCGAGCTCTTCGTCGGCTCCGGTATTCTGGAGCGAGGCGTCCACAGCAGCCTGGGCAAGGCTGGCGGTACGCCGGCGAGCGGAGGCCAGCCGGCGCCGGAGAGCATCGATTTCCTCGTCCTCGCGAGCCCCTCGCTCGGCGATGGCCCTGAACTCGTCGATTCTCGTGCCGATCGGGCTCAGGACGATGCCGTAGGCCCATTTGATGGTGCCGTCGGGGCCTCGCGCGCCGCCACGGTTGCCGTTGGGGCTGTCCTTGTGACTGATCAGTCGGAGCGCGATCGCTCGATCGAGGAGGTTCTGGACCTGCCTGACCTTCAATCCCAGCTTGCGCGCCAGCTTGTCGTTGCGCGGCCAGACGATCGGGGTCGAGGCCGCCCGCCAGTCCTCGGGCTTCGTCCAGGCGAACAGCACGTCGACCAGCTGCACGACGCTTGGAGGGACGTTGAGATAGGCTGCCGCTCGCTTGAAGGCGGCGAGCGCCTGCCCGGGTCCATTGCCCTCAGGCAGGCCGCGAAATGCCTGTGCGGCGCGTTCGGCCTCGGCCGCGGCGCCATCGAAGCGGCGGAAGCCGGCGCCCGGATGATAGGCGTAGGTCATCGTTCGGTAACTCCCCTTGTCGGAGCCCGTGCGGACACACAAAGCCGTGGCGCCTGATGCGCACTTTCGCTTGTGATTTGAGGGGCGTTCCGCTAGGGAGTGATTGTCACCTCGCTCCTAGTGGGCACCCCGAAAAGCCCGGCCTCGCGCCGGGTTTTTCATGTCAGCACAGCATCTCCCTGCACGATCGTGGCGCCGTCGAGACGTGCGTCCTCGGCCGGCGGCGCGACCCCTTTCCGTGTCTCAGGACCTCCCGGTCCGAATCGACGAATGTCACGCAAGCTGATTGTTACCGACAGGGGAGGGGGCCGACGCCGCCGGATGCTCGTGCTATCGGGCAGATCGCCGGAAAAATGTTCGTGCTTTCGAGCAGAGCGTCCCGTTGGACGGTGAGCGCAGCCGCTCGCGGCTCGTGCTTTCGGGCAGAACGTCTCGATTCCGGCGCCTCGTGGGGATATGGCGGAGGCGATGTTCCTGGTCCGGGTTCGGGCTTATGGGTCGAAAGAGCACGATTCCCGGAACTTGTGTTGCGATCTTACGGGCATGTTGCCGAGATTGCAGCAGAGCCCATAGCGTCTCAACCTATTGATGTTGCCGAGATCGTGAGGCCAGGATGGGGTCAGTTGATCTCACTCTGTTCCGCTAAATCCGGCACATTTTGGGGGACCGATCGTGTCACTGACCACGCTCAAAGTCCGCCATGCCAAGCCCGGTCGGCACGCCGATGCGCACGGGCTCTACCTGCATGTTCGGGAGAGCGGCGCGCGATCCTGGGTGCTGCGCATCCAGCATCGGGGCAGCCGCCGCGACTTCGGCCTTGGCCCGGTTCACGAGGTGTCGCTCGCCGAAACCCGCGCACTCGCCGCGGAGCTGCGCAAGCAGGTGCGCACCGGGCTTGAGCCACAGCGCGAGCGACCGGGACGCCGGCGGTCCGCTCCGACCTTCGAGAGCGTGGCACGCGACTGCTAAAGCCCTGCGCGGCGGCTGGAAGGACCAGCGCCACGCCTCCTGGTTGTCGAGCTTCGAGCGCCATGTGTTTCCGCGCATCGGCAAGACGCCGAGCGATCGCGTCGACAGCGCGGCGGTGCTGAACGTGCTCGAGCCGGTATGGCTGTCCATCCCGGATACTGCGCGACGCATCCTGCAGCGGATCGGGGCGGTGCTGGACTTCGCGCACATCAAGGGCCTCGTACCGGAAGAGGTATCGCTGCGTTCGGTGACCCGCGGCCTGCCGCGCCAGAGTCGACAGGTCACCCATCGCGCCGCCATGACTTATGGCGACATCCCGGCGTTCATGCGGGTGCTGGCGGCGCTGCCACCCGCCGTCGGTCGCGACGCGCTCAAGCTGACCGTGCTGACAGCCGTCCGCTCAAACGAGACAAGGTACGCGACGTGGGGCGAGTTCGACTTGGGGGCCGGTACATGGTCGATCCCGGCGCGCGCATGAAGATGAAGGAGCCGCACGTCGTGCCGCTCGCGCCGCCGACCGTGGCATTGCTCCGCGACCTCAAGCTCCGCCGGATGGGTGTGTCGGAGCAGACCTTCTACCGGTGGAAGAAGGTGTACGGCGGGCTCGGCGTCGGCGGGCTGCGGCGGGTGAAGCAGCTCGAGGACGAGAACCGCAAGCTCAAGCAGCTGGTCGCAGACCTGAGTCTCGACAAGCACATCCTGCAGGACGTTCTGCCAAAAAGTTCTGGCGCCTGGGCGGCGGCGCGAGATCGTCGCGCACGTCCAGGCGTCTCATGGTGTCAGCGAACGGCGCGGGTGCGTGGCGCTCGGCGTCGATCGTTCGTCGGTGCGGTACGTGCCGCATATGTCAACGGGCACCGAAGTTTCCCCGATTGTGGGCGTTTAAATTCCCTGGTTTGGCGGCGGGTCAGGGATCGGTGATCAGCCGGTCTGGTGATCGTCGTTTTCCTTTTTCGGCGGCGTCCGCGCCGCTTAGGCTCGGCGGGCAGAGGTAGTGCCCCATGGCGTGGTGTAGGAACACCGATCCTCGGCAGGGTCCAAGGATGATCAGGCTGCCAGTGCTGGCAGGCTGATGCGTGGGTTATCGCTCAAGGTGCCGATTGTTTCCAGCGTCATGTAGCGACGCGACACCGACCACTCGTCGTTCTGCTCGAGCATGAGTGCGCCGACGAGGCGGATGACCGCGGCGGTGTTGGGGAAGATGCCGATGACGTCGGCCCGGCGCTTGATCTCCTTGTTGACGCGTTCGAGCGGGTTGGTCGACGAGATCTGTGCCCAATGCTCCTTGGGGAACGCCATGTAGGCGAGCACCTCTTCGCGCGAGCCGTCCATCATCACGGCGAGCTTCTCGTATCGCTCGCGCAACGCATCGGCGACGTGGCGCCACTGCTCGTGGGCGTCGTCAGCGTTCTCCTGGGCGAAGATCGTCTTCAGCATGGCGACGACGGCGGGGCGCTGCTTGGCACCGACATGGGCCAGCGCGTTGCGCATCCAGTGCACCCGGCAGCGTTGTTGCGTCGCGTTGAACACCTTGCCTGCGGCGCTGCGCAGCCCTTTGTGATCGTCGGAGATGACGAGCTTGACGCCGCGCAGCCCGCGATCGGCGAGCGCGCGCAGGAAGCTCTTCCAGAAGGGTTCGGCCTCGGACGGGCCGCTCGCGACGCCGAGCACTTCGCGCTTGGCGAGCGTGTTGACGCCCACTGCCACTATCACCGCGGTCGAGACGATCCGGCCGCCCTCGCGCTCCTTCAGGTAGGTGGCGTCGATCCACAGGTATGGCCACTCGCCTTCGATCGGGCGGTTGAGGAAGGCGTTCACCCGCTCGTCGATCTCGGTGATCAGCCGGCTCACCTGGCTCTTCGAGACGCCGGTGCCGCCCATCGCCTTCACCAGGTCGTCGACCGAGCGCGTCGAGATGCCCTGGATGTAGGCCTCCTGGATCACCGCCACCAACGCCTTCTCCGCCGTGCGGCGCGGCTCCAGGAAGCTCGGGAAGTAGCTGCCCTTCCTCAGCTTGGGGACCGACAGCTCGATCCGGCCCGCACGCGTGTCCCAGTTGCGTTCACGGTAGCCGTTGCGATGGTTCAGGCGGTCGGGCGAGCGGGTGCCTGCCGGCGCTCCCGTCTTTGCCTCGATCTCCAGGTCCATCATGCGCTCGGCGGCGAACGCTAGCATCTCGCGCACCAGGTCAGCATCCGCCTCTTGCTCGACCAGCTCGAGCAGGGCCATCTTGGCATCGGTCATCGTCGTCTTCTCCAGGTTCGAGTTCGCATCCGAACCCTAGCCGAAGACCGGCGATGGCCACCTCATCCGGGGCCGCTTCCTACACCACGTCCGGGGGCACTACCCGGGCAGATTTACGAGATGGCTGGCGCGCAGGTTTTCGGGGATGAGCGCGGCATGCTCGCGCGTGCGGTAACTCGAGCCTTCGATCTGGATGACGACGGCGTGGTGGAGGAGTCGATCGAGTAGCGCGGTGGCGACGACCGGGCTGCCGAAGATGTCGCCCCATTCGGCAAAGCCGCGGTTCGAAGTGAGGATCATGGCGCCCTTTTCGTATCGAGCGTTGACCAGCTGGAAGAACAGGTCCCGCCACCGGGCGTCACCGGCAGGTAGCCGATCTCGTCGACGACGAGCAGCGAGGCGCGGCAGAGGAAGCGGATGCGTTCGCGCAGGGGGCCTTCGCGTTCGGCCTTGGCGAGCTGCGCGACGAGGTCGGCGAGCGGGATGAAGTAGACAAGCTTGCCGGCACGCACCGCCTCGACGGCGAGTGCGGTGGCGAGGTGGCTCTTGCCGGTTCCCGGCGGCCCGAGGAGATGGACGACCTCGGCGCGGGGGATGAAGTCGAGCCCGGCGAGCGCCATGATTCGGTTGCGGTCGAGCGACGGCTGGAACGAGAAGTCGAAGCCGGCGAGCGTCTTGACCACTGGCAGCCGCGCCATGCGCAGCGCCGCCTTGATCCTTCGGTTCTCGCGTAGCGACAGCTCCTCGAGCAGCAGCTCGTCGAGCGCTTCGATGCCATCGATCTGGCCCTGCTCGATCCGGCGCAGCGTCGCGTCGAGCATCTCGAGTGAGCGGCTCGTGGCCGGCCGCACCCGGCTGATCAACCAGCTTCGTGCGGTTCTGCTCGAGCGCGCCATCATCCTGACGAAGCGGCGCTCATGCTTGGCGAAGAGGCTTGACGAGTTGATGGAGGATGGCGCGCTGGCGATCAGGTTGTTGCGGGATCTTCGGAACGAGTGGGCGAGCCTCGACCGGCGGATCGGCAGCTACGACGATGAGTTGGCGGCGTTGACCCGAGACGACGAGCAGGCGAGGCGGCTGGCGACGATCCCGGGGATCGGCGTGATCAACGCTACCGCGCTCCTCGCCGCGGTCGGCGACGCGTCCGCGTTCGCCAAGGGTCGCGATCTTGCGGCGTGGCTCGGGCTGACGCCACGGCAGCACTCAACCGGCGGGAGGACCAAGCTGCTGGGAATCAGCAAGCGGGGCAACAAGTATCTTCGCACGCAGCTGATCCACGGCGCGCGAGCCGCCTTGGTCCACTTCTCGAAGAAGCTCACGCCGGTCGGCGCGTGGGTGCGTCAGATGCTCACCCGCGCTCACCCCAACGTCGTGGTCGTGGCACTCGCCGCCCAGCTGGCGGGTACAGCGTGGGCGGTGCTGCGAAACGGCCAGAATTACGAGGATGGGGCCGCCTGGCCTGAAGAGGTTAGCGGCCGGCCTTCGGCCTCGCCGCTCACGATGTCTGTGGAGGTGAGGACAGATGGCGTAACGGTCGAACCGGCGCCGCGGCAGCCTGGCGAAAAATGTGGTGCTCGACAACGCGATCTTTATGAGGCCCGGAGTGCGCGGAACCCATCTTAGCCAGGGCTCATGCCCTGAGACCCGATACGTTGATGCAGACCAGCACGCCGTCCAACATCACCCTTGCAGACGGGGCGGGCCATACGTTTTCTGGCAAGCGGAGGAGAGGTTGAGGATGTTAAGTAGCGACCTGAGGCCAATTTGCTCGGGCGGGCGAGGGATCAGGCATCCGTCGAATTCAAACGCATCCGTATTAACACCTATGTCGGCATTGCTTTGTCGAATGCGGTCGCTTTGTTCATCATCCTGGCCACCGCCGCGACGCTGCAAGCGCATGGCACCACCGATATTCAAACGTCGTCGCAGGCGGCCGACGCGCTCAGGCCGATAGCAGGGCGGTTTGCGTTCCTCGTCTTCGCGGTAGGGATCATCGGCACCGGCATGCTCGCTCTACCGGTGTTCGCGGCATCTTATCCCTCAAGTTCCTTTTCGAGCGCGTCGAGGACGCGGTAACAGGGGAGAACCTGCCCGACCGAACTGCTCGGCTCGCGCCCCTCGCGGATCGCGGCGATGAACTCACGGTCCTGCAGCTCGATGCCATTGTTAGATACCGCGACGCCCGAAAGATCGATCGCCTCCTCCTTGCCCGTCACCAGATCGTCGTAGCGCGCGATCCAGGTGCCGTTATCGCAAATGTAGCGGAAGAAAGTGCCGAACGGGCCGTCGTTGTTGAAGGACAAAGACAGTGTGCAGATCGCATCGCTCTCGCTTTTGAGCTGGATCGCCATGTCCATCGCGATGCCGAGCTCGGGATGACGCGCGCCTTGCAGCGCGTTGGCCTGCACGATCGGTCCCGCCTGATAGGCGAAGAGATCGACGGTGTGCGCGGCGTGGTGCCACAGCAGGTGATCGGTCCAGCTGCGCGGCTGGCCAAGCGCGTTCAAGTTCTTGCGGCGAAAGAAATAGGTCTGGACGTCCATCTGTTGGAGGGCGATCTCGCCTGCGTCGATCCTATCGTGGATATATTGGTGCGAGGGATTGAAGCGGCGGGTGTGGCCGACCATTGCGACAAGGCCGGTCTCCCGCTGCTTGGCCAGCACCGCCTCGCCCTCGGCGAGGCTGTCACACAGCGGAATCTCGACTTGGACGTGCTTGCCCGCCTCGAGGCAGGCGATGGTCTGGCCGGCATGCATCTGCGTCGGCGTGCAAAGGATCACCGCGTCGACGTCGTCGCGGGCCAAGGCATCCGCGAGCTCGGTCGAGTGATGCTTCGCGCCGTACTTGGCCGCGACGTCTGCTGCCTGCCCCGCAGTGCGGCTGATGATCGATACGATTTCGACATCGGGGATGTTCTTGAGGCCATCGAGATGCTTGATTCCGAACGCGCCGGCGCCGGCGAGGGCGATGCGGGTCATGATCTTTCCTTTGCTTATTAGGCGGCGGCGGGAGTCGCCTCGGCGGGGCGAAGCACGATGTGTCCGACCGCGGTGTTGGAGGCAGGAACGTGGTAGAAGCGGTGAAGCTCCTCCGGTTCGGCGCCCAATGCGCCGCGCATGATGAGCCACATCACGAGCTCGATCCCCTCCGAGCCTGCCTCCCGCAGATACTCGATGTGCGGCATCGTGCGGAGCCGCTCGGGATCGGCGGTCAGATCGTCCAGAAACCGCTGATCCCAGGCCTTGTTGATCAGGCCCGCGCGCATGCCTTGCAGCTGGTGACTCATTCCGCCCGTGCCCCAGATCTGGACGTTGAGATCCTCGCGGAAGCTCGCCACCGCCTTTACGATCGCCTCCCCGAGCCGCCAGCAGCGGTTGCCGGATGGTGGCGGATAGGTGACGACGTTGACGGCGAGGGGGATCACCTTGGCCGGCCATGCGGCGGGCTGGCCGAACATCACCGACAGCGGGACGGTGAGGCCGTGATCAACGTCGAGTTCGTTGATGATCGTCATGTCGAATTCGTCGAGGATGCAGCTTTGCGCGATGTGCCACGCGAGGTCGGGATGCCCTTCGACCTCCGGCACCGGGCGCGGACCCCACCCTTCGTCGGCGGGTCTGAACCTCTCGCCGCAGGCGATGGCGAAGGTCGGGATCAGGTTCGCGTCGAACGCCGAGGCATGGTCGTTGTAGACCAGGATGACGACGTCGGGCTTCTCCTCGACCTCCCATCGCTTGACCCATTCGAAGCCGGCGAACACCGGCTGCCAATAGGGCTCGCCGGTCTTGTCGTTGTCGAGTGCCGCGCCGATCGCGGGGATGTGGCTCGAGGCCACGCCTGCGGTGATGCGCGCCATCAGCGGTTCTCTTCGGGAGCAATGGAAGAATTGGCGATCTCCGCCGCGGCGTCGGCGACCGCGTCCAGCCCCGCCTGCTCCCGCAGCGAACGCACGCCTGCGGGGTCGCGGCCGCCGGCGACCATCATCGCCTGATACCTTTCCGGCCCCATTCCGGTCATCGTGCCGACCGCCTGGAGGAAGCTCAGCCCATCGGTGGAGAACAGCTTCGCCAGGAAGTAGATGTTGCCGCCCTCGTCGAGCAGCTGGTTGTAGTCGCGCCGCAGGACGCCGTCGCGCTGGGCCGGCGTGAGCTTCCAGCCGTCGAGATAGGCATGCTCGTCCACCTTGAACGCGGCGCGGTTTTCGGGCTTCATCAGGCTCATCGCGAACTGGTTGAGGTGGTAGCCCGTCCGCGCACGCTTGGCGGTGTAGACACGCGTGCCCGGTATGTCGTCGAACTCGGCCAGATAGGCGTGGATATCGGTCGGGCTCGTCATACCATCTCCTCCGGCCAGTATAGGCGCATCGGATTGGCGACGAGCAGCTTGCGCTGGAGCTCCGCCGTCGGTGCGATGCGCGGAATATAGTCGACGAGCTTGCCGTCGTCGGGGATGTGGCTCTTCATGTTGGGATGCGGCCAGTCGGTGCCCCAGAGCACGCGGTCGGGAAAGCGCTCGACGATCGTCCGGGCGAACGGCACGACGTCGTCGTAGCCCGGGGGGCCGGAGGCCGACAGCCGTTCGGGGCAGGTGACCTTCGACCAGATATTGTCTCGCTCCATGAACGTGATGAACCGGGCGAGCTCGGGGCCGTGCGCGTCCTTGGACACGTCGGGCCGGCCCATGTGGTCGACCACCACGGTGGTCGGGATGGCAGTGAAGAAGTCCCACTTCTCGATTAGGTCCGCCGCCTCGAAATAGATGACGACGTGCCAGCCCAGCGCGGCGATCTTTTCGATGATGCCGAGATAATAGGCATCGGGCTGGGGATCCACCAGCCGCCTGACGTAGTTGAACCGCACCCCACGCACGCCGGCGGCGTGCATCTCCGCCAATTCGTCCGCGGAGACGTCGGGCTTCACGGTCGCGACGCCGCGCGCCTTGCCGTCCGAATGGACGAGCGCGTCGAGCATCGCGCGATTGTCGGCGCCATGGCAGGTCGCCTGGACGACGACGTTGCGTTCGAAGCCGAGATAGTCGCGCAGCGCGTAGAGCTTGTCGCGCCCCGCGTCGCAGGGCGTGTACTTGCGTTCGGGGGCGTAGGGAAAGGCGGCGCCCGGGCCAAAGATGTGGCAATGCGTATCCACCGCTCCGGCCGGCAGGCGGAACGTCGGCTTGGCCGGCTGCGGATGGAAGCAGCGCCAATCGAGGTCCATCGCGAAGGCAGGGGGCGTCAGCGTCACAGGCCGCGCGCCTCCAGCTGCGCATCGAGCCGCGGGAAGACCGTGCGCGCGTTGCCCGAGAAGATCGCCGTCCGCGCTTCGTCCGAAATGTCCAGCGCGTCGACATAGCGCTTGGTGTCGTCGAAATAATGGCCGGTCTGCGGATCGATGCCGCGCACCGCGCCGACCATCTCGGAACCGAACAGGATATTCTTGTGCTCGATCACCTCGGCAAGCAGGTCGATCCCAGGCTGATGGTAGACGCAGGTATCGAAGAAGACGTTGTTCATCAGGTGCCTGCCAAGCTCCCGCTTCTTGAGCATGTCGGCAAGCCCTCGGTAGCGCCCCCAATGATAGGGCACCGCGCCTCCGCCATGGGGAATAATGAAGCGCAAGCGCGGGAAATCGGCGAACAGGTCAGCCTGCAGCAGCTGCATGAACGCGATCGTGTCCGCAGCGATGTAGTATGCACCGGTGGCGTGCATCGCCGGGTTGCAGCTGCCGGAGACATGGATCATCCCCGGCACGTCGAGCGCGACCATCGCTTCGTAGAACGGATACCAGTAGCGGTCGGTCAGCGGGGGCGAGGCGAAATGGCCGCCGCCTGGATCGGGATTGAGGTTGCAGCCGACGAAGCCCGCCGCCACGCACCGCTCGAGTTCCGCGATCGAGCTGGTCATGTCGCTGGCCGGCGACTGGGGCAGCATGCAGACGCCGGCGAAACTCTCAGGATAGAGGCCCACGACGCGCGCGATCAGGTCGTTGCAACGGATCGCCCACTCCTTCGCCACTGCGGCGTCGCCCACGTGCGGCGCCATTGCGGAGGCGCGCGGCGAGAAGATCGTCATGTCGGCGCCGCGCTCGCGGATCAGGCGCAGCTGGTTCGCCTCGATCGTCTCGCGGATCTCGTCGTCCGAGATGGCGGGGTAGGGCGGGTTGGCCTCCCCCGCCTTGAACGCCGCCGTCTGCGCCTCGCGCCAGGCGTCGTGCCCCTTGGGCAGCACGGTGTAATGGCCGTGGCAGTCGATGATCATGCGGCATCCTCCAAGCTGAGCTGGGCGAGCTTGGCTGCGAGGCCTTCGCGAGGCGCGAGCAGGCCGAGCGCACCGATCGCGCCATGGCGGGCGGCGGTGGCGCGGCTGAGCGCGGTGCCGGTGCCGAGCGCGTCGAGCGTCTTCACCACCTCGTCCATCTCGGCGGCGCGGCGCAGGCCGTGGACCATCATTCGCTCGATGTTGTAATCGGCACGGGCGGTCCAGGCGGGCGGCGGCGGGCTGGCGTCGAGCGAGGCGAGCACCTCGTCGAGCACGCCGGCACGATCGGCGGCGAGCAGGCATTCCGCGGTCAGCGCCTCGATCCCCTTGACCATCACCGAGCGGAGCATCTTGATCGACGAGGCGCGGCCGACATCGCCGGGCACGACGCGGGCATCGGCGAAGCCGATATGGCCGAGTAGCGCGGCGCCCTCTTCGGCGTGCGGCCCCGAGACAAGCAGCGGCACGCCGGTGCGCGACGGATGGACCGGCGCCATCACCGCGACGTCGACGTAGCGCCCGCCCGCCGCCTCGACGGCAGCCGCGGCGTCCCGCTTGGTCTGGGGCGCGACGCTGTTCATGTCGAACCAGATGGCGCCGCGCGGCAGCAACGGCGCATCGACCGTCGCAGCGGCGAGCGCCTGGTCGGCGGTGACCAGGCTGAGCACGCCGACTGCGTCCGCCAGCGCCGTCGCGGCGCTGTCTGCGCCGCTGACGCCGGCCGCGGCAAGATCGGCTCGCTTCCCCGGGGCGGTAACCGGATCGTCGGTCTTGCAATCGTAGACGCTGAGCGTGGTGCGCGACGCGAGCCCGGGAGCGAATGCGGCGCCCGCCTCTCCGAAGCCGATGATCGCGATCCTCTCCCGCATGGTCCGCGCGATAGTCGCCCGACTATCAGGCGCCCAATCGGAAGGTCACGGCGCCTATTCGATTTCCTGAACCGTCACTAGATTTCTGTCTCGTCGAGATGCTCGAGGAAGCGGCGCTGGGCAGCCGTCGGCCGCCAGTCGGCTCGGTTGGTAACGCCGATCGTGCGTACGCACTGCGCGAGCGGTGCGCCGACAAAAGCGAGAATGCCGTTGGCCACCTCCAGCGCGACCTGCTCGGGGGAGAGCAGGGTCAGGAAATCGCCGCGGGTCAGCAGCCCGCGCAGCACCATCACCGAGCCGCACTCGATCGGTCGCGGCGGAGGCGTGCGCCCGGCGAACAGCTCTTCCCAATGCGCGCGCAGCGGCGAGCCGGGAGGGGCAACCGCCCAGGGGAAGGCGGCAAGCGTTGCGCGTGAGACCTCGGCAGCGCCCGCGAGCGGGTGCTGCGCTCCAGCGACCACCACCGGGCGATCCTCTATCAATGGGCGCTGGCGGAGGTCCGGCGGCACGACCGGACGGAGCGCGCCGATCATCAGATCGATCACGCCCTCGCGCAACGGCTCGATCAGCTCGCGCCAGCTGCCCTCGACGATCGAGAGAGTGACGTCGGGGCGCTCGGCAATCAGCCCGGCCACCGCGCGCGGCACCAGCGACGCGCGCGACAGCGGCATCGCCCCGATCACGATGTTGCCGCTGCCCTCGCCCGGCGGCCGGGTCTCCGCGATGGCGGCCGCGATCTCGGACGCCGCGAGGCGGATGCCCCGCGCCAACCGCCGCCCCGCGCCGCTCAGCGTGACGCCGCGCCCGCGCCGCTCGACCAGCGAGACGCCGATTACCTGCTCAAGATCACGTACCGAGCGGTGCAGCGCGGGTTGCGACAGCGCGGTCGCCTGAGCCGCGGTGACGAAGCTGCCGGCGTCGGCGAGCGCCAGGAACGCGCGCAACTGGGTCGCCGTCATTAGCCACTCGGGCCGGCCGAACCCGCGCGTGCCGCTCCGCTTCGCGGCGGAGAGATACTCGAACGCGGCTTCGACACGGTCGACGAGGAGCAATCCTGCGGATGTCGCCTTCATCCCGTCGGGCCGCCGCTCGAACAAGCTAACCCCGAGCTGCGCCTCGAGTTTGGCGAGACCTTGGGTCAGCGCAGGTTGCGACATGCCGATCGCATCTGCCGCCGCACTCATCCCGCCGCGACGGACGATCGCGCCGAGCGCACGGAGATGGTGCAGGTTGAGATCGAAGGGGGCCGGCATCGCTGCCCAGATATCATGAAAACTTATCGCGCGTCCGCAATTGCGATTTGCCTCGGGAAGCGCGCGGCGACACCCACCCACGACGGTAGGAGACTGACATGGCCGGGCGGGTGGTGCGCAACATCCAGCGCACCGATATGGCGGTAATCGACGGGCTTGGGGCGGCCGGCGTCGCGACAGTGCACGAGGCGCAGGGCCGCATCGGTCTGCTCGCGAGCCGGGTGCGGCCGATCTACGCCGGCGCTCGCATTGGCGGATCCGCCGTCACGATCTCCGCACCGCCGGGCGACAATTGGATGGTCCATGTGGCAATCGAGCAGCTCGGTCCCGGCGATGTCCTCGTCCTGGCGCCGACCAGTCCCTGCGAGGACGGCTATTTCGGCGATCTGCTCGCGACCTCGGCGATGGCGCGCGGATGCCGTGGCCTCGTGATCGACGCAGGCGTGCGCGACGTACGTGATCTGACGCAGATGGGCTTTCCGGTATGGTCGCGGGCGGTCTTCGCTCAGGGAACGGTCAAGGCAACGCTCGGCTCGGTCAACGTGCCGATCGTCTGCGCGGGAGCGGCGATCGTGCCGGGCGACGTGATCGTCGCCGACGACGACGGCGTCTGCGTGGTCAGGCGCGGCGATGCCGCGGCGGTCCTGGAGATGGCCCGCGCACGCGAGGCGGCCGAGGAGGCGAAGCGCCGCCGCCTCGGCGCGGGCGAACTCGGCCTCGACATCTACGGCATGCGCGGCAAGCTGGAGGCGGTTGGTCTGAAATATGAGTGAGGGGGGCGTGCCTTGTGCCTGGATGCGGGGCGGCACGTCGAAGGGTGGCGTCTTCCTCGCGGGCGATCTTCCCGCCGACCCGGCGGCGCGCGACGCCTTGCTGCTGCGGGTAATGGGGTCGCCCGATCCGCGCCAGATCGACGGGATAGGCGGCGCCGATCCGCTGACCTCCAAGGTCGCGGTTGTGCGCAGGTCCGCGCGCGAGGGCGTCGACGTCGATTATCTCTTCCTGCAGGTGTTCGTCGATCAGGCAATCGTCAGCGACAGCCAGAATTGCGGGAATTTGCTGGCGGCGGTCGGGCCGTTCGCCGTCGAGCGTGGCCTGGTCGCGGCGCGCGACGGCGAGACGCCCGTGGCCATCTTCATGGAGAACACCGGCCAGGTGGCGGTGGCGACGGTCGCCACGCCGAACAGGGTGGTGAGCTATGCCGGCGATGCGCGGATCGACGGGGTGCCGGGGACTGCGGCGCCGGTGCCGCTTGAGTTTCGCGATACTGCAGGTTCGTCGTGCGGGGCGCTGCTGCCGACCGGGAACGCGGTCGACATGATCGACGGCATCGCATGCACGCTGATCGACAACGGCATGCCCTGCGTGGTGCTGCGCGCAGCCGACGTGGGTGCGACCGGCTACGAGACGCGCGAAGCGCTGGACGCGGCGATCGGGCTCAAGACCCGGATCGAGGCGATCCGGCTGCAGGCCGGACCGCTGATGAACCTCGGCGACGTGACCGAGAAATCCGTGCCGAAGATGATGCTCGTGGCGCCGCCGCAGCAGGGCGGTGCCGTCACCGTGCGGAGCTTCATCCCGCATCGCGCGCACGCCGCGATTGGCGTGCTGGGGGCGGTGAGTGTCGCGACCGCATGCCTCGTGCCAGGCTCACCGGCGGCCGAGGTCGCGTCGGTGCCGGAAGGCGCGCGCAAGACGCTGTCCGTCGAGCATCCGACGGGCGAGATGATCTGCCTGCTGACGCTGGGCGCCGATGGCTTAATGCAGACCGCCGCGCTGCTGCGGACCGCGCGCAAGCTGATGGACGGGGCGGTATTCGCCTGATGCCTCTGGTCTGAAACTCCGTCGACCGGCGATTGAGAACAGAGGGCGTTTGTGTGCGATTCGCAAGCCAGTGGCCGGGCCGACCTGGCGTCATCAAAGTGGCAATCCCGCGTAGTTCTCGGCGAGGGACATCTGCGCCGCGCGGGAGCTGCGAATATAATCGAGCTCGGCGAGCTGAATACGGCGATCGATTGACGCTGTACCCGGAAAACGGTGCGTCAGGCCGGTAAGCCACCAAGAGAAGCGCACTGCCTTCCATACCCGCGCCAGCGCGCGCGCCGCATAGCTTTCCAACGCGGCATCGTCGTCACGGCGATAATGGCGGGCGAATGCATCGGCCAGGAAGGCGACATCGGACGCGGCGAGGTTGAGCCCCTTGGCACCGGTCGGCGGCACGACATGCGCCGCATCTCCTGCAAGGAACAGGCGGCCGTGGCGCATTGGCTCAGCGACGAACGAGCGCAACGGCGCGACCGACTTCTCCAGCGCCGGACCGCGCGAGATCCGGCTTCCGGCCCTCGGACCAAGGCGGATCTCGAGCTCGTCCCAAAGCCGCTCGTCCGGCCAGTTTGCGAGCGGCTCATCTGCCGGCACCTGGATATAATAGCGGCTGCGTGTCTTCGATCGCATCGAGGCGAGCGCGAAGCCGCGTTCATGGCTGGCGTAAATCACCTCTTCTTTGCAAGGGGGCACGTCCGCGAGAATGCCAAGCCAGCCGAAGGGATAGACCTTCTCGAACGTCCGCAACTGATCGGCCGGAAAGGCCGAACGACTCGCACCATGGAAGCCGTCACATCCGGCGATAAAGTCGCAGTCGATGCGGACATCCTCGTCTCCTGCTCGGCAGGTCACCGCAGGTGCCCTGGATGCGATGTCGTGAAGTGCGACGGCGTTAGCCTCGAACAGGATCGGGATGCCGCGCGCGAGTGCCGCCTCGATAAGATCACGTGTCAGCTCGGTCTGGCCGTAGATCGTGATCGTCCGGCCCACGAGGTCAGCGAGATCGATGCGCAGCGGCTCGCCGTCGACCAGGATCGAGAAGCCATGATGAACGAGCCCCTCGGCATCGAGGCGCCTGTCCACGTCCACGCGGCGCAGGAGGTCGACCGTAGTCTGTTCCAGCACCCCCGCGCGGATACGCGCCTCAACATAATCGCGGCTGCGCGCCTCCAGCACGACGCAGTCGATGCCTTCGCAGTGAAGAAGGTGCGCGAGGAGCAACCCAGCCGGTCCGCAGCCGATAATCGCCACCGATGTCCGCACGCCCACTCCTCTCGCTCAGGTCGGACGAGCCTAGCCGGGGCGCCTGGGCCGTGAATGGAGAGGACGCTGACATGCTTGCACTTATCGCTCGTGTGGTATCATGGTTGCGCATGCTCGCCCCCGGTGTTCCTCGTTATTCGCTTTATGGAGAGCCGGAGCATGGCGTTGACGATCGCTTCATCCATGTGGAGACGATCGCCCGACGCAGCGCCGCCGCCGATTGGACGATTCGTCCGCACTCGCACGGGGAGCTCGAGCATTTGCTGATCGTGGAGCGGGGCGGTGGCGAGATGCTTGTGGATGGCGATCGTGTGCCCTTTGCGCGGTCGATTCTCGCGGTGCCTGCCGGTGTCGCGCACGGCTTCCGCTTCGATTGCGCCACGGAAGGCCATATCGTTACCGTGGCCGGTCCGCTGCTGCGCCGGATCGCCACAAGCTATTCCCTGGTTCGGCGGCTGATCACGGCAGCGCGCGTGCTGCCGCTGCCGGAGGAAGTCGAACTGCGGCCGATGCTCGACGCGCTGATGGCGGAGACGGCGAGCACGAGGCCGCTGAATGCGATGGCTGGCGAAGCGCTGCTCCAACTTCTCCTCGTCTCCGCCTGCCGGCTGGTGCCGGAGGCAGAGGGTCAGTGTTCAGCGCCCCGCCGCCCGGCGCTGTTGGTCAGTCGCTATCGTCTGCAGATCGACCGGCACCTGCGCGACGGCTGGAGCATCGCGCATCATGCCAGTGCGCTGGGAACGTCGATCGCGAGGCTGCGGGCGGCATGCGTGGAGGTGACGGGCGCGCCGCCCATCCAGCTGATGCAGAACCGGCTGATCGCGGAGGCGCGGCGCCAGCTCGCCTATACCGATCGCACGGTGGCGGAGGTCGGCTATGACCTCGGCTTCGGAGATCCGGCATATTTTTCGCGCTTCTTCCGCCGCTGCACCGGGGTTTCGCCGGGAGGGTGGCGGATGGATCAGTCCAGCGAGAAGGACTCGGCCTCCATTGCCGTCTGAAATGCCGCGCGGTTATGCTTGCCGCAGACGCCGTTCGATCAGCGGCCTCAATTTATCAGCCCAAGCTGCCTTGCCCTCTTGACCGCCTGGGCGCGGCGGCTCACCCCGATCTTACCGTAGATACGATTCAGGTACCACTTCACCGAGCCTTCGGTGAGCCCCAGCGTTCCCGCAATCTCGCGGTTCATTCTCCCATTTCCGACGCTTCGCAGAATATCGATTTCCCTTGTATTGAGCACCTCGACCATGTGCGTATAATCCTGCTCGCTGAGGCTCGCGTCGCTGATCGGAGCCCTCGAGGACAGATTTCCGGTTTCCTCATCATGAAGTCGCGTTAGCGTGGCGATGAACGCGCCGTTGTGGGAGTTCTCGCTGTTGAACTCGCGCAGGACGCTCATCACAATCTCTCCCTCATCGAGAAAGGAGCGAAGGAAACGCGGCTCTCGGGCGAGATCGACGGCTTTCAGGAGGGTCCGATAGGCTTGGTTCCGGTCGCCTCGCAAGGCATCGCAGCCGCCGGCCATTATGCCCCATCGCACCGCGCTCAAGATCCAGCCCGAGGCATGGTTGTGATCGCGCCAGCGCCGCGCAACCCTACCTGCCTCGGCGATCTTGCCCGTCGCCTGAGCCTTGCGGACGGCGATGATCGCCTTGAGTTCATCGATAGTCGTCATGCCGACGGACGGCATGTGGTGGTCGAGACAGAGGGAAATATCCCCTTCCCTCGTATACCGGCCGACAATATCGGGCCGACCGCTATGGAGATGCAGACGCGCGGTTTCCGCAGCGACCGCCAGTCGAAGCCGCTCGAAACCCGAAGACGCTGCAAAGGCGATCGCGTCAGCGAAGGCTCGCTCGGCCATAGCCGTCTCGCCGCGCAGGAGCCGAAGGCGGGTCGACACAGAGAACTCCGCCACCAGCTGATCGACGTAGCCCATCTCACGCCCGACCTCCCGGTATTGGGCGACGATCGAGGCGGCGCGCTGAACCTCACCCGTCTCGTACAGCAGTTCGCTCAACAGCAGCGACGGGATGGCGGCTTGTGCCGAATCGGCGCCGTTCAATCGGATCGCGCATTTCAGGGCTTCGTCAAAAGCCGCTTCGGCGTGATCGGTACTCCCCTGCCGAAACAATGAAATCCCGATCACCGACGCATGCCAGATGAGAACGAAGATGCTACCCGTGCGCGCGTAATGCTCGCGTCCACGAGCCGCGCCGGACGCGACGTCGGACTTCAGAAGCCGGTGAGTATCGATATAAATACGGGAGGTAAACAACGTACCCAATATATAGTGATCGCTCGGCTTGGGCATTTCAGAAAGTTTGCGCCAAAGCGCTTCTGTTTCGCTCAAGCGATCCGTGAATAGCCCTAACATCATTTCGCGGTGGACCAGCAGGAAATTCAGCTCATCGAGATCGGGCGCAATCTCTGCTTCGGGCGAGGCTCCGAGCTGTAACAACCTCTGCCTCGCGGAATGCAGCAGTTCGTCGGCGTCGGTGAAGTGCCATCCTATGATTGAAAGCCAGGCCTTGGTCAGCAGGACGCGGGGAAAGCGCCCCAGGGCTTTCATTGGCACTTGCGTTGCAAGGGTTTCGATCGAGCCGAGCTCACCATTGTAAAACATCGACTGACAACGACGATCCAGGATTGCAGCCGCGCGTTCGTGGTCGCAAGCGCGTACCGCATAAGCAAAAGCTTCTATCGGATGTCCTCGTTCGGCGAACCAATCACTCGCGCGAATAGCTATTTCTGCGGGCGCCGCAGGGTCGCGATCGATTAGGCGCTGCAGCAAGAAATCGCTAAAAAGGTGGTGATAGCGGTACCATTCGTCGTTGTTGTCCAGCGAGTATATGAACAGTCCCAAGCTCTCCACCTTGCGGATCATGCGCTTACCGTTTTCCGTCCCGGTAACGGCATCGACGAGCGCCGGTGTGATGCGTTCTAGCGGCGCGGTTCGCATCAGGAAGTCCTGTAACTCCGGGGTCTGCTGGACGAGGACTTCTTCGGCGAAATAGGAGCCGATCGAGCGTCGGCGCTCGCCGATATCGGCGCCGAGCCGATACTGATGCGTACCGTCGCGAAGCGCGAGGCTTACCAGCCGCAGCCCGGCTGCCCAGCCCTCGGTCCGGGAGCCGATATCTTCGATCTGCTCGGCGCTGAGTTCCGTTTGACCGGTGACGGTGAAGAATTCTTCGATTTCGGGCCGGGAAAACTTTAGGTCATCTGCATAGACCTCGAACAATTCCTCGCGCACCCGCATCCTGCCGAGTTGAATGGGGAGGGCGCGTCTCGAGCCGACGATAAGGTGCGCGTGTGCCGGAAGGACGTGCAGTAGCTCGTTCAAGGCTGCGTGGCTCACGCTTGTCGTCAGAAAATGAGCGTCGTCGAGAAAGAGATAGATTGGCGCATCGACCGAGGTCAGAAGATCGCTCGTCGCGGCCGCTAGCGCCCTCGTTGTCGCAAAGCCCTCCGCCGTCAGAAGCTCGGCGACGGACTCGATCCTCACCCCCGAAAGTTCCAGCGATCGCAGGATGCTGGAAAAGAGATCGAGCGGACCCTGATCACCCGCGTCCAGCCCAAGCCAGGCCGTCACTCCACCTTCCGCAGACAGCAATCGCGACCATTCGGCGAGCAGGCTGGTCTTTCCGTAGCCCGCCGCCGCCTGGACCAGTGTCAGCCGGGCGGTCCGGACGTTCTCGATCGCGCGCAGCAGCCGTTCTCGGCGCACCAGCGTGCCGGAACCGACCGGCGGAATCAGCTTCGCCCGAATCATTCGCCTCTCCACCGACCCTGTTTTCTCACGACTTTCGGCATGCCAACCTTCGTTAGGTGACAGCTAATCTGCCTGCACACAAGAAGATGTCGATCACTGAACTGCGATCGGACCACTCCGTTCGCGTGTACGTAAAGTGGACGGCAACGATCGTCCGGGCTGGAGAGGATCGGGCGATGCACTCGGTATCGGCAAGTAGACGAGGCAATTCGCTGAAGGCCATCAGGAGTTTTACATGAAAGCTGCCAACGCTACGACGGCGCCCGCCACCGTTGAGGAACTCGACGTACTCGTCGTCGGAGCCGGTTTCGCGGGCCTGTATCAGCTTCACATGCTGCGAAAGAAGGGATTCACCGTTAAGGTCCACGAGGCCGGTCCGGGGCTGGGTGGCGTATGGTACTGGAATTGCTATCCGGGCGCGCGAGTGGATTCGGACAGCTACCTCTATCAGTTCTCCGATCCGGGCCTATGGAAGGACTGGAGCTTCAGCGAGCGATTCCCCGGGGGTCCGGAAATCCGCCGCTATTTTGAGCATGTCGACAATGTCCTCGATCTGAGCCGTGACATCCGGTTCAATCGTCGCGTCGAAAAGGCCCGTTTCGACGAGCAGCGCCATCAGTGGATCGTCGAGCACGACGATGGCTCCATCGTGCGCGCGCACTATCTCGTCCTCTGCACCGGCTTTGCGGCCAAGCCCTTTATCCCGACGATCAGGGGCCTCGAGACGTTTGCGGGGGAATGCCACCATACCGGGCTGTGGCCACAGAACGGCCTTCGGGCCGCCGGAAGGCGGATAGGCGTCATGGGAACCGGCGCGAGCGGTGTCCAGGTCATTCAAGAGTTCAGTAAGGTCGCAAGGGCGCTGACCGTCTTTCAGCGCACACCCAACCATGCCTTGCCGATGCGCCAGGCAAAATACGATCAGCACATTTCGCAGAAGATGAAGCTGGGTTTCCCCGCCATGTTCGAAAACCGGCCGAAGACGTTCGGGGGCAACGACTTCGACTTCCTTCCTCAATCCGCCCTTGAGGTTTCGCCCGAAGAACGGCTCGCGGTCTATGAGGATCTCTGGAATCAAGGTGGATTCAAGCCGTGGGTCGCAACCTATCACGACGTACTATCCGACATGGAGGCGAATGAGTCGGTCTATGCTTTCTGGCGCGACAAGACTCGCCAAAGGATCAACGACCCGGCGGTGGCCGAGAAACTGGCGCCGATGGTCCCGCTGCATCCTTTCGGCGTCAAACGGCCGAGCCTGGAACAGGACTATTACGAGGCCTTCAACCAGGACAATGTGACGCTGGTCGACCTCCGCGAAAATCCTATCGACCATGTCAATGCGCAGGGCGTCGTCACCGCCGACGGTGTGCAACACGACCTTGACGTCTTCGTCCTCGCCACGGGCTTCGATTCGGTGACTGGCGGTCTGACCAGCATCGACATTCACGGGACGAAAGGCGAGACGCTCAGGGAGAAGTGGGCCGATGGGGCAAGCGCCTACCTCGGCCTGGCGACATCCGATTTTCCAAACCTGTTCTTCGTATACGGGCCATTGAGCCCAAACGCGTTGTCGGTCGGGCCGGTCAGCGCCGAGGTCCAAGGCGCCTGGATCGTCAAATGCCTCGAATATATGCGTAACGGGCAGCTTTCTCAGATTGAGGCTACCCCGCAGGCCGAGCAGGTCTGGAACGATCATCTGAACGAGATCGCCGAAACCACCTTATTCCCGCGCGCCGACTCTTGGTACATGGGGGCCAACATCCCCGGCAAGAAGCGCCAGCTCCTCGCCTATCCGGGGGGCCTTCCCCTCTATCTGCAAAAATGCCGAGAGGTCGACGAGAACGAATACGAGGGCTTTGCGCTTAGCTGAGCCTGGAACGGTACAGCGGTCCGCTGGGGACGGACTCGGTCAGGAGAGCGTAGAATGGCCCATGACGTTACATTGGCGGACGACGACAAGGTTATCCTCTCCTTAATGGCGGCCAACGGAATTCCGCCATACGAATCAATGACCCCCAAGCAGGCTCGCTCGGCTATGGCGCAGTTCGCGGCGATCGCATTCCCCAGGATGGCGGTCGGCAGCGTCGAGGACCTCTCTATTTCCGGCGCGGACGGCATCCTTAAGCTGCGCCTGTACACGCCGCCGGCAAAGCCCAGCGGCCTCACGCCCGCGCTCATTTTCCTTCACGGCGGCGGCTGGATGCTCGGGGACCTCGAGAGTCACGACGACATCTGCCGCAAGTTCTGCGTGTCGCTGGCCATGCCCGTCCTCGCCGTCGATTATCGGTTGGCGCCCGAGCACCGCTTTCCTGCGGCCGTCGAAGACGTCTTCACCGCCGTGCGCTGGTTGTCCGACAATGTGGAACGCTTCGACATCGACCGTGAGAAAGTCGCGATCGGCGGGGACAGCGCCGGTGGCAACTTGGCGGCCGTGGCGGCGATCGCGGCAGCGCGGGGTATGCTACCCGCCTTAGCCTACCAGATCCTGTTCTATCCGGTGACCGATCTGGGGCGGGAGAGCGAAGGCTATGCGCGCGTTACGAGCGGCGTGCCCGTTGCCGCGCCGACCATGCGTTGGTTTCGCGATGCCTATCTCGGCTCACGGCAGGACGGGGAGGATTGGCGCGCATCGCCGTTGCGCGCGGACGACTTGGCGGGCGTTGCTCCGGCGTTCGTCATGACGGTGCAGCATGATCCTCTGGCGGAGGAGAGCGCCGCTTATGTTAGCCGCTTGATGAAAGCGGGAGTTGCGGTGACGCACCTGCATTATTCGCAGCATTTTCACGGCATCATCAACATGGGAGCGATGATCCGCGATGCGGAGGCGGCGATGGCAAGCGCCGTCGCGGCACTGCTAGCGCATTTCCGGCCCTCCGCGTCCGCCGGCTGAGTTCTCGCACCAATCTCGTCAACCGTGCATCCGAGGAGAGCTTGTCATGTCCGGGTTCGCAGCAAAGACCGTGCTGGTAACTGGTGCGGCGACCGGGATCGGGCGCGCGACCGCGCTGGCCTTCGCGGCGCAAGGGGCGTGCGTGATGATCGGCGACATCGATGATCGTGCCGCGGAAACCGTGGCGCTCATCAGCCGGGCCGGTGGAACGGCGGCGTTCGAACACTGCGACGTCGGCGACGCGATGCAGACGACAGCGCTGGTCGAAGCGTGCATCACGCGCTTCGGCCGATTGCATATCGCCTTCAACAATGCCGGGGTTCTCCCGCCGGCGGTGCCCTTCCACGAGATCGTCGAAACAGACTTCGATCGAATTATCGCGACCGACCTGAAGGGGGTCTTCCTCTGCATGCAGGCAGAGATCAGGCACATGCTCGAGCATGGCGGCGGCGCGATCGTAAACACGTCGTCGGTCGCCGGCATCGTCGCCGATCCGAACATGGCTTCCTACGTTGCGGCCAAGCATGGCGTTGCGGGCCTGACCAAGGCAGCCGCGGTCGAATATGCCCAGCGAGGGATTCGCGTTAATGCGATCGCTCCCGGCTTCATCGTCACCCCGATGACCCAGCCATGGGCGGATTCGCAAGTATTCCGGAACGCCTTCTTCGCCCAGAACGTCATCGGCCGCGCCGGAACGGCGGAAGAGGTAGCCGGAACCGTGCTTCACCTCTGCTCGGACGCGGCGAACTTCATCAACGGAGCGCTCTTCGTAATCGACGGCGGTCAGACCGCCCACTGAAGATATACCGCACGCGCCGTGTGATCGCCAAGCCCACCAGCGGCCGCATGAATGCCACCAACCTTCGTTAGGTGACGTCAGATTATGGAGCGGGCAACAGGATAAGGAGAATGGATCAGACGATGACTGATCGCTCACTGCGGACACAAAGCGGCGACGACGATCGCCGAATAACGGGGAGGATAGGGGTATGGATTACTCGGCAGCGATAGGGACGTTCGTGTCGGGCATGGCGAAGGCCCGGCATCTGACATTGCTGCTCGCCGTCGCGGGCGGCGCGCTCACCACCTCCGAAGCCGCCGCACAGACCACCGCGCAGCCCGAGAGTGCGCCCCCGGCAGACCAGAGCGCCGCGCCAGCGGCGCCCGTGAAGAAAAAAGGATCCGTTACCGACGAAGGGTCGGTTTTCCGGGACATAATCGTGACCGCGCAGAAGCGCAGCGAAAATATCCAGAAGGTAGGCATCTCTATTACCGCCTTCAGCGGCAGCCAGATGCGCCAGCTGGGCCTCCGTAACGCGATCGACATCGCCAAGGTCACTCCGGCCGTCAGCATTTATCAAATTCACCCGTCGGTTACGAGCATCAACATCCGGGGCGTCTCGCAGAACTACTTCGCCGACCATCTGGAGGCGCCGATCGCGGTCTATCAGGACGATGCCTATCTCGGCTCGACCAGTTCGGTCGGCGTGCGGACCTACGACGTCGACCGCGTCGAGGTGCTTCGCGGCCCGCAAGGCACACTGTTCGGACGCAACGCAACTGGCGGCCTGATCCATTTCGTCTCCAAGGGTCCAACGGACAAGTTCGATGCTTATGAGGAAGTCACGGCCGGCGGTTACGAATATGGCCACGGCTTCATCGAGACCGAAGGGGCCGTAGGCGGCCCGCTCTCGGATAACGTCACGGCCCGGCTCTCCTTCGCGACGACCAACGACCAGGGGCCTTGGCACAATTCCGTCGGGCCAGCCCCTGGCAACAACAATGAATACGACGCCCGCCTACAGCTGCGGTGGGAAATCGATCCCGCCACAAGGCTGGATTTGAACGGTTCGATCTCGCTCAACCGCAACATGCGCGGCGCTGCCTATACTACGCGCGCGGTGCAGCCCGACGCCCACGGGCTCGGTACCGCGCTCGCTCCTGACGAATACGGTACATACGTCAATTTCGCCTCGCCTACCTTCGCGCCCATTCAATCGCCCTGCGAGGGATGCGACCTGACCGGGTATCGCCAGGGATCCAATCCATTCAAGCTGCAAGAGGACGATCCCGGAAGCTTCCGGCGTACCATCTATTCAGGAACGGCCAAGCTAACGCACGACTTCGGGCGAATAAACTTCGTGTCCGTTTCCAACTACCAGCATATATCGAAGAGTTTTTCCATCGACACCGACGGCGGCCCTTCGGTCCTGTTCGATTATGGTACGCAGATGAAGTATCGGCAGTTCTCGGAGGAAGCTCGCGTATCGGGCACTTCCGACAAGCTGAAGTGGGTCGCCGGATTCTTCTATCTCAATATGAAGGGCCGTTACGGCGTCGATGGTCTGTTCGATCTCGGCCCATATATCGGCCTGACCTGCACCGCACCCGCCTGTTATGGCGGCTCGCCCGTAACCGACTCGTTGCGCGCCAGCTACGAACTGAACGTGAAGAGTTGGTCCGGCTTCGCTCAGGGAGACTATTATCTGACGCCCGATTTCTATGTCACGGGCGGACTTCGCTACACCGACGACCAGAAGACATTCGATTACCGCTTCCATGATTCGTTGGGATTTCAGGCGGTCCTGACGGGTGGCTCCCCGACCGTCGACTATAATCCTGCTACCGATCCAAGCGCTGACCGAAGCTTCAAGAACATTTCTGCTAAAGCTCAGGTAAACTGGACGCCGAGCAGCAATCTCCTAGTTTATCTGGGTTATTCCCGTGCCAATAAAGGTGGCAACTGGAGTGCTCCGATTTTTCCTCCGGTCGTTACCTCGGCACTCCCTCACAAGCAGGAGGTCCTCACCTCCATCGAAGGTGGTGAAAAGCTTCGAATGCTCAATGGTGCCTTAACTCTGAATAGCTCGGTCTATTATTACTATTACAAGAATTACCAAGCTTTTGCGATGCAGAATCTTGTACAGACGATCTTTAACGTCAATGCGCGCGCCTACGGCGGCGAGGTAGAGCTCCGTGCAAATCCGCTCCTAGGCTTGGATCTGGGGCTGTCGACCGCGTTCATCCACAACACGGTCTACGATACGCCATTGCCAGACGGCACGTTCGCGGATCGTAAGCTACCAAACGCGCCGAAAATCTCGCTCAATGGTTTGCTGCGCTATTCTTTCGACGCGCTCGGCGGCAAGCTCGCCGCACAGGCCAATGCACAATATTTTGGCGCGCATTACATGACCGTCCTCAATGAGCCCACCAACCACGAGAACGGGTATGTGACTGTCGACCTCCGGCTGGAATATACTAGTCCCGATGCTCACTGGTCGGCTGCCGGCTTCGTCCGCAATGCGAACAATGCCCGCTACCGCATCTACGGGCTCGACGTCTCATCGCTCAGCTATGCCGCGGGCGTCTACGCGCCGCCCCGCACCTACGGCATGACCCTCGGCTGGAAGTATTGATGATCCAGCGAAGCTCCACCCGAGCCCTGCGCGCTTCTGAGAGGTCCGGCATGTCGCCCTTACCGTCCGCCGGCGTCGCGGCCACGGACATCGATCCGTTCGAAGATTCCGTTCTACTCGAGCCATACGACGTCTATCGCAGCTGGCGTGACGCCGGCCCCGCCGTCTGGTCGACCCGCCACCAGCTATGGATCCTCGCGCGGTTCGACGAGGTGAAGGAGGCGCTGCTCGATCACGAGACTTATCGTTCGGGCAAAGGCGTCGGTCTCTATCCCGCGGCGAACAGCGCCCTCGAGGGGACTGTGCTGGCGAGCGATCCGCCGTATCATACGCGTCTTCGGCGGGTGCTGGCGGAGCGGATGTCCCCGCGCGGGCTGAGGGCGTTGCAGGACGATGTCGAGGCGTCTGCCGCGTCACTCGTCGACAGCCTGATCGAGGAGAGAACCTTCGATGCCGTGCCGGCGCTGGCGCAGAAGTTTCCGCTGACCGTCGTGGCCAAGCTCATCGGCCTGCCGGACGGTGACCAGGGGCAGCTGCTCGAATGGGCCGATTGCGGTTTCAACACCTTCGGCCCCGGCAACGAGCGCACCGTCAGATCGATGGTCAAGTTCGGGGAGATGTTCGAATATATCGCAACCCTGGATGCCGATCCCGGAAAGCTGCGGCCGGGCAGCATGGGCCGCGAGATCTATGAGGCCGCGGAGCGCGGTGAGATACGTTTCGATCAGTGCGGACGGCTGATGGCGGCGTACCTCATGGCCGGTCTCGACACGACGATCTCCTCGATCACCAATGCCGTCCATCTCTTCGGGACATTTCCCGATCAGTGGGATGTGGTGCGAGCCGATCCCGCTCGCATACCCCATGCCTACAACGAGATTCTGCGGATCGAATCGCCTGTCCAGGCCTTTCGGCGGACCCTCGCCAGAGATGTTCGTCTCGGCGATGTCCTGATGCGCGAGGGCGACGCGGTCCTGCTCCTTTATGGCTCCGCGAACCGCGACGAGCGCCATTGGGACGAGCCCGATCGCTTCGACGTGCGCCGCCGCGCCGGCGATCATCTCGCGCTGGGCTTCGGTATCCACAACTGCGCCGGCCAGGGCTTGGCCCGGCTGGAGGCCCACGCGCTGATCGCCGCGCTGGCGGGCAAGGTCGCGCGGTTCGACGTCGGAACGCCGCATCGCCACTTGAACAACGTCATCCGCAGCATCGAAAGCCTGCCGTTGAGCCTGGTAGCGGAGAGATCGAGATGACCGAGGCGCCGAAGGTATTGCTGGTCGTCACGCAGGACACCAAACAGTTGGAAAGCCGGTTCCTGCGCGAATGCCTCGAGAACGGCGGATGCGAGGTCATCCATCTCGATCCCAGTGTACGCGCGAACCTCGGCGGCGCCGAGATCGGACCCGATGAGATCGCCGGCGCGGCCGGAACGACGATGGCGGATGTCCGTGCGATCGGCCATGAAGGCAAGATCCAGGAAGTGATGATCGCCGGCGCGACGAAGCTCGCGCTCGATCTACACGCCCGCGTCGGCTTGTCGGGCGTTCTGTCGATCGGCGGCTCGATGGGGACCACGTTCGGCACAGCGATCATGCGCGCCTTTCCCTATGGCGTGCCCAAGCTGATGATCTCCACGCTCGCCTCCGGATTTACTGCGCCCTTCGTCGGGCTCAAGGACATCGCGATGCTGAATGCGGTGTGCGATGTTTCCGGTATCAACAGCATCACTCGTGAAGTATACCGCAACGGAGCCTTCGGCCTGGCCGGGATGGCGCGAGCCTATGCTCCCGCCGCGGCCGACACCCGGCCGCTCGTTCTCGTCAGCGCGCTCGGCACTACCGAAGGCGCCGCGCGGGGGGTACGCGAGGGTCTCGAGGCCATTGGCTACGAAGTTATGGTGTTCCACACCACCGGCAATGGCGGGATGACGATGGATGCGCTCGCGGCGGAGCGCGACGTGGCGGCGGTGGTTGACATCTCGCTCGTCGAGGTCAACGACTTTCTCAACGGCGGGATCTGTAGCGCGGGACCGGAGCGCGCTACGGCGGGGTTGAAGCGCGGCATTCCGACGGTCATGGCGCCGGGCAACGTCGATTTCTACATCATGCCCTCGCCGATGGCCGTCGGCGAACGTCCTTTCGAGGGCCGCCGCTTCCATATCCATAACGCCGCGCTCACCGCGGTCAGGACGACCGAGGACGATCTAAAACGCCTGGCGGACCATCTCGCGGGAATACTGCGTGAGGCCCGCGGGCCGGTGCGCTTCTTGATCCCGCTGGACGGCTTCTCGAGCCACGATAGCCCCGCCGGACATATCCATGCGCCCGAGCTGCCGCCGAAGTTCGCGGGCTATTGCCGGAAAGTGATGCCGGCCAACGTCGAGCTGCGGACGCTCGATACGCACATCAACGATCCCGCATTCGGCGCTGCGGTGGTCGCCGCAGTGCGCGATCTCACGCGGGGCAAATCGATCGCATGAGCGAGGATTTCCTCCTTCTTCCGGAAGACATCGCCGAGATCGTCGCACTGCTCGACGGCAGCGGCTATGAACGGCTCGACGTACGCACCGCGCGCTTCTCGCTCCGCCTCGCACGCGCCGGCACGAGCTGGTCCCAGGTGTGGGAGCACCTGGCGGCCGATGAGCCGCTGGAGGGCGGCGGCGTACCGCCCGTGACGGCGCCGGACGGCAGCGACCGAGCGGCCGAGGCCGAGGGCATTGTCGCGGTCCGCCCGCCGCTTCCCGGCACCTTCTACCATGCGCCGAAACCGGGTGCGCCGCCCTTCATCGCGATTGGCGACGCGGTGAACCCGGACATGGTGGTCGGTATCATCGAGACGATGAAGGTGATGAACAGCGTCGCCGCGGGCGTGGCGGGCGAGGTCGTCGAGATCGTCGCGGCGGACGGCGCGATGGTGGATGCGGAAGACGTGCTGATCCGGATCAGGGCGGGCGGATGACACTGCCATGATCCGGCGCCTGTTCATCGCTAACCGCGGCGAGATCGCGCTGCGCATTACCCACACCGCGCGCCGCATGGGCATCGAGACGATATTGGGCGTGTCGGAGGCTGATCGCACGTCGCTCCCCGCGCGGATGGCGGACCACGTCGTCCTCCTAGGCCCGGCGCCGTCGTCGCAGAGCTATCTCGACGTGGACCGGGTCGTCGCCGCCGCCGCCGGGGCAAAGGCGGACGCCGTTCATCCCGGCTACGGCTTCCTCTCGGAAAACTCCCGCTTCGCCCGGGCCGTCGCCGCGGCGGGGATGATTTTTATCGGCCCGTCTCCTGAAAGCCTCGATGCGATGGGCGACAAGCTGAAGGCTCGCGCTGTCGGCCTCGCCGCAGGCATGGCGGTGGTGCCGGGCGGCGAGGCCGAAGACAGGGAAGCCGCGCGTCGGCGGGCGAACGAAACCGGCTATCCTCTGCTGATCAAGGCGGTCTCCGGCGGCGGCGGCCGCGGCATGAAGCGCGTCAACCGCGATGACGAGCTGGACAGCCAGATCGCGCTGGCAATGGCCGAAGCGCAGGCTGCATTCGGCGATCCCCGGATATATATCGAGCGCTACATCGCACGCGGGCGCCACGTGGAGGTGCAGGTTCTCGGCGACGGCAGACGCGCTATCCACCTCGGCACGCGCGACTGCTCGATCCAGCGCCGCTTCCAGAAACTGGTCGAGGAAGCGCCGGCACCGGACATCCCCGAGGAGCGGCACGAGGCGCTGCGCGCCGCCGCCGTCCGCCTGGCGGAGTATCTTGGCTATAGCGGCGCGGGCACGGTCGAATATCTCGTCGATGCCGAAAGCTTCGACTTCTACTTTCTCGAGATGAACGCGCGCATCCAGGTCGAGCACCCGGTGACGGAGGCGGTGACCGGAATCGATCTGGTCGAGCAGCAGCTCCTGATCGCCGACCGCCAGCCACTGGGGATAGCCCAGGACGACGTAAAGGTCACCGGCCATGCGATCGAGGTACGCATCAATGCCGAGGACTGGACTGCGGATTTCCGGCCGTCGCCTGGCAAGGTGGCGCGCGCCGCCTGGCCCGCCGGCCCCGGCATCCGCGTCGATACGCATATCGAGAGCGGCGGCGCGGTGCCGCCCTATTACGATTCGCTAATGGGCAAGCTGATCGTCCAGGGGGCCGGGCGGCGCGAAGCGATCGCGCGTATGGCCGCAGCGCTCGACACGCTTGAGATCGACGGCGTGGCGTCCACAGCACCGATGCACCGCGCGATCATGGCCGACCCGCGCTTTGCCGCCGGCGCGGTCGACACCCGCTTCTTCGAGGAGCTCGCGCGTGGCTGAGATCGATCTCGTCGACGTGTCGATCCGCGACGGAAACCAGAGCCTGTGGGGCGCGACCGGTCTCGCCACGCGCCAGATGCTCGAGATCGCGGGCAAGCTCGATCGGGTGGGCTTCCGCGCGATCGATTTCACCTCCTCGAGCCATATGGCCGTCGCGGTGCGCTATTTCCGCGACAATCCGTGGGAGCGAATTCGCCGCATGCGCGCCGCAATGCCGCGTACGCCGCTCCAGTTCATCACCACCGGCCTCCGCTTCATCGCCTGGGAGCAGGCCGATCCCGATTTCATGCGGATTGTCTACCGGCGGCTGCAAGCCTGCGGCATCCGCCGCTTCATTCTACTCGAGCCGACGCACGACGCCGCGGCGGTGATCGAAGCGGCGCGGATCGTGAAGCAGGAGGGTGGGGCCGAGACGATGGCCGCGCTCACCTTTACCCTCTCCGACGTGCACGACGACGCCTTCTATGCCGGCTTTGCCGCGAAGCTCGCGGGCAACCCGGACATCGACCTGTTTTACGTCAAGGACCCGTCGGGGCTGCTCTCGCCGGAGCGCGCGGGCACCCTGATCCCCGCGATCCGTGCGGCGATCGGGCGCAAGCGGCTCGAGGTGCACCTGCACTGCACCATCGGACTGGGTCCACGCGCGAGCCTCGCCGCGGTGGAGGCAGGCGCGGAGGCCGTCCACGTCGGCATCGGCCCGCTCGGCAACGGCACCTCTCTGCCGGAGGCGGAGCGCATGATCGCCAACCTGCGCGAGGCCGGGCATTTGCCCAAGGTTGACGCCGCTGCGCTGGCATCGGTGGCGCATTACTGGCGGCGGCTCGCCACCGCCGAGGGGCTGCCCTCGGGCAGAC
Source organism: Sphingomonas sp. Root710 (assembly GCF_001429065.1). GTDB lineage: Bacteria > Pseudomonadota > Alphaproteobacteria > Sphingomonadales > Sphingomonadaceae > Rhizorhabdus. The sequence continues at coordinate 31,977 of NZ_LMIB01000021.1, forward strand.
CTCAGGAGTTCGACGCAAGCTTCCTGCGGCACCAGATCGCCGGCGGGGTGATGACGACGATGCTGCGCCAGCTGACGGAAGTGAAGCTCGAGCACAGGCTGGCCGACGTGATCGCCGAGACCGAGCAGGTGCGCGCCGAGTTCGGCCAGCCGATCATGGTCACGCCCTTCCCGCAGATGGTGTGCAGCCAGGCGCTGTTCAACGTCGTCGCAGGCCGGCGCTATGCCCAGGTTTCCGATCAGGTCATCCGCTATGTGATGGGTAGATTCGGCCGCCCAACTCGACCGGTGGACGCCGCGGTCGAAGCCGCGATTCTCGATCGTCCGCGCGCGAGAGAGATCGAACGCGAGCCGGCGGTGTTGGCGCTCGCGGAAATGCGAGCCCGCTTCCCGGGCGCAATGCCCGAGGAGGAATTCCTACTCCGCGCAGTTATGCCCAGCGACCAGGTCGACGCGATGCTCGCCGCCGGTCCGGCAAAGGCGCGCTACTCGCCGGATGCGGCGCCCATCGTGGCGTTGCTACGCCAGCTCGCGGCGCGGCCGGCGGCGCGCGACCTCGTGGTCGAAAGGCCCGGTCTCCGGCTGGCGCTCCACGCGGGAGGCGCCGTTGGCTAACATCGATGCGGCGATCGCGCAGCGCATCCGCGAGGTGCGCGGGATGGTAATCGACATGGACGGTACGCTGGTGCTGGGCGACGCGGCGAGCGGCGGCCACATGGCCCTGCCGGGCGCCGCGGCGCTGCTGGTCGCGCTCAAGCGGCGCGGCATTCCATTCCGCGTCTTCACCAACGGAACCGCCAAGCCACCGGCGGCTTATGCGGCGAGCCTGCGAGCGGCCGGGCTCGACGTGACCGACGCCGAGCTGATGACCCCCGCGTCCTCGGCCGCCGCCTGGTTCCTCGCGCGCGGCATCAGGCGCGTGCGCGTCCTCGGGCGCGAAGGCGTCCAGCAGCCGCTGCGCGAAGCCGGACTCGACGTCGTGCAGCCCGGCGCGAAGGCCGAAGGCGTCGAAGCGGTATTCACCGGCTGGTATCGCGAGTTTACCTTTCCAGATCTCGAGGCGGCATGCCGTGATATATGGGCCGGAGCGCTGGCGACGACCGCGTCGAACGTTCCCTTCTTCGCGGCCCAGGGTGGCCGCGCAATCGGCGCGAGCTTTGCAATCAACGCGATGATTCGATCGCTGACGGGCAAACGGGCGAAGGTCCTCGGCAAGCCTTCGCGAGCCGCGTTGCGCTGCGCCCTGACGCTGATGGGGCTGCCGATGGCGGCGGAGAAGGCGCTTGTCGTGATCGGCGACGATCCCGCGCTGGAGATGCGGATGGCGAACGCCGCCGGCGCGCTATCCATCGGTGTCACCAGCGGCCTCAACGATGCGGGCACTTTCACTGCTTTGACGCCGGCCGATGCCGCGCACGTCGTGCTGCCCGGGTTACCGCCCTTGCTGGAGCTATTGTCTCGATGTTCGTGAACCGCAGAGCAGTGCAGATCGAGTGGGGCGATTGCGACCCCGCCGGAATCGTCCATTATCCGCGTTACTTCGCGATGTTTGACGCCGCTACCGCGGCGCTGTTCGCCGCCGCGCTCGGTTATGGCAAGCTCGAGATGATCGGCAGGTTCGGGATCGTCGGCTTCCCGATGATCGATACGGGCGCGTGCTTTCTTGCGCCCAGCCGGTTCGGCGATCTGGTGACGATCGAGAGCAATGTCACCCGTTTCGGCCGCAGCAGCTTCGAGGTGGCGCATCGCCTCCTGCGCGGTGCCGCGATCGCCATCGAGGCGCACGAGAAGCGCGTCTGGGCCGGCCACGACGCCGGCGATCCCGCGCGGCTCAAAGGCCGACCTATTCCGCACGAAGTGATCGACGCGCTGTCGACCTTCGCACCCCCGTTGCAGGAGAGCTGAAATGTCAAAGGTGATGATCACCGTTGCCCCCACAGGGGGCATGGCCTCCAAGGCTCAGAATCCCAATTTGCCCACCCAGCCGGCGGAGATCGCCGAGTCGGTTCACCGCGCCTTCCGGGAGGGCGCCTGCATCGCGGCGCTCCACGCCCGCCGGCCGGACGACGAAGCGACCTGCAACGCCGACATCTACCGGGACATCAACGAAAGCATCCGGGCGCGCTGCGACATCGTCATCAACAATTCCACCGGCGGCGGATCGAGCGGCGACATGCTCAAATCCCGCCCTGACGGCCTGTACGAGTCCAATTTCGAGGAGCGGCTGAAGGGATGCGAGGCGGGCGCCGAGATGGCCACGTTCGACGGCATGACCTTCGTCGACGTGCATGGCGGCAAGGAGATCGTCGTCATCACGCCTCCCAGCCGCTGCGAGACGTTGGTCAAGCGCATCATTGATCGCGGCATCAAGCCTGAGTGGGAAGTGTTCGCCCCCAACCACATCCTGCAGGACGTGACCCGCCTGATCCAGAAGGGCTATGACAAGCCGCCCTACTATATCAACATGGTGCTGGGCGCCGACAAGGGCTTCCAGGGCGCGATGCCCTACAGCCATGACGTCCTGACTGCGATGATCGCGGCGCTGCCTCCCCAATCGATCTTCTGCGTTTCGGCGATAGGCCCGGCGCAGCTTCCGGCTACGACCCAGGCCATGCTGCTCGGCGGCCACGTGCGCGTCGGCCTGGAAGACAATAATTACTACAGCCGCGGAGAGCTCGCCACCAACGAGCAGCTTGTCGCGCGCACCCGGCGGATCGCCGTCGAGCTCGGCCTCGAGATCGCCACGCCCGCCGAGGCGCGCGACATAATCGGCCTGCGGCAACCCGTCGCGAATGTCGTGCCGGACGTCGCGTGATGGCCTATCCTGAGCCGTTCGACCTCAGCGGAAAGGTTGCGGTCGTCACCGGCGCGGCCGGCGGACTGGGAGCCGCCTTCGCCGCAGCAATGGCGCAGGCCGGTGCCAGCGTCGCACTGCTTGATCTCGACACCGAAGGTCTCGCCGCCACGGTGGCCGACGTGGAGAAGCTGGGCAAACCAGCGATAGCGGAACGATGCGACATCGCCTGCGAAAGCGACGTTATCGATTCAATTGCGAACGTACTAGAGCGCTTCGGTCAGATCGATATTCTGATAAACAACGCTGGGATAAGCGATCCCGAGCCCATGCCCGTCCACGAATTTCCCACGGCGCACTGGAACAAGGTGGTTTCCATCAACCTCACCGGGCAGTTCTTCTGCGCCCGTGAGGCACTGAAGCCGATGGTGGCGGCAGGGCGAGGCAAAATCATCAACGTCGCCTCGATGTGGGGGCTCGCGGGACCGTCCAGCGTCGCGCCGTTACCGGCCTATGCGGCGACCAAGGGGGCCATAGTTAATCTTACTAGGGAATTGGCGTTGCAGTATGCGGCAATGGGAATCTGCGTAAACGCGATCTGTCCTGGCTTCTTCCGCACGGCTCTTGGGCCTTATGAGGATCCCGGTTTCCTCAAGAGGATCACCGATTTTACTCCAATGGGCCGCATCGCCGACGTGAGCGAGATAAAGGGTACGGCCATTTATCTCGCATCTGCCGCTTCCGATTTCATGACTGGGGCAACAATAGTTATCGATGGAGGATGCCTGGCAAAGTGATAGCCGCATCAAGATCATAGAATTGATCGGAAAACACCCGCTGGGAGTCATCGGTGCCAGCGGCATCGAGCACCGGCCCGAAGGCGCGCACACGCTGCCAGAGTGTCCTCGATAACGGGCGATGATATCGGATGTAATTGCGCGCAATAATGAGCGCGCACCACAGCAGTAGAGCCAACGAGATCCAGAGGGCGGTCAGCGGGTTGCCGAAGATAAGAACGACAAGCCTGTATACCGGGTTAACATGCGACTCCATTGGCCCCTTAATTCCTGCCCCTCGACAAGGTGATAACCAGACTGCAGTGACGACGCACGCGAGATGCCTGATTTTGCGGGAATGACTCCGATGAGAATCGAAGCCGAACCCGCGCTACTCCGCGGTCTCCAAAATCGTGCACAGCCGCGAGCAGCTTTCCTCGGGTTGAAGCTGGATAACCTTGACCAACGCGGTGTCGCCGCTCTTGAGCATGACATTCGCGCACGCGCGCCGCCATGTGCTCGGCGCCGCCAACATCGGTCTCCTCTACCTCCGGCGCGCTCGATCGTGTCAGTGGGCAGCGCCTTGGTTAGCGTCAGGGTGAAACTATGCCACGAGTGGCGTGCCGCCGTGCTGGCAGTCCGGCCCAGCGGATTGGCGCACCGCAAGGTATGATGCCCGTGACGCGGGAATTCATGGCCGCACCCGCGCAGCGTAATGATCACCCGGGTCTTCAGAACCAATCTCTTTTAGTGATCGCGCTATGGGCTCCGCCCAACCTGTCCGTCCGCGTCTGCGCGAATCGGTAAGCACGCCCACAATTGCAAAGCGGTCGTGGATCAGCAGCGCGTCGATAAGCGCTCTAGCCTCGTCAAGATCCTTCGCGCGCTTGGAGCGATTGGCGGGATCGCGGCGCTGGGCGAGGATGAGCTTATGGACGGCGAACTTTGCGGGCTGGGGAACTGAGACAACTATCCCGGCGCCCCAGAGGACGACCGTGGGCACGGGATCGCGGATCAGCCAGTCGAGGTATTGCAACGGCACGGCACTGGCACTTAGGGCCTTGAGGGCTACGGGATTGGTGTCGGTCCTGCTGCGGGTGGGCGTTAGCAGGTCGACGAGATAGCCTTCCGCGTTGCGATAGCGCGACGAAGGCTCGCGCGGATCGAGTTGAGGGATTCCCGCGAAGGTCGGATCGGCTCGGCGCAGGATGTCCTCCATCCGCTTCGGCGGGTCGGCGGCGATAGCGATCCGTGCCGTCGCGAGATCGAGGTCACCGGTCATCAGCGTGGGGGCGGGAAGGCGGCTGCCGATGAGCGGTTCGAACTTCATGTAGGCACCGGTGCCGACGAGAACCGCACCTCGCTTGAACAGGCCGGCGAAGGCGAGGGCATCGAGCGCGGCGCCGTGGGTCCGATCCGGACCGGCCAGCCCATGCCGCCGAGGCATCGACACGATCTGGCGGCGGCTCTTCGCCAGCTCTCCGCCTTTGCGCAAAGTTGCGGCCTGTTCCTCTGCCGCCGGATCGCCAACCTGGCCGACGAAGCGGTCGACGCGGTCACGGCCGACGGGCAACTTCGCATAGATTTATTCGATACTGTCACGCGCACGCGTATAGACGGAGCCGGGCAGCGGAGCGGTATCGACCTGCTGCACGAGGTCGGCGAACATCGTCCGGATAAGGGGCTGCAGTTTTTAGATCGCTCATACAAACGGAAATAACGTATCTGTCTGTATAATCAATTTACCGCCGGAAAGCGGTAATCGGGAAGCTCAAATGCTCGGTGCAACGGAAGCCCGTTTTACACCATAGAAAATCGTCTGGGCCAATTTACGAAAAACGGGAAATTTCCGAGGCAGCTGGCAGCTTGGGAAGCTATTACACTCCTGACGATCTGGTCGGGCTGATCCTCGACGAGACGCTGGAGCCGCTCATAACGGAGCGCCTAGACGCCTTCCGTGCCGCGCTCGAAAAGCTCAACCCGAAGGACGCCGAAGACTATTGGCGGCGCGAGTTGCGCGACGCGGACCCCGGCGAACGCCATACTCTCGTTGCGAGTATGCGACCCGGCGATGGGCTCGGGGCACTTCCTCGTCAGCCTCGTCGATACGCTCGCCGATAACGTTCTCGACGCGATGTCGGAGGCGGCCTCGCTCGGCGCCGACCGTCTGCGCACCTAGCGGCTGAACAGCGACGTTGCTGCGACCCTCGCTCGGCCCGAGAGCGCCAACGCCTTTGCGCGCGAGCAGTACGAAGGTGCGCGAGCGCAGTACGCCGAAGCCATGGCGGCTTGGAGACGGCAGGTGGACGCCTGCCAGGCTGGTGATTACGGGAAATGCGATCGCCCTCGGTAAGAAGTTTCTATGTGCGTCGATGGAGTAGCGCTCCGTAGCCGGCACTGCACCCGCTTGTAGACTCTGTCTCGGCCCTACCCTTTCACGACGATCGGATGGGCGATGCGGACGTCGTCGAGCAGACGCTCGATGTCGGCGATCTCGCGCGAGCCGCCCGGCGGCGTCACCGACCAGTTGCAGTGGGGGTGGGTGGAGATGTCGCGAAGCTGGATCGGACCAAGTGCTATCCGCCAGCGGCGCTGGCTCCCGCCACTCTTTCGAGCAAGCGTACTGATCAGAAGGTCTTGAAGCTCGCTCGCCTTCATCCGGCGCACCCGATCAAAGCGCGGAGGGTGGCAAGGCGGCCACGGAATGGTTGTGGTCCGACCCGATCTAAAAGTCCGCGCATCGGCTTTAAGCCGACTCAGGAGGCACGGCCGGCGAGCTCCGCCTCGAGCCGGGCGAACAGCGCATCGAGAGCCGGCCGGTCACTGTCCGGCAGGGCGCCGCGCCGGCGTCGAACCTCGTGGATCAGCTCCCGCCAGTAGGTCAGCGTCTCCCCATAGACGGGATGACCTTGTAGCCGGGTCGCGCTTGCGATCGCAGCGCGTAGGTTCTCGGTGATCGAGCCATGCAGGTCCATGAGGGCTCCTTTGCGCCAACGATGCCGGTCATAGCGCGCTAATTGGGTTGCGCGGACCAGAATCAGGAGTTCGCCGGGCGAAGATCATGTCCCAGGCTATGTCAATTTGGCTTACTGCTGCCCGCGCAAAGTTTGGGACCGATTGTGGATAGCGCCTTGAGCTGCCATAGACTTCTGTTGGCACAACAGAAGGTTAGCGCTTGACCTTGGTGATCCTACGGTCACGGATCAGCACTCCGGATCAATTCGAGCTGCACGGCCGTGTTGGACAGATCGGTGCCGACCTCGGCGAAGATCATTTCGAACACCGGGCCGTAGCCAATGTTGCGAAAACGACGCTGCACCTGCTTCACATAGTCCGCGAGCTCGCCGGCGATGATCGGCGAGATCCGTCGATATTGGGTTGCTGGACTGGTCGCGTGCTGAACGAAGGAGTCGGGATCGACCGTTGCCGAGCATTTCCTGATAACCCGGGCGACCACCTGATCTCGCGAGCGAAGCCGGTAGCGCTTCTTCATCAGGTCGATCTGCTGGATCGTGCCTTCCGAGAGCGCCATGTTGAGATTGCGGTGACCGGATGCGTAAAGCTCATCCCGTTGCTGCTGGACCAGCTGCTTCATCGACATGCGCGGAGTCGCGGGGCTGAGTCTCGCCATGCCGTTCGATTAACGCCACGTCATCTGCCGTGTCAATTCGCCGCGCACCAGATGCTGTAAATTGGTTTATGCTGCATGGCGACGCCCGGCGGATATAAGGTCAGCGAACTCGTGGGGGGAGGAGCCGTCCGCGATCACGCATGGTTGAATCACCGGATGCCGAAGTATCTCGATGCGGAGGAAATAGTACAGCCTGCCGCACGACTGTTCGGCGAGCGATTGAAGAGCCGTCGACAGAAGATGGGGCTGACTCAGGCGCAATTGTTCGAGCAGACCGGCATCACCGCGGCCTACATCTCCTTTATCGAGCGGGGGCGCGCTAATCCGACGCTCGACATGATGGTCAAGCTCGCTGATGCGGTCGGGCTGGAGGCCTGGAACATGATCAGGCCGGACGACGAAGCGAACAGTTCCGCCAGCTAGTAGAGCTGACAATGCGGGGCTGCGAGCGACGACAATGCGGCGCTAAACGAGACGCCCGTGGCGCGGGTAGGTCGGCGCTACGCGGATGTCCCGTCGGTATCAGGCCGAGCGACATGGCTGCCATCGCGGGAACTCTTGGGATGGGGTTCGGCGGCATCCTTGCCCTGGCCGCGATCAAAGCGCTCGAGGAAGTTGAAGAGCGTGGACCGCGCCACGCCTAGCTCCTGGGCAACATCGGTTGCCGTCGCACCCGGTTTGTCCAGCTTCGCCCGGATCTCCGGCAGCTGGCTGGGATCGAGCAGGCGCCTCCTACCCCGGGAAGCGGTGTCTACCGGATGCGTCTTGATGCCGTGCAGGTAGCGATAGTGATTATCGAGGGCCTCTAGCAGCGCGTGCAATTTGTCGTCGGCGCGCGGCTCGATGACGATCCCTGCTGAGATGATTTCGAAACCGACGCCACTGCGCAGGAACTTGCTCATCACGCTGACCAACGTGGTGGTCGAGAGGGTAATGCAGGATAGATCGTAGAGCTTGATCCGATCGCCTGGACCGAGCCTGATCCCATGGCGTGCGAGAAGATCGCCGAGTTTGTTGAAGCTCTGCCTGCCCGCCACGACCACATAATCGTCAGCTTCGAGGCACGCCTTCTGGTCGTCGATGGTCGCGGACCCCTGACATTCCGCAAGAAAAGCGACGGTGGTGCTCAATCTGCTGCCCTTCGCTCCATGATCGCCTCAAGGTCGGAGACCATGCGTGCGCGGACGCTAGGATATCCCAAAGGCAGGGTTTCCTATGCGAATCGCCACGCAGCGGCAACCTGGTGAACGCCAGCGGCGGCCGGCATCTCGGCTGCGCAACGAACTGTTTTAGCTCGAAAGTGGTTGGCAAATGAGACTTGCCTGCTCCGTCAATATCGTCCACTGGTTTAGGTGGACTGTAACGGCGGAGGAGCAACATGCTTCCGGCAGGGCTTACGGCGAAGGCTATTCAGCTCTGCGCAGCAGGGCTAGGGGCGGGCGGATCTCCGGCCCCGGCTCCGTACGCGCTCACCGTCCGCGCCGGTGCGATCCTCACCCGCCAGCCTGAAACCCGGGGCGATGCGGAAGCGACAGTCCAAGACCTGATCGCGCTCGGCGCTGACTTCGAGGCCGGGCCGCTCGCCATCAATGGTCGGGATTTTGCAACTTTTGGGGTGACGCCCGCCTCGGTGTTCGATGTCTGTGCGCTCGCGCATGTCGAGGACGGCGCCAAGCCAGTCTCGACGTCCGGACCTGCCACGGTATCGAGCGTCACCGCGCTGCTGCGCACGGCGTTCGGCGCGCGGATAACCGATACGATCCGGCCAATGAACGCCAGCTATGGCGCACGCTACAGCTGGCACAAGTTCGGCCAGGCGATCGACTTCGTCCCCGCAGGTGGCGTGGATACGATCACCCGGGAGCAGATCCGCGCCCTCATGGCCGCGAGCAACATTCGGATTATCGAGCTCCTCGGTCCGGGCGACCGCGGACACTCGACCCATTGGCATCTCGCCTTCGCCCGACCGGGACAGGTGATCGAACAGCCCCGGCCGGTCGAGGGGGACGAGGATTGGATCGTCAACGTCGCCAGCACGGATGATTTCCGCCCCATCAACGAGACCGATTCGAGAAGCGCGCCCGCATCGAGTGCTCAGGCCGCTGAGAAGGCCCCGCCGCAATGGGACGTGTTTGCAGCGGCCGAATGGCGTGCAGCGCGTGGAGGTGGCTCATGATCGCACGTTTGCTCAACAGGCTCGCCGGCGTGGCCGGCGGGCTGGCATACCCCATCGCAGGCTTGGTCGCGCTCACGGCGCCGCAGCCTGCCTTCGCCTCCGATTGGGGCTGTCAGGTCATACTTTGCCTCGCCACCCCAGGCTCGCCCACGACCTATGCGGCGTGCGTTCCGCCGATCACGAAACTCTGGAACGTACTCGCCTTGGGCGGCTCCTTCCCGAGCTGCACGGGGGTCGGCATCCGCACGAAGAAGGTCAAGCACGGCTATGATCTGACAGTCACGCAGTCGGATGGCTCCTCGTCGAGCTACGCACTCGACACCCGCACGCAGACGGTGACCCAGCAGTGATCTACGACGTCCCCGCCATCACCGTGCTGGCGCACCAATGCGCCCCCGAGATCGCGACGGAAGCGGTCGTGCCGCTCGTCGTGACGGAGAGCGGCGGAGATAGCCTGCAGATCAACGTCAACAAGGGGCCGCGCGTACGCGCCGGATCCGTGGTCGAAGCCGCGGCGATCGTCCGCCGCTACGTGGCGGCGGGGTATACCGCCGACGTCGGATTGGCGCAGATCAACTCCGCCAACTTCGCGCGGCTCGGTGTCACGGTCGAGCAGGCGTTCGACCCTTGCACCAACCTGCGGCTCGCCTCCCTGCTTCTGCAGCAGGGCTACGGGCTCGCAAACCGGTATTATAGCGGCCTCGACGCCATCTCGGCGACCTATTCGCTCTACAACACCGGCACGCTGACCCGCGGCTTCCGCAACGGCTATGTCGGGCGGGTCTGGATGGCTGCCAGCACGATGGGCTCGGTACAGGCCGTTCCCCCGCTGCCGGCCACTGGTGCCGCATCGAACGGGGCGGCAGCCGCGGTAGTGAAGCCTGCGAGTGAGCGCGACCCTTGGATCGTCGGGCAAGTCGCGTCCAACGTGATCGAGGTTTTCAAGTGAGCGCGGAGAACAGCGTCGCGCGTAGCGGGCGCGAGGCCGATCCCCAGACCGAACGGATCGCCTTCGAAATTCCGCCCGAGCTGGCGACCCGGTACGAGGTGCGCGTCGTCGAGGGGGCGGGCGGCGGTGAGCAGCGGCTCGGCCTGTTCCGCCCCGGGGACCGCGTGATCCCGGCGATCGAGATCACCGACAGCCGCATTGTGGCGCGGCGCGAGGACGCAGAGACGATCGCGAGCCTGGTGAAGATCGCTCAGCACAACAGCTGGGATCGGATCGAAGTCGATGGCTCCCCCGAGTTTCGAAAAGCTGTGTGGTCCGCTGCGACGCGGGAGGGGCTGACGGTCAACGGCTACGAGCCTACCTTCGCCGAACAGGAGCGCATGGCGGATTTGAGACGGGGCGTACCCGCCAATCGCGACGCTACGGTGGTCGAGCAAGCGCGCCCGGTTCCGCAGACCGATGCCGGCGCCGCTACAACCCTCACGCATTCGGCTCCGGGTCAGTCTGCGGCTCGAAACGATGGTTCGCTGTCGGAGGCCGACCGGCGGCTCTTGCTGACGCTCAGCCGGCACACCGAAGACCGCAAGGTGCTTTATGGGGAGCTCGGCGACAACAGGGACGCTTTCCAACGGGAAGTCCATCTCGAGCGGATCGATGTGAATCGGGAAGCGCTCGAAAGTGCGCTTGAGCGGGCGCTGGAGAGCCCGACGCTGGTGAGGGCGTTCGACAGCTCCGGCTACGAGTCCGGCGCTCTGCGTCAGATGGGCAAGGGTGGCGCTTGGGACACGGAGGTCGCTGACGCGATCTATCTTGTCCGATCGGGCCTCCATCGGGATACGATGACGAAGGAGGCTGGCGCTGCTGCCACACTGGCCGACGAGCTTGATGCCGATCGGGAAGACCGGTCCGTCGCGGAGCCGACCGCCCCGCAAAGCCGAAGATCAGACTCTGAACAGCCCCGGACGCGGGATGAGCAGGAGCGGGACGCGGCCGCCGGGCGCCGGCAGGAGAGCGACGAGCTCGCCGAACTCTTCCTTCACGGCGGGATGGAGAGAGTATCGGCGGAGCCCCGACTAGCCAACGCGCTGCAGGCGCAGGCGGCGATGGAACAGCATATCGGCGAGGTCTTCGACGGTGACGCGCACCACATGGTCTCGGCGAACCTCGAGAGTCGGAAAATGATCTCGGACGTGCTGCGGCGCGGCCTGGATGTCTCGGTCCGCGAGCCCACGCCGGTTCGACAGATCGAGGCGATGCACACCCACCCCGAATTGGAGAGGTAGTTCGACATGGAGGATCGTATGAAGTTCACACCCAGGCTGGGTCGGCTGATGTCCGATCGCCGTGCCCGCCAGCTCGTCGGCTTTGCCGGCGCATTGGCTCTTATGTCGATCGCGCAGCCAGCATGGGCCGACGGCACATCCATCGAGAGCGGTCTGACGACAGTAAGGACCTGGCTGATCGGCATTTCTTCGGTGGTCGGCGCCATCGCCGTGATGGGTGTGGGATACGCGAAGCTGACCGGCCGGATGGAGTGGGGCCGCGCTGTCACCGTGCTGATCGGCATCGGCATCATCTTCTCGGCGACGACGATCGTCGGCTGGATGAGTACCGCAAGTGGCTGAGGTCGAGAAGCTCGCCGAGGACAAGGTCTTCCTCGCCATGACCAGACCGGCCGTGTTCATGGGATTGCCGCTCGAAGCGATCCTGCCGATCATCATGGTCAGCATGATCATCTGGTCGATCATGCACAATCCCTTGTACCCGCTAGCCGCTTTCGGGGCACTCTACTTCCCGGCGCGGATGGTCGTTCACTACGACTACAATGCCTTCCGGCTCTGGGGCCTGTGGTTTCAGACGGTGTTCCTTTCGAAGAACCGCAAGTTTTGGGGCGGTGGGAGTTACTCGCCCGTTCGCCTTGGCAAGAGCGTCAAGCGGAAGCAGTTCGGCAATGACTGAAACCAGGTTGAAGCATAAGAAGGTGGCGGTCCGCGAGACGGATGACGTCAAGTTCATCCCCTATACGCGGCACGTCGACGACACGGTTGTCGCCCTCGACGACGGCTCGCTCATGCGCATGTACCGCGTCGATGGGCGGCCGTTCGAAACCAGCGACATTGCCGATCTGAATAGCTGGCACAACAAGCTCAACATTACCTGGCGCGCGATCGGCGACGACCGCATCGCGCTGTGGACCCATCTCGTGCGCACCGCGACGGACCCGGTCCTGAGTGGCGACTTCCACTCCGACTTCGCGCGCCAGCTCCAGGACCGTTACTCCGAGACACTCAAGGAGAAGGTCCTCTACCATAACGAGTTCTACGTGACGCTCGTCGTGCGGCCTTCCAGCATGGCCAGCGACCAGGTCTCGCGCTTTTTCGGCAAGCAAAAGACGCCGGGTGAGTTCGATGACCGCGCGCTCACGATCATGGCGGACAAGAGCCGCGATTTCGAGTCCCTGCTTGCCGACGCGACACCGGAGCGCCTGTCGATTTACGAGCGTGACGGCATCCTGTTCTCGAAGCCCATGGAGGTCCTGCACTTCATCCTAACGGGCGACCGCATCCGCATTCCGCTGCTCGACGGCCGGTTGGGGCAAGCGCTCTACCAATCTCGCGTGGTCTTCGGGCGCGAGGCGGCCGAGATCCGCCTCGCCCACAAGTCACATTACCTCGGCATGTTCGGTGTGCGCGAATATGTCGCCAGCACCCGGACGGGCCAGTTCAACAGCCTGCTGAAGCTCGACTTCCCTTATGTGCTGACCCAGAGTTTCGCGCCTCTGGTGAAGCAGGACGCGAGCGAGCGCTTCACCAAGAAATATAAGCAGATGACGTCCTCGGACGATGCCGGCGTCAGTCAGGCCGTTGAACTCCTCGACGGGGTCGACGACCTCATGGCGAACCGCTTCGTCATGGGTGAGCATCACCTTTCGATCTCGGTCATCGACGACGATCCGCGTCGCCTCCTCGACCGCCTCTCGATCGCGCGCTCGGCCGCGGCGGACACCGGCATGGTGATGGCGCGCGAGGACGTGGCGCTTGAAGCCGCCTTCTGGGCGCAGCTCCCCGGCAATTTCCGGATGCGCGCGCGCCCTGCGGTCATCAACAGCCGCAATTTCGCGGCACTGAGCCCGTTCTACACCTTCCCGGCCGGGCGGAAGTCCGGAAACCACTGGGGCGAAGCGGTGACGCTGCTCAAGACGCGCGCGGGCTCGTCCTTCTGGTTCAACTTTCACCGCGCCGATATCGGCCACACGCTCATCATCGGCCCGACGGGAGGCGGCAAGACGGTTCTCCAGAACTTCCTCCAGGCCCAGCTCGAAAAGACCGGCGCCCGGCAAGTGTTCTTCGACAAGGACCGCGGCGCCGAGATTTTCGTGCGCGCCTGCGGGGGCACCTATCTCGCGCTTCGCAATGGCGAGCCGACTGGTTTCGCGCCCCTCAAGGGACTGGAACCCACCCACGATAACATTGCCTTCTTGCGCCAGTTCGTGCGGGTGCTTGTCAGGCGCGAGAATCGGCCGTTGACGGTCGGCGAGGATCGGCTGATCGACGAGGGCCTCGATGCCGTGATGCGACTGCCGTCGCATGCCCGCTCCCTCGGCGCGCTACGCGAGATGCTGGGCTACGCTGACGCTGAGGGGATCGGGGCGCGGCTCGAACGCTGGTGCCAGGGTGGTTCGCTCGGCTGGGCATTCGACGGACCGGTTGACGAAGTTTCGATGGCAGCCCGCCTCGTCGGGTTCGACATGACCGACTTTCTCGAGAACCCGGAAATCCGCACACCGACCATGCTCTACCTCTTCCACCGCGTGGACGAGCTGCTCGACGGACAGCGGGTGGTGGTCGATATCGACGAGTTCTGGAAGGCGCTCCAGGACGATGCGTTCCGCGCCTTTGCACAGGATGGCCTGAAGACCTTCCGCAAGCGCAACGCCTTCATGGTTTTCGGCACGCAGTCGCCGGCGGACGCGCTGCGCTCGCCGATCGCGCACTCGATCATCGAGCAGACCGCGACCAAGATCCTCCTGCCCAATTCCGATGCGAAGCGATCCGATTATTGCGACGGGCTGGGCCTGACGGATGCCGAGTACCGGCTGATCCGGGAGGACCTGACCCCGGAAAGCCGCTGCTTCCTTGTCAAGCAGGGCCACACGTCGATCGTCGCCAAGCTCGACCTGGCCGGGATGCCCAACGAGCTCAAGGTGCTTTCGGGGCGCGAGGAGACCCTCGTCGCCATGGAAGAGGCCATCGCCGCTGCGGGGGACGATCCGGCGGCCTGGCTGCCGGCTTTCTATGCCAACCAAAGGAGAAGCTGAGATGTGGATCAAGCGTACCTTGATGGGAATTGCGGCACCCGCCGCGGTCGCTGTCTTTGCCCCGCCGGCTGCGGCGCAGGGCATCCCCGTGTTCGATACCACGACCTACCTTCAGGCGCTGCAAACCGCGAGGCAGACGCTGACGATGGTGGAGCAGGGCAAGCAGCAGATCGAGACTGCCGCGAACCAGCTCCAGTCACTCCAGAAGCTCACCAATATGAGCGAGATCGCGTCGACCCTGAACCTGCCCTCGGTCCGCAACCTCCTGCCGGCGACGACGACCGACGTGTCGACGCTGTTCGGGGGCGATCTCACGAAGCTCGGCTCGTTGGGGACGCTCGCATCGAACATCCAGTCGCGCTACCGCCCCTCGTCCACGGGATCCTCGGATGCGGATGCGGCCTATGCCCAGGCGCTGAAGGATTCTACCGGATCGGCTGCGACGACGGCCGCGCTCGGTGAGAATACCCTGAACATCGCGCAGACCCGAACGCAGGCATTGGATCAGCTGCGGCAGCAGCTCGCCAGCGCCAAGGATCCAAAAGACGTGATGGACCTGCAGGCCCGCATCGCGGTCGAGCAGGCGCAGCTTCAGAACGACCTTCTCAAGATGCAGGCGATTCAGATGGCCCAAGCTGGCGAAGGTGATCTCGCTATTAGCTCGGCTCTGCTCGCAGCCGGGCGAAATGACTCAGCGTTCTTCCAGGCTAACACAATAAGGAAATAAGTATGCGCAGGTTGCTTGTGCCGGCAGCGTTCTTGTTCGTGTGTGGATGTCAACCGGCCGTCAAGGTTCCGACCTCGCAGGAGCTTGTCGGTAATCCGCAGCTTCTCGCCGAGTGGCAATCCAAATGCAACACGGGTGAGTACAGTCAGTTGGCGGCCGCCAAAAAGGCGAACCTGTGCTCTACTACGCAGGATGCCAGTATGACAGTTACCCAGATGGAGGCGGGTAAGAAGGATTCCGACTTCTTTGGAAATATGTCGAAGAGAAAGTGAGACCCGGCCGAATTACCAGTCAATAGAGGTAGAGTAGATGGCTTCGCCACCGGACATTATGACGCTTTTCACAACCATGTAGGCCTCACCTCAAGATTTGTTCGCCAGACAACGCTAAGCTGGAAATACTGAGAACATCCTAGGCGACGAGCCGAAGTCTGCCGTTCGGGTCGTGGAGTGCTCGGTACCCGCGGTTGCCG